>NZ_FMCU01000010.1 GCF_900091525.1 Micromonospora matsumotoense
GTCCCCCGCCGCCCCGCCCCGCCCCGCCGCCCCGCCGCCCTGCCCCGCCCCGCCGCCCTCCCGCCTGGCTGCCCCGCCCCGCCTCTCTCCCAGCCCCGTTGATCAAGAGGTTTACGTCACCCCACCCGCCTCAGCTGACGCAAACCTCTTGATCACCCGAGCGGGTGAAGGGTCGGGGCGTTGATCAAGAGGTTTGCGTCAGGAGATTCGTGGTGGGTGACGTAAACCTCTTGATCAACTCGTGCGGGGCGGGGCGGGGCAGGGCAGAGAGGGGGAGGGCGGGGAGGGGGGAGGGGGGAGGGGGGGAGGGGGGTTACCAGCTGGTGGGGAGGGGCATGCCTTCGGTGTAGCCGGCGGTGCTCTGGACGCCGACCAGGGCGCGCTCGTGGAACTCGTCCAGGGAGCGGGCGCCCGCGTAGGTGCAGGCGCTGCGTACCCCGGAGATGATCTCGTCGATCAGGTCCTCGACGCCGGGGCGGGCCGGGTCCAGGTACATCCGGGCGGTGGAGATGCCCTCCTCGAAGATCGCCTTGCGGGCCCGGTCGAAGGCGCTGTCCTCGGCGGTCCGGGCGCTGACCGCACGCGACGAGGCCATCCCGAAACTCTCCTTGTAGCGTCGGCCGTCCGGCTCGGTGTAGAGGTCACCCGGCGACTCGTAGGTGCCGGCGAACCAGGAACCGACCATCACGTTGGATGCCCCGGCGGCCAGCGCCAACGCCACGTCCCGGGGGTGCCGGACCCCGCCGTCGGCCCAGACGTGCCGGCCCAGTGCGCGGGCCGCCGCCGCGCAGTCCAGCACCGCCGAGAACTGTGGCCGGCCGACCCCGGTCATCATCCGGGTGGTGCACATCGCACCCGGCCCGACCCCGACCTTGACGATGTCCGCACCCGCCTCGATCAGGTCGCGTACCCCGTCGGCGGTGACCACGTTGCCGGCCGCCACCGGCACCGGCGGGTCGAGCTTACGGACCGCCCGCAGTGCGGAGATCATCCGCCGTTGGTGCCCGTGCGCGGTGTCCACCACCAGGGTGTCGACCCCCGCCGCGAGCAGCGCCTCGGCCTTGCCGGTGACGTCGCCGTTGATGCCGACCGCCGCCGCGATCCGCAGCCGGCCCCGGTCGTCGACGGCCGGGCGGTAGAGGGTGGCCCGCAGCGCGCCCTGCCGGGTGAGCACCCCGACCAGGCGGCCGTCGGCGTCCACCACGGGGGCCAGCCGACGCCGCCCCGCGTGGAGCCGCTCGAATCCGGTACGCGGGTCGGCGTCGGCCGGCACGGTGTGCAGCTCGGTGGACATCACATGCTGGAGCTGGGCGAACCGGTCCACCTCGTGGGTGTCCGCCTCGGTGACCACGCCCACCGGCCGGCCGGCCTCGTCGATCACCACCACCGCGCCGTGCGACTTCTTGGGCAGCAGGTGGATGGCGTCGCCGACGGTGTCGGTCGGGCCGAGCGTGATCGGGGTGTCGTGCACCAGGTGCCGCTGCTTGACCCAGTCGACCACGGTGGCGACCACCTCGATCGGGATGTCCTGCGGGATCACCGCGATCGCACCGCGCCGGGCCACCGTCTCGGCCATCCGCCGGCCGGCCACCGCGGTCATGTTGGCCACCACCAGCGGAATGGTGGTGCCGGTGCCGTCGGCGGTGGACAGGTCGACGTCGAGCCGCGAACCCACCTCGGAACGGGCCGGCGCCATGAAGACGTCGTTGTAGGTCAGGTCGTGTGCGGGGACCGCGCCATGAAGGAACCTCACCCCGCCATCATTCCCGCTCCCGGCCCGTCCCGCCGCCGTCGGTGGCCCACACCACCCTGCCTCCGCTGGAGGCGTCCGGCCCGTCGGTCGGTCGACGACGCACCGCACCGGGCCGCGCAGGGGCACCACGGTCACCGGGACCGGGTTGCCCCGAACCTGCCGCTGGCCGATGGGGCGCGAGGGGCCCGGTTCAGGAGATGGTGCAGATCGCCGCACCGGCGGTGAGTACCGCGCCGACCTCGGCGGCCAGCCCGGCGACCGTACCGGCCCGGTGGGCGTGCAGTGGCTGCTCCATCTTCATCGCCTCCAGGACGACGACCAGGTCACCCTCGGCGACGGTGTCCCCGTCCGCGACGGCGATCTTGACGATGGTGCCCTGCATGGGCGAGGTGAGCGCGTCGCCGCTGACCGCCGCGCCCGTGTTGGTCCCACCGCCGCGGCGGGCCGGCCGGCGGGTGGCGGGGGCGGCGGTGGTCGTACCCCCGGCGAGGCCGGCGGGGAGGGTGACCTCCAGCCGCTTGCCACCCACCTCGACCACGACGGTCTCGCGGGGGGCCACCGGGTCGGCGGCGTCGGCGGTGGCGGTGAACGCCGGGACGGTGTTGTCGAACTCGGTCTCGATCCACCGGGTGTGCACGGTGAACGGCTCGGCGGTGAACGCCGGGTCGCGTACGACGAGACGGTGGAACGGCAGCGCCGTGGCCATCCCCTCGACGACCATCTCGTCGAGCACCCGGCGGGCCCGCTCGATCGCTTCGGCGCGGGTCTCGCCGGTGACGATCACCTTGGCCAGCAGCGAGTCGAAGTTGCCGCCGATGACGTCACCGGCGCGGACACCGGTGTCGACCCGTACGCCGGGACCGGTGGGTAGGCGCAGCGCGGTGATGGTGCCGGGGGCGGGGAGGAAGTTGCGGCCCGGGTCCTCGCCGTTGATCCGGAACTCGATGGCGTGCCCGCGCGGGGTCGGGTCCCCGGTGAACCGCAGCTTCTCGCCGTCGGCGATCCGGAACTGCTCGCGGACCAGGTCGACGCCGGCGGTCTCCTCGGTGACCGGGTGCTCCACCTGGAGCCGGGTGTTGACCTCCAGGAAGGAGATGGTGCCGTCCACGCCCACCAGGTATTCGACCGTGCCGGCGCCGTGGTAGCCGGCCTCCCGGCAGATCGCCTTGGCGCTGTCGTGGATCTGGGCGCGCTGCGCGGCGGTGAGGAATGGTGCGGGGGCCTCCTCGACCAGCTTCTGGTGCCGGCGTTGCAGGGAGCAGTCCCGGGTGCCGACCACGATCACGTTGCCGTGCTGGTCGGCCAGGACCTGCGCCTCGACGTGCCGGGGCTGGTCCAGGTAGCGCTCGACGAAGCACTCGCCCCGGCCGAACGCGGCGACGGCCTCCCGGGTGGCCGACTCGAACAGGTGCGGGATCTCCTCCAGGGTGCGGGCCACCTTGAGGCCGCGCCCGCCGCCGCCGAAGGCGGCCTTGATGGCGACCGGCAGGCCGTGTGCGACGGCGAAGGCGGTCACCTCGTCGGCGTCGGCGACCGGGTCGGGGGTGCCGGGGACCAGGGGGGCGCCGGCCCGTTGGGCGAGGTGCCGGGCGGTCACCTTGTCGCCGAGGTCGCGGATCGCCTGCGGGGTGGGGCCGATCCAGGTCAGGCGTGCGTCGATGACCGCCTGGGCGAAGTCGGCGTTCTCGGAGAGGAAGCCGTAACCGGGGTGCACGGCGTCCGCGTCGGCCTGCCGGGCCACCTCGATCAGCTTGTCGATGCGCAGGTAACTGTCGGCGGCGGTGTCGCCCCCCAGGGCGTACGCCTCATCGGCGAGGGTGGTGTGCAGGGCGTCCCGGTCGGAGTCCGCGTAGACGGCGACGCTGTCCAGACCGGCGTCGCGGCAGGCCCGGATGACGCGGACGGCGATCTCTCCACGGTTGGCGATGAGAACCTTGCGCACCTTGGTGCTCCTCCCGGGGTCGTTGCCTGGGGAGTGTATCGGCAGGCCGGGAGCGCCCCGAACGATCACTCAGTGTGGGATGCCGCACTATGGGCGCGGTGAGCTAGTCAAACTTGGTTATTACGCTTGTGCGGTGTCTGCGACTCGGTTGATGATCCTGGGGCTGGTCCGGTGGATGCAGCCCGTGCACGGTTACGACGTTCGCCGCGAGCTGCTGAGCTGGAGCGCCGACAAGTGGGCGAACGTGCAGCCCGGCTCGATCTATCACGCGCTACGCAAGCTGACCGAGGAGGGGCTGTTGCGTGCGGTCGCCACCGAGCAGGTCGGCGCCCGCCCGGCGCGCACCACGTACGAGGTGACGCAGAAGGGGGACGAGGAGTTCGAGACCCTGCTGCGGGCGCAGTGGTGGCAGTTGCACGAGGTGGTCGACCCGTTCACGGTGGCCTTCTCGTTCCTGCCGGCGATGCCCCGGGAGGAGGCGGCGGCGGCGCTGCGTAACCGGGCGAACCTGCTGCGGGCCGGTGTCGAATCGATGCGTGCCTCGTTGGACTCGGACTGGGTGCGCAACAGCAAGCCGGTGCACGTGAGCTGGATGTTCGAGCTGTGGCTGGCCCGGGCCGAGGCGGAGGTGGCGTGGTGCGGGCGGATCGCCGAGCGGATCGAGTCGGGAGTGTCGTACCTGCCTGCTGGGGTGGCCGGGACGGAGGGCTGGCCGGGCTGGACCGACGGTGGTCCATCGAGCGGCACCAAGAAGTAATAGCCAACGTTGACTATAGAAGCTATATCGCGTTAGCCTGCTCCTTGCCCGATGGTGGGGAGCGCGCCGCATGGCGTCCCGGGGGCAGACGGTGGCCGGCACGACCCGGCCCGGACGACCAGGAGTAGAAATGATCGAGACCAGGGGGCTGCGGAAGTCGTTCCGCTCCCGGCAGGGTCGGGAGACGAAAACGGTCGACGCCGTACGGGGGGTGAACCTTCAGGTCCCCGCAGGGGAGATCTTCGGCTTCCTCGGCCCCAACGGTGCCGGCAAGACCACCACCCTGCGGATGCTCGCCACGCTGATCGCACCGGACGGCGGCGATGCCACCATCGCCGGCGCGGACCTGCGCAAGGAGCCGGCCGAGGTGCGCCGCCGGATCGGTTACGTCGCCCAGGGCGGCAGCACCTGGGACGAGTGCACCGCCCGCGAGGAGTTGGTCCTGCACGCCCGGATGTACGGCATCGGCAAGGCCGACGCGCACCGACGCGCCGTCCGCGCCCTGGATGCCTTCCAGCTCACCGAGTACGCCGACCGTAAGTGCAAGACCTACTCGGGCGGCCAGCGGCGGCGGGTGGAGATCGCGCTCGGCATCATCCACGAGCCGAAGATCGTCTTTCTGGACGAGCCGACCACCGGCCTCGACCCGCAGAGCCGCGCGCACATGTGGGACGAGATCCGCCGGTTGCGCACCGAGGGGATGACCGTCTTCATCACCACCCACTACCTCGACGAGGCCGACGCGCTCTGCGACCGGATCGCGATCATGGATCACGGTGAGGTGGTCGCCGAGGGCACCCCGGCCGAGCTGAAGCGGGAGATCTCCGGCGACGTGGTGCTCGTCGGCCTCGACCTCGCGAGCACCCCGCAGGCCGCCCAGCTCCTCGACGGCGAGGAGTACCTCAACAAGCTGGAGACCGCCGACGAGGGTGGGCTGCGCCTCTATGTCGACGAGGGAGCCACCGCCATCCCGCAGATCCTGCGCCGGCTCGACCACGCCGGGCTGTCCATGACCTCGATCGAGCTGCACCGACCCAGCCTCGACGACGTCTTTCTCACCAAGACCGGCCGCTCGCTGCGCGAGTCCTGAGACCCCGGAGACCACGCATGAAACTCGCCCGCGACACCTGGCTGATCTTCCAACGTCAACTCCAACTGCTGCTGCGCAACCCGGTGTGGGTCTTCGTCGGCGTCTTCCAGCCGGTGATGTACCTGCTGCTCTTCGCCCCGCTGCTCAAGCCGGCGCTGAACGCGCCCACCCAGGCCGCCGCCTACAAGATCTTCGTACCCGGCCTGCTGGTGCTGCTCGCCATCTTCGGCGGGCTGTTCCAGGGCTTCGGCCTGATCGCCGAGCTGCGTGCCGGGGTCATCGAGCGGTCCCGGGTCACCCCGATCAGCCGGCTCGCCCTGCTGCTCGGCCGCTCCCTGCGCGACGTCGTCTCGCTGCTCGTGCAGGCGGTGATCATCACGCTGCTGGCGCTCCTGTTCGACCTGCGTGTCTTCATCGGCGACCTGCTGCTGGCGTACCTGATGCTGGCCCTGATCGCGCTGATGACCTCGGCCGTCTCGTACGGCGTCGCGCTCAAGGTCAAGAGCGAGGACGCCCTCGCCCCGCTGATGAACACCGTGGCCCAGCCGGTGCTGCTGCTCTCCGGCATCCTGCTGCCGCTGACCTTCGCCCCGGGCTGGCTCCAGGGGGTGGCCGAGTGGAACCCGTTCTCCTGGGCCGTCGACGGCACCCGGGCGCTGTTCGCCGGTGACCTCGCCAACGACAAGGTGTGGCAGGGGCTGGCCATCATCGCGGTGCTCGCCGCCGCCGGGGTCTTCTGGGCGGCCCGGCAGTTCGCCCGCAGCGTCCGCTGACGAGACGCCGCCGCACCCGACCTCGACGTGGCTCGTGCGCCCTTGATCGACTCAATGTCGCCGATATAGCGGTGTCGACGTGTACTGGACACCGCTATATCGGCCCAGGGGAGTTGATCTAGGCAGGCGACCCGGGTGGAGCGGTCAGTGCACCCGGGCGAGGGTGACGCCGTCGGCGAGGGGGAGCAGCACCGCGTCGACGCGGACGTCGGCGAGCACCTCGTCGTTGAAGGCGGCGATCGCCCGGTCGGCGGCGTCACGTGGGGCGAGCACCCGGCCGCCGCGCAGGGTGTTGTCGACCGCGATGACCGCGCCGGGGCGCATCCGGGGCACCAACTCGGCCCAGTAGACCGGGTAGCCGGTCTTGTCGGCGTCGATGAAGGCGAAGTCCAGGTAACGCTCGTGCGGCAGCTCCCGCAGCGTCTCGGCAGCCGGGCCGATGCGCAACTCGATCCGGTCGGCCACCCCCGCGCGCTGCCAGTACGACCGGGCGATGCCGGTGAACTCCTCCGAGATGTCGAAGCAGGTCAGCCGACCGTCCTCGGGCAATCCACGGGCGATCGCCAGCGACGAGAGCCCGGTGAACGTACCCACCTCGACGGCCTGCCGGGCACCCAGCAGCCGGGTCAGGAAGGTAAGGAACGCCGCCTGCTCCGGCGCCACCTGCATTTCGGCGTGTGCCGGCAGTACCGCGCGGGTCTCCTCCGCCAGGTCGCGGATGATCTCGTCCGGCGGAGAACCGTGAGCGACGAGGTAGGCGTGCAGTTCCGGCGTCAGCGGCAACGACTTCGAGGTCATGACCGGACGTTAGCCCAGCGGCTCGATCTCCTGGGCGCCCGGCGCGACCTTCGTCCACAGGTCGGTGATGCTCAGCTCCAGATCGCGCAGCAGGCCACGGAGCAGCGGCAACGACAATCCGACCACCGTTCCCGGATCACCCTCGATCCCGTTCAGGAACGCCCCACCCAACCCGTCGATGGTGAACGCCCCGGCCACCGCCAACGGCTCACCCGTGGCCACGTACGCGGCGATCTCCGCGTCGGTCACGTCGGCGAAGTGCACGACCGTCGAGGCCACCGCCTCCGCACGGGACTCGTGCACCATGTCGATCAGGCAGTGCCCGGTGTGCAGCACCCCGCTGCGCCCGCGCATCCGCTGCCATCGTCGGGTCGCGTCGGCTGCGTCGTCCGGCTTGCCCAGGATCTCACCGTCGAACGCGAGCACCGAGTCGCACCCCAGCACCAGCGTCCGCTCGTCCGCAGTGGAGCGCAGCCGGTCGGACACGGCCTGCGCCTTCAACCGAGCCAACTCCAGGCAGAGATCCTCGGCCCGTTCCGCGATCACCTGGGACTCGTCGACCCCACTCACCAGCACATCGGGTTCGATCCCGGCCGCCTGGAGCAACTTGCGGCGGGCGGGACTCTGCGAGGCGAGCACGAGGCGGAGCGGCAAGGAGTTGGACACGGGCCGACGCTACCGGCTGATCCGTGGTGGCGGGTCGTCGGCACGTCGACGTCGACGCCACACCAGGAATCCGCACCCGGCCGCCACGATCACCCCCAACGTCGCCCACCCCCGCACGGCAGCACCAACGTCGTCGCCGCCGGCCGGCTGTGCTGCTGCGCTCGTCGCCCCGGTCTTCGGCGGGGTGGCCGTCGTGCTCTCGAAGCCCAGGGGTGGGACGTCGGCAGTGAGCGCGGCCACCAGGTCGATGACGCCGTAGCCGTACTCGTCGTCGCGGCCGGGAGGGCCCTTGTCGACAGCGGTCGCCGTGAGCCGGTGTACGACCTCGGCGGCGGGGAGGTAGGGGTATTTCGAGCGGACCAGCGCCGCCGCCCCGGCGACAATGGCAGTGGCATCGGACGTGCCGGTTCCCTTGCGGTACTTACCGTTGATGCTGGTGCTGTAGATGTCCACCGCCGGTGCCACAACGTCAATTTCGGGACCACTCACAGAAACTGGGGCATGCGCACCGTTTCGGCCAACGCCAGCCACTGCCAGTACGCCATTCTCTGCTGCGGGGTATATTACAGCACTGTCGTCGGGCGTATTGCCGGCAGCTGCAACAATAATTACGTTGGCCTGAAGTGCGGCTTTGACTGCCTGACGTAGGCGAACATTTGAGGCCCCTCCACTGGAGATGCAAACCACTTGCGCGCCCTGCCGGGTTGCGTACTCGATGCCTGCAGCCATTGCATCCGCGGTTGAACCTCCTTTCGATGATACATGTATGGGCAAGATCTTGGCCTTGGGCGCGATGCCTAGCGCCCCTTGGTGCCCCTTTCCGTGGGCTGCAATTAGACCAGCCATGCCAGTTCCATGACCGTCGCGGTCTCGCTTTCCGTCAATGCCACCTCCTGCCAGGTCCACTCCTCGGAGAAGATTGCTGGATAGGTCTGGATGTGGTGATACGCCAGTGTCTGGAACCGCGACTATGACGCCTTCCCCCTGGCTGATGGACTGCGCTTCTGCTGCCTTGAGATAATTGAGATGCCATTGGTCTTTCCGAATTTGACTTAAATCATCTGCTTGAACCTTGCTGTAAGGAAATAAATTGGTGAGCGTTATGGCTGCGGTTGTCGTGATAATAAGAAAGCGCTTCACCGATTGAAGCCAATTGCCGGGCCAGGATCTATCGGGCCGCCGTCGTCTGGTGGCCGAACGATCGGCGTTACGCCCTCTTCCACTTCCCATGGCTGGTCGGGGTTCCAGCGCCGATTCGTCTCGTCAAATCTGCCACTTCGGCCACTCCCGCCCGGCATCGATCCGGTAGTGCCGGTAGGGCCACCCCCGAGGGGGGGAATATGAGTTCCGCCTGGTTGCCGCCCTCCGCCGGGTCGCGAGCCAGCTCCTCCGGTTGGTGTAGTTCCGGCTGCCCCGCCACCGATTACACCACCAATTGGATTGATCCTTCGTGGTGGAGGATTCCCTGGTTGTTGGGTGAAGCCCATACCGGGAGTGCCACCGATTACTCCATTCGAAGGCATTTGGGGCGGTGGCGTCCTTTGGGGAACTCCTTGGTGCCCTTCTGTGAATGGCTGAATTGGGTTTGCGTTCAGCCACTTCTGGGTCTGGGTATGATTTGGGCGACCCGGTAAGGGTGTTATGGGCGGCAGAGATGATGGTGGCCTGCCGTTAGGGGGTGGTCCCACTGAAGGCGGTGAGCTTGTTCCTGGAGTAACGGGCTGACGAGATGCAACGCCTGTGCTGCCCAGTACTGGACCGCTTCGAGGGGTAGGCGGAGTCGGAGCATTTTGCCTTATGGCTGGTGACCGACTGCTGTTCGCGCCGCTGCTTCCCGAAGTCGGTACAGGAACTATGGGTGGAATTGCGATGGCAGGCCCGGTGCTGCCATAGATGTCCGAATTGGACGGGTCCTTCGATGGGAGCCTGGGGGGTGAAGCGGAGGGTTTTTGGAGCATTGCTTGTGCTTGTTGGAGTTCGCCGCTGAGCCCGAACATGATCCCGCGCGCCTGCACGTTCAGCTTCTCCAGGTCGGCGTCGGTCACCGGCGGGTCCACCACCCGGCTGCCCGCAGCTGCCTTGGGATCAGCAAGAGTCGCTTCGTACCCCCGCTTCCGGGTGAGCTTTCCGGCGTAGTCGTCGTACAGCCGCTTCAGCTCTGGTCTGGTGCTGTCGATGGCGCGGGCGGCGGCGGCGAGGGCGTCGTGGTTGGCGGCGGCCGTGTCGTGGGTGTGCTGCACCTTGCTGATCAGCTCGTCCAGCTCACCGAGGTACGTCCTGGCGGCGGCGTTCGTGGCGGGCGGCCACGCCTCGGCGAGCCCACTGCGGTACTGCTGGAGTCGCCGCAGGTGGGTCTGGGCCAGGTCGCAGACCTTGCGCCACCCGGCGACGTGCTTCCAGTGCCCCGGGGTCTCCTGGTCCTGGAGGCAGGCCCACATGCTGAGCACGTCCATCAGTTGCCAGTCGGTGAGGCCGGACGTACGGCCGCTGCCCCGTTCGATCACGGCAGCACCACCGGACCCGGGTTCTCGGGGCTGTTGGGCTCGGGTGCCGTCCACGAGGAGCGGCCGGCGAGGGTGGCCGCGGTGGCCTGCGCGCCGTGCAGGGCGCGTTCGACGTCGGTCACCCGGGCGTTGGCGAAGGCGTCGGCACCCTGGTAGTCGGTGGCGATCCGGTTGGCGGCGGTCGCCAGCCGACCGGTGGCGCCGGCCAGGCCGTGCACCAGGTCGGAGGTGGCCTGCTGGGTCTCCCAGTGCGCCTGGAGGAAGTGGACCAGCTCGATGAACGCATCGCACGGGTTGGGCACGGCGGTGGTCATGTCGTCGGCGATGTAGCGCAGGTGCGGCGTGTAGTTCCGCTCGACCTCGGCCTGGAGGTGGTCGGCGAACTCCCGCATCTGGCGGATGTCGGCCTCGATGCCGCCGTAGTTGCCCAGCCAGGAAGCTGGGCGGCCCTCCTCAGGGATCACTGGTCCTCCCGACTGTCACGACACCGTTTCCCAGAGTGAGGCTAGTGGCTGGGTGGCGATCCCGGCAGCCCCCGGCGGGCGGTCCCGACCGTCAGCGGGGCAGGCCGGAGGTACGCCAGGCGCCACGACCGGGCGCGGGAGCCGCGCCGACCGGACGGGCGCTGTGGGCCCACGAAGACCTCGCCGCCGGCGCGGGTGTGCCGGCCGACCGGGAACGGAGGGTGAGTGCGCCGACCAGCGCGGCCAACTCCTCGGCGGTCGGCACCCCCCGGACGACCCGGAACAGCGGCTCTTCGGCAGACATGACGCCAGGGTACGCGTCGACAAGTTGACCCACGTCGCACAGTGGCGTGCCGGCGGTGTGCGCATTGGCGCGGCCGGGTACGGTCTCACCGATGTCTGACGTACCTTCCTCACTCGTCGCTGACCGGTACCGGCTGCTCTCGCCGCTCGGTCAAGGTGGCATGGGCCGGGTCTGGAAGGCGCGCGACGAGGTCCTGCACCGGGACGTCGCCATCAAGGAGCTCGTCCCACCGCCCAGTCTGACCGACGACGAGCGCCGCGAGATGCGGGAGCGGTCGCTGCGCGAGGCGCGGGCGATCGCCCGGCTCAACCACGTCAACGTGGTCCGCATCTTCGACGTGCTGCGCACCGACGGCGACCCGTGGATCGTCATGGAGTACGTGGCGTCGAAGTCGTTGCAGGACACCCTCGCCGAGGACGGGCCGGTGACCCCGGCCCGCGCGGTGGAGATCGGCCTGGGCGTGCTGGGCGCGCTGAAGTCCGCCCACAAGGCCGGTGTGATGCACCGGGACGTCAAGCCGGGCAACGTGTTGCTGGGCACCGACGGCCGGGTGGTGCTGACCGATTTCGGACTGGCCACCATTCCCGGCGACCCGAACGTCACCCGCACGGGCATGGTGCTCGGTTCGCCCGCGTACATCGCGCCGGAGCGGGCCCGGGACGGCACCGCCGGCCCGGAGGCGGATCTCTGGTCGTTGGGGGCGACGCTCTACGCCGCGGTGGAGGGCAAGTCGCCGTACGCCCGGCCGTCGGCGATCGGCACCCTGGCTGCGCTGGCGACCGAGCCGTTGCCGCCGGCCAAGAACGCCGGCCCGTTGAAGCCGGTCCTGATCGGCCTGCTCCGCAAGGACCCGACCGAACGGATCACCGCCGAGGTGGCGGAGCGCATGCTGCGGCGGGCCGCCGGCAAGCGCGCCAGGGGCATCTCACTGCTCGACGGGGTACGCCGGCCGGGGCCGAACGGTCCGCGCGAGCCGCGTGTACCGGTGGTGCCGGCGCCCCGCCCGGCGGAGGGCGGGACCGGCGCGAGGACCTCGCCGTCGGTGGCCTCCGCAGCGGGGGCCGCCACCGGCACCGCAGCCGCGAAGGCAGCGGCCGCGAAGGCGGCGTCGGACAGTGCCGCCGCGAACGACAGCGCCGCCACGCGGGCCATGGCGGGCGGTGCCGCCTCGACGGGTGGCGCAGCGGAGGCGACCGTCGTCACCGGGGCGTCGGCCGCAGGTGCGGACGCCACCGCGACGGTGCCGGCCGGGGTGGATGCCGACCCGACCACGAAGGTCACCCCGCCGATCGAGGCCGACGCCGTGTCGACCGGCCCGGGGGTTCCGGCCGACAGTCCTCCGCCTGGCGAGGCCGCCGCGGCCACCGCGCCGGCCAGCAAGGCTGCCGCGCCGGCCGGTGCCGACGCCGCGTCGACCAGCAAGATCTCCCCGTCGGCCGGCGCCGGCCGGGTCGACCCGCCCCCACCGGGCAACCCGACCGCCGTGCTGGACGCGCCGGTCAGCCCGCCCGCCCGGTCCGCCGGGGTCGCGTCCGTCCCGGTGTACGACGGGACGCCGTCGGACCACAAGCGACGTAACCTGCTGATCGGCGCGCTGGTCGCGGTGCTGCTGGTGGGGTTGGCGCTGGCGGTCCCGTTGCTGACCAGCTCCGACGACCCGGGGAACGGGACCCCGCAGGCCGACCCGACGAGCGCCGCCGCGTCCTCCGCCGCCCCGACGTCGGCTCCGGCGGCCCCGCCACCGACGAGCGCCCCGCCCAGCCCGACGCCGTCGGCCACCCCCTCCGCCGACCCGAACGCGCTGCCGGTGGGTTGGGAGATGTACAAGGGGCCGACGTTCAGCGTGCCGGTCCCGAAGGGCTGGCGACGCAGCGTCCGTTCCGACTCGGTGGTCATCACCGAGCCGGGCGGGGTGCGGGAACTGCTCATCCAGTGGACGTCCAGCCCACTCAAGGACGCGGTCGCCGACTGGAAGGACAAGGAACCGGCCCGGAAGAACTACGTCAACGCCTACCAGTACCTCGACATCAAGGCGTGTGGCGGCTACCGCACCTGCGCCGACTGGGACTGGTTGGAGAGCCGGGACAACACCCGCATCCACGTCCGTAACCGGGGTTTCGTCACCGCCACCAACCGGGGATACGGGCTGCGCTGGGAGGTGGCGGCGAAGGACTGGAACGCCAACCTCGACAACTTCGCCCTGATCACCAGCCGGTTCGTCCCGGACCGGAAGAACTGATCCCGGAGGATTCCCGCCGGGGGTGAAATCGTTTCGCATGACTTCCGGTCGTACGGGGTATCTGTCCTGGGACGACGGAAGGAGGTAGCGAGATGAGTTACCGACGCAGGGACGCCCGACCCAGGCTGGCACTGTGGATGCTCGTCGCCCTCGGCGATGTCGTCCTGCTGCTGTTGAGCGCGGGGGTGGCCGCGCTGGTCACCCTGGTCGCCGTCGTGACGGTCGCCGCCGCCGGGGTCGCCGCCTGGCGGCTGAGCCGGCGGACCGCGATGACCACCGGCACCGACGCCGTGACCGTGCCGTTGACCAGCCGCAAGAGCGCCTGACCCGACAGCCGACTGACCGGTCGGCAGGCACACCGGTCACCCACCACGACGGCGGCAGTCGGACCGGTCATCGACCCTTCGGTGATGACCGGTCCCGCTGCCGCCGAGCCGTGTCCGGCAGTGGTCAGGTGTTGTTCGCCAGCGCGATCAGCCGGGAGCGGTCGCCGTTCCAGTAGTTGCGGTCGACGTTGCCAGGGATCCCGGAGACGCTGCCGGAGCTGGTGTACTGCCAGAAGCTCCAGACCGGGGCGCCGGCGGGCAGAGTGCCCGGCGTGCTGGCCCAGCGGGCCAGCCAGAGCGGGTGGTTGGCCCACGGGCCGGTCCAGCTGCCGGTGCACTGGTTCCACCAGCTGGTGGTGGTGTAGATGACCGCGTACCGGCCGGTGCGGGAGCGGTAGGTGTTGAGGAAGTCCTGGATCCAGTTGCGCATTCCGGTGGTGGACAGCCCGTAGCAGGTGCCGCCGCTGTACGGGTTGGCCTCGACGTCGAGCGCGGCCGGCAGGGTACGGCTGTCCGCCGACCAACCCCCACCGTTGCTGGCCAGGTAGCCGGCCTGGGCGGCGCCGGATGAGGCGTTCGGCAGGGCGAAGTGGTAGGCCCCGCGAATCACCCCGGCGTTGTAGGCGTTGACGTAGTTGGCGTTGAAGTTCGGGTCCTTGTAGGTCGTACCCTCGGTGGCCTTGATGAAGGCGAACTCGATGCCGGCGTTGCGGACGCTGGTCCAGTTGATGGAGCCCTGGTAGCGGGAGACGTCGACGCCGGCGGTGGTGGCGGCGGCCGCGGGTGCGGCCGTGACGACGAGGGCCGCGGCCGCGGTGGCGGCCACGGTGAGACCGGCGGCGAACAGCCGGCGCAACGACAATCTGGTACGGGTCATGGATTCCTCCAGGGACGCCAATCGATTGACGCCAATCTTTGGAGATTCCTATCCTTGATCGCAAGAGGGCTCAAGGAAAGTTTCATCGACGATTGCCGAACTTTGCAGGCACTGATCTGAATCGGTCAGGCCAGGTAGGCGGCGGTGTCCGCCGGTCGACGGGGTCGGTTCAGCGCAGCGCGGCCGGGTCGAGCTGCCAGCGGAACGGCTCGGCCAGGGTCAACGTCTCGCCCGCCTTCGCCACCTGGTCCTCCACGTAGTGCGCGCCGTCGAGCCGGTGCAGCCGCAGCGAGTGGGCGTCGCCATCCTGCTCGACCAACAGGTACCACGGGATGCGGGCGATCGCGTAGAGCTGCATCTTGACCAGGCGGTCGGCGTTGCCCGGCGAGACGATCTCGCAGACCAACGCGACCGGTTGCTCGGAGCAGGGGCTCACGATCAGGCTCCCGTCGAGCTCGCCGCCCGGTCAGGCTCACCCGGTACGAGGCGACGACCGTCGAGCGACGCGGTCCGGCCGGGTAGGCTCCCCGGCCATGGTGTCGATCGACGGGCTGGGCGACCTCTGGGACCGGCTGTTCAGCGCCCAACCCGACCCGCCGCCCCTGCTGGTGCTGCTCACCGCCCTGGCCGCGCTGGTGGTCGTCGCCGTCCGGACGACCTGGCGGGTCGCCCGCAACGCGGTGACCATCGCGCACGAGGGCGGCCACGCCCTGGCGGCGCTGCTGACCGGGCGGCGACTGCACGGCATCCGGCTGCACTCGGACACCTCCGGGCTCACCCTCAGCGCCGGCCGTCCCACCGGCCCCGGCATGATCCTCACCCTGCTCGCCGGGTACGTCGCGCCGTCGCTGGTCGGCCTGGGTGGTGCCTTGCTGCTCGGCGGCAACCGGATCACCCTGCTGCTCTGGGCCGCGGTGGCCCTGCTGCTCGCCCTGCTGCTGCTGGTCCGCAACGTCTTCGGGGCACTCTCCCTGCTGATCACCGGCGGTGTGGTGCTCATCGTCTCCTGGTACGCCACCCCGCAGGTGCAGGCCGCGTTCGCCTGGACCTCGGTCTGGTTCCTGCTGCTCGGCGGCGTCCGGCCGGTCTTCGAGTTGCAACGGCTGCGCAGCCGGGGCCGGATGCCCGAATCCGACGCCGACCAGTTGGCACACCTGACGCCCTTCCCGGCGCTGCTCTGGGTGGTCGTCTTCGGGCTGGTCAACCTGTTCGCCCTCGCCGTCGGCGCGGTCCTGCTCGCCGGTCCGCTGCTCGCCGAGGCCGGCATCCCGCTCTGAGGCCGCCCGCCCGGGCCACCGCACCCACGACGACCGCACCACCGACCGCATCCCGCGCCGGGCCACCGGCACCGGGGGACGGTGCCCGGACCGGTGCCGGGTCGTCGAGCCGGCCGGGTGCGGGGCAGAATCGGTCTGATGCGATACGTGATCATCGGAGCGGGCGCGGTCGGTGGCACCATCGGCGTACTGCTGGGGGAGGCCGGTCGCGACGTCACGTTGGTGGCGCGGGGTGCGCACCTGGACGCGATCCGCCGCCGCGGGCTCACCCTGCGTACCCCCGACCGGTCGGTGACCTGGCGGGGGCCGGCCACCGGCGGGCCGGGCCCGGAGCCGCTGCCGGCCGACACCGTCCTGGTGCTGACCGTCAAGTCGCAGCACACCTGGGCCGCCCTGGACGCCTGGGCGGACGCCCCGGTCGTCGGCGGCGGCACGGCCGGGCAGCGGCTGCCCCTGTTCACCGCGCAGAACGGGGTGGCGAACGAGCCGACCGCGCTGCGCCTGT
Organism: Micromonospora matsumotoense; assembly: GCF_900091525.1. GTDB lineage: Bacteria > Actinomycetota > Actinomycetes > Mycobacteriales > Micromonosporaceae > Micromonospora > Micromonospora matsumotoensis. The sequence continues at coordinate 16,276 of NZ_FMCU01000010.1, forward strand.
TCGCCCACGTCCACCCGGTCTGCGTGTGGCTGCCGGCCACCCATCTCGACCCGGGTGTGGTGATCGCCAGCGGTCACCCGTACCCGGGGATGTTGCACGTGGGCCGTTATCCGGCCGGTGCCGACGAGATCGACACGGCGGTGGCGGCGGACCTGACCGCTGCCGGCTTCCTCGCCCCGGTCCGCGACGACGTGATGCGGTGGAAGTACGGCAAGCTGCTGAACAACCTCGGCAACGGGGTGCAGGCCCTGCTCGGTGGCGACCTTCCCGGCTGGCTGCTCGACCGGGTCCGGGCCGAGGGCGTCGCCGTGCTCGCGGCGGCCGGCATCGCGCACCCCGCCGAGGACGAGGAGCGGGCCGAGCGGGGTGACCGGGTCGGCACCCGGCCCGTCGACGGGCAACCGCGCAGCGGCAGCTCGACCTGGCAGAGCCTGACCCGGGCGGCGGGCTCCACCGAGGCCGACCACCTCAACGGTGAGATCGTGCTGCTCGGCCGACGACACGGGGTGCCCACACCGGCCAACACCGCCGTGCAGGTCGCGGTCCGCCGGTTGGCGCAGGAACGCCTCCCCGCCGGCACCTTCCCGCTGGCCGAGCTGATCGACCTCGTCGAGCGCGCAGAATGATCGGCTGAGCACGCAACCCACCGGGGCGCGGCGCGCGTGTCACCTGCGACCGCCACGGGGGAGGTATCAGCGTGCCGGACGTCGACGGGTTCGACGAGTTCTACCGGGGCAGCCGACAACGGCTGCTCGGCTTCGTCTGCGCGCTCACCGGCAACCTGGCCGAGGCGCAGGACGCCGTGCAGGAGGCGTACGTCCGGGCCTGGCAACGCTGGTCGACGGTGAGCGGGTACGACGACCCGGAGGCCTGGGTACGCGTGGTGGCCTCCCGGATCGCGGTGAGCCGCTGGCGCAGCCTGCGCAGCCGGGCCCGCGCCTACCTGCGGCACGGGGCGACCGAGAGCGTGCCCGGCCCCGGCACCGACACGCTCGACGTGGTTGCCGCCCTGCGGCAACTGCCCGAGGAACAGCGCATCGCGCTCGCCCTGTACTACCTGCTCGGCATGCCCGTCGCCGAGGTGGCCCGGGAGACCGAAGCCCCGGTGGGCACGGTCAAGGCCCGGCTCTCCCGGGGGCGCGCCGCGCTCGCCGGCCTGCTCGCCGTTTCTGACCTGGAGGAGGTCTGATGGATGAGGATCTGACCTTCGTCGACCGGCTGCACCGGGACCTGCGTGAGGTCCACTGGCCCGAGCCGGCCGAGATCCGGGCCCGCGCCCGCCGCCGCAGCCGCCGGACGGCGGTGCTGTCGGCGGTGACGGTGCTCGTGGTGCTGGCCGGCTCCGCCACGGCGGTGAGCCGGGGGCCCACCGGGTCACCGACCCCCACCGCGCCGGTCGGCGCCCCGGCACCGTTCGCGAGCCGGTCCTCGGTTCCGGTCGTGGTCCCGGCCCGGGTGGAGATCCCCCTCGCCGCGCTACTGACCCCCGCCGACCTGCCCGTCAAGACCGGGCCAAGGCTCGGCACGACGGGGCTGGCCGAGACCGTCCAGGTCGACCCGCTGCTCGAGTCGTGTGGGCGGGAACGCGAGGTCGCCGCCCAACTGCCGGTGTCCCGCGCCTCCCGCTCGCAGACCCTGCTCCGCCCGGGGGCCCGCGTCGACGTCCCGATCGCCAAGGTGCTCAGCCAGGACGTCTACCGGATCGAGCTGCCCCGGGGCCGGTGGCTGTTCGGCGAGATCGACCGGCTGCTCAACGCCTGCGCGGACTGGACCCTCAGCGCGTCCATGCTGACCGCCGATCAGCAGCCGGCGCGCACGGAGCAGGAGCACAGCTGGGAGCCGGCGGCGCGCGACTTCGCCGGTGACCAGTCGGTGCTGCTGCGGCACGTGGCGCGGCAACCCCGTGAGCAGGTCGGCGGGGAAGCGGTCGGCCGGCTGCCAGTCGTCGAGACCACCCTGGTGGTCCGGGTCGGTGACCTGGTCACGGTGGTCGCACCCGCCCCGGACACGGTCGCCGACCGGGTCGACGGCACCGGCCCGGGGCTGAGCCAGGCCGACCTCATCACGCTGGGCGGGACCGCCGCGAAACGGCTCTGCCCGGCCACCGAGGGGCCCTGCTGACGGCCCGCCCGCCGGTCACAGCGGGATGTTGCCGTGCTTCTTCGGCGGCAGGGTCTCCCGCTTGGTCCGCAGCACCCGCAGCGCCCGGACGATCTGGGTACGGGTCTCGTGCGGCGGGATCACCGCGTCGACGTACCCGCGCTCGGCGGCGATGTACGGGTTTGCCAGGGTGTCCTCGTACTCGGCGATCTTCTCGGCCCGGACGGCGGCCGGGTCCTCGGCGGCGGCCAACTCCTGCCGGTAGAGGATGTTCACCGCGCCCTGCGCGCCCATCACCGCGATCTGCGCCGTCGGCCAGGCGAAGTTCAGGTCCGCCCCGAGATGCTTGGAGCCCATCACGTCGTACGCCCCGCCGTACGCCTTGCGGGTGATCACGGTGACCTTGGGCACGGTGGCCTCGGCGTACGCGTAGATGAGCTTCGCCCCCCGGCGGATGATGCCGTCCCACTCCTGGCCGGTGCCGGGCAGGAAACCGGGAACGTCCACGAAGGTCAGCACCGGGATGTTGAACGCGTCGCAGGTGCGCACGAAGCGGGCCGCCTTCTCCGAGGCGGCGATGTCCAGGGTGCCGGCGAAGTGCATCGGCTGGTTGGCGACCACCCCCACCGGGCGGCCCTCCACCCGGCCGTAGCCGATCACCAGGTTCTGCGCGTAGAGCGGCTGGACCTCCAGGAACTCACCCTCGTCGAGGACGTGCGCGATGACCCGGTGGATGTCATACGGCTGGTTGGCCGAGTCGGGGATCAGGGTGTCCAGCTCCCGGTCGGCGTCGGTGACGTCGAGGTCCGCCGCGGCGTCGAACACCACCGGCTCGTCCAGGTTGTTGGACGGCAGGTAGGACAGCAGCGCCTTGACGTAGTCGACCGCGTCGTCCTCGTCGGCGGCCAGGTAGTGCGCGTTGCCGCTGCGCGCGTTGTGGGTGCGGGCGCCGCCCAGCTCCTCCATCGCCACGTCCTCGCCGGTGACCGTCTTGATGACGTCCGGACCGGTGATGAACATGTGCGAGGTCCGGTCGACCATCACGGTGAAGTCGGTGACCGCCGGGGAGTAGACCGCGCCACCCGCGCACGGGCCCATGATCAGGGAGATCTGCGGGATGACCCCGCTGGCCCGCACGTTGCGGAAGAAGATCTCGCCGTAGAGGCCGAGCGAGGCGACGCCCTCCTGGATGCGCGCGCCACCGGAGTCGTTGATCCCGACCACCGGGCAGCCGATCTTCATGGCCAGGTCCATCACCTTGACGATCTTGGAGCCGAAGACCTCGCCGAGGGAGCCACCGAAGACCGTGAAGTCCTGCGCGAAGACGCAGATCTGCCGCCCGTCGACGGTGCCGTAACCGGTGATCACCCCGTCGCCGTACGGGCGGGTGCGATCCAACCCGAAGTTGGTGGACCGGTGCCGGGCGAATTCGTCCAGCTCGACGAAGGAGCCCTCGTCGAGCAGCAGCTCGATCCGCTCCCGGGCGGTCTTCTTGCCCCGCGCGTGCTGCTTCTCCACCCCGCGCGCGCCCGCGTGCACCGCCTCGTCGACCCGTCGCTCCAGGTCCGCCAGCTTGCCCGCGGTGCTGTGGGTGTTGGTCCCGGTCTCGGTAGTCACCCTGGGAATATAACGATGGTTCAGGCCCGCGCCGCTGTGCAGTACGCCTCAGTAGCCTCGCCGGAGGCTGGCGGGGCGTCGGCGTCGGCACGGCCCGTAGGCTGGCGGGATGCCGGGCTCGCCGTACACCGATCTGGACCGACCGCCGCTGTCGGCGGCGCGGCTGTCCCGGGCGTTGACCGCGCCGCTGGGCCCCTGGCGTCGGCTGGACCTGCGGTCGGAGACCGGCTCGACCAACGCCGACGCGGCCGACGCCGCGCGGGCCGGTGAGCCGGAGGGCCTGGTCGTGGTCGCCGAGCGGCAGACCGCCGGCCGGGGTCGACGGGGCCGGGTCTGGCAGTCGCCGCCCCGGGCGGGCCTCGCGGCCAGCGTGCTGCTCCGGCCCGGCGAGGCCGTCACCGAGCGCGACTGGCCGCCGGCGCCCCCGACCGGGTACGGCTGGCTGCCGCTGCTCGCGGGGGTCGCGTTGGTGGAGGCGGTCTCCCGGCTGGCCGAGCTGGACGCCGGCTTGAAATGGCCCAACGACCTGCTGGTCGGCGAGGCCAAGTGCGCCGGCATCCTGGCCGAGGCGGTGCCGGCGGCCGGGGGAGCGGAGCCACCCGCGATCGTGCTCGGCATCGGGCTGAACGTGACGCTGCGCGCCGAGGAGTTGCCGGAGAACCCCACCGGCCTGCCGGCCACCTCGTTGCAACTCGCCGGGGCCACCGCGACCGATCGTGATCCCCTGCTGCGGGCCCTGCTGCGCGCCCTCGCCGACTGGTACGACCGGTGGCGGATGGCCGGCGGTGACGCCGACGCGTGCGGTCTGCGGGAGGCGTACCTGGCCTCCTGCGCCACGGTGGGGCGGCAGGTGCGGGTGCTGCTGCCCGACGGCTCCGCGCTGACCGGGCTCGCCACCGGCGTGGATCTCGACGGTCACCTGCTGGTCGAGACCGCCGCCGGGGAGCGTCGGCTGGCCGCCGGGGACGTGCTGCACCTGCGCTGACCGGGCCGCCCCCGGTCGGTTCGTGCGTGGGGTGCACGGCAGGCCGCCCGGCTGATCCGGCGGGTCGTGTCGACCGGTTACGGTCAGCGCGTCCGATTGTCGGCTAGGAGGTTCCCGTGGCGTTCCCCGAAGACGTGCTCACCGAGGACGAGCACGTCGTCCTGCACCTGCACCCGCACTGGAAGGCGCTGCTGCGGCCGATCCTGGTGCTGGTCCTCGGCGTCGCGGCGGTGGTGGCGGGCTGGCTCCTGCTGCCCGACGGCGACGGCGGCACGATCGTGCTCTACGTCGTCGCCGGGCTGTTCCTGATCGCGGCGCTCTGGCTGGGGTTGTGGCCGTTCCTGGTCTGGCGCACCACGCACTACCTGTTCACCAACGAGCGGGTGCTGCTCCAGGAGGGGGTCTTCTCCCGGCACCGGCGGGACCTGCCGCTGGCCCGGATCAACGACCACTCGATGAACCAGCGTTTCATCGAGCGGCTGCTCGGCTGCGGCACCCTCACCATCGAGTCGGCGGGCGAACGCGGCCAGTCGGTGCTCGCCGACGTGCCCCGGGTCGACCGGGTGCAGACCACCCTCTACGAGTTGGTGGAGGCGCAGCACGACAAGCACACGCTGGGCGACGGCGAGATGCGCGACATCCTGGCCGACATGCGTGACGGCAAGCCGCTGCGCGACACCACCGGCTGAACCCTGCGGAAATGCGCGACGGCCCCGGGGATTCCCGGGGCCGTGGTCGTCAGGTGGTGCGGCGGGTCGGTCAGGGGCGCGGTGCGCGGCGGGTGCCGGCGTGCAGTTCGGCCGCCAGTTCCGCCTCCAGATCGCCACCGGTGACCGACTGGCCGAGGCCGGTGCCGAGGGCGGCGCCACGCCCCTGGGCCTGCTTGAACACCGGTTCGGCGGGCGGGGCTGTCGGCGCGGTGGTCGGGGTGGGCCGTTGTTCGGGCTGGGCCTGGGCCTCTTCCAACTCGCTGACCGACTCGGCCAGCTCGGCCACCGGGTCCAGCTCGGCCATGGTGTCCCACTCGTCCCGCTTGATGGCGTGCCAGCTCTCCTCGGCGTGCCGGGGGATGGGCTGGAAGACGAACGTCCGGTAGGACCAGAACCGGAACAGGGTGGCGAGCAGCACGCCCCCGGTCTTCGCCACGTTGAGCGCGAGCAGGCTGTTGAACCCCAGGCCGTACTTGGCGGCGGCGAGGACACCCAGTTCGATGATCAGCCCGGCGCCGTTGAACAGAAAGAACAGGGCATATTCCCGCTTAAGTGCCGATTTGGGACGATCCCGGTACGTCCAGTGACGATTCATCAGATAAGACGTGATGGTTGCCACGATGGTGGCGATGACCGTCGCCTTCAGTTGACCGTCGACAAAGACCGTGAGTGCCAGGGCATTGAACACCGCGTAATTGATGACGGTGTTGACGCCGCCGACGATGCCGAATTTGAGCGCCTCGCGGATGAACTTCTGCCAGCGCTCGGGCAGCAGACGGACAAGACGCATGCGCAACACCTTAGGGCAGAGGACGATGCCGGAGTCTCCGGCTGGACGGGGTGGGCGACCGCTCACGGCCCGGGCGACGGGTCGTCGGTGGTCGCCTCCGGAACCGGGGGAGTTCCCGCCTCCACGAAGACGAACCGTCGGTACGACCAGAACCGGAACAGTGTGCCGAGCGCGGTGCCTACCACGTAGCTGGCGATGTTGTCGGCCAACGGGGTGCGGAAGATGTCGGGCCAGATGCTGCCCAGCCCGTAGCGGCTGCCTGCCAGACAGGCCACCGCGATGCCCAGGCCGACCGCGTTGAAGAAGAAGAACAGCGCGTACTCGCGGGCCGGGTTGGAGCGGACCCGGTGCCGCCAGGTCCAGAACCGGTTGCCGACGAACGCGACCGTCGCCGCGATCACCGTGGAGATGACCCGGGCGGTCACCGGCTCCATCCCCCGGGCCAGCGTCAGGAAGTTGAACAGCGCGAAGTCGACCAGGAAGGCCACCCCGCCCACGGTGGCGAACTTGCTCAACTCGCGGAGGAGGTGACCGAACCGGTCCAGCAACGAACGGACCAGACCCGGACGGGTCTGCGGGGTTCCCGGTTGGTCCCCGGTCATCGTCGCGGCCACCTCGCGAGCGTACCGGTTGCCGGCTGTCCGGACGGGGCACCGTCCGCGACCTGTCGCCGTGCCGCGCACCGGTCCACCCGTACGCCCGGTTCCGCCGTTCCCGTCGTCCGTTCTCGCAGTCACCGACAGTTCACCGGAGGATTTGCGTGAAACTGCGCGTGAAAGCGGGTATCAGCTCGTGTTACCGCAGCCGGGCGGCACCTTGTGCAGTTGTTCACAACCAGTCCCACTGACTCGCGGGTCCGCCCGGTTTACGCTGAGGCCAATCCCAGGTTTCCACGAAGGCGACGCGGCCCGCGTCCGCCGGGACTCGTGCATCCCATAAATCGGTCAGCGTCGACCACAAGGAGATGAGTCATGGTTGCTCCGGCTACTGTGCGGGGGATCGATCAGGCCCCCACGACCCACCCCAAGCTGCTCGCCTGGGTCCGGGAGATCGCGGAACTGACGACCCCGGACCGGGTGGTCTGGGTGGACGGCACCGACGAGGAGTGGCGGCGTCTCACCGACGAACTCGTCGACAGCGGGACCCTGATCCGGCTGAACCCGGAAAAGAAGCCGAACTCCTTCTACGCCCGCACCGACCCCACGGACGTCGCCCGGGTCGAGGAGCGCACCTTCATCTGCTCGGTGGACGAGGCGGACGCCGGCCCCACCAACAACTGGATGGCGCCGGCCGAGATGAAGCGGACGATGACCGACCTCTACCGGGGCGCGATGCGGGGCCGGACGATGTACGTCATCCCCTTCTGCATGGGTCCGGTCGAGGCCGAGAGCCCGATGTTCGGCGTCGAGGTCACCGACAGCCCGTACGTGGTCGCCTCGATGCGGATCATGACCCGGATGGGCACCGCAGTGCTCGAGGCGATGGGCGACGACGCCGACTTCGTGCACGCGCTGCACTCGATCGGCGCCCCGCTCGCCCCCGGCCAGTCCGACCTGGCCTGGCCGTGCAACGAGACGAAGTACATCTCGCACTTCCCGGAGAGCCGGGAGATCTGGTCCTACGGCTCCGGTTACGGCGGCAACTCGCTGCTGGGCAAGAAGTGCTACTCGTTGCGGATCGCCAGCGTGATGGGGCGGGACGAGGGCTGGCTCGCCGAGCACATGCTGATCCTCAAGATCACCTCTCCGGAGGGGAAGGTCTACCACGTGGCGGGCGCGTTCCCGTCCGCCTGTGGCAAGACCAACCTGGCCATGCTGGAGCCGACCATCCCGGGCTGGAAGGTCGAGACCATCGGCGACGACATCGCCTGGATGCGGTTCGGCTCCGACGGACGCCTCTACGCGGTCAACCCGGAGTACGGCCTCTTCGGCGTCGCCCCGGGCACCGACTGGAAGACCAACGCCAACGCGATGCGCACGCTGGACCGGGGCAACTCCGTGTTCACCAACGTCGCCCTCACCGACGACGGCGACATCTGGTGGGAGGGCATGGGTGAGCCGCCGGCCCACCTGACCGACTGGAAGGGCAACGACTGGACGCCGGAGAGCGAGCACCTCTCCTCCCACGCGAACAGCCGGTTCTGCACCCCGATCACCCAGTGCCCGATCCTGGCCGACGACTACTTCGACCCCAACGGGGTACCGATCGACGCGATCCTGTTCGGCGGTCGCCGTCGGGACACCATCCCGCTGGTCACCGAGGCCCGGGACTGGGTGCACGGCGTCTACCTGGGGGCGACGCTCTCCTCGGAGACCACCGCCGCCGCGTCCGGCGCGGTCGGCGTGGTGCGCCGCGACCCGATGGCCATGCTGCCGTTCATCGGCTACCACGCCGGTGACTACTTCAACCACTGGATCGAGATGGGCAAGGGCGTCGACGGGGACGCCGCCAAGCTGCCCCGGATCTACTACGTGAACTGGTTCCGCAAGGACGCCGAGGGCAGCTTCCTCTGGCCCGGGTTCGGCGAGAACTCGCGGGTGCTGAAGTGGGTCGTCGAGCGGCTCGAGGGCACCGCCGACGCGGTCGAGACCCCGATCGGCATGGTCCCGACCGCCGACGCGCTGGACGTCGACGGCCTCGACATGACCCCGGAGGACGTCCGGATCGCCCTCAAGGTCGACCCCGAGGAGTGGCGCAACGAGTTGCCGCTGATCACCGAGTGGTTCGAGAAGTTCGGTGACAAGCTGCCCGCCGTCCTCTGGTCGGAGCTGGACGCGCTGCGCGCCCGGCTCGACGCGAAGCAGCCGCAGTAGCCGGTGCGGACAGGTGTGCCGGTCGCCCGTACCGGGCAACACCGGAAGCCATGAGGACGGCCGCCGTGACCCCGCAGGTCCGGCGGCCGTCCGCCGTCCGGGCGCTCACCACCCTGCTCGCGCTGACCGCCGCGGCCACCATCGTGGTCGAGCTGCTCAACTGGTGGTACGCCCCGGAGCAGGAGTTCGGCCTGGCGGTACGCACCGGCTGGGCGATGCTGCGGTCACTGGGCTTCCTGGTGCTGATCGGGCACGTGAACCGGGGGCGGGTCGGGGCGAAGCCGTTCGGGCTGATCCTCGCCGTGACCACCGTCTTCGCCGTCGGCCGGCTGGTGGTGCCCCGGCAGGGTGTGCCGCCGCTGCCCGGCCTGCTCGGCTTCGCCGTCCTCAGCGTGCTCTGCGTCGCCGTGGTCGTGCTGCTCTACCGCTCCGACGCGGTCGCCGGGCACCTGGTGCGGCACCGCAAGGGCCTGGTGGTCGAGGGTGGGACGATCACCTGGCGGGAGGTCGCCCCGAAGCGCCCCCAGGTCACCGGCTGGCTGCTGACCGGCCGGGTGGCCGCCTTCACGTACAGCCCGTTGATGCTGGTGCCGGCCCTGGTGGCCGGCGGTGCGGTGCTGGACGGCCGACTCGCCGCCGTGCCGGTGGTGCTGCTCTGGTTCGGCGCCGGCATCGTGGTCAGCTACCTGGTGCTGTTCTGTACGGCGTTCCTGATGCGCGGCCGACCGTGGGCCCGCCGCCTGCTGGTGGCGATCACCCTGGGCGTCCTCGCGGTCAACCTCCCCCTCTGCTGGTGGCTCCTCGGTCTGGACGGCCTGATCCGCGACGGCGCCCCCCTCCTGGCAGCCGCCACCCTCACCCTCTACTCCCTCCACCGCGCCACCCCCACCCCCGGGGCCGGGTCACGGTGATCAAGAGGTTTCGGTCACGGGGAGGCCGGCGGATGACGTATTTCTCTTGATCACGGCCGGAGTGCGCCACCGAGGCACTGGTATTAGGCGGGGGTCGCTACGCTGCAGGGTGATGACTCTGCGGAAACTCCTCTACTCCGTCTACGAGCGCCGGCTGACGGCCAGGCTCGCGGGTCGGCCGGTGCCCCGGCACGTGGGCGTGATGTGCGACGGCAATCGCCGGTGGGCGCGGGAGATGGGCCTCGTCGATCCGAACGACGGGCACCGGATGGGTGCCGAGCGGATCAAGGAACTGCTGCGCTGGTGCGACGCGGCCGGGGTCGGCCACGTCACGCTCTGGCTGCTCTCCACCGACAACCTGTCCCGGCCGGCGGAGGAACTCGACCCGCTGCTCCAGATCATCGAGGATCTGACCACCGAGCTGGCCGAGGAGGGCAACCCCTGGCGGCTGCGGATGGTCGGTGCGCTCGACGTGCTGCCGAACCAGCACGCCCAGGCGCTCAAGGCCGCCGAGGAACGCACCCGGGAACGCACCGGCGGCGCACAGGTCAACATCGCCGTCGGGTACGGCGGGCGGCGCGAGATCGCCGACGCGGTCCGTTCGCTGCTGGTGGAGCACGCCGCCAAGGGCGGCACCATTGAGGAACTCGCCGGTTCGCTGGACGTGGACCACATCTCCGAGCACCTCTACACCCGTGGCCTGCCCGACCCGGATCTGATCATCCGGACCAGTGGCGAGCAGCGCCTGTCCGGATTCATGCTCTGGCAGTCGGCGCACTCGGAGTTCTATTTCTGCGAACTCAACTGGCCGGACTTCCGGCGGGTCGACTTCCTGCGCGCCCTGCGCTCCTACGGCACCCGGCAACGCCGCTACGGCGTCTGACCCGCAGCCCGCACAGCCCGAAGCCGCAGCAGTAGCCCGCACAGCCGGCAGCCGCAGTCCGCACAGCCTGCGCCCGAAGCCCGAAGCCCGAAGCCCGCGCAGTCCGGAGCCCACAGCCCCGAGACGACGGCCGGCGACGTGCCGTGACGTCATCCACCCCGGGCGCTCACCGCCCGTGATGCCACTCGCACCCGGCACCGCCGGGCGGCACAGCACCCGGCGGGATCATCCGGCGGTGAGGACGGGTGGGCCGATCAGGACGGTGCGCCGGTCAGGTGAGATGGTGCACGGCGCGGGTCAGGAAGTCGCCCAGGGCGGCAGGGGAGTCGATGGTGAGGTCGGCGGCCTCGGCGACCTCGCGACCGGTCTCCGGGTTGGCCACCGCCACGCAGACGCCGAGGAATCCGGGGTCGGCGGCGGACCGGGCGCGCAACGCCGCGAACGCCTTGATGTCGGAGACGTCGTCGCCGAAGTACCAGGCGCCACCGGCGTCCCGGACCACCTCGCCGATGACCAGCCCCTTGTCCCGGTCGACGGGCGGCTTGAGTTCCAGCACCATCCGACCCGCCTGCACCCTGAGTCCGAGCCGCTCGGCCTGCGCCCGGCCCCACTGTTCGACCGCCGGGCCGAGTTGCTGGGCGGTACGCCAGTGCAGCGCCACGCTCAGCCGTTTGAACTCCACCAGCGCCCCGGGGGGCAGTTCGGCGCGGGCCAGGTCGGCCAGCTTGGCCATGGTCGGCACCCAGGGCAGCGCGGCGGGTTCGGTGACGGTCGCGCCGCCGGAGTGGCTGTGCTCCAGGCCGTAGAGGCCGTAGAGGTCGATCCCGGTGAGGCCGCCCAGGTGGTCGCGGAGGAAGTCGACGGGGCGGGCGGAGACGATCGCCACCCGCTGCATCACCGGGGCGAGTGCCTCCAGCGCGGCGAGCACCTTGGGTGCGGGTCGCACTGCGGTGGGATCGTCGTCGACCGGCGCGAGGGTGCCGTCGAAGTCGAAGAAGAGGACGGTGTCGGCGGCCCGCTCGGCGGTGGTACGCCAGGCGTGCTCAGCATCCAGCGGGGTCGGTGGCTGCTGGTTACCCAGATTCAACGGCGGCACGCGCGACAGCGTACCCCGGGGACGGTGGCTGATTCGTGGCTTCGGAGTGGCTTCTTGACACCGCCGGAAGTGTGCTGTCGGTGAATGGTCCTCAGCGCTCGGCGGCTCCCCGACCGCGCCGCCCCAGCGGCACCACTGTGGCCTCCCTACCCTGGTTGAGCAGGTAACCCTCGACGAAGCCGGTGTTCCGGTCGCCGGTGCGGGCCTCGATCTCGTTGAGCCGCGCCACCAGGAAGTCGGTGAGTGCGCTGACCCGGTCGTTGAGTCGGTCGTGCAGTTCGGCGACCACCGCCAGGACGACTGCGGTGCCGGCCACGGTGAGGGCGAAGAGGTTGACGACCAGCGGAATCTGCCCGCCCGGCCGCACGCCGACCACCAGGTTCGCGGTCACGCACGCGGTCAGGGAGACTGCCGCGACCACGACTGCCATCCATTTCAGGGTCATGGACAGACCCCTCCTTCTGTCCCGCAGGGCTGAGTTCGGCCTTGTCCCGTCCCCCGCCGACGACGAGCCCAAGCAGTACGGATACGGACGCTAGCGTGCCCGCTGCGGCCCCGGAGCGAAACGATCCGGTCTGCTCAGGCGTTCTTTCGCCATCTGAGGAACTACCCGGCCTGCTCGCCTCCATTTCGGACATCGAGCGGAAGGGTAGGGCGGTATGCGAGATAACGAATGGTTTCTCGGATGTGGAACTTCTCCGCATCCGAGACGGCCGGGTCGACCAGGCGGCGTAGCAGTGCCTCGACGTCCGGGTCCATCGGGGGCGTGTTCGCGGCACCCCGGGGGGCGGCGGTCCGGTCCCAGCCGAGGGCGGCGAAGGCGGCGGCGGGGTTGAGGCCGAGTCCCTCACAGAACGCCACCACCCGTTCCGCCTCCGGGTCGCTGGCCCAGTCGCCGCGGACCCATCGGTTGATCGTCTGTCGGGAGACGCCGGTGCGGCGGGAGACCTCGGTGCCGGTCCAGGCCCGCATGGCCCGGGCGTCGTCGAGCGCCCGGCGAACGAAGGTGGCGAATGCGATCTTCCGGGCGGGGGCGGTCTCGGTCACCCCGTGACGGTACGACCGCAGCGCCCGTCCAGGCTGCCCGGGGCGGATCTTTGTCACGCATATGAGACGTGCTCACTGTGCTGCCCGTCGGGGGGCGGGCCGCTGTCTCAAGGGTGTTTACCTGGGCATAATAGCCGCTTTGGAGGTCGGAGGGAACCGGACGAAAAGCTGATACTGTCACGCTCATGGGACATTCTACGGTGTGTCACGTGCTTGAGACGATCAGTGCTCACCGGCGCCACGCATCCGGTGCGAGGGGGACGCGGTGACCGAACTCGCGACCCGTGCCCAGGCCTTCGGCCTGATCGCGGAGGGGGTCGCCGCGGGGCTGAGCGCACCCTGGCGGCTCTACCTCGCCCGCGGTTGCCGTTACCTGTCATTGAGCGTCGGCGACCGGGACGAGTGGAACTCCTGGCGGACGCATCTCGGCTGCCCGGAGATGAGCGTCCGGGTCTACGACGCCGGCGGTGAGATCAGGCGGTCCTCGATGGCCGAGGTGGTGCTGGACGGCTGCCGGATCAGCGTGGAACTGGTCGAGGAGGTCAGCACCGAGGACCTGGAGCGGTTGCTGGTCGTCGATCCGAGCCCGGCCGAGCCGGAGGACCGGTGATCCGGCCGACGCGGCCCGCCGGAGCCGCCCGATGAGCCCCCTCCTCGCGTTGTTCCTCGTCCTCGTCCTGGGCGCGACCAGCTATGCCGCCGGGCGGTTGCACGGTCAGCTCAGTTACCGGATCGGCTACCGCTTCGGTTACCGACAGGGCTACTTCGACGGGGACCGGGGTGCCTGGAACCGCCGTCGGCGTGACGCCCAGGCCGTGCTCGCCTCGGCGTTCGCCACCCCGGCCGGGCCGGCTCCGGCTGCGGGACTTCCCGCCCCGCCGGTCCGCCAGGGCACCACCTACGCCGGCTCCTCGTTCGCCGCCCCGCCGGGCCCGGTCGCCGGTCGGCACCCGACCGGCACGCTGGTCCGCCGGTCGGGCTGAACCGCAGGAGCCCGCCTTCGTCGGTACGTCGTCCACGGCGGGCGCGTACCGGTGGGACCGGTGACGCGGTCCCGCCGGCCGGGATGCGCGCAGGGGGCTGGCATCCCGGCCGGTCCGTCGTGGGCCGCCGCCGGGGGAGATCCTTGTCCGCCCTCTAGCCGAGGCGGCCCGGCGCCGCTAGCGTCTAGGCATGACCCGGGGTTCTCCCGGGTCAGCCGGCCGCCCGGATCTGCGACCTCGCACACGGGGTTCCGCATCCGACCCCGTGTCACCGGGCACCGGAGGAGGCGGAACGCGGATGGCGGATGCCCGTCCGTCGGAGCAGGCCTGTGACGACTCGCCGTACGCCCGCCGGTGTCGACCAGATCCCGGCCGCGACTGCCACGACCCGCCGAGCCACCCGGAGCCGCCGTACGACGGCCGCTGCTCCGCCCGGCCCCGAGGAGCCCGGACCAACCGGCCAGGTATTCGTCCTGGACACGTCGGTGCTCCTCTCCGACCCGGCGGCCTTCCACCGCTTCGCCGAGCACGAGGTGGTCCTGCCCCTCGTGGTGATCTCGGAGCTGGAAGGTAAGCGGCACCACCCGGAGCTGGGCTGGTTCGCCCGCCAGTCCCTGCGGATGCTCGACGAGCTGCGGGTCCGGCACGGTCGGCTGGACCATCCGGTGCCCGCGAACGAGTCCGGTGGCACGCTCAAGGTGGAGCTGAACCACTCGGACGACGGGGTTCTCCCCCCGGGCTTCCGCAACGAGTCCAACGACGCCCGCATCCTGTCGGTGGCCCTGAACCTGGCCGCCGAGGGGCGGGAGGTGACCCTGGTCAGCAAGGACATGCCGCTGCGGGTCAAGGCCGCCTCGGTGGGCCTGCGGGCCGACGAGTACCGGCACGGGCAGGCCAGCGATCCGACCTGGACGGGGATGGCCGAGCTGGAGTTGGCGGAGGACGAGATCGGCCGGCTCTACGCCGGGGACTGCCTCGACCTGGACGCCGCCGCCGGCCTGTCCTGCCACACCGGCCTGGTGTTGCACTCCACCCGTGGGTCGGCCCTGGGCCGGGTGCTGCCCGACAAGACGGTCCGGCTGGTCCGCGGCGACCGGGAGGCGTTCGGGGTGCACGGCCGGTCGGCCGAGCAGCGGATCGCGCTGGACCTGCTGCTGGACGAGTCGATCGGGATCGTGTCGCTGGGCGGCCGGGCCGGCACCGGCAAGTCGGCGCTGGCGCTCTGCGCCGGGCTGGAGGCGGTGATGGAGCGCCGCCGGCACAAGAAGGTGGTGGTCTTCCGCCCGCTCTACGCCGTGGGCGGCCAGGAGTTGGGTTACCTGCCCGGTTCGGAGTCGGAGAAGATGTCGCCCTGGGCGCAGGCAGTCTTCGACACCCTCGGCGCGGTGGTGCACGAGAACGTGCTGGAGGAGGTCACCTCGCGGGGCATCCTGGAGGTCCTTCCGCTGACCCACATCCGGGGCCGGAGCCTGCACGACGCCTTCGTCATCGTCGACGAGGCGCAGTCGTTGGAGCGGGGCGTGCTGCTCACCGTGCTGTCCCGGATCGGGCAGGGCTCGCGGGTGGTGCTCACCCACGACGTCGCCCAGCGGGACAACCTGCGGGTGGGTCGGCACGACGGGGTGACCGCGGTGATCGAGGCGTTGAAGGGGCATCCGCTCTTCGCGCACGTCACGCTGAACCGGTCCGAGCGGTCGCCGATCGCGGCGATGGTGACGGATCTGTTGGAGGACATCCCGGGCTGAGGTGTCCGGGGCGGGGGTCCGCCCCTCATCGTCCGCATTCACTTTGTGGCGCAGGTCACAATTTGCGTGCCGGGTTTCCCATCAGCCTCACTGTGCGCGATGGTGTCCCACGAGCGCCCACGTCCCGGTGGGGTCATTGGTGAACGTTCGTCCCATCCTCGGACGAGCCGCCGCCCCCGCCGGAACGTCGGTGGCGACCGGCTGAGGTCGGGGCGCTCGTGGCACGACCGCGCCCGTTCCGGGTCGGTCCGCGCCGCGTCCTTGCCCCCGACGAAGGGATACTTCGTGAGTCGGCTGTGGAGCCGGTTCGGTGCCCGTACGGCCGCTGTCGCGCTGCTCTCCGTGGGCGTTGCCGGCGGTTTCTATCTGGGCGAAGACCGGGAAACCCAGCAACAGGGCCTGACCGCGCAGGTCGGCCTCCAGGTCGACCAGGCCGAGTACGACTACCAGCGCGATCGGCAGGCCGACCACCGGCGGGATTCCGCGAAGCAGCGGTCCGCCGAGTACCAGGCGAGGCTGCGGGCCGCCGCGGCGGCCAAGGAGGCCGCCCAGCGGGCCAAGGCAGCCGAGGCTGCGGCGGCGTCGCGCAAGAAGGAGCGTGAGGCCGAGGCCAAGGCCAAGGAGGAGGACAGCAAGCTCAAGGCGTTCGCCGGCCCGATCCCCGCCTCGTGCAGTTCCTACAGCGGTCACCGCAAGACCGGCTGCGCGATGCTCCTGAGGGAGGGCTTCAAGATCGACCAGATGCCCTGCCTGGACAAGCTCTGGACCAAGGAGAGTGGCTGGAACCCCAAGGCCAGCAACTCCTCGTCCGGCGCGTACGGCATCCCGCAGGCGGTGCCGGGCACCAAGATGAGCTCGGTCGCCAGCGACTGGAAGACCAACCCGGCCACGCAGATCAAGTGGGGTCTCGGTTACATCGAGGGTCGGTACGACAACCCGTGCGGAGCCTGGGCCAAGAGTCAGAGTTCCGGCTGGTACTGATCGACGAGCAGGACGGCGGGGCGGGTGGGCGACCACCCGCCCCGCCGTCGTCGTCGCCCCGACGGTGCGGGACGCGGGTGGCGGTTCCCGCGGAATGCTGATAGCCATGGTGGGGTGACCCTGCACCCCACGGGCGGCGACCCCGACCGGTTCGGCACCGAGGCGTTCTATGCCTCCCTCGGCCGGGCCTTCGTCGCCATGTGCGCGGTGGTGCCGTTCCTCTTTCTCGTCGAGGCCCTGGACCAGGGGCTCGGCTTCGGGCTCGACGTGGCCGCCGGCATCATCCCGCACCGCATCCAGGGGCTCGACGGGGTCTTCTTCTCCCCGTTCCTGCACCACGGCTTCGACCACCTCTACAGCAACAGCATCCCGCTGATCCTGCTCGGCACCTTCGTGCTGGCCGCCGGTGTCCGCCGGTTCCTCTGGTCCACCCTGGTCATCATCCTGGTCAGCGGGCTCGGCGTCTGGTTCACCGGTTCGCCCGACTCGGTGGTCGTCGGGGCGAGCGGGGTGATCTTCGGCTACCTCGGCCTGCTGCTCACCCGGGGCATCGTCGAACGCAGTTGGTGGAACTTCGCGGTGGTGCTGCTGGTCGGCCTGCTCTACGGCTGGCAACTGCTCGGCATCCTGCCCACCGACGAGCGGATCTCCTGGCAGGGGCACCTGTTCGGGCTGCTCGGCGGGGTGGTCGCGGCGGTCCTGTTCCGGCGTCGTCGCCCGTACGACCCGTACGGGGAGTACCGGGTGGAGTCCACGCTGACGTCCTGAGCGGGACGACCCGCCCGGCACGCGGCCGAAGCCGGGACATGCTTGCCCGAGCGGGGTGCCGGGCCTACCGTCGGCAGCAGCACGCGTTGATCGCCAGCGGAAAGCGACGGTACGCCCATGCGCGAGGTCGATGTCGCCGTGATCGGAGCCGGCCCGGTGGGGCTGTTCGCCGCGTACTACGCGGGCTTCCGGGGCCTGTCGGTGGCGGTGGTCGACGCGCTGCCCGAGCCGGGCGGGCAGATCACCGCCATGTATCCGGAGAAGTTGATCCTCGACGTCGCCGGCTTCCCCGCCGTCAAGGGTCGGGACCTGGTGGCCAACCTGGTCGCCCAGGCCGCGCCCTACCGCCCGGAATACCTGCTCGGCACCCGGGCCGAGAAGCTCGCCCACCTCGACGGCCGACCGGTGCTGGGTCTGGCCGGCGGGGAGCAGTTGCGCTGCGGCGCGGTGGTGGTCACCGGCGGGCTGGGCAGCTTCGCCCCGCGCCCGCTGCCGGTCGCGGACAGCTTCCTCGGTGGCGGGATCGTCTACTTCGTACCGGACCCGGCCGCGCTCGCCGGTCGGGACGTGCTGATCGTGGGTGGCGGCGACTCCGCGTTCGACTGGGCGGCGACCCTGCAACCGCTGGCCCGCTCGGTGACCCTGGTGCACCGCCGGGAACGGTTCCGGGCGCACGCGGGCACGGTGGCCCGGGTGCTGTCCCTGCCGGTGCGGGTCGTGGTCAACGCCGAGGTGACCCGGTTGCACGGCGACGACACGGTGACCGCCGCCGAGATCACCGTACGGGGTGGTGCGGCGGAGACCCTGCCGGTCGACACGGTGGTCGCGGCGCTCGGCTTCACCGCCGACCTGGGTCCGCTGGCCGAGTGGGGGCTGCGGCTGGACCGGCGGCACATCGTGGTGGACAGCGCGATGGCGACCAACCTGCCCCGGGTCTATGCCGCCGGTGACATCACCGAGTACCCGGGCAAGGTACGGCTGATCGCCACCGGCTTCGGCGAGGCCGCCACCGCCGTCAACAACGCCGCCGTGGCCATCGACCCGGCGGCCCACCTCTTTCCGGGGCACTCCTCCGACGCCGGCTGACCCGCCGCCCATACCCGTGGCGACCCGGTGCCGGCTGGTCTGCTGCGCGAGCCGGGGACGGTCGGGTCCGCTGCGCGAGCCGGGGACGGTCGGCGTCCCCCGGATGCCGTCATGACACCAGGCTCGGGAGTGGGCGCCCGGCGTGGCGAACCGCCCGGCACCGGCGTTCCGGCACCGGCGTTCCGGCACCGGCCCCGCACCAGCCCGGCCCGGCTGTCCGGCTCGAATCGGGTCGGGTCGGGTCGGGTCGGGTCAGGGTAGGCCGATGAGGTCGGCCATCAGCGCGGTCTGGTGGTCGAAGTAGGCGTCCCGGTGGGGCAGGACCGGGTCGAGGCGGCCGAAGAGGTCGAAGCTGATCAGCCCGAAGAGCTGGGTCCAGCCGGCCATGCCCCGGGCCAGCAGGGGCGCGGGCAGGCCGGGGAAGAGGCCGGCGGCGATCTCGGCGAGGTCGGCGCGGACCGGCGCGGGCAGGTCGTCGTCGGGTGGGGTGAGCCGGCCGTCGGCTACCCCGTCGCGCAGGATGCCGATCAGGGTCAGCGGCGGGCGCTGGGCGGGGAGCACGGTGTCGACCGGAGCGGCGTACCCGGGGACGGGGCTGCCGTAGAGCAGCGCGTACTCGGCGGGGTGCGCCAGCGCCCAGGCACGGGCGGCCCGGCATGCGGCGTGCCAGCGGCCGCGCAGGTCGGCCCGGTCGGCGGTGGCGTCGGCGGTCTCCACCGCGTCACCGAGCGCGTGGTACGCCTCGATGATCAGCGCGGTGAGCAGGTCGTCGCGGCTGGGGAAGTAACGGTAGATCGCGGACGAGACCATGCCCATGTCCCGGGCGACCGCCCGCAGCGAGAGGTCGGCGCCGTCGGTGGCGAGGTGGCGGCGGGCCACCGCCTTGATCTCGTCGATCATCTCGGCGCGGACCCGGGCGCGGATCGAGGAAGCGGGCATGACTCCACTGTGCCACGGATCAGAGCGGCAATCAAAAGAGAGAGCACTGCTCTTGACGGCTGGTCGGTCGTCGGTCATGCTGGAGGCAGCTCAACGAGAGCAGTGCTCTCTATTTAGTCTCTCGCTCTGAAGGGTGTTCCCATGTCGCTACACGTGATCGTCGGTGCCGGTCCGGTCGGCACCGCCACCGCCCGCCACCTCGCCGAGCAGGGCGAACAGGTCCGGCTCGTCACCCGGCGGGGCAGCGGCCCCGTCGACCCGGCGATCGAGCGGGTCGCCGCCGACGCCGCCGCCGACGCCGACCGGCTGACCGCCCTCACCAAGGGCGCGGTGGCCCTCTACAACTGCGCCAACCCCGCCTACCACCGGTGGGCCACCGACTGGCCACCACTGGCCGCCGCGTTGCTCACCACCGCCGGGCGCACCGGCGCGGTGCTCGCCACCGTCGGCTGCCTCTACGGGTACGGCCCCGTCGACGCGCCGATGACCGAGGACACCCCGCTCGCCGCCACCGGCACCAAGGGGCGGGTCCGCAACCGGATGTGGACCGACGCGCTCGCCGCCCACCGCGCCGGCCGGGCCCGGATCACCGAGGTACGCGGCTCCGACTACCTCGGTGCCGACGGCACCTCCCTGCCGATGCTGATGCTGCCGAAGGTGCTCGCCGGGCAACGGGTCCTCCTGCCGGTGAACTGGGACGCTCCGCACACCTGGACGTACATCGGGGACGTGGTGCGCACCCTGGTCGCCGCCGCCACCGACGAGCGGGCCTGGGGGCGGGCCTGGCACGTGCCCAGCAACCCGGCCGTCAGCACCCGCGAGCTGGCGGGCCGGGCGGCGGCCCTGGCCGACGCCCCCACGCCGAGGCTGATCCGGATGCCCTACCCGCTGCTCTGGCTCGGTGGCGTGACCGACCCGTTCGCCCGCGAGCTGCGGGAGACCGCGCACCAGTTCGCCCGGCCCTTCGTGATGGACTCGACCCGGGCCACCGAGACCCTGGGCGTCACCCCGACCCCGCTGGACGAGGCGCTGGCCACGACCGTCCGCACCCTTGCCGTGTCGCGCCGCACTCCGGCGGCGACGGGCGCGGGCCGCTGACGGCCCGCACCGGCCGCGGGGCGGGTCAGCGGCGGGGTGCCGGCCCGAGCGCCGCGACCAGCACCGCGATCAGGGTGAGCGCCGCGCCCGCCAGGGTGGCCGGGCCCGGGTGCGACGCCGCCGTCGGCAGCACCACGTCCAGCACGACGGCCCCGACGACCTGACCGGCGATGGTGGCGAGCCCCAGCAGCAGCACCCCGGTGAACCGCACGAGCGCCGCCGCGACAGTGATGAAGACGATGCCGATCGGGCCACCCAGATAGAGCCACGGCTCGGTCGGCAGCGCGCCACCGGGGCCACCCCGGACCGCCACCTCCACGCCGAAGGCGACAAGCAGGGCCGCCGTACCGACCGCGAAGTTGACCAGGGTGGCGGTGAGCGCGCTGCCCGAGGCCGCCCGGACCAGACCGTTGACCGCCTGCTGCCAGGCCAGGCCCAGCCCGGCCAGCAGCGGCAGCAGGGCCAGCACCAGGGCACCCGGGTTGCCCAGCCGGTCACCGACGGCCAACAACACGGCCAGCACGGTCAGCACCGCGCCGGCCAGCCGGGCGACGGTCACCGGCTGCCGCCCGCCCGGCCCGATCCCCGCCCGGTCCACGGCCAGGCTGCTGGCCGACTGCCCGGCGACCACCGCCACCGTGAAGACCGCCACGCCGAGCACGCCGATGGTGAGCCCCTGGGTGGCGACCAGGAACGCCCCGCACACCCCGCCTAACAACTGCCAGGGGCGCAGCGCGCCGGAGCGCAGCGACCCGCGCAGCTCGGCCAGCCCGCGCCGCCCACCGGGCAGTGCGGGGACCAGCACCAACAACACCAGCAGCCCGAGACCGAACGAGACCACCGCCGCCGCGATCCCGTCGGCCAGGCGTACGCCCAGCTCGCCGTTGATCCGGGACTGGACGGCCACCCCGACGCCGGCGACGGTCGCCAACCCGATCCCGGCGATCCGGCGGGAGGTGGGCAGGACGGGGGGAACCGCGGTGTCGGTCGCGGTCATTCCTGCTCTGCCAGGGGCCTGCCGTCGAAGTCCACCGCCGAATAGAGGGCCAGCTTCTCCAACCGGTGGTACGAGTCGATCACCCGGATCGTGCCGCTCTTGGACCGCATCACGATCGACTGGGTGTACGCCCCGCCGGCCTGGTAACGCACCCCGCGCAGCAGGTCGCCGGAGGTGACCCCGGTCGCCACGAAGAAGCAGTTGTCCCCGGTGACCAGGTCGTCGGTGCCGAGCACCCGGTCCAGGTCGTGCCCGGCGGCGAGCGCCTTCTCCCGCTCCTGCGGGTCGCGCGGCCAGAGCTTGGCCTGCATCGCCCCGCCCATGCACTTGAGCGCGCACGCGGAGATGATCCCCTCCGGGGTGCCGCCGATGCCCATCAGCACGTCGACGCCCGACTCGCCCCGGGCGGCGGCGATCGACCCGGCGATGTCCCCGTCGGAGATGAACCGGATGCCCGCCCCGGTCCGCCGGATCTCGTCGACCAGGTCCTCGTGCCGGGACCGGTCCAGCACGCAGACGGTGACCTCGGCGACGTCGGTGCCCTTGACCTTGGCGATCCGCCGGATGTTCTCCGTCGGCCCGGCCTCGATGTCCACCACGTCGGCGTACGCCGGGCCGACGGCCAGCTTCTCCATGTAGAAGACGGCGCTCGGGTCGAACATCGCCCCGCGCTCGGAGACGGCCAGCACCGCGAGCGCGTTGGGCATGCCCTTGCTCATCAGCGTGGTGCCGTCGACCGGGTCCACCGCCACGTCCACCTCGGGTCCGCTGCCGTCGCCGACCTCCTCACCGTTGAACAGCATCGGCGCGTTGTCCTTCTCGCCCTCGCCGATCACCACGATGCCGCGCATCTGGATCGAGTTGATCAGCTTGCGCATGGCGTCGACGGCTGCCCCGTCGCCACCCTCCTTGTCGCCCCGGCCGACCCACCGGCCGGCGGCCATCGCCGCGGCCTCGGTGACCCGGACCAGGTCGAGAGCGAGGTTGCGGTCGAGATCCTGCGGGACCCGCGTCCTGGTGTTCGTCATGGCGGCTTCCTCCTCGCGACGGTGCGGGGTGGACCGGCAGGGGCTGCGCTCGCCACTGCCAGTTTTGTCGCTGATCCTCACACGATGCCAGGTCCGGCGGCGGGGCGGGGCGATGGTGGGCGGGATCGCCCCTCCGGGCGGCTGCCAGAATGGGCCGGTGGAGCCCGCACAGCCTGCCGACCGCGTACCCGCCGATCCGACCCCGCCGGACGGCCGGCCGCCGCTGCCCCCGACCGCCGAGCCGGTCGCCGGCGTCGCACCCGCCGAGGGGCCGGCAGCCGCGTCCGCGCCTGCCGGCGGGACCGCCCCGGTGACCGACGGCGATCCCGAGCCGGCGTTGGTCGCGGCGGCGGCGGCGGACGAGCGGGCGGCGGACGAGCCGGCCGGCGAGCGGGCGGCGGTGGTGCGTGCCGGCCGGGCGGAGAAGTCCCGCTCCGAGCGTTCGCCGAAGGACATGGCGTTGTCGCTGCTGGTGCTGCTGGTGCCGATCGCCCTGCTGCTCGCCTTCTACCGGGGCTTCCTCGGTGGCGAGCAGCCGACCACCGTCGACGCCGCCCCCGCCTACGAGCAGGCCCGCGCCGCGAACGTCTTCCCGGTCGCCGAGCCGACCGGGCTCGGCTCCGGCTGGCGTACGGTCAGCGCCAGCTTCCGTACCGTGGACGACGGGGCGAACCTGCGGGTGGGCTATCTCACTCCGGAAGGGCGGGGCGCCCAACTGGTGCAGAGCAACGTGCCGCCGGAGCGGCTGCTGCCCGCCGAGTTGACCGCCGAGGGGCAGCCGCAGGGACCGGCCGACCTGGGCGGGGCGAACTGGCAGCGGTACACCGGGCGGGGCAACGAGCAGGCCCTGGTGTTGCTCACACCGAACCGTACGGTGATCGTGGTCGGCGACGCCCGGGACAACGAGCTGCGCGAACTGGCCGGCGCACTGCGCTGACCAGGGCCGGCGTGCCTGCGTCGAGCGCGCCCGGTGGCGCGTCGGTCACGGCGTGCGGTGCGCCGCCGGCCAGGAAGTGTGCGGCGGTATGCAGCGGAGTGGATTGCGGAAGGCGACGCGCGGGAACAGAAGGGACGCGACCCCGGGTCCGGCGCGACCGGGTGGGGATCGCGCGCCACGCGGGAAGCGTCACGCCCGCGACGCCACGCCTCCGGCACCCGCCGGGGGTCGGACGACCCGACTGGAGAGCCTGACGTGACCATTCGACGTTTCAGCACGGCGGTCTTCGCCGCAGCGCTGCTCACCCCCGGCCTGGCTGCCTGCAACAACTCCGGGAGCGGCGAGGCGGGGGCCTCCGCATCCCCGACGGTCTCCGGCAGCGCCGCCCCGGGCAGCGCCTCGCCCGGCACCTCCGAGGCCAAGCAGGCCCTGCTGAACTCCACCAACGAGATCCGCAACGGCAACTTCCGGTTCACCATGACCGGGGTGGGCTCCACCGCCGAGGGGCAGGTGCACCAGCCCAGCCAGAGCGCCCAGATGAAGGTGAGCATCGGTGACGCGTCCTCGGATCTGATGATGAACCTGGACCTGATCCACGCCAAGCCGGACAGCTGGGTCAAGCTGGACCTGGGCGGCAAGTCCGCCAGCAGCATCCCCGGTGCGCAGAAGCTCAGCCTGGGCAAGTACCAGCACCTCGACCAGACCCGGATCAAGGGCAACAAGTCGCTCGGCTTCGACTTCGAGAAGGTCGACCCGGCCGGCAGCGCCGTGCTGACCCAGGGCATCACCGAGGTCCGGCAGACCGGTGAGGGCAGCTACGCCGGCACCCTGGACGTGTCGAAGGCCGCCGAGGCCGGTTCCGTCGACCCGACGGTGATCACCGCGCTGGGTGCCCAGGCGCAGTCGGTGCCGTTCACCGCGAAGCTGGACCCGCAGGGCCGGCTCAGCGAGCTGGTGGTCCAGATCCCGGCCGCCGGCCAGAGCGCCGCGCAGGACATCAAGATCACCTACTCCGACTACGGGAACGCCGCCGCCGCCCAGAAGCCCTCCGCCGACCAGGTGGTCGAGGCCCCGCAGGAGCTGTACAACCTGTTCAACTGAAGCCACGGAGACCGATGGCGGGGTGGCCCGGGTGGGCCCTCCGCCATCCTCGTCTCCACCCGGCCACGGGCTGCGGCGGCCGGCCCCGGAGTCACCGGCGGCCCGGCATCCGTCGGGTGGCAGTCGACAGCACGGCATCGACCGGGGCAGCCCGTCGTCGCCGGCCGCACGGTACCCGGTCGGGAAATGTCCGGCGGCGTGGTGGGATCAGCCCGGGGTCAGAGCAGTTCCAGGTAGTCGTTGACCCGGTCGTAGGCCACCGTCAGCAGGGTCAGCGGCTCGTCCGAGGCGGCCAGCAGCCGGCGGCACGCGGCGATGTTCGCGCCGGTGGACGGCCCCGCGCCGATGCCCTCCGACTGCATCAGCCGGCGCATCCCATCGATCGCGTCCGCCTCGCTCACCGCGACCATCTCGTCGATGATCTCGGTGTTGAGTACCGGCGGGATCATGCCGATGGACAGCCCCTGGATCCGGTGCGGGACGAAGACGTCGGCGAACATGTCGCAACCCTCTGGCTGCACGCCGAGGATGCGCAGCCCGCCCTGGTGCTGCCGGAGCACCTCACCGATGCCGGTGAGGTGCCCGCCGGTGCCGATGCCGGCGACATAGCAGTCCACCCGGGTGCCGTCCAGATCGGCGATGATCTCGCGGACGGTGGTCAGCCGGTGGATCTCCGGGTTGGCCGGGTTGGCGGCCTGGTTGAGCATGACGTACTCGGGGTGTTCGAACTGGATCTCGGTGGCCAGCTCACCGTGCGAGTTGTTGCCCCGGGTGCTGTCGGAGAGCCGGACATCCACCCCGAAACTCGCCAGCAGGCGACGCTTCGACTCGCTGTAGTTGTCCGGAATGACCAGCACCACCCGGTAGCCGAGCACTGCGGCGGCGATCGCGATCCCCATCCCGGTGTTGCCCCCGGTCGGCTCCAGGATGGTCTGCCCGGAGCCCGGCTTGAGCAGGCCCTCCTGCTCCGCCGCCCGGATCATGTGCAACGCGATGCGCATCTTGTGGCTGCCGCCCGGGTTGTTCAGCTCCAGCTTGAGCAGGATCTCCCCGGGCAGGTCGGCGGTGAGCCGGCTGAGCCGCACCAGCGGGGTGCCGCCGACGGTGTCCAGAATCGAGTCACGGATGCCCACCTCAACCCACCTCCGCCGCGCGCCGGTCCGGACCGGGCAGGAACCGCAGCTCGGTGTACTCGCCATCGACGCAGCGGAACAACCGCGCCTCCCGGACGCCGGTGTCGTCGATGCCGACCACCAACTGCTCCAGCGTCGGATAGAGCGGTACCCCGTCGATCAGCGCGTTGCGCCGGTCCTCGTCACTGAAGTAGGCCCGACCGTTGGGATGCGAGTGGTAGAGCACCACCACCGGATCGTCCCCGTCGAGGTGGTCCTCCAGATAGATCAGGTCGGCCGGGGGCAGCACGTAGCCGGTGGCGGCGTCGCGCGGGAACCGGACCGGGTCCTGCCGGTGCATCTCGTCGGCCATGTTGCGGGCCTCGTGCACCCGCCCGCTGGCGTGCACGAACCCGCACGCCTCCCCGGGGTAGGCGATCCGCGCGTGCTCGTAGATCGCGTCGAGGGTCGCCCCGTCGAGTGGGGAGCCGGCATCCGGGACCGCCGGTGCCGGTGCCGATCTGCCGCCGCTCGCCTTCTTGGTCAGACCGAACGCGGCGAGCATGACCACGGCCAGGACCACCGCCAGGGCCGGCAGCGCCGAATTCTCCAGCACCGCCGACCCGAACAGGGCCACCACCGGGAAGAGCACGAAGACGTACGACACCAGCACCGCGTCGACGTGCTGGAGCAGGTAGAAGTAGGCGGCGAAGCCGATCACCGAGCCGACCAGCCCGAGATAGAGCACGCCGGTGAGGGACCGGCCGGAGATCGCGCCGAGATCGGGTCGCTCGACCGTCACACCGAGGATGACCAGGCCCAGCGCGCCGAGCCCGATCGGCAGGGTCTCCTGGGTGAGCACGTGCACGGTGCCGCCGTAGCGCGCCATCACCGCGTAGGTCAGGGCGTGCATCACCGCGGCGAGCAGCACGGCGGCCGGCGCGAGGATGCCCCGGGCGCTGATCCCGGCGGTCAGTTGGACGATGCCGACCAGACAGCCGAGGCCGATCACCACGCCGGCCCACTGCATCCAGCTCACCGAGATCCGCGAGATCAGCACCGAGAAGAGCAACAGGAAGACCACGACCGACGAGAAGATCAACGCGGCCAGGCCGGAGCTGATGTGCTGCTCGCCGTAGTTGATCAGGGCGTACGGGACGGCGATGTAGACCACCGCGATGAACGGCACCACCCAGCGTCGCCCCGGCGGCGGCAGCAACGACACCCCCGGTGCGGCGAGACAGACGGCCAGCAGGAACGGGAAGGCCACCAGGAAGCGCAACCCGGCGGCGGTGATCGGGGGCAGGGTCTCCACGCTCATCTTCATGCCGTACCAGGTGGTTCCCCAGATCAGGCACACGAGCAGGTAGAGCAGCCCGAGCTGCCACGGGCCGACGCGCCGGCCGGTGTCGTTCGTCATGTCATGTCTCCTGGTCACGCGAAGCCGAACTCGTCGAGCGCCCGCCACAGTTGCTGGAGGTTGTAGAGGACCGTCTCGTTCCCGCAGGTGTCGATGATCCGGAGCCGCTCGTCGGTGCCGGGGCGGTTCACCGCGCACCGGACCCGCCGGTCGTCTCGTTCGAGGACCACCACCGGGCGGTGCTGGCCGGTGCTGGTCACCAGGTCGACCTCGATCGCGGCCAGGCCGGTGCCGTGCACCTCGACCACGCCCTCGCAGACCGGGACGACGCCGAAGACCCGGACGTTGCACTCGCCGGAGGTGCCCTGGTACTGGTTGAGCAGCCGCACCCGGCGGTGGCTCGGCACGTCGGTGGTGACGATGATCCCGGGCCCGATCAGCACGTCGTCCCCGACCGTCACCGCGCCGAGGATGCGGGCGAACGCCCCGACCTCGACCCGGTCGCCGAGCCGGGGGTGCCGCCGGCCGCTGGGGTTGTCGGCGATGCCCCGGGCGCCGAGCACGACGCCCTGGAGGATGTACGCGTCGTCGCCGATCACCGTGGTCTCGCCGATCACGGTGCCGAGCCCGTGGTCGATGATCAGCCGTCTCCCGATCGTGGCGCAGGGGTGGATCTCCACGCCGGTGCGGACCTTGGCGACCTCGGAGACCCGGCGGGCCACGGCGAGCCGGACGTCGTGGCCCAGCGGGGTGTCCTCGGCCCGGTGGATGGCGTGCGCCACCCGGTAGGCGAGGGTCGCCCGGTAGGCGATGTAGCTGTCCCAGACGTACCGCCACGAACCGCCGGCGGCCGGGTCCCGGCGGGCCAGCGCGAGCAGGTCCTCCATGGCGTGGGCGCAGATGGTGCGCAGTCGCTGCGGTGCCAGCAGCACCTGGGTGACCGCCGAGGACGCCTCGGCCTCGGTGATCCGCAGGACCTCCTGACGCAGCAGCGGCCCCAGGGCGTCGGTCGACTCGGGGGCCCCGTCGGCCTCACGGGGGGATGCGTCGGGGGTCGGCGACGACGGCTTGTCGCCCGGCGGAGGGTTCGGTGTGGAGCCGGCGCGGGGGGCGGGTACGCGCTGCCCCGTGCCGTTCGAGCCCGCGGTTTCGTGCAACGACGACTCCATGCGGCTCCTGCTCCCCGTTCTGCTTGGAACCGTCTCCTTTGGCGGCTCGAGTGAGGTGACACTCGCTGCGGCGCCACGATCGGGAAGCTGGCACTGGCCGCCGAGGCGATGCCAGATGGTAGTCACAGCCCCCCGCTAACGTGACGATGGAATATTGCTCAAGTCAGTGGCTGAGGGAAATAGCCAATCCTCAGTCCATTGGGGGGAGAGCATGAACGCGGAAGAGTTGGCCGCTCAGCTCGGTGCGTGGAAGCAGGACCAGACCCGGCTCTACCGGGGGCTGGCCGAGCAGCTGCGGCTGCTGATCCGGCTCGGTTCGCTGCCCCCGGGCAGTGAGCTGCCCCCGGAACGCCGGCTCGCCGTGGAGTTGGCCGTCAGCCGGACGACCATCGCCCAGGCGTACAGCCTGTTGAAGGACGAGGGCTGGCTGGTCAGCCTCCAGGGCAGCGGCACCCGGGTCGCGCACGCCCAACCCGCCGTCGCGCCGCCTGCCGACTACGGCGCCGCGGCGAGCGGCTTCATCGCCGACGTGGTCCGCGACCGGGTCCGGGCGGTCGACCTGACGGTCCCGTCGCCACCGCCCGGCCCGTGGCTGATGACGGCGATGTCCCGGCTGCCCGCCCTGGCCGCCGCGGCGCTGCCCGGCCGGGTGTACGAACCGGCCGGCTACCCCGCGCTGCGGGACCGGATCGCCGGCAAGCTGACCACCGACGGCCGGGTCACCGCCGCCGAGGAGGTGATCGTGACCAACGGCGCCACCCAGGCGCTGTCCCTGCTGGCCGGCGCGTTGACCCGCCGGGGCGACACCGTGCTGGTGGAGGAGTTGACCTGCCCGACCGTGCTGGCGTCCCTGCGTACCGCCGGACTGCGACTGGTCGTCGTGCCGATCGAGCGGGAGGGCGCCGACCCGCAGGCGGTCGAGGCGGCCGTCCGACGGTACGAACCCTCGTTCATCTACCTCATTCCGACCTACCACAACCCGACCGGGTGGACGATGACCGAGCACCGCCGCGCGGCGGTCGCCGCCATCGCCCGCCGGTACGGGGTCCCGCTGGTGGAGGACCTCACCCTCGCCGACACCCGGATCGACGGTCCGCTACCGCCGCCCCCGATCGCCGCGTACGCCCCCGGCGCGCAGATATACACGGTGGGCAGCCTCAGCAAGGTCTGCTGGCCGGGCCTGCGGATCGGCTGGCTGGTCGGGCCCCGCCGGGAGCTGCAACGGATCGTGCACCTGCGGGCGATGTACGACCTGGGCTGCCCGCTGCCCACCCAACTGCTCGCCGTCGAACTCCTCGACGACCTGCCGCAGATCCGCCTCGAACGGCAACGGGAACTGCTCCGCCGCCGCGACACCCTGCTCGCCGCGCTCGCCGAGCACCTGCCGCAGTGGCGGCACGAGTCACCGCACGGCGGGCTCAGCGTCTGGTGCGCGACCCCCCGCCCCCTGCAACAGCTCAACCACGTCGCCCAGCGGCACGGCATGCAGTTGATGCTCGGTGCGCACTTCGCCGTGGGGGCCCGCTCCTACCTGGACCATGTCCGCCTCCCCTTCACCCTCGACGAGGGTGAGCTGGTCGAGGTGGTCAAGCGGCTGGCCGGCTACTGGGTCGAGGCCGGGTGTGGCTAGGCTCACGGTCCGCGACGATAGGTAGTACGCTGCGCCTCCATGGGCATCTCCCACCACGGACGCACCCAGCGTCTCGACCTCGCCGACCCGTCCCTGCGCGAGTGGACCTGCCGGGTGGTGCACGTCGACCCCGAGCGTGGCATCGTGCTGGACCGGTCCGCCTTCTATCCCGGCGGCGGCGGTCAGCCACCGGACCACGGCGTCCTGCTGTGGCAGGGGGTGCAGACCCGGATCGTCGGCACCCACAAGGGCGACGACCTCTACCTGATCCCCGCCGAGGGTGACCCGGTGCCGCCGGTCGGTGCCGAGATCCAGGGCGCGATCGAGGACGAACGCCGGTTCACGCTGATGCGCACCCACTCCGGGCTGCACGTGCTCTGCGGGGTGGTGTTCCGCGACTTCGGTGCGTTGGTGACCGGCGGCAACATGGAGCCGGGCGAGGCCCGGATGGACTTCAACCTGCCGCAGCCCCCCGAAGGCTTCAAGGGGCTGCTGGAGGAGGCGGTCAACAAGGAGTTGGCCACCGACCGACGGGTCTCCGTACGGGTGCTGCCGCGCGACGAGGCGCTGGCCATCCCCGACATCGTGCGTACCCAGACCAACCTCATCCCCCCGGACGAGCAGGAGGTCCGGATCGTCGACATCGAGGGCCTCGACGTGCAGGCCGACGGCGGCACCCACGTCGCGTCCATCGGGCAGGTCGGGCGGCTCCAGGTCGTCAAGGTGGAGAGCAAGGGCAAGCAGAACCGTCGGGTCCGCATCCGCCTCGTCGGCTGACCCGCCGCTCCGGACCGACCCGCCGCTCCGGACCGACCCGCCGCTCCGGACCGACCCGCCGTTGCGGGTCGGCCGGGCCGAGCGCGCAGGGCGGGTCAGGCTTCGGCGGTCTGCCGGGCGGCGTCGATTCGGGCCCGCGCGCCGTCGAGGGAGCGTTGACAGGCGGCGGCGAGCTGCTCGCCCCGTTCCCACAGCGCCAGCGACTCCTCCAACGACGTGCCGCCGGCCTCCAGCCGCTCCACCACCTGGGCCAGCTCGGCGCGGGCCTGCTCATAGCTGAGCTGCTCGTCGGGCTTCCGGTCGCTCATCTCGTCCTCATCTCCTCGACGGTCGCGGTCAGCTCGCCCTCGGCGAGGCGTACCCGCAGCGGATCGCCCTGGGCCACCTCGCCGGCCGCCCGGACCACGTGCCCGTCGACCCGCTGCACGATGGCGTAACCCCGGTCCAGGGTGGCGGCGGGGGAGAGCGCCCGCAGCCGGGCCAGGGTGTGCCGCAGGTCGGCGGTGGCCGCGTCGAGCCGGTGGGTCAGGCTGCGCCCCGCCCGGTCGCGCAACGCGGTCACCTCGGCTGCCCGCTGCTCGACCATCACCTGCGGGCGGGCCAGCACCGGCCGGGACCGCAGCAGGGTCAGCCGGTGCGACTCCCGGTCGACCAGGTTGCGGACCGCCCGTTCCAGCCGGGACCGGGCCTGGCCGATCAGGCGTACCTCGTCGGCCAGGTCGGGGACGACCCGCTTGGCGGCGTCCGTCGGGGTGGAGGCGCGGACGTCGGCGACGTAGTCGACCAGCGGGGCGTCCGTCTCGTGGCCGATCGCGCTGACCACCGGGGTACGGCAGGCGAAGACCGCCCGGCACAGCGCCTCGTCGGAAAAGGGCAGCAGATCCTCGATGCCGCCACCACCCCGGGCCAGGATGATCACGTCGATGGTCTCGTCGGCGTCGAGGACCCGCAGCGCGTCGACGATCTGCGACACCGCACCCGGCCCCTGCACCGCCACGTTGACGGTGCGGAACTCCACTGCCGGCCAGCGCCGCCGGGTGTTGGTCAACACGTCCCGCTCGGCCGCCGACGCCCGACCGGTGATCAGGCCGATCCGCTGCGGCAGGAACGGCGGTCGGCGCTTGCGGGCCCGGTCGAACAGCCCCTCGGCGGCGAGCAGCTTCTTGAGCTTCTCCAACCGGGCCAGCAGCTCACCCAGCCCGACCTGGCGGATCTCGTCGGCGCGCAGGCTCAGCGTGCCCCGGGCCGCATAGAACTCCGGCTTGGCGTGCAGCACCACCCGGGCACCCTCGCGCAGCTCCGGAGCCCCGGAGTCGAGGACGTCCCGGTTGGTGGTGACGGTGAGGCTGAGATCGGCCGACGGGTCGCGCAGGGTGAGGAAGACGGTGCCCGCCCCCGGCCGGCGGCTGATCTGTGCCACCTGCCCGTCCACCCAGACCCAGCCGAGCTTGGCGATCCAGGCACCGACCTTCTGGCTGACCACCCGGACCGGCCAGGGCTCCTCGGGGGTGCTGCGCGGGGCGTCGGTCACCCGCCCACCCTACGGTCCACCTCCGACGAACCCGGGCAGCCCCGACGGCACCGCCCGACCGGGCCGTCGTGCCCCCGCTGTGGTACGGGTCGCAGCCACTGCCGGTGCGGATGTCGGCACGTACGATGGGTGGGTGACCGAGGCTGAGGCGACCCCCAAGACCGGCAAGCGTGTCCTCCTGGCCAAGCCCCGCGGCTACTGCGCGGGGGTGGACCGGGCGGTGCAGACCGTCGAGGAGGCGCTGAAGCTCTACGGTGCCCCGATCTACGTCCGCAAGCAGATCGTGCACAACAGGCACGTGGTGCAGACCCTGGAGGCCCAGGGTGCGATCTTCGTGGAGGAGAACGAGGAGGTGCCGGAGGGCGCCACCGTCATCTTCTCCGCGCACGGCGTCGCCCCCGAGGTCTACGAGCAGGCGAAGGCCCGGTCGCTCAAGGCGATCGACGCGACCTGCCCGCTGGTGACCAAGGTGCACCAGGAGGCCAAGCGGTTCGCCGCCGAGGACTACGACATCCTGCTGATCGGCCACGAGGGGCACGAAGAGGTCATCGGCACCGCCGGCGAGGCCCCCGCCCACATCCAGCTGGTCGACGGCCCGGACGACGCCGACAAGATCACCGTGCGGGACCCGAGCAAGGTCGTCTGGCTCTCCCAGACCACCCTGTCGGTGGACGAGACGCTGGAGACGGTGGCCCGGCTCAAGACCCGGCTGCCGCTGCTCCAGTCGCCGCCCAGCGACGACATCTGCTACGCCACCTCCAACCGGCAGCACGTGGTCAAGGAGATCGCCGCCGACTGTGACGTGGTGATCGTGGTCGGCTCGCGCAACTCGTCCAACTCGGTACGCCTGGTGGAGGTGGCCCTGGACGCCGGGGCCCGCGCCGGGCACCTGGTCGACTTCGCCCACGAGATCGACGACGCCTGGCTGACCGGTGCCGCCACCGTCGGCCTGACCTCCGGCGCGAGCGTGCCGGACGAGCTGGTCCAGGACGTGCTGGCGTACCTGGCCGAGCGGGGTTTCACCGACGTCGACGAGGTGGTGACCGCCAACGAGCGGCTGACCTTCTCGCTGCCCCAGGAACTCAAGCGTGACATGAAGGCCGCCGCCCGCGGCTGACCCGCCGCCGCCCGCGGCTGACCCGCCACCCCGGTCGGCGCATCGGGGCGCGCTCTCGCGGATCGATGCCGGTCGCCCGGAACGGAACACGGACGGGGTGCGTCCCAATGGGTATGAGAACTCCTCGGATGGCGTTCGTCGTGCTGGCCGCCGGTCTGGCGCTCGCCGGCTGTGGCAGCGGGGACGACACCACCGGCCCGCCGGCCACGCCGACCAGCTCCCCGACGACCACCCCATCGGCCACCGTGCCGCCGTCCGTGCCGCCGGCCACGGTGGCCCCGTCGGCGCCATCCATGGGTGCTTCGGTGCCGCCCGGTGCTTCGGTGCCGCCCGGCGGGCCCAAGCTGCCGTCCGGCGGGCCGAAGGTGCCGCCCGGTGCGGGCGCGACCGAGTTGACCGGCACGGTCGAGTCGGGGATCGAGCCGGGGTGCCTGCTGCTCGGCGGTCACCAACTGGTCGGTGGCCCCAGGGACGTGCTCGTCGTGGGGGCCCGGGTCAGCGTCACCGGCCGGGCCCAGCCCGACCTGATGAGCACCTGCCAACAGGGCGTCCCGTTCGTGGTGGAGTCCGCCCGCCGCTCCTGATCCGCCCGGACCCCACGCCGACGCCCAACCCCGACCCCGTGCCCGTGCTCGGCCCCGTGAGATCGACGCAATGTCGCCGATATGGCGGTGTCCGGCTGCTCCGAAACCGCTGTTGGGACGATATGGCGAGCGGGCCCGGGGTCGACGAACGCGGAGCCGGCGGTCCCGATCGGGGCCGGCGGGCCGGGCGGACCGGGCGGGCCGGGTGAGCAGGTGGGCCGGGTGAGCAGGTGGAGCGCGTGGGGGTGGGCTAGGAGCGCTCGTCGGTGGGGAGCAACTCGGGGGCCTGGGGTTGGCGGGGGGCCAGCTCGACCTGGGCGGGGACGGCCAGCTCCTGGTCGGAGACGCCCAGCTCGGCCAGCTTGCGTGCGCTGACCAGCACCCGCGCCTCCAGCGAACCGACCGCCCGGTTGTACGCCGTCACCGCGCCGCCGAGCGAGGTGCCGAGCTTGCCCACGTGATCGCCCAGGGTGGACAGTCGGCCGTACAGCTCACGGGCCAGCGAGTGCACCGCCACCGCGTTGCGGGCCAGCGCCTCCTGCCGCCACGAGTACGCCACCGTCCGCAGCAGCGCGACCAGGGTGGCCGGGGTGGCCAGCACCACGTCGCGGGCGAACGCG
Organism: Micromonospora matsumotoense; assembly: GCF_900091525.1. Classification (GTDB taxonomy): domain Bacteria; phylum Actinomycetota; class Actinomycetes; order Mycobacteriales; family Micromonosporaceae; genus Micromonospora; species Micromonospora matsumotoensis. Next base: position 50,791 of record NZ_FMCU01000010.1, read on the forward strand.
TGCTCCAGCAGCGTCGGGTCGCGTTGCAACGCCACGTCCAGGAACGGGTCGGCCGGCACGAACAGCACCACGAACTCCGGGCTGCTGTCGAACGCCGCCCAGTAGGTCTTCGCGGCCAGCGCGTCGACGTGCCCGCGCAGGTGCTTGGCGTGCCGGTCGAGGTGGGCGTCCCGGCCGCGTTCGTCGCGCGCCTCCATCGCCGTCAGGTAGGCGTCGAAGGGGGCCTTGGCGTCCACCACCACGGTCCGCCCGCCGTGCAGCCGGACCACCAGGTCGGGGCGGACCCCCTGGTGGTCGGTGGCGGCGGTGACCTGCTCGCTGAAGTCGCAGTGCTCCAGCATGCCGGCCGCCTCGACGATCCGGCGGAGCTGGTGCTCGCCCCAGCGCCCGCGTACCTGCGGGGCGCGCAGCGCGGCGACCAGCTGTTTGGTCTCGGTCCGCAGCTCACTGGAGACGGCACCCATCGAGCGGACCTGTTCGCGCAGCTCGGCGTAGGCGTCGACCCGGTCGCGTTCCAGCTCGCCGACCCGCACCTCGTAGCGGCGCAGGGTGTCGTGCAGCGGGGCGACCGCGCGGGCCACCGCCTCCTGGGACTGGGCGGTCGCCTCGTAGCTCAGCGCGCGCATCGACTGCTCCAGCCGGCCCTCGCCCTCCCGGGTGGCGGCGAGGGTGGCCTCCAGCCGGGCGATCTCGGTGGCCGACCGGGAGCGGGCGGCGTACCAGCCGACCGCCCCGCCGGCGGCGAGGCAGACGACCACCACGGCCAGCGTCGAGAAGTCCATCACCAGAGCTTGCCAAACGGGTACGACTCGACGCCCCCGGGTACGTTCGTAGGATGGAATTTCTGCTCGTGGCGATCCTGATCGCCCTGCTGGCCGGTGGTTTCGTCTGGTGGCGGCGGGAGAAGGCGGCCCGGGAGGCGCGCAGCCTCGCCGACGTCCGGGCCGACGCCCAACGGTGGTACGAACGCCTCGGCGGTCAGGTGATGAACCTGCACGGCGACGAGCCGGCGGTGCGTCAGGCCCTGGTCGACGCCGGTGAGCGGTACAACGCGGCGGGCAGCCAGCTGGAGCAGGCGCGGACCGTCCACCAGTTCCGGCTGGCCCGGGAGACCGCCCTGGAGGGACTCGCCTACGCGCGGGCCGCCCGGGTGGCGCTCGGGCTGGACCCCGGCCCGGAGTTGCCCCCGCTGGCCGCCGCGCAGGGCGCCGGGGAGATCACCCGGGAACGCCAGGTGGACGTGCAGGGGCAGACCTTCAAGGCCGGCCCGCAGCCCGGCCGGGACACCCCGTACTACTACCCCGGCGGGCGCTACCAGGGGCGGGCGGTGCCGTCCGGGTGGTATTCGACGCCCTGGTGGAAGACCGCGCTGGGGGCCGGCGTCGGCGTGGTCGGCGGCATGCTGATCGCCGATGCGCTCTTCTCGCCGGCCTTCGCCGACCCCGGCTACGCCGCCGCCGGCGGTGACTTCGCCGGCGGTGACTTCGGTGGCGACGGTGGCGACTTCGCCGGCGGTGACTTCGGCACCGCGGGTGACGTCGGCAACAACGACTTCGGCACCGCCGGTGACTTCGGCGGTGGTGACTTCGGGGGTGGTGACTTCGGCGGCGGCGACTTCGGGGGTGGCGACTTCTGAAGTCCCGCCCACTTCCCGCACGCCCCTGCGCCAGGCGCGGGAAAAGGGCCCCTCCCATCCGCGAACGCGGCGGGAAGGGGCCCTTTCCCGCGTTGTCAGCCGGTGTTGCGCATCCCGGCGGCGATGCCGTTGACCGTGGTGAGCAGGGCACGCTCCAGGGCCGTACCGTCGCTGGGGGCGCGTCGGCCGCCCGGCGCGGTGGCCACCGCCCGGCCGGCGGCGCCGGAGTCGCGGTACTGCTGCAGCAACGCCACCTGGAGGTGGTGCAGCGGCTCCAGGTAGGTGTCGCGCACCGCGAGGGTGCGCTGGAGCACCGGCGAGTTCTCCAGCAGGGCCGGCGACGAGGTGACCGCCAGCACCTCCTGCTTGGTCAGCTCGTACTCCTGCGCGATCTTGTCGAAGATCGGGTGCAGCGGCTCCGGGACCAGCGTCTCCACGTACCGGCGGGCGATGCTGAGGTCGGTCTTGGTCAGCATCATCTCCACGTTGGACAGGAACGTGCGGAAGAAGTGCCAGTTGCGGTTCATCTCGGCCAGCACGTCCTCCAGGCCGGCCGCGCGGGCGGCGGCGAGGCCGGAGCCGACCCCGAACCAGCCGGGCACGATCTGCCGGGTCTGCGTCCAGCCGAACACCCACGGGATGGCCCGCAGCCCGCCCAGGCCGGCCCCGGTGTTGGGCCGCTTCGCCGGCCGGGAGCCGATGTTGAGCGCGCCCAGCAGCTCGGTCGGCGTGGACGCCCAGAAGTACGCCGGCAGGTCCGGGTCCTCGACCAGGCCCCGGTAGGACCGGAAGGCCGACTCGGAGACCACGTCCATCGCCGCGTCCCAGCGTTCCAACTGCTCGGCGGGCTGCCGGGGCGCGGTGTGCAGCAGCGTGGCCTGGAGCACCGCGGCCACGGTCAGCTCCAGGTTCTCCCGGGCCAGCGCCGGCAGGGTGTACTTGTCGGAGATGACCTCACCCTGCTCGGTCACCTTGATCGCGCCGTCCAGGGTGCCGTAGGGCTGGGCCAGGATGGCCTCGTGGGTGGGGCCGCCGCCGCGCCCGACCGTGCCGCCCCGACCGTGGAACAACCGCAGGTGCACGCCGTGCTGGGCGGCCACGTCCCGCAGCGCCCGCTGGGCCCGGTGGATGGACCACTGGCTGGTGGTGATGCCGGCCTCCTTGTTGGAGTCGGAGTAGCCCAGCATCACCTCCTGCACGTCGCCCCGGGCCGCCACCAGCGCCCGGTAGGCCGGCAGGGAGAGCAGTTCGTGGAGCATCTCGCCGCCGGCGTTCAGCTCGGCCGGGGTCTCCAGCAGCGGCACGAAGCCGATCCGGGCCCGCCCGGTGTGCACGTCGACCAGCCCGGCCTCCCGGGCCAGCACCACCGCCGCGAGGACGTCGTCCACCCCGAGGGTCATCGAGATGATGTACGACTCGATGACCTCGCCACCGAACCGGTCCTGCGCCTCGCGGATGGTCCCGAACACGTCGAACGTCTTGCGCGCCCCCTCGGTCAACGGGGTGTCCAGGGCGGACAGCGGCCGGCGACCGGTCAGCTCGTCGGCGAGCAGCTTGGTGCGCGCCAGCCGGGTCAGCGACGGGTAGTCCGACACCTCGCCGACCGCCGCGTAGAGCTGGGTGAGCACCTCGTGGTGCTTCTCGGCGTGCTCCCGGACGTCCATGGTGGCCAGGTGCAGCCCGAACGCGGAGACGGTACGGATGGTCGAGGCCAACCGGCCGACGGCGGTGAGCTGCCCGGAGTTGCGGGCCAGCGAGGCGCGCAGCAGCTCCAGGTCGGCGACCAGCTCGCCGGAGCCCTGGTAGTCGCGGCCCGGCACGTGCGGGGTGCCGGCGCGCAGCCGCTCCCGGGTGTTGGCCAGTTTCGCCTTCACGCAGCGGGCCTTGAGCCGGTAGGGCTCCTCGGCGTTGACCCGGCGGAACCGGGGGGCCACGTCGGGCAGCGCGTCGAGGTCGGCGGCGAGGCTGGCCGACAGGTCCAGCGACACGGCGCGCAGCCGGCGGGAGACGGAGACCTCGTTGACCAGGTGCTCCATCGCCGCCTCGGTGGCCGCGATGCCGTGTTCGTGCTGGATGCGCAGCACCTCCCGGGTGACGACGGGGGTGACGAACGGGTTGCCGTCGCGGTCGCCGCCGATCCAGGTGCCGAAGGTCAGCGGGCGCGACGTCGGCGACGTCTCCACGCCGAGGGTGCGCAGCGTGTCGGCCAGGTCGTCGAGCACCTGCGGGGCGGCCTCGGCGTAGAGGTCGCGCAGGTAGTAGATGGCGTTGCGGGCCTCGTCGGTCGGGTCGGGCCGGTCGAGGCGCAGCTCGTCGGTCTGCCACATCAGGTCGAGCAGTTCGGCGAGGCGGCGGTTGGCCGGGCCCTCGTCGCTGGCGCCGTAGAGGATGGCGTTGGTGGTCTCGGTGTCCAGCTCGTCGGCGATGGCGCGCAGCTTGGACAGGATCGACCGGCGGGCCGCCTCGGTGGGGTGGGCGGTGAAGACGGGGCGTACCGCGAGGCGGCGGGCGGCGGCGGCGATCTCCTCGGCCGGCACCCCGCGCTCGGCGATCATCTTGGCGGCCTGGTCCAGCCAACCACCCTGGATCGCCCGGCGGCGGCGCAGGTCCCGGGCCCGGTGCACCTGCTCGGTGATGTTGGCCAGGTGGAAGTAGGTGGAGAAGGCGCGGGCCAGCTTGGTGCCGGTGGTCACGTCCAGCCCGCCGAGGCGCTGCGCGGCGGCTGGCGGGTCGGAGCGGACCTGGGCGCGGATCTCCTCGACCAGGTCGAGCAGCGGCCGACCCTCCTGCCGGGCCAGGGTCTGACCGAGCAGGGTGCCGAGCCGACGGATGTCGGCCCGCAGTGCCGCGTCGGGCCCGTCGTGATCATGCTGGTCGGTCACCGTGCGCTCCTTACGTGAGTACGAAGGACAGCGCTGTCCGACTCCCTGGATGGTATCCGCGCGGCCCGGTCCGGGAGGAAGGGGTTCGGTGTGTCACCTTCCCCACGATCGACGTGTCCCACCCCTCGTCCGCGCCGGATCGGCCCGGCGCTCCCGGAACAGGGCGGCGGTGAGCAGGCCGAGCAGCCCCAGGGCGGTCCAGATCAGCAGCCCCGCCAGCGGCCAGCGGGCGGACCGCCGGTCGAAGTAGACGGCCGACTTGAGTAGGTCGGTGGCGAGGCCGGGGACGTTCCAGCGGTGCATGCCGCGCAGCGCGGCGGGGAGGAACTCCGGGGCGTAGATGCCGCCCGAGCCGGGGTTGCCGAGCACCACCAGCAGCAGGATCACCAGCCCGGTGCCGAGCAGCCCCAGCCAGCCCTGCACGGCGGCGGCCACCATCGCGGCGGTGAAGACGGTGAGCACCCCGACGGCCGCCACGGTGACCAGGTCGTGGTCCCAGACGCCGAGCACCGGGCCGACCAGCACCGCGCCGATGGTCCCGAGCAGCACCGCGTGCACGGCCAGTGAGCCGATCCGCAGCCCGGCCCGGCGCAGGCCGCGCGGGGCGGTGCCGAGCGAGACACCGAGCGCGGTCGAGGCCAGGTAGCCGCCGAGCACCAGCCCGACGGCCAGATAGAACGGCACCAGGCCGCGCGGGTCGTCGGGGGAGACGGGCACCTGGTCGAGAACGGTGAGCGACAGTTGGGCCTGCCGGGCGGCCGGGGTGAGGACCTGGGTGACCAGTTCGGTGGCGGCCGGCGCGGAGGCGCTGGCGGTGGCGAGGGTGAGCGTGCCATCGGGGGCGGAGGTGAGCACGGCGTACACCCGACGGGCGGTGAGCGCGTCGTCGGCCGCGCCCGGGTCGGCGTACCCGATGGGCTCGATGGTGTCGGTGCGGGCCCGCACGGCGGTCAGCAGCGCCTCGGCGCGTTGGTCGCCGGTCACCACCCCGACCGGCACGTCCCGGGGGTGCGGCTGGTGCAGCGCGCCGACGTAGGCCGCGATGAACGCGGTGGCCAGCACCAGCGTGCCGAACAGCAGGGCTGCCGTGCGGGGCAGCCAGTCCGGGGTGCGCGGCTCCTCGTCCACGCCCTCAGCCTATGGCCGTAATGCGTGACTTAGGGGTTTTGTCGGGCGAAAACCGCTGGTGGTGGGCGGTAGGTTCCGATCGTGGCCCTTCCCGCATACCCCGCCAAGCCGAAGCCGGGTGACCGGGTCGCGGTGGTCTCCCCCTCCGCCGGCCTGCCGGGTCTCTTCCCGCACGTGCACGAGCTGGGCCTGCGCCGGCTGCGCGAGGAGTTCGGCCTGGTGCCGGTGGAGTATCCGACCACCCGGCAGACCCGGGCCGACCCCCGCGACCGGGCGCGTGACCTGACCGCCGCCTTCGCCGACCCGACGATCACCGCCGTGCTCGCCACCGTCGGCGGGGACGACCTGATCACCGTCACCCCGCACCTGGACGACGCGGTGCTGCGGGCCAACCCGAAGCCCTACTTCGGCTACTCGGACCACACCAACGTCCTCAACCACCTGTACCGGCTGGGGATGGTGGCCTACCACGGCGGCTCGGTGCTGGTGCACCTCGGCCGACCCGGAGCGCCGCACCCGCTGACCTTCGACTCGCTGCGCGCCGCCCTGTTCACCTCCGGCTGGTACGAGCTGACCCCCGCGCCGGAGTGGGGCGACGAACCGGGCGACTGGCGGGACCCCTCCACGCTCGCGGTCGCCCCACCGATGCGGCCCGGTGAGGGCTGGCGCTGGCGCGGGCCGTCGACGGTCGTCGAGGGCCGGACCTGGGGCGGTTGCCTGGAGATCCTGCACTGGCTGATGGCGGCCGACCGGGTCCCGTCGGCCGCGGAGTTGGCCGGCTCGGTGCTGGTCGTCGAGACCTCCAACGAGATGCCCGGCGCGCAGGAGGTGTTCCGGATCATGCGGAACATGGGGGAGCGGGGGCTGCTCGCCGCCTTCCCGGCGATCGTGGTCGGTCGGCCCAAGGCGTGGGACTTCGAACGGCCGCTGCCGGTGCCGGAACGACTCGCCTGGGCCGCCGCCCAACGGGGCGCCATCACCCGGGCGCTGGCCGCCTACCACCCGGACCCGGTGGTGGTCTTCGACGTCGATCTCGGCCACACCGACCCGCAGCTGATCGTCCCGTACGGCGGGGAGATCGTGGTCGACGCGGTCGAACGCCGGATCATGGTGCGCTACTGACGGCCCCGGTCGACGCGATCCGCGTTACCGGGCATCTCGTTTCAGCACGAAGACACCGGCACCTGGTGCGCCCTCCACCAGTCCGCGTGCCTTGAGCCAGTCGATGGCGGAGCGCACCACCTGGCGCGACACCTCGAACTCCGCGCACAGCTCGGTGCCCGAGGGCAGCTTGCTGCCCGGCGGGTACTCACCCGACTCGATGCGGTGGGTGAGGGTGTCGATCAGTTGCTGTTTCTTCGTGTAGGCAGGCATGGGCAGACTTCCGTGGCAGGTGAAGCCCATGTGATCACGGCGGCCGGCGGAGCGTCAATCAGAAGTGCTCACAGGTATTGACCTGACATGACAGGTAGTCATAGGTTGGGGTGGCGACCGTGGCAGGTCCGCCGCGTCAGTGCCGGGTGGCCGTGGCAGGACCGCCCGTCGAAACAGGGCGGCCCGGGGTGGAGCTGGCACTCCGCTCCCCGGGCCTTGACCAGGAAAGGACCCTGGCCCATGGGCAACCTACCGAATCCCACGCACCTGGTGAGTCCCGTCCGACCGTCGAACTCCGGCCATCCGCCGTGGTGCCTGCGTGGTCCGGACTGCGCCGGCCCGAACGACCTGCACCTGTCCCGACTCCTCGACGCGGCCGTACGCGGCGACGAGGTGATCCAGGTCCGGCTCGGCCTGTGGCGCATGGATGTCGGCCCGACCCCGCCGTCCGGGCTGCTGTTGGAGTGCTCGGCCGGCGAGGAGGTCGACCGCTGGCCGATCGGCCTCGCCCAGTCCCGCCGACTGGCCCGCCTGTCCCGCCACCTGATCAGCCAGCTCGACCCGCACCTGATCCGCGCCGCCTGAACACCTCCCGGGTGAGGCGCCGCAATGTCATGGATGTAGGGGTGTCTGCGAGCGGGGATGCCGCTACATCCGTGACATTGAGATGATCTTGGGTGGGGTGAGGGGCTCGTCGGGTGGGCGGGGATGGGGCGGTCGGCGGGGATAGGCTGGTCGTCGTGCACCCCCCGTCCGGCCGGACGAGGGGCAGCAGTCGTGCGCGTCGACTCCCTGGAAGTGATCACTGATGCTCACCGGACTCTTCTCCGCCGCCCTGGCCGACCCGGGGCTGGCCCGCGCTCGTGACCTGGCGCGCTCCGGTGCCGCCCAGGTCGACGGGCTGGACCTGACCGCCCCGGCCGCGCTGCGCCCGTTCGCCGTGGCCGCCGTCGCCGCCGACGAGCCGATCGGTGGGGCCGGCCGGCCGGTGCTGGCGGTGACCGCCACCAGCCGGGAGGCCGACGACCTGGCCACCGCGCTGGGCAGCCTGCTCCCGGCCGGGCAGGTGGCGGTCTTCCCGTCCTGGGAGACGCTGCCGCACGAGCGGCTCTCGCCCCGCTCCGACACCGTCGGCCGGCGGCTGGCCGTGCTGCGTCGCCTCGCCCACCCGGACGACGCCGACGCGCAGGGGGTGACCGGGCCGTTGCGGGTGGTGGTGGCGCCGGTCCGGTCGCTGCTGCAACCGCAGCTCAAGGGCCTCGGCGACCTGGAGCCGGTGCAGCTCGCCGCCGGCGAGGAGGCCGACCTGGAGGAGGTCGCCCGTCGGCTCACCGACCTGGCGTACGCCCGGGTCGACCTGGTCACCAAGCGCGGCGAGTTCGCGGTACGCGGTGGCATCCTCGACGTCTTCCCGCCCACCGACGAGCACCCGTCCCGGGTCGAGTTCTGGGGCGACGAGGTCGAGGAGATCCGCACCTTCGCCGTCGCCGACCAGCGCACCATCGAAGGCGTACCGCAGCTGTGGGCGTCGCCGTGCCGGGAACTGCTGCTGACCCCGGCCGTGCGCCGGCGGGCCGCCGCGCTCGCCGGGGAGCACCCGGAGCTGGCCGAGATCCTCGACAAGCTGGCCGAGGGCATCCCGGTCGAGGGGATGGAGTCGCTGGTGCCGGCGCTGCTCGGCAGCGAGAGCCTGGAGCTGCTGGTCGACACCATGCCGGCCGGCACCCACGTGCTGCTCTGCGACCCGGAGCGGATCCGCACCCGGGCGCACGACCTGGTCCGTACCTCGGAGGAGTTTCTCCAGGCCAGCTGGGCCGCAGCCGCCGTCGGCGGTCAGGCCCCGGTCGACCTCGGCGCCGCCGCCTTCAAGTCCCTGGCCGAGGTACGCGCCACCGCCCGCGCCCTGCGTCAACCCTGGTGGACCCTCGCCCCGTTCGGGCTCGGCGAGGCGGACGCCGCCACCCCTGCCCGGCAGCCCTGGGAGGACGCGCCGGCCGAGGTCGACGTGACCCCCGACGACGCGATCGCGGTGAGCCTGGCCGCCCAGCCCGCCCCGCTCTACCACGGTGAGACCGGCCGGGTGGTCGACGACATCACGCGCTGGACCGGCGAGGGCTGGTCGGTGGCGCTGGTCTTCGAGGGGCACGGTCCCGCCCAGCGGGCCGTCGAGGTGCTCCGCGACGCGGGCCTGGGGGCCCGGCTCACCGAGCAGGTGCCGGTCGCGCCGGCCCCCGGCGAGGTGCTGGTCGCCTGCGGCTGCCTGACCGCCGGCTTCGTCGACGAGACGTCGAAGTTCGTGCTGCTCACCGGCAACGACGTCAGCGGTGGCCGGGGAACCTCCACCCGGGACATGCGCAAGATGCCGAGCCGGCGGCGCAACACCATCGACCCGCTGGAGCTGAAGGCCGGCGACTTCGTCGTGCACGAGCAGCACGGCATCGGCCGGTACGTCGAGCTGGTGCAACGCACCGTCAACGGCGCGTCCCGGGAGTACCTGGTCATCGAGTACGCGGCCAGCAAGCGCGGTCAGCCCGGCGACCGGTTGTTCGTCCCCACCGACCAACTCGACCAGCTCTCCCGCTACGTCGGTGGTGAGCAGCCCACCCTGCACAAGATGGGCGGCTCGGACTGGCAGAAGTCCAAGGCCCGCGCCCGCAAGGCGGTCCGCGAGATCGCCGCCCAGCTGATCCAGCTCTACGCGGCCCGCAAGGCGTCCAAGGGGCACGCGTTCGCCCCGGACTCCCCGTGGCAGCGGGAGCTGGAGGACGCCTTCCCGTGGCAGGAGACGCCCGACCAGTTGGCCGCCATCGAGGAGGTCAAGCGGGACATGGAACAGACCGTCCCGATGGACCGGCTGATCTGCGGCGACGTCGGGTACGGCAAGACCGAGATCGCGGTCCGCGCGGCGTTCAAGGCGGTGCAGGACGGCAAGCAGGTGGCGGTGCTGGTGCCGACGACGTTGCTGGTGCAGCAGCACTACAACACGTTCGCCGAGCGGATGAACCAGTTCCCGGTGACCATCCGGCAGCTCTCCCGTTTCCAGACCGCCAAGGAGAGCGAGCGGACGCTGGAGATGGTCGCCGACGGCACCGTCGACATCGTCATCGGCACCCACCGGCTGCTCCAGACGGCCACCCGGTTCAGGTCCCTCGGCATGGTCGTCATCGACGAGGAGCAGCGCTTCGGCGTCGAGCACAAGGAGCACCTGAAGACGCTGCGCGCCTCGGTCGACGTGCTGAGCATGTCGGCCACCCCGATCCCGAGGACGCTGGAGATGGCGATCACCGGCATCCGGGAGATGTCGACCATCGCCACCCCGCCCGAGGAGCGGCACCCGGTGCTGACCTTCGTCGGGTCGTACGACGACCGGCAGGTGGCCGCGTCCATCCACCGTGAGCTGCTCCGCGACGGGCAGGTCTTCTATCTGCACAACCGGGTCGAGTCGATCGACCGGACGGCGCGGAAGCTGCGCGAGCTGGTGCCCGAGGCGCGGGTGGCGGTGGCGCACGGGCAGATGGGCGAGGAGGCGCTGGAGAAGGTGATGGTCGGCTTCTGGGAGAAGGAGTTCGACGTCCTGGTCTGCACCACCATCGTGGAGTCCGGCATCGACATCCCGAACGCCAACACCCTGATCGTGGAGCGGGCCGACCTGCTCGGCCTGGCCCAGCTGCACCAGATCCGGGGCCGGGTCGGCCGGGGCCGCGAGCGGGCGTACGCGTACTTCCTCTATCCGCCGGAGAAACCGCTCACCGAGCACGCGCACGAGCGGCTGGCCACCATCGCCCAGCACACCGAGTTGGGCGCGGGCATGTACGTGGCGATGAAGGACCTGGAGATCCGGGGCGCCGGCAACCTGCTCGGCGGTGAGCAGTCCGGTCACATCGAGGGCGTCGGCTTCGACCTGTACGTCCGGATGGTCGGCGAGGCGGTGTCGGCGTTCAAGGGCGAGAGCACCGAGGAGGAGACCGACGTCAAGATCGACCTCCCGATCGACGCGCACCTGCCGCACGACTACGTCGGGGTGGAACGGCTGCGGCTGGAGATGTACCGCAAGCTCGCCGAGGCACGCGACGACGTACGGCTGCGCGAGGTGGTGGCCGAGATGACCGACCGGTACGGCGAGCCGCCCGCCCCGGTGCAGAACCTGGTCGCGGTGGCCCGGTTCCGGCTGCTGGCCCGCCGGTACGGCCTCACCGACGTGAGCATGCAGGGCAAGCACCTGCGGTTCGGGCCGCTGCCGTTGCCCGACTCGAAGCAGTTGCGGCTCAAGCGCTACCACCCGGACTCGGTCTACAAGCAGGCCACCGACCAGGTCAGCGTGCCCCGGCCGAGCACCCGGCGGGTCGGTGGCGAGCCGCTGCGCGACCAGGCGCTGTTGGAGTGGTGCGCCCAACTGCTCTCCGACGTCCTCGGCGAGCCGGCCGCGTTGGCGGGGGCGCGGGCATGAGCGGTCCGTCGTGCGCGCGACGCCACCGCGTGCCGGGTGCCGGGTGGCGCGGGCACCGGGTGGGGCCGCAGCTCGCGGTGGGCGGCGTCACCGTACACGGGCAGGCATGAGAGAGTGACCGTCATGCGTGCACGCCGTCTCATCGCCGCCGCCAGCGTCGCGGCACTGGGTGTCCTCTCCCTCACCGCCTGCGGCAAGGCATCTCCGGATGTGGCCGCATACATCGGCGACAGTCGCTACTCGGTCGCCCGGGTGGACGCGATCTACACCGACGCGCAGACGAGGTACGCGGAGGCGGTGCGGCAGGGCGCGGCCCAGTCCGGCCAGACCCCCGGCCCGGAGCAGCTGCGTGCCGGGGTGACCCGGCAGGACGTGGTGAACCTGCTGGTCAGCATCGACCTGGGCAAGCGGGTGGCGGCCGAGAAGAAGCTCCAGATCCCGGACCAGATCACCCCGGACCAGTTGGCCCCGCAGCTCCAGTTGCCGCCGCAGGCGGAGTTCGCGAAGCTCTGGGGCGAGTGGGCGGACCTGTTCGCCGTCCTCAGCCAGCAGTTGCCGCCGGCCGACCTGAGCGACGAGTCGGTGATGGCGGTCTACCACGCGATCGAGAAGACCGGTGGCATCGACAAGGGGCTGCCGGTGGCCCAGGTGCGGCAGCTCTTCGGCGACGGCAGTTTCGTCCGTAGCGCCTCCGCGTTGAGTGCCGCGCTGGGGGAGCAGGCCGACAAGGTCGACGTCGAGGTCAACCCCCGCTACCGGCCGCTCGGCGTCCCCGCCTGGGTCAACAAGGGCCAGGAGCTGGTCTTCTACGCGCTGCCGTACATCGACGCGACCGGTCCGGTGACCGACGTGTCGACCCCCGACCCGGTTGCCAGCCCGACCCCGGCGCAGGGGCCGGTGGCCTCCTGAGCACGTCCCACCGGATCGTCCTGCTGGTCACCTCGCCCCGGTTGCCGGCCGGTCTGCTGACCGCCGCCGCCTGGGACGTGCTGCGCTCCGCGCCGGTGCTGACCGGTACGGAGAGCGCCCAGGTCACGGCGGTGCGCGCGGCGGGCGTCGAGGTCACCGTCGTTTCCGGCGGGGCCACCGACGCGCTGCTGGCCGCCACGTCGGCACACGGTACGGCGGTCTGGCTGGCCGGCCCGACCGGCGACGAGACCCTGGCCCGGGAGTTGGGCCTGCGGCTGGCCCGCCAACCAGGGCTGGCCGAGATGGAGCTGATGTACGGCTCGTGGGACCCGCCGGGGGCCCGGCTGCTCGACGCGGTCGAGGTGATGGACCGGCTCGCCTCGCCGGGTGGTGACCCGTGGAAGCGGGCGCAGACCCATCGCAGCCTGGCCGGGTTCCTGATCGAGGAGTGCTACGAGGCGTACGACGCGATCAACGACGACGACACCGACGCGCTGCGCGAGGAGCTGGGCGACGTCCTGCTCCAGGTGCTGCTGCACGCCCGCCTCGCGGAGAACCTGCCCGAGGGTGAGCGGTGGAACGTCGACGACGTGGCCGGCACCCTGGTCGACAAGATGGTCCGCCGCAATCCACACGTCTTCGCCGGTGCCGAGGCGGGCTCCCTGGCGGAGATCGAGGCGAACTGGGAGCGGATCAAGCAGACCGAGAAGACCCGCACGTCGGTGCTCGACGGCATCGCCCTGAGCCAGCCCGCCCTGGCCCTGGCCGCCAAGATCCTGGACCGGGCCGGTCGGGCCGGTCTGACCGTCCCGCTGCCGTCCCCCGACGCCCAGCCCGACCCGGAGTCCCGCCTGGGCGCCACCCTCCTGGCCCTGGTCGCCCACTCCCGCCACACCAACCTCGACCCCGAGGCCGCCCTACGCAAAACCATCCTCTCCCTAACCCCCACCCTCACCCTCCCCCCACCCTCACCCCCGTCCGCTTGAGTTGATCAAGAGGTTCAGGTCAGGCCGGCGCGGTTTCCTGACGCAAACCTCTTGATCACCGGGGTCTGGGTGGAGGGCGCAGGAGGGGGAGAGACGGGTGGGTAGGGTCGGGGGGTGAGTTTTGTGCCGTTGGCGGAGCGGATCGTTGATGCCGTGCTGGAGAGCCGGCCGGGGTTGGCCACGTCGAGTGGCGACCATCGGTTCGACGACCGGTTGCCGGATCTCTCCGCCCCGGCGGTCGCGGCCGACCAGGGGATGCTGAAGGAGGCCGCCGACGCGCTCGCCGAGGTCGACGCCGACTCCCTCGACGTCGAGGAGCAGGTCGACCACGCGCTGCTCAGCGCCCTGGTCGACCGGGAACTGTTCGAGTTGAGCGAGATCCGGGCCTTCGAGTGGGACCCGTTGGTGCACAATCCGGGGCCGCTGCTGCACGCCCTGCTCGCCCGCCCGTACGCCCCGGTGGAGGATCGGCTGGCCCACCTGGTCGGGCGGCTGACGGCCGTACCCGATGCGCTGGCGACCGCGCGGGCGACGCTGCGCGACATGCCCCGGGTCCACGCCGAGACGGCGGTCGGGCAGTTCGTCGGCACCGCCACGCTGATCCGCGACGAGGTGCCGCTGCTGCTCGCCCAGGCGCCCGCGCTGGACGGCACGGTCGGGCCGGCGGCGACGGCGGCGATCGCCGCGCTGGACGAGTTCGTCGGCTGGCTGCGCGCCGGGCTGGCCACCGAGGCCGGGCCGGGACGCGACCCCCGGCTGGGCCGCCGCCGCTGGGAGGCCCGGCTCTGGCACACCCTCGACACCGAGCTGGGCGCGGCCGAGGTGCAGCGCCGCGCCTGGGCCAACCTGGACCGGGTCACCGCCGAGATCCGCGCGGCGGCCGTCGAGCTGGTCGGCGGCCCGGCCGACGACGAGACGGTACGCCGGGCGTTGGACCTGCTCGCCGCCGAGCACCCCGACGACCACTCCATCGTGGACCTCGCCTCGGTCACCCTCGACGAGGCCAGCGACTTCGTCCGCGCCCACGACCTGATCAGCCTGGTCGACGACCCGTGCGTGATCCAGGAGATGCCGGAGTTCGCCCGGGGGGTCGCGGTGGCGTACTGCGACTCGCCCGGCCCGCTGGAGCCGGCCGACCTGCCCACCTTCTACTGCATCGCGCCGACCCCGGCGGACTGGTCGGCGCACCGGGTCGAGTCGTTCTACCGGGAGTACAACGACCACATGATCCGCAACCTGACCGTGCACGAGGCGATGCCGGGGCACTTCCTCCAGCTCGCCCACGCCCGCCGGTACGCCGGCCCCACCCGGGTCCGGGCGTTGACCGAGTCGGGGGTGTTCATCGAGGGGTGGGCGGTCTACACCGAGGAGCTGATGGCCGGCCTCGGCTTCGGTGGCCTGCCGGTACGCCTCCAGCAGCTCAAGATGCAGCTCCGGATGACCATCAACGCGCTGCTCGACCAGTTGGTGCACTGCGACGGGATGGCCGAGACGGACGCGCTGGCGCTGATGACCGGGCGCGGCTTCCAGGAGGAGGGCGAGGCGGCCGGCAAGTGGCGGCGGGCGCTGCTCACCTCGACGCAGCTCTCCACGTACTTCGTCGGCTACAGCGAGATGGCCGACGTCGCCGCGTCCCGCCCGGCCGGGGTGTCGGTGCGGGACTGGCACGACGCGATGCTCGCCCACGACTGCCCACCCCCGCGCCACCTGCGCACCCTGCTCGGCATCTGACCCGGCCGGGCCCGGCTCAGCCGCGGGCGGCGACGGCGTCGATCAGCCAGCGGGAGATCGAGTACGCCGGCGGCAGCTCCGCCGGCAGCCCGTCCACCGGGAACCAGCGGGCCCGCACCAGCTCCCGCCCGTCCACCACCGGCTCGACGTCGGGGTCGGCGACGGTGGCGGTGAAGCCGGCGAGCAGCACCCCCGGCCCGGAGATCGCCCAGGGCTGGCTGCCGAAGTAGTCGACCGTGTCGAGGGCCACCGAAACCTCCTCGGTGACCTCCCGACGGACCGCCGTCTCCAGCGACTCGCCGGCCTCGACGAAGCCGGCGACCAGCGCCCACAGCTCGGTCGGCCCGGACGCGTGCCGGACCAGTAGCAGCTCGGTGGGGCCGCCGGACCGGCCGGGGCGGGTGATCGCGGCGAGCACCGCCGGGGAGAGCCGCAGCGGCACGTACAGGCCGCAGTCGGGGCAGCGCCGGGCCGTCTGGCCCGGCACGTCGGCCAGCGCCGCCCGGCAGGCCCCACACCAGCGGTGGGTACGCCGCCAGGTGACCACGGCCACCGCCCGCCCGGCGAGCGTGGCGACCGGCTCGGGCAGCTCGGCGGCGAGCGCCCGCCAACTCCGCCACCGACCGACCGCCCGCCGACTCCCGGTCGTCGCCCCGGCAGCGGTCGTCCGGCCCGGGGTGACGGCACGGCTCGGGTCGGCCGTCTCCGTCGCCCAGGCCGGCACCCCGTCGAGCGTGCCCAGCGGCACCCACCCGGTCTCGGCCGGCAGCTCGCCGACCCGGGGCAGGCCCCCGTCGGGGGTGGTCAGCAGCCGGGTGCCCGACACCACCAGGCCCAGATCGCCCGGCGCGGGCGACAGGTCGGCTGCGTGGTCGGTCGTGGACGTGGGGCGTTCGGGAGGTGGCACGGTCACGACGTCGCCGGCCGGCGGTCCGTCACGCCGGCACCGGCCGGCAGGTCGAACGCCGTCGACGTCACCGAGTCGGTGAACCGCTCCAGAGCCAGCTCGACCGGCTGGCCGTCGAGGACACCGGTGAAGCTGCCGAGCACACCGTCGGTGGTGACGCAGGCGTCGAAGTTCCCGGTGGAGCGCCGGACGGCGACGCAGGTGGCGTGGTGTCCGACGATCGTGGTGTCGGTCTGCTTGACCTGGGCCTGCGGGTCCAGGGCGGCCTCGGTGAGCAGCCGGATGACGGCGGGTGGGGTGACCAGCCCGGCCTTGCGGGCCTCGGCGAACAGCGGGACCGCCGCCTTGCCGGACATCAGCACCGGCGGCTCCACCGTGCAGGTGGTCCGCCCGGCGGTGGTCTCGCAGCGGGTGATGGCCTGTTCGGAGACGGTGATCTTGCCGGCGGCCCAGGTGTACGCGGAGCGGGCCGGCTTTTTCTCCTGGGCGATGGTGGTGGTCCGGCCGCCGGGGAGCCGGTATTCGGCCGTCCAGGTCTGGACCAGTGACTCGTCCAGCCGGGTGGCGAGATCGTTGATCAGATCGGACCGGCCGAGGGTGCGTCCGGTGTCGTCGAGGGTCTGACAGCCGGTCACGGTGAGCGACGCGATGACCGACACGGCGAGCACGCGGAGGGTGGTCGAGACGGCGGGCATGGCGACCAGCGTGGTCGATCGGGTCCACCCGGCGCAAACCGGTTGCCGGTTGAGGGGTGAGAATACGGGAATGTCCGTTACGGCGTGCTGAATAGGGGTGGGCTACGTGTGCCCGGACGCCGTGCGTCCGGGCGTCGCCCGATACGCTGCGTTCAACAACTGCCTCAGCCGCACCGTCGCGGCCCAACCCGAATTCGCACAACGAACGAGGAGCGACTCAGTGGCAACCATCGAGGGAATCGTCGCCCGGGAGATTCTCGACTCGCGGGGCAACCCGACGGTCGAGGTCGAGGTAGGGCTGGACGACGGCACGATCGCCCGCGCCGCCGTACCCTCCGGCGCCTCCACCGGCGCCTTCGAAGCAGTCGAGCTGCGCGACGGTGACAAGGGCCGCTACCTGGGCAAGGGCGTCGAGAACGCGGTCGCCAACATCGAGGACAAGATCGTCGACCAGTTGATCGGCTACGAGGCCAGCGAGCAGCGGCTGATCGACCAGAAGATGCTCGACCTCGACGGCTCCGACAACAAGGGCGAGCTGGGCGCGAACGCCATCCTCGGGGTCTCCCTGGCGGTGGCCAAGGCGGCGGCCGGCAGCGCCGAGCTGAGCCTGTTCCGCTACCTGGGTGGCCCGAACGCCCACCTGCTGCCGGTGCCGATGATGAACATCCTCAACGGTGGGGCGCACGCCGACTCCAACGTCGACGTCCAGGAGTTCATGATCGCCCCGATCGGGGCGCCCAGCTTCCGGGAGGCGCTGCGCTCCGGCGCCGAGGTCTACCACGCGCTGAAGTCGGTGCTGAAGAAGAAGGACCTCTCCACCGGCCTGGGTGACGAGGGTGGCTTCGCCCCCAACCTGCCCAGCAACGCCGCCGCGTTGGACCTGATCGCCGAGGCGGTCGAGAAGGCCGGCTACCGGCTGGGCACCGACATCGTCTTCGCCCTCGACGTGGCCGCCACCGAGTTCTTCGACAACGGCACCTACACCTTCGAGAGCGCCGCCAAGAGCGCCGAGGAGATGAGCAACTACTACACCAAGCTCATCGGCGACTACCCGATCGTCTCCATCGAGGACCCGCTGGCCGAGGACGACTGGAGCGGCTGGGCGACCCTCACCGCCGCCGTCGGCGACCGGATCCAGATCGTCGGCGACGACCTGTTCGTCACCAACCCGCAGCGCATCGCCCGGGGCATCGCCGAGAAGTCCGCCAACGCGGTGCTCGTCAAGGTCAACCAGATCGGCTCGCTGACCGAGACCCTGGACGCGGTGGACCTGGCCCACCGGGCCGGCTTCAAGTGCATGATGAGCCACCGCTCCGGCGAGACCGAGGACACCACCATCGCCGACCTGGCCGTCGCCACCGGCTGCGGCCAGATCAAGACCGGTGCCCCGGCCCGGTCCGACCGGGTCGCCAAGTACAACCAGCTCCTGCGGATCGAGGAGGAGCTGGCCGACGCGGCGCGGTACGCCGGTGCCGGCGCGTTCCCGCGTTACCGTTCGGCCTGACCCAGGCGAACCTCGGGGGAGGGGTGTGACGATGCAGCAGCGCCGCACACCGGGTGGTCAACGCCCGGCCCGCCGGCCGACCGGTCGGCCGGGCGGGGCCCGGGGCGCCCGGACACCGCTGCGCGACGGCGGGGTCCGTGCCGCCGAGACGCGGGCCACCACGGCCCGGTCGCGCAGCGCCGACGGTGTGCGTTCGGCGAACCGTCCGGCGGCGGCCCGCCGGACGGCGGCCGGCGGCACCATCCGGCGACTCACCGCACCCCACCCCCGCCGGTTCACCGGGCGGGCCACCGTGCTGTTCGCGGTGCTGCTCGCGCTCGCCCTGGCGTACACCTATCCGGTCCGGGTCTATCTGGACCAGCAGGTCGACATCGAGCGGATGGAGGCGTCGCAGGCCGCGCAGCGGCAGCGCATCTCCGACCTCTCCGCCGAGGCGGCGAAGTGGCAGGACAAGGAATACATCAAGATCCAGGCGCGGGAACGGTTCTACATGGTGGTGCCGGGGGAGACCCCGGTGATCGTGCTCAACGACGTGGACGGCGCGACCCGGGAAGCCAACGGCGGCCGGCCGCCGACCTCACCCAAGACCCCCGACCCCTGGTACGACACCCTGTGGTCGAGCGTCCAGGCGGCGAACGGCGACGCCCCGGACCAGTGAGCAGCACCCGCGTACCGAACGAGAGATGGGCACCGTGACTGTCCTACCACCGCAGGAGCCGGCGGCGGGCTCCGTACCCCCGCCGGAGCACCAGCCGGCCACCGAGGCCGACCTGGCCGCGGTGGCCGCACAGCTCGGACGCCCACCCCGGGGCACCCGGGCGGTGGCCCACCGCTGCCCGTGCGGTCTGCCCGACGTGGTGCAGACGACGCCCCGGCTGGCCGACGGCACCCCTTTCCCGACGCTGTTCTATCTGACCTGCCCCCGGGCGACGGCGGCGTGCAGCCGGCTGGAGTCGGCCGGGCTGATGAAGGAGATGGCCGGGCGGCTCGCCGAGGACCCGGAGTTGGCCCACCGCTACCGGGCCGCGCACGAGGACTACCTGGCCCGCCGGGCCGCGATCGGCGAGGTGCCGGAGATCGCCGGCATCTCCGCCGGTGGGATGCCCGGCCGGGTGAAGTGCCTGCACGTGCACCTGGGCCACGCGCTCGGTGCCGGGCCCGGCGTCAACCCGTTCGGCGACGAGACGCTCGCCCTGGTGGAGAAGTGGTGGACCGGCGGGCCGTGTGTGGACCTGCCGGCGGCGCAGTGACCGACGCGATCGTGGTTCGCCGGGCCCGCACCGGCGACGTACGCGGCATCCGCCGGCTGGTCGACACCTACACCGACGACCGTCGGCTGCTCAGCAAGGCCACCGTCACCCTCTATGAGGACGTGCAGGAGTTCCGGGTCGCGGTGGCCGGCGACGGCACGGTCGTCGGCTGCGGCGCGCTGCACGTGATGTGGGAGGACCTCGCCGAGATCCGTACCGTGGCGGTCGACCCGGCCTGCCGGGGGCGCAAACTCGGCCACCGGATCGTCACCGAGTTGATCGACGCCGCCCGGGAGTTGGGCATCGCCCGGATCTTCGTGCTCACCTTCGAGACGGCGTTCTTCGGCGCGTTCGGGTTCACCGAAATCGACGGTGCCCCGGTGCCGCAGCCCGTCTACGAGCAGCTGCTGCGCTCCTACGACGAGGGTGTCGCCGAGTTCCTCAACCTGGAACGGGTCAAGCCGAACACCCTGGGCAACACCCGGATGCTGCTGCGGCTCTAGCCCGGCGGGTGGGTCCGGGCCCGGTGCGGCGTCCGGCGTCCGGTACGGCGGACCGGGTGCGGTGCACGGTGGACCGCGGGGGCGACTTGACCCGGTCCGCCACCCTGGGCCGGTGACGATCGTGCGTCGTTTGGTTGCGGTGTTCGCCATTCTGGTCACCCTGTTCGCCCTGGTCGGCGTGGCCCGGCTGATCGCCCCGGCGACCGGTGGCGTCGCCGGCCAGCCGCCCGGGGTGGACCGGCAGCTCAGCTACCTGCGCGCCGAGTTGGACGCCGGTGCCGGCGAGGACGCCCAGGCGATGTTCCCGGAGGGCTGGTTCTTCGCCCACGCGCTGTACGGGCTGACCCGGGTGGAGACCGGCCTGCGGCAACCGGCCGAGGGTCGCGACGAGGCGCTGCGGGAGGCCCGGTGGGCGCTGGCCCGGCTGGAGTCGCCGGCCGGCACGGCCCCGTTCAGCCCCGACCTGACCCCGGCGTACGGCGTCTTCCACGCCGGTTGGACGAACTGGCTGCGCGGCGGGGTGCTCGCCCTGCAACCGGCGTCCGGGCGGGACCCGGCCGAGGTACGCCGGTTCACCGAGGCGTCGGCCGCCCTGGCCACCGCGTTCGACGCCTCGGCCACGCCGTACCTCGCCGCGTACCCGGGGCAGGCGTGGCCGGTCGACTCGACGGTCGCGGTGGCCTCGCTGCGGCTGCACGACACCCTGCTGCCGCCGCGGTTCGACCGGACCACCCGACGCTGGCTGGACGGGGTACGCCAGCGGCTCGATCCGCGTACCGGCCTGCTGCCGCACCGGGTCGACCCGGGCACCGGCGCGCCGGCCGAGGTGGCCCGGGGCACCTCGCAGAGCGTCATCCAGCGGTTCCTGCCGGAGATCGACCCGACCTTCGCCCGTGAGCAGTACCTGCGGTTCCGCACCGGGTTCGTGGTGTCGCCGCTGGGGCTCGGCCCGGCCGTCCGGGAGTACCCGCGCGGTCTGGACGGCCCAGGGGACGTCGACTCGGGGCCGCTGCCGCTCGGGGTGAGCTTCTCCGCCACCGTGGTGACCCTCGGCGCGGCCCAGGTGCAGGGCGACCGGGTGCTGGCCGGCGCGCTCGCCAACTACGGCGAGCTGGTCGGCTTTCCGCTGGACACCCCGCACACCCGGCGGTACGCCTTCGGCCTGCTCCCGATCGGCGACGCCTTCCTGGCCTGGTCGAAGACCGCCCGCCCGTGGGTCTCCGCACCCGCCGACCCGCCACCGGCGACGGTGGACCCGTGGTGGCGCACGCCGCTGGTGGTGCTGCTGGTGCTGGTCGCGGTGCTGGCCTGGGTGCCGTGGCTGCTGCTGCGGCGTCGGTCCCGGCGTCGGTGACCACCCCCGGGCCGGCCGGCGCTGCCGTGCGTGCGGTCGGGGCTGCGCGTGCGGTCGGCGCTGCGCGTGTGCGGTCGGCGGCTGCCGTAGGGTTGCTGGCGTGACGACGCGTGTGGCCGCCATCGACTGCGGGACCAACTCCATCCGCCTGCTGGTGGCCGACCTGCCCGACCCGTCGGCCGGGCCGCAGGCCCCACTGGTCGACCTGGCCCGCCGGATGGAGATCGTCCGGCTCGGTCAGGGCGTCGACCGGACCGGCCGGCTGGCCCCCGAGGCGATCGAGCGGACCCGGGTGGCACTGGCCGGTTACGCCGCCGAGATCGAGAAGCTGGGCGTCGACCGGGTCCGGATGTGCGCCACCTCGGCGTCCCGGGACGCCAGCAACGCGGCCGACTTCCGGGCCATGGTCACGCAGACCCTCGGCGTCGCGCCCGAGGTGGTCAGCGGCGACGAGGAGGCGCGGCTGTCGTTCACCGGCGCGGTCCGGGGACTGCCTGCCGACGCGGAGCCGCCGTACCTGGTGGTCGACATCGGCGGCGGCTCGACCGAGTTCGTGGTGGGCACCCGCGACGGCGGGGTCGAGGCGGCGATCTCGGTGGACATCGGCTGTGTCCGGATGACCGAGCGGCACCTGCACGGCGACCCGCCGACCGGCGACGAGGTCGCCGCCGCGCAGGCCGACATCGCGGCCGCCGTCGACCGGGCGCTCGCCGCCGTCCCCGGCCGCGAGGCCGCCACCCTGGTCGGCCTCGCCGGCTCGGTCACCACCGTCGTCGCCATCGCCCAGGATCTCCAGGAGTACGACCCGGAGCGCATCCACCACGCCCGGGTGCCGTACGAGCGGGTCGCCGGGGTGACCGCCGACCTGCTGGCGAAGACCGCCGCGCAGCGGCTGGCGATCCCGGTGATGCACCCGGGCCGGGCGGACGTGATCGGGGCGGGCGCGCTGGTGCTGCGGGTGATCATGGAGCGGGCCGGGATGTCCTCGGTGGTCGCCTCCGAACACGACATCCTCGACGGCATCGCCTGGAGCCTGCACCCCACCACAACCTGACCCCCTCCCATCGCCCCGCTGACCAAGAGACCTGCGTCAACAGCTCCCGGCCACCCACCGGGGTGGGGGCCTGTCGGTGGGTGGGTGGTGTGTTGTTGACGGTAGTGCGCATTGCGCAGTAGTGTGTGATGCGTGGACACCACACAACTACTCAAGGGTGTGCTTGATCTGGCCGTGCTGGCCGTGCTGCGGGATTCCGACGGGTACGGCTACGACATCCTGCGCCGGCTGCGCGAGGCCGGGTTGGAGGAGGTCGGGGACGCCTCGGTCTACGGCACCCTGCGTCGGCTCTTCGCCGCCGGACTGCTCACCACGTACGTGGTGCCCAGCGAGTCCGGCCCGCACCGCAAGTACTACGCGCTCAACGCCGCCGGTCGTGACCAGCTCACCCGCTCCGGCAAGACCTGGCGCGCATTCGCCACGACGATGGACCAGCTGCTCGACGATCGGGGGATGGCGGCATGACCGTCACTGGGCAGGAGATCACGGACTACGTCGAGCGGGTGCGGGCGGCCCTGGCCGACCTGCCACCGCAGGCCCGCGACGAGCTGACCGAGGATCTGCCGGAACACCTCACCGAGGTCGCCGCCGAGGCCGACGGCTCCCTGGTCGACCGGCTGGGCACCCCCGAGGCGTACGCGGCGGAGCTGCGCGCCGCCGCCGGGGCGGGTGATCCGGCGGCCGGTCGACGGGCCCTGGAACGGCGGATCGCCGCCGTGCTGGGGCGCACCCGGGCCAGGGTCGGTCGGGTCGACGCCCGGCTCGGCCCCTTGGTCGGCCACGCCACGGCGGGCGAGTTCCTGCGGCTGCTCCGTCCGGCCTGGTGGTTGGTTCGCGCCTACCTGGCCGCGATGCTGGTCACCGCGATCAGCACCAATGGTCCACTCGGCCTGTTGCCCCGGCTCGACGGCAACGAGTTCGTCGGGCTGCTGATGTTCGCCGGCCTGGTCGTCGGTTCCATCTGGTTGGGCCGGCGCACCCCCGAGCTGCGCACCTGGCGGCGCTGGGCGGTGCACGCCGGTGCCGTGGTGCTGGCCCTGTTCGCGGTCGGCGCGGTGGCGAACGTGGACGACCATGCCCGCTCCGGTTATGGCTACGGCTACGAGTCGATCTCCGTGCAGAACCCGTACGACCAGGTGCAGGACGTCTACGTCTATGACAGCGAAGGGCAGTTGGTGGAGAACGTCCGGCTCTTCGACCAGAACGGCACCCCGATCCGGTTGGGCTGGCCGGCCTGCGACGATCCTGCCCTGCCCGATGTCAATGCGGTGCAGCGCAGCTACCCGTACTGCCCGCAGCAGGCCCCGTTCCGGCCGCGCCCGCCGGCCGACCGCCCACTCCCGCCCGGGTCGATCGGCGCGACCGGCGATCCGAGCGGCTCGCCCGCACCGACCGCGCCCGGGGCCGTTCCGACGGCCACCGCCCCGGGCGCGCCCGTCCCCACCAAGACGGCCACGGCTGTCCCCAGCGGGACGACGTCGCCGCCGCCGGTCGCGCCGCCGCCGGTGTCCGGGCCGGGGGCCGTGCCCACCGCCACCGGCTGACCTGACGTTCCTGGGAAATGGCTGAACGGACGATGGGAACGGGGCAGCACGCGCTGATCTTCGTCGCTACGTTGTCGTCTGCTCATTCACCCCTCGGAAGGAAAACCCGTGTCAGAGCAGGTCGCACCGCCGCCCCCCGCGCCGCAGGCAGAGCAGGCCGGCCAGCCTGAGCCGGTCGCCCCCGCCGCCGCACCGGAGCAGCCGGAGAAGCCGAAAGGCGGCGGCGCTAAGAAGGCGCTCGGCATCATCGGCGCGATCGTCGCCTTTCTGGTGATCGCCGCGCTGAAGTTCGGTGCCGCCAGCGCCATCGGCAACTTCCTCAACCCCGACGAGACCGCCGAGGCCAAGGCGGGCGACTGCATCGCCGAGCTGCCCGAGGTGACCGGCACCGAGGAGCAGTCGGTCAGCGACGCCAAGGTGGTCAAGTGCACCTCGACCGAGGCCGTCTACAACGTGGTCGGCCGGGTGGAGGACCAGACCGAGGCGCAGGCCAAGACCGGCAAGGCGTGCGAGCAGTACATCAAGGAGGGTGACGACGGCTACGTCTTCTACAACATCGCCCCGGGCGGCAAGGGCTACCTGCTCTGCCTGACGAAGAAGGCCTGAGCAGCCGACCGGTAGACCCGACCGGGTGGTCGGGGGCAGGCAACCGCCGACGGCGGCGCGGAAGCTTCCGCGCCGCCGTCGGCGTGTCCCACACCACCGTCGGTGAACGCGAGGTATATGCCACTGTTCCGGCATCTTCCCGGCACGCGTACGGCGTGGCAGGCTACCGACACGTAGGAGCGCCCTGCGACCAGCCGATGATGACTGACCGACAGGAGGACGGGCCGATGGGCGAGATGGTGAGTTACCGTCGTAGCGCAGGGACCGGCGAGGGGTATCTCGCGATACCGTCCAGCGGAGCGGCCAGCCCGGCGGTCATCGTCATCCAGGACTGGTGGGGCCTCGTCCCGCACATCCGTTCGGTGGTGGACCGGTTCGCCGAGGCCGGCTTCGTCGCGCTGGCCCCCGACTTCCGGCACGGCCAGCCGGCCAGCAAGCCGAGCGAGCCCCGGCAGATGCTCAACAGCACCCAGATGGACGAGGCGGCGGCCGACATCGCCGTCGCGGCGGAATACCTGGCCGGCCGGGCCGAGGTGACCGGCAAGGTGGGTTGCGCCGGGTTCTGCGCCGGTGCCAGCCTGGCCCTCTGGGCGGCCACCCGCGCCGAGCGGATCGTGGCCACCGCCGCCTTCTATCCCCGGCTGCCGTGGGACGGGATGCCCACCGAGTGGGCCGACTACGCGGGCAAGTCGGCGGTCGTGCACTGCTCCGAGGCGGACGGGCTCGCCGCCGCCGACGGCGTACAGACCGTGCGTCGGGCCGTCGAGAACGCCGGTGGCACCTGCCAGACCTACGACTACCCGGGCACCGCGCACGCGTTCTTCAACGAGGACCGGCCGGAGAACTTCGACCAGCGGGCCGCCGCCACCGCCTGGGCCCGCACCCTGGAACTCTTCCGGGCGAAGCTTGGCTGAGTCCCGTACCCCCGCCGAGGTGGTCGCCCGCGCCGCGCGGGCGACCGACCTGGCCGACCTCGACGCGGCGATCGGCGACTGCTTCGCCTGCCCGCGCCTGGTCGACTGGCGGGAGGAGGTCGCCCGGACGAAACGGGCCGCCTTCCGCGACCAGGAGTACTGGGGCCGCCCGGTGCCCGGCTTCGGCGCCCCGGACAACCGCACCGGGCGCGGCGGCGCGGGCCCACCGATCACGGCCACGACCCTCGCGTCGGGCCCGACCCCGGCAGCAACGGCCGGTGGTCCGGCGGCCACGGGCGTCGTCGTCCGGGAACCGGTGCCGGTGACGGAGGCCCGGATCGGGATTCTCGGGCTGGCCCCGGCCGCGCACGGGGGCAACCGGACCGGCCGGGTCTTCACCGGGGACCGCTCCGGTGACGTGCTCTTCGCCGCCCTGCACCGCGCCGGGCTGGCCAACCAGCCGATCAGCGTCGCCGCCGACGACGGCCTCGCCCTCGCCCACACCCGGATCTTCGCCGCCGTACGCTGCGCGCCGCCGGACAACAAGCCCACGCCGGCCGAGCGGGACACCTGCGCCCCCTGGGTGCACCGGGAGGTGGCGCTGATCCGACCCACCCTGCGGGTGGTCGTCGCGCTGGGCGCGTTCGCCTGGGCGGCGTGGTGGCCGGTGCTGCGCCAGGTGTACGGCGTCAGGCCGCCCAGCCCGCGACCGGTCTTCGGCCATGGGGCACACTGGTCCGGGTCGGCCGCTCCCGATCTGCTCGGTTGCTACCACGTCAGCCAGCAGAACACCTTCACCGGGCGGTTGACCACACAGATGCTGGACGATGTGTTCGCCCGGGCGAAACAGCTCGCGGGGGTGGACTGAGCAGCGTGGGGTGGTGGTGATGGACCTCGGCGTACTGCGCAGATGGTGGCCCGTCGCCCTGGTGGCGCTGCTGCTGCTCGCCGCCGCGCTCGCCGCCGGGCACTCGTCGATCGGCGCCAGCCGCATCCCGCCGGCCGCCGACAACATCCCGTACGTGCCGGAATACCCGTCCGCCGAGCCGGCCGCGTCGATCCCGGTCGAACCGCGAACCGACGCCGAGCAGACCCGGGCGAGCGTTCCGCAGTGGATCGCCACGGCGGCGATCGGCCTGCTCGGGCTGGCGATCCTGGTCGCCGTGGGCTACCTGGCCTGGACATTGCTGCGCGGCGCGCTGCGCCGTACCACCCGGGCGGTACCCGCCGCGCGGGCCCGGCGTACCGCCGAGGGCACCGCCCGGGAGGTGGTGGCCGCGCTCGACGCCGGGCTGGAGGAGTTGGACGACGCCGACACCGACCCGCGTACCGCCGTCATCGC
The DNA here is from genome assembly GCF_900091525.1 of Micromonospora matsumotoense. GTDB lineage: Bacteria > Actinomycetota > Actinomycetes > Mycobacteriales > Micromonosporaceae > Micromonospora > Micromonospora matsumotoensis. Next base: position 77,557 of record NZ_FMCU01000010.1, read on the forward strand.
CTGCTGGGTGCGGCTGGAGGAGGCCGCGACCGAGGCCGGTGTGCCGAGGCGCACCGGGGACACCCCGACCGACCTGGTCACCCGGCTGCTGCGCGGCGACCCGGCCGCCGGGGTGCCCGCCATCGCCAGCGCCGACGTGCTGGACGGCTTCGCCCACGTCTACCGCGAGGCCCGCTACGCCACCCGCAGCGTCGACGCCCGGATGCGGGACCAGGCCCGGGGGGCGCTGCGCCGGTTGCGGGGCGAACTCACCGCGTTGGCCGACCCGCAGGTGCCGGCGTGACCGCCCGCCACACCGCACCCGGCGGGGGGTCGGGGTGAGCGAACCGACCGGTCTGGACGACCTGTTCTCCTTCGAGGAGGAGCCACCGGCCCGGCCGGGCCGGGCCCGGGGTGGCCGCCTCCGCTGGCTGTTCCGGCTGCTCCTGACCGCCGCCGGGGTGACCGCTGTGGTCCTGGTCGGCCTGCGCGCGGTCGGCCTGCAACTGTCGATCGGCATCGTGGTGGCCGGGGTGCTGGCGGTGCTCACCGTCCGCCGGGTCACCGCCGCGCTGGCCCCGCCGCCCCCGCCCCGCAGTGGCCCCCGGACCCCCGCCGGTGAGGAGCCGGGCGGCTACAACTGGGCGGCCCGGGACGCGCTGCGGGCCGCCATCAACGGCTGGGAACGCCCACTGGAGTGGTCCTCGGGCAACCAGGAGCGGTTCACCGGGCGGATCCTGCCCCGTCTCGGCGAACTGGCCGACGAGCGACTGCGCCAACGCCACGGCCTGACCCGGGAAGCCGACCCCACCCGGGCCCGGGCCCTGCTCGGGGACCCGCTGTGGAGTTTCCTCGAGACCCCCTCCCGCCGTCCCCCGTCGCCGCGCGACCTCGCGGCGATCGTCGCCGAACTGGAGAAGATCTGATGAACGACGTGGACCGCAGCATTCCCGCCACGGAGGTCGGCCACCTGGCCCGGGCGGTGCTGGACGCGGTCGGCACGGTCGTGGTCGGCAAGCGGGAGTCCCTGGAACTGGTCCTCGCCGGCATCCTGGCCGGCGGGCACGTGCTGCTGGAGGATCTGCCCGGGTTGGGCAAGACACTGACCGCGCGTTCCTTCGCCCAGGCCCTCGGGCTGGACTTCCGCCGGCTCCAGTTCACCCCCGACCTGCTGCCCGCCGACGTCACCGGCTCGTTCCTCTACGACCAGCGCAGCGGCGACTTCTCCTTCCGGGCCGGCCCGCTCTTCACCAACCTGCTGCTGGCCGACGAGATCAACCGGACGCCGCCGAAGACCCAGTCGGCGCTGCTGGAGGCGATGCAGGAGAAGCAGGTCTCCGTCGAGGGCGTCACCTACCGGCTGGACGAGCCGTTCCACGTCCTGGCCACCGCCAACCCGATCGAGTACGAGGGGACCTACCCGCTGCCCGAGGCGCAGCTGGACCGGTTCCTGCTGCGGGTGTCGTTCGGCTACCCGCAGCGCGACGAGGAGTGGGAGGTGCTGCGTCGGCGGATGGACCGCCGCCGCGAGGAGGCGCAGATCGAACCGGTGGTGGACGCCGGCACCCTGCGGGCCATGCAGGCCGCGTTGGAGGACGTGGTGGTGGAGGACTCCGTCGGCAAGTACATCGTGGACCTCACCGCGGCCACCCGGGAGCACCCGTCGGTGCTGGTCGGGGCGTCTCCCCGTGGCTCGCTGGCGCTGCTGCTGCTGGCCCGGGTCCGGGCCGTCTTCGCCGGCCGCGACTACGTGGTGCCGGAGGACGTCAAAGAGGTGGCGGCCCCCGCGCTGGCACACCGGATCACGCTGCGCCCGGAGATGTGGCTGCGCCGGGTCGACCCGGCGTTCGTGGTCGGCGAGGTGCTGGAGCAGACCCCGGCCCCGGCCAGCGGCGCGCTGCCCAGCTACGCGGCCGGCCGGTCCGGGCGCTGATCGTCGTGGCTGACCGTCAGGAGCCGACGGCGGGCTGGTCGCCCACCTGGGCGCTCGGCCGGGCGGTGCTGCTCACCGGGCTGCTGCTGATCGCCGCCGTCCTGCTCGGCCGGGTCGACCTGGTCGTGCTGGCCACCCCGTTCGCGCTCGGCACCGCGTACGCGTTGCGCCGCCGGCCCGTCGCCGCCCCCGAGTTGGAGATCACCGCCTCGGACGCCCAACTGGTCGAGGGCGGTGAACTGGCCGGCGCGGTGGCGGTGGGCAATCCGGACATCGTGCCGTACGACGTGGTGGTGGTCCGGACCCGCGTCTCGCCGTGGCTGTCGGTGCGGCGGGCCGGCTTCGGCGGCATCGGGCGGGATGTCAGCCGCTCCGGCGGTGTGGACCGGCCCTTCGTGACCACGCTGTCCACCGGCACCGCCGTCGACCTGGAACTGTCCGGCACCGCGCTGCGCTGGGGCCGGCACCCGATCGGGCCGGCCGGCGCCCGGGCCGCCGCCGCCGACGGGCTGCTGGTCTCCCGGGCGGTGCTCACCGAACCGGTGCGGATGCGGGTGTACCCGAAGACCGAGCCGTTCGAGGCGGTGGAGGCGATGCCCCGGGCCGCCGGGCTGGTCGGCGCGCACCACTCGCGGCGGCCGGGGGAGGGCGGTGAGCTGGCCGGGGTCCGGGTCTTCGGGCCGGGGGACCGGCTGCGCCGCATCGACTGGCGGGTGTCGCTGCGGACCCGGCAACTGCACGTGGCGTCGACCCTGTCCGACCGGGACGCCGAGGTGGTCGTCCTGCTCGACGTGCTGGCCGAGGCGGGCCGCTCCGGCGGGGTGGCCGGCGCGGCGTCCGTGCTGGACACCACCGTCCGGGCCGCTGCCGCGATCGCCGAACACTACCTGCACCGGGGCGACCGGGTGGCGTTGCTGGAATACGGCCCGGCAGCCCGCCGACTGCGCCCGGCCACCGGCCGCCGGCAGTACCTGACCGTCCTGGAGTGGCTGCTCGACGTGCACGCCGAGTCCTCCCCGCACGAGCCGTACGACCAGGTCTTCGGGCCGCAGGTGCTCTCCGCCGACGCGCTGGTGGTGGTGCTCACCCCGCTGCTCGACGAGCGGTCCGCGCAGATGCTGGCCCGGCTGGCCCGGGGCGGACGGTTCGTGGTGGCGGTGGACACCCTGCCGACCGATCTCGCTCCGCCCGGCGACCGGGGTTGGGCGCCGGTGGCGTACCGGCTGTGGCGGCTGGACCGGGACACGATGATCGGTCAGCTCCGGGAGCACGGCGTGCCGGTGGTGGGCTGGGCCGGCGCGGGCAGCCTGGACCAGGTGCTGCGGGACGTCGCCCGGCTGGCCACCGCCCCCCGGGTGGGTGGCCGGTGAACGCGGTGGACACGACCCGGGAACGGGTGCGGGCGGCCCGTACGGCGGTGCGTCGGGTGGCGCCGCTGCCGATGCTGGTGCGCGGGGCCGTCTTCCTGGTCGTGCTGGCCGGCCTGCTGTTGGCGTACCCGGCGGAGTTGTTCCAGGCCCGGTCGTTGCTCGCGCTGACGGTGGTGGCGGTGCTGCCGGCGGCGGCCCCCCGCCGGGTCTGGCCGACCTTCGCCGCGCTGGTCACGGTGGCCGGCTGGGTGTTCGCCTCGGCGGGTTACGACCGGCCCATCGCGTTGTGGCGGTTGCTCGCCGTGGCGACCCTGCTCTATCTCGGGCACACCCTCTGCGCGCTGTCGGCCGTGCTGCCCTACGACGGGGCGATCGACCCGAATGTCGTGCTGCGCTGGCTCACCCGGGCCGGCGCGGTGGTGCTGGCCTCCGCGGTGCTCGGCGTGCTGCTGACCGGCGCGGGGCAACTCGGCCCGGCTGACGGTTTCCAGGCGGTCACGGTGGTGGGACTGCTGGTGGCGGTGGGTCTGAGCGGCCTGCTGGGCTGGTTGCTGCGCCGCAGATAGTGGGATTCGGCGGGTACGTAGCGCAGCTCACAGGTGTTGTGCTCCGTCACAGAAGGGGGTCTCGAGGGGTATTACCGCAGCCGCCCGGGGAAAGATGGATACGTGAATCCGAAGCGGATCCTTGTCGTGGGTGCCGGGCACGTGGGCCTGTACGCCGCTCTGCGCCTGTCCAAGAAGCTGAGCTCCCGTGAGGCCGAGGTCGTCGTCGTCGACCCGCAGCCGCACATGACGTACCAGCCGTTCCTGCCGGAGGCGGCGGCCGGCAACATCTCGCCCCGGCACTCCGTGGTGCCGTTGCGGCGCGAGTTGCGCAAGTGCAAGGTCGTCGCGGGCGCGGTGACCCGGATCGACCACAGCCGTAAGACCGCGGTGGTGCAGCCGATCTCCGGCCCGACCCGGGAGATCGGCTACGACCACGTGATCGTGGCCCCCGGCTCGGTGTCCCGCACCCTGCCGATCCCGGGCCTGCACGAGCACGGGATCGGGTTCAAGACCATCGGTGAGGCCATCTACCTGCGCAACCACGTGCTGGACCGGCTCGATGTGGCCGCCGCCACGCCCGACGCCGACGTCCGTCGGTCCGCGTTGACCTTCACCTTCGTCGGCGGTGGCTACGCCGGCATCGAGGCGTTGGCCGAGATGGAGGACATGGCCCGGGACGCGCTGCGCTACTACCCGGAGCTGGAGCCGGACGACATGCGCTGGGTGCTGGTCGAGGCGACCCAGCGGGTGCTGCCCGAGGTCGACCGGGACATGGGCGCCTACACGGTGCAGCAGCTGCTCAAGCGGAACATGGACATCCGGCTGGACACCCGGCTGGAGTCCTGCGTCGACGGTGTGGTGAAACTCTCCGACGGGGACAGCTTCCGCTCCGACACCATCGTCTGGACGGCCGGTGTCAAGCCGTCGCCGATGCTGGACCGGACGGACTTCCCCCGCGACGAGCGGCGGCGGGTCACCTGCCTGCCGACCCTCCAGGTCGTCGACGGCGACCGGGTGGTCGAGGGGGCGTGGAGCGCCGGTGACTGCGCCGCCGTGCCGGACCTGACCAAGGAACCGGGCAACTACTGCTCGCCGAGCGCCCAGCACGCGGTGCGGCAGGCCGCCCGGATGGCCGACAACATCGTGTTGGTGGTGCGGGGCCGGGAGCCGGTCGACTACAAGCACAAGCACGCCGGCAGCGTGGCCAGCCTCGGCCTGCACAAGGGCGTGGCCCAGGTGTACGGCATCAAGATGAAGGGCTGGCCGGCCTGGTTCATGCACCGCACGTACCACATGAGCCGGATTCCGTCGTTCAACCGCAAGGTCCGGGTCGTGGTCGACTGGTCGCTGGCCTTCTTCCTCAAGCGCGAGGTGGTCGCGCTCGGCCAGCTGCACGACCCGCGGGAGGAGTTCGCGGAGGCGTCGCAGCCGATTTCGATCACCAGCAGGGCGGCCTGACCGCTGATCCGACGCCGGACGCCCCTTCCCGCCTCGCGCGGGGAGGGGCGTCCGGCGTCGGCGGGGTACGCCGGGTCGACGCCGACCGGATACCGTGAGACTGCACCGCTGCGCATCGACGTGACGCGCTCCCGCCCGGGTGGTGGAACGGCAGACACGGCCGCCTTAAAAGCGGCTGCCGCAAGGCGTGCGGGTTCGAGACCCGCCCCGGGCACCACACTCTCAGCTTTCCCACAGCGTCCCGGTCGTCGCCTGTGACACCTGGCCGTTTACCCTGGGAGTGCACGTTTGCGTGCGACTGACCCCCTGAGGGAGGCCTGAGACAGTGAAGACCTCGAACCCGGTGCTCGCCCGGCTCGGCCAGGCGGCCGAGCGGGAGCGGTCCGCCGGGTACGCCCAGCCCGGGCCGTACGGTTACGGACAGCCCGGCGTTCCCCAGCAGTACCCGGGCCAGCCCGGTTCCCCGGTCGCCCCGACGGTGTCCGGCACGATGACCCTCGACGACGTCGTGGTCAAGACCGTCACGCTCCTGGCCATCCTCGGCGTCTCCGCCGCCGCGGCCTGGATCCTGGTGCCGGACTCGGTGCTCGGCGTCGCCTGGATCGGCGCGGCGATGGTCGGTCTGGCCCTCGGCCTGATCATCTCGTTCTCCCGGGTCGCCAACCCGGCGCTGGTGGTCGCGTACGCGATCGTCGAGGGCGCGTTCGTCGGCCTGGTCAGCAAGGTCTACGAGACGGCCTACCAGGGCATCGTGCTCCAGGCCGTGGTCGCCACCTTCGGCGTCTTCTTCGTGATGACCATCCTCTACAAGGCGCGCGTCATCCGGGCCACCCCCAAGTTCGTCAAGGGCATGATCGCCGTGATGGCGGGCCTGTTCGCCGTCATGCTGATCAACCTGGTGCTGGCTCTGTTCGGGGTCAACACCGGCCTGCGCGACGGCAGCCCGCTGGCCATCGGGTTCAGCCTGGTCTGCATCGTGGTCGCCTCGCTGAGCTTCGTGCTCAGCTTCAAGGAGGTCGAGGACGGCGTCCGGATGGGGCTGCCGGCCCGCTACTCCTGGACGGCCGCGTTCGGCATCGTGGTCAGCCTGGTCTGGCTCTACCTGGAGATGCTGCGCCTGATCAGCTACTTCCAGGGCGACGACTGACGGTTTCGCACCCCGGCGCCCGCCACCGCGACCTCGCGGCGGCGGGCGTCGTCGTCTGTCCGCCCCTGTCGGCCGGGGTGGGCCCGCGGGGACGCCGTCGGGCCGCGTGCGCCGGCGGACCGGCTCCCCGCCGCTCAGCCCGTACCGACCCGTCGGTGCGTAGACTCGCCGACGATGAGCGCAGCGGAGTTGGACCGGGCGGTGGGCCTGCTGGTCCGTCAGGTGGCCCACTGGGAGCAGCCGCGCTGGGCGGCGGTCGCCGGGGGCGGCAACGTGTCCCGGGCCGACCTGGTGCACAAGCTGGTGCAGGAGGTCGCCGACCTGGCGGCCGACGCGGAGGGTGGGCCCCGGCGGGACGTACCCCGGTTGGCGCAGCCGATGGCGCTGCCCGACCAGCTCCGGGTGGTCGCGGCGGACCTGGTGGCCGCCGGCCCGCCGGAGGCGGTGCTGGCCGGGGCCGCCGTCACGGTGACGGCGACCCGCAGCGCGCTGTAGGGCTCAGCTCAGCCGTTCGAGCACCATCGCCATGCCCTGACCGCCACCGACGCACATGGTCTCCAGACCGATGGTCCGGTCGTGCCACTGCAGGGCGTTGAGCAGGGTGCCGGTGATCCGGGCGCCGGTCATGCCGAACGGGTGGCCGACGGCGATCGCCCCGCCCATCACGTTGACCTTGTCCTCCGGGATGCCGAGCTGCCGGTACGACGGGATCACCTGGGCGGCGAACGCCTCGTTGATCTCGACCAGGTCGACGTCGTCCACGGTCATCCCGGCCCGGCGCAGCGCCTGCCGGGACGCCTCGACCGGGCCGAGGCCCATGATCTCCGGCGACAGGGCGGTGACCCCGGTGGAGACGATCCGGGCCAACGGGGTGAGCCCCAGTTCGTCGGCCCGCTGGGCGCTCATCACCACCACGGCCGCAGCCCCGTCGTTGAGCGGGCAGCAGTTGCCGGCGGTGATCCGGCCGTCCGGGCGGAAGACCGGCTTCAGCCCGGCCACCGCCTCCAGGGTGACCCCGGCGCGTGGGCCGTCGTCGGTGCCCACCACGGTGCCGTCCGGGGTGGTGACCGGGGTGATCTCGCGGGCCCAGAAGCCGTCGGCGATGGCCTTCTCGGCCAGGTTCTGGCTGCGGACGCCGAACGCGTCCATCTCCTCCCGGGTGATGTCGTGCACCTGGGCCAGATTCTCCGCCGTCTGCCCCATCGTCAGGTAGATGTCGGGGAGCTGACCGGCGTCGCGGGGGTCGGTCCACACCTCGGCGTCCCCCTGGGCGCGGGCCGTCGACCGCTGCCGGGCCTCGGCGAAGCGTGGGTTCTCCCAACCGCCGCCGACCAGCGCCTGCGCCTCGGGCGGCAGGGTGTCGGAGTTGCCCCGGGCGTACCGGGAGACCATCTCGACACCGGCCGAGACGAAGACGTCGCCCTCGCCGGCCCGGATCGCGTGCATCGCCATCCGGGTGGTCTGCAACGACGACGCGCAGTAGCGGGTCACCGTGGCGCCGGGCAGGCCGTCCAGACCCATCAGGGTGGAGACCACCCGGGCCAGGTTGAAGCCCTGCTCACCGCCGGGCAGCCCGCATCCGACATAGAGGTCGTCGATCGTGGTGGGATCGAGCCCGGGGACCTTGTCCAGCGCGGCCTGGACGATGGTGGCGGCGAGATCGTCCGGGCGGACCTCGCGCAGGGAACCCTTGAACGCGCGGCCGATGGGGGACCGGGCGGTGGCGACGATGACGGCGTCGCGGGACGACTCAATCGGCATGAACCAACGTTAACTTGACGGTAACTTGACGCGGAAGCGGACCGACCAGCGGGAAATGTCACCCGGCTGCGGCCCCGGGCCGGTGGCGGCGTCGGCCCGCTGGCGGCCCGGGTCGGCGTGGTCCGCTCCGCCGACGGCGGGGGCACGCCCGGCCGGTGCGGGCGACACCGGGGCCGGTCAGTGCCGGGAGGCGACGTTGGCGGCGGCGACCACCGCCGGCAGCAGGGCGTGCGCCCACACCCGGTAACCGTCGGCCGACGGGTGGAAACCGTCGTGGCACAGCGTCCCGGCGTCGGCCCGGAACACCGGCCCGGTCTCCGTGCCCAGGTCGACGACCGTGCCCCCGGCGTCCAGCACCGCGGCGGTCTGTGCCCGGGCGACCCGCCGACCCGACCACCCGATCACCTGCCGCAGCGGCGGGGCGACCGCACGTACCGCACCCAGGTCCGGGCAGGTGCCGACGACGACCTCGACCCCGGCCTCCCGCAGCCGGCGCACCGCCGAGGCGAGGTACGCCGCCGCCTCCAACGGCCGGCTCATCGCCGTGGCGTCGTTCGCCCCGATCAGCACCACCGCGACGTCCGGCCGGTCGCCGAGCAGCGCCCGCGCCACCTGGGTCGCCAGGTCGGTGGAGCGGGAACCGGAGACCCCCACGCTGGACAGGTGCACCCGCCGGCCGGCCGGCCCCTCGGCCAGCAGGTGGGCGAGCTGCCCGCCGACCGTCTCGTCGAAGCGGCCCACCCCGACGCCGAGCGCCGAGGAGTCACCGAGCAGCACCAGCCGCAGCAGTGGAGCACCGGCCCGGCCGACCGTGGCCCGTAGCGCCAGGCCCAGTTCGGGTTGGGCGTAGTCGCGGTTGCGGGCCGCCACCGCCTGGCCGGCGAGCACCGCCGCACCGCCGATCGTCCCGGCGACCAGGGAGACCGCCGCGGCCTTGCCGAGGCGTACGGCCAGCTCGCCGCCGAGGGACCGGCCGGTCACGACGTCACCGTCCGGAAGTTCGCGTCGGCGCTGACCGGCGTGGCGTGGCAGCCGTGGCACCCGGTGGTTCGCTCGCTGTGCTCGCTCATGCCAGTTCCTCCAGTTGGGGTGAGTCGGCGGCGACGCCGGGCTGCGGCACCGGGGCCACGCCGAAGAAGGCCCGCCGCCGTAGCTGCGCCCAGCGACCGGCCGGGCCGTGGTCGCGGCCCCGGACCTGCACGCCGCTGACCTCCGTACCGGCGTGCCGGGCGGCTTCCTGGGCGGCCTCGGGCAGCGACCGCACACCGTCGCCCCGGGCCGGCGTCGGCCGGCGTTCCCCGCCGCCGAGCGCCGACAGCACGGTCGGCAGGAGCGCGGCGGCGGCCATCGCGTAACCCTCGGCGGAGGGGTGGAACCGGTCCCAGGCGAACATCCGGGTCGGCTCGGCGGAGAACCGTGGGCCGAGCAGGTCACCGAGGGAGACCGTCCAGCCGCCCGCCTCGACCACCGCGACCGTCTGGGCGGTGGCGAGCTGCCGGCTCCACCGGCGGGCCAACCAGCGCAGCGGAGGTTGGATCGGCTGGATCGCGCCCAGGTCGGGGCAGGTCCCGACGACCACCTCGCAGCCGGCCGCGCGCAGCGTGCGGACCGCGTCGACCAGGTGCCGGACCGCCACGGAGTATGGCGACCGGTTGGTGACGTCGTTGCCGCCCACCATGATCACCGCCACGTCCGGCGCGCACTCCAGGGCGGCCTCGACCTGCGGCCGGAGCCCGGCGGAGAGGGCGCCGACCACGGCGAAACGATGCACCCGTACGGCCCGGTGCAGTCGTCGGGACAGCCCGGTGGCCAGCAGCGAACCCAGGGTCTCCCGCCGTCGCCGCACGCCGTAGCTGGCGGCGGAGGAGTCGCCGAGGATCACCAGGGTCAGCGGTGCCCCCGGGATCTTGGCGCCGTAGACACCGTCGCAGCGCGGCGGCGGAGCCTCCGCCATCGGGATGGCCTGCCGGGCCTGCCGGGCCTGGCCGAGCAGCACCCCGCCGGTCGCGGCGATGGCCGCCGCGGTGGCGCCCGTGCCGATGGCTGCCAGCCGGGCGACCTGACGGGCGCGGTGCCAGCGCGGAACCACCGGTACGACGGAACCAGCCTCCCCCATACAGCGACATTATCGCGCCGCAACGGCCCCCCGCTTCCGTCGGGACGGTCGGTTTCAGGGCTGGGCGGCGACGATTCTGGGTACCTGATCCGACGGCGGGGTCCCCTGCGGTCGCCCCGCCGCAGGTGGCGACGGCTTGCGCCGGGGAGTCACGCTGGTCGGTGGAGAGGGGCTGGATGAGATGGGTAGGACATTGAAGCGGACCGCGGCCTTCACGGCATTGGCCCGGTCGCTGGCGGCGGGCGCGCGCGGTGGCCCGTCGCTGGGCACCCGGCTGGCGGCGCTGCCCCGGATGATCCGGGCCACCGCCCGGGGCGAGTACGACGGCGGGCTCCGGCTGGCGATGATGACGGCGGCCACGGTCTACGTCGTGTCGCCGGTCGACCTGGTGCCGGAGCTGTTCCTGACCGTCCTCGGTCTGGTGGACGACGCCGTGATGGTCACCTGGCTGGCCGGCAGCGTGCTGTCGGAGACCGAGCGTTTCCTGGAGTGGGAGGCGCGTCGCGGCTCCGTCATCCCCGGTCATGTGGCGCTCTGACAGCACGTACCCTGAGCGACGAAGGACCGTCTGCCAGGCCGCCGTCGTCGGCGCCGCAACGAAGGGCACAACGAGGTGCAGTACTACGACAACGTCGTCGACCTGATCGGCAACACCCCGCTGGTACGACTGCGCAACGTCACCGAGGGCATCGGGGCGACCGTGCTGGCGAAGGTGGAGTACCTCAACCCGGGCGGTTCGGTGAAGGACCGGATCGCGCTGCGGATGGTGGAGGACGCCGAGGTCGCCGGGCTGCTCAAGCCCGGTGGCACCATCGTCGAGCCGACCAGCGGCAACACCGGTGTCGGGCTGGCCCTGGTGGCCCAGCTCAAGGGCTACCACTGCGTCTTCGTCTGCCCCGACAAGGTCAGCCAGGACAAGCAGGACGTGCTGCGCGCGTACGGGGCCGAGGTGGTGGTCTGCCCGACCGCCGTCGCCCCGGAGGACCCGCGCTCCTACTACAACGTCTCCGACCGGCTGGCCCGGGAGATCCCCGGCGCGTGGAAGCCCGACCAGTACAGCAACCCGGCCAACCCGCGTTCGCACTACGAGACCACCGGCCCGGAGCTGTGGAAGCAGACCGGGGGTGGGCTCACCCACTTCGTCACGGGGGTCGGCACCGGCGGCACCATCACCGGCATCGGGCGTTACCTCAAGGAAGCCTCCGAGGGGCGGGTCCGGGTGATCGGGGCGGACCCGGAGGGTTCGGTCTACTCCGGCGGTACCGGCCGGCCCTACCTGGTCGAGGGCGTCGGTGAGGACTTCTGGCCCGAGACGTACGACCGGGGGATCGCCGACGAGATCATCGAGGTTTCCGACAAGGCGTCCTTCGAGATGACCCGGCGGCTGGCCCGCGAGGAGGGTCTGCTGGTCGGTGGCTCCTGCGGGATGGCCGTGGTGGCGGCGCTGGAGGTGGCCCGCGCGGCCGGCCCGGACGACGTGATCGTGGTGCTGCTGCCCGACAGCGGCAAGGGCTACCTGTCCAAGATCTTCAACGACCGGTGGATGGCCCGGTACGGCTTCCTGGACCACGCCGGCACCGAGCCGACCGTGGCCGACGCGCTGGCGAGCAAGCCGGGCGGCCTGCCCGAGCTGGTGCACGTCCACCCGACCGAGACGGTCCGCGACGCCATCGACTACATGCGCGAGTACGGCGTCTCGCAGCTCCCGGTGCTCAAGGCCGAGCCGCCGGTGGTGACCGGCGAGGTGGCCGGCTCGATCGCCGAGCGGGACCTGTTGGACGCCCTCTTCACCGGTCAGGCGCACCTGCACGACACCATCGAGCGGCACATGGGCGACCCGCTGCCGATGATCGGCGGCGGTCAGCCGGTGAGCGAGGCGGTGGGCCTGCTGGAGAAGTCCGACGCGGCGCTGGTGCTGGTCGACGGCAAGCCCAAGGGCGTACTGACCCGTCAGGACCTGCTCGCCCACCTCGGCGCGCACTGATCCGACGCAGCTGCGGGGCCCGCCGTCCGGCGGGGCCCCGCAGCCCGTCCGGTGCGACCGCAGTGGGGTGGTCGCACCACGCACATCCACGCGATGGTGCACGTGGCCAACGACCGGGTGCTCACCACCCAGCTGATGTTCGACGAGGCCCTCAACAGCACGGTGTACGCCGCCGCGCCGTACTCCGCGCACACCGGGCGGGACACCTTCAACGACAACGACAACATCTATGCCGAGACCATGCTGATGAAGGTCGTCGAGGACGGCGACGGCCATCTCTCAGTGATCAACTTCTCGGTCGACGCGGACCAGGAAGGCACCTGACCCGCCCGCGTCAGCAGCCCGGTAGCTGCCGGGCGTAGCGCAGCTGTGGGGTGCGGGTGGGGCCGATCCGCTCGTCCCGACGATCGCCGGTGGCCTGCCAGCCGCCGCGTTCGTAGAAGTGCCGGGCCGGGGCGTTGCTCTCCAGCACCCACAGCACCCCCCGACGCCAGCCCCGGGCCCGCATGGTGTCCAGCGCGTCCACCATCAGCGCCCGGCCGGTGCCCCGGCCCCGCTCGGCCGGGTCGAGGTGGATGGCGTTGAGCAGGCCGGTCGCCGGGTCGCCCTCGTCGTCCGGGCCGAGATAGCTGAACCCGACCAGCCGGCCGTCCCGCTCGGCCACGGTCATCAGGTGCTCGTCGCGCTCCCACCTCCACCGCTCGACCCAGTACGCCCCCATCGCCTCAGGCGTCGGGTCGGCCAGCGCCCCGGGCGGCAGGAACGACGAGTACGCCGCGACCCGGGACCGCTGGTGCAGGGCGCCCACCGGCATCAGGTCGTCGGCGACGGCGGGACGGAGCGTGACGGTCACCCGGCCGAGGCTACCCGCCGGGGCGGGACCGGCACGGTGGTCAGGTCCGCGGCGATCACCAGCTCCCCGGTGAAGTGTTCCCGGGCCTCGTCGTGGAAGCGGCGCGGGTCGGCGTACCGCTGGGAGAAGTGGGTGAGCACCAGCGTGCGTACCCCCGACTCGGTGGCCACCCGGGCGGCCTGGCCGGCGGTCAGGTGGCCGACCTCGGCGGCGAGCGCGGCCTCCGACTCCAGGAACGTCGACTCGATGACCAGCAGGTCGGCGTGCTCGGCGAGGGCGTACACCCCGTCGCAGAGGCCGGTGTCCATCACGAAGGCGAACCGCTGCCCCGGCCGGACGACGCTCACCTCGTCCCGGGTGACGCGGCGTCCGCCGACGTCCAGGTGCCCGACGCGCAGCAGCTCCCCGACCGCCGGCCCGCCGATGCCGTACGCGGACAGCCGCTCCGGCAGCATCCGGCAGCCGTCCGGCTCGACCAGCCGGTACCCGTACGTCTCGATCGGGTGCCGCAGCCGGCGGGCCTCCAGCGTGCCCACGCCCAGGGTGATCCGCTGCCCGTCGGCGGTGATCGGCGCGACGGCCAGCTCGGCGGTCTCGTGGAAGCTGCTGGCGTGCCGCAGCCGGGCGAAGTAGTCGGCCCCGCCGGCCGGGAAGTGCACCGCCACCGGGTGCGGCACCCGGTCCAGGGAGAGCCGCTGGATGGTGCCGGGCAGGCCGAGGCAGTGGTCGCCGTGGAAGTGGGTGACGCAGATCCGGGTCAGGTCGGTGGCGGTGACCCCGGTGTGCAGGAGCTGCCGCTGGCTGCCCTCGCCCGGGTCGAAGAGGATGACCTCGTCGTCCCAGCGCAGCACGTAACCGTTGTGGTTGCGCAGCCGGGTGGGCGTCTGGCTGGCCGTGCCGAGCACCGTCAGCTCACGCGTGGACACCGCCGGCCTCCCCCGGGAACGAAGCGACCCCCGGGGCTTCCGCGCTTGCGCGCGGGCCGACTGGACTGGGTCGGCACCCCGGGGGTCGGGTGGCTGTCGTGGTTTCGCCGCACCGCTGCCACACGGTCTCGACGATCATGCTTGGTGTTTCACTGTCGAGGACAGCGGCTAGCGGACAGCCACCTCACGAGTCCGATTGCTATACAAGTCTGGACCACCTCCTTTCCCGTGTACCGCCACGCTACCTACTGCCCCCGGGGTGCCGGTAGTGATTTTTCGCGAGATACCGCAGACGGCGTCATGCCGGCGGGGGAGGGTCGCCGCCCGGTGACTTTTGTTCAACGAAGCGAAAGTTCGTGCTCATCTGGCCTATCTTTCGCTTGAAGTGAGCATTACTCTCTGCCCCACAGCGGCCACCTCCCGCCGCTGCCCGCCCGAGCCGTCCCCTCGGTCGCTCCCCCCGTGAGGTGAACCGTGCCTGTTTCGTCCACCACCCGCAGGAACACCCGACGATCCTTCACCCTCGGTCTGGTCGGTGCGCTGGCCGTCGCCGCCGGCCCGGTCCCACCGGCCGGCGCCGCCCCGCCGGCCACGCCGCAGCCGTCCACCGCCGCCGGCGCGACAGTGGCGAACCCGGTGGTCGCCGGGCCGATCGCCCGGACCACCCCGGTCGGCGACCCCGGCCACGGCTATCCGTTCCTCGCCACCGACGTCGAGCTGGCCGCCGCCGGCTACGTCGAGGAGGAGTTCTTCCTCTTCGGCACCGCCACCCGGTACGCGGTGCCGGGCACCCAGAACGCGACGGTCCTCGGCACCGACCAGCCGTACGGCACCCGGCTGGTGGTCCGGCGGCCGGCCAACACCAAGAAGTTCAACGGCACCGTGATCGCCGAGTGGAACAACGTCAGCAACCAGTGGGACCAGGAGGTCGACTGGTTCCAGTCGCACGAGCACCTGATCCGCTCGGGCTACGCCTGGGTCGGGGTCTCCGCCCAGCGGGCCGGGCTGCACTCCGCCACCGGTCTCAAGGCGTGGAGCCCGACCCGCTACGGCCCGCTGGACGTCACCGTGGGCGGCACGGTCACCGACGACAGCCTCTCGTACGACATCTTCAGCCAGGCGGTGAAGGCGGTCCGCAACCCGACCGGGGTCGACCCGCTGGGCAAGCTGCCCGCCCCGCAGTACGTGATCGCCACCGGCCACTCGCAGTCCGCCGGCCGGCTCGCGAGCTACTACAACGGCGTCCAGCCGTCGGCCAACGTCCTCGACGCGGTCGTCCTGCACGGCGGCGGCGGGGTGCTGCGCACCGACCTGGCGACGCCGGTGTTCCGGATCAACTCGGAGGGGGACGTGGCCAGCGGCATCCTGCCCGCAGCGGCCCGGGCCCAGGCCGACTCGCCCGTCCTGCGGTCCTGGGAGGTCGCCGGCGCCTCGCACGGCGACTGGAAGCTGATCACCGACTACGGGCCGCTACGCAAGCGGGACATCGGCAGCTACCCCGGTGGCTACCCGGGCGAGCCGCAGACCTGCACGCTGCCCTCGCTGTCGCGCGTCCCGCAGCACATGGTGCAGAACGCGGTGTACGACCACACCGTCGCCTGGGTCGCCCACGGTGTGACCCCGCCGACCGCCCCACAGATCCAGACGACCACGACGACCCCGCCGGCCATCGCCCGGGACGACCTCGGGCTCGCCCTCGGTGGCATCCGGCTCGCCCAGCACCAGGTGCCGCTGCGGATCAACAGCGGCAGCAACAGCGGCCCGGGCTTCTGCTTCCTCGACGGCAGTTCGGTGCCGTTGACCGACGCGCAACTCGCCACCCGCTACCCGACCGTCGGGTCGTACGTGGACGCCGCCGTCGCGGCGACGCTCGCCGCCGCCGACGCCGGTTACCTTCCCGCGTCGTTCACCCGCGACCCCGCCTGGTACTCCGACCTGCGGTACCTCATCGCGGAGTACGTCGCCGCCGGCCGGATCACCGAGTACGTGGCGGCCCGGCTGGAGGACCGGCTGCACCGGGCCGAGCAGGCCGGCACCGCCGGGAACGCGGCCCGGGCGAGTGAACTGCTGGGACAGTTGGCCGACCGGGCGCAGCTGCGGATCACCGGTGACCCGGGCGCCCGGGACGCGGTGCTGCGGGTCACCGGGGCGCTGATCGCCCTGCTCGACGCGGCGGAACGCCGCAGCCGGTGACCCGGCCGGCCGGCGGTGAGTGACCGACGCGCTCGGTGAGCGGCGGGTACGACGGGACACGTCGTACCCGCCGCTCACCGGTGACACCGTCACGACGGCGTCCAGCCGACCGACGGTGACGCGGTGCGGAGCCGGTCAGTCGATGCCGATCGGGCCCTCGCGGGGGCCGTCCCCGCCTGCCGGCTGCACCGCCAGGGACGGGAAGTCGGCCAGGTCGCCCTCCGGCTCGGCGTCCCACTCGGGAAAGACCAGGTCGCTCTGGAGATAGAGGCAGAGCAACTGGGCCAGGTGGCGCAGCCCTTCCAGGTGGGTGCGCTCGTGGCCGTGGGTGGCGTCCACCCCGAAGCCGAGCAGCGCCACCCGGGCGTGTGCGCCCGCCTCGACCGCCGCCGCGACATCCGAGCGGTAGTAGTCGAAGACGTCGCGGACCAGGTCCACCCCGTGCTCCCGGGCGATGGCGGCCAGGTTGCGGGTCAGGTGGTAGTCGAACGGGCCGACCCCGTCACCCATCGCCAGGGTCGCCGCGTCCTCCCGGGACTGCTGGCCGGGGGCGACCACCGCCGCGTCCACCGAGACGATCTCGGCGACGTCCGGGTCCAGGCCGTGGCTGGCCCCGTGGCCGATCTCCTCGGTGACGGTAACCAGCAGGTGGGCGGTGACCGTGGGGGTGATGCCGGCGTCCACCACCGCCTTCAACGCGGTCAGCACCGCCGCCACCCCGGCCTTGTCGTCCAGGTGCCGGGACTTCACGTAACCGGACGGGGTGACCATCGGGTTCGGCAGGAACGCCACGAAGTCGCCCGCGTCGATGCCGAGCGCCCGCAGCCCGGCGATGTCCTCGACCGGCTCGTCGACGCGTACCTCGACGTGCTCCCAGCCGACGCCCTGGAGGTCGACGTCGTCGTTGTAGCGGTGCCCGCTGGCCTTCAACGGCAGCACCTGGCCGGTGATCACCCGGTCCAGGTCGTCGGTGAAGATCCGGACGTGCGCGCCCTCGGCGAACCGGGCCGAGTGGGTGCCGATGGTCTTCAGCTCCAGCCGGCCGTTCTCCTTGAGCCGCTTGACCATGCCGCCGATGGTGTCGGTGTGCACCACGATGGCCCGGTCCGCACCGGTCTGCCGGGGGCCGGGCAGGCAGGCGCTGAGCGCCCCCCGCCGGGTCAGCGTGGACGGGATGCCGAGCGCGGAGAGGCGCTCCCCGACGTACTGCTGCACGTGGTCGGTCCGCCCCGACGGGCTCGGGATGTCCAGTAGCTCCACCAGCACCTGGCGCAGGTAGTCCAGGTCGATCTCCAGGGGCTTGAGGCTCACGCGACCCCTCCGGGCCCGGCCGGGCTCCAGAGACGCTGCGGGGCACGGGTGCCCGGAAAGAGCAGGTCCACGAAGCGCTCGGCGGTCGGCTGGGGCTCGTGGTTGGCCAGCCCCGGCCGCTCGTTCGCCTCGATGAACACGTGCTCGGGCTGGTCGGGGGCGGGGACCAGCAGGTCCAGCCCGGTCACCGGGATGTCCAGGGCCCGGGTCGCCGCCACGCAGGCGGTGGCGATCGTCGGGTGCAGTTCGGCCGTCACGTCGTGGATTGTGCCACCGGTGTGGAGGTTCGCCGTCCGGCGCACCGCCAGCACCTGTCCCTCGGGCAGTACGTCGTCCATCCGGTGCCCGGCCTCGGCCACCACCTCGCGGGTCATCTCGTCGACCGGGATGCGGGACTCACCCCCGGTGGCGGCGGCCCGTCGCCGGCTCTGCCGCGCGATCAGCTCGGTGATGCCGTGCACCCCGTCGCCGGTGATCTGCGCCGGTCGACGTACGGCGGCGGCCACCACCTCGTGGTCGATGACGATCACCCGCAGGTCCTCGCCCGCGCGCAGCTCCTCGATCAGCACGTCGGGGCAGAACCGGCGGGCCAGCTCGACGGCGGTCGCCAGCGCCTCGGCGGTCCGCACCCCGACGGTGATCCCGTTGCCCTGCTCGCCCCGGGCCGGCTTGACCACCACCGGGCCGACCTCGGTGAGGAAGGCCAGGTCGTCTGGCTCCCCGGTGGCGGTCCGGCCGCGCGGCACCGACAGGCCCGCCTCGGTGAGGATGCGCCGGGTGACCCGCTTGTCGTCGCAGCGGCTCATCGCCACCGCCGAGGTCAGCTCGGACAGCGACTCGCGGGTGACGATCGTCCGGCCGCCGTTGGTCAACCGCAGTTCACCCCAGTGCGGGTCGGTGACCTCCACCCGGATGCCGCGCCGCATCGCCTCGTCGGCGACGATTCTCGCGTACGGGTTGAGCTGGGCGTACCCCGCCGGGGCAGCCGGCAGGAAGAGCCGCTGGTTGATCGGGTTCTTCCGCTTGACACACAGTGTGCCGGTGCGGTGGAAGCCCAGCCGCTCATAGAGCCGGATCGCGCCGGAGTTCTCGGCGAGCACCGACAGGTCGACGAAGGCGCGTCCCCGCTCGTCCAGCCGGTCGGCCAGCTCGGTGAGCAGGGCCTGACCGGTGCCGGGCGGCGCGGTGTTGAAGTCCACGGTCAGACACCAGAGGCTCGCGCCGTTCTCCCGGTCGCCGAAGACCGCCACGTGGTCGACGCCGGTGATGGTGCCGACGATCTCCCCGGTGCTCGCCTCGGCCACCAGGTGCAGGAACCGGTCCGTGCCGGCGTTGTCGACCAGCACCTCCACCGGCGCGGTGACCATGCCGTTGCGGGCGTAGATCCGGTTCACCGCGTCCGCGTCGTCGGCGTCGCGCAGCGGCCGGACGGTCAGCCCGGGGATCTCGGTGCGCTCGGTGGCGGCGGGCCGGTGCGCGCCCAGCGGCAACCGGTAGGTCAGCGACGGGTCGATGAACAACTCGTCGGGGAGCCGGGACACCAGCAGGTGCGGGTCGCGCAGGTAGATGCAGATGTCCCGGGCACCGGCCGCCTCGGACCGCAGCACATAGGCCACCGCGACCTGCTCGGCGAAGGTCTGGCCGAACACCAGCCGCCCCCAGCCGCAGTCGAGCACCACGTCGGCCGGCCCGGTGGGGCGCTGTCGCGGCTCCGGGGCGTCCGGGGCCATCGGGTCGCCGCCGGGTCCGGTCCGTTCCCGGCGACGGCCGAGCACCCGCTCCCGGTCGGTACGGGCCGTGCCGGTCGCGAGGGTCTCGTTCACGGTCAGTCGATTCCGTGGCTCTGGAGCCACATTTCCAGAAGTCCCAGTTGCCACAGTTTGTTTCCGTTCAACGGGGTCAGTTCGGCGTTCGGGTCGGCGAGCAGCGCATTGACGTAGTCGGCACGGAACAGGTCGCGGCGGCGGGCCTGCGGCGCGCCGAGCGCGTCACGGACCCGGCCGAGGAGCTTGCCCTCCAGATGGGTCAGGCCGGGCACCGGGAAGTAGCCCTTGGGGCGGTCGATCACCTCGTGCGGCAGGACCCGGCGGCCGATCTCCTTGAGCACGCCCTTGCCGCCCTGGGCCAGCTTCAGCTCGGGCGGGCAGCCCGCCGCCAGCTCCACGAACTCGTGGTCGAGGAACGGCACCCGGGCCTCCAGGCCGTGCGCCATGGTCATGTTGTCGACCCGCTTCACCGGGTCGTCGGTGAGCATGATCTGGGTGTCGATCCGCAGGCCGGCGTCGACGGCGGTCTGCGCCCCGGCCCGGCCCAGGTGGGCGGCCACGAACTCGCGCGCCGGATCGCCGTCGGCCAGCCACGCCGGGTGGAGCACCCGGGCCAGTCCGGCCGCGTCCCGGTCGAAGAACGCCTTCGCGTACGTGTCGAGCGCCTGCTCCCGGTCGATGCCGGCCAGCGGCGGGTACCAGTGGTAGCCACCGAGGATCTCGTCCGCGCCCTGGCCGGACTGGACCACCTTGACGTGCTTGGACACCTCCTGGCTGAGCAGGTAGAAGGCGACGCAGTCGTGGCTGACCATCGGCTCGCTCATCGCGGCCACCGCCGCCTCCAGCGGTGGCACCAGGTCACCGGCGGCCACCTTGAGCTGGTGGTGGTCGGTGCCGAAGGTCTTCGCCACCAGGTCGGAGTAGACGAACTCGTCGCCCTCGCGGCCGCCGACGGCGTCGAAGCCGATGGAGAAGGTGGACAGCCCGGAGCGGGTCTGCCCCTCGCCGGCCAGCAGCGCCACCACCAGGCTGGAGTCCAGGCCGCCGGAGAGCAGCACGCCCACCGGGACGTCGGCGACCATCCGGCGGCGTACCGCGGTGGTCAGCGACTCCAGCAGGGCGTCCTCCCAGTCGCGGGCCGACCAGTCGGCGCGCGACGCGTCCCGGGTGAAGGACGGGTCCCAGTAGACCCGCTCGTGGGTGCGGCCGTCCGGCTCGTAGACCCGGACGGTGGCCGGGGGGAGCTTGGCGACGCCGCGCAGGATGGTGCGCGGCGGCGGCACGATGCTGTGGAAGCTGAGGTAGTGCGACAGCGCCACCGGGTCGATGGAGGTGTCGATCCCGCCACCGGCCAGCAGGGCGGGCAGGGTGCTGGCGAACCGCACCACGCCCGGCGTCTCGGCCAGGTAGAGCGGCTTGATGCCGAGCCGGTCCCGGGCCAGCACCAGCCGGCCGGTGTCCCGCTCGGTGATCGCGACGGCGAACATGCCGATCAGGTGGTCGACGAAGTCGAGCCCCCACTCGGCGTACGCCTTGACCACCACCTCGCTGTCGCCGGAGGAGAAGAAGCGGTGCCCCTTGGCCTGCAACTCCTGGCGCAGCTCGCGGTAGTTGTAGATGCAGCCGTTGAACACGCCGGTGAGCCCGGCGGCCGGGTCGACGATCGGTTGTCCGCTGGCGGCGGAGAGGTCGATGATCTTCAAGCGGCGGTGCCCGAGGGCGGTGGCCCCCTGTGACCACACTCCGCTGTCGTCGGGCCCCCGGTCACTCATCGTGGCCGCCATGCGTTCCACCGCTGACACATCGGCCCGGGAACCGTCACGCCGGAACTCTCCCGCAAGTCCGCACATGCCAGCCAATGCTGCCAGAGGTTGTTGCACTTCGCCTGTTGAGCTGATGTCGGCCGTGTTACGGGATTGCTAGTATGTGCGCCACTCACCGTGACGTTGCCGCGTGAGTCGAGCTTCCTGCCCCCGGGGCGACCGATGCCCGGACCGGGCCGGGCCCGCGATGTGACAAACACCGCAGGCCCGGTCAACGCCGCTGGGCGGGTCGCCCGGCGGCCGGGTTCGGGGCCGGCCGCTCAGCCGGCGGTACGGGCCACCCCGACCGGGCAGCTCAGCCCGTTCGGTCCGTGGTTGCAGTACCCGTTCGGGTTCTTCGTCGGGGCCAGATATTGCTGGTGATAGTCCTCGGCGAAGAAGTAGTCGCCCAGCGGGGCGATCTCGGTGGTGATCTCACCCTTGCCGGCCCGCGCCACGATCGGCGCGAACGCGTCCCGGGACGCCTGCGCGGTGGCCAGCTGCGCGTCGCTGGTGGTGTAGATCGTCGAGCGGTACTGGCTGCCGACGTCGTTGCCCTGACGCATGCCCTGGGTCGGGTCGTGGTTCTCCCAGAACACCTTGAGCAGGTCCTCGTAGCTGATCACGGCGGGGTCGTAGACCACCTGAACCACCTCGGCGTGCCCGGTCATCCCCGAACACACCTCCTCGTAGGTCGGGTTGGCGCTGTAGCCGCCCGCGTAACCGGCCGACGTGGTCAGCACCCCCGGCAGGGTCCAGAACAGCCGCTCGGCGCCCCAGAAGCAGCCCATGCCGAAGACGGCGACCTGGGCACCCTCCGGGAACGGGCCCTTCAGCGACGACGGCAGCACCTCGTGCCGGTCCCCGATCGGCATCGCGATCGGGCGGCCGGGCAGGGCCTGGTCGGGGCTGATCATCTCGGCCTTCATGCGGCGAAGGAACACGGTGGAACTCCTCTCGTACCTCTCCCCGCATGCAACACCGGCGGGCCCGGCTTCCTTACCCACTGAGCCCCGCCTCTCGCCCGCTGCGGCCCCCTAATGTCGCCCCGTCTCCGGCCGGCACCCCGGATGCCGGCCGATCGTGGAAAGAAACGGCCCCTCTGGGGGCCGGAACCCGCCAAGATTCGATGGCCGGGGCCGGGGCAGGGGTCAGGAGGGGAGGGCGGTGGTGATGCGGGTGGCGTAGGAGTCGGCCTCGGTGTCGTCGGCGTAGCGGGTGCGCGGCCAGAAGAAGCCGCGCAGGCCGTCGCCCTTCGTCCTCGGCACCACGTGGGTGTGCAGGTGGGCCACCGACTGGGACACCTTGTTGTTCATCGCCACGAACGTCCCACCGGACCCCAGGCCGGACTCCACGGCCACCGCCAGGCGCTGCACCAGCCCGAAGTAGCCGGGCAGGGCCGCCGCCGGCAGGTCGGTCAGGGTGACCAGATGGTCCCGGGGCACCACCAGGACGTGCCCCTTGAAGACCGGCCGGGTGTCCAGGAACGCCACCCCGTCCGGCTCGTCGGCCACCCGGAACGCCGGCACCTCCCCGCCCACGATCCCGCAGAACACACACCCACCCATCGGCGCAGCCTACTGCCGGACCCACGCGCCCGCTGGCACCCCGCACGTCGCCCCCGCGCCCCGCCTCGACTGATCGTCTACGGCAGGTGCGGGTTCCGTCCGGCCGGTGGGTGCGGCGGACTAACGTCTGCGGGATGAGTCACGGCTTCGAGACGCTCGCCATCCACGCCGGCCAGGACCCGGAGGCCCGGACCGGCGCGGTGATCCCACCGATCTACCAGACCAGCACGTACGCCCAGGACGCCGTCGGCGCGCCCCGGCAGGGCTACGAGTACAGCCGCTCCGGCAACCCCACCCGGGACGCGCTCCAGGAGTGCCTGGCCGCGCTGGAGGGTGGCCGGGTCGGCCTCGCCTTCGCCAGCGGCCTGGCCGCCGAGGACACCCTGCTGCGGGCCGTCTGCCGGCCCGGCGACCACGTGGTGATCCCCGACGACGCGTACGGCGGCACGTACCGGCTGTTCGCCCGGGTCGCCGAGCGCTGGGGGCTGACGTACACCCCGGCGAAGGTCTCCGACATCGACGCGGTCCGGGCGGCGATCCGCCCCGACACGAAGATCGTCTGGGTGGAGACGCCGACCAACCCGCTGCTCGGCATCGCCGACATCGCCACCCTGGCCGCGGTCGCGCACGACGCGGGCGCGCTGCTGGCGGTCGACAACACCTTCGCCTCGCCGTACCTGCAGCAGCCGCTTGCGCACGGCGCGGACGTGGTGGTGCACTCCACCACCAAGTACGTCGGCGGGCACTCCGACGTGGTCGGCGGCGCGCTGGTCGTCGCGGACACGGCGCTCGGCGACGAACTGCGCTACCACCAGAACGCGATGGGCGCGATCAACGGGCCGTTCGACGCCTGGCTCACCCTGCGCGGCATCAAGACCCTCGGGGTACGGATGGACCGGCACTGCGACAACGCCGAGCGGATCGCCGCCTTCCTCGACGGGCACGCCAAGGTGGCCCAGGTGATCTATCCGGGCCTGCCGTCGCACCCCGGGCACGAGGTGGCCGCCAAGCAGATGCGCCGGTTCGGCGGCATGATCTCCTTCCGGGCCGCCGGTGGCGAGGAGCACGCCGTGCAGATCTGCAACCGGGCCCGGCTGTTCGTCCTCGCCGAGTCGCTCGGCGGGGTGGAATCCCTGATCGAGCACCCGGGTCGGATGACACACGCAAGTGCTGCCGGCTCGCCGCTTGAAGTTCCCGGCGATCTCGTGCGACTGTCTGTCGGCATCGAGACGGTCGACGACCTGCTCGCCGATCTGGAGCAGGCGCTGGGCTGACCGCGGGCTGGGGAGAAGGTGGCCGTGCAGGACATCATGCCGACCTGGGTGGGGGCGACCGCCAAGCAGATCGCCCGGGGCGTACGCCGGGGCGACGTCTCCGCCACCCAGGTCGTCGCCGACCACCTCGACCACATCGGCCGGGTCGACGCCGACCTCGCCGCGTTCCGTGCGGTACGCGGCGGGGAGGCGATCACCGAGGCGGAGAAGGTCGACGAGCAGGAGGACCTGGCGAACCTCCCGCTCGCCGGGGTGCCGGTCGCGGTCAAGGAGAACACCCCGGTCGCCGGGCTGCCCACCTGGAACGGTTCGGCCGCGGCGCGTACCCCCGTGGCGGAGGCCGACCACGAGGTGGTGCGGCGGTTGCGTGGCGCGGGCGCGGTGATCCTCGGGGTGACCCGGATGCCGGAACTGGGGCTCTGGGCGATCACCGACGACGCGTCCGCCGTCACCCGCAACCCGTGGGACGTCCGGCGTACCCCCGGGGGGTCCTCGGGTGGGGCCGCCGCCGCGGTCGCGGCCGGCCTGGTGCCGATCGCGCACGGCAACGACGGGCTCGGGTCGATCCGCATCCCGGCGGCCTGCTGCGGCCTGGTCGGGCTCAAGCCGGGCCGGGGCGTGGTCCCGTGCCAGCTCGGTGCGGAGGACTGGTTCGGGCTGACCGAGCACGGCATGCTCACCACCACGGTCGCCGATGCCGCCGTCGGTTTCCAGGTGCTGGCCGGGCGTCGCCCGGACACGCTGGTCCCACCGTCCCGGCTGCGGGTCGGCGTGTCGCTGCGCTCGCCGGTGCGCGGCGTCTCCCCGGATGCGCCCAACCGGGACGCGGTGGCCGCCGCCGGTCGGCTGCTCGCCGCCGCGGGGCACGACACCGTACCCGCCGACCCGGTCTATCCGACCGCGCTCGGCCTCCAGGGCATCGCCACCTGGTTCGCCGCCGCCGCGGCGGACGTGCGGGCCGCCGGCATCGACCGGCGCGGCCTGCAACGGCGCAGCCGCCGCCATGTCGCGCTGGGGGAGTGGGCCCAACGCCGGGGGTACGTGCGGGAGGCCGACCGGGCCGCCTGGCGGGAACGCTCCATCGGCTTCTTCACCGACCACGCGGTCGACCTGCTGCTCACCCCGGCGCTGGCCGGGCCGCCGCCGGAGGCCACCGCCTGGTCCGGCCGGTCCTGGCTGGCGAACATGAAGACCAACATCCGGTACGCCCCGTTCGCCGCGCCGTGGAACGTCGCGGGCCTGCCGTCGATCGTGGTGCCGGTGGGTCGCCGGCCGGACGGCCTGCCGGTCGCCGCGCAGCTGGTCGGCCCGCCCGGCTCGGAGCTGCTGCTGCTCGGCATCGCCGGGCAGTTCGAGATGCAGGCCCCGTGGACCCGGCACGCCCCCGGCTACCCCCGGGTCGACACGGGCTCCCCGGCCGTCGCCTGACCCGCCCGCCGCCGGCCCGTCGGTCCGCCGGTCGGGTCCGCCGGCCCGGGTCGTCCGCCGGCCGGCGCGGGTGGGCCGCCCCGGTCGGTGAGCGGGTCGTCGCTGCTGGTGGCCGGTGGCGTCGCCGTCGGTGCGACCCGGATCGGGTGGCACGATCGGGGCATGACGGAACTGGTCGACCTCGCCGACGTACGGGCCGCCCGGGAACTGCTCGCCGGGGTCACCCGGACCACCCCGCTGGAGCCCTCCCGGCCGCTGAGCGCGACGCTGGCCGGACCGGTCTGGCTCAAGTGCGAGAACCTGCAGCGCGCCGGCTCCTACAAGGTGCGCGGCGCGTACGTGCGGATCTCCCGGCTGTCGGCGCAGGAGCGGGACCGGGGCGTGGTCGCGGCCAGTGCCGGCAACCACGCCCAGGGGGTGGCGCTCGCCGCCGGCCTGGTCGGCACCCACGCCACCGTCTTCATGCCGGTGAACGCGCCGCTGCCGAAGGTGGCCGCCACCAAGGGGTACGGCGCCCGGATCGAGCTGATCGGCAACACCGTCGACGAGTCGTTGGTGGCCGCGCAGACCTTCGCGGAGCGCACCGGCGCGGTGTTCATCCACCCGTTCGACCACCCGGACGTGATCGCCGGCCAGGGCACGGTCGCCCTGGAGATCCTCGAACAGTGCCCCGAGGTGAGGACGATCATCACCGGGGTCGGTGGCGGCGGCCTGATCTCCGGCATGGCGGTGGCCGCGAAGGCGCTGCGCCCCGACGTGCGGATCATCGGCGTGCAGGCGGCCAGCGCCGCCGCCTTCCCGCCCTCGCTGGCCGCCGGGGAACCGGTCCGGCTGCCGGCGTTCGCGACGATCGCCGACGGCATCGCGGTCGGCCGGCCGGGGGAGATCACCTTCCACCACGTCCGCAAACTGGTCGACGAGATGGTCACCGTCACCGAGGAGGACATCTCGCGGGCGCTGCTGATGCTGTTGGAGCGGGGCAAGCAGGTGGTCGAGCCGGCCGGAGCGGTCGGGGTGGCCGCGCTGCTGGCCGGCGTCGTGCAGGTGAGCACCCCGACGGTGGCGGTGCTGTCCGGCGGCAACATCGATCCGTTGCTGATGATGCGGGTGATCGAACACGGTCTCGCCGCCGCCGGCCGCTACCTGCGGGTCACCGTGCGCTGCTCGGACCGGCCGGGTCAGCTCGCCTCGCTGCTCACCGAGATCGCCGGGCACCGGGCGAACGTGGTCGACGTGGAGCACCAGCGGGCCAATCCGCACCTGCGGCTCGGTGAGGTGGAGGTGGCCCTGTCGGTGGAGACCCGGGGTGTCGAGCATTCCGACACCCTGATCAGCGCCCTGCGGGCCAGCGGCTACCAGGTGGTCTTCACGGCCGAGGCGTGACATCCGGCGGATGCCACGCCCCGGTGCGTACGGGATGGGGTGTCGTCGGGTCGCGCGGGCCCGACGGCGGTGCGGCTCAGCCGGAGAACGGCTCGAAGCTGACGATCGTCACCTTGATGTCCGCGCCGCTGGGCGCGGTGTAGGTGCAGGCCTGACCGGGGCGACCGCCCAGGATGGCCTTGCCGAGCGCCGACTCCGGGCTGTAGACCGTCAGATCGGTGGTGGCGGCGATCTCCCGCGACCCGAGCAGGAACGTCTCGGTGTCGTCGCTGTCGTCGTCGAAGTAGATCGTCACGACCATGCCGGGCGACACCACGTCGGCCGTCGGTGCCTCACCGACCTGGGCGGTACGCAGCAGCTCCTTGAGGTAGAGGATCCGGCCCTCGGCCTTGCCCTGCTCCTCACGGGCGGCGTGGTAGCCACCGTTCTCCCGCAGGTCGCCCTCTTCCCGCCGGGCGTTGATCTCGGCGGCGATGACCGGCCGGTTGGCGATCAGCTCGTCGAGCTCGGCCTGGAGGCGGTCGTGCGCGTCCTGGGACAGCCAGGTGGCGGGCGCCTTGTTGTCATTGATGGACACAGGCGTACTCCTCGGATGTGCGTGCTGGCTGACAGGTGACTTACCAACCTACCAGTGGCCCGCACTTTCGGGCATCGTCGATCACCCGGTCGGGTGGGAAGCGACGCCACCGGTGGCTCGCTCGGGGGTCTCGCCGCCGCGCCGCCGCGACCGTCGGTGGCGGTTCAGCCCGCCGGGCGGCAGCGGACCACCTCGCCGATGAACGGCCGCTCGGTGGTGGTGACCCGGTGCCGGGCGGTGACGTGCCGCTGGCCGGGGGGTGCGGTCACCGTGACCTCCTCGTGCCCCACCTCGGCGCCGGCGTGCGAGCGGGCCCGCACCAGACACACCGCTGCGCCGCCCTCGGGCACGGTCACCCGGAAGTCGACCTGTACGCCGGTGTCGCTGATGTCGGTGTAGGTGATCACCTCGGGCTTGTACTCCGGGTCGCCGTAGCGCTGGTAGAGCTGCGTCGCGGCCAGGACCAACCCGGCGATCAGCACGGCCACCAGCGACCAGCGCAGCACCGGGCGGCGGCGCTCGGGCTCCCGCCGACGTCCGTACCGGCCGGGCGGGAACACCGGCGCGGCCGAGGGAATTGTGGCGTGCGTCTCGGTCACCGGCGGGTATCTCCTGGCGTTGTTGTCGGTCGCATCGGCAAGAATGACAGAGTCCATCTTCCCAGCCCGGGGCCGAGCCCGGAATGGCAGGTCGGCAGCCGCGCCGACAGGTCACCGCGGCAGGCCAGGCGAGCGACCCGGACCGGGCCGCCGGCGGGCACAGACGAGGAGCGCCCACGTTGGCAGAGAAGCTGCGTCTCATGGCCGTGCACGCACACCCGGACGACGAGTCCAGCAAGGGCGCCGCCACCATGGCGAAGTACGTCGCCGAAGGGGTGGACGTGCTGGTCGTGACGTGCACCGGGGGTGAGCGGGGCAGCGTGCTCAACCCCAAGCTGGACCGCCCCGACGTGTGGGCCAACATCGGCGAGATCCGGCGGGCCGAGATGGACGCCGCCCGGGCGGTGCTCGGCGTCGAGCAGGCCTGGCTGGGGTTCGTCGACTCGGGCCTGCCCGAGGGCGACCCGCTGCCGCCGCTGCCCGAGGGCTGCTTCGCCCTCCAGGACGTCGAGGTGGCGGCCGGGCCGCTGGTCAAGCTGATGCGGGAGTTCCGTCCGCACGTGGTGACCACCTACGACGAGGAGGGTGGCTACCCGCACCCCGACCACATCATGTGCCACAAGATCAGCGTGGCCGCGTTCGAGGCGGCCGGCGACCCGACCCGCCACCCGGAGCTGGGTGCCCCCTGGCAGCCGTTGAAGCTCTACTACGACATCGGCTTCTCCAAGGGCAAGCTCCTGGCCCTGCACGAGGGCACGCTGGCCGCGGGCCTCCCCTCGCCGTACGAGGACTGGCTCAAGCGCTGGGACGAGCGGCCGGACAAGGGTTCGCGGATCACCACCCGGGTGGAGTGCGCGGAGTACTTCCCGGTCCGCGACGACGCGCTGCGCGCCCACGCCACCCAGGTCGACCCGGACGGCTTCTGGTTCCACGTGCCGATGGAGATCCAGCAGCACGCCTGGCCGACGGAGGACTTCCAACTCGCCCGCTCGACGGTCGAGTCCCCGCTGCCGGAGTCCGACCTGTTCGCCGGGGTACGGGAAGCCGCCCATGCCGGGTGACCGGCGGTCGGGGCTACGCTGACACTCCACCGCACATCGGAGAAAACACCATGCTGAACGCTGTCCAGGTGCTCGCGGAGAACAACTTCGGGGACACCCGCACGGGCGGCCTGGCCGGGCCGATGGGCCTCTTCCTCATCGTGCTGCTCGGCACCGCCACCGTCCTGCTGATCCGCAACATGAACTCCCGGCTGCGTCGGCTGCCCGAGCGGTTTCCCCAGCAGGGCGGCCCGGTCGAGACCGATCGGACCGATTCGTCGGCTACCGGTCCGTCGGACGGGACAACGGGGCAGGAATCACGTACGAACCTGCCCAGCGGCCACCAGCAGCCCTGAGTGGGGTGACCGGGGCGTGAATCACGCCGATCCGGGTCGTCGCCCCCTGTTGCGGCCACCCGGATTGGCTTAGCCTTCCGCCGGGGGACGAAAGTCCCTGAGCCGTGCGCGGGAGGGGGTGCCATGACCGTCGTAGCCGCGTTCGTCCGTCGCGCCGTCGACGGCCCCGCGGACGGAGCCGGGCGGTGACCTCCGGCATCCCCGGCGCGTCCGACGACGGGCCGGAGCCGCCGGACACTCCGCTGCGGGTGCGTGTCCTCACCCTCGCCGTGACCCTGACCGCGTTGGTGGCGGTGGTGATCGGCCTGCGCCTGCCGACCGCGCTGCCGCCCGACGACCCGCTCCCGCCGGCGGCCCGGTTCGGCATCGTGGCCGCCGTGTTCGCGATCGCCCAACTCGCCCGGTTGAGGTTCCGCACCGCCACCGGCATGGTGAGCATCACCTGGGGCGAGGCGGCGCTGATCGGCTGCCTCTACCTTGCGCCGGCCGGCTGGTTGCCGGCCGCCGCGCTGCTCGGCACCGGCACGGCCTGGACGATCATGTCGCTGGCCGCCGACCGCCGTCCCCCGGTGGAGTTGCTGCGGATCGCCGCCTCGCTGACGGCGGCCACCGCGCTCGCCGTCGCCGTCACCACCGCGATCGGCGAGCCGTTGCTGGCCGGCCCCACCCCGGCGCTCGTGCCCGCCCTGGTGGCCGGTGCCGTCACCTACCTGCTGACCACCGCCGGGCTGGGCGGGGCGACCCTCGCCCTGCGGCACGGTGTGGCGGTCGGCCCGGCACTGCTCGTCGCGCTACGCGGCAAGGTGCTGATGTTCGTCGGCAACGTGGTGGTCGGGCTGGTCGTGGTGGCGTTGCTGGAGGTCGACCCGCGCTGGCTGCTGCTGCTCCCACCGCTGCTCTGGCTGCTCCAACAGACCTACCGCCACCGGCTGCGCGCCGATCAGGAACAGCGCACCTGGCGGGCGTTCGCCGAGGCCACCGCCGCGCTCAACCAGCTCGACGAGCGGGGGGTGGCCACGGCGGCGGTGACCGGCGCGTTGACCCTGTTCGGCGCCGAACTGGTGGACGTCGACGTGGTCCGGGGCGACGGCCGGTGGCGGCGCTATCGGGGTGACGCCTCGGGCCAGGTGCGGGACCGGGAGGCCGGGCCGCCCGGCGGGGCCACCGTGGACACCCACGAACTGGTCCGGCCGCTCGTCGTCGGCGACGTCCAGGTCGGACAGTTGCGGGTCCGGTTCCCCTCCACCGGGCCGCCGAGCGACCGGGAACGGGACGCGGTGGCGGCCTACTCCGACGCATTGGCCGCCGCGCTGCACGACGCGGCGACCCATCGGGAGCTGCGGCTGGTCAGCGCCCGCTCGTCGTACGACGCGGTGCACGACGCGCTGACCGGGCTGGTCAACCGGACGGCCATGCTGACCAAGGGCGACCAGGCGTTGCGGCAGCTCGCCCACGACCATCCGGTGGCGCTGCTGCTGCTCGACATCGATCAGTTCAAAGAGGTCAACGACACCCTCGGACACGCGGCCGGCGATCAGCTGCTGCGGCTCACCGGCAACCGGTTGGGCACCCTGGCCCGCTCCGGTGACCTGCTCGCCCGGCTCGGTGGCGACGAGTTCGCCCTGCTGCTGACGTCGGTCCCGGTGCTCGGTGACCGGGCCGCCCCGATGGCGTACGCGCTGCGGCAGGCCCGGGAGATCGCCGAGCGGCTGGCCGCGCCCACAGAGGTGGCCGGGGTGCGGATGTCGGTCGAGGTCTCGGTGGGGGTGGTGGTGGCCGGGGCGGGCACCGCCGACCTGACCGAGCTGCTGCGCCGGGCCGACATCGCGATGTACCAGGCGAAGGAGGGCGGCGGCAGCGTCGCCGCGTACGACAGCACCCGGGACGCCGCCAGCACCGACCAGTTGGCCCTGCTGGCCGAGTTGCGGGAGGCGTTGCAGGCCGACGACCAGCTGGTGCTGGCGCTGCAACCGGCGGTCGACCTGAGCACCGGCGCACCGACCGGGGTGGAGGCGCTGATCCGTTGGCAGCACCCCCGCCGGGGCTGGCTCGGCCCGGCCGACTTCATCCGCCCGGTGGAGAACAGCGAGCAGCTCGGCACCTTCACCCGGTATGTGCTGGACAAGGCGCTCTCGGTGGCCGCCGAGTGGGCCCGCGACGGGCTGGACGTGCCGATCTCGGTGAACCTCTCGGCCCGCAGCCTGCTCGACCCCCGGCTGCCGGCGGAGATCGCCGACGCGCTGCGCCGCCACCAGGTGCCGGCGCACCGGCTGGTCCTGGAGATCACCGAGACGGTGGTGATGAGCGAGCTGGAGGTGATCGACGAGGTGCTGGCGACCCTGCGGTCGATGGGCGTCCAGTTGGCCGTCGACGACTTCGGCACCGGCTTCTCGTCTCTGTCGTCCGTGACCCGGATCGCGGTGGACGAGTTGAAGGTGGACCGGTCCTTCGTGATCCGGATGGCCGACTCGCCGGAGGCGGCGGCGATCGTCCGGGCGACTGTCGGTCTCGCCCACGAGCTGGGGCTGCGGGTGGTCGCCGAGGGGGTGGAGACTGCCGAGCAGCGGGCCGCGCTGGTGGCGTTGGGCTGCACCGCCGCCCAGGGCTACCACTTCTTCAAGCCGATGCCGGCCGACAAGATCGGCGCGGTCCTCGGCTCGCTGCGTGACTCCGCCGAGTCGAACGTCTTCCCGCTGCGCGCCGACGGCGCCTCCTGACCGGGCCGCAACCCCGCCACGATCCCGCCCGATCCCGCCCGGTCCCGCCCGTCCCCGTCCGTCCCCGCCCGGTCCCGCCCGTCCCCGCCCGGCCCGTCCACGCCCCGCCCGCCCCGCCGCCCGGTCCGCCCGGTCCGCCCGCCCGGTCCGCCCGCCCGGTCCGCCCGCCCGGTCCGCCCGGCCCGCTTGCCCGGTCCGGGTCTGCGCGCCTGCCGGGGTCTGTCCGCCTGCCCGGTCCGTTCGGTCCGGGGCGGCTTGCCCTCCCGGTCCACTCGCCCGTTCATCGTGATCGACTCAGGAGGGTTGATGTAGCGGTATCCGGCTGGCCGGATACCGCTACATCGGCGACATTGCGAGCAGGCCCCGCAGGGGCGGGCCAAAGGACGGGCGGGCAGGTGGGGGTGGGTCAGCCTCGGGGGAGGACCTCGGCGACGACCGACGGCATCGCCGCCCAGTCGGCGGAGGCGACGCTGGCGTGGGCGGCGGCGAGCTGGGCGAGGCGGGCGCGGGCGGCCGTCTGGTCGGTGTTCCCGACCGCCGGGGGAACGTTCTGCGCGTCGGTCATCACCAGCAGGTAGTGGTTGGTGTCGTACCAGGAGGTGTCGATCCCACCGGTGACGTACGCGCTGGCGTCGCCGTCGAAGAGGACGAACCACGGACGCAGGCTGGTGTCGGCGTACCGGCTGCGCGGGTCGCCGGACTGGGCCCGGTGCACCGCCGGGAACGCCTGCGCCTGACCCAGGGTGCCGGCGGCCGACAGGCCGGCCAGGTGCTGGGCGTACTCGATGTCGGTCCACAGGGTGTCGGTCGGGTTGCCCTCCTCGACGGTGCCGGGGATCAGCTCCACGATCACCTTGCCGGCGAGCTGCCCCCGGGTCGGCCAGGCGTTCGCGCGGGCGGCGGCATCCAGGCTGGCGTACCCGCCGCGCAGGTCGGCCGGGCGGAACACCCGGCTGCCGAGCCGGGCGGCGAGCACCGCGTCGAGCTGGACCGGCCCCTGCCCGGTACGGCTGCTGAAGCCGGTCTTCAGCTCCAGCTTGAGCTGGAGCGGGCCGGCGTCGGGGTGGGCGTCGAACCAGAGCCGGATGTCGTCCAGGCAGTTCTCCAGGTTCTTGTTGCGGGCGCCGGTGTAGAGCTGCGCGGGGGTGGTGGCGGCGACGCAGTTGTTGTCGTTGCCCAGCGGGTTGGAGTGGCTGACCCGCCACTGTTTGGTGATGATGTCCGGCCAGACGTCCAGCTCGATCAGGCCGGGGCGGGCGTCGAGCGCCTGCGCCAGGTAGGTGTACGTCCCGCGTTCGTACGCGTTGTGCGTGCCGACCACGGTGGTCGCCGAGACCCGGGTGCCGGGGTCCACCGCGGCCGAGGCGGGTGCGGCGGTGCTGAACACCGCCGCGGCCACCGCGACCGACATGAGCGCCGACAGGAGACGGGAACCGCGCATGGGGTACCTCCTCGCAGGGCCGGTGCCGGTCACCGCACCCGCACAGATCAAAGACGATGAATGTGAACGGGGGAAGGCCCGGTTTCGGCGGGACGGTTGCCCCGGCGGGTGCGCCCGGGGGTGGACAGGGTCGTCGGGTGAACCGACTCGCCCAGGCCACCTCGCCGTATCTGCTCCACCACGCCGACAACCCGGTCGTCCAACTCGGCCGCGTCGTCTGGCGGTCGGTCGCGCCGGCAGCACCACGCGGGTCTACCGCCTCGTCCTCGGGGTGACGAACCAGCCGGCGGGGGTGTCCAACTCGCCGGCCGGGGGTGACAGCCCGAGCGGGGCGGGGTCACCCGAGGTTCCTAAGGCCATTGAGAAGAAGGGCCGCGCTGGCGCGGGACTGGCGTCGGCGCTCGCCGAGCTGGCTGTACGTCCGCGCAGGGCTACCACTTCTTCAAGCCGATGCCGTCGGACAGGATCGCGACGTGCTCCGCTCGCTGCCGGACTCCGCCCAGGCGCGGATCTTTCCGTTGCGCGCCCGACGGCGCCTCCTAGCCCCCGGGGGGCCTAGGACCACCCCCGCTGGATCGGCGGGTTGACTTTGACGTTACGTCAACTTCTAACCTGGACCGGCACGACGAGATCAGGGCTGGACGGCGAGATCAGGGGTGGACGGCGATGGAATGGTCAATCCAGGACCTCGCCCGTTCGGCCGGGACGACCAGTCGGACCCTGCGCCACTACGGGCAGGTCGGACTGCTGGCTCCGAGCCGGATCGGTCGCAACGGTTACCGCTACTACGACCAGGAGTCCCTGGTACGGCTGCAGCGAATTCTGCTGCTGCGCGAACTGGGCCTCGCCCTGGCCGATATCGGCCAGGTGCTGGACGGTGAACGGGAGCCGACGGCCGCGCTCCGCACCCATCTGCGGCTCCTGTTGCGGGAGCGCGAGCGGATCGGGCGGCAGATCGAGTCGGTACGGACCACGCTGCGCAAGACGGAAGGAGGTGAACAACTCATGGTGGAGGAAGTGTTCGACGGCTTCGACCACACCCAGTACGAGCAGGAGGTGACGCAGCGGTGGGGCCGCGAGGCGTACCAGCGGGCGGACCAGTGGTGGCGCTCGCTCAGCGATGCCGACAAGAAGGCGTTCCAGCAACGTCAGCTCGACATCGCGGCCGACTTCGGCCGGGCGCACGACGTCGGCATCCCGGTCGAGAGCGACGAGGTGCAGGCGATCACCCAGCGCCTCTACGACTGGCTGTCGCTGACGACCGGGACGGTGACGAAGGAGTACTTCGTCAACCTCGGCGAGATGTATGTCGCGGACCCGCGCTTCACGGCGAACTACGACGTGCATGGCGACGGCACGGCGGTATTCACCCGGGACGCGATGAAGGTCTACGCCGAATTCGTCCGGGACGCGATGAAGGTCTACGCCGAGCGGAAGCTCAGCGGCTGATCCGGGCGGGCGGGGCTGCAGACCCGCTCACCCGCGTACGGGGGGTTATGGTCGTCGGGTGAATCGACTGGCCAGCGCGACCAGCCCGTACCTGCTCCAGCACGCCGCGAATCCGGTGGACTGGTGGCCCTGGTCCGCCGAGGCGTTCGCCGAGGCCCGGCGGCGCGACGTCCCGGTGCTCATCTCGGTCGGCTATGCCGCCTGCCACTGGTGCCACGTGATGGCCCACGAGTCGTTCGAGGACGAGACGGTCGGCGCGCTGGTCAACGCCGGCTTCGTGGCGATCAAGGTGGACCGTGAGGAACGGCCCGACGTGGACGCCGTCTACATGACCGCCACCCAGGCGATGACCGGTCAGGGCGGCTGGCCGATGACGGTCTTCGCCACCCCCGACGGCACCCCGTTCTTCTGCGGCACCTACTTCCCGAAGCCCAACTTCGTCCGGCTGCTGGAGTCGGTCGGCACCGCGTGGCGGGAGCAGCGGGAGGCCGTGCTGCGGCAGGGTGCCGCGGTGGTCGAGGCGATCGGTGGTGCCCAGGCCGTCGGCGGCCCCACCGCCCCGCTCACCGCCGACCTGCTCGACGCCGCCGCCGCCCAACTCGCCACCGAGTACGACGAGACCAACGGCGGCTTCGGCGGCGCACCGAAGTTCCCGCCGCACATGAACCTGCTCTTCCTGCTCCGGCACCACCAACGGACCGGTTCGGCGGAGAGCCTGGAGATCGTCCGGCACACCGCCGAGGCGATGGCCCGGGGCGGCCTGCACGACCAGCTTGCCGGCGGGTTCGCCCGCTACTCGGTGGACGCCCACTGGACGGTGCCGCACTTCGAGAAGATGCTCTACGACAACGCCCTGCTGCTGCGGGTCTACACCCAGCTGTGGCGGCTCACCGGGGACCTGCTGGCCCGTCGGGTGGCCCGGGACACCGCCCGGTTCCTCGCCGACGAGCTGCACCGGCCCGGGGACGGCTTCGCCTCCGCCCTCGACGCCGACACCGACGGGGTGGAGGGCCTCACCTACGCCTGGACCCCGGCCCAGCTCGTCGAGGCGCTCGGCGAGGACGACGGCCGGTGGGCCGCCGACCTGTTCGACGTCACCGAGGAGGGCACGTTCGAACACGGCACGAGCGTGCTCAGGTTGGCCCGGGACGTCGACGACGCCGCCCCGGAGATCCGGGACCGCTGGCGGGGTGTGGTGGGCCGGCTGCTGGCCGCCCGGGACACCCGCCCCCAACCGGCCCGCGACGACAAGGTGGTGGCCGCCTGGAACGGCCTGGCGATCACCGCGCTCGTCGAGTTCCTCCAGGTCGCCGCGATCCGGGTGACCCCCGACGACGAGGACGCCAACCTGATGGACGGGGTCGCCATCGTCGCCGACGGGGCGCTGCGGGACGCCGCCGAACACCTGGCGGGCGTGCACCTGGTCGACGGCCGGCTCCGCCGGGCCTCCCGCGACAAGACGGTCGGCGATCCGGCCGGCGTGCTGGAGGACTACGGCTGCGTGGCCGAGGCGTTCTGCGCGCTGCACCAGCTCACCGGCGAGGGACGCTGGCTGGAGCTGGCCGGCGGCCTGCTGGACGTCGCACTGGCCCGGTTCGCCGCCCCGGACGGCGGTTTCTACGACACCGCCGACGACGCCGAACGGCTGGTCGCCCGGCCGGCCGACCCGACCGACAACGCCACCCCGTCGGGCCGGTCGGCGGTCGTGGCGGCGCTGACCGCGTACGCGGCGTTGAGCGGGGAGACCCGCTACCGGGAGGTGGCCGAGGCGGCCCTGTCGACGGTCGCGCCGATCGTCGGCCGGCACGCCCGGTTCACCGGGTACGCGGCCACCACCGGCGAGGCGCTGCTCTCCGGGCCGTACGAGATCGCGGTGGTCACCGACGACCCGGCGGGGGACCCGCTGGTCGCCGCCGCGCACCGGCACGCCCCACCCGGCGCGGTGGTGGTGGCCGGCCGGCCCGACCAGCCCGGCGTGCCGCTGCTCGCCGACCGGCCGCGGCTCGACGGACGGCCCACCGCGTACGTCTGCCGGGGGTTCGTCTGCCAGCGCCCGGTGACCTCGGTCGAGGACCTGGTCGCCCAGCTCACCTGAGCCGGCCCGGCCCCGCCCGGGGTCGGCGGGCTGTCCGCTGGGGCGGCTGTCCGCTGGGGCGGCGACCGGCTCGGGTGGTCGCCCACGGGGAGCGGTGAGCGGTTTCGGGTGGCCGTCCGCCCAGCCGGGTGGCCCTCGGGCCGGGCGGCGAACGGCCCCGGTTAGGCTGGCGGCGCTATGGATTCCCGTACCGGTCTGCCCGTCGTCGGCATGGTGGGTGGCGGCCAACTGGCCCGGATGACCCACCAGGCCGCCATTGCCCTCGGCCAGTCACTGCGCGTGCTGGCGCTCACCCCCGACGACGGTGCCGCGCTCGTCGCCGCCGACGTCCAGTACGGCGACCACACCGACCCCGCCGCGCTGCGTACCTTCGCCAAGGGCTGCGACGTGGT
This sequence comes from Micromonospora matsumotoense, assembly GCF_900091525.1. GTDB lineage: Bacteria > Actinomycetota > Actinomycetes > Mycobacteriales > Micromonosporaceae > Micromonospora > Micromonospora matsumotoensis. The sequence continues at coordinate 115,023 of NZ_FMCU01000010.1, forward strand.
CACCTTCGACCACGAGCACGTCCCGACCGAGCACATCCGGGCCCTCGCGGCCGAGGGGGTGAGGCTCTTCCCGCCCGCCGACGCGTTGCTGCACGCCCAGGACAAGCGGGTCATGCGGGAACGGCTCGGCGCGCTCGGCGCCCCCAACCCCGCGTGGCGGCCGGTGGACGCCCCGGCGGACCTGCTCGCGTTCGGCGCGGAACAGGGCTGGCCGGTGGTGCTCAAGGCGGCCCGGGGAGGCTACGACGGGCGCGGCGTGTGGCTGGTCGACGACGCCGGGCAGGCCGCCGAGCTGGCCGCCACCCTGCTCGCCGGTGGCACCTCGCTGATCGTCGAGGAGCGGGTCGCGCTGCGCCGGGAGTTGGCCGTGCAGGTGGCCCGTTCGCCGTTCGGGCAGGTCGCCGCGTACCCGGTGGTGGAGACGGTGCAGCGGGACGGGATCTGCGTCGAGGTGCTCGCCCCCGCGCCCGGTCTGCCGGAGGAGCTGGCCGTCGCCGCCCAGCAGCTCGCCATCGACCTGGCCACCGCGCTCGGCGTGGTCGGCCTGCTGGCGGTGGAGCTGTTCCAGACCGATGCCGGCCTGGTCGTCAACGAGCTGGCGATGCGTCCGCACAACTCCGGGCACTGGACCATCGAGGGGGCCCGGACCTCGCAGTTCGAGCAGCACCTGCGGGCGGTGCTCGACTACCCGATGGGGGACACCGCGCTGACCGCCCCGGTGGTGGTGATGGCGAACGTGCTCGGCGGTGAGCCGGGTGGGATCTCCCTCGACGAACGGCTGCACCACCTCTTCGCCGCCGAACCGGGCGCCCGGGTCCACCTGTACGGCAAGCAGGTCCGACCCGGCCGCAAGATCGGGCACGTCACGGTGCTCGGGAACGACCTGGACGACGTACGGGCGCGGGCCGCGCGGGCTGCCCGTTGGCTGCGGGAGGGACACGGGTGAGCACCGTCGGGCTGATCATGGGCAGCGACTCGGACTGGCCGGTGATGAGGGCCGCCGCCGACACGCTGGACGAGTTCGAGGTGCCGTACGAGGTGGCGGTGATCTCCGCGCACCGCACCCCGGTCAAGATGATCGAGTACGGCCGGGACGCCGTCGACCGGGGACTCAAGGTGATCATCGCCGGGGCGGGGGGCGCCGCCGCGCTGCCCGGCATGGTCGCCTCGGTCACCCCGCTGCCGGTGATCGGCGTACCGGTCCCGCTGAAGCACCTGGACGGGATGGACTCGCTGCTGTCCATCGTGCAGATGCCGGCCGGGATTCCGGTGGCCACCGTGTCGATCGGCAACGCCCGCAACGCCGGCCTGCTGGCGGTCCGCATCCTCGGTGCCACCGACCCGGCGCTGCTCGCCCGGATGACCGCCTTCCAGGCCGACCTGGAGGACCTGGTCGCCGAGAAGGACGCCGCCCTCCGCGCCTCCCTGGCCTGACGGACACCCCCGCCCCACCGACCCAGGGCTGCCCTCGCCCGATGTTGCCGGGCGGGCTGCCCTCGCAGTGGGGGCGATACTGCGGCATCCAGGCGTCGCCGACACCGCAACCTCACCCCCATTGAGTCGATCACGCAAGGCACGCCACCCCGTTGACCGGACGGGCGTGGCGGGGCCGATCGCGCAGGGACCGGGCGTGCTCAAGCGCTACCGGGGCACGCCGGGCCCACCCCTGACGTCGCGGCCACCGGGCCCACCCCTGACGCCCGCGGCCACCGGGCCAACCCCTGACGCCCGCGACCACCGGGCCCACTCAGCCCAGCCACCGTCCGACCCCGCCGTGACCCTCCGCTTCATCTCATGGCGCGCAGGGCCGTCTGCAGCCGGTCCTGGGCGCGGCGGCGACGCTCGTTGCTCGCCCCGAGCACCAGCAGCACCAGGCCGACCGGGATGAGCACCAGCCAGGGGCCGAGGCTGAACAAGGCGTGCACCGCCGCGATCGCGGTCACCGCCGCGCCGACGATCACCGGGGCCTGCTGCCGGCTGGTCGAGCCGAAGACGAGCACCGCCACCGCACCGAGCAGCAGGAGCACCTGACGCAGCATGCTGGAGTCGGTGGCCAGCACGATCGCCAGCGTCGGCACGAACGCCGCGACCAGCGCCGGGCCGTACGCCACCCAGCTGGACAGATCCGGGCGGTGGCGTAGCTCCAGCATGCCGACCAGCAGGGCGAGCGCCGCGAACGGCAGCGTGTACGCCTCGGGCAGCGCCACGTCGGCGACCCGCATCAGGATCCACCAGGCGACGATCTCGCAGGCGACCACCGCCCAGAAGAGGATCCGCCGCTCCACCGGTCGCCGCCCCGGCCGGACGGCGGCCAATCCCAGCACCGCTCCCCAGGCGGCGAGCAGGGCGGCGATGTGCCGGGGGGAGTCGAACGCCAGGGCCAGGGCGATGAGCGCGGCGGCGTACCCGCTCCACTCGACCGTGGCGGCCTCCCGTTGCGCCTCGGGTCGACGCAGCCGGGGCAGCGTCGCGGCGAAGACCTGCAACGCCGCGCCCACGGCGAGCACCCCGAACGCCGACCAGACGGCGGCCAACCCGGCCACCAGACCGGCGGTGAGCACGAAGAGCTGCGCCATCAGCGAGGCGAACAGCCAGCCGAGGATGCGGGCCTGCCCGGTGGTGCCGAAGAACGCGGCGACCGCGCCGACGCCGACCGCGCCGCCCAGGGTGAACAGGGTCAGGCCCTGATCGGCCAGGCTGCCGGCCAGCCCCGCGCCGCCGCCGGCCAGCCCGATGAGGAAGACCAGCACCCGGGCCAGTCGCAGCGACCGGGCCCGCTCGGCCAGCGGGGGCGGCGGGGTCAACGCGAGCCCCAGCATCGAGATGGTGAACACGGCGAGGGCGGCCAACGCGTTCTGCGGCCAGGCCATGCCCAGGGCGATCGGCGTGATCAGCAGCGTCACCGCCAGGCCGGGCAGCACCACCGGCACCGCCCGGGACCGACGCCCACCGGACAGGCCGGTGGCGGCCAGCGCGGCGGTGCCGGTGAGCAGCAGCGCGGTGAGCACGTGCGTCGGGTCGACCAGCTCCGGCGGCGGGGTACGCAGCTGCGGCGGTGGCCCCTGCCAGATGTGGGCGAGCATCCGGTGCGGCTCGACCAGCGCCACGAAGAGCAGCGGCGCGAGGGAGATCAGGGCCAGCACGGTGGGTACGGCCGCCGCGGCCAACGCCCCGGCGGCGGGGCTGATCCGCCACCGTCGCTGCGTACCGTCGTCCGGCAGCCGGCGCAGCGCCCCGTCCAGCAGGACCGTCCAGCGGCGCGTCGGCTGGGCGGACCCGACCGGTGGCACGGTCGCGGCCCGGACCAGTTCGGCGAGCACCCCGAGCAGCGCCGCCGCGGCGGCGAACACCCCGGACGGCAGGTCGACGAAGATGGCGGCCAGCGCGCTGATGGTCGCCCCACCGGCGATCGCCGCGCTCGCGTACGGCAGATACTGCGGGACCTGGCGACGGACGGCGGCCACGGCGGCGAGTCCGAAGCTGGACGCGGCCAACGCGGCGGTCAGCACCACCTGCGCCCCGTGGCCGAACTCGGCGGCGAGGGCGGCCACCGCACCGGGGAGCGCGAGCAGCGCGGCGGCCGTCGCCGCGCCCCCGATCTGCACCAGGTGCGGCGGCATCCCCTCGGTCTCGACGTCGTCCACCAGGGAGGGGGCGACGGACCGGGCCACCGCCGCGACGGCCAGCCCGATCAGCGCGATGCCGCCCAGGGCGAGCGCGGTGGTCCACGGGCGCACCAGTCCGGCCCCGGCGGCGTGCAGCGCGACCACCCCGGCGACGGTGGCCCGGGACAGCCCGGCGCGCGGGTCGGCGGAGGCCACCGCGGCCATCGCGAACACGGTGGCGACGGTCAGCCCCACCAGGACGGGCGACCACCAGGGCAGGTCGAAGGCGGCCGGGACGCCGACGGTGGCCAGCACCGCGCCGACGCCCGCCACGTCGTACTTCCAGGGGGCGGGGAGCAGGATCGCGGCGGCCAGTGCGAGCAGCGCCAGTGCGACCGGGGCCTGCCAGGTCTGGCCGCCGGTCGGCGCGGCCGGCCAGCCGGTGAGGTCGCCGGCCCAGATCGGGCCCGGGGTGGCCAGCACACCCACCCCGCCGCGCAGCGCCGACCAGCCGGCAAGCACCCCGATCAGGGCGGCGCCGACGGCGATGCCGAGCACCGGCCCGCGACGCCACTCCTCGGGCATCGCCCGGGCGGCGACGGCGACCACCAGCACCAGTACGGCGGCGACCGCGAGCTGCCCGCCGGGGGAGATCACCGCCGTGATCCGGGCCAGGGTGGCGATCAGCGCCGCGGTGACGGCGGCGGCGGCCAGGTCGGCGCCGTCCAGCGCCAGGTCGGAACGCCGACCCGCGTCGATCCGGCCGGCGAAGAGCAGCAGCAGGGTGGCGATCAGCATCAGCCCGCCGAGCCAGGCGTCGGCGGCCGTCCGGCCCGGGGCGAAGAAGGCCGCCCCGATCACCGCCAACGCGCCCAGCCCGGTGCCGACGGCGTGCGGCAGGCTCAGGTGCCGCTGCGACACCTGCATCATCGCCGCATAGCCGAGGGTGACGCAGACGGCCAGGAAGCTCGCCGCCAGGATCGGCACCGTCAACTCCCGGAGCACCGCCGGGGTGAGCACCGGACCGGACGGCTCGGTGGCCGCGACGAACGCGGCGACCGCGCCGGGCAGCGCCAACGCCGCCCCACCGGCCGCCCACCCGGAGAGGACGTCGGCGGCGGCCGGGGCGATCCGCACCCGGGGTGCGAGCGCCACCAGCACGCCCGCCAGCATCAGCACGGCCAGGGCGGCGGCGGTCACCGACGGCCGGCTCAGCGCGGCGCCGGCCCCGATGAACCCGACCACGGTGGCGGTGCCGGCGTGCACCACGGCCGCCCGGGTCGTGCCGGCGGAGATCCCGGCAACGCCGATCGCGACCGCCGCCAGCACCATCGGCCAGGGCGCCGCCACCCACCCCAGGCCCAGTGAGGCGGGTACGGCCAGCGCGGTCAGCCCCGCGCCGACCACCGCGAACTCGCGGCGGATCTCCGGCGGCAGGGCCAGCACCGCCGCGACGGTGAGCAGCAGGGCGCTGGCGGCGAGCTGCCCGGCGGACGGACCGGCCGTCGCCGCCACCTCGCCAGGGAACGCGGTCAGGTCGGCCCGCCAGGCCGGCAGCGCCGCCTGGACCGGTGCCAGCCCGGCCCGCAGGGCGCCGCCGGCCACCACCAGGCCGCTGACGGTCAGCGCCGCGGCGGAGGCGAGCTGCGGCCCACGCCGGGCCGCCTCCGGTACGGCCCGCACGGCCAGCCCGGTCAGCATGATGACCACGGCTATCAACAGCAACGCCCGGTCCGGGAAGGCCACCGCGGCGATCCGCCCGAGCGCGCCGATCACGGCCAGGGTGAGGATGCCGGCCCCGACGTCCGGCAGTGGCGGGCGGCGCAGCAGCAGGGTGCCGGCCAGGGCCACCACCGCGGCCAGCAGCAGCGCCGCACCCGCCCCGGTGGCCGCCGGCACGGTCTGCACCCGCAGCAGCGCGGTGACCGCGTACGCCAGGGCGAGCGCCACCGCCACCCCGTGCAGCAGCCAGGTCAGCTCGGGCAGCCCCGGCACCGGTCGGGCCGCACCGGTCGGGGTGGCCGCCGCGCCGTCGAGCACCTCGGCCGACTCCTCGGGCGCGCCCTCCGGCCGACCGTCCGGGGTGACCCGCTGCCGGGGCGGCGCGGTGGGGGTGGCGGTCGTGGGCTCCGGTCGGGCCGGTCGTTCCCGCATGATGCCGGAGCGGACCAGTCCGAGGTCGAGCACGGCCACCACGGTGAGCACCACGGCCCAGCCGGTCGGGCCGCTGATCCACCCGTAGGCGAGCAACGGCACCACGGGTTGGGCGGCCAGCACCGCCGCGAACCGGGGGGCCCGTAGGCCGGTGCCGGCGGCGTAGGCGAGGGCGACCCCGGTGGTCAGCGCGAAGATCGCACCGGAGAAGATCGCCCCGGAGGCGCCGATCCGGTCCACCGCCCACAGGGCGTACCCGGCCAGCGGCACCAGCAGCAGGCCGACCGTGGCGATCGTCTCGGCGGTGGAGGTCAGCCCCCGCTTGGCCAGCACCGGCGGGGCGAGCAGCAGCAGCACGGTGGCGACCAGCAGGATGCCGAGCCGGGCCAGGGCGTCCATCGAACTGGTCGCGACGGCGGCGAAGACCACCGCGGCCACCGCCAGCACCAGGGCGCCCAGCCCGAGGGGGATGTTCTGCACCTCCCGGGAGGACGCCTCCGCCGGATGCTCCGGGTTGTCCGCGCCCAGCCAGGTGGCGGTCCGGTACGGCGGTGGGAGCGGTGGTTCGTCCGGGCCGGCCGGGGTGCCCTGCCGGGGCACCCGGGGCGGCGCTCCGGTGGTGGCGGTCGGCGGTCGGCGGCCCGCCTTGCGGCGCAGCACCCGACGCGGCCGGGTGGCCTGCTTGACGCGTTCCTCACCGGCGTGGGCGAGGATGTCGCGCTGGAAGAGGGCGGCCTGCATCTTGGCGGCGATCTGCCGTTGCTCCCGGGCGATCTCGGCGTCGCGTGCCTTCATCTCCGCGATGGAGCGTTCGATCTCGGCCAGGTGCTCGCGCCACTGCGGTTGCTCGGCCCCGCAGTTGGGGCAGCGGGCCGCCGGCTTGATCTGCCGCCCGCACGAGGAGCACTGGAAGCTCTCCACGACATCCCTCCACCCGGCCGGCCGCACTGTGGACGCCGTCCCCACGCAGCATGCCCTGAGCGGGCGTGGATTTCGACACCTGCCGCTCCGTTAGGGGTACAAAAAACGCGCCGGTGCGGGGAGTGTCACCTCCCGCACCGGCGCGTTCCGGGCATTGTCAGGGGCGTCCCATGCCCCGGTATTCCCAGCCGGCCTGGGTCCACAGTGCCGCGTCGAGGCAGTTACGGCCGTCGACGACCTTGCGCCCGGCGGCCAGTTCGCCGAGGGCGACCGGGTCGGCGTTGCGGAAGTCGGCCCACTCGGTGAGTACGCAGACCAGGTCGGCGCCGGAGACCGCGTCGTTCATGCTGTCCTCGAAGATCAGCTCCGGGGCGATCCGGCGGGCGTTCGCGGCGCCCTGCGGGTCGTACACGTGCACGTCGGCGCCGGCCTTGGCGAGCAGTGCGGCGACCGCGAGCGCCGGGGCGTCGCGGACGTCGTCGGTGTTGGGTTTGAAGGTCGCGCCGAGCACCGCGATCCGGGTGCCGGAGAAGTCCGGGCCGGCCGGGCCGGTGCGGCGGCCGAGCAGGTCGGCGGCGAGCTGGAGGACCCGGGTCCGGCGACGCAGGTTGATCAGGTCCACCTCGTGCAGGAAGCGCAGCGCCTCGCCGGCGCCCAGCTCCTGGGCGCGGGCCTGGAAGGCGCGGATGTCCTTGGGCAGGCAGGCGCCGCCGAAGCCGAGGCCGGCCTGGAGGAACCGGTTGCCGATCCGAGGGTCGTAGCCGATGGCGCGGGCGAGTTGGGTGACGTCGCCGCCGCTGGCCTCGCAGACCTCGGCCATCGCGTTGATGAAGGAGATCTTGGTGGCCAGGAAGGCGTTCGCGGCGACCTTGACCAGCTCGGCGGTGGCGAAGTCGGTGACCACCAGTGGGACCTCCCGGTCCTCGGTGGCGGCCAGGTCGAAGACGCCCTTGTGGGCGGCGTAGAGCATGGCGTTGGCCCACTCGCTCTTGACGCCGACCACGATCCGGTTGGGGCGCAGCACGTCGTCGACGGCGAAGCCCTCCTGGAGGAACTCGGGGCTCCAGGCCACCTCGACGGCCAGGTCGGTGGGGGTGTGCTTGCCGACGAGCTGCTCCACCCACTCGGCGGTGCCGACCGGCACGGTGGACTTGCCGACGATCAGCGCCTTGCGGGTGAGCTGCTGGGCCAGGGCGGTCACCGAGGCCTCGACGTACGACAGGTCGGCGCCCATGCCGTCGGCGCGCTGCGGGGTGCCGACGCAGATGAAGTGCACGTCGCCGAAGTCGGCGGTCTCGGCGATGTCGGTCGAGAACCGCAGCCGGCCGGCGGCCAGGTTACGCCGCAGCAGCTCGTCGAGGCCCGGTTCGTGGATCGGCACCTCGCCCGCGTTCAGCTTGGCGATCTTGTCGACGTCGACGTCGAAGCCGAGGACCTCGTAGCCCAACTCGGCGTAGCAGATGGCGTACGTCGCGCCGAGGTAGCCGGTGCCGAGGAAGGTCACCCGCGGACGCGGCGCACCCGAGGGGGGCGTCACCGGGGAGATGGTCGGCGCCGGCTGGATGTTCGGGTACGGGATCGTCACGCCTGTCTTCTCCGCTCGCGCTGGCGGCGCTTCACTGCGTCGCAATCGGCTGCGGCGCCTGGCCGGGCACCGATGGAAAACCTGTCGTCATGTCAGCGTAGTTGTGCGCTCTCGGGGGCCGCGCGGCGTGATCCTACCTGTCGGTAACATGACGGGGGTCGCGATGGCTATTCTTCAACTGCAGCAGTCGGCGGCCTGAGGGACGTCACAGACTGCGCATGATAGCCGTGAAATGGGAGGGTCGACATGGCCGCAGAGCAGACGTTCGACGTCTACCGGTTGCCCGAGGAGCACGACGCGATCCGCGAGGCGGTCCGCGATGTCTGTGCCGCCAAGGTGGCCCCGCACGCGGCCGAGGCCGACGAGACCGGCGAGTTCCCCCAGACGTCGTACGACGCGCTGCGGGCCGCCGATTTCCACGCCCCGCACATCCCCGTCGAGTACGGCGGTGCGGGCGCGGACGCCCTGGCCACCGCGATCGTGATCGAGGAGGTGGCCCGCGCCTGCGCCTCGTCCGCCCTGATCCCGGCCGGCAACAAGCTCGGCACCATGCCGCTGATCCTGGCCGGCTCCGAGGAACTCAAGCAGCGCTACCTGACCCCGGTCGCCGCCGGCGAGGGGATGTTCTCGTACTGTCTCTCGGAGCCGGAGGCGGGTAGTGATGCGGCGTCGATGACGACGCGCGCGGTGCGTGACGGTGATCACTGGGTGCTCAACGGGGTGAAGCGGTGGATCACCAACGCGGGGGTGTCGGAGTTCTACACGGTGTTCGCGGTGACCGATCCGGCGGCCCGGTCGCGGGGCATCTCGGCGTTCGTGGTGGAGAAGTCCGATCCGGGGGTCAGCTTCGGCGCGCCGGAGAAGAAGTTGGGCATCAAGGGTTCGCCGACCCGGGAGGTCTACCTCGACAACGTACGCATCCCCGCGGACCGCATCATCGGCGAGCAGGGCACCGGGTTCGGCACCGCGATGCGGACCCTGGACCACACCAGGGTCACCATCGCCGCCCAGGCCGTCGGGATCGCCCAGGGGGCTCTGGACTACGCCAAGGGGTACGTGCGGGAGCGTAAGCAGTTCGGCAAGGCGGTCGCGGAGTTCCAGGGTGTGCAGTTCATGCTCGCCGACATGGGCATGAAACTGGAGGCCGCCCGGCAGTTGACCTATGCGGCGGCCGGGAAGTCGGAGCGGGGTGACGCGGACCTGACGTACTTCGGTGCGGCGGCGAAGTGCTTCGCCTCGGATGCGGCGATGGAGATCACCACGGACGCGGTGCAGTTGCTCGGCGGGTACGGCTACACCCGCGACTACCCGGTCGAGCGGATGATGCGCGACGCCAAGATCACCCAGATCTACGAAGGCACCAACCAGGTCCAACGCATCGTCATGGCCCGCCAACTCCTCAAGGACTGACCGCCTGTCTCGTAGCTCTTCCGTCCCGGACGCCTGCTTCGCACCTGACAGTCTGTGTCAGTCGTCCACCTCGGCGGCAGGAGGGTGCTGGCGGGTCAGCGGGTGAGGCCGACGAGGGTGGCGAGGCGGGCCACGCCGGCGGCCGGCGGGCCGTTGCGGGCGATCTCGGCGACGAGGGTACGCGCGGCAGGGCGGTAGCGGACCTCGGCGGGCGCGATGGTGTCGGCCTCGACCAGCGTGAGCCCGGCGGCGGTGAGGTCGCCGGCGTCGAGGTAGGCGCGGGCCGCGTCGACGAGGTGCGCGGCCCGATGCTCGACGGGGAGCCGACGCCAGTCGTCCCGGCGGACGGCCTTTTCGTGGCGGTAGACGGCCTGGGCGGTGTCGCCGAGGCGCAGGGCGGCGAGAAAGCGGGCCAGCAGCACGGCGGTGGGGCCGAACGCGGTGTGCTGAGGGTCGTCGTCGCCGGGAAAGCGATCGGCCAGGGCGGCGGCATGATCGATCAGGTGGTCGGCGCGGCGGCCGTCACCGCAGCCGGCGGCGGCCAGCGCGGCCTGGAGGAACAGCGTTCCCCGTACCGCATCGTCGGCGGCGGTGCCGATGGCGGCGACGGCGGCCGTCAGGGCGAGCCGGTCTCGGCCGAGCGCGCGCAGCGCCTGGGCGACCGCGATGGTGGCGGTGCCGGTGCGGACGGGGTCGCCCACGGCGGCGGCGACGGCCCGATCGGCGGCGAGCCAGCCGAGATCGGCCTCGCCGAGCTTGACCAGCACCGAGGCGGTGATCCGGTACGCGGACACCAGCGGCCCCGGCGTGGCGTGGGCGGCGTCGAGCAGGGTGGGCAGGGCCCGGAGAAGTTGCGTGTAGTGGGCGTGCTGGTAGCTGAGCCAGGCGTGCGCGACGTGCCGACCCACCTCGTCGGGCGACACCGTCCGGGCGGGCCGCTGGTGGTAGCGGGCCAGGGCGGCACGGACCGCGTCGACCCCGTCGAGGCCGGCGGTCGCCGTCGGTAGCGGTCTGCGGGGGTCGAGCAGGACGGCCGGGTCGAGGCGCAGCACCTCGGCGATCTCCTGGACGGTCGAGTAGCGGTCCAGGCTGCGTACGCCGCGTTCGACCTTGTCGACCCAGCTCTTCGACTTGCCGAGCCGGTCGGCGAGCATCTGCTGGGTCATCCGGCGGCGTACCCGCCAACGGGCCACCCGCCGGCCGATCGGCAACTCGTCGGCATCGGACAGGACCGGGCGGGTCACCGGTCCCGCCCTATTGGCGGGTGGACGGCGGTGGTGGACTCCCCGCAGCGCGGACACCACCTCGACTTGACCCGGAACGCGAGCAGCCCGACCAGAAAGCCCGGCACCAGGCCACCGAACACCAGCATCACGACTCCCGAAACCACAGACGTCCTCACTTTCTGGCCTGCCCAGGGCGGTACGTTGCCGCACTTCCGTCACGCAAGTGGCGGAGGGCGTTGCGGAACGTGTCCGGCATGCGGCTAGAGTTGCGCATCAAGTGATGCAACGCAAGGCCGCTCGCGCATTCACGTTGATTGGCCTCAGGTTCGGCGTGACAACGTGATGATGGGGGTGCACGATGTGTGCATGCCTCGATTCACTCCGGCAACACCACGGTCCCGCAGACTCGGCCGGGAGCTTCGTAAGCTCCGCGAGGCGAAGGGGCTGACCGGTGATCGCGCGGCGGAGATCGTCTGCTGCTCGTCGTCCCGGATCAGCCGGATCGAGTCCGGCGAGATCAAGCTCCGTGCCGGCGACGTCATGGAGCTACTGGTCGCGTATGGCGTAAAGATTGACGGTGAAGCCGGCACCTCCCTGTTGGAGCAGGCCCGTGGCCTGCGTGAGGAGGGCTGGTGGCAGCGTCTCGGCGGCAAGTACGCCACCTACATCGCGTACGAGACCGAGGCCATCGAACTCAAGAACTTCGAGCCGATGCTGGTGCCCGGTCTCCTGCAGACCGAGGCGTACGCCCGCGAGGTCAACGTCATCGGCCGGGAGACCGACCCGGAGGGGATCAAGCAGCGGGTCGCCGCCCGGATGACCCGGCAAGAGGTTCTGCATCGCAGGCCGACACCGCTGCGGATGCACGCGATCCTCTCCGAGGCTTCGGTGCGCACCGAGGTCGGCGGACCGGGCGTGCTCCGCGAGCAACTCCACCACCTGGTCACCTTGAGTCGGCTGCCGAACGTCACGATCCAGGTGCTGCGCTTCGAGGCCGGCGCTCATCTGGCCATCAGCAGTGGCTTCGCCCTGCTCGCCTTCGAGCCGGACGACCCGCCGTTGGGCTACATCGAAACCCTTGCCGGTGAACTGTTCCTGGAGTCGAGCCGCGACCTGGCGCGACTGTCGGCGGCGTACGACAATCTGAAGACGCTGGCGTGGTCGCCCGCCGAGTCGATCAGGTTCATCAGGGAGTTGAGCGAGCATGGAACGTAACGCCTGGCGCACGTCGAGCAGGTCCGGCAACAACGGCCAGTGCGTCGAGGTGCGGGACCGGGGCGCGCAGGTCGACGTCCGCGACTCCAAGGCCCCCGATGCCGGCACGCTGAGCTTCGAGCCTGCCGTCTGGGATGCGTTCATCAGCGGCTTCAAGGCGTCGCACTGACTTTCGAGGGGCGACCTGGCCCCGGCAACCACGTCGGCAACCGGACGCCGCTCGTGCGTCGCGCCCACTCTCGGGACATGCGCAGGCGCATCGGCAGCACGTCACCGTTCACCCGGGACAGTGAGGCCGCAGGCCAGCAACCGAGCTGGGAGTCTGACAGCGAGAAGACTCCCGCAACGCCCCGCATCGCCGAACGGCTCGGCATCCGGCCCGGCGACGTCGTCATGCACACCGGGTACCGCTACCTGGCCGACGGAGCCCCGATACAGCTTGCCCACTCGTACGAGCCGCTGGCCATCACGGGCGGCACGCAGGTCGAGTACCCCGAGCAAGGTCCGGTCATCGGCGTGGTCGCCCGAATGGACTTCATTGGCGTGGTCATCGACCAATTCGTGGAAGAGGTCACCACCCGGCCGGCGATGCCCGAAGAGGCTGACGCCCTCGAACTCGACCGGCGTGGCGTCAGGTGGGTGATCGAAGTCGAGCGCACCTACTTCGCCGGACAGACCGCAGTGGAGACCGCCGACATCGTGTTTTCCGGTGACCGCTACCGGCTCGTCTACGAGTTGCCCGTCGACCCGTGGTCGCCACCCGACTGAACCCAGCTGCCTCTGACACGGGCAGTGAGGAGCCGGAGAAGTCAATTCTGATGGTGGTCGTTGGCCGCGTCGGTGGAGAGAGTTGGCCGGAGACTGCCCTCGCCTCTTCCAGCCCCTGACCTGCGCTCGGGCCTCACCCGGGGCCTTGCGGGCGGCAGACGTGGTGAACGACCCTGAGGGGATGATGCACCGACGGATGTTCCTCACTCTGCTCGGTTCCGCCCTGACGTCACCGGCACACGAGTGGATGATCGCTCAGCCGCCGCAGGACATCGCATCAACCACCGGCCGCCTCCTGTCCGGCGACGTCGTAGACCACCTGGACGCGGTGACAGCCAGTCTGCGCCGGATGGACGACCATCTCGGTAGTGGCCAGACCCTGGGACTGGTCCGCCAACACCTGAGAACCGTGGTGGGGGTGCTGCGAGAGCGGAGCTACACCGACACGGTCGGGCGACGCCTCCACGGCACGGCCGGTGAGCTGCTGCGCCTCGCTGGCTGGCTCTCCTTCGACGACGGCCACCACACGCAGGCGCAGCGGTTCTTCATCGCCGGCCTCTACCAGGCCAACGCGGCCGGCGATCGCGGGCTCGGCGCGAACATCCTCGGCTTCATGTCCTGCCAGGCCAAGGATCTCGGGCAACTCCGCCAAGCGGTAACCCTCGCGGAGACGGCACGTGCCAGCTACCCGGCCACCAGTCCCAAGGTCGGGGCGATCCTCGACCTGCGAGCCGCTGAGGCGTACGCGAACAACCGGTCGGTGACCGATACCCGGCGCGCGCTCGACAAGGCGTTCGACAAGTTCGCCGACAGCCCGGCGGAGCACGGCGACCCGGACTGGTCCTACTGGATCAACGAGGCGCAAGCCCATGCCCAGGCCGGCTACTGCTTCGTCAAGCTCGAAGACTGGCCCCGCGCTCGCGATCATCTGCGGGCGGCACTACGGCTACAGAACAACGAGTACACCCGGGAGGGCGCACTTCGTCATGCGCTGCTCGCGACCACCTACGTGCAGCAGGAGCAGCCCGAGTTGGACAAGGCGCTGGCCCTCGGGAGTCAGGCCGTGCATACCCTGACCGGGCAGGTCACCTCTACCAGGTGCATCAAGCATGTCCGCAACCTGGTCGGCGCGTTGACCCCGTATCGACGTACCCCTGCCGTCCGTCGCTTCTGCCAGGACGCCCGGGATCTCGTCGCCTCCTGACCACGTGGGGTGGACGGCTCGCCGAGGCGTCGGACGGCGAGAGTCTCTGCTGATCGAGCGGTCGGGTGGGCCGGTCTGGCCGGCCCACCCGAAGGCGTCAACGGTTGTCGGGGCTGTTCTCCGGCTTCGCGCCGTAGCGCGGCGGCGCGGACCACGGGGACTCGGTCCCGGTCCGCCGGGGCAGCGGCTCGGTGGGGGTGTCCAGGTCGGGGTAGCCGAGGGTGAGCGGGACGGTGTCCGGCTCGCTGCGGGCGGGCGGACCGGCCGGCGGCCAGTCGCTCGTGGCATAGCTGGGCGGCGGCGGGTTGTCGTAGTCGGCCGGGGCCGATTCCGCTGCGGTCACCGGCTGCGGCCAGCGCCGCCACCGCCGCACGCTGAACACGGCCATCAGCAGCAGTACGCCGATCAGGAACAGGGTGCCGTTCTGCACCGGCTGGCGCAGCGGCAGCGGGTCGCCGAGCACCTTCCAGCCGCTCGGAATCCAGTCGAGCACGGTGAACGGGGCGATGAACATCCCGACGTACGGGGTGATCAGCAGCAGCCCGGCGACGAGCGGCCCGACCGGTGAGGTGCGCAGCGTGCCGACCAGGCCGAGCAGAATGCCGGCGATGCCGAGGTAGACGGCCGGCTCGATCAGGTTGGCCGTGCTGTACGTGCCGATCTCCACCCAGCGGTCCACGGTCCGGCCCGACCCGTCCTGCCCGAGGGTGATCAGCACCCACGTGACGGGTGCCACCACCAACCCGGCGAGGAAGCTCCAGAGATGTCGCATTGGCGCACCGTACCGTTTCTGCCATGACCGAGCACCCCACCACCCCTCCCGGCAAGCCGACGTCGTACTCCCGGGTCACGCTGAGTCGCATCATGACCGCTGTCGATGTCAATCTGTACGGAACCGTGCACGGTGGGGTGTTGATGAAGTTCGTCGACGACGTGGCCGGTGCGGCGGCGGCCCGGCACAGCGGCGGTACGGCGGTGACCGCCTCGATCGACGAGATCGTCTTCTCCGAACCCGTCCGGGTGGGTGACCTGGTGCACGCCCACGCCCAGGTCAACTGGACGGGCAACACCTCGATGGAGGTGGGGGTGAAGGTGGTCGCCGAGCGCTGGGACTCGGCCGAGGACGAGCCGGTCCGGGTGGCCACCGCGTACCTCGTCTTCGTCGGCGTGGACGTGGCCGGCGCCCCCCGCCCGGTCCGCCCCGTCCTCCCGGAAACCCCCGACGACCACCGTCGCTACAAGGAGGCCGAGATCCGCCGCGCCCACCGCCTCGCCAAACGCCGCGCCATCCAAGCCCACCGCGCCTCCTGACCCCCACCTCCCCAGCTCGCCCCGGTGATCAAGAGGTTTACGTCAATCCCGCGCTGAAAACTGACCCAATCCTCTTGATCACCGGGGCGGGGCGGGGCGGGGCGGGGCGGGGGAGGTGGGGGGAAACGGATTGTGTGCGCGGGGCACGTTTCCGTGGTGGGCCCCGGTGTGGATGATGACGCTGCCAGGTAGGCAAGATGGCGGTATGGCCGGGCACAGTGCCGTGTGGGCCTCAGGGAGGGTGGAGCGGTGGGTGACGTGCTGTGGACGCCGCCGGCGGACGTACGCGAGCGGTCCCGGATCGGGGGCTACCTGCGGTGGCTGCGGGAGCACCGGGGGCTGGATTTCGCCGACTACGACGCGCTGTGGCAGTGGTCGGTCACCGACCTGGACGCCTTCTGGCGCTCGATCTGGGACCACTTCGAGGTGGTGGCGCACACCCCACCGACGGCGACCCTGGGTGATGCGGCGATGCCCGGCGCCCGGTGGTTCCCCGGCGCGACGCTCAACTACGCCGAGAACGTGCTGCGGATGCCCGGCCGCGCCGATGACGACCCGGTGGTGGTCGCCCACTCCCAGACCCGCCCGCCGGTCACCCTGACCGCCGCCGAGCTGCGCGAGCAGGTCCGTCGGGTGGCGGCCGGGCTGCGCCGGCTCGGCGTCGTCGCCGGGGACCGGGTGGCCGCGTACGCGCCGAACATCCCCGAGACGTACGTGCTGCTGCTGGCGACCAGCAGTCTCGGGGCGATCTTCTCGTCCTGTGCCCCGGAGTTCGGCACCCGCAGTGTCGTCGACCGCTGGCAGCAGATCGCGCCGAAGGTCCTGGTGGCCGTGGACGGCTACCGGTACGGCGACAAGCCGGTGGACCGGCGGGCCGAGGTGGCCGCGATCCGGGCCGCCCTGCCGTCGCTGGCGTACACCGTCGACATCGCCTACCTGCACCCGGCCGGCCCCGACAGCTCTGCCCCGGCCGATGCTGACCGCGCTGCCCTCCCGGTCGGTTCCGACGGCACTGCCCCGGCATCCGCGCTGCCCGGCACCCCCGCCGACCGCGCGGAGGCCGCGCCGGACGGCGTACCGCAGGGCGTCCTGAGCTGGGCCGAGTTGGCGGCGGAGACCGACGAGCCGCTGACCTTCACCCCGGTCCCGTTCGACCATCCGCTCTATGTGCTCTATTCCTCCGGCACCACCGGCCTGCCCAAGCCGATCGTGCACGGGCACGGCGGCATCCTGCTGGAACACCTCAAGATGCTGGCCCTGCACCACGATCTCGGCCCGGCCGACCGGTTCTTCTGGTTCACCACCACCGGCTGGATGATGTGGAACTTCCTGGTCTCCGGGCCGGCCGTGGGGACGACGATCGTGCTGTTCGACGGCAACCCCGGCCACCCGGACCTGGGTGCGCTGTGGCGACTGGCCGAGGAGACCGGCAGCACCTACTTCGGCACGTCCGCGCCGTTCCTGCTGGCCTGCCGCAAGGCCGGCCTGGTGCCCAAGGACCTCGCCGACCTGTCCGCGCTGCGCGGGGTCGGCTCCACCGGCGCGCCGCTGCCCGCCGAGGGCTTCACCTGGGTGTACGAGACGGTCGGCACCGACCTTCAGCTCCAGTCGCTGTCCGGCGGGACGGACGTCTGCACCGGCTTCGTCGGTGGGGTGCCGCTGCTACCGGTGTACGCCGGTGAGATCACCTGCCGGGCGCTCGGCGCGAAGGTGGAGGCCCGCTCGACCGACGGCACCCCGGTCATCGGGGAACTGGGCGAGCTGGTGATCACCGCGCCGATGCCGAGCATGCCGGTGGGATTCTGGAACGACCCGGACGGTCGCCGCTACACGGAGGCGTACTTCGACGTCTATCCCGGGGTGTGGCGGCACGGCGACTGGATCACGATCAACGAGCGGGGTGGCTGCGTGATCACGGGCCGCTCCGACGCCACCCTCAACCGGGGCGGCGTACGGCTCGGCACGGCCGAGTTCTACTCGGTGGTGGAGAGCCTCGACGAGGTGGTCGACTCGGTGGTGGTGCACCTGGAGGACGACGAGGGCGGGGCCGGGGAACTGCTGCTGTTCGTGGTGCTCGCCGAGGGTCTGGAACTCGACGACGCCCTCCGCAAGAAGATCGCCCGCGAGCTGCGTACCGCGTTGTCGCCCCGGCACATCCCCGACGAGATCCACCAGGTCAGGGCGGTCCCGCGCACCCTGTCGTCCAAGAAGCTGGAGGTCCCGGTCAAGAAGATCCTCACCGGCACCCCGGTCGACTCGGCCGCCGCCAAGGGTGCCCTGGCCAACCCCGAGTCCCTGACCGCCTTCGTCGCCTTCGCCCAAACCCGCCCCACCCCGTAACCCACCCCACCCTGCCCCGCCTGGCCCCACCCTGCCCCTTGCCCCGCTTGCCCCCCTTGCCCCGCCCTGTCCCCGCCCGCCCGCCCGCCCGCCCGGCCCCGCTCCGCCCGGCCCCGCCCGCCCGGCCCCGGTGATCAAGAGCTTTACGTCATCCAAGTCCCCCATTGCTGCCCCAAACCTCTTGATCACCGAACGCCGTCGCGTCGGGGGCGGGTGATCAAGAGGTTTACGTCGTCTGTTGGCCGGATGTTGACGTAAACCTCTTGATCACCGGGGCTGGGCGGGGAGGGGTGGGGTCAGGGGAGGGTGTGGGTGGTGCGTTCGGTGGTGGTGCGGGCGGGGAAGCGGGACCGGTCGGCGTTGCCGGTCAGCACGATCGTCGCCTGGCGGACCAGGGGGGCGAGCAGCCAGTCGCGCGGGTCGGGGTGGGTCGCCGCGTCGATGAGCAGGCGGTCGCCGGGGGAGATGCCGAGGGCCGTCGCGCGGGCGTCCGCCTGGGCCAGCAGGGCCGCGTCGGTGGGGCCACCCTGGGCGGACGGGGTGAAGTGGTCACCCTGGGTGCGTACCTCGACGACGTAGTCGGCGAATCCGGCGGGCACCTCGCGCAGCGGGGCGGCGAACGGGGCGAGCGCCAGCGCGTACCGGTCGCCGGCCGGCCAGGCGTCCACCTCGGTCACCCGGTCGGCGGCGGCGAAGAGCACGTCCACGTCACCCGGTTCGTCCCGCACCGTCAACCCGGCCGACCAGCAGCCGAGCAGCACCGCAGCGGTCTGCCAGTGCGGCGGCAGCAGCACCCCGGCCGGGTCGCCGGGGCTCAGGCCCAACTCGTCGACGAGCAGGTTGGCGGTCTTGGCCACCCAGTTCGCCAGGGTCGCGCCGGAGAGTTCGGTGCGTTCGCCGGTGGCGTCGTCATACCAGGTCAGCAGGGGGCGGGCGGGGTCGGCCGCGATCGCGGCGGCGAACACCCGGGCAATGTTGTCGGCCATCGGCGCGAACGATACGCCCCTGCCGCCCGTATTCGATGACGATGACAAGTCGGCGTACGGTCGGGTCGGAGTCAGCGTCCGTACCGGGCTCCGGCGTAGGCTTGCCCGGAGTGTTGTTCCCCACAGGCCCGCCATTGCAAGGAGTCGCCCCGTGACCGCCGGTCGCCCGCCCCGCGTGCTCATCGACGCCACGAGTGTCCCCGCCGACCGTGGCGGCGTCGGTAGATACGTCGATGGCCTGCTCGGAGCCCTCGGTACAGTCTGCGGGGAGACGGTCGACCTGGTCGTGGTGAGCCTGCGCACCGATCTGGAGCGCTACGCCCGGAAGCTGCCCGGGGCCGAGGTGATCCCCGCTCCGGCCGCCGTCGCCCACCGCCCGGCCCGGCTCGCCTGGGAGCAGACCGGCCTGCCGCTGCTCGCCCAGCAGGTCGGTGCCGAGGTGCTGCACTCGCCGTTCTACACCTGCCCGCTGCGGGCCGGCTGCCCGGTCACGGTGACCGTGCACGACGCGACGTTCTTCACCGAGCCGGAGCACTACGACAAGTCCCGGCGGACGTTCTTCCGCAGCGCGATCAAGACGTCGCTGCGCCGGGCCAGCCGGGTGATCGTGCCCAGCAAGGCCACCCGCGACGAGTTGATCCGGCTGCTCGACGCCGACCCGACCCGCATCGACGTGGCCTACCACGGGGTCGACCAGGACGCCTTCCACGCCCCGGGCGAGGAGGAGAAGGCCCGGGTACGGGCCCGGCTCGGGCTCGGCGGCAGCAGCTACATCGCCTTCCTCGGGGCCAAGGAGCCGCGCAAGAACGTACCCAATCTGATCCGGGGCTGGGCGCGGGCGGTGGGCGACCGGGAGAACCCGCCGGCCCTGGTGGTCGCCGGTGGTCAGGGGCACGACGACGACATCGACCGCGCGGTGGCCGAGGTTCCCTCGCACCTGCGGTTGCTGCGTCCCGGCTACCTGCGTTACGCCGACCTGCCCGGCTTCCTCGGCGGCGCGCTGGTCGCCGCCTACCCGTCGTACGGCGAGGGGTTCGGCCTGCCGATCCTGGAGGCGATGGCCTGCGCCGCCCCGGTGCTCACCACGCCCCGGCTCTCGCTGCCCGAGGTGGGCGGTGACGCGGTCGCCTACACCAGTGAGGACCCCGACCAGATCGCCACCGACCTGGCTGCCCTGCTCGACGACGAGCAGCGGCGGTTGTCGCTGGCCAAGGCGGGTTTCGACCGGGCCAAGGAGTTCACCTGGGCGTCCAGCGCCGAGGTGCACATCGCCGCGTGGAGCCGGGCGCGTTCCTGAGTGGTCGCTGGCCGTACGGCCGACCCGGCATCCGACCTGTGGCGGTTCGGGCATGATGTGCTGATGCTCTACGCCGTCATCCCGGCGGGTGGCAGCGGCACGAGGTTGTGGCCGCTGTCCCGCGCGGGGCACCCCAAGTTCCTCCATCCGCTCACCGGCACCGACGCGTCGCTGCTCCAGGCGACCGTGGGCCGGCTCGCGCCGTTGACCACACCGGAGCGCATCCTGGTGGTCACCGGGGCCGCCCACGCGGCGGCGGTGGCCCGGCAACTGGGCGGGGTGCCGGAGGAGAACATCCTGGTCGAGCCCTCGCCCCGGGACTCCTGCGCGGCGATCGCGTTGGCGGCGGCGGTGATCGCCCGGCGCGACGAGGCGGCGGTGATGGGCTCCTTCGCCGCCGACCACCTGATCCGCGACCCCGCCACCTGGGTGGAGACGGTCCGGGCGGCGATCGGTGGCGCCGAGCAGGGGCTGCTGATGACGGTGGGGATCACCCCGACCCGGGCCGAGACCGGCTACGGCTACCTGGAGACCGGTGAGCCGACCGGCGACGGACCGCTGCGTCCGGTGACCGAGTTCAAGGAGAAGCCGGCCGCGCCGGTCGCCGAGGCGTACCTGCGCTCGGGTCGGCATCTCTGGAACGCCAGCATGTTCGTCTGGCGGGTGGACGTCTTCCTCGCTGAGCTGGCCCGTCAGCAGCCGACCCTGCACGCCGGGGTGATCTCGATCGCGGCGGCCTGGGGCACCCCCGAGCAGGACGAGGTCCTCGGCGCGGTCTGGCCGACGCTGCCGAAGATCTCCGTCGACTACGCGGTGATGGAGGGCGCGGCCACCGCCGGCCGGGTCGCCACCGTGCCGGGCGACTTCGGCTGGAACGACGTGGGCGACTTCCACACCCTCGGTGAGGTGTTGCCCGCCGACCCGGCCGGCAACGTGGTGCTGGGCACCGACGCCAAGCCGGGGGTCCTGCTGCACGACGCCCACGACCTGGTGGTGGTGCCGCAGTCGGGTCGGCTGGTGGCCGCCCTCGGGGTCCGTGACCTGATCGTGGTGGACACCCCCGACGCGGTGCTGGTCTGCCCACGTGACCGGGCGCAGGACGTCAAGGCGCTGGTCGACGAGCTGAAGGCCAGGGGCGAGGACGGACTGGTCTGACCGCCGGGCGGCGTGACCCGCCCGGTGGCGTGGCGCTCCCACAGCCGGGCGGGCGTGGGTCGGAGCCTGCATGATCCTGAAGCGACGGGGCGTGCGGCCGGCGGGCCCGGTTCAGGGTGTCGGCGGCCGCGAGGTCAGCGGGGACGGCGGGCGTGGGCGGCCAGAGCCGGGGCGACGAGTTGGGCGGTGCCGCCGGCCAGCGGCTCCGGCAGCCGGTCGGTCGGGAACCAGCCGAGCGCCTCGGACTCGTCGCTGACCTGCTCGACCGCGTCCTGCGGGGCGAAGACCGCGAACCGCACGTCGTGGTGCAGCGAACCACCCTGGCAGGCCACCGGATGGATGTCCACGTCGATCGGGACGGGGTCGATGACCAGGCCGGCGATGCCGGACTCCTCGGTGGCCTCGCGCAGCGCCGCCCCGGCCAGCGTCTCGTCGCCCGGTTCGCAGTGCCCGCCGAGCTGCACCCAGCGGTGCAGCTTGCCGTGCAGGCAGAGCAGCACCCGGGCACCGGTGGCGTCGAGGATCAGCGCGCTCGCGGTGAGGTGGCCCGGCAGGTGGTGGCGGGTCAGGGCGACCGGGCCGTCGGCGAGCAGGGCGAGGGTACGGTCCCGCGCCTCGGCGGCGGCCGGCCCGGTCGGCGTCCAACCGGCCAGCACCGCCACCGCGTCCGCGTGCAGCGCCACGTTTCCGTCGCCGGGCACTCCGGGCGTGGTCCCGATGGTGCCGCCCGGCAAGGTGGCGGTGCCCGCCCCGGTGGTGCCGGTGGACTCGGCAGTCCCGCCCGGTTCGGTGGTACCGCTGGCCGGCTGGGTGGTGCCGCCCGGCGCGGTGGTGCCGGTCGGGTCGGCCGGGGAGGGGGCCGGGGCGGCGGGGGAGGCGTCGGGCATCCCGACACTCTACGAGCGTGCGCTCCCTACCCTGGTGCGGTGAGCCTGAGACTTCTGGAGTTCGTGGTGGCCGGCAACGAGGCCAGCGACCTGTTGCCGGTCCGGTCCCGGTCGCTGCTGCGGGCGCACGACGCCGTCCGTGGTTTCTGGACCGTGCTCGACGAGGGGCCGGTGGAGCAATGCCTGGCCCTGCTGCTGGAGCGCACCGACGGCGAGTGGGTCGCCCATCACGTGTCGGCCGACGCGGGGGTCGAGAACGGCCGTACCGAGGACGGTGAGGCGCTGGCCGCGCACGACGGCTGGGTGTACGTCTTCGGCTCGCACTTCGGTTCCAAGGCGGGCCCGCTGCGGCCCCGCCGGGCGTTCGTGGCCCGGTTCCGGGAGGACGACGCGGCCACCGGGACGCTGCCGGTGCAGGTGGTCCGCAACCGGTTCCGGGTGCACCGGGCGATCAACGACGCCCTGGTCAAGGCCGCGTTCGTCCCGTTGCCGCCGGGCGAGCGGGTCCGGCAGCGGTTCATCGGCGAGACGGTGTCGCGGGGCACGGCCCGGGCCAAGTCCTGGGTACGCCGGCTGGCCGACGGCGACCTGCCGCTGAACGTGGAGGCGGCGGCGTTCACCCCGCACGGGACGGTGCTGCTCGGGCTCCGCTTCCCGGTGACCGTGGACGGGGAACCGGTCCTGGTCGAGCTGGCCGGGGTCCCGGAGATGTTCACCCCGGGCGGCGGCTGGCCACGCGCCGGGCGGGCGTACGCGCTGACCGGGGTGACGCCGCCGGGCGCGCTGGTGGGCTTCCGGGCCGTCACCCCGACGGACGACGGCGGGTACGCGGCGGTGGTCGGGTCGATCGACGCGCTCGGCAAGGGCTCGGTGCTGCTGGACGACCATCCGACCGGCGGTGAGGTGACCTCGCGGCACGTCCGGTTCCGGGTTGAGCCGACCGACGACGATCGGATCGCGGGTGAGGTGGTGGCCGAGTTGACGCCGTTCCGGAACGTCGAGGGGGTGGCCGAGGTGGACGGACGCAGCTTCTACGTCACCGACGAGGACCACCGGGTGGCGCTCTGGATCGGCTGAACCGCCCCACCGCACGGGTGGCGGGGCCCGGGTGACACCTCTGCGGAACCAGGGCCGCAGACCCTCGTGGTGCCTCCCGGGCGCCACGTTTCCCTGGCCCCAGGCCACCCGGGGACGGTGGGGTGACCCCCACGCGTCGTGCCGGGCAGTAGGAGCATGCCAACCGACAGTACGGGCGTCGAGGTCTTTCAGTCCACGCTTAAAAGTGGAGATAAGTGCCGCCCGGTACAGTTCAGTGGGTCGGCGGGCCTCCCCCTGCCCCGCCCCAGGAGCGCTCGATGCTGACCATCCACTTCTCCCAGGAGGACATCCTCCGGACCCGGGTCGCCCCTGCCGCCGACCCGGTCTGGGAGCTGGTCCTCAGCCTGCACCTGCTCCAGGGGCGCACCCGCGACCCGCTGATGGCGGGCTGGCGACGTGGGGTCGCCGCCGGGCTGCGCCGGGAGACCGCCGCCGATCAGTTCCGGCTGCTGTTCGCGCTGAACCCGCCCCGCGGCTACTTTCCCGACTTCCTCACCCCGTACCAGAGCCTGGACGGGTTCGAGGCGGGGCTGGACGCCGTCCGGTCCACCCCGACCGGGCTGCTGCGCCGGGACCTGAACGTGCTGGCCGGGACGAACCTGCTGCCGTCGTCGGCCGCCGCGCTGGCCCGGGGCGAGCCGGAGGTGCTCCGCCACCTGACGGAGTCGATGACGCAGTACCGGTCGGTGGCGATCGACCCGTACTGGGGGCGGATCAGGGCCGCCGTGGAGGCCGATCGCGCGGTACGCGCCCGGGCCCTGCTCGACGGTGGCGCGGAGGGGCTGCTGGCGAGCCTGCGACCGGGGATGCGCTGGGAATCCGGCGTCCTCCAGGTCCTCGACTATCCGAACCGTCGGGAGTTGCACCTGGACGGTCGGGGGCTGCTGCTGGTGCCGTCGTTCTTCTGCGCGCGTACCCCGGTCGCCCTGCTCGACCCGGCGCTGCCGCCGGTGCTGGTCTACCCGGCCGACCGGCTCGGCGGGTTGGACCCGCCCCCGGGTGAGGGTGGGCGACCCGCCGGCGACGGCGGCCGGGAGGCGCTGGCGGCGTTGCTGGGCCGTACCCGGGCTGCGGTCCTTCAGGTCAGCGACGACGGCGCGACCACCGGCGAGGTGGCCCGCCGGCTGCACATCTCGGCCGCTGCGGCCAGCCAGCACACCACCGTGCTGCGCAACGCGGGGCTGCTGGTCAGCCGCCGGGACCGCAACACGGTGCTGCACACCCTGACCCCGCTCGGCCGGGCCATGCTCGACGCCTGACGCCTGACGCCTGACGCCTGACGCCTGACGCCTGACGCGCGGGGCGCTCATGGCGCCCGGCGCGCGGCGCAACTGCGCTGACATAGCGGTGTCCAACCTCGCGGAAACCGCCACTTCGGCGACATTGTGGTGATCACGACCGGCTCGGTCAGGGGCGGGTCGGTCGGCCCGCCGGGGGCGGGTCGGTCAGAGGGCCAGGCAGGCGCTGGCGATGCTGCCCGTCGGCGGCGGTAGCAGGGTGGACGGGACCCCCTCGGCGGCCAGTGCGATCCGCAGCCGGTGCAGGTCGGCGCCGAAACGCACCAGATCGGGCTGGTCGACGGGGGTGGGCGCCGTGCCGAGCAGCAGAGCGGTCGCCCCGGTCGGCCAGCCGTCGACGGTCGCGGCGAGACCGGCGCGTACCTCGTCGTCGGTGATCCGGGTGAAGGTGGTGCCGGGGGCGACCACCTCGGCCACCGCGGCGATCGCCCGGTCGACCGCCGCCGGGTCGGCCGGTGCCTCGCCGGGTCCGTCGGCCAGCGTCGCGGCGGCGCGTAGCCCGGCCGCCATCGCCTCGGCGGTGCCGAGCGAGAACAGGTCCAACGCGCTCTCCCGGACCAGGGCGGCAGCCCCGACCCCGTCGTCGACCGGCCGGATCGCCGGCGAACCGTCCCGGCGGTTGCCGTCGGACGGCCGGGGGTCAAGGTCGCCGTCGGCCGGTGGGGAGGTCGCCGGCAGGTAGCCCCGGACCACCGCCACCGGGACCTGGTCGCACTTGCCCTTGATCAGCTCGCCCGCGCCGGCCAGCTCGTCGACCACCGCCATCTGGGTCAGTTGCAGCTCGTTGCCGTAGGGGTCGACCTCGCCCCGGTGGTCCCGGATGGCGGCCATCCCGGCGACGCCGAGCGCCACGTCGGTCAGCCCGTTGCGCCAGGGCCGGCCCATCGTGTCGCTGATGATCACCGCGACGTCGATCCGGTAGCGGTCCCGCAGCGCGGCGCGCAGCGACCGGGCCGACGCGTCCGGGTCCACCGGGAGCAGCACCAGCCGGGTCTTGTCGACGTTCGAGGCGTCGATCCCGGCGGTGGCCATCACGAAACCGTGGTGGGTCTGCACGATCCGGGTCTGTCCCCGGACGGCCACCACCCGGGCGGTCTCGGCGGCCAACACCTCGTCCCGGGCGGCCAGCCGTTCCGGCCCGTCGGCCGGCACGTCCACCAGCCGGCCCTCCGCCTTCGACACGATCTTGCTGGTGACCACCAGCACGTCGCCGTCGCGCAGCCACGGTGCGGCCGTGCCGATCAGCACGGCCAGGTCGTCGCCCTCGGTCACGTCACCGATGCCCGGCACCGGCAGGATCTCCAGTCTCACACCAGCTCCATCGCGGCCCGGACCATCGCCGTGGTCGCCGCCTCGTCGGTCATCCGCAGCGGGACCGCGCGCACCGTCACCCCCGGCACCGTCACCCCGTCGTCCTCGGGCGCGACCAGCCAACCGTCGAGCAGGCCACCCTCGCTGCGACCGCCGTAGAGCCGGCCCACCCCGGCGGCGCTGCACTCGACGTCGAGCACCTCCAGGCACCGGTCGGCCATCCCGCGTACCGGTGCGCCGCCGATGATCGGCGACACCCCGACGACCCGGGCGGGGCCGGTGGCGACCGCGTCACGCAGGCCGGGCACCGCCAGCACCGGGGCGATGCTCACCACCGGGTTGCTGGGCGCGACCAGCACCACGTCGGCGGCGGCCAGCGCCTCGGTCACCCCGGGGGCCGGCTTGGCGGTGTCCGCGCCGACGAAGACGAACCGGTCGGTGGGCACGCCCGCCCGGTACCGGACCCACCACTCCTGGAAGTGGATGGCCCGCCGCTCGCCGTCCAGGTCGACCACCGCGTGTGTCTCCAGCCGGTCGTCCGTGGCCGGCAGCAGCCGTACGCCGGGCTGCCAGCGTGCGGCCAGCGCGTCGGTCACGTGCGACAGCGGATAACCGGCGGTGATCATGGTGGTGCGCACCAGGTGGGTGGCGACGTCCTTGTCACCGAGGGAGAACCAGCCCGGCTCGGCGCCGTACGCCGCCAACTCCTGCTTGATGGTCCAGCTCTCGTCGACCCGCCCCCACCCGCGTTCCGGGTCGGCGCCCCCGCCCAGGGTGTACAGGACGCTGTCCAGGTCGGGGCAGACCTTGAGTCCGTGCAGGTAGAGGTCGTCGCCGACGTTGACCACGGCGGTCACCTCGGCACCCACCTCACGGGCGTACGCCCGGACGCCGAGCAGGAATCGGGCACCCCCGATCCCGCCGGTCAGAACCACGATGCGCATGTCGTCCATCCTCCCGTACGGGACGCGTGCAGCCGGCGGGCGGCCCGGGAGACTAGGCTCACGTCGGCATCTGTCCGTTTCGCCCCGAGGGAGAGTTCGTGACCAGCCCCGCCGAGCCCGCGTCGCGCGACGCGTCGCAGGCCCGCCAGATCACCGCACCCCTGCGCGAACTCGCCGCGCTCGTCCTGCTCGGCGCGAACGCCGTGCTGCTCTTCGTCGGGTTCGTCCGGCTGCTCGTACCGACATCGGACTACAGCACCTTCTCGGGGCGGGCGGGGAGCGAGTTCTTCGCCTTCGTCGGCCTTGAGGCGACGGTGCTGCCGCTGCTGGCCGTGTTGCTGGTCACCCACCTCGCACCGGTGTCCGGTCGGGCCCGGCAGTTCACCCAGGTCGCCCTCGCCGAGTACGCCTTCGGCGCCCTGTTCGGCGTGTTGACCTTCCTGATCTGGCTGGTGGGCCGGCTGGCCGAGGCGGAGGTGCTGGACGCCCTGCTCGGCATGCTGACCCGGGCGGCCTGGTTGGCGCTGTTCGGGATGGCCGCCTTCGTGGTCTACCGGATCTGGCGCACCCTCTACCACGTCGCGAAGCCGAAGCCCCAGCCCGGCGTCTACGGTCAGCCGCAGTCCGGCTGGCCGCAGCAGCAGGGTGGCTACCCGGGCCAGGGCTACCCGCCCCCGGGTCACCCCGGCGCCGGGCAGTACGGCCAGCCCGGGTTCGCCCCGCCGCCGCAGTCCGCGCCGCCGTTCGGGGTCGCTCCGCAGTCCGCGCCGCCGTTCGGGGCGCCGCAGTCCGCCCCGCCGCAGTCCGGGCCACCGACCGGCATCCCGCCGCAGTCGGCCCCGCCGTTCGGGGCGCCGCAGTCCGCGCCGCAGTCGGCCCCGCCGTTCGGGCAGCCTCCGTCGGCCGACCCGACCCAGGCGATTCCGCGCCAGTCCACGGAGCCGACCACCGGCCCGGCCGACGCGGACGGCGACCGCACCCAGCCCTTCCGTCGGGACGACCCGAACACCCCGCACTGAGCCACACCCGGCCGGGCCGGTCCGCGCTGCGGCGTGCGCACCGACCCGGCCGGTGCGGTACCGCCCCCGCCCGTCCAGGTCGGCTCGGGTCGCGCCGGGTCGGGTCGGGTCGGGTCGGGTCGGGGATGATGTCACACCCGGCTCGCATGCCTGCCGGATCGTCCCGGCCAGCGCCTAGGCTGGGCGGATGGTTGACCGCACCGATCCCGGCCCGACCTCGGCGAGTGTGCGACGGGCGCTGCGCCGGGCCGCCACCGGGCGCGCGCTCGACGTCGACGAGGCCACCGCGCTGCTGAGCGCCCGGAATGCCGACCTGGACGAGTTGCTCCGGATCGCCGGGGAGGTCCGGGACGCCGGGCTGCGGGACGCCGGCCGGCCGGGCGTGGTGACGTACTCGAAGAAGGTCTTCATTCCGCTGACCCGGCTCTGCCGGGACCGGTGCCACTACTGCACCTTCGCGACCGTGCCGCACCGGCTGCCGGCGGCCTTCCTGGAGACCGACGAGGTGCTGGAGATCGCCCGGCAGGGCGCGGCCCTGGGCTGCAAGGAGGCCCTGTTCACCCTCGGTGACCGGCCGGAGGAGCGGTGGCCGGCGGCCCGCGCCTGGCTGGACGAGCGGGGCTACGACTCCACCGTGGACTACCTGCGGGCCTGCGCGGTGGCGGTGCTGGAGGAGACCGGGCTGCTGCCGCACCTCAACCCGGGGGTGCTCTCCTGGTCGGAGCTGCAACGGCTCAAGCCGGTCGCGCCGAGTATGGGGATGATGCTGGAGACCACCGCCACCCGGCTCTGGTCGGAGCCGGGCGGGCCGCACTTCGGCTCCCCCGACAAGGAACCGGCGGTGCGGCTGCGGGTGCTCGACGACGCCGGCCGGGTCGGGGTGCCGTTCACCACCGGCATCCTGATCGGCATCGGGGAGACCCCCGCCGAGCGGGTCGACGCGATCTTCGCGATCCGCCGGTCGCACCGGGAGTACGGCCACCTCCAGGAGGTGATCGTGCAGAACTTCCGGGCCAAGCCGGACACCGCGATGGGCGGCCTGCCCGACGCCGAGCTGCACGACCTGGCGGCCACCGTGGCGGTGGCCCGGCTGCTGCTCGGCCCGAAGGCCCGGCTCCAGGCCCCGCCCAACCTGATCGAGGACGAGTACGACCTGCTGCTGCGGGCCGGCATCGACGACTGGGGTGGGGTCTCCCCGCTCACCCCGGACCACGTCAACCCGGAACGGCCGTGGCCGCAGCTCGACGAGCTGGCCCGGCAGACCGAGAAGTCCGGCTTCACCCTGCGCGAGCGGCTGACGATCTACCCGGAGTACGTCCGGGTCGGCGACCCGTGGCTCGATCCCCGGCTGTCACCGCACGTCACCGCGCTCGCCGACCCGGCGACCGGGTTGGCCGTGGAGGCGGCCCGGCCGGTGGGCCGCCCGTGGCAGGAGCCGGAGGAGGTCTTCGGCGGCGGCCGGACCGATCTGCACGCCACCATCGACACCGCCGGCCGCACCGACGACCGGCGGGGCGACTTCGACAGCGTCTACGGCGACTGGGCGGAGGTCGCCGGCAAGGTGAGCCCCGCCGCGTCGGGCGGACCGGTGCCGGGTGCCGACGGCGACCTGCGGGCGGGGCTGCGGCTGGCGGCCGACGACCCGGCGGCGCTGCTGGAGCCCCGGCACGCCGACGCGGCCCTGGCGCTGTTCGGCGTGGACGGCCCGGCCCTGGACGCGCTGTGCCGGCTCGCCGACGACGTGCGTCGGGACACCGTCGGCGACGACGTCACCTACGTGGTCAACCGGAACATCAACTTCAGCAACGTCTGCTATGTGGGCTGCCGGTTCTGCGCGTTCGCCCAGCGGGAACGGGACGCCGACGCGTTCCGGTTGTCGGTGGAGCAGGTGGCCGACCGGGCCGAGGAGGCGTGGGCGGCCGGGGCCGGGGAGGTCTGCCTCCAGGGCGGCATCGACCCGAAACTGCCGGTGACCGGTTATGCCGACATCGTCCGGGCGATCAAGGCCCGGGTGCCCGGCATGCACGTGCACGCGTTCTCCCCGATGGAGATCGTCACCGCCGCCGCCAAGGCGGGCGTGCCGGTGCGGGACTGGCTGTCGATGCTGCGCGAGGCCGGCCTGGACACCATCCCGGGCACCGCCGCCGAGATCCTCGACGACGACGTGCGCTGGGTGCTCACCAAGGGCAAACTGCCGGCCGCCGCCTGGGTCGAGGTGGTCTCGACCGCTCACGAGCTGGGCATCCGCTCCAGCTCCACGATGATGTACGGCCATGTCGACCATCCCGGGCAGTGGCTGGCGCACTTCCGGGTCCTCGCCGGGGTGCAGGACCGCACCGGTGGGTTCACCGAGTTCGTGGCGTTGCCGTTCGTGCACACCAACGCGCCGATCTACCTGGCCGGCATCGCCCGTCCCGGCCCGACCTGGCGGGAGAACCGGATCGTGCACGCGATGTCCCGGCTGTTGCTGCACGGGCGGATCGACAACATCCAGTGCTCCTGGGTGAAGCTCGGCGACGAGGGCACCGTGGCGATGTTGCAGGGCGGCTGCAACGACCTGGGCGGCACCCTGATGGAGGAGACCATCTCCCGGATGGCGGGTTCGGGCAACGGTTCGGCGCGTACCGAGGAGCAGTTGCGGGCGATCGCCGCCGCCGCCGGACGTCCGGCGCGCAAGCGGACGACCGCGTACGGTCATCCGTCGCGATGACATCGAACCTTTCGCGCGTGCGGGCCGTACCAGTGTTCGCCGGCGGCGGTTGAGGCGAGGGCCGCCGCCGGCGACCTCGCGCTCCACACCGCGCGCGCTCACGCGCCGCCGGAGGAAAGGTTCCCCCATGACGAGCGAAGTGCGGAAGCGTTCCTGGCCGCGACTGACCCGGCGGCAGACACTGACCGCCGCGGCGAGTGCCACGCTGGGCGCGGCGGCGCTGACGGTGACCGGCGTGTCGGCCGCGCAGAACTCCCCGTCGGCCAGCAGCGCGGAGGGCCCGATCGTGGTCCACCTGCGCGACGCCAGGTCCGGGACGTTGGACGTCTTCGTCGGTACGTCCCGGATCGAGGTACGTGACCGGGGGCTGGCCGACCGGCTCCGTCGGGCTGCCGGGCGCGGCTGACCCGTCCGTCGCCACCGGGCGGTCCGACCTGTCCGTCGTCACCGGGTGGGGCGACCCGCCCGCTGTCCCGGGCGGCGCTGACCCGCCCGGCCCTCTTCCCCTTCACCGCCAGGCGCAGGCTCTCGGCGCCCGGTTCGTCATGCCCTGACTCCCCATGATCCCGCAAAGGTTGGTCCGCCATGTCGTCCCACCGCGAAGCACCGGAAATAAGCAAGGACCCGGTCGCCGACAGTTCCGACCTCTACGCCTTCGTCAGCCCCGACCGGCACGACTCGGTGACGTTGATCGCCAACTACGTGCCTTTGCAGCTCCCCTCGGGCGGCCCGAACTTCTTCGAGTTCGGCGACGACGTGCGGTACGAGATCCATATCGACAACGACGGTGACGGCCATCCCGACGTGACCTACCGGTTCGAATTCCGTACCGAGATCACGAACGAGAACAGTTTTCTCTACAACACCGGGCCGATCGAGTCGCTGGACAGCAAGAACTGGAACCGGCGGCAGTTCTACAAGCTGACCCGGGTGACCGACGGCAAGGAGCACGTGCTCGCCAACAAGCTGCCCTGCCCGCCGTGCAACGTGGGGCCGCTGTCCATCCCCAAGTACAACGACCTGGTCCGGCAGGCGACGTACAAGCTGTCGACGGGGGAGAAGGTGTTCGCCGGGCAGCGCGCGGACGGCTTCTTCGTCGACCTGGGCGCGATCTTCGACCTGGGTACGCTGCGGCCGTTCCAGCAGTTGCACGTGGCCGGCAAGAAGCTGTTCAAGACCGAGGGCGAGCCGGTCAACTCGGTGGACCGGATGAACGTGCACAGCATCGCGGTGCAGGTGCCGCTGAGCAAGGTCCGCCGCAAGTCCAACCGGTACGGCGTGGGCGACCGGGCCTCGACGATCGGGGTCTGGACGACGGCGTCCCGGCAGCAGGTGCGGGTGCTCGGCGACAAGGTCGCCGCGGACGCCGCGATCGGCCCGTGGACCCAGGTGTCCCGGCTGGGCAACCCGCTGTTCAACGAGGTCATCGTGCCGATGTCCAAGAAGGACCTGTGGAACACGCTGCCGCCGACCGAGGACAAGCGGTTCGCCCGGTTCGTCGAGCAGCCGGAGTTGGCGGCGTTGCTGCCGGTGCTCTACCCGGGTGTCTTCCCCAACCTGGACGCGCTGAACAAGTCCAAGAAGCCCCGGGCCGACCTGCTCGCCATCCTGCTCACCGGCATTCCGTCCGGGCTGATCGACGGCTTCACGAACCTCACCGGTGACGTGCAGGCCGACATGCTGCGGTTGAACACCGCGATCAAGCCGAGCAGCCGGCCCAACCAGTTCGGTCTGCTGGGCGGGGACCTGGCTGGCTTCCCCAACGGCCGCCGGGTCGTCGACGACGTGGTGAGCATCGCGTTGCGGGCGGTGGCCGGGGTCACCGTGCCGCTGGTGGACAAGAAGTTCAGGCCGGACGCGGCAGCCGGTGCGGTCACCCCCGGCCTGAGCGCCGCCGACGTGACGGCGCCCTTCCTGCGGGACTTCCCCTTCCTCGGCACGCCGTACGACGGGTTCAACAACCCGGCCGCGGCGAAGTCCTGACCGGACGGAGAGCGGCGTGAGCGGGCACCACCACCATCATCATCACCAGTACGGGCCGACGGAGAGCGGCACGGTGATGCTCGACGTCGGTGGTGACACCGGCGCACTGATCATCTATACCGGACGTGACCAGCACGGCCGGGAGATCGAGATCAGCCGGGTCGACCAGGGCGGCGCGGTGCGGACGCACTCCGCCGTGCGGGAGCGGATCGTCCGGGACGGGGTGTTCCACAGTGCCGTCTATCCGGACCTGACGGCGGGTCTCTATACCGTCTGGTGGGACGAGGAGACGCCCGCCGGAACGATCTCCGTCAACGGGGGGTCGATCGCCGAATTCACCTGGCCGACCAGCCCATCACGGTCGGCCTGAGCGCCGCATCAGCCGTACCGACCCGAGCGCCCCGTCCACAATGTGGACGGGGCGCTGTCGTTATTTCCGGCTCGACGAGCGATCCGGGGCCAACCGCGTTAACCTGTCCCCCACCATGCTCATGATCTTGGCGAGACCGGCCGACCGGAGCGTCGGACGGCGTTCCCCGGAGGCGTCCGGGACGGCGACGCCACGGCAGAAATCTGGGGCAACTCGCCGGAGAGGGCGTTACTCGCCCGGGGTCTGAATCGATAGGGCAGGTTGCGAGGGCCGGGTGGTCCGGGTGACCGTCCGGCGGCGTGTCGGGAGGGCGACTCCATTATCAAGTTCGGCTTGACGGCGCACGCATTACACGCGTGTAATTTCGATGGGGTTGTTCGCGCGGAACGCACAAATAGGGACCGGACGGACAAGCACGCCTTTCGCGTGGGGGGTTGCAGCGGCGGCGACGTCGGTGCGCGACAAGGAGGCATCTGATGGACGGCCAGCTTGAGGTGGCCGACCTGCTCGGAAACGCGCCGGAGTGGCAGGAGCGGGCACTGTGCTCGCAGACCGACCCGGAAGCGTTCTTCCCCGAGAAGGGCGGCTCGACCCGCGAGGCGAAGCGGATCTGTTCGCGGTGCGAGGTCAAGACGGAATGCCTCGAATACGCTCTCGGGCACGACGAGCGGTTCGGGATCTGGGGTGGGCTCTCCGAGCGGGAGCGGCGCAAGCTCAAGCGGCGGGCCGCCTGAGTGGAAGGGTTGAGCCGGGGCGGTGGGGGCCGCCCGGCTCACGCCCGACGACGGTCGCGGGGGTGACCGGCATCGGGGAGGTGGTCCGGCCACAGTGGTGGCGGGCCGCAACGGCGGTGCACCGGGTCACGGCGTGACCCGGTGCGGGGCCCGGTGACGGTCGGGTCAGTTCCCGGGCCGCGGTCCTGGCAGCTCCGGGAAGCAGTGCGCGAGGGTCGACCCCGGCATCGGGTGCTCGGCCCTGCGGTGGGCTGGTGTCCGCCCGTGCGGCGGGTGGCCCGGGGTGTCACCGGTGGCGTAGGTTCAGGTCAGCTCGTCCGGGTCGACCCCGAGCAGGTTCGCCACCTGTTCGATGATCACGTCGTGGACCAGGTCGGCCAGGTCCTCACGGTCCATCGCGCGAAACTCCAACGGCCGCCGGTAGAGCACGATCCGGGGCGGCACCTCCTGCCGGCCCGGCCGGCCGGGCAGCAACCGGGCCAGCGGCACCTCGCCGTCCTCCAGCACGTCGGAGTCGTAGACATTCAGATCCGGCGGCACGTCCTCGACGGCGAACTCGACGCCGGCCAGCTCCGTGGCGAACCGGCGCTCCAGGGTTTCCACCGTGTCCAGCACCAGGTCGTCGAAGATCTCGGCCTTGGTCCGGGCCAGCGGTACGGTCGCCGGCACCAACCGCCCGCGCAGGCCACGTCCGTGCCGGTCGCGGTGGTTGCGCCGGCCGGAGCCGGGGCGGCGGCGTTCCGGGCTCGTCATGAGCCAAAGGGTAGCCCTCGGCCCGGCCCGCCCGGTGGCAGCACGCCTCGACGGGCGCGGCGGGGCGTCAGGTGCGAATTGTGATCACGGTGACGGGCGTGTCGGAAAGCGAACCGGTGCGCCGGACCCGGTAATGGGGATACCCTGCCGCACGTGAGGTCACCACGGCGCTGCTCCCGTAACGCATGCCCCCGGCAAGCGGTTGCCACATTGACCTATGTCTACAACGAGTCGACCGCGGTGGTGGGCCCGTTGGCGGCGTTCGCCGAGCCGCACACGTACGACCTGTGTGAGCAGCACGCCCGGAGCCTGACCGCCCCCCGGGGCTGGGACGTCGTCCGGCACGAGGGCGAGTTCGAGCCGCCACCGCCCACCACCGACGACCTGGTCGCCCTGGCCGAAGCCGTCCGCGAGGCGGCCCGCCCGGTCGCCCCCCGCCCACCCCAGGACGACCCCCACCCCCACCCCCAGAACCCCCCCACCGGCCGCCGAGGCCACCTCCGAGTAATCCCCCCCAACCACTAACCCCCCCCGTACACCCTCGGCTGTCCCGGCTGCCGGCTGTCCCGGCTGCCGGCCGTCCCCGGTGATCAAGAGGTTTGCGTCAAGTGGGAGATCAACTTTGACGCAAACCTCTTGATCACCGGGGACAGTGGCTTGTGGAGAGGGTGGGCTGGGGTTGGGGTGTGGTTCTGCGGTGGGGTGGGGTCGGGTACTCAGGAGCAGGTCGTGGGCCGGTGCAGACGATCGCGGCGGCGGCGGCGGTGTGGGTGAGTGGGTGGGGGAGCTACAGGCGGGACCACGCCTCGGTCAGGACGGCGCGCAGGATCTGCTCCATCTCGTCGAACTGCTCCTGCCCGGCGATCAGCGGCGGGGCGAGCTGGATCACCGGGTCACCCCGGTCGTCGGCCCGGCAGTAGAGCCCGGCGGCGAACAGCGCCGACGACAGGAAACCGCGCAGCAGCCGCTCCGACTCGGCCTCGTCGAAGGTCTCCCGGGTCGCCTTGTCCTTGACCAGTTCGATGCCGTAGAAGTAGCCGTCCCCCCGGACATCGCCGACGATCGGCAGCTCGGTGAGCTTCTCCAGGGTGGACCGGAAGGCGTCCTCGTTGGCCCGGACGTGGCCGGTCAGGTCCTCCCGGGCGAAGACCTCCAGGTTGGCCAGGGCCACCGCGCAGGAGACCGGGTGGCCGCCGAAGGTCACCCCGTGGGCGAACATGCCGGTCTCGGTGAGGAACGGCTCCATCAGCCGGTCACTGGCGATCATCGCGCCGAGCGGGGCGTAACCGGAGGTGATGCCCTTGGCGGTGGTGATGATGTCGGGCTGGTAGCCGTACCGGACGGCGCCGAAGTACTCGCCGAGCCGGCCCCACGAGCAGATCACCTCGTCGGAGACGAGCAACACGTCGTACGCGTCGCAGATCTCGCGTACCTGCTGGAGGTAACCGGGCGGCGGCGGGAAGCAGCCGCCGGAGTTCTGCACCGGCTCCAGGAACACCGCCGCGACCGTGTCCGGCCCCTCCCGCTCGATGGCCCGACGGATCTCGTCGGCGGCCCAGCGGCCGAACGCCTCGGGCGAGTCGCCGTGTTCGGGGGCCCGGTAGAAGTTGGTGTTCGGCACCTTGATCCCGCCCGGCACCAGCGGCTCGAAGTCGCTCTTGATGCCGGGGAGGCCGGTGATCGACAGGGCGCCCATCGAGGTGCCGTGATAGGCGAGGTAGCGGCTGACCACCTTGTGCTTGTTGGGCTTGCCGGTGCGCTTGAAGTAGGCGCGGGCCAGCTTCCACGCCGACTCGACGGCCTCCGAGCCGCCGGTGGTGAAGAAGACCCGGTTCAGGTCGCCGGGCGTCAGCGAGGCGATCTTCTCGGCCAGCTCCACCGCCTTCGGGTGGGCGTACGACCAGAGCGGGAAATACGCCAGCTCGGCGGCCTGCTTCGCGGCTGCCTCGGCCAGCTCGGTACGCCCGTGACCGGCGTTGACGACGAACAACCCGGCGAGCCCGTCCAGGTAACGACGGCCCTGCGAGTCCCAGACGTACGTGCCCTCGCCGCGCACGATGGTGGGCACCTCGCCGGCCGAGTAGCTGGCCATCCGGGTGAAGTGCATCCAGAGGTGGTCGGTGGCGTTGGCCATGTCAGCCCCATCGGGTCTCGGGCCGGTCAGGGGTGACACCGGCCGCTCTGCCCACGGTTATCCCACAGCCTGACCGCGAAATGCAAGCCCACTTCGCCTTCAAGGCGACGGATTCAGCGCGACCGGGGATAGTTGGCAACGGAATCCGCACACCTCCGATCGGCTCGCCCGTCACCCCGCCCCGCGCCCCGCCCCGCCCCGCCCCGCCCCGCGCCCCGCCCCGCCCCGCGCCCCGCGCCCCGCCCCGCCTCGGTCGGCGGAGAATCGCTTGATCCACTCCTTGGGGTCGATATGGCGGTATCCGGGATGGCGGGACACCGCTGTATCGGCCCCCTGGAGTTGATCAACCCGGATGGCGGTCTGGAGCGGGCGTTTCGGGACGCTTGCGGGGCGTTCTCGGCGCACCTCGGGGGCTTTCGGAGAGGTCCCGCGCCGACACGCCGATGACGGGCGGATCTCGACACGCGCTGTCGCTAGGGTGCGCCGGAGCGTGTCGGTCGGGCGGGAGGGGCTGCCGTGTGAACGAGGTGCTTCGCGTGGCGATGGCCGAGCGCGGGGAGACGGTGGAGTCCCTCGCGCATCGGGTCGGGGTCGATCCGAAGACGGCCGGCCGGTGGCTCAGTGCCGGGCGGGTGCCGCATCCCCGGACCCGGGTCGCGGTGTCCGGGATTCTCGGTCGGGAACCCGCCGAACTCTGGCCCGAGCCCTACCGTCGCCGCGATCTGCCCTGGTTCCGTCCGTGGGCAGAACTGGAGCAGGACGCCACGTCGATCCGTTCATACCAGTCGTTGCTCGTGCCGGGCCTGCTCCAGACCGAGGAGTACGCCCGAGCGGTTCTAGGGACCGGCGGCCTGCTCCCGCCCGACGAGGTTGCGCAACTGGTGGGCGGGCGGTTGGAGCGACAGGTCCTGCTCGACCGCGACCCTCCAGCCCAGTTGGTTTTCGTGATCGACGAGGCGGTGCTCCACCGAGTGGTTGGCGATCGCGTGACCATGGCCGGACAGGTGGCCCACTTGGCGGCCGTCGTCGGGCGGGAGCACGTGCAGGTGCGGGTAGTTCCGCTCGGTGGCCCCTGGCACACCGGTCTGGCCGGACCGTTCATGCTGGCTCGGCTGCTCGACGGCAGCGAGCTGGCCTATCTGGACAATCAGCTCCGTGGCGAGCTGGTGACCGAGAGCGCCGACATTGCTAGCCTGGGCAGAAGGTGGGAGAGCGTGGCCGGCGAGGCGCTGCCCGCTCGTCGGTCGAACGAGCTGATCCGGGAAGCGGTGGAGAGATGGACGTGATCGAGCCCCGCTGGCGGACCGCCAGCCGCAGCAGCAACAACGGCGGTGACTGTGTCGAGGTGGCGGACAATCTGGCGGGTCGGGTGCTGGTGCGCGACAGCAAGGACCGGGCCGGCGGCATGCTGAGCTTCGCCCCCGAGGTCTGGCGCATCTTCGTGGCCGCCAGAAGTGAGCGGTGAAGAGATGGACCTGATCGAGCCCTGCTGGCGTACGGCAACTCGGAGCAGCAGCAATGGCGGTGACTGTGTCGAGGTGGCGGACAATCTGGCGGGTCGGGTGCTGGTGCGCGACAGCAAGGATCGGGCCGGTGGCACGCTGAGCTTCGCCCCCGACGCCTGGCGCACCTTCGTCGCTGCCACCTCCCGCTGAACGCTCTTCACCCCGAGTGGCCGCGCCGTCTCCCGCCGCGCGCAGCCTTCCGCTGCGCGCCTCGTCGTCGCTTGATCGGGGCCGCATGATCGACTCAATGTCGGTCACATAGCGGTGTCCGGGCGCGGGGATGCCGCTACTTCGGCCCACGGGAGTGGATCAAGGTGGGCGGCGTCAGGCCGTACCCCAGGTGTAGGTCTGTTTGCGCAGCTTGAGATAGACGAACGCCTCGGTGGCGAGGACCCCGGGCACCGAGCGCAGCCGTTGCAGGATCTCCAGCAGGTGGGCGTCGTTGCGGCAGACCACCTCGGCGAGCAGGTCGAACGAGCCGGCGGTGATCACCACGTAGTCGAGTTCGTCGAACTCGGCCAGCCGGTCGGCGACGGCCTCCAGGTCGCCGTCGGTGCGCAGACCGATCATGGCCTGCCGGGGGAAGCCGAGCTGGAGCGGGTCGGTCACCGCGACGATCTGCATCACCCCGGCGTCGAGCAGCCGCTGCACCCGCTGGCGGACCGCCGCCTCGGAGAGCCCCACCGCCTTGCCGATGGTCGCGTACGGCCGGCGGCCGTCCTGCTGCAACTGTTCGATGATCTGTTTCGCCACGTCGTCCAACAGCGCGTGACTGGCACCTTCGCGCACCGCGACGCGCCGCCCCCCGTTGCCGCTCTCCTGCTGTCGGATCGTCATCGACCGCTCCCCATGTCCGTTCCCCCAGCTGAGCCTAG
Source organism: Micromonospora matsumotoense (assembly GCF_900091525.1). Taxonomy (GTDB): domain Bacteria; phylum Actinomycetota; class Actinomycetes; order Mycobacteriales; family Micromonosporaceae; genus Micromonospora; species Micromonospora matsumotoensis. The sequence goes on from NZ_FMCU01000010.1 coordinate 153,821, forward strand.
TGTCATCGCGCAGTCTGGCGTAATTCGTCGTCAGAGGCTATTGCGGCAACGGAATCCCTTGTGGGGCTGGTTACCTCATGCCAGGATCAGTCGTCTCAGGCACCCGACCCCTCCCGCCGGCGCCGCACCCCCGTCCCCGCCGCCGTCGGACGACCCCTAGGAGTCGTCACATGCGTATTCCCCTGCGGCCCCTCACCCGGCGTGGACTGCTCACCGGCACCCTCGGCTCGGCCGCCCTGCTCGCTGCGGGCGGCAGCCTGGCCGGCTGCGGCACCAAGGCCGCTACCCAGACCGAGGCGGGCTGCAAGAGCGACGACCTGTCGGCCACGGAGAAGACCCTCGCCTTCTCCAACTGGCCGCAGTACATGGACGTGGACGACAAGGACGCCGCGAAGCGGCCCAGCCTCGACGCGTTCGTCGCCGCCAGCGGCATCAAGGTGACCTACACCGAGGACATCAACGACAACAACGAGTTCTTCGGCAAGGTGCAGAACCAGTTGGCCGGCTGTCAGAGCACCGGGCGGGACATCATCGTCCTCACCGACTGGATGGCCGCCCGGATGATCCGGCTCGGCTGGATCCAGAAGCTCGACCCGGCCAAGCTGCCGAACGTGGCGGCCAACCTGCTGCCGTCCCTGCGGGGGCGCTCCTTCGACCCGGAGAACCGGATCTCGATCCCGTGGCAGTCCGGCCTCGCCGGGCTGGCCTACAACGGCAGCGTCACCGGCGAGGTCCGGACCGTCGACGAGCTGCTCACCCGCCCCGACCTCAAGGGCAAGGTGACCGCCCTGTCGGAGATGCGGGACACCATGGGCCTGCTGCTCCAGTCGAACGGGCACGACCCGTCGAAGTTCACCGCCGCCCAGTTCGACGACGCGCTCAACAAGCTGCGCAAGGCGGTCGACTCCAAGCAGATCCGCAAGTTCACCGGTAACGACTACGCCCCCGACCTGGCCAAGGGTGACATCGCCGCGTGCGTCGGCTGGTCCGGCGACGTGATCCAACTGGCCGGCGACAACCCCAAGGTGAAGTTCGTCGCGCCGGACTCGGGCGTGATGCTGTTCAGCGACAACATGCTGGTGCCGAACAAGGCCACCCACAAGGCCAACGCCGAAGCGCTGATTGACTACTACTACCAGCCGGCGGTGGCCGCCAAGCTGGCCGCCTTCGTGAACTACATCTGCCCGGTCACCGGCGCGCAGGCCGAGATGGAGAAGATCGACCCGGAGTTGGCCGCCAACCCGCTGATCTTCCCGGACGACGCCCTGCTGGCGAAGTCCAAGGTCTTCATGGCCCTGGACGAGAAACAGGAAAAGGAATACGAGTCCAAGTTCCAGCAGGTCATCGGGGCGTGAGCGGGATGGCGAACGAGGCACCGGCCGGTGACCTGCGGCTGGTCGACCTGACCAAGCGGTTCGGCATCTTCACCGCCGTCGACGAGCTGAGCCTGACCGTCCCGCAGGGCTCCTTCTTCGCCCTGCTCGGGGCGTCCGGCTGCGGCAAGACGACCACCCTGCGGATGATCGCCGGGCTGGAGGAGCCGACCAGCGGGCAGGTGCTCCTCGGCGACCGGGACATCGCCCGGCTGCGGCCGTACAAGCGGCCGGTCAACACGGTCTTCCAGAGCTACGCGCTCTTCCCACACCTGAACATCGCCGAGAACGTGGCCTTCGGGCTGCGCCGGCGGGGCATCCGCCGGGTCGAGGAGCAGGTCCACCGGATGCTGGCGCTGGTGCAGCTCGACGGCTACGGTCGTCGCCGCCCGGCCCAGCTCTCCGGCGGCCAGCAGCAGCGGGTCGCGCTGGCCCGCGCCCTGATCAACCACCCGCAGGTGCTGCTGCTCGACGAGCCGCTCGGCGCGCTCGACCTGAAGCTGCGCCGGCAGATGCAGATCGAGCTGAAGCGGATCCAGACCGAGGTCGGCATCACCTTCGTGCACGTCACCCACGACCAGGAGGAGGCCATGACGATGGCCGACACGGTCGCGGTGATGAACGCGGGGCGGATCGAACAGCTCGGTGCCCCGGCCGAACTCTACGAGTACCCGGCGACCGCGTTCGTGGCGAACTTCCTCGGCCAGTCCAACCTGCTCGCCGCCGACGCCGCCGGCCCGGCCGGGTCCGAGGTGCCGGTCACCGCGCACGGCGTCCGCTTCTCGGTGCCCGCCGACCGGGCCCGCGCCGACCGGGGCCCGGTCTACCTGGGGGTACGTCCCGAGAAGCTGCACCTGGTCGAGGCCGTCGACCAGGTGCCCGCCGGCCACCAGCACGTCGAGGGGGTGATCACCGACGCGTCGTACGTGGGGGTGAGCACCCAGTATCTGGTGCGGACCGGATGGGGCAGTGAACTGTCCGCGTTCACGGCGAACAGCGGCGTCGGCGGGCAGCACCCGGTCGGCGCGCCGGTGGTGGCGCACTGGGACCCCCGGCACGCCTTTCTCCTACCCCGCGAGCCGGGGCAGGACGACCGGACCACCCCGCTGGTCGACGAGCCGGTCGGGAAACCGTCGTGACCGCACTGGCGCAGGTGTCCGGCGGTTCCGGTCCGGCGAGGACACCGCCACCGGCCCGGCCCGGCCGGCACCGGCTGCTGCCGTACCTGCTGCTGTTGCCGGGGGCGGCCTGGCTGCTGGTCTTCTTCGCCGTGCCGCTGTTGCAACTCGCCGCCGCCAGCCTCTACGACCCGACCGGCTCCCTCTCCACCGGGTATGCGCTGACCTGGGCATTCGGCAACTACCCGGAGGCGTTGCAGGCGTACTGGCCGCAGTTCGCCCGGTCGTTCGGCTATGCCGGGGCGGCGCTGGTGCTGGCCCTGCTGATGGGCTACCCGCTGGCGTACGCGATCGCGCAGAAGGCCGGCCGGTGGAAGAACCTGTTGCTGGTCTGCGTGGTCGCCCCGATGTTCACCAGCTTCCTGGTGCGCACCCTGGCCTGGAAGACCATCCTGTCGGACAACGGCGCCCTGGTCGGGCTGCTGCGGGACGTACACCTGCTCGGCCCGGACGGGCGGCTGCTCGCCACCCCGGTCGCGGTGGTGCTCGGGTTGACGTACAACTTCCTGCCGTTCCTGGTGCTGCCGCTGTACGCGAGCCTGGAGCGGCTCGACCACCGGCTGCTGGAGGCGGCCAGTGACCTGTACGCCGGCCCGCTGCACGCCTTCCGCACGGTCACCCTGCCGCTGTCGATGCCCGGCCTGATCGCCGGCACCCTGCTCTTCTTCATCCCGGCCACCGGCGACTACATCAACGCCGAACTGCTCGGCACCCCCAACGAGTACATGATCGGCAACGTCATCGACTCGGCGTTCCTGGTCCGGCTGGACTACCCGCAGGGTGCCGCCCTGTCGTTCCTGCTGATGGCGGCGATCCTCGCGGTGGTCTTCGTCTACCTGCGCCGCGCCGGCACGGAGGAGGTGCTCTGATGAGCGCGAGGAGTGCAGCGCAGCGGAGCCCCGCAGTCGCGAATGAAGGTGGGTGCTGATGAGCGCGAGGAGTGCAGCGCAGCGGAGCCCCGCAGTCGCGAATGAAGGTGGGTGCTGATGAGCGCGAGGAGTGCAGCGCAGCGGAGCCCCGCAGTCGCGAATGAAGGTGGGTGCTGATGAGCGCGAGGAGTGCAGCGCAGCGGAGCCCCGCAGTCGCGAATGACGGCCGGTCCGTGAGGTTGTCCCGGTGGTGGGCCGACCGGTGGGTCATGATCGTCGCCCTGTTGGTGCTCGGCTACCTGTTCCTGCCGATCGCCGTGGTGGCCGGGCTCTCCTTCAACCGCCCGTCCAGCCGGCTGTCGTACGACTTCCACGAGTTCACCCTGGACAACTGGCGGCAGCCCTGCGCCACCTCCGAGATGTGCGACGCGGTGGTCCGCAGCGCGCAGATCGGTTTCCTCGCCACCGTCGGCGCCACCGTGATCGGCACCCTGATGGCGTTCGCCCTGGTCCGGCACCGGTTCCGGGGCCGCAGCGGGATCAACCTGCTGATCTTCCTGCCGATGGCGACGCCGGAGTTGGTGCTGGGCACCTCGCTGCTGGCCCTGTTCGTCTCCGCCGGGGTGCCGCAGGGCTTCTGGACCATCGTCATCGCGCACGTGATGTTCTGCGTCTCGTTCGTGGTGGTGACGGTCAAGGCCCGGCTCGCCGGGATGGACCGGCGGCTGGAGGAGGCCGCGATGGACCTCTACGCCAGCGAGTGGCAGACGTTCCGGCGGATCACCCTGCCGCTGGTGCTGCCCGGCATCGTGGCCGCCGCGCTGCTCGCCTTCTCGCTGAGCTTCGACGATTTCATCGTGACGAACTTCAACGCCGGCACCACCGTCACCTTTCCGATGTACGTCTGGGGCGCCGCCCAACGGGGCATCCCACCGCAGGTCAACGTGATCGGCACGGCGATGTTCGCCATCGCGCTCCTGCTCGTCGGGCTCAGCTCGCTGCGCGGAGGACGGTCCCGCCGCGCCGCGCTCCCGGTCGCCGCGCCCGCCGGCCGGGGCGCACCGGCACCGGCCGGGCCCGGCCGACGGGCGACGGGCCCGTCGTGATCCTCCCGCATACCGGCCGGGCGCTCGCCGACGCGACGCCCGTGCCCTACTGGCTGGACCGCCCGGAACGCCCCGACCCGTTGCCGCCCCTGCACGGCACACACCCCGCCGACCTGCTGGTCGTCGGCGGCGGGTACGGCGGACTCTGGGCCGCCCTGCTCGCCAAGCGGGCCGATCCGCAGCGGGACGTGCTGCTGGTCGAGGCGGGCACCTGCGGGTGGGCGGCGTCCGGGCGCAACGGTGGGTTCTGCGCCGCCTCGCTCACCCACGGGCTGGCCAACGGGGTGGCCCGGTTCCCCGACGAGATCGACGAGTTGGAGCGCCTCGGCCGGGAGAACCTGGACGCCATCGCCGCCACCATCGCCGAGTACGACATCGACTGCGACTTCGCCCGCACCGGCGAACTGTCGGTGGCGGTGGCCCCGTACCAGCTCGCCGGGCTCGCCGAGGACGCCGACCTGGCCCGCCGGCACGGCCACCGGGTGCGGCTGCTCGACGCCGACGAGGTGCGTGCCGAGGTGGACTCGCCGACGTACCTCGGTGGGTCGTGGGACGCCGACCGGGTGGCCCTGCTCGACCCGGCGCGGCTGGCCTGGGGGCTGCGCCGCGCCTGCCTGACGCTCGGGGTGCGGATCCACGAGCACACCCGGGTCACCGGGCTGCGCCGCGAGGGGGCCGGGCTGCGCGCCGACACCCTCGGCAACCCACCGTCGCGCCCCGCCGGGCGGGCGACGGGGGAGGGCGGGATGCCCGGGGTGGTGCGGGCCCGGCAGGTGGTGCTGGCGACGAACGCCTTCCCGCCGCTGCTGCGCCGGCTGCGCGCCCGGACCGTGCCGGTCTACGACTACGCGCTGATGACCGAGCCGCTGACCGGGGCGCAGCGGGCCTCGATCGGCTGGCGCCACCGGCAGGGGCTGGCCGACACCGGCAACCAGTTCCACTACTACCGGATCACCGACGACGGCCGGATCCTCTTCGGCGGCTACGACGCGGTCTACCACTACGGCAACCGGGTCGCCCCGGAACTGGAACAGCGCCAGGCCACCTTCACCGCCCTCGCCGAGCACTTCTTCACCACCTTTCCCCAGCTGGCGGGTCTGCGGTTCAGCCACCGCTGGGGCGGGGTGATCGACACCTGCACCCGGTTCTGCGCCTACTTCGGCACCGCCTACGGCGGGCGGCTGGCGTACGCCTGCGGCTACACCGGCCTCGGCGTGGGGGCCACCCGGTTCGGGGCGCGGGTCATGCTCGACCTGCTGGCCGGCGGGTCGACCCCGCTGACCCGGCTCGACCTGGTCCGCCGGGTGCCGTTGCCGTTTCCGCCGGAGCCCGTCCGGGCCGCCGGCATCCACCTCACCCGCTGGTCGCTGGCCCGCGCCGACGCGCACGACGGCCGGCGCAACCACTGGCTCCGTACGCTCGATCGTCTCGGTTTGGGGTTCGATTCCTGATGCGCATCCTGCTCGTCGGTGCCGGCGGGGTCGGCTCCGCCGCCGTCGCCATCGCCGCCCGCCGCTCCTTCTTCGCCACCGTCGTCGTCGCCGACTACGACCTGACCCGGGCCGAACGGGCCGTCGCCGGACACGGCGACCGGTTCGTCGCCGCGCAGCTCGACGCCTCCTCGGCGGACGCGGTCGCCGCGCTCTGCCGGGAACACCGGATCACCCACGTGCTCAACGCGGTCGACCCGCGCTTCGTCATGCCGATCTTCGACGGGGCGTTCGCCGCCGGGGCCGACTACCTGGACATGGCGATGTCGCTGTCCCATCCGCACCCGGCACGGCCCTACACCGAGACCGGGGTGAAGCTCGGCGACACGCAGTTCGCCGCCGCCACCACCTGGACCGACGCCGGCCGGCTGGCGCTGTGCGGCATCGGCATCGAACCGGGCCTGTCCGACGTGTTCGCCCGGTACGCCGCCGACGAACTGTTCACCGAGATCGACGAGATCGGCATCCGCGACGGTGCGAACCTGACCGTCGACGGCTACGACTTCGCCCCCTCGTTCTCCATCTGGACCACCATCGAGGAGTGCCTCAACCCGCCGGTGATCTGGGAGCGGGACCGGGGCTGGTACACCACCGAGCCGTTCAGCGAACCGGAGGTCTTCGACTTCCCGGCCGGCATCGGCCCGGTCGAGTGCGTCAACGTCGAGCACGAGGAGGTGCTGCTGATCCCGCGCTGGGTCAAGGCCAGGCGGGTCACCTTCAAGTACGGCCTCGGCAACGAGTTCATCGAGGTGCTCAGGGCGTTGCACAAGGTCGGTCTCGACTCGACCGTCCCGGTGTCGGTGCGCGGCGTGCAGGTCTCGCCCCGCGACGTGGTCGCCGCCAGCCTGCCCGACCCGGCCACCCTCGGCGACCGGATGCGCGGCAAGACCTGCGCCGGCACGTACGTCACCGGCACCGGGACCGACGGCCGGCCGCGCCGGGTCTACCTCTACCACGTGGTCGACAACGAGTGGTCCATGCGGGAGTACGGCCACCAGGCGGTGGTCTGGCAGACCGCGGTCAACCCGGTGGTCGCGCTGGAACTGCTCGCCACCGGCGGCTGGTCCGGTGTCGGGGTGCTCGGCCCGGAGGCGCTGCCCCCGCGCCCGTTCCTCGACCTGCTCACCGACTACGGTTCACCGTGGGCGCTGGAGGAGCGCTGACCCCTGCCCCCGACTCCTTCTCGACGCCCGCTGACCCGGTGTCCGGAACTTTCCTGACAGTGGAACTGAACGGGGAGCGCTCCTGGGCCGTATCAGCCGATGCAGGCAACGGCGACGACGGGAGACGTGGTGAAGGTGCAGCGCAAGCACGTACTGGCGGCGGGGGTGGCGGTGGTCGCCACGGCGGTGGTGGCGGTGGGGACCGGATTCGGGTTCGCCGACACCACGTCCGCCCGTCCGAGCCTCTGCTCCGGGTCGGTGACCTTCTCCGCCGAGGGTGGGGGACCCGCCGCGACAAGTGACCGGTTCCCCGTGGGCACACGGTTGCGGGTGACGAATCTGGACAACGGCAAGGTGGCGACGGTGTCGGTGAGTGGGCCGTCGGGCAGTTGTGTGCTGCTCAACGCCGCCGCGATGGACCTGGTCCGGGAGCCCGGCAAGAACGTGATCCGGCGCAACGTGGTCGAGCGGGTCGGCGTCGACGCGCCGGTGGCTCCCGCCCCCGGCGAGACCCGGCCCGGTGCCGCCCAGCCGCCGGCCACCCAGCGGCCGACGCCCCCGGCGACCGGCGTGGCTGCCGGGCGCAGCGCGTGCAGTGGCTCGGTCACCTTCTCCGCCGAGGCCGGCGCAGCCGCCGCGACGAGCGACCGGTTTCCGGTGGGGACCCGGTTGCGGGTGACGAACCTGGACAACGGCAAGGTGGCGACGGTGTCGGTGAGTGGGCCGTCGGGCAGTTGTGTGCTGCTCAACACCGCCGCGATGGAGCTGCTCCGGGAGCCCGGCAAGAACGTGATCCGGCGCAACCTGGTGGAGCTGGTGCGCTGACGGCCGTGGACGGTCAGCCGAAGGCGGCGTCCAGGATGTCCAGCCCACGGGCCAGCTCGTCGTCGGAGATCACCAGCGGGGGCAGGAAACGCAGCACGTTGCCGTAGGTGCCGCAGGTGAGGGTGAGCAGGCCGGCGGCGTGGCAGGCCGCCGAGACGGCGCTGGCGGCGGCCGGGTCCGGGACCAGGGTTCCCGGTCGGACCAACTCCACGGCCAACATCGCGCCCCGGCCGCGTACCTCGGCGATCCGGGGGTCGCGGGCGGCGACCGCGTGCAGCCGGTCGGTCAGCACCGACCCGATCCGCCGGGCGGCGGCGCTCAGGTCCAGCTCGCGCATCGTCTCGATGCTCGCCAGGGCCGCCGCGCAGGCGATCGGGTTGCCGCCGTAGGTGCCGCCCAGGCCACCGACGTGCACCGCGTCCATCAGCTCGGCCCGGCCGGTCACCGCCGCCAGCGGCAACCCACCGGCGATGCCCTTGGCCAGGGTGACCAGGTCCGGCACGACCCCCTCGTGGTCGCAGGCGAACCAGTCGCCGGTACGGCAGAAACCGGTCTGGATCTCGTCGGCGACGAGGACCGCCCCGGCCGCCGTCGCCCACTGGCGCAGCGCGGGCAGGAAACCCGGCGCCGGTACGACGAAACCGCCTTCACCCTGGATCGGCTCGATCAGCACGGCCGCCACGTTCTCCGCCCCGACCTGCTTGTCCACCAGGTCGAGCGCCCGCGCCGCCGCCTCGGCCCCGGTCAGCCCGCCGTCGCGCAGCGGGTACGACATCGGCACCCGGTGGATCTCCCCGGCGAACGGCCCGAACCGGTGCTTGTACGGCATGTTCTTCGCGGTCAACGCCATGGTCAGGTTGGTCCGGCCGTGGTACGCGTGCTCGAAGACCACCACCGCCTGCCGGCCGGTGGCGTGCCGGGCCACCTTCACCGCGTTCTCCACCGCCTCGGCACCCGAGTTGAACAGCGCCGAGCGCTTCTCGAAGGTGCCCGGGGTCAGCGCGTTGAGCTGCTCGCAGACCGCCACGTACGACTCGTACGGCGCGACCATGAAGCAGGTGTGGGTGAACCGTTCGACCTGGGCCCGCACCGCCTCGACGACGCGCGGAGCGGAGTTGCCGACGCTGGTGACCGCGATGCCGGCGGCGAAGTCGATCCACTCCCGCCCCTCGACGTCGACGATGGTGCCGCCGCTCGCGGTGTCGACGTAGGAACTGATCACACTGCCGACACCCCGGGCCACGGCAGCGCCCCGCCGCCGGTGCAGCTCCGCGCTGGAAGTCATGGGTCAGCCCTCGATGTGGTGCATGACGTGCTTGATCCGGGTGTAGTCCTCCAGGCTGTAGACCGACAGGTCCTTACCGTGGCCGGAGTGCTTGAAACCGCCGTGCGGCATCTCCGAGACGAACGGGATGTGGGTGTTCACCCAGACACAGCCGAAGTCGAGTCGGCGGGTCATCCGCATCGCCCGGCCGTGGTCGCGCGTCCAGACCGAGGCGGACAGGCCGTAGTCGACGCCGTTGGCCCAGCGCACCGCCTCGTCCTCGTCGGTGAACCGCTGCACGGTGATGACCGGGCCGAACACCTCCTGCTGGATGATCTCGTCGGCCTGGCGCACCCCGGAGACCACGGTGGGGGAGTAGAAGTAGCCGCGCCCGCCCACCCGTGCGCCACCGGCGTGCAGGTCGGCGTGGTCGGGGAGCCGGTCGACGAAGCCGCTGACCCGGGCGAGCTGGTGGGCGTTGTTCAGCGGGCCGTAGAGCACGTCGGCGTCGTCCGGGGCACCGGTCCTGGTGTTGCGGGCCTGCTCGGTCAGGGCCGCCACGAAGTCGTCGTGCACGCCGGGGCCGGCCAGCACCCGGGTCGCCGCGGTGCAGTCCTGACCGGCGTTGAAGTAGCCGCCCAGCGCGATCGCCTCGGCCGCCGCCGCCACGTCCGCGTCGTCGAAGACCACCACCGGGGCCTTGCCGCCCAGCTCCAGGTGGGTGCGCTTGAGGTCCGGCGCGGCGGCGGAGGCGACCTCCATGCCCGCCCGGGTCGAGCCGGTGATCGACACCAGCTGCGGCGTCGGATGCGCCACCAGGGTACGACCGGTGTCCCGGTCGCCACAGACCACGTTGAACACCCCCGGTGGAAAGAACTCGGCGGCGATCTCGGCCAGCAGCAGCGTCGACACCGGCGTGGTGTCCGACGGCTTCAACACCACCGTGTTGCCGGCCGCCAGCGCCGGGGCGATCTTCCAGACCGCCATCATCAGCGGGTAGTTCCACGGGGTGACCTGCGCGCAGACCCCGATCGGCTCGCGCCGCACGTACGAGGTGTGCCCCGCCAGGTACTCCCCGGCCGAACGGCCCTCCAGCAGCCGTGCCGCCCCGGCGAAGAACCGGAACTGGTCCACCGCCGGTGGCAACTCCTCCTCGGCGGTGAGCTGCCGGGGCTTGCCGGTGTTGCGCACCTCCGCGTCGACCAGCTCGGCGGCCCGCGACTCCACCGCGTCGGCGAGCTTCAGCATCGCGCGCTGCCGCTCCGCCGGGGTGGTCTCCCGCCAGCTCTCGAAAGCGGTGGCCGCGGCCCGCATCGCCGCGTCCACGTCCGCCGGCCCGGAGACGGGAGCCTGGGCGAAGACGTCACCGGTGCAGGGGTCGATCAGGTCGGCGTGACCGCCGTCCACCGGGTCGACGTACGCGCCGTCGACGAAGTTGCGCAGCTGCTGCTGGTCGCTCATGGTGAGGTCTCTCCAGGGGTGGCTGGGAGTCGGAGTCAGCGGAGGTAATCGTAATCTGACTGCCATCTTGGCTACTGAATTCGCGGCAGACAAGGGCTTGGGCGACTGTTTCCGTGCGACCCCGGGTCGTCTACGCTGCCGACGTGGAGCCGAGAGCGTTCTGGGTCGCCGGTCGTGCCGTCCACGGCGAGGACGAGCTGACCGTCACCCACCCGTACGACGGGCGGGCGGTGGGGCGTACCAGCTGGGCCACGCCCGACCAGGTCGAGACGGCGGTCGCGGCGGCGGCGCGGGTGGCGGCGGAGGCCACGGCCCTGCCCGCGCACGTCCGGGCGGCGGCGCTGGACCACGTCTCCCGGCAGCTCGCCGCGCGGGCGGCGGAGGCGGCCGACCTGATCACCGCCGAGAACGGCAAACCGATCAGCTGGGCGCGGGCCGAGGTGGGCCGGGCGGTGTCCACGTTCCGCTGGGCCGCCGAGGAGGCGCGACGGTTCTCCGGCGAGTTGCAGCGCCTCGACACCGACCCCGCCGCGACCGGCCGGATCGCCCTGGTCAGGCGGGTGCCCCGGGGCCCGGTGCTGGGCATCGCCCCGTTCAACTTCCCGCTCAACCTGGTGGCGCACAAGGTCGCCCCGGCCCTCGCGGTGGGCGCGCCGATCATCGTGAAGCCGGCCCCGGCGACGCCGCTGTCCGCGCTGCTGCTCGGGGAGATCCTCGCCGGCACGGAGCTGCCGGCCGGCATGTTCTCGGTGCTGCCGCTGCCCAACGACCGCGCCGCCGACCTGGTCACCGACCCCCGGCTGCCGGTGGTCTCGTTCACCGGCTCCGGGCCGGTCGGCGCGCAGATCCGCCGCCGGGTGCCGGAGAAGCACGTCACCCTGGAACTCGGCGGCAACGCGGCGGCGGTGATCTGCGCGGACTGGGCGTCCGACGAGGACCTCGCCTTCGCCGCCCGGCGGATCGCCACCTTCGGCAACTACCAGGCCGGGCAGTCCTGCATCGCCGTGCAGCGGGTCCTCGTGCACGAACGCCACCACGACGTCTTCCTGCCCCGGCTGGTCGCCGCCGTGCGGTCGCTGCGCACCGGCGACCCGGCCGCCGAGTCGACCGACGTCGGGCCGCTGGTCTCCGTCGAAGCCGCCCAACGGGTCGAGGCGTGGGTCGACGAGGCCGTCGCCGCCGGGGCCACCGTCGAGACCGGGGGCCGCCGCGACGGCGCCAGCTATCCGCCCACCGTGCTGACCGGGGTGCCGTCGTCGGCCAAGGTCTGCGCCGAGGAGGTCTTCGGGCCGGTGCTGGTGGTGGCGTCGGTGGAGAGCGACGACGCCGCGTTCGCCGCCGTCAACGACTCGGCGTACGGGTTGCAGGCGGGGGTGTTCACCCACCGGCTCGACGTGGCGTTCGTCGCCGCGCGGGTGCTGGAGGTGGGCGGGGTGATCGTGGGCGACGTGCCGTCGTACCGGGCCGACCAGATGCCGTACGGGGGCGTCAAGGGCAGCGGGGTCGGCCGGGAGGGCGTGCGGTCGGCGATGGACGACTACACCGAGCCGAGGGTGCTGGTGCTGACCGGGGTGCAGTTGTAGGCCCGGCGCCCGTCTCACCAGGTGCCGTCGTCCCGGACCCGGGGTGCGGCGAGGCCGAGCAGCAGAGTGGTCAGCGCGGCGTCGATGTCGTCGCCGAGAAACCACTCACCGGCCTGGTCCAGCGCGAAGACCCGGCCGTGCTCGTCCACGGCCAGGATGCCGTCCGGGTGCTCCGCGCCGATCGGAAAGAGCCGTACGCCGAGCACGGCACCGAAGTCCGCCAGGGTGTCGGCGGTGTACGCGGCGTGCACGGGGTCGACGGAGAACCGAGAGATCCAGACCTGCCGCCCGGGGCCACGCCGACTGCTTTCCAGCGAAGGGAAGCGGCTCAACGTGTCCAGTGCCGCAGGAAACTCCGGATGCCCGTGGCGCACCTCGCGGGCTTCGAGAATTGCCATTCTCGCCAGAGCCTCGTCGCCGTGACTGGGTTCCCAGCCCCCTTCGACCAGCGCCTGAGCAACCTCTGCGACGAATCGGTCAGGTTCGGGGGCCGCAGCCGGTTCTGGCTGCCACTGACGGGTGAACGCCAGCTCCGACCAGCCGAGGACCGCGAAGTGCACCAGGAAGTTGAGGCAGGAGTCGCACGGGCGTTCCGCCGGGCCGGCCTGCGGATCGCCGGGCTCGCGGACCAGGAACACGTCCACTCCGGTCGCCAGGAGCAGCGACTCCGCCTCGCGCATGGTCAGCGGCGGCTGGCCGGCGGCGGCGCGGCGGTGGTCGTGGTCGTGCAGGACGTCGGAGACGACGATCAGTTCGGCGTGCCGGTCGCCTCCGCGCACCAGGTGCCCGGGGGGCAGCCCATCCAGGTAGGCCCGGACCAGCGGGTGGTGCCGCAGCGGCACGTCGCCCTTGACACCGTGACCGAGGTAGGTGCGGCCCCCGACGGTCAGGTGCGCCACGGTGGCGGGTGTCGGCAGCCGACGGATCTCGCGCAGCAGCAGGCTGGCCGGGTCGACCGTCCGGGGGGCGGGGGTGCCGGTGGGACGGCTGCGGCGGTACATCTGCTGCACCACGGCGGCCGGCACCCGGGGCCAGGTGGTGACCTCGCCGGTCTCCTTGTCGACGACGGTGGTCGGTAGGTCGCCGGGGTTCGTGTCGACCGCGCGGTCGACGGTCGACCGGATCACGTAGCCGAGGTCGAACTCGTCGAGCATGGCCCGGCACTCGTAGCCCAGGCGCAGCGAGTCACGCCGGGCCCACGCATCGGCGAGTTGCTCGGCCTGTTGGCGATCGATCACGGCCCGAAACTACCGGACCCCACGGAATCGTGGCGCCCGGTATGGTTCGCCTGACTGACGGTGACCGGGGGAGGGTGGCCTTGGCCGAGAGGGTGGACCGGGACGCGAACCAGGCGCTCCGGGCGCGGTTCGACGAGGTGTACGGCCAGTACCGGCGGTTGCGGTCCGGTGTGGACGACCTGCGGTCCGAGCTCGCCGCACTGCGGATCACCGAGCGTTCGGACGACGGCCAGGTCACCGCGACGGTGGGCGCACAGGGTGAGCTGATCTCGGTGGAGCTGACCGGCGAGGTCTATCACGACCGTGATCACCAGGCGCTGAGCCGGAAGATCACCACGACCGTGCACCGGGCCTGCGCCCGAGCCGCCACGGCCACCCAGGAGTTGGTGGCCGCGCACCTGCCGGCCGGCTCGGGATCGGTGGAGTTCCTGCGTACGGGCGACTTCGGCGCGCTGCTCGGGCGGGCCGACGCGGTGCTCCGGCGGGAGGACGAACGGCATGGGTGAGGGACAACTCTGGCTCGATCCGGGCCGGGCCCGGCGGGGCGGCACCGACCTGCACCTGGCCGGTGAATCGGTGTCGGCCCGCCGGGCCACCCTCGGTGGGGAGATCGCGGCGGCCAGCGCACCCCGCCCGTGGGGTCGGGACGACATCGGCGCAGCCTTCGAGAAGAGCTACCGGTCCTACGAGGAGACCCTGCTCCGCGCCTGGGCCGGGCTCGGCCGGTCGCTGGAAGGGCTCGGCGCCGAGGTGGTCACCTCGGTCGACGCCAACATGCGGACCGACGCGGCGAGTGGCCGGCGCTTCGACAGGGTGGTCGACCCGCGCGACCGCCGGCGCTGACCTGCGGGGGAAGCCTTGACCGTGCTGCCGAGCCCGATCCCGCACCCCCTGGACTACAGCCCCTGGGACCTGCCGGGCTGGGCCTACGAGGCGCTCGACTGGGTGGTCGGCGTGGAGTGGCCGGAAGGCAACGAGCGTGCCGTCTGGGACCTCGCCGACCAGTGGTACGCCGTGGCGGGTGCCCTGACCGGCCCTCGTGCCGACGCGATCGCCGCCGCCACCGAGGTACGCAGCGGATACGGCGGAGCCGGCGCGGTCCCGGAGGCATTCGAGGCGGCCTGGCGTCGGCTGGCCGACGGCGACGAGGCTCCGTTGTCGGTGCTGCTCGCGGTCAGCACCGACCTGGGCCGGCTGGTCGAGGAGTGCGGCTGCGACATCGAGGCCGCCAAGCTCGAAGTGTGGATCGAACTCGGCATCCTGGTCGTGGAACTGCTCGCGCTCGCCGTCGCTGCCGCACTCACCGCCGGGGCCGCCTCACCGGCGGCCGGCGCGGCGGTCACCGCCAGTCGGCTGGTGATCCAGCAGATCTTCCGCCGGTTGACGGCGCAACTGGCCAAGAAGGCGCTCCGACAGGGCCTCAAGGAAGCGGGCGAGCGCGCCGCCAAGGAAGTGGCCAAGGACGGGATGCGCGGTCTCGGCAAGCGGGCGGTCAGGGGAGGTCTGTTCGAGGCGGGGGAGGAGGCCGGCGTCAGCCTGGCGACGCAGGCGTACCAGAACTCCACCGGTCGCCGGCACGGCCTCGACGTCGCCGATCTCGGTGCGTCGGCGGTCGGCGGGTTCGCCGGTGGTGCGGTCGCGCCGCTGGCCGGCCTCGGTCGGCACGCCACCGGCCGGGGAGCCCGGGTCGGTGAGCACTTCGGCCGCGAGATGGCCGGTGAGGTGCTCGCGGAGGGAGCGGCGGGGCTGGCCACCGGCCAGGGAGTGATGTCGCTGGAGGAGGCGAGCCGGGCTGCCGTCTCCGGGGTCAGCGGTTCGGCGACCGGCCAGGCGGATGCCGCGCTGCACGCCCGGCTCGACGGTCGGTTGCACTCGTTGGCCGACGCGTCCCCGGTGTCGGCGGCCTTCCCCGTCCCACCGCCGCCGGTGCTGACCGGCGGTGACCAGGCAGCCCCGTCCGTCGATGCTCCTGCGTGGCCGTCCGCCGACGCTCCGGTGCCGAGGCAGGCGGCGCCGGTCGATCCGACCGTCGTGGCCGGTCACGGCACAGGCGCTGCTGTCGAGACACCGCCGCCAGTGCCGACTGACCACAGCCGGGTCGACGCTGTCGTCGGGCAGGTGGACAGGCCGGCGGAACCGAGTTCGGCGACCCCTCCGGTTCCACTGGTCGCCGCCCCCGACCGCCCTGCCGACGCCGCTCCGGCGTTGATCGCCGACCGGTCGGTGTCGTCCAGCCCGACCCTGTCATCGGTCACGGCTGATCAGGTGACCTCGCCACTGATGGCAGGTCGCGCCGGCGAGACGGCGGCGACGGGCGCTGCGGTCGCCGCACCACCCGGTGTCGACACCGCACCGGTCAACCCGGCGGCGAGCGTGACGACAGCGGGCGGACCAGCGGTGGGAACGGCTGCGGCGTCCCCACCCACCGCAGACCCGGCTCCGGGACGCGCGACCTCGGCGGCTCCCACAGCCGGTGTTCCGGTGGGGTCGGCGGCGGGCGTTCCGCCGGGGCCGGCACCGACGGTGGGCCCACCGACACACGGCAGCGCCCCCGTCGCGGGACCGGATGCCCCGCCGGCTGCCCGGGAGAGGCCGCCGGGCACCCCGGACGATGATGGCGAGCGGCAGGGTGCCCGCCGTTTCCCGCTGCTGGAGGCGCTGGCACCCCGGCCCGTGGTCTCGCCGGCCACCGAGTCGATCGCCCCGACGCCACCCGCGACCGACGAGCCACCTCGCCCGCGAACGCCGCAGTGGTACGCCGCGAAGTGGGCGGCCGAGCGGGAAGCGCTCGAACGGCGTCGCTATCAGGGCTACTTCGAGGCACAGCGACACTGGTTCGAGGACCGACGGCGCGCGGACGCGGCGGCCCGCCAGAAGAAGGCAGGCCGCAGGCGCGAGACGGTCGCCAGACGTGCTGCCCGCCAGGCGTTCGGACTCCAACGTGAGGGCCGATCGGCCCTGGCGAACTGGTTCCAGGGACTAGCCCGTCAGGCACAGCGTGACGCCTACGGCCACCAGGATCTCGCCGAAGAGATCCTGGCGGGTCGGTTGGTCCCGGACGCGGTGTTCGTGGCGGACCGGGCCGACTTCTCCCGCATCAACGACGATGTGGCCGAGCTGGCGGTGGGTGGGGTCGAGACGGGCGACCGGTCGGCGCTCACCGGTGACGACGGTCCGCCGCCCATCGACCGATCCCGTCGGTACGGGCAGTTCGGCGGGTTGCGGCCACCGCTCGCACTGCACCAGACGGACCTCGAACGGCAACTGCCCCGGCAGCCGGACGGCAGCGTCGTGCGTACCGCCGATCCTCGGCAGGGTGGGTGGTTCGCGCTGGCCAACGACGGCGGACCGCAGGCCGACCCGACCCGGGGTATCAACTGCCTGGACTGCACCCTGTCCCTGTTCGAGACGTGGGTGCACGGTCGGCCCCGGGTGGCCGCGCCCCGGACCTTCGACGGCTACCTGCAGGGGGACATCCGGCGTCCGGTCAACGGCGAGGCCGGTGGGCCCGGCCGGGTCGAAGAGGTCACCGGCGGACGGTTCCAGAAACTGTTCGCGGTCGACGAGGGCGTCCCACCGGGGCCGGCAGCCCTGGGCCAGTCCGTCGAGCGGGGTTACCGCAACCTGCACGACCAACTCATCCTGGGAGGCCACGGCAGCTACGCCTTCCTGATCACCGAGTGGGAGAACGGCGGCTCGCACGCCTGGGTGGCGCTCAACCAGAACGGCACGGTGCTCTACCTCGACCCGCAGGCGGGTACGGTCCGCGACCGCCCCCTCTATGCCCACGCCGGTCGACGGCACCCCGACAACGTCGTCGGCATCGACGCGCTGATCCTCGGCGGGGACGGCCGACCGATGCCGTTGGGCGGGTTGGCGCGGGGACGGTTCAGCGTCCACCCCGACCTGCCCGATCACCCTCCGGCAGCCGAGGACGAGCAGGGGTACGGCGACCCGTACCTCAACCGCATGCACCTGCTCGACGGGCCCGGATCTGCCGAGCGGGTGGGACCGGCGGGCGGGAACCCCGATCGGCCGCCGGCGCCTGCCGGCACACCACCCCACGAGGAGCCGCAGCGGGCATCGGATCAGTTGCCGCCGGAGCGGCCTGCCGACCGGGCGCGGGAGATGCTGGCCAGCGGCGCGGACCTCGACGGCGTTCTCCGCGGCGGTCTGACTCCTGCGGAGATCTGCGCACACGTCGACGCCTCGACGATCCGACGGCTCGTCCCGCAGTTGGACGCCTCCGGTGCGGCGGACGTCGCGAGGCTGCTCGGCGACCCGAGAGTCGTGCGGATGCTCGACGAGACCTGGCGTGACCCGCCCGATGGGCACCGGGCCCTTGCCGGCACTCTCTTAGGACAGTTGACGCAGCGCCCGGACCTCGCCCGGATGATCCTGGCGACGCCCGAACTGGCCGACTCGCTGACGGCCCGACCCCTGACGCTGCACCACCTCGCCGCCCATCCGCAGGCTCTAGAGGTGTTGGCGGCGGCGGCCGAGGACGCTGCTGCTCAAGACGTCGAGTTGCTGGCCTCCGACGGACCAAGACCGGCACCCACCAGGTTGACCAAAGCTCAGATCGCGTTGTCGCATCGGATGTCAGCCTCTCGGCAGCCCGCCTACCAGCCGGGATTTGAGCTGTCGCGGCGGGACGACGAGGGGTATCGCGCCAGCTTCCTGTCGCATCTGTACGCCGATGCTGAGGAAGCTCAACAGGAACTCAACAGGCTTGCCTGCGATCTGGCGGGAGGCCGTGGCCGAGCCGACTGGCGAAAGGCGCCGAAGGGCTACCAGCGGGTCTTGGACAAGCTTGTCGAGTACGAGAACGACGCCTCCAAGCTGAAGGATCTCGCGGCTGCGAAGGTCGAGTTTCGCCATCTCGATGACGTCTACCAAGCTCTGGAAGACCTGGCCAGCAGGAGCAGCATCGTGGTGCTCAACATCAAGGACCGATTCCTGCGGCCTCAGTTCAGCGGCTACCGAGACATTCTGTTGAGCTTGCGGATGTCCAACGGGCACATCGCTGAGTTGCGCTTCCACTTGGCCGCAGTAGATGGTGTGGCTGAGTGGGAGCACTCCCTATATGAGGTCAGACGTGACATCGAGGCGATGGCGGAGGCTGTCGGGCGTCCGCTGACCCCGAGGGAGAGAGCGATCCGTAACGGCCTACTGCTTCGCGCACAGGAGGCGTTCCGGGCTGCGTCAGATCCTGGAAGGGAAGGTTGAAGTAGTGGGAAAGCCGCCTGGCCTCAAGCTCCCAATGTTCGTCAGCTACTACGACTCTCCGGTCAAACTCGTGGAGACTGCGGAGGGAGGCGTCGCCGCGTGGCGGCTCGCCGCTGACAGCGGGAGTTGGTCGTCAGCGAACAGCCTCATTGACAAGATCCTGTTCGGTACTGACGACAACATCGACGTTCTGTCGCGCGACGAGTTCATCCAACTGACTGAGCAGGAGCGCGCCCGCCACCTGAGGGGCTCAGGGCCGGTTTACGCGCTCTACGAGACGGTTGACGCGATCACTGACATGCAAGCACGTGAGGGTCGGTATCCCACCCCGCGCGAGATCGCCTTGGTGCAGGGCATCCGTCGTAGGACGTTTGTCATGTTCGAGGAGCAACTCGAGCGCGTCGGTGCGGCGGGTGCGGACCCTCACCTGACGACAGCAGACCTTGCTGAGGGCTAGGTGATCATCCATGTATCACCGAGAAGTGGGGCAAAAAGGGTGCTTTGCGGTGCCTGAATAGGATGGCGCGATGAACCCCGTCGCCAAGAAGCGTCAGCTCACCGCCTGGGTGTCGGGCCTGCTCGTCGGCATCGCTGTCGGGTGGATCATGTTTCAGGACGCCGTCGGCGTGGTGTTCGGGATCTCCATCGGCACCGCCTTCGCGATCGCCTTCGGTGCCTTCGACAAGGAGAAGAAGGAGAAGGAAGAGGGCGGGCGTGACGATGAGCCGCGCTGAGCCGGCCCGGCAACCGGAGCAGCATCGCGGCACCGGGCCGGAGGAGTTGACGGTCGCCGAGGCGATGGCCGTACAGGACCGGTTGCGGCCCCGCGCGGACCTGGTCGGGCCGGGTCCCCGTCGGCCCGCGACGGTGGCCGGCCTCGACGTGGCGTACGCGGCGGATGGTGACCTGCTCGCCGCGGCCGTGACCGTGCTCGACGCCGCGACCCTGGAGGTGGTGGACCAGGCGGTCAGCGTCGGCCGGCCCGCCTTCGGATACGTGCCGGGGCTGTTCGCCTTCCGGGAGTTGCCGGCGTTGTTGGCCGCCCTGGACCGGCTGACCACCCGCCCCGAGTTGCTGCTCTGTGACGGGCACGGGCTGGCCCACCCGCGCCGCTTCGGGTTGGCCTGCCATCTGGGCGTGGTGACCGGGCTCCCGGCGATCGGGGTGGGCAAGACGCCGCTGGTCGGCGAATGGACCGGGCCGGGTCCACGCCGGGGCGACGCCGCCCCGCTGGTCGACGCCGGTGAGGTCGTCGGACGGGTGCTGCGTACCCGGGACGGGGTGAAGCCGGTCTTCGTCAGCGTCGGGCACCGGATGGATCTGGACAACGCGGTCGACCAGGTGCTCGCGTTGACTCCCCGGTACCGGCTGCCGGAGACCACCCGCACCGCCGACCGGCTCTGCCGCGACACGCTCGCCGCCGCCGCACCGGCCGCCGCCGAATTGGTCGGCACCGCACCGGCCGGCACCGGTGGAGCGTCGCCGAACGGTCATCCTGCACCGGCGGAGCGGGCGCGTCACCGGCCCGGCCACCCCGGGCCGCGCCGCTGACGGCCCCGGCGTCGCCGTTCTCGGGAAGGGTAATCCGGCACACATGTGGGGCGCTCGGTCACCGGGCGGGTTGCTGACCAGGTTGTAACCTGACCGGCGGCCCCCGCCGGGGCGGGAGTGGAGGTGGGAGATGTCCGTGCGTCGGCAGGCGATGCGGGTGGTGACCGTCGGTGCGCTGCTCGGTGGCCTGGTGGCGGTCGGCGCGCTCCCCGCGTATGCGGCCTCGGACCGGGTGCGGGTCCGGGCCTCGGGTGGCTTCTCCGCCGGCGGTTCGCCCGGCACGGTCTCGATCGAGGTGCGTAAGCGTACCGACGGGTGTGTGTTGCTGCGCACCGCGCTGGGGCTGAGCCTTGCCGGGGTTACCGCAGATCAGGTGCGGGTAGAGGTGAATGCCGGGGGACGCTGGTCGAGCGTGCCCGTCTCCGGTGACGGTGGCGTGGTGCGGATCTCCCGTACCTCGCCGGCGGATCCGCCGTTGTGCAAGGGGAAGAGCAGCACCGTCCGCTACCGGGTGGCGTTCCTGGCCGGGGCGCCGGCGGGTCGGCTGGACGTGGTCGGTGAGGTGACGACTGCGGTCGGCCGGCTGATCGGCCGGGGCGCCGACACGTCCAGGGTCGGCGGAAGGGCTGCCGGCACCCCGATCCCGAGTCCCACCCCGACCAGGAAGCCCACGCCCACCCCCGCGCTCGTGGCGGAGCCGGTGGCCACCCAGGCCGTGCTCGCCGCTCCGCCCGCCGGCCGGGCCGCCGCCGCAGAGACCTCCGGAGGATCCATGATCATGTATGCCGGTATCGCCCTGGTGATCCTGGGTGCCGGGCTCATCGCCCTGCTGATCTTCCGGTCCCGCGCCGACCGGGCCCGCGCCAGAATGGCCGGTGCCGACCTGGACCGGGTCGTCGACCCGGGTGGCTTCCCGGCCGTGCCGCAGCCCCGCAACCCGGGTCCGACCACCTACCGCTCCGGGGGTGCGGTGCCGGGCCCGCCTCCGACGCCCGCCGGTTCGGTGTACGGGGAACAGCAGCTTCCCACTCCGGCCGGCCAGGTGTACGGAGGGCGGCAGCTCCCGACGCCCGCCGGCCAGGTGTACGGGCAGCAGCCGTCCGCACCGGCCCGCCCCGGTGGCCTGTACGGGGCACCCGGCACCTACCCGGCAGTGACACCCACCCCGCGCCCTGCCGGCGGGGTGTACGGCGCCCGCCCGGCCGCCGCCCCGGATCACCCGGTCTCCGCGCCGCCGGTCTCCGCTCCGTCCGTCCCGCCTCCGCCGGTCTCCGCTCCGCCCGCCCCGGAGCGGCCCGCGTCCGCTCCGCCGGCTGCTGCTGTACCCGTCCCACAGCGGCCCGTCTCCGTCCCGCCGGCCGCTGCACCCGCTCTGCCGGCCGCTGCTGCACCCGCTCCGCCGGCTGCTGCACCCGTCCCGGAGCGGCCCGTCTCCGTCCCGCCCGCCCAGGGACGACCCGCCTCGACGCCCACCACGGGCGGTGGGTCGACAACGATCATGCCCCAGCTCCCCGGCTAGCACGGGGCGGACGCCACCGCTCCGATACGCTCAGGGTCGTTGACGACCCCTGTCGAGGAGCTGAAACCGGTGTCTGACCTGTCCCAGATCGTGAAGGCGTACGACGTCCGTGGGACGGTGCCCGACCAGTGGGACGAGCGGGCCGCCGAGGCGCTGGGGGCCGCCCTCACCCAGGTGCTCAACGCCGCCGACGAGCCCGGCGACGCCGTGCTGATCGCGCACGACATGCGGGACACCGGCCCAGGGCTGGCCGCCGCCTTCGCCGCCGGCGTCCGGGCCGAGGGACGGGCCGTGATCGAGCTGGGGCTGGCCTCCACCGACATGCTCTACTACGCCTCGGGCGCGCTGGGCCTGCCCGGGGCCATGTTCACCGCCAGTCACAACCCGGCGCAGTACAACGGCATCAAGATGTGCCGCTCCGGCGCCCGCCCGATCGGCCAGGACAGCGGCCTTTCCGACATCCGGGTCCGGGCCCAGGCGCTGCTCGACGGCGGCACCCGGCCCACGAACGCGCCGACGGCCCCCGTGGACCGGCGTGACCTGCTCCCTGACTACGCGGCCCACCTGCGCAAGCTGGTCGACCTGTCGACCATCCGCCCGCTCAAGGTGGTGGTGGACGCGGGCAACGGGATGGGCGGTTACACGGTGCCGAGTGTGCTCGGTGACGCGGCGCTGCCGGCCCTGCCGCTGGAGATCGTTCCCCTCTACTTCGCGCTGGACGGCACCTTCCCGAACCACGAGGCGAACCCGCTCGACCCGAAGAACCTGGTGGACCTCCAGCGCGCGGTGGTGGCGAACTCCGCCGACCTCGGCCTCGCCTTCGACGGCGACGCCGACCGCTGCTTCGTGATCGACGAGCGGGGCGAGCCGGTCTCCCCGTCCGCGATCACCGCCCTGGTCGCCGCCCGCGAGCTGGCCAAGCACCCCGGCTCCACGGTGATCCACAATCTGATCACCTCCCGCGCGGTGCCGGAGATCATCAAGGAGCACGGGGGCGTGCCGGTGGTGGCCCGGGTCGGCCACTCCTTCATCAAGGCCGAGATGGCGCGCACCAACGCGATCTTCGGCGGTGAGCACTCCGCGCACTACTACTTCCGGGACTTCTGGTTCGCCGACACCGGCATGCTCGCCGCCATGCACACCCTGGCCGCACTGGGGGAGCAGTCCCAGCCGCTGTCCCTGCTGGCCAGCGTCTACGAGCGGTACGTCGCCTCCGGTGAGATCAACTCCACGGTGACCGACCAGGCCGCCCGGGTGGCCGAGGTGCGGGCCGCGTACCCGCAGGCGGAGGTGGACGAGCTGGACGGGCTCACCCTGCGTTTCCCCGACGGTGCCTGGTTCAACCTGCGCGCGTCCAACACCGAGCCGCTGCTGCGACTCAACGTGGAGGGCCCGACCGAGGAGCGGATGACCTCGCTGCGCGACGAGGTGCTGGAGCAGGTTCGCCGATAAGATCCCCTGCGCCGGTCGGCACCGCCGACCGGCACAGACCACACACGTGGAAGGAGCCGCGCCGTGGCCCTGGACCCGCAGTTGCTCGAGATCCTCGCCTGCCCGGACACACACCACGCACCGCTGGACTACGACGCTCAGGCCCAGACCCTCACCTGCACGCAGTGCGGTCGCATCTTCGAGGTGCGTGACGACGTGCCGGTGCTGCTGCTGGACGAGGCACGTGGCGGGCCGGAGGCGCAGCGGTGATGGAGGGAACGGCCGGCGTCAGCGGCCGGCGGGTGGCCGACGAATCGATGCTGGACGACCCGGAGGCGGTCGCCAACCACGACCCGGGCGGGATGCTGCGCTTCACCGCCTCCGCCGGGGCCCAGGTGCGGGAGTCCGCCGCGCTGGCCGCCGAGGCCAACCTGGCACTGCTGGAGGACGAGGGTCGCCCCCGGGCGGTCGTCATCGCCGGCATCGGCACCGCCGGGCGTACCGGGGACGTGCTGGCCACGGTCGCCGGGCCGCGCTGCCCGGTGCCGGTCATCCCGCACCGCAGCGCCGGGGTGCCCGGCTGGGTCGGTGCGGCCGACGTGGTGATCGCGGTCAGCGCGTCCGGTCGCAGCCCGGAGGCGTTGGGCGCCGCCGAGGCCGCGCACCGCCGGGGGGCCCGACTGGTCGCGGTCGGCGCGCCCGACTCGCAGTTGCAGTCGGTGGCCGAGCGGGCCCGTGCCCCGTTCATCCCGGTGCCCCGCCGCGCCCCGGCCCGCGCCAGCCTCTGGGCGCTCACCGTGCCGGTTCTGCTCGCCGCCCGTACGCTCGGCCTGGTGAAGGTCAACGAGGCGGATCTGGCCGAGACGGCGGCCCGGCTCGACGCCGACGCCGACCGGTGCCGGTCGACCGCCGAGTCCTTCGTCAACCCGGCGAAGTCGCTGGCCCTCGGGCTGGCCGGGTCGATTCCGATCGTCTGGGGCTCGTCCCCGCTGGCCACCGTGGCGGCCCGCCGGTTCGGCGACACGCTGTCGGCCAACGCCCGCTACCCGGTGGTCACCGGGGCGCTGGGTGAGGCCGGCCGGGGCCGGGTCGGCCTGCTCGACGGCGTCTTCGGCGGCCTGGTGGAGTCGACGCGGGACATCTTCGCCGACGGGGACGAGGTCGAGCCCGACCCGACCCGGCTGCGGCTGGTGCTGCTGCGTGACGGCGGCCTCAACGCCGACGACGACACCGACGAGCCGCTCGCCGTCGAGGAACGCCGCGCCGACGCGGTGCAGACCCTCGCCGAGCGGCGCGGCGTGCGCTGTGACGTGGTCACCGCCGAGGGCGGTTCCGCGCTGGAACGGCTCGCCTCCCTCATCGCGGTGCCCGACTTCGCGTCGATCTATCTGGCCCTGGCCCATGGGCTGGACCCGATGGCCGTTCCGGCCGTCACCGAGATGAAGGAGCTGTCGAACCCGTGAACGTATGCAGGGACCGCGCTGTGGGCGGGCGAGCCATCGGCCTCGGTGGCGCGGCGTCTCGCGTCGTCGCGTCGGGTAGCGGGGTGGTGGCGTGAGCGCGAACGGTGGGACCAAGGCGATCATCGCCGCCCTGCTGGCGAACGTCGGCATCGCGATCACCAAGTTCATCGCGTTCCTGCTGACCAGTTCGTCGTCGATGCTGGCGGAGTCGATCCACTCGGTGGCCGACTCGGGCAACCAGGCGCTGCTGCTGCTCGGCGGTAAGCGGGCCAAGCGGGCGGCGACCCCGGAACACCCCTTCGGGTACGGCCGGGAGCGCTACATCTACGCGTTCATCGTGTCGATCGTGCTGTTCAGCCTCGGTGGTCTCTTCGCGCTCTACGAGGCGTGGCACAAGGCGGCCGATCCGCACCCGATCACCGCGTGGCAGTGGGTGCCGGTGACGGTGCTGCTGGCCGCCATCGTGATGGAGAGCTTCTCCTTCCACACCGCGATCAAGGAGTCGAACCACACCCGGGGCAGCCAGTCCTGGGTGAACTTCATCCGCCGGGCGAAGGCGCCGGAGCTGCCGGTGGTGCTGCTGGAGGACTTCGGCGCACTGGTCGGGCTGGTGCTGGCCCTGTTCGGCGTGGGGCTGACGCTGATCACCGGCAACGGCATGTGGGACGCCGCCGGCACCGCGATGATCGGCGTGCTGCTGGTGATCATCGCGATCGTGCTGGCGATCGAGACCAAGAGCCTGCTGCTCGGTGAGGGTGCCGACCCGGCCGATCTGGCGACCATCGAGCGGGCGGTCACCGCCGGCCCAGAGGTCGAGCGGATCATCCACATGAAGACGCTCTACCTCGGCCCGGAGGAGCTGATGGTGGCCGCGAAGATCGGCGTCCCGGCGTGGGAGAGCGCCGAGGAACTGGCCAGGGGGATCAACACTGTCGAGGCGCGGATCCGGGCGGCCGTGCCGATCGCCCGGGTCATCTACCTGGAGCCGGACATCTACAGCGTCGCCGCCGAGCGGGCCGGCACCGGCACGGCCGCGCCGACCGCCGCCGCGCCGTCGCCGAGCGAGTCGGGTGAGGTGGCCGGGCGGGCCGGGGGCTGAGCGTGGAGCTGCTGTACGGGTCGATCCGCGACTACGCCTGGGGGTCCCGCTCGGCGATCGCCGAGTTGCAGGGGCGACCGGTGCCCAGCGCCGGCCCGGAGGCGGAGTTGTGGCTGGGCGCCCACCCGGGCGGCCCGGCCACGGTCGACCGGGCCGGCGAGCGGATGAGCCTGACCGACCTGCTGGTCGCCGAGCCGGACCACTGGCTCGGCGACCAGGTGGTCGACCGGTTCGGCACCCGACTGCCGTTCCTGCTGAAGGTGCTCGCCGCGGACGCCCCGCTGAGTCTCCAGGCCCACCCGGACGCCGAGCAGGCCCAGGCCGGATACGCGGCCGAGCAGGCCCTGGTCGATCTGCCGGCCGCACAGGTCCCGGTCGATCTGCCGGCCGCACAGGCCCGGGTCGGGTCGCCGGCCGAGGCTGCGGCGGCGAGTGTCGTCGGGGCGGCCCAGGCCGCTGTGGGGACGGGTCGGGTGCAGGGGCCGCGTAACTATGTCGATCCGTACCACAAGCCGGAGTTGCTGGTCGCGTTGACGCCGTTCGACGCGCTCTGCGGGTTCCGTGATCCGGGGGTGTCGGCGACGGCGGTGGCCGGTTTCGGCGTACCGGAGTTGTCGCCGGTGGTGGCGGCGCTGCGGGCCGGTCCGGCGGGGTTGCGGGAGGCCGTACGGACGCTGCTGACCTGGCCGGACGGGGACCGCGCCGGGCTGATCGAGGCGGTGCGCACCGCGGACGTGGCCGGGCCGGACGCGGAGTTGGCCCGGGAGTTGGCCGTCCGCTACCCGGCCGACCCGGGGGTGCTGGTGGCGCTGCTGCTGCATCACGTCCGGTTGACTCCGGGGGAGGCGATCTGGATGCCGGCCGGCAACCTGCACGCCTACCTGCGGGGCTGCGGCGTGGAGATCATGGCGGCCAGTGACAACGTGCTGCGCGGCGGACTGACCCCGAAGCACGTGGACGTCGACGAGTTGCTGCGGGTGTTGTGCTTCGAGGTGCTGGGCGATCCGGTGATCGTCGCTCGTCCGGTGGCACCCGGGGTGGTCCGTTGGCCGGTGCCGGTGGACGACTTCGCGCTGCACCGGGTGACGGTGGAGGCGGCCGGGCCGGAGGTCCGGCTGCCGCTGCCCGGGCCCCGGGTGGTGTTCTGCCACAGCGGCAAGGTCGCGGTCGACGACGGGATCGGCGCGGTGATGCTCGGTCCGGGGCAGGCCGCCGTGGGCACGGCCGCCGCGGCGGCACTGGTCGTTTCCGGTACGGGTGCGGCATTCGTCGCCAGCTGCGGCATCTGAAGACCCGGACGGGCGGACTTCCCACCGCCCGCAGCTCTGTTGGCGGGGATCACGGCACGCCACAAGTCGGACTTTCCCGATTTGCTTGACTATGTCGTGGCGCAATGTAACCCTATGTGTACGCAGCGTTGTCGCGACGAAAGGTCCGGCGGCGCGCGGGGGAAACCAAACCGGGGGGATGCACGGGGCGGCCGGCAGGTGGGCGGAGGTTTCGTCCAGCGCCGACCGCCCCGTGTGCTGTTCCAGACGGCCCCCAGCGCGACGCGAGGGGGCGCGCGTAAGGTGGATGGCTGCGCAGCCATCGTTCGACAGGAGCCTTCATGACCAGCACCCTCCCGGCGTCATCCAGCGACGCCCGGCCGAGCGCCCTCGCCGAGGGCGACTACAAGGTGGCGGATCTGTCGCTCGCCGAGTTCGGGCGCAAGGAGATCCGCCTCGCCGAGCACGAGATGCCCGGCCTGATGGCGATCCGCCGTGAATTCGCCGACGCCCAGCCGCTCGCCGGCGCCCGGATCACCGGTTCGCTGCACATGACCATCCAGACCGCCGTCCTGATCGAGACGCTGGTCGCCCTCGGCGCACAGGTCCGGTGGGCGTCCTGCAACATCTTCTCCACCCAGGACCACGCCGCCGCGGCGATCGTGGTCGGGGCCGAGGGCACCCCCGAGGCGCCGGCCGGCGTCCCGGTCTACGCCTGGAAGGGCGAGAGCCTGGAGGAGTACTGGTGGTGCACCGAGCAGGTGCTCGCCTGGCCGGACGGGCAGGGCCCGAACATGATCCTCGACGACGGCGGTGACGCCACCCTGCTGGTCCACAAAGGCGTCGAGTTCGAGAAGGCCGGGGTCGTTCCGGCGGTCGAGTCCGCCGACTCCGAGGAGTTCGCGGTCATCCTCCAGGTGCTGCACCGCAGCCTCGCCGAGGACAACCAGCGCTGGACCCGGATCGCCGCCGGCATCAAGGGCGTCACCGAGGAGACCACCACCGGGGTGCACCGGCTCTACGAGATGCACCGGGCCGGCACCCTGCTCTTCCCGGCCATCAACGTCAACGACTCGGTGACCAAGAGCAAGTTCGACAACAAGTACGGCTGCCGGCACTCGCTGATCGACGGCATCAACCGGGCGACCGACGTGCTGATCGGCGGCAAGATGGCCGTCGTGCTCGGCTACGGCGACGTGGGCAAGGGCTGCGCCGAGTCGCTGCGCGGCCAGGGCGCCCGGGTCGTGGTGACCGAGGTCGACCCGATCTGCGCCCTCCAGGCGGCGATGGACGGCTACCAGGTCGCCACCCTGGAGGACGTGGTCGAGCAGGCCGACATCTTCATCACCGCGACCGGCTGCTTCGACGTCATCACCAACGAGCACATGGCCCGGATGAAGCACCAGGCCATCGTGGGCAACATCGGCCACTTCGACAACGAGATCGACATGGCCGGCCTGATGAAGCGCTCGGACGTCACCCGGGAGAACATCAAGCCGCAGGTCGACGTGTGGCGCTTCGACGACGGCCACGCCATCATCGTGCTCTCCGAGGGCCGCCTGCTGAACCTGGGCAACGCCACCGGTCACCCGAGCTTCGTGATGTCGAACTCGTTCGCCAACCAGACGATCGCGCAGATCGAGCTGTTCACCAAGACCGACGAGTACCCGACCGGCGTCTACGTGCTGCCCAAGCACCTGGACGAGAAGGTCGCCCGGCTGCACCTGGGTGCGCTCGGCGTCCGGCTGACCGAGCTGACCAAGGAGCAGGCCGCCTACCTCGGCGTCTCCACGGAGGGCCCGTTCAAGCCGGAGCACTACCGCTACTGAGCACCGCGCCTGACGAGGGAGGGGGTCGACCGCGACATGGTCGGCCCCCTCCCTCGTGCCGGGTCAGGTGCGTCGGGGTCAGGGTGCGTCGGGTCTGCGGCGGGTCGGACGGACCCAGGTCCACACGCACCAGGCGAGCCAGACGAGGGAGACCACCACGGCCAGTGGGCGCAGCCGGAGCGCGTTGAGGATGATCACCAGCGCGAGTACGCCCAGCCACGGGCCGAAGCCCCTCACCGGTGCCGCCCCGGCCGACGGGGGCGGGGCGCACGGGGGTCGGAAGCCCCTGGTGGTGGGCGGCGCGCGGGGCGGAGGGTGGGGGTGCGGGGCGTGTCGGGCACGGGCCGTCCTGTCCTGGGGTACGTCGGATTTTGCCACGTCGGACGGCTGGTGGGCACCCCCCGGCCAGCGGGTCCGCCCGACCCTTCCGACCAGGGTGAACCCGGTCATGAACGACTTGACGGGACCCTGGATCAGGAGGAAGGTATGGCTGCCCTAAGTAAACTGAGGCAGGCCTGACCACGACACGGAGCACCGATGTTCGCCACGTACCTGATCGGCCTGCGGGAGGGCCTGGAGGCGACGCTCGTCGTCAGCATCCTGGTCGCCTTCCTGGTCAAGTCGCAGCGCCACGACCGGCTGCCCCAGGTGTGGGCCGGGGTCGGGCTCGCCGTGGCGCTCTCGGTCCTGTTCGGTTGGCTCATCGAGTACACCTCGACCTCGCTGCTGGCCCGCTCCGAGGACCGGGAGCTGTTCGAGGCGGTCACCTCGGTCGCCGCCGTGGTCTTCGTGACCTGGATGATCTTCTGGATGCGCCGGGCCGCCCGGACGATCGCCGGTGAGTTGCGCGGCAAACTCGGCGAGGCGCTCGCCGTCGGCTCGCTCGCGGTGGCCGGGATGGCCTTCCTCGCGGTGATCCGGGAGGGTCTGGAGACCGCCCTGATCTTCTACTCGGCGGCGCAGAGCGCGACCGGTGGCACCGGCTCCGGGCCGCTGTTGGCCCTGATCGGCGGCATCGTCACCGCCGTCGGGATCGGTTTCCTGCTCTACCGCAGCGCCCTGCGGATCAACCTGTCGACGTTCTTCACCTGGACCGGCGCGCTGCTGATCCTGGTCGCCGCCGGCATCCTCAAGTACGGCGTGCACGACTTCCAGGAGGCCGGGGTGTTGCCCGGCCTCAACGACCTGGCCTTCGACATCACCGGCGTGCTCGACCCCAACACCTGGTACGCCGCCCTGCTCGCCGGCATGTTCAACATCACCGCCGCGCCGAGCGTGCTGGAGATGGTCGCCTGGGTCGCGTACGCCGTACCGGTGCTGGTGCTGTTCCTGCGCCGGCCGTCGGCCCCCGCGAAGTCCGCGCCGACCCCCACCGCCGACGTTCCCGTCCCGGCACCCACCGCCGACGGCCACGCCACCGCCGCACCGCCGGCCGTGTCGCGGCGCGTCTGATCACCGCCCTTCCGAGGAGACAAGCAAAGATGCGTACCACCCGTTTCCTGGCGCTTGCCGCCGTCGGCGCGCTGGCCGTCACCGGTGTCACCGCCTGCGGTGGCAAGGCCGAGCGGCAGGACGCCGGCTCCGGCCACACGGTCAAGGTGAAGGCCACGGACAGCGTGTGCGAGGTCGACGTCGCCGACCTCGACGCCGGCCAGGCGACGTTCACGGTGACCAACTCCGGCAGCAAGGTCACCGAGTTCTACGTCTACGCCGCGGGTGACCGGGTGATGGGCGAGGTGGAGAACATCGCCCCGGGTCTCAGCCGGGAGCTGCGGGTGGAGTTGCCCGCGGGGACGTACGAGACGGCCTGCAAGCCGGGGATGAGCGGCCGGGGCATCCGGGGCGCGCTGAAGGTCAGCGGCACCGCCGCGACCGTCGCCCCGGACGCCGCGCTGACCGAGGCCACCGCCAGCTACCAGCGGTACGTGACCAGCCAGACCGCCGCCCTGCTCACCAAGACCGAGGAGTTCGTCACCGCGGTCAAGGCCGGCGACGTGCCCAAGGCCAAGGCGCTGTACCCGGTGGCCCGCACCTACTGGGAGCGGATCGAGCCGGTCGCGGAGAGCTTCGGCGACCTCGACCCCAAGATCGACGGTCGGGAGGAGGTCATCGAGGAGGGCATGGAGTTCACCGGCTTCCACCGGATCGAGAAGGACCTCTGGACCACCGGGGACATCAGCAAGGACGGCCCGATCGCCGACCGGCTGCTGGTCGACGTCAAGGAGATCGTGGCGCGGGCCAACGCCGAGAAGCTCACCCCGCTCCAGCTCGCCAACGGGGCCAAGGCCCTGCTCGACGAGGTGGCCAGCGGCAAGATCACTGGCGAGGAGGAGCGGTACTCGCACACCGACCTCTGGGACTTCAACGCCAATCTGGAGGGCTCCAAGGCCGCCGTCGCCGCGCTGCGGCCCGCGCTGGAGCAGCGCGCCCCCGAGCTGGTCGCCCAGCTCGACAAGGAGTTCGCCGCCGTGGAGGCGGCCCTCGGCAAGCACCGGGCCGGCGACGGCTGGAAGCTGCACACGCAGCTGAGCAAGGCCGAGCTCAAGGAACTGTCGGACAGCATCAACGCCCTCGCCGAGCCGGTCAGCAAGGTCGCCGCCGCCGTCGCCCGGTGACGGCGGCTCAGTACGGTCGCCGCCCCGGGGCGGTCGGTCCCTCCCAGGAGAGTCGATGAGCGAGCAGAACAGCACCGCCGGCCGGGGTCGACGCCGGCTGTCCCGACGGCGGGCGATCACCCTCGCCGGGGTCGGGGTCGCCGGGGTCGCCGGGGTGGCCGCCGGAGCGGGCGCGCTGACCCGCGACGGCGACCGCGCCGCCGCGTACGACGGGGCCGCCGGGGCGGTGCCGTTCCACGGTGAACACCAGGCCGGGATCACCACCCCGGCCCAGGACCGGCTGCACTTCGTCGCCTTCGACGTGATCACCAAGGATCGGGACCGGCTGGTCGCGATGCTCCAGGAGTGGACGGCCGCCGCCGCCCGGATGACCGGCGGGAAGGACGCCGGGGTGATCGGCGCCGTCGGCGGCATGCCGGAGGCCCCGCCGGACGACACCGGCGAGGCGTTGGGCCTGCCCCCGTCGCAGCTCACCCTGACCGTCGGCTTCGGCGCGACGCTGTTCCGCGACGCGCAGGGCCGGGACCGGTTCGGCATTGCCGGCCGCCGGCCCGCCGCGCTGGCCGACCTGCCGCACTTCGCCGGGGACGCGTTGCGCCCGGAGATCTCCGGTGGTGACCTGTGCGTGCAGGCGTGCGCCAACGACCCGCAGGTGGCGGTGCACGCCATCCGCAACCTGGCCCGCATCGGGATGGGAGTGGTGAGCGTCCGCTGGTCGCAGCTCGGCTTCGGGCGTACCTCGTCGACGTCCCGGGACCAGGCGACCCCGCGTAACCTCTTCGGTTTCAAGGACGGCACCGCCAATCTCAAGGCCGAGGACGCCGGGCTGCTGCGCGAGCAGCTCTGGGCCCAGCCGGACGACGGTACGGACTGGCTGACCGGCGGGTCCTACCTGGTCACCCGCAAGATCCGGATGCAGATCGAGACCTGGGACCGCAGTTCGCTGGTCGAGCAGGAACAGATCGTCGGCCGGACCAAGGGCAGCGGTGCGCCGCTGGGCCGCCGGGAGGAGTTCGACGAGCCGGACTTCGCCGCCAAAGGCGACGACGGACAGCCCGTGATCGCCGGGGACTCGCACGTGCGGCTCGCCCACCCCGACCAGAACAACGGCGCCCGGCTGCTGCGTCGCGGCTACAACTACGTCGACGGGTCGGACGGGCTGGGCCGGCTCGACGCCGGACTGTTCTTCATGGCCTACCAGCGGGACCCGCGCCGGCAGTTCGTGCCGATCCAGACCCAGTTGGCCCGCAACGACGCGATGAACGAATACCTGCGGCACGTCTCCAGCGGCCTCTTCGCCTGCCCGCCCGGGGTCCGCGACGCCGCCGACTGGTGGGGTCGCGCCCTGTTCAGCTGAGCGACGAGCCGGCGCCCTCCGGCGACGCGGACCGGAGCGCCGGCCCGGCCGGGGCCGGCGGGGTGGCGGGGCTCGGCGGTGCGACGGCGGCGGGGCCGACCGGAGCCGGGTCGGGCCAGAGGGCGGCGGTGAACGCCCGGTTGCGGCGCAGCCGCAGCGTGCCGCGCCGGTTCCGTTCCGCCAGCACCGCCGCCAGCAGCAACGGCTCCGGTACGCCGGGCGGCGGCGTCGGGGCGGTCACCGTCGCCACCTCGCGCCACAACTCCCGGGCCAACCTCGTCCGGTACGGCTCGATGATCTGCTGGGCCCGGGTCAGGTACTGCCGGACCGCCAGGGCCAGCGCGTCGTCGAGCCTGGTCAGGTCCAGGGTGACCGCCCAGCCGGCCAACGGCGGAATGATCCGTGGGGCCGGTCGCCAGGTCTGCGTCGTCCGGGTGTGCACCACCATGGTGCCGGCCACCAGGTCGCCCAGCCGTCGGCCGCGCGGGTCGGTGAGCATCACGGTGGCCCCGGCCACCCAGCTCAGCAGCGGCAGCACCAGTCCCGGCCACTCCACGGCCACCCCCACCAGCGCCCGGGTCAGCGACTGGCGCAGCTCCACCGGGCCGCCGTCGGCGCTGACCACCCGCAGGCCCACCGCGAGCTTGCCGGGCGTCCGGCCGTGGTTGAGGCGTTCCCAGGCCACCGGATAGCCGACCAGCACCAGCACCAGGCCGAGCGTCTCCAACGCCCCGGTGAAGGCCCGGTCCACCACCGGATCGGGCAGCAGGATCAGCACCACCGGGGTCAGCGTCAGCGCCAACAGCGCCGCGCAGAGCAGTTGACCGACGATGTCGATCAGGAGCGCCAGCACCCGGGAGCCGAGCCGTGCCGCCCGTACGTCCAGCTCGACGGCCTCGCCGCTGACCAGCCCGGCGTCCGCCCAGCGGCCGCCGGCTGCGGTGTCCGCCGGGCCGGCCGGTCCGCCGCTGGCCGGCACCGGTGGTTGCGCTCTCACCCGGACAGTGAACACTATGGGCGCGCCGACGGGGGAGGACCAGTGGATCTCGACGCGTACGTCGCCGAGCACAGCCACGAGTGGCGGCGGCTGGAGCTGTTCTGCGACCGCCGCCGGCTCGACGCCGACGAGATCGACGAGATGATCGTCCTTTACCAGCGCACCGCCACCCACCTGTCGGCGCTGCGCAGCCGGGCGCCCGATCCGGCCCTGGTCAGCCGGCTCTCCCAACTGGTGCTGCGGGCCCGCGCCCGGATCACCGGCCGCCGTCGGCCGTCCTGGGCAGCCCTCGGGCGGTTCGTCGTCGTCGGGTTCCCCGGCGCGGTCTACCGGGCCTGGCCGTGGTGGTGTGCGGTGGCCACCGGGTTCAGCATGCTCAGCGGCTTCCTCATCTGGTACGTCGCGGGCAACCCGGGCACCGCTGCCGCGTTCATCGGCCCGGACGCCGCCGCCGACCTGGTCGACTCCGGCTTCGCCGGCTACTACACCGAGTTCTCCGCCCCGACGTTCGCCTTCCACCTGTGGACCCACAACGCCTGGATCGCCGCCCAGTGCCTGGCGTCCGGGGTGCTCGTCGTGCCGGTGTTCTATCTGCTGTGGCAGAACGCGCTGAACGTCGGTGTGGTGGGCGGGGTGATGGTCTCCTACGACCGGGCCGACGTCTTCTTCGGACTGATCACCCCGCACGGGCTGCTGGAGCTGACCGGGGTCTTCGTCGCGGCCGGGGTGGGGCTGCGGACCGCCTGGGCGTGGATCTCACCGCCCGAGCACCTGGGCCGGGGCCGGTCGGTCGCCGAGGCGGGCCGGTCGGCGATCCTGGTCGCCGTGGGCCTGGTCGGGCTCTTCGCGGTCTCCGCGCTGCTGGAGGCGTTCGTCACCCCGTCACCGGTGCCGGTGGCGCTGCGGGTCGGCCTCGGCGCGACGGTGTGGCTGGGTTTCCTGGCGTACGTGGTGCTGCTCGGTCGCCGGGCGGTCGCCGTCGAGCGCGCACCGGCCGAGCGCGCCGACCCCTGGCTGGCCGAACTCTGGCCCTCCACCGACCCGGCCCGCGCCTGGCACCCCACCCACCGCCCGCACTGATCGCCCCCGGCTCAGAGTTGGCCGAGGGCCTTGAGGCGTAGGTAGGCGTCGGCCAGGGCCGGGGCGAGGCGGTCCGCCGGGGCGTCCACCACGGTCACCCCGTACCGGCCGAGGGCGGCGCGGACCCGGTCCCGCTCGGCGAGCGCCCGCCAGCCGGCCGCGGCGGCGTAGGCGTCCTCGTGGCGTACCGGCGGGGCGGTGGTCAGCGCGGTGAGCACCGGGTCGTGCACGGCCGCCACGATCACCCGGTGCCGGGCGGCCAGCCGGGGCAGCACCGGCAGCAGGCCCTCGGCGAGCGCGCCCGCCTCCAGGGCGGTGAGGAGCACCACCAGGCTGCGTCGCCGGTGCCGCCGCAGGATCTCCGCGACGATCAGCGCGAAGTCGGTCTCCACCAGCGCCGGATGCAGGGGTGCGAGCGCGTTCACCAGCCGGTGGAGCAGGGCGGGCTGGCCGCTGCCGGTGACCGTGGCCCGGATCTCGGCGTCGGCGGCGAGCAGGTCGACCCGGTCGCCGGCCCGGGAGGCCAGCGCGGTCAGCAGCAGCGCGGCGTCGATGGCGGTGTCCAGCCGGGGCTCGTTGCCGACGCGTACCGCCGAGGTGCGGCCGGTGTCCAGCACACAGACCAGCCGACGGTCGCGCTCCGGCCGCCAGGTGCGGACCAGCACGTCCGAGCGGCGGGCGCTGGCCCGCCAGTCGATCGACCGGACGTCGTCGCCGACCACGTACTCGCGCAGGGTGTCGAACTCGGTGCCCTGGCCCCGCCCCCGGGTGACCTGGGTGCCGTCGATGACCCGCAGCCGGGACAGCTTCTCCGGCAGGTGTCGCCGGGAGTCGAACCGGGGCAGCACGCGCAGCGTCCAGCCGGGGGTGGCCGGCCGGCCGGCCCGCTGCCGGAACGCCAACCCGAGCGGCCCGAGCGAGCGGACCGTCACCGTCACCGCCGGCCGGTCGCCGCGCCGGGTGGGGGTGAGCCGGTTGGGCAGCACCAGCACCCCGCCGGGTCCGACCCGGGACACCCGGTCCGGCGGTACGTCCGGACGGGCCCCGGCGGACGGCACCCACCCGTCGCGCACCTGGGCGTGCAGCGTACGGCCGGAGGTGTTGGTCAGGCGCAACGCGACGGTCGCGCGGTGGCCCAGCCGGACGGCCCGGTCACCTTCGCGGTCGATGGTGATCCCGTGCAGCGGGGCGGCGAGCGCCCAGTCCACGGCGGTCAGCAGCAGCACCGCGCCGGTCATCACGGCCACCCCGCCCAACGGGTCCGGCCAGAACGCCAGGGTGGGCACGCCCACCAGCAGCAGAACGGCCGCCCGCCAGGTCATCGCGGGGTCGGCACGGTGGCCAGCACCGTGTCGAGCACCATGTCGACCCCCACCCCCTCCAACTCCACCTCGGGGCGCAGCCGCAGCCGGTGCCGCAACGTCGGGCGGGCGGTGGCCTTCACGTCGTCGGGGGTGACATGGTCCCGGCCGGCCAGCCAGGCCCACGCCTTCGCCGTGCTGAGCAGCCCGGTCGCGCCCCGGGGTGACGCGCCCAGCTCCAGCGCCGGGGCGGTCCGGGTGGCCCGGCACAGGTCCACGATGTAGCCGAGGACCGGCTCGGCCACGTGCACCCGGCCGACCGCCTCCCGGGCGGCGGCCAGGTCGGCGGCACCGGCCACCGGTCGTACGCCGGCCGCGCCG
The DNA here is from genome assembly GCF_900091525.1 of Micromonospora matsumotoense. Classification (GTDB taxonomy): domain Bacteria; phylum Actinomycetota; class Actinomycetes; order Mycobacteriales; family Micromonosporaceae; genus Micromonospora; species Micromonospora matsumotoensis. Next base: position 190,491 of record NZ_FMCU01000010.1, read on the forward strand.
AGGTCACGCGGGTCGAAGCCGGCGTGGTGGGCGCGCAGCACGCCCAGTTCCTCGTCCCGGTTGGGCAGCGGCACGGTCAGCTTGAGCAGGAACCGGTCCAGTTGTGCCTCGGGCAGCGGGTAGGTGCCCTCGTACTCGACGGGGTTCTGGGTGGCGGCCACGATGAACGGGTCCGGCAGCGGCCGGCGGGCCCCCTCGACCGACACCTGACGTTCCTCCATCACCTCCAGCAGCGCCGACTGGGTCTTCGGCGGCGTCCGGTTGATTTCGTCGGCGAGCAGCAGGTTGGTGAAGACCGGCCCCTCCCGGAAGGTGAACGCGGCGGTGCGCGGGTCGAAGATCAGCGAACCGGTGACGTCACCGGGCATCAGGTCGGGGGTGAACTGGACCCGCTTGGAGTCCAGGTCGAGGGCGGTGGCGAGGGTACGGACCAGCAGCGTCTTGGCCACCCCGGGCACGCCTTCCAACAGGACGTGGCCCCGGCAGAGCAGCGCGATCACCAGGCCGGTGACCACGGCGTCCTGGCCGACGACCGCCTTGGCCACCTCGGTGCGCAGCCGGTGCAGGGCGGCCCGGGCGTCGTCCGGGCCGGCCGTGGGCTCGACGGTGGTGGCGGGTCGGGTCACCGGGGGTCTCCTTCGGTCGGACGGCCGGGGGCTGCCGCCACGGTACGGGTCAGCCGGTCCAGCGACCGGGCCAGCTCCAGCAGTGCGGCGTCGGTCTCGGGTGCCGCGCCGTACAGCAGCTCGCGGATCTGCTCCGGGTCGTCACCGGTCCGCCCGGCCACCCGGACGGCCAACTCCGCCGGCGCGAGGGTCGCGGGCAGGTCGAGCCGGCCGCGCAACCGGCCCAACGCGGCGGTACGCAGGGTCGCGGCGGTCGGGCCCCGGGCGCGGGCCCGCCGGTAGAGCCGGGCCCGGCCGAGGACGGTCTCGGCGGCGCGGACCTCGACCGGCAGCGGTTCGGTGACCGGGGGGCCGAGCCGGCGGGCCCGCCAGAGCACGATCAGCAGGGCGACCAGGGCGAGCTGGATCAGCAGCGCCCAGAACCAGGGTGGGAAGGCGTCCAGCAGCGGATGGTCGTCCGGCGGTGGTGGACCGGCCGAGTCGGGGGAGTCGTCCGACCCGTCACCGGTGGAGGTGCCGGGACCACCCGGCCGCCCCTCGCCCTCGCCGGTGCCGGTGCCGCCGCCGTCGTACTCCGTGGCACCGCCGGGGGTGGGCGACCAGGCGGGCTCTCCGCTGCCACCGGTACGGCCGAAGGTGGGGGCGGGCGCCGGGCCGTCCAGGTCCAGCCACACCACCCGGCCGTGGACGCCGAGCAGGCCGGTGCCGAGCGCCTCGTTACCCTGTTCGGCGATCCGGTCGTTGCGGAACGGGTCACTGGCCCCGATCACCATCAGCTCGGCCCGGCCGGGCAGCCGGACCAGGCCGGCGGAGTAGCAGCGGTCGAGGGCGACCGGTGCGCCGGGTGCGGCGGCGTACCGCTGGAGCTGGGCGGCGGCGACCCCGGCCCGGGTGGCCTCGGGCAGCGGGCAGGGCCGGCCGTCGGTGTCCGGTCCGACCGCCCGGGTGGCCCACCGGCGTTCGGTCGGCACCAGCGGCAGGCCGGCGGACTCCAGCACCCGGCGGGACGGGTCGACGAGGAGCAGCCGACGTCCGGCCGGCAGCTCGCCCAGCGCGCCGAGGGTGTCCGGGTGCAGCAGTTGCGGCGCCGGGACGAAGAGGGTGGCCGGGCCGTTGTCGAGGTCGAGCAGCGCGGGCAGCAGGCCGGTCTCCCGTTGGACGGTGACGCCCCGGGCGCGCAGCGCGTCGGCGAGACGGCTGCCACCGTCGTCGTCGGTGGCGACCGGGGAGAGGAAACCGGGATCGGTCGGGTCCGGCTGGTCCAGCGCGTGGGCACCGACCGTGCCGGCGATCAGGGCGGCGGCCAGCGCCAACGGGACGATCACCCGGTGCCGCCGCCGTCGGGCGGTGTGGGGCCGGGTCACCGGGTGCCGCCGTCCGGCGGTGGGGCGGCGAGCGCCCGGTCCAGCTCGTCGGCGAGTTCCCGCATCCGTCGGTCGTGGCCGGCGGCGGCCGGGCGTTGGGCGTACCACAGCTCGGTGAAGATGGCCCCGGCGGCGCGCAGCGGCGGGTCGACCGGGGGTCGGGCGTGGGCTGCCGCGTCGGTCAACTCGGTGACGGTCATCCCCGGGCGGGGGGCGACCGCACCGACGGCGACCAGCCGGCGGACCATGTCGCGCAGCCGTTCCCGGACGGCTTCGGCGTACCGGCCCTCGGCGGCCAGCCGGTCGGCCAGCGAGCGCCCGGGGCCGGCGGGAAGGGCGTCGTCGCCGGTGCGCGGGCGGGGCAGGGTGGCAGCGGTCGGGCCGCCGGCCGGCCGGTCCGCCCGGCGTCGCCGCCAGCGGGGCAGCCTCAGCCGGGGCAGTCGCCAGCGGGGCAGTCGCCAGCGGGGCAGCCGGCGGGGCACCCAGGCCGGGAAGTGGTACCAGGCGAGCGCGGTCAGCCCGGCGACCAGCACCAGCAGCAGCGCCGCCAGCGGCAGCGGCAGGACGTCGCCGAGCGCGGCGACGGCCTCCGTCCACCACCGGCTCACCGGTCGACCGCCGGCAGGCCGGCCGCCACGAGCCCGGCGGGGGTACGCGCGAGCTGGATGTCCAGCCCCTCGGTGCGCATCCGGGTGTCCAGGTGGTTCACCGCGTCCAGGCAGGCCAGGGCGGGGTAGGCGACGCTGTTCACCGCGCCCCAGGCGATCATCGCGGCGGTGGTGCGTACGGCGGGGTCGGTCAGGTCGACCAGGTGCAGCGACTCGACGCCGAAGAAGAGCCCGAGGGCGAGACCGACCCGCAGCACCCACCAGCCGAGGTAGCCGAGCAGCCGGACGGCGGCGGCCCGACCGCGCACCGCGAGGCGGACCGCCCGGGGCACCGCCGACAGTCCGGGCACCCGGTCCAGCGCCACCGCCGCGGCGACCGAGCCGAGCAGGCCCCAGCCGACCAGCCAGGCCGGGCCGAGCAGCGCCGTGACCAGCATCAGCAGGCCGACCGCCGGGGCGAGCAGCAGGGTGACGCCCCAGCGGGCCCCCGCCGGCCGGAGGAGTTCCCCCACGCCGGCCCGGCGGCCGAGCAGCGCCGCGCCGGCCGCCCGCGCGGCCGGGTTGCCCAGCAGCAGGACGCTCACCGCCTCACCGGCGGCACCCACCGCGAGTAGTTGCCACCACAGCGGAAACGACCCGCTTTCGCTCCACCACACCGGGGGTACGGCCTCGGCGAGCCGACGCAGCGGGTACAGCAGCAGTTGCTCACCGGCGGCGAGCAGGACGCCCAGCGGGATCAGCACCCGCCCCTGGGCCCGCAACAGCAGTACGGCGGAGTCGAGCAGTTCACCGACGGTGAGCGGACGTCGGGGGAGCACGGCGGTCGGGCCGACGTCGGGCACGCGTACTCCTGCGGATGGTGGCTGGCGGGCGGCGACCTGCCCGGGGATCATGGTGACACGGCCTGACCGGACGGGTGGACCCGCCGTGCGGGCCCACCGATGCGGCCATCGGGGGAGATATCGCGCGTGGGACGTGCGGTGAGCCCTCTTCCGGCAGTACCGTGCCATCCAGACGCGATCCCACCAACTGAACGGGGATGGAAACATAAACCCCATGAGAGCCCGGGTACTGGTGGTCGACGACGACCCCGCGCTCGCCGAGATGCTCGGCATCGTCCTGCGCAGCGAGGGTTTCCTGCCCTCCTTCGTCGCCGACGGGGAACGGGCGTTGGCCGCGTTCCGGGACAGTCGACCCGATATCGTGTTGCTCGACCTGATGTTGCCCGGAATGAGCGGTATCGACGTGGCGCGGGCGATCCGTGGCGAGTCGGGGGTGCCGATCGTCATGCTGACCGCCAAGAGCGACACCGTCGACGTGGTGCTCGGCTTGGAGTCCGGCGCCGACGACTACGTGGTCAAGCCGTTCAAGCCCAAGGAACTGGTGGCCCGGATGCGGGCCCGGCTGCGCCGGGGCGAGGACGTGGCCCCGGAGATGCTGACCATCGGCCCGCCCGGCAACCAGATCACCATCGACGTGCCGGCGCACACCGTCAGCCGGGACGGCGAGGAGGTGAAACTGACGCCGCTGGAGTTCGATCTGCTGGTCGCGCTGGCCCGCAAGCCACGTCAGGTGTTCACCCGGGAGGTGCTGCTGGAGCAGGTCTGGGGCTACCGGCACGCGGCGGACACCCGGCTGGTCAACGTGCACGTGCAGCGGCTGCGCGCCAAGATCGAGCCGGACCCGGAACGGCCGGAAATCATCCTGACCGTGCGGGGCGTGGGCTACAAGGCGGGTACCGGATAGCCTGGTCTGCACCGTGACCAGCACACCGAACCCCACCCCCGAGCACACCGCCGGCTGGCGTCCCGCCGCGCGGGCGTTGGGCCGTGCGCTGGTGGGCCGCTGCCTGCGGGTGACCGCCGGCCTGCGGCAGACCTGGCGGCGGTCGTTGCAGGTCCGGGTGGTGACCATCACGTTGGTGGTGTCCAGCCTGCTGGTCGGCGGCTTCGCCTACCTGATCGCCGACAAGATCACCAGCATCCTGCTCGACAACGCCGAGACCGACGTGCTGCTGCGGCTGCGCAACGGCAGCGACTACTCGGCCAAGCAGTTCAACCTCTACAGCCAGCCGCAGGAGGCGCAGCTCCAGGACACCATCGAGGGCACGGTGAACTACCTGGCCGGAGGCGACCCGCAGCAGACCAGCGGGGTCGTGGTGGCGATCACCGCCGACAACTACGCCGGCATCATCGAGACCCGCACCTCCCCGGCGATGGACGTCCGGCCACTGGTCAGCCGGGAGCTGCGGGCCGCCGTCGCCGACGGCAAGGTGGCCCACCAGATCCGCACCGGCCGGCTCACCGGCGAGCAGACGAAATACCTGGTCTACGGTTCCCCGGTGCCGACCCGCTTCGGCCAGCTGGAGCTGTACTACCTCGTACCGCTCCACCGGCAGGACGCCACCGCCGCCGACGCCCGGGCCACCGTACTGGCCACCGGGGTGGCCCTGGTGCTGCTGCTCGGCCTGCTCGCCGCCCTGGTCACCCGGCTGGTGGTGACCCCGGTCCGGGTGGCCGCGCGGACCGCCCAGCGGCTCTCCGCCGGCCTGCTCGACCAGCGGATGGTGGTCAACGGCGAGGACGACCTCGCCCTGCTCGCCGCCTCCTTCAACCAGATGGCGACCAACCTGCAACGGCAGATCCTGCGGCTGGAGGAGATGTCCCGCCTCCAGCGCCGGTTCACCTCCGACGTCTCGCACGAGCTGCGTACCCCACTGACCACCGTCCGGATGGCCGCCGACCTGATCTTCGCCGAGCGCGACGAGTTCGACCCGGCGGTGGCCCGCAGCGCCGAGCTGCTCCAGGCGGAGCTGGACCGGTTCGAGGAGCTGCTCACCGACCTGCTGGAGATCAGCCGCTTCGACGCCGGCTTCGCCATGCTCGACTCCGAGCCGACCGACCTGGTGCCGGTGGTGCACCGGGTCGCCGACCGCCTCGCCGGGCTGGCCGAACGCGTCGGCGTCACCATCGAGCTGGCCGTGCCGACGACCCCGGTGATCGCCGAGGTGGACCCGCGCCGGGTCGAGCGGGTGCTGCGCAACCTGGTCGGCAACGCCGTCGAGCACGGCGAGGCCAAACCGGTGGTGATCACCCTGGGCGTCGACCAGACCGCCGTCGCGGTCACCGTGCGCGACCACGGCGTCGGGCTCAAGCCGGGCGAGGAGAAGCTGGTCTTCAACCGCTTCTGGCGGGCCGACCCGTCCCGGGCCCGGCAGACCGGCGGGACCGGCCTGGGCCTGTCGATCAGCCTGGAGGACGCCCGGCTGCACGGCGGCTGGCTGGAGGCGTGGGGCGCACCCGGACAGGGCGCCCAGTTCCGACTGACCCTGCCGGTCCGCTCCGGCGACCGGCTCACCACCTCACCGCTGCGGCTGGTGCCGGCCGACGCCACCCTGCCCTTCGGTGGCCCCCGCGACGGCGACCTGTTGGCCATCGGGCCCGGTGGCGGTGGCGCCCTGGCCATCGGCCCGGGGCCGACCGCCACGCCCGACGAGCGGGCGGAGGCCCGGTCGTGAGCCGCCGCCGGACGCTGGCCGGGCTGCTCTGCGCCGCGCTGCTGGCGCTCGCCGCCGGCTGCGGCATCCCCGACCGCAGCGACGTGCAGGTGGACGGCTCCGGGCCGGCCGTCTCGGCGGGCGCGTCCAGCTTCGGCCGGGGCGAACCACCCACCCGGACGGCCAGCGGTGCCGACCGGGAGATCTTCGTCCGCAACTTCCTGGCCGCCGCAGCCGGCGAGCCCGAGCGGGCGTACGCCCGGGTCAAGCAGTTCATCGCCCGGGAGGACCGCAACCGGCTCGCCGAGAAGCAGGGCAGCGAGGTCGCGATCAACGTGGTCCGGCTGACCGAGAAGCCGGTGATCACCGAGAACGCCAGCGGGCTGCTCACCGTCCGGGTGCCGGTGCAGCAGGTCGGGTTGCTGCGGGCCAACGGGGTGCTCGGCCCACCGGTGGTGACCGACACGGAATACCAGTTCTCGTTGCGCGGCTCCGCCGAGGCGGGCCAGGAGAGCACGACGGACGGCGGCTACTACGTCACCGATCCGCCCAGCGTGCTGCTGCTGGACACGTTGGCGCTGCGGCAGTACTACCAGACCCGCACGGTCTACTTCTGGAACTCCGACGCCACCCGACTCGTCGCCGACCAGCGTTACCTGCCGCTCGCCGTGCCGGCCGAGCGGCTGGTCAGCGAGGCGGTCAAGTGGCTGATCGCCGGCCCGTCGGACTGGCTCCGACAGGGGGTGAGCGGCCTGCCGGACCGGACCGCCCTGATCAACAACGCGGTCAAGACCGACGGCCGCTGGGAGGTCAATCTCGACCTGCCCGGGGACGACCGCCGCAAGCTGGAGAAGCTCGGCATCCAGCTGTCCTGGTCACTGTCCGACCTGGACGGGCCGCTCCAGCTCACCACCCGCAACCAGTCCCGGGTGACCATCGACGACCTGGCCGCCCACCGCCTCAACAATCCGGTCTACCCGCTCACCGAGGGACCGCAGCGGTTCACCGTCTATGACGGGGCGATCCATCCGCTCGTCTTCGAGACCGAGTCCATCGGCACCGTGCCGATCCGCGCGGAGGACAACCACACCATCGTCTCGGCCGCCCTGCGGCGGGCCGCCGAGGAGAAGACCCTCGCCGCCCTGGTGAGCACCGCCCCCGGTGGCCGGCAGCGGCTGGTCGCCGGTTCGGGCGTCGCACCGGTGCAGGTGATGACCCCGGCGATGCAGACGTTCACCGCGATCGGCCGGCCGGTCTGGCTGCGCCCGCTCGGGGCGGCCCAGCCGTACGGGCTGGTGGTGGCCGACGGGCGGCTCTACCGGTTCGACGACCGGGCCCGGATGGTGCAGGTGGCGGTGGGCGCCACGGGTCAGGTCAGCGCGGTGGCCACCTCGCTGGACGGGCACCGGATCGCGCTGATCGTCGGCGGTCGGCTCTATCTCAGTGCGGCGAGCCTCGACGGCGGAGTGGTGTCGCTCGGCCCGGTGCGACCGGTCGCCACCACGCTGACCGACCTGTCCGCGGTGGACTGGGCGCAGGAGAACACCCTGGCCGTCGCCGGCTCCACCAACCGCTCGGCGGTCTACGAGGTGAGCGTGGACGGGGCGCAGCAGGCCGCGCTGGTCACCGACGTCGGCGCCCGGGTGACCCATCTCGCGGTCTACCCGGCCAACCCGACGTACGTGCTGCCCGCCGTCATGATGATGTACGAGGCCAACGGGGTCGCCTACCGCTACCGTTCGCCGTCGGCGGAGACGATCCGGAGCGAACAGGTGCTGGACGTGCCACCTCCGCCCGCCGGTGGCCGGGTGGGCAGCCCGACCGCACCGTTCTTCCTGTTCTGAGCTGCTCGTGCGGGACGTCGGCGGACTCTGGGCGGACCTGACCGATCTGGTCTTCCCGACCGGGTGCGCGGGCTGCGGGCGGCGGGACGCGACCCTGCGCCAGGGCTGCTGCCCGCAGTGCGTACGCCAACTCGCCGCGCTGCGGCCGGCGCCGGCCCGACCCACCCCGCCCCCACCCGACCTGCCGCCCTGTCACGCTCTCGGCCCGTACGCGGGTCCGCTGCGGGAGGCGCTGCTGTCGTACAAGGAGCGGGGCCGGCACGGGCTGGCCCGGCCGTTGGGCGGGTTGCTGGCGGAGGTGGTGGCGGCGTCGGTGGGGTCGGCCCGACCGGTGCTGCTGGTGCCGGTGCCGGACCGGGCGGCGGCGGCCCGGGCCCGCTACGGCGACCACCTGACCCGGTTGGCCCGGCACGCGGCGGTCCGGTTGCGGCGGGCCGGCTGGGACGTGCGGACGGCGGTGCCGGTGCGGGCGCTGCCCCGGCCGGATTCGGTGGAGCTGGATCATTCGGGACGGGCCGAGGCGGCGGCGTCGGCGTTCCGGCTGCGGCCCGGGTGGGCCGGCCGGGGCGCGGGTGGCCGGACGGTGGTGGTGTTGGACGACATCCTGACCACCGGGGCCACCCTGGCGGCGATGAGTCGGACCTTGCGCGCGGCGGGAATGACGCCATACGGCGCGGCCGTGTTGGGTGCAACGCAAAAGCGGCGGCATTGGTGACGCTTCGTGTTTCCGTTTCACCCCATGGTGTTGGTTGCTGTTAATTCTCTGAGCGTTTCCCACAACCGGGGGTGACTGTCGGGCGAACAGGAGTTAGCGTTTTCGTGTCGGGGTAGGAAGGGTTTCCCACCCGCCCCCGACGGTGGAAGGAGGCGTAGCCGTACCTGACCGGTCGACGCTCCCAGGGGTCCTCCCGAGGTCGCTCGACCGGATTCGAAGATCAGCCGACCATCCGGAAAAGGGAGGTCACGTGGACATCGTGGTCAAGGGTCGAAACGTCGAAGTGCCGGACCATTACCGGGTACACGTAGCGGAGAAACTCGCAAAGATCGAACGCTACGATCACAAGCTCATCCGGGTCGATGTGGAGCTGTTCCACGAACGCAATCCCCGCCAGTCCGACACCTGCCAGCGTGTGGAGATCACCTGTGTCTCCCGTGGGCCGGTGATCAGGGCCGAGGCCTGCACGAACGACTTCTACAGCGCGCTGGACGCGGCCATCGCCAAGCTGGACACCCGACTGCGCCGGGCGGCCGACCGCCGCCGCGTACACCGGGGCCGGCATGCGCCGATCTCCGTCGCCGCCGCCACCGCCGGTCTACCGGTGGCCGGTCTGGACGACGTCGCCGTCGCCGTCACCGGCACGGCCACCGCGACCGCCGTCGAGGAACGCCCGGAGGAGCACGACGACCAGCCCTGGCACATCGCCCGGGCCAAGGTGCACCCCGCCGATCCGATGACCGTCGACGACGCCCTGTTCCAGATGGAACTCGTCGGCCACGACTTCTACCTGTTCCACGACAAGGAGTCCGGCCGCCCCAGCGTCGTCTACCGCCGCCACGCCTACGACTACGGCATCATCTCCCTAGACACCTAACCCCCGCCCTCCCCTTCCCTTCCCTCCCCTCTCCCCGTCCCCCCGTCCCTTCCGCCGGCGGTGATCAAGAGGGTTGCGTCAGTTTCGAAGATCGAATTGACGCAACCCTCTTGATCACCCGGGGAGTGGGTGGGGGGTCGGGGTGGGGTCGGTGGGGAGGCGGGACCAGAGGAGGGTGTCGGGGCGGGGGGTGTCGGGGTCCGGGGCGGGGAGGCGGGCGCGCATGAGGCCCTCCCGGTGGAAGCCGGCCCGGGTCAGGACCCGCTGGGAGGCGGTGTTCCAGGGGGCGGTGCCGGCCCAGAGGCGGGCCAGGCCCACCGGGTCGAACGCCCAGCCCGCCAGCAGCCGGACCGCACGGGTGGCCAGGCCCCGGCCGCGCGCCTCGGGCAGCAGGCTGTAGCCGATCATCGCCTGACCGGTGGCCGGCTCGTCGTAGATCAGGGCGCAGCCGCCGACCATCGTGCCGGTCACCGCGTCGCACAGCGCGAAGTCGGCTGACCGGCCGGTCAGCCAGTCGCTCTCGGCGACGGCGCAGCGCCGGTCGATGTCCGCCCGGGTCGGTGGGACCGGCCGGACCCGGGTCGCCACCACCTCGGGGCGGGTGTGCAGCCGGTGCAACGCCTCGGCGTCCGCAGGGGCGAGCCGGCGCAGGGTCACCACCGTGTCGGTGAGCCGACCGTCGGGCAGGTCCGGCAGCGGACGCGGGAGCGGGCCCGGCGGGTCGTCGGCGAGGCGTACCCAGGCGAGCAGGTCGTACCGGCTGCCGTCGCGGCCCAGGCCGGCGGACCGGCGTACCCCCTCGGGGTGGAAGCCGGCGGCCAGCGCGACCCGCTGGCTGGCCGGGTTCTCGGCCTGGATCAGCAGTTCCAGCCGGGCCAGGCCGGCCCGGAACGCGGCGGTCGCCAGCGCCCGGGTGGCGGCGGTGGCGATCCCGCGCCGCCGGGCCTGCGGTGCCACCCAGTAGCCCAGCTCCGCCTGGCCCCGGCCCGGCACCACCTGGCTGAGCCCGGCCCCGCCGACCGGTCGGTCGGTGTCGGCGTCGACGATCGCGTACGCGGCCCCGCCGCCGCGCCACGCCGCCGGGGCGCCCTCGGTGATCCACCAGCGGGCGTCGGCCAGGGTGTACGGCTGCGGCAGCACCGGATTGAACCGCAGGTTCACCGGATCGGCGCAGCCGGCGACGAGGTCCCCGGCGTCGTCGGGGCGGTACGGCCGCAGCCGCACCGGACCGGCCTCGACGACGTCCGGGGTCACGTCAGATCCTCGGCGAGCAGCGCGCCGACCCAGGCGTCGACCCGGTCCCCCCGCTGCGAGACCCCGCCCCGCAGGGTGCCCTCGACGGTGAAGCCGGCCTTCTCGGCGACCCGGCGGGAGGCGGTGTTGCCGACGTGGGCCTTCCACTCGACCCGGGCCAGGCCGAGGCCGGTGATGCCCCAGGCGGTGAGCGCGCCGAGCGCGGCCGGCATCCAGCCCCGCCCCCGGGCGTGCGGCGCGGTCATGAAGCCGACTTCGGCCAGCAGTGGGTCGGTGGGGTTCAACCGCAGGTCGACGGTGCCGGCGAAGGCGTCGTCCGGGTCGGCCAGCACGAAGCACGCGCTGCTGCCCCGCGCCCAGGCCAGCCCGCCGTAGCCCAGGTAGCCCTCGGCGTCGGTGCGCTGGTAGGGGTGCGGCACGCTGGTCCACCGGACGGTGTCGGGGTCCCGGCAGGTGGCCACGACCCCGTCCAGGTCGCGCTCCTCCATCGGTCGTAGCCGCAGCTCGGTGTCCCCGGCGGCGGCGAAGAGGACGGGTGGGGGCCGGCTGAACACGGCGGCCCGCCGGGCGTCCAGGGTGCCCGACCCGGCGGGGCCGGTCGCGCCGACGGCGGGCACCTCCCCGGGCAGCAGCGAGCCGACCCACCCCTCGGCCCGGCCGTCCCCGGCGGGGTGGGCGAGCCGTAGTTCGCCGGAGACCTGGATGCCGGCCCGCAGCGCGACCAGCCGGGAGAAGTGGTTGCCGACCTCGGCCTGCCAGATCAGCCGGCGCAGGGACAGCGCCTCGAAGGCCCACCGGGCGACCGCCCGGACGGCCCGCACGGTGACCCCCCGGCCGCGGGCCCACGGGGCGGTCCAGTAGCCGATCTCGCCGGAGTCGAGGGTCCGGTCGATCGAGACCAGGCCGCAGGAGCCCAGCAGTTGGCCGGTGGTCGCGTCGCAGACAGCGAACGGCGCGCCGGTGCCGTCAGCCCAGGCGCGGGTGGCGATCTCGGTGACGAAACCATGGGCGTGTTCAGGCCGGTACGGACGCGGTACGGTGGTCCAGCGCTGGATGTCCGGGTCCTGGCAAGCCCGGTGCACGTCTTCCGCGTCCGAGGCGAGCCACGGACGCAGCAGCAGGCTGTCCTCGACGATCTCCACAGGCTCCATCCGGGTCATCGTGCCGGATCGTTCGCGGTGGGCGTAACCGGATAATCGTGGGTAGCGGGCCGAGCCGAGCGTTATGTCGGTTTAGTCGGGCCGGACCGCCGCCACCAGTGACCATCGCGCCGTCGGAGCGCCTACGATGGTGCGAGACTGTCTAGGGGAGCGTTGATCCGTGTCGATTCTGGAAAGGGTCCTCCGCGCGGGCGAGGGCCGTATGGTGCGCCGGCTGAAGGCCATCGCCGCCGCCGTCAACTCGATCGAGGACGACTACGTCAACCTCACCGACGACGAGCTGAGGTCACTGACTGATCAGTACCGGGAGCGGCTCGCCGATGGTGAGACCCTCGACGACCTGCTGCCCGAGGCGTTCGCCACCGTGCGCGAGGCGTCCGCCCGGGTGCTCGGCCAGCGGCCGTACGACGTCCAGGTGATGGGCGGCGCGGCGCTGCACTTCGGCAACATCGCCGAGATGAAGACCGGTGAGGGCAAGACGCTGACCTCGGTCATGGCGGTCTACCTCAACGCGCTCTCCGGCAAGGGCGTGCACGTGGTCACCGTCAACGACTACCTGGCCCAGCGCGACGCCGCGTGGATGGGCCAGGTGCACGAGTTCCTCGGCCTGACCGTCGGCGTGGTGCTGCCCAACCGGCCGGCCGTCGAACACAAGGCCGCCTACGAGTGCGACATCACCTACGGCACCAACAACGAGTTCGGCTTCGACTACCTGCGCGACAACATGGCCTGGTCCCACGAGGAACTGGTCCAGCGGGGGCACAACTTCGCCGTGGTCGACGAGGTCGACTCGATCCTGATCGACGAGGCCCGGACCCCGCTGATCATCTCCGGCCCGGCCGAGCACTCCGCCCGCTGGTACGGCGAGTTCGCCGGGGTGGTGGCCCGCCTCCAGTCCGGCAAGGACGGCGAGGGCGACTACGAGGTCGACTACGCCAAGCGCACCATCGCGGTCACCGAGCGCGGCGTGGCCAAGGTCGAGGACCGGCTCGGCATCGACAACCTCTACGAGTCGGTGAACACCCCGCTGGTCGGTTACCTCAACAACGCGATCAAGGCCAAGGAGCTCTACAAGCGCGACAAGGACTACATCGTCAGCGACGGCGAGGTCCTGATCGTCGACGAGTTCACCGGGCGCATCCTGCACGGCCGCCGCTACAACGAGGGCATGCACCAGGCGATCGAGGCCAAGGAGGGGGTGGAGATCAAGCAGGAGAACCAGACCCTGGCCACCATCACCCTCCAGAACTACTTCCGCCTCTACGAGAAGCTCTCCGGCATGACCGGTACCGCCCAGACCGAGGCGGGTGAGTTCAACAAGGTCTACAAGGTCGGCGTGGTGTCCATCCCCACGCACCGGCCGATGGTCCGGATGGACAAGGCCGACGTCATCTACAAGACCGAGAAGGCCAAGTTCAACGCGGTCATCGAGGACATCGCCGAGCGGCACCAGGCCGGCCAGCCGGTGCTGGTCGGCACCGTCTCGGTGGAAAACTCCGAGATCCTCTCCACGCTGCTGCGCCGCCGGGGCATCCCGCACTCGGTGCTGAACGCGAAGTTCCACGCCCGAGAGGCCGAGATCGTCGCGCAGGCCGGCCGCAAGGGCGCGGTCACCGTCGCCACCAACATGGCCGGCCGCGGCACCGACATCCTGCTCGGCGGCAACGCCGAGTTCCTCGCCGCCAGCGAGCTGCGCCAGCGCGGCCTCGACCCGGTCGAGCAGGAGGACGAGTACGGCAAGGCGATGGAGGAGGTCCTGCCCACCTGGAAGCAGGCGTGCGCGACCGAGGCCGAGGAGGTGGCCGCCGCCGGTGGCCTCTACGTCCTCGGCACCGAGCGGCACGAGTCCCGTCGGATCGACAACCAGCTGCGCGGTCGGGCCGGCCGGCAGGGTGACCCGGGCGAGTCCCGGTTCTACCTGTCGCTCCAGGACGAGCTGATGAAGCGGTTCCGGGCCGGCGCGGTCGAGGCCGTGATGGAGCGGTTCAACATCCCGGAGGACGTGCCCATCGAGTCGAAGATGGTCACCCGGCAGATCAAGAACGCCCAGGCCCAGATCGAGGGCCAGAACGCCGAGATCCGCAAGAACGTCCTGAAGTACGACGAGGTGCTCAACAAGCAGCGCCAGGTGATCTACGCCGAGCGGTTGCGCGTACTCAACGGCGAGGACCTCTCCGACCAGGTCCGCAACATGATCGACGACACCATCGGCGCGTACGTGGTGGGGGCCACCAGCGACGGCTACGCCGAGGACTGGGACCTCGACCAGCTCTGGACGAGCCTCAAGCAGCTCTACCCGGTGGGCATCACCGTCGAGGAGCTGGAGGAGGAGGTCGGCTCCCGGTCCGGCCTGGACCAGGACTTCCTGCTGGCCCGCCTCAAGGAGGACGCGAACGCCGCGTACGACCGGCGCGAGGAGAGCCTCGGTGAGGAGGCCACCCGCCAGCTTGAGCGAATGGTGCTGCTCCAGGTCATCGACCGTAAGTGGCGCGAGCACCTCTACGAGATGGACTACCTCCAGGAGGGCATCAGCCTCCGGGCGTACGCCCAGCGCGACCCGGTCATCGAGTACCAGCGCGAGGGCTTCGACATGTTCGCCACCATGATGGACGGCATCAAGGAGGAGACGGTCGGGTTCCTCTACAACCTGGAGGTGCAGGTCCAGGAGCCGGAGCCGGAGGCCGAGGAAGTCCAGCTGCTGGAGAAGCCGGTCGAGATCCGGGCCAAGGGCCTCAACCGTGCGCCGCAGCAGCAGGGGCTGCAATACTCCGCCCCCACCATCGACGGTGAGGCCGGCGCGGGCGCGGTGACCGTGGAGCGGCCCGAGCCTGCGCCGTCCGCCCCGGCACTCGGCATCGGGAGCGGGCAGCCGCAGCCCCCGTCGCAGACCCGGCCCGCCGCCGGCCCGCCGCGTCGTCCGGCCGCCGCAGGGGCGGGCGGTCAGGCCGCCGCGGCCAGCACCGCCCGGCGTGCCACCGGCCCGGTCGACCGGGCCGAGGGTGGCCCGTCCCGCAACGCGCCCTGCCCGTGCGGCTCCGGCCGCAAGTACAAGCGCTGCCACGGCGCACCCAACGGCGGCGTCTGATCCGAACCGCGAGGACGCCCGCCCGCTCAACTGAGCGGGCGGGCGTCCTCGCGTTCCTGAGCGGCCAGCGGGCAACCTACCGCCCGAACTGGCCGACTACCCGGCGTGGGCGCTTCGGGGTCAGATGACCTGGAGGGTGGTGCAGAGCCAGCTGCCTCGGCGCTGTTCCAGGCGGAGTGCCATGGCCCAGGTACGGCCGCTGGCGGTGACCACCGCGGCCACCTCGACCGCCGCCGGGCGCGGCTCGTACACCCGCATCCGGCGCAGGTGGACGGCGGGCCGGGTGGAGCGCCGCCTCACCGGCGGGGTACGGGACGCGGCGCGGGCGAGTTGCTCGGTCACCTCGACGGTGCGCCCCGGCTCGACCAGTGCCCGGATCTGGCCGGGCGGCCGGTAGCCGTTGAGGATCTCCAGGCAGGTGCCGACGAACCGGTGCGCCGCACGGGTCGCCTCGGGAGTGACCGTGGCGGGCGGGGGCAGTGGTGGGGCGGCCGGGTGCCCGGGGCGGGGTCGGGGGTCGGGTCGCCGGCCGGCCGGACGGCCGATGGGTTGCTGTCCCGTGCCGAACAGATCGAGGGCGAGTTGACCGGGTGGCCGGGGCCAGAGATCCGGCACCTCGTCGACGTAGGGCGGGTCGGCGATGGGGGCGGGGCGCAACCGGATCGGCGGTCGGGTCGGCCCCGGACGGCGGGAGTCGGCCATCGTCGCACCCTCAATCCTACGTTTGCCTTCGTTTGCTTCCGACAGCTTCGATTGTCGGACATGGCAACGCCCAGGGTCAATGGCTCAGCGGGATGGTCCGGTCACTCCGGGTCGCGGTCGGTGAGCGGGTTGCCGCGTACCCACTCGGCGGTCTCGGCGTACTTGAACTGGATGTACTCCTCCAGCCGGGCGCGCTCGACCCGCCACTGCCCCCGTCCACCGATCTTGATGGCCGGGAGTTCACCGCTGCGTACCATGTGATAGACCTGCGAATCCGACACGTTCAGCTCGGTGGCCACGTCGGAGAGCAGGAGAAACCTCGGCTCCACGGAAACCCCTCAGCTTGGCGTCGTTGGGGTCAGTTTGCCACCGACAGCCTTCCCCGCCCAGCATCGGACCGTCCGGTCGATCCTGGCTGTCCGGTGACCGACCGTCTCCTGCCGGCCGCCCTGGGGGAGGCCGGCGGTGTCGCGGCCCGATCGCCGGCCGACGGGGTGTGCCGGGCTGATCCGCCCGAAGAGGGGTCGTCGGGCCGGTGCGGCGGCTTCCACCGGTGCGGTGCACGGTGTATGACGGTCTCGGCGTCGGGTCCGCGCCGGCACCGCCGGTACGGCATGA
Source organism: Micromonospora matsumotoense (assembly GCF_900091525.1). Taxonomy (GTDB): domain Bacteria; phylum Actinomycetota; class Actinomycetes; order Mycobacteriales; family Micromonosporaceae; genus Micromonospora; species Micromonospora matsumotoensis. Next base: position 206,840 of record NZ_FMCU01000010.1, read on the forward strand.
TCGGCTTTCGGGACGGCGGGGGGTCGTCACGAGCCGGGCGAACGGTGGGCCCCCGGGCCCCCGGTGAACGCGGCTGACCAGGCGGCAGGGCAACGAGCGGGAGAGACGATGGTGGGCGACGAGGTGGTCCGGGTGTACGTGCCGGCGACCGTGCCGATGCTGGCCCTGCTGCGTGAGCAGGGACTGCCGGCCAACGGTGGGCACGCGGTCACCCCGGCTCTGCGCGAGTGGTACGCCGAGGGCGACGAGGAGGAGTTGGAGTACGTCGCCTTCACCCGGGCCGCGCAGGACGCGCTGCAACTGCTGCGGGAGGACCCGGCCGCAGCTCGTCGTCGGGTGGTGGTCTCGGTGGACCTGCCCGCCGCAGCCGTCGGCCGGGGCGACGGCGAGTTGGGCTCCAGCATGGTGGAGCTGGATGGGCCGGTGCCGGCGTCGGCGGTGGCCGCGCTGCACGTGGACGGGGCCGAGGCGGTCGACGACGTGACCGCGGCCGTCGACGTGGTGCGCGAAGCGCTCGCCGGTGATCCGGACGCTCAGTTCACCGTCGACGGGGCCGAGGACCACGAGTTGGAGTGGTACGCCCCGTCCGAGTGGGAACTGCTGCTGCGCACCGCCTCCTGACCCGTCCGGACCGGGGACGGCGGAGCGTTGGCCGCCGGCCCGGTCGGCTCGGGCAGTGGACGCCGGGACGGCCGGGCGTGGGACGCCGGGACGGCCGGGCGTGGGACGCCGGGACGGCCGGGCGTGGGACGCCGGGACGGCCGGGGGAGAGCAGGGACGGGCGGGTGGTGGCCGGTCAGTCCTGGACGGTCTCGGGGTCGTCGTCGCGGGGGGTCGGGCCGAGGGTGCGGCCGAAGAGGACGACCGAGGTCAACGCGCCCACGAAGAGCACCCAGATGCCGTTGTCGACCCGCGAGGTGCCCATGCTGGTCTGGGCCACCGCGTCCGCCTCGCTGAGCGCGCCGGCCAGGTCCAGTAGGGTTCGGCCGCCGATCCGGATGATCACCTCGGCGAGCAGCAGGAGCAGGCCCGGCCCGGCCCCGGCCAGCAGGTAGGCGGGCCAGCGGGGCGCCGGTGCGTCAGGAGCGCGCCGGACGGCCCGGCGGCGGGCCCAGGTGAGGTAGCCGAAGGCGAGCAGGCCGGCCAGCAGCCCGCCGAGCAGCGACTCGGTGCGGGAGACCCACTTCGCGGCACCGACCAGCGACGCCTGGGAGTCGTCCGCGCCGAACAGGTCGAACAGCGGGTCGCGGGCCTGGCTGAACACCACCACGAAGAACAGGGTCCCGAGGGCGGCGGCGACCACCGCGCCGACCGGTGCCGGGGTACGCGCTCCGGCGATCGCCCCGCCGATGACGGCCGCCGCCGCGCTGGTGCCGGCGATGGTGTTGGTGGTGGCGTTGTCGGCGTACGTCAGGTTGATGGCCAGGGCGGTGCCCAGTCCGACCAGCATGCCGGCCCCGATCGCCGCCGCGAAGCGCAGCGTGGCACGGTCGCCGAGCCGGCGGGCGGCCAGCTCACTCGCGGCCAGCGCGACCGCCGCACCGGCGACCAACGCGGCGGAGATCACTCCGGGCAGGGCGAAGGCGGAGAGGGTGATCGCGGTGAGCCCGACCGCTGCCGAGTGGATCGCCTCCCGGGTGGACCACAGCATCGCGGCCAGCCAACCGAGCGCGAGCACCGCCAACAGGGGCGTGACCGGGGCGTACCCCGTCCGCTCCGCCGGTGCGGTGTGGATCTCCTCGCCGACCTGCCCGGTGGCGGCCGACCGCTCCGCCTCCGCGTCGCGGTCCGTCTGTGCTTCGCGGTCGCCCTGCGCGGTGGGGTCCGTCTCCGTGTCGGGACCGTGTTCCGCCTCCGCCCCGGGACCCGCCTGCGCCTCGGGAGCGCGGTCCGCCTCGGTGCCGGGATCGGGATCGCGGGGTGTGCCGGGATCGCGACCGGGGTGGCGGTGAGGCCGGCCGACGGAGGCCGCCGTCGAATTGCCGGGCTGGTTGCTCATCGTCTCCCCTTCGACACCGCGCCGCCCCGGCACCGGGAGGGCCTCTCCATCGCTCGAACCAGCGTACGCGGGCGACCGGATGGCTCTGGCAGGCGACCGTCCGCGTCGCCCTCCCTTGGCATTGCCATGATCGTCGGGGGTTCTCTGGTATGAATCGTCGCTGTTTCGGCGTTCTGGCCTCCTGATCAACGGTGCGTGGCGGGCGGGGCGTAATGACGTCGGGCCAGGCGTGGGAGAATTCCCGGAGGTCCCGCCGCCGCGCCAGGCACACCGCGCGGTGTCCGGCGTCCGGCCGTCCGGGTCGGTGCCCGCGGGTCCGATTTCGCCGCCGCTGTCGAGATCGCCCAGGAGCTGTGATGGACGCCGTGTTCTCCGTACCCGACCCGCACAACGAGCCGGTACGCACCTACGAGCCGGGCAGCGCCGACCGGGAGCGGCTGCAACGGAGGCTGGCCGAGCTGGCCGCCGAGCGGATCGACCTGCCGATGACCATCGCCGGCGCGCAGCGGATGGCCGGCGGCGACCCGATCGACGTGGTCCAGCCGCACCGGCACGCGCACGTGCTCGGGGTCACCGGCCACGCCACCCACGACGACGCCCGCGCCGCCGTGCACGCCGCCAAGGACGCCGCGCCGATGTGGCGGGCGTTGCCGTTCGAGGAGCGGGCCGCGATCTTCCTGCGCGCCGCCGAGCTGCTGGCCGGCCCGTGGCGGGACACCCTCAACGCGGCCACCATGCTCGGCCAGTCCAAGACCGCCGTCCAAGCGGAGATCGACGCGGCCTGCGAGTTCATCGACTTCCTCCGGTTCAACGTGCACTTCGCCCGCGAGCTGCTGGCGGCCCAGCCGAACTCGTCGCCCGGGGTCTGGAACCGGTTCGACCACCGCCCGCTCGAAGGCTTCGTCTACGCGGTGACCCCGTTCAACTTCACCGCGATCGCCGGCAACCTGCCGTCCGCGCCGGCCCTGCTCGGCAACACCGTGGTCTGGAAGCCGGGCCCCACCCAGCAGTTCGCGGCGCACTTCACCATGCGGCTGTTCGAGGCGGCCGGCCTGCCCCCCGGTGTGATCAACATGGTCACCGGGCGGGGCGAGGAGGTCTCCGACGTGGTGCTCGCCGACCCGGATCTGGCCGGCATCCACTTCACCGGCTCGACCAAGGTGTTCCAGTCGCTGTGGCGCATCGTCGGCGAGAACATCGCCTCCTACCGCGGCTACCCCCGGCTGGTCGGTGAGACCGGCGGCAAGGACTTCGTGGTCGCGCACACCAGCGCCGACGTCGACGCCCTGCACACCGCGCTGATCCGGGGCGCCTACGAGTACCAGGGCCAGAAGTGCTCGGCCGCCTCGCGGGCGTACGTCCCGCGGTCGCTCTGGGAGGGTGGGCTGCGGGACCGGCTGGCCGCCACCGCCGACTCGCTGACCTACGGCGACGTCACCGACTTCGCCAACTTCGGTGGCGCGGTGATCGACGGCCGGGCGTTCGCCCGGCACACCGCCGCGCTGGACCTGATCGCCGGGGACGACAGCTGCCGGGTGCTGGCCGGGGGCACCGCCGACGACTCGGTCGGGTGGTTCGTCCGGCCGACGCTGTTCGAGTGCGCCGACCTGGCGCACGAGACGTTCACCACCGAGTACTTCGGGCCGATCCTCGGCGTGCACGTCTTCGACGACGCCCGCTTCGACGACGTGGTCACCCAGGCCGAGTCGATCGCCCCGTACGCGCTGACCGGGTCGATCTTCGCCACCGACCGCCGGGTGGTCGACGCGGTGGCCGAGAAGATGCGGTACGCGGCCGGCAACTTCTACATCAACGACAAGCCGACCGGTGCGGTGGTCGGGCAGCAGCCCTTCGGCGGCGCCCGGGCCAGCGGCACCAACGACAAGGCCGGGTCGTGGCACAACCTGGTGCGTTGGATGTCGCCCCGGACCATCAAGGAGACGTTCGTCGCGCCGACCGACCACACGTACCCGCACATGGGGTGAAGCGGTGACGACCGACGGTGGCGGAGTCCCGCCGCCGTCGGTGCCACCACCATCCCGCGGTGGTGCCCGACGCGGCCCGGCCGGCGTGTCAGCCACCATCGGCCGGCGTGGCCCAGGTCACCGCAGGCGGGGCCGGTCGGGGCGGTCCTGGGAGCACTGTCGTCGGCCGACAGTGCACATTGGAAATCCTCCCGGGTGGCAAATCCGGAAATCCTGGACGCCGGGACGGCAAAGTGGCAGCTTAGAGGGCATGGCGGATTCCGGAGTCAACCCCACTGCGGCGGCCCTGTTGGGGTTGTTGCATGAGGGCCCGATGACAGGCGGTCAGCTGATGGCCGCCGCTGAGCGCCGACTGGCGCCGTACTGGTCAATGACACGCAGTCAGGTCTACCGTGAGTTGCCGGTGCTGGCGGAGCGTGGTTTCGTGCGGCTGGGCAAGCCCGGGCCGCGGATGAGTCAACCCTACGCGATCACGGCGTCAGGGAAGCGGACCTTCTCCCGCTGGCTGGCGGAGAATCCCGGTCGGGACACCATCCGCAACCCGATCGCCCTGCGGATCGCGTTCGGCAACCTGCACTCGGCCAGCCAGCTCAAGAACCTCTACACCTCAGCCAACGAATACCACACCGAGGCCCTCGCGTACGTCCGGGAGCAGGTCAAGACCGCCAAGAAGGAGGGCGACGAGTACGACGCCAGCGCGTTGGAGTTCGCCGTCGCCTACCACAAGGCCGCGCTGTCCTGGCTCAAGACCGCCCCGGTCGGCTGATCATCGGCCCTGGTAGGTGGTGTGACGTGAGCGGACCGCCGCACGCACAGTACCCTTGTCTGTCGTGACCGCTGCCGATTACGCCGAACAACTGAAGGAACTCGACGCGACCCTACGCAACATCGAGTCGGTGCTCGACCTCGACCGCCTGCGGGGGGAGAAGGCCCGGCTGGAGGAGCAGGCGTCCGCGCCGGATCTCTGGGACGACCAGGCCAAGGCGCAGCAGGTGACCTCGCAGTTGTCGTACGTCAACGGCGAGATCAGCAAGCTGGGCAGCCTGCGGTCGGGGCTGGACGACGCCCGGGTGCTGCTGGAGTTGGCCGAGGACGAGGCCGACTCCGGGGTGCTGGGCGAGGTCGAGTCGGAGATCGCCGGGCTGACCAAGGCCATCCAGGAGATGGAGGTCCGCACCCTGCTCTCCGGCGAGTACGACTCCCGGGAGGCGCTGGTCGCCATCCGGGCGGGCGCCGGTGGGGTGGACGCGGCCGACTTCGCCGAGATGCTGCTGCGGATGTACCTGCGCTGGGCCGAGCGGCACGGCTACCCGACGGAGGTCTACGAGACCTCGTACGCCGAGGAGGCCGGCCTCAAGTCCGCCACCTTCACCGTCAAGGTCCCGTACGCCTACGGCACGCTCAGCGTCGAGTCGGGCACCCACCGGCTGGTCCGGATCAGCCCGTTCGACAACCAGGGCCGCCGGCAGACCAGCTTCGCCGGGGTCGAGGTGCTGCCGGTCACCGAGCAGACCGACCACATCGACATCCCGGAGAACGACATCCGGGTGGACGTCTACCGGTCGTCCGGCCCGGGTGGGCAGAGCGTCAACACCACCGACTCGGCGGTGCGGTTGACCCACATCCCCACCAACATCGTGGTGACCTGCCAGAACGAGAAGTCCCAGCTGCAGAACAAGGCCTCCGCGATGCGGGTGCTCCAGTCCCGGCTGCTGGAGCGCAAGCGGCAGGAGGAGGAGGCGAAGCTCGCCGGTCTGAAGTCCGGCAGCACCAGCTCCTGGGGCGACCAGATGCGTTCGTACGTGCTGCACCCGTATCAGATGGTGAAGGATCTCCGAACCGAGCAGGAGACCGGCAATCCGTCGTCGGTCTTCGACGGGGAGTTGGACAGCTTCATCGAGGCGGGTATCCGTTGGCGCAAGCAGCAGCAGCTCGCCAACGACGCTGCGTGATCGATCGTGAACGGGGCGCGTCGTCGATCCCGGGTTGACCGGGCAAATCGATGACGCGCCCCGCATCGGCGGGGCGTGCCACTTGGCTCTGCGGTTACACCGCGTAGACTCACGACCCGTGATTCAGCTTGAGCAAGTGACGAAGACGTACCCGAAGGCGTCCCGGCCTTCGCTCGACAACGTGTCCGTCTCGATCGAGAAGGGCGAGTTCGTCTTCTTCATCGGGCCATCCGGCTCCGGCAAGTCCACGATCATCAAGATGCTGTTGCACGAGGTCGCCCCCAACAAGGGTCGGGTCGTCGTCAACGGCAAGGACGTCACCTCGATGCGTTCCTGGAAGCGACCCCACTTCCGGCGTTCCATCGGCTGCGTCTTCCAGGACTTCCGGCTGCTGCCGAACCGCACCGCCTACGAGAACGTGGCGTTCGCCCTGGAGGTGATCGGCAAGACCAAGGCGGTGGCCCGCCGGGTCGTGCCCGAGGTGCTGGAGTTGGTCGGGCTCGGTGGCAAGGAGCACCGGTACCCACACGAACTCTCCGGTGGTGAGCAGCAGCGGGTCGCGGTCGCGCGGGCGTTCGTGAACCGTCCGCTGATCCTGCTGGCGGACGAGCCGACCGGAAACCTGGACCCGGACACCTCGATCGAGATCATGCGTTTGCTGGACCGGATCAACCGCACCGGCACGACCGTCGTGATGGTCACCCACGACTCCAACATCGTGAACCAGATGCGCCGTCGTGTCGTCGAGATCGAAAGCGGCCGCATCGTGCGCGACCAGGCCCGCGGCGTCTACGGGTGAGCCGGCGCTCCACCCCTGCCGTACGACCTGACGACGAACACCTCACGCCGGAGAGCCGGAGGAACACCCGATGCGGATAAAGTACGTCCTGTCCGAGGTACTGGTCGGACTGTGGCGCAACGTCACGATGACGGTCGCGATGATCATTACGATGGCGGTCTCGCTGACCATGCTCGGCGCCAGTGGCCTGATGTACAAACAGGTCGGCGACATGAAGGACCTCTACTACAAGAACGTCGAAGTCTCGATCTTCCTGAAGACCGACGTCACCGAGCAGCAGCGCACCGACCTCGACGCCAAGTTGAAGGGCGACCCCCTGGTCAAGGAGGTCCTCTATGTCAACAAGGACGAGGCGTACAAGACGTTCAAGGAGATGTACCAGGACGCGCCCGACCTGGTGAACGTCGTGAAGCCCGACCTGCTCCCCGAGTCCTTCCGGCTGAAGTTGGTCAACCCGGAGCAGTACAAGAACATCTACGACCAGTACCAGGGCACCGAAGGGGTCGACGTGATCGTCGACCAGAGCCGGCTGCTGGACAAGATCTTCAACGTGCTCACCGCGATCCAGAACATCGCGCTGGCCGCCGCCGTGGTGATGGCCATCGCCGCGCTGCTGCTGGTGGCGAACACCATCCAGGTGGCCGCGTACAGCAAGCGGCGTGAGGTCGCGGTCATGAAGCTGGTCGGCGCGTCGAACTGGTTCATCCAGGCGCCGTTCGTGCTGGAGGCGGTGGTCGCCGGCCTGATCGGCTCGTTGCTGGGCCTGATCGCGCTGATCGGCGCCAAACAGCTGCTGTTCAGCGGCTCGTTGAAGGCGCTGGAGGGGCTGCTCTCCCCGATCCAGTGGTCGGACATCTTCCTGATGTTCCCGCTGATGGCCGGCGTGGGTGGCCTGATCAGCGCCGCCACCGCCTGGGTCACGCTCCGCTTCTACCTGCGGGTCTAGTCGCCGCAGGGGGTCGACGTGCGGGCCCTCCCGCGCCGGGAAGAAACGGCGCGGGAGGGCCCTTGTCATTCGGGTAGCATGATCCCCGCTCACCGGCCGGACGGTCGGTGCGCGGACCCGGAAGGGGGTGCGCCGGATGCCACGGGAAAAGGGCCGCAAGGTGGTCGCCTCCAACAGGAAGGCCCGCCACGACTACGCCATCCTCGACACGTACGAGGCGGGCATGGCGTTGACCGGCACCGAGGTCAAGTCGCTGCGCGCCGGGCGGGCCTCACTGGTCGACGCCTTCGCCCAGGAGCGCGACGGCGAGTTGTTCCTACACGGCATGCACATCCCGGAGTACACCCAGGGCACCTGGACCAACCACGAGCCCCGGCGTACCCGCAAGCTGCTGCTGAAGCGGTTGGAGATCGACCGGCTGGTCGGCAAGACCCGCGAGGGCGGCCTGACCATGGTCCCGTTGCAGGTCTACTTCTCCGACGGCTGGGCCAAGGTGGAGATCGCCCTGGCCAAGGGCAAGAAGTCGTACGACAAGCGGCAGGACCTCGCCAAGCGGGACGCCGACCGGGAGATCGCCCGGGTGTCGGGCCGGCGCGGCAAGGGAATGGACGACTGAGTCGTCCTGTTTGTCCGGCTCGACGCGCCGGCCCGGGGCTCGGGATGAAACCCGTTGCGGTAGGCGTTAGTCTGGACAGTGCCGCCACATCGGCGGCCCGTCGAGGGGGTGACTGGTTTCGACTTCGTACGCAGCGACAGGGGAAGCGAGCCGAGGAAGCCGACGTCGTCTCGAGAATCGGTCGTCGGAAACTTATAAGCGCCAAGCAAAATCGCGCTGACTTCGCTCTCGCCGCCTGAGGCGAGTAGCTGAGTCTGTCGGCCTGGGAACGCCTTCGTCCCAATAGCCGGCATCAGTTAGAGGGCTGGCCAATCGGACCCGGTCGCGGGGTCCGTGCGGCGAGATTAATCAGCGACTGGGCCCGTCACACCAACTCGCTCGCGTGAGCGGTGGGGCCGAGTAGAGGCATAGCGAGCTGCGCTCGGAGAAGCCCTGACAAACCGGCGAAGGACCCGGGTTCGATTCCCGGCACCTCCACCCCACGATGCGCCCCGGTCCCCAAGGACCGGGGCGCATCGCCGTTTCTCCCTCTGACACCCGCCCCGCGTGCTCCACCCCGCCCCGCGTGCCCTGCCCCCGCCCCCGCCCCCGCCCGCGCGCCGTCCCGCCTCCGCGCGTCTCGCCCCGTTGATCAAGAGGTTTGCGTCATCTGGGGCGATCGACTTGACCTAAACCTCTTGATCAACGAGGTGGGGCGGGGCAGGGCTGGACGCGGCGTGCGGGGCGGGACGGGGCGTGCGGGGTGGGGGTGGGACGTGGCGGGGTGGGGGTGGGGGTGGGACGTGGCCGGGTGGGTTTGAGGGAACCGGGGGAGGGGGTGGGGCGTCTCAGGGGTATGCGGCGACTTGTTGTGGTGGGGTTGGGACTTCTGGTGGTGGGGGTGGGTGGGTGTGCGCCGGCCGGGTCTGCGCCCGGTGGGTCGGCCGGTGGTGATCCGGGGCGGCATCGGGAGGCGTTCGACGAGCGGGCCGCCGAGGTGGCGGGGGCGTGGCGGCCCGGGTCCGACTGGTCGGGCGGGTACCTGCCGTTGCAGGACGCCACGGTGCTCCCCGGGCAACCCGGCTTCACCGCCGACACCGAGGCGGCCTTCCGTTCCGGCTGGTACCGGGACCAGATCCCGCTGCCGACCAAGGTGCCCGCCGACGCGGCGATCCGCTTCCCGGACGGCGCTCTGACCGTCCCGCTGATCAGCGCGGCGGAGGCGTACCGGCAACTGGACCAGGGGGACCCACCGCCGTGCGAGGGGCGGCCCCGGGTGCCGCAGGCGCCCAGCCCGACCGACGCCACCAGGCCGGACGATTCGGTCGCCACCCAGGCTGCCACCGCCTGTATCCCGCTCACCGTCACGGGCGTGACCCTCGGCACGGCCGAGGTGCGCACCAGCCGGGGAGTCGCCGCCGTGCCGGCCTGGTTGTTCACCGTGGCCGAGTTGACCACTCCGGTGGCCCGGCTGGCGGTGGCACCCCGGGCGGTCACCGCCGTGCCCGAGCCGACCGCCCCGCCCCGCACCCTTCCGGCAGGCGTGGCCGGTGCCGATCGGCTCCGCCGGGTCGAGGGCACCCGGTTGACGTACACGGTCAGCCTGGGGGCCTGCGACAGCGGCCCCACCGCACTCGTGCGGGAGAGCGACGACGTGGTGGTGGTCGGCGGCGGGGTGGTCCAGGGCACCGGCGAGTGCATCGCGCTCGCGGTGCTCAAGCCGGTCACGGTGACGTTGACGGCCCCACTCGGCGCCCGCCCGGTCCTCGACGTCGGCACCGGCCGGGTCCTCACCCTCGCCACCCCCTGACGCGCCCACCCCCGCATCCCCTCCCCGGGGGCTCCCGGAAGGACGGTGCTGCTGGCCGTTGATCAAGAGGTTTGCGTCATCTCGCGCGATCAACTTGACGCAAACCTCTTGATCAACGGGGCTGGGCGAGGGGTGGGAGGGGGCGGGGGACGGGAGGGGGTAAGAGGGGTGGGAGGGGTGGGGGTGGGGGTTAGAGGAGGGTGGGGATGGCGGTGCTGATGGGGGCGGCCAGCACGGTCGGTCTGTCGGCACGCAACGCCTCGGCCAGCGCGTCGGCCAGGTCGGGCAGGGTGTCGATGACCCGGGTGGCGCAGCCGTAGCCGTGGGCGACGGCGGTGAGGTCCAGGCCCGGCAGGTCCAGGCCGGGTACGCCGGGGGTGGACTTCAGCTCGGCGAACGCCTTGAGGATGGCGTACTGCTGGTTCACCGGGACCAGCACGACCACCGGCAGCCGCAGCCGCGCGGCGGTCCACAGTGCCTGCACCGAGTAGTGGAAGGAGCCGTCCCCGATCACCGCGACCACCGGCCGGCCCCGCCCGGTGTCCCGTTCGGCGAGGGCGATGCCGACGGCGGCCGGCAGCCCGTAGCCGAGCCCGCCGCTGGCCATGGTGAAGTACGACGCCGGGCGGGTCACCGGGAGCCGGCGACGCAGCGCCGCCAGGTTGGACGGCGATTCCTGCACCAGCACCCCGTCGGTGGGCCAGCAGGCGGCCAGGGCGGCGAAGAGCGCGTCCGCGTCGGGCGGGTCACCGGGCTCCGGGGGCGGCGGTGTCGGGCGGGGCGCGGGCGGGGGCCGGTCGGCCGCCGGCAGCAGGTCCAGCAGCGCGGCCAGGGTCAGCCCGGCGTCACCGAGCAGGCTGTCGCCCACCGGGGCGCGGGCCGCCTCGTCCGCGTCGTCGGTGACGTGCAGCAGCCGTGCCCCGGGTGGCAGGTGGTCGCCGGGCACGTGGGGGTAGTAGCGGAACACCGGCGCGCCGACCACCAGCACCACGTCGTGCCCGGTGAGCTTCTCGGCCAGCGGGGCGATCGCGTACGGCAGCACCCCCCGGTAGTGCGGGTGGTGCTCCGGGAAGGCGGCCCGCTCCGGTGCCGGCGCGGACCAGACCGGTGCGGCGAGCCGCTCCGCCACCGCGGCCGCCAGCGGCCAGGCCGTGGCCCGGTCCACCGCCGCGCCGAGCACCAGCACCGGGTTCCGGCTGGCGGTCAGCAACGCGGCGAACTCCCGCAGCCGACGGGGGTCGGGGGCGAACCGGGTGGACACCGTCCGCACCTGCGGCGGTGGGTCCGCCGGTTGCTGCCAGTCGTCCAGCGGCAGGGAGAGATAGACCGGCCCGCTCGGTGGTTGCGCCGCCGTGGCGTACGCCCGCATGAACGCCGCCGGTACGTCCTGAGCCCGCGCCGGCTCGTGGCTCCACTTCACGTACGGCTGGGGCAGCTCCGTCGGTTGGCGGCTGGCCAGCCGGGGCTCCATCAGCAGCATCTCCCGGCTCTGCTGCCCGGCGGAGACGATCAGCGGGGTCCGGTTGTGCCAGGCGGTGACGAGGTTGCCCATGCCGTTGCCGGTGCCCGGGGCGGTGTGCAGGTTGACGTGCGCCGGTCGGCCGGTGGCCTGGGCGTACCCGTCGGCCATCGCCACCGCCGACGCCTCGTGCAGGGCGTGCACGTAGTGGAAGTCGGCCGGGAAGTCCTGGAGGAACGGCTCCTCGGTCGAACCGGGGTTGCCGAAGATCGTCGTCAGGCCGAGGGCGCGGAGCAGGTCGTAGGTGGTCTCCCGGACGGTCGCCATCGCCCCCGCCTCCGTGTCCCCGGCCCGTGCCGCTGCCCGCCGGGACCCGGTGATCCGGCCCCTGACCTGCCGAATCTATCGGGCAGGAGGGGACGGTTCGGTCACTTTGCCGCCGATCTCCTCCAGGGCCGTGCCCGGCGGTAGCGGTGCGGCCACTGTGACCGGTGGGAGCGGGGGTGGCGCTGCCCGGTGCCGTGGCGATGGGATGGGGGCAGTGGCGGTGGGTCGACGGCGGTGGTGCGGTCGCGGTGCGCTGGGTGGTGCGGGCCGGCTCAGGGGAGCGGGAACGGGGTCCTGATGCCGTCCAGCGCGTGCCCACAGGGGCAGTCGCGGTCGGCGGGCAGGGCGGCCACCGCGTCCAGCAGTACGCCGCGCAGCCGGTCGGTGTTCTCCCCGAAGACCCGGAAGACCTCCTCCTGGGTGACCGAGTCACCCGCCTCCACCCCGGCGTCCAGGTCGGTGACCAGGGCGATGGAGGTGTAGCAGAGGGCCAGTTCGCGGGCGAGCACAGCCTCCGGGTGGCCGGTCATGTTTACCACCGTGCCGCCCATCGAGGCGTACCAGCGAGATTCCGCACGGGTGGAGAAGCGGGGGCCCTCGACCACCACCACCGTGCCGCCGTCGACCGCCGGCACGTCCCGCCCGGCCGCCGCGCCGAGCAGCGTACGCCGCCCCACCGGGCAGTACGGGTCACCGAACGCGACGTGCACCGCGCCCTGGTCGTAGTAGGTCTGCACCCGGCCACTGGTGCGGTCGATCAGCTGGTCAGGCACCACGAACGTGCCGGGACCCAGCTCGGGGCGGAGCCCGCCGACGGCACACGGGGCGAGCACCTGGCGGACCCCCAGGGACCGCAGCGCCCACAGGTTCGCCCGGTACGGGATCAGGTGCGGCGGGTGGCGGTGATCACGCCCGTGCCGGGGCAGGAACGCCACCGGCCGACCGCCCACCGAGGCGATCGTGAGCACGTCCGAAGGGTCGCCGTACGGGGTCTCCACCTGGTGTTCTGTCGCGTCGTCGAGCAGCGCGTACAGCCCCGAACCGCCGATCACCGCGATGTCCGCCGTCGGACCCATGGACCCTCCCTCGACCGCCCTCGATCACCTGTCGGTCAGACCTTAGCCACCGCACCGGGTGCAGGCTATGGTGCCAGACATGGCGGTGACAGCACGGTTGGTCGGTGGTGCCCGGTTGTCGGACCCGGTGCGCGGCTGACGATGTCCGAGACGCAGGGGGAGGGACCGGCGATCAGCGGTCGTGCCGTGGAGTCGATGACCGGGCGGCTGCTGGTCGCGACACCGGCGCTCAAGGACCCGAATTTCGATCGTACGGTGGTGCTGCTGGTCGCCCACGAGGCCAACGGGGCGCTCGGGGTGGTGCTCAACCGGGCCACCGAGGTCGCCGTCGCGGACGTCCTCGGTGAGTGGAGCGGCCTCGCCCGCCATCCGGCGGTGCTCTTCGAGGGCGGCCCGGTGCAGCCGGAGTCGGCGATCTGCCTGGCCCGGATGCGCCACCCGATGCGCCGGCTGAAGGGTTTCCAGCCGATCTCCGGCGCGGTCGGCACCGTCGACCTGTCGGCAGACCCGGAGCGGATGCGGGACAGCATCGGCGGCATCCGGGTCTTCGCCGGCTACTCCGGCTGGGGCTCCGGGCAGTTGGAGCAGGAGATCGAGGACGGGTCCTGGTTCGTGCTCGACGCGCTGCCCGGAGACGCGTTCGTCGACCGTCCGGACGACCTCTGGCCGATGGTGCTGCGCCGGCAGGGCGGCATGATGGCCGCGGTCGCGCACTTCCCGCCGGACGTGGCGTTGAACTGATTCCCCGGGCCCTCCCGGAGCCGGTCCGGGGGTACCCCCGTGAGATGACCATGACGGGCGTCGTGTGTATAGTTCTCTCCGTGCCCGGGCGACCGGGACACACCGCAAGGGGCCGTGGCGCAGCTGGTAGCGCACCACACTGGCAGTGTGGGGGTCAGGGGTTCGAGTCCCCTCGGCTCCACTTGCGTTTTTGCAGGTCAAGCGGCATTTCTCATTGAGAGATGCCGCTTTTCTTGATTTTTTGGTCACAGATTCGGTCACAGTTGCGCCCCACACTCCCACCCGGGCGACAAGATCGGCAACCGGGTCCGGACCGCGCACTACCTGGTGTTTTATGTGGCTGGTGGTGCCAAAAAGCTTGCAGAGGTGAGAATGTGGGGCGCGGTCACGCCGTGAAGGTACTCGCTGAGTTGCCCGCCGTGCGCAGCATCGAGTTCGCCGTCCACGCCGGTCAGTTCGTGTCGGTGGCGGGCCCTTCCGGCTGTGGCAAGACCACCCTCATGTGTGCATCGCCGGGCTCCTGCCTATATCCGGCGGCCAGGTGATGTTCCGTGGGGAGAGCATGTCCGGCCCCCGCGACGGGTGGCGGTCGTCTTCCAGGACTACAGCCGGTCGCTGTTCCCCTGGTTGACAGTCGAGAAGAACGTCGCCCTTCCCCTGCGGGACCGGGGTCTGCCCCGTGCCGAGATCCGGCACCGGGTGCAGGAGTCGCTGGAGATGGTGGGCCTGGCCCACGCGGCCGGGTTGCATCCGTGGCAGCTCTCCGGTGGGATGCAGCAGCGGGTGGCCATCGCACGGGGTCTCGCCGTACGGCCGGAAGTGCTGATCATGGACGAACCGTTCGTCTCGGTGGACGCCCAGACCCGGGCCAGCCTGGAGGATCTGTTGCTCAAGGTCTGGGCGGAGACGGGTACGACGGTGTTGTTCGTGACCCACGACATCGATGAGGCGGTGTATCTCTCCGACCGGGTGGTCGTGCTGTCGCAGGGCCCCTCAGTCGTCGTGGCGGACCTGCCGGTCACCCTCGACCGACCCCGCGACCAGATCGCGACCAAGCAGACCCCGCTCTTCGGCGAACTCCGCGAGTACGTCTACTCCCTGGTCATGGCCTCGCAGCGGCGGACCTCCCTGTCGGGGGAGCCGAGCTGACCGGGTGATCGGGCCGCGCCGACGCGGCTTAAGGCGGGACGGGCCCCTCGGGGGATGCCCGTCCCGCCCTTCTGTAGTGCTCTGCTGATCAGGATGCGCCAGGACTCGCCATGCGAGAACGACCGGCTCAGGCCAGGGGCGCTGGGGCTGAGCTGAGGACGAATTGCTCGTCTGACGATTCCCCGACGCGCTGAGGCGACAGCTGACGGCTGTAGACCTTGATCAGATCGTCGGCGTTCCGGAAGATGATGATGTAGGACGTTCCTTCGGGTCCGGTCACCAGTGTCATGGTCGGATCGGTCGCTGCGTTCTCGGCTCTATCGGGGTCAGGGTTCAACTGCTGCCACTGCCCCCAGATCGACGATCCCGGCGCCGTTTCGAAGATGTGTTGCAGGGTGTTGTCAGCTCCGCGAACGGCGATGGCGGTGCGGCCGGAAGGGGGGTCCAGAATGGTGTCGGGTGATCCGATGGCGGTGAGGCTTCCCACCTGCTCCCAGTTCGTAGGCCAGGTGCCGTCCAGGTTCTGGAACTTGGTCGAGATATGACCGCTGCTATTGCGGATCACAATGCGCAGGCGATGCGCGGTCGAAAGCAACGCTGCGGGTGCTCCCTCTGCGGTGCCCCCCAGATCGGTCCATCCCGACAACGAACCATCGGCGAAATAGGTAGCCGTCTTCGCCGCGCCGGTGGCGTTGACCGCTACCAGCCGGGCATCCTCGCCGTCCTTGACTACGGATACCGTGCCGGTAAGGCCGGCTTCACCGAGGCTCTTCCACAGGGGAGCTGCTCCTTCCTGGCGGTAGTGCCACAGGCGTCCGTCGACGTCCACAGCGAAGAGTACATTCGTTCCACCTCCCACGGTCAGGCCGCTTGGCGGACCAGCCATCGAACCACCGAGGTTCCGCGCACTCTCCCAAGTAGGCAATCCACTGTCGATCCGGATGCTCTTCCAGATGCTGCCGTCGATGCTCTGCACCGCTGCCTGAATCTTCTTGTCGGAGAGTTCGCTCAGCGTGGGTCGGCCTCTGAAAGCCTCGCTGCTCTCCGGGGTGTCCCACGTGATGTCGGCAGGCGTCTCAGGGGAGGCCGTACCGCGACGCATTCGCCCTAGATTATCGCTGTACGCGTAGTAGAGCATCCCGAGAGTGGTGCCGTTGGGTGACTGCTGAAGGGCTGACGTCCGGGTGAATGGTGTCATCGGCAGGATTGGCATTGGGTCGGCGAACCAGCCCTGCAGGTCGACAAGAATGTGCAGCGTCCCTGAACTGTTGTTCTTGACTCTGATCTTACCTTCGGTGCCGAGCTTGCTGACGGCGAAGCTCGACCGGGCGAGTTGACCGGTAGTGAAGTTGGTCGTTGACGCCGCACTCGTAGTTCCATCGACCGGCCATACCGTCAAGAAACCGCTGCTTGCAGGGCTCACAGCAGTCAAGTTCAGGGCTGCTGCGGCGATCTCCCTCGTTGGCAAGCCGAACGCGCCACCGACGGCCACGTCCACCGTGCCGTTTGCTGGCACCGGCAGACCACCACCGACCGTCCGGGTATCCAGCAATCGGCTCGCTGCGACCGTACGTAACCCTGCGCCCGTCGCCGGTGTGGCAGTGAAGTATGCCTGTACGGTAACGACAGCGTGTACCGTCCCACTGCCCTTGTTTGCCAGCACAACTTTTCCATTGGCGGGCAACTTCACGATCATTCCCATTGACGTGGTGCCCGCCGGATAGTCGATCGCGTTGGCCGCTGCGGCGTCGTTCTCGGGTGCCACCGAAAGCCAACCAAGTGCTGCGGCACCAGTCACGATCACATCGATGACTGCCGCCGAAGCACCGGCAGGAACGACGCTCCCAGTCAATGTCACGGTCCGGCTGCTGTTACCCGCGATCGTGCCGGTGGTCGTTCCGAGGCCATTGCGGGTATCTATCAACTTGGTGTGCGGCAGGGAAACCAGGCCCCCACCCGTAGTACCCGTACTGCTTGTGAAGTAGCCTTGGACGTCGAGCTTGATATGGGTATTTCCTGAATGGTTGTAGACCACGACCTTGCCGTTGGCGCCGACGGTGACCACAATCGCGGAATTCGACAGCACCTGACCTGCAGAAGCATTGATCGTGGAAGCGGTCGGCCGGTCGGATCCATCCGGGTAAACCGTCAGGTAGGTGTTCGCCGTTGGATTGATGGCCGTGACGTCTACCAGCAATGCGCGGACGCCGTTAGCAGGGATGCCGCCGACTCCGAGTGCGGTCACCTCCGTCTCGGAACCAGCTGCTCGCGTACCGGCCGTGCCACCCACGCCCGTGCGGGTATCCAAAAGTACGCCGTTTGCCGCTACGAAATCACCGCCCTTGCCCGCTGCGTCCGCCAATGCCGGGGGTGGCCCTTGAATTATGGCGGCGGCAATGATCAAGATCGGAGCTAATAGGTAGCATAGCAGCAATCGAGCTTTGGTGCTTAGTGTCCCTGAATCAGTCATTCCATCCTCGCATGTGGGCATTGCGGATGCCGGGTGGCATTGATGAGAATTCCCAAGTAGGTAAAATTGCAGGAGGTTGTTCTGCTTGTGTCGGGTCCGATCCGCAGGCCGTCTGTTGATGGTTTTCCACTGGGACGTCGATGTACTGACCACTGATACCGCCATACTTGCTCTGGCGGTTGTCAGTTGCCGAATCCGACGGTAGGAATCTGATTGGCCCGATATCTCGAAGGGGCGGGCACCCTATTCAGTCCTGTTGCCTGCGCGCGTGGGATCTTGCGCACCATCGAGCGGACGACTCCAGACAGCAATCCATAACAGCCCCCATGCTAGCTCCGAAAGATCACGGGGAACTTACAGATACCGGGGTGTGACTGGGAAGCGTCGTTACAAGTTGATGCCACAAAACAGGGCATAGGCGTTCCGAATGTCACCGAGTGATTACTCACAGTTACTCGGGTGGTCACGTCGGCACTTTCGCGCTGCTTTCAGCGATGGCTTAGTTGCTCACAGTGATCTACCATGGCGTTCTGTGCAGTTTTGCCATGCTTTATGGCATCAACTTGTAACGACACTTCCCAGTCGCACCCCGGGATCTGTAAGTTCCCCGTGATCTCTCAGATCGATCACGGGGGCTGTTGTGGATTGCTGGCTGAGGTCTCGGGTCCGTTGGCGCGCCGAATCGGCCGGCAGCGGCACCCTGCCTGTCCGGGTTCATGCTGGGACCTCTTCAGGTGCTGTCCGAACGGAAGCGCGGCAGGGTCGCTGGTCGAACCCTCGGTTCCGGCATTCATCCTCTGCTTGTCGTCCGCCTAAATGATTGGCGATGTTCATGCTTTTTGAACCGGTGGTCCATTCAAGGCGGCGCGGGTTGTTTATGCAGTCGGCTTCTGTGCGGTCAGCAGTTTCGGCGTCTTTAGCCGGTCTACTAGTCCTGAATCTGGGGGGCAGCGGTGCCAACGGGTTGACCACCGCAGCATCCGAGCGAGCGGAATCACAGCGCGCGCGGACTGCCACCGCTGCTCCCTCGCAGCGATGGGGTTCGGCGACGGATACGTCCTCGCCGGTGGCCCGTGGGCGGGGTAACCGGGAACTGCCGAAGTCCCTGCGGGGGCAGTACCCGTTGCACAGGTTGAAGCAGCAGCCGGCTCCAGGCCGGAACAAGGCATCGGTGGGGGTAGCGCCGGTGGCGGATGCCAAGGGATACGACAGGGCGACCAGCCGTGAGCGCCTCGGCGAGCGGTCGGAGACGAAGCGGGTCTACGACAACGCCGACGGTACACAGACCACCGAGCTGTCGACAGACGCGTTGAACTACCGCAAGTCGGACGGCAGTTGGGCACCCATCGACACTCGGCTCACGCCCGACGAGGGTGGAAGCGGATGGCGCAACGTTGCCGACGCGGTCGCCCTCAAGCTGGCGGGACGGGCTGACGACAGCGAGCTGGTAAAGCTGACCTTCTCGGCGGAGGAGGAGCTCTCCTACGGCCTGGCTGATGGGGCACGTAGCGTCGGGCGCGCGGAGGCTGACTCGGTCACCTACTCCCAGGTGCAGCCAGGCGTTGATGTTCGCCTCGCACCGAGGGCAGGGGGCGTCAAGGAAACCATCGTTCTGCATTCGGTCGAGGCGCCGACGTCGTTTGTCTTCCCCCTGGGGCTCCGCGGGTTGACGGCGAAGCTCATTGACGGACAGGTGGAGCTGAGCGACCGGGCTGGTAGTCGACGTGCGATTATCCCCCCTGGCTACATGCTGGATGCGGGCAGTGAGTCGCGTGGGCCGGCAACGTCCGCAGGCGTTGCCTACGAGCTGGTCACCTCGAATGGGCGGCCCGCGTTGAAGGTCACGCTCGACAGCGACTGGTTGCAGAGCCCGGACCGGAGATTCCCGGTTGAGGTGGATCCCACGGTGGGTCCGCCGGTCAGCGGCGTGGGTGCCGACAGCAGCATGTACGTGCACGGGGGATCGTCGACCGTCGGCGGGCAGGACCTGCTGGTGGGCCGCTCGGGCGGCTCCAACGCCGCCGCTTATCTGAAGTTCGGTGGCCTGGTTGGCCAACTGCAGAACCACACGATCCACGGCGTGGCCCTGTCTGCGGTCAACTTTGACGCCGCATCATGCAAATCGCGTCAGGTGACCGTGCACCCGGTGACCGAGTCGTGGTCGGCCGGTACGGGCTACTCGTATCCGGGCCCGTCTGTAGGCGGTGCGCTGGCGAGCCGGTCGTTCGCCCACGGGTACATCGGGCTGGGGCAGTCGCAGTCGGCATGTCCGGCCGCTGGTGAGATGTTCGACCTGGGGAAGGCCGGCAGGGACCTGGTGCAACGGTGGGTGAGTGGCCAGCAGACCAACTACGGGCTTTCACTTCGCGCTTCGACGACCGATGCCTCGGCCTGGAAAAAGTTTGCGGGAACCAGCACCGCTAACGCGCCGAAGCTCTATGTGACGCATTCGCCCTACAATGCGGCATACGCGATCCCGAAGCCGACTCCCGAGCCGCCGGTGTTGCGGAACCGGGACGGCAACGTCAAGATCACCGCCACCAACCTCAGCGCCGAATCATGGTCGCCGAGCAATTACTATCTGGCCTACCGTGCGTACAACGCGGAGACCGGAGCTGCGGTCGTCCAGCAGCGGGCCGCGAACCTGTCAACGACCATCGCCCGCGGGGCGAAGGTGACGCTGGATGCGACCATCAAAGCCCTGCCGCCCGGCACGTACTTCCTGGATTTCACGATGGTGCGTACCGGCGGTGCGGTCTTCACCGACCACCAGGTGCCACCGGGTCGGATCGTGCTTCAGGTGTTCGACGTTCCACCGGTGGTGCAGGAACTCTATCCGGGCAACGGCTATCAGGCACCGACGCTGACTCCACTGCTGTGGGCACGGGCCGTGGATTCCGACCCCGCCCCCGGAGCCACGCTGTCGTTCAAGTTCGAGATCTGCGACCGTACCGATGCGGGGACGGCGACGAACTGCACGAACTCGGGCTACGGCGCGAATCCCTCGTGGGTGGTGCCGGCCGGACGGCTGTCATGGAGCAAGAGCTACCTGTGGCGTACGTTCGTCAAGGATGGTGCCAACGAGGTCATGTCGGCGGACTCCGTGCTGCTGGCCTCGGTGCCGCAACCTGACCTGATCTCCCGTATCGCAGGGTCTCCCGATGCGGAGCAGGGCCGCGAGTTCGATGCGCAGTACGGCAACTTCACCACCTCGGCGATCGACGCGACGGTGGTGACGGTAGGCCCCGAACTGAACCTGCTGCGTACCTACAACAGCTTGGATCCGCGACCCTCGGCGGTGTTCGGTGCGGGATGGTCCAGCCGGTACGACATGAAGCTGGCGTCGGACAACGACGGTTCGGGCAATGTGGTGGTCCGCTATCCCGATGGGCAGGAGGTGCGCTTCGGAAAGAACCCGGACGGCACCTTTGCCGCACCGTCCGGCCGGGTCGCGCAGCTCACCGTTGACAGCACCAGTTGGACACTTCTGGACCGCTCAGGTTCCACCTACCAATTCTCCCTGGGCGGGAGACTGACGAAGATAACCGACATCTCGGCCCGGTCGGTCGTGCTCAGCTATGACCTGGCCGGCAAGCTGACCAAGGTGCAGGTGTCGAACAGCACGAGCAACACCACAGGACGGGCGCTGTATTTCACCTGGAGCGGTGAGCACATCACCACGGTCAAGACCGATGTGGTGAACGGCGCTGCGCTTGTCTGGTCCTACGAGTACACCGGTGACCTTCTCACCAAGGTGTGCTCTCCGACCTCGGCGTGCACGACCTACGACTACGCCGCAGGGTCGCACTACCGCTCCGCAGTGCTCGATGCCCGTCCCGACTCCTACTACCGCCTCGGTGAGGAGCAGGGCACCGGCGCGGGTAGCGACATCGCGATCAACCTTGGTAAGGACGCCGGGACCTACAAGAACGCGACTCTGGCTCAGCCCGGGGTCATAGAGGGGACCAGCAATACCGCAGCGGCGTTTAACGGTTCGTCCTCGTATGTCGAGCTTCCGAAGGGGTCGCTCAAGAAGAGCCGTGACGCTGCAGTGGAGCTGTGGTTCAAGGTCGGTCTTACCCAGACTGGCGGGCCGCTCCTGGGATATCAGGATGCGACGGTCGGTGTGACCGCAACCACCGGTGTGCCGGTGCTCTACACGGGTACCGACGGACGACTACGCGGACAGTTCGCTGGCGGCAGCGTCGCTCCTGTCACGTCGGTGTACCCCGTCAACGACGGCAAGTGGCACCACGTCGTGCTGTCGGCGATGGGGACTACGCAGACCATGTACCTCGACGGTGTCAAGGTCGGCGACCGCACCGGGCAGACCATCGAACACTCGTCACTGACGTTCAATCAGATCGGTGCGGCGACGGCGACGGCTCCGGCCTCGTGGCCGAGCTGGGGTAGCACGGCTCAGCGATACTTCGCTGGCGTGATCGACGAGGTGGCGATCTACTCCCACCCGATCGGCTCGGAAACCGTGTCGGCGCACTTCCGCTATGCCAAGCCCGCTGCCCAGCAACTGACGAAGGTGACGCTGCCCAGCGGCCGGGTCGCCAGTCAGGTCGAGTACGACACCGCCACCGACCGGGTCAAGGAGTACACCGACGACAACGGCGGCACCTGGAAGGTCGGCCAACCTGCCATCTACGGCGGCGACACCGATCTGCGGCGCAGCATCCAGGTTCTCGACCCAGCCAATCGACCGTACCTGTACGAGTACGACGCCCTCGCCGGTCGGCTGTTGCGCTCCGGCACGCCGCTGGGCCGGGACACGCGCGCCGAGGACCTGCCAGGGGAGCCCACCACCCCACCCACCTCGCCCCCCACCCAGGTCTGTACGCAACCCGACCCGAACGACCCGGCATTCTGCACGATCATCCCGGACTCCTCGGGTGGTCCCATCTTCATCCGTCATCCCACCGAGGGGATGGCGGTCCGGGCGTACTCCTACGACGAGGACGGATATCAGAGCAAGGTCACCAACGAGGACGGCGACTCGGTGGAGATGACCTACGACGACAAGGGGCACCTCGCATCGAGGAAGAGTTGCCGCACCCTCGACCAGTGCCAGACGAGCTACTACACGTACTCGACCAGCATCACCGACCCGTTCGACCCGCGGGGTGACCTCGCGATCGAGTCTCGGGACGGGCGGTCGAGCGGCCCCACCGACAGCACGTACCGCACGTCGTTCACCTACCACCCCAACGGCCAGTTGATGACGCAGACCAACCCCGACGGCAGCGTCGTCAGCCACGCGTACACCAACGGTCTGGAATTCGGGCACAGCGGCGGATCCCAGCCCGCCGGGCTTCTGAAAGCCAGCACCGACGGCCGCGGCAAGATCACCATGAACGCGTACTACAGCAATGGTGACCTTGCTCAGGTGACCGAGCCCTCCGGTCTGGTAACGACCTACACCTATGACGCACTCGGACGGCGACTCACCGAGAAGATCGTCTCGGACAGCTACCCCGCAGGTGTCATCACCAGCTACACCTACGACAGCCAGTCACGAGTAGCGACCATCACCGCGCCTGCGACCACGGACGTTATTTCCGGAGTCCGTCATCAGGCCCGCGTCACCAACGACTACGACCCGGACGGCAACGTCGTCAAGGTCACCACCTCGGACGTGTTGGGCGGCGATCCGGACCGGGTCAGCACGACCGAGTACGACGAGTACAACCGACCCGTCCTGATGGTCGATGCGGAGGGCAAGGAAACCAGCCACGGCTACGACCGTTTCGGCAACCGCACGTCGATGGTCGACGCCAACGGTAACCGGTACGACTGGGCGTACACCGCGCAGAACAAGGTTGCCGAGGTGCGGCTGAGGGACTGGCGTAGTGACCCGGAAGGAGTGCCGGGCACCGGCACCGGCGACTACCTGGTCCTGCACCGATACATCTACGACTTCGCCGGCAGGCTCGCCAGTGACACCGACGCCATGGGTCGCCGGTTGGAGTACCAGTACTACCGGGACGACCTGTTGCAGAAGGTCACCCTGAAGGACTTCCACAACCCCGACGGCAGCAAGCGCGACTACGTCGTCGAGGAGAACACCTACGACGGGGCCGGCCACCTGACGCGGAAGGCCGAGGCGAACGGCACCCAGGTCACCCAACACGCCTACGACCGTGCCGGAAAGCTCAACAGCACCGTCGTGGATCCGGGCGGACTTGCCAGGACGAACACCTTCACGTACGACGGCAACGGCAACACCACCCGGACCACTCGCTCCGGGAAGACGTCCAACCTTCCCTGGTTCGTTCTGCTCGGTGTTACGGAAACCGTCGACTACACCTACGACAACGCGGGAAACCTGCTTACCGAGAAGATCATCGGTGACGGATCGCGAACCCGGCTCACCAGCTACACCTATGACCAACGTGGCCTGCGTACCTCCGCCACCGATCCGCGTGGCAACGTGACCGGTGCGGACAAGGCGGCGTTCACCACCACCTACCGGTACGACGAAGTCGGCCAGCAGGTGGGGGCGACCGGCCCGGCCGTCGCCGTCGAGAGCGACGGCCAGGCGCCCGTCACGGCCAGTCCTGACACGGCGATCGGCTACAACGCCTTCGGCGAACCGACTGCCACGAGAGATCCGCGTGGGCAGATCTCCCGCACCGAGTACGACAACCTGGGACGCCCGGTCAAAGCAGTAGCACCCACCTATTTGCCACCTGGTGTCACGGAAACCCTCATCCCGAGCACCCAGACGAAGTACGACGGCCTGGGCAACGTCATCGAGAAGATCGACCCCAGCGGCACCACCCGCTTCAGCTACGACCAACTCAACCGGCTCACCGCCCAGGACGAGCCCGACAGCACCAACGACGACCGGGCGGTGACCCGCTACACCTACACGCGCACCGGTGAGACGCTGACCGTCACCGGTCCCACCGGGGCGCGGGTGGAGTCCACCTACGATGACCTGGACCGCCAGACCACCCAGACCCGCGTCGAGCGGTACCCGGTCAACCGGAACCTCGTCACCAAACTGGGCTATGACGACGCCGCGAACCTGACCTCCATAACGTCACCGACCGGCGCGGTCACGAGCAATACCTACGACTCCGTCGGTGACCTCATTCGCACCACCGCCCCGAACGGCGCGATCACCCACTTCGGATACGACTACTTCGGACGGAAGGTCCGGGTCTCCGACGGGTTGGGTCGCACCACCCGTGCCAGCTACGACCTGTTCGGCAACCTGACCAGCGACGCCAATCTCAACGCCGACGGGGACGTGCTGCGTACCCAGAGGTACGGGTACGACGAGGCCGGGAACATGGTCTCCTCGAAGGACCCCTACAACGTCGTCACCACCTATCAGTACGACGCTGCGAACCGCCTGGTCAGGCAGATCGAACCGGTGACCGACACCGAATCGATCACCACCAGCTTCGGCTACGATGCGGCGGGTAACCGCACCCGCTACACCGACGGGCGCGGCAATGCCACCATCTACACCTTCAACACCCTCGGTCTGCCAGAGTCAGCCGTCGAGCCATCCACCACCAGCCACCCCACCACCCCCAACCGCACCTGGACGGTGGGCTACGACGCCGAAGGACGCGCCACCCGCATCAGCGCCCCCGGTGAGGCCAGCCGCCAGCGCACCTACGACGCAGCCGGGCGACTCACCGCCGAAACCGGCTCCGGCGGAGAGTCCACCACCGCTGCCCGCAGCCTCGGCTACGACAAGGCCGGCCGGCTCACCAGCGTCAGCGCCCCCACCGGCACGAACACCTACACCTACGACGACCGCGGTGCGGTGCTGTCGACCTCCGGCCCCTCCGGCACCGCCACCTTCGGCTACGACGACGACGGGCAGATGACCACCCGCACCGACGTCACCGGCACCGCAACCTTCGGCTACGTCAAGGGTCGCCTCACCTCCCTCACCGACTCGATCACCGAACAACGTCAGAACCTGACGTACGACGCCGCAGGCGAGGTGAAGACGATCGACTACGGCGCCGGGCGCATCCGCACCTTCGGCTACGACGACCTCGGCCGGGTCAACAGCGACACCCTGAAGAACGCCACCAACGCCGTCGTTGCCTCCGTCACCTACGGCTTCGACCTGAACGGGCATCTGACCAGCAAGGACACCAGCGGCACCGCTGGTGCCGGCAACAACACCTACACCTACGACAAGGCCGGCAGGCTCACCGGCTGGACCAGCCCGGCGGGCACCATCACCTACGCCTGGGATGCCAACGGCAACCGGATTCGCGCCGGCAGCAAGACCGCCACCTATGACGCACGCGACCGGCTGCTCACCGACGGGGACTACACCTACACCTATTCACCACGTGGCACCCTCCGCTCGCGCACCAGCTCCGGCCTCACCGAGCAGTACGCCTTCGACGCCTTCGACCGTCTCACCACCGCCATCACCCAGACATACCAGTACGACGGCCTGGACCGGGTGGTGGCTCGTACCGGTACCACCTTCACCTATGCCGGCCTGGGTGACGATGTCGTTGCCGACGGCGTCGAGTACTTCGCCCGCGGCCCCGCCGACGAACTGCTGGCCACCGGGCAGGGCTCGGACGAGCAGCTCTCACTCACCGACGCGCACGGCGACGTCGTCGCCGCGTTCGACCCCGCCAACACCAGCCTGACCACCCTGAACGACTCCACCTCGTACGACCCGTTCGGCAAGAAGATCACCAGCACCGGAGACACCGGCCACCTCGGCTTCCAGGGTGACTGGACCGACCCCCAAACCGGCCAGGTCGACATGGGAGCCCGGTGGTACGACCCGGGAACCGGCACCTTCACCTCCCGCGACAGCGCCAGCTACACCAGCGGTGACTCGATCTTGGCCAACCGGTACGCCTACGCCGCCGGCGCACCCTTGGACTTCGACGACCCTGACGGTCACTGGCCCAACTGGCTCAAGCGGGCCGCCCGCTCGGTCAGCAACGGCTACCACGCCGCCACGAACTTCGTCACCAGCTCCTGGGCATGGAACTACGGGGCCCGACTCTGGAACCAGGGAATCTCCGCCCTCAGGTCATTCGGGCAGATGCTCTACAACGGTGCCACCAGGCTCTACAACAAGGCCAAGACCGCCGTCGAGAACACCTATCGCCACATCAAACAAGGCGTCACCAACCTCCGTGCCAGTGTCAACTGGGCCAAAGAACAAGCCCGTGCCGCGGCGCAGCGAGTATACGAAGCCAAGAAAGCGGTAACCAACGCCGCGAAGGCCGCTGTCCGGCAGGCGATCAAGTTCACCAAGCTGCCGGTCGTGGCCGCCCTCACCAAGCCGCTGTTGGCGGGAGTCAAACTGGTGTCCGGCGGCATCAAAGTCATGGCAAGCGTCGTCGCGGTCACGCAGCAAGCCATCCGTGACCCCGACAAGTTCCGGCAGAAGCTGTTCCTCGAAGCAGCTCAGCGCCTTGCCCCACTCGTCGAGGGCGCCAACGAGATGTGGGACAAGGCGACCCAGTTCGTCGAGGACCACGCCGCTGAGATCGCCGGCATCGCCGTCGGTGCGGTCGTCGGCATCGGCTGCGGGGCTGCCATCGGCTGGACCGGTGTCGGCGCCGTCGCCTGCGGCGCACTTGCCGGAGCGGTCGGCTCCGCCGTCACCGGATACATGAACGGCAAGCGCGGCTGGGATCTCGCCGGCGAGACCGCTCTCGGTGGGCTCTTCGGTGCAGCTGGTGGGGCTGCTGGGACGGTCGGAGGCGCGGCCCTCGGTGCAGGGCTCCGCGCTCTGGGCGGGGGAATGAGAGCAGCCGGCGGTAAGGCTGTCAGCGCAGGTCTCGGTGAGGCGCGCACCATCGGACGCGGGCTCATGGGCCGGAGCGGCGGCTGCCTCGGCCCCGGCAACAGCTTCACCGGCGACACGAAGGTCCTGATGGCCGATGGCAGCCACAAGCCGATCCGTGACGTGAAGCTCGGCGACAGGGTCCTGGCCACCGATCCCACCACGGGGCGGACTGCGCCGCGAGTAGTCACCGCTCTGATCGTCGGTAGCGGCACCAAGCAGCTCGTCGACATCACCGTCACCGTCGACGGCCCGCAGGGCAGCCGTGCCGAGACGATCACCGCTACCGCCGGACATCCCTTCTGGATCGCCGACCAGCACCAATGGCGCGAAGCCAAGGACCTCAAACCCGGCTACACCTTCGAAACCGCCGACCACCGACCAGCAGCCGTAGCCGCCACACACCACCGCACCCAACCCGAGGTCGTACACAACCTCACCGTCGACACCCTCCACACGTACTATGTGGTTGCTGGCAACACTCCGGTCCTCGTCCACAACTGCGGCGGCGAAGCAATCGTGCACCTTGATCGACAGGCAGGACACGCGTCGATTACTGTGCGGCAAGGCGACGACGTTCTTCACACTGAGCAGGCCGGCAGGCCCGGAACGCGCGCAGTTGCTCAGGAGTTCGACGGTGAGCTGTCGGGATTTAGGCTCGACGTTCGTATTCCTCTCCCGAACGCGAGCCGCGCAAGGTCCTACCAGGACGTGACGCTCGGGCAGGATTTGGGTGCCTATGATGAAATGACTAGAAGCTGTATCACCTACTGTGCCGAGGTGTTGCAGCAGGGCGGAGTCCAGGGGATCCCCATACAAGAGGGAAGCATCGCGATTACGAAGTGGCTACTTCGGCAGCACGGATAGCTGCCGCGACATCCCTCGATAGACACGGAGGCAATCTAATGCCCTTGCCGGATGGCTGGGAGTGGCTGGACGAAGTCCCATCAGGGTGGTCTCCACCTGCGGAATTGCTGGTTCCAACAGGGATGATCCGAGTCGACCTGCCGATCAGGATGCTATCGAGTAACACCTTGGGGAATGATCTCATCGACCTGGTGGGTCAACTACTGAGCGAGAGCGCTCGCTTCAGCATCTGGTTTGGTTCGGAGGCGAAGAGGAAAGTTTCTTCCCCGAAACAGCTAGCGGTGTTGTCGCTGACAACAAACGACCAGTTTCACCGGGTTTATGAGGCATGGGCGTCGTATACCGGTGCATACGAGGCATCTGGCGCAAGGGTGGGGGATTTTGATTCTGAGGAACATTCGCTAAGGCGGGCTCTGCTTGAGGCGATTAGTAAATTGGTCGAGGCTCGGGGACGTTTCGAAGGTATCGAGTAGGCTGCCGGCGAGCCATTCGAATTGCATGTTCTAATCGACGGACTGCGCCTGCACTTCGTAAATAAGGCGGCTGAGATGAATTTGGAGTACCACTACGGATAGTAGCGACCGTCTGTCGGGGTGCGTGGTTGTCGGCCCACGTTGCCGTCGCGGTAGCCGTCAGGAGCATGGTATCTATTCGAATAAGGCGATGTAGCGCTTCCGGGCCAAGGCGGGACGTGAGATCTTCGGTGGCGCGCCGCGTAGCGGTGTGGCGTCGATCCCCGAAACTGGTAGTCCCCGATTGCCTGGGCGAGCACAAGCTGGTGACGTGCCGTTCCGTAACATGTCGAATCCGGAGTGATGGTATGTCTGAAGTGAGGCGAATGAATCTGGAAGCTGTTGTATCCTGGCATGAACGCTACGGCACTGAACTGGCTTCGCAGAGTGTCGAATTAAGGCTCGTTGGTCCGACGGCAGGGCGGAGTAAGGACTCGGCTACGGTCGAATTCATATCGCCTGAGTGTCTGGTGTCTGCAACTATTTGGGACTCAGGTGAGAGTGAAGTGATCACAGTGGTCGTTCAAGGCGACGATGACCCCGTCGTGGCAGTCCAAGACCTTGTCGATTCCGATGCTGTAACGGTGTTGCTTGATCACATTGTCTTCGGCTTAACGGCCAACCGGAATGACGGCTAAGATTGCATATATGCAGATGTTTAGATTGGGCCTTTTTAAACCTGATCTTGCAGGCCGGCGCGGGTGGACCGGAGCTGCTGATCGATGAGGGTGAGGCTCCAGGTGGCTGGAGGTTTGTTTCGCGTTCGCGCCAGTAGCGACCGATTCATGTGTCGGTGTCAGCAGTGCGATATGCCCGACCTGTCCTGTGATAGACGCATTCGGTCCGGCTCGCCCTTGACTGGAAACAGAGCGGTCACCAGAGCGGAGCATTTCGTCCCGCGATCGTGTCTGGTTCACTTTCACCCGACATCGGCGGACATGACGTCCGTCGAGGCAGCGCCCGAGCGCCACACGCATGGATTGTGACCGCACGGCGAGCCTATCCCTCCGACCTGTCCGACGCCCGGTGAGCCCTGATCTCGCCCCGCCTGACAGCGGCGAGCAGGCCCGCACCGACGCAGGCGTCGGCGGTCGCGCACCCACCCACGACCTGCGCGAGATCTTCAACGCGATCCTCTACGTCAACCGCACCGGCATCGCCTGGCGCTACCTGCCCCACGACTTCCCACCCCACGCCACTGTCTACGGCTACTTCGCCGCCTGGAGTAAGGAAGGCATCTTCACCGACCTGAACTACCAGCTCACCGGCGTCGTCCGCGACCACCACGGCCGCACCACTACACCCACGGCATCCATCATGGACAGCCAGAGCGTGAAGAACTCCACCAACGTTCCACTGTCCACACAGGGTACCGACGCCGGTAAGCGGATCATCGGCCGTAAACGGGGCATTCTCACCGACACCCTCGACCTCCTCCTCGCCGTGATCGTCACCGCCGCCAGCGCCAGCGACAACACCGTCGGCATGGACCTGCTCGACCAGGCCAATACCACCTACCCCACCTTGACCAAGGCATGGGTCGACGCCGGCTTCAAGAACCGCGTCGTCGAACACGGCGCACACCTCGCCGTCGACGTCGAGATCGTCACCAAAGATCCACAAGCCGAAGGCCTCAGCGTGGTCAAACGGCGATGGGTCGTCGAACGCACCATCGGCTGGCTCATGCACCACCGCCGACTCGTCCGCGACTACGAAACCCGACCCGACAACTCTGCCAGCATGATCACCCTCGCCATGATCGACAACCTCGCCAAACGCCTCACCGCCGAAACCACCCCAACCTGGCGAGGCGACTAAACCGCCATAACTTGCAAAGTGCGTTAATCAGACGTTCTCTGGGTAGTGAGGATGGGTTGAACAAGGGGGTGCAGGCCAGTTCTGCGCCGGCGCGGACGGTCGAGGGTTGTCATCCTGGCGTCGGGCGCTCGACTTCATTGATGGCTCATTCGTCCGTCACGGCGGCCCCCACACTCGGGCGCGTCACAGAGGGCGTCACAGATCAAGATCAAGAAGTTGGCATCAGTCGGCAGTGCTCGGCACAAGCCGACATAGCCATGGGCCCATATCCGCACCTGATGGCAGGTTCCGGCACGGTCCGGTATCGGTCGTGATGAGGCTCACTTTTCTGGCAGTGTGGGGGTCAGGGGTTCGAGTCCCCTCGGCTCCACCCTTGAAATGGTGGGTCAGCGACCTGGTCGAGTAATCACCGACCAGGTCGCTGATTCGTTCTCCGCCCCGACGTGCTCACGACAACCTCGCCGTCGATGATGGCCCGGGTGACCCGGACCATCACGGTTCCCGCCTCCAGGTCGACGTCTCGCCTGCGCGCAGTCCGAGCACCTCAGCATGGCGCAGGCCGTAGAGACTGCGGCAGCGCGCGCGGTTGAGGGCCGGTTCAACGACGACGAGGCGACGGCTCGTGACAACCGTGATGGCGCTCCTGGACGCCTGGCAGCCGGGTCGCCGGCGCTGGGTCACCGTTCCCGACCAGGGCCTGTTGCTACTTGTCATCCTCGTCCGCATGACTACGGATCACGGCTACCGGACAAGGGGAGCCGGCTACGCACTGGGTCGACACCGAGCCCATCAGAAGTCCCTTCCAACCCCCGTACCCGCGCGACCCGACGACCACCAGATCCGCATCGTCGGCGGCCTCCAGCAGCGCCGGGGCGGGGGAACCTTCGACCAGCCGGATCTCGACGTCAGTACGCATGGGATCGACTGCACCACGTCGCATGCTGTCCTGCAGCGTCTCCGCTGCCTGGACGGCGATCTCGTCGACAGCCTCCTGCTGGAGGCCCCCCGGACCTCCTGCGAATCCGAGATAGGGCGGGGACCAGGCATGTACGACCTGCAACGAAGCATGACGCCGGCGGGCCTCGTCATCGGCGAACCGCAATGCACGTACCGACAGGGGTGATCCGTCTACCCCGACGACCACGCGGCCCGCTTCGGGCCTCGGCTCCGGCCGGGGGACGACGATCACCGTGCCGGTCGCGTACTGGACACAGCCCTGGCTGACGGAGCCGAACAGTGAGCCGGTGGCGCTGCCGCGTCCGCGCGAACCCACGACAAGGAGGGAGTAGCTGCCCGCCGCACGGGTCAGTTCCCTGATCGGGTGGCCGTAGATGACGTGCGAGGTCGTCGCGACGTCCGCCGCGCCCTCTCGTGCGACTACCGCATCCACCCTGGACGTGACGTCCCGAAGGAGACCGGCCCTGAGGTCGGCCACGGAGTGCAGCGCCGCGAGCCGCTCGACCTCCAGGGGCGCGCCGCTCGGTTGCCAGACGTTGATCGCCCGCACGGGCAGATCTCGTCTGCGGCCTTCCTCGAGCGCCCAGACCAGTGCACGGTCGGATCCCATCGAACCGTCGACGCCAACCACCACGCTGGTGAGGGGCACGCGCACCGCCTTCAATCGGTGGTCAATCGTCGGGGAACGGCTGGTCGTAGCCGGGCCGCCGGACAGGTGACCGTCTGCGGCTCCACCAGCAGCCGCGCTGGAAGGACAGTATCTCGATCCGCCTCCCCGACGTAACACGATCTCCGATCCGCGAGGAGCGTGCTTCGGGCCGGAGCTGCCGCGAGGTGGCACTATCGTGAGAGCCAGGTCCGGCAGCCCGCGCCGTACGAAGCGGTCCCCTCGGAGGGAAGTTCACGTGTCTTCAGACGGACAACCCGCCCTGGAGGTCGTGATGCCCGCGGCGTTCCTGGGCCACGGCAACCCTATGAACGCTCTCGAGGTCAACCGGTACACCTCGGCGTGGAGAGCCTTCGGCGCTGCGGTGCCGCGTCCCCGCGCGATCCTGGTGGTGAGTGCTCATTGGTACATCAATGCCACGGCCGTCACCGCGATGCCCCGGCCGAGGACCATTCACGACTTCTACGGGTTTCCCCGGGAGCTGTTCGAGGTGCAGTACCCGGCTCCAGGGCTGCCCGAACTGGCCGAGGAGGTCAGTGACGTCGTCCATCCGACCTGGGTCGGGGCTGACGTCGACAGCTGGGGCATCGACCATGGCACATGGTCGGTGCTGATGCACGCCTTTCCGGACGCGACGATTCCCGTCGTCCAGCTCAGCATCAACGCTGACAAGTCGTTTGACTACCACCTTCAACTCGGTGCCCGACTCGCTCCGCTGCGCCGGCGTGGTGTGCTGATCGTGGCGAGCGGCAACGTGGTGCACAACCTGGGTGGCATGGACTGGGCGCTGACTGACGACGGCTTCGATTGGGCACGGCGCTTCGACAAGGACGCCACCTCCCGGATGTTGACCGACCCGGGCGAGTACGCGACTCTCGACGCCCACGGGGACTTCCGCCGGGCGGTACCCACGCCCGATCATTTCATTCCGGCGTTGTACCTCGCCGGTCTCGCCGCTGCCACGGACGCGCCTGACACCGAAGTTCTGGTGGACGGTTACGCCTACGGCTCGTTGTCCATGACGGCGTACACCTTGGGGATGTCCTGTCCGCAGTTTGACGGCCGGGGCGGATCGCCCCAGCCGCCGCCCGGCCTGCCGCCGGACGGGTCCAACATCTGAGGGAGTGCCGGCTGCTCGTTGCTCACGGCGCGGAGCCCCAGGTGCGCGTGGTGCACGCTCCACCGATGACCGTGGCGTTCGGGCTTGATCTCGGGGGAAGCCCCGCAGTCGGCACGCGACAGTTGATGGGGGCTCCTACCAGTCAGGGGCAGGCCGGTTCCGCGACGGCGTGAACGGTCGAGGTTCTCCTTGTGGCCTCGGGCGCTCAGCTTCCTCTCTGGGAGTGTGGGGTTCAGGGGTTCGAGTCTTCTCGGCTCCACCCTGGATCTGCGCTCACGAGGCATAGGGGAGCGGGATGAGTGTGCCCCCGGCCGGAAATCCGGCCGGGGGCCTTTCGTCGTTTGTGCTGCCGACGCCGCTGAGGGTGGCGGGTGGGCCTCGACGCGGAACGTGGGGTCGCGGTGCTGGGTCCGATCTTGTCGAGCGAGTTCGGTCGTCTTCCCACCGACAACGACCCGTGCGGGAATGATCTCCCGGCCTGAATGCTCCCATAAATCGCAAAACAGGCATTCCATGACGCGTGAACATGGGTGGTGCCGCGTGCGCCGCGTACTGTCGGGGCAGGCCGGCCGCGTTCGGAGCGGTACGAACGACGGCAGCCGCCTGCACCGCCAACGAGACGACGATCAACAGAAGTGCTAGATTTTTCGGAATGCTGTTCAGCACTAGTGAGCGGGAGGAGCCTCATGGTGCAGTCAGTGCAGCGAGCCATCCGCATCCTGCGCCAGCTCGCCACGGACGGCCCGCGGCTGGGTGTGACCGAGTTGGCCGACCGAATGGGCCTGGCCAAACCCACCGTTCACGCCCTGCTGCGCACTCTGGAGTCGGAAGGGCTGGTGTCCCGCGACTCGGAGGGCTCCAAGTACCGGCTCGGCCCCGACCTGGTGGCCTTCGGCAATGCCTACCTGGACACCCATGAGCTCCGCAGCCGCTCGCTGACCTGGGCTGATCTCCTCGCCACCCGCACCAAAGAAGCTGTGTGGGTGGGCATTCTGACCGGTAACCGCATCCTGGTGGTACACCATGCCTTCCGGCCCCGGGGCACGGGGCAGATCCTGGAGGTGGGTGCGACGATCCCCTGGAACACCAACGCCCTGGGTAAGGCGATCGTCGCCGCCTCAGTCCCTGCGCTCGGCAAGGAGCTGCTGGCCGGAGAACTACCGGCGCTCACCGGGGCCAGTATCACCGACCCCGCCGTGCTCGCCCGTCAGCTCGACGAGGCTGCCCGGGCCGGATATGCGATCGAGGACCAGGAATCCACCATCGGTGACGGAGCCGTGGCCGCTCCGATCTTCGACCGCTCTGGTCAGGTGGCGGGTGCGATCGGCATCGTCGGGCCGGTCGAGCGCCTGCTCGCCGAGCCGACATGGCAGGAACTGGCCGTTGCCGTACGCGAGGTCGCGCGCAATCTGTCCCGGGAGCTGGGCGCCCGCCGGGGCAGCGCGATCCACCTCCAGTCCTGAGCTACGCCAGGGTCTGACCTGCCGCGCGCTATCGGGCTGTGACAGCGTCCGCCAGGGCACGGAAGATCAGCGCGGTGGAGGCCGCCCCTGGATCCAGTTGCCCGATGCTGCGGGTGCCGAGATACGACGCGCGTCCTCGGCGGGCCTGCAGTGGTGCGGTGGCTCGCATCCCCTCTTCGGCTGCGTCAGCTGCGGCGAGAGCGGCTTCGGCCAGGTCGGCCCCGGCGTCGGCGCGATGACGGAAGGCGGCCAGCGCCGGCGTCCAGGCGTCGACGACGGTCTTGTCCCCAGGGACGGCGGCGCCGATCTGGGTGACCTCCGCCAGCCCTGCGGCCAGTGCTTCCGCCAGTTCCTGCGTGGTGGCGGCGGGGGTGTAGATGGTCTGACCGACGGCCCGGAACGCTCCGCCGAACAGCGGTCCCGATGCCCCGCCGACGAAGGACAGCAGCATGGTGCCGGTTCCGATGAGTACGGCTCCCACGGTGTCCGGCACCAGACCGTCCAGCGCAGCAGACGCGGCAGTGAAGCCGCGGTGCATGTTGGTGCCGTGGTCCGCGTCGCCGATGGCTGAGTCGAGCCAGGTGAGACGGTCCTTCTGTTCGGCCACGGCGCCTGCGATGGTGTGCACCCAGGCGCGAGCGAGGTTGATATCCACGGAGCCCCCGTTCGTGGAGCGGTGGTCGCGAGATGATCTCGACGGGCCACCGTTGCAGCCCTGTTCAGGAGGGCTGCAACGGGGAAGTGCGCGAGCCCGGGCTCAGTGGGCCGCGAGCAGTTCGAGCGTGTCGACGACGCGGTTGGAGAAGCCCCACTCGTTGTCGTACCAGGCGACCACCTTGATGTGGCGTCCGTCGACACGGGTGAGAGCCGCGTCGAAGATCGACGATGCGGGGTTGCCGGTGATGTCCGAGGACACGAGCTCATCCTCGGAATACTCGAGGATGCCTGCCAGAGGGCCCTGCGCAGCGGTGCGGTAGGCCGCCAGCACCTCGTCGCGGGTGACGTCGCGAGAGACGGTCGTGTTGAGTTCGACCAACGACCCCACCGGAACCGGGACGCGGATCGAGTCGCCCGACAGCTTGCCGTTGAGGTTGGGCAGCACGTGGCCGATGGCCTTGGCTGCGCCGGTCGTCGTTGGTGCGATGTTCACCGCGGCAGCGCGGGCGCGGCGGGCGTCGCGGTGCGGGCCGTCCTGCAGGTTCTGCTCCTGCGTGTACGCGTGCACCGTGGTCATGAAGCCGTGTTCGATGCCGGCGAGCTCGTCGAGAACGGCGGCGAGCGGTGCCAGGGCGTTGGTCGTGCACGAGGCGTTCGAGATGATCCTGTGCACGGCAGGGTCGTACGCATCGGTGTTCACGCCGAACGCGAGCGTGACGTCGGCACCGTCCGACGGTGCGCCGACGAGTACCTTCTTCGCACCTCCGTCGAGGTGGGCGCCTGCGGCCTTGGCGGAGGTGAACCGGCCGGTCGCCTCCAGCACGATCTCGACACCGAGCTCGCCCCAGGGAAGCTGCGCCGGCTCACGCTCGGCCAGGACCGTGATGCGGCGGCCGTCGACGACGATCTGGTTACCCTCGACCGTCACGGGTCGGCCGAGTCGGCCGGCCGTCGAGTCGTAGGCGAGCAGGCGCGCGAGGGCACTGGGCTCGGTGAGATCGTTGACGGCGACAACCTCCAGGGCGCTGTCGCGTTCGAGCAGGGCTCGCAGCACGTTGCGCCCGATGCGGCCGAATCCGTTGATGGCGATGCGGGTCATATCTCTTGTGTATCCCTTCACTCGTCTTTGAGGTTGGCAGGCGATACGTGCTCGTACCAGTGGTCTGATCGCCATGATGCGCAAGAATCGGGCCACCGGATGGTCGCTGACAGTAAAGGTGTGCGGATTCACTCGCTCGGGCCTCGCCAGGCGAAGTGCTGTATGCCCTGCTCAGATGCCTCGCCCGAAGGTGCGTCGATCCTCGACAGGAGCCGTGCCGGGCGCCGCTCACGGGGTGGCGGGCGACTCCGCCGTGGGCTTGGGCGCACTGCGCGGTGAGGGGGCGGTAACCCAGGCGTCGGTCGGCAGCGGGACGGCGACGCGATGCCGGCGGGGGCCGAGACGCGGGACATGCCCAGCTCACTCTCCCTCCCACTCTCCCTCCCATGGTCAGGGATCGATCAGATCCGATCATGCGCTGCTTTCTCCGGATTTGCGTGTGCCTATGCGGAGCAGTTCCCACACTCTGTTCGATGTGGACGTTCAGTATTGCGGAATGCTGTTCGGCAGTTCTAACATCGCCGATGGGTAGAGCAAAGTCGGGAGCGGGGGACTTCAGGCGTGAAGAAGCTGATCAACGACGTCCGCAACGTGGTGCCGCAGACGTCAGACGAACTGGTGCTCGGCAATCCGGAGGCGATGCTCCTCGACGGTGCGTCGGCGGAGGTTCGGAAGACGCGCACGGCGGATGCGGCGACTATTCCCCACGGTGGCGGGCAGGAGTCCGACGATGTCGGATCTGTGGATGCTCCGCTGATGCTGGCGTCATCCGGTGCGGCCGCACAGACGGTGGGTTGAGCCGGTGGACACCGTGCTGTTCGACCTCGACGGCACACTGGTCGACACCCTCGACGACATCACGCGCGAGGCGAACGCCGCGCTACGACAGTTCGGCCTTCCCTCGCTCACCAGGGACGAGGTCCGTGAGCGGGTCGGCGAAGGCGGCACGGCGCTGATCGAGGCCTCGGTACGCAGGTCAGGGCGACGGATCGACTCCGTGGTCGTGGCGCGTGCCCAGGAGACGTACCTCAGCGGTTATGCGCAACGACCCGCGGTGGCGGCCCGGCTGTACCCGGGCGCGCAGCAGTTGCTGGGCAGGCTGCGCGCGGCCGGCGTGCGAACCGCGCTGTGCACCAACAAGGCCGGGCCGGTGACCCATCGGCTCCTGTCCGCACTGGGCCTGGAACCTTACTTCGACGCCGTCATCACCGGCGACTCGGCCGTGGGTCGCAAACCCGCGCCCGGTCCGCTGTTGCACGCCCTGGACCTGGTAGGTGGCACCAGCGCGCTGATGGTGGGCGACAGCGTCCACGACCTGCGCGCCGCGCAGGCCGCCGGCATGCCCGTCGCCTGGGTCAACTACGGCTACGGCACGCCCATCGGCGCCGGTGCGCCGGATCTGGAACTCGAGGATCTCGACGGACTCGAGACGGCGGCCCGAGCCGCCGGCCTTGATCTTCCGCAGTCTCAGATGTTTGGCCATATTCCCGTTTAGGAGAACGATGCCCGACTCACCTGAGGATCAGATACTTCGGCTGCTGTTCTCGTCCCGCCGGATCGCGGGCAGTACGACCGACCCCTGCGCGCAGCAGCCGTGCGACGAGTGTTTCGCAATACACCGGCCGAAGGTCGAGCGATTCATGGCGCAGGGGGTTCCGCTGCACTTCGTGATTCCCGCTTTCCCGGCCAAGTCCCCCAACCGTAAGAAGGTCCTCGGCACGCTGCCCGATCTGGGGGAGCGGCTCTCCCTGGAGTTCCTGCAGTCCTTCTGCGACTACGTGTGCCACCACTACGAGCCCGGGGCGAAGATCACGATCTGTTCCGACGGCCATGTCTTCAGCGATCTGGTCGGCGTCGACGACCAGGACGTGACGGCCTACCGTGCCGAACTGGAGCTGTTGCTCCGGGCGATCGGCTCCGACTCGATCAACACGTACGGGCTGGAGAACGCCTTCCAGAGCACCGACTACACCGAACAGCGGGAGCAGCTGACCAATCGCTACGCCCGCCCGGTCGAGGAGATCCGGGAGCGGGCACTGCAGGATCCCGCGGCGCGGTCCATCTTCGGTGGTATCCACCGCTTCCTCTTCGAGGACCAGTTCGCCGTGAGCGAGGGCCGCAGCCGCAACACGGTGCGCGAGGAGGCCAAGCTCCGCGCGTACCGGGTGGTCCAGCGGAGCGACGCGTGGAGCGCCCTCGTCGAGGCCTTCTTCCCGGAAGCGCTACGCCTGTCCATCCACCCGCAGGCCGCCCACTCCCAGAAGATCGGCATCCACATGATGCGTACCCGTGACAACTGGCTCACGCCCTGGCACGGGGTTGCTCTCGACGAAGGCGACGGAGTGCGCCTGGTCAAGCGCGAGGAGGCGGAACGGCTCGGCGCGACGTTGGTCATGCGCGGCGGCCGGCCGAGCCACTTCATCGCCCCACCAGCCAGCCACAAGTCCCGGCTTCTGCTTCAGGAGGCAGTCA
The DNA here is from genome assembly GCF_900091525.1 of Micromonospora matsumotoense. GTDB lineage: Bacteria > Actinomycetota > Actinomycetes > Mycobacteriales > Micromonosporaceae > Micromonospora > Micromonospora matsumotoensis. The sequence goes on from NZ_FMCU01000010.1 coordinate 245,585, forward strand.
GATGAGCTCATTCTCCGTCACGCCCGGCAAGCCCTTCGGAACCATGCTCGAACCGGTCGGGCCGAATCTCGAACTCGGGCAGGTGGCACCTGACCAGCTCCGGGAGCTGATTCGTGAGCACCGGATCGTGGTGCTGCGCGGCTTCCGCTCGTTCGCGCAGAAGGAGGAGCTGGTGGAGTACGCGCGCCGTTGGGGGCCGCTGCTGTCCTGGAACTTCGGCGACGTGCTCGACCTGGAGATCCACGAGGACCCCAAGGACTACGTCTTCACCGCGGGGCCGGTGCCCTACCACTGGGACGGTGCCTTCGCCGCGCAGGTCCCGACGCACCAGATCTTTCAGTGCGTCAAGGCCCCTGTCGCCGGCGGCAGGACCGTCTTCTGCGACACCGGACTGGTGCTCGACGGGCTGCCGGCGGCGACGCGGCAGATCTGGGACGGGCTCACGATCACGTACCGCAAGGAGAAGACCGCGCACTACGGCGGCAACATCAGCGCGGACCTGATCCAGCGCCACCCGCACACCGGGGAACAGGTCGTGCGCTACGCCGAGCCGCTAGACCCGGCCAAGTTCCTCAGCCCGCTCTTCCTGGACGTCGCGGGGCTGCCCGAGGACGTGGCCGCCGAGGCGTTCTTCGCCGACATCGAGGAGCGCCTGTACGCCCCCGAGGTGACCTATTACCACGAGTGGCAGGACGGCGACTATGTCGTCACCGACAACCACGCCCTGCTGCACGGCCGCACCGCGTTCACTGCGGGCTCGGCGCGCCACCTGCGCCGCGTGCACGTGCTGTGAAACCGGCCCCCCAGACCAGCCGTAAGGCAGAGAGGCAAGAGATGCGATCGTACTACGACGTGGTGGTCATGGGCGGCGGTCCCGGTGGCGCGACCCTCGCGGCGCTCCTGATGAAGCAGGGCGGCCTGAGCGTTGCCGTGCTCGAGAAGGAGCATTTTCCGCGCGAACACATCGGCGAGTCGTTCGCGCATCCGCTGATACCCGTCCTCGAAGAGAGCGGGGCGTTGGAGAAGGTCCTGGCGAGCAACTGCTGGGTCAAGAAGTTCGGCGGGATCTTCCAGTGGCGTGGCGAGGAGCCGCACGTCGCCTTCTTCGACCACAGCAACACGGTCCGGGACGGCGTGCACCGCTGGGCCATGCACGTCAACCGCGCCGAATTCGACAAGATCCTGCTCGACCACGCCAAGGACTGCGGCGCCGAGGTCTTCGAGGGGGCCGCGGTCGCGAGCTGCACCCTCGCCGAGGACGGCGGCAGCCGTGAGGTGGTGCTCAAGGACGGCCGTTCCGTGCGCGCGGGATACTTCGTCGACGCGTCCGGTCGCCGCAACAGCATCGTCACGAACAAGAAGCGTGACTGGCTGTCGGGGTACCGCAACATCGCCATCTGGCAGCACTACCTGGGCGGTGTCTTCACCCAGACCCTGGACGGCGACTGGAACATCTTCCGCGACGGCGCCATGTCGCCCATCGGCTGCTTCGCCTTCCGCGACGGTTGGTGCTGGTACATCCCGGTGCCGAAGATCATCGACGGCGAGCGGAAGGTCACCCACTCCATCGGCATCGTCACTGACCCGGACATCCTCAAGCAGCCCGGCAGCGACTTCACCGACCCGGAGGTGTTCCTACGCACGGTCAAGGAAGTGCCGAAGCTGCGCGAGTTGATCCAGGACGTCACCCCCGTCGGGGACCGGATGCTGACCGCCACCAACTACTCGATGATCAATGACAAGTTCGCCGACTTCGACGAGCGGTGGCTGCTGCTCGGCGATGCCTCGTACTTCGTCGACCCGCTGTTCTCCTCGGGCGTCGCCTTCGCCACGAACCAGGCCGTGGCGGTGGCCACCCTGCTCGGAAGCACGGCCGGTGGCACGCTGAGCGAGCAGGACCAGCGCGGCCTGTGGCACGACTACGACCACGAGTGGCACGGCATGGCCGTGACCTTCGCGCTCTCGATCGACCAGTGGTACTACGCCATCGGCAGCGACAACCCTGACAGCGTCTACTGGAACAGCCGCGGCAAGCCGGAGTCCCTGGGCCTCAGCCATGAGCAGACCTTCGACGCCCTGCTCAACACCGCCTTCACGCCCGACCTGCTCGAGGTCATGACGGCCGGAGAGGGGCTGAACGGACTCGACATCGAGGGCCCATTCATGTCGGAGTACGCCCGTGCCCAGGACATCTCCCTGACCGAGGACACCAAGGTCTCTCTGGCCGACGATGTCGTCGTCACTGCGGGACCAGGCCTGGACATCCCCGGCTTCAAGGGCGCCATTCCGCCGGACCCCTCGCTGATGGCCGCCGAGGAGCGGGCGGCAGCCGCCGCCTACTGGGACGACCCGGTGCGGCGCAGCGACAGCGTCCCCGCCGCCCTCGGCAGGCTCGTGCCCTGCCACCGCTTCTCCCGGGGCGACCAGCCGGATCGCACCCAGGTCCGCAGCGTGGACGGTCGGGACGGGGGTGCCGAGCTGTGGAATCTGCTGCGGCGGGGGCCTGTCCTGTGGAGCCATCTGGTTGCCGATCTCGACCCCGGGCAGCAGTTGCTCGTCCGACGACTGCTGCACGCGGGAATGCTCAAACTCGACGGCGGGAGCGGCGCGTCCGTGTCCGTTTCCGTGTCCGCAGACAGCGGGTCCGCAGCGGATGAAGCTCGCTGAACCAAGAACGGCTGGCCCGGTGCGCGCGGCACCGGGCCAGCCGGCGGCGGGCGCCCTCCCGGACCCGCCGCGCCGGCAGCGGCTCGGCTACAGCCTGCTCGTCGTCGCACCGGCCGTGGTCGGCACGGCCGCGCTGTTGGGCACCGCGCGGGCCGGCGTGGGTGGCCCGTCCGGGCCTGCGGCAGGGGTTTCGCAGACGGCCGTGTTCTTGCTCGCAGCCGCCATGGTGTTCGTCACGGCCCGGGCCGCCGGTGCCTTTGCTGTCCGCCTCGGTCAGCCGCAGGTCATCGGTGAGATCTGCGCGGGCATCCTGCTCGGGCCCTCGGCGCTGGGCGCGGTGGCGCCAGACCTGGCGGCGTGGATCTTCCCCGCGCCGGTGGTCATCGGCCTCGACGGCCTGGCCCAGGTCGGGCTCGTGCTCTTCATGTTCGGGGTCGGGCAGGAACTGGCGGCGGTGCGCGGCGCGGCCTCGGAAGCGCGGGGCGCGGCCCTGGTGGCCCTTGCCTCCTTCCTGGTGCCCTTCGCGGCCGGACTGCTGCTGGCGACATGGCTCTTCCCGCAGCACGCCGGAGGCCCGGTGGGGTCGACCGCCTTCGCGCTGTTCGTCGGGTGCGCGCTCGGCGTCACCGCGTTTCCGGTCCTGGCGCGCATCCTCAGCGACCTCCATCTGACCTCCAGCCGCACCGGACGCCTCAGCCTCTACGCCGCCGGGATGGGCGACGGTGTCTGCTGGGCGGTCCTCACGGTCGCCCTAGCCCTGGCGCAGGGGCACAGCGCTGCGGCCAACTGGCGGACGCTCCTGCTCCTGGTGCTGGCAGCGGTGATCCTGGGGCCGGTCCGGATCGCGCTCCGCAGGCTGCTCGACGGTCGGTTCGCGGGCTCTCCGGGCACGGTGCTGACCCTCTGCATAGCCGGCACGGCCGCCAGCGCCGCGCTGACGGCCGCGCTGGGGGTGCACCAGCTGATCGGCGCGTTCCTCTTCGGACTCGCCTGGCCGGCGGCGGGCGGCGGGCGGGCGGGCTCTAGGCCGACCGCCTCCGTCGCGTCGCTGGCCACGCTGCTGCTGCCCTTCTTCTTCCTGGGGTTCGGTCTCTCCCTCGACCTCCGGAAGCTCGCCTTCGACCGGGAGAATCTCGTGCTCCTGGCTGTGCTGCTCGTCGTCGCCACCGTCTCCAAGGTGGCCGGCGCGGGTCTGGCGGGCCACTGGTCGGGCCTGCCGCGCACTGAAGCGCTGGGGCTCGGCGTCCTGATGAACACTCGCGGCCTGACCGAACTGGTCGTCCTGGGGGTGGGCCACCAGGCAGGGGTGATCGACGCCCGGCTGTTCGCCGCCCTCGTCCTGGTCACCCTGGTGACCACCGCGACGACCGGTCCGGCGCTGCGTGCCCTGCGGGTTGTCGGGGCATCGGCGCGGAGTGGGCCCCACGTGACCCCGGTGCGCATTCACGAACAAGTCTCTGAAGTGGGCGAGATGAGTCAAGACAAGGCAGTTGCCCAGTGGCGCGAGATCCTCGGTGAAGCCGGGGTCTCGGACGACGGACCGAGCACGGAGTCGGTGCTCAGCACCACGTCCGTGTCGCCGCCCCGGCAGATCGTGGCCGTGCTGCGGCCCACCGCGCCGGCCCAGGTCCCCGAAGTGGTGAGGGTCGCGCGGGAGCACAAGGTACCGCTCTACCCGGTGAGCCGGGGGTGCAACTGGGGGCTCGGCTCCCGCCTGCCGGTCACCTCGGGGTGCGCGCTTCTCGACCTCTCCGGGCTCGACCGGATCCGCGAGGTCGATCCGCGCGGGCGCTTCGCCGTTGTCGAACCCGGCGTCACCCAGGCGCAGCTGGCGGGGCACCTGCGGCAGCACGCGCCCGGTCTGGTGCCGAACGTGACGGGATCGTCGCCGCACTCGTCGATCGTGGGCAACCTCCTCGAACGCGGCACCGGGTTCCGGCGGCATCGCGCCGAGGAGGTGCGCGGTCTCGAAGTCGTGCTGGGAACGGGCGAGTTGCTGCGAACGGGCCTGTGGGCGGGCGACGGCAAGCGGCAGCTGCACCACTACCGCCACGGCCTCGGTCCCGGTCTGGACCACCTGTTCGTCCAGTCGGGTATGGGCATCGTGACCGCTGCCGTGGTCGATCTGGTGCCGGTCCGCGACGAGCTGCGCCTGGTGATGTTCTCCCTGGCCGAGCCCGCCCTGCCGCGCGTCATGGACACGATCGCCGAGCTGTTCACCGCCAACGCGCTCGACTCGATCGTGCATGTCTTCAACAACAAGCGCATCGGTTCGATGAGCCAGAGCCACGAGGTGCCGATGTGGACCGGGGTGGTGGCGCTCGACGGGACTGCGGCGCAGGTCGCGGCCGGGGTGGGGTACGTCGGTGACAAGCTGACGCGGGCCGGCGCGCAGGTGCGGGTGGTCGACAGCCAGGACGCGGCCGCCGACCCGGACCCGGTGGTCTCCGCGATGTTCGCGGTGCACGCCGGGCGTCCGACCACCGCCTTCCTGGAAGGTCTGCACCGCGCCATGGGTCACGAGCCGGCCCCTTCGGAGCTGGACACCCTCGACGACACGACGATCGGCTACCTGGCGTGCATGCCTGTGGTGGCGGTGTCCGGAGAGACCGTCCGCGACCTCGTCGAGCTGGTCGAGTCCGTCTGCGAGCGGTACGGCATCGCCCCCGCCATGGCGGTGAACCCGACCGGCCCCGACTACGCCGAGGTCGTGATCAACCTGTACTTCGACCGCGCTGCCGCCGGGCGGACCGAGGCGGCGCACGCCTGCAACGCGGACCTGCACGAGCGGCTGTACGCCGACGGCTTCCGGTTCTACCGCGTCGGTATCGACGCCATGGACTTCATCACGCACCAGGACACGGCTCCCTGGGGGGCCATCGGCCTGATCAAGAACGCGCTGGACCCGGACGGCATCATCGCGCCCGGCCGCTACAGCCGTATTACGCCCTGAGAGTGCGAACTGCCGATGGTTCAGAACGGTTTGACACTATTGATGCACCACTCATAATGTCTGAACGCTGTTCCATCATGCTGAGTGAAGGTTGGTTTGCTGTGTCGGTTCGTCTGAAACAACTCATCGTTCCCTTGTTTGGGGTGCGCGCCGAATCCGGACCGGGGCACGTTCCGATCGAACGTCCCAGAACGTCGACTTGCTCCGTGACGTTCCGTGCGACCGGAGTGGAGGGGTCGAGGTGAGTCAGAGCACCAGCCGGCAGCAGCACCCCACGGCCGAGGAAGCGGTCGTCACTGGCCCCTGGTGGGAGGGGCGCACCAGGCAGATCGCGATTCTGATCGCCGCCCAGGCCCTCTATCTGTGCTCACTCAGCGTCGACCTCACGCTGAGCGGGCTCATCGGCTACAAACTCGCCCCCAACCCGGCCCTGGCCACCGTGCCGTTCGCGTTGATCACCGTTGGCTCGGCCTGCACCACCGGCCTGGCCTCGGCGCTCATGGCACGGCGCGGGCGTCGGGCGGGCTTCCTGCTAGGCACCGGCCTCGCCGTGGTGGGTGGTCTGGTCTCCGTCCTGTCCATCCACCTCAACTCGTTTCTTCTGTTCTGCCTGGGTGCGCTGTGCATCGGCTTCTTCCAGGGCTGCGCGGGCTACTACCGGTACGCCGCCGCCGACCAGGTGCCGGCCGAGTACCGGGCCCGAGCCATCTCGACGGTCCTGACCGGCGGGATCATCGCGGCCATCGCGGGTCCGTTCATCGCCACCGCGCTGATGGACGTGACGGCGCACGAGTACGAGGGTTCCTACATCCTCGTCAGCGTCCTCGCCGTGATGTCCATGGTGGTGGTGTTGTTCTTCAAGGACCGCAGCGTCGTCGCCACCCCACCGGCCGGGCAGGCACAGCAGGCCGAGCAGGTGGAGAAGGCGCCCGAGATGTTGTCCCGCGCTGCGATCCTGCGGCAGCCGGGTTTCGCCGCCGGCGCCTTCGGTGCGGGCGTCGGCTACTTCTCGATGATGGTGATCATGACGGTTGGGCCGATCGCCGCCATGAAGACCGGGCACGGGCCGGATGAACGCACCATCATGATCCAGCTCCACATGGTGGGCATGTACGCGCCGGCGCTGATGGCAGGGATCCTCATCCGCAAGGTCGGTGTCGGCTGGCTGCAACTGCTGGGCACGGCACTGGGCATCGCCGGAGTCGTCATCGGAGCCACCGGTGGCAGCCAGTTCAACTTCATCACGGCACTCACCCTGGTGGGCATGTCGTGGAGCCTGCTCTACATCTCCGGCTCCGGCCTGATCGCCACCTCCTACCAGGCGAAGGACAAGGCCCGGAGCCAGGCCCTCGGCGAGGCACTGATCCTGGGAAGTTCGGCGATCGGCGGTCTCAGCGCTGCGTCCCTGCTGCAGTTCTTCGGCTGGAGCATGGTCAATGTGCTGATGCTGGTGCTGCTGATCGCTTGCGGCGCGGTCACCCTGGCCCACCGGGCACGGAGCGCTGCGAAGACCGTGTAGATCCGTCGTCGTCGGGAACCGCGACGCCAAGCAGGAATGGACCGATCGATGCTCTTTTCCATGACGTTCGAAGGACAGATGGCGGATCCAGCCGATGAGCGCAGCGTGCTGCGCCATTGTGTCGAACAGGCCGTCTTCGCGGAGCAGGCCGGATTCGATCGGGTCTGGGCGGTTGAGCACCACGGTCTGCGGTGGTGTGCGCATATGAGTGCACCCGAGGTGTTCCTGTCGATGGTGGCCGCCAAGACCAGTCGCATCCGCATCGGGCACGGGGTCGTTTGCCTGCCGTTCGCAGTCAATCACCCGATCCGGGCGGCCGAGCGGGCGGCGATGCTCGACCTTCTGTCCGACGGCCGGCTGGATCTCGGCGTGGGCAGGGGAGCGACCCAGGTGGAGACCTCGCTCTTCGGCGTGGATCCCGAGCGCACCCACGCGGAGCTCGACGAAGGGGTGCGGATCATCGCGTCCGCCTGGAAGGACGAGGTCCTGGAGTGGCACGGCCCGCTGCTCGACATCGGCCCGCGTGCCATCCTGCCCCGACCGGTCCAGTTGCCGCATCCGCCGCTGTTCATGGCCTGCAGCCGGCAGGAGACCGTCGAGTTGGCGGCCGAGTACGGCGTCGGCGCGCTGGTGATGGGCTTCGGCGGCATCGAGGAGGTGCGCAAGCTCCGCAAGGTCTATGACGAGGCGATAGCCACGCGCAGTGGGAGCAGGTTGGTCTCCTCCTCGGTCAACGACCATCTGGCTGCCCTGTGCCCGACGGTCGTGCTCGAAGACGGGCAGCGGGCTCTGGAGATCGGCGTCCGTGGCCAGCGGTTCTTCGCCCAGTCGATCGGCCACTACTACATGGGGCGGCCGAGGCCGGATGAGTCGGTCGATCCAGCGACCGGGCAGCTCGGCCGCCCCGACCACGACCACGACCAGGCTCGTGCGATGGACCGTGCCCGCGAGGACCAGATCGCCTTCCTCAACGAGGCGAGGATCCCCGCGGATCCGACCACGCTCGGCGTGTTCAACACCGACCACGCCTACGGGACGCCGGAGCAGGCGATCCGTTACGTCGAGAAGCTGCAGGAGGCAGGGGCCGACGAGGTGATCTGCCTCATCCAGATGGGGACGGTCCCGCTCGACGTATGCATGGAGACCATCCGTATGTGGGGCGAGCACGTCATTCCCCAGTTCCGCCGCTGAACCCGCACCCGGAAGCAGAACTCGTCACGAGAAGGAGTACGCCGTGGAGTACAAGGACTACGACATCGAGCTGCCGTCGGGCACGGTGCACGTGCGACGTTGGGGCAGCAGCGACCGGCCGGTCGTCTTCGGTGTCTCCGGCCTGACCGCCAACCTGGTGTGCTTCGAACCCCTGGCCGAGGCGCTCGACCGTGCGGGCTACCAGCTCGTGGCGCATGACATGCGTGGCCGGGGCCTCAGCGACAACACCCCGGCGGGATCCTACGGCTGGCCGGCCCACGCACAGGACATCATCGGGATCGCCGATGAGCTGGGCATCGAGGAGTTCGACTACATCGGCTGGTCGACCGGGAGCCTGATCGGGTTCAACATCCACCGCACGGCACCGGAGCGGCTGCGGCGACTGGTGCTCCTGGACCAGGTCGCCGCGGCTCCGGCCCCGGTCATGGACGTCGCCCGGCAGGTGATCGACCGGCTGGACTCGACGGTTCCCTCGCTCCCGGAGTATCTCGAGAACGTCAAGAACATGGGGCTGGTCCGGCCCTGGTCGGAGACCTGGGAGTCCTACTTCGTCTACGAGATGGAGCCGGTGGAGGGCGGATTCCGGTCTCGTACCTCGAAGGCCGCGGTGATGGAGGACTTCGAGTGGGACATCGAGCACGACGGCCGTGACCTCTGGGATGACGTCGGGTGCCCGGTGCTGCTGGTGCGCGGCCTGGACCCGGTGACGCCGGAGAGCGGGCTGATCGTCCCCGAGGAGACGTTCCAGGACTTCATGAAGGCCGTTCCGCAGACCGAGGTTGTCGAGGTCGACCGGAGCCACTACGGCGTCGGGACCAGCGAGGTGACCGCCGCGGCCGTCGTGGAGTTCCTCTCCCGCCAGTAGCAGCGGGCCACGCCGGGGCCGGTCTCGGTTGGCGCCGTCTGCTGTCGCGGATCGCTGTGTCGTAGTTGGCAAATGATCGAGGGGGGCGTTCATGAGGCCGAAGGTGACCGTGCTCGGGATCGGCGGGTCGACCAGGGCGGGTTCGACCGCGGAAGCCGCACTGCGTGCCGCGCTGACGGCGGCGGAACAGTGCGGGGCCGAGGCCAGGCTGATCGTCGGCCAGGATCTGCAGATGCCGCTCTACGACCCCGCTGAGCGGAAACGTTGCCCGCAGGCCGTCCGACTGATATCGGAGGTCGCCGCAGCCGACGGCATCGTCCTCTCCAGCCCTGCCTACCACGGCAGCATGTCCGGGTTGGTGAAGAACGCGCTCGACCACGTCGAGGAGCTACGCGAGGACGTCCGCCCCTACTTCACTGATCGGCCCGTCGGCTGCATCGCCGTTGGTCAGGGATGGCAGGGTGCGGTGAACACCCTGGCGGCGCTGCGGGACACGGTCTTCGCCCTGCGGGGCTGGCCGACCCCGCTCGGCATCGCGCTGAACACGGCCGACGTCGGCTTTGGGCCGGGTGGGCAGTGTTCCGACGGGCGTCTGCAGGCCCAGTTGGAGACGGTGGCCGAGCAGGTGGTGGCGTTCGCCCGGATGCGACTGGACGTGCTGCTGCCCGCACCACCGCCCGCCGCGTTCGCCGGCGACATGCAGGCCCGCCTCGGTATGGGGCGGTTCGCATGACCGACACGGTTTCCGGCAACCTCGGCGCAAGCGGCGCGGGTGACCGGCGCGCCTCGCCATCGGATGATCATGTGCTGTGGCTGCGGCGCTTCCACCCCGCGCCCGACGCGGCCGTCCGGTTGCTGCTCTGCCCGCATTCCGGCGGCTCGGCCGGCTACTTCCGGGCGCTGTCCGGGGTGCTGTCACCGGTGGTGGAGGCGGTGGCCGTGCAGTACCCCGGGCGTCAGGACCGCCGAGCGGAACCGCTGATCGACGACCTGCGGGAGCTTGCCGCCCGGGTCGTCGACGTACTCGCGGACGAGCCCGGCCCCGTGGCCCTGTTCGGGCACAGCATGGGTGCGCTGCTCGCGTTCGAGCTGGCCCGGCGCCTCGAACACGGGGGCCGGGAGGTCGCCGGCCTGTTCGTGTCCGGTGCCAGGGCCCCCTCGCTGCTCGGCAACGAGGGACTGCACCTGGTCGATGACGCGGAACTCCTCCGGGTCGTCCGCTCCTTGAACGGCACCGATGCCGAACTCCTCGACGACGAGGAGATCGTCCAGGCGGCGCTGCCACTCGTCCGCAATGACACCCGGGCGGTGGAGACCTACGGCTATCAGGGCACCACCGTGCCCGATCTCAGGTGCCCGATCGTCGCGCTCGTCGGCACCGAGGACCCGCGGGTCGCCGTGGCCGAGGCCGAGAAGTGGCGGGACCACACGTCGGGCCCGTTCACCCTGCACACCTTTCCGGGCGGTCACTTCTACCTGAACTCGTACACCACCGCGCTCGGGCGTCTGATGACCGTGCTACTGACTGGGATGACCGATGACTGACGTGCACGGTGCGACTGCGGACAACGACGGGTGCATCGCCGTGATCGGTTATGCGTGCCGGCTTCCCAAGGCGCCCGATCCGGACGCGTTCTGGGCACTCCTGCGCACCGGAGGCAGCGGAATCACCGAGATCGTCGACGCCCGACCCGATCTCGTCGAACCGCTGGCCGCCGCAGCCGCCCGCCACCCCGGGCTACGGTGGGGCGGATTCGTCGAGGGCGTCGACCGGTTCGACGCCGGATTCTTCAAGCTGTCGCCGCGCGAGGCCGAGGCGATGGACCCCCGTCAGCGGCTGGTGCTCGAACTCGGCTGGGAGGCGATCGAGCACGCCGGCATCCAGCCGGGCGCGCTGGCCGGAACCCCCGTGGGTGTCTTCGTCGGCGCCAGCGGCGACGACTACGCGCGGCTACAGGGATCCCTGGACGAGATCGACCACCGGTCGTTCACCGGGCTCAGCAACGGGATGCTGGCGAACCGGCTCTCGTACTTCCTGGGGCTGCGCGGGCCCAGTGTGACGATCGATACCGCGCAGTCCTCCTCGCTCGTCGCCGTGCACACGGCCTGCGCGGCACTGCGCCGGGGGGAGGCCTCGACGGCCCTGGCGGCGGGCGTGAACCTCAACGTCGCCCCGGCGAGTTGGTTGGCCATGGCGGAGCTCGGCGCCCTGTCACCGGACGGCCGTTGCTTCACCTTCGACGCCCGCGCGAACGGCTTCGTACGGGGCGAGGGCGGTGCGGCGATCCTGCTCAAGCGACTGTCCGACGCCATCGCCGACGCTGATCGGATCCACGCCGTCATCCGCGGGACGGCGGTCAACCACGACGGCGACGGTCGCGGCTTCACCGTACCGAATGTGGAGGCCCAGGCGGAGCTGCTACGGCTGGCCTGCGTCGACGCCGACGTCGATCCCCGCGACATCCAGTACGTCGAACTCCACGGCACCGGCACCAAGGTGGGGGACCCGATCGAGGCCGCCGCCCTGGGCAGGGTGCTGGGAGCCGGTCGCGGCCCCGCCGAGACGCTGCAGGTCGGATCGGTCAAGGCCAACATCGGTCACCTGGAGAGCGCCGCGGGCATCGTCGGCCTGGTCAAGGTCGTCGCCTCGGTCGATCATCGAGAATTGCCGGCGAGCATCAACTTCGAGCGGGCGAATCCGGCTCTGGACCTGACATCGCGCAACCTGATGGTACGTCAGGACGCAGGAGCCTGGCCGCGACCGGATCGGCCGCTGCTCGCCGGAGTCAGCGCGTTCGGGCTCGGCGGGACCAACTGCCATGTGGTCGTGTCGGACTGGCCCGATACTGCACCGGTCCGGCCGGTGGCGACCCCGACCGAGTCCCGCGCCCTGCTCTGGGTGCTCTCCGGCCGGACCCCCCAGGCGCTCCGGGGCCAAGCCGCACGCCTGCGGGACCGCCTTGACGTGGGCGGCCGGGAATCCCCCGTCGAGCTGGGGTTCTCGCTGGCCACGTCACGCACGGCCTTCGAACACCGGGCGGCGCTGGTCGGCGCGACGAGGGAGGACCTCGTCGCGCAGTTGGCGGCGCTGCGGGACGGGAGCGCCTCGGTGCCGATCGGCAGGCCCGTCGAGGGCGGGCTGGCCTTCCTGTTTCCCGGCCACGAGGCATCAGGCGTGCGTGCGGGAGCGGAGCTGTACACGGAGTTCCCGGCCTTCACCGCCGCCTACGACGCAGTGTGCCGGGAGCTGAACCGGCATCTGGATCGCCCGGTCGAGTCGGTCGCCTTCGCAGCCGACGGGACGGCCGGCGCGAGGCTGCTCGACGAGACGCTCTGGGCCCAGTCGTTCCAGTTCGCCTTCGAGGTCGCCCTGTTCCGCCTCTTCGAGTTCTGGGGCATCCGGCCCGACTACGTGCTCGGTCACTCCGCCGGTGAACTCGCCGCCGCCCACGTGGCCGGCGTGTTCTCCCTGGAGGATGCCTGCGCACTGGTCGCGGCCCGCGGCACGCTGATGCAGGCGCTGCCCGACCGGGGCGCGATGTACTCCCTTGAGGCCGGTGAGGCCGAGGTACGGGAGTCGATCGGGCGTCACGCCGCCGGGGTGGACGTCGCCGCGGTCAACGGGCCGATGTCCACAGTGATCTCCGGTGACGCCGCAGCAGTGGCCGAGATCGCGCAGTCCTGGGCGGCGCGGGGCAGGACGACCAGCCGCCTGGGGGTGATCCGGGCCTGTCACTCCGCCGACATGGACCCGATCCTGGCGGAGCTCGCCCGTATCGCGGGTGGGCTCACCTTCCGGAAGCCCACGATCCCCATGGTCTCCACCCTGACCGGTGTGGTGACCGATGACATCCGGGGACCCCGGTACTGGACGCGGCAGGTGCGCGAGACGGTGCGCTTCGCCGACGGCGTCGACAGCCTGTACGCGTCCGGCGTGACCACCTTTCTCGAACTCGGCGTCGCCGGCGCGCTGTCGGCGATGGCGAGCACGGGTGTGGAGGGTCGCCAACCGGATCAGTTCGTCCCGGCGTTGCCGGCCAACGGGGCCGAGGCCGAGGCAATTATGGGCGCGCTGGGCCGGCTGCACCTGCGGGGCCGGTCGCCGGACTGGAACCGCGTGTTCGTCGACGGCAAGCGGGTCGACCTGCCGACGTACGCGTTCCAGCGGGGACGGCACTGGCGTCGTTCGGCTGCTCGTCCTGCCACCGACGGGGTCCAGGATGCCGCCGTGCAGCAGACCTCGGCGGCCCCGCAGCCCGGGTCGGATCGCAGCCCGGATCTGTTGGAACTGGTCCGCTCGACGGCTGCCGCGCTGTTGGGGCATGAGGGTCCCTGGGCGGTGGAACCCACCCGCGCCTTCAGCGATCTGGGCTTTGACTCCATCATGCTCGAGCAGTTGCTGGGCCGGGTGAACGAAGCCACCGGTCTCACCATGCCCACCACCGTGATGTACGACCACTCCACCGCCGAAGCTCTGGCCCGGTTCGTCGGCGCAGCACTGAGCGGGGCGGCCGTGCAGCCGTCACCGGGTGCGCCTTCGGACCGGCCTGCCGACGAGGATCCCGTCGTGATTGTGGGGATGGGGTGTCGTTTTCCGGGTGGGGTGTCGTCGCCGGAGGAGTTGTGGGAGTTGGTGGTGGGTGGGGGGGATGCGATTGGTGGTTTTCCGTTGGATCGGGGTTGGGATTTGGATGGTCTTTATGATCCGGATCCGGATAGGGCGGGTACGTCTTATGTGCGGTCGGGGGGTTTTTTGGGGGATGTGGCGGGTTTTGATGCGGGGTTCTTTGGGATTTCGCCGCGTGAGGCGTTGGCGATGGATCCGCAGCAGCGGTTGTTTCTGGAGGTTTCGTGGGAGGCGGTGGAGGACGCGGGGATTGATCCGTTGTCGCTGCGTGGTGAGCAGGTGGG
>NZ_FMCU01000005.1 GCF_900091525.1 Micromonospora matsumotoense
CAAGAACCGTGTCGTCGAACACGGCGCCCACCTCGGCGTCGACGTCGAGATCGTCACCAAAGACCCACAGATCAAGGGCTTCAGCGTCGTCAAACGCCGATGGGTCGTCGAACGCACCATCGGCTGGCTCATGCACCACCGCCGACTCGTCCGCGACTACGAAACCCGACCCCACAACTCCGCCAGCATGATCACCCTCGCCATGATCGACAACCTCGCCAAACGCCTCACCACCGAAACCACCCCAACCTGGCGAGAACCCCCACAACCACAACACACACAAAATACGTGAATCAGACGTCCTCTCAGGGGTTCGCCGTCGCCCTGGCTGCCCTGGAAGATCAATGTGCCGGACATCGGCGCGGAGCGCTTGAGCACCCGGGCGCGGATCTGCCTGACGAACACCGGACCGGTCCACTGGCCGACCGCGGAGATCCGGATCCGGGTGAGCAGTCGGGTGAGACGGGCGTCGGTGAAGCGCACCACCCCGTGCACGACGCCCGGGAGGCTGTCCGGCCCCTCGCCGTCGGCCGACCGCTGCCACCCGGTGAGGAGTTCCTGCCGCTGGTCGCTGGTCAACGGCGCGGGCAGGACCCAGGCCACCGCCTCGTCGGAACGGTTGTAGTAGTAGGCGTTGGCCGCGATCGGCGGCTTGCGCTGAGCGTCCGTCCGTTTGGCCTGCTCGACCGCACGGTCGTCCCGTACCGCCTGCTCCGAGGAGGTGATCCGGTTGGCGACCGCGCCGATCACCGTGCCGATCACCGCGCTGGCCGCCGCCCCACCCGCCGCCAACAGCAGCTTCCGCCGGGTGGACCGGTCAACCGGGGCATCCGGCTGTTCGTCCGACGGAGGCTGCGGCGTGGCCGCCGCCGGCGGCCGCGCAGGCGGCGGCTCCGGCTCCTGCGGCGGGGCCGGCGGCGGCTGCGGCCCCCGAGGCGCTGCTGGTGTCGGCTGCGGCTCCGCCGACTTCCGCTGGCCCTTCGCTCGCCTGGATCTGCGTGATGGCACGCCTCTCACCTCCGCACGGCAACCGGATCGCCACGCTACGCCATAGTGGGCCAGGTGCGGATCGGCAGGAAACCCGTCAGCGGGGCGCGCTGCCGAAGGCGCTGGACAGGTAGGCCCGGGAGTCGGCGAGGGCGCCCTCGATGATCCGGGCCGCCTCACGCGCCTCCTCGGGCCGGTGCCCGGCCTGCACCTGGAGCCGGAACCGGGACGAGCCGGTCGGGGTCACCGGGAACTCGACCATGAACGCCAGCACCCCCCGGTCGAAGAGCAGCCGGTTCGCCGTCCGCGCCAGCTTCTCGTTGCCGATCAACAGCGGCACGATCGGGGACGGCTCACCCATGCAGGTCAGGCCCCGGCCGGTCAGCTCGTCGCGGAGGGCGTGGATCGCGGTGAAGAGCCGGGCCCGCAGCGCGTCCCCCTCGGCCGACCGGATGATCCGGGCGGCCTCCCGCACCACGGCGGTCTGCACCGGCGACAGCGCGTTGGAGAAGAAGTGCGAGCCGCCGAACATCTTCACGTACTGCTTCAGGGCCGGTGAGCGGGACGCCACGAAGCCGCCGTTGGAGCAGAACGTCTTGGAGAAGGCCCCCATCACGATGTCGACCTCACCGAGCAGGCCCTGCATCCCCAGCACACCCGTGCCGCCCGGCCCCATCGAGCCCAGGTCGTGCGCCACGTCGACGAGCAGCGTGGCGTCGTGTTCCCGGCAGACCCGTTGCAGGGTGACCAGGTCCGGCCAGTCCGCGTCCACCGAGAAGAGCCCGTCGGTGACCACCAGGATGCCGTTGCGGGTGTCGGTGGCCCGAATCTCGGTCAGGTGCCGGCGGACCGCCTCCACGTTGAGGTGCTCGTAGCGGACCACGTTCCGGGTGGCCGCCCGCGCCCCCTGCTGGAGGCAGGAGTGGGCCAGCCGGTCGATCAGGATGTGGTCCGACTGCCGCACCAGACCGACGACCGCCCCGAAACCGGCCGCCCAGCCGGTCGGGAAGAGCGTCACGTGCTCCAGCCCGACCAGGTCGCCGAGGGCCGCCTCCAGGTCGTCGGAGATCCGGGTGTTGCCGAGCACCATCGGCGAGCCGGCGCTGTGCGGCCCGTAGTCGTGCATCGCCTTCGCCGCCGCCTCCCGGATCCCCGGATGGGTGTTGAACGACAGGTAGTCCTGCGAGTTGAAGTTGATGCCCCGGGCCCGCCGGCCCAGGTCGTTGGTGATCTGGGCGACGCTGTCCGGCGCCGCCTCCAGCACCCGGGAGTACTGCCACGTCTCGGTGCGGCGGCGGGCCTGCACCCAGTCGTAGAAGTCCTCGGTACGGGTCAGCAGGTTGCGCCCGGCGGGCCGGTAGAAGTCGTACGCGTTCTTGTCCAGCGCGTACTCCTCGTCGGGGTCGACGGGATTGCGCAGGTGGGCCGGCTCCCACATCCCGGTCAGCTCCTCGACGACCCGGGCCAGCTCGTCGTCGGCGCCGTCGAGGGAGGCGAGGTCGTCCCACGGGATGTGGGTGACCCAGTTCCGGGTCATCTCGGAGACCTCCGACGCGGTACGCGCCATGGTCTCGAAGTCCCCACGCCGGGCCGCCGCCAGGATGATCCCGATCAGTTCGCCGTCTTCACGCTGGTCCAGGTCGATGGTCACGGTGTCGTCTCCCGGTGGCGTCATCAGGCGAACATGTTCTGCTGGTAGGAGCGGGACGTCTCGGCGAAGTCGGCGAAGACCGCGTGGTCGGCGGAGGACTCCTTCGCGGCGTCGTTGAGCAGGAAGAGATTGGACGCCTGGAAGAACTCCGACACCGGCGCGACGTCGGCGTGCGTGGCGATGAACCGGTCGGTCTCCTGCTGGTTGCCCCGCAACGCGACGAACAACTGCAACTCGTCGTGCCGGTACGGTCGCATCTCGGCGAGGGTGCAGACGTAGTCGTGGTAGGCGGCGGCATTCTGGCTGCGGCGGCGGTCCCCGTAGGCGGTCATCGCCTCGTCGATCGACACGTCGCCGCGCAGCCACCGGTCCAGCGCGGCGCTGACCAGTTCCGCGTCGCGGAAGGCGTGGGTCATGCCGATCGCGGTGCACTGGTCCTTGGCCGACTCGGCGTCACCGACGAGCACCCAGCCGGGCCCGTGCAGGGGCCGGAGGAAGGCCGACTGGTCCAGGGTGCCGTAGATGCGCTCCTCCCGGGTCCCCTTGGCCCGTACCATCTCGCCCAGCTCCGGGCTGACGAAGTCCAGCGCCTTCTGGTAGTTGCCCGGCACGTCGGCGCGGAACTCCCGCGACCACTCACTCGGCCCCCAGACCAGGACCATGTTCTGGTCGAAGTTGGTCGGCACCACCGCGCAGGCCAGCCGGCCGCGCCGGTGCAGCTGCGCCGGGCCCAGATCGAAACCGGACCAGTAGCTCCAGTACGCGAACGTGCAGCGGGGCCGCTCGTCGTACTTCGGCAGCGCGAGGGTACGGGCGACGAACGAGTTGCGGCCGTCGGCGCCGATGACGATCCGGGCGCGTTCCTCGACCGGTTCCCCGTCGGCGGTGCGCCCCCGGATGCCGACGACCTGCCCGTCCTCCACGATCAGCTCCCGGACGGTGAAACCGGTGCGCACCTCGGCACCGGCCCCGGTCGCCGCGTCGATCAGGATCTGGTCGAGCACCCGACGGCGCACCGAGGCGTAGCTCTGCACCACGCCGGAATCGTCGCCGTGCAGGTCCCGGAAGTACTCCCGCAGCAGCTCGACCGGCACCGAGCCGGTCAGCGAGATGCCGTCGTTGACCACCTCGACCGTGGTGTGCGCCGGGGTGACCGCGAGGACCTCGCCCAACAGCCCCCACCGGTTGAGGTAGGACATCCCGTGCGGCCAGAGGAAGTGTGTCGAGATGACGTCGCTGGGGAACGAGGCGCGGTCCACCACCAGCACCCGGTGGCCCTGCCGGGCGAGCAGCAGTGCGGTGGACGCACCCGAACAGCGGGCGCCGATCACGATTGCGTCGTACATCTGCCTCGGTCCTTCTCGGCGTGGCGGAGGCGGGGAGCCGCCCCCGAATGCGGGGAGTCGCCGCAGGTCAACCCGGGTCTGTGGGCGGCCTCGACGGCCATTTGCACCGCATACGCCGCTCGGCCCGGCCAGCCCGAGCGGAGAGCATAGCGTAAGTCCACAGTGGACTTTTGATCGTCACGGCGCACACGCGCAACGGGTGACCGCGTGCCCTTCGGTCGGGTATCCACCACCGGTGGGTCGCCTCGAAGGTGCGGGCGTGTCGACTCCCCTGACCGCCGAATCACTGCGTCACTATCGTCCTGGTGAAGCAGTGAGGGGCTTCCGTGTTCGTCTTCCCGCTCGACACCCAAGTCCGGCGTGCCGTCGTACCTGCAACCCGTGCAGCAAGTCCGCCAGGCGGTGCTGCTGGGCTTCCTCCAACCCGGCGACCGCCTCCCGCTCATCCGCGAGGTGGTCGAGGACCTGGCGATCAATCCGAACACCGTCGCCAAGGTGTACCGGCAGATGGAGCAGGAGAACCTGGTCACCGGCCGGCCCGGCCAGGGCACGTTCGTCAACGAACAGCAGTCGGCCGTGATGTCGGCATCGACGTACACCTCGCTGCGTCGCGGCCTGGCGACCTGACTGGTCGGCATATGCCGCTGGGGCAGCCCACGACGGTCGCAACGTCAGCCGGGGCGAATCGATGTCACATCCGTGGCACCTCCCACAGCTGCGCCCCCGGGCGGGGCAGGATGCAAGGGTGCCGGATTCCACCGCCCACAGCAGCGGTATGAGCACGAACCGGATCCCGCACAACACCTTGTGATCTTCGAGGGGCTTACGGCCCGGGTAACGGTGTCGCCGTGGTGGTCGTGGCGGCAGCAGCGGCGCGATCTCGCCCCAGAGTTCGTCCGAGACGACCCGTCGCGGCCGCTCACCTCTCCTCACGTTCAGACAGAACGATCCTCACCTCCCAAGGAGAGTAAGGCAGGCGGCGAGGATTCGTCATAGAGGTTGGCGATCGTCGCCGCCCGGCGGCTTAGAGCAACTCGTAGGGAGGGCGGGGAAAGCGCCTCCGCGTCGTCGCCGAGTTGCCACACGGCCCAGATGGCGTGTCGCAAGTTCTCGAAGATAACGTTGAGGCGCAGCCAGCCGCCAGTGTCGGGCTCTTCGGCTCGAACGGCCACGGCGCTGGCCAGCAGTTCCTCGCGCCATGTCGGGGCGACCCTGACCGACACGGCAATGTGGTCGGCAGACAGGAACCGCACGCACCGTTGCTTCCAAATCAGGTCGAGGTCGACCTGATCGGTGCGTTGCGCCCGCTCGGCGAGTTCCTCAGCAGCCAGCACTCGCGATAGCCGGTAGGTGCGGTCCTCGCCGTCGCGGGTCGCGAGCAGGTACATCCGGTCGCGGACGGTCACTAGGCCTACTGGGTCGACCGTGCGCCACTGTGGGTTCTGGTCACGTGCTGCGTAGTGAATGCGCAGCCGGTTTCCGGCGACCACGGCGCGCCGGACTTCCAGCATGGTGGTGTCAGGAACATCCTTGGGGACCTGTCGGCGGGAAAGTAGGTCGGTCTCTGGCTCCACGAGTAGCCGCTGCGCTGCGTCGCTGACGGTGACCCGGTGACGGTCGGGCAGCGCGTCCACGACCTTGCGGATGGCCGAGGAGAGTGCGGCGCCGAGACCGAAGACTTGTTCGCCACGTGCGGAGGCGGCGGTCACCAGGGCCAGCGTTTCGTCGTGGTTGAGGCCGGTGAGCTCGGCGCGAAAGCCGGGCAGCAGGGCGACGCCTCCGTGGCGGCCACGCTCGGTGTAGACGGGCACACCGGCGGCGGACAGGGCTTCGATGTCGCGCAGCACCGTTCGCGTGGAGACCTCGAGTTCTCGAGCCAGGGTGTCGACGGTCAGTTGACCTCGCTGGCGGAGGAGCAACGTCAGCGAGACAAGCCGATCGGCGCGCACGAGGTGACTCTAGCGAGCGACTGCGTCGGAATACATGACCAAGGATGTCATGATTTCTTGTGACACTCGTCCGCAGGAGCTCGTAGTGCCGTCTGCTCGGGTCGCAGGCCGAGTCCGTCCTCAATGGATCAAGGGAGAAACTGTGGCAGTAGAGCGCATCGCGGTCAACCCGGTGAACTGGTCGCTCGAGATGGGTTTTAACCAGGGTGAGATCGTTTCTGGTCAGACCCGGACGCTGTACGTTTCCGGGCAGACGGCGATGGGCCCGGAAGGCAAGCCCGAGCACGACGGCGATATCGCCGCGCAGTTGGCGCTGTGCGTCGACAACCTGGAGGCCGTGCTGAAGGAAGCGGGCATGACCCTCGCGAACCTCATCCGGTTGAACGTCTACACCACCGACGTCGACCAGTTGTTCCCCCACTACGGCGTGCTCGCTGGTCGATTGGGGGCCGCAGGCGTGGCACCGACCACGACGATGCTCGGGGTGGCGCGCCTGGCGATTCCCGGCCAGATGGTCAAGCTCGAAGGTACCGCCGTCGCCTGAGTCGACCTCGCCACGGTTGCTGCTCGTACCGGCTCGTCCGGCGCGGTAGCTGGCAGATTGGGTGACCTGGTGACTAACCGCCTGCCGCCCGGCTGGGCTCCGCGACTACGGCAACTGACGGATCGTGTAGGACACGTGTTCGCCCGCCCCGAGCCCCGCGTCGTCTTCCATGACATGGTCGAGGGACTGCTGTCGGATCTGCCGAAGAAGAACTGCTGGTCCTTGTCCGAACGGGCCGGGCACAGCCATCCGGGCCGAATGCAGGCGCTGCTGTCGCGGGGCGCTTGGAGCGCCGACGCCTTGGAGGCCGAGGTCCGCTCTTACGTGATCGAGCACCTGGGCGACCCGGACGCCATGCTTGTCATCCGCGACGCCCAGGTGATCAAGCGGGGTGATAGATCAGTCGGGGTCGGGCCGCAGCACTGCACGATCACTAACCGGATCGAGAACTGCCAGGTCGCGGTAATGCTGGCGTACGCCGCCCCGTCCGGGACGGCGTATATCGGCCATCGCCTGCACCTGCCGCGAACCTGGATCGCCGACTCGACACGCTGCAGGAAGGCGGGCATTCCCGCGAACGTCGCGTACGCCTCCCGACCGGACCAGGCAGTCGAACTGCTGGCCGAAGCAGTCGGTGCGGCGGTGCCGTTCAGTTGGGTCAGCCTCGATGACGGATACGCCCAGCATCCGCGGGTCCGCGACTGGTGTGTTCAGCACGCTCTGCCGTACATCGCGGCGGTGCCGGCCACGCTGCCACTGATCAAGGTCGGCGCGACCAGGCAAGCCGCCGCGACCGGCCCTGATCAGATACTCGGCCACATCGCCGACAGCTACTGGCATCGCCGGACCAACAGGGAGACCGGACGCTCGCACGACTGGGCACTCGTCGGGCTAGGCGGCAGTCTGCTGGTCGGTGGTGAGGTTCCCACCCGGGGATTCGCACAGTCGCTCATGGTGCGGCGGTCGGTCAACGACCCCGACGATGTCGCCTACTTCGTGGCCCACGCTCGCCGTCGCACGCCCGCGTCCGTCGTCATCGGCGCCGCGGAGAGGCGATTCTGTCCCGTCCAGACGAATCGTACTGGCGGCGAGTTGATTGGCCTCGACCAGCACCAGGTGCGCACATGGACGGCCTGGCATCACACGATCACCACCTGCATGGTCGCTCACGCCTTCCGCGCGGTGCAACACGCAGCGCCGTCCGATACTCGCGCACCTGCTCGGCAGCCCCGGCAGGTCGCGGCTTGCCGCCTCGGGGTGAGCGCAGGTGCAGCGAGCTGCACGCTCCGCAGCGGCTCAGGAGGCCGTCGGACTTCGTGACAGCGTGTCCGACCAGGCGCTGATAAGACGTCAGTTGCGGGTCGATCTGGCTGGCGTCGGGCCAAACTGCCGTAGGTCCGACGACGCGACACCAGCCCTGGCGGATGCCAGGGCGAGCACCTCGCGATGCGAGGCCCTGCCATCGTTCCCGCCCGGCCGCAATAGTACGACGTACCGCCGTCCGGATCGGACGATTGCACCCATTTATGCTCTATCCGGACCGTCACCATCCGGCATTCCGCCGGTTCACGACACGTGGCATCACCCGCGCGGCGGGAATGTTGCAAAGCTCATGGTGGCCGCCATGAGACCAAGATCCGCAACTGTAGTGCACAACTTGGGCCGGCGCGTTTTGGGGGCATCCTTCCGGAAGGCGAAATTCGAAGACTCGGGTTCTTGCTGGTAGTAAGCATGACTCGGCGGCACAACACTTGCCGGACGATTCATGATGTTGAAATATTGTCGCCACTCGAAGCATAATGTGTCTTGACAGGGCCAGATGTGGGCTGTTGTATCAATGCCATCAGGACGCCGGAACGGCAAACCGGCGACCATGAGCCGTGTTCGTCGAATGACGCATATATGAGCGCCTCGAACCCTGGTAATCCTTCCGATTAGGGAGAGATAGTCATGGCGGGAATCAAGCGTACGCTGCCCATTGGTGCCGCCAGTATTCGGCTGGTCGCCGGCACGCTCTTCGGTGCCAAATCCGCCTACGGTCAGACCGATACGAACAGTCCACAGCCGGTCCACGCCAACCATTCCGCCGGACACGAGGCGCACGCCCGGGTGCCGGGATTCGTCGCGCCGACCGCGGCCGCCACACCGGTGCCCGTACCTAGCGTCGCCGCCCTCCAGGTCGGTGCCCAAATACCCGCTGAGCTGCTCACCCTCCTCGGTCGGCGGATCGTGGCGAAGGACGTCGACGGGATCATCGCACTCCAGGAGCGCGAGGCGGTAATCATCGACTGGGACGGGTCGGTCATCCACGGCCTTGCCGCCATTCGCCGTTCTACGGCGAGTGGTTCAGATCAGACCCAATCTTCCAGGTCAACCCCACTCCAGGTCGTGGAGGCCGGCGGAACGCGCGTCGGAAACACGGTGATAGGTCGCTCGGCGTCCGTGATGGACATCTATACGCTCGAATAAGATGGACCCGAGGTCACCCGGTGGGCTTCTCCGGAGACTTTCACGACATCGTTCGCCAGCAACTGAACGGCACGTGGCTTTACATCCAGGACAATCCCTACCCGCCGCACAGCTGATCAACTCATCCGCTGACCGCATCTCTCTCACGCACTCTAAGCATGTCGGGAAGTGGCCCGCCGCCGATTGACCGGCCTAATCGACTGCGGGTCATACCCGAAGTAGCCAGCGAATGTCGAGATGTCCGAGGTTGGGAGAGAGTGTGAACGTCCTGACGAAACAGGCTGAGGAGAAGCCGTGCCGGGCTTGACACCGATCGCCGCCTATCCGCTTCCGACCCCAGGTGACCTGCCCGCCAACATCGCGCAATGGACCCTTGACCCCAGCCGGGCAGCGCTGCTCGTGCACGATATGCAGCGCTACTTCCTCAGCCCGTTCGCCCCATCGTTGCGTGAGCCGCTCGTAGGCAACTGTGTCCGGGTACGCGAGCGGTGCGGCGAACTCCGCGTGCCGACCTACTACACAGCTCAACCGGGAGGCATGACCGAGCAGGAGCGCGGCCTACTCAAGGACATCTGGGGTCCGGGCATGAGCGTGCGGCCCGGCGACCGGGAGATCGTCACCGAACTCGCGCCCGGGCCGACGGACCAGGTGCTCACCAAGTGGCGCTACAGCGCTTTCCACCGCTCGGATCTGCTGGCCCGGCTGCGCGAGCAGGGCCGTGACCAGCTCATCGTCTGCGGGGTCTACGGGCACGTCGGGGTACTGGCCACCGCCCTCGATGCGTTCACCAACGACATCCAGCCTTTCCTCGTCGCCAACGCCATCGGTGACTTCTCCGCTGAGTATCACCAGCTGACGCTCGACTACGCGGCCGCTCGATGCTCGGTGGTCACCACCACTGAGGGGGTCTTCCCGTGAACGCGCCGCGCCTGCTTCAGCAGCTCATCGATCCCGGTCGGGGCGCGTTCGCCCTGCTGCACCGCCCCGAGTCGGTGGGCGGCGACCGGGTGGAGATCCTGCGTGGCCGGATCAGCACTGTCGCCCGACTCGCCGACGTACCGCTCCACGGGGCCGCGCCGGGCGGCGAAGCCCTGCACGAGACGCTGGTGCTGGTTCCGCACCAGCAGATCACCGAGCGGGGATTCACCGCCGTCGTGGACGGGTCACCCTTGATCGCCCTGTCGGTGACCGAGCAGGGTTCAATGACCAAGGCCGAAGCCTTCGAACACCTGCCGGACGATCCGATCAGCCTCACCGGCGGAGGCTTCGACACCGAGGATGGCGCCTACGCCGACACCGTGCGTGCGGTGCTCGCCAACGAGATCAGCACCGGCGCCGGCTCGAACTTCGTCATCAAGCGGTCATACGTCACCACTGTCACCGGGTACTCTCCGCGCACCGCGCTGAGCCTCTTCCGCCGGCTGCTCGCCCGGGAGACCGGCGCTTACTGGACCTTCCTCGTGCACACCGGCACGCGGACGTTCGTCGGTGCCACCCCGGAACGGCACGTCAGTCTGCGCGGTGGGGTGGCGGCAATGACCCCGATCAGCGGCACCTACCGCTACCCGAGGACCGGACCGGTCCTGTCGGAGATCCTCGACTTCCTCACCGACGGCAAGGAGACCGACGAGCTTTACATGGTCCTCGACGAGGAACTCAAGATGATGGCTCGGGTGTGCGATGGCGGAGGCCGCGTGGTCGGTCCGTTCCTGCGACAGATGGCGTGGCTCGCGCACACCGAGTACAACATCGAGGGCCCGAGCAGTCTGGACCCCCGGGACATCCTTCGGGAGACCATGTTCGCCCCGACCGTGACCGGCAGTCCGCTGGAGAACGCCTTCCGGGTGATCGCCCGCTACGAACCGCACGGCCGCGGATACTACGGCGGCATCGCCGCCCTGATCGGCCGGGACGCCGACGGCGTGCGGGCCCTGGATGCCGCCATCATGATCCGCACCGCTGACATCCTTCCCTCGGACACCGACGGCAGCGCCCGCGTCGAGGTCGGCGTCGGCGCCACGCTCGTCCGGCACTCCGATCCCGACGCCGAGGTCGTCGAGACCCACACCAAGGCCGCCGGTGTCCTCTCGGCGCTGGGCATCCGCGAACGCCTCGACGGGCACCCACTGATCCGGCAGGCGCTCGACCGCCGGAACACGGCGATCGCGAGCTTCTGGCTCAGCGACGCTGAGACCCGCATCCGGCCGCAGCCGACTCTTGCCGGGCGGCGAGCCTTGATCATCGACGCCGAGGACGCCTTCAGCTCGATGCTGGCCCACCAGTTGCGGGCGCTCGGACTGACGGTGCAGGTGCACCAGTCCGATGCCCACCACAGGTTCGACGACCACGACCTCGTCGTCCTCGGTCCCGGCCCCGGCGACCCGCGCGACACCGTCGACCCGCGGATGGAACACCTCACCGAGGTGATCGGCCAACTCCTCGCCCGGCGTACCCCGTTCCTGGCGGTGTGCCTGAGCCACCAACTGCTGTGCCGGCACCTCGGCCTGCCGTTGCGGCGCCGGGACGTACCCAACCAGGGCGTCCAGCGCGAGATCGACCTGTTCGGCACCCCGGTACGGGTTGGCTTCTACAACTCCTTCGTGGCGCACGCACGGATGGCGCAGTTCCACAGTCCCGAGGCGGGCGAGGTGCACGTCAGCCACGACCCCGCCACCGGTGAGGTGCACGCCCTACGCGGAGCGCACTTCAGCTCGGTGCAGTTCCACCCGGAGTCGGTGCTCACTCAGAACGGCGAGCGCGTGCTGGGCGATCTGCTGGCATCGCTGACCCAAATCGAGGAGGTCATGAACGCATGAAAGCCGCCGTCTCCTGGTGGGACCTTGCCGGGTCCGCCCAGACCATCGACTCACTGCGCGACTACCTGCGTGAGGAGGGTGTCGAACCGTGGGAGCGGGTGCACGGCATGCGCCTCAAGTTCTGGATCTCCGATCGCGAGACCAACCGCTGGGGCGCGGTCATGCTGTGGGACGCCAACGCCGACCTGACCGCGCCGATGCCGCCGAACCGGGCCGCCGAGCTGATCGGGTACCCGCCCACTGTGCGGATCCTGACCGACGTGGAGGCCATCGTGGAAGGAATCCACGCAGGGCAGTCCGGCGACCGTGGGTTGGCCTTCGGCCCCGTCCGGAACCCGTCGTGAGTACGTCGACGCAGCACCTGGGTGTCGACGTGTTCGACACTCCACCCGACGAGCCGATGGGCCTGCTCCGTACCTGGCTGGACGCGGCGCGGGCCGACGCCGTACGCGAGCCGGGTGCCCTGGCACTGGCGACCGCAGACACCGACGGTCGCCCGTCGACCCGGATCGTGCAGGTGCTCGCTGTCCGCGACACCGGACTGGTGTTCGCCAGTCACGCCGACAGCCGCAAGGGTCGGGAGTTGGCGGCGAACCGCTGGGCGGCGGGTGTCTTCTACTGGCGCGAGGTAGCCCGCCAGGTGGTCGTCAGCGGGCCGACCGGCCCGCTGAGCGCCGACGAGGCCGACGCCCTGTGGGTGGCCCGGCCGGCCGCCGCCCACCCGATGTCGGTGGCGTCGCAGCAGAGCGCGCCCCTGACCGAAGAGGACGCGTTGCGCGAGCGGGCCCGGAAGCTCGGCGAAGACGGTGTGCCGCTGCCCCGTCCGGCTGCCTGGCTGGGCTACCTACTGGAGCCCGAGTCGATCGAGTTCTGGCAGTCCGACCCGGGCCGGTTGCACCGCCGGTTGCGCTTCGACCGCGACGGCACCGGATGGCGGTCCGGCCGCCTCCAACCCTGACCACACCCGGACAGCGAGTTCGAGAGAAGCAGGTAGACGAGATGTGTGGAATCGCGGGCTGGGTCTCATACCACCGTGACCTGACGCAGCACCGGGTCGATCTGGACGCGATGACGGCGACCATGGCCTGCCGGGGTCCGGACGCGGGCGGTGTCCACCTGGACCGGCACGCCGGGGTCGGCCACCGCAGGCTCGCCGTCATCGACGTCGAGGGCGGTGTTCAGCCCATGTCGGTGCAGACCGACGACGGTACGGTGACGATCACCTACAGCGGTGAGGTGTACAACTTCGGCGAGCTGGGCGGCGAACTACGGCGCCGTGGCCACCGGTTCCGGACCCGCAGCGACACCGAGGTGGTGCTGCACGGCTACCTGGAATGGGGCGAGGCGGTCGCCGAACGGCTCAATGGGATGTACGCCTTCGCTGTGTGGGACTCCCGGATCGAGAAGCTGGTGCTGATCCGTGACCGGCTCGGCGTCAAGCCGCTCTACTACTACCGCACCGATGACGGGGTGCTCTTCGGCTCCGAGCCCAAGGCGATCCTCGCCAACGCCCTGGCCGAGCGCGCCGTCGACCTCGAGGGGATCCGGGAGCTCGTCAGCTTCACCCAGACGCCGGGCAGCGCCATCTGGTGCGGGATGAACGAGGTGCTGCCCGGGGGCGTCGTCACCGTCGACCACGCCGGCCTGCGCGAGCACCGATATTGGACGCTGCCAAGCCGCCCGCACACCGACGACCTGCAGACCACCATCGCCAACGTGCGATCGTTACTCAAAGACGTGGTCGAGCGCCAACTGGTCTCCGATGTGCCGCGCTGCACCCTGCTGTCCGGTGGGCTGGACTCGAGCGTGATCACCGCCCTCGCCGCCGCCAAGCTCGGCGAGCGCGGCGAGAAGGTCCGCAGCTTCTCGGTGGACTTCACCGGCCGCGAGAACGACTTCGTCCCCGACGAGCTGCGTGCCACCAACGACGCCCCCTACGCACGGGGGGTGGGCGCGCACGTCGGCTCGCTGCACGAGTCAGTGGTGCTCAACCACCAGGCCATCGCCGACCCGGCGGTACGGCGGGCGGTGATCACCGCGCGAGACAGCCCAGTCAGCCTCGGTGACATGGATACCTCGCTGTACCTGCTGTTCCAGGCGATCCGCCAGCACTCCACGGTGGCACTGTCCGGCGAGTCCGCCGACGAGGTCTTCGGCGGCTACCGGTGGTTCTTCCAGCCGGAGGCACAGGCAGCAGCGACCTTCCCCTGGATGGCGGTGTTCATCAGCGGCGCGAAGGCGCAGGTGTCGGATCGGTTTAACGCCGACATCACTGCCGCCCTCGACCTGCCGGGCTACATCAGTGCCCGGTACGCCGAAGCGCTCACCGAGATCGAGCGTGTCGACGGTGAGAGTGACCATGAGTTCCGGATGCGCGAGATGTGCTACCTACATCTGACCCGCTTCGTCCGGATGTTGCTGGAGCGCAAGGACCGGGTCAGCATGGCCGTCGGGCTGGAGGTCCGGGTGCCGTTCTGCGACCACCGGCTGGTCGAGTACGTCTACAACACCCCGTGGTCGATGAAGACCTTCGACGGGCGGGAGAAGAGCCTGCTGCGCGCCGCGACCGCCGACCTGCTCCCCCGGTCGGTCCTCGACCGAGTGAAGGCCCCCTATCCAGCCACGGTCGACCCGATGTACACCGGCGTCCTGCTCGAGCAGTGCAAGGACCTGCTCATGACCGACGGCCCTGTGTTCAACCTGGTCGACCGCGAATACCTGGAGAACATCACCCGCGCATCGGGCGCACTGCCGATCGATGTCCGCATCGGCATGGAGCGGGTGCTCGACCTGAGTACCTGGCTGGACATCTATCGCCCCGACATCCGGTTCTGATCTGACCGCCAGCTGAGAAGGGACTTCCGATGACGACCGAGACCCCGCTCCAAGGGTTCACCGACGACCTGGACCTGCGCATCCGCAACCGCGCCACGGTCACCGACTACATGAGCCGCAAGGGCGAGAACCGGCTCACCCGATACCTGCTGTTCACGGAGGACGGCAGCGCCGGCCTGTGGACCACCGACACCGGACAGCCGGTCGCCTCCCACGGGCACGACAAGCTCAGGGCGCACGGAGAGTGGTCGCTACGCATGTTCCCCGACTGGGAGTGGACCAACGTCGAGATCTTCGAGACACAGGACCCGAACCGGTTCTGGGTCGAGTGCGACGGCGAGGGTCAGATCCTCTACCCCGCGTACCCGCCCGGGCACTACCGCAACCACTTCATCCACGCGTTCGAGCTCGACAACGGCAAGATCCGCCGCCAGCGGGAGTTCATGAACCCGTTCCAGCAGCTACGGGCGCTGGGCATCGAGGTCCCGACGATCGATCGCGGCGGAATCCCCACCTAGGAGCATCCGATGACCGCTCAGCTCAACCCGTACATAGCCTTCAACGGCAACGCCCGGGAAGCACTGGAGTTCTACCGCGAGGTCCTCGGCGGCGAGTTGGAGACCGGCACGTTCACCGAGTACGGCGCGTCCGACGTGATGGCCGCCGACAAAATCATGCACGCGGTGCTCACCACCCCGGACGGATTCACCCTGATGGCTTGGGACGTTCCCGAACGGGTGCCGTTCCACCCGGGCAACAACGTCGCCCTGTATCTCGGCGGAGACGACCCCGCGCTGCGCGGACACTTCCAGCGGCTGTCGACTGGCGGCACGGTGACGATGGCGCTCAACAAGCAGGTGTGGGGCGACGAGGCCGGCTCGTTCATCGACCAGTTCGGGATCTTCTGGATGATCAACATCACCCAGCGGCAGGCCTGACCCTCCTCGGGACCTCGGTCACCGCTCACCTCTGAGTCGGTGACCGACGATGGCGATGTGCTCCGCACTTGCCTGATCCACCGGCACAGCAGCCACGATGTATGCCCGCTCGCCGTCGTCGAGCGGGCATACATCGTCGACATGACCTGCCGATGGATCGCAGCCCCCACGTTCCGCCGGCGTGACCGCCCGGATTACGTGTGGAGCGTCGCGCGGGCCACCACGACCGCGGATCCGGCAACCTGGACCGTTTCGATCCGGTCCGGGGCACCGGTGGCCCGGGCTCGCATGGTCGATGGGCGACCGATCTCGACGCCCTGTTGGATCTCGATCCACACACCGAACGGAATCAGGCCGTGCCGAGCCAGATGCACCGCCAGCGAACCGGCCGCCGAACCGGTGGCGGCGTCCTCGACCACGCCGTAGGCGGGCGAGAACATGCGCAGCCGCCACTGAGTGCCGGAACCCGCGAAGCAGTTGGCGGCCATGTCGGGCAGCCGAGCGAGAGTGCGCTGGTCGGGCTGCAGCGCGGACAGCTCGGGCACGCTCGGCAGACCGACGAACACGTGCCGCGGCCCGTTGTGGTAAACCTCTACCGGCAGGACACCGTCGGCGGCCGCGACGCCTAGCCCGGCGAGCAGCTCATCCGCCCGTTCGTAGTTCTCCCAGGTGGGGATGGGTTGCCACATGCTCGCCGAGCCGTAACCATCCTGAGTGGCACGCTCGATGTCGAACGTCACCGTTCCCATGGCGGTCTCCATCCGGATTTCTCCCCCCGGCTTCAACTCGCTGAGCACGATCGCGGCGCCCAACGTCGGGTGTCCAGCGAACGGCAGCTCGTTGACCGGGGTGAAGATGCGGACCCGCACATCACCATCCTTCTGTGGCGGCAACACGAAGACCGTCTCCGACAGGTGCATCTCGTTTGCGATCTGCTGCATCCGCTCGGCAGACAGGGCTGCCGCGTCCAGGAAGACCGCGACCGGGTTGCCCTCCAGCGCAGTCTCCGTGAAGACATCCGCCACCACGTACTCGTGAGTGCCCACAGGTTCTCTCCAGCCGGGGATCGTCGGGTCAATGCTTGTCGAACAACACCTGCTAGCGGGCGACCGCCTGCTCGGTCACTGCACGCTCGGCGTACGTGGGCCGGAACGGGTCCGCGGCCGGCGGCAACGCGCCGTACATGAGCAGGGCGGCCGTCAGCAGCAGACGCGTCTTGGTTGCGGTGAGGTTGTTGCCGACGATGAACGTCGGGTCGGTCCGGTACGCCATGCCACCGGTGTTACCGCGGCCGATGCGAACCACCGGCATCCCCGCGAAGATCCTCGGCGGTGTAGCGGCGAATGTACTCTGCGGCCAACTCGCGCCGGGACCGCTTGCCGACGCCCTGACGGTCGTCTTCGGCGTACTGCAGATGGCGGCGCTCGGTAGTCGGAGCCAGCTCGCGGTGGTGCTCGTAGGCGGTGCCCGCACCGGCCAGGGATGCCTGCAACCGGCGCGAGTTCGCCCATGCATAGTCAGGCCCGCGGACCCCGCGACGCTGACGCACGTCGAACAGCAGTCTGACGTCCGCGTCGCGCAGGCGTTGCAAGAACGGTTCGACGTCGAAGTCGTATGCTCCGATTGTCACCAATTTGAGCATTGGCATCCCGATCCCCTTTTTGGCGGCATCGCAGAATCCGCCTCCTGATCCTCATTTGCCCTACTCGATACTACCCTTGGAAAGGCTCGACCTGGCGGCTTGGCTGCCATCGATGATTCTGATCGGGTCAGCCAGCCGACCCTTTTCGCTTCATCGTCCAATGTCTTATGTGTAGACCGCCGCGAATCACGGGGCGAAGGTCTGAGGCGATCACGCACAGTGCGTTCACCACCGTTCCGGCTCGGGTGGTAGTTTTTCCCACCAGCGCGTCCGGCGGGTACTGCTGCTCCAGCACCCCGTCCGGCGGGTACTGCTGCTCCAGCACCCTGTCCGGCACCTTGTGGTGGTGGCGGTAACCGATCACGTTGCCGTAGAGCAACCCCGAGGCCGCACCTCCGCCCCCGAGCAGCCGGCGTAACGGGGCGCCGGGACGCAGCAGGTGAGCCTGACCGGCGACCTCGTTGATCGTCCGGGGCCGCATCCGAGCCGCCAGGGGGCCACTGACGGGCAACATCCCAGCTGGCCAAAGGTCGGCGGATGGGGCAGGGACGGACTGCGCGGGCAACTCGAACAGTGTCTCGACACCGCCCCCGGCTGTGACGCTGCTCTGCTGGGACACCCCTGGTGGCCCTCCCCTTCGGTGAGCTGGGCTTGGCATGCGTCTAACCCGTCGCCCTCGAACAACCAGCCAATACAACAACGGAGGTTCACCAAACCGCACGCCGAGAACCACCGTTGTTGTACGTCAATATTGTCGTAGTCTTGTCATTGACCGTTCGTAGAGCGTTCGCAGCGCCACGAGCCCTTCCTCTGCAGTTCCCTGCGCGGTACGGTTGCCACCGTCGTCGCGAAGGGCAGTGAGGGCGGAGGAACAATGGCAATCGACTTGCAAACGACTCGAGACATTGTCGATGTCATGACCGGCGGGTGGAAGGCGCAGGCCCTCTACACTGCGGTCAAGCTCGGATTGCCGGACCATGTGGCCGCCGGCCGGACCACCAGTGACGAGCTGGCCGAGTCGACCGGTGCCCGCGCCGCAGGTGTACACCGTCTCATGCGGCTGCTGGTGGCGATGCGCGTGTTCGAGGGCAACGAGACGAGCGGCTATCGCAGCACCCCGATGAGCGAGGCCCTGCGCTCCGGTTCGCCATCGATGCGCGACATGTGCCTGTTACACGGCGAGGAGTACTACGCCGCGTGGGGGCACGCCCACAGCTCCATCAGCTCGGTGAGCTCCGGCTTCGAGGCCGTCTACGGCAGCTCCTTCTATGATTACCTGAGCGAGGACGCGGACACCGCCCGACGGTTCCAGGGCACCCTCAACGCTGGCAACATGTTCTTCCACAAGGTGCCGGACGCCTTCGACTTCACCGGAAGCAAGACCATCGTGGACGTCGGCGGCGGCGGCGGGCACCTGCTCGCCACGATCCTCGCGGCCACGCCCGATGCCAAGGGCGTGCTGTTCGACCGCGAGCACATGATGCCCAGGGCCGGCGAACACCTAGCCGCAACCGTCGGCCTTGACCGCGTCACCCTCGTCGGCGGCGACATGTTCACCGGCGTACCGACGGGCGGCGACGTCTACATCCTGTCCCGTGCGTTGGCCGGATGGAAGGACGACGCGGTCGTCCAGGCCTTCGAGAACTGTCGCCGAGCAATGTCGGGCCCGGCGGCACGGCTGCTGATCCTCGACCGCTTCGTCGTAGATGACAACTCGTCCGTGCTACCAGCCCTGTGGGACCTACACCTACTGATGATCACCGGTGGCGCGCATCGAAGCCTCCGCCATGTCACCGAGCTACTGGACCGCGCCGGGCTGAACGTCGAGCGGACCGGCGAGCTGCCAATGGAGCACGTCGCCGTCGTCGCCTCACCGCGCCACGCACCCTGACTGGACGCACCGTCGGCGGCTACATCGGCATCCCGAAAGCCGGATAGGAACACCTACCCACCAGGGCAGACAGGTAACGTGGCCTCGGAGTATTCAGCTGCGGAGATGATCCGGGACGGGATGGGGGCAGAGGCGGAGGGGCGGCCTGTCGACGCGCGGGCGTTCTTCGCACAGGCATGGGCGAGTCGTATGGGCGACTACGAGGCTTGCGTCGCGGCGCACTATCTGGCTCGGCTCGTAGTTCGCGTACTGGAGCAGGTCGAGCACGCTTCTCATCCCGGCGGTCAGGTACCGCAAGTTCAGGGCTCCGCCGCCGTGCCGGTCGTCGAGGCGCCTCAGCGCGGAGACGTGTGAGCAGAGAAGTTCGACCTGTTCGGGCAAAACGCGTTCGCGGCCGGCTTGGTCGCGTGGCGTGAAGACGGCACCTCGGAGCTGGTGGAGCACCGCCATGGTCAGGTCGGGGCCGGAGGAGCCGACGAACGAAGTGTGTGGTGTCGTGGCGGTGGCGCTGAGATCGCTGAGCCGAAGCCGCCGCCCAACTCGTACCCCGCCGACGCCGACCAGCCGAGTAACCACCAACACCCCGCGGGGACGTCCCCGTCCGAGGCCGCTCCCGTGACCGATTCCCGCGAGATCCGCAGCGGTCTCCTGTTGGCCACTTCCTGAGTCGGCCCCCCGCAGCGCCGGTGAGGCTCCTTCCGCTTCTGGCACGCCTACTTCGGTCCCAGTCCCGGAGGTGGAATGAGATACAGGCCAGGATCGCCGGTGGGGGCGGTGTCCGGAGACCGCACCGTGAGGAACCGAACATCCGCCCCTGGGCCGGTCGGACACCACCTCCGACCGGCCGCAGCATACAGCCGTGAACTTGATGGTCCGCGACGCACTCGTCAAGAAGGCACCCGAGACAGCGAACCCTGCCGTGACGATGGGCTGGTGCCCGTCGCCCCTGCCATTCCCGGGGCGGGTGCGCGGCAGGTGCTCGCAGAAAGAGCCTCGAATCCGACAATCCTCGCACAGGAGGGTGGTCGACTAAGGCGATGATGGTCTATCTTTGCAGTTCAGAGGGTGGGCCGCCTGGGACTCGAACCCAGAACCTAAGGATTAAAAGTCCTCAGCTCTGCCATTGAGCTAACGGCCCGCTGCGCCACAGATTACCCGAACTCCTCCCTCGGGTTGGGTTCGCCCGAGGCTCGCCCTGCGACACGGTGTGCCTGACCATGCTGGTGCGGTGCGGGCGTGGCACCCTGCGCGCTGTCGCCGCCGGCAACCTTCCTGGCCATCCCCCTAGGTGGACACTGTCCGGCGGCGGCCAACCGGACCGCCCGGACTCAGCCCCGCGCTGCGGACGCGTCGGACGGAGCGTGTTCGGCGCCCGCCGACTTCGCGGTGCGCGGGGTACGCAGGACGAACGCGGCGACCAGCAGCGACACGACCACGAAGACGGCGCTGAGGGTGTGCGCCAGCCGGAAACCGCCGGGAGCGCGTCCGCCTGGCTGTGCCGGTCGGCGAGCAGCGACGCTGTCCGGGAGGCGGCCACGGTCGCCAGTACGGCGGTGCCGAGCGACGCGCCGACCTGCTGGGTCTGGCCCGTTCGGCGGCGTCCTGGAACAGCGTGATGATCATGCCCAGGGCCACGGCGGACGCGAGCGCACCGCCGACCCCTTGGACGAAGCGGAACGTCACCAGGGCCGATGGCGTGGAGGCGACCCCGCAGGCGAGAGACGCGGCGGTGAAGACTGCGAGTCCGACGATGAAGACCTGCTTGCTGCCCAACAGGTCGCCGAGCCGTCCGGAGAGCAGCACCAGGCCGGCGAAGGCGATCAGGTACGAGTTCACCACCCAGGCCAGGCCGGACTGGGTGAAACCGAGGTCCTGCTGGATGGTGGGCAGGGCAACCGTGACGATGGAGCCATCCAGGATGATCATCAGGTTGCCGGCGCAGAGAGTGCCCAGCGCCAACCAGCGTGACGTGGAGGGCTGAGCGGGCGGCGGGGCGGGCGTGGTCATCCGGGCCTTTCCGTCACGAGGGCCGGTACGGAGCCGGGCACGCCGACATGCGCCCGTACGCCATGGGCCACTGTTTGTTACAGCAGCCATCATGTGTGACCATCGAGCGCGTCGTGAGGAGGCACTTTCGTGTCCCAGAGGAACCTCCGTGTTATCCATGAGCCCGCAGACGAACGCCCGGTCTGCACTGTCCTCGAGGCGTTGAACCGGATCAGCGGCAAGTGGGCCATCGGCATCCTGCTCAACGTCAGCCACGGTCCGGCCCGCTTCACCGAGCTGGAGAGGGCGGTCCCGGGCATCAGCCGCCGCATGCTCACGCTGACCCTGCGCAGCCTCGAACGCGACGGGCTGATCTCCCGCACCGTGTACGCGACCGTGCCGCCGAGGGTCGAATACCGGGCGACCGACATGGCGGTCGAGTTGTACAGCTCGCTTGCGGCCCTCACGCACTGGGCCGAGCGCCATCGCGAGGCGATTGCCGAGTCCCGCGAGGCGTACGACCGCGCCCACGGCCGGCCGACCGACGCGGGCCCCGACTGCTGAGGGACGTCTGATCAACGTATTTCGTAGTGGTATGTGTTCTGGGGGTCAGCTTTGTAGTCGCGGGCGAGGCGGCGGTGCCGCATGAGCTGGCCGAGGGGGCGTTCCACGTCAGCCGGCGACCGGTTCCCGGGTGTCGGCGGGGACGACCATGGGTGCGCCGGTGACCGGGTCGGGGACGACCTGGTTCGGCATCCCGAAGACCTCGGCGACGAGCCCGGCATCGACAGTCGACGCCGGATCGCCCTCGGCCACGATCCGGCCGTCGCGCATCGCCACCAGGTGGGTGGCGTACCGGGCCGCATGGTTGAGGTCGTGCAGCACGGCCACCACGGTGCGGCCCTGGGTGACCAGGCGGTGCAGCACGTTGAGCACGTCGATCTGGTGCGCCACGTCCAGGTAGGTGGTGGGCTCGTCGAGCAGGACGAGGGGCGTCTCCTGGGCCAGCACCATGGCGATCCAGGCCCGCTGGCGTTGCCCGCCGGAGAGTTCGTCGACCCGGCGGTCGGCCAGGTCGGTGGTGCCGGTGTCGGCCAGGGCCGACTCGACGGCGTCCTCGTCGGTGTGGGAGAAGCGGCGCAGCACCCGCTGGTGGGCGTAGCGGCCCCGGCCGACCAGCTCCCGCACGGTGATGCCGTCGGGGGCGGTCATGGCCTGCGGCAGGAGCGCGATCCGGCGGGCGCGTTCCTTCGCCGGCAGGGTGCCGAGGTCCGCTCCGTCGAGCAGGACCCGGCCCACGGCGGGGCGGAGCAGCCCGGCGAGGGCCCGCAGCAGCGTCGACTTGCCGCAGGCATTCGGCCCGATGAGCACGGTGAACGAGCCGTCCGGCACCGCGAACGACAGGTCCGCGCTGACGATCCGCTGGTCGTAGCGGAGGGTGACGTCATCCGCCCGCAGCCGCGCGGTCAGCTGGTCGACCATCGGGTCCTCCTGATCTCGTGGACGAGCAACCAGAGCAGGTACGCGCCGCCGAGGGTGACCGTCACCACTCCCACCGGCACGGTCAGCGGGATGACGTGTTGGGCGATCAGGTCGGAGCCGAGCAGCAGCAACGCCCCGACCACGGCGGTGGCGGCGAGCGGCAGTCCCGGTGCCCGGACGAGGCGGCGGGCGATCTGCGGGGCGGCCAGGGCGACGAAGGAGATCGGGCCGGCGACCGTGGTGACGGCGCTGACCAGGACGACCGCGATGACCACGAGGGTGGCGCGGTTCCGGTCGACCGCGACTCCGCTGGCGGCGGCGATGTCGTCACCCAGTTCGAGTTGGGCCAGGGCCGCCGCCCACAGTGGGGTGACGGCCAGCAGCACCAGGATGATCCCGACGGCGGGCCAGACCACCTCGGCGGTGGCGGTGTTGAGGGAGCCGGCGCCCCAGGCGGCGGCGAAGAGTGCCGTCTCCAGGTCGGCGCGGAGCAGCAGCCAGGTGTTGGTGGCGGCGAGCATCGAGGAGACGCCGACGCCGACGACGATGAACCGGAACCCGGAGAGCCCGTCCCGGTAGGCGAGCAGGTAGATCGCCAGGGCCGCCAGCAGGCCGCCGGCGAGTGAGCCGAGCATCAGCAGGTGCCACCCGCCGCCGAGCAGCAGCAGGGCGATCAGCATGCCCGAGAACGAGCCGTTGGCCAGGCCGATGATGTCCGGGCTGGCCAACGGGTTGCGGGTGATGGTCTGGAAGATCGCCCCGGCGACACCGAGCGCCGCGCCGAAGGTGACGGCGGCGGCGATGCGGGGCAGCCGCCACTCCAGCACGACGGTGCGGGTCAGCCCGTCGATCCGGCCGCCGAGCACGCCGAGCACCTCGTCGAGGCGGAGCGGGAAGTCGCCCAGCCAGAGGCCGACCACCGCCAGCGCCGAGACGAGGAGCGCGGCGGTGGCGCAGACGGCGGCCTCGCGTACCCCGACGGCCACGTGCCGGCGGTCGGTGCCGAGCACCAGCCGGCGACGTCCGCCGGTCAGCCGGACCGGCCGGGTCCCGGCGCTCACAGCGTGGTCGCCCGTCGGCGGCGGGCCAACGCGATCAGCACCGGCGCGCCCACGAACGCGGTGACGATGCCGACCGGCATCTCGCTCGGCAGCACGGCGATCCGACCGAGCACGTCGGCCAGCAGCACCAGGGCCCCGCCGGCCAGCAGGGAGCCGGCGAGGATCCTGCGCTGGTCGGTGCCGACGCCCCAGCGCACCAGGTGCGGCACCACGAGCCCGACGAACGAGATGGGGCCGGCGACGGCGCTCGCCCCACCGGCGAGCAGGGTCACCGCACCGAGCACGAGCAACCGGGTCCGGACCAGGCTGACGCCCTGGGCGGCGGCCAGGTCCGGACCGAGCGCCAGCGCGTTGAGGCTGCTCGCCGCGAGCAGCGCGGCGAGCAGCCCGGCCACGATCAGGGGCAGCACGGGGAGCAGCACGGCGGTGTCGCGTTCGAGCAGGCTGCCGGCGTTCCAGCCGCGCATCCGGTCGAAGGTGTCGGGGTGGGTGAGGGTGATCCCGGTGGTCAGTCCGGCCAGCACGGCACCGGTCGCCACCCCGGTCACCAGCAGCCGGGTCGGGGTGGCCCGCAGGTCTGCGGCACCGCCGACGGCGTAGACGGCGACGGCGACCAGCAGCGCGCCGAGCAGGGCGAGCCACATGTAGGCGGCCGGCGAGGTGATCCCGAAGAAGGCGATGCCCGCCGCGACGAACGCGGCGGCGCCGGCGTTGACGCCGAGGATGCCCGGCTCGGCGAGCGCGTTGCGGGTGAACGCCTGCATCAGGGCCCCGGCCACCCCGAGTCCGGCACCGACCAGCAGCCCGGCGAGGGTGCGCGGCAGGCGTTGCCCCCAGACGACGTACTGCGCGGTGTCGCTGCCCGCGCCCCGCAACGTCGCCCAGATGTCCGCCGGGGGCACCGGGTTCGCGCCCACGAAGACCGACAACACCAGCGACCCCAGCAGTACGACGACCGCCCCGACCAGCCAGCGCCGGGTGGTACGCCGACGCGCGGCACGGCCGGTGGTCGGCGGTGCCGCGCGGGCGGGTGTGGTGGTGGTCAACTCGACGCGGCGAGGATGCGTTCGAGGTCGTCGAGGACGGCCTGTCCACCGACCGTGCCGACCCCGGTGATCCAGAACGACTGGTCGACCAGGTGCAGGCGGGGGAAGGCGGCGGCGTTGGCGGTGACCGAGGCGGGGATGGTGCTGCGGTCGTTGACGTCGACGGTGGTGACGAAGACGTGGTCGGCCTTGGCCTCCAGCACCCGTTCCGGGGAGATGTCGACCGAGATGGAGTTCTCCCAGTCGCGCTCGGGGGTCTTGAAGCCGACGCACTCCAGCGCGCTGCCCGCGAACGAGGTGGGTCCGTAGAGGGTGAGGACGCCGTCGCGGGGGCGGATGAGTTGGGCGCTCTTACCGGCGGTGCCGAACTTCTTGGCGATGTCGGCGCACCGCTGCCGGTAGCCGGTGAGCAGTTTGTCGGCGGAGTCCGCGCCGCCGAGCGTGGTCGCGGTGAAGCGGACGTTGTCCTGCCACGGGTCCGTCTGGGTGGCCATGAACACGGTCGGGGCGACATCGGTGAGCTGCTGGTAGAGGGCGGAGTGCCGGGACTCGGTGCCGATGATCAGGTCGGGCTTGAGGGCCGCGATCTTCTGCACGTTGGGTTCCTGGACGGTGCCGACGGTGGTGATGCCGCTGGCCTTGTCCCCGAGGTACTTGGGCACCCCGGCGGCCTCGTTCAGCACGGCCGCGCCGACCGGGGTGATCTGCAGCGCGATGGCGGTGTCGAGCTGGACCGGTTCGAGGACGACGACCCGGGTCGGGGTGGTCGGTACGTCGGTCTTGCCGCGCGCGTGGTCGACGGTTCTGGTGTCGCCGACGCTGCCCGCCGGGTCGGAGTCGTCGGAGCCGCAGGCGGCCACGGCGAGCACGGCCGCCGAGGCGACGGTGAGGGCGAGAAGACGTCGGCGGATTGTTCGAGGGGCTGGCGTGCGCATGGTGCGAGGTTCCCGTCTGACTACTTACGGTGATTGCTCACTAACGTTTTTAGGTTAGCATTACCTAATCATCTATCTCGTCGCGGGCCGGGCGGTCATGCCAATACCCCTGGGTGTGGACCTGTTCCGGATCGACGCCTGCCTCGGTGAAGAGTCGGCGCACCTCGGCAATC
The DNA here is from genome assembly GCF_900091525.1 of Micromonospora matsumotoense. GTDB lineage: Bacteria > Actinomycetota > Actinomycetes > Mycobacteriales > Micromonosporaceae > Micromonospora > Micromonospora matsumotoensis. Next base: position 25,752 of record NZ_FMCU01000005.1, read on the forward strand.
CTGCTACTCTCCGTAGCTGTCCAGGCGTAGAAGTTCGCCTCCGCCGCTGCCGCCGCCAAGCCGTGCCCGGCCAGCCAGTCACCCACCATGGCGGTCAGAACCGTCCCGCCCGGAGCGCCACCGCGCAACCGGACCTCGACCGGGTGGCCGGCGGTCACGTCGTCGAGGGTGGCGGCGTCCGCCGCGGTGCCGGCCTCCAACAGGACCGTTGCCCGCACCCCCGGCCCGAGGCTGGGCAGGATGCCGCGCACCGCCGGGTACGCCGTCTCGTCCGCCGCGATCAGCACCCGCGTCGCCGGCCCCGGCTCCCACTGCACGCCGTACCCGGGGTGGCCGGCCCCGACGTGCGGGCCGGACAGGAGCAGCCGGTCACCCGGACGGGCCGCCGCCGCCCAGCCGCTCGCCGGGCCGTGCGGCTGGTGCAGGTAGAAGTCCAGGTCCAGCTCGCCCGCCGCCGGGCGCGTCCGGTACGCCGTGTAACTGCGTAGCCTCGGCCGCTCGGGATTCGGGATGGCCCGCCACTCCCGCCGCCATTCCTGTTCGGGCAGCCCCGCCCGCAGTTCGGTCGGGTAGTCGCCGGCCACCGGCAGCATGATCTTGATGCGCTGGTCGAGGTGGTGCGGGGCCAACTCCCGCAGTCGTTCGTCGCCGAGCGTGATCCGGACGAACCCGGGCGACAGCCGCCGGGTCGCCGTCACGGCTGCCTCGAACAGGACGTTGGGCGAGTTGCGGAAGGCGGACATGCCGGCAGAGGCTAGCCGGTCGGATCCGGCCCGTTCGCCGCCCCGCAGGGCGTATCCAGGGCAGCAGAGCGGGAGCGTGCGCGAGACATTGACGATGTTGAGGTAGGTGGCCCAATCTTGACGCCACCCGGGTCAGGAAGACCGGGTTTCTCATCGGGTCGGCGGAGGAGTGCTCATGCCACACATCACGCTCAATACCAGTGAACCCGGAATTCGCGGCCTGTTCCGGTTCAGGCCGGAGACGGCACTACCACTGAACGCGCTGGTGGAGGCGCTGCTGTGTGGCCCGGGCACGTTGACCCGGGGCGAAAGGGAACTCATCGCGGCCTATGTGTCCGGCCTCAACGAATGCCGGTACTGCTACTCCGCCCACGCGGCGTACGCGGCAGCGCAGCTCCCCGAGGGCATGACCCTGGTCGAGCAGGTGCACGACGACGTGGACAGCGCGCCGGTGTCGGCCAAGATGCGCGCGCTGCTCGACGTGGCCGGCGCGGTGCAGCGGGGTGGCCGGGAGGTCACCGAGGACCTGGTGACCGCCGCCCGGGCCGAGGGCGCCACCGATGTGGAGATCCACGACACCGTGCTGATCGCCGCCGCGTTCTGCATGTTCAACCGCTACGTCGACGGGTTGGCCACCGTGCTGCCGGACGACCCGGACTTCTACACCGATCGCGCACAGCGGATCGCCGCCCACGGCTACCTCGGTGTGCTGCAACAGGAGGTCATCCGCGAGTGACCGGCCCGGCAGGCCCGTGGGCGTCGGCACGCCGTCAGCGGGCCTGCCGGAGCGCGTCGGCCAGCTCGGTCGCCGTGGTCGCGGTGACCCGGGGTTGGTCGACGAGCATCTGGTCGATCACCCCGGCCAGCCTCGGCGGCACGGTGCCGAGCCGCTGCCGTACAGGCACCGGCCGGGTACGCAGGACCACCGCCACCGGGTCGACCCCGACCGGGAAGTCCCGGGGGGTCGCCCCCGTCAGCATCCAGTAGAGACAGGCGGTGACCGCCCAGAGGTCGACCTCCGGGCGGGCGTACTTGTAGTCGATGAGTTGGGCGCGGGCCTGGAAGGCGATGCTGCCGCCGATCGCGCCGGTCCCGGTGTGCCCGGACAGGCCCGCCTTCTCGAACGCCTTCGCGAGCCCGAAGTCGGCGACCTTGGTGATCACCTCGCCGTCGGGCCCGGTGGCGAGCAGGAGGTTCTGCGGCGTGACGTCCCGGTGCACCAGGCCGTGGGCGATCTCCGTCCGGCCGTCGGCCAGCACGACCGCAAGCTCCGCCCGGTGGGCGTAGGCCAGTGCATCCAACGCGTCGAGGGTGATCGGCACCGCCTCGTCGGCGGTGAGCCGGCCACCGCGCCGGGCGACGAACTCGGCGACACTGCCACCCGGGCAGTATTCGCTGGTGAAGAAGAAGGCGTCGTCGGCCGCGCCGCCGCTGTGCAGGGCGACGACGTTGCGGTGCCGCAGCCCCCTGGTGCAGGCGATCTCGCGGCGGAAGGCGTCGCGTGCGGCCGGGTCCACGGCCCGGTCGGCGAGCAGCGTCTTCAGCGCGACGAGCCGGCCGGACGGCTCGTGGCGGGCCAGGTAGACGACGCTGTGGCCACCCCGGCCGATCTCCCGCAGCACCCGGTGGTCGGTGAAGTCGTCGAGGCCGGGGGCCCCGTCCGCCGCGGCCGACACCAGCACCGGCAGGGCCCGCCCCCGATCCGGGCCGGGGGTCCCGGTGTCCGGGGTGGTCGGCGTGGTGCCGGCGGGGGTGGCCCCGGTGTCTTCCGGTCCGGCAGCGGCTTCCCGCGTCCCGTCGTCGGGCAGGGTGACGCGCAACGTCGCAGGCCCGATCCGCACCTCGTCACCGGCCGACAGGTGCCGCTCGCCGTCGACCGGGCGGCCGTTGAGGTGGGTGCCGTGGCGACTGCCGAGGTCGCGTACCCGCACGTTCGGCGGGTCGATGTCGAGCTGGCAGTGCCGGCGGGAGACCCGCCGCTGCCCGTCGTCGACCCGGATTCCGCAGTCGGCGGCCCGGCCCACCACGACCGTCGTGCGGCGGTGGAAGACGTACGTGTCGACGGTGGACCCGGCCCGGACGGTCACCGTGACGGGCGGGGTAACCGGCACCGCCCCGGCGGGTCGCCCGACCCCGGGGTCGTCGGTGCCCACGCCCGGCTGCCCGGTCAGTCGACCAGCGCCACGTACAGCGGGCTGCCCAGCAGCACGGTCATGCCGGGACGCCCGTCGAGTTCCGGGTACGGGCTGGGCCCGGAGAGCAGCCGCTTGGCGAGGAACTCGACGTTCTGCGTCGGCCCCCGCAGGCGGGTGCCGGCCTGGTGCACCGACGCCAGCGCCGCCACCTCCGCCGCGTCGTCCCCGCCGTCCGGGGTGCCCGGCACCGGTTCGGCCCCGTCATCGACGAGGCCGGCGAGCAGCGCGGGCATCGTGGACGACCCGCCGAACCCGCGCAGGGTCGGCTCGGGCGGTGCCGCGCCGATGACGTGGAACGGTGACCCGCCGAGACCGACGATGGTGTCCTCGGTGCGGCCACCGAAGTAGACCAGCGACTGCTCGTCGGTGGTCGGGACGATGCCCCACCGCATCGGCAGCAGTCCCCGGAAGAACTGCCCCGGCTCCTCCACGGAACCGACGTCGGCGTGCTCGTCGAGATAGCGGGCGACCCGCTCCAGGCGGGCCACCCGATCGGTGCCGGGGTTCTCGGTGCTGCGTTTCACGCCGACGACGGTGAGGTTCACACTGAACTCGGCGGCCCGCCTGCGCTGATAGCCGGGGTCGATCTGGGACAACAGCATGTCCACCTTGGCGTCACTGACGTAGAGGTAGTAACGAAAGCTCACGGTCACTCCCTGACGACCCGGTCCGGCATCCGAGGTTACCGTCCGCGACCAACCGACAGTTGTCCCGTGCGCTGCGGGCTGCCAGGCTCGGACCATGCCGTGGCGTCCCGGAGAGCTGATCCTGGATCTCTACGAGGTGCGCGACCAGCCCCTCGCCGGTGGCATGGGCCTGGTCTACCGGGTCCGGCACCGGGGCTGGGACACCGACCTCGCCGTCAAGGTGCCGCGCCCCGAGCAACTGACCACCGAGGCGCACCGTGCCCGGTTCGAATCCGAGGCGGGCACCTGGGTCGGGCTCGGGCTCCACCCCCACGTGGTCAGCTGCGCGTACGTGCGTCGTGTCGACGGGCTGCCCTGCGTGTTCGCGGAGTGGGTGGCCGGTGGCTCACTGGACCAGGTGGTCCGGGCCGGGCGGCTGCACGAGGGGCCGGGCGGCCCCGACGGTGGATTCCTCGCCCGGGCGCTCGACCTCGCGGTGCAGTCGGCGTGGGGCATCGACCACGCCCATCAGCAGGGCCTCATCCACCAGGACGTCAAACCCGCGAACATCATGGTCGGCCTCGACGGGGCCTGGACCGCGAAGGTCACCGACTTCGGGCTGGCCGGCGCCCGGGCCGCCGTCGACGGGGTCGCCGGCACAGCGGTGGAGGCCAGCCTGGGAGCGAGTTTCGGCGGCATGACCCCCGCCTACTGCTCGCCCGAGCAGGCCGAGGCGGCGGCCGGTGCGCGGGTCACGCTCACCCGGGCCACCGACGTCTGGTCGTGGGGCCTGTGCGTGTGGGAGATGTTCGCCGGCCGCCGCCCCTGCCGCTACGGTCAGGCGGCGCGGGAGGCCTTCGCCGACTACCTGGCGGCGGGGGAGACCTGGCCGGCCGCCCAGCCGATGCCGCCGGGGATCGTCGACCTGCTCCGGCGGTGCTTCGACGTCGACCCGACGACCCGGCCGCACCACCTCGCCGACCTGGCCACGGCGGTCGCCGGGGTGTACGCCGACACCGTCGGCGTCCCCTATCCACGGGTGCCGCCGTCGGCGGCGGGCCTGCTCGCCGGCAGCCTCTCCAACCAGGCGCTCTCGCTGCTCGACCTCGACCGGCCGGAGGATTCGGAGCACCTGTGGCGCAACGCGATCGACATCGACCCGCACCACCCCGCCGCCGTCTACAACTGGGCGCTGTACCGGTGGCGGCGCGGGCGGATCACCGACGAACAGGTGCTGGCGGAGCTGCGGACGGCCCGGGAGATCGCCGGGGAGAACTGGCAGGCCGACCACCTGCTGGGGTTCGTGCACGCCGAACGGGGCGACGACGAGGCGGCCCGGCCCTTGCTGGCCGCCTCGTCCACCAACCCCGACGTCGCCGAGGTGGCCGGTGCCCTCGCCCGGCGCGGCACGGCACCCGGGCCGCAGCGTCTGCCCGGCCACCGCGGCCAGGTGACCGCCGTCGCCGTCGACGAGAGCGGGCGGGTGGCGGTCACCGGCGGTAAGGACGGAAGCCTGCGGATCTGGTCGCTGACCGAGAACCGGGCGGTCCGCGAACTCGGTACGGACGGCGCGGGTGCCCCGGTCACGACCCTGGCGATCGACCCTGCCGGCCGTACCGCGCTCGTCGCCCGCGAGGGGGGTCGGACCGAACGTTGGAACCTGGCCCGGGTCGGGTGCGTCACCGTGCCGCTCGGCCAGCGGGCGGCCGTGACCGCGCTGGCGCTGACGACTTCGGGCGCTGCCGCCATCGGGTACGACAACGGGCGGATCGAGGTGTGGGACACGACCGACGGGCGGCTGCGGCGCACCCTGGAGCACCCGCCGAGCACCTACCAGCGGCTGGACCCGGCGACGGGCCGGATCCTGCCGGAGATCCAGGAGAGTCCCGCAGAGGTCACCGTGCTGGGCCTGAGCGAGGACGGCACGGTCGCGGTGTCGGCGGCGCCCCGGGACGGCAGTGTGGTGGTCTGGGAGGTCGACACCGGGCGCTGGCTGCACCGCCTGGTCAAGTCCGCCGACATGCGGATGACCGGGGTCGACGAGGTGGCATTGGGCGGGTCCGGCAGGTACGCCCTGCTGATCGGGCACCAGACACGGGTGGCGCACCTGTGGGAGACCAGGCCCCACCGGGTGCGGGGGCCGGTGCCGAACAACCTGAACCGGTACTCGACGGTCGTGCTCAGCGGTGACGGCGAACGGGCGGTCTCGGTCGGGGTCGGCAGTCCCGACCAACCGGTGCGGATCTGGGAGACGGATTCCGGCCGGTGCCTGCGTACCGTCGCCACGCGTATCGACGGGCTGCGACCGGAGATGGCCGGTCTGCTGTCGCTCACCTGTGCGGCGACCAGCGGCGACGGCGCGCTGGTCGTGCTCGGGGACGAGTACGGGGGGCTGCACGTCCACCGGCTGCCCCGCCCCGACCTGCGCGCACCGTGGAGTTACGAGCGGCCGCTGGCGGCGAGGGCGGTGCTGGCGGCCGAGGCGCAGGTCCGGCAACGGGTCGTCCGTGCGGAGTCGCTCGCCGGGGAGGGCCGGCCGGCCGCCGCCGCCGTGGAGCTACGGGCCGCCCGGGACATGGTCGGGTTCGAGCGTCACCCGCAGCTGCGGGAGCTGTGGGAGCGGTTGGGGCGGACGGCGGGCGAGCGGACCGCGCCACTGGGCGTCTGGCAGCGCTACGAGCTGCGCGGCGGCGAGTTCACCTTCGTCCCCGGGCTGGCCCCGGCGCTGAGTGTCGACGGCGAGCTGGCGGTGACGGGCGGTGCCGACGGCCTGCTCCGGGTGTGGGAGCTGCGGACCGGCCGGCAACGGCACACCTTCGCGGAGCGGGTGGGCAAGGCGCACACGGTCGTGCTTTCCGCAGATGCCCAGCTCGCCCTCAGCGCGGACTGGGCCGGGACCGCGCACCTGTGGGACCTGGCGGCCGGCCGGCGGCAGGCCGAGCTGCACGGCGACCACGGTGCGGTGCGGGCGGTCGCGATGGACGGCACGGGCCGGTACGTGATCGTCGGCGACGCCGACGGGAACCTGTGCCTGTGGAGCCTGTACCGGTTCCACCTGAGCCGCACCATGGTGGCGCACCGGGGGCCGGTGGGGTCGGTCCAACTCAGCGACGACGGTCGGTATGCCGCGTCGGTCGGTGCGGAGGACCGGACGTGCCGACTGTGGCGCACGGGCACCGGCAGCCCGGTGCTCACGATCCCCGTCGAGTTCGGGTCGGTACCGCTGCGGTTCACCCCGGACAGCAGGCAGCTTCTGATCAACTCGCCGGGGGAACTGACCGCGTGGGACGTGCAGACCGGCCGGCAGCGGTACGCCTTGCCGAGCCGGGGTGACGCCATGGCGCTGAGCCGGGACGGACGGGTCGGGCTCGTCCGTGCGTACGACGAGTCGTACGGGCGGGTGGTGTCGGTGTGGGAGACGGCGACCGGGCGGGTGCTGTGCGAACTGGCCTCCGAGGCGAAGGTGTTCGACGTGAGCCCGGACGGTCGTCATGCGGTGACCGCCGATGTGGACCGTACGCTGGGCATCTGGGACGTCCGGACGGGACGACGCGTGCACACGTGCGACGGTCATCCGGAGCCGGTGTCGTCCGTGGCCTTCACGGCGGACGGCCGGAGCATGGTGTCGATGGACAGCCGGCCGGCGATCCGGCGGTGGGAGCTGGACTGGGACTACGACTTCACGGGCTGACCCGCAACCGGGCGGAGCCGAGCCGGGTGCTGAGCCCGCCGCCCGTCACCGGCTCCATCGGCTGGTCGGTGTACGCCGCCGCGCGCAGCGCGTCGTCGTGGGCGGCCCGTTGCTTGCGGGAGAACCGGCTGCGGTCGACCGCGAGGTCGGCCACGACCGGCGGGATGAGATCCCGGAACTCCTGCGGCACCCCGGCGATGTGGCGTTCGTAGTGGGGATCGTCCGGGTAGCTCAGCGTCAGGGTGACCGGTGGCTCGCCGCGCAGCCGACCGCCCAGGGCGCGCAGGGAACCGGCCAGGAACTCCAGGGCGATGTTCACGTCACCCGACAACGTGATGTTGTTGGACTCCGGCTGGTATCCGGGCGGGGCGTCCTCGGGCACCACGAAACGTACGGTGACCCGCTTGGCGGGCAACTCCAGCAGCAGGCGGGGCCAGGGTCCGCCGCCCTCGATGGTCACGTCCACCCGCTGGGGATCGACGGACAGCCGCAGGCTGAGCCAGTCGATCATCGCCAGGGCCTCGGGCGGCAGGTCGTCCTGACGGTACGGGCCCCGGCTGCGGGTCCGCAGGGCGTGCGCGTGCATGGTGGTCAGCACGCGCGCCCCGTCGCCGTCGATCTCCAGGGAGAGCGGGTGGACCGCCAGGTCCCGCATGACGCGGACGACGGCGTCGATCAGCGCGGATGGTGCCGAGGCGGGAGCCATCGTCCACCTTTCGCTCCGTGTGGGATCGGTGTCGCACCGTGTCAGCCAGTGTCGCACATGAATGTTTTCGGCACTGCCGCCGGCCGGCGGACGGCGTACGCGATGATCCGCGCTGCGCACCCACCGCCGCTCGCGGATCGTCGTCGACGCCCCGGAGGTGGCGGTCAGGACGGTGGGCCGCCGCCGGCCCGTGCACCTCGGCGACGGCGGCCGCCGCATGACGTACCCCGCTGGCTCGTGGGTGGAAGCGGGGGTCAGGCGGCCAGGCGGCGCGCGAGCGCGGGGACCACGATGGCGGCCGCGACCAGGTGGGTGAGGATCAGCAGTGCCTTGGTCGCCGCTCCGGCGTCGATGAGCAGGTCGGGCACCAGCGACAGGGCGGTCAGCACCACGGTGACGAGGACGAACGTTCGCCGCGGACGCCGGGCGAAGCGGGCCAGCAGCACGGCGAGAAGCACGCCGACCAGCGAGAAGGCGGCGGTCAGCAGGCCGAATCCCGAGAGCGGAATCGTATCGTCGCCCACGCCGAGGCTGATCCCGGCCGCGTGGCCGGCGGCGGCGACGGCCACGGTGGCGACGCTCGCGGCAGCCGTAGCGATCACCCCGGTCAGGATCAGCGCACCGATGGCGGACCTGGTGGCGTGGGGCGGGTTCGCAGCGGTGGTCATCGTGCCTCCAACGGTGGGCCGGGCCGGCCCGGTGCCTGACCTCTCATCAGAACGACGAACGGGACGAACCTCAATCGACAGGCACGCCCAGGTTCTTCGTCCGTTGTGACGCCTGGCTATTGTCAGCCCACAACTCCATCGAGGAGTCTCATTGCATGGGGGAACAGATGATCTCTCGGCGCCTTCGCGCGCTTTCCGCCGCCGTGGCAGCCGCCACGGTCGCTCTGTCGATCGCGACTCCGGCCATGGCGGCACCGGCCACCGGGCCGGTTCTCGACATCACGTCGATCGCCTTCGACCGTCCGCAGGTCGACGTCACCGAGGACTACGCCGCGGTCAGCCTGACGTGGACGACCACCGACCGGGCTGCCGGGGCGGGAACGTCGCGTTCTACGGCACGGCCCACGGTGCTCCCGACCTCGGCCTGACCGTTACCCAGGTGCCGGACGAGAAGGCGCCGGTGGTGTTCTCGGCGAGGTTGCCCAAGGCGACCCGGACGTCCCAGGAGACCGCAGACGCGTGGGGTCTCGGCTTCGACGTCACGATCGAGGTCGACGAGTTCGCGCCGATCTCGTCGACCAGCGCGACGAACTATGACAGCACGGGGGCTTCCCGGGGCGGCATGTACGGGAGCCGGCACGACCTGACAGCCCGGACGACCCGCCCCCTGTGGGCCGGGCCGTCCGGGACAGTGCGGGCGAGGACCGCGGTGCCGGTCCGGCCCGAGGGCTTTCCTTGGGTCCGGGGCACTGCCCTGCCGCAATGCTCGACTGTCAGGCCGACGCCACCCGGTGCCGGCCTGACGGCTTTGGCGGCAACCCGCCGGGTGGAAACCGGGGACGGCACTCCGCGGCGATCATCAACACCATGTGACGTATCCTGCACGCGACTCTGGGTGATTGTCAGAGGTGATTTGCCGGTCTCGATCCTGTTATGTCATTGCAAGTTGTGATCAATCTTGACCTTGTTGCGAAATGCTTCTTAGGGTCTCTTTTGGTCGTCGGCTTGATCGGGAGAGAGAACTGATGGACGAAGTGTCCCTTTCCGATCGTCTGAGCGACCAGCTGAGGCGTTTGTGCGAGGTCAGCGGGATCAGTGCGGCGGAGCCGCTGGAACTGCTGGAAAGCCTGCTCGGACCGGCCGGCCCACAGCCGTTGTCGGCCCCGCCGGGGTGGCCGTCCAACGTCGCGGACGACCACACTCCGGTGGAGTTCTCCATCGCCTTCAGCGCGACCGAACCGCCCACCGTGCGGATTCTGGGCGAGACGTTGGGGACACCACCCGCCCGGTTGACCAACATGCTCGCCACCCAGCGGTTCCTCGACCGGCAGGCACACCGCGCCGGCCTGTCCACGTCCCGGCTGGATTCGGTGCGCGACCTGTTCGCCACCTACCACCCGCAGGGCACCTTCGCCCTCTGGTGCTCACTGGTCTTCCGCAGCGGCCGGCGACCCGAGTTCAAGGTCTACCTCAATCCGGAGCTCCGGGGGATCGACCGGGCACCGGCCCTGGTCTCCGAGGCGCTGCACCGACTCGGACTGGGCAGGTCCTACCGGGCGATGCTCGACCGCAGCATCCGTCCGGGCGAGCTGGGTCACCGGGACCGGCTGACGTTCTTCGCCCTCGACCTGCATGACGGCGCCCAGGCCCGGGTCAAGCTCTACCTGACCCACCATGACGCCTCGGTGCGGGACGTCGTCCGGGCGGCCGGCGTGGTCCACGACGTGGATGCGACCCGCCTCGCCGAGTTCGCCGCGCTGGCCGGTGGCGGCCGGACCCGGTTCGCCGGTCTCCCGCTGGTCGGCAGCTACACCCTGGTCGAGGGGGTCGACCGGCCGGTCGGCTACAGCCTCTACGTGCCGATCCGGGGCTACGTCGAGGACGACGAGGAGGCGTACGACCGGGTGGTGGCGGTGCTGGACCACTGCGGGTTCGACCACACGGTGCTGGATCGGGCGCTCGCCGCGGTGGCCCGCCGGCCGCTGCGCGACGGGGTCGGACTGATCCCGCACCTGTCGCTGCGGATGGGCGCTCCCCGGCCGGGGGTGACCGTCTACCTGTCGGCCGAGGCTTACCAGGTGAGCCCGCCGGTGCGCCACCCGTGGACCGTGGACGGTGCGGCACTGGCGGCTCCGACCGGCCGTGCCGGCGCGGGACACCCCTGATTCCATCGAGGAGCGAACTGTGTCCGTGGACCTGCACCAGATGTTGCCCCCGTACCGGATCAAGGTGGTCGAGCCGATCCCCTTCCTCAGCCCGCAGGAGCGGCGGGCGGCCCTCGCGGAGGCGGGATACAACCCGTTCCACCTGCGCGCCGACCAGATCACCATCGACCTGCTGTCGGACTCCGGCACCGGGGCCACCTCGGCCGCGCAGGAGGCTGCCGCCGCGCTCGGCGACGAGTCCTACGCCGGGGCGCGCTCCTGGTTCCGGTTCCGCGACGAGGTCCACGACCTCACCGGCTATCCGCACATCCTCCCGGTCCACCAGGGGCGGGCCGGTGAGCGGGTGCTCTTCACCGGGCTGCTGAAGCCCGGCCAGCTCTGTCTCAGCAACACCCACTTCGACACCACCCACGCCAACGTCAAGCTGGCCGGGGCGGAGCCACGGGACCTGCCGTGCCCGGCCGCGTTCGACCTCGACAGCCCGGACCCGTTCAAGGGCAACATCGACCTGGACGCGTTAACGCGCACCCTCACCGGGCCGGAGCGGGACCGGGTCGGCCTGGTCCTGATGACCATCACCAACAACGGGCTCGGCGCGCAGCCGGTGTCGATGGCCAACCTCACCGCCGTCCGTGACCTCTGCCGCCGCCACGAGGTGCCGTTCTTCCTGGACGCGGCCCGGTTCGCCGAGAACGCCTGGCTGGTCGGTCAGCGCGAGCCGGGCTACCAGGACTGGACGCCACGGCAGATCGCCACCCACGCCTTCGGGCTCGCCGACGGCTGCGTGGTGAGCCTCAAGAAGGACGGTCTGTCGGCCATCGGCGGGCTCATCGGGTTGCGCGACGACGACCTGCACGCCCGGTGCGAGGCGAACCTGATCGCCACCGAGGGCTTCTCCACCTACGGCGGGCTGGCCGGCCACGACCTCGAACGGCTCGCCCAAGGGCTGCGCGAGGTGGTCGAACCCGGCTACCTGCGGGCCCGGGCCGCCTCCACCGCCCGGCTGGCCCGGCTGATCAACGAGGCCGGGGTGGACACCGTCCAACCGGCGGGCATCCACGCCCTCTACCTCAACGCCGGCCGGCTGCTGCCCCACCTGTCACCGCAGGAGTTCCCCGGCCACGCCCTCGGCTGCCAGCTCTATCTCGACGGCGGCATCCGCTGTGCCGAACTGGGCTCGCTCTATCTGGGCGGGATGGACGACCAGCACCGGCTGGTCACCCCGGCCCCCTTCGAACTGGTGCGCCTGGCCATCCCGCGCCGGGTCTACACCGACACCCACCTTGAGTACGTGGCCGCCGTCCTCGCCGACATCGCCAAGGAACCCGGGCGGGTATCCGGCTACCGGGTGGTCTCGTCACCACCCCTGTTGCGCCACTTCAAGGTGCGGTTGGCACCGATCCCGGCGGCGGGCAGCACCGACTGATCCCGCTGCGACGCGGTGGCTCCGGTACGCCCACGTGGTGGACCGGCGTCACCGCGCGCCACACAGGCAGAGGTGGTGGAGTGGGGCTCCGGGCTCGCCGCTCAGGTGGTGGCGGGCAGCCGGGCCAGGGCGTGCCGCACCAACTCGATCAACGCCTGCTTGCTGGAGGCCCGGTCCCGCGCGTCGCACCACAGCAGCGGCACGGTCTCGTCCAACTCCAGCGCGCTGCGGATCTCATCCTCGGTGTAGGGGCACTCGCCGTAGAAGCGGTTGACGGCGGCGACGAAGGGGATGCCCCGGCGCTCGAAGTAGTCGACGGCGGGGAAGCTGGTGCCGAGCCTGCGGGTGTCGACCAGCACGATCGCCCCCACCGCGCCCTGGGCCAGCTCGTCCCAGATGAACCAGAACCGGTCCTGCCCCGGGGTGCCGAAGAGGTAGAGCACGACGTCGTTGCTGATGGTGATCCGACCGAAGTCCAACGCGACCGTGGTGCTCGTCTTGCCCTCGACGCCGGTGATGTCGTCCACCCCGATGCTGGCCTGGGTGAGGACCTCCTCGGTGACCAGTGGCGGAATCTCGCTGACCGATCCGACCAGGGTGGTCTTGCCGGTGCCGAAGCCGCCCGCCACGACGACCTTCACCGATTTCCGATCCACGTGTATCAGTCCCTCTTGTCTATATCCGCTGGAGGCCGGCGAGCACCGTCTCCAGCAGCCACCGGTCGGCGATCTTCTCCTGTGCCGGCGAGCCGATGTCCAGAAAACCCTGTTCGTGGAGCACGTCCACCATCACCTTGGTGATGGTGAGCGGGCGGTGCAGGTAGGCACCGATCTCGGCGATGGAGATCCAACCGTTGCACTGCTGGAGGATCTCCCGGTATTCCAGCTCCAGCCGGGACTGATCGGCCGGCAGGGCGATCACCTGGGTGGCCAGGTCGAGGCTGGTGTTCCGGGGGCTCGTCCGTCCGTTGACGAGGATGTAGAGCGGCACGAGCCGGCCGGCCTCCGCCTCGTCGTCGCCGTCCCACACGTCGTGGGTCATGGTTTCAACCCGGGTCGGTCGGTGAGCATCATGGCGTCCAGGCGGACCTCGGAGCCGAGGTAGTCGCCGATCCGGGTCACCAGGCGACTCATCTCGTACGCGACGGTGCCCATGTCGACGGACTGTTCGCAGAGCACCGCCAGCCGGGCGTTCTGGCCGGCGGCGGCGACGAACAGCGTCCGTCCCTCGTACTCGATGATGACCTGTTGGACCGGCCCGCTGTCGAACCGTCGGCCCATGCCCGCCGCGATGCTGTGCAGGGACGACGCGCCGGCTGCCAGCAGCTCTCCGGCGTCCTGCGGGAGCGACGTGGATTTCTGCACGATCAGCCCGTCGGTGGACAGGACAACCGCGTAGACAACGTCAGGGACCTCTACCAGATCGTCCAGGATCCAGGTCAGATCGTTCTGCGATGCCGAGTAGGTCATGCTTTCCTGCCTTGGTCGTCTCTGCTGGCTGGGTCCCCGGTTTTCGCCGACCGACCAGCGGCCCAGGCCTTCTGGTATCTGGTGAACCGGTCCCGGGCCTCCTCGGGTGACCGCGCGGCAGCGGGCGTCGCGTCGGACGCCTGACCGGGCAGGCCCTCCTCGCGCAGCTCGGGAGCGAGGTGCTGCTGCGGCCGTCGGTGCGGCAGGGGCGGCCGGTCGGCGACCTGGGGGCCGGGCGCACCGCTGCGGACCGCGCCCCGCTGCGCCGGAACGTCGGTCATGATGCCCCCGATGCGGTCAGGCTGTCGGGCCCCGGCGGGATCGGCCGGCGCCTGCACCGCTCCGCTCGGTGCGGTGGCCACCATGGCGGTGGGCCGGGCCCCGGCGGCGGGGTGCAGCTCCCGTCGACCACCACCGACCGGCAGCACCGCGCCGACGCCGGGACGCGACATCGCCGTGGCGATGGTGCCGAGCGGAAGGACGCCCGGGTCGGTGCGGTCCAGGTCGGTGGTGAACGGGTCGGTGGCGATCACGCGGTCGGGCAGCAGCACGATCGCCAGCAGACCGCCGTATGCCGAGGCACGGAGGCTCACCTGGACGCCGTCCCGCTTGGCCAGCTCCGCCACCACGTGCAGGCCGACCTGCGCGCCGTCCTTGAGTGCCGTCACGTCCGGGGTGGGTGCGGTCGCCAGCAGCTCGTTCGCCCGCTCCAGCGCGTCCGCCCGCATGCCCACGCCGGCGTCCTCGATCTCGATCGCGATGCCGCGCTTGACCTCGATGCAGGTGACCCAGACCGTGGTCTCCGGCGGGGAGAACGCCAACGCGTTGTCCAGCAACTCGGCCACCAGGTGGACGGTGCCGGCCACCGCCGGCCCGACGACCGCCACGTCGGGCGCGCTGCGCAACGTGATGCGCTGGTACTGCTGGGCCTCGGCGAAGGCCGCCAGCAGCACCCGCCGGACCGGCACCGGGTTCTGGAAGCGCCGGCCGATCTGGCCGCCGGCCAGGATGACGAGGTTCTCCAGGAACCGGCGGGTCTGGGTGAGCTGGTGGTTGATGTCGAACAGCTCCGCCAGCAGCTTCTCGTCACCGATCCGGTTCTGCAGATCCTCGATGACCTTCAGACCGCGTTGCAGCGGGCGTTGCGGACGACGCGCGACGCCCATCAGCATCGCGATACCCGCGGCCCGGGTCTTCGCCTCGTCGACGGCCGCGCCCGCCGCAGCCTGCAACGAGCGGTTGATGACCTCGGCGACCCGGCCGATCTCGTCGCTGCCGTACTCCTGCAGGGGCAGTTCGGCGGCGAGGTCGACCTTCTCCCGGCGGCGGAGCCGGTCCATCATGGCCGGTAGTTGCTTGTCGACCACCGCCTCGGCGTCCCGACCCAGCTGGGCGAGGCGGACCGACAGTGCCCGGTCCACCAGGATCTGCGACTGGCGGATCGCCCAGATGATCGCGGCGATGACGACGAGCAATGCGATCAGACTGCCCAGGGAGGCGGTCAGGAGCTGGGTGTTGCCGGTGCGCAGCGTCCGGGCCGAGACCGTGTCGGCCTGCACCACGGTGAGATTGATCAGATCGTCGGAGACCTGTCGGGTGAGGGTTTCCCACTGGGCCCGGTTGAACGGCAACGCGCGGGGTGCGCCGGAACGCCAGGGCCCATTGCTGACCAGGGTCTTTTCCGCCGCGACGAGTTCCTTCCAGGAGTCGCTCGCGGTGATCTCGGCATAGCGTCGGCGGGCTTCCGGTTCCAGGTGTGGCGCCACGTTGGTGAGGCCGGCGTGATAGGCCCCCACCAGGTTGGTGAAGTCGAGATGGTCTTCCGGGCTGAGGGTGCGGGCGCCGAAAGCGCCGTCAATGGTGGAACCGGCCCGCGACATCAGGTCACTGGCGCGGAACGCCTCGGTCGCCGCGATGCCACCCTGGGCGGCGATGACGTCGGGGACGATTCTCGCCTGGGTGTCGAAGAGGCCGGTCGCGGCGTCGAGCACCCGGTTGTAGAAATCGTAGACACCCGTACCGTTGGCTGACCGGGAATCGATGGTGCTCCGCACGCTGGCCATTTCGTCCAGCAGGCCGGCCAGCGTCTCCCACCGCGTCACGATCGAGTCCGGGGCGGCGGCCAGCGCGGAGTCGGCGACGGGGCGCAGGGCGGCCAGCAGTTGGTCCGTCTGCTGCCGTTGCTCGATGAGCCGGCTCAGGTCCCGGGACGGCTGGGTCAGGTAGCTGACGCTCAGCCGCCGCTCCTGCTGGATCGACGACAACGCGGAGACCGCCGGGATCGACACCTGCCGGACGCTGTTCGCGACCTGGCGGTTGTAGAAACCCTGGAAGATGAGATAGCCGGAGGCGACGAGCCAGACGACCAGGGCGACGACGCTGGGAATGAGCACCAGCCTGATCACGCGTCGTTTGATTGACTGCGGTCGACCGGCACGCCGACCCGATGTCGTCGGGGGGGCCTGATCGTCTGAGGCGCGGCGCGGGTCTTCGCGGTCGGCCTGTTTGTGCGCCAAGTCGTCGTATCCAATCCTGGTCAAGCCATCAACACCGGCAGTCCTGCGCCACTGGTCGACGCCGATGTGTGCCAACCCTACCGTCTATCCGGTCCCGCACCGGGCCACGATTCGACGACTGTGGACGGTCGCGCCATTCGCACTGGTCAGACATTCGGGATGAGTTGCATCGATCACAGCCCCGGTAATGACGTGACGTGTGTCACTGGAGAGTGGGTGGGAACCGGCGAAACCGGCGGGTGGTCACCGGCGTCCAGTCTGTTGCTGCGGTGCCATCACCGCCGGCGTGAGGCTCAAGTGGACGACCCCCGCGAACACCCGCGGGGCCGGGTGGAGGAGCACGGGATGTTGAAGGCGAAGTGGGTTACCGGGGTGGCGCTGCTGGTGTGCTCCGGGACGCTGATGGCCTGCGGGGACGGCGCCGCGACGCCCACCGGCACCGCGTCGGGCAGCGCCACACCGTCGGGCGTCGCCACCCCCTCCGGGACGGTGACGCCCAGCGGTACGGCACTGCCCGCCGACCCGGCGACGTCCCCGCCGACCGCGGCCCCGTCCAAGTCCGCCGGCAAGCCGGCGGCCACGACCAGCACGGCCCCGGTGCTGTCCGGCAAGCGGGAGGTCACCATCGTCCGGGTGCAGGCGACCGAGTCGGGGGTGTCGCTGGACGGTGGCGAACTGGTCGAGGTCGACGACGACAGCGGACGCCAGCTGTTCGTGCCGACGCCGGCGGGTGCCGGCAAGTACCTGATCAAGTCGTACGGCAAGCGCGACAACCACCCCGCCAGCGACGACCCGGCCTGCTGGCAGGTGGTCAACCCGGCCAACGGCGGGTCGCTCACCGTCGAGGGGGCGGCCTGCAACTCCCGCAAGCCGGCCCAGCTGTTCACCATCGCGAGCGCGGGCAAGGGCGCGTACGCGATCAGCAACAACTCGGCGTTCCTCCAGTTCTCGCCCAGCCGTGGCCTGATCCTGGAGGAGCTGGGCGACGCGCCGCTGCTGAGCACGTTCCGCCTGGTCGACAACGGTCCGGCCCGTACCCCGGCCGGCGGCTGACCCACGACCGGGCCGCTGCCGGTGGCGGCCCGGCCCGGCGGCGGGTCGGCGGTGTCCGGCCGACCGGACACCGCCGCCGCCCGACGCAGCGGTCGGAGGCGACGGGGTTGGAGTCGGACGCAGCGGGTACCGCAGCCGGCATGCGGATCGTGATCGTGGGTGCCAGTGGCAACGTGGGCACGGCGGTGCTGCGCCGGCTGGGCCGGGAGCCGGGGCTGGACCTCGTCGGCGTCGCCCGGCGGCTGCCCGGCCCGGACGCCGGTGCGCCCTACGACGGGGTGCGGTGGCACTCCTGCGACGTCGGGGCGCCCGGCGCGGTCGACCAGCTCACCGCGATCTTCACCCAGGCCGATGCGGTGGTGCACCTGGCCTGGCAGATCCAACCCAGCCACGACCAGCGCACCCTGCACCGGACCAACGTCGGCGGCAGCCGCGCGGTGACCGAGGCCACTGTCCGGGCCGGCGTGCCCGCCCTGGTGTACGCCTCCTCGGTCGGCGTCTACGCCCCCGGCCCGAAGGACCACCCGATCAGCGAGCGGTGGCCGGCGACCGGGGTGCCCGGTTCCTCGTACAGCCGGGACAAGGCCGAGGTCGAGGCGATGCTGGACACCGTCGAGGCCGCGCATCCGCAGCTGCGGGTGGTCCGGCTGCGCCCCGGGCTGATCTTCCAGCGGGACGCGGGCACCGAGATCACCCGGTACTTCCTCGGGCCGCTGGCCCCGGTGCGGCTGCTGCGACACGGGCGGATTCCGCTCGTACCGGCCCACCGTCGGCTGCGGATGCAGGCGGTGCACGCCGACGACGTGGCCGACGCGTACGCGCGGGCGGTCCTCGGTGAGGCGCGCGGCGCGTTCAACGTCGCCGCGGACCCGGTGCTGACCCCGGAGCTGGTGGCCCGGCACTTCAAGGGCTGGACGGTGCCGGTGGCCGCCCCGGTGCTGCGTGCCGCCGCCGCGCTGACCTGGCGGTTCCGGCTCCAACCGGTGGACGCGGGCTGGGTCGAGCTGGGGCTCAACGCGCCGCTGATGTCCAGTGCGCGGGCCGAGACCGAACTCGGCTGGCAGCCGCAGGTCGACGCGGTGACCGCGTTGCGGGAGCTGTTCGCCGGGATGGCCCACGGCGCGCACACCGGCGGCCCGCCGATGTCCGGCGATGCCGACCTGCCCGGCCGCCCGGCCGGCCTGCTCCGGGGCCGCGCCCCCGGCCAGGGCGACCCCTACTGACCGGCGGTTCCCCGGATGCCGCCGGGGGCGGGCCGGGCCGACCGCTCGGGACGCCACGGTGGCGCCGGCCGGGGCGGGGGCCGCTTCCTCCTCCGCCGGTACGCGGCGTCAGGCGTGGGAGAGGGCGAACGCGGTGAGGAAGCCGAGGACGGTGATCAGGCCGACCAGCAGGTGCGCGTCCTCGAACGCCTCCGGGACCATGGTGTCGGTGATCATCGCGAGGATCGCGCCGGCGGCCAGCGCGGTGATGGTGGCCAGCACCTCCGGCGGCGCACCACCCAGCAGGGTGTGACCGAGCAGGGCGGCGATCCCGCTGATCAGGGTGATCGCCGTCCACAGGGCGAAGACGTAGCGGCGGGAGCGGCCGGCCCGACGCATCCCGGCGGCGCTCGACAGCCCCTCCGGCACGTTGCTGAGGAAGACCGCGACCACGGTGACCAGGCTGACCGGCCCGCCGGTCAGCAGGCTCGCGCCGATCACCACCGACTCGGGTACGCCGTCCAGCAGCGCGCCCACCGCGATCGCCGACCCCGACCCGGGCTGCTCCTGCTCGGAGGGCTGCTCCCCGCCGGAGCGCTTCCGGTGCCGGGCACCCCGTCGGGCGAGGAGCACGTTCGCCCCGGTGTACGCCAGCGCCCCGCCCGTCGCCCCGATCACGGTCGGCAACAGCCCGCCCTGCTCGTGCGCCTCGGCGATCAGCTCGAACGACACGGCCGAGAGCAGTACGCCCGCGCCGAACGCCATGATCGACGCGACGACCATGCGGGGCACCCGGACGAAGAACCCGACGGCTGCCCCGATCAGCAGGGCGGAGCCGGCCAACAGCCCCCACGCCCCGGCTTGCCACCACTCCGGCATTCTGGGGACCGTACCCGCCCCCGGAGCGCGTCAACCAGCCCCGGCCGTCCCGATCCGGCGACACCGGACGGCCCGGCGGTCCGGCGCGGACCGGACGGGTCAGAAGTCGGCGAAGAGGTAGGGCAGGGCGCGCGGGAAGATCCGCCGCAGCGCGGCCGCCGCCTCCGGGCCGACGTCACCCAGCCCCCGGATGTGCACCTCGGCCGGGTCGAGCACCCCGTACGCCAGCGCGGACAGCCCGGCGGCGGTGAGCGTCACCTCCGGCACCGCAGCGCCGGAGGTCACCGCCGACCGGCCACCGGAGGTCAGCTCCAACCGGCCGGAGGCGCCGTCGAGCAGGTGGGTGCCGGCGAGCCAGCGGTCGTCGACCAGTTCCACCCGGACCCGACCGGGCCCGGCGGGCAGCCCGGCGAGGGCGTCCACGCCGAGCAGGCGGGCCATCGGCGCCGGTGAGCCGGGCCGGGTCACCCGGGCCTCGACGTGCACGGCCAGATCGGTCAGCCACAGCTCGGGCAGGTCGTCGGCGGGCAGCTGGAGGCTGATCCGCTCCACCTGGTCGACGTGCCGGGCGAGGAACTGCAACAGCAGGGCGCGCGCGTACGGGTCGGCGGCGAGCAGATCGTCCCCGGCCAGCTCCCCGCCGTGGTCGTCGATCCGGTAGGTCAGCGCGCCGACCACGCTGCCGTCGATCGTCGCGGTGATCAGCCAACGGTCGTCCCGGTCCCGCATGCCGACGTCCCGGAACTCGGGGAAGATCGCGAAGCCGTGCCGCTCCCGCAGGCACCGCTCGGTGAACGAGCGGTAGCGGGCGTACCCGGGGCCGATCCGTTCCCAGGTCACCGTGCCGGGCAGCTCGGCACCCAGTAGCGGAGCCAGGTCGGCCGGCGAGAACCGGGCGGTACGCGCCCGGGGCAACCCCACGTAGCCGAACCGCTCGTAGAAGCTGGCCCGGAACGGGTACAACGCGCTCACCGGGTGACCACCGTCACGCATCTCGTCGAGGAGCTGACGCAGCAGGGCGCGCACGTACCCCTGGCGGCGGGCCAGCGGGTGGGTGGCCACCCCGGCGACCCCGGCCATCGGCAGCACCGCGCCGCGCAGGTTCTGCCGCATCGGGACGGCGCTGGCGGTGGCCCGCGCCACGCCACCCTCCTCGACGACCAGCGTCCGGTTGCCCTTGTTGTACGGCAGGTAGCGGTGGAACGCCTCCACCCGCTCCCTGCTCAGCGGGGACGCCTCGAAGGCGTACGCCTGGAGCGGGAAGCTGGTGGTCAGTCGTTCCTCGGCGGCCAGGCGACGGATGAGCATCCGTCCATCCCAACCCGGCCGGCGGCCGGCCGCAACCCGGTTGGGCCGGTTCAGCCCTCGGTCACGTCCGAGACCACCACGGTGACGTTGTCCGGTGCGCCGGCCTGGTGGGCCAGCTTGACCAACTGCTCGCCGCAGTGCTGCCGGTCCTGGTAGCTGGTGAGCGCCCCGTGGATCGCCTCGTCGGCCACGTAGTCGGAGAGCCCGTCGCTGCACAGCAGGACCCGGTCCCCGGCGAACACGGTCAGCACGCCGATCGCGGGCGGCGCGTCCGCCCCCTGCACGGCCCGGGTCACCAGGGACCGCTGCGGGTGGTGGCGGGCCTGGTCGGGGGAGAGCGCGCCCTGGTCGACCAGCGCCTGGACGAAGGTGTCGTCCCGGGTGAGCTGGGTCAGCTCGCCGTCGCGCAGCAGATAGCAGCGGGAGTCGCCGACCTGGGCGAGGACCAGGGTGTCCCCGGCGAGCAGGGCGGCGGTCAGCGTCGTACCCATGCCCTCGCGGGCGGGATCGGCGGAGATGGCGGCGCGGATGCGTCGGTTGGCGGTGGAGACCACGGCCCGCAACGCCTCGGCGGCCTCGTCGGTGCCAGCGGGTGGGACCAGCTCGTCCAGGATGCGGATGACGATCTCGCTGGCCACCTCGCCGGCGGGCAGCCCACCCATGCCGTCAGCCACCGCGACCAGGCGTTCACCGGCGAGGGCTGAGTCCTCGTTGTTGGTGCGGACCAGGCCGACGTCGTTGAGGATGGCCGAGCGGAGGATCAGCGTCATGCGTCAAGCTTGCCGGATACACCCTCCCTCCGTCTCTACGCACTAGTACGTAGGGTGGGAGAAATGATCCCGGTGTCGATGGTGGGTCGCGTCGGAGAGCTGGCGGAGCTCGACCGGGCGTGGTCCACCGTGGCCGGACCAGGCCGGTCGTCACCCGCCGTCACGGTGATCACCGGAGCCGCGGGGGTGGGCAAGAGTCTGCTGGTCGCGGCGGCCGTCGAGGGTCTCGACCCGCGTCCGGCGGTGATCCTCGCCGGCGCGGCGCGGGTGCACGATCCGGCCCCCTACGACTGGCTGGCGGCGGTGCTCAGCGTCCGCGACGTCGGGGCTCTCGACCTGCCGCCGGACGCGCTGGCCTGGTTGGCACAGCAACCGACCGCGCCGCGCGAGCGGTACGCCCCCGGCACGCTGCTGCGGCTCGCCGTGCGGACCGTCCGGTTGCTGGTCGGCGTCGGCCCGGCCGTGCTGGTGGTGGAGGATCTGCACGACCTCGACCCGGCCAGCCTCAACCTGGTCGTCGAGCTGGCCACCGCGCCGCAGCTGCCGGCGCTGCTGGTGGTGGCGAGCCGGCCGCCGGCCGACGCGGTCGCGCCGGACCTCACCCGCCGCGCCCTGGCCCGCCTCTGCGGGGTACGCGGCGCGGTGCGCCAGCACCTCGGCCCGCTCGGCGTCGCCGAGGTGGCCGAGATCCTCACCCAGGTGTACGGCGACAGTCCGCCGCCGGGGCGGGTGTGCGCCGCCGTGTGGCAACGCACCGGCGGCAACCCGTACGCGCTCACCGAGTTGTTGGCCGTGCACGCGGGTCGGGGGCTGGAGGCGCTGGTCCGCGAGCCGCTGCCGGAGCACCTGCGGGTGCCGGAGCGGCTGCCCGCGCCCCGGGCCGCCGCCCCGCCCGACGTCGAGCTGACCGGTCGGGAGGTGGACGTGCTCGGCTGCCTGGTCGCCGGGATGTCCAACAAGCAGGCCGCGCGGGCGTTGGGCATCTCGGTGCGGACGGTGACCGTGCACGTGTCGAACCTGCTGCGCAAGACCGGCTCGGCGTCGCGTACCGAGGCGGCGCTCTGGGCGGTGCAGCACCGGCTGCCCGGTGCGGGTCAGCTGCGGGGGTAGCGCAGCAGCTCAGCTGCGGGGGTAACGCAGCAGCAGACTGGCGGCGACCTCCTCGTCGCCGAGGGCGGCGTAGCCGTGCGGCACGTCGGAGGTCCAGCGCAGGTGACCACCGGCGGCGGCGGTCAGCGGGGCGTCGACCGGGCCGGCCCGCAGCACCCCGGCGAAGACCGTGACGTGTTCGGTGACCCCGGGTCGGTGGGCGGGGGAGACCTGTTCCCCGCCGGGGTGCACCCGCAGCCGGTACAGCTCGTAGCTGGCGTCGGTGTCGGTGAACGACTCCAGCAGGGTGGCGACGACCGTGGCGCCCCGGACGGTCGGCGTGGTGGCGGGCCCGGCGAGCACGGCCGCCAGCGGCACGCCGAGCTGGGCGGTGATCGCGTACAGCGTCTCCAGGGTGGGGTTGCGGGTGCCGTTCTCCAGTGCGGAGAGGGTGGCCTTCCCGACCCCGGCGGTGCGGGCGAGCGTGGAGAGGGAAACCCCGCGCGCGGCGCGCAGGGCGCGGATCCGCTGGCCGACCGCCTCGGCGTCGGCGTCGAGCGGGGGCCGGCGGGCTGGGCGGGGCCGGGTCATGCCGCTATGGTGCTACACGGCCCGCGTTCCGTAAACGGAACGGGGGCGAACCGGACGGGTGTCCTGAGCCCGCCTTGACGGGCGGGCCTGCGCACCGGCGGTCGGAGTGGGCGTGAGGGAGGCTGTGGTGGGGGATCGGCTGCAACCGGTGCTGGCCGGCGTGGTGACGGCCGTGGTCGGCTTCGCCAGCTCGTTCACCGTGGTGCTCGCCGGGCTGCGGGCGGTGGGCGCCAGCGAGACCCAGGCCGCCTCCGGGCTGCTCACGGTGAGCGTCGCCGCCGGAATCTGCGCGACCTGGCTCGGGCTGCGGCACCGGATGCCGATCGCGATCGCCTGGTCCACGCCGGGCGCGGCGCTGCTGGTCGCCACCGGGCCGGTCCCCGGCGGCTGGCCCGCCGCCGTGGGGGCGTTCGCGCTGTGCGGGCTGCTCATCGTCGCCGCCGGGCTCTTCCCCGCCCTGGGCCGGGCGGTGGCCGCCATTCCCGCCCCGGTGGCGGCGGCGATGCTGGCCGGGGTGCTGCTGCCCCTGTGCACCGCCCCGGTGCGCGCACTGGTCGAGGTGCCGACGCTGGCCGGGCCGGTGATCGTCACCTGGCTGATGCTGCACCGGTTCGCCCGCCGCTGGGCGGTGCCGGCCGCGCTGGTGGTGGCGGCGCTGGCGATCGTGCTGACCACGTCCGGCGTGGGAGTGGGCGTCGCCGACCTGCGACCGGTGGTGTCGCCGACCGTACCGACGTTCACCCTGCCCGCGGTGGTCGGCCTGGCGTTGCCCCTGTTCCTGGTCACCATGGCCGCGCAGAACGTGCCCGGCACGGCGGTGCTGCGCGGCTACGGTTACCGGCCGCCGCTCGCCTCCGCGCTGCGCGCCACCGGGTTGGCCAGCGCGCTCGGTGCCGCCACCGGCGGGCACGCGGTCAACCTCGCCGCGATCACCGCCGCCCTCGCCGCCGGCCCCGACGCCCACCCCGATCCGGACCGGCGGTGGATCGCCTCGGTGACCGCCGGCATCGGTCTGGCGCTGCTCGGGCTCGGCGCTGGCGCGGCGACCACGCTGGTGCTGCTCTCCCCGCCGGTGCTCATCGAGGCGGTCGCCGGGCTCGCGCTGCTCGGCGCGTTGGCCGGCGCGCTCTCCGCAGCCCTCTCCACCTCGCCTATCCCCACCTCGCCTGCCCCCGCCTCTTTGTCCCCGGCCTCCCCGTCCGCGGCCTCTTCACCGCCCGCCGCCGTCTCCACCCCGGCCTTGCCCGCATCGGGCGCTGCCTCCGCCGCGTCCCCGGTCGTCGCCGATCCACCGAGCCGTGAGGCCGCAGTGGTCACGTTCGTGGTCACCGCGTCGGGGGTGAGCCTCCTCGGCGTGGGTGGGGCGTTCTGGGGACTGCTCGCAGGCTGGCTGATGCTGCTGCTCTTCCGCCGCCGGACCCCACCCCTGGCCGCCGCTCCCGTGCCCGCGCCAACGGAGACGACCGTGCCGGCGGGCCGGGCAGGGGCGGTGAGTCCGGCAGGGGCGACGACTCCGGAAGAGACGACGGGCCTGCCGGGATCGCGGGATCCGGAGGGCACCTCGGCTGTCGGAGATCAGGTCGGGCAGGTCACAGGGCGCTGGCGGTCAGGGGGCGCTGGCGGTCACGTCGACCGCCACCACCCGCAGCCGTAGGTCCGGCACGTACCGCGCGACGGTCGCCGCGAACTCCAGCGCGTGTTCCCGGCTGTCGAGCACCACCAGGGCGTGCCCGATCTCCTGGTCCGCCTCGTCCGACCCCCACCAGCCACGGACGAAACCCGGACTCTGCCGGACGACCTCGGCCATGTGCGCGTACTGCGCCCGGCGCGCCTCCGGCGTGCCGGCCGGCATCTGTTGCTCCCCGACGACCAGGTACATCGGTCCACACTAGACCACCTGCCCGCGATCACCTGGCCAACGCGCCTATGGCCCGGATGTCACCGTGTCCCGCTGTTCTCCGCAATCCCGTGTCTCCCCGATTCGGTCAACCTGGTGGCATCTCGGTGGGCCGCAACACTCGTGCGGGCCCTTTCGAGCTGATGACGTTAACGACTCGCCCGGGGGCCGGGGCCGGGGGCCGCCGGGTGTCGGGTGCCCCGTGCCGATGATTCGTCAACGTCATCAGCTCGAAAGGGTGCGCGACAGGGCAGTTGTCTCCAGGCGATGCTGCCGCCGACGCCCGGCGGGCACCCGGAACCCCGCAGGGAGTGCCGACACACAGAAGCCGTGGCGACGCCGACAGCCCGCTGTCAGCCCAGCGCTGTCGGGCCAGCGTCAGCGGGCCGGCGCTGTCGGGCTCGGGCCGTCGGGCTAGGCCGGCCACGACCACTGCCACCACGATGACATTCATACGAATTCACCCGGCGGCCAGCCGCGCCCCGGACATCCCAGTCGGTGCGGATCGCCGGAAGCGGAGATCGAGTCAGGGGCCGCGCCAATGAGTCTCCACGACAAACCTATTGGGAAACGGACCGACTCCCGACCCGGCCGGCGAGACGGTCACACCTCGCGTCCAGTGTTCTCGCGTCCGGTCGCGCTGCCCGGTGTCCTCGATTGCGGGAGCCTTGCTCGACCCGGCGGGATGGTGCGACAATTGATCGAAGTGTATGAATATTTACTGAGCGGGCCGGCGACCGTGGAGCGGTGCGGCCGGAGCAACGGAGCCGGGCCGCACGCCCCAGGCCACCATCCGGCGCCGGGCCGCGTTCTCCAGGGAGCAGCCAGCATGAGCATGTCACCGTCCGGACGCGTGTCCGCCCGGGTCCGGACGGTTCTCGCCGCCGCCGGATCCGTCCTCGTCGTGGGGGCGCTCGTCGGCGCCGCTCCGGCCAGCCCGGCCGATCCGCCTACCAGGATGGACAACCCGTACGTCGGAGCGCGGGTCTACGTCGACCCGGAGTGGGCCGCCCGCGCCGCCGCCGAGCCCGGTGGCGACGCCGTCGCCGGCCAACCGACCGCCGTCTGGCTGGACCGGATCGCCCGGATCGAGGGCAAGGACGGGATGATGGGTCTGCGCGAGCACTTAGACGCGGCCGTGGCGCAGCGCGCCGACCTCGTCCAACTGACCCTCTACGACCTGCCTGCCCGCGACTGCGGCCGACAGGCTCCGCCCGGCGAGCTGTCGATCGGCGACATCGCCCGTTACCGGACCGAGTTCGTCGACCCGATCGTCGAGATCCTCGCCGACGCCCGCTACGCCGATCTGCGGATCGTCACCTTCGTCGAGCCGAACTCACTGCCCAACCTCGTGGTCAACGTGAGCCCCCGCTACAACGCCACCCCAGCTTGCGACGAGGTCAAGGCGCGCGGCACCTACCTCGATGGGATCGGGTACGCCCTGGCCCGGCTCGGCGCCATGCCCAACGTCTACTCGTACCTGGACATCAGCCACCACGGTGAGACCGGCTGGGCGGACAACGCCGACCCGTTGACGGCGTTGCTGGCGCAGGCCGCGACGAACGGCGGCAGCACGCTGGCCGACGTGCACGGCTTCGTCGCCAACACCGCCAACTACTCGGTCCTGCGCGAGGAGCACTTCCGGGTCGACGACGTGGTCGCCGGCCAGCCGGTGTACCAGTCGAAGTGGGTCGACTGGAATCCGTTCGTCGACGAGATCCCCTATGCACGGCACATGCGCGACCGGCTGATCGCAGCGGGCTTCTCCCCGCAGGTGGGGGTGGTGGTGGACACCTCCCGCAACGGCTGGGGCGGCCCGAACCGACCCACTGGCCCGGCGACCTCGTGGGACGTGAACCGTTACGTCGACGGCAGCAGGCTCGACCGGCGGACGGTAGTCGGGAACTGGTGCAATCAGGTGGGCACCGGTCTCGGCCAGCGGCCGACCGCCGCGCCGGAGTTGGGCATCGACGCCTACGTCTGGGTCAAGCCGCCCGGCGAGTCCGACGGCGCCAGCGCCCGCCCGGGTACGGGCCGCCCGTACGAGCCCTTGTGCGATCCGGACTACCTTCCGCCGCGCGGTTCGACGTGGCCCACCGGCGCGATGCCGGCGGCACCCCCGTTCGGGGAGTGGTTCCCGGCACACTTCCGCCAACTGCTGGTCAACGCCTGGCCGCCGCTGTAACTACTCGCGAGACTCCACCAGGTTCTGACCGCCGCTGTGGCGGCGCGCGTCTCGACCGTGAGACCAGCTGTTCTCGTCGTCCGCCAGTGGGACACGGCCCGACTGGGTGGCGGTCGTCTCCTTCGATCGCCACCCCACGTCGGCACCCTACCGTTGCGCCCGCCGTCTGCAGTTGTCCCTGAACACCGTCAAACGCTACGCGCGAGCCGACCGGCCCGAGCGGATGCTCCCCGTCCCCACGTACCGGGCTAGCGCGGTCGGGTCGGCGTGGTCGGGGTCGGCGGGTGGTGTGGAGAGGAGCGGCGGCGGGGCGGGTCACTCCTCCGGAGGCAGGTCGCCGACGGGGACGTGCAGGCGTACCTGGTCGTCGGCGACCGTGGCGATCTGGTCCGCCAGCACGTACACCGCGCCGGTGCGGGCCAGTTCGGTGGAGACCTTGAGATAGCCGGTACGCAGCAGGCGGGCCGCCAGGTCGGCCGGGACGTCCGGCTCCTCGACGGCTGCCGACTCGATCAGCTCGTTCAGGCTGCCGCCGGGATCGGCGGTCGACGCCTGCACGGTCACCGCGTTCGGATCGCCCCGCTGGACGAGGTCGACGGTGCCGATCTCGACCCCGACGGTGTCGACCACCCGCATGCCGGTGGTGACCCGGGAGATGACCGCCCGTTCTGCCATGCCCTGCTGCTCCATCCCCGGGCGGTTCCCTGCCCCGCCCGCCGCTAAACCGCCGGATGCCGGGCCGCTGCACCAAAGGGCACCTGGCCGCTGCACCGCCGGAGACGCCGCCGCTAGACCGCCGGGCCCCAGGCGCTGGGCGGACGTGGGGAGAGTTCCCGCCAGGCGTCCGCCCCCTCCAGCAGGGCCCGGACGGTCTCCTCGGCCTCGTCGGCGCTGCCGTACTCGTAGAACTGGGAGATGCCCTCCGCGCCACCGGCCCGCTGCTCGACGTGCCACCGGTCGGCGTCGACCCGGAGGAACACGTCCCGCCGGGCCAGTCGTCCCCATTTGCCGTTCCACCAGTGCCTACGCTGCTCCATGGCCGGACTCTATCGAACATGTGTACGACAAAAGTCGGCCCCTGCGGGAATTCCGCAGGGGCCGATGTGCACCGGTCGATCAGCGCGGGGCGGGCGGCTCCGTCCGGCGGCCGAGCACGTCGTCGAGCGCGCCGCGCTGCCCCGGAGCGGTGTGGCCCCCGGCCAGCAGCGCGTCCCGGATCTCGGTGAGCAGCTTGACCTCCTCGCTGGGCGCGGCCGGCGGCGGCTCCTCGCCCCGCTTGCGCCGCTCGGCCAGCCGGTTCATCGGGTAGACGACCAGGAAGTACAGCGCGGCGGCGGTCAGCGCGAAGGTGATCGCCGCGTTGACGAAGGCCACCCAGTCGAACGGGATGCCCCGGAACGAGGGTGTCGAGCCTTCGAGTCCGTCCTTCTTGCCGGTGATCAACACGATGATGACCCGGACCAGTGGTTCGAGGAACGACTTGGTCAGCTGGGTGACCACGCCCGTGAACGCGGCGCCGATGACGACACCGACCGCCAGGTCGACGACGTTGCCGCGCATGATGAAGTCTTTGAAGCCCTTGAGCATCCGTACTCCTGTGCCGTCCCGATTCTCCGTCGGGGACAACCTATGCCCCGGACGGCGGCTCCAGAAAAGCACCGGCCTCGATCGCCGCCCGCCCGGGGTCGCCGTCCCGGATCGCCGCCACCAGCCGACCGTGGTCGACGTACCGCTGGGGTTCCAGGGTGTCGCCCGTGGCCTGCGCGACGGTGCTGCGCAGGGCCGCGCCGACCGAGGCGTACAGCTCGGCCAGCATGGCGTTGTGGGCGGCGGCGACCACCGCCGTGTGCAGCGCGACGTCCGCCTCCACGAACTCGCCGACCCGGCCCGACCGCCAGGCGGCCTCCCGGGCGGCGAGCGCGCCGTCGAGCGCCACCAGATCCTCCGGGGTACGCCGCAGCGCGGCCAACCGGGCAGCCTCGACCTCGAACGCCCGGCGGACCTCGACCACCTCGGCCATCCGGTCGTCGGTGAGTCGGCGGGCCACCACCGGGGCCAGCTCGTCGGTCGACACCACGTACGTCCCGGAGCCCTGCCGGCACTCCAGCACCCCGGCGTGCACCAGGGCCCGGACGGCCTCGCGGACGGTGTTACGCCCCACCCCGAGGGCCGTCACCAGTTGCGGCTCGGTGGGGATGCGTCCACCGACCGGCCACTCGCCGCCGAGGACCCGGCCCCGGAGCTGCTCGATGGTCTGCTGCACCCGCTGACCGCGCGGGGGCACGGGCGGGGAATCGACGGACGGTGTCACCGGTTACACCAACTGCCGAAATTCATCCCATGATTGTAGGTTCGAGGTCATGACCCCGCCAAATGCCAGCGCCGCGGCCACCGCCGTCGGCCGGAGCGCCGCCGTCGTCGGGCCGACCGCCACCGCCGTGGCTCCGACCGCCGCCACCGACCGTGCCGCCGCCGCCGGCGGGCCGGGCGGCACCGCCGGAGCAGCCGGGCCGGGCGTCCACCGGCCGGCCCACCGCGCCCCGTCACCGGCCACCGGCGGGGCGCTGGTGCTGGTCGGGATGCTGCTGGTCGCGCTCAACCTGCGGGCCGCGGTGACCAGCCTCGGCGCGCTGCTCGACGAGGTACGCACCGGGCTCGGTCTCTCCGGCGCGATGGCCGGGTTCGTCACCACCCTGCCCACCATCGCCTTCGCCGGTCTCGGCGCGCTCACCCCGTGGCTGATCCGCCGCTGGCCGGCGGCCCGGGTGCTGGTGGTGGCGATGCTCGCCCTCACCGTCGGTCAGGTGCTCCGGGTGCTCACCGACTCGGCGGCGGTCTTCGTGCTCACCAGCGCGCTCGCCCTGGCCGGCATCGCGGTGGCGAACATCCTGCTGCCGATGCTGGTCAAGCAGCACTTCCCGCACCGCACCGGGTTGGTCACCGGGGCGTACACGATGGCCCTGACGGCGGGTACGACGGTGGCCGCCGCCTCCGCCGTGCCGGTGGCGCACGCCTTCGGCTCCTGGCGGGCGGGGCTCGGGGTCTGGGCGGCGCTGGCGGCGGTGGCCGTACTCCCGTGGGTGCCGCTGGCGCTGCGGGCACGCGCCGCCCGACGGGCCGGGCCCCCCTCGGCGGGCCAGGCCGTCCGCACCCGGGTCCGGCCGGCCCGCACCCGGCTCGGCTGGGCGATGGCGGTCTACTTCGGCGCGCAGTCCCTCAGCGGGTACGCGATCATGGGCTGGCTGGCCCAGCTCTTCCGGGACGCCGGCTTCCGGCCGGAGAGCGCCGGGCTGCTGCTCGCCGGGGTCACCGCGCTCGGGGTGCCGGTGGCCCTGCTGATGCCGACGCTGGCCGGCCGGCTCCGGACGCTGCGTCCGTTGGTGTTCGGGCTGACCGCGTTCTCCGCGGCGGCCTACCTCGGGCTGGCGCTCGCGCCCCGGGACGGGGCGGTGCTCTGGGTGCTGCTGCTCGCCTTCGGCCAGGGCGCGTTCCCGCTGATCCTGACCACCATCGGCCTGCGGGCCCGCACCGCCGACGGGACGGTGGCGCTGTCCGCGTTCGCGCAGAGCACCGGTTACGTCATCGCCGCGCTCGGGCCGCTGCTCGTCGGGGTGCTCTACGAGGCGACCGGCGGATGGACCGCGCCGATGGGCTTCCTGCTCGCCGCCCTGGCCGTGCAGACGACCGCGGGCATGGTGATCGCTCGCCCCCGGTTCATCGAGGACGAGCGCTGAGGAAACCGGTCAGGACGAGGCGGAGGTGGGGTCGCCCGCGACGGCCTCGTCGACCGTCGGGTAGGTGTGCAGCACCTCGACCAGGCCACTGACCTCAAGGATGCGCAGCACGCCGCGCTGCGGGGCGGCCAACCGGACCACGCCGCCGGCCTCGTCGCAGCTGTTCTTGGCCCGGACGAAGACCGACAACCCGGTCGAGTCGCAGAACGACACCTCGGCCAGGTCGAACACCAGCCGGCTGCGCCCCTTGTCGAGCAGGTCGGTGATCTGGTCCTGCAGCTGCGGTGCGGTCGCCATGTCGAGTTCGCCCGCGACCGACACGACGACGACGTCGCCGCGCTGTTCCGTGTGCACCGTCAGGGACATTCAGACCTCCTGTTATTGGTGGAACGGTATCCCACACACAGCGGGACACGCAGGACGGGAGCGCTTCCGGTGGGACCGATCATTCCTTTGCCTCGGGACAACTACCGGGTCTGCCTCCGGTGATAGAGTCCGGCCGGCCCAGCTCACAGGAGGTAACCATGGCGTTGACCGCAGACGGAGGCAACCGACTCGTCGAGCTGCTGACCGGGCACGGCGAGCGGGTGGTGCAGCGGTGGACCGAGGTCGTCGCCGCCTCGCTGCGCGGTCGGCTCAGCCTGGCCGAGCTACGACTG
The DNA here is from genome assembly GCF_900091525.1 of Micromonospora matsumotoense. GTDB lineage: Bacteria > Actinomycetota > Actinomycetes > Mycobacteriales > Micromonosporaceae > Micromonospora > Micromonospora matsumotoensis. Next base: position 57,324 of record NZ_FMCU01000005.1, read on the forward strand.
CAGGTGCAGGAGCTGCACGCTAGCATGATCAATGCTGGCGGTGCCGGTCTGGCCGACCTCCAGGTGCCCGCGGCGGGTGAGCTGCGGGCGGTGCTCGCCGACCTGTCCCGCAGCCGGGCCCGGCAGAGCTTCACCGCCACCGAGACCGCAGTCAGCATCTACGCCCTCAAGGACGTCCTGGTCGAGCTGGCCGAGACCGACGGCGCGGAGTTGTCGCTGCGGGACGTCGTCGACTTCACCGGCCTGGTCGACCGGATGGGGCTGCTCACCTTCGAGACCTACGTGCAGACCCGCGAGGGGCTGATCGCCGACCAGGCCGAGCAGCTGCTCGAACTCTCCACCCCGGTGGTGAAGATCTGGGACGGCGTGGTCGCCGTGCCGCTGGTCGGCACCCTCGACTCGGCCCGCGCCCAGGTGGTGATGGAGCGGCTGCTCCAGACCCTGGTCGACACCGGCTCGCCGTACGCGATCATCGACATCACCGGCGTGCCGGCGGTCGACACCCAGGTCGCCCAGCACATCCTCAAGACGGTGGTGGCCGCCCGGCTGATGGGCGCCGACTGCATCATCTCCGGCATCCGCCCGCAGATCGCGCAGACCATCGTCGCGCTCGGCATCGAGTTCGGCGACATCGCCACCAAGGCGAGCCTGGCCGACGCGCTGCGGCACGTGCTGCGGCTCACCGGGGTGGAGGCGTCCCGCCGCCACCCGCGTCGGGAGGCGTGATGGAACGGGTGCCGGTCCTGAAGATCGGCGACATCCTGCTGGTCTCCATCCAGATCGACATGTCCGACCAGACGGCGGTCACCCTCCAGGAGGACCTGGCCGAGCGGATCGTGGCGACCGGCTGCCACGGCGTCATCATCGACATCACCGCGCTGGACATCGTCGACTCCTTCGTCGGGCGGATGCTCTCCACCATCGCCTCGATCTCCAAGGTGCTCGACGCCGAGACGGTGGTCGTCGGGATGCGTCCCGCAGTCGCCATCACCCTCGTCGAGCTGGGCCTGTCGCTCAACGGCATCCGTACCGCGCTGAACGTGGAGCGGGGCATGGAGCTGATCGCGGCGACCCGCGACGACGACCTCGGGTACGACGACACACCCGGGGACGTGGAGTCCGCAACGGCGGCGACCTCGCCATGACCGCGGGAGTCGACCTGGGCGGCCCGCAGACCCAGGCGATCGGCAGTGACGAGGACGTCGTCCGGGTCCGTCAGTTGGTGCGTACCGTGGCGGTGGCGGTCAAGCTCTCCCTCGTCGACCAGACGAAGCTGGTCACCGCCGCGAGTGAGCTGGCCCGCAACACCCTCATCTACGGCGGTGGCGGCACCGCCGAGGTGACCGTCGTCGAGGACGGCCGGCGTCGCGGGGTGCGGATCGTCTTCGCCGACTCCGGGCCGGGCATCGTCGACCTGGGCCTCGCCCTCACCGACGGCTACACCACCGGTGGTGGCCTGGGCCTCGGCCTCAGCGGTTCCCGTCGACTGGTCGACGACTTCGACATCCAGACCGCCCCCGGCGAGGGCACCCGGATCACCATCACCAAGTGGTCCCGATGAGCTACGACGTGGTGCCGGACGCGGGCCACTGGTACCGGGTGGAGAGCGGCAGCGCCGCCAGCGCCGTCCGGCGCGCGGCGGAGCGCCTCGGCGGCCAGCTCGGCCTCGGTGAGAACCGGGTCGCCGAACTGGCCATCGTCGCCGCCGAGCTGACCAGCAACCTGGTGAAGCACGCCCAGGAGGGTGTCCTGCTGCTGCGCCCCGCGCGCACCGGCGACGTCGCCGGGGTGGAGCTGATCGCGATCGACTCCGGCCCCGGGATGGCAGATCTGACCGTCTCCTCCCGCGACGGCCATTCCACCACCGGCACCCTGGGCATCGGCCTCGGTGCCATCGCCCGCCAGGCCAGCTGGTACGACGCCTGGTCCCGGCCGGGTCGGGGCACCGCCTTCGCGGTGCAGGTGTGGGCGAAGGAGGTACGGGCCACGCCGGCCTGGGCGGCGGGGCTGACCCGGCCGATCACCGGTGAGCAGGTCAGCGGCGACACCCACGCGATGCGTACCGAACAGGGGCGGCACCAGGTGCTGGTCTGCGACGGTCTGGGCCACGGGCCGTTGGCCAACGTCGCCGCCGAGGCGGCCGTCTCCGCGTTCCGCACCGCGCCGGCCGGGCCGCCCGCCGTCGTGGTGCAGCACCTGCACCGCGCGATGTCGCACACCCGGGGCGCCGCGTTGGCGGTGGCGGAGCTGGACCCGGCGGCGGGTCTGCTGCGCTACGCCGGGCTGGGCAACATCGCCGGAACGGTGCTGGCTCCGGACGGCACCCGGCGGGGGCTGGTGTCGCTGCCCGGCATCGCCGGCCACCAACGCCCGACAATACGCGAGTACGACTACCCGTTCCCGGCCGGCGCGACCCTGGTGATGCAGAGCGACGGGGTGGTGGACCGGTGGCGGTCCGAGGACTATCCCGGGCTGACCGGGCGCGCGCCGGTCGTGGTCGCGGCGACCCTGCTGCGGGACGCCGGGATCCGCCGGGACGACGCCTGCGTGTTGGTCGCGAGAACGCCGTCGTGACCGCCCGCGAGCCACTCCTGCGGATGGCGTTGCGGGTGGAGCAGGACATCTTCGGGGTACGCCAGCGGGGCCGGGAGGTCGCCGCGGCGATCGGGCTGGAGCACCAGGACCAGGTCCGGTTCGCCACCGCGCTCAGCGAGGTGGCCCGGGACCTGCTGCGCACGGTGGACGGCGCGGACGTCAGCTTCGCCTCCGTCACGGAGCCGGACGGCCGGCGGTTCCTCAGCGTCGACCTCGCCCCGCTGCGTCCCCTGCCGGGCAACCGGTACGAGCCGCAGTCCGGCGCGGTGGCGCGATTGGTGGACACTCTGGGGCTGGCGGAGGCGGCGGGAGATACCGTCGTGAGGATGTCCCGACGTGTTCCGGCCGCCGCTGCGGCGCTGACCCCGGCGCGACTGGCCGAGCTGCGCGTCGAGCTGGGCACCAGCGCCCCGGCCAGTGCCCTGGACGAGTTGGCCACCCAGAACGGGCAGCTCATCGCCGCTCTCGACGAGGTACGCAGCCAACGCGACGAGCTGGCCGTGCTGAACGCCGAGCTGGAGGAGACCAACCGGGGCGTGATGGCGCTCTACAGCCAGCTCTCCGAGGAGCTGGAGGAGACCAACCGGGGGGTGGTGGCGCTCTACGCGGAGCTGGACGAGAAGTCGGCCCAGTTGCGCGCGGCGAGCGAGTCGAAGAGCCGGTTCCTGGCCAACGTCAGCCACGAGCTACGGGCCCCGGTGACCGCGATCATCGGGCTGGGGCGGCTGCTGACCGACTCCGCGTCGGACCCGCTCACCGCCGAGCAGGCCCAGCAGGTCGAGCTGATCCGGTCCTCGGCCGCCGACCTGCTCTCCCTGGTCAACGACCTGCTCGACCTGGCCAAGGCGGAGTCGGGCCGGATCGAGCCGGAGTGGGCGGAGGTCGACCTGCGGGCGGTCTTCGGTCAGCTGCGCGGAACGCTGCGGGCGCTCACCCTCCGCTCCGAGGTGGAGCTGCTGGTGGCGGAGCCGCCCCCGGGCACGGTGCTCCGCTCGGACGAGGTGCTGCTGGCCCAGGTGCTGCGCAACCTGCTGCACAACGCGGTGAAGTTCACCGACCGGGGCGAGGTGCGGATGCGCGCCGAGCGGGTCGACGACCGGGTCCGGATCTGCGTCTCGGACACCGGACCGGGCATCCCCGCCGAGCTGCACGAACGGATCTTCGAGGAGTTCTACCAGGTGCCGGGGACCAGTCGGCGCAGCGGCACCGGCCTCGGCCTGCCGTACGCGCGGCGGTTGGTGACCCTGCTCGGCGGCACCCTGGCGCTGACCAGCGAGCCGGGCCGGGGCAGCAGCTTCACGGTGGACCTGCCCGTGGCGGGGGTGTGAGGTGGCCGGCGCCCCGGCGACGATCCTGGTGGTCGACGACAGCCCCACCAAGCGTTACCTGCTGGTGAGCTGGCTGACCCGGGCGGGATTCACGGTCCGGGAGGCGGAGAACGGCACCGAGGCGCTGGCCCGGGTCGGGGTGGACCCGATCGACCTGGTGGTCCTCGACGTCCGGCTGCCGGATCTGAGCGGCTTCGAGGTCTGCGAACGGATCAAGGCGGACCACCCGGCGATTCCGGTGATCCACGTGTCCGCGCACGCGGTCGACGTGGTGGACCGTACCCAGGGACTGACCCGGGGCGCGGACGCCTACCTGGCCGAGCCGATCGAGCCGGAGGAGTTGGTGGCCACCGCGCACGCGGTGCTGCGCTACTACCAGGCGCGGACGCGGGCCGAGCTGCTCGCCGAGCGGCTCACCGGGTTGGCCGACACCACCGTGGCGGTGCACGCCGCGTCCACCTTCACCCGCCTGTTGCAGGAGGCGGCGGCCGGCGCGGCGCAGATCTTCCGCAGCCCGGCGGCGGTGGTCGCGGAGACCTTCGACGGAGATTGCCTGGCCGGGATCGCCGCCGGTCCGGGCGCGACGCCGGAGGTCGTACCGTGGATGGTCGACGACACCGGCGTGCCGACCGGCGCGACCGTCCGGGTGAATGCCCCCGAGGCCTGGGATCTGGTGCGCTGGCCGGCCGGCGACACGGTGACAGTGGCCGCCGCCAAGTTGCGGGAGGACCGCGCCCCGCTCTACGTGGTGGTGCCCACCGCCACCCAGACCGCCCGGAGGCCGGTGCTGGTGCAGCTCGCCCAGGCGGTCGCCTCGGCGGTGGAGGCGCAGCGCTCCTACGACGAGGAGCACCGGATCGCGGTCACCCTCCAACGGAGCCTGCTGCCCCGACGGCTGCCCGACGTCGCCGGTCTCGACCTGGCGGTGCGCTACGAGCCGGCCAGCGCGCAGACCGAGGTGGGCGGAGACTTCTACGAGCTGGTGATGCTCGACGGGCACCTGTTGGTGGCGATCGGCGACGTCGCCGGCCACTCGCTGCACGCGGCGACGGTGATGGCCGAGCTACGGCACGCGATGCGGGCGTACGCGGTGGAGGGGCACCAGCCCGGGATGATCCTGGAACGGCTCAACGTGCTGATGCGTACGCTGCTCCGCAACGAGCTGGCGACCCTCTGCATCCTGCTGCTGCACCCGCCGACCGGCCGGATCAGGCTGGCCAGCGCCGGGCACCTGCCGGCGCTGGTGACGGTGGACGGCCGGGTGGAGTTCGTCCAGCATTCGGCCCCGCTGCTCGGGGTGCGCGCGGACCGGCCGGAGGACCTGGAGTTCACCCTGCCGGCCGGGGCGACGCTGGTGCTCTACACCGACGGGCTGATCGAGCGGCGGGACACCACCATCGACGACGGCCTGGCCGCGCTGGCCGCCTGCGCGACGGTGGTCGACGACGACCTGGACAGCTTCTGCCAGCGGCTGCTGGTCGAGCTGGCCCCACCGGAGATCCACGACGACGTCGCGGTGGTCGCGGTCCGCCGCCGCTGAGCGGTGCCGGCTGTCTTGCGGTGCCGGCTGCTCTTGAGTGGTGCCGGTTGCCTTGAGCGGTGCCGACTGTTTCTCCGGGCTCCGCCCTGCGGTGTGCAGTGGTGCCCTCGGGCCAGGGCCGCGTCCCTGGGTGGTGGTCCCGGCCTCTCGACGATGGGTGCCGGGCTGGTCCCCGCCGGTTCGCCAGAGGTCGGTCGAGCCACGCGCGGTCGGCCTCGACCGCCACTGGAACTACTTAGAGTATTCAAGCCCGGGAGAGCGCTCGATGTCGCTCAGGGTGACCGTGGTTCCACCCTTCATCATGCACCTCGCCACACTTTGCTCTGCTGCCCTATCCGCGCCAACTTCTTGAGCTGGCAGTTTGCGAAGGCCCGGGAACTGCGCCCTTTCCCCTTCCTGACACGAAGAGTAGCTGTCGCCTGGATGGCAGCAGAGCAAAGGATGTGAGGTAGTAGGTGGGCGGATTGACTGTCATTACTCTTTGTAATTGCAGTAGGTGCGATGGTCGGCTGCCTTTGGGGCCGTTGGAAGGTCCATCTGCCCCGATCGTTCGGTGGTCCCGAGGTGTGGCCTGAGGGCAGCTCATCTCCTGGCGGAGTGGGGTAGGGCGTCTGTCTGACCCGCCGGGCCGAGCTGGCGGACCGCTGACGGGTCGGACCCCGGTCGGGTGGGACCCCGGTTGGGTCGGACCCCGGTCGGGTGGGACCCCGGTTGGGTCGGACCCCGGTTGGGTCGGACCCCGGTCGGGTCGAATCGTTGGCGGGTCGGGTCGGTGTCGTGGTCGTGCGGTGCCGGTGATCCGCACCCCGGTTCGTGGAGAGTTCCTGCGGCCATGGCGACAACAAAATTCCACGAACCCGAAGCGGCCGCCAGGTGGCCCAGGCGGTGGGGCGGCCGGCGGCCGGCGGGTGGGCGCGCGGGGATCAGCGCAGTGAGCGGGCGTAGCCGGTGGGGGTGCGACCGGTGACGGCGGCGAAGTCGCGGGCCAGGTGGGCCTGGTCGCTGTAGCCGAGGTCGGCGGCGAGGGTGGCCCAGTCGGGCAGCCCGGTGACGACCTGTTCGATCGCCTCCAGCAGACGGTACCGACGGATCACCCACTTGGGGCCGACGCCGACGTGGTCCAGGAAGAGCCGCTGCAACCGCCGGACGGAGAGGCCGTGTCGACGGGCGAGGTCGTCCACCCGCAGCACGCTCCGGTCGGTGCGGATCGTCTCGGCCAGGGTGATCGCCTCGACTGTCGCCGGGTCGGGCTGCGGCGCCCAGGCCAGCAGGAAGGCGTCCAGCGCCCGGCGGCGCTCGTCGTCCGTACCCTCACACCGGGGCGACGCGGCGGCGGACCCGGCGGCGTGGGGGGTGGTCAGGCCGGTGGCGTGGGGGCCGGCGGCGCGGGGGGTGGTCGGGTCGGCGGCGCGGGCGGCGGTGGGGTCGGTGCCGAGCGGGACGTGCCGGTCGGTGAGTTCGGCGACCGGGCGACGCCAGAACGGGCGGAAGCCGCCGGGACGGAACTGGATGCCGCTGACCGTTCCGGTGCCGGTCAGGGTGACCGTGAAGAGCGTCCGGCCGACCCCGGCCACCTCGGCGGCCTCCGGGCCGCCGGCATCCTGACGGAAGACCACGTTGACCGCCGGGTGCGGCACCACCTGCTGCGTGAACGGCGCGGTCAGCGCCCAGTCGACCAGCCAGTAGTGCTCCACCCAGGGGCGCAGCGCGGGGGCCGGCAGGTGCCGTCGGAACCGCAGTTCCCGGCGGAGCCGGGCCGGATCGAGGATGCCCCGGTCGTCGGCGCGTGGCTGTCGCATTCGTTCAAGACCACCTTCATACGCTGGCCGTATGCCAACGAAGACTAGTGAGCTGCTGGCCGCCGCCGCCCCGGGGACCGTGGCGTTGGTCCGGGCGATCGGCGACGACCAGCTCGACCTGCCCACCCCGTGCGCGGAGTACACCGTCCGCGGGCTGATCAACCACGTGTACGACGTGGCGGTCAACTTTCAGCGGCTGGCCGCCGGGCAGGAGACGGACTGGTCGGTCAAGACCGATCACGTGGCCGAGCCGGGCTGGCGGGACCGGTTCGCCGCGGAGGTGGAGCAACTCGTCGTGGCCTGGGACGACCCGGTCAGCGAGGAGGGCGTCGCGCCGGCGATGGGGCTGCCCCGGTCGACGGTCGGCCTGATGGGGGTGGCGGACCTGGTGGTGCACGGCTGGGACCTGGCGCGGGCGACCGGCCAGCCGTACCAGCCGGCGGGGGAGAGCATCGCGGCGCTGCACGGCTTCATGGACGAGATGGGGCCGATGGGTCGGCAGATGGGTGCCTTCGGCGCGGAGGTGCCGGTCGAGGCGGACGGGACCGCACTGGACCGGCTGCTCGGCCGTACCGGTCGTGACCCGGCCTGGACCAGCTGACCGCTCCGCCCGCCGGGCCGCCGCACCCGGGGGCGGGCCGCCCACCGAACCCGCCGGGCCGCCCCCGTCGGATCGACGGAGCTGGTTGACATCGGCTATTCGCTGGATGAATAGTGGGCTGGGTGTCCATGCCGCACGTGCTGCTCGGGTTGCTGGCCGCCGGCAACCGGCACGGCTACGAGCTGAAGCGGGCCCACGACAGCCGGCTGCCCCGGGCCAAGCCGCTCGCCTTCGGTCAGGTCTACGCCACCCTGGGGCGCCTGCAACGGGACGGCCTGGTGGTCACCACCGGTCAGGAACGCGAGGCCGGCCCCGACCGGACCGCCTACGCGCTCACCGACCAGGGCCGGGCCGCGCTCGCCGGCTGGCTCGCCGCCGTCGAGCCACCCATGCCGTACGTGACCAGCACGCTGTTCACCAAGGTCGCGGTGGCGTTGCTGGTCGCCGACCTGAACGCGGCCCGGTCCTACCTGATCGCCCAGGCGCGGGCACACACCGACCGGCTGCGCGAACTCACCGCCGTCAAGACGGCACCCTCGACCACCCTCGATGACGTCGTCGCCGTCGACTACGCCGTCGCTCATCTCGACGCCGACCTGAGGTGGCTGCGTACCACCCTGGCCCGCGTCGCCGACTGGCACCGGGAGGTGCACTCGTGAGCGGACTCCAGGCGCGCGGCGTGATCCGGTCGTACGGCCCGACACCGGCCCTGCGCGACGTCAGCCTCGACGTCGCCGAAGGGGAGATCGTCGCCGTGACCGGGCCCAGCGGCTGCGGCAAGTCCACTCTGTTGCACTGCCTCGCCGGCATCCTGCGCCCGGACAAGGGTGAGGTGCACTGGCGGGGGGAGCGGATCGACACCTGGCCCGAGGCGGCGCGGTCCCGGCTGCGCCGTACCGAGTTCGGGGTGTTGTTCCAGTTCGGTCAGCTCGTCGCCGAGTTGACCGCGGTGGAGAACGTCGCCCTGCCCCTGCTCCTCGCCGGCACGGGGCGGCGAGAAGCAGGGCAGGCGGCGTGCGAGTGGCTGGACCGGTTCGGCGTCGCCGACCTCGCCGACGTGCGCCCCGGCGCGATGTCCGGCGGGCAGCAGCAGCGCTGCGCCATGGCCCGTGCCCTGATCACCGGACCCCGGGTGATCTTCGCCGACGAGCCGACCGGTGCCCTCGACACACTCAGCGGCGAGGAGGTCCTCACCCAGCTCGTCCGGTTCGCCCGCGAGCAGGGCACCACCATCGTCCTGGTCACCCACGAACCCCGGATCGCCGCGTACGCCGACCGGGAGGTGATGCTCCGCGACGGCGTGGTCGACCCGACCGGCCTCGGCCTGGACGAACCCCTCGTCCCGGTCCCGGCGGCCGGTCCCGGCGCGGGCCCCCGGTGAGGCCCGGCGTCGCGCTGCGGCTCGCCCTGGCCGGCAACCGCACCGACACCGCCCGGGTCGTCCTCACCGCGCTGAGCGCCGCCCTGGCCAGCCTCGCCGGGCTGGCCGCCCTCACCGTGCTGGCCATCCCGACCCCACCCGGCGAGCCGGGCAGCAACAACTCCGAGCAGTACACCAACGCGCTGCTCCGCGAGCCCGGTCTGCGCGGCGGGACGGCGGTCGCGCTGCTGCTGCTCGCCGTGCCGGTGCTCGCCCTGGCCGGGCAGTGCGTCCGGCTCGGCGCCCCGGCCCGCGACCGTCGACTCGCCGGGTTCCGACTGGCCGGAGCCACCCCCGGGCAGGTGACCGGGCTGGTCGCGGTGGAGGCCGGGCTGGCCAGCCTGCTCGGCACCCTCGTCGGGCTGGTGACCTATCTGGTCGGCCGGGTGCTGCTGCACCGGCCCGACTCCCGAGGGCTGCTGCCCCTGCCCACCGATGTGCTGCCGTCGCCGTTGGCGATCGGGGCGGTGGTGCTGGGCCTGCCGGTGCTGGCCGGGCTGGTCGGTGTCGTCCTGCTCCGCCGGGTCACCGCGACCCCGCTCGGCGTGGTCCGGCAGATCCGCCGGGAACGTGCCCCGGGGCCGTGGGCCGGGCTGCTGATCGTGGCCGGGCTGGCCGCATTCGGCCTGCTCGTCCCGATCGGCCAGTGGTACGCCGACCGAGGCCAGGAACCACCGCCGATGCTGGAGCCGGCGCTGATGCTCGGCGGTGGGCTGGCCGCGCTGGTCGGGGTGGTGGTCGGCACCGGCTGGCTGTCGTACACGGTCGGGCGGCTGCTGCACCGGCACGGTCGCGGGCCGGCCGTGCTGCTGGCCTCCCGCCGGTTGACCGCCGATCCATGGGCCGGCAGCCGTACCCTGGCCGCCCTGCTGGCGGCGGTGGTCGTGGGTGCGGGCGCGGCCGGGTTACGGGCCTCCATGATCGCCGACATGGCGGCGAACCGGGCCGGCGGCCAGGGCTTCGCCGCCGATGACGACTTCTACCTCAACACCATGGACCTGGTCGACAGGGCGGTCCACGTGGCCATCGCGCTGGCCGCCGGTGGCCTGGTCGTCGCCCTGGTCGAGGGGATCGTCGCCCGCCGTCGGACGTACGCGGCACTGGTGGCCTCGGGGGTCCCCCGCAGCGTCATCGGCCGTTCCGTCGGGTGGCAGGCGCTTGCCCCGGCGGTGCCGGCCATCGCGCTGGCGCTCGCCGTCGGCCTGCTGCTCACCTGGGGCGTCGCGGGCCGTCCACGCACCTACGGGGGGCACTCCATCCAGGTGTGCACCGGTGACGCCGCCCGCTGCGTCGACCCGTCGGCCCTGCGTGAGGTGTGGGTGCCCGAGGGCGTGGTGAGACCTGAGCTGCCGTGGGAGCAGCTCGCCTGGGTCGGTGCGGGTGCCCTGGCCGCCGTGCTGGTCACGGTCGGCACCGGCCTGCTCTTCCTGCGGATGAGCACCGCCGTCGAGGAACTCCGCACCGGCTGACCGCGATCAGCCGGTGCGGAAACGGCAACCGCCCGCCAGCCCGGGGACCGGCCCCGGCCCGGCGGGGGACCGGCGGCGGCGGTCAGGCCCGACCCAGCCGGTCGAGGATCCAGGCGTTGACGAACGCCTCCTCACGCCAGGCGTCGTACCGGCCGCTGGGGCCGCCGTGGCCGGCACCCATCTCGGTCTTGAGCAGGTAGTCGCCCTGCGGGGCCACCGCGCGCAGCCGGGCGATCCACTTGGCCGGCTCGTGGTAGAGCACCCGGGTGTCGTTGAGGCTGGTCACCGCCAGGATCGCCGGATAGTCGGCGGCGGTGACGTTCTCGTACGGGGTGTACGACTTCATGTACGCGTACACCTCCGGGTCGGCGAGCGGGTTGCCCCACTCCTCCCACTCGGTGACGGTCAACGGCAGCGACGGGTCGAGGATCGAGGTGAGCGCGTCCACGAAGGGCACCTGCGCGACGATCCCGGTGAACGCGTCCGGGGCGATGTTGGCGACCGCGCCCATCAGCAGGCCACCCGCCGAGGCGCCCCGGGCGACCAGCCGGTCGCTGGCTGTCCAGCCGGCCTTGACCAGGTGCCGGGCGCAGGCGACGAAGTCGGTGAAGGTGTTCTTCTTGGCCAGCAGCTTGCCCTCGTCGTACCAGCGGCGGCCCAGTTCGCCGCCGCCCCGGATGTGCGCCACGGCGAAGACGACACCCCGGTCGAGCAGGCTGAGCCGGGCGATGGAGAACCACGGGTCCATGCTGGCCTCGTACGAGCCGTACCCGTAGATGACGGCGGGGGCGGAGCCGTCACGCGGGGTGTCCCGGCGGCAGACCAGCGAGATCGGTACCCGGGTGCCGTCGTCGGCGAGGGCCCACTCGCGGTGCTGCTCGTAGTCGCCCGGGTCGTACGCGCGACCGTCCGGCCCGGGGAGCACCGGTTTGCGGCGACGCAGCGTCAGCTCCCGGGTGACCAGGTCGTAGTCGTAGACCGAGTCGGGGGTGACCAGCGAGGTGTAGCGGAACCGGAGCTGCCGGGTGCGGTATTCCGGGTTGGCGTCCAACCCGACACTGTGGATCGGCTCGGGGAACTCGATGTCGTGGCCGTCGCCGCCGACGGGGAGCACCCGCAGGCCGGTCAGCCCGTTGCTGCGCAGCGAGACCACCAGGTGGTCGGCGAACGCGTCGACCGACTCCAGCCGGGTGCCGGGGCTGTGCGGGATCAGCGGCACCCAGTCGCTGGGGGCGTCCGCCGAGGTGTACGCCAGCGCGAAGTCCTCCGCGTCGTCGTTGTGCAGGATCAGGAACCGGTGGCCGTGGTGTTCGACGCTGTATTCCACGCCCTGCCGGCGGGGGGCGATCACCGCCGGCTCGCCGGTCGGGTTGTCGGCCGGGATCACCCGAACCTCGCTGGTGACCTTGCTGGTGCTGTCGATGAGCACGAACCGCTCGGAGCGGGTCAGCTCGACGCCCACCCAGAACCGCTCGTCGTCCTCCAGGTGCACCACCACGTCCTCGCCCGACGGGGTGCCGACGGTGTGCCGCCACACCCGGTTCGGCCGCCACGCCTCGTCGACGGTGATGTAGAACAGCACGGTCGCGTCGGCCGACCAGGCCGTGCCGTAGAAGGTGTCGGGCACCTCGTCGCCGAGCAGCTCGCCGGTGCTCAGGTCCTTGATCCGTAGGGTGAAGCGTTCGTCGCCGGAGAAGTCCGTCGAGTAGGCCAGCCAGCGCCCGTCGGGGCTCACGTCGAACGCGCCGAGGGAGAAGAAGTCGTGCCCCTCGGCGAGCTGGTTGCCGTCGAGCAGCACCTCCTCGCCGTCGAGCGGGGCGCCGTCCGCGCTGACCGGGGGAGCGGTCTCGCCGTCGCGGACCGGGCGGCGGCAGTGCACGCCGTACTGCTGGCCCTCGATCGTGCGGGTGTAGTACCAGTGGCCGCCCTTGCGGGTGGGGACCGACAGGTCGGTCTCCTGGGTGCGCTGCCGGGTCTCGGCGAACAACGTGCCGCGTAACGCTTCCAGGTGCGCGGTGCGCTGCTCGGTGTAGGCGTTCTCGGCCGTCAGGTGGGCGATGGTCGCCGGGTCGTCCTTGGCGGCCAGCCAGGCGTACTCGTCGACGACGGTGTCGCCGTGGTGGGTGCGCTCCGCGGGGACCTGTCGGGCGACGGGCGGGGTGGTCTCGGTGGTCACGCCGCCACGTTACCGGCCCGTCGCACTGCGCGGCGCGGCCGAATCGCCACCCACCCTTTTAGAACATGTGTACGATGACTGCCATGTCGACGGGAGCGGGTTCGATCGGTGCAGCGGAGATCACCCGGCGGTTGGCCGAGATCTGCGGTCCCTCCTTCGCCCGGTTCGCGGGCGCGGCCGACGAGGTCGCCGGTCGGCTCGCCCGGTGGGTGGCCGTCCCGGGCGGGCCCCGGGCGGCGGCCGAGGTGCTGCGGCTCGCCGCCCGGCACGACCTGTCGGTGGTGCCCCGGGGCGCCGGCACGAAGATCGACTGGGGTGCCGTGCCGGCCCGGGTCGACATTATGCTCGACACCGGCCGGCTCGCCGGGGTCGGCCACCAGCCGGCAGCCTCGTCGGCGGCTTCCTCGGCGGCCTCCCCGGTGGTCGAGGTGGGTGCCGGCACCCCGCTGCGGGCCGTGCAGGCCACCCTGGAACGCGCCGGCCGTCGGCTGGCCCTCGACCCGCCGTCACCCGGGGCCACCCTCGGTGGGGTGCTCGCCGCCGACGAGTCCGGCCCGCTGCGGCACCGGTACGGCACCGCCTGCGAGCAGCTCGTCGGCCTGCGTTGGCTGAACGCCGACGGCGAGTTGGTCAGTGCCGGCCGCAGCGCCGCGGAGCTGTCCGGGGCGACCCCACCCGTCGGTCTCGACCTGGGCCGGTTGCTCTGCGGCTCGCAGGGCGGGCTGGGCGTGCTCGTCTCGGCGACGCTGCGGGCGCAGGCACTCCCGACGAGCCAGGTCTGGGTGTCCCGGCCGGTGTGGAGCCCGTTGGAGGTGCACGACCTGGTCCGGGCGGTGTTCGCCGCCGACCTCGACCCGGCGGCCGTCGAGCTGGACCTGCCGGCCACCGGGTCCCCGCCGCGTCCGGTCGCCGCCCCGGCGGCGGGCGCGACGTCGGGGCCGCCCGGTCGACCGATGTCCGCCGCCGAGGCGTCGGCCCGCGCCAACCATCCCGCGATGGCCGGCCGACGGCCCGATCCGCTGCCCGTCCGGGGCAGCGCCGGTGAGTTGACGGTCCTGCTGGAGGGCGGTCGGTCCGAGGTGGCCGAGCGGGCGGACCGCCTGCTGGCCGTGCTCGGCGGTGCGGCGAGCGTCGCCCCGTACGCCCCGGCCTGGTGGCGGCGCTACCCGTTCGCCCCGGGCGACACCGCGCTGCGGGTCGAGGCCCCGGCCAAGGACCTGCACGCCGCCGTCTATGCGCTGCGCGACGCCGCCGGCACGCCCCTGTCGGTGCGTGGCTCCGCAGGCGTGGGCGTGGTGCACGCCGCGCTGCCCGGGTCGTTCGCCGTCGACCGGGTGGCCGGCATCCTGGCCGCCGTCCGGGGGGTGCTGCTCGCCCGCCGGGGCCGGTGCGTGGTGGTGGCCGCCCCGTCGGCGGTCCGTCGCGAGGTCGACGTGTGGGGGGAGGCGGCGGTGATCCCCCGGCTGCGGGAGGCGAAGGAGCACCTCGACCCGCACCGCCGACTTGCCCCCGGCCGCCTCCCTGGCGGCCTCTGACAGCCCGCGCACCACATGACGCCCCGGCCCCGGCCCCTGCCCCGGCTGCCAGCTCGATGATCGACTCATTGTCAGCGCAATTGCGGTATCCGATGCGCTCGACACCGCTATTGAGACGAAATGGAGTGGATCAAGAGGCCGGCCGCTCAGAGGGCGTCGTTGCGCAGGACCAGGATGGCGATGTCGTCGCGGGGGGACTCGACCGAGAAGTTGATCGCGGTGGCCCGCAGCCGCGCCGCCACCACGTCGGCGGAGTAGCCGGCCAGTGGCGCGGCGGCCTCCCGGAGCCGCTCGGTGCCGAAGAGTTCCCGGCCGCGCCGTCGCTCGGTCACCCCGTCGGTATAGAAGATCAGCGCATCGCCCGGCGCGAGTAGGACCTCCGCCGCCGGTGAGGTGATCGAGTCGAGCAGACCGAGCGCGGTTCCGCCGACCCCGACGAAGTTCGCCCCACCGGCACCGTGCAGCAGCACCGGTCGGTCGTGCCCGGCCAGGTGCAACGAGACGTCGAGCCGGCCGCCGTCGCCCGGCCCGACCGCCGCCAGGGCGAGCGTGCAGTACCGCCCACCGCCCCGCTCGACAAGCGTCTCGTTGAGCCGGGACAGCGCCTCCGGCAGCGGCTTGCCGTCCCCGACCAGCACCCGGATCACGTCCCGGACCAGCCCGGTCACCGCCGCCGCCTGCACCCCCTTGCCGGACACGTCGCCGACCACCACCAGCCAGCGCCCGTCCGGCAGCGGCACCACGTCGTAGAAGTCGCCGCCGACCTCGGCCTCGTCGCCGGTCGGGACGTACTCGGCGGCGAAGCCGACGCCCTCGACGACCGGGAGCACGGGCGGCAGCAGCGACTGCTGGAGGGTCTGCGCCACCCGACGTCGTTCGGCGTGGATGCGGGCGTTCTCGATGGCGAGACCGGCCCGCCGCGCCACGTCCTCCAGCACCGCCACCTCGTCCGGGTCGTGCCGGTGCCGCTGGTGTCGCCCCACGGCCAGGGTGCCGAGCTTCTGACTGCGGACGACCAGCGGAACGGCGAACCCCTCCATCGGCCCGCCGAGCGGCACCTGGGACCCGGTGCGTGACGCCTCACGCAGCCGGGCCTGGACAGAGTCCGGGCCGGTCTCCTGGAGCACCTTGTGCAGTTGGGGCAGGACCGACTCGTCGGCGTGACTGGACGCGGCCAGGTTGAGCCGGCCCCACTCGTCGGTGGTGTGCACCGCGCACCACTGACCCAGCCGGGGCACCACCAGCTGCGGGATCAGCGCCATGGTCAGGTCGACGTCGAGCGACTGGGCGAGCAGCTCGCTCGCCTCGGCGAGGAACGTCAGCCAGGCCGAGCGGCGGACGGCGGCGCGGCGCAGCCGATCGTTCTCCAGGTGCAGCGAGAGCCGTTCGGCGGCGAGGACGGCCAGCGGCCGGGCGTACGCCGACGGTGCCGCGTCCAGCTCCAGCTCCCCGCCGTACGGTCGGTGCACCGCCAGCGGCACCCGTAACAGCTCGTTGCCGGGGCGCGGCTGGCGGCCGTACCGGGCCAGCACCTGCGGGCCCTCTCCCTCGCCCCGGTCGAGCCGGATCACCCCGCCGGCCGCGCCCACCATCTCGGCGACCCGGGTGAGCAGGTCGGTGGCGAACTCGGGCAGGGGTTCGTCGGCGTACGGGTCGGGGCTGGTCTGGGTCAGTTCGCTCATCGCGGCGGCGCTCGGCGCGGTGGTCGCCGGGTCGCTCTCGGCCTGCCCGGGTGTCGGGTACGGGGAGCGTGGCCCGGCGCCGTGGTCGCCGTCGCGGTCCAGCCGGAACCACACGCCCTTGCCGGTGGGCAGGTAGGTGGTGCCCCAGCGGCTGGCGAAGTGGTCGACCAGCAGCAGCCCCCGCCCCCGGGCGGAGACCTCGCCGATCTGGTCGGTGTCGTTGCGGATGCCGACGACCAGCTCGTCGACCGGCCCGGCGGCGAAGTCGGAGACGGTGACGGTCAGGCCGATCCGGTCGGCGACGACCTCGATGTCCAGTTCGGTGCGGGCGTGTTCGACGGCGTTGGTGGACAGCTCGGTGGTGAGCAGCAGCGCCTCGTTGAGCAGTTCGTCGAGGTCCGCCTCGGCGAGCACGGAGCGGACCACCGCGCGGGCGGCGGCGGGGGTGCGCCGGTCGGCGGGCAGCCGGACCCGCCGGACGTGCTCGTCCCGTCCCGCGTCTGTCCCGGCCCCCGGCTCCGTTGACACCCCCGTATCCTCTACCGCCGCCGGCCAGGTGCCAAGCCGGACCACGCACCGTCACACCCGCGCACCGATCGGCACGTCGCTGTCACACCCTTCACCGGGTCCGGTCTGCCGGTGCCGGGCGGGTGTCCTGCTCGCCTGCGGTGGCGCCGTCGGGGTGGCGCCACGTCCGCCTCCGGCGTCGGTGCCGGGCCGGGCCGGGCCGGGCGACGTTCGCCTGCGGTGCCGCCGTCGTGGCGGTCGCGGCATGGGCTCGGGATACGCCGGGCACGTCGCGTCCCCGGCCCGGGTGGGGACGCGGGCACAATGAGGGGAAGTCGGCGTGTCGGTACGCCGGGGGCCCTCCAAGCTGAGCGAGGAAAGATGACCGCGAAACAGTCGGTGACGGCGGACGTGTCCGCTTCCGAGCATGACGCGCTCCTCGGTGAGCTGTCGGAGGCGCTGCGGCGGGTCGGCCGGGGTGACTTCAAGGTACGGCTGCCCCGGCGCGCGGGTGCCGCCGGTGAGGTGGCGGACGCCTTCAACGAGGTGGTGTCGCTCCAGGAGCGGCAGCACCTGGACCTGCGTCGGATCAGCCGGGTGGTGGGCCGGGACGGCCGGCTGACCGAGCGTCTCGACGAGGAGGGCCTGGACGGCTCCTGGGCGGAGGGCCAGCGGGCGGTCAACTCGCTGATCGACGACCTGGGCCGGCCGACCACCGAGATCGCCCGGGTGATCATGGCGGTGGCCGACGGTGACCTCTCCCAGCACATGGCGCTGGAGATCGACGACCGTCCGCTGCGCGGTGAGTACCTGCGGATCGGCCGGACGGTCAACACGATGGTGGGGCAGCTGTCGTCGTTCTCCAACGAGGTGACCCGGGTGGCCCGTGAGGTGGGCACCGAGGGCAAGCTGGGTGGTCAGGCGGACGTGCGGGGTGTCGCCGGCACCTGGAAGGACCTCACCGACTCGGTGAACACCATGGCGTCGAACCTGACCGGCCAGGTGCGGTCGATCTCGCAGGTGGCGACGGCGGTGGCCCGGGGCGACCTGTCGCAGAAGATCACCGTCGGCGCGCGCGGCGAGGTCGCCGAGTTGGCGGACACGATGAACTCGCTCACCGACACGCTGCGGCTCTTCGCCGAGCAGGTGACCCGGGTGGCCCGTGAGGTGGGCACCGAGGGCAAGCTCGGCGGTCAGGCCGAGGTGCCGAACGTCGCGGGCACCTGGAAGGACCTCACCGACAGCGTCAACTCGATGGCGTCCAACCTGACCTCGCAGGTGCGCAACATCGCGCAGGTCTCCACGGCGGTGGCGAGGGGCGACCTGAGCCAGAAGATCACCGTGGCGGCCCAGGGCGAGATCCTGGAGCTGAAGGACACCGTGAACACGATGGTGGATCAGCTGTCGTCGTTCGCCGACGAGGTGACCCGGGTGGCGCGTGAGGTGGGCATCGAGGGCAAGCTCGGCGGTCAGGCCCAGGTACGCGGGGTCTCCGGCACCTGGCGGGACCTGACGGAGAACGTCAACCAGCTCGCCGGCAACCTGACCAGTCAGGTCCGCAACATCTCCCAGGTCTCCACGGCGGTGGCGAGGGGCGACCTGTCGCAGAAGATCACGGTCGACGCGCAGGGCGAGATCCTGGAGCTGAAGAACACCGTGAACACGATGGTGGATCAGCTCTCGTCGTTCGCCGACGAGGTGACCCGGGTGGCGCGTGAGGTGGGCACCGAGGGCAAGCTGGGCGGCCAGGCCCAGGTGAAGGGCGTGAGTGGCACCTGGCGGGATCTGACCGACAACGTGAACTCGATGGCGTCCAACCTCACCAGCCAGGTCCGCAACATCGCCTCGGTGACCACGGCGGTCGCGAAGGGCGACCTGAGTCAGAAGATCACCGTCGACGCCCGGGGCGAGATCCTGGAGCTGAAGTCCACGGTCAACACGATGGTCGACCAGTTGAGTTCGTTCGCCGACGAGGTGACCCGGGTGGCCCGTGAGGTCGGCACCGAGGGCAAGCTCGGCGGCCAGGCCCAGGTACGCGGGGTCGCCGGCACCTGGCGGGACCTGACCGACAACGTCAACTCGATGGCGTCCAACCTGACCTCCCAGGTCCGCAACATCGCGCAGGTCTCGACGGCGGTCGCCAAGGGTGACCTGTCCCAGAAGATCACGGTGGACGCGCAGGGCGAGATCCTGGAGTTGAAGAACACGGTCAACACGATGGTCGACCAGTTGAGTTCGTTCGCCGACGAGGTGACCCGGGTGGCCCGTGAGGTCGGCACCGAGGGCAAGCTGGGCGGCCAGGCGCAGGTGAAGGGCGTGAGTGGCACCTGGCGGGACCTGACCGACAACGTGAACTCGATGGCGTCCAACCTCACCAGCCAGGTCCGCAACATCGCCTCGGTGACCACGGCGGTGGCCAAGGGCGACCTCGGTCAGAAGATCACGGTGGACGCGCAGGGCGAGATCCTGGAGCTGAAGAACACCGTGAACACGATGGTCGACCAGTTGAGTTCGTTCGCCGACGAGGTGACCCGGGTGGGCCGTGAGGTCGGCATCGAGGGCAAGCTCGGTGGTCAGGCGCAGGTGAAGGGGGTCTCCGGCACCTGGCGGGATCTCACCGAGAACGTCAACCAGCTCGCCTCCACCCTGACCACCCAGCTCCGGGCGATCTCCCAGGTCTCCACCTCGGTGACCCGGGGCGACCTCACCCAGCGGATCGCGGTCAAGGCGCAGGGCGAGGTCGCCGAGCTGAAGGACAACATCAACCAGATGATCGTCACCCTCCGGGAGACGACCAAGAAGAACGCCGAGCAGGGCTGGCTGGACTCCAACCTGGCCCGCATCGGTGGCCTGCTCCAGGGCCAGCGGGACCTGGGCGAGGTCTGCCGCATGATCATGATGGAGGTGACCCCGCTGGTCGACGCGCAGCTCGGCGCGTTCTTCCTCGCGGACACCTCCGAGGGGGTGATGCGGCTGCGGCTGACCGCCTCGTACGGCTATGTGGCCCGGGGGCACGACGTCACGTTCGGGCCGGGTGAGGGGCTGGTCGGGCAGGCGGCGCTGTCCCGCCGGACGATCCGGCTCAACGCGCTGCCCGACGGGCGGATCACCCTGCGGTCGGGGCTGGCCGAGACGCTTCCGTCCGACCTGGTGGTGCTGCCGATCCTGTTCGAGGGCGAACTGCTCGGGGTGATCGAGTTCGCCAGTGTGGCCCGCTTCTCGGAGCTGCACCTGGCGTTCCTGGAGCGGCTGGTGCTCACCATCGGCGTCGCGGTCAACACCATCCAGGCCAACCGGCGTACGGAGGAGTTGCTGGCCCAGTCGCAGCGGCTGGCGCTGGAGTTGCAGGACCAGTCGGCGGAGTTGCAACGCACCAACGCCGAGCTGGAGGACAAGGCGAAGCTGCTGAGCGAGCAGAAGGGCAACATCGAGACCAAGAACCGGGAGATCGAGCTGGCCCGCCTCGGCCTGGAGGAGAAGGCGCAGCAGCTCACCCGGGCGTCGGCCTACAAGTCGGAGTTCCTGGCCAACATGAGCCACGAGCTGCGTACCCCGCTGAACTCGTTGTTGTTGCTGGCCCGGTTGCTGGTGGAGAACTCGGAGCGCAACCTCACCCCGAAGCAGATCGAGTTCGCCCGGACGATCCACGGCTCCGGCTCGGACCTGCTGCGCCTGATCGACGACATCCTGGACCTGTCCAAGATCGAGGCCGGTCGGATGGACGTCGAGCCGACCGAGATCCGGTTCGCCGAGATCCGCAGCTACGTGGAGCAGGCGTTCGCCCCGCAGGCCGAGGAGAAGAGCCTGGACTTCCAGGTGCGGGTGGCCAAGGAACTGCCCCCGGCGTTGGTGACCGATGCCCAGCGGTTGCAGCAGATCCTGCGCAACATGCTCTCCAACGCGGTGAAGTTCACCGACAACGGCGCGGTCACCCTGCGGATCGCCCCGGCGGCGGAGAACGCGGTGTTCGACGTGCCGGCGTTGACCAACGCCCGCCAGGTGATCGCCTTCACCGTGATCGACACCGGCATCGGCATCTCCGACGACAAGCTGAGCATCATCTTCGAGGCGTTCCAGCAGGCCGACGGCACCACCAGCCGGCGTTACGGCGGCACCGGGCTGGGCCTGTCGATCAGTCGGGACCTGGCGCGGTTGATCGGCGGCACGATCACCGTGACCTCCGCACCGGGGCAGGGTTCGACGTTCACCCTCTTCGTACCCGATGTGCTGGCGCCGGACGCGGTGGTGGCGCCGCAGTCGCCGTCGCCGCAGCGCGCGGGCCTGCCGGCGTCGTTGCTGATGCCGCCGATGGAGTTGCTGGCCGCGCCGGAGGCCCCGGCCACCCGGCAGTTGGACGGCGCCACCGTGCTGATCGTCGACGACGACGTACGCAACGTGTTCGCGTTGACCAGCGCGTTGGAACTGCACGGGATGACCGTGCTCTACTCGGACAACGGCGCGGACGGTGTCCGCGTGCTGGCCGAGCATCCGGAGGTGGACATCGTGCTGATGGACGCCATGATGCCCGACCAGGACGGTTACGAGACGACCCGGCAGATCCGCCGTAACCACCGCTTCGCGGACCTGCCGATCGTCTTCCTCACCGCGAAGGCGATGCCCGGCGACCGGGAGTCGGCGCTGGCGGCCGGGGGTAGCGACTACATCACCAAGCCGGTGGACCTGGACGGGCTGATCGAGCGGATGGCGTCCTGGATCAGCGGCAGTCGAGACAAGGAGAATTCGTGACCCAGACTGCCAAGGCGCTGCTGGTCGACGACCGTCGGGAGAACCTGATGGCCCTGGAGGCGATCCTCCAGGGACTCCCGGTGCAGTCGGTTGCCGTGGAGAGCGGTGAGGCGGCGCTGAAGCAACTGCTGGTGGACGACTTCGCGGTCATCCTGCTGGACGCCCAGATGCCGGACATGGACGGCTTCGAGACGGCCAGTCACATCAAGCGCCGGGAGCGGACCCGGCACGTGCCGATCATCTTCCTCACCGCCGCCGACCGGGACGCCCAGTTGGCGCTGCGCGGCTATGCGGTCGGGGCGGTGGACTACCTGACCAAGCCGTTCGACCCGTGGGTGTTGCGGGCGAAGGTGTCGGTGTTCGTGGAGCTGTGGGTGAAGACCCGGCAGTTGGCGGCGCAGTCCGACGTGGTGCGCGAGCGCGACGCCCAGTGGCGGGTGCTCACCGACGCGGTGGACGAGGCGACCACCCTGCTGCGGGTCGAGGACGACCCGGAGGCCCGACAGCGCGCCCTGGACATCCTGGAACAGGCCCGCTGGGGCAACACCGCCTGACCGACGGGTCGTCACGGGCGCGGTTGGTCGACCCGCTCAGTCGTGGTCGACCCGCTCAGTCGTGGTCGGCCAGCTCCACGAGGGTCGCCCGCCTGCAACGACGGTCGGCCGTGGTCGGCCTCAGCGGCGGTCGGCCTCATCCGGGGGCGGGCCGGCGTGGCCGGTGGCGGCGCGGCGGACCCGCCAGCGTTCGCCGAGCGAGTCGATCTCCTCCTGGACGAAGAGGAAGAAGTCCCGCATCTCGGCCACCCGCTCGCCGCCCGGGGTGCCCGTACCGCCCAGCGCGTCGACGCCCGCGTCGGCGATGTCGATGAAGTTCTTGTAGAGGCCGGTCTTGGTGATGGTCCCCTCGTACCACGGGTTGTCCGGCAGCCGGTAGTGGTCCCGGCGGGAGCGGGGGACCGGCTCCCGCACCAGCATCCCGAACTGGGTCAGGTAGCGCACCGCGCCCGAGACGGCCGCCGCGCTGACGCCCAGCAACTCGCCGATCTGGGCGGCGGTCAGCGGCCCGTCGGCGCTCATCACGGCGAACAGCACCCGGGCGGCCATCCGGGGGAAGCCGACGTCCGCGAAGGCCATCGCCATCCGTTCGACGAAGAGGTGGACCTCGTCGTCATGGCCTGGCTGGCGGTCGTCAGGCATCGGCTCGGTGCTCCTCGGGGTGTCGGTTACGCAGGCGATGGTGCCGCACCGGACACATGCTTCACAACTTTGTGAAACGAGCGTAGCTTCTGAATTATGGAAACCCCGATAGCGGTGACCGGACTGGTCAAGACCTTCGGCCACACCCGGGCCCTGGACGGGCTCGACCTGACCGTCCGGGCCGGCGAGGTGCACGGCTTCCTCGGCCCGAACGGCGCCGGCAAGTCGACCACCATCCGGGTGCTGCTCGGGCTGCTGCGGGCGGACGCGGGGGCCGTCCGACTGCTCGACGGCGACCCGTGGCGCGACGCGGTCACCCTGCACCGCCGCCTGGCGTACGTGCCGGGTGACGTCACCCTGTGGCCCCAGCTCTCCGGCGGGGAGGTGATCGACCTGCTCGGGCGGATGCGCGGCGGGCTCGACCCGCGACGCCGGGCCGAGCTGCTGGAGTCGTTCGAGCTGGACCCCCGCAAGAAGGGGCGCACCTACTCCAAGGGCAACCGGCAGAAGGTCGGCCTGGTCGCCGCGCTCGCCTCCGACGTCGAACTGCTCATCCTCGACGAGCCCACCTCCGGGCTGGACCCGCTGATGGAGGAGGTGTTCCAGCACTGGATCGACCGGGCCCGGCGCGACGGCCGCACCGTGCTGCTGTCCAGCCACATCCTCGCCGAGGTGGAGGCGCTCTGCGACCGGGTGACGATCATCCGCAACGGTCGCCACGTCGAGACCGGCACCCTGACCGAGCTGCGCCACCTGCACCGCACCGCGATCGACGCCGAGCTGGCCGGCCCGGTGGACGGCCTGGACACCCTGCCCGGCGTGCACGACCTGCGGGTGGACGGCGACCGGGTCCGCTTCGACGTCGACACCGCCGCGCTCGACGCCGCGCTGCGCCGGCTCACCGAGATCGGCGTCCGCAGCCTGGTCAGCCAGCCACCGACCCTGGAGGAACTCTTCCTGCGCCACTACGAAACGCCCCCCGCCGCGCCCCCCGCCGCCGCGCCCCCCGCGTCGACCGGTGAAGGGCCGCACGCCGAGGGCCCGCACGCCGAGGACCCGCACGCCGACGGCCCGCACGCCGACAGCCCGCACGCCGACGGCCCGACCGGTGAACGGCCGGGTGGCGCAGCGCCGGGCAACGACCGGCCCACCGGGGTACGGCGATGAGCACCCTCACCGGCACCGGTCACCTGGCCAGGCTGATCCTGCGCCGGGACCGGATCGTCCTCCCGCTCTGGGTGCTGCTGCTGACCGTCCTGCCGGTGTCGTACGCGGGCAGCTTCCTCGCGCTGTTCCCGACCGACGCGGAGCGGACCGCGTACGCCACCGGCACCGCCCGCAACCCCTCGGTGGTGGCCCTGCTCGGCCCGGTCTACGGCGACAGCGTCGGCGCGCTGACCGCCCAGCGGGGTGGCTTCCTCCAGGTGATCGTCGGGCTGGCCGCCCTGCTCACCGTCGTCCGGCACACCCGCGCCGAGGAGGAGGCCGGTCGGCGGGAGCTGCTCGGCGCGACGGTCCTCGGCCGGTACGCCGGGCTCACCGCCGCGCTGCTGGTGACGTACGCGGCCAGTCTGCTGCTCGGCCTGCTCACCGCCGCCGGGCTGGCCGCCACCGGGCTGCCGGCGGCCGGCTCACTGGCGTACGGGCTGTCGGCGGCGCTGGTGGGGGTGGTCTTCGCCACGGTGGGCGGGTTGGCCGCCCAGCTCACCGCGACCGCCGGTGGGGCGCGCGGGATCGCCGTCGGGGCGCTCGGGGTGGCGTTCGCGCTCCGACTGGTCGGCGACACCTCCGACCACGGGTGGTCGAGCTGGCTCTCCCCGCTGGGCTGGGCCCCGCGCATCCGCGCCTACGCGGGGGAGCGCTGGTGGGTGCTGGCCCTGCCGGTCGCGCTGACCGTGCTGCTGGCCGTGGCGACGTACCCGGTGTCGGTGCGGCGGGATCTCGGTGCCGGCGTGCTGCCGTCGCGGCCGGGCCCGGCGCGGGCCGGGCGGATGTTGTCCGGTCCGTTCGGGTTGGCCTGGCGGCTGCACCGGGGGCAGCTGCTGGGCTGGTCGATGGGCTTCGGTCTGCTCGGGTTGGTTCTCGGTGGCGCCGCCGAGGCGGCCGGCCGGTCGGTCGCCGGCAACGCCGCGTTGGCGCAGGTGATGGCCCGGTTGGGCGGCGCGTCCGGGCTGGCCGAGGCGTACCTGGGGGCGTCGTTGGGGTTGGCCGGGCTGGCCGCCGCCGGATACGGCATCCAGGCGGCGTTGCGGATGCGGTCGGAGGAGGCCGCCGGGCGGGTCGAGCCGCTGCTGGCCACCGGCGTGCACCGGTCGGCCTGGCTCGCCTCGCACCTGGTGTTCGCCCTGCTGGGGCCGGTGGTGGTGCTGGCGTTGGCCGGCCTGACGACCGGCCTGACCTACGGGCTGAGCGTGGGTGACGTGCCGGGTCAGCTACCCCGGATGCTCGGTGCCGGCCTGGCGCAGGTGCCGGCGGCCTGGGTGCTGGCCGGCCTGGCGGTGCTGCTGTACGGGCTGCTGCCCCGGTTCACCGCGACGGCCTGGGCGGTGCTCGCGGTGGTGGTGCTGCTCGGTCAGCTCGGCGCGGTGCTGGAGCTGAGCCAGTGGCTGCTGGACCTGTCGCCGTTCACCCACACCCCGCAGGTGTTGCGCGCAGGTTGGAGCGCCACCCCGCTGCTGACCCTGACCGCGCTGGCCGGGGTGCTCTGCGCGGCCGGCTTCGCGTCCTTCCGCCGCCGCGACACCCCGGTCGGCTGAAGGACGCGACGCCCGGGTCGGCTGAAGGACGTGACGCCCGGGTCGGCCGACCGGCGGTGCGCTCTGTGGCTGCGCCGACCGGTCAGCCGGAGGGGGTCGTCTCGTTGCGGATCATCAGGGCGGAGCGCAGGCCGGTGATGTCGAGGACGCGGAGCAGGAAGTCGCCCACGTTGCTCAGGATCAACAGGCACTGGGAGTGGCTGGCCTTGCGGCTGAGCACCACCAGGGTGCCCAGCCCCTGCGAGTCGCAGAAGGTCACCCCGGCCAGGTCGAGCACGATGCGCGGCGGAGGATCGGCGAGCACCTCGTTGACGACGGTCGACAGTTGGGCGGCGGTGAGCATGTCGATCTCACCGGCCAGGCGCAACACCACTTCGTCGCCCGTCCGGTGTACCGTGATGGACAGTTCGGCACGATCCACCGGGTCAGCCTATCGCGATCCCGGCGACCCGGCCCGATGAGGCGATCCGCCGTGCCGCCCGGGGTGCCGACGAGTGGTCGTCCGGCTCCGCCGAGCGGGGTGAGCCGGGTAACCCGGCCCCGGGGTGCCTGCGGATTCACCACCGGGCGCTGACACAATGGCCGCATCGTGACCGATACCTTTTCCGCCGGCACCGGCCGCTACCCGGCCGACGCACCGGCCTCCGAGGCCCTGTTCGACCGCGCCCGGGCCATCGTGCCCGGCGGGGTGAACTCCCCTGTGCGCGCGTTCCGTGCCGTCGGTGGCACCCCGCGCTTCATGGTCCGGGGGGAGGGTCCCTGGATGTACGACGCCGACGGGCGACGCTACGTCGACCTGGTCTGTTCCTGGGGGCCGCTGATCCTGGGTCACGCCCACCCCGAGGTGGTCGAGGCGGTCCGGGAGGCCGCCACCCTGGGAACCAGCTTCGGCACCCCCACCCCGGGTGAGGTCGAGTTGGCCGCCGAGATCGTCGACCGCACCCCGGTCGAGCAGGTCCGGTTGGTCAACTCGGGCACCGAGGCGACCATGTCGGCGATCCGGCTGGCCCGGGGCTTCACCGGCCGGTCCAAGATCATCAAGTTCGCCGGTTGCTACCACGGGCACTCCGACGGGCTGCTCGCCGCCGCCGGCTCCGGCGTCGCCACCCTCGGCCTGCCCGACTCGCCCGGGGTCACCGGCGCGGCGGCCGGCGACACCATCGTGCTGCCCTACAACGACGTGCGCGCCGTCGAGGCGGCCTTCGCCGCGCAGGGGCCGGACATCGCGGCGGTGATCACCGAGGCCGCCGCCGGCAACATGGGCGTGGTCGCCCCCCGCGACGGCTTCAACTCCCGGCTCGCGGCCATCGCCCACGCGCACGGCGCGCTGCTCATCGTCGACGAGGTGATGACCGGGTTCCGGGTCTCCCGGGCCGGCTGGCACGGCCTCGACCCGTCGGATGCCGACCTGTGGACGTACGGCAAGGTGATGGGGGGCGGGCTGCCCGCCGCGGCCTTCGGCGGGCGCACGGAGATCATGTCCCGACTCGCCCCGGCCGGCCCGGTCTACCAGGCCGGCACCCTCTCCGGTAACCCGCTGGCCTGCGCCGCCGGCCTGGCCACCCTGCGGCTGGCCGACGACGCGCTCTACCGCAAGCTCGACGACACGGCCGCCGCCGTGGGTAGGCTGGCCGCCGACGCGCTGGCCGCCGCCGGGGTCCCGCACCGCCTGTCGTACGCGGGCAGCATGTTCTCGATCTTCTTCACCGACGCCGACGTGGTCGACTACGACAGCGCCCGCACCCAGCAGGTGCCCGCGTTCAAGGCGTTCTTCCACGCGATGCTCGCCGCCGGCGTCTATCTGCCGCCGAGCGCGTTCGAGTCGTGGTTCGTGTCGGCGGCGCTCGACGACGCCGCCCTGGAGCACATCGCCGCCGCCCTGCCCGGCGCGGCGACAGCAGCGGCAGCGGCAGGCCACGGGGGGTAAACCAATGAGCAAGACCGTCGTCCACGTGCTGCGGCACGGCGAGGTGTACAACCCGGACCAGATCCTCTACGGCCGGCTGCCCGGCTTCCGGCTGTCCGAGCTGGGCGTGCAGATGGCCAAGGCCGCCGCCCAGGCGGTCGCCGAGCGCGAGGTCGTGCACGTGGTGGCCAGCCCGCTGGAACGCGCCCAGCAGACCGCCGAACCGATCGCCGGCCAGTTCGGGCTCCCGGTCGGGGTGGACGAGCGGCTGATCGAGAGCGCCAACTGGTTCGAGGGCAAGAAGGTCTCGCCCGGCGACGGCTCGTTCCGCGACCCGCGTAACTGGTGGGTGCTGCGCGACCCGGTGACCCCGAGCTGGGGTGAGGCCTACCGGGCCATCGCCGAGCGGATGTTCGCCGGCCTGCACGCCGCCCGGGTGGCGGCCGAGGGGCGCGAGGCGGTCATCGTCTCCCACCAGCTCCCCATCTGGACGCTGCGCCGCTACGTCGAGCGCAAGCGGCTCTGGCACGACCCGCGCCGCCGGCAGTGCGGGCTGGCCAGCCTCACCTCCTTCCACTTCGACGGGGCCAAGGTGGTCGGGATCGGCTACTCCGAGCCGGCCGCCCACCTGATCGCGATGTCCGCGACAGCCCGGACGGCCAAGGGGGCCTGAGATGCGTCTCCGGAGGCCGTTGGCCGTCCTGCTCGCCGCCGTCACCGCCGGGGCGGCGCTGGTCGGCTGCACCTCCGGCACCGACGAGAGCCGGTGCGCCAACAACGGCGGCATCGTCGAGTGCGCCCCCGACCAACGTTCCACCGCCCCGAAGATCGCCGGTGACCTGCTCACCGGCGGCGGGTACGACACCTCGCAGGCCCGGGGCCAGGTGGTGGTGCTCAACTTCTGGGGTTCCTGGTGCGCGCCCTGCCGCGCCGAGGCCGACGACCTGGAGGCCACCTACCAGGCCACCAAGGGCTCCGGGGTGACCTTCCTCGGCATCAACGTGCAGGACAGCCGGGACAAGGCGATCGCCTTCGAGGAGGGCCGGGTCACCTACCCGAGCCTGTTCGACCCGGCCAGCCGGCTGGCGCTGGCGCTGGACATCCCGCCGAACACCATCCCGGCCACCGTCGTGCTCGACCGGCAGGGCCGGATCGCCACCGTGATCCGGGCCGCCGTCACCACCGACGGCCTGCGGCCGATCGTCGAGCGGATCGCCGCCGAAGAGCCGGCGTCCACCGGTTCCCGCTGATGGGCGAGACGTTCCGCGAACTCGCCCAGTCCGGCCCGTTGCTGCTGGCCATCGGCGCGGCGGCGCTGGCCGGGCTGGTCAGCTTCCTGTCCCCGTGCGTGCTGCCGCTGATGCCCGGCTACCTGTCGTACGTGACCGGGCTGGCCGGCACCGACCTGGAGGGCCGCGCCCGGACGACCCCGACCGGCGGCGGCCCCGTCCCGGCCGGCGGCGACCCTGCCTCGACCGGCGAGCCGGACCCGGCCGACGGCGACCCGGCGTCCGGTGGCGGCCCGGACGGCGGGGTGGCGGTCGCGACCCGGGCGGCGACCCGGCCGGCGGCGGCGGTCAAGGGGCGGGTGCTGGCCGGGACGTTGCTGTTCATCGCCGGCTTCACCGTCGTCTTCACCGCCACCGCGATCCTCTTCGCCGGGTTCGGCCGGATCTTCTTCGACTACGAGCGCACCTTCCAGGTCGTCATCGGCGCGCTGATCGTCCTGCTCGGCCTGAGCTACCTGGGCGTGCTCCCCGGCATGCAGCGGGAACTACGCATCCAACGGCTGCCCGCCGCCGGGCTGCTCGGTGCGCCGGTGCTCGGCGCGGTGTTCGCGCTGAGCTGGATGCCGTGCACCGGCCCGACGCTGGGCGCGGTGCTCGGGATGGCCGCCACCGGTGGGCAGACCGACCGGGCGGTGGTGCTGGCGGTGGCGTACTGCCTCGGGTTGGGGTTGCCGTTCGTGGTCTTCGGGTTGGGCTTCCACCGGCTGCTCGGGGTGTTCCGCGCGGTCCGGCGCAACAGCCGGTGGGTCACCCGGATCGGCGGGGTGCTGCTGATCCTGATCGGCCTGGCGCTGGTCACCGGGGGCTGGCAGAACTTCGTGATCTGGTTGCAGACGACCGTGGGACCCGGCGAGGTGAGCATCTGATGACGACCGTCGAGGACCGGCCGGCCAGCCCACCCGCCGAGGCCCCCCGCCGGCCGAACCCGCTGCTCGCCCTGCTGCGCAACTCGTGGCGGCAGCTCACCAGCATGCGTACCGCGTTGATCCTGTTGTTCCTGCTCGCGGTCGCGGCGATTCCCGGCTCGGTGCTGCCGCAGCGGGGGGTCAACCCGGAGAACGTCGACAGGTACTTCGTCGAGCACCCGGAGCTGGCCCCGCAGCTCGACCGGATCGGCGCGTTCGAGGTGTTCGGTTCGGTCTGGTTCTCCGCCATCTATCTGCTGCTGTTCACCTCGCTGGTGGGGTGCATCCTGCCCCGGATGCGCGACCACCTGCGCGCGTTGCGGGCCCGGCCGCCGGCCGCGCCGAAACGGCTGGACCGGCTGCCGCAGCACACCGTGCTGGAGGCCCCGGCCGCCGCCGATCCGGCGGCCATCGCCGCCGTGCTGCGCCGCCGCCGCTGGCGGGTGCAGGTGCGCGGCAACGAGGTCTCCGCCGAGAAGGGCTACCTCAAGGAGACCGGCAACCTGCTGTTCCACACCTCGCTGGTCGCCGTGCTGATCGGCGTCGCGCTCGGCTCGTGGTACGGCTGGCACGGCAACAAGCTGCTGGTGGCCGGCGCGGAGAACGCGTTCTGCAACACCCGCCAGCAGTACGCCGAGGCGAAGCTCGGCCCGCGCGTCGACAGCGCCGACCTGCCGCCGTTCTGCCTGACCCTGGACGGGTTCGACGCCCGGTTCCTGCCGTCCGGGCAGCCGGCGAGCTACCGCGCGACGGTGACCGTGGACCGGCCGGACGGCTCGGACCGGCGCACCGCCGACTTCGCGGTCAACTCGCCGCTGCGGCTCGGCTCGGCCAACGTCTACCTGCTGGGCCACGGCTACGCCCCGATCCTGAAGTACACCGACCGGTACGGTCGCAGCCAGACCAGCACGGTGCCGTTTCTGACCAGCGGCGACGCCAACCTCACCAGCGAGGGGGTGGCCGCCTTCCCGGACGCCAACGTCGACCCGGTGACCGGCCGCCGGGACGCGAACCAGCAGGTCGCCTTCGAGGGGCTCTATCTGCCGACCGCCCCGGACACCGCGCCGTTCGTGTCGTCGCGGTTCCCCGAGGAGCGCAACCCGGCGGTGGTGCTGGCCGCCTACCGGGGAAACCTGGGGCTGGACGCCGGCATCCCCGGCTCGGTCTACCAACTCGACCAGCGTCAGGTGACCAGCGGCAAGCTCACGCAGGTGGGCGACAAGAAGCTCGCCCCGGGCGAGACGTGGACCCTGGACGACGGCAGCAAGCTGGAATTCCTCGGCACCAAGCGCTACATCACCCTCTCCGTCCGGCACGACCCGGGCGAGAAGCTGATGCTGGGCGCCTGCGTGGTGCTGCTGGTCGGGCTGATGGGCTCGCTGTTCGGCCGGCGGCGGCGGGTCTGGTTCCGGGTGACGCCCCCCGACAGTGGATCTCCGACGGGCGGTAGTAGTTTGGTGTCGGCCGGTGGGCTGCCGCGCACCGATCATCCGGGGTTCGCCGAGGAGTTCGCGCAGCTCGTCGCTGCGGTACGCGACGACGGGCGGCCCGACCGGCGGGCGCGAGAGGGAGTCGAGTGATGTCCGCAGTCTCCGACCAGTTGGTGACGTTCGCGATCCTGGTGTACCTGATCGCGATGATCAGCCACGCCGTCGAGTACGCCCTGGGCAATGTCCGCGCGGTGTCGGCCCGGGTCGCACCGGCCCGGGAGCTGGTCGGCGCGGGTGTCGGTGGCGCAGGCGTCGACAAGGTCGACGGCCCGGTGGCCGACGCCCCTGCGGGCACGCCGCCGCCGACCCGCCGGAGCCGTTCGGCCGGGCGGGCCAGGCTGGCCGGGCGGATCGCCGCCGGGCTCACCGTGCTGGCCGCCGCGCTGCACCTCGGCGCGCTGGTCACCCGGGGGATCGCGGCCGACCGGATGCCCTGGGGCAACATGTACGAGTTCGTGCTGACGGTCACCTGGATCGGGACCGCCGCCTGGCTCGTGGTGCTCTGGAAGCGACCGGCGCTGCGCCGGCTCGGGCTGTTCCTCACCCTGGTCATGGTGCTGCTGCTGGCCTTCGCCGAGCTGAAGCTCTATGTCCCGGTGGTGCCGCTGATGCCGGCGCTCCAGTCGTACTGGTTCATCATCCACGTGTCGACGATCGTCTTCTCCTCCGGCATCTTCCTGCTGGGCGTGGTGCCGGCGGTGTCGTTCCTGCTGCGCAACGGCTACGAGCAGGGGCGGCGCAGCTTCCCCTACACGTTGGCCCGGCGGCTGCCCGGGGCGGCCGACCTGGAGCGGCTGACCTTCGCCCTGCACGCCTTCGCGTTCCCGATCTTCACGTTCGCGGTGATCGCGGGCGCGATCTGGGCCGAGGCGGCCTGGGGTCGGGCCTGGGGCTGGGACCCGAAGGAGACCTGGGCGTTCATCTCCTGGGTGGTCTACGCCGGTTACCTGCACGCCCGGGCCACGCCCAGCGTCAAGCGCAACGTGGCGACCTGGATCGCGGTGCTCGGCTTCCTGACCGTGCTGATGAACCTGTTCGGGGTGAACTTCTTCTTCACCGGCCTGCACTCGTACGCCGGGGTGGAGTGAGCCGACCGGTGAGCACCCGGTCGACACCGAGGGTCACCTGGTAGGCGACCTCCGGCACGTTGGCCAGGTCGAGGCGCTCGGCCCGCAGGGCGAGCTGGGCGTGCAGCTCCCGGGCCACCGCGTCGCGGATCTCCCGCAGCAGCGGGGAGAGGCCGTCAGGATCGCCCACCGTGTACGCGTCGTCCATGCGTCCCATCCTCCGCCGGAGGACCAGGTGTGTCGATGCCCCTTGGCCTGCAGAACGTCTCCCCCTCCCGAAGCCGGTCAGCGGCACCGACCGGCAGCGGTAGTTGGTGGTCGTGCTGCCTTCCCGTTGGCCGATACCTTGACGCCCCATAAGGCTGATGACATCATCGCCGAACGATGTTTGCGTAAACAATTTAGGGTTTAAATCGGACATCAGCTTCGACTGCGGCGTCCGGAGGGGGCCGCGCTCCTTGTCGATGTTTACGTAAACATCGACAAGGGTGGCGTGGTCGGCGTTGACGGCCGGCGGGGGAGACGCCTTGACCCCTGGCCCACCCGTCTGCGAGGAGAGACTCTCCATGAGAAAGTGGGACAAGCGCATCGCCTGGGTGCTCGTACCCCCTTGATGGCGATGACAAGCTGGAGGTGCCGTCGATGTCTTCGACGGCACACGAGGGTTCGGCCCGTCGGTGATGGTCACGCCGACCGGACACTGCAGTCGTCCGTACCGCATCTCGTATGCGGGGTCGACCCCACTGCCGAGCGGCAAGATCGTAGCCACCCTACGAGGACGACGACCAGCCGCTGGACACCAACTCGCCCGGCTGACAGTTCCCTGAACTCCGCCGTACCGCCACCAGGTCACTCCCGACGCGGCGGACCCGGACGAGACCTCGTTCCCCCGCTATTGGAGCCGCACATGTTCCCGAAGCAGACAGGCGTCAGATCCGGCGCCGCCCCGCTTTCCCGTCCCCTCCCCCTCCTTGTCCTGCTCCTGCTGCTCGCCCTGGTCGCGGCGGTCGGCACGGTCCTCCTCCCCACAGTGAGCGAGGCCGTCACCCGTTCCTCGCAGACCATGTACACCCCGCCGTCCGGCACCCCCGCCCCCGGCACGCTCTACCCGAGGGGGATACGGCTGGAGCACAGCGGGTCGTCCAACGGCACCATGCTCGCCACCTTCGAGCAGTACACCAACGGCAAGCCCGTCTTCCCGATCTACCGCAGCACCGACACCGGCAACTCCTGGACCAAGATCTCGGAAGTCGCCGACACGCAGAACGGCTGGGGCATGCGCTGGCAGCCACAGTTGTTCGAACTGCCCACCGCGATCGGCAACTTCCCCGCCGGGACCATCCTGGCCGCCGGCGACTCCGTCCCCAGTAACCGCTCCGGGTTCAAGATCGACATGTACGCCAGCACGAACCAAGGGCAGACCTGGACCTTCGTCAAGAACATCGTCAACGGCGCGGGCAGACCGGTCTGGGAACCCTTCTTCCTGGTCAACGGCAACAAACTCATCGTCTACTACTCCGACGAGCGAGACAGCAGCCACAGCCAGAAGCTGGTGCACCAGGTCAGCACGGACGGCGTCAACTGGGGCCCCGTCGTCGACGACGTGGCGACCTCCACCCGAAGCGACCGACCCGGCATGTCGACAGTGGCGAAGCTGCCGAACGGCAACTACGTGATGACGTACGAGTACGGGGGCTCGCCGGCGGGAAACCTCGCGGTCTACTACAAGATCTCCGCCAACCCCGAGGCGTTCGGCTCAGTCACCGGCCAGGTCCTGAGGTCGACCGACGGCCACACCGCCCTCTGGAACCCGTACATCACCTGGCTTCCCACCGGCGGCTCCAACGGCACCCTCGTCGTCAGTGCGCAAAGCACCACCGACGTGTTCGTCAACACCCAGGGCGGTGCCGCGAACGCCTGGACCCGGGTCGATTCCAAGGTCGCCGGCGGGTACAGCCGCGGCATGGTTCCGCTGGCCGACGGCCACAGCCTGGTGGTGCTCAGCGGCGGCTACAACGGCAGCACCGTCAACTCCGTCACGTACAGCACCATCGACCTGGGCGGCGTCGTGCCGACGACACCGGTCCCGTCCACGGGGACGACGACGGCGAGGCTGATCGGCGCTCAGTCGGGTCGTTGCCTCGACGTGCCGAACAGCAACCCCGCAAACGGGACCAGGCCGGCGCTGTGGGACTGCCACACCGGGGCCAACCAGCAGTGGACGTACAACGCCTCCACCCGCCAGTTGCAGTCGCTCGGCAAGTGCCTGGGCGTCTCCGGTCAGAGCACGACGCCGGGCGCCACGGCGGTCCTCGGGGACTGCGGCAGCGGTGCCCACCAGCAGTGGACGCTCACCAACAACACCGTGGTGGGAGTCCAGTCCGGGCTGTGCCTGGACGTCGCCAACAACGCGACCGCGAACGGATCAGCGGTGAACATGTGGACCTGCAACGGAGGCGCCAACCAGCGGTGGACCCGCGGCTGACACCAACCTGACGTGGGAGGGTTCCGGAACGCCTGTTCCGGAACCCTCCAACGTCTCTACAAGGGTCGTCTTCACGACGGCGATGCCCCTGGGCGCCAGACCGTTCGGGCCACGGGTCCCGGCATCCTCGCCGGTGGTCACGATCGGGTCGCCGTCGATGCTGGTGATGTCCACGGGTTCATCCGTGCGGTTGATGAGAAACCAGAAGTCCGCGTCCCCGCCGCCGCGTACGGCGAGTTCCACCCGGCCTCGCAGGTCGGTGAGCAGCGGGAAGCTGCCGATGTTTACGTAAACACCGGCGGTGATAACGTCACCAGCCTCGGATGGCGTCAAGAACCAGACAGCTGCCTTATCGTGTCGTTCAACAGCCCGCCGGGCTGCGAAAGGAGCACCGTGGCGATGATCCCAGCATCGCCGGACGGTGTGCCGCGGGCCCTCGCAGGATCGTCAGGCATCACCCGGCGCCACCGGCGCGTGTCGATGGCGGACGTGGCCCGAGCGGCCGGCGTCTCCGCGCAGACGGTATCCCGCGTCTCCACCGGCCATCCCGGTGTTGTCGCGTCCACCCGCCAACAGGTTCTCGCGGCGATGCAGCAGTTGGGCTACCGGCCCAACAGTGCGGCCCGGGCGCTGAAGAACGGCGAGTTCCGCACCATCGGCGTCATCATCTTCACGCTGTCCACCACGGGAAACAGCCGGCTGATCGAGGCGATCGCCACCCACGCCAGCCGGGCTGGTTACGTGATCACGCTCATGCCCGTGGCGACACCCACCCAGCACGGCGTGCTGGGCGCGTTCACCCGACTGGGCGAGTTGGCGGTGGACGCCGTCATCGTGGTGATGGAGGTGCATCTGCTCGACGCCGCGATGTTCGTCCTCCCGCCGGGGGTACATGTCGTGGTCGTCGACTCCGATGCCGGCGACCGTTACCGCGTGGTGGACACCGATCAGGCCGACGGTGCGCGGCAGGCCGTCCAACACCTGCTCGACCTCGGCCACCACACCGTCTGGCACGTCGCCGGGCCGCCGGAGTCCTTCGCCGCCGAGCGTCGGGCGACGGCGTGGCGCTGCGTGCTTGAAGGGGCGGGTCGGCCCGTACCGTCGATGCATCGCGGCGACTGGTCGGCCGAATCCGGTTACCGCGCCGGCCTCCTGCTGGCAGACGAGGCGTCGTGCACCGCGGTCTTCGCCGGCAACGACCAGATGGCCCTCGGCGTGCTGCGGGCGTTGCACGAGAAGCAACGGATCGTTCCCCGCGACATCAGCGTGATCGGCTTCGACGACATCCCGGACAGCGCCTCGTTCATTCCACCGCTGACCACGATCCATCAGGACTTCGCCGAAGTAGGCCGCAGATGCGTCGAGACCGCGCTGCGACAGATCCGCAACCAGCCCGTCGAGCCCGGTACCAGCCTGGTGCCGAACCGGCTGGTGACACGGGCCAGCACGGCAACACCGCGAACCGCCTGACCCGAACCGGGCCGCTCCTGCCGGTGCTTGCGCCCGGATCGTCGTTGGTTGGCTCTGGAGTGGTCAGGTGCCGAACCAGCCGGGGACGTCGAGGCGGAAGGAATCCGGCGGGGTGACCGCGCGCAGGTCGTCTTCCAGGGCGGCGACCCGGTCCGCGCCGAGCCGCGTCACCCAGCGCTCCCGCAGCGCGTCGAAGAGCACCGCCGACCGGCGTAGCCCGTCGACACCCTTTTCCGTCATCCGGACCAGTTTGCGGCGGGCGTCGGCCGGGTCGTCGGCGCGTTCCAGGTAGCCGAGGGCGACCAGCCGGTCGACGGTCTTTCCGGCGGCCTGCTTCGAGACGCCCAGGCGGTGCCCCAGTTCGGACGCGGTGGTGCCGTCGACCCCGACGGCCTGGAGCACGAAGCCGTGTGCCGGCCGCAGGTCGGGGTGGCCCTGCCGGGCCAGCTCGGTGTGCAGGTCGTCGATGAGGCTGCGGAAGCCGGCGAGCAGCAGCAGGGGCAGCACGAAGCCGGGGCGCTCGGGGTCACTTGTCGACATGTTCGACAACCTGGTTTACTGTTTGGACAACCACGTTGACTATCGTACGTGAGGGGTACTGCCATGTCCCGACCGACCTTCCCCGTCCACACCCTCGACACCGCGCCCGACGCCGCCCGCCCGGCCATGGCCGGCGTGCACCGGAAGCTCGGCCACCTGCCCGACGGGGTCGGCCTGATGGCCGCATCCCCGGAGCTGCTCAAGGGCTTCCTGGCGGCCTCCGCCACCTTCGAGGCCACCGACCTCGCGCCGGTCGAGCGGGAGGTGGTGGTGCTGACGGTCGCCACCCGCAACCGGTGCCACCTCTGCGTGGCGATGCACACCGCGACGCTGCACCGGCTGGGTGCCGCCACTGAACTGATCGCCGCGCTACGCGACGGCACCGAGCTGCCCGAACCCCGGCTGGCGGCGCTGCGCCGGTTCACCCTCGCCGTCCTCGACCACGCCGGTGACGTGCCGGACGACGAGCTGACCGCCTTCCTCGACGCCGGCTACCGGGCCCGGCACGCCCTGGACGTGGTGCTCGGGGTCGGGACGTACACCATCTCGACCCTCGCCAACCGGCTCACCCGTGCCCCGCTCGACCCGCCTCTCGCCGGGTACGCCTGGGAGCCGGCGGCCTGACCGGAAATGCGGTCCGGGGTCGGGGGTGCCCAGAGCGAGCACCTGCCGCTGGGCGCGCATAACTAAAAGAAATCTGTAGTTTCGTGCCATTGGCTGACCGGAAACTAAAGGTCACCGACAGGTGCGGGCGGCCCAGCCGAGGAAGCGGTCGTACAGCGCTCCTGGTTTCGGGGCGTCCTGGGGGTGGAGCCGGTACAGGTCCTCGACGGCGGTGTACAGCATCCCGGCCAGGTAGATCGACAGGGCGACCCGGCTGTTCCGGTAGTCGGCCGCGAGGGTCAGCCGGGCGGTGGCGCACGGCCACGGACCGCCGCAGGCCCGGCAGAGCCACAGCGGCCGGAGTGGGACATGGAGCCGGGAGCGCTGCGCAGGGCTGGTCATCGGGTGCTCCTCATCTCGCCTGTGGGCCTGGGGTGGGTCGTGGCGTCGCCGAAGTGCCGGCGCTCCCGGCGTGCGGACCGTCCGTTGCCGACATGCCGGGCGACTGCCCCTGGAAGCGGGGCCGTCCGTCGCCGACGTGCCGGACGGCCCCGCCACGGTTCCGCCCGTCCTTTCGGTCGGATCCGGGCGGTTCCGGGTGTGCACAGTCTGATCAGGACGGAATACGATCAGAAGGCGATCGGTCACCCTGTGTGTTCCCTGGCGGTGACGGTGAGGCCGGTGAAAAACGCGGGCACGACGGTGAGGAGGCGTGCGGATGGACGAGCGCTTACAGGTGCTGATCGAGGAACTACGGCACATGCGGGCCGCCCGGAAGATGACCCAGGAGGACCTGGCGAAGGCGGTCAACTACTCGCCGTCCACCGTGGCAATGGTCGAGACCGGGGCGCGCAAGCCGCCGCCGGACTTCTGGGAGCGGGTCGACGTGGCGCTCGACACCGGTGGCGCGTTCGCCCGGATGCTGGCCCGCCTCGGGTCGCCGCAGTGGATGCGGGAGTGGGAGGCCAACGAGCGGCAGGCCACCGTGCTCCGGTCGTTCCAGCCCATGGTGGTGCCAGGGCTTCTCCAGACGGCGGCCTATGCCCGCGCGCTGTTCCGCAGCGTCGGCCTCTTCGACGAGCAGGAGGTGGAGCAGCGGGCCGAGGCGCGGTTGGCCCGGCAGGCGGTGCTGGCGGGCGAACGACCGCCGCAGCTCGTCGCGGTGCTCGACGAACATGTGTTACGCCGCCCGGTCGGCGGGCCGGTGGTGATGCGCGAGCAACTGTTGCGGCTGGTGAAGGTCGCCACCGAGCACACCCGGGTCCGGCTGCACGTCGTGCCCGCCTCGGTCGGCGCGTATCCAGGTGTCGCCGGGGCATTCATCCTGGCTACACTCCCGACCGGGGAGGATGTCGTCTATCTGGACGATCAGCTCAAGGGCCAGGTGATCGACCACACCGAGGACGTGCTGGCGGTCCGGTCGGCCTGGGAGTCGATCCAGGGGGAGGCGCTGCCGCCCCGGCAGTCGATCGATCTGTTGACGGAGGTGGCGAAGTCATGGAGCTGACCGACGCGCGGTGGCGCACCAGCACCCGGAGCAGCACCAACGGCGGGGACTGCGTCGAGGTGGCCGACAACCTTCCCGGGCTGGTCGCCGTCCGCGACAGCAAGGATCGCGACGGCGGTGTGCTGACCTTCACCCCGGCAGCCTGGCGGTCGTTCGTCGCGCTCGCCCCTACCCGCTGACCCGCCCGCTGACCCCGTGCCGGCCGGCGCCGGCTGGCCCGCGCGCTCGCTGACTCGCTTGTCGACCCTGCGCCGGCTGGCGCTGGCCCGCGCCTGCTGGCCCGCGTTCGCTGACTCGCCTGCCGGGCGCAGGGCGAGTCAGTCGTGCAGGAAAGGCAGCAGCAGGCTGGCCAACTCGGTGGGGCGCTCCTCGAACAGCCAGTGGCCGCAGTCGGCGACCACCCGGCCGTCGACCGTGCGGGCGTAGCGGCGTACCTGGTCGGCGACCTGCCCGCCGAGGCTGGCCGCCGCGCCGACGGCCAGCACCGGCATCGGCAGCGGGTTCTTCCGGTACGCCGTGTTGTCCGCGACGTCCTGCGCGAAGGCCCGGAAGTAGTCGAAGCTGGCCCGCAGGTGCGCCGGGTCGGCCAGGTGCCGCGCGTACTCCTCGATGTCGGCCGGGCCGATGCTGCCCTTGTTCACCATGATCGAATCGGTGAAGCGGTCCACCCAGCGTGCCTCCCGGCCGGCGACCAGCTCCTCCGGCAGGCCGTTGGTGAGATTGAAGAAGCCGAAGTTCCACACCGCCGGCCCGGCCGTGCTCAGGGCGGGGAACGCGTAGATGCTCTCGTCCGGAATCGGTGCCTCGGTCAGCACGAGCCGGGACACCGTGTCGGGGTGGGCGGCGGCGTAGGCGTACGCGACCATGGTGCCCACGTCGTGGCCGACCAGCCGGATGTCGTCGGCCAGGCCCAGCCCGGTCAGCAGCCCGTGCAGGTCGGCGGCGACGGTCAACTTGTCGTACCCCTCGGGTGGGGCGTCGCTGTCGCCGAAACCGCGCAGGTCGGGGGCGACCACCTGGTACGTCGCGGCCAGTTCCGGCAGCAGCCCCCGCCACATCCGCCAGCACTGCGGGTAGCCGTGCAGCAGCACCACGGTCGGCCCCTGACCGCCCCGGACATAGTTGATCGCCACATCACCGACCTGTGCCCGCTGCTCGGTGAACCCCGCCGGAACCCGTCCGTCGCCCATCCCTGCCCCCGTCCCGACTCCGGTGGCCGGCCTGCCGGCCACCGTCACCCGTCCAACGAGCAGCTGTTGACCGGAGAGACGCACCTGCCCGCGCGGGGAGACGTTCACCGAGATCTTGGCAGCTAGTGGCCCCTGTGAGGGCCACTTCTCTCCAAGATCTCTGAGCGAGGCGGCAGTCCGCCCGTGCGGGAAGGTGCACCTGTCCGGGTGGGGAGGCGCACGCCGCAGGGTCGGACCCGGCGTGGGGGGTGCCGCCCGGGGTGCGGGAGACTGGCCGTATGGCGGCACGTGGCTTCCCGTACACCGATCTCAAGGACTTCCTCGCGGCGCTGGAGCGCGCGGGCGAACTGCGGCGGGTGACCGTCCCGGTGGACCCCACGCTGGAGATCAGCGAGGTGGTCACCCGGACGGTCCGGGCCGGTGGGCCGGCGCTGCTCTTCGAGCGGCCCACCCGGGGCGAGATGCCGCTGGCGATCAACCTGTTCGGCACCGAGAAGCGAATGGCGATGGCGCTCGGCGTCGACTCGCTGAACGAGATCGGTGACCGGATCGGCGCGCTGATCAAGCCGGAGCTGCCGGTCGGCTGGTCCGGCATCCGCGAGGGCCTCGGCAAGGTCATGCAGCTCAAGTCGGTGCCGCCCCGCAAGGTGAAGACCGCCCCCTGCCAGGAGGTGGTCTACTCCGGCGACGACGTCGACCTGGGCCGGCTGCCCGGCCTCCAGGTCTGGCCCGACGACGGCGGGATCTTCCACAACTACGGGCTGACCCACACCAAGCACCCGGAGACGGGCAAGCGCAACCTCGGTCTCTACCGCCTCCAGCAGCACTCCCGCAACACCCTCGGCATGCACTGGCAGATCCACAAGGACTCCACCGCCCACCACGCGGTCGCCGAACGGCTCGGCCAGCGCCTCCCGGTCGCCATCGCCATCGGCTGCGACCCGGTGGTCAGCTACGCCGCCTCCGCGCCGCTCCCCGGTGACATCGACGAATACCTGTTCGCCGGGTTCCTGCGCGGCGAGCGGGTCGAGATGGTCGACTGCCTGACCGTGCCGTTGCAGGTGCCGGCGCACGCGCAGATCGTGCTGGAGGGCTACCTGGAGCCCGGCGAGCGGCTGCCCGAGGGACCGTTCGGCGACCACACCGGCTTCTACACCCCGGTCGAGCCGTTCCCGGTGCTGCACATCGAGACGATGACCATGCAGCGCAACCCGGTCTACCACTCGATCGTCACCTCCAAGCCGCCGCAGGAGGACCACGGCCTCGGCAAGGCCACCGAGCGGATCTTCCAACCGCTGCTCAAGCTGATGATCCCGGACATCGTCGACTACGACCTGCCGGCCGCCGGGGTGTTCCACAACTGCGCGATCGTGTCGATCCGCAAGCGCTACCCGAAGCACGCGCAGAAGGTGATGAACGCGATCTGGGGCGCGCACCTGATGTCGCTGACCAAGCTGATCGTGATCGTCGACTCCGACTGCGACGTGCACGACTACCACGAGGTCGCCTTCCGGGCCTTCGGCAACGTCGACTACGCCCGCGACCTGCTGCTCACCGAAGGCCCGGTCGATCACCTCGACCACGCGTCCTACCAACAGTTCTGGGGCGGCAAGGTGGGCGTCGACGCGACCCGCAAGCTCCCCACCGAGGGGTACACCCGGGGCTGGCCGGAGGAGATGACCATGTCGCCGGAGGTCGCCTCCCTGGTCGACAAGCGCTGGAAGGAGTACGGCATCTGATGGCCACCGCCGTTACGCCGGCCGCCCGCCCCGGTCGGGTCAAGTCCTTCCTCAAGCTCGTCGCGATCGAGCACTCCGTCTTCGCGCTGCCGTTCGCGTTCCTGTCGGCGCTGACCGCGATGCAGGTCAACGGCGGTCGGGTCCGCTGGTGGGACCTGCTGCTGATCACCGTGGCGATGGTCGGGGCGCGGACGTTCGCGATGGCCGCCAACCGCATCCTCGACCGGCGGATCGACGCCCGGAACCCGCGTACCGCCGGGCGGGAACTGGTCACCGGGGCGGTGAGCGTGCGGACGGCCTGGACCGGCGCGGCCGTCGCCCTGGTGGTCTTCCTCGCCGCCGCCGCCCTGCTCAACCCGCTCTGCCTGCTGCTCGCCCCGCTCGCCGTGATCCCGCTGGTCGTCTACCCCTACGGCAAGCGGTTCACCGACTGGCCGCACGCCATCCTGGCGATCGCCCAGGCGGTCGGCCCGGTCGGCGCCTGGCTCGCCGTCACCGGCACCTTCGCCGGCTCGTGGCCGGCCTGGCTGCTCGGCGCGGCCGTCGGCCTGTGGATCGGCGGCTTCGACCTGATCTACGCCTGCCAGGACGACGAGGTCGACCGGGTGATCGGGGTACGCAGCGTCCCCGCCCGCTACGGCCGACGCTTCGCGCTGCACGCCTCCACCGTGGCGCACGTGGTGACGTTCGCCCTGTTCGTCTGGTTCGGCGCGCTGGTCGGCTACGGCTGGCCCTGGTGGATCGGGCTGGTGCTCACCGCCGTCGCCTTCGGCTACCAGCACCTGGTGGTCACCCCGACCGACCTCAGCAAGGTCAACCGGGCCTTCTTCACCGCCAACGGCTTCGTCGGTATCGCCCTGTTCGCCTTCGCCCTGCTGGACCTGCTCCTCCGCCTCAACCTCCACCCCTGACAACCCCACCGGCACGTCATCCTGCTCCCCACCCCACCCGCCCCTCCTGCTTCACCCACCCCCCACCCACCCCCTGCCTCACCCCGGTGATCAAGAGGTTTGCGTCAAGTGATCAAGAGGTTTAGGTCAACTTTGATCTTCAGGTTGACCTAAACCTCTTGATCACCGGGGCGGCGGGGCGGCGGGGCGGCGGGGCGGCGGGGCAGAGTGGGGCAGCGGGGCAGCGGGGACTGGGGTGGTGTCAGGGGTGGGGGTGGAGGGGGTAGCGGGCGCTTTCCAGGGTCCAGTCGATGGTGCCCCGGACGGCGTTCGCGACCCCGTCGAGGTGGGTGGCGACTGGCCCGTCCAGCGCCGGACCGAACGACGGGACCGCCCTGCACTGGGCCTGGAAGTGGCCCATCGTGTCCCGCCACCGCTCGGCGACCAGCTCCACCGCCTCCGCCACCGGCACGTTCCGTTCGGCGGCCAGCGCCAGCACCAGGTTGTGCCCGCCCGAGGTGACCCGGTCCCGCTCCATCGAGGCGAGGTCGTTGTACCAGGAGAGCAGGTCGTTGCCGAGGGCGCCGATCCGGCGCAGCAGCGGATGGTGGTACACCGCGTCGGGCAGCACCCGGCCCCCGACGAACTCGATCAGCGGATACGACACGTACGCCGCCGAGGTGGCCCGGCGCAGCGCGACGTACTCGTCCACCCCGGGTGGCCGCCCGCTCTCCTTCGCCACCGCCTCCCGCCAGTTGCCGTCCAGGTGGTCGCCGACCGCGTCGGCGAACCGCAGCCGCCAGCGCGCCGGCATCCGGCGACGGGGTGCCCGCCACGCCTCCACCAGCAGCCGACGCAACGGCCCACCGAATCCCGGGTGCCGTCGTCGGG
Source organism: Micromonospora matsumotoense (assembly GCF_900091525.1). Classification (GTDB taxonomy): domain Bacteria; phylum Actinomycetota; class Actinomycetes; order Mycobacteriales; family Micromonosporaceae; genus Micromonospora; species Micromonospora matsumotoensis. The sequence continues at coordinate 100,646 of NZ_FMCU01000005.1, forward strand.
GACCGTCGTGCAGCAGGGTCAACGTCCCCCGGCGCAGCGCCCGGATCTGCTCCGAGGGCAACCGGTCCGGCCCGTCGCAGGCGTCGTCGACCAGGAAGAACCAGGTGAAAAGGGCCGCCACGGTACGCAGGTCCGGCTCACTCGCGTCCGGATAGAGGCGGCCGGCGTACCGGGCGAAGCCGGCCCGGTCGAGCCGGTGCAACGCCTCGGCGCCCAACGGCAGACCCAGTCGGGGCAGCCGCTCCAACAGCCAGTCCTGCACCCCCTCGGCGTACGGGGAGAGCCGGGGTGGGATCGGGCACGCCGACCGTAATGACCAGAGGAGTTCTTCGACCATTACCGATTCCTCCCCCGTGCGGCGTGGACCAACCGAGCGCAGCATCGCAGGTCCGCTTCTGACGCCCCGCCCAGGGCCCGCCGACGGATGCCTGAATCGTGTGCTCAGCGACGGTGGAGGACCGCGGAGACCCTGCCCCGGCCGGGTGGACGCGGGCTCCGGGCGGGACGTGGGTCCCGGGCGGGCGCGGCCCCCGGGCGGGCGCGGGTCCCGGCGGGCGGGAGTGGTGGGAGGGCAGGGGACCGGAGACGGATCCGGGGGTGGGCGTCCGACGGTCGGCGTACACCAGGCAGGCTGGGCGTATGCGCGAACCATGGGTGGTGGGGGTCTCCGGGGCGTCCGGCACGCCGTACGCGGCGGCCGTCGTCCGGGGGTTGCTCGATGCCGGGCAGCCGGTGGACCTGATCGTGTCCCGGGCCGCCCGGCTGACCGTCCTCGACGAGACCGGCCGGCCGTTCCGGGACGGGCACTGGGCCGAGGACCTCGCCGGCTGGCTGGGCCGGGACCTCACGGGCGACGACGTGCGGCACTGGCCGGCCGGCGACATCGCGGCCGGCCCGAGCAGCGGCTCCTACCGGGTACGCGGGATGGCGGTGGTGCCGGCCAGCACGGCGGCCTGCGCCGGCATCGCCATCGGCCTGTCGAAGGACCTGCTGCAACGCGCGGCCGAGGTCAACCTCAAGGAACGGCGGCCGGTGGTGCTGGTGCCCCGGGAGACCCCGGTGACCCGCAGCCACCTGGAACACCTGATCGCGCTGCACGACGCCGGCGCGGTGGTGCTGCCGGCCAGCCCCGGCTTCTACGGTGCCGGTGCGTCCGCCACCGCCCAGCAACTGGTCGACTTCGTGGCCGGCAAGGTGCTGGACGCCCTGGGCGTGCCGCACACCCTGTTCCGACGCTGGTCGGGCCGGTTGGCCGCCGACCGCTGACCAGGTCCGCGACCGCCACCGCGCCGCTGGCCGGGACGCACGCCCGGCCGGCTGCGGGCCGGATGATCAGCCCGGACACGGGCCCGCCACCTGCTCAGTCGGCGACGGGCCGGCCTGTTCGGCCGGCCCGCGCGTCCGTCTCGCACCATTCAGTACATCCCGGCATTGGCCGGACCCGGCCCGGTCGAGGCGGCAGGCCCCACATTGCGTGGTTTGCCCATGTCGTCCGCCTCGTCCAACATGCCCTCCCCTTCCAGCAGGGCCCGCACCTCGGATTCCCGAAACCGGCGATGCCCGCCTGGAGTCCGGATGCTGCCTATCCGGCCGGCCGCTGCCCAGCGCGTCACAGTCTTCGGGTCCACCCGAAACAACGCAGCGACCTCACCCGGTGTCAGCAGGCGATCTCCAGTGTCCACAGCCCCCTCCTCGCGTCGACGAAGCCCTCGGCTGAACACACTGCCCCCGGCCGGTGCGAGCCCAGAGCCGTCATGAGGGACGTATGGCAATTACAGCACCAGCGAACTGGCCTGTCCGCCAAACGCGAAAAACGCACGGAGTGAGAAGTTAGTAAATGGTACCGGCGCGGGACTCCCTTGACCGTCGGTCTGCGAACTGTCACCTGCTGTCAGATCCAACGGATGCCGGTGGCCGGACGTTACGCCCCAACGGATAGGCTCACCCTCCGTGGACGCGATCGACCGGAGCCTCGTCGAACTACTGCGCGGTAACGCCCGCCTGTCGTACGCGGAACTGGCCCGGCAGGTCGGCCTCTCCGCGCCAGCGGTGCACGAACGGGTCGGCAAGCTGGAGTCCGGCGGCGTCATCCGGGCCTACCGGGCCGAGGTGGAGCCGGAGGCGATCGGGCTCGGGGTGACCGCGCTGATCGGCATCGTCGAAGACTCCGGCGGGGACACCGACGACGTGCTGGAGACGTTCCGGCAGATGCCCGAGATCGAATCCTGCTACTTCATGGCCGGCGTCGAGTCCTTCCTGCTCAAGGCGCGGGTGGGCACCATCGCCGAGCTGGAGCAGCTGATCGTCCGGCTGAGCCGTACCCCCGGGGTGGCCTCCACCCGCACCGGCATCGCGCTGTCGACCAAGTGGGAGAACCGGCCCCAGCCGATCGAGCCACCGGCTTCCTGACCGGCCGGCCCGCCGCCCGCCGGTCCCCCTCCCGCCGCCGTACGCGCAGCGCGGTCCGCCTGCCGTCGCCCGTCGCCGTCGCCCGTCGCTGCTGCCCGCCGTCGGCGCCCGTCGGCGGCGATGCCGGGGCGGCCCGAACCCGAGCTGACCTCGCTTGTAACGTTGCCGACGTGACTCATCTGGAGCGGTGCGACGAGGCCGGACGGGTCTGGGTGACCGAGGCCATCGCCGCGGTGGAGGCCGACGCCAACCGGTCGGCCGACACCCACCTGCTGCCGTTCCCGCTGCCCCGACAGTGGGGGATCGACCTCTATCTCAAGGACGAGTCGGTGCACCCCACCGGCTCACTCAAGCACCGGTTGGCCCGTTCACTCTTCCTCTACGGGCTCTGCAACGGCTGGATCGGACCGTCGACCACGGTGATCGAGGCGTCCTCCGGCTCGACGGCGGTCTCCGAGGCGTACTTCGCCCGGATGCTCGGGCTGCCGTTCGTCGCGGTGATGCCCGCCTCCACCTCACCGGAGAAGATCGCCCAGATCGAGTTTCACGGCGGGCGTTGCCACCTGGTCGAGGACCCGGCCAAGGTGGTGGTCGAGGCGCGCTGGCTCGCCGAGGACAGCGGCGGGCACTTCATGGACCAGTTCACCTACGCCGAGCGGGCCACCGACTGGCGGGGCAACAACAACATCGCCGAGTCGATCTATGCCCAGCTCTCCCTGGAGCGGCACCCCGTGCCGGCCTGGATCGTGGTCGGCGCGGGCACCGGCGGCACCAGCGCCACCATCGGACGGTACGCCCGCTTCCAACGGCTGCCCACCAAGCTCTGCGTGGTCGACCCGGAGAACTCGGCGTTCTATCCGGCGTGGCAGGCCGCCGACTGGTCGGTGCGCACCGGCCGGGGTTCCCGGATCGAGGGGATCGGCCGGCCCACCGTCGAGGCGTCCTTCCTCCCCTCGGTGGTGGACCGGATGACCCAGGTGCCGGACGCCGCCTCGCTGGCCGCCATGCGGGCCGGCTCGGCGGTGCTCGGCCGGCGGGTCGGAGGCTCGACCGGCACCAACCTGTGGGGGGCGTTCGGGCTGATCGCCGAGCTGCGCGCGCAGGGCCGGACCGGCTCGGTGGTGACGCTGATCTGCGACGCCGGAGAGCGGTACACCGACACCTACTACGACGACGGCTGGGTGGCCGCCCAGGGTCTCGATCTGGCTCCGCACCTGGCCACCATCGACCGCTTCCTCACCACCGGCGGTTGGCCGACCTGAGGGCGTCGACACCGTGGACGTGCCGTACCGCTGGGTGGCGCCGTACCCCTGCCGGCTCCGGCCGCTGTAGAACTGATGACGTTACCGACTCGGGCGCGGGTCAGCCCAGGTCCGCCCGGTCGGCCACACCGGGGTAGTGCCGGACCAGGCCCGCGCCGTCCACCTCCAACTCGGCGCGGAAGGTGTCGCTGGTGAATCCCACCCGCCCCGGCCCGAGCGCCGTGTAGACCTGCTCGCCGGCCACCACCTCCAGGCTCGGCACCAGCACCCAGGCCACGGTGATCCGGTGCTCGGTGCTGGACGTGGCCCCCGCCAACCCCAACCGGCGGATCGGCAGGCTGTTGAACAGGGCCGAGCCGCCCAGGTCGACGTCGAGGGCGTCGTGCAACCGGTCGGTCTCCTCGATGCCGGGTAGCCCGGCCGGTGGCTGCCCGGCCGCCCGCAGCGCCGCGTCCAGGTCGCCCTGCTCGCCGGTCGTCACCCGCCAGCCGTCCGCCCCGCGTTCCAGTCGTACGGTCCGCGACCAGCCGGCCCCCTCGGCCTCCACGGCGAGCGAGACGGTGACCCCGTCCGCGCCGGCCACCACCCGGTACCGGCAGGTGTAGGGGATCGGGTCGACGGCCAGTTGGGTGCCGTGCGCGGCGAACCCTGACCCGTCGTCGAGGACGGCGTGCTCGGCCCCGGCGGTGTCCGTCCGGCTCCAGAATAGTGACCTCGGCATGGTGCGGACGTTACGCCAGCCGGGCGTCGTCGGCAGCGCATGCACGAACGCCGCCCCGGAGCGTGGGCTCCGGGGCGGCGTCGGGAATTCCACCGATCAGTGGGTACGCGCCGGTGGCCTACCGCCGAAGCCCTGCCGGTCGTCACGCGGCCGGTCGTCGCGGACCCGACCCTCGGTGCGGAACCCGCCCCGCCGGTCGGTGGCACGCGGCTCACCGTTGCCGAACCGGCGCTCCCCGGAGTGCTGCTCGCCCCGGGCCTCCCGGTCACCGAAACGCTGCTCACCCCGGTCGCCGAAGCGCCGGTCGCCGTAACCCCGGTCGGTCTGCACGCGATCCCCGTAGCCCCGGTCGCCGCTGGGCCGGTCGCCGTACCCACGGTCACCGGCGGGGCGGGCGCTGTAGCCCCGGTCGCCACCCGGTCGATCGCCGTAGCTCCGGTCGCCGCTGGGGCGGGGGCTGTAGCTCCGGTCGCCGCTGGGCCGGTCGCCGTACCCACGCTCACTGCTGGGGCGCGCGCTGTAGCCACGGTCGCCAGCGTGACTCCGGCTGTCGCGGTCACCGCTGTGACCCCGGCTGTCCCGGTCACCGCTGTAACCGCGGCTGTCCCGGTTGCCGGCGTAGCCCCGGCTGTCGCGGTTGCCGCCGTAGCTGCGGGAGTCCCGGTCGCCGAAGCGGCGCGGACGGTCGCCGTGCCGACGCGGCTCGGGCTCGTCGCGTACCGGGACCGGGATGCCACTGGGCTCGCGGGCCCCGGTCAGTTCGGTCAGCACCGCGTCGCCGACCCGGACCCGGGTCTCGGCCGGCTCCACGCCGGCCTTCTCCAGCATCGCCAGCGTGGTCCGCCGCTGCTTGGGCAGCACCAGCGTGGCCACCGCGCCCGACTCACCGGCCCGGGCGGTACGACCCGCCCGGTGCAGGTAGTCCTTTGGGTCCTTCGGCGGGTCGATGTGCAGCACCAGGGAGACCCCGTCGACGTGGATGCCCCGGGCCGCCACGTCGGTGGCGACCAGCACGTCCATCCGTCCCTCCTTGAACTCGGCGAGGGTCTTGGTGCGCATCCGCTGGGTCTTGCCGCCGTGCAGCCCACCGGCCCGTACGCCCACCGCGCCGAGCTGCTCCACCAGCCGGTCGACGCCGAGCTGGGTACGGGCGAAGAGCATGGTCCGGCCGGGGCGGGCCGCGATCGACGCCGCCACGGCGAACTTGTCGTGCGGCGGGATCAGCAGCAGGTGGTGGTCCATGGTGGACACCGACGCGGTCGACGGGGCGGTGGAGTGCGTCACCGGGTCGGTCATGAACCGCCTGACCAGTGTGTCGACGTCACCGTCCAGGGTGGCCGAGAAGAGCAGCCGCTGGGCGTTCGCCGGGGTCTTGGCGAGCAACTCGGTGACCTCGGGGAGGAAGCCCATGTCGGCCATCTGGTCGGCCTCGTCCAGGACGGTCACCTCGACGTCGTCCAGGACGCAGACGCCCCGGTTGATCAGGTCGCCGAGCCGGCCCGGGGTGGCCACGACGATCTCGACGCCCCGCCGCAGCGCGTCGATCTGCCGGTCGTACGGGACGCCACCGACGGCGGCCTTGAGGAAGATCCCGACGGCCTTGCCGAGCGGCAGCAGCGCGTCGTTGACCTGCATCGCCAGCTCGCGGGTCGGGACCAGGACCAGGGCGCGGGGGTGCAGCGGCCGGGCCCGGTTGCGCTCGGCCAGCCGCGCGATGACCGCCAGCCCGAAGGCCAGGGTCTTGCCGGAGCCGGTCTGGCCCCGGCCGAGGACGTCCCGGCCGGCGATGGCGTCGGGCAGGGTGGCCCGCTGGATCTCGAACGGGGTGGTGATGCCCTGCCGGGCGAGGGTGTCGACCAACTGCCGGGGCAGCCCCAGGTCGGCGAAGCCGACGACGGGGGTGGCCGGAGCCGGGGCGTTGCCGGTGTCGTCACCGGCCGGGAGGTCGTGGGCGGACGGAATGGTGCCGGGGTCAACGGAGGTGGTCAAGAAATGCCTTTCGAGCGGGGCGCATCTTCGCGATGGCCCGCCGCAGCATGAGGTTCGCCGCCGAATCGCCCGCAAGATCGCCCAGGGGCACGCCACGCGCGCCGGGTCAGTGATCCCGACAAGTGTACGGCGATCCGGCGGTGCCGCCAGTGCACTCCGCGCCGGTAGTGGGCGGACTCACCCCCGATCCGGTCCTCCCCACCCGCCTGCCGGGCCCGCCCACCAGCACCTCCGTGGCGTCCGGCCGCCGGGGTCTCACGGGGACAGCATGTTGCCGACCAGCCCGTCCATCACGTTGTTGGCGAGCAGGACGACCAGCACGCTGATCGCCACCAGCAGTCCCAGCGAGGCGGCGAGCACGATCACCACCCGGGTGGTGCGGGATCGCGGCGTCGGCGTGTCGGACCAGCCCTGAGCCAGGATGTGTCCGGTCAGCGAGCCGGAGTTCTCCACGGAATTGGCGGCCGGGAATGCGACCGTGGAGTGGCCGGGCCCGTCGGTGCCGCCGCCGTAGCCGACGCTCGCCAGGTCCGGACCGCCCCGGTAGGAGGTGCCGGTGGCACGACGGGTGACGCCGCCGGCCGTCCCGCCCGGGGCGGGTACGGAGCGGGGCGAGCCGGGCAGCGCGGGCGCCGGCACCTCCGGCAGTGCCGACGTGGCGTCGCCGCCCGACAGGTCGGGCACGACCGGGGCCCGGAACGTCGGCACGGCCGAGCCGGCAGCACCCGTACCGCCGCCCTTCGCCGGGGACGCGGACGACGGCGGGGTGAAGGCGGGCGATGCCGGGGCGGGGGACGCGGACGACGGCGGGGTGAAGGCGGGGAGTGCCGGGACGGCAGGTGCGGAGGCGGACGGGCGTGCGGAGGCGGGCGGGGTGAAGGTGGCGGACGCCGGGGCCGGAGGTGCCGGGACGGTCGGGGTGACGGTGCCGGCGGTCGGGGGTACTGCGGCGGAGGCGCTGGCCCGGAAGGCCGGGGTCGCGCGGCCGGTCATGGCCGGCGGCGGCGGGAACGGAGGTGCCGGCATCGGGCCGGGTGGCGCAGGCGGCGGCGGTACCGCCGGACCCGGGGGTGGCACCGGTGGCCCGGGTACGGGCGGGACGGGGCCGGGCGGGACCGGGCCGGGCGGGACCGGGACGGGCGGGACCGGGACGGGACCCGGCGGTGGGCCGGGCAGCGGCGGGACCGGCGCGGGGAACGGCCCGGGAGCGGGCGGCTCAGGGGTGAACGGCGTGGGACTCGGGGCGGGCTCGGGCGTGGGGGTCGGCACCGGGGTGGGCTCCGGTTCCGGGGTCGGTGGGGTCGGCGGCTGGACCGGCTCCGGGGGCTGCGCAGGCTCGGGCGGTTCCGGGCTGACCGGTGCCGACCGGTACACCCCGGGGGACGCGTCACCGGACCGGGTTCCCGCGCCCGCCGCCGCGCCCTCGGCCTCGGCGGCGGAGATCCGACTGAGCCCGGGGACGGAGACGCTGGCCCGTGCCGTGCCGCCGTCCGACCCGCCGCGCTGCCCGGGAACGCCGGTCGGGGAACCCGGGTCGCCCGGAGCCGGGCCATGGGGGTGCGGGTCGTCCGGAGCCGAGCCGTTGGAGGGCGGGTCGGGTGTTCGGGAGGCAGGGATGGTGGCCGGGGTGCCCGCTCGGTAGGTGGTCGCGGTGGCCGGTCCGGCGGGAAGTTCGTTGCCCTCGGGCGGTGCGGTCACGGTCCGCACACTGGCCGTGGCGCGGGCCGGTCCGTCGGTGGACGGACCCCGCCGGGCCGGGGCATCGCTGGTTCCGGTGAACCGGCCGGAGCTGTCGGCGGCCCCGGTGGGTCGGCCCGGGTTGTCGGTGGCCCCGTCGCCGGTCCGACCGGGTGCGTCGGCGGGTGCGGTGGGTCGGACCGGGCTGTCGGTGGCCGGGTCGGGCACGGGTCCCTGGTCGACCTGCCGCACCGGAACCTCTTGCTCGCCCATGATCGCCCTCCGCGCACCCTCGCACCCGCGCCCCGTGAACGGCGACCGGATGTGCCTCGTGTCACCGTGCCACATCTCGCCCCGTCGGCACAGTCGGAGTGCCGAGGGGAGGGTCGCGGTGGTGGCGGTCGGTCAGCTCCCGGTGCTCGCCGGGGCGGTCGCCGAGGTCGAGGTGGACGCCGACCTGCTGCTCTGGGGGGCGCCGGTGTTGACGGCCGTGGTCGGGGTGGCGCTGTCGTCCGGGGAGCCGGAGCCGGAGATGCTCGGCGTCGGTTCGGCGCTCTTGCTCGGGGTGGGGGTGGGCGTCACGGACGGCTTCGGCGTCGGCGGCTTCGTCGGGACCGTGGTCGACGTCGGCCGGGGTGTGGGCGGCTTCGGTGAGGCGCTGGTGGGCTTCGGCGACGGGGTGGTGGGCTTCGGCGACGCGCTGGTGGCGCCCGGGGTCGGCGTGGGGACCTGGGTGACCGGGGAGCCTGGGGTGGTGACCGCGCCGACGACCCGGGTGGAGGCGTAGAGACCGGACCACCGGACCTGGGAGATCTTGACCACGTCCCCGCTGCGCGGGGCCTGCACCATCCGCCCACCACCGATGTACATGGCGACGTGGTGGATGGTCGTCCAGCTGCTGCCGGAGGCGAAGAAGAGCAGGTCGCCGGGGAGCAGGGCACCCTGGGAGACCGTCCGGCCGCGGGTGGCGTAGTACTGGTCACGGGCGACCCGGGGCAGGTCGTAGTAGCCGGCGGACCGGTAGGCGGCCCACATCAGCCCCGAGCAGTCGAACCGGTCCGGGCCCTCGGCCGCCCAGAGGTAGGGGTCGCCGAGCTGCGCCAGCGCGTACCGGACGGCGGCGAGCGCCTGCGGACTGGCGTTCAGCCCGGTGCTGCTCTGCCCCTCGACGTACGCCGCACCCAGCCTCTGCTCGGCGGCCTCCTGCTGCTTCTCCAGCGCGATGAGCTGGGCCTGGTTTTCCGCCCGCAGCTTGGCGATCTTGGCGTCGTTGTCCCGCAGCGCCTTCTGCACCGCGGCGAACTGTTCCTCGGCCCGCCGGACCCGGTCCGTGGCGGCGGTGACCGCCTGGGCGGCGACCTGCTCGGCCGTCCGGGCCCGGGACAGCTCGCCGGCCGCCGCGGTGGTCTCGTCGTCGGCCTGCTCACCCCGGGAGGCCCGCTGCAGGACGCTCAGCCCGCGCAGGTCACGGGCCAGCTCGCCGGGCGGCAGGGCGGCGGCGGCCTTGAAGGCGTTCGCGGCGACGGCGTTGGCCTGCTGCTCCGCCACGGTCAGCGCGCCCCGGGCCCGGGTCAGCTCACCCTGCACGCCGGTGAGTTGGACCCGCGCGTCGTCGCGCTGCTTCTGTAACTGGAGGAGCTGGTCGGCGAGCTGACCGTTCTGCGCGGTCAGGGCGTCGATCTGGGACAGCAGCGGGCTGGTCGGGAGCCCGCCGACCGGCAGGGTCGGGTAACCGGGCTGACCGAGGGCCGGGTAGCCGGGCGTCGCCGCGCCGGGCAGCTGCACCCCGCCCGTCGCCACCGGCCGGGAGCCGGTGTCCGGGACGGTGTTGGGCAGCGGCGGCTCGGCATAGGCCGGGGTGGCCAGGACCATCGCGGCGACCGCGCCGAGCAGCGCCGACCAGAGCGCCGGACGCAGCACCGGGGAGACCAACGGGCTCCTGCGTCGTCGCTGCCGTCGCCCGTGCCCGCTGTCGACCATTCCGCTCCCTGTGCCGCGTGATGGCGCCGCGCGGGGTGGGCGCGGCGACCGGGACGCCGCCGGCTTGCGCCGCGTCCCTTCCTGTCTTACCGCACCGGGACAACGATGTCGATGCGCAGCCGGCTTGGAGAAGCCTGGGAGTGCGGGTGAAGTACGTCGCTGCCGGTGCCCGTCCTGCCGACTCGTCGGTGGCCCGACGTAGGCTCGATCGGACCGCAGGTGGAAGGGACGTGGCTTTTCGATGGACGCCGGACTCAAGCGTGAGCTCGAAGCGAAGGTGTACGCGGGGGAGCGACTGACCCGCTCGGACGGGATCGCCCTCTACGAGAGCGACGACCTGACCTGGTTGGGTCGACTGGCCCACCACCGGCGTACCGAGTTGAACGGCGAGCGGGTGATGTTCAACGTCAACCGGCACCTCAACCTGACGAACGTCTGTTCCGCCTCGTGTGCGTACTGCTCTTTCCAGCGCAAGCCGGGCGAGAAGGACGCGTACACGATGCGTATCGACGAGGCGGTCCGCAAGGCCAAGGAGATGGAGGACGAGCAGCTCACCGAGCTGCACATCGTCAACGGCCTGCACCCCACGCTGCCCTGGCGCTACTACCCGAAGGTGCTGCGGGAGCTGAAGGCGGCGCTGCCGAACGTCAAGCTCAAGTGCTTCACCGCGACCGAGGTGCAGTGGTTCGAAAAGATCAGCGGCCTGTCGGCCGACGAGATCCTCGACGAGCTGATGGACGCCGGCCTGGAGTCGTTGACCGGCGGCGGCGCGGAGATCTTCGACTGGGAGGTCCGCCAGCACATCGTCGACCACGCCTGCCACTGGGAGGACTGGTCGCGGATCCACGCGCTGGCCCACGCCAAGGGCATGAAGACCCCGGCGACGATGCTGTACGGGCACATCGAGGAGCCCCGGCACCGGGTCGACCACGTGCTGCGGCTGCGCGAGTTGCAGGATCAGACCGGCGGGTTCGCGGTCTTCATCCCGCTGCGCTACCAGCACGACTTCGTCGACTCGGCGGACGGCAAGATCCGCAACCGGATCCAGGCGCGTACCACGATGGCCTCGCCGGCCGAGTCGTTGAAGACGTTCGCGGTCTCCCGGCTGCTGTTCGACAACGTCCCGCACGTGAAGAACTTCTGGGTGATGCACGGGCTGTCGGTGGCCCAGCTGTCGCTCAACTTCGGCGTGGACGACCTGGACGGCTCGGTCGTCGAATACAAGATCACCCACGACGCCGACTCGTACGGCACCCCGAACACCATGCACCGGGACGATCTGCTGCACCTGATCTGGGACGCCGGTTTCCAGCCGGTCGAGCGGGACACCCGCTACAACGTGGTCCGCGAGTACGACCGGGCGCCCTCGCTGGCGTCTCGGCGTGCCGAGCCGCAGCAGGTCTGGGCCTGACCCGGCCGTATGCTCGTCACACCATGACCGGACAGCAGCCGACCGCGCAGCAGCGCAGCGGGTTTCCCCGTCGGGACGCCGAGGGGCGCATCCTGACCCTGGGTGACCTGCTCGGGGTGAGCCTGGCCGGTTGGCTGATCGGCCTGCTGGCGCTGGTGCTCTTCGACTGGGCGTTCGCGGTGGCCGGCGCAGGTGACTTCGGTCGTACCAACGGCTGGCTCGCGGTGATCCTGCCGGCCTGGCTGTTCTGGGACGACTTCCGGGCCTGGGACTTCGGTGCGGCCCGGGTGGTCGCGGCGCTGTCCGCCGCGCTGCTCGCGGTGCTCGCCGGGCTGCTGGTGGCGGGCCTCGCCGGCGGGCTCGCGCCGCTGTTCACCGGCGGCCTGGCCGCGCTCGCGTTCGCCCTCGGGTACGCGGTGCTCTGGTTCCAGGGCGTGCACTGGCTGGCCCGGCGGACGGGCTGAACTACCCGACGGCGGGCGTCCCGACGCAGAAGCAAGGAGTGGGCAACGTGAGCGCGAGCAGCGAGCGGGGTGTGCGGGCCCCGCGGTCGCGGATGAGGATGGTCCTGTGAGCGCGGCGGTCAAGTACACGCTGGCCCGGATCGGGCTGTTCCTGGTGGTCGTGGCGGCGCTGTGGCCGGTCGGGATGAACCTCTTCCTGAAGCTGATGGTGGCGTTGATCTTCTCCGCTGCCGCGTCGTTCTTCCTGCTCCGGGGTTGGCGGGACCAGATGGCCGAGGAGGTGGCCGCCGCCGCCGAGCGGCGACGCGCGGAGAAGGAGCGGCTCCGCTCCGCCCTGGCCGGCGACGACCAACCCGCCGAGGGCGACCGGCCCCACTGACCCCCGCGCACCCCCGTCCGCCCGCGCCCCGCGTCCGCCCGCGTCAGTTGCTCGCCCCGCGCCTGACCCCGCCCGCCCTGCGCCGTGCGCCCGCCCCGCGACCCGATCGGCCATGATCCACTCCAGATCGGCCCCATAGCGGTACCGCGGCGCGGTGATACCGCTACTTCGGCCCTCTGGAGTGGATCACGCCGGCCCCCGGAGTGGATCACGCCGGCCCCCTCCCGGAGTGGATCACGCCGGTCGGGGAGGAGATCACCAGTTGGTCGAGCCGGGGACCACCGGCCACGGGCGGTCGGTCGGCTTGATCAGGTAGGCGATGCCGCCCGACCCGCCGGCCACCGTGCCGTTGGCCCGGTAGCGCTTGGTCCGCAGCCAGATCTGCTCGAACTGGTCCCGCCGGTAGACGTTGCGCACCTCGGCGTTGGACGCCGACGCCGGGTCGTTGACGATCACGTCCCCGTCGGCGGTGAAGCCGACGATCACGAAGAGGTGCCCGGAGGTGCCGTAGTTCGACCCGTCCAGCTCGGTGTCGAGGAAGGACTGCGAGGTGACCACGGGGATGCCGGCCCGGATGAACCGTTCCGCCTCGTCGAGCGAGTGCAGCCGGGTCACCCGCGCCTCGATGCCGGGGAAGCTGGCCGCGTACGCGGTGTTGAACGGCCAGTTGCCCGCGCCCTCGTACTCGTTGTCCCAGGTCATCCGGGCGGCGTGGACGACCTGCGGGTGGGGGTGGTCGGGGTCGATCCAGGACAGGTCGGCCGCCGACGGCAGTTTGCCGTAGTACTCCAGCACCATCGTGGTGGACGTCGGGCTGCACCAGACCTGGCCGCCGCCGCCCCACTCCGGGTAGCTGCCCCGGTGGACCATCTGGGAGCGGGCCGGCACCGGCAACTCGGTGCCCCAGGCGATGCCGCCCCGGCTCGGTGCGACGGTGAACCGGTCCGGCACGTGCGAACTCATCGCGCCGAGCATCCGGACCCGGGGCGAGGCGGCCCGGCCGGGCGCGCGGTAGAGGGTGAGCCGCAGCTGGTACGACCGCAGCAGCACCCCGGCGTCGGCGTCGTCGATGACGAGGGTGTCGGTCCAGACGTTCGACCAGGGGTCGCCCTGACCGTCCAGGGTGGCCCGGGCGATGTCCTGGTCACCGGCGGCCCACCGGGCCATCACGTACCACGGGGTGTGGTCGTCGGTGGTGTAGGTGCCCTGGAGTTCGACCTGGAGCCAGGTGCCGGCGGGGGTGTCGGCGTTCCAGGAGGCGACGAGTTCGGTGGCGTCGAAGCCGATCGGGGTGCGCGGCGAGGTCCAGGTGGCGTACTCCCAGGTGCGGGTGGTGCCGGTGTGCGGGTCGGTGAACTCGGTGGTGCCGGCCGGACGGCCGATGGCGAGGCCGGCGCGGTGCCCGGGTGCGGCGTACGTGCCCCGGTGGGTGCCGGCCCGCCAGTCGGGGTGCCGGGACCACTCCTGGAAGGTGATCTGCTCGTCGTGTCCGCCCGGGGGTGGGCGGTCCCCGGCGGGTGGGGGCGTCCCGGCGGGTGACGGGCCGCCGGCGTGGACGGGGGCGGTGCTGGCGAGCAGGGTGAGGGTGGCGACGCCGACCAGGGCGACCGCGCGCAGTGCTCTGCTGGACATGGCAACTCCGCAGGGTGGGGGATCGTTGCCGTTCACTGTCCCGCTCGGCAGGAAGTTTCGCCAGAGCCTGTGGATGAGAAAATCATTGCCGATGTGACGATCCGGTCGGGATGGTTGGAGATAGTCACGGATATTGATATGACCATGTGACTCCTGGTGAAGTGGGCGCACAACGGGATCTCCCGTACCCCGAGGAGGATGTCCATGGCCTTCCGCACCTCCCCCTTCCGGCGTCGCCTGGCGCTCGCCGTCGTCGCCGGCCTCGGCCTCACCGCCGTCGCCACCGGGCCGGTCTCCGCGCGCCCGGCCCCGGACCCCGAGCCCGCCGCCGCCGAATACCGGGTGCTCGGCCCGCGTACCCTCGCCGACCGCAACGCCGTCGCCCGCACCGGCGCGGCCATCGACTCCGCCGAACACGGCGTGCTGTACGTCTCGGCGACCCGGTCCGAGGCTGCCGCGATCACCCGGCTCGGTTTCCGGCTGGAGCGGGAGACCACACCGGCTCCCGCCGAGGGGGCCGGCACCTACGCCTTCCCGCCGGCCGACTCGAACTACCACGACTACGCCGAGCTGACGACCGTGGTCAACCAGGTGGTCGCCGACCACCCGGCCATCGCCCGCAAGATCAGCATCGGTCGGTCGTACGAGGGCCGTGACCTGATGGCGGTGAAGATCTCGGACAACGTCGGCACCGACGAGGCCGAACCGGAGATCCTGTTCAACTCCCAGCAGCACGCCCGCGAGCACCTGACCGTCGAGATGGCGATCTACCTGCTCAACCTGTTCACCGACAGCTACGGCAGCGACTCGCGGATCACCAGCATCGTCAACTCCCGGGAGATCTGGATCGTCCCCACCGTCAACCCGGACGGCAGCGAGTACGACATTGCCACCGGCTCCTACCGGTCCTGGCGCAAGAACCGGCAGCCCAACAGCGGCGCTGCGGCGGTCGGCACCGACCTGAACCGCAACTGGGGCTACAACTGGGGCTGCTGCGGTGGCTCGTCCGGCTCGCCGTCGTCGACCACCTACCGGGGGCCGTCGGCCTTCTCCGCCCCGGAGACCAAGGCGATGCGGGACTTCGTCAACAGCCGGGTCGTCGGCGGGGTGCAGCAGATCAAGGCCAACATCGACTGGCACACCTACTCGCAGCTGGTGCTCTGGCCGTTCGGCTACACCACGGCCAACACCCCCAGCGGGATGACCGCCGACCAGTACAACACCTTCGCCACCCTCGGGCAGCGGATGGCGGCCACCAACGGCTACACCCCCGAGCAGTCCAGCGACCTCTACATCACCGACGGCGACAGCCTCGACTGGATGTGGGCGACGCACAAGATCTGGGCGTACACCTTCGAGATGTATCCCGGGTCGTCCGGGGCCGGTGGCGGCTTCTACCCGCCCGACGAGGTGATCCCCGCCCAGACCTCCCGCAACAAGGAGGCGGTGCTGCTCCTGTCGGAGTACGCCGACTGTCCCTACCGGGTCATCAACAAGCAGAGCACCTACTGCTGACCCGTCGGACGTGACTCCGGGTGGGGTCCTGTAAGCCCCCGACGGGACCCCACCCGCCCCGCCCGACCAGACGATCTTCGCTGGTCGTGCGCTACCGTGGCACCCGATCGACCCGCAGCGAAGCCGGTGCGAAACCGGCGCTGTCCCGCAACTGAGATGCCCCACCGTGGTTCCCGGCCCCGCCGGGGACCCACCCGGCGCCCGGCCCGAGTGGCCGGCGTCGTCGTGTGTGGGGACGAGCCAGGTCGCCTGCGGTCGGTCGCGACACGCGCTCTCGAGGAAGGGCGCCTCGTGGACGGGTACGCCAGCGGCCCTGTCGGCGAAGCACCACGCTCCTCGACCGACAGGAGGACCGATGTCCCGACGTACCCCCCGGCTGTTCGCCGCGACCCTCGCGGTGGCCGCCCTCGCCCTCGGCGCGTGCGCCGAGAAGACCTCCGACGACGCCCCCGCCGCCGGCAGCAGCTCCGGCGCGGCGGCCTTCCCGGCCACGGTGGGCAACCTCACCCTGGACAAGCGGCCCGAGAAGATCATCTCGCTGTCGCCCACCGCGACCGAGATGCTCTTCGCCATCGGGGCCGGCAAGCAGGTCACCGCCGTCGACGACCAGTCGAACTACCCGGCCGACGCGCCCAAGAGCGAGCTGTCCGGCTTCCAGCCCAACGCCGAGGCGATCGCCGGCAAGAACCCCGACCTGGTGCTGCTCGCCAACGACACCAACAAGATCGTCGCCCAGCTCACCGCGCTGAAGGTCCCGGTGCTGCTCACCCCGGCGGCGGCCACCCTCGACGACTCGTACCGGCAGCTCACCGACCTGGGCACGCTCACCGGCCACCCGACCGAGGCGGCCGACGTCACCGCCCGGATGAAGGACGAGATCGGCAAGCTCACCAAGGACCTGCCGCAGCGGTCCACCAAGCTGACCTACTACCACGAGCTGGGGCCGGAGCTGTACAGCGCGACCAGCAAGACCTTCATCGGTTCGATCTACGCGCTGGCCGGTCTGGAGAACATCGCCGACGCCTCCGACGCCGACGGCAAGAACGGCGGCTACCCGCAGCTCTCCCAGGAGGTCATCGTCAAGGCGAACCCGGACTTCGTCTTCCTGGCCGACGTGAAGTGCTGCCAGCAGAGCGCCGACACGGTCAAGGCCCGCAGCGGCTGGGCCGGCGTCACCGCCGTCAAGAACAACCAGGTCGTCGCCCTCGACGACGACGTCGCCTCGCGCTGGGGGCCGCGCGTGGTCGACCTGCTCCGGTCGATCGTCGACGCCACCGCCAAGGTGCCGGCGTGACGGTCCACCACCGGTGACCGTGCGCTCCACCGACCCCGGCCCGGCCGGGACGCCCGACGCGCCCCGGCCGCCCGGCGTGCCCGCCCCCGGCCCGGCCGCCGCCGCAATCTCCCCGGCCGGGTCCGAGCCGGCCGGGTCCGAGCCGGCCGGGTCCGCGTCCGCCCCGGGTCGACGGACCGCCGCCGGGTGGGTCCGCACCCCGAAGGTCGCCGCCGGTACGCCCCGACCGGCCGGGCTGCGTAAGCGCTGGCTCGCCGCCGGGGTGCTCGCCGTGCTGGTCGCCCTGGTCGCCGGGGTGTCCCTCGGCCCGGTCGGCCTGCCGCCCGGCAGCGTCGCCGCCGAACTGCTCAACCTGCTGCCCGGGGTACGCCTGGACAGCGGGCTGACCGAACGCGAGATCGCCATCGTCACCGAGCTGCGGCTGCCCCGGGTGGTGCTCGGCCTGCTCGTCGGTGGTCTGCTCGCCCTGGCCGGCGGCTGCTACCAGGGTGTGTTCCGCAACCCGTTGGCCGACCCGTACCTGCTGGGGGTGGCGGCCGGCGCGGGGCTCGCGGTGACCGCCGTGATCACGCTGGGCGGCGTCGGGGCGGGCGGGGCGCTGACCGGGATGCCGGTCACCATCCCGCTCGCCGCGTTCGTCGGTTCGCTCGGGGCGGTCGCCCTGACGTACCTGCTCGGGGCGGCCGGCGGACGGGACCGGTCACCGGCGACCCTGATCCTGGCCGGGGTGGCGGTGTCGGCGTTCCTCGCCGCCGGGCAGACGTACCTGCTGCAACGGCACTCCGACAGCATCCAGCAGGTCTACTCCTGGTTGCTCGGGCGGCTGGGCACCGCCGGCTGGGGCGACGTCCGGCTGATCCTGCCCTACTTCGTGCTGACCGCCGTCGTGGTGCTGCTGCACCGGCGGGAACTCGACGTGCTCTCCGTCGGCGACGACGAGGCGGCCAGCCTCGGCCTGCACCCGCAGCGCTCCCGCTACCTGCTGATCGCCGCCGCCTCACTCGGCACCGCCGCCGCCGTCTCCGCCTCCGGGCTGATCGGCTTCGTCGGGATCATCGTGCCGCACACCGTACGGCTGCTGGCCGGGTCGAGCTACCGGGTGATCCTGCCGCTGTCGATGCTCTTCGGCGGGGCGTTCCTGGCGCTGACCGACGTGGTCGCCCGGACCGCCGCCGCCCCCGCCGAGATCCCGATCGGCGTGGTGACCGCCCTGCTCGGCGGCCCGTTCTTCGTCCTGGTCCTGCGCACCGCCCGCCGGGTCTTCCCGTGAGCGCGAGGAGTGAGCCGGGTTTGCGAGCCCCGCAGTCGCGAACAGAGGTGGCCCCGTGAGCGCGAGGAGTGAGCCGGGTTTGCGGACCCCACAGGCGGGGGTGCCGGCGGTCGAGGTGCGGGGGCTGCACGTGCGGCTGGGTGGGGCGGTGATCCTGGCCGGCGTCGACCTGACGGTCACCCCGGGCGAGTGGGTCACGGTGATCGGGCCGAACGGCGCCGGCAAGTCGACGCTGCTGCGTGCCGTCGGCGGCCTGCTGCCCGCCCCCGGCGCGGTCTCGCTGTTCGGTACGCCGTCCGGCGCGCTGCGTCGCCGCGACCGGGCCCGGGTGGTGGCGACGGTGGCGCAGTCCCCGGTGGTGCCGGCGGGCATGTCGGTGTTCGACTACGTCCTGCTGGGGCGGACCCCGTACATCGCGCCGCTGGGTCGGGAGTCGGCGGCCGACCTGGCCGCCGTGCACGACGTACTCGACCGGTTGGATCTGACCGGGTTCCCCCGGCGGGAGCTGGCCACCCTCTCCGGCGGGGAGCGCCAGCGGGTCTTCCTGGCCCGGGCGCTGGCCCAGGGTGCCACCCTGCTGCTGCTGGACGAGCCGACCAGCGCGTTGGACATCGGCCACCAGCAGGAGGTGCTGGAGTTGGTGGACCAGCTCCGCCGGGCGCACGGCCTGACCGTGCTGGCCACCATGCACGACCTCTCCGTGGCCGGTGAGTACGCCGACCGGATGGTGCTGCTCGCCGACGGCCGGGTCGTCGCGGCGGGCCCGCCCGACGAGGTGCTCACCGAGGAGTTGCTGTCCCGCCACTACCGGGCCCGGGTCCGGGTCATCCCCGGCGACCGCGGCCCCCTGGTGGTCCCCATCCGTCCCGAATCGCCACGGTCGTGAAGCTCACCGCTGTCCGGCAGCACCCGTCTGGAGCAGGGAGAAGCGGGCGCCCTGGGGGTCGCGGAGGGTGGTGCGGCGGCCCAGGAGGGTGTCCCGGGGTGGGGTGAGGATGGTGCCGCCGAGGGTGGTGGCGCGGGCGGCGGTCGCGTCCACGTCGGCCACCGCGAAGAACACCGACCAGTACGCGGGCCGGTCGGTAGGCGGGTCGCCGCCGGGCGTCGGCAGCATTCCGGCCACGATCCGTGTCCCGCACCGCCAGCCGGTGTAGCCGGGCCCGGCACTGGACTGCTCCTGGGGATGCCAGCCGAAGACCAGCTCGTAGAAGAGCACCGCACCCTCCGGGTCCGGGCTGACCAACTCGTTCCAGCAC
The DNA here is from genome assembly GCF_900091525.1 of Micromonospora matsumotoense. GTDB lineage: Bacteria > Actinomycetota > Actinomycetes > Mycobacteriales > Micromonosporaceae > Micromonospora > Micromonospora matsumotoensis. The sequence goes on from NZ_FMCU01000005.1 coordinate 119,905, forward strand.
ATCGCCCCGGGAGCGTCGCGCAACTCCGCCCCGGGCATCCGCATGGGCTGCCAGACGCTGAACACCGCGCCGGCCGGGTCGGTGAAGACCGCCATCCGGCCGGCGTCGAGTACGTCGAACGGGGCGACCAGCACCTGCCCGCCGGCTGCCTCGACCCGGGTGGTGACCAGATCGGCGTCGTCGGTCGCCACGTACGTCGACCAGACCGGCACCTGGTCCGGGTCGGCCGGTGGGCCGGCGCCCGCCACCGCCCGGCCGTCCCGGCGGAAGGTGGTGTAGCCGGCGGCCTCGGGTTCCGGCGCGATCCGGCCGGTCCAGCCGAACAGTTCGGGGTAGAACCGCCGGGCGGCGTCCAGGTCGGGGGTCGCCAGGTCGGTCCAGCAGGGCGTGCCCGCGGCGACGGTGCTCACGTCGGCCCCTCTCGGCTGCGGGGGCGTGCCGGTGGGACGCCCTGCCGGCATCGTGGCACCGGTCGCCGGCCACCGGGCCGAACCGGCGAAAGGTCAACTGAACCGGCGACCCTCGTCGCGCCGGTACGCCCAGCCGGAGACCGCGGCGAGCAGCACGATCCAGACGCCGAGCATGGTCAGGGCGAGCGGGTCGGGTCGCCAGTCGCCGACCGCCGCCCACATCAGCTCGACCGCCCCCCGGGTGGGCAGGAACGGCGCGATCACCTGGATGAAGCCGGGGGCGTCGCCGGGGGCGGAGAGCAGGCCGCCGCCGAAGGCCAGCGGGAAGAAGATGACCTGCGCGACCACGATCGCCGCCTTGCTCGGCAGCGAGTAGCCGATGGCGAGACCCAGCAGGGTGAACGGCACCGACACGACCGCCACGGTGAGCGCGCCGAGCAGCAGCCCGACCGGGGTGACCCGGGCGGCCGTGGCGACCGTCGCGATGATCACGACGGGCAGCATCGACAGGTAGGTCAGCACCAGCCCGGCCAGGATCCGCCCGGCCAGTCGGGGTCCCGGCCCGGCGGGCAGGGTGCGGGTGTACGGGTTCCAGGGTTGGTCGCGGTCCTCGGCGACGCCGATGCCGTACTGGAAGATGTTGGCGCTCATCACCGCGAAGGTGACCATCGCGGCGGTGGCGTAGGTGGCGCCGGTCGGGTCGTCCCCGGCGAACGGGACGACGAAGAAGAGCATCGCGGCGGCGGGGAAGAAGGCGCTGCCGACCACGGCGACCGGGATGCGGATGATCTCCAGTAGCTGGTAGCGGGCGTGGACCAGGGTGAGCGGCACGGCGTCGACTCCTCAGGCGGTGGGTCGGCCGCCGGCGGCGGCGCTGGTGGCGGTGGTCCGGGCGGCGCCGGCCGGGCCGGCGGCGGCCCCGGTGGCGGTGCTGGTGGTGGTGCCGGCCGGGCCGGTGCCGGTGGTGGTGATGGCGAGGAACGCCTCCTCCAGCGAGGTGGGGCGGACCTCCAGTTCGCGGAACGCGACCCCGGCGGTGACCAGGTCACGGACCAGTTGGTCGGCGTCGGTGGTGAGTAGGTGGGTCCGCCCGTCGGTGCGCTCGGTGGCGACCACACCGGGCAGCGTGGGCAGGTCGTCGGCGGTCAGGCTGACCCGGCGGACGCCGACGATGCCCCGGATCGCATCGACGGTGTCGTCGGCGAGCACCCGGCCCTGCCCGAGCACCACCACCCGCTGCGCCAGCGCCTCCACCTCTTCGAGGTAGTGGCTGCTCAGCAGCACCGTCCCGCCGTCGGCGTGGAACGACCGGATCGCCTCCCACAGGGTGTGCCGGGCCTCGACGTCCAGCCCGGTGGTGGGCTCGTCCAGGATGACCAGCCGGGGCCGGCCGACGAACGCCAGCGCGACGGCGAGCCGCCGCCGTTGCCCGCCGGAGAGCCCGCCGGTCTGTCGTCGCACCTGGTCGGTGAGGCCGAACCGGTCGAGCAGTTCGGCCCGGGGCACCGGGTCGGGGAAGTGCGCGGCGACGAAGTCGATCACCTCGCCGACCCGGAGGGTGCCGGGCAGGCCGGTCTCCTGCGGGGTGACCCCGAGCTGCCGCCGGGCGGCCGGCTGGCGGGGGTCGCCGCCGAAGAGCTCGACCCGGCCGGCGGTGGGCCGGCGCAGCCCGACCAGCATGTTGATCAGGGTGCTCTTGCCGGCGCCGTTGGGCCCGAGTAGGCCGACGAGTTCGCCGGCGTGGACGGTCAGGTCGACCCGGTCGAGGGCAAGGACGTCGCCGTACCGGCGGGTGGCCTGGTCGGCGTGGGCGAGGATCATCGGGTCTCCCTGGGGGCGGGCGGGTCGAGCAGGGCGCGGATGTTCTCGGTGTACTCCTCGAACGCCCGCCGCCCGCGCCGGCTGAGCCGGACCAGGGTGGTCGGGGTGCGTCCGCGGTGGGTCTTGTCGATCTCGACGTAGCCGGCGTCCTCCAGCTTGCGCAGGTGGACGGAGAGGTTGCCGGGGGTCATCGCGAGCAGTTCCTGGAGGCGGGGAAAGGTGATCCGGTCGCCGTCGGCGAGGGTGGCCAGGGTGACCACCACCCGCAGCCGGGCCTGGGCGTGGATGACCGGGTCCAGTTCGCTCATCCGTGGCGCTGCCGGGCGAGCGCACCTGCCACCAGCATCCCGCCGCCGCCGGCCACCGAGACCACCAGGGCGTGCCAGCCGGGGCCGGCGAGCACCCCGACGATGTTGACGGCGGTGAGCCAGACGCCGAGGCGGAACAGCGTGCGGTCGAGCCAGATCGCGCCGCCGGCCATGTGCAGCGCGCCGGTCAGCGCCACCGACAGCGCCGACCAGAGCAGCCCGGCGAGGTCGTGCGGCAGGCTGTCGGTGACCCGGCCGAGGATCAGCGACAGGCTCAGGAACCCGAGCCCCCAGGATGCGCCGTACCAGCTGCCGCGTCGGGCCGACTCACCGGCGACGTGCCGGTAGGCGCGGGCGCTGCCCACCCCGAAGACCGCCGCCGCGGCGGCGAGCAGCACGAAGAGCAGGGTCAGCGGCAGCCAGGCGGGCATGGCGACAAGCGTCCGGCCGTCGGGGGAGAAGCGCAGGAAGTAGATCCCGAAGCCGATCAGCCAGGCGAACCCCCACGGCCAGTAGTGCACCCGGGGGTCGGGTTCCAGCCGTCGGGCGGTGCTGGCCCGTTGCTCGCGGATCAGTCGCATCGCGTCGGCGGCGTCGAGCGGGGCGGTGTCGCCATCCGTGGTCATGCAAACTACTTTAAAACACAAAGTCCAGCCGCTGGCACGCCGGGTCCGCCACCGGACAGCGGCTGCCCACCCCGACGCGGCGGCAGCGCGGTGGGCCGACCGGTGCGGTGGCAGTGCTGCGGGCCGATCGGCACGGCGGGCCGACCGGCACGGCGGAGGATGTCCGGGTGGGCGGGCCGTCGCCGACGCCGGCACTGTCAGGGGACGCCGGTCGGGGTCAGGCCGCCGGTGGCTCGGCCAGCGGGCCGGGCAGCGGTGCGGTGTGCAGCACCGACAACCCGGACACGGCCCGGGTCAGCGCCACATAGAGGCGGTGCAGGCCACGCTGCTCGGCGGCCACGATCGCGGCCGGCTCCACAACCACCACGTGGTCGTACTCCAGGCCCTTGACCAGGGTCGCGGGGACCACGGTGACCCGCGCCGAGGCCGCCACGTCGTCGGCGGTCGCGGTCGGCACCCCGGCGGCGGCGAGCGCCGCGCGCAGCCCGTCCACCGCGTCGTCGGCGGCGATCACCCCGACCGAGCCGTCGTGCCCGAGCGCCGCGCGCACCTCGGCCACCGTCGCCGCCGCCAGATCGGCCACGGCACGCACGTCGAGCGCGCCGTCGTGGCGCAACGACACCGCCGGGGGTACGTCGACAGCCAGCGCCGGCAGCAACCGGTTGGCGAACGCGACCACCACGGCGGGCACCCGGAAGCCGACGCTCAGCGGCACCACCACCGCGTCCGGCTTGCCCAGGTGGGCCAGGGATTCCCGCCAGTCGGTGGCCGCCCACGGGGCGGTGCCCTGGGCCAGGTCGCCGAGCAGGGTGATCGAGCCGTGCTCGCTGCGGCGGGCGATGGCCCGGCACTGCATCGGGGAGAGATCCTGCGCCTCGTCGACGACCACGTGCCCGAAGCCGGTGGTCCTTTCGATCAGCCCGGCAGCCTCGTCGATCAGCACCGTGTCGGCGGCCGTCCACCGGGTCGCCTTCGGCGTCCGGCCCAGCTTCGTGCCGCGCAACAGGGCCTGTTCCCCGTCGGTGAGCAGCCCGTCGGCGGCGGTGGCCAGGACGTCCGGATCGCCGAGCACGGAGTGCACCAGCCCCTCCGGGGTGAGCGCCGGCCAGGCCGCGTCGAGGAAGGCGGTCACCGGGCGGGCCTTCCCCATCCGGCGCAGCCAGGCGTCGCCCGGCGACTCGGCCCGGCGGGCCTCGGCCTGGCGTTGCAGCAACCCGACCACCCGGGCCCGGACCCGCTCCCGCCCGGTGTCGTACGGCAGGCCCTCCCGGCGGGTCTCCTCGATCACCCGGTGCAGCGGGTCCAGGCCGATCCGCCAGCGGAACGAGCCGTCCGACACCATGATCGGTTCGGTGGGCGCGGTGATCAGGGCGTCCGCCGCGCGCCGGAGCACCCCGGCCATCCGGGGGTCGTGCTTGAGGGCGGCCACCGCCGGGTCGTCGACCGCCCGGACGGGCACCCGGGCGACCAGGTCCTCCACGGTGGCCTGGGCCACCTCGACCTCGCCGAGGGCGGGCAGCACCGCCGCGATGTACGACAGGAACGCCCGGTTCGGGCCGACGATCAGCACCCCGGCCCGGCGCAGCCGCTCCCGGTGCAGATAGAGCAGGTACGCGGCGCGGTGCAGCCCGACCGCCGTCTTGCCGGTGCCCGGCGCACCCTGGACGCAGATCGAGTCGGCCAGGTCGGCCCGGACCAGCTCGTCCTGCTCGGGCTGGATGGTGGCGACGATGTCCCGCATCGGCCCGACCCGGGGACGTTCGATCTCGGCGGTGAGGATCCGGCTGGCGGTGCCCAGCTCCTCGCCCCGGTCCAGGTGCTCGTCCTCGAAGCTGGTCAGCGCCCCGGCGCTGAACCCGAACCGCCGTCGTACGGCGATCCCCTGCGGGTCGCGGGCGCTGGCCCGGTAGAACGCGCGGGACACCGGGGCCCGCCAGTCCAGCACCAGCGGCTCGCCCCGCTCGTCGGTGACGTGCCGCCGGCCGACGTGGTAACCCCGGCCGGCGTGCTCGGGGTCGGTGGGGCCGAAGTCCAGCCGGCCGAAGAAGAGCGCGGTGGCCGGGTCGTCGGCCAGTTCGGCGACCCGCCGGGCCAGGTGCCGGCCGAGCTGCTCGGCGGTGTACGCGTCCCCGGCGACCTTGTCGCCGGTGGCGAAGAGCGACTGGGCGCGTTCCCGCATCCGCCGCAGGGCGAGCCGGGAGGTCTCCAGGTGGGCCTGCTCGGTACTGAGTTCTGTTTCGAGGCGGGTGGGTGCCGGCTGTGCCGGTTCGGGGTGTGTCCTGCCGCGTTCGTCGGTTGCGGGCACGGTGATCCTCTTTGGCGGTCGCGATCGGCTCGCCCGCGTATCCAGGACAGGTCCTTGGCGCGTGGGGACGTCCGCTGCGGTGCTACCTCACCACGGCCGTCGAGCGGTCAACCAGCGTACGCCCTGCCCAGCCTCCCGCTCCACCCAATTTCCTCCGTCCGGGCCGGTCACGTCGAGCATGCGGTGGCAAAAGGCGGCGAGGCGCTGACCGGTGACCGCCCGTTTCCGTTCGAGATCGACACCCGCGCCCTGCTGCGTCGCCGGTAGGGGGACGCCCGCCCCTGGTGGGGCGACCGGGTGCTGGCCGGGGTCCCGGGCAGGCGGGATCATGGGGTCATGACCGAGCCGCACCCCGAGCCGCGCCGGATGACGATCAGCGACCCACAGGTGATGCGGGCGCTGGCCCATCCGGCCCGAATTGCGATCATGGAGTACCTGAGCACGCGCGCGGAGGGCGGGACGGCCACCGAGTTGGCCGAGATCACCGGGCTGTCGCCGAGCGCGACCAGCTACCACCTGCGGGCCTTGGCGAAGTTCGGCCTGGTCGAGCAGGCACCCAGCCGGGGCGACGCGCGGGAACGGGTGTGGCGCGCGTTCAGCCAGAGTTGGCTGGTCGAGGCCGGGCAGGGGGCCGGCCCGGAGGCACGGGCGGCCGAGCAGGCGCTGGTCGAGGCGCACTCGGCCCGGGACGCCGAGCGGATGCGGACGTGGCTGCGGCACGCTGCCGACGAGCCCGCCGAGTGGTATCGCGGTGCCCTGTTCAGTGACTCGTTGCTGCTGCTCACCGCCGAGGAACTGGCCGGGCTGAACGACGCGGTGATGGCGTTGTTCGAGCCGTACCGGCAGCGGAACCGGTTGGCCGACCCGCCGTCCGACGCCCGTGCCGTCGCGGCCCAGTACCGCACGATCCCCCTCTAGAGACCCGCCTCCGCCTCCGCCCTGGCTCGGTTCGCCATGTCGCTGATGTAGCGGTATCGGGGCCGTCGAATACCGCTACATCGATGACCAAGAGTTGATCAACCATGGATAGGGGTTGCTTCGATCAGTTGTGAAGGATTATTTTCGAAGTATGTCCTTCACGATTGACGGGTCGCGCTGGTCCGACGTCTGGATCGCCGCGACCGCCCGCGGCACCACCATCTGCGGGGACTTCCTCGCCGCCACCGCCCTGGCGCTGGCTCTCCAGTCCGCCGGGGCGAGCGGCCTGGCCGTCTCCGGGCTGCTGCTGGCGGCCACCCTGCCGCTGGTGCTGTGCGCGCCGCTGGCCGGTCGGCTCGCGGACCGGGTCGACAGCCGTACCCTGCTGGTCACCGTCGGGGCGATCCAGACGGTGATCTGCGTCCTGCTCGCCTTCGCCACGCAACCGGTGGTCGTCATCGGGCTGGTCGCCCTGCTCGCCTGCGGGCTCGCCGTCACCCAGCCCTGCCTGGCGGCGCTGCTGCCGGCGATGGTCCGCCCCGGCGACCTGCCCCGGGCCAGCGCCGTCAGCCAGACCGCCGGCTCGCTCGGTGCCCTCGCCGGGCCGGTGCTCGCCGGGCTGCTGGTCGGGGAGTTCGGCACCCGCGTACCGCTGCTGTTGGACGCCGTCAGTTACCTGGCGCTGGTCGGCGCGGGCCTGCTGCTGCGCACCCGGCGGGGTGGCCGACGGACGGTGACCGCGACCGTCGGCACCGGTCCCGCCCCGGCCTGGCGGCTGCGCGCGGACCCGCTGATGCTCGCCCTGGTGGTCAGCACGGCGGCGGTGATCACCGCCATCGGCGGCATCAACGTGGTCGAGGTGTTCTTCATCCGGGAGACGCTGGACTCCTCGGCCACCGTCTACGGCCTGGTCGGGGCGGCCTGGATGGCCGGCATGCTGCCCGGCAGTTGGCTGGCCGCGCGGGTGGCCCGCCGGCTCACCGACGACGGTGCACTCGTCCAGGGGGTGCTCGCCACGCTCGCCGGGTGCAGCCTGGTGGTGGTGCTCGCCGCGACCGTGCCGACGGCGGCGCTGCTGGTGCCGCTCTGGCTGATCGGCGGCGCGGCCAACGGCGGTGACAACGTCTTCACCAACGTGCTGACCGCCCGGCGGGTACCCGAGGCGCTGCGGGCCCGCGCGTACGCCGTCATCGGCGCGGCCGTCCAGGGCGGCTCGATGGCCGGCTATCTGATCGGCGGCGCGTTGCTGGCGGTGCTCCCATCGCGCCCGCTGATCGCCGCCTTCGGGATCGCCGGTCTGCTGGTGGTGCTGGCGTGCGTGCCGGTGGTCACCCGGGCGGTGCGTCGCTCCCGCCCCGACCCGCTCACCTCGACGTGGATCGGGGACGGGCCACCGCTGTCGGGGACCGTCGAACCGACGCGGGTCGGGGGCCCGGGGGCGGTGTCGGCCGGGGGCGTGGGGCCGGCGCGGGCCGGGAACGGTGGGCCGACGCCGGGGGACGTCGGTGCGGTGGGGGCGGGCCCGCCGGTCGAGGCAGGCCCTCCGACGAGGGGAGACGGTGCGGGCTTGGCCACTCCCCGGGGCTCCCGGTGAGCCGGGAGGGACCGGCGAGGATACGGTCGGGTCATGGCTGAGCGCGTGGCACGCCCCCGGGTCGGGCACATCCAGTTCCTCAACTGCCTGCCGATCTACTGGGGGCTGATGCGCTCCGGCGCGCTGCTCGACGTCGACCTGCACAAGGACTCGCCGGACCGGCTCAGCGCCGCGTTGATCGCCGGTGACCTGGACATCGGCCCGATCTCCCAGGTGGAATACCTGCGGCACGCCGACGAACTGCTGCTCCTGCCGGACCTGGCGGTGGGCAGCGACGGGCCGGTGCTCTCGGTCAACGTGGTCTCCACCAGGCCGCTGGCGGAGCTGGAAGGTGGGCGGGTCGCCCTGGGCTCGACCTCGCGTACCGGGGTGCTCCTGGCCCAGCTCCTGCTCGCCGACCGGTACGGCGTCCACCCCGAGTACTTCCGCTGCCCGCCGGACCTGACCCAGATGCTGCTGGAGGCCGACGCCGGGGTGCTCATCGGCGATGTCGCGCTGCGCGCCCTCTACGAGGCGCCCCGTCGGGGGTTGGAGGTGACCGACCTCGGTCAGGCGTGGCGGGAGTGGACCGGTCTGCCGATGGTCTTCGCCGTCTGGGCGGTCCGCCGCGACTTCGCCGCCGCCCATCCGGGCCTGGTCAAGGAGGTGCACGAGGCGTTCCTGCGCTCCCGTGACCTGTGCCTGGCCGAGTTGGACCAGGTGGCCGAGGCGGCGGCCCGGTGGGAGCCGTTCGACGCGGCGACCCTGGCCACGTACTTCCGTACCCTCGACTTCTCGCTGGGTGCGCGGCAGGTCGCCGGCCTGCGCGAGTTCGCCCGCCGCGCGGCGGCGACCGGCGAGGCCCCCGCCCTGCCCGAGGACGGCCCGGAGTTCTTCGCCGGCTGACTTCCCGGCCAGGCCGACGGTCTCCGCCCCGGCCCCTCGTCGACCCGGCGTGCCCTGACGGTCTTGTGGGGCGCCATAGCGGTATCCACGATCGGGGATACCGCTACTTCAGCGAACCGGAGTCGATCAGCGGCAGCGACCGTGGGTCGGTCGACCCGGTTCAGGTGGCGGGCTGGAGCAGGGCCTCGGTGATCTTCTGGCAGTTCTTCATGCCGTAGTCGTAGCCCAGGTTGATCGGGTAGCGGACCATCACGCCCATCGTCCAGGTGCTGCCGATGGCCAGGCAGTTGATGTGCATCTCCTGCTCGCGGGTCCGGTCGATCCAGCCGTTCTTGATGGCGATCTTCTTCTGCTCGGCCGCCGGGAACGCCTTGCGGATGCCGAAGTCACCGGAGCCCCGGACCAGCTTCATCTCGTTGATCAGCCACTTGGTCCAGGTGGGGCCGGCGGCGCGGCCGTCGGCGATGCAGTTGCCGAGCCGGGCGGCGTCGCGGGGGGAGAGGTTGGTCCGGCTCCAGCCGCCGTCGGCGGCCACGCTGCTGTCGGTCAGCTTGCAGGTCGAGATCAGCCGCTTGATCGACGCGGACCGGCCGACGCCGTTGTAGAACTGCTCGGCCCGGGTGTTGTCGCTGTCCCGGATGATCTTGGTGGCGTCGGCGAGCTTGGCGTCGCTCGGGGTCTGCCCCGCCTCGGCCGCCCGGCGCAGGTAGTCGGCGACGATCCACGACTTGATCAGCGAGGCGGTGGTGCTGGTCTCGCCCATGTTGTCCGAGCCGATGATCTTGCCGGTCCGGCGGTCCAGGACGCTCCAGGCGTACCAGCCCCGGATGTCGAGGTCGAGGTCCCGGTCGGCGAAGGGCAGCGGCGTCAGCGAGGGAGTCGGGGACGGTGCGGGGGTGGGGCGGTCGTGCCGGTCGGCCGCCGAGTCGGAGCGGGCCGCGCTGGACGAGTCACCCCAGCGCGAGGCGGCGGTGGACTCCAGCGGCGAGCCGGGCAGCAACCGCAGCGAGACCAGCACCAGACCGATCAGGATCGCGGCCACGGCGACCAGCTTCACCGGCTGGTTGTCGTGCCGGCCGCGCCGCCTGCCCCGCCGGCTGCCCGCCATCAGAGCTTCCCGACGGGTTGCTGCGGCACCTTGAGCGCGGCACCGGGCTGCGGGGTGACCAACTGGGTGGCGACGCTGGCGCACACCTTCGCACCGTACGCCAGTCCGCGCGAGCGGGGGTATCGCAACATCACGGCGAGGCTCCACTTGTCGGTGACGGCGAGGCAGCTGACGTGCCAGTTGCCGTCGTAGCTGAGGACGGTCCAGCCGTTCTTCATGGCGACCGGACCCTGCGCCTTGATCTCGGCGGGCAGGCCGTCGATGACCCCCCACCTGCCGCCGCCGGAGCGGGCCTGCTGCTTGGTCACGCTGCCCCGGACCTGGGCCATCTCGTTCAGCACCCACTTGGTCCACTTGGGGCCGGCGGCCTTGCCGTCGGCGATGCAGTCACCGAGTCGGGTGGCGTCGCGGGGGGACATCCGGGTGAAGCTCCACCAGCCCTCGTAACCGGGGACGTTGCCGCGCTTGGTGTCGGTGAGGCCGCAGATCCTGATCGCCCGAATGAGCACCTGGCTGGGCTGGCCACCCGGCAGGGGCTTGTACGACCCGCCGGCCGCCGAGTAGACCCGGTTGGCCGCGTCGTCGTTGCTGTCCCGGATGGCCAGGCTGGCGTTCTTCTTCATCGCCGCCGGCGGCTCCTTGTCGCCGAGTTGGCGCAGGTAGTCGGCGACGATCCAGACCTTGAACATCGACTCGGTGGAGCTGGTCGAGGTCATGTTCCTCGAGCCCGAGAGCTCGCCGGTCTTGCGGTCCATCAGGGCCCAGCTGAAGAACGCCCCCTTGAAGTCCACCGCGACCGGAGCGGCGGCCAGGGTGGGGGCCGGCGGCGCGGTGGGCGCGGGGGCGGGCACCTTCTCCGCCGTGCCGCCGCCGATGCCGCCGGTCGCGTCGTCGCCGGAGAGCTTGGCGTACGCGGCCGGCACCAGCAGGCCGGTGCCGAGCAGTACCGCCAGAACGGCGAGCACCATGATCACGCGAGATCGCATGAGTGGGTGAACTCCAGATGTCAGGGCCGGGGGGACCGGCTGTTTCCGAGGGTGTCGGCTCGATCGCCGAGGCCGGGGGGTATGGCCTCTGTCTCGGGTGGCGATCGTCGGCAGCCGATCGGTGGTGACCGGGGAAGTCTACGTCCGGACAGCCGACGCGCCAGAATCCGACGCACGGCAAACTGCCGGTAAGTCGAGATAAAGGCATGATATGCGGCGCTTTGTAGCATTCATCTTTGATCAGTGACCCAAGTCATAGCGGGAAGCGTGCCCTGGTGTCGACCGAGAGTGTTCGCCTGGTAACGGAAGGGGCTTCGCAAATCCTGTTACACCCTCTGGTGTCACGGGCAGCGAGCTGTAACACTTGACGAATGTATGGCAACGACTTCGCCCCGGAGGAGGACGCGCCCGGTGGTGGCCTGCTCGGTCAGGTCGAGGCCGCCGAGGTGGCGCTGCGCGAGGCGGCGGCCCGCACCCGGGAGGCTGCCCCCGCGCCCGGCGAGGATCCGGCGGCGTACTTCGCCGACGTGATCGACGCCGACCAGAAGATCGAACCGCGCGACTGGATGCCCGACGCCTACCGCCGGACCCTGGTCCGGCAGATCGCCCAGCACGCCCACTCGGAGATCATCGGCATGCAGCCGGAGGGGAACTGGATCAGCCGGGCCCCCTCGCTCAAGCGCAAGGCCATCCTGCTGGCCAAGGTGCAGGACGAGGCCGGTCACGGCCTCTACCTGTACGCCGCCGCCGAGACCCTGGGCGTCAGCCGGGACGAGTTGGTGGAGTTGCTGCTCGACGGCCGGCAGAAGTACAGCTCGATCTTCAACTACCCCACCCTCACCTGGGCTGACGTGGGGGCGATCGGCTGGCTGGTGGACGGCGCGGCGATCGTCAACCAGGTCCCGCTCTGCCGCTGCTCCTACGGGCCGTACGCGCGGGCGATGATCCGGGTCTGCAAGGAGGAGTCGTTCCACCAGCGGCAGGGCTTCGAGATCCTGCACACCCTGTCGCACGGCACCCCGGCGCAGCGGGCGATGGCACAGGACGCGCTCGACCGCTGGTGGTACCCGTCGCTGGCGATGTTCGGCCCGCCGGACGGTGACTCCACCCACTCGGCGCAGTCGATGGCCTGGAAGATCAAGCGGTTCTCCAACGACGAGCTGCGGCAGCGCTTCGTCGACATGTGCGTGCAGCAGGCGGAGATCCTCGGCCTCACCATCCCCGACCCTGACCTGCGCTGGAACGACGAGCGGCAGGCGTACGACTTCACCCAGCCGGACTACGACGAGCTGATGCGGGTGATCAAGGGGGAGGGCCCGTGCAACCGGCAGCGGATGGAACACCGCCGCCGCGCGCACGCCGACGGCGCGTGGGTACGCGAGGCTGCCACGGCGTACGCCGCGAAGCAGCGGGCCGAGTCGCAGCGGGAGAAGGTGGCCGCGTGAGCGCGCCCAGCGAACCACCCCGGGTCCCGGTGACCTCGCCGCTGTGGGAGGTCTTCGTCCGGGCCCGACGTGGGCTGTCACACACCCACGTCGGCAGCCTGCACGCCCCCGACGCCGAGCTGGCCCTGCACAACGCCCGCGACCTCTACACCCGCCGGCAGGAGGGGGTCTCCATCTGGGTGGTGCCGGCCGGCGCGATCATCGCGTCCAGCCCCGACGAGAAGGACTCCTTCTTCGACCCGGCCGCCGACAAGGTCTACCGCCATCCCACCTTCTACGAGGTGCCGGACGGGGTGGACCACCTGTGAACGGCCCGTTCGAGTTCGCCCTCGCCCTCGGCGACGACGCGCTGGTGGCCGCCCAGCGGCTCGGCGAGTGGGCCACCCGCGCGCCCGAGATGGAGGAGGACATCGCGCTGGCCAACATCGCCCTCGACCAACTCGGCGCGGCCCGCCTGCTGCTGTCGTACGCGGGTGAGCTGGAGGGCGCCGGCCGGGACGAGGACGCGTTGGCGTTCCTGCGCGACGACCGGGAGTTCCGCAACTGTCTCCTGGTCGAGCTGCCCAACGGCGACTTCGCGATGAGCATGGTCAAGCTGCTGCTGCTCTCGGCCTACCAGGTGCCGCTCTACACCGCGCTGGCCGGCTGCGCCGACGAGCGGCTCGCCGCGATCGGCGCGAAGGCCCGCAAGGAGTCGGCCTACCACCTGGACCACTCCGCGCTGTGGGTGAAGCGGCTCGGCGACGGCACCGACGAGTCGCACCGTCGCGCCCAGGCTGCGGTGGACCAGCTCTGGCCGTACCACCACGAGCTGTTCACGGCGGACCCGGCGGCGCCGGTGGACCCGGCCACCCTGCGGGCCGACTTCGACGCGGTGGTCTCCCCGGTGCTGGCCGAGGCCACCCTGACCCGGCCGGCGACCGGCTGGACGCCGGGCGGTGGCCGGGACGGCGTCCACACCGAGCACCTGTCGTTCCTGCTGGCCGAGATGCAGGTGCTGCACCGGGCGCATCCCGGGGCGCAGTGGTGAGCCGACCGGGCCGGGGGTGGCACCGGTGACCGACCCCAGGGCGGCCGTGGCGGCGGTGGTGGACCCGGAGATCCGGGTGATCACCATCGACGAGTTGGGCATCCTGCGGGCGGTCGACGAGGACCCGACCACCGGCCGGGTGCTCGTCACGATCACCCCCACCTACACCGGCTGCCCGGCGATGGACGTGATCCGGGCCGACATCCGCCGGGCGCTCGCCGCCGCCGGTCATCCCGGGGCCGAGGTCCGTACCGTCTTCAGCCCGGCCTGGAGCACCGACTGGATCTCCGCCGAGGGGCGGGCGAAACTCGCCGCCGCCGGCATCGCCCCGCCGGCCCCGGTCGGCTCGGTCGGTGGTGTGCCGGCGTCGGCCGTGTCGGCGGCCCGTGTCGGGCCGGTCGGCGGTGGGCCGGCACCGGGTCGCTCGGCGGGCGTCGTGCCGCTGACCCTGGCGGTCCGCTGCCCGCGCTGCGGGTCACCGGAGACCGAGCAGGTCAGCCGGTTCGGTTCCACCGCGTGCAAGGCGCTCTGGCGCTGCCGTTCCTGCTCCGAACCCTTCGACCACCTGAAGGCGCTGTGACTGTCACCATCACCCGCCCGGTCCGTCGCCGACCGGCCTTCCACCCGCTGGCGGTCAGCGCCGTCGACCGGCTCACCGACGACGCCGTGGCGATCACCTTCGCGGTGCCCGATGAGTTGCGGGCGACGTTCGCCTTCGCCGCCGGCCAGCACCTGACCGTCCGCCTGCCCGCCGCAGCCGCGCCCCCCGCCGCACCGGGTGCAGCCGGGACAGCCGGTGCGACCACCGCCGTGCCGGCCGGTGCCGTGGCCGACCCGACCGGCGGCCCGGCTGCGGACGTCGCCGCCGGTGCGGACGTGCGGCGGTCGTACTCGATCTGCTCGACGCCCGACGAGTTGGCCCGGCACGGCCGGTTGCGGATCGGGGTGCGGGAGATCCCCGGCGGCGCGTTCTCCAGCTACGCCTGCGGCGCGCTGCGGCACGGCGACACCGTCGACGTGCTGCCCCCGCTGGGGCACTTCACCACCGCGTTCGCGCCGGAGCGGGCGCGGCACTACGGCGCGGTGGTCGCCGGTTCCGGCATCACCCCGGTGCTCGCGCTGGTCGCGACCGCCCTGGCCGTCGAGCAGGCCAGCACCTTCACCCTGGTGTACGGCAACCGTACGGCCAACACGGTGATGTTCGCCGAGGAGTTGGCCGACCTGAAGGACCGCTACCCGACCCGGCTGCACCTGGTGCACGTGCTGTCCCGCGAGCCGGGCGAGTCACCGCTGCTGTCCGGTCGGATCGACGCCGACCGGCTGGGTCGGCTGCTGGACACCATCGTGCCCGGCGACGCGATCTCCGAGTGGTTCCTCTGCGGCCCCTACCAGCTGGTGCTGGACGCGAAGGCGGTGCTGACCGACCGGGGGCGGCCGGAGTCGGCGGTGCACACCGAGTTGTTCCACGTCGACGCCCCACCGGAGCCGGTCCGCCGGGCCGACGCGGCGGCCGGTGGCGCGGAGGTGACGATCATGCTGGACGGCCGGTCGTCGCGGTTCACCATGGGCCGGGACGAGCGGGTGCTGGACGCGGCGCTCAAGGTGCGCGGCGAGCTGCCGTACGCCTGCAAGGGCGGGGTCTGCTCGACCTGCCGGGCGAAGGTGGTGTCGGGTGCGGTGACGATGGCCCGCAACTATGCCCTGGAGCCGGACGAGGTGGCCGCCGGCTATGTGCTGACCTGCCAGTCCAGCCCCGTCACCGACACCCTCACCGTCGACTACGACGGGTAGGCGGGCTTTCGGTCCCGCGGGTGCAGGACTTCGCTTCGTCGCGTGGCGGAGACCGAGGAACCGTCGACTGGCGGAACGACCGCGCCGGCAGGTCCCTGGTCGCCTCCGCCCTGGTGGAGGTCGAGGTCCGAGAGTCCGGCGGCATGGCGTGTTCGCCCGCGACGGCGACTGGCCCGGCGGTGTTACGGTCACGC
Source organism: Micromonospora matsumotoense (assembly GCF_900091525.1). GTDB lineage: Bacteria > Actinomycetota > Actinomycetes > Mycobacteriales > Micromonosporaceae > Micromonospora > Micromonospora matsumotoensis. Next base: position 135,326 of record NZ_FMCU01000005.1, read on the forward strand.
CAGCAGCGCCGGCAGGGGTAGGAGCATCATGGAAAAGAGACACGTCGGCACGTTGGTCGTCGTACTGGCGGCCATGGCGGTCGTCGGCGCGGTCGGCGGCAACTACCTGGCGACCCGGAACAACAGCGCGGCGACGGACCGCACCGTGGATGCCGGCAGCACCGTGGACGCCGGCCGGCAGACGGGCGGCCCCGAGGCCAGTGGGGGAGCCGCCCCGGCTGAGCCGCCGGCGCAGCCGTCATCCGACGTTCCCACGGGCCCGTCCGGCTCGTCGGGAGACGGGCCAGCGCAGACGTACCGGCTCGACCGGGGTCTCTACGACCAGTCGTCGATGACGGTCACCGTGGTCAGTGCCGAGGTCACCGGGAGCAAGCTGCGGCTGAACCTGCGGTACCGCAACAGCTCGGTGAGCCCGTGGACGCTGAACTGCCCGACCGTCGCCGAGGACCGCGAGTTGGTGCAGCTCACCCTGGCCGGCGGCAAGACTGTGCGCCCGGAGAGCACCTACTGCTCCACCACCCGGCCCGGTGAGTCGTTCGACCTCGCACCCGGCCGCGAGCTGACCAGTTGGGCCGTGTTCCCGGTGGCGCCGCAGGCCGGCTCGCCCTTCGAGCTGTCCTGGTACGACTTCCCCGCCAGCGGCCTCACCCTGCGCTGACCCGCCCCGACCACCGACACCCTGTCAGTGCCGCTAGGGCTCGGTGAGGTCGTCGCGAGGTGCAGGGCGCTGACCACGCGCTCGGGAAGCCCTGCCCGGCGTGTCCGGCCGTCGAGCAGTTCCCACAGGCGGCCGGTAGGCATGGCGGCGTGTGGGGTGGTCAGTCGCCCTCGCGTAGGTGTGCGGTCCAGTAGGTGAGGTCGGAGTGGTGCTCCGTCAGGGCGACCGGCTCGCCGCAAGCCTCCTCGATCAGCTGGACCGCATCGTCCAGGTGCCCCGGACTGCCGTCCCAGTCCTCGTCGCGGAACAGGTGCAGCCCGACCTCGCCCCGGTCGTCACCGAGCGCCTGCGCCGCGTCGGGTGACACCAGCACCACCGTGTAGCGGGCGGCCTCCCGCTCGGCCTCGCTCGGCGGCTCCGGCTCGTCGCGCCTGCGCCGCCGGAACCGCTCGACCACGGACGGGATGGGACCGGGCGAGTCGTCCGGGTCGTACGGCCGTAACCAGGCGGGTGAGGGGCGGACGGTGTTCGAGGCAGTCACTTCGACGCTCCTTCATCTTCTGAGCAAGACTTGGATCGAATAGCAATTTGCGATTATGGTGGGGTTGCATAGGGTGAGCTGTCAATAGCGATCGGTGGGGAGTCCTGGTGGCGAAGCAGAGCGCGCCGACCGTGGTGGGCCGTGGGCTGGGTGGCGAGCTGCGGCAGATGCGGCGGGCCAGACGCCTGACCGGCTCGGGGGTGGCGACCCAACTCGGCTGGCAGCCGTCGAAGCTCTCCCGGATCGAGACCGGCCAGCAGGGCATCCGGCTGGAGGAGATCGCCGCGCTGCTGGCCATCTACGGTGTCGTCGGCGAGGAGCGCAAGCGGTTGCTCGACATGGCCAGACGCGGCCGGGAGCCGGGCTGGTGGGAGACGCACTCGGTCGGCCTGACCCCGTGGTCGCGTACCTTCATCCGGTTCGAGGCCGAGGCGACCCGGATCGTGGGCTGGGAGCCGTTGCTGGTGCCGGGCCTGCTCCAGTTGCCGGAGTACACCAGCGCCCTGATGAAGGCGTGTGGGGTGGCCCCGGCGGACGCCCAGGCGCGGGTCGCGGCCCGGCTGGGCCGGCAGGCGATCCTGGCCCGGGACGAGCCGCCGGAGCTGAGTCTGGTCATCGACGAGATGGTGCTCCGTCGGCCACTCGGCGGTCGCCGTCTGATGGCCCGGCAGCTCCACCACCTGATCGAGATGGCCGATCGGCCGAATCTGACCCTTCAGGTGGTCCCGCTTGCGTGCGGCGGACACTCCGGGTTGGATGGAGCGTTCGTCCTGTTCGACTTCGACCGGCTCCCGCCGGTGGTGCACCTGGAGCACAGGATCTCCAGCATCTTCCTGGAGAAGCCCGATCAGGTGGACGTGTTCCGTCGGGAGGCGGATACCCTGGCGAGGTCAGCGTTGAGCCCGGTCGAATCGGTGAAGTTGATAGCCCAGGTCGCGGTGGAGCACGAGCGGGAGTGAGCCGCAGATGGTGATCGCAGAGTTGTCGGAGGCCACGTGGCGCAAGTCGACCCGCAGCGGCTCCGACACCAACTGTGTCGAGGTGGCTGCGGTGGCGCATGTGGTGGGGGTGCGGGACTCCAAGGATCGGTCCGGTCCGGTGCTGGCCTTCGACCGGCGGTCCTGGGCCGCCTTCGTCGCCGACCCGCCGGCGCGCTCCGGGGTCTGAAGGCCGGTCTTCCGGCGTCCTGATCGTTGGGTCAGCAGCGCGACACGGCCGAGCAGGCACAGTCCTGGCAGCACGATCATGCGCGTTCCTTCCGTCCTGCGCCGTTGCCGAGTTCTCCTGGAGATCGACGACATCCGGCAACGCGGTGCGGAGGGCGGATCACGCCTGAGGAAGCGCTGTTGCTCTACGCCAAGGCGCCGCCCGGACAGGTGCTGGCCTTCGACAGCCGGTCGTGGCGGATGGCGGCCTGTGAGCAGCCAGTCAGGGGTACGTGGAAGCACCGGCCCTACCGGAGTCGGTCGTACGGGTCGATGATCTCCGTGGGGCGTAGGGCCGGGGTGGCGTGCTCACGCAGCGCGGTCGAGGCGACGTAGTACCTACCCCGGGTCTGACCGCGTTGTTCCAACAGGCCCGATCGCAGCAGTGCTCGGAGGTCACGGACGGCTTGGTCGTCGGTGAGGGACTCGTCCTGCTGATAGACGGTCCGGCGCACCCTGCCGCCGGTTGCCGCGAGTTGCAGGGCGCTGACCACGCGTTCGGGCAGCCCGTCCTGGCGTACCCGGTTGTCGAGCAGTTCCCAGAGCCGGGCGGCCTGGTCGATACGTTGCCGGACCAACTGTGCCTGTTGGTGGTGCGCGCTCAGGCAGAATCGGATCCACGGGCCGGTGTCGTTCGCGGGTTGCCAGGTTGAGCCGCCCACTTCGGCCAGCACGTCGTAGTAGGCGTAGGTGTTCCGGCCGGCACCGAGCCACTCCTCGATCGAGGAGAACTCGGGCGCGAGCACGCCGTCGCGGGCAAGCACCAGAGTGTGCAGGCACCGCGACATCCGGCCGTTCCCGTCGCGCCAAGGATGGATCTTGACCAGGTTCAGGTGTGCCATCGACGCGCGGACGAGGAGGGGGATGTCGGGTTCCGCACCGCCGAGCCAGTCGATCAGCTCGGAGACCAGGGACGGCACCTCGTCGGCGTCCGGCCCGGTGTAGACGCGCCGGCCGGTGTTGGCTTCATCGACATAGCTGTCCCCGGGTCGATACCGTCCGGGCCATTTGGTCAGTTCGTGTCGCATCATCATGAAATGCAGGGCGTTGAGGAGCATGTGTTGCCAGGCGAACTCCCGGGACTGGCCCAGTTGTCGCACGTAGGTGAGTGCGTCGCGGTAGCCGGTGATGACGTCCCAGGTTCCCGGACTGGTTTCCATCGGGTCTACACCGGTCACGGCGGCGACGGCATCGTCCAGCCCGACCTGGTAACCCTCGATCGAGTTGGACCCCTGGATCGCGTGGGCGATCAGGGACCTCCGCAGGTGTCCGCTCCACCGGCGTGGCTCGGCGACCTGGTAGCGAAGGGCCTCCCGCATCGCCTCCACCTCGGCGAGGACGCGCTCGTCCGCGCCCGTCAACGTGGGCGTCGAATACAACATGGGTTAATCATATAATCATTCCGGCATGATACTTGAATTATTCAGGCATCATGCGTGGGATGTCGCGGCGGCCGCCTTCGTTGTCGGTGACCCGATCGGGCTTGGCGAGCCCTCGACGCTGGTGGTGCGGGGCGCGTCACGGGTCGGCGCACCACTGGGGGCCAGGGCGGAAGGTCGGCGTACGCTCGGTGGCGTGACGGCGAACCGGGAGATCGACGACATCCTGCAGCGTGGCGCGGACGGCGGGCGGATCACGCCCGAGGAGGCGCTGCTGCTCTACACCGAGGCGCCCTTCCACGCGTTGGGCGAGGCGGCGGACGCGGTACGCCGGCGGCGCTACCCGGACAACATCGTCACCTACCTGATCGACCGCAACATCAACTACACCAACGTCTGCGTGACGGCGTGCAAGTTCTGCGCGTTCTACCGCGCGCCCAAGCACGCCGAGGGGTGGACCCACCCGACCGAGGAGATCCTGCGTCGCTGCGGCGAGGCGGTCGAGCTGGGCGCCACCCAGGTCATGCTCCAGGGCGGCCACCACCCGGACTACGGGGTGGATTACTACGAGGAGCTGTTCTCCTCGGTCAAGAAGGCGTACCCGCAGCTGGTCATCCACTCCATCGGGCCGAGCGAGATCCTGCACATGGCGAAGGTCTCCCAGGTGAGCCTGGACGAGGCCATCGCCCGGATCAAGACGGCCGGGCTGGACTCGATCGCCGGGGCCGGGGCCGAGATGCTCCCGGACCGGCCGCGGAAGGCGATCGCCCCGCTGAAGGAGTCCGGCGCGCGCTGGCTGGAGGTCATGGAGCTGGCCCACCGGCAGGGCCTGGAGTCCACCGCGACGATGATGATGGGCACCGGCGAGACCAACGCCGAGCGGATCGAGCACCTGCGGATGATCCGCGACGTGCAGGACCGTACCCGGGGGTTCCGGGCGTTCATCCCGTGGACGTACCAGCCGGAGAACAACCACCTGAAGGGTCGCACCCAGGCCACCACGCTGGAATACCTGCGGCTGGTGGCGGTGGCCCGGCTCTTCTTCGAGACCGTGCCGCACCTGCAGGCGTCCTGGCTGACCACCGGCAAGGACGTCGGTCAGCTCGCCCTGCACATGGGGGTGGACGACCTCGGTTCGATCATGCTGGAGGAGAACGTCATCTCCTCGGCCGGCGCGCGGCACCGGTCCAACCTGCACGAGCTGATCGGCATGATCCGCTCGGCCGACCGGATTCCGGCCCAGCGCGACACCCTCTACCGCCGGCTGGCGGTGCACCACACCCCGGCCGACGACCCGACCGACGACCGGGTGGTGTCGCACTTCTCCTCGATCGCCATGCCCGGCGGCGGTGCCGGCCGTTCCCTGCCGCTCGTCGAGGCCCGCTGAGTCACCGGCCGGGCCCGGCGGCGGTCCCTGCCGCTCGTCCAGGCCCCGCCCGGTCACCGGCCGACGGCGCTCTCGGCCACTCGTCCAGGCCCGCCGGGTCGCCCCCGGGTGCGGCGGCGATGGCCGGAGCACGCTGATTGTCGCTCAGAGTCACTGATTGGGTCGCCGGGGTGACTGGCTGATCGGGTTCGGTGGTCGGCCCGGGGGCTATTCGTGGTCGCCGTTCGGCGGAGGCGGCGGGGGATCAGCCACCACAAGACGCGGCAATTCCGGCGGGGCACGGCCCGCTGGGCGGATGCCCAGGTCGCGATGGTCCGGCGCGGGGGTTGGCGCGGCGCGACAGTGCCCGCTAACGTGCGCCCGACGTACCTTCGTCTCCCGCGTGGGAGGCCCGGACACACTTCGTACGTCCTCCATCGGCCCGGGAGGGCCGTTCATATAAAACGGGGGCGGGATGGGTGACCATCCCGCCCCCGCTCCTCATCCGTTCGGGCCCGTCTGGGACAAAAACGCACGTCACGGCTGGCGTACCGGCGTCGATCTCGGATAACGTCCGCTCGGTTCGCCACATCAGCCCCACCTTTCCCAGCAGTCCCTAGCCCCCCGGGGGATCGATGACTCTGTTCCACCGCTCGGCCCTGGCCCGCGTCGGCGCCGTGGCTTTGCTCGCCGTCGGTGGCCTGGCCACCGTCGCCGCCCCGGCCACCGCCGCCGACCAGGCGAAGCTCGACCTCGTCCCGCTCAGCTCCCAGCTGGCGCTGGGGGTCAAGGAGGCCAAGGCCAAGCCGTTCAAGTTCTCCGTCCAGAACCTCCGCGGCACGGTCGACGCCAAGGACGTGAAGGTCACCGTCGAGACCGCGGGCCTCAAGCCGAACAAGGTCGGGGTGCTCGTGCCGGACGGCTGTGCCGTCACCGGCACCGCCTTCACCTGCTCCCTGTCCGACCTGGGTGGCACCACCGACGACATCGCCGGCGGGACCACCGAGGAGTTCGGCATCCCGCTGTTCGGCACCGACACGCGCGGCAAGGGAGGCGTGCTGAAGGTGACCGTCAGTGCGCCCAACGCCACCTCGGACTCGGTCGACCACGACATCATGGTCGTCAAGCCCGGCTACGACCTGACCACCTGGGTGCAGGACGTCTACGCCGACGTGGTGGTCGACGGCGACGAGGCCGGCGAGAGCGGACTGACCGGGGTCAAGCCGGGCGGGACCGCCCCGCTGGACTGGGCGGTCTACAACGGCGGCAGCCGCCGGGCCACCGGCATCGCGTACGGCATCTTCCTGCCGGCCGGGGTGAGCTTCGTCGAGGTGCCCGAGGGCTGCGTGCAGCAGGAGTTGGGCGGCTTCGCGCAGGCGTACTGCGAGGACACCGGCGCGGTGCTGCGGCCGGGCGAGTTCTACACCGCCGACGTGCGGGTGAAGGTCGGCGCGGACGTCACCGAGAAGGTGCTCACCCCGGGCGTCCTGTTCGCCGCCGGCCTGACCGAGGCCGAGGGCACGCCGGAGGAGCAGCCGCAGGTCGCCAGCAAGGCGCAGCGGAAGACCTTCACCGAGTCCGACGATCTCGACAACCAGTCGCTGTTCGACGTGTTCGTCGACCTGACCACCGGTCCGAGCCCGTCGCCGAGCCCGAGCACCAGCCCGACCGGGCAGCCGAGCCCGAGCGCCAGCGCCAGCCCGACCACCAGTGGCGGCACGGGTGGCGGCGACGGCGGTCTGCCGGTGACCGGCGCGCAGGCCACCCTGATCGGTGGCATCGGTGCCGTCGTGCTGCTTGCGGGCGGGGCGCTGCTGATGCTCGCCCGTCGGCGTCGGCTCGTGCTGGTGACCCCGGGCGACGAGAAGCCGCGGAGCTGAACGACGGCGGGTCGTCGCACCACTGAGCGGTAGGGCGTAGCGGGCGGGGTGGTCATCCACCCCGCCCGCCGCACGTCCGGGTCACCCGCCCGGCCCGACCCGGGGTGACGCGCCGGAGACCCGCCGCCGAGGGGATGCGCCGGACGGCCGGCCCCCCGGGGGGTGACGTGACGGGCGGATCGGCCCCGGGGTGACGTGACGCGGGCCGGTGCCGGCCGGGGTGTCCGAGGTGACGGGGTCGGCCGGGGCGGGTGGCGACCCAGCGCCGGGCGGGTGGGCGGTGGCTGGCAGAGTGGAGGGGTGAGTCGTACCCCGCAGGGCCAGCGCGCCGGCCTGGACAAGTCTCCGCACGAGGTCGCCGCGATGTTCGACGGGGTGGCCGCCCGTTACGACCTGACGAACACGGTGCTGTCCTTCGGGCAGGACCGGTCCTGGCGGCGGGCCACCCGGGCGGCGCTCGGGCTGCTCCCGGGGGAGCGGGTGCTGGACGTGGGTGCCGGCACCGGCGTGTCGACGCAGGAGTTGGCCCGCTCCGGGGCGTACGTGGTGGGGGCGGATCTGTCGCAGGGCATGCTGCACGCCGGCAAGCGGGTCCGGCCGGAGGTGCCGCTGCTGGCCGGGGACGCGTTGCGGCTGCCCTTCGCCGACGCCTCCTTCGACGCGGTGACGATCTCCTTCGCCCTGCGCAACGTCAACGACACCGATGCGGCGCTGCGGGAGCTGGCCCGGGTGACCCGGCCCGGCGGCCGGCTGGTGGTCTGCGAGTTCAGCAGCCCGGTGCAGCCGGCCTTCCGTACCGTCTACCTGTCGTATCTGATGCGGTCGTTGCCGGCGGTGGCCCGGACGGTGTCCAGCAACCCCGACGCGTACGTCTATCTGGCCGAGTCGATCCGGGCCTGGCCGGACCAGGCGGCGCTGGCGGCGCGGATCGGCGCGGCCGGGTGGGACCGGGTGGCGTGGCGCAACCTGACCGGCGGGGTGGTGGCCCTGCACCGGGCCGTGCGCGGGTGACAGTGGGTGAACGGCAACTTTCAGTAGTGTCCGCTTAAAGTCTACTTTGCCCCGTATGCTCCCCTGCATGACGGGAGTAGCTCCGAGCGACCCACCGGGCACCACCGACCACGACGCCATCGAGCTCGTCGCCCAGCTCAGGGAGCTGGCCGGCGCGGATCCGGCCGAGGTCCGAAAGGTGGTGGCCGAGGTGCTCGGCGCACTCGACCGGGCGGCCGGCGGAGCGCTGCGTGACCAACTGCCGGCGACGATCCGGGCCGACGCCGGGCTCGACGCCGCCCGGAACTGAGCGGCGAACCGACCCCGACCCGCATGTTTCCAAGAAGTTAGGTACCCCTCACCCGGCGGCGGGGTAACCACGGTCATAGACTCCAACCCGATCGGCTTGTGAAGCATTTCACGAGCGTGCGGGAGGGAGGCGCAGATGACTTCGGTGGAGAACGACGCCGACGTGATCGTGGTGGGCGCTGGTCCCGGTGGATCGGCGACGGCGTACCACCTGGCGCGGCACGGCGTACGCGTGCTGCTGTTGGAGAAGACCGAGTTCCCCCGCGAGAAGGTGTGCGGGGACGGCCTCACCCCCCGGGCGACCCGGCAGCTCATCCGGATGGGCGTGGACACCTCGCCCGAGGCCGGCTGGCTGCACAACAAGGGCCTGCGGGTGATCGGCGGCGGGGTACGCCTCGAACTGGACTGGCCCGACCTGGCCAGCTTCCCCAACTACGGCCTGGTCCGGACCCGGCTGGACTTCGACGACCTGCTCGCTCAGCGCGCGGTCGCGGCCGGCGCGGAGCTGCGGACCAACGTCAACGTCATCGGCCCGGTGCTCGACGGCGACGACCGGGTGGTCGGGGTGACCGCCGAGGTCGGCCCGGACCGGGCACCCGCCACCTTCCACGCCCCGCTGGTGGTCGCCGCCGACGGCGTCTCCGGCCGGTTCCCGCTCGCTCTCGGCCTGGCCAAGCGGGAGGACCGGCCGATCGGGGTGGCCGTCCGCCGCTACTACCACTCGCCGGCCAAGCACGACGACGACTACCTGGAATCCTGGCTGGAGCTGCGCAGCAAGGACAGCGACGCGCTGCTGCCCGGCTACGGCTGGATATTCGGCCTGGGCGACGGCCGGGTCAACGTCGGCCTCGGCGTGCTCAACTCCTCCTCCGCGTTCGGCAAGACGAACTACCGGCGGCTGCTCACCGACTGGCTGGCCAACACCCCGGCGGACTGGGGGATGACCGACGAGGCGAACGCCGACGGCCCGATCCTCGGCGCGGCGCTGCCGATGGGCTTCAACCGGGTGCCGCACTACACCCGGGGGGTCCTGCTGGTCGGCGACTCCGGCGGCATGGTCAACCCGTTCAACGGCGAGGGCATCGCGTACGCGATGGAGTCCGGCGAACTGGCCGCCGAGGTTATCGTGCAGGCGCTGGCCCGGCCGGCCGGCCCGGAGCGGGAGCGGGCGCTGACCGCGTACCCGCAGGAGCTGAAGGCCCGGTTCGGCGGCTACTACCGGCTCGGCGGGATCTTCGTCAAGCTGATCGGCCGGCCCGAGGTGATGCGGATGGCGACCAAGCACGGCATGCCGCACCCGCTGCTGATGCGCTTCGTCCTCAAGCTGCTGGCCAACCTGACCGACCCGCGCGGCGGGGACGCGATGGACCGGGTCATCAACGCGATGACGAAGGCGGCTCCGGCCGTCTAGACCGACCCGTCCGAGGCCAACGACGGTCCCGGACGGGACAAGAGATCGACCCCCGCTGACGGCAGTCACGGTGGACGTGAATAGTGTGAATTTTGTCAAGCACCTGGGGCAGGGGAAGGACGAGCAGGAGAAAAGATGTCGCTCTCGCCTTACGCACCGATCATCGGGCTGTTCGCCCTCGCCGCGGCGTTCTCGCTGTTCTCCGTGGCCGCCGCCCGCTTCGCCGGTCCCCGGCGCTACAACAAGGCCAAGCTCGAGGCATACGAGTGTGGGATCGAGCCCAGCCCGCAGCCCGTGGGCGGCGGACGGTTCCCGATCAAGTTCTACCTGACGGCGATGCTCTTCATCGTCTTCGACATCGAGATCATCTTCCTCTACCCCTGGGCGGTCTCCTTCGACGCCCTGCCGATCTTCGGCTTCGTGGAGATGGTCCTGTTCATCGTCGCGGTCTTCGTCGCGTACGCCTATGTGTGGCGGCGCGGCGGGCTGGACTGGGACTGAGGGAGGAACGTCAGATGGGCATCGAGGAGAAACTCCCCGCCGGCGTCCTGCTCACCTCCGTGGAGAAGCTGGTCAACTGGTCGCGGAAGTCGTCCGTCTGGGGCGCCACCTTCGGCCTGGCCTGCTGCGCCATCGAGATGATGGCGGCCGGTGGTCCGCACTATGACATGGGCCGCTGGGGCATGGAGGTCTTCCGGGCCTCGCCGCGCCAGGCCGACCTGATGATCGTGGCCGGCCGGGTCAGCCAGAAGATGGCCCCCGTGCTGCGCCAGATCTACGACCAGATGGCCGAGCCCCGCTGGGTGCTCTCCATGGGCGTCTGCGCCAGCAGCGGCGGCATGTTCAACAACTACGCGATCGTCCAGGGCGTCGACCACATCGTCCCGGTCGACATGTACCTGCCGGGCTGCCCGCCCCGCCCCGAGATGCTCATCGACGCGATCCTCAAGCTCCGCGAGAAGATCATGTACGAGCCGCTCGGTCCGAACGGCCGCAAGATGCAGGCGGCCCGCCTGGAGCGCGGTGACGTGCCCGTGGTGCCGTACGGCTCGATGCCCTCGTCGTACCGCAACGACAAGGCCCGCCGTGCCGAGTGGACGAAGGCGGTCCGCGAGGGGCGCGAGGAGCAGCTGCGGATCGAGAACTGGATGAACGCCCAGAACCACCTCCAGACCCAGGCTGGTCCCAAGTGAACGCGGCGCAGCGCAGCCCCGCAGTGGTGAACGGAGGGCAGGCACGGTGACCGCGCCGAACGACAGGAAGAACGACGGCGGGGTGCCGGTGCCGGTCACCCCGGCCGGTGCGACCAGCGGCGCTCCCGCCGAACTGCCGCCGTCCAGCCCTGCCGGGCAGGGCATGTTCGGCATGCAGGGCAGCGGCGACGTCTCCGGCTACGGCGGCCTGGTCCGGAGACGTACCCCGATCGAGGAGGCCCCCCGACCCTACGGGGGCTACTTCGACGAGGTGCGCGACGCGCTGGAGGAGGCGTACCCGCACTTCGCCGACGCGATCGAGAAGGTCGTCGTCGACCGGGGCGAGCTGACCCTGCACGTGCGCCCGGAGCGGATCGCCGAGGTCTGCCAGGTGATGCGGGACGATCTGGCGCTGCGCTTCGAGCTGTGCTCCTCGGTGTCCGGAGTGGACTACCTCGGCGCAGACGAGCGCCGGCTGCACGTGGTCTACCTGCTCACCTCGATGACCTACCGGCGTCGGGTCCGGCTGGAGGCGGCCGTCTCCGTCGAGGACCCGCACCTGCCCAGCGTCACCGCCGTCTACCCGACGGCCGACTGGCAGGAGCGCGAGGCGTACGACATGTTCGGTGTCGTCTTCGACGGCCACCCCAACCTGACCCGGATCCTGATGCCGGACGACTGGGAGGGCCACCCGCAGCGCAAGGACTACCCGCTCGGCGGGGTCCCCGTCGAGTACAAGGGCGCGGAGATCCCGCCGCCGGACCGTAGGAGGTCGTACCAGTGACCACGTCCAACTACGCGGCCGAACGGGAGACCACCGAGGGGCGGGTCTTCACCGTCACCGGTGGGGACTGGGACCAGGTCGTCTCCGGCACCGACCCGATCAACGACGAGCGGATCGTCGTGAACATGGGCCCGCAGCACCCGTCGACGCACGGCGTGCTCCGGCTGATCCTGGAGCTGGAGGGCGAGACGGTCCGCGAGGCCCGCTCGGTCGTCGGCTACCTGCACACCGGCATCGAGAAGAACCTCGAATACCGCAACTGGGTGCAGGGCTCGACGTTCGTGACCCGGATGGATTACCTCGCCCCGATCTTCAACGAGACGGCGTACAGCCTCGCGGTGGAGAAGCTGCTCGGCATCACCGACGACATCACCGAGCGGGCCACCACGATCCGGGTCCTGATGATGGAGCTGAACCGGATCTCCTCGCACCTGGTCTGGCTGGCCACCACCGGCATGGAGCTGGGCGCGATCTCCATCATGCTGTACGGCTTCCGCGAGCGGGAGTACATCCTCGACATCTTCGAGACCATCACCGGCCTGCGGATGAACCACGCGTACGTCCGGCCGGGCGGGGTGGCACAGGACGTGCCGGACGCGGCGATCGTCAAGATCCGCGACTTCCTCACGATGATGCCGAAGAAGCTCAAGGAGTACGAGGACCTGCTCTCCGGTCAGCCGATCTGGACCGAGCGGACCCAGGGCGTCGCGGTGCTCGACGCGACCGCCTGCCTCGCGCTCGGCGTGACCGGCCCGGTGCTGCGCTCCGCCGGCCTCGGCTGGGACCTGCGCAAGACCATGCCGTACTGCGGCTACGAGAGCTACGAGTTCGACGTGCCGACCCACCCGGACGGCGACGTCTGGGGCCGCTACCTGGTCCGGCTCGCCGAGATCCGGGAGTCGCTCAAGCTGGTCGAGCAGGCGCTGGACCGGTTGCAGCCGGGCCCGGTGATGGTGGCCGACCGCAAGATCGCCTGGCCGGCGCAGCTGGCCATCGGCGTGGACGGCATGGGCAACTCGCTGGAGCACGTCGCCAAGATCATGGGTCAGTCGATGGAGTCGCTGATCCACCACTTCAAGCTGGTCACCGAGGGCTTCCGGGTCCCACCGGGCCAGGTGTACGTCGGTATCGAGTCGCCCCGGGGCGAGTTGGGCGTGCACGCGGTCTCCGACGGCGGCACCCGGCCGTACCGGGTGCACTACCGGGAGCCGAGCTTCGTCAACCTCCAGGCCCTCCCGGCGATGGCCGAGGGCGGCCTGATCGCCGATGTGATCGCCGGCGGCGCCTCGCTGGACCCCGTGATGGGTGGTTGTGACCGATGACGACGTTTACTGAAGAGACCCGGGCCCGGGCGCGGGAGATCATCGCCCGCTACCCGGCCGACCGGTCCCGCTCGGCGCTGCTGCCGCTGCTGCACCTGGTGCAGGCCGAGGAGGGTTACGTCTCCCCGGCCGGGGTGACGTTCTGTGCCGAGGTGCTGGGGCTGAACAAGGCCCAGGTCGGCGCGGTGGCCACCTTCTACACCATGTACAAGCGCCGGCCCACCGGTGACTACCTGGTCAGCGTCTGCACCAACACGATGTGCAACGTGCTCGGTGGCCAGGAGGTCTACGACACCCTGGTCGAGCACCTGGGCGTCGGGCACGACGAGACCACCGCCGACGGGAAGATCACCCTGGAGCACGCCGAGTGCCTGGCGGCCTGCGACTACGGCCCGGTGATGACCGTCAACTACGACTTCTTCGACGGCGTCGACCCGCAGGGCGCGCTCGGCGTGGTGGACGAACTGCGCGCCGGGGGCCGGCCGATGCCGACCCGGGGCGCCCGGCTCTGCACGCTCAAGGAGATGGCGGTGCAGCTCGCCGGCTTCGCCGACGAGCGTGAGGGCGCGGTCGCGGACGGCGGGCCGGGCGAGGCCACCCTGCGCGGCCTGCGCCTGGCCGAGCAGCACGGCATCGCGGCGCCGGGCTACGACCCGAAGACCCCGATCCGCAGCAAGGCCGATGCCGACCGGGCCGCCGCCGAGGCGAAGGCCGAGGCCGCCAAGGCCCCCGCGCCGGTCGAGCCCGCCCCGGCGACGAAGCCGGCACCGGTCGGTGGCAGCACCGCGCCGGACGTCAAGGCGCCGGACGCCAAGTCGCCGCAGGTGCGTACCGCCGAGACCCGGCAGCCCGACGCGGCGACCGCCGTACCGGACGCACCCGGCACCCGGGTCCCGACGGACGGCCCGCCGCCGGCCTCCCGCGACGCCCAGGCGGCGCAGGCGGCCGGGGTGGCCGCGAACCCACCCGCCGGTGACGGCAAGCCCGCCGGCGACGAGGCCGGGGCGCAGCAGCGCAACCTCAAGGAAGCCGAGGCGGAAACGGGCGCTGCCGGCGCGGGCTCCGCCGTCGCGAGCGAGACGGGGGCCCAGAAGTGACCACTCCCCGGCCGGAGACCCTGGCCAAGCTGACTCCCGTGCTGACCCGGCGCTGGATCTCGCCGGACGCCTGGCGGATCGGCACCTACGAGAAGCTCGACGGCTACGCCGCGCTGCGCAAGGCCCTCAAGGCCCACCCGGACGACCTGATCCAGCTGATCAAGGACTCCGGGCTGCGCGGCCGAGGTGGTGCGGGCTTCCCCACCGGCCTGAAGTGGGGCTTCATCCCCCAGGGCGACGGCAAGCCGCACTACCTGGTGGTCAACGCCGACGAGGGCGAGCCGGGCACCTGCAAGGACCTGCCGCTGATGACCCACGACCCGCACGCGCTGGTCGAAGGCGTCATCATCGCCTCGTACGCGATCCGGGCCAACCGGGCCTACATCTACATCCGGGGCGAGGCGGTGCACGCCGCCCGCCGGCTGCGCAACGCGGTGGCCGAGGCGCAGGCCAAGGGTTACCTCGGACGCAACATCCTCGGCACCGGGTTCGACCTGGAGTTGGTGGTCCACTCGGGCGCCGGGGCGTACATCTGCGGCGAGGAGACGGCGCTGCTCGACTCGCTGGAGGGGTTCCGGGGTCAGCCCCGGCTCCGCCCGCCGTTCCCGGCCACCCACGGCCTGTACGCCAGCCCGACGGTGGTCAACAACGTCGGCACCATCGCCAGCGTGCCCTACATCGTGCTGGGCGGCGTGGACTGGTGGAAGACCATGGGCACGGAGAAGTCGTCCGGGCCGATGATCTACTCGCTCTCCGGCCGGATCGTCAACCCGGGCCAGTTCGAGTGCGGCCTGGGCGTCACCCTGCGCGAGCTGATCGAGCTGGCCGGTGGGATGCAGCCCGGTCACCAGCTGAGGTTCTGGACGCCGGGGGGGTCGTCCACCCCGCTGCTCACCGCCGAGCACCTGGACGTGCCGCTGGACTTCGAGGGGGTGGCGGCGGCCGGCTCGATCCTGGGCACCACGGCCACCCAGATCTTCTCCGACCAGGACTGCCCGGTCTACGCGACCTACCGGTGGCTGGAGTTCTACCACCACGAGTCGTGCGGCAAGTGCACCCCGTGCCGCGAGGGCAACTACTGGATGGTCCGGGTCTACCGGCGCATCCTGGCCGGCCAGGGCACCCACGAGGACCTGGACACCCTGCTCGACACCTGCGACAACATCCTCGGCCGCTCGTTCTGCGGTCTGGGCGACGGTGCGACCAGCTCGGTGACCTCGTCGTTGCAGTACTTCAAGCAGGACTACCTCGACTACATCGAGGGGCGTACCGCGCCGAAGCTGTCGGACAAGCAGCTGGTGGGGGCGCACTGATGAACGCGAGTCCCGCAGTCGCGAATGGAAGGCGACTCTGATGACCGACGTAGCCAAGCAGACCGAGACGGTCACGCTCACCATCGACGGCGTCGAGGTCACCGCCCCCAAGGGGGCGCTGCTGATCCGGGTCGCCGAGCAGTTGGGCACCGAGATCCCCCGCTTCTGCGACCACCCGCTGCTGGCCCCGGCCGGCGCCTGCCGGCAGTGCCTGGTCGAGGTGGAGGGGCAGCGCAAGCCGGTCGCCTCCTGCACCCAGACCGTCGCCCAGGGCATGGTGGTCCGCACCCAGCTCAGCTCCCCGGTCGCCAAGAAGGCGCAGGAGGGGGTGATGGAGCTGCTGCTGCTCAACCACCCGCTGGACTGCCCGATGTGCGACAAGGGTGGTGAGTGCCCGCTGCAGAACCAGGCGATGTCCACCGGCCGCACCGACTCCCGCTTCCACGAGCACAAGCGGGAGTACGTCAAGCCGATGGAGATCAGCACCCAGGTGCTGCTGGACCGGGAGCGCTGCGTGCTCTGCCAGCGCTGCACCCGGTTCTCCGAGGAGATCGCCGGCGACAAGTTCATCGACCTGATGGGCCGGTCGTCCGCCGAAGAGATCAACATCTACCGGGACGACGCGTACGGCGCGGAGGGCGACGAGGGCGACGTCCCGTTCAACTCGTACTTCTCCGGCAACACCGTGCAGATCTGCCCGGTCGGCGCGCTCACCGGGGCGCAGTACCGGTTCCGGGCCCGCCCGTTCGACCTGGTCTCCAGCCCGAGCGTCTGCGAGCACTGCTCGGCCGGCTGCGC
The DNA here is from genome assembly GCF_900091525.1 of Micromonospora matsumotoense. Taxonomy (GTDB): domain Bacteria; phylum Actinomycetota; class Actinomycetes; order Mycobacteriales; family Micromonosporaceae; genus Micromonospora; species Micromonospora matsumotoensis. The sequence goes on from NZ_FMCU01000005.1 coordinate 151,572, forward strand.
CCAGCGCACCGACTGGCGGCGGGGCAAGGTGCTGCGCCGGCTCGCCGGGGACGACCCGCAGGTCAACGAGGAGTGGAACTGCGACAAGGGGCGGTGGGGCTTCCAGTACACCCGCGCCTTCGACCGGTTGAGCACCCCGCTGGTCCGCGACGAGAAGTCCGGTGAGCTGCGCGAGGCGTCCTGGAGCGAGGCGCTGACCCGGGCCGCCGACGGGCTGCGGGCCGCCCGCGACGAGGGTCGCGGGACGGCGGTGCTGACCGGTGGCCGGCTGACCGTCGAGGACGCCTACGCGTACGCGAAGTTCGCCCGGGTCGCCCTGAACACCAACGACATCGACTTCCGGGCCCGGCCGGTCTCCCGCGAGGAGGCCGACTTCCTGGCCAGCACCGTCGCCGGGGTCACCGACGTGACCTACGCCGACGTGGAGAAGGCGTCCACGGTGGTGCTGGTCGGCCTGGAGCCGGAGGAGGAGTGCCCGATCCTCTTCCTGCGGCTGCGCAAGGCGTACCTGAAGAAGAAGCTGACGGTGTACGCGATCGCCCCGTTCGCCACCCGTGGCCTGGAGAAGCTCGGGGCCAAGCTGGCCCGGGTGGTGCCGGGCGAGGAGGCGAGCGTGCTCGCCGAGCACGACACGGTGGCCGAGGCGCTGAGCGCCGAGGGCGCGATCCTGTTCGTCGGTGAGCGGCTGGCCGGCGTGCCGGGTGGCCTCTCCGCCGCCGCGGACGTCGCCCGGCGTACCGGTGCGAAGCTGGCCTGGGTGCCGCGCCGCGCGGGTGACCGGGGTGCGGTCGACGCGGGCTGCCTGCCCAACCTGCTGCCCGGCGGGCGTCCGGTGACCGAGCCCTCGGCCCGTGCCGAGTTGGGTGAGGCGTGGGACATCCCGGCCGGGGTGATCCCCAGCCAGGCCGGTCGGGACACCGACCAGATCCTCGCCGCCGCCGCGAACGGCCAGCTCGGCGCCCTGGTGGTGGCCGGGGTGGACCCGGCCGACCTGGCCGACCCGCGGCTGGCCGAACAGGCCCTCGACGCGGTGCCCTTCCTGGTCAGCCTGGAGCTGCGCAACTCGGCGGTGGCCCGCCGGGCGGACGTGGTGCTCCCGGTCGCGCCGGTGGTCGAGAAGGCCGGCAGCTTCCTGGACTGGGAGGGCCGGCTGCGCACCTTCGAGGCGGTGCTGCACACCGCCGCGATGACCGACGGCCGGGTGCTGGACGCGATCGCCGCGCAGCTCGACGTGCGGCTCGGCACCGGCGACGTGTCGAGCGTGCGCCGGGAGTTGGGCGCGCTGCCGCCGACCCGGGCCGACCGGCCGGTCACCCCCTCGGTGGCCCCGGGGGCCGTGCCCCAGCCGGGCGCGGGCGAGGCGGTGCTGGCCACCTGGCACCAGCTGATCGACCTGGGCAGCCTCACCGACGGCGACGAGCACCTCGCCGGCACCGCCCGTCCGCCGGTGGTCCGGCTGGGCAAGGGCACCGCCGAGACGCTCGGCGTGGCCGACGGTGACCCGGTCACGGTGGGCACCGACCGGGGTGCGGTCACCCTGCCGGCGGCGATCACCGAGATGCCCGACGGCGTCGTCTGGCTGCCGACCAACTCGCCCGGTTCGACCGTCCGGCGCAGCCTCGGCACCGCGTCCGGCACGGTGGTCCGGATCTCCGGAGGTGCACAGTGAACACCCTCCTCCTGGCGCAGGACCCGACGCTTGCCGACTTCGGTCGGGACCCGTGGTGGCTGGTCCTCATCAAGATCGTCTTCGCCTTCGTCTTCGGTCTGCTCGCCACCCTGCTCGGCGTCTGGTTCGAGCGGCGGGTCGTCGGCTACATGCAGGTCCGGCCCGGCCCGAACCAGGTCGGCCCGTTCGGCCTGCTGCAGACCCTCGCCGACGGCCTCAAGATGGCCTTCAAGGAGGACATCCTCCCGAAGTCCGCCGACAAGGTGGTCTACTTCTTCGCGCCGGTCATCTCGGTGGTCTGTGCGGTCACCGCGCTGTCGGTGGTCCCGTTCGGCCCGATGGTGAGCATCTTCGGCCACCGGACGCCGTTGCAGGTCACCGACGTGCCGGTGGCGGTGCTGGTGCTGCTGGCCTGCTCGTCGCTGGCCGTCTACGGCATCGTGCTCGGCGGCTGGGCCTCCGGCTCGACGTACCCGCTGCTCGGCGGGCTGCGCTCCAGCGCCCAGATGATCTCCTACGAGGTCGCCATGGGGCTGAGCATCGTCGCGGTGTTCATGACCGCCGGCACCATGTCCACCAGCGGGATCGTCGCCGCCCAGGGGGACGCCACCCGGCTCACCATCGCCGGCGTCGAGATCCCGGCCCCGGGCTGGTACGCGATCCTGCTGCTGCCCAGCTTCATCATCTTCTTCATCGCCACCGTCGGGGAGACCAACCGGGCGCCGTTCGACCTGCCCGAGGCCGAGTCGGAGCTGGTCGCCGGCTTCATGACCGAGTACAGCTCGCTGAAGTTCGCGCTCTTCATGCTCTCCGAGTACGTCGCCATGGTGACCATGTCCGCGGTCACCACGACGCTCTTCCTCGGTGGTTGGCGGGCCCCCTGGCCGATCACGCTGTGGGGGGACGCCAACACCGGCTGGTGGCCGATGCTCTGGTTCTTCGGCAAGGTGCTGCTGCTGGTCTTCGTCTTCGTCTGGCTCCGGGGCACCCTGCCCCGGCTGCGCTACGACCAGTTCATGCGCTTCGGCTGGAAGGTGCTGCTCCCGATCAACCTGGTCTGGATCCTGGTCCTGGCCGGGCTGCGCTCCATCGAGGACTGGCAGTCGCGCGACCGGCTGCTCGCCACCGCCGTCGGCGCGGGTGTGCTGCTGCTGGCGACGCTGCTGTGGCCGAGCCGCAAGCCGGCCCCGAAGCCGACCCCGCAGGAACAGGCCGACAGCCGGCCGTACGGCAGCTTCCCGCTGCCCCCGCTGGATCTACAGGTACCGCCGAGCCCGCGCACCAAGCGCGTGGTCGCCGAGCGGGAGCCGGCCAACATCGCCACCGGCTCCGACTCTCAGGAGGTGTGACGTGGGCGCGATCACCGGAACGTTCAAGGGCTTCGGTGTCACCTTCTCGCACATGTTCAGGAAGGTCGTCACCACCGACTACCCGTTCAAGCCGCCGGTCTCGGCGCCGCGCTACCACGGGCGGCACATCCTCAACCGGCACCCGGACGGCCTGGAGAAGTGCATCGGCTGCGAGCTGTGCGCCTGGGCCTGCCCGGCGGACGCGATCTTCGTCGAGGGTGGCGACAACACCGACGAGCAGCGCTTCTCGCCGGGCGAGCGGTACGCCAGCGTCTACCAGATCAACTACGCCCGGTGCATCTTCTGCGGGCTCTGCATCGAGGCCTGCCCGACCCGTTCGCTGACCATGAGCAACGAGTACGAGCTGGCCCGGGACAACCGGCAGGACCTGATCTTCACCAAGGAGCAGTTGCTCGCTCCGCTGCTCGAAGGCATGGAGCAGCCGCCGCACCCGATGCGGCTCGGTGACAGCGAGAAGGACTACTACGTCGGCGCGCTGACCAACCCGGGCACCTCGGCCGGTGCCGAGCAGTCGCCGATGGGGTCCGGCGGCTACCGGGTCGAGGAGCACCCCGGGGTGACCTTCCCGGGTGCCGAGCAGGCGGCCCAACGGGCCGGCGCGGCCGACGGGTCGGCAGCGGGCAAGGGAGCCGGAGCATGAACACGTCCACGGTGCTCGCCGCGGCGGGCCAGGTGACCGGGGGTGAGGAGGTCACCTTCTGGATCCTCGCCCCGTTGGCGCTGATCGGCGCGATCGGCATGGTCTGGGCACGCAACGCCGTGCACTCGGCGCTCTTCCTGGTGCTCACCATGCTCTGCCTGGGCGTGTTCTACGTCCTGCAGGCCGGGCCGTTCATCGGCATGGTGCAGATCATCGTCTACACCGGCGCGATCATGATGCTGTTCCTGTTCGTGCTGATGCTGGTCGGTCGGGACGCCTCCGACTCGCTGATCGAGACGCTGCGCGGCCAGCGGGTCGCCGCGGTGGTGCTCGGACTCGGCTTCGCCGGGCTGGTCGGCACCGGCCTCTACCGGGCGCTGAACGGGGTCGCCGCAGTCGGTCTGGAGCAGGCCAACGCGGAGGGCAACGTGCAGGGCATCGCCCGGCTGCTCTTCACCAAGTACGTCCTCGCCTTCGAGCTGACGTCCGCGCTGCTGATCACGGCGGCGATCGGCGCGATGGTGCTGGCGCACATCGAGCGGCGCAAGGAAGACAAGATGGACCAGGTCGCCACCATGAAGGCCCGGTTCCGCCCCGGCAACTACCCGGGCCCGAAGCCCGGCCCGGGCATCTTCGCCACCTCCTCCTCGGTGGCCACCCCGGCCCGGCTGCCCGACGGCCGGCTGACCGACCGCAGCACCCCGGCGATCCTGCCGCAGCGGGAGCTGACCGCCGAGGAAACCACCCTGAAGGGGACGGAACGGTGAGCGCGAGGAGTGCAGCGAAGCGGAGCCCCGCAGTCGCGAACGGCAGCGTGGCCTCGGTGAGCGCGAGGAGTGCAGCGAAGCGGAGCCCCGCAGTCGCGAACGAAAGGCCGGTCCGGTGAGCCCTGACTACTACCTGATCCTGGCGGCGGTGCTGTTCACCATCGGCGCGGTCGGCGTGCTGGTGCGGCGCAACGCGATCGTGCTGTTCATGTGCGTCGAGCTGATGCTCAACGCGGCCAACCTGACGCTGGTCACCTTCAGCCGGATCAACGGTGACCTCAACGGACAGATCATGGCGTTCTTCGTGATGGTGGTGGCGGCGGCCGAGGTCGTGGTCGGGCTCGCGATCATCATGTCGATCTTCCGGACCCGACGCTCCGCGAGCGTCGACGACGCCAACCTGCTGAAGTACTAAAGGGGCCCTGCGGTGGATGAGATTCTGACGTACGCCCAGGCAGAGCCGGCGGGTGCCGTCACCTACGCGGCGGCGGACGGCCTGCTGAGCAGCGTCTGGCTGCTGGTGGCGATCCCGCTGGTCAGCGCGGCGATCCTGCTGCTGCTCGGCCGGCGGGCCGACCGCTGGGGACACTGGCTGGGCGTGGCCGCGATCGGTGCCGCGTTCGTGCTGGGGCTCACCTCGTTCTTCCAGCTGCGCGGGCTGGAGAACAAGTCCGTCGAGCTGAGCCTCTGGGACTTCATCACCGTCGGCAACCTGAGGGTGGACTTCGGTCTGCTCTTCGACCCGTTGGCCGCGGTCTTCGTCCTGCTGATCACCGGGGTGGGCTTCCTGATCCACCTCTACGCGGTCGAGTACATGGCGCACGACGAGGGCCGGCGACGGTTCTTCGCGTACTTCAACCTCTTCGTCGCCGCGATGCTGCTGCTGGTGCTCGGCAACAACTACGTGATGCTCTACTTCGGCTGGGAGGGCGTCGGCCTGGCGTCGTACCTGCTGATCTCCTTCTGGTACGGGCGGCCGAGCGCGGCCACCGCCGGCAAGAAGGCGTTCCTGATGAACCGGGTCGGCGACGCCGGCCTGGCGATCGGCATCTTCATCCTGTTCGCCACCCTCGGCACCACTCAGTACGACGAGGTCTTCACCGGCGTCGGCGGGCTGGCCAGCGGCACGGTGCTGGTGTTGGGCCTGCTGCTGCTGCTCGGGGCGGCCGGCAAGTCCGGTCAGTTCCCGCTCCAGGCGTGGCTGCCGGACGCGATGGAGGGCCCGACCCCGGTGTCGGCGCTCATCCACGCCGCCACCATGGTCACCGCGGGTGTCTACCTGATCGCCCGGTCCAACCCGATCTTCTCGGCCAACGAGACCCTGCAACTCGTGGTGGTCAGCGTCGGCGCGCTGACCCTGCTGATGGGCTGCATCATCGGCGCGGCCAAGGACGACATCAAGCGGGTGCTGGCCTGGTCGACCGTCAGCCAGATCGGCTACATGTTCCTCGGTGTCGGCCTCGGCGGCGCGGCGTACGCGCTGGCCATCGTGCACCTGCTGGCGCACGGCTTCTTCAAGGCCAACATGTTCCTCGGTGCCGGCTCGGTCATGCACGGCATGAACGACCAGGTGGACATCCGCCGCTTCGGCGGGCTGTCGAAGTACATGAAGGTCACCTGGATCACCTTCATGATGGGTTGGCTCGCCATCATCGGCATGTTCCCGTTCTCCGGCTTCTTCTCCAAGGAGCCGATCATCGTGGCCGCGTTCGAGCGGGAGGGCTGGACGGCCTGGCTGTTCGGCGGGGCGGCGCTGCTCGGTGCCGGGCTGACCGCCTTCTACATGACCCGGCTGTTCGTCCTCACCTTCCACGGCCCGAAGCGGTGGACCGAGGACATCGAGCACCCGCACGAGTCGCCGAAGCTGATGACCATCCCGCTGATCCTGCTGGCGGTCGGCTCGGTCGGCGCCGGCTTCCTGCTCGCCACCTCCGTACCGGACTGGCTCACCGCCACCGCCGGGCTGGGCGGCGAGCACGCCGAGCACGCCGCCGTGCTGCCGCACTGGCTGCTCACCGCGCTGTCGCTGGTGGTGACGGTGCTCGGTGCCGGGCTGGCCTGGGCGCTGTTCCGCAACGGCACGGCCACCGCGCCGCAGCCGGCCGGGGTGCTGGTCACCGCCGCCCGGCGCAACCTCTACACGGACGCCTTCAACGAGGTGGTCTTCGAGAAGCCGGGCATCTTCCTCACCCGGGCGCTGGTCTACCTGGACAACCGGGGCATCGACGGGCTGGTCAACGGCCTGGCCGCCGGGGTCGGGGGCGGTTCGGGTCGGCTCCGGCGCTGGCAGACCGGCTTCGTCCGGTCGTACGCGACCTCGATCCTGACCGGCGCGCTGCTCGTGGTGGCGGCGTTCCTGGCGGTGCAGGCGGGGTGGCTGGCGTGATCGACCTCAAGGCGACCGCCCCCGCCGGCGGACCCCGCATCCACGACGGAGGTAAGGCCGCATAATGTCCAACTTCCCGTTCCTCTCGGTGCTGACCGTGGCACCGCTGGTCGGCGCCCTGGTCGTGGCCTTCCTGCCGCGTCGCCGGCCCGACCTGGCCAAGCAGGTGGCGTTCGGCTGGTCGCTGCTGGTGCTGGCGCTGTCGGTGGTGATGTGGGTCGCGTTCCAGGCCGACGGTGACCGGCTCCAGTTCCGCGAGTCGTACCCGTGGATCCCCACCTGGGACGTCAACTTCACCTTCGCCGTCGACGGCATCGCGCTGGTCATGCTGATGCTGATCGCGGTGCTGGTGCCGTTGGTGATCCTGGCCTCCTGGCACGACGCCGACGCGTCGAAGCGGTCGGTGCCGGCCTACTTCGCCCTGCTGCTCGTCCTCGAATCCACGATGATCGGCGTCTTCGCCGCCGCCGACGTCTTCCTGTTCTATGTGTTCTTCGAGGTCATGCTGGTGCCGATGTACTTCCTGATCGGCAGCTACGGCGGCCACCAGCGGCAGTACGCGGCGGTGAAGTTCTTCCTCTACTCGCTGGTCGGCGGCCTGTTCATGCTGGCCGCGGTGATCGGCCTGTGGGTGGTCGGCGGCAAGACCTTCGACTGGCAGACGCTGACCCAGGTGGACATCTCCACCGGCACCGAGCGGTGGCTGTTCCTCGGCTTCTTCCTCGCCTTCGCGATCAAGGCGCCGTTCTTCCCGTTCCACACCTGGCTGCCGGACGCCGGTCGGGCCGCTCCGGCGGGTGCCGCCGCGCTGCTGGTCGGGGTGCTGGACAAGGTCGGCACCTTCGGCATCCTGCGCTACTGCCTGCCGCTGTTCCCCGAGGCGTCGAAGTGGTTCGCGCCGTGGGCGCTGGCGCTGGGGTTGATCGGCATCCTCTACGCCGCGTTGCTCGCCGTCGGCCAGTCGGACCTGAAGCGGCTGGTGTCCTACACCTCGATCGCGCACTTCGGGTTCATCGGGGTCGGCATCTTCGCCTTCACCACCCAGGCGGGCACCGGCGCGGTCCTCTACATGCTCAACCACGGGCTCGCCACCGGCCTGCTCTTCCTGGTCGTCGGGATGCTCATCGCCCGTCGGGGCTCGTCGCTGATCTCCGACTTCGGCGGGGCGGGCAAGCTGGTGCCGCTGCTGGCCGGGGTGCTCTTCTTCGCCGGTCTGGCCTCGCTGGCGCTGCCCGGCACCGCGCCGTTCGTCTCCGAGTTCCTGGTGCTGATCGGCACCTTCACGGTGAACAAGCCGGTCGCGGTGATCGCCACCCTGGGCATCATCCTGGCCGCCGCGTACGTGCTGTGGATGGTGCAACGCACCACCCAGGGCACGCTCAACCCGGAGTTGACCGAGGTCAAGGCGATGCACCGCGACCTCACCCTGCGCGAGAAGGCCGTGGTCGCCCCGCTGATCGCCCTGATCTTGCTGCTCGGCTTCTATCCCAAGCCGGTCACCGATGTGATCAACCCCGCCGTCCAGGCGACCATGCAGGACGTCGGCAAGACCGATCCCGCCCCTGAGGTCGGCAGCGTCCAGGAGGCTGCAAAGTGACCGAACTCAAGTTGCCGTCGATCGACTACCCGGCGATCGCCCCGATCCTGATCATGCTGGGGGTGGCCCTGCTGGGCGTCCTGGTGGAGGCGTTCGTGCCGCGCCGCCGCCGGCACCTGGTGCAGCTGACGCTGTCTCTGCTGGCGGTGCTCGCCGCCCTGGTGATGGTGGTGCTCAACGCCGACGCCCGGCTGGTCACGGCGGGCGGGGCGCTGGCCGTGGACGGTCCCACCCTGTTCCTGCAGGGCACCATCCTGGTGCTCGCCGCCATGTCGTTGTTGCTGATCGGCGAGCGGTCGGTGGAGCGCGGCGGCGCGTTCGTCGCCCAGGCGGCGGTGACCGCCGAGTCGGCCGACGACCGGCAGCAGGCCGAGGGGCGCAACGGGGCCACCGAGGTCTACCCGCTGACCAGCTTCGCGATCGGCGGCATGCTGATCTTCGTGGCGGCGAACGACCTGCTGACCATGTTCATCGCGCTGGAGGTCTTCTCCCTGCCGCTCTACCTGCTCTGCGCGCTGGCCCGTCGCCGGCGGTTGCTCAGCCAGGAAGCGGCGATGAAGTACTTCCTGCTCGGGGCGTACGCCTCGGCGTTCTTCCTGTTCGGCGTGGCCCTGGTGTACGGCTTCACCGCCGGCATCCCGGGCCGCTCGGCCGGGGTCGACTTCGCCACCGTGCACGCCGCGGTGAGCGAGTCCCCGGCCAGCGACGTCCTGCTCTACGCCGGGATGGCGCTGATCGCCATCGGCCTGCTGTTCAAGGCCGCCGCCGCCCCGTTCCACGTCTGGACCCCGGACGTATACCAGGGCGCGCCGACCCCGGTCACCGGCTTCATGGCGGCCTGCACGAAGGTGGCCGCGTTCGGTGCGCTGCTGCGGGTCTTCCACGTGGCGTTCGACCGGGCCGCCTGGGACTTCACCCCGGTCCTCGGGGTGGTGGCGGTGCTCACCATGCTGGTCGGCGCGGTGCTGGCGGTCACCCAGACCGACATCAAGCGGCTGCTGGCGTACTCGTCGATCGCCAACGCCGGTTACCTCCTGGTCGGGGTGCTCGCCCCGACCGGGGCAGGCGTCTCCGGCACGATGTTCTACCTGGCCGCGTACGGCTTCTCGGTGCTCGCCGCGTTCGCCGTGGTGACCCTGGTCCGGGACGCCGACGGGGAGGCCACCCACCTGTCCCGCTGGGCCGGGCTGGGCCGCCGCTCGCCGTTCTACGCCGGGGTCTTCACCTTCATCCTGCTGGCCTTCGCCGGCATCCCGTTGACCAGCGGCTTCATGAGCAAGTTCGCGGTCTTCGGCCCGGCGCTGGAGAGCGGGCACGCCTGGCTGGTGGTGGCCGGTGTGCTGACCAGCATGGTGCTGGCCTTCCCGTACCTGCGGGTCGTGGTGATGATGTGGCTCTCCGAGCCGGGTGAGTCCACCCCGACCGTCGCGGTGCCGGGTGGGCTGACCGCCACCGCGCTGATGATCGGGGTGGCCGCCACGCTGATCCTCGGTGTGGTGCCGGCACCCCTGCTCGACCTGGCGACGGATGCCGCAGCATTCGTCAGGTGATTCTCGTTTTCCCGGATCGTGGGGCCGGTGCGCTGAAGCGCGCCGGTCCCACGGCCGTATCCCCCGTCCGGAGCAGGTCGAACGGGTGTGGCATGGTTGATGGTGTGGTGATTCCGGCGGGGGAGCGTTCAGGCGGCGTCGGCTCCGGCGGTCGTCGGGGCCGGGCGGGCACGGGTCAGATCGGCGCGCTCGGCGTGCATCTGGCCGATCCGCGGGTCGAGGCGTCCGTGCTGGGCCTGCTGGACGACGTCGAGGTCGAGCTGCGGGCCAGCGTGGCCAGCGCCGACCCGCTCGTCACCGAGGCCGCCCGGCACCTGGTCGAGGCGGGCGGCAAGCGGTTCCGTCCGCTGCTGGTGGCCCTGGGCGCGCAGTTCGGTGACCCGGCGGGCACCCAGGTGGTGCCGGCCGCCGTGGTGATGGAGCTCACCCACCTGGCCACCCTCTACCACGACGACGTGATGGACGAGGCGGCCGTGCGGCGGGGCGCGCCGAGCGCCAACTCCCGCTGGACCAACTCGGTGGCCATCCTGGTCGGCGACTACCTCTTCGCGCGGGCCGCCGACATCGCCGCCGACCTGGGCCCGGCGGCGGTGCGTCTCCAGGCCCGCACCTTCGCCCGGCTGGTGCACGGCCAGATCGCCGAGACCGTCGGTCCCCGCGCGGAGGACCCGGTCGACCACTACCTGCGGGTGATCGCCGACAAGACGGGGTCGCTGATCGCCACCTCGGCCCGCTTCGGCGGGATGTTCGGTGGGGCGTCCGAGGCGCACACCGACGCCCTCGCCGGTTACGGGGAGACCATCGGGGTGGCCTTCCAGCTCTCCGACGACCTGCTCGACATCGCCTCCGAGTCGACCCAGTCGGGCAAGACACCCGGCACCGACCTGCGGGAGGGGGTGCCGACCCTGCCGGTGCTCTACGCGCTGGCCGGCGACGACTCCGACGCGGCCTCGGTGCGGCTGCGGGAGATCCTGGCCACCGGCCCGCTCGTCGACGACGCGCTGCACGCCGAGGCGCTCGGCCTGCTGCGGGAGTCCCCCGCGCTCAAGCGGGCCCGGGAGACCGTCCGCAGCTATGCCGAGGACGCCCGTGCGCAGTTGGCCCCGCTCCCGCAGATCCCGGCCCGCCGGGCGCTCGAATCCCTCTGCGACTACATCGCCGACCGCACCAGCTGATCCCGCGCCGCCCGCCGGAGCAGTCTGCTGCCGGTGAGCATGAGGACGGCGGCGAGGACCATGGCGACTGCGGCGGCCAGCCACATCGCCGGGTAGCCACGGGCACCGGCGAGCGCGCCGAGCGCGAGCGGGCCGAGACAGCCGCCGGCGTACACGCCGGTCTGGGTGATCGAGGTGGCGGCGGCCGGGGCCTGCGGGTGCAGCCGGACCACCGCGAAGTTCATCAGGCCGGGCCAGGCCCAGCCCAGCCCGAAGCCGAGCACCACCCCCACGGTCAGCGGCACCGGGCCGGCCACGGCCAGCAGTCCCAGCCCGACGGCCCCGACCACCAGCATCGCGGCGATCAGCGCGACGTGGCCGGTGTCCCGCCGGTCGGCCAGCCAGCCGACGCCGATCCGGGCGGCCACGCAGACCGCGCCGCCCAGGGTGAGCACCAGCCCGGCCGGGCCGGGGGTGAGCCCCCGGTGCACCGACGAGTCCACCACGAAGGTGCCCAGCGCATTGGCGGCCCCCGCCGCGAGGGTGGCCGCCGCCCCGACCACCACCAGCGCCGTGGTGGCCCCGCCACCGCGCTGCGCCGCGCGCTCCCGCGCCGGTCCGGCCGCCTGCGGTGGTACGGCCGGCAGCGCGGCCAGCGCGGCACCGGCCGCAGCCACGAACGCCCAGCGCCACCCGGCGGTGAGGGCGATCGCCGGCACCGCCGCCCCGGCCAGCAGCGTGGAGGCGGGGATGGCGGCCTGTTTCACCCCGAACGACAGGCCCTGCCGTCGGGCGGGCACGTGCCGGGCCAGCGCCGCGTTGCTGGCCAGTTGGCCCAACGCGTTGGCGGTGGCGCTCAGCGCGAGCAGACCGACCAGCACGGGGTACGAGCGGGCCAGCCCGGCGATGGCGAGCAGGCAGCCGGCGGCGAGTGCGATGGCGACCCGGGCCACCACGGCCGGGCCGACCCGTTCCACCAGCCGGCCGGACGGCATCGAGGCGAGCGCGCTGACGCCGAAGTAGACCGACACGGCCAGTCCCAGCCCGGCGGGGGAAAAGCCCAGGTCGTCCCCCATCTGCACGGCGAGCCCGCCGACCAGGAAGACCGGCAGGACGCTGGCGATGGTGGTCGCGACCGCTCCGGCGCCGGCCCGCAGGGGGCGTACGGTCGGCCGGCTCGGCGAGGGGCTGAGCACGGTGTCGGTCATCGTGGGCTCAACCTACGCGAGTCGACTTCCTGACAACCCCCGGCGTGTCGCCCGGGGACCCGCCGTATACCGCCTGATCTGGCATCCTCCACCCGAACGGGCGTTCCGTCCTGGCCGGGTTTTTCATATGGTGTAAGTCCCCGGCTGCGGAGGTGGTTGTGCGTGACCCCCTGGCGGAACCTTCGGACCTGATCCGGAGCGTTTCCCGCGCGCTACGCGTGCTCGAGTCGGTCGGTCGTGCCCCCAAGGGGCTGACCGTCAAGCAGATCGCCCGGCGGTGCGAGCTGACCGTCGCCACCACTTACCACCTGGTCCGCACCCTGGCCTACGAGGGTTACGTGATCCGTCGGGAGGACGGCACCTACATCGTCGGCCTGGAGATCGCCGCCCGGTACCGCGAACTGGTCACCGCGTTCCGGGGGCCGGCCGCCGTCGGGGAGTCGCTGCGGCGGGCCGCCGTCGACACCGGGTGGAGCCACTACCTGGGCCGGTTCGTCGGCGGCCAGGTGGCGGTCACCGCCGTCGCCGAGGGGGCCCGCTCGCCGTACCTGGAGGACATAGTCCCCGGCTTCGACGAGGGTGCGCACGCGACGGCCCTGGGCAAGGCGCTGCTGGCCACCCTCACCTCCGAGCAGCGCTTCCGCTACCTGCGCGAGTACGGCATGCGCCCGTTCACCACCGCCACCCTCACCAGCCCCGAGGCGTTCGAGGCGGACCTGGCCGCGGGTGACCGGCGGGGCATGCAGTTGGAGCTGGGGCAGTTCCGGCAGGGGGTGGCCTGTGCCGCCGTCCTGGTCACCCCGGACAAGGACATGGAACGGCGGGTGGTGCTGGCCTGCGCGCTGCCGGCCAGCGAGATGATGACCTCGGCCCGGGTGGTACGGGCCAAGCTGCTCACCGCCGCCCGTGCCGTTGCCGACGGCATCGCCGCCGACGTCTGACCCGCCACGGGCGAAGGCCCCCTCCCGGACCGAAGCGGGAGAGGGCCCTCGTGGCCGGTCCGGCGGCGGACCGACCCGGGGAGACGCGTCAGCTGCCGATCGGGCCGCCGTCGAGCCGCCAGGTGACCACCACGCCCGGCTTGGCGTAGTCGCCGTCCGGCCAGGTCGACGCCGGCTTCTCCACCGACGCGCCGGTGATCTCGCCGGGGTGCTGTACGGCCACGAACACCGACCGGTTGTCGCCGGTGATGAACGGCCCGCAGGTCTCCGCACCCAGCGGCACGGTGAGGAACTGCTTGAGGTGCCCCCGCTCCGGCCCCTCGACGGCGGTGGCGAAGAGGCCGTCGTTGCTGCCCAGCGCGTTGCCGTCGGTCGAGATCCAGAGGTTGCCGGTGGCGTCGAAGGCGACGTTGTCCGGGCAGGAGATCGGCGACACCTTGGTCTTGTCGTACCCGGCGAAGTAGGTCGACGGGTCGGCCGGGTCACCGGCGACGATCGGCAGCGACCAGGAGAACGACTCCGCCGTGTTGTCACCCCGGTCCTCGACCAGCTCCAGGATCTGCCCGTGCTTGTTGAGGTTGCGCGGGTTGATCTCGTCGGCCGCCGGCTTGCCGGCCTTGCCCCGGTCGGAGTTGTTGGTCAGCGCCACGTACACCTTGCCGGTGAGCAGGCTCGGCTCGACGTCCTCCGGGCGGTCCATCTTGGTCGCGCCGACCTTGTCCCCGGCGAGCCGGGTGAAGGTGAGCACGTCCGCGGCGGTCATCCCGTCGACGTACGAGCGGTTGCCGCTGACCAGTTTGATCCACCGGCCGGTGCCGTTGAACGCGCCGTCGGCGGGCAGCTTGCCCGAGCCGTCGATCTCGGCGGCGCTGGTCTGGGCGAACTGCGCCACGTAGAGGGTGCCCGACTCCAGCAGGGTCAGGTTGTTCTTGCGGGCCACCCAGGAGTCGCCCGGCAGGTACTTCTTGTCCGAGACGAACTTGTAGAGGTAGTCGAAGCGCTCGTCGTCACCCATGTACGCGACGACCCGCTTGTCCCGGGCCACGATCACGTTGGCGCCCTCGTGCTTGAACCGGCCCAGCGCGGTGTGCTTGCGCGGCCGACTCTCCGGGTCGAACGGGTCGATCTCCACGATCCACCCGAACCGGTGCGCCTCGTTCGGGTGCTTCGCCAGGTCGAACCGCTCGTCGGCCCGCTCCCACTTGCGGCTGCCGCTCGGGTAGCGGGCGGCGGTGGTGATGCCGTACCGGTCGAACCTCGGCTTCAGCTCGGCGGGCGCGGCGTCGGCGCCGACGAAGTACTGGTTGAAGTTCTCCTCGCCGGAGAGCACCGTCCCCCACGGGGTGACCCCACCCGCGCAGTTGTTCAGCGTGCCGACCACCGTGCGGCCCTTCGGGTCGGCGGCGGTCCGCAGCCAGGCCGAGCCGGCGGCCGGGCCGGTCAGCTCGAACTTCGTGCCCAGCGCGGTGACCCGCCGGTTGTACGGCCGCCGGCCCTGGCCCACCGGCCGCCACTGCCCGGTGCCGTCCACCCGCTCCAGCTCCACCACGGACATGCCGTGCGCGGCCATCGCGGTGCGGACCTGCTCGACGGTGAGGTTGTCCAGGCCGGTGAAGCCGGGGAACATCAGGTCCTCGTTGGTGTACTCGTGGTTGACCACGAGCAGCGCCCGCTTGCCCCGCCGGTCCAGCGGCAGCACCCCGACGAAGTCGTTGTTGTAACCGAACTGCTTGGCCTGGGCGGCGGCGGTCTGCCCGCGCAGGTCGAAGCGGGGCGCACCGGGCAGCACCGGGTCGCCCCAGCGGATGACCACGTGGTGGTCGTACCCGTTGGGGACGACCAGCGTGTCGAGCTGGTTCGGCGGGATCGGCTTGAAGGTCAGCGCTCCGCTGCCGACACCGCGCTGCGGTGCGGTCGGGTTGCCGACCTCCGGCACCACGGGGGTGGCCGGCGCGGCGGCGGCGGGGGCGGCCCCGGCCAGCGCGCCAACGGCGGTGCTGCCGAAGCCGAGCACCAGGGCGCCCACGGCACCCGCCCGGACCACGCCCCGGCGGGACACCTCGCCCTCGACCAGGTCACCGAAGTAGGTGTTGTCGGAGGTGTTGGGCACCGGGTGGTCGCAGGCGTTGCCGCAGCGGTACAGACAGGTCATCGCATCGCGGCTGCCGTGCCGGGTGGCACCGAGCAGCGGGAGCAGCCGAGGACGGTCGCTCATGGAAGGAGCCTCCTGGAAACAGGTCGGTGGCACGCCGTTTTCACCTGCTCGACGTGCGTACCGGGCGGACGCTGCCAGGACGGGGTGAGCGGCCACCGGACGCGGTGTGAACCGGATGTGAACAGCAGTGGCCGGTGAACCGATCAGCGTCACGGCGCGTAGTAACGGGCGGACACATCCGCCGGACTCGTCGCGCGGGAAGCGAGGGGATCACCATCAGCGACCACGACGCCCAACTGCTGCGCGCGCTGCACGACGAGCATGCCGAGGCGCTCTACACGCACGCGTTGCGGTTGGTCAACGGGGACCGCACCCGGGCCGAGGACCTGGTGCAGGAGACCCTGCTGCGGGCCTGGCGTCACCCGGAGTCGCTGGATCCACGACGCGGCTCGGTCCGCGCATGGCTCTTCACGACCGCCCGGAACCTGGCGATCGACGCCTGGCGGCGGCGGTCGACCCGGGTCGGCGAGGTGTTCACCGACGACCTGCCCGAGCCGCCGGAGACGATCGACGAGGCGGAGCGCGCGGTGGAGGCCTGGACCATCGCCGAGGCGCTGAGCCGACTCAGCCCCACCCACCGGGAGGTGCTGGTGGAGTGCTTCTACCAGGGTCGATCGGTGGCCGAGGCGGCGGCCCGGCTGGGGGTGCCGGCGGGGACGGTCAAGTCCCGTACCCACTACGCGCTGCGTTCACTGCGGCTGGCCCTGGCCGAGATGGGGGTGACCGGATGACCCGCTGCGAGTTCGCACACGACGACGGCGCGTACGTGCTGGGCGCGCTCGCTCCCGCCGACCGGGCCGCCTACGAGCGGCACCTGTCCGGCTGCGCGCCGTGCCGGGAGGCGGTGGCCGAGGTCGCCGTGCTGCCGGGCCTGCTGGGCCGGCTCGACCCGACGACGCTGGAGGAGTTCCTCCCGCCGCCGCCGGAGATCAGCCGGATGCCCGACCTGATCGCCACCGCCCGGGACCGCCGCCGTCGCGAGCGGACCCGCAACCGCCGACGGTACGCCGTGACCGCGCTCGTCGCCGCCGCGTTCGCCCTGGTGCTGGGCATCGGCGGGGCCTTCGCCCTGCGCCCGGCCGGCCCGCCCGCGCCGAGCACCCAGGCGGTGCGGATGGTGTCCATGGCACCGGTGTCGGCGAAGACCCCGGCGTTGCACGCGGAGATCGGCCTGAACGGCACCAAGTGGGGCACCGAGGTCACCATGCACTGCGGGTACGACGCGACGGCGGGCTACGGCAAGGCGAACACGTTCCGGCTGGTGGCGCGCGGCCCGGGCGACGTGACGGAGCAGATCGCCTCCTGGCTGGCCGCCCCCGGTGACGACGTGAACCTGCGTGGCGCGACCCGGTTCACCGACGCCGACCTGGTCCGCCTCGAACTCCTGCGCGCCGACGGGACCCTCGTCCTCAGCTACGACGTCCGCTGATCCCGGGCCCGCCGACCGGCACCCCTGTGGTGGGCCGGCTCGGCCGGGCCGTGGAGGTGCGGCCCGCGCCCGGTCGCTGGACCGGGTCGCCGTCGACGGTCACCGGCGCTTCGGTGGTGGGCCGGCCGGCCGGGTGTGCTGGTGCTGCGGTCCGCACCCGGTCGCTGCTGGTGCTGCGGTCCGTGCCCGATCGCTGGGGGTGGTGCGGCGGTCGGCGGATGCTGCGCCGCGACGTGCTCAGTGGGCGGTGGCCGGGAGTGGTGTGTCGGCGCGGGCGGCGACCCGGTTCCGTCGGCCGTGCCGCAACGCGTCCAGGGTGAAGATCAACAGGGCCAGCCAGACCAGGGTGAAGCCGGCCAGCCGGGCCGGGGGCATCGGCTCGTGGAAGATCAGCACGCCGCAGCCGAGCTGGAGGATCGGGGCCACGTACTGGAGCATGCCGAGCGCGGTCAGCGGCAACCGGTTGGCCGCGCCCGCGAAGAGCAGCAGCGGGATGGCGGTCGCCGCCCCGGCCGACACCAGCAACGCGGTGTGCCCCACCGAGACCTGCCCGAACGTCGAACCGCCCCGACTCGCCAGCCAGCCCAGGTAGGCCAGGGCCGGCAGCGCCAGCACCGCCGACTCGACGAACAGCCCCTCCACCGCCGGCAGTCCGAGCCGTTTCTTGGCCAATCCGTAGCCGGCGAAGCTGACCGCCAGGGCCAACGCCAGGTAGGGCAGCCGGCCGTAGTCGACGGTGAGCACCGCGACCGCCGCCGCACCCACCCCGAGCGCCACCCACTGCGCAGGGCGCAGCCGCTCCCGCAGCACGAACACCCCGAGCAGCACCGACACCAGCGGGTTGATGAAGTAGCCGAGGGCGGTCTCCACCACCCGGTCGGAGTTCACCCCGTAGATGTAGGTGCCCCAGTTCACCGCGATCAGCGCCGCCGCGACACCGATCCCGGCCAGCGTCCGGGGGCGGCGGGCCAGCGAGCGCAGGAAGCCGATGTTGCGCAGCGCGGCGAGCAGCAGCGCGACGAACAGCACCGACCAGATGATCCGGTGGGCCAGGATCTCCACCGGCCCCGCCGGGCGCAGCAGCTTCAGATAGATCGGGAAGAAGCCCCAGATCAGGTACGCGCCGACGCCGTAGAGATAGCCGAGCCGCAGCGGAGTCACGTCCCCACCGTAAGGGGTGTGGCGTGCTCGGGCTCCTTGCCGGTGAGCGGGGTCACCGGCCGTTCACCCACTCCATCCACCGCTGCGGCGGGGCCGGTGTGAAGCCCAGCTTCGCGTACACCCCGTGGGCGTCGAGGGTGGCCAGGGCGATCCGGCGTACGCCGAACGCGGCGAGGTGGTCGCGGACCGCGCCGACCAGCCAGGTGCCCAGCCCGCGCCCCCGCGCCTCGGGGGCGACATAGACGTCGCAGAGCCAACCGAAGGTGGCCCGGTCGGTGACTACCCGGGCGACCGCCACCTGCGCGCCGTCCTCCGGCCGGTAGACGCCGTACGGGATCGACCCGGCGAAGGCCCGGTCCGTCGTCTCCCGACTGCGGCCGAGCGCCCAGTAGGCGTCGGTGCAGAGCCAGTGGTGCACCCGGTCCCGGTCGATCCGTTCCGGGTCGGTGCTGAGCTGGTAGCCGTCGGGGTGGGTCAGCGAGAACACCCGGCCACGCTAGCCCCGTCCGGGGCCGGCACCGCCAGCCAATTCCCGCCCGGTGGCCGCATCCCGTCGGCCGGACGATGGCCCCAGCCCCAGCCCCAGCCCCAGCCCTGCCCCCGCCGTCAGGCGCGCAGGCGCAGGCAGGAGCCGGGGGCCGGGGGCCGGGTCAGTCGCGATCGAGGATGGCGCCCAGGATCCAGGTCACGATGCCGACGAGGAGCGCGCCCAGCACCGCCTCGGGCCAGAACCCGTCCACATGGAACGGCAGGTCCGCCTGGTCGGCGATCCAGCTGGTGAGCAGGAACAACAGGCCGTTGACGACCAGCGCGATCAGGCCGAGGGTGAGTAGGTAGAAACCGCAGCCGACGGTCTTGATGATCGGCTGGAGCACCGCGTTGACCACGCCGAAGATCACCGAGACCAGCACCAGGGTGACGATCGCCTCGCCGGCTGAGCTGGTGTCGAGCGTGATGCCCGGGATGAGCAGTGTCGCCAGCCAGAAGGCCACCGCCGTGGAGCCCAACCGGATCAGAAGACCCTTCAGAAAACCCATGGCCGGGATCGTGCCACGCCTGGTCCACCTGGGGAAACCACCATGGCCTCCCGATCCGGGCCCGCCGGCCGGTGCCGGTGGCGGGTTCGACCGCCCGATCCGTCGGTCGGCGGCCATGGCCTCCGGTCAGCGGCGGCCGGGCCGGCCGACCAGCTGTGACTCGATCGGGGTGGGCGACAGCAGCGCCCACCGCAGCGCCCGCCGGTTGACCACCGCGACCATGTCGTCCCGGATCCGGGTCAACCACTGCGCCGAACCACCCAGCCCCAACGCCGTGCCCGCCAGGGCGGCCTCCGCCGGGTCGAGGGGCTGCAGCACCGCCAGGTCGGCCCGGCCCAGGGTGTCGACGTCCGCCGGGGTCAGCTCGTCCCGAACCACCAGGGTGGACACCCAACCCGCCCCCGGCGGCGGCTCGCCGGCCACCGTACCCGCGTCGACCACCACCAGCAGTGGGCGCAGCGGCGAGCCGGTGGCACCCACCGCCCGCCCGGTCGGGACCACCACGACGCCGCCCGGCTGCCCGCCGATCCCCCGCACGAACGGCTCCCAGGCGCGCGGTCGACCGGTCTGCACCAGCACCCCCGCGCCCAACGCCAATGCCCGCAGCACCAGCAGTTGGGCCGCCGCCAGTCCGCCGACCAGCACCAGCCGGGTGCCCTCGGCGCGGAACAGCCGGATGGTCACCGCGCCACCGTGCCGGTTGGCCCCCACCATCAGCCCGGCCCCGCCCAGGGTCAGCTCCGGTGGCTCCGTCTCCGGCGCGGTCGCCTTCGCCACCACGGGCACCGCCACCGGCAGCGTGGCGGTCAGGCCGGGCAGTTGTGCGCCGTCGAGCCGGCGCAGCTCACCGCCGGCATCGGCGGCGAGCCGGCACAACCCCTCGGCGGCGAGTGCCAACCCGGCCGGCGACGAGGCGGCCAGCCGTACCGTCAGCTCGGCCGGTGGGGGTGCGGTGTCGCCGCCGGCCTGCGGGCCGGCGCAGAGTGACACGCTGGTGGCGGTCGCCGGCAGCGCCAGCACCCGGGCCACCAGCCGGCGGCCCGGATCGACCCGGGCGTCCGGCCACCGGACCACCCGGAAGGCGGCCTGGTGTAGGCTGCCGGTGCGCACCGTCGACCAGGTCTCCCGCACGGGCTGGCCCGCGTCGTGGTGGGCGAGTTCCCCCAGCACCCGCAGCGCCGCGTGCTCGCCGAGCGGTCGGGCCGGCACCGGCCCGATCCGGCGGACGATCCGACGTACCGTGCCGGCCAGCGCCCGGCGCAGGTCGCTGTCGGACCAGCCGGGCACCCGCAGCACCCGGACCGCGAGCAGGGCCCGCTCCTGTCCCGGGAGCCGCCCCTCGGTCAACTGCCGGTAGGACGTGCCCGCCGCGCCACCGGCCACCTCCACCGGCGGAGCGGGCACGGCGTGCAGCAGCACCTGCACCCGCACGGGTGGTTGCGCCGTCCCGGCCGGCGGCAGCAGCGTGCCGGGTGCCGGCAGCGGGTGGGACCGGTCGCCGAGCAGGTCACCCGGGTCACCCAGGTCGAGCAGGACGGTCAGCCCGGTGGCGTCGTCGATCACCCCCGCCGTCCCGTCGGCCAGCTCCACCGGGCCCAGCACCGCACCGGGGAGCACCAGGCCCAGCAGGGCCGTCGGGGCGGCCTCGGCGGGCAGCCCGCGTCGTCGGGTGACGTAGCCGGCGAGGGCGCCCCACCAGTCGAAGAGCCACCGCCCGCGCCAGCGCCCCCAGGCGAGGCCGGCCAGGACGACCGCCCCGACCGCGGCGAGCGCGGCCGGCCCCGGCCCGTGCCCGTACGCGGCGAGCGGCAACGCGAGCGCGACCTGCGCGGCGACCACCTGGCCGGCGCGTACGGCGAAGCCGGTGCGGGCCCGGGTCGGGACCCCGTGGGCTCCCGGCGGCTGACGCCGGACCGGACGATCGGTCGTGCTCGCCGTCACCGCACTCCTCCGTCACGTTCTCGCCGCCGGTTCGATCAGATCGGATCTGAACGCGACGGAGGCGTGACCCATGGTAGTGGCCCGGTCGGTCCGATGGGGACCCTGGTCGGCCGCCCGTGGCGCGGTTGTCCACAGGGGAGATGTGCGGGGTAGCACAACCGCGATCGTGCGACTACCGTCAGCGACGAGTTTTGCCGACCATGTCCCGCCAGGCCCGGTGCCGGTGGACACCGTCCCCGATGGACGGCGTGAGGTCGGCGCCGACCGACGAGACGAGGTGACGTCCGGATGGCCCAGACCCAGGCAGAGGCTGCGGTGATGCAGCGCACCGCCGCGAAGTTCGAGCAGGTCGACCAGTCGTTGCAGGCCATGCTGACCGGCCTGATGACCGAGTTGGAGGTGTTGCAGCAGGCCTGGCGGGGTGCCGGTGGGCGGTCGTTCGCGCAGGTCAAGCAGCAGTGGGGAAAGGACCAGGCCGCGCTGCAGCGGGCCCTGCGGGAGACCGCCACGGCCATCCGCACCGCCGGCCGGCAGTACGACGCCTCGGACACCGAGGCCGCCAGCCGGGTCGCCGGCACCAGTCGCGGCATCCAACTGCCGCTCTGAACCAGATCCGGGGAGGGACCATCCGATGGACCACGGTGTGCTGGTCGTCAACTTCGCCGCGTTGCACCAGGCCGGCGCGGACATCCAGAAGGCGTTGAACACCCTCGACTCACAGCTCGGTCAGCTGGAACGGGATGCCGCCCCACTGATCGCCGGCTGGGACGGCGAGGCCCGGCAGGCGTACGAGCAGCGGCAGGCGCGATGGCGTTCCGCCTCACAGGACCTCCAGGCGATGCTGCGCGACATCAAGCTCGCGGTGGACGACTCCGCCGCCGACTACCTCAACACCGAGAAGCGGAACGTCGGCCTGTTCCAGTGAGCCGTCCGCCCCGGCGGCGGCGTTCGACGATCCACCGGTCGAGCGCTGCCGTCAGGCGGACCCGGCCGGGTGCCAGCGGCGGCGGACGCCCCGGGGGAGCACCACGGCCAGCAGCACCACCACCGTCAGCACCCCGCCGGTGACCGTGGCGACCAGCAGCGCCCGGTCCCGGGTCGCCGCCCGGCGGTGCTGCCGGGCCAGCAGCACCGGGTCGGCCCGCTCCGCCGGCAGGGCCAGCGTCGACCGGACGGCCGGTCCGGGACCGGTGCCGGTCTCCACCACCGCCCGGTACGGATTGAGCACGCCGGCCCCGTACCCACTGCGCCGCCCGCCCGGTGCCGGGTCGGCGGTGCCCACGATCCGGCGGGCCACCTCGGCGGCGCTGAGTTCCGGCCGGTACTGCCGCAGGAGCGCTGCGGTGCCCGCCACGAACGGGGCGGCGTAACTGGTCCCCTCGGCACGCTGGTGGCCCTGCCCCGGCGCGGCCATCAGCACGTCGCTGCCCGGAGCGACCAGGTCGACGTACGTGCCGACCTGCGAGAACTGGGCGCGGGCGCCCGCCGGGGTGACCGCCCCGACGCCGAGCACCCCGTCGTAGGCCGCAGGGTAGGGCAGCGGGTCGCCACCGTCGTGCAGGTTGCCGGCGGCGGCCACCACGAGCACGTCCCGCCGGACCGCATAGTCGATCGCGTCCCGCACGGCCGGGTTGTCGGCGTACAGGACGACGGAGAGGTTGAGCACGTCGGCGTCGTGGTCCACGGCCCACCGGACGGCTCGGGCGAAATCGGCGGCGCTGACCGTACGCCCCGACTCGCGCCCCTCGACGACCTGCTGCTCGCTCACCCGTACCGGCAGGATGCGGGCCCCGGGCGCGAGCCCCCGGAAGGCGACCCCGGCACCCTCCCCGGCGGCGATGATGCTGGCCACTCCGGTGCCGTGACCGGCGCAGTCGCGGGTGCCGTCGCCGCCCGGGTCGAGGAAGTCCGCGCCGTCGAGCACCCGGCCGCGCAGCTGGGGATGCCGCCGGTCGACGCCAGAGTCGATCACCGCCACGGTGACGCCGGTGCCGGTGGTCAGGGGGGCGATCCGCTCCGGGGCGTACCGTCGCTGGGGCCAGGGGAGGGCGGCGACCGGCCGGGCCGGCGCGGGCGGGCTGGCGCAGGCGGGTGCGGCGCGGGCCGGGGTGACCGACGACACGGTGACCGCCGGCAGCGCGGCGAGCAGGGCTGCCGCCAGGATGATGGGCGCTTGTCGGCTGCCGGGTCGGGACATCGACCGCCTCCGTATCGTGTCGACTCCGGAACGGGATGTTAGCGCCTGGCCGGCTGCCGGGTGGGCCGCCGGTGACCGACTTATTGTGATCTTGTTTTCACCTTGTAGGTTGTACGCGACGCCTGTGGCCTGATCCGGGGAGGAGAGGTGGCCGTGACCGACTGGGAGCCGGCTACCGAGGCCGAGACGGCGATGCGCGACGCGCTGCGGGCCAGCGACCAGGAGCGCTACTTCCGGATTCTTGCTGGTACGGACCTGTTCCTCCCGGTTTCCGGGCAGGCGCTGGCCGGGGCGGCGCCGCTGGGCTGGGGCACCTGGACCACCGGTGGCCGGACCCATGTGCTGGCCTTCACCTCGGCCGCCGCGATGCACGCCTGCCTCGGTGCCTCCGCCGGTCCGTGCCGACGCAGCCGCTACGCCGACCTGGCCACCGAGTGGCCCAACCACGAGTGGTGGCTGGCGGTGAATCCCGGGTTGCCGATCGAGGGCTACCTGCCCGCCTGGTTCGTCTCCCAGCTCTCCCGGGGCGACGTCCGGCTGCCCGGCCGAGCCCCGGGTGTGCGGTCCCGTCCGGAGGCCGACCAGCCGTCGGGCCGGACCCCGGCCGAGGCGACGTCCGACGTCGAAGCGACCGCCGACCTCTCCGCCGGCCCCGCCGACTGGGCCCCGCCCCGACCGGCCCCGCCAGCCGCCCCGGTCCCACCCGCCGGTGGTGGCACCCGACCGGCGGGGGGCGCGCCGCTGACCGACGAACGGGGTCGTCCGGTCGCTGCACCCGGTGGCCCGCGGGACGTCGCCGCCGGGCCGCCCGATCACGGTCGGCCCGCCGGCCCGCCATCCCCCGACGTCGCCGCAGCGCCCGGCCAGCACAACGGCGGCTGGCCGGCGGTCCCCCGCCGTCGGGTCCTGGGCGAGGAACCCGTCGGCCCGGCCAACGGGCGCACCTCGTTCTTCGAACCCTCCGCCGCCCGGGGTGCCTCCCGGTCGCCACGGGACAATCCACTGCGAGCCGGCGAGCGGGCGACTCCACCGGCCCGACCGGGCCTGGGCGGTCAGCCCTTCCCCCGGCGACGCCCGGCACCCGCCCCGCCGGTCGCGGACGAGGCCACCCGGGCGTTCCGGGTCGGTCCGCCCGGCCAGCCGACCCGGCCCGTGCCGGGCAACGGCGCGGCGACCGCCGGCCGGACCCCGGACCCGCTGGCCGATGAGCCGACCCGGGCGTTCCGGGTGGGCCCGCCGGCTGCGGAGGCCACCCAGGCGCTGCCCCGTCGGCAGCCGGCTCCGGACGTGTCGTCGGGCACGCGGCAGCCGCCGGCCGGCTCCTTCAGCGGCCCGGCCGACGCGTTCGCCGGTCCGAACGGCACTTCCGGCGGTACGGCCGGCGCGGCCGGTCCGGTGCCGAACGAGGCGGAGGAGTTGCCGCCCATCGCCGCCGAACCGGTCTCCGGGCCGCCGGCATCGCGCCGGGGGTTCACGCCCATCGTGATAGAGGGGGTGATCCTGGAGTCCCGCGACATACCCGTCGTTCCCGCGCCGGCCCCGGCACCACCCGGCGTCCCGGCCCCACCGCCCGTTCCCGCGCCGCCGGTCGTATCCGCGCCGCCGGTCGGCCCGGTGCCGCCTTCGGGCGGTCCGGCTGCCGAGGACACGGTCAACCTGAACGGGAACGCCGGACTGTTCGCCCCGCCCGTTCGGCCGGCCGCAGCGGGACCGGTCTTCCCGACGCCCGACACGGAGACGGCCGCCCGCCCCCGGCCTGCTCCCGATGACCTGTGGACTCCGGCCGCCGAGCGGACCGCGTCGACAGCCCCACCGGCGACGCCCCCCGCTGCGCCGGTAGCTCCCTCGGTTGCTGTGCCCGGCACGGCACCCACCGCCCCGGGCCCGCCGGCCGGCGGACCGGATGCGCCGCAGGCGTGGGGTGCGATGCCGGTTGCGGCACCCGCCCCGGCAGGTCCGCCCGCCCCGGCACCCGGGCCGGGCACCCGGCCCGCACCGGCCGGCAGCGCCGTGCCGTCGGCCGACAGCCCGGCTGCGGACGGTCCGCCGCTGGCCGGCCCGGCCCCGACCGCAGGGGTTACACCCGACCCGGCGGCCACCGGCCAGCCCACCCCGACGGCTGCCGCCGGGACACCGGCGTCGCCGGCCGCGCCGGTGGCACGCGGTGCCGACCCGGGCGACCTGTGGACGCCCGCTGCCGAACGGGCCGCATCGACCTCCCCGGCGGCGGGTCCGGCCACCGTTCCGCCAGCCGAGGTCGGCATGACGCCCACGACGCCCATGCCGGTGGCCGCCCCGCCCGTGGTCGGCGCGGACGACCCGGCCACCGACCCCGTCGACGCGCTGTTCCTGCCGGCCAACGAGGTCGAGGAAAACCTGCTGGAGGCCGTCGGCACCGGCAGCACCGACGGCTTCCTCTCCACCCTGCTGCTGGCCCGGGTGCTGCTGCCGGTCAATCCCGACTCGGTGACCGGCAGCCGGCCCGGCGAGCCCGGTTTCGAGTGGCGCACCGGCACGACGGACGGTGAGACGTTCGTGGTGGTCTACACCTCACCGGAGCGGCTGGCCGAGCACGACGTGCCACCGGTCGAGACGATCGAGGTCCGCTTCGTCCAACTGATCCGGCGTTGGCCGGACCCGAGCTGGGCGTTCGCCGTCAATCCGGGCACCCCGGTCGGGGCCAAGCTCCCCGGCGAGCAGATCGTCGCCCTGGCCAGTTGGGCGGCCGACGTCGGGCTCGGTGACGAGGCGGACCTCGAACCGGTGGCCGCCGCCGAGGCACCGGCCGAACGCACCCGGTACGCCCCGCCGGTCACCGATCCGTCCCGTCCGGTGGTGATGCAGAAGGCGATCGCCCCGAGCCAGCTCGCCTACTACCTGGAGCGCGGCTACGACCGGGTCTCCGGTTTCGTGCACCGGGCCGGCGAGTTGGCCCACCTGACCACCCCGGCCGAGCTGCACGACGCCCTGGGACTGGGCTACCCGGACTCCCCCTTCGCGCGGGACGCCGAGGCGGCCTACGTGTTGCGCTGGCCGGCGTACCGGCCGAGTCTCTACCGCATCCCGTACGGCGGGCAGAACGAGGCGGCGATGCGGGCCATGGAGGGCTGGGTCATCGAACGCGCGCCGTTCCGGGGCAACGGGTTCGCGCCGGGGGAGAGCAGCGACGTGGTGGCCGAGTTCAAGGTGGACAGCGCCCGGCTGCCGCACGGGGCGCAGCTCTGGCGGATCGGCGCGGAGGGCACCGAACGGGTGATCGCCGTCCTGGACACCGACGCGCTGGTCTGGCGACGGGTGGGCGAGTCGTGATGCGCGACGGCTACGTGGCCCGCTGGCAGGGGCGGGAATACCAGGTCAGCCCGGACGGCGACCACGTGCGGATCTACCAGCCGGAGCCCGCCGACGGCTTCGAGGAGGTACGCCCCGGCCGGTACGTGCGGGTCGTCCCGGCCGGCGAGGTCGAGGAGTTGGCGTACGTGCGGACCACCTGCACCTGGCAGGGGCAACCGTTCATCGTGCTCGGCGAGCATGACGGCTGGCTGCGGGTCGAGTACACCGGCGGTCGTTGGCCGGTGGCGCAGGCGATGGGGCTGGAGGTCTTCGACTTCGGCGTCTACCAGGGTTGGGCACCGGCCGCCGGGGTCGCTGACCTCCGCGAACAGCGGGTCTGACCCCGGGGCGTGACCACCGCCGGGACCGGTGACGTCAGGACTTCGTCCAGCGCAGGATCTCGCCGAGCACCATGTCGCCGGCTTCCACGTGGGGGAAGTGGCCCACGCCGTCGAGCAGCCGCCACTCGTAGGGGGCGCTGACGTACCGGCCGGAGCCCTGCGCGGTGCGCGGCAGGGAGGCGACGTCGACCGCCCCGTGCAGTTGCAGGGTGGGGGTGACCAGGGGCTTCTGCATCAGCCGGACGAAGCGGTAGCCGTGCAGTCGGAGCACCGAGCGGAAGGCCCACCGGTAGCCCTCCAGGGCGCAGAAGGCGGCCTGCGGAATCAGCATCGCCTCCCGGCAGCGTTGCGCGTAGTCGGCGAACTCCGGGCCGGCCACCCACCGGGGTCCACCCCAGCGGCGCAGCATCTGCGTCACCTCGGCGGCGTCGTCCCGGGTGAGCACGTGCTCGTACCGGGGAAGCTGGAACTTCAGCGCCGGGGTGGCGGCGGCGAACTGGCCGCGTGGGTCGGCGAAGATGGCCGCGCGCAGCCGCAGCGGGTGGGGTGCACCGAGCACCACCAGCCGGCGTACCAGGGTGGGGTGGAACGAGGCGGCCGTCCAGCCGATCAGCCCGCCCGAGCCGGCGCCGACCACGGTGGCGGAACGTTCCCCGAGGGCGCGGATCAGACCGGCGACGTCAGCGGCGAGGGTGTAGCCGTCGTACCCCCGGGGTGGTTTGTCGCTGGCGCCGTAGCCGCGCAGGTCCACCGCGACGGCCCGGAAGCCGGCGTCGGCGACGGCCGGCAGCATGGTGTGCCAGGCCCACCAGTGCTCGGGGAAGCCGTGCAGGAAGAGCACCATCGGGCCGGTGCCCGCCTCGACGACGTGGAACCGGCTGCCGTTCGCGCCGACGAACCGGTGCGTCCACGGTCCTTCGGTGAGGACGCAGGACTCGTCGACGGGTCCGCCACGCTGCTCGGTCATGGGGCACAGCCTAGGACCTCGGCACCGGTCGATCGCCCTGCCGACCCGGACGGCACGGCCCGACCGGCGGGGCGCGGTCGACCGGGGCCGGCCGGATCGGGTGGAATCGGACCGTCGGCAGCGCCGCGACGGTTGAGCCGGCTCAGCGCACCCTGAGCGGGCTCAGCGCACCACGCTGATCCTGACGATGCCCAGCGGGGTGCCGGGACCGCAGGTGGCGGCCGGGTCGGCCGGCCCGACGGTGACCAGGACGGTGGTGCCGGTGGCGAAGGTGCCCATGCCGGTGCCGTGCAGCGCGTACTCCCGGCCATCGTCGGTGACCAGGCCGTAGCACGGGCCGTCGCCGCCCCGGGTGATCCGGCCGGCGAGCAGGTCCGGTCGGCGCTGGTCGGTGGGGTGCCGTGGGGGCGCGGCCGGTCGCCGCCGGGCCGGCGGCGGGGTGGCGGAGAGGGGTGCTGGTCGGCCGGCGGATGCGGCCGGGCCGGTGGTCGGTGGCCGCGTGCCGGGCGGCGGGCCGGCGGGCGGGGCGGTCGGGGTCCGGTCGTCGGTCACGGTGCCTCCGTTCCCGGCGCACCCGGCGTGGGTACGCGCAGGGCCAGCGTGCCACGTCGTCGGTGGGCCGGCCCACCACTCGTGCGGGGCCGGGGCGGCGGACACCAGAGCGCTCAAAAAGGGCCGATGCCCGGGCAGGAGACCTGCCCGGGCATCGGGTGTAGCGGGTGGTGCGTTGATCAGTGGATCAGGAGAAGCGGACCTTCACCGAGGTGCCGTTCTGCTCCACAACCTTGATCTTGGCGCCGGTCGCCGGCAGCTTGACGCCGTGGTTCGGCAGCTCCGGGTACCAGTACTGCTTGGTGTCGTCGAACAGCGGCTGCGCGGCCTGGCCACGGACGTACTGCGGCACGCTGTTGATGTGCAGCGTGAACGAGTCCGCCTTCTTCAGGCCGAACGGCGCGTCGTACACCTGGACGCGGGCCCTCCAGGGGGCACCGGTCAGGTTGTACAGCGGCTCCGGGTGCGCGTCGATGACCATGTTCCGACCCTCGCCCGGGTGGACGAAGGTGTCGTTGTCGGCCCACCGGAGGTTCCAGTAGGAGATCAGCAGACCCTCCTGGTACGCGTAGTGGTCCACGTAGTCCGGGCGGGTGTTCGCGTAACCGAAGTAGTACGGGCCGGTCTTGAGGTACTGGTCGTACGACACGTACGTCCGGTTGCCGGCGATGTAGTAGTTGTCGAACTTGCGGATGTAGGTCTCGGCCGCCACGGTGAACCCGTTCAGGGTCCAACCGGCGGCACCGGCCTCGGCACCATCGCTGAGCACGGTCTGCCCGTCGGCGGTGATGGTGATCGCGTCACCGTAGAAGCCGCCGTCGGAGACGCCGCCGTCGGTCTGGTAGCGCAGCCGGAACTGCACCACCTTGCCGGCCGCCGCGTTCATCGGGATGTTGACGTCGACCCACTGGCCACCGCTGGAGCCGTCCAGGGCGAAGCGCCCGGGGGAGATCTCCTTGAGGGCCTTGCCGTTGGCGGTACCCGGCAGGGTGGACCAGGTCTGGCCACCGTCGGTGCTGGCCTCGAAGAAGAGGTAGTCGTAGTCCTCTTCGATCGAGTAACGACCCTTCATGGTGAGCGCGGCGGCGGTCTTCCCGGTGAGGTCGATCGTCCGCGTCATCGTGGTGTTCAGGTCGTCGTCGTTGCCGGAGAAGAACTGCTTCGTCCCCTCGAACGGCTTGCCGTTCTGGAAGGAGTACTCCCGCTGCGGGAGCACCACCACGGCACCCTGCGCCTTGTCGGAGTTGTACTCCTGCGGGCCCAGGTTGAGGGTCTTCTGCTGGCCGGCCACCACGGTCTCGTAGTCGAGCCAGCCGAGCTGGAGCTTGTTCCACGCGCCGAGGTCGCCGCCCCGGTCACCGATGCCCTGGTCGTTCTTGGCACCGAGCCGGCTCTGGGCCATCAGGGTCCAGTGCTCGTTGTTGTTGTCCCCACCACTGGTGACGTTGTAGTCGTCCGGCAGACCGAGGTCGTGACCGTACTCGTGGTAGAAGACGCTCCGGCCACCGTTCTCCGGCTGGATCGTGTAGTCACCGATCCAGACGCCGGTGTTGCCGATCTGGGTGCCGCCGCCCGGGAAGGTCGACGGGCCCGTGCTGCCCTGGTCCGAGGCGAAGGCGTACCACCGGTGGCTCCAGATGGCGTCCTCACCCTGGATCGGGTCACCGTCGGCCTGGTCGCCGCCGGAGTGGACGATCTGGAAGTGGTCGATGTAGCCGTCCGACTCGTTGAAGTTGCCGTCACCGTCGAAGTCGTACCGGTCCCACTCGTCCATCGACTTGACGTCGGCGGCGATCTGGGCGTCGGTGCGGCCGGCGGTCTTCTGGTCGGCAACCCACTGGTTGGCGGCGTCCCGGACCAGGTTCCAGGTGTTGTTGCAGGTGTTCGTGGCGCAGGGGTAGCCGTTGGAGCGGCCGTACCGGGCCTCGTTGTACTTCACCTTGACCCAGTCGGTGACCTCACCGTCGACGCTGTAGCGACCCGAGGACTGGGCCTCGTAGTACTGCTTCAGCGACTCGTCACCCTGCCCGGTGCCGAAGTACATCTTGCGGAAGTAGTCGGCGTTGTAGTCGGCCTGCCAGACGGTGGAGTTGTCCACCGCCCGGTTGGGCGCCGGGATCTCGTTGTGCAGCGGTCCGTCGAACCGGGTCGGGCCGGGAACGGCCGGGGCCGTGTCCTGGTCCGGGTAGCTCGGGTGCCGCTCGTTGCCGAACTCCGCGAGGATGACGAAGATCTTGTCGGTCTTCTCGCGGCCGAGTTCGACGTACTGGTCCTGCGTCTGGGCGACGCCCGAGGTCGTCGTCCGGGCGTTGTTCCGCCCCGCAGCCTGGGTCTTGCCAACCTTGACGACCGTGCTGCCGTTGATCTTCTGCGCCTTGGTCTTGCCCGAGATGACCTCGCTGAGGCCCTCCTGGCGCAGTGCCCGCCGCTTGGTTTCGAGCGGGTTGGGCAGATCGTGGTCCGCGTTAGCGGGCTCCGCGATCGACGGGGCGGCCGTCGGGAGCTTCGGCGTCGGCGCGGCGCTGGCGGACGTACCCGTCACCAGACCTGTCGCCGTCAGCGAGAGCCCGAGCAGACCCACTGCGACTTTGCGCACGTGGTACCTCCGGTGTGAGGGAACCGGCCCAACGGGGGTACGGGCCGGCGTAAGACGTCCCACTAGTGGGACCCATGGTGAACATAGACACTGCCGGGACGGGTGGGAAGATGTCCGCGTCGATTTGTTGCAAGATTTTGATGAGATCGCTTTTCACCGTCACACACCGCATGTTCATCAACGGTCATGAGCAGCGCGGACGCCCCGGCAGGGAATCGCAGTGATGTATTTCGATTGGATTGCCGCGATGCGTGAAACAGTGGGCCGGTGGCATCTCCGCCACCGGCCCACTGTTCACCAAACGGTCAGTTGCTGACCTTTACCACCGCATCGCCGGGCGTACCCGACACGGGGTTCAGAACTTCGCCGGAGTGATCCGGACAACCGCGTACGAGTTGTCCGGCGCGGCCGACTCGATCTTGATGGAAACGCCGTACCGGACCTTGGCGTCGGAGGGGTTGCCCGTGCCGAGCACGATCGCCCCACCGCCCAGCGTCACCCCGTAGAACTCGGTGGCCGGCGTGCCGTCCGGGTTCACCACCCGGGTGGTGTACGGCTTGTTGCCCCGCGACGGGACCACCACCGAGGCGTCGTTGTCGCGGGCGTACGGCGCACCGTCGCGCATCTCGATGCCCGGGTACCAGCCCTTGGCGTCGTGGAAGCCCGACACCGGGTGCTGCCGCCCGAACTTCGTGCAGTACGCGCTGTACGGCTCGTCCGCCGCCTCCAGGCACTCGGTGAACGGGTACGTCGGGTTCAGCGAGAACGCCGCGTTCGCCGACTGCGGCCGGCTCGGCAGGTTGTCCAGCACCGACGGGTCCTTCGTCGCCGCCTCACCGGTCCGCCGGAGCGGATCGTAGTGCGAGTCCACGATCAGCAGTCCGCCCTTGGCCCCGTAGCTGGGCAGCGCGGTCATCTGGCCGGTGACGTGGTTGACGTCGCCCAGCATCGTGTCCCGGTACCAGACCAGCATCCCCGGCGCGTTGTACGAGACCCGGTCCACCTTCCACGCCTCGTGCGAGTAGATGGTGTCGTAGGTGTACTTCAGGCCCATGTCGAAGCCGTCGAAGTTGCGCCACTCGGCCAGGTAGTACTGCGCCTTGACCTGGGTGCCCGGGTCGATGTGCCACCCCGCGCCGGTGGTGTCGGTGAACGTGCCACCGGTCAGCGTCCAGCCGTTCGTGCCGCTCTCCACGTCGTCGCTGAACGTGGTGGCCCCACCGCCGGTGACCGAGAGGTCGTCGGCGAACCAGCCCCGCTCCTGGAACGCCTCGTCGGTGGCGTACCGCAGCCGCACCTGCACGGTCGTCCCGGCGTACGCCGACAGGTCGATCCAGTCGTGCCGCCAGCCGTCGGTGCTGCCGGTCAGGCCGTACTTCTTGTTGCCGAAGTCGACCATGCGGCCGTTCGGGTCGGCGTAACCGTCGTTCGTGGAGACCAGCGCCCCGGCCGCGTCGTACACCTTCTGCTCGGCCCAGGTGGCGCCGCCGTCGGTGGAGACCTCGACGAAGCCGTAGTCCCAGTCCTCCTCGATGACGTAGTTGTTCCACATCCAGAACTTCGCGTCGGCGGCGTTCGGGACGGCGACCTGCCGACCGAGCTTCACGTCCGCCCACTCCTGGTCGGAACCGCTGTACCACATCCCGGTGCCGCTGTGCGGCTGGGCGAGGGTGACCACCTTGTCCGGCAGGTCGATCTTGATGCCGTCCTGGGTGCCCACCGGGGTCCGCGAGGTCTGCCCGAGCGTCGCCGTCCGGTTCCGCGTGCCGGGGGTGATCGTCAACGGATCGGCCCAGCCCAGCACCCACTTGTCCCAGATGCCCATGTGCGTGGGCAGCGCCTGGAAGATCTCCCCGCTGTGCGAGCCGGACGCCATCAGGTCCCAGAAGTCGACGTCCGAGTCGGCGTTGCCGGAGGTGTCGTAGAGGTCCGGCAGGCCCAGGTCGTGACCGAACTCGTGGGCGAAGACGCCGACCCCGGCGTCCTCCGGCTGCACGATGTAGTTGGACACCTTCAGGCTGGTGCCGGGGATGGTGTAGCCGCCGGCGACCGTGGAGGAGTGCGCCCAGACGGCGTACACGCCCTGGTCGCCGCCGCCGCGGGACTTGCCCTGACCGGCGTGCACCAGCACCAGGTGGTCGATCACCCCGTCCGGCTCGTTGACGTTGCCGTCGCCGTCGCGGTCGCCCTGGTCCTCGATGTCGTAGTCGGCCCAGGGGAAGTTCGGGTCGGTCGCGGCCAGCGAGTCGATCGCGTCGGTGGCGAGCCGCCCCGCGCCCTGCGGGTTGTCCGGGTGGCCGTTCATCGCCTGCTCCCGGCCGGCGACCCAGGCGCCGGTCTCGTCCTGGAAGCAGCGCGAGGCCGCGTACCAGCCCTCCGAGTGCGGCACGGTGATCCACGGGCTGGCCTGCCCGTCCACCGTGTAGGCGCCCTTGGACATCTCCAGGTACATGTTGTGCATGGTGCGGCCGGACAGGTCGATGCCCTTCTTGCCGTCCGGGCCCTTGAGGTCCTTGCGGACCCGCTCGGTGATGCCCTTCTTGGTGTAGAGCATCTTGTCGAAGTGGGCGGGGGAGAAGTCCGGCACCCACATCGAGTTGTTGTCCTCGTGCGGCAGGGTCGCCGGGTTGGGGATGGTGTTGTGCTTCGGCCCGTTCTGCACGGTGCCGGGGACGCAGGTGCGGTCCTCGAAGACCGTCTTGGGGACCATCACCCCGGTGAAGTCGTCGTTGGCCTGGTCGTTGAACTCGACCAGCAGGGTGAGCAGCTTGGCCGTCTGGGTGCTCTTGGCCTTCTTGAACGTGCGCGGGCTCTGCCCGGTGCGGATCGCCCGCGCCTCGTTGCGGGCCAGTTCCCGGGCGGCCAGCGGGTTGCCGCCGGCGAACTTGCGGTCGTACGCGCGGGCCTCGTCCGCCGCCGGGGTGCGGATACCGTCGGCGCCGCGCACCTCCTTACCGGCGGTGTCCGGCTGCACCTCCGGTTCGGCGTAGTTGAGGTAGTGCTCGTCGGCCCCGATCCGGGTCGGGGTGGCCGGCCCGGCGGGCTGGGCCGCCGCGCTGCCGGTCACGGTCAGCGACGTGGCGACGAGGGCGAGGGTGGGCAACGCGACGAGTAGGCGTCGGCGTGCGCCGGTGGGCGGGAAAATGTTCATGCCACTCCGTTTCTCGGGCATGGGAGAGGGATCGCCGGTGACCTACGTCGAACCGAGTCGATATTGCTGAACCTAGATGAGGAAGGTTCACCACCGGAAGGGGGCACCGACGCCTCTGCCCGTTCAGCCCGCGTCGGCTCCGCCTACCGACCCATTCGTGCCCCTGAAAAGACGGTGGGTGCCGGTCCACGTGGACCGGCACCCACCGTCGGGTACGGCGCTGGTCAGTCCTCGTCGGACTTCCCGCCGCTGAGTCCGGAGGAGATCAGCTCCATCACCGAGGAGTCCTGGAGCGTGGTCACGTCACCGAGCGACCGGTTCTCGGCCACGTCCCGCAGCAACCGGCGCATGATCTTGCCGGACCGGGTCTTGGGCAGCTCCGGCACCAGCATGATCTGCCGGGGCTTGGCGATCGGGCCGAGCGTCTTGGCCACGTGGTTGCGCAGTTCGGTGATCAGCCGCTCGCCCGCCTCGCCCGAGACGTCGGCGGTGCCGCGCGGGATGGCGAACGCGACGATCGCCTGCCCGGTGGTCGGGTCGGTCGCGCCGACCACCGCCGCCTCGGCCACCGCCGGGTGCGACACCAGCGCCGACTCGACCTCGGTGGTGGAGATGTTGTGCCCGGACACCAGCATCACGTCGTCGACCCGGCCGAGCAGCCAGATGTGCCCGTCGTCGTCCTTCTTGGCCCCGTCACCGGCGAAGTACATCCCCTCGAACCGGGACCAGTACGTCTCGATGAACCGGTTGTCGTCGCCCCAGATGGTGCGCAGCATCGACGGCCACGGCTCGCGCAGCACCAGGTAGCCACCACCGCCGTTCGGCACCGACTGACCCTGGTCGTCCACCACGTCGGCGACGACACCGGGCAGCGCGGTCATCGCCGAGCCGGGCTTGGTCGCGGTCACCCCGGGCAGCGGGGAGATCATGATCGCGCCGGTCTCGGTCTGCCACCAGGTGTCCACGATCGGCAGCTCGTCCCGGCCGACGTGCTGGCGGTACCACATCCACGCCTCCGGGTTGATCGGCTCACCGACGCTGCCCAGCAGGCGCAGCGACGACAGGTCGAAGCCCGCCGGGATGTCCTCGCCCCACTTCATCATGGTGCGGATCAGCGTCGGCGCGGTGTAGAGGATGCTCACCCGGTACTTGTCGACGATCTCCCAGAACCGGCCCTTGTGCGGGGTGTCCGGGGTGCCCTCGTACATCACCTGGGTGGCGCCGTTGGCCAGTGGCCCGTACACGATGTAGGAGTGCCCGGTGACCCAGCCGATGTCGGCGGTGCACCAGTAGACGTCGGTCTCCGGCTTCAGGTCGAACACCGCGTGCGCCGTCCACGCGGCCTGGGTCAGGTAGCCGCCGGTGGTGTGCAGGATGCCCTTCGGGCGGGCCGTGGTGCCGCTGGTGTAAAGGATGAACAGCGGGTGCTCGGCGTCGAACGGCTGCGCGACGTGCTCCGCCGACGCCGCCTCCACCGCCTCGTGCCACCAGTGGTCCTTCGCCGACCAGGCGACCTCCTCACCGGTGCGCCGGACCACCAGCACGTGGTCGATCGACGGGCAGTTCGCCACCGCCTCGTCCACCGTCGGCTTCAACGCCGACGGCTTTCCCCGGCGGTAGCCGCCGTCGGCGGTGATCACCACCTTGGCACTGGCGTCGGAGATCCGGTTGCTCAACGCGTCGGCGGAGAAGCCGCCGAAGACCACGCTGTGGGTGGCGCCGATCCGGGCGCAGGCCAGCATCGCCACCGCCGCCTCGGGGATCATCGGCAGGTAGATCGCCACCCGGTCACCGGCGACCACCCCCAGGTCGGTCAGCGCGTTCGCCGCCTGGCAGGTCAGCCGGTGCAGGTCGGCGTAGGTCAGGGTGCGGGTGTCGCCCGGCTCACCCTCCCAGTGGATCGCCACCCGGTCACCGTTGCCGGCCTCCACGTGCCGGTCCAGGCAGTTGTACGCCACGTTGAGCTGGCCGCCGACGAACCACTTCGCGAACGGTGGGTTCGACCAGTCGAGCACCTCGTCCCACGGCTTGGCCCAGGCCAACCGGCCGGCCTGCCGCTCCCAGAAGGCGAGCCGGTCCGCGCCGGCCTCGTCGTACGCGCCGGCGGTGACGTTGGCCTCCGCGGCGAGTGCGGCCGGCGGTGGGAACTGGCGCGTCTCGTTCAGCAGGTTGGCCAAGGCCTCGCTCATGCGGTGACTCCTTCGTCGGGTGACCTGCGTCTCCTACCTGGCCGAGGTTAGTCCGGGCGGTTGTGGACCGCGACACCCCCGGTGCCGGCCGGCGCGCTCAGCGGCCGTCCCGGCGCGCTCGACGGCCCACCCGCCCCGACCTGCGCCGACCTGATCAGGATCGGACTCGACGGCCCGACGCGCTGATCTTGGCAGTCACCGGTCGATCCCGGCCGGTTCGGTGCGCCGGCTGGCCCGCCGGGCAGGTGGGAGGCCCCGGTCGCCCTCCCGGCGGGTGCCGTCCGGCGCGGGCCGCCGGGTCGCTAGCGTGGCGAGGTGACCACCGACCCGCTCGCGCCGCTGCTCGCGCTCGCCGACATCGCCCCCGCCGTCGAGCAGGCCCGCGAGCGGGTCGACCAGGCGATGCGGCACCGCGCGCTGCGCCGCCACGGTGGCCAGGTCGCGGCCGAGGTCGGCCTGCGCTGCGCGGTGGCCAGCGCCGCCCTGGAGGGGTACGACCACGAACGCGAGGCGGTCCGTGCCGGCACCGTCACCGAGCCGGTGCTCCAGGGGGCGCTGCGGGTGGCCGGGGCGCTGCCCGGGTTGACCGACCGGTGGGCGAAGGCCCCCCGGCAGGCGCTGGCCCGGCTGCACGTGCTCGCCGCCCGGGACGTGGTCGCCGAGGCCGAGCTGGGGCGTCCGGTCGCCGACCCGGTGGTGGCCGCCCGGCTCGACGGGCTGGCCGGCCTGGTCGCCGGCGGGACGACGGTCCCCCCGCTGATCCTCGCCGCCGTGGTGCACGGTGAGCTGCTCAACCTGCGGCCCTTCGCCGGCCCCTCCGGGGTGGTCGCCCGCGCCGCCGCCCGGCTGGTGCTGATGTCCCGGGGGTTCGACCCGCGCGGCCTGGTCGCCGTCGACGTCGGCCACCGGGAGCGGGAACCGGAGTACGTCGGCGCGGCCGGGGCCTTCGCCACCGGCACCCCGGACGGCCTGCGCTCCTGGCTGCGGCACTACCTGAGCGCCGTCGAGGTCGGCGCGGACCAGCTCACCCTCATCGGCGACGAGATCATCGCGACCGCCTGACCGGTGCCATCCGCGTACCGGTCCCGTCCGGTCCCGGTTGTTGGTCAGTCCCGGCGGGTGGCCCGGTTCACCCGGGACCGCAGCGCCCGGCGGGCGATCGGTCCGAGGTCGTCGACGATCTCGATGAGCACGGCGAGCTGGTCGAGGGCCGACATCGCCTGCCGGGTGGCCGCCCGGTCCACCCCGTCATAGAGTTCCAGCCCGACGAACGCGGCGCAGACGGCGCGGGCCAGGCCGGGCACGTCGGCGATCTCGGCGAACGGTGAACCGGCGAGCAGCCGGCGCAGCACCGACTCGATCTCGTCCACCCAGAGCTGGAGCGCGGCGGCGGTGGGCGCGGCGAGCCGTTCGTCGGTCTGCGCCCCGGCCAGCAGTTGGGCCAGGAAGGAGACGTTGCCCAGCTCGCGTTCCTGCTCGTGCAGCTCCTGCCCGACGGCGAGCAGTTCCCGCAGCGAGCCCACCTCGGTCAGCCGGGTCGACCAGTGCGCGAGCCGGTCGGCGGTGCTGGCCCGGCAGGCGGCGGTGAGCAGGTCGTCGACCGTGCCGAAGTGGTAGAAGACCAGCGCCTGGTTCACCCCGGCGGCGGCGGCGATGGTGCGGGCGGACACACCGGCGATGCCGTGCGTACGGATGGCGGTGATGGCGCCGTCCAGGAGGCGCTGCTTGGTGCCGGACATCGTCCTCCTCGTGGGCCCGCCGGGTGCGGCGGTGTGATCATCGCATCGGTCACCAGCTGCGCCAGCCAGGTGACCCCGGGCAGTCGCAGGGTCCAGCCGACCACGGCCCAGCCGAGATGCAGGTGTACGAGTGCGCGGGCGACGGCGGCCACCCCCCGTGCCGAGCGACCGTCGCCGTCCACGTACTCCGCCCGCCACAGCACCTCCTCGGCGGCGGTGGCGGGACGTATCCGCAGGCCCACCGGGTGGCGGCGGGCCAGGAAACGCCAGGTCGCAGTGCACGGGCCGCAGCCGTCGTCGAGCAGGAGCACCGCCGCCGGCCCCGCGTGGTACGGCCGCCGGCGCGGCCACCAGTCCCGCACCTGCCGCCGGTACGCGTGCCACGCCTCGCCGTACCTGCCGGCCAGGTCGTGCTCCTCGTGCGGTCGGGCGACCGCCACGCTGAAGGCGACCGCCACCACGGCGGCCAGCACCAGCGCGGAACTCCGGGTGAGCGCGGCGGTGAGCAGCACCAGGGCCACGGCGCAAGCCTGCATCGGGTTGGCCAGATAGGCGTACGGCCCGGTGGTGACCAGCCGCTCGGGCGGATCCCACGGGTACGGCGTACCGCCGCCGTGGGTGACGAACTCGCGGACCGCGGCGAGTGCCGGGGCGGCCAGCACCAGCGCCACCTGGGCGAGGAGGAGCAGGGCGGGCCGGGGCAGCCCGGTGACCGCCGTCCACGACCCGTCGCCGACCTCGAAGGCCAGGCTGGGGACGAGCCACAGCAGCAGGGCGGTGAAGACCCCGACCTGGAGCAGCGTGCGCGCCGCCAGGTGCCGCCGGTCGGCGCACCAGCGACCGAGCAGTTGCGCCGGCAGGGCCACCACGAGCAGCCCGACCAGCTCCCCGACCAGCCAGTTCGGGCCGAGCCTGACCAGCGGGTGCAGCGCCGGCATGGCCACCGCGTCGACCCAGAGCAGCAGGCCCAGCGTCACCGGCAGTGGCAGCGTCCGGCGCAGCAGCACGGGCAGGGGGCCCCAGAGCGCGGCCCAACCGATCCACAGGTCGACCGGCATGCCCCGGTAGCTTCCCCGCACCGGGGCGAACGCGTACCAACCGGTGCACCGGGCCACCTCGTCGAGGGCGGCGATGCCGATGCCGGCGGCGAGGAAGGCCAGCAGCGCCGCCGCCCGACCGGCGCGGCTCCGGTCGACCCGGATGGCGGCGAGCACGGCCAGCAACGGCACCGCCAGGCTGAGGTAGCGGGCGGCGATCATCGCAGCGTCATCATGTCCAGCAGGTGCCCCACCCCCGCGCTGAGCAGGACTTGCTGGATCGGCCCGAAATACCAGGAGGGGTCGAGCCCCCGGGTGTAGTCCACCCGGATGCGTACCTCGGTGTGCCGCTCGTCGACGGCCCGCCAGGTCAGCTCGGCGTGCCGCCAACGCAACCAGCGCGCGGTGATCGCGCTGTCCTCGACGAACCGGAATCCCACCCGCTGCGCGGCCACCGTCTCCACCTCGGCGAGCAGGTGCCCGCCGGGGCCGTGGGCGCTGCCGTGGTAGCCGAACATCCACCGGTCACCCGGGTCGAGCCCGTCCCCGCTGACCTGGCCGGGCGTGGGCACGCCGAGCAGCCGCAGCGGCACCGACCGGACCGGCACGGGACGGGGACCGGCAGCGAGCCGGGCGGCCACCTCGTCGGCCGGGAGGGTCACCACCCGCACCACCTCGACGGACTGGTCAGGCACCAGCCGTGGGGCCAGGCCGCTGCCCTCCAGCCCCGGCAGGAGCAGCAACGGCACCGCGAGGACGGCGTACGAGCGGGAGGCGTCGCGCAGCGCGCGGATCAGGGCGGTGGTGCCGTGGGACACCGCGTAGACCAGGGGGGCGGCGAGGATGACGCAGATCGCCCCCTCGTGCAGCGCGACCGCCGCCAGCAGCAGGGCGATCGTGGTGATCACGAAGACCCGGCCGTGCGCGGTGCGACCGGGCAGCAGGGCGAGTGCGGCGGCGAGGGTCGTCGGGAGCACCACGAAGAGCAGGGCGCTGTCGGCGCGTCCACCGCGCACCGTGGCGACGAAGACCACCAGTCCGAAGGCCGAGATCAGGCCGGCGAGCACCCAGTTCGCGGCGGTCCGCCGGGGCGGTCCATCCTGCTCGATCATCCATACCTCCCAGTTTTGGGCGTGTGCTCAAAACTGAGCATAGGCGCATTTGAGCGAACGCTCAAACATGGCTTCGCAGGAGCCGTGACCTGGATCATGAGGTCATCCGCTCGGCCGCCGGCTGCCGCCCCGGCGTCATTCCGGCGGGGGCGGTGCGGGACCCGGGTGCGACGGGCCGGTCAGGCCCGATGGGCCGGTCACGTCCGATGGGCCGGTCAGGCCCGGCTGTCAGGGGCGGCAGCAGTGGGTCAGGCGGCCTGGGCGGCAGCGGTTGGTCGGGCGGCCAGGCCGGCTGGATCGGTCACGCTGCCTGCGCGGGCCGCGTGTCCCGCGCGGCAGGGTCCGTCAGGCGGCAGGGTCCGTCAGGCGGCAGGGCCCGTCAGGCGGCGGGGCCGGCTAAGCAGCGGGGTCGGTCAGGCGGCCTGGACGGCGCGGGTCCGACGGTGTCGGCCGTACCAGGCGATGCCGATCGCCACCCCGACGCCGACGCCGAGCGCCGCTGCGGCCACCGGGACCGCCGGGCGCTCCCGCAGCCGCCGGCCCAGGGGGATCGGATGCCGGAACTCCAGCACCGGCCAGGCGTTCTCCACCGCGAGCCGGCGCAGCGCCCGGTCCGGATTGACCACGCTCGGGTGACCCACGCACTCCAACAACGGCCGGTCACTGTACGAGTCGGAGTAGGCGTACGAATCGGCCAGGTCGTACCCCCGGGCGGCCGCCAACTCGTTGACCGCCTCGACCTTGCTCGGGCCGGCCGCGTAGAACTCCACCTCGCCGCTGTAACGCCCGTCCTGCACGCTCATCCGGGTGGCGATCACGTCGGTCACCCCGAGCAGTGCGCCGATCGGGCGGACCATCTCCTCGCCGGAGGCGGAGACCAGCACGACGTCCCGGCCGGCCGCCTGGTGCTCCTCGATCAGCACGGCGGCTTCGGCGTACACGTAGGGGTTGATCAGCTCGTGGAGCGTCTCCGCGACGATCTGGCGGACCTGTTCCACCCGCCAGCCCTTGCAGAGCGCGGCGAGATAGTCCCTGGTCCTGGCCATGGTCTGCTCGTCGGTGCCGCCCAGCCGGAACATCAGCTGCGCGTACGCCGACTTCACGACATCCCGTCGCGTGATCAGCCCGTCCCGGTAGAACGGCCGACCGAATGCCAAGGCGCTCGACTTGGCGATGACGGTCTTGTCCAGATCGAAGAAAGCGGCACTTCGGCCCACGGCGCGCAAGTCTAGTCCGATGGTCTAGGGTCGGCGGGTGCCCCGGGGCCAATACCCCACCCGACCTGCGGGAGCACCTCCACCACGAATGCTCAACGTGATCGCAGTCACACGCTGCGGTCATAATTTCGCAGGGAGTGGGGTCGACAACACTCGACGTGAACACTCCGCTCGGGCAGACTTGTCCGCACGACAACGATTCATGTCCCGGAAACTGACAGACCCTCGGCGGTCGCACCCCCCGCGACCGCCGGGCCGGTTCGGCTCAACCCCCCCGGAGCCGAACCATTCGACGACCCCCGTCTCCCCCCGACGGGGGTCGTCCCTTTCCGGGTGGGAGCGCTCCGCCCCTGAGCCGGCAGTGACCGGTGACCCGCGCGCCGCTGACCCGCCGACGGGTTACCGCGCCACGGCCTTCATCGTCGTACGGGCGGGCAGGAAGCAGGCCAGGGCCCGGCCGTGCCGGTCGGTGACCACCCACGGGTGCCCCAGGTACGTCTGCTGGCGGTAGGACCTGCCGGCGTCGAGCACCTTGTACTGCCGGCGCTGCCCCTGGTGGTCGAGCCAGTAGACGACGACCTGCGAACTGCGGGCGTTGACGAACTCGACGTACGTCGAGGGTCCGTTCGAACTGGACCTCAGCGAGCGTTCCTGGGATGCCGGCAGCGGCGTCAACTCGCCTGGTCCGGGCTGGTTCGTCGTCGGGCGCGGTGGGGTGGTCGTCGGGGCGGGCCGCGGTGGGGTGGTCGTCGGGGCGGGGCGGGACGTCGTACCCGTGGCGGGGTGGCGGGGCGGTGCCGGGGGCGCCGCGACCGGGGCTGCGGCGCGGGTGGCGAGCGAGGCCGGCGCGGGCGAGTGTGCGGCGACCGGCGTGGGGCTCTCCACGGCCGCGAGGTCCGGGCGGTCCGCGATCCACGACGGCGTCATCGGGAGCGCCGCGTCGTTCCGCCTCGGTCCCGACCACAACGGCGACAGCGCGAGGACGAGGCTGGTGACCAGGCCGAATGCCACTCCGGCCAACAGCAGGGTCCGTCCGATGCCGGCGGATTCGACGGCGTGGACGGGTGACAGCAGCGGGCCGGTTGGTGACCCGGCGGGGGAGGCGTCGATCAGATGCCGGCCGGCCGGGGGGACGAGGTATGGCGGCAGTGTCTGGTGGTGCCGGGGTGCCGGCAGCCAGCCACCGATGCGCAGGGTGGGGGGTGTTTCGTCGGGTGAGTCGGCCATAGCCCCGGTTCCGAGAGCGGCGGATGCCACCTTCGCGGTGGCGTGCGGTCACGATTATCGACGTACGACGCCGTATGCCGTCAATCACTCGGGCGGGGTGAACAGGACATTTTTTCGCGTTCCTCGCCGGGACGTCACCCGGATGCTGGCGTCGTTCGGCCGCTCCGGCCCTCCGGACGGCGTGCCGGAGGTGGCTCCCGCGCTGGTCACCGCCCTCCGACCGGGCCCGGACGGGTGTCGAACGGGCGGTCGGGGACCATCCCACGGTCAGCGTGACCCGTGGTCCCACCGCCCGGTCGTCTTAGCAGATCACCGGCGGCGGTGGTGGCTGTCCACAGGCCGTCCCGTTG
Source organism: Micromonospora matsumotoense (assembly GCF_900091525.1). Taxonomy (GTDB): domain Bacteria; phylum Actinomycetota; class Actinomycetes; order Mycobacteriales; family Micromonosporaceae; genus Micromonospora; species Micromonospora matsumotoensis. Next base: position 194,642 of record NZ_FMCU01000005.1, read on the forward strand.
TCCACAGGCGAGGCGTCACGGGCGGCACGCACCGGGGGAGTCGGCGCAGGGTCTGACCAGCACCCCCGAGCGCTGGAGGCCGTGATGCCACCCCGTACCTCCCTTCCGCCGTACCGACGACTGCCGTTGCTGGTCACCTCCGACGGTGACCTCCTCGACGAGCTGCTGCGGCTCGCCGCAGCGGGCGGCACCGAGGTGCAGGTGGCCGCCGACCCGGCTGCCGCCCGATCCCGTTGGCTCCCCGCGCCCCTGGTGCTCATCGGCAGCGATCAGGCGCAGGCCTGCCTGCGGGCCCGGCTGCCCCACCGGCCCCGGACGGTGCTGGTGGGGCGGTCGGGTGAACTCGACCCGGGCTGGGAGATCGCCGAGCTGATCGGCGCCGAGCACGTCGCCGTCCTGCCCGCCGCCGAGCCGTGGCTGGTCGACCGGTTCACCGAGTGTGCTCCGGGTGGCGACCAGGCCGGCCCGGCCCGCACGGTCGCGGTGCTCGGCGGTCGGGGCGGAGCCGGGGCGAGCGTCCTCGCCGGTGGTCTGGCGGTCACCGCCGCCCGCGCTCACCTGCGGACCCTGCTGGTCGACGCGGACCCGCTCGGCGGCGGGCTCGACCTGGTGCTCGGCTGGGAGGAACTGGACGGGTTGCGCTGGCCGTCACTCACCGACGCCGACGGCCGGGTCGACGCGCCCGCCCTGGTCCGCGCCCTGCCGCACCGGGGCGACCTGGTCGTCCTCTCCTGGGACCGGGGCGAGCCGCTGGCCCTGCCCGCGCAGGCGATGGCCGCCACCGTGGACGCGGCCCGGCGGGGTCGGGACTTCGTGGTGGTCGACCTGCCGCGCCAGCTCGACGACGCCGCCGTGATCGCGTTACAGGCAGCCGACCAGGCGTACGTGGTGGTGCCGGCGGAGCTGCGGGCCACCGCGGCGGCGGCCCGGGTGGTCGCTGCGGCGGCCCCGCACTGCGCCACCCTGGGGGTGATCGTCCGGGGGCCCGCCCCCGGCCGGTTGCGAGCGACCGAGGTGGCTCGGGCACTGGGGCTGCCGCTCGCCGGGACACTGCGCCCCGAACCGGCGCTGTGCCGAGGGTTGGAACGCGGTGAGGCACCGGCCGCCGCCGGCCGTGGCCCCCTCGCCGCGCTCTGCCGTCGACTGGTCACCGAGCTGACCGGGCTGCCCGTGCCGGGTGCGGCATGACCGACCGGCCCGACGGGTTCGCCGCCCGGGTCCGGCAACGGATGGCCGAGGCGGCGACCCCGGTCACCCCGGCGGCGATCGTCTCCGCCGTCCGCGCCGAACCGTCCGCCGCCGTCCTCGGTGACACCGCCGTGCTGCGGATCGCCAACCGCGTCCACGACGACCTGGTGGGTGCCGGACCGCTCGCTCCACTGCTCGACGATCCGCAGGTCACCGACGTACTCGTCAACGGTGTCTGGGTCTGGGTCGACCGGGGTGCCGGGCTGCACCAGGTGGCGGTGCCGCTCGGCACGGTCGACGACGTACGCCGGCTGGCGCAACGGCTCACCGCTGCCGCCGGACGTCGGCTCGACGACGGTTCGCCGTACGCGGACGCGCGGCTGCCCGACGGCACCCGGCTGCACGCCGTACTGCCTCCGGTGGCGACCGACGGGCCGTACCTGTCCCTGCGGACCTTCCGGCACCGCCCGTTCACCCTCGACGAGCTGGTCCAGCAGGGCACCGTGCCGCACCCGGTGGCGCCGGTGCTCGCCGCGGTGGTCGCCGCCCGGCTGGCGTACCTGGTCACCGGCGGCACCGGCTCGGGCAAGACCACCCTGCTCAACACGATGCTGGGCCTGGTGCCGACGACGGAACGCATCGTGCTGGTCGAGGACGCCGCCGAACTGCATCCGGTACACCCGCACGTGGTCGGTCTCCAGGCCCGGACGGCCAACGTGGAGGGGGCGGGCGTGGTCGGGCTGAGCGAGCTGGTCCGGCAGGCGTTGCGGATGCGTCCCGACCGGCTGGTCGTCGGCGAGTGCCGGGGCGCGGAGGTGGTGGACCTGTTGGCTGCACTCAACACCGGCCACGACGGCGGGGCGGGCACCCTGCACGCCAACACCCCGGCCGACGTACCGGCCCGGCTGGAGGCTCTCGGATTGCTCGGTGGCCTGCCCCGGGCGGCGCTGCACGCCCAGGTCACCGCCGCGCTCCAGGTGCTGGTGCAGGTCCGTCGAGGCCCCCACGGCCGGCTGTTGGAGTCGATCTGTCTGCTGCTGGCGGAGGGGCCCGATCGCCTGGTGACAGTGGTGCCGGCCTGGATGCGGGGGCATGGCGTCGGGCCGGCCGGGCACTCGCTGGCCACCCTGCTGCGGGATCGGGGAGTGCCGGTGCCGCCACTGCTCCGGGAACCCCGGTCCCGCTCGACGGGGACGGCGTGACACCCCCATTATGGCTGGTCACGGTCCTGCTGACCGGTGCGGCTCTGGTGGTCGCCTGGCCGGCACGCTCCAGCCGACGTCGCCGCCGCAGCCTGCTCGCCGCACCGCCGGGCATCCCGGGCCCGATGAGTTCCCCTGGCTCAATGGGAAGTGCGGGCTCGCCGGCCTCCACCGGCCTCAGTCGGTGGAGGGGCCTCCTCGGGTGGCACGGCCCGGGCCTCCTCGGGTGGCGCGGCCCCGTGAGTCCGGCGGAGGCCGGGCAGCCGGTCGGTGCGGCCGGCGGTGATCCAGTCCGGCAGGCACCCGCAGCCGTCGACCGGTCGGCAACCGGTGGAGGTTCGTTGCGGTGGCGGGCGTCCGGTCGTCCGCGACGGGCCGTGCTGCTGGTCGGGCTGGTGGGAGCGGGTGCGGGTGGCGTCGCCGCCGGGCCGGTCGCCGCCGCGCTCCTGGCCGGCTACGGGATGCTCGGGGCCCGCGCCGTGCACCGCAGGCGGGCAGCGGGGCAGGTCGGCCAGGAGCGCCGCCGCCAATTGGACCGGCTCGGGGCGCTCGCCGCCGATCTGCGTGCCGGTCTGCCCGTCCCGACGCTCGACCGGGTCGATGCCCCGGCGGGCGCGGATGGCCTGACCGGCACCGGCCGGACCGCGACCGCGCTGGCCCCGGTGACTGCCGGCCGCTCTTTGGATGCCGACCGCGCGCTCGCCACCGACCATGGCGTCGGTATCGGCACTCAGGTGCGTCTTCCCACGGCATCCCGGTCAGGCGACGGTCTACCGAGCCCGAGCCCGAGCCCGGGGCGCGGCTCCGGCGGACCGAACGGCGATCCGGCCGGGACGGACCGGCTCGAACGGTTGGCTCGCGCGGCGGTCCGGCTCGCGGACCGGACCGGAGCACCACTGGCCGAGCTTCTCGAACGGGTCGAGGCCGACGCGCGGGCGTTCGACCGGGGAATGGCCGCTGCCGCCGCCCAGTCGGCGGGTGCCAACGCCACCGCGCTGCTGCTGGCTGCGCTTCCGCTCGGTGGTGTCGCCCTCGGCTACGGCATCGGTGTCGACCCGCTGGCGGTGTTGCTGCACACCCCGGTAGGCGCCGCGTGTGCCCTCGTCGCGATGGGTCTCCAGGCTGGCGGCCTGCTCTGGGCCGAGCGGCTGGGCGCCACACCGGGTGAGGGCGGCTGATGTCACCGGCGAATGTGTCAGCCGGTTGCCTGGTCGTGGCCGCCCTGCTGATCGTGGTGCGCGGCAACCGGGCCGGCCGGAGGTGGGAGGTCCTGACCGGCCGGCGGACGGGCAGCCGCCGGCCGGGCTGGTGGCCGGACCGGGTACGGCTCGGCGCCGCGCTGGCGGGTCTGGCGGTCCTGCTGCTGGCCGGCGGCTGGTCCGGAGCACTGGGCGGGGCACTGACCACCTTGGTGGCGGATCGGTTGCTCCGTCGGATCGAACCGCGCGCCGTCCGGGAGAGCCGGTTGCGGGAGGCCGCTGACCTGCCGCTGGCTGCCGACCTGCTGGCAGCGGCCATGCGGGCGGGTGCACCGGTGGACCGGTCGGTGCTCGCGGTGGCCGACGCGCTGGACGGCCCACTGGCGGTCCGGTTCGGCCGGATCGGGCGGACGCTGCTGCTCGGCGGGGAGCCGCCCGAAGCGTGGGTACACCTCGCTCCGGTGCCCGGGGCGGACCGGGTGGTGGGTGCCGCGCTGCGCTCCTCCCGCAGCGGTGCGGCGCTGGCCGGTGCCCTCACCCGCGTCGCCGACGACCTTCGGGCCGATCGCTCCACGGCGGCGGAGGCATCCGCCCGACGGGCCGGCGTGCTGATCGTGCTGCCGCTGGGCCTGTGCTTCCTGCCGGCCTTCATTCTCGCCGGCCTCGTGCCGGTGATCGTCGCCGTCCTCGGCGACGTGCTGTGACCCCTCATCGAGAAAGGGAAACGACAGATGCGCAAACTCCTCCGCCGGCTCCACACCCGGCTGCGCGGCGACGCGGGGATGAACACCGCCGAGTACGCCGTGGGCACCCTCGCGGCCGTGGCCTTCGCCGGCATCCTGCTCAAGGTGCTCACCTCGGGCAACGTGCAGTCGGCCCTGACGGCCGTCATTGATCGGGCGTTGAAGTGAGACTGCGCCGGCCGGCCGGTCGGGACCGGGGTTCGTTCACCGCCGAACTGGCGGCCGGCCTGCCGGCGCTGCTCGTGCTCCTGTTCGCCGGGCTCACCGCCGTTGACGCGGTCACTACGAAGGCGACCTGCCTGGACGCGGCCCGGGAGGCGGCGCTCGCCGCCGCCCGGGGCGGGGACGGCACCAGCGCGGGCACCCGGATAGCACCCGAGGCGGCGGTCGTCTCGATCTCGGTGCAGGGGGACCGGGTCACCGCGACGGTCCGTGCTCCCGTCCGGGCGCTCGGGGCCCGGCTGCCCCGGCTGACCGTAGAGGCCAGCACGGTCGCCGCGCTCGAACCCGGTTCACCTGCACCGGACGTACCGGGGACCGGCTCACCGGCATCGGGAGCACCGGGAACCGGCTCGTGAGCCACGCCTGCCGGCCCGACCGTGCCTCGGACCGCGCCGGGGACCGTGTCTCGGATCGCGCCGGGGACGGTGTCTCAGACTGGGCCGGGGACCGTGCCTCGGAGCGCGCCGGGAACGGTGTCTCGGACCGCGCCGGGGAGCACACCTCGGATCGGGGTGGGGCCACGGTGCTGTTGCTCGCCATCGGCATGGTCTTCGTGCTGGTCGGGGGGTTCGGGGCGGCGATCGGCGCGGCCCGCCTGGCCCGGCACCAGGCCCGGGTCGGCGCCGACTTCGGGGCGCTGGCGGGGGCCGGTCAGGTGTGGCAGGGTGCCGCGCCGGCCTGCGCGACCGCCGACGAGTTCGTCCGCGCCAACGCCGCCCGAATGATCACCTGCCAGGTGGACGGGCTCGATGTGGTGGTGACGGTCGAGGTGGCGGTCAGCCCGCTGCCGGGACTCCGGCGGTTCGCCACCGCCACCGCCCGCGCCGGACCGGTCCGTGGCTGACGCCAGAAGAACGGCCCGCCACGAATCCCGGTGGAGCCGAACGACGGCCGTCCCGGGGCTGCGGCAGAAGACACGCCCCTGGGACGGCCGGTGGCTCAGCGACCCTGGAGCGCGTCCAGGCCGATCGCCATGGCGATCACCAGCCGCCGGTCGATCTGCGGGTGCGGAACCTCGACGACGTAGCGGTCCCGCAGCCCCCACTTCTTGATCACGGAAAACACCGGCTGACCGCCGGCGGTGAAGTCGAAGTGGTACGGCAGCCACGACAGCGAGTCGACGAACCGGCGCAGCAGCGCCACCGGCATGCTGCGCTCCTGGCCGGTGATCTGCGGCAGGCCGGCCTGCTCGACGTGCCAGGTCGAGCGGAGCAGGGACTGGGCGAAGTCCTTGCGGAACAACCCGATCGGGGTGCCGGCGTGGTCGGTCACGTCGTACGTGGCACCGAGGTCGAGCCGTTGACGGGCCTTGAAGCCGAGCAGTGGTTGCTGCTTCGAGTCGTCTGTGTAGATGGTGACCTGCTCCTTGAAGGCGAGTCGCTTCTGCTGCGCGAACGCCAACAACTCGCCCTCGGTGCCGTCGGCAGCCACCGCCCGGACCTCGTACTGGTTGACCATCATCCGGATCCGCTGCCGGACGTGGAACTGGTGCTGCGTCTGCAAACTGTCTAGCTGCATGAGAACTCCTCCGAAGGGTGCGCCGGAGTCTCGCACAGCCCGACAGTCAACGCCCGCCGTCGGCGGCCGCCTTGAGTGCCCAGGTATTGAGCACCTGGTGGATGCCCCGCAGCCGCTCGTTGATCTGGTCCAGGCGTTCCGCCTGGGCCAGGCTGGCCAGGGCGGCACCCAGCGCGATCAGTTGGTCAGGGGTGAGATTCTCCTGGTCGATGGTGTAGAGCAGGTCGACGGTCTCGGCGATGGTGTCGGCCACGGCTTCTCCTCCAGGGCGGGAAGAACGGCAGGGTCGGCGGTGAGGCGGCACTCCCCATTATCGATGGAAGCGCTCCCATGCATCAATGCCCAGTTGTCCCCCGACTCAAGCGCGATCCTCGCCCTCGGATCGGACGACACCCGCAGCGACCGCCGACCGGACCCCGCTACCGGTCGACAGAAGCCGGCTGGGCAGAGGTGGGCTGGGCAGGAGCCGGTTGGGCGGGGGTCGGCTGGGTGGGAGCCGGTTGGGCGGGGGTCGGCTGGGCAAGAGCCGATTGGGCGGGGGCCGATTGGGCGGGGACGGGCATCCCGCTGGGGAGGTTGGTCAGGACCACGTCGAGGACCCGGACCGCGCCCGGCTTGGACAGCGGGTTGTTGCCGTTGCCGCACTTGGGGGACTGCACGCAGGAGGGGCACCCCGATTCGCAGCCGCACTCGACGATGGCGTCCCGGGTGGCGCCCAGCCAGGCCGCCGCCGTCCGGTAGGCCCGCTCGGCGAAGCCGGCCCCGCCGGGGTGGCCGTCGTAGACGAACACCGTGGGCGCCTCGGTGTCCGGGTGCAGGGCGGTGGACAGCCCGCCGATGTCCCACCGGTCGCAGGTGGCCATCAGGGGCAGCAGCCCGATCCCGGCGTGCTCGGCGGCGTGCAGGGCACCCGGCACGTCCGCCGCCTCGACGCCGGCCGCCGCCAGCGACCGCAGGGAGAGCGTGAACCAGACCGCGACGGTCCGCAGCTCCCGGGCCGGCAGGTCCAACGGTCGGGTGTCGATCACCTCGCCGGAGGCGATCCGGCGGCGCTGGTAGGAGACCACCTGGCTGGTCACGTCCACCTCGCCGAGGAAGAGCCCGACCGGCCCGGCGTCCCGGTAGGAGCGGACCGACACCACGGAGAGCGAGGTGACGTCCCGGGCGTGGGTGGACCAGTCGGGTTCCTCGGCGTGTACCAGCGCGCACCCGTCGTCGAGGTCCAGCGCGTCGACCACGTACGAGACGCCCTGGTGGAGATAGACCGCCCCGGGGTGGACGAGGAAATGCGCCGAGCCTCCGTCGACGGTGCCGAGCAGCCGCCCGGTGGACGCCTCCACCACGCAGATCGGTGCCCCACCCTGACCGCGCAGGTCCACCTCGGGTCGTTCCCGGTGCCGCCAGTACCAGCCGGTGGGCCGCTGCCGCAGGTCGCCGGCCTGGACCAGGTGGTCGACTGCCTCCTTCGCCCCGTCGCCGAAGAGTTCCAGGTCGGCCGGGGTGAGCGGGGACTCGGCGGCGGCGCAGGCGAGCTGCGGGGTGAGCACGTACGGGTTGGCCGGGTCGAGCACCGTCGCCTCGACGGGCCGGCCGAACAACGCCTCCGGGTGGTGCACCAGGTAGGTGTCGAGCGGGTCGTCCCGGGCCACCAGCACGGCGAGCGCCTCGTCGCCGGAGCGTCCGGCCCGGCCGGCCTGCTGCCAGAGCGACGCCCGGGTGCCGGGCCAGCCGCAGATCAGCACCGCGTCCAGCCCGACCAGGTCGACGCCGAGCTCCAGCGCGTTGGTGGAGGCCAGCCCCAGCAGGTCGCCGTGCAGCAGGGCCCGTTCCAGTTCCCGCCGTTCCTCGCGTAGGTAGCCGGCCCGGTAGGCGGCCACCCGGTCGCCGAGGCCGGGCACCGCCTCGTCCAGGGCCCGTCGGGCGTTCGCGGCGACCACCTCCGCGCCGCGTCGGGACCGGACGAAGGCGAGCGTGCGTACCCCCTCGGCGACGGTGTCGGCGAGCAGGTCGGCGGTCTCCCGCAGGGCCGACCGGCGGACCTGGGTCAGGTCGTCGGCGACGGCGACGGCGTCGGCCGGGGGCGGCAGCAGCGGCGGCTCCCAGAGCGCGAAGGTGACCCCGCCGCGCGGCGAGGTGTCCTCGGTGACGGCGGTGACCGGCAGGCCGGTGAGCCGCCCGGCGGTCACCGCCGGATCGCCCGACGTCGCCGAGGCCAGCAGGAAGACGGGGGTACGCCCGAACTGGTCGCACCGGCGGCGCAGCCGACGCAGCACGTGCGCCACGTGCGAGCCGAAGACGCCCCGGTAGGTGTGGCACTCGTCGACGATCACGTAGGTCAGCCGGCGCAGGAACCCCGACCAGTGCGCGTGCCCGGGGAGGATGCCGTGGTGCAGCATGTCCGGGTTGGTGAGCACGAACCGGGAGTGCCGGCGGACCCACTCCCGTTCGGTGCGCGGGGTGTCCCCGTCGTAGCAGGCGGGGCGTACCCCTTCCAGGTCCAGGCCGGCGACGGCGCGGAGCTGGTCGGCGGCCAGCGCCTTGGTGGGGGCCAGGTAGAGCACCGTGGCCCGGGGGTCGGCGAGCAGCGTGGCCAGCGCCGGAAGTTGGTACGCCAGGGACTTGCCGGACGCGGTGCCGGTGGCCACCACGACGTGCTGCCCGGCGTACGCCAGCTCGGCGGCCTCGGCCTGGTGCCGCCACGGGGCGAGTACGCCGCGTCGGGCGAACGCCGCCCGGAGCTCCTCGGGGGCCCACTGCGGCCAGGGCGCCTGCTGCCCGGCGCGGGCCGGCACCCGCTCGACGTGGGTGACCGGGTCGGCCCGGTGCCGGGCGCGCAGCCTGCGCAGCAGTTCGGCCGGGCCTCGCCCGGTGCCGGGGCCTGCGGTCGCGGTGGCTGCGGGGTTCACGTCCTGCACTCTCGCACTGGTGTTCGGTGCTGAACAACCGGGCCGGTGGGTATGGGGGAGCCCTCACCGGTGACCTCGTCGGGCCGTCCGGCGGGGATGGTTAGATGCCCAGGAGAGTTTACGGCTCTCGGAGGAGGACTGATGGAGCTGGCGCTGGCGACCCGCACCGTGGGGGAGCACACGGTGCTCGAGGTCGGTGGTGAGGTGGACGTCTACACCGCACCCCGACTGCGCGAACGGCTCCTGGAGTTGATCGACGGTGGCGCCCGACGGGTGGTCGTCGACCTGGGACGGGTGGACTTCCTCGACTCCACGGGTCTGGGCGTGCTGGTCGGTGCCCTGAAGCGGCTGCGCTCGGCCGGAGGGTCGTTCGCCCTGGTCTGCGACAAGGAGCCGCTGCTGAAGATCTTCCGGATCACCGCTCTGGACCAGGTCTTCCCCCTGCACCCGACGGTGGACGCGGCGATCTCCGCCGACCCCACCGCCCCCGGCGCGTGATGGCGACGGTCCGGCTCTCCTTCTCGCCGGCGCCGGTGCACGTGCGCACCGCCCGCCTGGTCGGTGTCGCGGTGGCCCGTCGGGCCGGGGTCCGGGAGGATCTGCTCGACGAGGTGCGGTTGGCCATCGGTGAGGCGTGCACCCGGGCGGTCGCTCTGCACCACCAGTACGGGCTGGCCGATCCGGTCCTGGTGGAGATGTCCGACTCCGGAGCGTATTCGGTGCGGGTGGTGGACCGGGCGCCGATCGAGGCGGGGCTGGGCCTGGCCGCGTTGAACGCCGACGAGTTGGCCAACGAGGCGTTGACCGACGAGGCGCTGACCACGGGGGTGGGCTTCGCGCTGCTCGCCGGTTTCGTGGAGGACCTCCAGGTCCGCCCGGTGGCCGAGGGCGTCGGGACCGAGGTCCGGATGGTGTGGCCGGTCGGCCGCTGATCGCTACTTTCCGTACATGAGGCGGTGACCCTTGGTGGGTCGCCGTCTCGTGGTGTTGATGGCCTCCTATATCAGATTTTTCCTCATAACACAGTTACGGAGATCATCCGGACACGGCGTCCCCCAGGTGTGACCTCCAACACTGGCCAGGGCTACAGTCTGTGGGTTGTCAGCACGTGATTCTTCCCGCAGCCAGCGAACATAGATGTTGATCATCTGCCGTCGGGGCGGGTCGGAGCAGGTGCGCCACCGCATCCAGGCGTCGGCCATACGTCCACTGGCCGGCGCGACAGTGTTCGGTACAGGAGGACATAGATGTCCGGGATCTTGGCCGCCGATAGCGGCGCGCTGTCCCTCACCGGAGAGAACCTGACGTACGTCGTCATCGCCGCGGTTATCGCGCTGGTGGCACTCGTCTTCGCCGCCGCCTTGACCAAGGCCGTGCTGGCAGCCGGTAAGGGCACCACCAACATGCAGGAGATCTCCGGCGCGGTGCAGGAGGGCGCCTCCGCCTATCTGCTCCGGCAGTTCAGGACGTTGGCGATCTTCGTGGTCGTCGCCGTCGTGCTGCTCTTCCTGCTGCCGGTGCACGACACCGACGGCAGCGAGCTGGCGGTGAAGATCGGCCGATCGGCGTTCTTCGTGGTCGGCGCCCTGTTCAGCGCGTTCATCGGCGGTGCCGGCATGTGGCTGGCCACCCGCGCCAACCTACGGGTCGCCGCGGCGGCCCGGGAGGCGGTCGGCGGCCGGGAAGCCGCCATGAAGATCGCCTTCCGCACCGGTGGTGTGGTCGGCTTCCTCACCGTCGGGCTCGGCCTGTTCGGCGCGGCCATGGTGGTCGTCTTCTTCAAGGGCGACGCACCGACCGTGCTGGAGGGCTTCGGCTTCGGCGCCGCCCTGCTCGCCATGTTCATGCGGGTCGGCGGCGGCATCTTCACCAAGGCCGCCGACGTCGGTGCCGACCTGGTCGGCAAGGTGGAGCAGGGCATCCCCGAGGACGACCCGCGCAACGCCGCCACCATCGCCGACAACGTGGGCGACAACGTCGGCGACTGCGCCGGCATGGCCGCCGACCTCTTCGAGTCGTACGCGGTGACGCTGGTCGCCGCGCTGATCCTCGGCCGCGCCGCGTTCGGCGAGGACGGCCTGGTCCTCCCGCTGATCATCTCCACGATCGGCGTCCTGGTGGCGATCGTCGGGGTCTTCATCACCCGGCTGCGCGCCTCCGACCGCAACGGCCTCACCGCCATCAACCGGGCCTTCTATCTCTCCGCCCTGTTCTCCGCGGTGCTGGTCGCGATCGCCTCCTACTTCTACCTCCAGCCGACCTGGGCCGACCTGCTCGGCCCCGAGTGGCGGGCCAGCCTCGGCGTGGACGGCGGCGACCCGCCGCTCGGCCCGCGCGGGGTGACCATCGCCGCGGTCGTCATCGGCATCGGGCTGGCCGCCGCGATCCAGGCGCTGACCGGCTACTTCACCGAGACCACCCGCCGCCCGGTCCAGGACATCGGCAAGAGCTCGCAGACCGGTGCCGCCACCGTCATCCTCGCCGGCATCAGCGTCGGCCTGGAGTCGGCGGTCTACTCGGCGCTGCTGATCGCTGCCGGGGTCTTCGGCGCGTTCCTGCTCGGCGGCGGCTCCATCACCCTGTCGCTGTTCGCGGTGGCGCTGGCCGGCACCGGTTTGCTCACCACCGTCGGCGTGATCGTCGCGATGGACACCTTCGGCCCGATCTCCGACAACGCGCAGGGCGTGGCCGAGATGTCCGGCGACATCGACGCCGACGGCGCGAAGATCCTCACCGAGCTGGACGCGGTCGGTAACACCACCAAGGCGATCACCAAGGGCATCGCGATCGCCACCGCCGTGCTCGCGGCCACCGCGCTGTTCGGCTCGTACACCGACACGCTGCGCACCGCCTACTCCGACGCGGGCGTGGGTGATGTCGGCACCGAGATCCTCAACGCGCTCAACGTCGCCAACCCGCGCAACCTGGTCGGCCTGATCATCGGTGCGGCGGTGGTCTTCCTCTTCTCCGGGCTGGCCATCAACGCGGTCTCCCGCTCGGCCGGCGCGGTCGTGATGGAGGTCCGCCGGCAGTTCCGCGAGCTGCCCGGGATCATGGACGGCACCCAGCGCCCCGAGTACGGCAAGGTCGTCGACATCTGCACCCGGGACGCGCAGCGCGAGCTGATGACCCCCGGCCTGCTGGCCATCCTCGCCCCGATCGCGGTCGGCTTCGGCCTCGGGCCGGGCGCGCTGGCCTCCTACCTCGCCGGGGCGATCGGGGCGGGCACCCTGATGGCGGTCTTCCTGTCCAACTCCGGTGGGGCCTGGGACAACGCCAAGAAGCTCGTCGAGGACGGCGCGTACGGCGGCAAGGGCTCCGAGTCGCACGAGGCGACGGTCATCGGGGACACCGTCGGTGACCCGTTCAAGGACACCGCCGGCCCGGCGATCAACCCGCTGATCAAGGTGATGAACCTGGTCTCGCTGCTGATCGCGCCGGCCGTGGTGGCCTGGAGCGTCGGTGACGACCGGAACACCCCGCTGCGCCTGACGATCGCGGCGGCCGCCACCCTGATCGTGGTCGCGGCGGTGGTGTTCAGCAAGCGCAAGGGCGTGGTGATGGACTCCACCCCGGACGGTGGGGGCACCGGCGCGGGCAACGATCCGAAACAGGTCGAACCGGCCAACGTCTGAGTGACGGCAGCGGGTCCCCGGTCGTCCCGGGGGCCCGCCGTGCCGGGCGGCGAGCGGGAATCCTGACGGCTGGCGCAATCGCCCCGAGGCCGTACGCTGCATCGCATGCGTAGGTGTCGGGCGAGTGCCGCCGGGAAGCTCACGGTGGTGGTCACCACGCTCGTACTCGTCGTCGCCGGCTGTGGTGGGGGTCCCAGCCCGCGGGCCTGGGCGGCCTCGGTCTGTGAGGCGCTCACCCCGTGGCGGGCCGAGATCAGCAAGCTCACCAGCAGCACCCACCAGCAGATGACCGCCCAGACCACCCCGGCACAGGCGAAGGAGAACCTGGTGCGGCTCTTCGCCGGTGCCGAGCAGGCGAGCGAGACGGCCCGCCGCCGGATCGCCGACGCGGGCATCCCGGAGACCGACCACGGCGACGAGGTGTCGAAGGGCTTCCGGACGTCGCTGGAGAAGATCAGGGACGCCTACGGGCGCGCCGGGGACACCATCGACACCCTGGACACCGGGCAGGCCACCGCGTTCTACGACGGTGTCCAGGCGGCGGTGGACAAGCTCAACAAGGAGTACGACGCGAGCGCGCTGGACACCGGGCGGCTCAACTCGGAGGAACTCAAGCAGGCCTTCGACGAGGTCCCGGAGTGTCGCTGAGTCGTGCCGACCCGCCCGGAGAGCCGGTGCGTCAGTTGTCGCTGTTCGGCACCGAGGCGGCCGATCCGTCCGTCGCCGATCTGTCCGGGCTGTTGGCCGGCCCGGGGGAGGTGCACCGGATGGGCCGTACCGCCCGGTTGTCCGTCGAGGTCGATGCGGCCTGGCGGGTGCACGTGCTCGTCGCCGAGCTGGCCAGGCGGGGGCTCGCGGCGGGCTGGGAGCCGACGGGGGACCAGCGCTACGTCGTGCGTACCTCGTACCTGACGACTCTCGCTCCGCTGGCGACGGCCTGGCTGGCCGGTGGGGTGAAGCGTCCACCGACGCACTTCCATCTGCACGGCCGGCGGCTGCGCCTGTGGCTGGCCGCCGCGGGGGCGGCCGACGACGCCGGTCTGCTGCTGCGCCTGCACCCCCGGGACGAGCCGTGGTGGCCGGTGGTGCGGGCGGCGCTCGCCGTGGTGGGCCTGCCGGCGGCGCTGCTGGAGGCGGAGGCGGGTGGCCCGGCGTTCCGGATCGGCGGGCGGCGGCTGGCCCGGCTCGCCGAACTGGTCGGTGACCGCCCGTCCACCGCCCCCACCCAGCTCTGGCCGTGACCGGTCCAGGGGAGTCGAGCAGCCGAGGCCGCCAAGTGTCCGATCGCGGACAGTGTTGCGGACGGTGCGCCCGCCGTCTCACTCCGTGAACAGCGGGATTTGCCCAGGTCGGGGGGCCGTCATCGTCACCGTGGCCCACTTCGGGGCCTACCCACGGTGTACGGTGGCGCCGTCCGGCCGCTGCGGCCGGCGCGGCGTCGGCGCTGCCGCCGCGCGGACGCTGATTGCCGCCCCCGGGACCCGGAACCTGGGCGGCGCGTTACGTTGGACATCCGGACCAACAGCGGTCCGGCGGGCCCACCACGGGCCCGAATCGGGCCTGGAGCAGGAGTGGGGTCGGGGAGAGACGTGCCGAGCAAAGCTGGAACCACCCGTCTGGTCATCGTCGAGTCACCGGCGAAGGCCAAGACGATCTCGGGCTATCTCGGCCCGGGGTACGTCGTGGAGGCCAGCTTCGGCCACGTCCGGGACCTCCCCCGTAACGCCGCCGACGTGCCGGCCAAGTACAAGGGTGAGCCGTGGGCCCGGCTCGGGGTGGACGTCGACAACGGTTTCCACGCCCTCTATGTCGTCTCCGCCGACCGTAAGCAGCAGATCAGCAAGCTGGTGAAGCTCGCCAAGGAGGTCGACGAGATCTTCCTGGCCACGGATGAGGACCGGGAGGGCGAGGCGATCGCCTGGCACCTGGTGGAGACCCTCAAGCCCAAGGTGCCGGTCAAGCGGATGGTCTTCCACGAGATCACCAAGCCGGCCATCCAGGCCGCGGTGGCCAACCCCCGGGAGATCGACCGGGACCTGGTCGACGCCCAGGAGGCCCGCCGCATCCTCGACCGGCTGTACGGCTACGAGGTCTCCCCGGTGCTGTGGAAGAAGGTCATGCCGAGGCTCTCGGCGGGCCGGGTGCAGTCCGTGGCGACCCGGATCGTGGTCGAGCGGGAGCGCCAGCGGATGGCCTTCCGCACCGCGGAGTACTGGGACATCCTCGCCACCCTGGCGGTGGCGAAGCCGGGCGAGGGCCCGCGCACGTTCAACGCCACCCTGGTCGCCCTGAACGGTGACCGGATCGCCACCGGCAAGGACTTCGAACCGACCACCGGCAAGGTCCGCCCCGGTGCGGGCGTGGTGCACCTCGACGAGAGCGGCGCCCGGGGCCTGGCGGCCCGCCTGGCGGAGCGGCCGTTCACCGTCACCCGGGTCGAGGAGAAGCCCTACCGTCGTCGCCCGTACGCGCCGTTCATCACCTCCACCCTCCAGCAGGAGGCGGCCCGCAAGATGCGGTTCTCGTCGCAGCAGACGATGCGCACCGCGCAGCGGCTCTACGAGAACGGCTACATCACCTACATGCGTACCGACTCGGTGAACCTGTCGGAGACCGCCATCACGGCGGCCCGCCGGCAGATCGTCGAGCTGTACGGCGAGCACAGCGTGCCGCCGGAGCCGCGCCGCTACACCGGCAAGGTGAAGAACGCCCAGGAGGCACACGAGGCGATCCGCCCGGCGGGGGACAACTTCCGCACCCCGGGCGACGTGGCCAAGGAGCTGTCCGGCGAGGAGTTCAAGCTCTACGAGTTGATCTGGCGGCGCACCATCGCCTCGCAGATGACCGACGCGGTCGGCTCCAGCGTCTCGGTGCGCATCCGGGCGGTCTCCGCCGCGCAGGAGGAGGCGGACTTCGGCGCGACCGGCAAGACCATCACCGACCCGGGCTTCCTGCGCGCGTACGTCGAGTCCAGCGACGACGAGAACGCCGAGGCGGAGGACGCCGAGCGGCGGCTGCCCACCCTGGTCAAGGACCAGCCGCTGGCCGCCGACGAGCTGACCGCACAGGGCCACCACACCCAGCCGCCGTCGCGCTACACCGAGGCGTCGCTGGTCAAGTCGCTGGAGGAGCTGGGCATCGGCCGCCCGTCGACGTACGCGTCGATCATGCAGACGATCCAGGACCGCGGCTACGTCACCAAGCGCGGCCAGGCGATGATCCCGACGTTCCTGGCGTTCGCGGTGATCGGGCTGCTGGAACAGCACTACCCCCGCCTGGTCGACTACGACTTCACCGCCAGTATGGAAAACGAGCTGGACGAGATCGCCGGGGGCGACCACGCCGCCGTCGACTTCCTCACCGCGTTCTACTTCGGCAGCAGCAACGGCACCGGTGACCAGGCCATCGCCCACGCGGGCGGGCTGAAGAAGCTGGTCACCGAGAACCTCAGCGACATCGACGCGCGCAGCGTCAACTCGATCCCGCTGCACACCGACGACGAGGGGCGCGAGGTCGTCGTCCGGGTCGGCCGGTTCGGGCCGTACCTGCAGCGGGCCCTGCCCGGCGAGCAGCCGACGCCGAAGGTCGACGGCGAGGAGGGCGGCAGCCCGGGTGACCGGGCGCCGATCCCGGAGGGGCTGGCCCCCGACGAGCTGACCCCGGAGAAGGTGCACGAGCTGTTCCTCGGCGGTGGCGGCGAGCGCAAGCTCGGCGACGACCCGGCCACCGGGGAACCGATCGTGCTCAAGTCCGGCCGGTTCGGCCCGTACGTCGCCAGCGGCGAGCGGAAGTCGTCGCTGCTGCGGACGCAGACCCCGGACTCGCTCACCCTCGACGAGGCGTTGAAGCTGCTCAGCCTGCCCCGGCTGCTCGGCGTCGCCCCGGACGGCGGTGAGGTGGTGGCCAACAACGGCCGCTACGGCCCGTACGTCAAGCGGGGTGACGAGTTCCGCTCGCTGGACTCCGAAGACAAGATGTTCACCGTCACGCTGGACGAGGCGCTGGCCCTGCTGGCCGCCCCGAAGGCCCGCCAGCGTCGGGCCGCCGCGCCCCCGCTGCGCGAGATGGGCGTCGACCCGCTGACCGAGAAGCCACTGGTGATCAAGGACGGCCGGTTCGGGCCGTACGTCACCGACGGGGAGTTCAACGCGTCGCTGCGGCGCGGGCAGACCCCCGAGGAGCTGACCATCGCGCAGGCGTCGGAGATGCTCGCCGAGAAGCGGGCGAAGGGTCCGGCACCGAAGAAGGCGGCGGCGAAGAAGGCCCCCGCCAAGAAGACGGCGGCCAAGAAGGCCACGGCGACCAAGGCGACGGCGGCGAAGAAGACCGCGGCCGCCGCGAAGTCCACGGCCGCCAAGAAGACGACCACCGCCAAGACCACCACCACCGCCAAGGCCACCACGGCGAAGAAGGCCCCGGCCAAGAAGGCCACCCCCCGCAAGGCCACCACCGCCGCCGAGTAACCCACCCACCCCACCCACTCCGCCCGGCGGGGTCCGGCAGGTTCTGCGGATCTTGGAAGGAAACGGCCCCCAGAGGGGCCAGATTCTTCCAAGATCTAGCCGTTGTCCACAGGGGTGGCGCGCGGAAGCTGTGGGTGGGCAGGGTTGAAGGGTGAGAGTTCGGGGCGGGTGGTCTGCGCGGTTTTCCACCCCACCGATCGACCTGTTGCTGCCGGCGTCGGCACGCCGTGACACGTTGCCGCAGGGGGTACGGGCGCACCGGACCACGCTGCTGACCCGTCGGGACGTACGCGCCGTCGGACAGCCTCCGCGTCCGGTGCCGGCCCGGTCGATCGTCGACGCGGCCCGGTGGGCGGCCAGCGGTGACGAGGCGCGCGCCATCGTGGCCGCCGCCTTCCAGCAGCGCCTGGTGGCGGACGAGGAGATCGACGAGGTGATTGCCCGGCTGCCTCGGGTGCGTCGCCGGGCCCTGATCGTGGCGACCGCCGCCGATGCGATCGGCGGCTCCCATTCGTTGAGCGAATTGGACTTCCCCGATCTGGTGCGCCGCGCCGGCCTGCCGCTGCCAACCCGGCAACAGATCCGGTACGACTCTGCCGGGCGACGCCGCTACCTCGACGCGTACTTCGCACAGTGGCGGGTGCATGTCGAGATCGACGGTGGACAGCATCTCGACCCGGCCCACGCCTGGGCCGACCTGCGCCGGCAGAACGCCCTCTGGATCGAGGGCGAACGTGTCCTCCGTTTCCCCTCCTGGGCACTGCGTAGCCGGCCCGACGAGGTCGTCGCTCAACTCCGTGCCGCTCTCCGCGCCGCAAGCTGGCCCGGCTGATCCACCCCCACCCCAGAGGGCCCATGCCCGCTCACCCCTGGCCCGCGTGCTGCCACGATGAAGTGCAAACCGATGGCGGCGGTGATCTCCCCGGCGGCCACCGTCCTGTCCTGCCCGGTCTTCGCGCAGAGATCTTGGAAAGAAACAACCCTCTTGGGGGCCACGTCCTTCCAAGATCGCAGCGGGCAGCGGGCAGCGGGCAGCGGGTGAGTGGGTGAGTGGGTGAGTGGGCGGTGGGGTGGGGTTGGTTAGGGGCCGAGGATGTGGTCCAGGTGCGCGTTGGTGAGGACCCGGCCGGGGTCGAGGCGGGCGCGGAGGTCCTGGAAGTCGGCGAACCTCGGGTACGCGGTCGCCAGGGACGCCGCGTCCCGGTAGTGCAGCTTGCCCCAGTGGGGTCGGCCCCCCAGCCCCGCAGCGACCTCCTCGAAGGCCCGGAAGTACGGCTCGTACGGCATCCCGACGTACTGGTGGACGGCGAGGTAGGCCGAGTCACGCCCGTAGCCGTGGGACAGCCAGATGTCGTCGGCGGCGGTGAACCGCACCTCGACCGGGAAGAGCACCTTGAACGGCAGCCGGTCGACGATGCGGCGCAGCTCTGCCAGCGCCTGCGGCAGGGCGGCGCGCGGGATGCCGTACTCCATCTCCACGAAGCGGACCCGGCGCGGGGTGCAGAAGACGGTGTCGGAGCGGCCGGTGTAGGTGCGTTCGGTCAGCGCCCGCGCGGACACCGCGCTGATGGTGGGGACCAGCGGCGGCACGGCCCGGCCCAGCCGGCAGGCCCCGGCGAAGACCGTGTTGGCGAGGAGTTCGTCGTCCAGCCAGCCCCGCCAGCGCGGCAGCGGCCGGTCGTCGGCCGGCACCCGGTCGTTGGTCTTGAGCTGCACCCGGTCGGTGTACGGGAACCAGTAGAACTCGACGTGGTCGTGCCGGCCGACGAGTCCGGTCAGATCCCCCAGCACCTCGTCCAGCGGGGCGGGGCGTTCGTGCGCGCGCAGGGTGAAGGCGTCCACGCAGCGCAACGTGACGTCCACGAGCACCCCGAGCGCCCCCAGCCCGACCCGGGCGGCGGCGAAGATCTCCGGGTGCTCCCCGGCCGAGCAGCGCAGCACCTCGCCGGTGCCGGTGACCAGGGTGAGCGCCTCGACGAAGGTGGAGAGGCAGCCGTACGCCGCGCCGGTGCCGTGGGTGCCGGTGGAGATCGCCCCGGCGATGGTCTGCGCGTCGATGTCGCCCAGGTTGGGCATCGCCAGGCCGTGCCCGGCCAGCAGTGCGTTGAGCGCCCGCAGGGTGGTTCCGGCGGGCACGGTGACCAGTCGGGCGTCCCGGTCGACCCGGACCTCGGTCCGCAGGGCGGACAGCTCCATCCGCCGCCCGTCGGACAGGGCGATGGGGGTGAACGAGTGGCCGCTGCCGACCACCCTGATCCGCTCACCCGCGCCCGCCACGTCCAGGACCGCCTCGGCTATGTCCTCGACGGTGGTAGGGCGCAGGATGGCGGTGGCGACGCTGTGTTGGTTGCCAGCCCAGTTGGACCAAGCGGTGGCGGTACCGGCCATCGGCGCTCCTCGACATGAATGTGAACTGCCTTCATATCAGGAACGTTGTGCCTGGTAAATACCGCAATCGAGGTCCGCTCGTTGTACCGGTAGTCACGGTCTCGTGACATGTGGATATGTTCTTCCGTCGAAGGGGGGTGGCGTCGAGTGTCCACACCAGCCGCCACGACCGGGCCGCTGCGCCGCGTTCCGGTGCAGGGTCGAAGTGTCGCGCGCGTCCAACGGATGTTGGACGCCTGTGCCGAACTCGTCGACGAGGTGGGTTACGAGGGGTTGACCACCACGTTGCTCGCCGAGCGGGCCGAGGTGGCGATCGGGTCGGTCTACCAGTTCTTCCCGGACAAGCGGGCGATCGTGCAGGCGTTGACCCTGCGCACCATGGAGTCCTACCTCCAGCGCCTCGACGAGCGGTTCGCCTCGGACGACCTGGCCCACTGGTGGGACGGCGTCGGCGCGGGCATCGACGAGTACATCTCGATGCACCGCACCGTCCCCGGGTTCCGGACCCTGCACTTCGGCGACGTGGTCGACCTGCACCTGCTCGACGAGCAGCGCGACAACAACGGGGTGATCGCCGACCAGTTGGCCCGGGTGCTCACCGAGCGGTTCGGCATGGCCGACGAGCCGCGCCTGCGGTTCTGCCTGGAGATCGCCGTCGAGGCCGCGGACGCCCTGATCAAGCTGGCGTTCCGCCGCAAGCAGGAGGGCGACGAGCGGGTCCTGGCCGAGGCCAAGGCGCTCATCCGCGAATACCTGCACCGGCATGTCGAGGCCCCCACCGCGCCCGTCGCCCAGCCCTGACCCGCGTCAGCCCTGAGCCGCGTCAGCCCTGAGCCGCGTCCAGCCCTGAGCCGCGTCCAGCCCTGAGCCGCGTCCAGCCCAGGGCGTGGGACGCGGTCAGAGGAAGGCGTGCCCCTCGCCCCGGTAGGTGGGCACCGTGCCGACGACCGTGTCCCCGTCGACCAGGTGCAGTTCGTTGACCCGTTCGCAGAGTTCGCCCGCCTTGGCGTGGCGGAACCAGACCCGGTCGCCGATCCGCAGCCCGGCTGCGGCGGCGCCGGTGAGCGGGGTCTGCACCTCGCCCGCGCCCTCGCTGCCGACCAGCTTCAGCCCGGCCGGCAGCCACGGCCGGGGCAGCCGGCTCGTGGCGGCGGGACCGGAGGCGATCCAACCGCCGCCCAGCACGGTGGCGATCTCCGGCGTCGGCCGACGGACCACCGCGCAGGCGAAGAACGCCGCGGGGGCCGGCCGCCAGGCCCGGTAGGCGTCGAACAGCGTCGGCCCGTACAGCCCCGATCCGGCGGTGACCTCGGTGACCGCGGGGTCGGCGCTGGTAGCGGCCACGCTGCCGGTGCCACCGCCGTTGACGAACTCCAGGTCGGCGTGTTCCCGGACGGCGGCCACCGCCGCGCCCCGGCGGGCCAGCAGTTCCCGGTACGACCCGCGTTGGGCGATCCGGATCGCGGCGCTGAGCGCGGCCTGCCCGGGCGGGGCGTCCCCGAGACCGGCGATCTGTGCCTCGTACGACATCAGGCCGACCAGCCGGAAGCCGGGTCGGCGGGCGACGGCGGCGGCCAGCGCGCCGGCCGCCCGGGCGCTGTGCACCGGCGAGCGGCGAACGCCGACGTGCACCCGCCCGCGCAGCGGTCGCCAGGAGGCGTCCAGGTCGAGGCAGACCCGCAGCTCGGGGCGGCGGCCCGGCGGGCACACCCCGTCGATCAGGTCCAGTT
Source organism: Micromonospora matsumotoense (assembly GCF_900091525.1). Lineage (GTDB taxonomy): Bacteria > Actinomycetota > Actinomycetes > Mycobacteriales > Micromonosporaceae > Micromonospora > Micromonospora matsumotoensis. The sequence continues at coordinate 215,836 of NZ_FMCU01000005.1, forward strand.
GTTCGGTGCTGTCGATCATGAGGGTGACCGCCGCGGCGAGCTGCGGGTCGGTGGCCAGTTCGGCGAGCGCCCCCCGGTCGGCGGTCGGGTAGGCCACCAGCGCGTCGTGGGTGACGCCGGAGCGGACCAGCCAGTTCGCCTCGGGCAGGGTGAAGGCCATCACGCCGGCCCACCCGGGTTGCCGGAGCGCCCGGGTGAGCAGGTCGCGGGCCCGGATCGACTTGCTGGCGGCGCGGACCGGCTTGCCGGTGGCGCGGGCGGCCAGCGCGGCGGCGTTGGCGTCGTAGGCGGTGAGGTCCACCACGGCGTAGGGCGGGTCGAGGTGGGCGGTCGCCTTGTCGAGGCGTTCGCGCAGGGTGTCGCTGTCGATGGCCACGAATGCACGCTAACTGTCCGGACGGAAATGCGAAAGCTCCTCACGTCCTACCGGGCTGCGGTCGGTGGTGTTCGCGGCCTAGGCTCGGCGAGCAGGAGAATGTCGCCGGTGGGGAGGCTCCCACCGGGTCTAGAGTGTTCCACCGGGACTGCCCAGTGTTGGGCCGGCACGTGGAGGTACGGCCATCGAAAGCCAGCAGAACGGCGAGTCGTCCGGCGCGTCGTCATCCGGCCCACCGCCCGGCGGCTCCGCCCAGACCGATCGGTCCGGCGCGGCGGCGATCCGGTCCGTGTTGCGCATCAGGCCGTTCCGGCGGCTCTGGATCGTGCTCGGCGCGGCCTCCTTCGGCGACTGGCTCGGCCTGCTCGCCACCTCCGTCTTCGCCGCCGCGCAGGTGTCCGGCAGCACCGCCCAGGGCGCCGTGTTCGGTGGCGTGATCGCGATCCGGCTGTTTCCGGCGCTGGTGCTGGGGCCGGTTGCCGGCTTGCTCGCCGACCGGTTCGACCGGCGCTGGACGATGGTCATCTGCGACCTGCTGCGGTTCGTGCTCTTCGCCTCGATCCCGCTGGTCGCGCTGCTCGGTGTCCAGGGCGGCGTGGTGGTCACCTGGGCGGCGATCGCCACCTTCCTCATCGAGTCGATCACCCTGCTCTGGATTCCGGCCAAGGAGGCCGCGGTCCCCAACCTCATTCCGCGCGCCCGGCTGGAGACGGCCAACCAGCTCACCCTGATCACCACGTACGGCCTGACCCCGGTCGCCGCCGCGATCGCCCTGGCGGTGCTGGACCGCACCGTGCGGGGGATCACCGGCGGGGAGATGCCCGGCTGGGCCGAGCCGGCCCAGCTCGCCCTCTGGTTCAACGCCTTCTCCCGGCTGGCCACCGCGCTGGTGGTGACCTTCGGCATCAAGGAGATCAGCCAGGCCCAGGCGCGGGAGCGGGGTGAACGCGCCGAGCAGGGCATGTTCAGCCAGTTCACCGAGGGCTGGAAGTTCATCGGCCAGACCCCGCTGGTCCGGGGCCTGGTGCTGGGTATCTTCGGCGCGTTCGCCGGCGGCGGCATCGTGATCGGCACGGCCAAGTTCTTCGCCGCCTCGCTGGGCGCCGGTGACGCCGCCTTCTACATGCTGTTCGGCGCGATCTTCATCGGTCTGGCGATCGGCATCGGGCTCGGCCCGATGATCGTGCGGGACATGTCCCGCCGACGCTGGTTCGGCATGAGCATCGTGCTGGCCAGCGCCTCCGTGCTGGTGCTGGCCTTCGCCATCCACCTGTCGATGGCCATCCTCGGCGCGATCATGGTCGGCGCGGGTGCCGGCATGGCCTTCCTCGCCGGCACCACGCTGCTCGGCGGCGAGGTCGCCGACGAGGTACGCGGCCGGGTGTTCGCCGTGGTGCAGATCGGCACCCGGCTGGTGCTGATCCTGGCCATCGCGCTGAGCAGCCTGCTGGTCGGGGTCGGTGGCTCGCGCCAGCTCGCTATCGCCGACCTCGGCATCTCCGTCTCCTCCACCCGGCTGTTGCTGCTCGCCGCCGGCCTGGCCGGCATCTTCGCCGGGATCAGCGCGTTCGGGCAGATGGACGACAAGAAGGGCGTGCCGGTCCTGGCCGACCTCTGGGGTTCGATGCGCGGCCGGCCCCTGATGCCGGCCGAGCCGTTCGTCTCCAACGGGCTCTTCGTGGTCTTCGAGGGTGGTGAGGGGGGCGGCAAGTCCACCCAACTGGAAGCGCTCGCCGCCCGCCTGCGCGAGCAGGGCCGCGACGTGGTGATGACCCGCGAGCCGGGCGCCACCGTGGTGGGGGAGCGGATCCGGGCCATGGTGCTGGAGGACTCCGGCGCGGACGCGCCGTCCCCGCGCGCCGAGGCGCTGCTGTACGCCGCCGACCGCGCCCACCACGTCGCCACCGTGGTCCGGCCCGCCCTGATCCGGGGTGCGGTGGTGATCAGCGACCGGTACGTCGACTCGTCCCTGGCCTACCAGGGCGCCGGCCGTACGCTGCCGGTCGAGGAGGTCTCCTGGCTCTCCTCCTGGGCCACCGGTGGGCTCAAGCCCGACCTGGTGGTGCTGCTCGACGTCGACCCGCGTACCGGCCTGTCCCGGGTGGCCGCCCGCAATCAGGGGGCCGACCGGCTGGAGGCCGAATCCGTCGCCTTCCACGAGCGGGTCCGCTACGCCTTCCTCGACCTCGCGGCCAACGATCCGAAGCGTTACCTGGTGCTCGACGCCGCCCGCCCGGTCGAGGAGATCTCGGGTCTGGTCGGTCGCCGGGTCCAGGAACTCCTGGTGGACCCGGCCGGCATCGTGCACCCCCGCCCGGCGCAGGGACCGGACACCTCGGTCCAGCCCGAGTTATCCGACACGGAGCTGGTGGGCATGGAGCACCGCACCTGATGTCGGACGTCTTCGCCGACCTGGTCGGTCAGGACGACGCGGTCGACACGCTGCGCCGGGCCGCCGCGTCCGCCGCCGCCGTGCTCCACGCCGCCCACCTCCCCCCGCCCGCCGCCACCGGTGGCCCGGAGCACGACGCCCTGGACGATCACGCCGACGCCGACGCCGACGCCGACGCCGACGCCGACGTGGTCGGGGGCACTGCCGCCCCGGACGCGACGGTCGTCGACCCGGCGGCCGGGATGACCCACGCCTGGATCTTCACCGGTCCGCCCGGCTCCGGCCGTTCGGTGGCCGCCCGCGCCTTCGCCGCCGCCCTCCAGTGCGTGCACGGCACCGGCTGCGGCGTCTGCCCCGGCTGCCACACCACACTCACCGGCACCCATGCCGACGTACGGCTGGTGGCCCCCGAGGGGCTCTCCATCGGCGTCGGCGAGATGCGCGCCCTGGTGCTGCGGGCGGCGAGCACCCCGTCCGGCGGGCGCTGGCAGGTGGTGATCATCGAGGATGCCGACCGGCTCACCGAGGCGGCCGGCAACGCGTTGCTCAAGGCGGTCGAGGAGCCACCGCCCCGCACGGTCTTCCTGCTCTGCGCCCCGTCCACCCACCCGGAGGACGTCTCGGTGACGATCCGGTCGCGCTGTCGGGTCGTACCGCTGCGGCAGCCCTCGGCGGTGGCGGTCGCCGAGGTGCTGGTCCGACGGGACGGCATCGCGCCCGACGTGGCGCAGTGGGCGGCAGCCGCCGCGCAGGGGCACGTGGGGCGGGCCCGGCGGTTGGCCCGCGACCCCGAGGCGCGCCAGCGCCGGGACGCGGTGCTGGCGGTGCCGCGTCGGCTGACCGGGGTGGGCACCGCGCTCGACGCGGCGTCGGCGCTGATCGAGGCGGCCGAGGCGGAGGCGGCGGCCTCGGTGGCGGAGTCCGACGCGGCCGAGCGGGCCGCCTTGCAGACCGCGCTGGGCGCCGGCGGCACCGGCCGGGGCGCGGCGGGCGCGACGCGTGGCTCCGCCGGCCAGCTCAAGGACCTGGAGAAGCGGCAGAAGTCCCGGGCCACCCGGGCCCAGCGGGACGCCCTGGACCGGGCCCTGGTGGACCTGGCCGGGTTCTACCGGGACGCGCTCACCTCGGCGTGGCGCGCGCCGGTCGCCCCGGTGCACACCGACACCGCCCCGCTGGCCGAGGCGGGTGGGCAGAAGTGGGCCCCCGAGGGCTCGCTGCGCCGGTTGGAGGCGGTGCTGGAGTGCCGGGCGGCGATCGAGGCGAACGTGAAACCCCGCATCGCCGTGGAGGCGATGATGCTCTCCCTCTGGCGCGGCTGACCCCCGTTTCCGCCCATCGACACGTGTTGACGGCGTGCGGTACGGTCCCGGTGGGCCGCGGTGATCGTGGTGGCACGCAGGGTGAGGTCGACCTGGGGGGAGATCGGATGCCGCGCGGCGAGATCGACGAGGCGTGGATCGAGGAGGCGGTGCGGCGGTACCGCCGGATCGAGTCCCTCCAGGCCGAGTTCGACCGGGCGGTCGAGACCGTCGAGGTGACCGTCCGATCGCCCGACGGGCTGGTCGAGGTGGTGGTGACGGCGGGGGGCCGGATCACCGACGTGCGTTTCCTCGGGCCGCTGCACACCCGCCACCCCCGGGACGTGGCCGGCTCGGTGCAGGCCGCTGTCACCGCCGCCGCCGACGCCGCCCAGTGGGCCCGGGAAAAGCTGCACAACGAGACCTTCACCGCCTACCGCCCGCTCGCGGGGGCCTGAGATGGACGCCCTGCGCGCCCTCGCCGCCCGTCTCGACGAGGCCAGCGCCACGCTCGCCGCCCTGGCCCGTACGGTCACGGTGAGTGATCCGCCGCACCCGGCGTTCGGCGCGCACGCCGCCGGCCGTCCCGGCGAGGTCGGTCGGGCCCTGCACCGGCAGTGGACCGCCGCCACCGACGGCCGGGCCCGCGAGGCGGGTGCCGCCGCCGCCCGGTTGGCCGCCGCGGCGTCGGCCGTCCGCAGCGCCGCCGACCGCTACGCCACGGCCGACGACGCCGCCCGCCGCCGGCTGGCCGGGGAGGCGTGATGGACCCGCTGGATCGGCTCGCCGAGCCCGGCCTGGACCTGCTCGCCCGGGTCGACACGCTGCTCGCCGCCGGTGCCCCCGAGGGGCATCCGGTCTGGCCGTTGCTGCGCCGGATGCAACTGCTGCCGGGGGAGGCCCTGCGCGCCTTCCTCGACCTGCACCCCGCACCGCTGGCGACCGCCGGGCACGCCGTGCGCCGGCTCATCCGGGGGTACGACGACGCCTGCGCCGCCCTCACCGACCCGGGCGTCTGGTCCGGGCCGGCCGGCTCGTCCTACGACGAGGCCCGCACCGCCCTGCTGCGCCACCTGGACGAGGGTCCGGAGAGCCTGGTGGGCCGGTTGGAGTCGACCGCCGGTTATGCCGACGCGCTGGCCGACTGGGTGGAGGGCAGCCGGTGGGCGGTGGCCCGGGTGCTGGCCGAGGTGCTCGGCTCCACCGAGGCGGTCCGGGTCCGGGCGGCGACCGCCCCCGGTGCCGGGCCCGCCGTCGGGTCCGGTGCGGCGGCCGAGATCGCCACCCGGGTGCTCTCGGTGCTGGGGGTGGCCTACGACGGGGCCGAGACGCTGCTGCGCCAGTGGACGCCGAGCCTGGCCGAGTCGACCTGGCGGTCGACCAGCGGGTCGTCGTACCACAGCGGACCCCTGCGGATCGGCTGACCGTGACCGGGTCTGCTCCCCGGCGGGATGCCCGCCCTCCGTGCCCGGCCGGGCCCCGTCGATCCGTCGTAGGCTGATGGCATGGGCATGCTCTGCGCGGTCAGCTTCAACCGGTACGGGCGGCTCTACTACCTCGACCCGGGGGAGTTCCGCCCGCAGGTCGGCGACCGGGTGCTCGTCCCCACCGACGACGGCCCCGAGGTGGCGGAGTGCGTCTGGGCGGCGCAGTGGGTCACCGAGGAGACCGACGGCTTCCCGAAGCTGGCCGGGCTGGCCGGCGACGACGACCTACGCCGCGACGAACTGCTGCGGCGGCGCAAGGCCGAGGCGAAGGTGGCCGCGAAGCGGCTGATCCGGGAGCATGGCCTGCCGATGAAGGTGGTCGCGGTGGATCACGTCCTCGCCGCCGCGGAGGGCACCGGGGACCGGACCACTGTCTATTTCACCGCCCCGCACCGGGTGGACTTCCGGTCCCTGGTCCGGGACCTGGGCGCGACCCTGCACTGTCGGGTGGAGCTGCGGCAGCTCTCCGCCCGGGACTCGGCCCGGGTGCAGGGTGGCATCGGCTCCTGCGGTCGGGACCTGTGCTGTGCCACCTTCCTCAACGACTTCGAGCCGGTGACCATCCGGATGGCCAAGGATCAGGATCTCCCGTTGAACCCGCTGCGGATCTCCGGCGCCTGTGGCCGGCTGATGTGCTGCCTCAAGTACGAGCACCCGTTGTATGCCAAATTCACCGAGTCCGCCCCGGCGGTCGGCAGCCGCGTCACCACGCCGGAAGGGGAGGGCCGGGTGGTCGGCCACAGCGTCCCGAGAGACGCGGTGACCGTCCGCCTGGACGCCGACGGCTCGCGCTCCCTGTGCTCCCGCGCCGACGTCTGCGGCTCCCGCAGCGCCTACGAGAGCCGTGACCTGTCCGGCCCCGACGGGGCGGCGCGCTGATCGACGTGCCCCCGTCTGCCGGTTCGCAGGTGTCGCTCGCCTGCCGCCAGGGGCCGGCGCTTCAGGCGCGGTCGTGCAGGGTGACCTGGTAGCCGTCGGGGTCGGCGAAGGTGAACGTCCGGCCGAAGGGGCCGTCGACCGGTGCGGCGACGATGGGGTGTCCATCGGTGACGAGGGCGTCGTGGATGGCCTGCACGTCCGTGGCGTGGAGCCAGATCGCGGCACCGATGCCGGGCTGGGCGACGGAGTCGAGATCGGTGCCGGGGACGACGTCACGCAGGGCGAACGCGATCGGTTTGGTCGCGAAGACGACGGCGTGCGGGGGGCCGGCCGGCGAGCGGACGAGGCCGAGATAACGCTCGTAGAACGCCTGCGAGGCGGCGAGGTCGCGCGCCTGGAGCGAGATGAAGTCCGGGCCGGTGACGGGCATGGTGGCGATACTCCTTCTTCCATGTCAGGTTCCTGACACAGCTCAACCTATGTCAGAATCCTGACATGAGTCAAGGTGATGCCGGCATCGACCTGAACACGTCCCTGGGCTACCTGTTGAAAGAGGCGTCGAGCGCCCTGCGGGCGGCCATGGAGGAGGTGCTACGGCCGCTCGGGATGGGCGTGACGCACTACGCCTGCCTCGAACTGCTGGCGCAGCGACCGGGCCTGTCGAACTCCGAACTCGCGCGGGGCGCATTCGTGACCCGACAGACGATGAACGTCCTGCTCCAGAACCTGGAACGGGAGGGCTACGTGACCAGGCCCGCCGAGGCCCCCGTGGGCAAGGCGCTGCCCACGCGGCTCACGCCGAGTGGTCGACGCAGCCTGGACCAGGCAACCGCAGCGGTCCGCTCGGTCGAGGTCAGGATGCTCTCCGGCATGACCGAGGCCGAGCGCTCAACCGCCTTCCACGCCCTGAAATCCATGATCCACTCCCTGACCTCCCCACCCCCACCCCCCTCGGGTCGGGGTTGATCAAGAGGTTTGCGTCAGATTGATCGCGCCTGGTGACGTAAACCTCTTGATCAACGCGGGCGGGACGGGGCGGGCGGCGTGGGTGGGCTGGGCGGGAGAGAGTCAGGTGAGGGTTACCGGGGGTTCGGCCAGGTGGGGGGTGAGGGGGGTGCGGGGGGTCAGCCAGGAGGCGGTGGGGGACTGGTCGGGGTTGAGCTGCCAGTCGTGGCAGACCCGGTCGACGGCGATCGGATAGATGGTGAGCGTGCCGTCCGGGTCGATGCGCATCCGCAGGAACGACTTCGAGTCCTCGATGCCCTGGCCGGCGAAGAGTTCGTTGACGTTGACCCCGAAGGCCCCCGCCACCAGCAGGTACCCGGCCACCAACTGGGTGGCGACCAGCCCGATCACCGGGCCGTAGAGCACGGCGGCGGCGACCGCCGGCAGTGGCCACGGCCAGTGGTAGAACGGCAGGTGCAGCCAGGCCCACGTGCCGGCGACGGCGAGCGCCACGTGCGTGAGCCCGTGACCGACGCCGAGCAGCCAGTGCCGGACGTGCCGTTTCCCACCGGCGCTGGGCGGCTTGGCGAAGAAGGCCGCGCCGAGCAGCGTCACCGCCAACATGAGCACCAACGGGATGCTGAACAGCCGCTGCTCGGTGCTGGTCCGGTTGGCCGCGACGCCCGCCATGGCGAGCATCAACAGCGTGTGCAGGGTGCCGAGCAGGGTGCCGAAGCCCGGGTTGCGCCGGGGCAGCCGGTGGAAGATCCCCCAGCCGTAGCGGCGGGAGCGGGCCGCGTCCGGGAACCGGGCCACCAGGTCGTACGCGCGGGTGCGGCTGGCCCGGCGGGAGAGGGTGTCCTTCGCCGGCACCTCGATCCGCTCCGGCAGGGTGTGCGTCGGATAGAGGTACGCGCCGCCCCCGCCGCAGGTGATCAGCTGCCGCTCCGGGCCGGCGTACCGGGCGTAGTGGTGCAGGTCGCCGGAGACCAGCAGCCGGACGTGCGCGCCGGTGGGCGCGATGATCGTCCGGACGAAATAGTCGACCGAGTCGTACGCGGTGGGATGGTCGACGGACTTCACCCAGGTCGGCGCCGGCACCGCCAGGATCACCCGGGAGTCGGGGCCGAGCCGGCGGGCCACCTCGTCGAAGTAGGCGAGCTGTGGATCGTCCAGGTAGGACCCCGACTGGTCGTCCAGGCCGAGCAGCCACCACCCCGCCGGCAGTTGCACCGCGAAGTACGACCGGGACTGACCGGTCCCCCAACCGCCGAAGTTCCGGTCCCGGGAGCGGACGAAGAGCCGCAGGAACGCGGTCAGCCCGTCGTACCAGTCATGATTGCCGGGTACGGCGAACAGCGTCGGCCGCTGCGGCGGGGCCACCGGCAGCGCCGCCTGGTACGGCCCCTTGCACCGGTCCTCGTACGCCTCGTAGGCCGCCGACGGGTAGACCTGGTCGCCCCCCATCACCAGGGTCTGCGCCCGGGGCAGCCGGTGCCCGTCGACCGTCAGCTCCGGCTGGGCCAGCAGGTACGCCACCGAGTACGTCGCGTCGAAGCCGTCGCCCAGGTCGGCCACGTAGTCGAGCCAGAGCCCACCGTCCGGGCCGACCTGCTCGCCGATCCGCGCGTCGAGTGCGTTCTGCAACTCCCGCTTGTCGAGGTATGCCCCGAACAACATCGCCAGCAGGGTACGGATGCCGGTGCTGATCAACAGGAACGGCGCGAGCCAGGGGACCGGTTTGCGGGGTGTGAAGCCCAGCTCCACCGGATCGGTGCTGCGTGGTCTGCGTACGGCCCGCTCGCCGGGGGCGTGCTCGGCGTCCGGGTCCGTCGCCGGCTGCCGTGCGGCAGGATGCGCCGGGGCGTCGGCGGGACCGGTCGACGCCCGGTCGCCGGGGGTCTGTCCGCCGCCGTCCGGGGTGGTGGGGCGGTCGGGAGTGGCGGGGCCGTCGGGGGTGACGTGGTCGTCGCTCACCGGGGCAGCCTAACCGTCCCGCGCGGCACCGATGTCCCTTGATGTCCGGGTCTGCCGGTGGGAACCCTCTCGGTTCCGCCGGGGGGCGTGCCGTATACTCGACGATCGTTGCCGCCTTAGCTCAGTCGGCTAGAGCGACGCACTCGTAATGCGTAGGTCGACGGTTCGATTCCGTCAGGCGGCTCGGTAGCGAAAAGCCCCGTGATCAGGCTGGATGCCTCGGTCACGGGGCCTTTCTCGTACCTGCTGGGACTGCCTGGCCCGGTGCTTCGTTGCACCGCCCGGTTGCGGTGGCGCACCGCACGGCGGCGGCAGTTGGGTCGACGTCCTGAACTTCATCGGCACCGGCAACCGGCCGACCCGGCCCGGGTGGGGGCGAGCAGTGGGCACGCCACGGCTCCGGCTCGTGGCGTACGGGTCGCCGGAAGATTCTGAAAAATAGTTCTGGTTGGCGGCAACCTGCGGGCGGTGGATCGCATGTACCCGGATGTAAGCAACGATCGCCACGATCCATAGGGGTCCGAATATGTCCGCACGTCGTCTTCTGCTGCTGCCCGCCGTCACCGTTCTGCTCGCACTGACCGCCTGCGGCACAGAGGAATCCGGCTCTGGCTCGACCGCGTCCGCTCCGGCGAACGGCACTCCGAGTCCGACGTCCACGGTGACCACCATGACGGCCGGGGATGTCAAGAGCGCCGACTGTCCCTCCGGGGCGACCCTGCAGAAGCTGGTCGAGCTGCCGAAGGACATGACCTTCGGCAAGGTCGAGTGCGTGAAGGACTGGGCGGGTGCCGACCCGCAGGGCCCGAAGGCCGGTGACGGCGTCTATCTGTTCCACTACACGGCCGGTACGGGCTGGAAGTACTACGGCGAGGGCAGCGGTTACGACTGCAAGGACCTCGGCCTCACCGTGCCGGCACCCTTCTGCATCTCGGACCCGGCGACCACGACGACGAAGCCGGCGACGGCCAAGCCGGCGACGACGAAGCCGGTGACCACGAGTCCCACGTGTCCTTCGGCGAAGACGCTGGGATCCCTGGTCGAGCTGCCGAAGGGCGTGACCTTCGGCAAGGTCGAGTGCGTGAAGGACTGGGCGGGTGCCGACCCGCAGGGCTCGAACGTCGGTGACGGCGTCTATCTGTTCCACTACACGGCCGGTACGGGCTGGAAGTACTACGGCGAGGGCAGCGGTTACGACTGCAAGGACCTCGGCCTCACCGTGCCGGCGCCGTTCTGCATCTCCGACTGATCAGGGTGACCGCGGTCGCGCGCTGTGGCGCACACCAGCTACGGTGTGCGCCACAGTCAGCCGGCCGCATCGATGCCGCCGTGCCCTGACAACCTTCGGGGTACGTGGGGGGCACGAGCGGGGCATGACGGATTCGATCGACGATCAGTTCCGGGAGTTCGTCCGCACCCGCTCGCCGGCGCTGCTCCGGACGGCGTTCCTGCTGACCGGCGACCGGCACCTCGCCGAGGATCTGGTGCAGGACGCTCTGGCCCGCACCCATCGGGGCCGGCGGCGGCTGAACGACCCGGGGCACTTCGAGGCGTACACCCGCACCGCGATGTACCACCAGCAGGTGAGCTGGTGGCGACGTCGCAGGGTGGCCGAGTCCCTGCCCGGGGAACTGGCCGACGTGGCGCAGCCCGGCAGTGATCACGCCGGCCGTACCGATCTCAAGCTCGCCCTGCACCAGGCTCTCGCCAAGCTCACGCCGCGGCAGCGTGCGGTGCTGGTGGTCCGCTTCTTCGAGGACCGCAGCGAGGCCGAGGCCGCGAACCTGTTGCAGTGTTCGGTCGGCACGATCAAGAGTCAGACCAGCAAGGCACTGGCCCGCATGCGGGAGATGGCGCCCGAGCTGCTCTCGGCTGTGATGGAGGAGGCCTGATGACCGACAACCTCGGACCGCTGCGTCAGGCCCTGACCGACCTGAGCGAGCACGGCGGCAGCGCCGACCTGTACGAGCGGGCCCTGCGTAAGTCGCGGCAGTCGCAACGACGGGCGACGGTCGCCACCGGCGTCGCCGCCGCCGCGATGGTGTTCGCCATCGGCGGTACGGTCGCCTTCGCCGTCAGCCAGCGGCCCGGCACCTCGTCGACACCCGCAGCCGCCCCCAGCGGTGCCGGACCCGGGCAACCCGACTGTCCGTCGATCGAAACCCTCGGGGACCTGGTCGAACTGCCGTCGGACTGGTCCTTCGCGCCGACCGGGGTGCAGTGCGCGCAGACGTGGGCGGCAGCCGACGTGAAGCGCCCGGCCGGCGGCAACGTCCGCTACCTGTTCCACTACACCCCCGATACGGGCTGGCGATACCAGGACCAGGGCACCGAGTGGGACTGCGCGGAGCTTGGCCTGACCCGGCCGGCACCGTTCTGCACCTCCTGACCCCCTGCCACCTGCCCGGGAAGGCCTGACCGGCCCCGTCGCACGCGGTCGGCCCCGGTCACCGGGCGCAAGGTCGTCTGCGCAGGGCGTGGTAGGCGATCGCGAGGGCGATGCCGAGGACGACGATGGCGACCTCGTGCCCCGGGTGGAGGTTCTTCGACAGGCTGGGGGCGCGGTCCGGGCCGATCGCCCAGAGCGCCAGGCCCGCGCCGTAGGCCGTACCGAGCGTGACGGCCCACCACCGTAGCGGGCGGAGGGCGTCGTTGCGCAGCACGGTGACCAGCGTGATCGCCACCGGGACGACAGCCACCATGGCGAACTGGACGGCGACGAGGACGGTGACCGCCCAGGCGCTGATGACGAGGGGTCGTGAGCGGGGCAACGGACCCCGGGGCGCGAGCATCGACGGTGCGTGGGACATCTGGTATTCCTTCCGGCACGAGGGGTCGGGTGGCGAGGGGTGGGCAGCGGGGTCGGGGCGGGCGGAAACGGGCCGGGCGACGGGGTGGTCGCCGTCGCCGGCATTCATGGCACCCGGTCGGCTCAGCGGTGGGTCTGGGTGTTCCGCTCGGCGTCCGCCTCCTCGGCGGCGGTCCTGAGGTCGGCGAGCCACGCCTCCAGCCCGTAGCCGAGGTAGGTGGTGGAGGTCGCCGCGTCGGCCTCCACCTGGGCGCCGGTCCAGGTCTCCTCGGTGCGGACCAGCACGCCGCCGGGAACCTCGGTGAAGGTCCAGACGTGGACGCCGTTGTCGATGTGCAGTCCGTCGCCGGTCCCCGGGCCGGCCCAGCGGATGCACCGGTAGGGCGTCAGGTGGGCGACGGTCGAGGTGATGGTCAGCGTCGTGGCCGGGGTCATCGGGGTTTCCGGGACGGGCGTGGTCCAGCGGAACGCCGACCCCGCGTGCAGTGCGCCGTCGTCGAGGCGCGTGGCGGTGGTGACCGGGGCCTGCCAGGAGGGCCAGTTCTCGACGTCGGTCTGGAGGTGCCAGACGGTGTGCAGCGACGCGTTGATCAGCGTCTCGGCGCGATACCGGATCTGGGCGGTCGGGTCGACGCCCTGCCCGTCGCAGGTGATCACCGGTTGGTTCGCGGTCGATGCCATCTCTCCACCTCTCTCACTTCTGCGACGATCTGTCGCTCTAGTTAGAGCCTATAACTAAGGTGAACTGCGGTCAATAGTGATGGTGATAGCCTGTAACTATTGTGATGGCGGGTGTGAGGAGGGTGGGCCATGGGTGCCGACGTGACCGGTCCGCGCGAGCGCTACCGCGCCCAGGTGCGGGCGGAGATCAAGCAACGGGCCTGGGAGCAGCTCGCCACGACCGGGGTGTCGGCGTTGTCCCTCAAAGCGATCGCCGAGCAGTTGGGGATGAGCGGTCCGGCCCTCTACCGGTACTTCTCCAGTCGGGACGAGCTGATCACCGCCCTGATCCGCGACGCGTACCGCAGCCTCGCCGACGCGCTCCGGACCGCCGCCGACGCCGGTGCCGACGTCGCCGGACTGGCGGACACCGTGCGGGCCTGGGCCCTGGACGACCCGCAGCGCTACCTGCTGATCTGGGGTACGCCCGTGCCCGGCTACCACGCCCCCGACGACACCACCGCGATCTCGACCGAGATCATGGCGACGATCGTCGACGCCTACCACAGGCGCGACGTCCCGCCCACCGGGCGACGGATCGAGGCCCACCTCGACGGCCATCGCGGCTGGGCCGTGGACCCGGCCGTGCCGGCCGCCACGCTGCGGCAGGCGCTGGCCTTCTGGACCCGGGTGCACGGCGTCCTGTCGCTCGAACTCGCCGGCCACTTCGCCGGCATGGGGTTCGACCCCGCGCTGCTGTTCGACGACGAGATCGACGACCTACTCGGCCGCTGACCGCCGACGCGGGCCGTGCCGCCGTGCGGGCCGTGCCGCCGTGCGGGCCGTGCCGCCGTGCGGGCCGTGCCGCCGACGCCGGTACGGCGGTCCGCTCCCGCCGCCGCGACGGCACGGGGCGGTATCCGTGGCCCGGCATGGCTAAGGTCAGCAGTCGGCCACCGTACGCTTGCGAGGATGGGACCCCTCGATGAGATGTGCCTTCTGTGGCCGGTGGTGGCCGCTGCCCTGGGCGTGTGGCCGGTGCCGGCGTGACCGTCGCCGGATGCGCCGCGACTACCTGCGCCGCGCCGCCCCGCAGGACGCGCTGCGCGACATGACCCGCACCGACCCGGACCGCTGACCGGCCGACCCTCACCGCTGACCGGCCGACCCTCACCGCCGGCTTGCCCGCCGTCGGCCACCCGGCAGCCATGCCGTCGGCGTCGGCGTCGGCGGGAAAGATCCGCCGTGGCTATCCTGGGCCGGTGCTGCCCCTGCCGCCCGGTGACTTCCGGGCCTACCTGTTCGACTGCGACGGCACCATCGTCGACTCCATGCCGGTGCACCACCTGGCCTGGCGGGCCGCGCTCGGCGAGTGGGGCTGCGACCTGCCCGAGGACCTCTTCTATGCCTGGGGCGGCCGGCCGGTGGCCGACATCGTCGTCGATCTCAATGCGCGGCACGGGCTGGCGATGCCGGTCGACGTGGTGGCCCGTCGCCGGGAGGACGCCTACCAGACCTTCCTGCCGCAGCTCACCGCCGTGCCGGGGGTGCTGGCGCACATCGAGCGGGCACACCGGCGGGTGCCGTTCGCCGTCGTCTCCGGCAGCACCCGGGAGTCGGTGACCGCCTCGCTGTCCGCGCTCGACCTGCTCGACCGGTTCGACGTGCTGGTCTGCGCGGAGGACTACGCACGGGCCAAGCCGGACCCGGAGTGCTACCTGCTGGCGGCCCGGCTGCTCGACGTACCGCCGGAGCACTGTCTGGTGTTCGAGGACACCGACCTGGGCGTCGCGGCGGCGACGGCGGCGGGCATGGCCTCGGTCCGCGTCCCGCCGCCGTGGCAGCGCTGAACCCGGGCCGGCCGCGCCGGCCGGGGGTGCCGGCGGGTCAGCCCCGGTAGAGCTTTTCCGCGTACGCCGGGCCGTAGTAGCGCTCCAGGTCGGCCAGGCTCTCGGCCGGCGTCTCCACCTCCTTGATCAGCCGGGCGCGGGACGGCAGCGCGTCCGGCTGCCAGGTTTCGGGCTGCCACAGCTCGGAACGGAGGAACGCCTTCGCGCAGTGGTAGAAGATCTGCGCGACGGCCACCTCGACAGCGAGCACCGGTCGGTGCCCCTGGACCAGCATGTCGTCGAAGTAGGGCGCGTCGCGGACCAGCCTGGCCCGTCCGTTGATCCGCAGGGTGTCGGTCCGGCCCGGGATCAGGAAGATCAGCCCGACGTGCGGGTTGTCGAGGATGTTGCGGTAGCCGTCGGCCCGCCGGTTGCCCGGCCGCTCCGGGACGGCGATCGTCCGCTCGTCGAGCACCAGCGCGAAGCCGGCCGGGTCGCCCTTGGGGGAGACGTCGCAACTCCCGTCCGCACCGGCCGTGGCGACCAGGCAGAACGGCGAGGCGGCCAACCACTCGCGGTCCCGTTCGTGCAGCACGGTGCGTTCCTTGGCCGCCGCCCGGGGCATCGGTGCCCCCAGCAGCGCGCGTAGCTCCTCATGCGAGGTGATCTCCGCCGTCACGTCCGCCTCCCCCGTCCGTTGATCTCGGTGGCGGGCGGTGACTCACCGGCCGCCGAACGTCAGCCTAGGCGGGCGTGGCGAGCTGGTCTGTCCCCGACGGCGGGCACCGGCGCACCCTGCCCCCGGACCGAGCAGTGGAGGGCCCGCGATGGAGAGCCGACTGAAGGTGCTCGGGCACCCGGTGCACCCGATGCTGGTGATGTTCCCGGTCGCGCTGCTGGTCACCGGCACCCTCTTCGACGTCGTCGACACGGTCGGCGGCCCCGACTTCCTCGCCGAGGTGGCGTACTGGAACATCACCGTCGGTCTGGTCGGTGGCCTGCTGGCCGCGGCGGCCGGCGCGTTCGACCTGCTGGCCATCCCGGCCGGCACCCGGGCCAAGCGGGTGGCGCTGACCCACGCGGCGGCGAACGTCGCGGTGATCCTGCTCTTCGCCGCCGTCTGGGCGGTCCGGCTGAACGCCGAATCCCGGGCGGCCGGCGGCGCGCTGATCGCCATCGAGGTGGTCGGCGTGGCCATCCTCGGCATCAGCGCCTGGCTCGGTGGGGAACTGGTCGACCGGCTGGGGGTCGGGGTCGACCGGGACGCCGGCCTGGACGCCCCCAGCTCACTGCGGCCCGCCGCGGCCAGCCGACCGATGGGAGAGGTGCGATGACCGGGCAGCCGGGCCGACGCAGCCGCCAGCAGGGCTGGGACCCGATGGGTGAACTCCAGTCGCTGCGCGCCGAGCTGAGCCGGCTGGTCGGCGGCCGGGGCGCCTCGCCGGACGTCGCGCTGACCGAGGTCGCCGACGGCTGGGAGGTGATCGTCCGGCTGCCCGGGGTGGCGCCGGAGGAGGTCGCCGTCGAGCTGGACGACCGGGAACTGCGCGTCCGGGCCCGGTCGGAGGCCGAGGTCAACGCCGACCAGGGCGTTCCCGGCGGTGTCGAGACCCGGGGCTTCGACTACCGGGTGGACCTGCCGTCCCGGGTGGACCCCGGGAGCATCGACGCGGTGATGGACCACGGCCTGCTCCGGGTACACCTGCCCCGGGCGTCCCGGCCCACGCCGCGCACCATCACCGTCGGCCGCAGCGGCTACCCACCCGGTCCCACCCGCAGCGGTACGCCCACCGGCGTGGACCCGGCGGCGGACCGGGAACTGCACCACCCGCACACCGCCGTCGACCCGCACGACCGGCCGTAGGGCCCCGGTGGCCAGCCCGGCCCTGGGTGGCCCGCGAGGTGAGCGGGTGCCCGACGTGGCCCGGATCGCCGTGCTGCGGGCCAACGCGCTCGGCGACCTCATCTTTCTGCTGCCCGCCCTGGAGTCGCTGCGGGCGGCATATCCGGCGGCGGAGATCGTGCTGTTCGGTGCGCCCTGGCACGCGGCGTTCTGGCGCGACCGGCCCGGCCCGGTCGACCGGGTGCTGGTCGTCCCGCCAGCCCCCGGTATCCGTGGGCCCGACCCCGACGAGCCGCCGGGATCGCTGGACGACTTCCTGGCCGACGCGGCCCGGGAGGGCTACGACCTGGCGTTGCAGGTGCACGGCGGCGGGGCCAACTCGAACCCGATCATGAGCCGGTTGGGTGCCCGGGTCACCGCCGGGCTGCGCGCCGAGGACGCCCCACCGCTGGACCGCTGGCTCCGCTACGTCTACTACCAGCCCGAGGTGATCCGCTACCTGGAGGTGGTGGGTCTGGTCGGGGCGGACGCCGTCACCGTCGTACCGACGCTGGCGGTGACCGACGCGGACCGGGCGCAGGCGCGGGCGGTGCTGGGCGAGCCGGACCGGCCCCGGGTGGCGCTGCACCCCGGGGCGAGCGACACCCGGCGGCGTTGGCCGGCGCGGCGGTTCGCCGAGGTCGCCCGGGCCCTGCACGACGACGGGTACGAGGTGCTGGTCACCGGCACCCCCGCCGAGCGAACGGTGGTGGACGAGGTGGTCGCGGCGGCCGGGGTGCCGGTCCGTCCGCAGGTCGGCACGCTCAGCCTCGGCGGGCTGGCCGCCGCGTACGCCGGCTGCGGGCTGGTGGTCTCCAACGACACCGGCCCGTTGCACCTGGCCGGTGCGGTGGGCACCCCGACGGTGGGTGTCTACTGGGTCGGCAACATGATCAACGGGGCGACGCCGCTGCGCGCCCGGCACCGCCCGATCGCCGCCTGGACGACGCGCTGCCCGGTCTGCGGGGTCGACTGCACGCCGGGGATCTATCCGCACCGACCCGGCGACGGCAACTGCCCGCACCGGGACTCGTTCGTCGCCGACGTGCCGGTGGCCGAGGTGCTGGAAGCCGCCGCCGACCTGCTCCGCCCGGAACCGGGCAGTGCCGCCGGCTGACGGCCCGGGCCGGGCAGTGCCGCCGATCGACGGGCACCGGGCCGGGCAGTGCCGCCGGCTGACGGCTCGGGCCGGGCAGTGCCGCCGGTCGACGGCTCGGGCCGGGCAGTGCCGCCGGTCGACGGGCCGGGCCGGGACGACCTGGCGGGTCGGCGGCCGGAACCGGCAAGGGCTCAGGCCGGCTGGGGGGTGTCGGCGGCGGCGACCTCCCACGCCTCGACGGCGCGGTCGGTGACCGTGGTCGGCGACTCCAGGTGGTACGCCCCGCTGGGCAGCACACCCGCGCCGCCGTACCGGGCCAGCACCGCGAGTTGGGCGGCGACGTCCTCGCCCTGGTGGTTCGCCGGCACCCGCCGCCAGAAGTCGAAACCGCCCGCGTCGACCAGTGACGCGCGGTCGTAGAGCACGCAGCCACCGATCCAGGAGACCTTGTAGGCCCGCCAGGCCCCCGACGGCAGGGCCAGCTTCTGTTGGATGTGCAGCAGGTTCGCGGCCGGATGGATGGCCGAGCGGTGCCACTGCGGGGTGTCGGGGCGGACCACTTCCGGCACGACCGGCCCGTCCCACTCCTCGTAGTGCCCGTGCGTCTCGGGGCGCACGTCGTCGACGTACGACAGGCCGTGCACCGCGTTGCCGACGAACCCGCAGCCCAGCTCCCCGATTGCGGTGACCAGCCGGCCCAGGGTGCCCGGTTCCAGCCAGACGTCGTCGTCGAGGCAGAGCACGTAGCGGGCCACCGACCGGCCCAGCAGGTACGCCCGGTGTTCGGCCAGCCCGCGCCGGGGCAGCCGGCGGGTGAGCAGCACGGGGTGCCCCCGCTGGCGCAACGCCCGGACCATGGTGGCCGCCGCCGGGTGCGCGTACGCCGGGTCGTCGTCGGACTGGTCGCTGACCACCACCCCGAAGTCGGGCACCTCGACCTGGGCGGCCAGCCCGGCGAGGGTGACCGACAGTTCCGCCGGCCGGTTGCGGGTGGGGATCAGCACGTCGAGCCGACGGGGTCGGCGGAACTCCCCGGTCGTGCCGAGGTCGAGCGGTCGGTTCACGGGGTCCTGCCCGTACTCTCTGCGGGCGGGGTCGGGTGGGCCGTCGTCGTGTCCCGTCCGGGTGCCGCCGACGGGTCGGCGGCGGGTCGTACCGCCTCGGCACGACCGTCGGCGGCGGCCCGGCCGACGGTCTGGGTGGCCTGGCCGGCGGTGGTCCGGGTGGCCTGGCCCGCGGCGGTCCCGACGGACTGGGCGCGGATCCGGTCGATGATCGCCGAGGTGGACCGGTCCGGCACGTAGCCGAGGGTGCGCACCTGGCCGCCGAGCCGGCGGACCAGGGGCGCTTCCGGGACCATCTCCGGCGGGTAGTCGCCGCCCTTGACGTACACGTCGGGTCGGACCGCCTCGATCAGGCCGACCGGCGAATCCTCCTCGAAGACCACCACATGGTCCACGCAGGACAACGCGGCGAGCAGGGTGATCCGGTCCTCGACCGGGTTGACCGGCCGGTCGGCGCCCTTGAGCCGGCGGACGCTGGAGTCGGAGTTGACCGCGACCACCAGCAGGTCCCCGAGGGCCCGGGCCTGTTCCAGGTAGCGCACGTGACCGGGGTGCAGCACGTCGAAGCAGCCGTTGGTGAAGACCACCGACCGGCCGGCCCGCCGGTGGTCGGCGACGATCGCGTCCAGCTCGCCGGTGCCGACCAGCGTCGGATGGGCGGTGCCGTCGGGTGCGCCGCCGATCGCGTCGAGCAGGTCCTCCCGGCGGCAGACGCAGGTGCCGGTGTCGGAGACGGTGATGGTGGCGGCGAGCTGGGCCAGTTGGGCGGCGGTCGGCAGCGACGCCTCGGCGGCCAGGGCGAGGGTCATCGCCGCCAGGTACGCGTCCCCCGCGCCGACGGCGTGACTGGCCGGGACGGGGGTGCTGTGGCTGCGTCGGGGCGTCCCGTCCGCGCCCCCGACGATGGCGCCCTCGGTGTCCAGGGTCACCGCGACCACGTCCGCGCCGGTGTGCGCGCGCAACTCGGCCAGTCGCGCCTGCGCCAGTTCGGCCCGGTCGATGCCCTCGCCGACGGTGGCGTTGACGGTCACCCCGGCCCCGGTCACGCTCAGCCCGTCGCCGGTCATCGCGACCCGCCCCTCACCGGGGGTCGGCTCGCCGGTCGGCCCGGTAGGGGCCCGGCCGACCCCACCCGGTGCGGTGCCGACGACCAGCTCCGACGGCCCGTCCGCCAGGTCGCTCGGCGGGTGGTCCAGGTGCAGACCGGGGCTGCCGGCCCGGGGCGGGACGGGCGGTGCGCCGAAGCCGGCCGCGGCCCGCGCCAGCAGCCGGGTCGCCTCGGCGAAGCTGGGGGTGACCACCGTCGGGTTCAACCCCCGCCAGTCGGCCAGGTCGTGGGCGTCCAGGGCGACCGTGGCATACCGGTGCCGGTGGGCGACCAGCCAGGCGCGTACCGGTGCGGGCAGTGCGCCGAGGCCGTAGTCGCAGACCACCAGGGTGGGCGCGGCCCCACCGGCCACCGCCCGCAGTTCCTCGGTGGCGCAGCTCAGGGCGGTGAGCAGCCGGGCGACGCCGTCGTCGTCGAGCGGTTCGTCCGGTTCGCCGGAGTCCTCCCGCAGCAGGATCTGGTTGCCGGCCAGCATCCGGCGCTTCACCGGGGTCGGCCGGTGCGGCTCGCTGACCGTACGGTCCCACACGCCGGCCCGGTCCAGGCAGTCGTGCAGTTCGTCGCCGGCCACGTCCGCCCCGACCGGGGCGACCAGCAACGCCCGCCCGCCCAGGGTGGCGACGTTGACCGCGGTGTTCGCGGCCCCGCCGGCGGCGGTGATCCGTCGACGCAGGGTGAGGATCGGCGCGGGCGCCTCCCGGCACAGCCGCTCCGACTCGGCGAAGCGCCACTCGTCGAGCATGGCGTCGCCGACGACGAGAACGGCCCGTTCCCGCCAGCTCTCCACCACGGTGGCGAGCCGGCGCTGTTCCGCTGCTGCTCCTGCCATGCCCACCGGGGTCCCCCGCCCCGACCAGGCCAAACCTGGTCGCGGGGGGCCGGCACGAGGGCCGGCGGAGCAGCGGGATGGCACGGCTGATGTGGTGGCGCGGGTGGTCCGCCCCCGGCGGCCGGGCGAGGGGCGTCACGTTTCGGGTCACCGGCCCCGGGAACCGACCAGAGAGACCCGGAGAGGAGAAATTCGACATGGCAACGACCACATTGCAGGGCAAGCGGATCGCGTTCCTCGCCACCGACGGAGTGGAGGAGGTCGAGTACGTCCAGCCGCGCGAGGCCGTGGAGAACGCCGGGGCGACCGCCGAGCTGGTGTCGCTCAAGCCCGGCACCATCCAGGCGTTCAATCACCTGGACCAGGGCAAGACGTACGACGTGGACGTGACGGCGGCCGACGCGGACGCCGCCGGCTACGACGCGCTGGTGCTGCCCGGCGGGGTGGCGAACCCGGACTTCCTGCGCACCGACCCGGACGCGGTCCGGTTCGTCCAGGCGTTCTTCGCGGCCGGCAAGCCGGTCGGGGTGATCTGCCACGGCCCGTGGACGCTGATCGAGGCGGGCGTGGTGTCGGGTCGCCGGATCACCAGCTGGCCGAGCCTGCGTACCGACCTGACCAACGCCGGTGCGACCTGGGTGGACGAGCAGGTGGTGACCGACGGCGGCCTGATCAGCAGCCGCAACCCCGACGACCTCCCGGCCTTCTGCGCCGCGCTCGTCGACCGGTTCGCCGCCGTCGACTGATCCCCGGCGGGTGTCGGCACCCCCCACCGTACGTCCACCGGGTGGGTGCCGACGCGACCGCGGCCGGTCCGATCATCGCGCGCGGGGCGGTTTTCCCGGGCGCGGAGGCATGTTCGGGGTGAGCCGGGAAAGAAGGCGGGATGACCGCCCAGACCCACGGCAGCCCGGTGCTCCAGGCCCGCCAGCTCCGCCTGTTGATGTTCGGCCTGATGACCGGCATGCTGCTGGCCGCGCTGGACCAGACCATCGTCGGTACGGCACTGCCCACCATCGTCGGTGAGTTGGGCGGGATCGACCACTACTCGTGGGTGGTGACCGCCTACCTGCTCGCCTCGACCGCCTCCACCCCGCTCTACGGCAAGATGGCCGACCTGTACGGCCGCCGACCGGTCTTCCTCTTCTCGATCGGTACGTTCCTGCTCGGCTCGCTGCTGGCCGGGCTGTCGCAGGATATGACCCAGCTGATCGTCACCCGGGGGGTGCAGGGCATCGGCGCGGGCGGCCTGATGACGCTGGCGTTCACCATCATCTCGGACGTGGTCTCCCCCCGGGAGCGCGGCCGCTACCAGGGGTTGTTCGGCGCGGTCTTCGGGGTCTCGTCGGTGGCCGGCCCGCTGGTCGGCGGCTATTTCGCCGAGACCAACTGGCGGTGGATCTTCTATCTGAACGTGCCGCTGGCGCTGCTGGCGATCGTGGTCTGCTACCACGTGCTGCGGTTGATCCCGTTCGAGCGGCGGGAACACACCGTCGACTGGCTGGGCGCGGGGCTGCTGGTCGCCGGGGTGAGCGCGCTGCTGCTGGCGCTGAGCTGGGGCGGCAACTCGTACGCCTGGGGCTCGCCGACGATCATCGGGCTGTTCGTGGCGGGCGCGGTGCTCGGGGTGGCGTTCGTGCTCCAGGAGGCCCGGGTCACCGAGCCGATCCTGCCGTTGGGGCTGTTCCGCTCCGCGACGTTCGCGCTGGCCAACTCGGCGGGCTTCGTACTCGGTCTGGTGATGTTCGGGTCGATCATCTTCATCCCGCTCTACCTGCAGATCGTCAAGGGCGCCTCGCCCACCCGCAGCGGCCTGCTGATGCTGCCGATGATGGCCGGCATCATCGTCACCTCGATCGTCACCGGCCGGGCGATGAGCCGGATCGGCCGGTACAAGTGGTTCCCGGTGGCCGGCTCGGTGGTGCTGGTCGTCGGGATGCTGCTGTTCACCCGGCTCCAGGTGGACAGCTCACTCTGGGCGGCGTTCGGCTACATGGTGGTGATCGGCGTCGGGCTGGGCCTGTGCATGCAGTCGCTGATCCTCGGCGTGCAGAACGCGGTCGACGTCCGGAACCTCGGCGCGGCGACCTCCTCGGCGACGTTCTTCCGGTCGCTGGGCGGTTCGTTCGGGGTGGCCATCCTGGGCGCGGTGCTCTCCACCCGGCTCGCCAGCGGCCTCGCCGACCGGCTGCCCGGCGCGATCGCCCAGCTCCCGGCCGAGCAGCAGGCGGCGGTCGCGGCCAGCGGCGGCACCAACATCTCGATCAACGACCCGGCGACCATCCTGGCCCTGCCCGGTCCGGTCCGGGCGGCCATCCAGGCGTCCTTCGTCGAGTCGCTGCACCTGGTGTTCCTGACCACCGGCCTGATCGCCCTGGTCGCCGTGCTGGTCACCCTGGCCTTGCCGAACGACCAGCTCCGGGGTGCCGGCCCGCAGGGCGCGACCGGCGGTGCCGACCCGCTCGGCGGCAAGGCCCCCGCCCCCGGCGGCAAACCCCTCACCAAGGAGTCCAAGGACGAAGCCGCCGCCGACCTCAACGCCAAATCCCAAACCATGCTCTAACCCCACCCGCCCCGCCTTGCCCGCCCCACCTTGCCCGGCCGGCCGGCCTTGCCCCGGCTGTCCCCGCCCCGCCCCGCCCCGCCCCGCCCGCCTCGGCCCGCCCCGCCTCGCCCGCCTCGGCCCGCCCCGCCTCGCCCGCCTCGGCCGCCCCGCCTCGCCTCGCCTCGGTGATCAAGAGGTTTAGGTCAAAAATCGCGCGCCGGGTGACGCAAACTTCTTGATCACCGAGGCGGGGCGGGGGCGGGCGGCGAGCCGGTGGGTGGGGAGGAGGGGACGGACTATTTGAGGATCAGGCGGTTGGTCTGGTCGAAGACGGAGAGGTCGGCGAGGGTTTCGGGGACCGAGAGGGAGAGCGGAGCGGGGAACTCGTGCGGGTGCAGGAAGGCGGCGTCGGTCGTCTCGTCGGTGACGCGGGTGAGTTCGCCGTCCCAGTCGTCGACCCGGAACGCGGTGGTGAAGATCTGGTAGGTGTGGCCGTACATGTTGGTGTGGGTGCGGTCCGGGCCGGTGTAGAGGGCGAAGGCGCTGACCCGTAGGGCGCGCAGCCCGGTCTCCTCGCGGACCTCGCGGACCGCGCAGTCGGCGATCGACTCGCCGAGTTCCATCGCGCCCGCCGGCAGCGCCCACTGGCCGTTGTCCGAGCGCCGGATCAGCAGCACCCGGCTGGCGTTGTCGCGCACCACGGCCCGCGCCCCGACGAACATCAGCGTCCGATCGCCGGCCAGGGCGCGTAGCTGTCCCACGTACGAGTCGGCCCAGGAGATACTCACCCGGACAATCTACGCAGCATCCCCGGGACGGTTCGACGTTCCGGGGGTTCCCAACGTGTGACCGGCGACACTAGCTTGTCACCCATGCGTAGCACGATGATGGACGCCCCGCTCCAGGTCTCCCGGATCCTCGAACACGGCGCCACGGTGCACGGCACGGCCGAGGTCGTCACCTGGACCGGGGCCGAGCCGCGCCGGATGTCGTACGCCGAGGTGGGTCGCACGGCGGCCCGGCTCGCCCACGCGCTGCGCGACGAGTGCGGGGTGACCGGCGACGAACGGGTCGCCACCTTCATGTGGAACAACAACGAGCACCTGGTGGCGTACTTCGCGGTGCCGAGCATGGGGGCGGTGTTGCACACGCTCAACCTGCGGCTCTTTCCCGATCAGGTCGCCTACATCGCCAACCACGCGCAGGACCGGGTGGTGCTGGTCGACTCGACGCTGATCCCGCTGCTGGCCCGGGTGCTCGGCGAGCTGACCACCGTGCGGCACGTGGTGGTGGTGGGCGGTGCGGACCCCGGGCCGCTGCGGGCGGTCGCCGGTGACCGGGTCACCTTCCATCAGTGGGACGAGCTGCTGGCCGGCCGTCCCGAGCACTACGACTGGCCGGAGCTGGACGAGCGGGACGCCGCCGCGCTCTGCTACACCTCCGGCACCACCGGCAACCCCAAAGGCGTCGCCTACTCGCACCGGTCGATCTATCTGCACTCGTTGCAGGTGTGCCTGCCGGAGGGGTTCGGGCTCGGGCCGGGCGACCGGGAGCTGGCCATCGTGCCGATGTTCCACGCGATGTCGTGGGGCTTGCCGTACGCGGCGTTCCTCTCCGGCGCGTCACTGATCATGCCGGACCGGTTCCTGCAGGCCGCGCCGATCGCCGAGATGATCGCCACCGAGCGGCCCACCCTGGCCGGCGCGGTGCCGACCATCTGGAACGACCTGCTGGCCCACCTGGACGCCCACGACGTGGACACCTCGTCGCTCAAGGAGGTGATCGTCGGCGGCTCGGCCTGCCCGCCCGCGCTGATGCACGCGTTCGCCGAGCGGCACGGCATCGAGGTGATCCACGCCTGGGGGATGACCGAGATGTCCCCGCTGGGTTCGGTGTCCCGGGCTCCGGCCGGGGCGACCGGGGAAGACGCCTGGCGGTACCGCTACACGCAGGGCCGGATTCCGGCCGGGGTGGCGGCCCGGATCGTCGACCCGCTGGGTGAGCCGCTGCCCGCCGACGGGACGTCCGTGGGTGAGCTGGAGGTACGCGGGCCGTGGGTGACCGCGCGGTACGTCGGCGAGGACGCCCCCGACCCGGAGAAGTTCCACGACGGCTGGCTGCGTACCGGAGATGTGGGCATGCTCTCGCCGGACGGGTTCCTCACCCTCACCGACCGGGCCAAGGACGTGATCAAGTCGGGTGGGGAGTGGATCTCCTCGGTGGAGCTGGAGAATGCGTTGATGGCCCACCCGGACGTGCAGGAGGCCTGCGTGGTCGGGGTGCCGGACCAGCGTTGGGGTGAGCGCCCGCTGGCCACGGTGGTGGTCCGCGAGGGCGCGTCGACCAGTGTGGAGCAGCTCCGTGCGTTCCTCGCCGGCTCGGTGGTGCACTGGCAGGTGCCGGAGCGCTGGGCGGTCATCGACGCGGTGCCCAAGACCAGCGTCGGCAAGTTCGACAAGAAGGTGGTGCGTGCGCGGTACGCCGACGGCGACCTGGAGGTACGGGAGCTGGCGGGGCCGTAACACTATTCGGCGACTCGTCGCCGATGGGGTAGGGACGTCACTCCTGCAACATCCCTCCCCAGGGGCGGCCCCGGCGTTCGCACCGCGCCGGGGCCGCCCTTCCTCGCGGGCGACCCGCCATGTCATTGTTGCGAAACTTGCTCGCCTCTGTCCGGGTGATTGCGAAATGTCCTCGGAATTACTGTCCGCTGGTATCGATCAGGACCTTCCCCACCACCGCGTCCTCCACCGCCTGGTGGGCGGCGGCGGCCTGGGCCAACGGATAGCGGTGCAGCGGCAGGCCGGCCGCCTCGCCCACCCGGAACGCCCCCTGGGCGGCCGCCGCCGCCACGTCGGTCACCGCCTGCGCCTTGGCCGCCTTGGGTTCCGTGTAGACCAGCACGAACTGCCAGCGGGCGTTGGGCGCCATCAGCGGCCGGATCGGCAGAGTCAGCTCGTCGCCGCCGTCGTCGGCGTAGACGCAGACCGCCCCACCGGTACGCAGCACCTGCACGTCGACGGCCGCGTTGCGGGCGGCCGAGACCTCGACGATGGTGTGCACCCCGTCGGGTGTGATCTTGCGGACCTCCTCGACCACGTCCTGGTCCCGGTAGTTGATCACGAAGGACGCGCCGGCCGCCGCCGCGAGCTGCGCCTTCTCCGGGCTGCTCACCGTCGCGATCACACAGGCGTCTCCCCAGCGGGCCAGTTGGATCGCCGCGTTGCCGACCGCGCCCGCCCCGCCCTGCACCAGCACCACCTGGTCGCTGAGCGCCCCGGCGTGCAGCGTGTCCGGCATGTACTCGCCGGCGGTCAGGCAACGGTGCGCGGTGAGGAACGGAATGCCCAGGCAGGCACCGAGGTCGAACGAGGCGTCCCCGAGCGGCACCACCTGCCGGACCGGCACCACGGTGTACTCGGCGGCGGTGCCCCAGGGCCGTTGCCAGGCGGCCTCCCAGATCCACACCCGTTCGCCGACAAGGTTCCGGTCGACCCCCGCGCCGACCGCCTCCACCACCCCCGCGCCGTCCTGCCCCGGGGTCTGCCAGCCGGCCGGCAACGGCTGCTGTCGTCGGCTCTTCCAGTCGGTCGGGTTCACCCCGGCCACCGCCACCCGGACCAGCACCTCGCCCGGACCCGGCTCCGGCACCGGCCGGTCGACCAACCGGAGCACCGACGGGTCGCCGGTGCGCTCGTACACGATCGTCTTCATCGCCGTCTCCTCAGGCCGCCGGTTTGAGCACCACCTTCGAGTAGCCCTCCTCGCGGCGGTCGAAACGTTGGTACGCGTCCGGCGCCGCGTCCAGCGGCAACTCCTTGCTCACCACGAAGCCCGGGGTGGCCCGCCCCGCCATGATCAGGTTCCGCAGGTACTCGTTGTAGGTCTTCACGTTGGCCTGCCCGGTCCCCATCCGCAGGCCCTTCTCGAAGAGCTTGCCCATCTTGAACAGCAGCTCACCCTTGCCGGAGTGCTCGTCCGGGGCACCCGGGTCGTGCGCCAGATAGAGGCCGACCACGCCGATCGCGCCGGTCGCCCGCACCACCTCGACCAGGCTGTTCAGCACCGACGCCGGCTGCTCCGCGCCGCCTGCCCCGGTGGCCTGGTAGCCGACCGCGTCCACCCCGTGGTCGGTGCCCACCCCGTCGGTCCGGTCGAGGATCTGCGCCACCGGGTCGCCGGCCGAGAAGTCGATCGGGGTCGCGCCGATCGACTCGGCCAGCCGCAACCGGTCCGGCACCCGGTCCACCAGGAACACCTCGGCGGCGCCCATCAGGACCGCCGAGTACGCGGCCATCAGCCCGACCGGCCCGCCACCCATCACGGTGATCCGCTCGCCGGGCCGCAACCCGGTCATCGCCACCCCGTGGTAGCCGGTGGGGAAGATGTCGGCGAGCATCGCGTAGTCGTTCTCGTGCTCGGTGCCGGGCGGCAGCTTCAGGCAGTTGAAGTCGGCGAACGGCACCCGCAGGTACTCCGCCTGACCACCCCGGTACGGCCCCATCGCCACATAGCCGTACGCGCCACCGGCGAAGCCGGGGTTGACGGTGAGGCAGAAACCGGTCTTCTGCTCCCGGCAGTTGCGGCAGAACCCGCACCCCACGTTGAACGGCATCGACACCCGGTCGCCGACCTTGATCCCGCGTACCCCGGTGCCGGCCTCGACCACCGTGCCCATGTTCTCGTGGCCGAAGACGATGCCCGGTTCGGCGAGCGTGCGCCCCTCGTACATGTGCAGGTCCGAACCGCAGATCGCGGTCGTGGTGATCTGCACGACCACGTCGTCCGGGTGCTCGATGCGCGGGTCCTCGACCTCGTTGACGGCCACCTCATGCGGCCCCTGGTACACCACAGCTCTCATGGTCCCGACGCTAGGCGGGCCGGCCGGGTCGTGGGGGCGGTTCAGCCGAGCCGGTCCACCACCTCGGGGGTGAGTTCGTGCACCGAGGAGAGCACCACGGCGGCCAGCTCCGCCGCGTCCGGGTCCAGCGGGTACGACCCGTGCGGCACCGCGACCACCCGCATCCCGGCGGCGGCGGCCGAGCGGACCCCGTTGGAGGAGTCCTCCACGGCGGCGCACCGGGTCGGGTCGACCCCGAGCCGTTCGGCGACGGCCAGATAGACGTCGGGTGCGGGCTTGCCCCGGGCGGTCTGCTCGGTCGACAGGGTCACCCGGAAGTCGGCGGTGAGGTCCGCGGCGGTCAGCGCCGCGGCGATCAGCCGGGTCGGCGAGGAGCTGGCCAACCCCAGCGGCCACCGCGCGGCCAACCGGCGCACCACCAGGTCGGCGTCGTCGATCAGCGGTACGCGCACCGCGTACCGCCGGGCCATCTCCTCGACCACCTCGGCGGCGACCTGCGCGGCGCTCCGGTCGACGCCCAGCTCACCGCTGAGGTATTCGGCCCACTCGCCGGTGCTCATCCCCATCAGCCGCCGTTGGGTGTCGGGCTGCCAGGTACCGCCCCGCGCCGCCACGTAGGCCCGGCGCACCTCCTCCCAGACCGGCTCCGAATCCACGATCACGCCGTCCAGGTCGAACACCACCGCATCCACAGTCACCCCGACATCCTCCCCGACCCCGCCCCACCCCGGTCGCCCGGTGTCGGCAGCGCCCGCCGGTCCCGTGGTGGCCCCCGGTCGAGTCAGCCCTGCTCGTCCTCGTCGGCTGGCGGCTTGGGGCGGCGGTAGTCCCGGATGTACGCCTCGACGTCCGACCGCAGCCAGATCGCGCCGGCCTGCAGGATCTGGAACGGGCGCGGGAAGTACGGCTGCAAGATGATCTGCCTGAACCGCGACCGGCTCACGCCGAGCATGTCAATGATCTCGCCCGGACCAACGAGCGGTCCCGGAACCTCCGGCTCACCCATGCGCGTTCGGTCAGTTTTGATCATCTTCGTCCGGTGGTGGCTTGGGGCGGCGGTGTTCCCTGATCCACTCTTCGACGTCCTCGGCCAGCCACACCTTCATGCCACGCAGCTCCCGGTAGGGCCTCGGGAAGGTGGGCCGGTTCGCGATCTGCTGAAACCGCGACCGGGAGACGTTCAGGCGTTGGGCGATCTCGTAGGGCCCCATCAGGTCGCCCGGCCCTCGGTCCATGTCCCGAACGTATGCACGGTTTTTTCTCCCCGACCGGAGATCCCTGATTGGGGGTCCCCAATTTGACACCCCCGTGTCTGACGGTGTGGAATCGGTGACGCGGTGCCCCCGCCCTGGTGGAGCTGGGCTCGGCGGGGCGGGGTGCCGCAGTGGCCCGAGCCCTGGGAGGCGGCTGTGACGCGTGAGGTGCCGTTGCTGGTGGAGTTGGCGTGGTGCTGCCTGGAGTGCCACCGCTACGAACGGTGCGGGGAAGTGCATCACCGACAGCGGCTTCTGCTCGGTGCTGGAGGCCGCCCGCACCCGGATCAGGGCGTGGCGCAGGTACCGCAGTGTGTTCGGTTGGCGCTGATGGGGGCGCCGCTGTCTGTGGCTCGCCAGCCTTGCCAGGTTCGTACGGAGAGCGTGGTGGTCCCGGTGGGGGGTCAGTCCTCGTCGGCGGGGCTGGGGCGGTTCGTGGCGATCCAGGCCCGGACGGCCTTGCCATCCCAGACGCGGCCCATCTTCAAGGTGACGAAGGGGTCGGGGAATCCCTTGCGGCCCACGATGATCGTGGCGCGCTGCTTGCTGATCCCGCCGAGCAGGTCGCGGATCTCATCCAGCCCAAGCAACTCCACGACCTGACGCTATGGTCTGGCGGGCTTGCATCAGCCGGTAGGGGGAAAGGCAATGCCTCAAGGGGTTGCCCTCATGCAACTGTGCGTGGTGTGGTGGACCGATGACGCGCCACGGACCTGTTCTGCCTGTCTGGACGTGCACCGGGTGTGAATCGCCCTGGCCATGTCCCACCCGCCGACGGGAGTTGATCGCGGAGTACGACCGCGCTCCGGTGTCCCTTGCCCTCTACCTGGGCGCGCATCTGGTGTCAGCCACGCAGGACATGGGCTGGGCTCCGGCTGGCGCTCTTCACCGCAGGTTCCTCGGTTGGCTGCCCAGGCCCCACCGGTCGGCCCACCGATTCATGATCAACCAAAGGCCGTGGCCGGGTGGTGAGTCGTGACCGGGCAGGTAAGGGACCTGCGATGACCACGCTCCGCGCGGGTGACCTGATCCAGGTGACCCGCGCTGCCAGCGTGCAGTTCGTCAAGCCCATCCGGTGCCGGGTCATCCGGGTGCTGGACTGGATCACCTACGACGGGTGGTGCTGGCTCGACGTCTACCAACTGGACGACAAGGGAGACGCGGTGGCCCGACGGTCCATCTTCGTGCAGCCGGCGGGGTTGGTCGTCCACCGACGGACCGTCCCCGTGCCGGTCGGGCAGCAGCGGCGGTCCAGCTCGAAGGTGCGGCCATGAACTCAGCGGTAGGCGGTGGCCTGGGTGGCGTAGAGGGTGGCGTAGATCCCGTCGAGCCGGATCAGTTCGTCGTGGGTGCCCATCTCGCGTACCCCGCCGTCGCCGATCACGATGATCAGGTCCGCGCTGCGGACGGTGGACAGCCGGTGCGACACGAACACCGTCACCCCGCCGCTGTCGGCGGCGACCCGGGCCGCGCCGTCGGTGAACCGCGCGAACAGCCGGTGCTCGGCCGCGGCATCCAGCGCCGACGCCGGCTCGTCCAGCACCATCAGCAGCGGCGCGTCGCGCATCATCGCCCGGCCGAGCGCGAGCTGCTGCCACTGCCCGCCGGAGGCGTCCACCCCGCCGTCGGCGTGGCTGCGGCCCAGCCGGGTGTCCAGCCCGTGGGGCAGCCGGTCGACGACGCTGCTGTGCGCGCGGGCCAGGCCGGTGCGCACCGCGTCGTCGTCGGTCGCGCGGGGCAGGTCGCCGATGCCCACCGCCAGCCGGGCGGTCAGCTCCGGGCGGGCGTAGTCCTGGAACGCGGCCGTGGTCCGCTCCCGCCAGGCGGGAAGGTCGAAGTGGCGCAGGTCGACGCCGTCGATCAGGATCGTGCCCCGGTCGGGTTCGTAGAACCGGTTGAGGAGCTTGACCAGCGTGGTCTTGCCCGCCCCGTTCTCGCCGACGATCGCCACGGTGCTGCCGGCGGGCAGCAGCAGGTCGACGTCGCGCAGCACCGGCCCGTCCGCGCCGGGATAGCCGAAGGTGACCCCGCGCAGGCGGATGCCCTCCAGCAGGCGCTCGGGCGGGCGCAGCGGGGTGCCGGGCGCGTCGGGTGGCCCGACCGGCTGCGGCACCAGGTCACGCACCTCGTCGAGCCGGCGCAGCGACCGGCCGCTGCGCACGAGCTGCTGCGTGATCGTCACCGCAGCGGCCACCTGCTGGTTGAGCTGCGAGGCGAGCAGGATGGCCAGCACCACGTCGCCGACGTCTGCGTGGCCGCGGGTCGCGTCACGGACGACCAGGACCAGCGCGGCGACGTAGCCGAGGCCGAACACGCCCTGCCCGGCCGCCCGCCACCACCCGGCGGCCAGCTCGCCCCGCCAGATCCGGGCGGTGGCCCGCTGCCAGTGCTCGGCGTAGCGCTGTTGCAGGTGCTCGACCAGGCCCAGCAGCCGCAGCTCCTTGGCCGAGGCCGCGTCGGTGGTCAGCTCGAACAGGTGTCGGGCCTGCCGGGTGTCGACGATGCTGTCCTCGCGGGCCCGGTCGGCGGCGGCCTGGGCCCGCCGCGCCGCCAGCACCGGCAGGGCGGCCAGCAACGGCAGTGCCACCAGCGCCGGGTGGACCAGGGTGAGCAGCACGGTGGTCAGCAACAGGCTGACCGCCAGCGAGCCGCCGGTCAGCAACGCCTGCAGGCCCTCGCCGATCCGCTGCAACTCGTCCTGGGCCAGGGCCATCCGGTCGGCGCTGTCGGGCCGCTCGTGGTGGTCGAGGTAGGGCGTGCCGTTGCTGATCTCGATGAGCTGCTCGTCGGTGGTGAGCACGTTGAGTTCGGACACCTCGAAGTACCCGATGTGCGCGAAGTGCGCGCAGGTCAGCGCCGCGATCGCGGCCACCGCGACGGCCAGGCCGGACCAGGCGGCCGGCTCGGCGCGACCCGCCGCCGCCGCGTTGGTGAGGTGTCTGAGCGCCACGGCGGCCAGCGGCACCGCGACCGCGTTGCCCGCCATCAGCGCCAACGCCACGGTCATCTTGCGCCGGTCCTGCCGCCATGACAGCCGCATCAACCCGCTGATCGCCCTCAACACCGCCTCACCTCACCACCTCTGTCTGCGGGCCGCTGTCGGCGTCGTCGGCGAAGCGCTCCGCCTGCAGGGTGAACATGGCGGCGTACCGGCCGTCCGCGGCCATCAGCTCGTCGTGGCTGCCCTGCTCGACGACCTGCCCCTGGTCGAGCAGGACGATCCGGTCGGCCAGCCGGACGCTGGACAACCGGTGCGAGATGAGGATGGTCGTCCGGCCCCGGGTCAGCTCGGCGAACCGGGCGAAGAACTCGGCTTCGGCGCGTACGTCCAGCGCCGCGGTGGGCTCGTCGAGCACGAGCACGGTGCTGCCGTGGTAGAGCGCGAACAGGGCGCGCGCGATGGCGATGCGCTGCCACTGACCGCCGGACAGGTCCAGGCCGCCCTCGTAGGCCCGCGACAACACCGTGTCCAGGCCGTTCGGCAACGCGTCGAGGGTGTCGAGCAGCCCCGCCGCCTGCGCCGCGCGGCGTACGCCGGCCCGGTCGTCGAGGTGCTCGACCGCGCCGAAGCTGATGTTGGCGGCGGCGGAGAGTTCGTAGCGCACGAAGTCCTGGAACACCACGGCGATCCGGCGCTGCCAGTCCCGGGCGGGCAGGTCGGCGAGGTCGACGCCGTCGGCGCGTACCGTGCCGGCGCCGGGTGAGTACAGCCGGGCCAGGAGCTTCACCAGGGTGGTCTTGCCCGCGCCGTTCACCCCCACCAGGGCGGTGCACCGCCCGGCGGGGATGTGCAGGTCAAGATCGCTGAGCACCGGCCGGGCCGCACCGGGGTAGCCGAAGCGCACCCCGGCGAAGTCGATCGCCGGGGCGGCGGTGGCGGGTGGTCCGGCCCGGCCGGTATCGGCGGGTTCGGCGTAGCGGGCCATGGCCCGCTCGAACGCCGTGACGGCGGTCTCGGCGTTCATGCCGTACTGGGTCTGGGTGTCGGAGTCCGGATAGAACTCCCCGAGCCGGATCAACGCCATGACCGCCTGCAACACCAGCGCCAGCCCGGCCAGGTCGATTGTCCCGTCGGCGGCGCGGACCCCGGACAGCGCCAGCACGGCGGCGACGCCGACCAGCCCGACGGCCGTGTACACCAGGTACGGCCGCAGGTAGATGCGCCGCCGCTCGGCCCAGACCGGGGCCAGCGCCCGGCGGTAGACCTGCCGGTAGCGCTCGGTCAGCCAGCCGGTCAGGCCGAAGATGCGCAGCTCCTTGGCCGCGGCCGGACCCATCGCCAGCCCGCGCAGGTAGCGGCTCTCCCGACGCAGTGCCGCTACGTCGCGGATGACCCGGGCGTAGCGGCGCAGTCCACCCCGCTGGCCGTGGCGGAACAGCAGCACCACCACCAGCATCGCCAGGGCCGCCCACGGGCCCAGCACCACCGCGACCACCACCGTGAACCCGACGACCTGGGTGTACGGCCCGACCAGCGCGATCAGCCCGGCGTACGCCGCGCCGGGGGTGCGGAACGCGAACCGCAGCTCGTGCCCGGCCTCGCCCAGCTCGTCCAGGACCGCCGGGTCCTCCAGCGGGGTGATCTCCCGGGTCGACAGCGACGCGGCGATGAGTCGCCGGTACATGTGCCCGTCGACGCGTCGGGCGAGCTGCTCGGCGACGGCCTTCTGCGCCGCCTCGGCCAGTTGCAGCGCGACCAGCGCCGCTCCGGCGACGGCCAGCGGCCACCACACCTGGGCCTGCCCGGCGGTGCCGTGCAGCACCGGCCCGATCCGCCCGACGGTGGTGCTGACGGCGATCGCGAACACCACCGGCAGCACCCCCCGGGACACGCTGAGCGCGAGCGCGACGGCACTCCAGCCTGGTCCGGCGGCGGGGAACTGCCGGGCGATGCGCAGTCGGGCGGCGGCGGCCTCGCGCAGCTGCCCGGTGCCGGTGGTGGGGGTGGCCATCAAGGTCAGCCGAAGACCTTGTCCCGCAGCGGCACGGGCAGGTCCAGCTCCTGGACGCAGCTGGTCACCGAGACCTGGTACGAATGGACCACCTCGGGGCTGTCCGCCACGGCCAGCTCCGCCTCGGTGAGGGCCGTGACCTGGCGGTCCCGGAAGCGGTACTCGTCGGCGTTGCCGTGCAGGCCGGGCACGACGTACGGCTCCGGTTCGACCGGATTGTGGATCTTCGACTGGTCGGAGTTGAGATCACCGGCGGCACCCCAGCCGGTGAGCATCTCCGGCCGGTACAGGTGACCGATGTCGAGGCGGGCGAACAACCGCGACACCGTCTCCTCGGGGAGCCGGCTGCACTCGTAGGGGAAGTGCGTCACCGCCAGCCCCTCGGCGGCGGCGTAGCGGCGCATCCGCGCGTAGTTGAGGGTGCTGAGCACGAAGTTCTCCACCACCCGCGCACGGCCGATCTTGCCGACCCACTTGGCCATCCACGAGTCCAGCGAGGCACGCGGCTGCCGGTCGAGCACCAGCAGGCGCAGCCGGTCGACCGGCCACCCTGCTTCGATGAGGCAGCGGGCCGGGTTGAACAGCGCCTCGAACGGCACGTACGGCCCGGCCATCTCCTTGGCGAACAGCACCGGCTCGCCGTCGGGCAGCTTCCAGGGCGAGCCCTCGCCGCCGGTGAGCGCGAACCGGCCGATGGTCTTGACCGGCTGGTAGTAGGCGGCCGCCTGGGCCATCCCGAACAGGTTGGTCACGGCCGTCGAACCGACCCGGCAGCGCCCCCAGCCGAGCACCAGCAGCGGGTAGTCGGCCGGGCTGCGGCCGGCGAACCCGTCCCGGAGGGTGCGCACGATCTGGGCGGTGACCTCGTCGACGGTGGTGGTGACGACCTGGTAGCGACCGTCGGGCGGCAGCGGGGTGCTGGTGAGCGCGTCGTCGTCGGCGGCGGCCAACCGGTGCAGCAGCGGGTACGGGTCGGTCATCGAGGCTCCTTGCGGTGGGGTGGGCGGGTCAACCGAGGTCCAGCAGCGCGGCGAGGTCCCGGACCGGCACCGGCCGCAGCACCGCCTCGCACAGCAGCGTCTCGATGCCCCGCAGCGCCCGCACGCAGGTGGCCGCGGGTACGCGTCGGGTGTCGGCCAGCAGGTGCAGCGCGCAGCCGCCGGCGAGGTGGGGCATGGCCAGGAAGAAGGTCATGTCGTGGCGGGCGACGGCGGCGACCTGCCGCACGGTGGTGTGCGCGGCCAGTTCCTTCAGCGCGGCACGGTCGGGCGGGCCCGCCGGCACGTCGAAGTCCCGGCCCATCCGGGAGTCGTTGAAGTACACCGACAGGTCGGCCTGGGCGCCCTCGGCCGCGATCAGGTCGTCCAACGCGTCGGGCGGGTAGGTGGCGTGGAAGTAGGACTCGGTCGAGTCGCGGTAGCAGCGCTGGACGGCGTCCTCGACATCGCCGTCGCCGACGTCGAAGATCAGCAGCGCGTTCTGGGCGATGCCGGTGGCGAGCTGCCGCTGGCGGGGAGTGTTCCGGTTGCCCGCGATCAGCTTCACCACGGCCCGGTCCCGGCCGGTCAGCGCCGCCTGGACCAGCAGGGCGGCGGTCAGCACCACCGTGGACGACGACGCGCCGGTGCGCTGGGCCAGCGTGGCGGCGGCAGCGGCCACGGCGGTGGACTCCATCCGCCAGGTCACGACCGGCAGCGTGCCCCCGTCCTGCTCCGGTCCGTCGAAGATCCGGTGCGGCACCGCGGGCAGCCGGGCCTGCCAGTAGGCCAGCGACTGGCGGGCCCGGCGCTGCCCGGCGGGTGAGGCCTCGTAGGTGGCCTGGTCCAACGGCTGCCAGCCCGGTGCGGGCAGGGCACGTTCGCCGTCGACCAGGGTGCGCAGCTCGGCCAGCAGCAGCTCCAGCGACCAGCCGTCCAGCGACACGTGCGACGCGGCCACGGCGACGGCCTCGACCAGACCGTCGACGCGCAGCAGCGCCCACCGGACCGGCCACTCCCGGTCCAGCTGGAACGCGGTGCCGGCCAGCTCGGCGGCGGCGGCGTCGGCGGCCTCCGTCAGCGCGTCGGCGGTGGTGTCACGCACCAGCGGCGGGTACGTCCCGTCGGTCCGCAGGTACTGGCGGGGACCGTCACCGTCGTCGGTCATCAGGGTCCGCAGCACCTGGTGCCGCAGCACCAGCTCCGACCAGGCCGCGGTGACCCGCCCGGCCGGGACGGGGGCGGTCAGCCGCAGCACCCGCCTGATGTTGAAGTCCCTGCTGGCTTCCCCGAACCACTGCATGGGCCGGTACATGGCCGCCTGACCCCAGGTCAGCGGCGCGGAGGCGGCGGGCGCTCCGGAGAACCGCGCCTGGATCGCCGTGTCCGGGGCCGCCGGCTGACCGACCCCGGACGGGGTCGACTGATCCGCCGGGTCGACCGGGTGGACCGTCGGGGGCCCGGCGGTCGGGGTGTCGTGGCCGTCCAGCACGACGGCCAGGGCGCGCACCGTGCGGCGGTCGAACAGGTCGGCGATGCCCACCGGCAGGCCCAGCTCCTCGTCGAGCCGGGTGACGACCTCGACGACCTGCATGGAGTCGCCGCCCAGCTCGAAGAAGTCGTCGTCGACGCCGAGCCGCTCCACCCGCAGCACCCCGGCGATCACGGCCGCCACCGCCGTCTCCAGCTCGCCGGAGGGCGCGGCGTACGCGGTGCTCAGCGCGGGCCGCACCGTCGGGGTGGCGGGCAGCCGACGGGTGTCGACCTTGCCGTTCGGGGTGAGGGGGTACTGCGCGACGTAGTGGAACCGGCTCGGGACGGACGCCTCCGGCAGCAGACCGGCGGCGTGGGCCCGCAGCTGCGCCTCGGTCGGCCGTGACTCCTCCTCGGACCGCAGGTAGGCGACCAGGTGCAGGTCGTGGCCGGCCGGTTCGGCGATCACCACCGCCTCGGCGACACCGGTGCAGCGGCGCAGCGCGTCCTCGACCGCAGGTGGTTCGACGCGCTGACCACGGATCTTCACCTGCCGGTCGGCGCGGCCGAGCACGTCCAGCACCCCGTCGGGCCCCAACCGGCCGAGGTCCCCGGTGCGCAGCAACCGCGCACCGCCGCCCGCCGGGTGGGGGATCCACCGTTGGGCGGTCAGCACCGGCTGGCCGTGGTAGCCACGGCCGATGACGGCCCCGCCCAGGCAGATCTCGCCGGTCTCGCCGAGCGGCGCGGGCAGCCCCTGCTCGTCGAGGATGTGCACCTCGGCGTTGGGGATGGGCGCGCCGACCGGCAGCCGTCGCCCGACCGTACGGTCCGCGCCGATCCAGTACCAGGTGGCGCCGACGGTCTCGCTCATGCCGTAGTGGTTGCCGAAGCCGGACTTCGGGCTGTTGCTGATCCACCTGTCGAACTCGGGGGTCAGGTACAGCGGCTCACTGCCGATCATGACCTGACGGGCGACGTCGTCCACGCCGCCCAGGGCGGTCATCGCCCGCACGTGCGACGGGGTGAGTTTCAGGAATCCGCACGGCGCGGCGGCGGTCAGCGCGATCAGGTCGTCGAAGGCGACCGGCTCCGGGGCGACCTCCAGCTCCCAGCCCGCGACCAGGGCGGTGAACAGGGTCATCACCGAGCCGACGAAGTACAGCGGGGCGTGCAGCACCGCCCGTTCCTGCGGCTGGAACGCGAACTCCCCGGCGCACCAGCGCACGTAGTTGACCAGCTGGCGATGGGTGCCGAGGACGCCCTTGGGGGCTCCGCTGGTGCCGGAGGTGTACATGATGAACGCCAGGTTCTCCACCCGGCAGCCGCCGTCACCGCCGTCACCGTCGGGCGCGTCGGGCAGGGCCGACACGTCGAGCACGGCCGCCGGGTAACCGGCGGGCGCGAACCCCCGGTGTTCCGGTCCGGTCAGCAGCACGGGGTCACCCGCGTCGGCCAGGATCCGGGCCCGCCGGTCCGCCGGATCGTGGACGGACAGCGGCAGGTACGCCGACCCGGCCGCCAGCACCGCGAGGATCGCCACCACCGCGTCCACCGACCGGGGCAGCAGCACCGCGACCGGTGTCTCCGGCCCCGCGCCGTGGGCCCGCAGCACCCGTGCGGTGTGCCGGACCCGGGCCAGCAGGTCGCCCGCGGTGACCTCGACCCCTGCCCAGCGCACCGCGATCCGCCCCGGATCGGCCGCCAGCGCCTCGTCGATGAGCACGTGCAGCGGCACCTGGTCGATCGGACCGCGCGGCCCGGTGGCGACCGACCGCGCGGCGTCCACGGTGGCGAGTCCCCGCCGTCCGTCGGGCGAGGGGGCCACCCCGGTGGTACGCAGCGAGGCGGGCCGCAGGTCGGTCCAGTGCGCGGCGATGTGCGCCAGGCACGCCTCGGTCGGTCCGGTGAACACCGTCGCCCAGCCGCCCGGCACGGGCCGGTCCGTCGGCCACAGGGAGTACTGGTCCTCCTCGTTGACGACGACCTGGTGCGGGCCGGCGCTCATGCGCGCCCGCCGACCGTCTGAGTGCTCGCGACCAGTCGCCCGACGGGTTCGTGCCAGGTGTGCTTCGTGTACCAGTCGGCGCCGAACGAGCTGATCGTCGGGGTCCAGCCGTCGTGGGCGTCGGCGTAGCGGGCGATCTCCCGCCAGAACACGTCCACCAGGGCGGAGTACCGGCAGGCGATGCGCAGGTCGTCCAGGGTGAACGGTGGGCCGTCCATGCGTACCAGCCGGATGTCGAACGCGCCCCGGTACTGCCGGCCGGCGACGGTGAGCGGCTGCTTCCACATCGCCGCGCCGGGGGCGCGCAGGGTGTAGCGGACCCGGGCGGTGCTGTGACCGCCGTGGCGAAGATCGCCCCACTCGCCGATGTCGGGCACCAGCGGCGGGAAGAAGTAGTGCCGTTGCCGGGGCACCTCGATCCGGTCGAAGTTGCCGGGCACGAAGTGCCAGCGGTTGTACATCATCCGTTGGGCGACCTGCCACAGGATGTCGGTGACGGCGTCGCCGGGCAGTTCGGCGGCCATCTCGGGGCTGGGCAGCACACAGCAGAAGAAGTCCGGCTTCTTCAGGCCCGCCACCTCCTCGCCGTACTGCCCGGCCGGCCCGCTCAGCCGGGACAGGTCCCGGATGCCACTGGACATGCCGTAGTCGGCGTGGGCGTCGACGACCGCGCCCAGCACGATGCCCTCCAGGATCCGGGTCAGCCCGTGCTCGTCACCACCGTGGTGCGCGGTACGCAGTGCGGCGGCGGTGGCGTGCCGCACCCAGGTGGAGGGGTCCCCGTCGTCGACCGGCCCGGTCAGGGTGTCGGTGAGAGTGCGCAGCGTGCGGGGCAACTCGGCCTGACTGCGCTGGTCCTGCGCCCACGGCAGCAGGTACTCGTCCTTGGCGTAGGTCAGCCCGTTGACGCGCCGGTACCGCATGTGGTCGCCGCCGTCGACGAGTTCCACCAGGTCACCCGCGAACGCGGCCAGCTCGGCCAGGGCCGCGGTGCTCACCTGCCCGGTGACCGGCTCGCCGAGCGCCCGCAGGTACGCCGCGCACCGGGTGGTCAGCACCCGCCGCAGGCCGACGGCGCTGAGCTGGCGGCCGTTGAACTCCTCGAACCGGACCGCCCGGCCGGTGCGGAACAGCAGTTGGATCGCGGCCACGAACAGCCGCTCCTCCGGGCTCCAGTCGGCCGGCGCGCGATCCCGCAGCGCGGGCAGTACGCCGTCGCGGATCAGGGTGCTGGAACCGGAGTCGGAGCGGGAGAACACCCGGCGCTGGACGTAGACCAGCACGGTCTCGACCCGCTCGACCCAGTCGATGACCTCCTCCAGCCGCTCCGACAGGCTGCCGTCGGTGTGCCAGGTGTGCAGCAGTTGGTCCAGCTCGTAACGCTGGTGCTCCTCCTCGGCCTCGGCCGTCAGGCACTCCTCGTCGAGCATCTCGGTCATCCACCCGGGCAGCGCGATCTCGGCCACGACCTCCTCGGTCGGGAGGTCGCCCCGCGCGGGTTCGTGCACGGTCAGCTTGCCGAGCATCGAGTGGGCCAGCACGAACCGGGCGGCCGGCGCGTCGACGCCGGGCGGGGTCAGCCGCAGTTGCTGCCGGCCGAGCAGGTGCCGGACGAACGCCTGCTCGCGCAGGGTCAGCCCGTCGAAGGCGGACCGGAAGGGCACCTTGCCCGCCATGGTGAGCAGGCGGAGAACCGCCGTCTGTGCGCTCCCACCGAACAGCTCGGCGGGGTCTCGTACGTCGCGCAGTTCCTGGCTCCACTGGTCGGTCTTCGTACGTCGCACGTTCCTACCTTTCGCGACCGGGCAGGCTGCGGCGCACAGGAGCCGGCCCGCACGACGGTCGTCGTTGCGGTGGTCGATGGGGCGGCGGCGACCGGCAGCCGACCTGGAGAGTGGTGGGTGCGTGGCGGTGCCACGGGGATTGGGGGACGGCTCTCCACCACGGCGTGGGAGCGCTCCCGATGTCGCGGTAATCCTGAGGTTAATAGGTGTGTCAATATCGCGCCGACCGGGCGGGCAGGGGTCGCGACCGGCCCGGACCGGCACGATCAACCGCGACCCGTCCGAGCGGCCGGGACCGGCGTGGTCAGGGGCGCAGGGCGGGCAGCCCGATCGGGCTGTCCGCAGGGATGATCGTGTGGCAGGCGCGGGCGACCGGGACGAGCAACTCCCGGAGCCGCTCGGTGCCGTCCGGGCCGAGGGCCCGCCAGGGGCGGGTGGCGGCCCGGTCGGTGGCGTCCTCCACCGTCTGGAAGCCGCTACGGCCGGCCTCGGTGGGCTCGCCGTCGCCGGTCAGCCAACCCCGGTCGACCAGCCGGGCCCGGGCCTGCGCCCACTGCTCCGGCGTCCAACCCCGGCCGAGCAGGTGCTCCGCCGGCATGTCCCCGGCCACCCGGAAGGCCAACGTCTCGACCGGGTCGAGACCGGCGGCGACCAGGGCGGCCACGTGCCCGTCGCCCCGGTGCTCACGCAGCGTGGTGGCCGCCTGCCAGAGCCGGGCCAACGGGTAGTCGCCCCGGGGCAGGGCGGCATTGGCCGCGCCGAGCACCCGGCCGGCGGTGTCCGCCCCGACGGTCGCCGCCTCCAGCAGCTCGGCCGCCTCGGCCAGGTGCGCCTCGGGCAGCTCGTAGGTGAGTTCCGCCAGCGCCTGCACGGCCCCGGTGAGCCGGGCACGCAACGCCTCCTCGGGGGCGGCCAACTGCCACACCGCCGGCAGCGCGCGGCTCACCATCGGCGGGGCGAAGGTGAAGAAGGCCGCGATCACCGGTGCGGCGTCCACCGGGCCCAGCGGGGCGGCCCGACCGGCGAAGTACCCCCGCCAGTAGCCGCGCAGCCCGATCGCCTCGTGGGCGGCGCGGGCCCGGGGGTGGAAGTAGGTGATCGCGTGCAGGGGTTCGACGTGCGTCCACATCACCCGGGCGGTCCGCCCGGGAACGTCCAGCGCCGGCACGCACACCTCCGGGTCGGTGGGGGGTCACCGTGGCACGGACCGGCCGCCCACGGTGACCCCGAACCTACTGCCGGTAGGTGTCGGGCCGGAAGACCCCTGTGGTCTACTGCACCGCCAGCACGTCGACGATGAACCGCAGCGGGCCGGACGGCGCTCCCGGACGCTGCGGCTTGTCGCCGTACGCCAGGTCGGCGGGGATGTCGAGCTGGACCCGGCTGCCCACGGTCTGGCCCTGCATGCCCTGGTCCCAGCCCGGGATGACGTTGCCCTGGCCGAGGCCGAAGGAGAACGGCTCGGACCGCTTCCAGGAGGCGTCGAACTCCTCACCGGTCTTGTACGACACGCCCACGTAGTTCACGGTGATCTGCTGGCCGGCCTGGGCGGCCGGGCCGGTGCCCCGGATCAGCGGGGTGGCCTTCAGCCCGCTCAGCTCGCCCTCGCCCTTGGTGGCCTGCGGCTTGGTGCAGAGCGCCTGGTCGGCCCCCTCGGGCAGCTTGGGGAAGTCACCCGCGCAGCCGACCGGAGCAGCAGCCGGCTTCGGGTCCTCCTTCTCACCGTTGCGCACCACCACGAACACCCCGACGATCACCGCGATGACGGCCACGCCGGCCACCGCGCCCAGCCACGCCTGCCGGCGCTTGCGCGCCTCGGCGGCCTTCTGCGCCGCCAACTGGGCGGCGAGCCGCCGCTGTGCCTTCGTCTCCGAGCCCTGGCCCTGGCCCGCCGAACGGTTCTCCGTACGCTCGCTCACGTCCTCGACTCCCTGCTGATGTGGGTGGCCGGCCCGGCGACCCGGTTCCGTGGCCAGCGCACACGGTACCCGGATCGATGCCGTGAGTGGGCCGTCGCCCGCCCGTCGTGCCCTCGAATGGGCCGGGGCCTCCCGTTCCCTCCCTGCTTTCCGGGTGGCGGGCGTCGTCCGGCGGCGGGTTCTCGACCAGGGCCCCGCCGAGTTCGTCACCGCGGGCGCGGACGCGCACATCGACCGGCTGGCCAGGAAATACCTCGGGCAGGACAGCTACCCGTTCCGGCGACCGGGCGAGGAGCGGGTGATCGTCCGGATCATCCGCACCCGGAAGCTCGGCATGGGCTGACCGACGGGGTGGACCCCGGCGGGACGGCTCCCCGCCGTGCCGGGGCAACGGCGCAACCGGCCCGGTCAGGCGCTCTTGCGCGGGGCCGTCTTCTTCTCGGCGGTCTTCTTGGCCGGGGCCTTGGTGGCCTTCTTCTCCGTGGTCTTCTTTGCGGCGGTCTTCTTCGCCGGTTCCGTCTTCTTCGCCGGGGTCCTGCCGGCGGCGGCCTTGCGGGCGGGGGTCTTCTTGGCCGGTGCGGACTTCGACCCCGGGGCCTTCGCCGCCTGCTTGGCCGACCGGGCCGACGAGATCGGCGTCGGCTCACCGGCCCCGCCCGCCGGTGCTTCGCCCCGGGCGACCCGGGCCCGCTCGACGGACGCCTTCAACGCCGCCATCAGGTCCACCGCGGCGGCCGGCGCGGCCTCCTCCTCCGCCGGCTGGACCACCTCACGGCCCTCCACCTTGGCGTCGATGACCTCCTGCAACGCCGCCCGGTAGTCGTCGGTGAAGGCGTCCGGCTGGAACTCCCCGGCCATCGAGTCGATCAGCGAGGCGGCCATCGCCAGCTCCGGCGGGCGGACCTTGAGGTCCTCGTCCAGGAAACCGAAGTCGGGGGTACGCACCTCGTCGGGCCAGAGCATCGTGTTGAGCAGCAGCACCCCGTCGCGGACCCGCAGGGTGGCCAACTGCTCCCGTTGGCGCAGCGCCACCTTGACGATCGCCACCCGCTCCGAGTCGGCCAGCGCGTCCCGCAGCAGCACGTACGGCTTGGTGGCGGTGCCCTCGGGCTCCAGGAAGTACGCCTTGTTGTAGAGGATCGGGTCGACCTGCTCGGCGGGGACGAACTCCAGCACGTCGATCGCCCGGGAACTGGTCAGCGGCAGGTCGGCGAAGTCGGCGTCGGTCAGGATCACCAGCTCGCCGCCGCCGAGGTCGTACCCCTTGGCGATGTCGTCGTAGCTGACCTCCTCGCCGCAGACCGAGCAGGTGCGCTTGTAGCGGATCCGGCCGCCGTCGTCCCGGTGCACCTGGTGGAACCGGATGTCCTTCTCCTCGGTGGCCGAGTAGAGCTTCACTCCGATCGAGACCAGCCCGAACGACACCGCTCCCTTCCAGATCGCCCGCATCCCCTGCTCCTCTCCCCGATCTGACCAGGATCGCAAACGATCGAAGCCCCCGCACGCGCTTCCGTGCGCAACTACAGTCGGACAGGTGCCCGGCGCGCCGTTGAAGCCGATGCTCGCGATGACCGGGCCGCTCCCGGTGGGTGCCGGCTGGGCCTACGAGTTCAAGTGGGACGGGGTACGCGCGCTCGCCGACCTGGTCGGCGGCCACCCGCACCTGTACGCCCGCTCCGGCGTGACGATCACCGCCGCGTACCCCGAGCTGGTGACCCTGGCCGAGCAGGTCGACGACGCGCTGCTCGACGGTGAGGTGGTCCTCTTCGACCCGGCCGGGCAGCCTTCCTTCACCGCCCTGGCGGAGCGGATGCACGTGCGGGACCGGGCGAAGGCAGCCCGGCTGGCGGCGACGATCCCGGTCACCTACATGATCTTCGACCTGCTGCGGTTGCGGGGCGAGGACCTCACCGGGTGGCCGTACCACGAACGGCGGGCGGCGCTC
This sequence comes from Micromonospora matsumotoense, assembly GCF_900091525.1. Taxonomy (GTDB): domain Bacteria; phylum Actinomycetota; class Actinomycetes; order Mycobacteriales; family Micromonosporaceae; genus Micromonospora; species Micromonospora matsumotoensis. The sequence goes on from NZ_FMCU01000005.1 coordinate 260,187, forward strand.
GACGGCCTGGGGCTGGGGGCGGCGCGGTGGGCGGTGCCACCCTCCTTCCCCGACGGTGCGGCGACCTACCAGGCAGCCGGGGAGCACGGTCTGGAAGGGGTGCTGGCCAAGCGGGCCGACTCGGTCTACCGGCCCGGGGTGCGCTCGCCGGACTGGGTCAAGGTCAAACTGGAGGTGACCGGCGACTTCGTGGTCGGCGGTTGGCGGCCCGGGGCACGGAAGATCGGCGGGCTGCTGGTCGGGGTGCCCGGCCCGGACGGGCGACTCACCTACCGGGGGCGGGTCGGCGGCGGGATCGGCGCGGCCCTGGAACGGGACCTGCTGGGCGCACTCGAACCGCTGCGCGTCGACGGGTCGCCGTTCGCCGGGGACGTGCCGCGCGAGGATGCCCGGGGGGCGATCTGGGTAACCCCCCTCATCGTGGTGGAGGTCAAGTACGGCCAGCGCACCCCGGACGGGCGGCTGCGGTTCCCCCGGGTGCTGCGGCTGCGCCCCGACAAGCCGCCCGGGGAGGTCGAGGATGCCTGAGCGGGTGTGGGTCGAGGTGGACGGCCGGGCGCTGGACCTGTCCAACCTGGACAAGGTGCTCTATCCGGAGGCCGGCTTCACCAAGGGCGAGGTGATCGACTACTACACCCGGATCGCGCCGGTGCTGCTGCCGCACCTGGCCGACCGGGCATTGACCCGGATCCGCTTCCCCAACGGCGTCACCGGCGGCTCGTTCTTCGAGAAGAACGCCCCCGCCGCCACCCCCGACTGGGTACGCACCGAGACGCTGCCCGTGCCCGGGTCGAGCAAGGGCCGGGAGACCATCGACTACGTGGTCGCCGACGACCTGCCCACCCTGGTCTGGCTGGCCAACCTGGCCGCCCTCGAACTGCACACCCCGCAGTGGCGGATCGGCACCCACCCGGACCTGATGGTGGTCGACCTCGATCCCGGCCCGCCGGCCACCCTGCGGCAGTGCTGCCAGGTGGCGATCCTGCTGCGCGACCGGCTCGCCCTCGACGGGGTGTCCGCGTATCCGAAGACCTCCGGCAAGAAGGGCATGCAGCTCTGCTGCCCGATCAGCGCCACCCAGGACGCCGAGGTCGTCTCCGACTACGCGAAGCGGATCGCGCAGGAACTGGAGCAGGCACACCCGACGCTGGTCGTCTCCCGGATGGCGAAGAACCTGCGCCCGGGGAAGGTCTTCATCGACTGGAGTCAGAACAACGCGGCGAAGACGACTGTCGCGCCGTACTCGCTGCGGGCGCAGTCGAGCCCGGCGGTGTCCACGCCGTTGACCTGGGACGAGGTCGAGGCGGGGGCGGCGGGGAAGCGACCTTCGGCGAAGCCGTACGCGGCGGGGGAGGTGCTGCGACGGGTGGAGAAGTGGGGGGACCTGCTCGCCCCACTGCTCGACGGCGGCCCCGAGCTACCGGGGGTGCGGGCGAAGTGAGCCGGGTCAGCGCTTGACGGCTGGTGGTTGCAGACACCGAGATCGCCCGGTTCCTCGCAACCGGCATCCTCCCGGACCTCTCCGACCCGAGCGATGCGAGCTGAGGCGGCCTGTGGCGAACTACCCGGTCCCGTACAACGACGATGACCAGCGGCTGGACGACGACCTCATCTGTGACGTGCGGACCGCGCTGATGAAGCGCGGGTTTCCGGAGCTGACGAAGGTCGACTACGGGATGCTGGAGGTCATGCTCGCGCGGTTCGTGTACGCCGAGCGGCGAGAGATCACAGTGATCGTCAAGGGTTAGCGTGGCCCATATGCGCGGACGAAGTACCTGATCCCTGTGCATGCGGGAGCGATTCGGCTCGTCGGTCGGGTGAGCCCGGCGGCGATGACGAGCCCGGCTGACCGAGCCGCCATTGACGGATCGTCCCGGCCGTACCGCAGCGCCGGCAGCACGTCGACGGCGAGCGTCTTGGGCAGCACCGGCAGCGGGCCCGAGCTGGCTCGCCGGCCTCGTCGTTTCGGCCCGTCTTCCCTGGTCGAAGCGGTGGCCGGGCGGGGCCGACCGGGTCACCTGTCGATGACGGCGCCGTTCGCGTCGATGCCGTGGTCCCGCCAGTAGACGTCCCACTCGTCGTCGACGTGCTGCGGCACCTTGCCCTCCGGATAGCGGACGTAGGGGGAGGTCGGTTCCTGCCCGTCCGGGAAGCAGGCGCTGCCGCCCTGCCCGCCCACCGCGATCGCCGGGTACTGGCCATCGCCACAGATGTTCTCCCGATAGCCGCAGCCGCTGGTCACCATCAGCCCGCTCAGTCCGACCCCGGCAAGAGCCATCATGATCCGCATTCGCATGTGGTCCATCCTGGTCGCGGTGACGACCACTGTCATACGTACGCGTACTCAACCCGGTGGGCCGGAGATCCCCCGCGTGCGAGGGGTGTCCCGGTCGGTCCGGTCCTGCTCCCTCGCACGCGGGGACGATTCCTCGGATTCGCCGGTGCCGCGCCCTGATCCGGTCGCCCGGTGGTCCTAGCCGGGCTGCCAGGCCCGGAAGTACCAGCCGTTGTACTGGCTGTCGGGCAGGGTGCGGTACACGCAGCCGCCCATGACCTCACCACCCGCGCTGACGACATCCTGGCGGAAGAGTTCGCACTCGTCGTAGGTGGCGAAAGCGCCGTTCCAATCGAATGGCACGGCGGCGGCCGGGGCCGGCTGGACCGTGAAACTGACGGCTGCGGCTGCGGTGGCGACCACCGCGAGGCGGGTGAGCCTGCGGCGGAACGGCTGTGGCATGGCGAGTCCTTCCGGAGTGGTGAGGAGCCTGCCCGACGATCGTAGATTGACGTCCAGCGATCGGTGATCCGCCATTCGGGCAGCCCGGAACGGTCGGTGTCGGGGAATCTCCCCGTTGCTGTCCGCCGGTCGCGGAACCGTTCACCAACCCGGCAACCCGGCTCTGGTGGCGGCCGTCGCTGGGCCTTTCGGTGGCGGGTGGGCCCGGTAGGGTGAGGCGATCCGTCCGGACAGGAGGCCCGATGGCTGCCCCGCTTGCCGTCACCCCGTCGACCGATGTGCCTGAGCAGGTGGATCGGCCGCTGCTGACCTACCACGACGACGCGACCGGCGAGCGGACCGTGCTGACCGCCGGCCAGCTCGGTGGTTGGGCGGCGCGCACCGCCGGCCTGCTGCGCGACGGGTGCGGGCTGGGGCCGGGCAGTCGGGTCGCGGTGCTGCTGCCGCCGCACTGGCGTACCGCTGCGGTGTTGCTCGGGGCCTGGTCGGTGGGGATGGCGGTGTCGTTCCGGCCGCGCGCCACCGCCGGGTTACCGGTGCTCGAACCGGGCGGCGACCGGCCGTACGACGCGGTGTTCGTCACCCCGCAACGCCTCGACGACTGGCTGGAGGACGTGCCCGACGGGGTGCACCGCTACCTCGTCGGCACCGGCCCTGGGGCGCTGGCCGACGTGCCGATGGGCTGGCTCGACTGGTCCGTCGAGGTGCTCCGGCACACCGACACCCCGCCCGACTACGCCGCCGTCCACCCGGCCGCCCCGGCCACTCCGGACGGCACGAGTTACGCCGTCTGGGGGCGGCTCGCCCGAGAACTCGCCGGGCAACTCGACCTGCGCGCCGGTGACCGGCTGCTGGTCGACGCGGCCGAGCACGAGCAACCGGTGAAGTGGCTGCTCGCGCCGCTGTCGGTGGGTGCGTCGGTGGTGGTCTGCGGCCACCTGGACCGGTCCCGTCTCGACGCCCGCCTCGACGCCGAGGGGATCACCCGGGTTCTCTGACCGTGGGGCGTGCCGGCCGACGCCCTAGGGGGTCCCCTGAGGACGGTCGGTGGTGACGACGCGGGTTTTCACCGATGGCCGGCGCGGTACGACGGTGGCAGCGTCTCCCCATGGCTTCCCGACCCGTACGCCGGTGGCGTCAGCTCGTCGTCTGGCTGCACGTCGTCACCTCGGTGGGGTGGATGACCCTGGCCCTGGTGCTGTTGGTGCTGCTGGTCACCACCCTGACCACCCGGAGCCCGACGGTGGCGGTGAGCGCCACCTCGATGGCCCACCTGCTCGACGGCCGACTGCTCGCCCCGCTCGCCAACGCCTCGGCGTTCACCGGTTTCATGCTCGCCGCCGCGACCCCGTGGGGGTTCTTCCGGCACCGGTGGGTGCTGGTGAAGTTCGTGATCACCCTGGTCCAGCTCTACCTGGGCATCTTCGTGCTGAGCGGGGCGCTGGCCGACAGCGCGTCGGCGGCGGCCACCGGAGCCACCGGGCCGACCCTGCCGATGGCCGTGGGCTCGGGCCTGATGGCCGGCGCGATCGCCTTCCAGGCGTGGGTGTCGATCGCCAAGCCCTGGTCGACGACCCGGTGGATGCCGGCGGACCGCCGGCAGGTCTCCGCCGGGACGGCACCCCGTTGGGTGTTCGTGGCCACCGTCGTCGGCGTCGTGGTGGATCTCACCGTCGCCACGGTCCTCGGCCATCCGGCCCCGCTGGTCTCGCTGGCGATCCTGGCAACCTGGCTGGTGCTGCGCCGCCGCCCGACACCACCCCCGCCGGCGCCCCGGACTGATGACTCGACGACGCGGACCGATGAGTTCACCAGGAAGTTGGCGTCACCGACGCGTCGGCACCCTTGATCGACTCAATGGAGGCGATATGGCGGTGTCCGACGTCGTGCGACACCGCCATATCGCCCCCGAGGTGGCGATCAAGGGGTGGGCGGCCTCAGCAGGTGGTGTTGCTCGCCGGCACCCAGCCGTCCATCGACGGGTCCTCGGCGCCGTGGCCGTAGATCCAGGTGTCGTTGTCCTCGGACCAGCCCTGGCCGTGCCAGCGGAACCCACGCCCGGCGGTCAGGGTACGGAGCACGTGGGAGTGCGGTGCCGCGCGCAGCCAGGTGTTCTGGGTGAGGTTGCACAGGTAGCCGGGCGCGTCGCTCGCCGAGGCCGGCGAGGCGGCCACGGCCGTGCCCGGGACGACGACGATCGCGATCGCCAGTGCGTGCAGAAGTCGGCGTTTCACACGGATTCCCTTCGACAGGTCGATGTCCAGCGTCGACTGTGGACAGTACCCGCCGGGGGAGACAGAACCTGTCGAAGGAGGCGCGGATCGAGGGCGGGGGTCAGTCGACAGTGGGCAGGGGCGGGCCGAGGACGTCGTCGGCGTCCACGATCGTGTACGCGTACCCCTGCTCGGCGAGGAAGCGCTGACGGTGCGCGGCGTACTCGGTGTCGATGGTGTCCCGGGAGACCACCGTGTAGAAGTGCGCCTGCCGCCCGTCGGCCTTCGGGCGGAGCACCCGACCCAGCCGCTGCGCCTCCTCCTGCCGGGAGCCGAACGTCCCGGACACCTGGATCGCCACCGCCGCCTCGGGCAGGTCGATGGAGAAGTTGCCCACCTTCGAGATGACCAGGGTGCGCAGCTCGCCGGACCGGAACGCGTCGAACAGCCGCTCCCGCTCCTTGTTGGTGGTGGAACCCTGGATGATCGGCGCGTCCAGGTATTCGCCGAGCTGGTGGAGCTGGTCGATGTAGGCGCCGATCACCAGCACCTGGTCGTCGGGGTGCCGCTGCACCAGCGCGCGCACCACCGGCAGCTTCGTGCGGGCGGTCGCCGCCATCCGGTAGCGCTCCTCGGCCTCCGCAGTCGCGTACGACATCCGCTCCGCGTCGGTCAGGGTGACCCTGACCTCGGTGCACTCGGCCGGCGCGATCCAGCCCTGCGACTCGATGTCCTTCCACGGCGCGTCGTACCGCTTGGGGCCGATCAGGCTGAACACGTCGCCCTCCCGGCCGTCCTCGCGTACCAGGGTGGCCGTGAGGCCCAGCCGGCGGCGGGCCTGGAGGTCGGCGGTGAACCGGAAGATCGGCGCGGGCAGCAGGTGCACCTCGTCATAGACGACCAGGCCCCAGTCGCGGGCCCCGAACAGGTCCAGGTGGGTGAACGCGCCGCCGCGCCGCGAGGTGAGCACCTGGTACGTGGCGATGGTGACCGGACGGATCTCCTTGCGCTCGCCGGAGTATTCCCCGATCTCCTCCTCGGTGAGCGAGGTGCGGGCGATCAGCTCCCGCTTCCACTGCCGGCCGGCGACCGTGTTGGTGACCAGGATCAGCGTGGTCGCCTTCGCCTCGGCCATCGCCGCCGCGCCGACCATGGTCTTGCCCGCGCCGCAGGGCAGCACCACCACCCCGGACCCGCCGGCCCAGAACGCCTCCACCGCCTCCCGCTGGTACGACCGCAGCGTCCACGGCTTGCCGCCGTCCTTGCCGGCCTCGGCCAGCTCGATCGGGTGCGCCTCGCCGTCGACGTACCCGGCCAGGTCCTCCGCCGGCCAGCCCAGCTTGAGCAGCGCCTGCTTGAGTCGACCCCGCTCGGACGGGTGCACCCGGATCGTGTCGTCGTCGATCTTGTCGCCGAGCATCCCGGCGAGCTTCTTGCTCTTGGCGACCTCGATCAGCACCATCCGGTCCAACCCGCGCAGCACCAGGCCGTACGCCGGGTCGTTGGCGAGCTGGAGGCGGCCGTACCGGTCCATCGTGTCGGCCACGTCCACCAGCAGGGCGTGCGGCACCGGATAGCGGGAGTACTTCAACAGCGCGTCGACCACCGCCTCGGCGTCGTGGCCGGCGGCGCGGGCGTTCCACAGGCCCAACGGGGTGAGCCGGTAGGTGTGCACGTGCTCCGGGGAACGCTCCAACTCGGCGAAGGGCGCGATCGCCATCCGGCAGGACTGCGCGTCCGGGTGGTCGATTTCCAGCAACAGCGTCTTGTCGGACTGCACGATCAGTGGTCCACCGCTCACGCCAGGTCCTCTCCTCGGCCGGATTCCCCGATCAGCGGCGAATCCCGCCGCAGGTCGACCATCCAGTGTTGCACGGGGTGGGAGACTGCCAGAAAATCTTCGCAATGGGTGCAACGTTTCCCAGAGGACACACGTCTACCAGTGGGACGACCGATCCGGGGAGGCACATGATGCAGGTCCGCCACAGAGCCCGGGTCGTCGCCCTGGCCATGGTCATGCTGGTCGGCGCCGGTGGGTGCGCGTCCGATCCGCAGGCCGACCCGGGTGGCACTGGAGGAGGGCTCGCCCCGGTCGGCAGTGCGGAACAGGTAACGGGGGCGGGTGCCGCCTCCCTGCCCGACCAGCTGACCGGGTCCGACAAGAAGCCCCGGCCCAAGGTGAAGTCACAGCCGAAGGCCCGTGCCACCAAGACCCCGAAACCGTCGAAGGGACGCCGCGCGCCCACCCCGACGAAGGCCAACCTGACCCGCTGCCAACTGGGCGAACACCAGCGTGAGGTGGAGACGTACCTGGCCCGGCTGGGCGGGTTCGGCACGCTCACCGTGGACGGTCGGCAGACCGACGCCGACTGCGCCGCGATCAAGAAGTTCCAGCAGCGGTACGACATCCGTCCGGCCGAGGGTCGCGCCGGCCCGTTGACGCTCGACGTGGCGAAGCGCCTGGCCACCACCGACGTCAAGCGCTGCACCGCCGGCTCCGGCACCACCTTCTGCATCGACCTGACCCGGCAGACCACCTGGGTGATGCGCGACGGCAAGGTGGTCGCCAAGCCCACCGTCACCCGGACCGGAATGGCCGGCTACGCCACCCCCGCCGGCACCTACAAGGTGAACCTGCGCAACCTCAAGGAGTGGTCCAACCCGTACGAGGTGTGGCTGCCCTACTGGCAGCGCTTCAACGGCGGGATCGGCTTCCACGAGACCACCACCTACCTGCACAACGCGGGGATCGGCTCGCACGGCTGCGTCAACCTGCTGCACGCCGACGCGGTGCGCTGGTGGGAGTTGGGCAAGGTCGGCTCCCGGGTCGTCCTGGTCGGCCGCCGTCCCGGCACCTGATCCGCCCGTCCCACCCCGCCCGTCTCGGTCCGGCCCGTCGGCAGTTGTCCATAGGGGCCGGATGGGGGTGTTTCCCCCTGTCCGTCCTGGCAACCGGGTGCCACCCTGGAAGCCGGGGGCCGGACGGGGTGGGAGGGCTGGGATGACCGTCGATCACGAGATGATCGCCGAGGACGCGTCGCACGGCGACCGGGTGACACCGACCGACGAGGTCTCCACGGCCACCATGGTCGGGTACGCCGTCGCCGGGATCGCCGTCGTCGGTTGGTTCCTCTTCGGCTGGCTGGTGCAACGGCAGGGCTTCATCGACTCGGTCGGTGAGGCCGCCGGCACCACCTTCGCCCTGCTGCTCATCGTCTCCGTCATCGGCACCGTACGCCGCAGCCGCCGCAGCCGCCGCTGACCCGGCTGCGCCCGGTGGCCGGGCGCGGCGACCGGCGGCAGGCGACCGGCAAGCGCCGTCCGGCGGGCGGGCCCGGTGCCGCCGGGCGGTCAGTCCTCCCGCACGGCCGCGGTGATCCGGTGCAGGGCGAAGGTGTGCAGCATCTCGGTCCGCTCATCCTCGGCGCGCAGGTAGCCGGCGCCGATCGACACCGGCCGCAGCAGCCGGGACAGCGTCGCCCCGTGCGCGTCGACATAACCGACCCAGACCAGCGCCTTGTCCCGGACCGCCTGCTGGAGCACCGCCAGGGCCTCGGCGTGACCGTGCGCGGGCAGCGGGCCGGCCGCCGCGCGGGCCGCGCCGCCGCGTACCACCGCCGGGGCCCGCCGGGCCGCCCGCGCCGCCGCCTCACCCCGCCGGATCTGCTCCACCACACCGCGCAGCCGGGGCAGCGCCAACCGGGGCGTGGCCAGCGGGTCCACTGCCCGGCCGGTCAGCGGCACCCGGGCCGGGGCCCGCCGGACCCGAGGCCGGGACAGCACCATCGTGCCGCTGGCGTCCTCCGGCACCGGGGCGTAACCGGCGTCGCGCAGCGCGGTCAGCATCCGCCCCACCTGGTACGAGGTGCAGAGCACCGTCGGGGCCAGCCGGCGGAACGCCAACGGCGTCAACCGCCGGTCGGCCAGCACCTCCGCGAGGAGCGCCTCGTCGTCACTGCGCACGTACCCACCGGCGGAGCCGACCCGCAGCCCGCCGTGCTGACGGGCCACGTCGTCCACCAGATAGGTCAACCCCTGCGGGATCGGGGTACGCGACCGACGGCGGAACAGTTCGTGCAGGTCGTCGGCGGTGTAACCGGCGTCCAGGGCCCGCCGGATGCTGGCCGTGGTGACCCGGTGCACGCTGGCCCCACCTGCGGACTCCGGCTCGGTCACCGCCTCCAGTTCGCCGGCCAGCGTCGGGTCCGGCGGGCCGGGCACCACCACGCTCAGGTCGGCCTGCACCAGGAAATGGTCGACCGGGGCGGGAAGCAGGGCGTCGAGCGCCCGCACCGTGCCCGACGGGTCGCCGCTCTCGGTGTCGGCGCGCAACCCCAGCGGGTCGTCCCCGCCCCGCTCATCGGGCTCCGTGACCCCGGCGAGCAGCAGCCGCCCGTACGAGGTGAGCGCGCCGAGGCCGGTCACCCCGAGCCGGGCCGCCTCGGTCAGCACCTCCCGGTGCGCGGCCTCCCGCCCCCTGCTGCGCCGGGGCGCCCGCCAGTCGAGCAGCGCCAGCACCTCCTCGGCGGTGGGGGCGGTGGCCGGTTCCAGATCGGCCAGCACCCCGAGCACCGCCCGGCGGGCGGCCGGCGCACCGGCCCGTTCCGCCTCGGCGGAGAGCACACTGATCGGCCGGTCCCGGTCGTCGCGCTGCCCCACCAGGCCAGCCTGCCGGCTCATCGTCAACCACGCCCGGGCCAACTGCTCCCAGCGGTGCGCCAGCGACATCGCCCGCCACACCTCGTACGCCCCGGTGGGCAGCACCTGCTGCTCGCCGCCGTACCGGCTGGCGGCGGCGGGCAGGTCCAGCTCACCCAGGAGGCCGGCCGCGTACGCCACCTCGACCAGTAGCGCGGTCGTCGGCTCGTCCAGGGCCACCGAGCGGGCCAGGCGGCGCAGGTCGCGGACCCCGACCCCGCCGGACCGCAGCACCGGTGCCGGCTCGGTGGCCAGCGCCTCCAGCAGCGCCTCGGTGTGCCGTACCACCTCCATGGTCTGCCCGACCCCGGCGGAGTCGGCGGCCTTCGCTTCCCGGGGAGGTGCGTCGACCGGCGGCGGGCTGGCCCGCAGCGACCCGAGCGGGCCGGTGTCCCGGCGCAACAGCAACCCCACTTCGCGGGGCAGCTCGACCGTCCCGGGGGAGACCGCCACCAGCAGCCGGGCCTCGACCAGCCAGCGCACCGGCGACCCGGTCGGGGCGCCACCGTTGGTGGGGTCCGGCGGTAGGTCGCCCTCCGCGCCGAGCGCCGGTGCCTGGAGCGAGCCCGGCGGCACGCTGCCGACCGGCGGGCCGGCGGCGAGCCGGTCCAGGATCGCCCGCGCCGACGGGGGCGCGGCGAGCAGCGTCCGGCGCAGCTTCGCGGCGTCCGCGCAGAGCGCCGCCGTCCGTAGGTCCAGCTCCTGTGCCGACCGACCCAGACCTGCCGGGTACGGGGCGAGTTCGTCCACGCTGCCGGCGACCCGGAGCGCCTGCTCCGGGCCGTACAGCAGGAACCGGGCGCGGAGCCGGTCGACCGCGCTCCGGACGGTGGTCGGGGCGGGCGGGTGCGGTCCGGCGGTGGCCATGGCGAGCACCGCGTCGGTGGAGGTGGTGCCGTCCGAGGGATCCCGGGTGAGTCGGGCGGCGTCGAGGATCTGGAGGGTGAACTGGTCCAGCCCGTCGAGCGCGCGGGCGACCGACACCCGCGACTCGGCCCGCAGGGCGAGCGCGGAGACGTCGGCCGGCACCGGTACGACGAGGTCGGGCCGCAGTTGGAGCAGTGCGGCGAGCGCCTCGTCGGGCAGCGCGCGCAGCTGGTCGGCGAGTGAGGTGGTCATCGTCGTTCCACGCTAGCCCGCAGTCGGGCGATTGCGCCCCCCGGACGTCCGGCTCGGGCTGACCTGTCCGGGTACCTTCGCATGATGTCCGCGCTGATGGTCGGTTTCGACCTCGACATGACCCTGATCGACTCCCGCCCCGGCATCGCCGCCGCCTACCGGGCGCTCACCGCCCGCACGGGCGTGCCGGTCGACGCCGAACTGGCCGTCTCCCGGCTCGGCCCGCCGCTGCGCACCGAGCTCGCCCACTGGTTCCCGGCCGAGCGGGTCGAGGAGGCGGTGACCCTCTACCGGGAGCTGTACCCGGCGTACGCGATCACCCCGTCGGTGCCGATGCCCGGCGCCCGGGAGGCGGTCGACGCGGTGCACGCACACGGCGGCCGGGTGATGGTCGTCACCTCCAAGATCGGCCGGTTGGCCCGGCTGCACCTGGACCACCTCGGGCTGGCGGTCGACGAGTTGGCCGGGGACCTGTTCGCCGAGGAGAAGGCGACGTCGTTGCGGGAGCACGGTGCCGCCCTCTACGTCGGTGACCACGTGGCGGACATGGTGGCGGCCGGGGCGGCCGGCATCCCGGGGGTGGCGGTGGCCACCGGCCCCTGCCCGGCGGACGACCTGCGCGCCGCCGGGGCGCAGGTCGTGCTCGACGACCTCACCGGATTCCCGGCGGCGCTCGACCGGATCATCGGGCTAGCCTTGGAGCAGTAGTCGTATCGAGTGAAGCAGGGGTTCCAAGGTGCCGACGGGTCGAGTGAAGTGGTATGACGCGGCCAAGGGATACGGGTTCGTCACCAGCGACGAGGGTGGCGACGTGTTCCTGCCGAAGGGCGCGCTGCCGGCGGGTGTCACCGACCTCAAGGGTGGTCAACGGGTCGACTTCAGCGTGGTGGACAGCCGACGGGGCGCCCAGGCGATGGGGGTCAAGCTGCTGGACGCCCCGCCGTCCATGGCGGAGTTGCGCCGCCGGCCGGCCGAGGAGCTGCACGGTCTGGTCGAAGACATGATCAAGGTGCTGGAGGCGAAGGTCCAGCCGGACCTGCGCCGGGGCCGCTTCCCCGACCGCAAGACGGCGCAGAAGGTCGCTCAGTTGGTCCACGCGGTGGCCAGCGAGTTGGAGGTCTGAGGCACCAGCCCGGCGTCGGCGGCCCGGCCCAACAGCGCCTGCACGGCGGCGAACCCCGCGTCCCCCAGGTCGGCGGTGAACTCGTTGACGTAGAGGCCGATGTGCCGGTCCACCACGTCGGGTTCCATCTCCTGCGCGTGCGCGAGCACGTACCCACGGCTGGCCGACGGGTCGGCCCACGCCTGGCGTACCGACTCGCGGATCCAGCCGGCGGCGGCCACCGGGTCGACCGCACCCTTGCGGGCCAGGATCGCCCCGAGCGGGATGGGCAGGCCGGTGTCGGCCTCCCACCACTCGCCCAGGTCCACCAGCGCGGTCAACCCGTGCCGGTGATAGGTGAACCGGGCCTCGTGGATCACCAGCCCGGCGTCGTAGCGGCCGGCCGCGACGCCGGGCATGATCTCGTGGAACGGCACCACCTCGATCCGGGCCGGCGGCCGACCCGCCGACCAGAGCCGGAACAGCAGGTACGCGGTGGTCCGGTCGCCCGGCACCGCCACCGTGGCCCCGCTCAGGTCGACCCGGTCCGCCTGCCCTGTCCCGGCGGTCCCGGTTGTCCCGGCGATCCAGGCATCGCGGGTTTCGGGGGCGGTGTGGCCGCTTTCGCGGGTGGCGCTGCCTGCCTGGTGGGTCTCGGCGGTGCGGGTGAGCACGAGGGGGCCGCAGCCCCGGCCGAGCGCGCCGCCGCAGGGCAGCAGGTGGTAGTCGTCGAGCAGCCACGGAAGCGCGGCGTAGCTGACTTTCACCAGATCGAAGGCGCCCCGTTCGGCGGCGGTGTTGGTGACGTCGACGTCGGCGAAGGTCACCTTGACCGGCGGCGCACCCGGCACCCGGCCGTGCACCAGCGCGTCGAAGACGAAGGTGTCGTTGGGGCAGGGCGAGATCGCCAGGGAGAGCGCCACGCCCTCACGGTAACCCCGCTGCCGACCTCCCCTTCCACCGCGCCCACCCGATGTGACCCCGCCCCTGCCGCTCGTGGATGGGCGGGCCTGGTCCGGTGCGGGAGGGCCTGGTGCGCTGCTGATCGTCGCCGCCTCGCTCGGCCCGGTGGGCGGCACAGTGGCCGCGGCGTGTGGTGGACCTGTGCCTAGCACCGGCCAGCACCATGCGGGTGACAGCTACGCCGTCGGCGGCACGCCATGGGGGTGTGACCGCCCACAGCACCATCCGGGCGCTCCAGAGGCCGGTCAGGATCAAGATCCCATCAGACTCGAACGGGGCGAGGAATGTGCCTACGCGCCCTTTCGAGCTGATGACGTCAACGAGTCACGGAGGAGCCGGCAACACCGCGTGGTAGATCCTCCGAGGCGTACGAGCCGATCCCTGAATCGCTGGCGTCATCAGCTCGAAAGGGCGCGACCTCAGTACCTTGTCCCCATCTCCAGCGGGTTTCCACAGGGTTATCCACAGCCCGGGTGGGCCTGTTGAAACTGCGCCGGGGCAACGGGAACATGGTGGGGTGACGACGGAGGATGCCCTGCTCGCCGACCTGGGCCGGACGGTCCGGGCGCTGCGCCGGGAGGCCGACCTGAGTCAGCGGGAGCTGGCCCTGCGCTCCGGGGTGCCCCAGGCGACCATCGCCCGGATCGAGTCCGGCAGGGCAACCGACCCGCGGTTCCACACGGTCGAGCGACTGGTGCGGGCGGTCGGCGGGACCCTGACGATCTCACTGCCCATCACGCCACCCTCAGCCCCGGCCCCGACCTCAGCCCCGGCCCCGACCTCAGCCCCGGCCCCGACCTCAGCCCCGGGCACCCGCGCTGGCGCTGGCACCGGCGCTGTGACCGTCGCCACGGCTGTGACCGCGGCCGCTGAGGCATCGACTGCCGAGGTGACGTGTGCACTACCGCCGGTGCCGCACGACGACCTGCGGGACACCGCCGGGCGGCGCTACCCGGCCCACCTCGACGTCTGGCCGGTTCGGGAGCCGAAGGACTGGCCGGGTGCCTGGTGGGCGGACTGGTACAACCTGCCGCCCCCACTGTGGCCGCTGCGGTTGCCGCCGGCGGCGTACGAACGCAATCGGGGTTACCGGGACCGGCGGCGGACGGCGGAGCGGGTCCGTCGGGACGCCACGGTCCGGTGGGTGGTGGGCGACGGCCGGCCCGCGACGGCCTGGCGATTCGTGGCTGAGCTTCCCGACGGCACTCTGCTGGGGGAGTTGCGCGCCCACGAGCGTGACCTGCACCTGCTCTACGGCGACGGCCTGGACGGGCCGCGCGAACTGGTGCTCGACGGGGTGCTGGTCGCGGCCGGGCATCGTCGGGTCGGCATCGGTGGCCGGCTGGTGGCGGCCATGACACAGCGGATGCAGGGGGTAGGCATCGGCCTGGTCCGCGCGGTGGTCGAGGCGCACTCCGGCATCCAACTCCTGACAGCCTGCGGCTTCCGCGTGGCCGCCGGTCGTCCCCTCGCCATGTCTCTGGAACGCCCGACCGGCCCAGCGCCCCGACGACCCCGACCGGCGTAGGCCCCCGGCCGCGTCCCCCGGGCCACCGCCCAGGTCGCGCGCCCGCCGGGCCGCCTCCCGCTCCGCGCCCGCCCGGTACAGGGCTCGGGGGCGCATCCGTCAGGACAGCGCGCGGGCCGCCTCGGTCAGGGCGGTGAACGCCTCGCGCATCCGCCAGCCGTCGCGGTCCCGAGGGCCGATCGGGTTCGAGACGGTACGCAGCTCGGCGAAGGGGATGCCGGCCTGCGCGGCGGCGACCGCCACCGCGTACCCCTCCATGGCCTCGGCCACCGCGTCGGGGTGCCGGTCCGCCAGGGCGGTGGTGCTCGCGGCGGTGCCGGTGACCGTGCTGACCGTGAGCACCGCCCCGACGACGGCCGCCGGGAGGGCGGCGCGTAGCGCGCCCAGCAGTGCCGGATCGGCGTCGATGGTGGGGCCGCCACCGAGCAGTTCCGGGGGCATGCCCAGCTCGTCGACGGGGATGAAGCCGGTCGGCGACTCGGCCCCGAGGTCCGCGGCGACGCTGCGGGAGGCGAGCACCGTTCCGCCGACCGGGGCCCGACCGGCGAAGCCGCCGGCGATCCCCGCGCTGACCACCGCACGGTACGGGCGGCCGGCGGCCTCGGCCAGGGCCAGCAGCCGGGCCGTGGTGGCGCCGGCCACGGCCGGGCCCACGCCGATCGCCCGGACCGTCACCGTCGGATCGGTCAGCCCGGCCCGGACGGCCTCCGCCTCGGCCGGTACGGCGGTCAGCACCAGCAGACCCGTCACGACACCGACCCCGGCGACTGCCGTGGCTGGTCATCGGCACTGCTGCCGTTGCCCGGGACCGCCGAGGACGGGCGGTAGATGTGATATCCCGGCGGGGCCAGCCCGTCGTCGTGACGTTCGACGCCGGCCGCCCCGCTCGGTGCCGGTGAGGTCGGTGCGGCCCGGGCCGCCGCCTCGGTCGCCTCGTCGGCGGCGCTGTCGGCCAGGTGACCGGCGGTCAGGTCGGCCCGAGCGCCGGCGGAACGACCGGCAGTGGTGTCGGTGGAGCCGGCGGCGGTGTCGGCCGGTGCGGTCACCCCGGGGGCCGGGTCGGCCGTCCGCGCGGCAGCAGCGTCGGTCCGGTCCTGGGCGGCCAACTCCTCGTCGGTCAACGGCCGGCCCAGCAGTTGTTCGGCGCGCAGCCGGCCGGCGACGACGACCCCGCGCACCGCGGCGAGGACGCCCACCCCGGCGGCGACGGCGATGCCGATCCGGCCCTCGAACGGCACGAGGCCGAGCCCACCACCGGCGACGAAGGCGAGCATCAGCGCGGTCTCGGAGTGGGCGAAGGAACTGGCCCGCAGCCGTTCGGGAATCCGCTCCTGGATCGAGGCGTCGACGGCGAGCTTGGCGATTCCGCTGGACAGGGCTGCGACCAGGCAGAACAGCGCCACCATCGGCAGTGAGAACTTCAGCACGGTCAGGATGCCCACCCCGGCCACGATGATCATCGTGCTGGACTGGATCGCCGCCGGCCGGTGGATACGCAGCCGGGTGCCGACCGCGGTGGCCAGGAAGCCGCCGATCGCCAGCGCCCCGCCGATGATGCCCAGGGCCGCCTGGTCGCTGAGCTGGCGACCGAAGAGGTCATTGGTCAGGTCGCCCTTCTTGAGCGCGAACGCCAGGAAGAGCAGGAGGAAACCGTAGAGCGCGCGGACCCCCGCGGCACCGATCAGGGTGGCGATGACCAGCCGGCCCGCCGGCCGCCCCCGGCCCAACGGGCGGTCCCCCTTGCGGCGCAGCGCCCGCAGCGGTCGGGGCACCCGCTCCGGCGGTTCGGAGTCCGCGCGGGGCGGCAGCCGCAGCGCGATCACCATGCCGACCAGGAAGATGACCGAGGCGACCCGGAGCGGCCACTGCGGCCCGAACCAGAACGCCGCCAGCCCCAGCGGGACCACCAACGCCCCGGCCACCGTGCCGTAGACGCTGGCCCGCGCCCCCACCTGGGAGAGTCCGAGGCCCTCCGGCAGCAACCGGGGTACGGCGGCGGAACGGGCCACCCCGTACGCCCGGGACAGCGCCAGCACCCCGAATGCGGCGGGGTAGAGCCCCAGGCTGCCGATGTAGTCCGAGATCAGCCAGGCCAGGAACGCCCGACCGAGCATGGTGGTGGCCAGCGCGTACCGGCGGCCGTGCCGGAAATGGTCGAGCAGTGGGCCGACCACGGGTGCCAGCATCGCGAACGGCACCATCGTGACCAGCAGGTACAGCGCCACCTTGCTGCGTGCCTCACCGAGCGGGACGTCGAAGAAGATGGTCCCGGCCAGGCCGATGGCGATCAACGTGTCCCCGGCGCAGGAGACGGCGTGCAGGTCGAAGAGGCGGACCATGCCGGTCTCGCCGCCGGCGCCCTTCGCGCGGGCCGAACCGGCCCGTCGGGTCATCCAGCGTCCGCCGTTGACCGAGCCGCGCAGCAGCAGGCGGGTGGCGCGGATGCCGGTGCCGACGGTCCGTCCCATTACGGACCGCCCGGAGCGGGAGAACAGCGGCATGTGCACCATCCTTGCCCATCTGATCCAGGTGTGCCGCACCACGGGGGAAGACTCACTCGGGGAGTGCCTGTCGGCGCGTGTCGTGCATGGGGAACAATGGTCTGGTGACCAGGCCCGCTCCCGCCCGTGCCGCCCGCCTCGACCAGGTCTGCGCCGCCGCCGTCGAGGTGGCCCGCGACGCCATCACCGAGGTGGAGCCCGCCGACATCGGTGACCACCTGCGGGTCGTCGCCGAAGGTGACCGGGTCGTCACCCACTATTTCGAATGTCTGCTCGGTGGTTACCGGGGTTGGCGCTGGGCGGTGACCGTCACCCGGGTCGCGCGCAGCCGGCAGGTCACCGTCTGTGAGACCGTGCTGCTGCCCGGCTCGGACGCGCTGCTCGCGCCCGGCTGGCTGCCGTGGCAGGAACGCCTCCAGCCGGGCGACCTCGGCCCCGGCGACCTGCTCCTCACCCCGTCGGACGACGACCGGCTCGCCCCCGGCTACCTGCTCTCCGACGACCCGGCGGTCGAGGAGACCTCCTGGGAGTTGGGCCTCGGCCGCCCCCGGGTGCTGTCCCGCGAGGGCCGGGCCGAGGCCGCCCAGCGCTGGTACGACGGGGACCACGGCCCGTCCGCGCCGATCTCCACCGCTGCCCCCGCTTCGGCGCGCTGCGGCACCTGCGGCTTCTATCTGCCGCTGGCCGGTGCGCTGCGGCAGGCGTTCGGGGCCTGTGGCAACTTCTACGCCCCGGACGACGGTCGGGTGGTCAGCGCCGAGCACGGCTGCGGCGCGCACTCGGAGACCCTGGTGGAGACCGCCGAGCCGGCGATCGACGAGCTCCCGACGGTGTACGACGACAGCGCGGTCGAGTCGATGACGGTCAGCGGGCCGGCCGACCCGGTGGAGCTGTCGGACTCGGTGGAGCCGTACGAGCTGATGGAGCCGTCCGAGCCGGTGGAGCCTTCGCGCCACTCCTGACCACAGGGCCGGCCCGCAGGCTGGTGGGTCGGCGTGGTTTCGGCGTTCCGGTCGCCGGTGCGCGGACCGGTCAGTCCTGCCGGGCGGACGCCCGACGGCGACGGCGGTGTGCGTCGTGCCGCATCATCACGGCCAGACCGGGAAAGCCCCACAGGAACCCGGCCAGACAGGTCCAGAGCCAGTCCTGGTGGCCGTGTTCGGTGAGCCAGTCACGGAAGAAGACCAGCATCAGCAGGCCGACCACCGCCCAGGCGATCAGTCCGGCCACCGCGAGCGGGACCATCGACGGGTCGAGTGGCTCGGGTCGGGGTGGTTGCTCCTGCGGCACGGGCAGAAGCGTACCGCGAAGCACTTTCCCGGCCTGCCGTTGATCTGGGACGATGCGCGCGACAACGGTAGATCACCTGCGAGGACCTGATGGCCATTGCGCCGCCGGACAACGGCATTCCCTCTGATCCCACCCACCCCCGGAACGGTTTCGACCGGTTCTTCGAGATCTCCGCCCGTGGCTCGACGATGAGCCGCGAGGTACGGGGTGGCCTGGCGACCTTCTTCACGATGGCGTACATCGTGGTGCTGAACCCGCTGATCCTGGGCGGTGCCGTCGACGGCGACGACCAGAAGCTCTCGATTCCCGCGTTGGCCGCGGCGACCGCGCTGGTGGCCGGCCTGATGACGATCCTGATGGGGGTCGTCGGGCGGTTCCCGATGGCGCTGGCCGCCGGCCTGGGGGTGAACGCGCTGGTCGCGTTCGAGATCGCCCCGCAGATGACCTGGGCGGACGCGATGGGGCTGGTGGTGATCGAGGGTGTGCTCATCGCGATCCTCGTGCTCACCGGTCTGCGTACGGCGGTGTTCCGCTCGGTCCCGACGCAGCTCAAGACTGCGATCGGGGTGGGCATCGGGCTGTTCCTGACCATCATCGGGCTGGTCGACGCCGGTTTCGTCCGGCGGGTGCCGGACGCGGCGAACAGCACCGTGCCGGTGGGGCTCGGCATCAACGGCAAGATCGTCAGCTGGCCGATGCTGGTCTTCGTGGTCGGCCTGCTGGTGACGCTGGTGCTGGTGGTGCGCCGGGTGCGCGGCGCGATCCTGATCGGCATCCTCGCCTCGACCGTACTGGCGATCATCGTGGAGGCGGTCGCCAAGGTGGGCCCGTCCTTCGTCGACGGCAAGCCCAACCCCCACGGCTGGTCGTTGAACGTGCCGAAGTTGCCCGAGCGGATCGTCGACATCCCCGACCTGTCGCTGCTGGGCAACTTCAACGTGCTGGGCTCGTGGAGCCGGGCCGGCTGGCTGATCCCGCTGATGTTCGTCTTCACCCTGTTGATCACGGACTTCTTCGACACGATGGGCACGATGGTCGCGATCGGCCAGGAGGGGGACATGCTCGACGAGCAGGGCACCCCGCCCCGGGCGAAGGAGATCCTGCTGGTCGACTCGATCGCCGCGGCGGCGGGTGGCGCGGCGAGCGTCTCCAGCAACACGTCGTACATCGAGAGCGCCTCGGGGGTCGCGGAGGGTGCCCGGACCGGGGTGGCCAACCTGGTCGCCGGCGGTCTGTTCCTGCTGGCGATGTTCCTGTCGCCGCTGTCCACGGTGATCCCGTTCGAGGCGGCCTCGACGGCGCTGGTGGTGGTCGGGTTCCTGATGATGACCGCGGTGCGGACCATCGACTGGACCGACTACGAGATCGCCATCCCGGCGTTCCTCACCATCACCCTGATGCCCTTCACCTATTCGATCTCGAACGGCATCGGCGCGGGCATCATCAGCTACGTGCTGCTCAAGCTGGCGAAGGGGAAGGCGCGGGAGATCCATCCGCTGCTCTACGCGGTGGCGGTGCTGTTCGTGCTGTACTTCCTGCGCGGGCCGATCGAGTCCGCGGTGCTGTAGCTTCACCCGTCGGCCTCCGGGCCGGGCAACCCTCGGGACTGCCTGGCCCGGAGCAGGGAATTCCCCTCGTGAGCATGGTCATATCGCATGTCGTTAGCCAGGCTCATTAGTTAAGCTAACGACTGTGACGGAGCGGACGGTGACGGCGAACCGCGTGCCACCGGCGCAGCTGGCACCCCAGCTGCGTGATGCGATCACCCGACTCAACCGGCGGGTCCGGCAGGCCCGCCCGGTGGGCGACCTGACGGTCACCCAGCTCTCCGCGCTCACCAGCCTCCGGCTGGCGGGCGCGCTGACGCCCCGGGAGTTGGCCGACGTCGAACGGGTCCAGCCACCGACGATGACCAAGATCGTCGCGAAGCTGGAGGAGCGCGGCCTGGTGCAGCGCACCCCCCACCCGACCGACGGCCGGCAGGTCATCCTGGCGGCCACCGAGGGAGGCCGGGCCGTGCTCGACCAGTTCGAGCGGGCCCGCGACGAGTGGCTGGCCAGCCGGCTGGCCGCGCTCGCGGAGGACGAACGCGACACGCTACGGCGGGCCGCCGAGATCCTCCAGCAGCTCGCCCGCGCCTGACGCCCCACCGGGTCCGCGCCGTCCGCCGTCGATGACGCGTACCCGGCCCGAGGAGGCGCACCAAGAGTGCAGGCGAAGCTGAGCACGATGTTCCAGTCCCTACGAGTCCGCAACTACCGACTCTTCGCCACCGGACAGCTGGTCAAACTGATCGGCGTCTGGATGATGTTCATCGCCCAGGACTGGCTCGTCCTTGAGCTCTCGGACAACTCCGCCACCGCGCTGGGCATCGTCACCGCGCTCCAGTTCACCCCGGTGCTGCTGCTCACCCTGCTCTCCGGCCGGCTCGCCGACCGGTACGACAAGCGGATGCTGCTCTTCGTCGCCAACACCTTCTGGACGGTGCTGGCCCTGGGGATGAGCCTGCTGGTGCTCACCGGCCTGGTCGAGCTGTGGCACGTCTTCGCGTTCGCCGCGCTGCTCGGCACCGCCAACGCGGTGGAGACCCCGGTCCGGCAGGCGTTCGTCAGCGAACTGGTCGGCACCACCCTGCTGCCCAACGCGCTCTCCCTCAACGCGGCGGTGTTCAACTCGGCCCGGATCATCGGCCCGGCCGTCGCCGGTCTGGCCATCGCCGCCTTCGACGTCGGCCCGGTCTTCCTGTTCACCGCCGTCAGCTCCATCGCGCCACTGGCCAACGTGGTCCGGATGCGCCCGGCCGAGCTGTACCGCAAGGACCTGCTCCCGATCGGCGAACGGGACTCGGCAAAGATCATCGACGGGCTGCGCTACGTCCGGCAGCGTCCCGACCTGCTGTTGCCGATGGTGGTCATGTCGGTGATCGGGATGTCGCTGTTCAACTTCCAGCTCACCCTCGCCGCGCTGGCCAAGACGGTCTTCCACACCGGGGCCGCCTCGTTCGGCCTGTTCAGCACCGCGCTGGCGGTCGGCGCGCTGGTCGGGGCGCTCGCCGGCACCGGACGGCGCAGCCGCCCCTCGGTCTGGCTGGTGCTCGGCGCGGCGGTCGGCTGCGCGGCCTTCGGCACCCTGGTCGGCCTCGCTCCGGCGTACTGGCTGGTGGTGACCCTGCTCCTGCCGACCGGTTTCTTCATGGTCTTCTTCGCCCAGGCGGCCAACCAGCGGGTGCAGCTCGGCACCGACGCCGCGTTCCGGGGCCGGGTGATGGCGCTGTGGGTGCTGGTCTTCCTCGGCACCAACCCGGTCGGCGCACCGATCATCGGCTGGGTCGCCGAGACCTGGGGCGCCGGGGCGAGCATCTGGATGGGTGGACTCATCTCGCTGGCCACCGCCCTGCTCGCGCTCACCTGGCAACTGCGGCGCTCGGGTGCCCGACTGCGCTTCCGGGTCCTGCCGATGCCCCGCTTCTACGTGGTCTCCCGCCCCCGCCTGCTCACCCCCAGCGGTAGATGAGCCGGGCCCCGCAGCCCGGTGAGCCGGGGTCCCGCTGCCGGCGGGCGGGTTTCGCTGCCGGTGGACCGGGGTCCCGCCGCCGGTGGACCGGGGTCCCGCTGCCGGTGGGCCGGCACGGACGGTGTGCGGATAGCAACAAAGCGGTGGCGCGCGGCCCCGCCGGGCCTTAGCGTCGAGGTGTGGCAGGCGGGAGCGCACTGACGCTGATACTGGCTATCCTCGCCCTGACCTGCCTGCCGTTGGCGTTCGCCCTGCTCTTCTGCCTCGACGAGATCGCCGACCGGGTGGCCTGTGGCTGGGCGGAGTGGCGGGAACGCCGCCGGGAACGCCGCACCATCGCCCGGCTCGACCGCGCCCTCGCCGCCGACCTGCCCGGCCGGGACATCGACCTCTCCGCCCTGGACCACCCCGACCGCCGACCCCTCGAACTCCTCGCCGCCGACCTGCGTCGACTGGGCCGACACCGGCTCGCCGCAGGCGGTCGCTCGGTGGTCTGGCACAGCTCGGTGATCGAGGCGTACGACGACCGGCTCCGCGCCGCCTGCCGGGCGTTGGGCATCCCCGAGCACCTGGCCGAGCTGACCGGGGTCGACCGGGAGATCGAACGGGTCCGGGTCGAGGGGGTGCTGGCCGGGGCGGGGCTCACGCTGCCGACCACCCGCGCCGATCGCCGCCCCCGTGACCGGCGGGCGTGAGACTCTTCGTCGCGGTCTACCCGCCGCCGCCCGCCGTCGCCGACCTCACCGACCGGGTGTCCCGGCTCCGGGTCGGTGCGGCCAGCGCCGTCGGCCTCGACGTACGCCTGGCGCAGCCGGCACACCTGCACGTCACGCTGGCCTTCCTCGGTGAGGTCGAGTCCGGCCGGCTGCCCGAGGTGACGGACGCCCTCGGGTCGGCCGCCGGGGCCGCCCGCGCCGGCTGGACGCACCCACCCCGGCTGTGGCTGGGCGGCGGGGGTGTGTTCGGGCAGGGTCGGTCCACCGTGCTGTGGGCGGACGTGCGGGGCGAGGTGCCCGCGCTGCGGACGCTGGCCGGGCTGATCCGTGCCGAGCTGGATCGGGCCGGCCAGCCGTACGACGGGAAACCGTGGCGTCCACATCTGACGGTGGCCCGTCCCGGTGACCGGCTCGACCCGTCCGAGGTGGACGCCGACCGGCTCGCCCTCGCCGCCCACCGCGGCCCGCAGTGGCCGGCCACCGAACTGGTGCTGGTCCACAGCCGCCCCGGCCCCCGCTACACCCACCTGACCACCTGGCCCCTCTGACCCGCCCCGAGAGCCGGTGCCACGGGGGCGACGTTGCGGTGTCCGAGGCGCTCGGACACCGCAACGTCGCCCCCATTGAGTGGATCATCGCCGACCGGGCCACCCGGCGGGGCAGGTGGCCCGGTGGGAATGGGCGGGGCGACCGGACGGTGGGCGGGTCGCTGCCCGGTCAGGCGGGTGTTCGGGTCACCAGGCCCAGGCCTCCGGGCCGGGACCGCCGTTGCCGACCGGCGGGAACAACTCGTCGAGCCGCTGCTCCGTCGCCTCGTCGATCTCCACGGTGAGCGCGCCCAGGGTGTTGTCGAGTTGGGCGACGGTGCGCGGGCCGATGATCGGGGCGGTCACCCCGGGCCGGGAGAGCAACCAGGCCAACGCCACGTCGGCCGGGTCGTGGCCCCACTCCGCACAGCACTTCTCGTACGCCTCGATGGCCGGCCGGTGTGCGGCGAGCCCGTCGGCGGCGCGACCACTGGTGCCCCGCGCGGCCCCGCCCTCGGCCATCTTGCGCAGCACGCCGGAGAGCAACCCGCCGTGCAGCGGCGACCACGGGATGACCCCCAGGCCGTAGTGCTGCGCGGCCGGGATCACCTCCATCTCGACGTGCCGGGTGAGCAGATTGTAGATGGACTGCTCGGCGACCAGGCCGAGGAAGTTGCGCTTCCCGGCGGCGGCCTGCGCCTGGGCGATGTGCCAACCGGCGAAGTTGGACGACCCGACGTAGATCACCTTGCCCTGGGCGACCAGGGTCTCCATCGCCTGCCAGATCTCCTCCCACGGGGTGCTCCGGGAGACGTGGTGCATCTGGTAGAGGTCGATCACGTCGGTCTGCAGCCGACGCAGCGAGTCCTCGCAGGCCCGGACGATGTGTCGGGCGCTCAGGCCCTGGTCGTTGGGCCATTCGCCCATCTTGCCGTAGACCTTGGTGGCCAGGACGACCTTGTCCCGCCGGCCCGCGCCCTGGGCGAACCAGCGACCGATGATCTGCTCGGTGAGCCCCTCACCGGTCTGCCAGCCGTACACGTTGGCGGTGTCGAAGAAGTTGATGCCGTGTTCGAGCGCCCGGTCCATGATGGCGAAGCTGTCCGGCTCGGAGGTCTGCGGCCCGAAGTTCATCGTGCCGAGGCAGAGCCGGCTCACCGACAGTCCGGTGCGTCCCAGATTCGTGTACTCCATCCGACCACCCTGACACGCGCGGACCTGGAGTGCCTCGCGCTGCCAGGGTGGCCGCGAAGATCAGGAGGACTCGCGGGCCGCCGGGCCGGTGCCGAAGAGGACGTCGTCCCAGCTGGGCAGGCGCTTGCGCGGCTTGCCCGAGGCGTCCGTCGACTCGCCACCCGCAGCAGCGGCCGCACCCGTGCGGCGCGGCCGGAGCACGGCCAGGGACGGCACGGCCGGGACCTCCTTGGGCGCGTCCGAGTCGTCGTCGAAGGCGGAACCCTGCCCACCGCCGAGCAGCGCGGCGGCGCCACCGCCGACGGCCCGCTGACGGGGTGCGTCGGAGCCGGCCAGCGCGGCCGGGGAGCGCGGGTCGAGACCCCGCCCCGAGGTGCCGCCGAGCGGACGGTCCAGCGACGCGAGCAGGGCGTCCCGCCCGGCCCGGATCGGGTCCCGGCCCGGACGGGCCTGCTCGCTGGCGGCCGGCAGGCCGTGCCCGCCCCGACTCGGCTCACCACGCGACGGGCCGGGCAGCGCGTGGCCGCCGCGTTCCGGTGCCGGCTCCTGGCCGAGGATCGGCGTCGGACGCTCGGCGCACAGGTACTGCGCCATGTCGTCGTGCGGGGTGACGTTCTGCCGGAGCTTGTCGAGATCCCAGACGGCCTGCGCGGTGGCCTTGCCGGACGGCCAGGTGGCGATGATCCGCCAGGTGCCGTCGTCGCGCCGGAACGCGTCCCAGGAGATCTTCTCGGTGTCGATGCCGTGCTGGGCCAGCCGGCCGTTGACCACCTCGGCCAGCGGGGTGGCCTTCTCGGCGCCCTTGAGCCGGGTGCGCCGGGCGTGCTGGGCGAGCATGGCCCGCTCCTGGAGCACCGGGCCGGCGTAGCGCAGCACCCGGTCGACGGGCACGCCGGCGATCCGGGCGACGTCCTCGGCGGACTCGCCCGAACGGATGCGGGCCTGGATGTCCCGAGGGGACAGTGACGGGGTCGGGTCGACCCCGGTGGGGACCACGGTGAGCGGCGGCGCACCGGGCTCCGCGTGCAGCACGGTCGCGATGCGTTCGTCTATGGGGAGGGCGAGTAGGCGCCCGACCTCGTCGGCGAGCACCAGTGCCTGGCCGTCCTCGGAGAGGGCGACGAAGCGTACTGGGCGCATGGCGTAGCCTCCGTCCCGCTTCGCTGGCCGTCACGCCACGAGCCGGCCACCCGGGCGTCCTCGCACCACCGTACGCGCATCTGCCCACAGGTGGGGGATGCGACGTGCGCATGTCGCGACTGAGCTGCGGCGATGATCACGGTGGGTGGTCGCAGCAGCCGCTGCGACCACCCACCGTGACGGGTGTGGCTAGAGCCGCTCGACCACGTAGTCGACGGCGGCGGTGAGCGCCTCCACGTCGGCCGGCTCCACCGCCGGGAAGAGCGCGACCCGCAGCTGGTTGCGACCGAGCTTGCGGTAGGGCTCGGTGTCGACGATCCCGTTGGCCCGCAGCACCTTCGCGATCGCGGCGGCGTCCACCCCGTCGGCGAAGTCGATGGTGGCGACCACGTTGGAGCGCAGCGCCGGGTCGGTGACGAACGGGGTGGCGAACTCGGCCCGCTCGGCCCAGCCGTAGACGATCCCGGCGCTCTCGGCGGTGCGCTTGGCCGCCCAGCTCAGGCCGCCCTGCGAGTTCATCCAGTCGGTCTGCTCGGCGGCCAGGAAGACGGTCGCCAGCGCCGGGGTGTTGTACGTCTGCTCCAGCCGCGAGTTGTCGATCGCGGTGACCAGGTCGAGGAAGGCCGGGATGTAGCGGCCGGAGCCCTTGATCTCGGTGGCCCGCTCCAGTGCGGCCGGCGACATCAGGGCCAGCCAGAGACCGCCGTCGGAGCCGAAGCACTTCTGCGGGGCGAAGTAGTAGACGTCGGTCTCGCCGACGTTGACGTCCAGGCCGCCCGCGCCGGAGGTGGCGTCCACCAGCAGCAGCGAGCCCGGGTCGGCGTCGGCCACCCGGTTGATCGGCACCGCGACACCGGTGGAGGTCTCGTTGTGCGGGGTGGCGTAGACGTCCACCCCGGCCTCGGCCAACAGGCCCGGGGCGCTGCCCGGCTCGGCCTTGCGGACGCTCGGCTCACCGAGGAACGGCGCATCCTTGACCGACTTGGCGAACTTCGCGCCGAACTCGCCGAAGCTGGCGAACTGGGCCCGGTCGCGGACCAGACCGAAGGTGGCGACCTCCCAGAAGGCGGTGGCGCCACCGTTGCCGATGACCACCTCGTAGCCCTCGGGGAGGGAGAAGAACTCGGCGATGCCCCGGCGCAGCCGGGCGACCTCGGCGCGGACGGTCTGCTGCCGGTGCGAGGTGCCCAGGTAGCTGGTCGCCACGTCGGCGAGTGCGGACACCGCCGCCGGACGGACCTTGGACGGCCCGCAGCCGAACCGCCCGTCGGCGGGCTTGATGTCGTCGGGAATCCGGATGGTCGGTGCGTCAGCCACGGTTTTCTCGATCCTTCCGCATGGGGCGAGGGCGGGCCCTTCAACGGACGCGGAACCGCGGCGGACGTGTGCGCGGGCGCACGACGTGGCCGGGTCCGGGCCCGGTCCGGCGACACTGCCGGCCTTCATCCTCGCACCCGTGGCGGCCCGGATGCCGGCTGGTCCCAGGCCCGGACCTGAGGCGTCGGCCACACCGCCACATGATCAACCGTCGGCCGCCGGCCGGGCTGCTCCTGATCACCCACCCATCGCCGGGCGGCCGGCCGGTGGTCGCGGCCGGCCGGGTTGCGCGTCGCTGAATCGTCCGTCGGGCCGGACCCGGGTGGCACGCATGAGGGGCGTCGACCGACCGGTCGACGCCCCTCGGTGCGGAACGGGATCAGACGCCGTGCGGGATGGCGTCCCAGCCTTCGACCTGCTGCGGCTTGCGGGTGTTCGGCCCGATGTAGCGGGCGGACGGCCGGACCAGTCGCTGGAGCTTCTTCTGCTCCAGGATGTGCGCGGACCAGCCGCCCATCCGGGCACAGGTGAACATCGAGGTGAACATGTGCGCCGGGACCTCGGCGAAGTCCAGCACCACGGCCGACCAGAACTCGACGTTGGTGGCGAGGACGCGGTCCGGGCGGCGGGCCTGGAGCTCCGCCAGGGCGGCCTTCTCCAGCGCCTCCGCGACCTCGAAACGCGGTGCGCCCAGCTCCCGGGCGGTGCGCCGGAGCACCCGGGCGCGCGGGTCCTCGGCCCGGTAGACGCGGTGGCCGAAGCCCATCAGCCGCTCGCCCCGGTCGAGGACGCCCTTGACGTACCCCTCGGCGTCGCCGCTGCGCTCGACGGCCTCCAGCATGGTGAGCACCCGCGACGGCGCGCCACCGTGCAGCGGGCCGGAGAGCGCGCCGATGCCGGAGGAGATGCAGGCCGCGGCGTCGGCGCCGGTGGAGGCGACGATCCGGGCGGTGAAGGTGGAGGCGTTCAGCCCGTGCTCGGCGGCCGAGATGAAGTACGCGTCGACGGCCTTGACGTGCCGGGGGTCCGGCTCGCCCCGCCAGCGCTTCATGAAGCGCTCGACGATCGTCTCGGCCTTGTCGATCTCCTTCTGCGGCACCGCCGGCAGACCCAGGCCGCGGGCGGACTGGGCGACGAAGGAGAGCGCGGTGACCGAGACCCGGGCCAGGTCGGCACGGGCCTGGGTGTCGGAGATGTCCAGCAGCTGACTGAGCCCCCAGTACGGGGCGAGCATGGCGACCGCGGACTGCACGTCGACGCGGATGTCGCCGGAGTGCACCGGCACCGGGAACGGCTCGGCGGGCGGCAGGCCGGGGCCGAAGCGTCCGTCGACCAGCAGCGCCCAGACGTTGCCGAAGGAGACCTGACCGATCAGATCCTCGATATCCACGCCCCGGTAGCGCAGCGCGCCACCCTCGCGGTCCGGTTCGGCGATCTCGGTCTCAAAGGCCACGACGCCTTCGAGGCCCGGTTTGAAGTCGGCCATGTCGTCTCCTGGCTTCCGGCTCGGTGCGCCCGCCACGGGCTCGGTCCGGCCCGGTACCTTAGGCGACCCTCAGGGATGTGTTCTCGCCATCTTGCCTGGTGAGTAACCAAGCGCGCGACCCGCCGCGACTGTGCTGCACGCGACATCCCCGCCGCTGGACGCCGGGGTGCTCTCCGTGAGACTGATCAGTGGGCTGGCCAGCGTCTCCAGGGCGCCGGACGCCCCGGAGGGAGAACGACGTGACGGGCGACACACCCGCCCTGGCGGCCATGCGTAACGAGTACGCCGCCGACCGGGGCCTTTCCGAGGCGGAGCTGGCCGCCGACTGGGCCACCCAGTTCGGCTGCTGGCTCGCCGACGCGGTGGCGGCCGGGCTGCCCGAGCCGAACGCGATGGTCCTCGGCACCGCCGACGCCGCCGGCCGGCCCAGCGGTCGGACGGTGCTGCTCAAGGAGTACGACCGGGAGGGTTTCGTCTTCTACACCAACCACGGGTCGCGCAAGGGCGGGGAACTGGCCGTCAACCCGTGGGCCAGCCTGGTCTTCCCCTGGTTCGCGATGCAGCGGCAGGTGGTGGTGACCGGCCGGGTCCGCCCGGTCGACCGGGCCGAGACCGAGGCGTACTTCGCCACCCGGCCGCGCGGCTCCCAGCTCGGGGCCTGGGCCAGCACCCAGTCCGAGGTGGTGTCGGACCGGGCCGCGCTGGAGGAGGCGTACCGGGCGGCAGCCGAGCGCTTCCCGGCCGCCACGCCGGTCCCGGCGCCCCCGCACTGGGGTGGGTTCCGGGTCCGGCCGGAGGCGGTGGAGTTCTGGCAGGGCCGGGCCGGCCGGCTGCACGACCGGCTGCGGTTCCGCCGGGTCGAGGGGGGCGACTGGGTCGTCGAGCGGCTGGCCCCGTGACCGCCGTCACACCGGCCCGGTCGGGGCGGGCCCGTCGGCTGGCCATCGACCTGCGCCCGCTGCGGGTTCCCGCGTACCGCCGGCTGTGGCTCGGCAACACGGTGGCGATGTTCGGGTTCCAGTTCACCGCGGTCGCCGTGCCGGTGGAGATGTACGCGCTGACCCGGGACTCCTTCTGGGTCGGCCTGCTCGGGGTGGCGGGTTTCCTGCCGCTGCTGGTCTTCGGGCTGTGGGGCGGGGCGGTCGCCGACGCCCGGGACCGGCGGCGGGTGCTGCTGGTCGGCTCGGCGCTGCTCTG
Source organism: Micromonospora matsumotoense (assembly GCF_900091525.1). Classification (GTDB taxonomy): domain Bacteria; phylum Actinomycetota; class Actinomycetes; order Mycobacteriales; family Micromonosporaceae; genus Micromonospora; species Micromonospora matsumotoensis. Next base: position 289,428 of record NZ_FMCU01000005.1, read on the forward strand.
GGTGTCGATGCTCGGCCTGCTCGGGCACGCGCTGTCCGGGGTCGGCAGCCCGGTGCTGCTGCTGACGCTGGTGACCGTGCACTCGATCGCGTTCGCGATCAGCTCGCCGGCCCGCTCGGCGATCCTGCCCCGGCTGCTGCCGCCGGAGCTGGTCCCGGCGGGCACCACGTTGAACTACACCACCTTCACCGCCGCGTCGGTGGTCGGCCCGCTGGCCGCCGGCCTGATCTTCGCCACCTTCGGCACCGACACCGGGCTACCCATCGCGTACGCCGCGGACGCGCTGCTGTTCACCGCGCTGGTGGTGGCGACGCTGCGGTTGCCCGCGATGCCGCCGGCCCCGCCCGCCGAGGGCGAGGCGCGTCGGGGCGGCCTGGCCGGCATCCTCGACGGCTTCCGCTACCTGGCGACCACACCGGTGCTGCTCTCCTCGTTCGCCATCGACCTGATCGCGATGATCATGGCCATGCCCCGGGCGCTCTTTCCCGAGGTGGCGCAGGAGCGGTTCGGCGGTGGGGCGGCGGTGGGCTGGCTCTACAGCGCCATCGCGATCGGGGCGATGCTGGGTGGCCTGACCTCCGGCTGGATCGGCCGGCTGCGTCGGCAGGGGCTGGCCCTGGTGGTGGCGGTGGTCGGCTGGGGGCTGGCCATCGCGGCGGCCGGGCTGGCCCGGCAGCTCTGGCTGGTGGTGCTGCTGCTCGCGGTGGCCGGGGCGGCCGACCTGGTCAGCGCGGTGCTGCGGCAGTCGATGCTGCTGGTCTACGCACCGGACCGGATGCGCGGCCGGCTCCAGGGGGTGAACACGGTGGTGGTGGCCGGCGGGCCACGGCTGGGCGACCTGCGGGCCGGGGCGATGGCCGCCGGGTTCGGTGGTGGCGTCGCCTGGGTCGGTGGCGGGCTGCTCTCGGCCGGGCTGGCACTGCTGCTGGTGGCGTGCTTCCCGGCCCTGCTGCGCTACCGGGCCGGCACCGTGGTGGCGGGGGACCGCCGCTGACCCCGCGCCATGTGGGACGGCTGCGCCGGGCCCGGCGGGCGGGCCAGGGCACCGACTAAGGTCACGATATGGACAACGGCACGCACCGCCCGCCCTCGGGTACACAGTGGACCATCGCCGCCGACGGCCACGAGGCCGTCATCGTCGAGGTCGGCGGTGGGGTACGCACGTACCGGCGGGACGGGGTGGACTACCTCGACGGGTACGCCGAGGACGAGATCAGCCCCGGTAGCGCCGGGCACGTGCTGGCCCCCTGGCCGAACCGGATCAGGGACGGGAAGTACACCTTCGGCGGCCGCGCGTTGCAGCTCGACCTGACCGAGCCGGCCCGGGGCGTGGCCCTGCACGGCCTGGTCAACTGGGTGCGCTGGCAGCTGATCGAGGAGTCCGCCGACGCGGTCACCCTCGGTTACGACCTGCCGCCGACCCCCGGTTACCCGTGGCCGTTGCGGCTGCGTACCCGGTGGAGTGTGGGGGCGGACGGGTTGCGCGGCGCGCACGAGGTGACCAACACCGGGGCCGAGGCCGCGCCGTTCGGCTTCTCCGTGCACCCCTACCTGCGGCTGGCCGGGGTGGCGGTGGACGACCTCACGATGCGGTTGCCGGCCCGCAGCCGGTTGCAGGTCGACGCCCGGCTGCTGCCGATCGGGGCGACCCCGGTGGCCGGCACCGAGTACGACTGGACCAGCCCCCGACCGATCGGTGACGCGCAGCTCGACCTCTGCTTCGGTGACGTGATCCGGGACGAGGACGGCGGCTCGTCGGTCACCCTGACCGCCCCCGACGACGCGGACGGGGTGCACCTCTGGGCGGACCGCGAGTTCGGCTGGTGGCAGGTCTTCACCGGCGACGCGCTCACCGGCGAGCGGCACCGCCGGTCGGTGGCGGTGGAGCCGATGACCTGCCCGCCGGACGCGTTCCGGTCCGGCCGGGACGTGCTCACGCTGGGCCCGGGGGAGACCTGGCGGGGCACCTGGGGCATCCGGCCCGGGGTCTGAGCGTGGAGTTCGGCGAGGTGGTCCGGCGTCGCCGGATGGTGCGCAACTACGACCCGGACCGTCCGGTCCCGCCGGACGTGGTGGACCGGCTGCTCGACCACGCGGTCCGGGCGCCGTCGGCGGGCTTCGCCCAGGGCTGGGGCTTTCTGGTGCTGGAGGAGCCGGCGGACCGGGAGCGGTTCTGGGCGGCGGCCACCCCCTCGGGGGGTGGCCGGGACCGGTGGCTGGCGGGGATGCGGCGGGCCCCGCTGATCGTGGTGCCGCACGCCAACCGGTCGGTCTACCTGGAGCGGTACGCGGAGCCGGACAAGGGCTGGGCGGATCGCTCGGAGGACCGCTGGCCGGTGCCCTACTGGTACGTCGACACGGGCTTCGCCGCGCTGCTGATGCTGCTGACCGTCGTGGACGAGGGGTTGGGGGCGTGTTTCTTCGGCATTCCGCCCGACCGGTTGTCGCCGTACCGGGAGGCGTTCGGGGTGCCGCCGGAGTACCACCCGATCGGTGCGATCACTGTGGGTTACCGGGCGGTGGACCATCGGTCACCGTCGTTGCGACGGGGACGTCGTCCGGTGGACGAGGTGGTCCGGCGCGGTCGGTGGAGTTGATGTCGGTTCGTACCCTGCGCAGTGGGTAGCGGGGCGAGGGAAACCGACAACAGGGAGCAAAACGCGGTGTGGCAGGGGCGGATAGGCTGGCACCGTCATCGGTGCCGCACGGTGCGGCACTTCGGCGTGGCCCGGCACCACGCCGAGGGTCGGCCTGACCACGGGGAGGGGAGCGTGCCGTGATTTTCAGAGCGGTCCGGGACGGGCGTCCCTACCCGGAACATAACCTGACTCTCAAGCAGTGGGCGGAGATCCCGCCGCGTCCGCTGCGACTGGACCAGCTCATCACCACCAAGCGCGAGCTGGCGCTGGACAAGCTCCTCGCCGAGGACTCCACCTTCTATGGCGACCTGTTCCCGCACGTGGTGGAGTGGAGTGGCGGCCTCTACCTGGAGGACGGCCTGCACCGGGCGCTGCGCGCGGCGTTGCAGCAGCGCAACCAGATCCACGCCCGGGTGCTGGTCTTCACCGGTCAGCCCGAGTGACGCCCGCCTGAGCACTCGTTAAGGTGGCGGTCATGGGCACCGCACTGGACCTGCTGGACGTCGACGCCTCGCTGAGCGAGGAGGAGCGGCAGATCCGGGCCGTCGTCCGCCAGCTCGTCGACGACCGGGTCCGCCCGCACGTCGCCGGCTGGTACGAGGACGGCCAGGTCCCGGCGCGCGAGCTGGCCCGGGAGTTCGGCCGGCTCGGCCTGCTCGGCATGCACCTGACCGGGTACGGCTGCGCCGGCGCCTCGGCGGTCGCGTACGGGCTGGCCTGTCTGGAGCTGGAGGCCGGCGACTCCGGCGTCCGGTCCCTGGTCTCGGTGCAGGGTTCGCTGGCCATGTACGCCATCTGGCGCTTCGGCGGCGAGGAGCAGAAGCGGCGCTGGCTGCCCGCGATGGCGGCCGGCGAGGCGATCGGCTGCTTCGGTCTGACCGAGCCCGACCACGGCTCCGACCCGGCCTCGATGACGACCCGGGCCCGCCGCGACGGCGACGACTGGGTCCTCGACGGCGCGAAGATGTGGATCACCAATGCGCCGGTCGCCGACGTCGGGGTGGTCTGGGCGCGTACCGACGAGGGGGTGCGGGGTTTCCTCGTACCGATGGACGCCCCCGGGGTGGGCGCGCGGGAGATCCGGCGCAAGATGTCGCTGCGCGCCTCGGTGACCGGCGAGATCGTCCTCGACGGGGTCCGGCTGCCGGCGGACGCCCTCCTGCCGGAGGCGGTCGGGCTGCGGGCGCCGCTGAGCTGCCTGACCGAGGCCCGGCAGGGCATCGTCTGGGGCGCGCTCGGCGCGGCCCGCGACTGCCTGGAGACCGCCCTGTCGTACGCCGCCACCCGGACCCAGTTCGGCCGGCCGCTGGCCGGGTTCCAGCTCACCCAGGCCAAGCTCGCCGACATGGCCGTGGAGTGGAACAAGGGCCTGCTACTCGCCCTGCACCTGGGCCGGCTGGCCGACGCCGGGACGCTGCGGCCGGAGCAGGTCAGCGTGGGCAAGCTGAACAACGTCCGGGAGGCGCTGACGATCGCCCGGCAGTGCCGGACGATCCTCGGCGCGAACGGGGTCTCCGGCGAGTACCCGGTGATGCGGCACGCCAACAACCTGGAGAGCGTGCTCACCTACGAGGGCACCTCCGAGATCCACCAGCTCGTCATCGGGCAGCGGCTCACCGGGTTGTCCGCCTTCGGCTGAGGCCGCCCGTCACCCGTTCGGGGCGCTCGCCGCGCGCGCGTCGCACGGTAGCCGTACCGTCATCGACAGAAGCACGTGTCTGACGAGGACGGTGAGGGCGATGGCCCGCGACGGTGAGACCCCCCAGAGTGAGTTCCCCGGCTACCCGACCGCCGACACACTGCGCACCCGGTCGGCCGACCCGGCCGACCCTGACACCCCACCGGCCGACCCGCCCCGCAGCGGCGGCGGCCCGGCCCGGGGCCTGCTCTGGGTGCTCGGCGCGGCGGCGCTCGTGGTGGTGGTGCTGCTCGGCACGCAGGTGACCGGGATCTTCCCGGACTTCCGCAACCCGTTCGCCAAGGAGCAGACCGACCGCAGCCAGCCGCCGCTGCTCAAGTCGATCCAGGACCTCAGCCGCTACGTCGCGGCGGAGGGCAACTTCCAGGTCGTGGTCGACCTCCAGAACGACCGCAACAACGTGCCGGAGTTCCTGCTCAACCAGCGGACCCTCTTTGTCGGGGCGGGCAGCGTCGAGGCGTACGTGGACTTCGGCAAGATCTCCGAGGGGGCGGTGGTGCCGTCCGCGGACGGCAAGTCCGTCGAGGTCAAGCTGCCCGCGCCGCAGTTCGGTCAGACCAACCTCGACCTGGACAAGAGCTACGTCTTCGCCGAGGAGCGCGGCCTGTTCAACCGGATCGGTGAGCTGGTCAAGGGCGACCCCAACCGGCAGCAGCAGGTCTACCGGATGGCCGAGGAGCGGATCACCGCGGCGGCCCGGGACAGCGGGCTGGCCCAGCGCGCCGAGGAGAACACCCGCAAGATGCTGGAGGGCCTGCTCCGCTCGCTCGGCTACGAGAAGGTCACCATCACCTACACGGCCCCCTGACCCGGAGCGCCACCACCGCTCGGGTTCCGGGCAGACCACCACGCGCCACCGGGCCGCGCGGTGGTGGCGCTGTAGGGGGTGTGACGGCGGTCTTGGTGATCAAGAGGTTTGCGTCAGTCTTGATCTTCAAGTTGACGCAAACCTCTTGATCACCGGGCGCAGTCCCGCTGGGCGTGGTGCCGCCGGGCGCAGTGCCGCCGGGTGACGGCCGGCGTGGTCAGTGGCTGGTGGTGGCGTACCGGTCCTCGTTGGGCATCAGGATCCACATCACCAGGTAGACGATCACCTGGGTGCCGGGCAGCAGCAGGGACAGCAGGAACAGCAGCCGGACCAGGGTGGCCGAGGTGTTGAACCGGCGGGCCAGGCCGGCACAGACACCGGCGAGCATGCGCCCCTCGCGGGGTCGGACCAGTTTGCGACTCATCGTCTAACTCCACTCTGCGGCGATCCGCCGCGCTGCATTCCACGGTAGGAAGGGGCGGCCACCGTGCCCTCAGTCCCGAGGGTGATCCGGTGACCCCGTACCCGTAGGTGGTTACCCGAGTCGGCCCCGGCCGACGCCTCCCGGCGGGAGGGTCCGACGCGGGAGGACGCGACGGGGGTGAGCTGGGCGGGTAGGCTCGCCGGTCGACACCGCCCCCACCCCGGGCGGGATCAGCAGGTCACCGGGGACCCCGGGCGGCCACGGACCCGGCCGGACCCGGCACCACCCGGGCGACGGCGAGGAAGCGCAGCGATGATCAGTGTCTTCGACCTCTTCAGTGTCGGCATCGGCCCGTCCAGCTCCCACACGGTGGGCCCGATGCGGGCCGCGCGCACCTTCGTCACCGGACTGAAGGCCGACGGGCTGCTGCACACCGTCACCCGGGTCCGGGCCGAGTTGTTCGGGTCGCTGGGCGCCACCGGCCACGGGCACGGCAGCGACCGGGCGGTGCTGCTCGGGCTGGCCGGCGAGAGCCCGGAGACGGTGGACACCGACAGCGTCGGCCCCCGGGTCGCCGAGATCCGCGACCGGCGTCGGCTCGCCCTGCTCGGCACCCAGGAGATCGACTTCGAGCCGGACCTGGACCTGGTGCTGCACCGCCGTCGGTCGCTGCCGTACCACCCGAACGGGATGGTCTTCTCGGCCTGGGACGCGGCGGGATCGACGGTGCGCACCCGGACGTACTACTCGGTCGGTGGTGGGTTCGTGGTCGACGAGGCGGCGGCCGGGGCGGACCGGATCACGCCGGACACCACCGCCGTGCGGCACCCCTTCTCGACCGGTGCCGAACTGCTCGGCGTCACCACCGGCACCGGCCTGTCGATCAGCGCGGTGATGCTCGCCAACGAGCTGTCCTGGCGCAGCGAGGCAGACGTCCGGGCCGGGTTGCTGGACATCTGGCGGGTGATGCGGGAGTGCGTGGCCCACGGCGGCGAGCGCGACGGCGTGCTGCCGGGCGGGTTGCGGGTCCGTCGCCGCGCCGCCGAGCTGCGTCGCAGCCTGGAGGCCGACGCCGGCTCGACCGACCCGCTGCGCGCGATGGACTGGGTGACCCTGTTCGCGCTCGCGGTCAACGAGGAGAACGCCGCCGGTGGCCGGGTGGTCACCGCCCCGACGAACGGCGCGGCCGGGATCATCCCGGCGGTGCTGCACTACTACACCCGGTTCGTGCCGGGCGCCTCCGACGAGGGGGTGGTCCGTTTCCTGCTGGCCGCCGGGGCGATCGGAGTGCTGTTCAAGGAGAACGCCTCGATCTCCGGCGCCGAGGTGGGCTGCCAGGGGGAGGTCGGATCGGCCTGCTCGATGGCCGCCGCCGGCCTGGCCGAGGCGCTCGGCGGCACCCCCGAGCAGGTGGAGAACGCCGCCGAGATCGGCATGGAGCACAACCTCGGGTTGACCTGCGACCCGGTCGGGGGGCTGGTGCAGATCCCCTGCATCGAGCGCAACGCGGTGGCTAGCATCAAGGCGATCACGGCGGCCCGGTTGGCGTTGCGCGGCGACGGGGTGCACCACGTCTCGCTCGACAAGGTCATCAAGACCATGCGCGAGACCGGGGCGGACATGAAGGTCAAGTACAAGGAGACGGCACGCGGCGGCCTGGCCGTCAACGTGATCGAGTGCTGAGGGGCGTTCGTTCACCGACTGCTAACCTGTCGTCCGTTGTTGTCAGGCGGGAGGCGACGGTGACCGCAGGCGTCACGGCGTTGTGGTCGCACCGCAACTCGCTGCGCATCCTGGTCAGGCGCGATCTCGCGGTGAAGTACCAGCAGTCCGTGCTCGGTTACTTCTGGTCGCTGATCGAGCCGCTGGGGATGGGCGCGATCTACTTCTTCGTCTTCGGGGTGCTCTATTCCGGGCCGACCAACCGGCACCTCGGCGAGGCCGCCGGCTCCTACCCGCTCTTCCTGATCACCGGCATCTTCGCCTGGATGTGGACCAGTTCGGCGCTGAGCGAGGCGACCAACGCGCTGACCGGGCAGTCCCGCCTGATCACCACGATGAACCTGCCCCGGCAGGTCTTCCCGATCGGCCGGGTCACCGGCCGGTTCGCCGAGTACGTCGCCGGCCTGCCGATCCTGCTGGCCGTCGCCGCCGGCTACGCCGCACGCGGCCGGATCGAGCTGGGCTGGTCGCTGCTGAGCCTGCCGCTGGCCGTCGCCGTGCAGGGCACCCTGCTGATCGGGCTGGCCCTGCTGCTCTCGGCGGTCAACGTGCTGATGCGCGACGTGGAGCGGTTCATGCGGCTGGTCATCCGGGTGCTGTTCTATGCCACCCCGATCATCTACCCGTTGAGCCTGGTCCGGGAGTCCGGCATGCCGGGCTGGGTCAAGGTGGCGTACGAGCTGAACCCGCTGGTCGGCATCTTCCAGCTCCAGCACGCCATCTGGTATCCGGACGAGTTCCCGGACGCCCGGCTGCTGACCACCACGGTTGCCGGCAGCCTGCTGGTGCTGGTGGCCGGCTGGTGGGCGTTCCGCCGGCTCGAACCGGCCGTGCTGAAGGAACTGTAGGTGCCGCCGATCATCGAGGCGCAGGGTCTCGGCATCCGCTTCGTCCGCAACCGGCGTCGGCAGCTTCGCCTGCGCGAGCTCTTCATCCACCGGGGCGGCCGGGCCACCACCGGCCAGTTCTGGCCGCTGCGGGACGTCTCGTTCACCGTCGCGCCGGGCGACACGCTCGGCGTGATCGGGCGCAACGGCACCGGCAAGAGCACCCTGCTGCGGCTGATCGCCGGGGTGCTCATCCCCGACGAGGGACGGATCCGGGTCCACGGTGACGTCGCGCCGCTGCTGGAACTCTCCGCCGGCTTCTCCAACGACCTGACCGGGCGGGAGAACCTCTACCTGGTCGGCGGGCTGCACGGGCTGTCCCCGGGCTACCTGCGGCGGCACTTCGACGACATCGTCGCGTTCGCCGGTGAGCAGGTGGAACGGGCCATCGACACCTCGGTCCGGCACTACTCGTCCGGGATGAAGGTCCGGCTGGGGTTCGCGATCATCTCGCACCTGCCGCACCCGATCCTGCTGATGGACGAGGTGACCGCGGTGGGCGACGCGGAGTTCCGCCAGAAGTGTTATTCGACGATCGACCGACTGCTCGCGGAGGGGCGCACCTTGGTGCTGGTGTCACACAACGAGAAGGACCTGACCCGGTTCTGCCGTCGGGGGCTCTACCTCGACGGTGGGCGGCTGACCGTGGACGGGACGGTCGCGGAGGCGCTCGACGCGTACCACGCCGCGGTGCCGAGGTGACCCTGGCGATCGTGCTCGCCGTCGGTGCGCCGGCCGCGGGCCTGCCCACCGGCCCGGGCGAACCCCGCATCGACCGGCTCGCCGACCAGTTGCGCCGGGCCGGGGCGGACCGGGTGCACACCGTCGCCGGCCTGGCCGAGCTGGCCGCCCTGGTCGACACCACCACCGGCCCGGTGCTGGTCACCGGGGCCGATCTGGTCGCGCACACGGCCGTACTGAAGCATCTGGTGACCAGCCCGGTCGGCCCGACGGTGGCCCTGGTGCTCACCGACCCGCCGGCCGCCGGCCAGACGGTGGTGCGCGAGGAGCGCGGGCAGGTGGTCGACGCCGGCCCGGAGCTGCCCGACGCCACCGGCGTCTTCGGCGGTGCGCTGCGGGTCGGCCGGGACGACCTGCCGGCCCTGGCCGCCGCGGCCCGCGCCGCCGGTGGCCCAGGGGTGACGTCGGCCGCCCGGGACGTGGCGGGGGTGGGCGGCAGCCCGGCCACCGTGGACCGGCTGTTCGCGGCGCTCACCGACCTCGGCACCCTGACCTTCGCCCACCGGGTACGCCTGCTCGTGGCGCACCGGGTCGCCGATCCGGCCGGACTGGCCGCCGCCGAGGCGGCACTGGCCGGGGTGGACGAGGACCGGGCGGAGCTGCGGTTGTCGGTGAAGGAGCGGGACGACTTCTTCACCACCTACTTCGTCAGCACCTGGTCGCCGTACGTGACGAAGGTGTGTGCCCGGCTGGGTCTGACGCCGACCGGGGTCACCATGATCTCGGTGCTGTTCGCGGTGGTCGCGGCGGTGCTCTTCGGGGCCGGTGGCCGAGTCGCCCTGGTGGCCGGCGGGGTGCTGCTCTATCTGGGTTTCGTGCTGGACTGCGTGGACGGGCAGTTGGCCCGCTACACCCGGCACTTCAGCGCCTGGGGCGGCTGGCTGGACACGATGGCCGACCGGGCGAAGGAGTACCTGGTCTATGCGGGGCTGGGTTACGGCGCGACGCACGCCGGGTTCCGCTACGGCTGGGCGCTGGCCATCGCCGCGATGACGTTGCAGACCGTCCGGCACATGACCGACGCCTGGTACGGGGTGCTGCACGACGAGGCGGCCCGGCGACCCCGCCCGGCCACCCCGACCGCCGGGGGGATCGGGGGGAGGCTGAACGCCGCCTCGACCCGGGTGCAGGCGGACACCGGCTCGGTGTCGTACTGGCTGAAGCGGACGGTGGTCTTCCCGATCGGCGAGCGGTGGGCACTGATCGCGGTCACCGCCGCGCTGTTCGGACCGCTGGTCAGCCTGGTCTCGGTGCTGGTGTGGGGGCTGCTGGCGTTCGGCTACACGGGCGCGTTGCGGACGCTGCGGGCCCGCTGGATGTGGGTGCCGGTGCTGGACACGGTCGATGCGACGCTGCACCGTGACGACGGTCCGCTGGCGGCCCGACTGCCGGTGGTCCGCCCGATGGGCCCGCTGACCCTGGCGGTGCTCGGGGCGCTCGGGCCGGCGGTGCTGCTGGTGGTGGGGCTGTTCCGGTTGGCCGGTGACGGTGACCCGGGTGGCCTGCGCTGGTGGCTGCCGGTGGCGCTGCTGGTGCTACTGGTCGCTGGGCTGGGCGCAGGCGCGGCGCACAACGGCCCGTTGGACTGGCTGGTGCCGGCGGCGCTACGGGCCGGCGAGTATCTCTTCGCCGCCGTGGTCGGGGTGGTCGGCGGGGTGCCGGCCTGGCTGGTCTTCGGGTACGTCTTCGTGCTGACCGTGCACCACTACGACCTGACCGCCCGGTTGGAGAAGCGGCAGGCGGCCCCGCCGCTGCACCCGTGGACGCTGGGCTGGGAGGGACGCTCGGTGCTGTTGGCAGTGGCGGCGATCGCCGGATTTGCCAGCCCTGTGATGGCTACACTCGGTGCGTACCTTCTTGTGGTTTTCGTGGCGAGTGTCGTCCTGGCCTGGGTCGTCCTGCCGGCCCGGGCCACCCGGGCGGCGGCCGTACCGGCGCGGGGTGGTTCGCCGGGCTGACGACAGGGGCGGCCGGATGACGCTGATCAGCTTCGTCGTACCGGCCTTCCGGGTGCAGGGTTACCTGCGCGAGTGCCTGGACTCGCTGCTCGACCAGCCGGTGCGGGACATCGAGGTGATCGGGGTCGACGACGGCTCTCCGGACGCCTGCGGCGACATCCTCACCGAGTACGCCGCCCGCGACCCCCGGGTACGGGCGCTTCTGCTGCCGGCCAACGCCGGCCTCGGTCCGGCCCGCAACGCCGGGCTGGACCGGGCCACCGGCGAGTACGTCTGGTTCCTCGACGGCGACGACTGGCTCGCCCCCGACTGCCTGCCCGAGGTCGCCGACCGGCTTACCGCCACCCGCCCGGACGTGCTGCTGGTGGACCACGTCCGGGTGCACTGGGACGAACGCGCCACCCGCAGCGCCCTGCCGGAGGTCTTCCCCGAGCCGCCCGGCGCGGCGACGTTCCGGCTGGCGGAGCGGCCGGAGGCACTGCGCCTGCTGCACACCGCCTGGAACCGGCTGGTCCGCCGGGAGTTCCTGACCGGCCTCGGGCTGCGCTTCGCCCCCGGCTGGTACGAGGACGTCGCGTTCAGCTACCCGGTGCTGCTGGCCGCCGGGCGGATCGGGGTCCTCGACCGGGTCTGCGTCAACTACCGGCAGCGCCGGGCCGGCGCGATCACCCGGACCCTCGACGACCGGCACTTCGAGGTCTTCGACCAGTGGCACCGGGTGTTCCGGTTCCTCGACGAGCGGCCCGACCTGGTCGGCCTGCGCCCGGCGGTCTTCGAGCGGATGATCTGGCACTACCTGACGGTGCTCGGCAACGGCGACCGGATCGCCCCCGCGCTGCGGCCGGCGTTCTTTCAGCGGATCACCGCCGACCACCGGCACTTCCGACCCGCCGGGGGCTATCCGGTGCCGGACGGGTGGGACGGGCTCAAGCACCGGCTGGTCGCCGCCGGCGGGTGGCACACCTTCAGCGCGCTGCGCACCGCCAACCAGGCGCGGGAGACCGCCCGCAGCGCCGGCCGGCGGGCCCGGCCGGTGGCCCGACGGACCGCCCGGGGGGCCCGGGACGCGCTGCTGCACGAGTACTACCGGGCCGAACTGCGCCGGCCGATCGACCCGACGTTGGCCGTCTACGCCGCCTACTGGTACCGCGGTTACGCCTGCAACCCGGCGGCGGTCCACGCCGCCGCCCGCCGGCTCGCCCCGCAGGTGCGCGGGGTGTGGATCGTCCGTCGGGACCGGGTCGACACCCTCCCACCCGGCATCGAGTACGTCGTCGCCGGCACCCGGGACTGTCAACGGGTGCTGGCGCGGGCCCGTTGGCTGGTCAACAACGTCAACTTCCCGGACTTCGTCCGCAAGCGCCCCGGTCAGGTGCACGTGCAGACCCACCACGGCACCCCGGTCAAGGTGATGGGGCTGGACCAGCAGCGGTATCCGCTCGGCGCGGTCGGGATGGACTTCGCCGGGCTGCTGCGCCGGGTGGAGCGGTGGGACTACAGCGTCACCTCGAACGCCTTCTCCACCCAGATGTGGGACCGCGCCTATCCGGCGGACTACGTCCGGCTGGAGGTGGGCTACCCGCGCAACGACCGGCTGGTCACCGCCACCGCCGAAGAGGTACGCGCGGTACGGGCCGGGCTCGGCATCACCCCGGACGAGCGGGTGGTGCTCTATGCGCCGACCCACCGGGAGCACCTGCCCGGCTACCGGCCGCCGTTCGACCCGTACCGGCTGCTGGACGTGCTCGGGCCGGCCGGCCGGCTGCTGGTGCGCAGCCACTACTTCCACGACCGGGACGGCCGGGCCCGGCGACGGGCCGAGGGGCGGGTGGTCGACGTCAGCGCCGTCGCCAGCGTCGAGGACCTCTATCTGGCCGCCGACGTGCTGGTCACCGACTACTCGTCGGCGATGTTCGACTACGCGGTGCTGGACCGGCCGATCGTGATCTACGCGCCGGACCGGGACGCCTACCGGCTGGCCCGGGGGGTCTACTTCGACGTCACCGCCGAGCCGCCGGGTGCGGTCGCGCTGACCTTCGAGGAGTTGCGGGAGGTCTTCCGTGGTGGCGCGGAGACCGGGGAGCCGGCCGAGCGGGCACGGCAGGCGTTCCGGGAGCGGTTCTGCCGCTGGGACGACGGGCACGCGGCGGAACGGCTGGTCCGCCGGGTCTTCCTCGGCGAACCAGGGTGATGTTCCGGGCGGATCGCCGTACTGGGCCGTAATAGGGCTGTCATCAGTCGAACATGGCACGTTTACCCGATGTGCTAACCCGATGATCCTCGTCACAGTCAACCCGGGGTTCGGTCAAGCTGGGGGAGGAGACGGTGACCACCGTCGCGCTGAAGGACGTCACAAAGGTTTTCCCGGACGGCACAGTCGCCGTCGACAACGTCAGCCTGGACGTGGTCGACGGGGAGTTCATGGTGCTGCTCGGCCCGTCCGGTTGCGGGAAGTCAACCGTGTTGCGGATGATCGCGGGCCTGGCGGAGCCGACCACCGGCGCGGTGATGCTCGACGGTGAGGTCGCCAACGACCTGCCACCGCGCGACCGGAAGATCGCCATGGTCTTCCAGGACTTCGCGCTCTATCCGCACATGTCCGTCGGCGACAACATCGGCTTCCCGCTCAAGCTCTCCGGGGTCGAGCCGGTCCCCCGGGGCGAGCGGGTGCAGGACGTGGCGAGCGCGCTCGGCATCGGCGACGTGCTCGCCCGCAAGCCGAGCCAGCTCTCCGGCGGCCAGCGGCAGCGGGTCGCGATGGGCCGGGCGATCGTCCGCCGGCCGGGGCTCTTCCTGATGGACGAGCCGCTGTCCAACCTGGACAGCGGCCTGCGCGCCGAGTTGCGCGCCGAGATCTCCGCGCTCACCCGCGAGCTGGGCGTCACCACCATCTACGTCACCCACGACCAGGCCGAGGCGCTGACCATGGCCGACCGGGTGGCCATCATGCGCAAGGGCGTGCTCCAGGACGTCGGGACCCCCACCCAGGTGTACGGCCGGCCGGCGACCCTCTACGTCGCCGCCTTCCTCGGTAGCCCCCGGATGAACCTGCTGGAGGCGTCGGTCTACGTCCACCTCGACCGGTACGTCACGCTCACCCTCGGTGACCAGGCGCTCTATCTGCCCTGGGACGACATCCGCAGCCGGGCGGTGGCGCACTACCACGGCGAGCGGATCGTGGTCGGGATGCGGGCCGAGGCGCTCACCCCGGTCGCCCCGGACACCCCCGGCGACGTGCTCCAGGGCCGGGTCCGCTACCTGGAGCACCACGGGCACGAGTCGCTGGCCTTCCTCGACATCGGCGCCACCGCCATCATGGTCGACGAGATGAGCGCCCCCGCCGAGGACGCGGTCCCGGGTCAGCGTGGGCTGCGCCGGTTCGGCCAGGTCATGTCCCGGCTCACCGGGCGGGCCGGCGACCCGGAGGAGGCCCCCCAGCCGCCCGGCGGCAACCGGACCAGCGTGCTGAACGACCCCGGCCGGCACCACCGCCGCCCGGCCGAGCTGGCGGTCCGGCTGGCCCCGTACCCGGCGATCTCGGCGGGGCACCCGATGGCGGTCGCGGTCCGGATGGACGCCCTGCACTTCTTCGACGAACGCGGCGACCGCATCGACGTCGGCTGGCGCTGACCCGACCGATGATCAGGAGTGGGGCCCGCCCTGCGGACGGGTCTCGTTCGCACCGTCAACGGGTTGGCAGCTACCCGTCAAGATATTGACACCCGTATAGATTCTTGTGAGGCTTCAGGTATCCCCCTCACGCAGAACGGAGCTGTCATGCGCGCGATCCGCAAGATCCTCGCGGCCACCGCCGTCACCGGTGCGACCGCGGTGTCCCTGCTGGCCGGTGCGGCCCCCGCGTCCGCCGACGCCGCCGGAGCCAACGCGTTCGGCTGGTACACGGGTTACGGTTCGGGCTCCTCGGCCTCGTTCGCCATCTGGTCGGCGGAGAACGACGCCAAGTGGAAGGCCCAGTTGGGCGGCTTCAACACGTTCCTCGACTGTCGCACGACCTCCAGCTACAGCACGAAGATCAGCGACTACTACTACACCGCCAACGTGCAGCTCTACTGCTACAACCTGAACTGACGGCACCGCTCGTCGAGCGCGGCGGGGGTGCGTCCGGCGTCGTCGGGTGGGCCCCTGCCGCCCGGGCACCCGCACCGCTGCCCGCGTGGCGGGCCAGAAAGAGGTTTGCCCGCTCGGCCGGGTGGATAGATTCGTACCGTGCTGGGGCTACCTGCTCACGTGACCGCCTGCCTCTTCGACCTCGACGGTGTGCTGACGCAGACCGCCAAGGTCCATAACGCTGCATGGCGGCAGACCTTCGATGACTTCCTGCGCCGGCGCGCCGGCGCCACCGGGGAGCCGTTCCGCCCCTTCGACCCCGGCCCCGACTACCACCGCTACGTCGACGGCCGACCCCGCGCCGACGGGGTGCGCAGCTTCCTCGCCTCGCGCGGGATCGTGCTGCCCGAGGGGAGCCCGGACGACTCGCCGGACGCGGACACCGTCAACGGTGTCGGCAACCGCAAGAACGTGCTGCTGCTCGACCGGATCCACCACGACGGCGTCGAGGCGTACCCGGGCTCGGTGGCCTACCTGAAGGCGGCCGAGCGGGCCGGGTTGCGCCGCGCGGTGGTCTCGGCCAGCGCCAACTGCCGCGACGTGGTCGCCGCCGCCGGCCTGGAACCGATGCTCGAGGTACGCGTCGACGGACTGGTCGCCCGCGCCGAGGGGCTGCGCGGCAAACCGCACCCGGACACCTTCCTCGCCGCCGCCGAGTTGCTCGGTGTGGCCCCCGCCGACGCCGCCGTCTTCGAGGACGCGCTGGCCGGGGTGGCCGCCGGCCGGGCCGGTGGCTTCGGGCACGTGATCGGTGTCGACCGGGCCGGCCAGGCCGACGAGCTGCGCGCCCACGGCGCGGACGTGGTCGTCACCGACCTCGCCGACCTGCTGACCGGGCCGGCCGCATGATCCGGGAGCGCGCCTATCCGGTCGAGCCCTGGCACATCCGGG
Organism: Micromonospora matsumotoense; assembly: GCF_900091525.1. Taxonomy (GTDB): domain Bacteria; phylum Actinomycetota; class Actinomycetes; order Mycobacteriales; family Micromonosporaceae; genus Micromonospora; species Micromonospora matsumotoensis. Next base: position 305,325 of record NZ_FMCU01000005.1, read on the forward strand.
AGACCCGCCTCGACATGGACGTGCTGGCCCAGTCCGAGTCGGTCTTCGCGCTCTCCAACGGTCACATCGGGCTGCGCGGCAACCTCGACGAGGGTGAGCCGCACGGGCTGCCCGGCACCTACCTGAACTCCTTCTACGAGCTGCGTCCGCTGCCGTACGCGGAGGCCGGGTTCGGCTTCCCCGAGTCGGGGCAGACCATCGTCAACGTCACCAACGGCAAGCTGATCCGGCTGCTCGTCGACGACGAACCCCTCGACCTGCGCTACGGCGAGCTGATCAGCCACGAACGGGTCCTCGACCTGCGGGGCGGCACCCTCTACCGGGAGATGCACTGGCGGTCGCCCGCCGGTCGGGAGGTGAAGGTCCGCAGCACCCGGCTGGTCTCCTTCACCCAGCGGTCGGTCGCCGCGATCCACTACGAGGTGGAGGCGGTCAGCGGCCCGCTGCGGCTCATCCTCCAGTCCGAGCTGGTCGCCAACGAGAGCCTGCCGGCGCAGAGCCGCGACCCCCGGGTCGCCGCCGTGCTGGAGTCGCCGTTGCAGGCCGAGGAGGAGCTGACCACCGGCGACGGCGGGCTGCTCATCCACCGCACCAAGGTCAGCGGGCTGCGGGTGGCCGCCGGGATGGGGCACGACGTGGACGCCCCGGGCAAGACCACCATCGAGTCCGAGGGGTACGAGGACTGGGTCCGGACCACCATCGGGGGCGTGCTCCAGCCCGGCGAGACGATGCGGGTGGTCAAGTACTTCGCGTACGGCTGGTCCAGTCGGCGGTCGCTGCCCGCGCTGCGCGACCAGGTCGGCGCGGCGCTCGCTGCCGCCCGGCTGACCGGCTGGGACGGGCTGCACCGGGAACAGCGCACGTACCTCGACGAGTTCTGGGACGCCGCCGACGTCCGGGTCGAGGGGGACCCGGAGGTGCAGCAGGCGGTCCGGTTCGGACTGTTCCACGTGCTCCAGGCCGGGGCGCGGGCCGAGCGGCGGCCGATCTCCGCCAAGGGGCTCACCGGCCCCGGATACGACGGGCACGCCTTCTGGGACACCGAGATGTTCGTCCTGCCGGTGCTGACGTACACCCAGCCCGGCGCGGTACGCGACGCCCTGTACTGGCGGCACGCCACGCTGGAGAAGGCCCAGGAGCGGGCCCGTACGTTGAACCTGGCCGGGGCGGCGTTCCCGTGGCGGACCATCGAGGGGCCGGAGTCCTCGGCGTACTGGCCGGCCGGCACCGCCGCCTTCCACATCGCCGCCGACATCGCCGACGCGCTGCGCCGCTACGTCCTGGTCACCGGCGACCAGCAACTGGAGCGGGACATCGGCCTGGAACTGCTGGTGGAGACCGCCCGGCTGTGGCGCTCGCTGGGCCATCACGACCGCGACGGCCGGTTCCACATCGACGGGGTGACCGGCCCCGACGAGTACACCGCGGTCAAGAACGACAACATCTACACCAACCTGATGGCGCAGCGGAACCTGCTCACCGCCGCCGACTGCGCGATGCGCCTGCGCGACGAGGCGCTCGACCTCGGGGTGACCGAGGAGGAGGCGGCCGAGTGGCGTGACGCCGCCCAGGCCATGCACGTCCCGTACGACGGGGACCTCGACGTGCACGAGCAGGTGGAGGGCTTCACCCGGCTCCAGGAGTGGGACTTCGCCCGCACCCCGGCCGAGAAGTACCCGCTGCTGCTGCACTACCCGTACTTCGACCTGTACCGCAAGCAGGTGGTCAAGCAGGCCGACCTGGTGCTGGCGATGCACTGGCGGGGGGACGCCTTCACCGAGGCGCAGAAGCTGCGCAACTTCCTCTACTACGAGCGGCGCACCGTGCGGGACTCGTCCCTGTCGGCCTGCACCCAGGCGGTGCTCGCGGCCGAGGTGGGTCACCCCGAACTGGCCCACAGCTATCTGCGGGAAGCCGCGCTGATGGACCTGCACGACCTCAACGAGAACACCCGCGACGGCGTACACATGGCGTCGTTGGCGGGGGCCTGGATCGCGTTGGTGGCCGGCTTCGGCGGGCTGCGCGACCACGACGGCGAGCTGTCGTTCGCGCCCCGGCTGTCCAGCGGGTTGAGCCGGTTGGAGTTCTCGTTGCAGTGGCGGTCGATGCGGCTGCGGGTGGACGTCCGACCGCACCAGACGACCTACTCGCTGCGCAACGGCGGCCCGGACACGGCGGTGGAGCTGCGACACCACGGGGAGACCGTCCGGGTCACCGCCGCCGCGCCGGTCACCGTGCCCGTACCGCAGACCCACGAGCAGGTCCCCGCGCCGGAACAGCCGCCCGGCCGGGCCCCGCTGCTGCGCCTCCCGGAGTCCCGCGCCTGATCCCCGCCCGTCCCGAGGCGGGGCCACGCTGATCGGTGGCCCAGACCGGTTGTGGAGATTTGTTGTCGCTAGAGCGACAACAAATCTCCACAACACCTGCCGGCCGCAGCGTCGGGCCGGTCGGCCGGCGCTAGAACTGGGGGCCGTTGGAGGGGCGGCCACCGGCGTCGCGCGGCGCGACCGCCCGTGGATCGTCCGGGGTACGGGCCTGCGCCGCCTCGTCCGCCCAGTCGGGACCGCGCTCGGCGTCCTGTTCGGGGCGGTCCTGCTCGATGGTCCGGGTCTGCTGACGTGCCTTCCGCTTGGCCATGGCTGAACCTCGTGATCCGTGCGGGGCGCGGCTGCGCCGGTGTCCCGCGCGTCTTCCCGCCCGACGCCCCCGCAAACGACCTCCCGCCCTCCGACCCCCGACATCCCGCACCACGATGCCCTGCACCCCCGACGTCCGCCGCGGTCGACGCCTCCGTGACCGAGGCGGTGCCCGTCGGGGCCGAGGGCGGCTCCGTTCCGCCGCCGCGAGCCGACGCCGGCCGTCCGGTCCGGTCGTCAGGAGTCGAGGTGCCGGATGAAGGCGAGGCGCAGGTGGTTCTTCGGTCGGGCGCCGACGATCGAGCCGACCACCTCGCCGCCGACGAACACCAGCAGGGTGGGCAGCGACATCACCCCGTAGGTGCGGGCGGTGGCGGGGTTGGCGTCGGTGTCCACGGTGACCACCCGCAGCCGGTCACCGAACTCCCCGGCCAACTCGGCGAGGTGCCGGGAGGTCCCGACGCAGGGCGGGCACCAGTCCGCCCAGAAGTCGACCACCACCGGCCGGTCGGCGGCGAGCACCGTGTCGGCGAAGGTGGCGTCGGTGACGGCGGTCAGCCGTCCCGCTGCCGTGTCCTGAGGCATGCTTCCTCCCGTTGGATGATGGCCTGGGCGAGCTGGTCGTGCAGCTGCCGCCGTACCGTGCCCAGCCGGTCGAGGTAGGCGTCCACCTCGGCCAGCTTGCGACGCAGCACGGCGACCGAGTCCGGGCAGACGTCCCCGGAGGCGTGGCCGGCCCGCAGGCAGGCCACGAACGGCCGGATGTCGTCGAGGCCGAAGCCGACCGCCAGCAGCGCCCGGATCTCGTGCACCACCCGCAGCTCGGCCTCGTCGTACACCCGGTAGCCGTTGGCCGAGCGGCGTGGCCGGACCAGCCCGTGCGTCTCGTAGTACCGCAGCGTGCGGGTGCTCGTGCCGGCCCGTTGCGCCAGCTCACCGATCAGCATCCGACCTCCCCGGCGGAGTTCCTGGCGTCACGCTAGACCTTGTCGCCGGTGTCAAGGCAACGGGTGAGAGCGGCCACCGGGCGGGTATCCGCCAGCGACCGCACGAGCGGAAGGAGCACCACATGGGGGTACGCGCCGAGGCGACGGTGTCGCTGCGGGACGCCAGGCTGCCGGCGGACGTCGACGGGCCGGACGACGCCGTGGGTGTGGTGCTCTTCGCCCACGGCAGCGGCAGCTCCCGGCACAGCCCGCGCAACGTGGCGGTGGCCCGGGTGCTCCAGCGCCGGAGGTTGGCGACCGTGCTGGTGGACCTGCTCACCGCCGAGGAGGACGCGGTCGACGCCCGTACCGCCGAGTTGCGCTTCGACATCGACCTGCTCGCCGGTCGGCTCACCGGCGTCGTCGACTGGCTCGCTGCCGAACCCGCGCTGGGTCGCCTGCCGATCGGCCTGTTCGGGGCGAGCACCGGTGCCGCCGCCGCCCTGGTGGCCGCCGCCGTACGTCCGCAACGGGTCGCCGCGGTGGTGTCCCGGGGCGGCCGGCCCGACCTGGCCGGCCCTGCCCTGTCCGAGGTCCGCGCGCCGACGCTGCTGCTGGTGGGTGGGCTCGACGATCAGGTGATCACGCTGAACGAGCAGGCCGCCGAGGTGCTGGTCGCCCCGTACGAGCTGCGCGTGGTGCCCGGCGCCGGCCACCTGTTCGAGGAGCCGGGCACGCTCGACCAGGTGGCCGACGCCGCTGCCGGGTGGTTCACCCACCACCTCCCCGTCCCGGCCTGACGGCCACCCCTTCCGCCCGGCCACGCCCCGGCCGTCCTCGGGTGGAGGCCGGCAGGCAAGGGGGGGCGATGTAGCGGTGTCCCGAGGGCTCGGACACCGCTACATCGCCCCCCCTTGCGACGATCTTGGCGAATGCGCAAAGGCGCTGGGCGCGTCAGGTCGGGGTGGCGGGTGGGTCGTCGTCGTGGCGGTGGTGCGGGCGGTAGGCCGGCGGGGTCGACGCGGCCTGCTCCCGGTGCCGCTGGACGGTGTCGACCACCCGATAGGCGACCGCCGCGATCGGCACCGAGACGAACGCCCCCGCGATGCCGGCGATCAGCGTGCCCGCCGTGACCACCACCAGGATCACCGCCGGGTGCAGCTGCACCTGCCGCTTCATGACCAACGGCTCCAGCAGGTTGCCCTCGATCTGCTGGACGGCGATCACCGCCGCCAGCACCAGCAGCGCCGTGGTCGGGCCGTTGGCGGCCAGCGCCACCAGGACGGCGACCGCGCCGGCCACCGTCGCCCCGATGATCGGGACGAAGCCGCCCAGGAAGGTGATCAGCGCCAGTGGCAGCGCCAACGGCACCCCGAGCAGCACCAGCGCCAGCCCGATGCCGAGCGCGTCGATGGCCGCGATGAGCATCGTGCCCCGACTGTACGAGCCGAGGGTGCGCCAACCGGCCCGGCCCGCCTCGGCGGTCACCGTACGGTTCGGGCCGGTCATCCGGCGCAGCACCCAGTGCCACATCGACCGGCCGTCCTTGAGCAGGAAGAACAGCAGCACCAGGGCGAGCAGGGCGGAGCCGGCCGCCTCGGCCGCCGTCCGGGCCCCGCCGACCGGGTCCGGGGCGCTGCCGCCCAGGCCGTCGCGGACCTGCTGGACCAGCTTGTCGAGCTGGGCGTCGCTGACCGGCAGGGTCTCGGTGACGAAGTCGCGGGAGCGTTGCAGCCCCTCGTCGAGCTGCTGGCTCAGCTCCCCGAACTGGGCGGCGGTCAGGTTCCACACCAGCACCCCCACCCCGACCAGCACGCCGAGCAGCAGCAGGACGGTCAGCAGCGCGGCCAGCGCGGCCGGCACCCGCAACCGGCGCAGACCCAGCAGCACCGGGTCCAGCAGCGCGGTGAGGAACAGGGTCACCGCCACGGCGATCGCCAGCGGCGCCAGCAGCACCGCCACCTTGCCCAGCAGGTAGCACCCGGACACCACGACCACCAGGCAGGCGCTCCACACCACCGCCGTGCGGACCAGCCAGGGCAGCGTCGCCCAGGCCTGCCGTGGGGTGGGGCGGGCGCCTGCGGCCGTCACCTCGGGCGTACGCCCGGTACCGTCCTCGACCACGTCGGATCCTCCTCGGTCTCGGCGGGGTCGATACCCGACCCGGTCGACATCGACACCCGGTGGCTCAACGCCGTGCCGGCTGGTCGGTTCCGCTCAGGACGGTCGCACCCGGACGGCAACGCCCCGCCGGACGACGCCGGCACGGTGCCGCCCGCGCGGTGCCGCCCGCGCGGTGTCGCCTGAACTGTCCTGTCGCGCCGTTCAGCGGGGTGTCGCGCCGGGTCCTTCGTGGTCCGGTCGGCCCCCCCGCTCCGGCCCGCCTGCTGCCGTCGTGCTGCGGCGCGCGCCGCGGTGTTTGCGCCCGGGTGGTCGGGGAACGCAACAGGCCGACGACGAGGAGGACATCATGAGCGATTTCATGAACAAGGCCAGGGACTTCGCCGACAAGCACGACAAGCAGGTCGATCAGGGCCTGGACAAGGCCGGCGACTACGCCGACAAGCGGACCGGCGGCAAGTACGACGAGCAGATCGACAAGGGTGTCGACGCGGCCCAGGCGCGCACCGGTGAGGGCGACCAGGGTCGCTGAGCGGTTCCCACTGCCGGGTCCCCCGAACGGGGTGGCCCGGCAGTCCTGTGTCAAGGACTGATCACCTCTGGTAACCATCGAGGACTCTCGCTACCATCCGCAGTCATGGCATGACTCACTGTTGGGTCATGCGGGTGGATCGGCCCGCGACTCCGCAGGCCGTCGACGAGAGGGAGCATCCCCGGTGACCGAGACGACGACGCACACCACGAAGGCCCGGCCATTTCCGTTCAGCGAGCCGAACCGGCTCGAGGTCGACCCCTGCTTCGCCGGGCTGCGCCGCGACGAGCCGCTGGTCCGGGTGCAACTCCCGTTCGGGGAGCCGGCCTGGCTCGCCACCCGGCACGCCGATGTGCGCACCGTGTTGGGTGATCCCCGGTTCAGTCGGGCCGCCGCCGTCGGCCGGGACGAGCCGCGCAGCGTCCCCTATCAGCGGGATGTCGGCATCATCGGGATGGACCCGCCCGAGCACAGCCGGTTGCGCCGGTTGGCAGCCAAGGCGTTCACCGCCCGGAGGGTCGAGGAACTGCGCCCGCGCACCCGGGAGTTGGCCGACGAACTGGTGACCGGCATGATCGCCGCCGGGTCGCCGGCCGACCTGGTCGCCCACATCGCCACCCCGCTGCCGATCCGGGTCATCTGCGACCTGCTCGGCGTGCCGGTCGCCGACCAGGACCGGTTCCACACCTGGTCCGAGGCGATCGTGTCGACCACCTCGCTGCGGCCGGAGGTGGCGGAGAGCTACCTCGACCAGCTGCTGTCGTACATGGCGGGGCTGATCGCCCAGCGGCGGGTGACCCCCACCGACGACCTGCTCGGGGCGATGGTCCGGGCCCGCGACGAGAACGCCGACCGGCTCACCGAGAACGAGGTGGTACACCTGGCGGCGGGGCTGCTGGCCGCCGGCCACGAGACCACCGTGACCCAGATTCCCAACCTGGTCTACGTCCTGCTCACCGAGCCGGAGGTCTGGCAGCGGCTGCTCACCGAGCCGGCCCTGGTGCCGTCCGCCGTGGAGGAACTGCTGCGTTTCATCCCGCTCGGTGCCAGCTCCGCGTTCCCCCGGTACGCCCTGGAGGACATCGAACTCGGTGGGGTGCTGGTCCGCGCCGGTGAACCGGTGCTGGTCTCCATCCCCTCGGCCAACCGGGACGAGAGCATCTTCCCCGACGCCGACCGGTTGGACCTCGACCGGGAGGCGAACCCGCACCTCGCCTTCGGGCACGGCCCGCACCACTGCATCGGCGCCCAACTGGTCCGGGTGGAGCTTCAGGTGGTCCTGGAGACGCTGCTGGCCCGTACCCCGGGCCTGCGGCTGGCGGTGCCCGAGTCGGCGCTCACCTGGAAGAGCGGCCTGTTGGTCCGGGGCCTGACGGCGTTGCCCGTCAGCTGGTAGACGGAAAGGCGGAGGGCAGATGGGGGAGCACGGCTGGCGGGTGCACGTGGACCCGACCCGGTGCATCGGGGCGGGGATCTGCGCGAGCTACGCCCCGGCCCACTTCGTACTGGTGAACGGGTTGTCCCGGCCGTTGGCCGAGCGGATCGACCCGGCGGACGCGGTGCTGGACGCCGCCGAGTCCTGTCCGATGGAGGCGATCGTGGTGTCCGACGCCGCGGACGACAGCCGGATCGCCCCGGAACCGTGACCGGGCGGTGGCCGGCTCCGGCGGGGTACCCGGAGCCGGCCACCGCCCCCGCTCAACCCTGGTCGTCGTGCAGCTCCGCCATGGTGGTGGGCCGCCCGCTCAGCGTGTCCCTGATCCGGTCCACCAGACCCGTGCCGGGGTTGAAGAGCCGGTTCGCCGGCGGGTGGTCCGGAGCGCCGGGATGCGGGCGGGTCGGCAGGTGCCGCTTCGCCGCCTGCACCCGGTCGGCCAGCTCGACCAGTTCCTCGTGGGCCACCGCAGCCCGCAACCGGGGAAAGAGCTCCGCCTCCTCCTCCTTCACGTGGTGCCGGATGCTCTTCGTCAGGTGGGAGATCAGCGGCGCGAAGCGGACGTCGGACGGCTCCAGTGGCTCCAACTCCTTCAGCGTCCGCTCGGCGGCGGCATGCTCGGCGATCTCGTGTTCGGTCAGCTGATCGCCGTCGGGCAACGCCCGGCGGGCGGTCGGGTAGACGTACATCTCCTCGGCGACCGCGTGCCGGACCAACTCGGCGATCAGCACGTCGGCCAGCCGGCGACGATGCTCGGCGGTGCCCTGTCCGGTCTCCAGCTCCCCGAAGATCGCCTCGATCTCGTGGTGGTCGGCGGTCAGGATGTCCACGACGTCCTGACCCGTGGCGGCCTGTGCGTTGCTCATCTCGGTGCCCCTTACCGGTTGCGGACGGATCGGCTCCTGGCGGGGCCTGTACCCGCCCGGCGCCACCCGAACCCACCGCCGTCGATGGGAGGGTGCCGGACACCGGCGGTGCGGGGTCCTAAGCGGACTCGGCGGGCGGGAGGGAACCCAGCAGACGGGTCACGGTGATCTCGATGACCACCCGCTCGGGGTTCGGACGCGGCTGGCGGTAGCGCTCGGCGTACCGGCGCTCCGCCTCGGCCACCGCTTCGGGGTCGGTGCGCAGTACCGCCCGCCCCTCGACGGTCAGCCACCAGCGGCCGTCGAGGTGACAGGCCGCGACCGGGACGCCCGCCGGGCCGGCGGCGGCGACGTACCGGGCCTTGGCCGAACCACCGGAGGTGATCACCCGGGCCAGCCCGGCCGCCGCGTCGTAGGTCAACCCGACCGGTACGACGTGCGGCGTGCCGTCGGGACGCGGAGTGGTCAGCGTCGCCAGGTGCCGCTCCCGGCAGAAGGCGAGGACACGCTCGTCGTACGGGTCCAACCGATGCCTGCCGGCCATGTCCGTTCCCCGTCCCGTGGCCGGTGTCGCCCCGGCTCGGCCCTGATCATGACACGATCTGGCGGGACTGGCCCTGGCCGGGCGCGGTGCCCGAGCCGTCGGGCAGCGCCCCCGCGTGGCCGGGCGGCGGCCGATCGGCGGCCCGGCGGCGGTGGGCCAGGCGACCCAGGTAGATCAGTGCCCCGGCCAGCACACCCATGTCGTCCAGGTAGATCGGGTCGGGCAGCACGTCGACCGGAAGGACCGTGTAGATCAGCGCGCCGTAGAAGGCCACCTTGCCGCCGACGCCGAGCGAGCCGAGCAGCCGCCGGGTGCGGATCACCCGTACCGCCAGCAGGACCGCGCCGACCAACGTCGCCAGCGCCAGGATGCCGCCGACGACCACGAGCGCCCACATCTCCCGGGACATGTCCGCAACGCTAACCCAGCCCCGCCCGCCGCGCCGGTCTGCGTCGCCGACCCGGCGGGTCGAGCGGTGGTGGTCGGGTCAGTAGGCGGCGACGGCGGCCCGGCCGCGTGCCACGACGGTGTTCTCCCGGGTGGCTTCCGTCGACGGGCGCGGGCTCTCCGGCATCGGCAGCACCGACTCGGCCCGCTCCGGTCGGCGGTCCCGCGCGGCGAACGCCTCGTCCCGCAGGCTGCGGGCCGCCGCACCGGCCATGTCGGCGGCCCGCCAGGCCGCCTGCTCCCGCGCTACCGCCGCCCGGTGCCGGGCCGCCAGGTGGTCCCGCGTCGCGCGGCGCAGCACCAGTTCCTGCTCCACGGGGTGCCGGCGCGGGTCCCAACCGGCGCGGCGCGCGAAGACGTCGTCGAGCTGCGCGTCCGACAGGTCGCCCCGGCGGTGCGCGTCCACGGCGGCCCGGTGCAGCCACCGCTCCCGGTCGGCGTACTCGGCCGGGGTCTGGCCGGTGTGCGGCAGCGGCATGGCCGCGGCGGCGACGAGCCGGCGCAGGTGCGCCTCGGCCGACTCCAGGGTCGTCCAGGCCGACTCGACCTCGTCCTGGGCGGCCAGCCACTCGGCGCGCAGCCGGCCGGCGGTGGTGCCCGCCCGGTCGGCAGCCACGGCGACCTCCCCGGCGTACCGGGTGTGCTCCCGGTCCTGCTCGGCGCGGTCCGGGTCGGTCGGCAGGGCGGCCTCCCGGAACCGGCCGGCCACCGCCAGCCGCAGCCGGCCGGGACGGACCACCAGGGCCGCGACGGCGACGGCCGCGACGGCGAGCAGGATCAGCCAGATGACGGCGGCGGCGGGGACGTCGGGCAGGACGGCGGAGAAGACGGTCTGCATCACCAGCACCTCACGGTGGAACAACGATGTGGACGGACGGGAGCCCGGCAGGGGGCGGGAGCTGTGGGCGGCGGGTCCGGAGAGGACCGGTCCGGGTCGGACCGGCTCGCTTCGGGCCGGGTCGCGGTCGGGAGTGGACGGACGGCGACGGTCGGCCGGGCACCGAGTGGTGCCGCGCCGCTCAGCCCCGGGGCGGGCCGCGCCGGCCGGTGGCGTCCCGGGCCGGGTCTGGCGTCGCCACGTCGACCCGCGCGGCGGGCCGTACCGTGGGCTCGTGGGCGGAGCCGGCGGGCAGCGGCCGGGAGTGCTCCTCGGTGAGCCGCTCGTGCCCGGCGCGGGTGTCGACGAGCCCGTCGTCCCCGGGCCGGGTGTCGGCCGGTAGCGTCGCCACCCGGGAGGTCACCACGGGCGGTCGGGCGGCGGCGGCCGGGCCACCGGCGGCGGCGAACAGCCCGCCGAGGCCGACGGTGAGCACCAGCGCGGTGACCGCCAGCCGGGTCAGGTCGCGCAGCCTCGACACCCAGACGGGCGGGGTGGAAGCTACGCGGATCACCCGTCCAACCTATCCCCCGCCGACCGTCCGCGCAGCGTCGGCGACCCGACCGGACGAGTGACCCGGGGCACGGTGTGCCCTGTGGACGGACCGTTCCCCTCCGGGATGCGCCCGCTGACCTGCTCCTGGATGTATCGACGGGGATGAGAGTGCCGTCAGTTTCCCGCCGACCGGTCGGGGCACTTCGCCGACGGCGCGACGCCCTGCCGCGCCGGAACCGACCGACCGGAGGAGACACCATGGGAGTACGTCGTCAGGTCGCTGCGGCCGGGTCGCTGTCTCGCGCGGCGGTGCTGTCTCGCGCGGCGGCCGGTGAGCGGCCGGGCAACCGACGGCCGTCCCCGTCTACACCCGACGGTCCGTCCGGGGCGGGGCGGGTCGTCGGCTCAGGCGTCGTGGTCGGCGTGGTCCGGGGTGAAGAGGGCGAGCAGGTCACCGACGTGGCGGTCGGCCTCGGCGGGATGCCGGAAATGGCCGCTCGGGTTGATGGTGTACTCGTTGCGCCGACCGACCCGGGTACGCCGCAGGTAGCCGCCGGTCTCCAGGTCCGCGACGATCGCCTGGGCGGCCCGTTCGGTCACCCCGACCTCCTCGGCGACGTCCCGCAGCCGGGCGGTGGGGTTGCGGGCGATGGCGAGCAGCACGTGACCGTGGTTGGTGAGGAACGTCCAGTTCCGGGTGCTCCCGGTGCCGCCTGTCGTCGCCATGACGGTCATCGTATGGCGCGTCCCTGGGAGGCCCGTCGTCGGCCGTCGGGTCTGGCCGTCGGTCTCGACCCGCCGTCGACATCGTTCCGACCGAAGCCTGAAACGTGTATCACGAAATCTTGACGTACCTTTCGCTGCGTGTGACCGTGGGAACACGGCCGTCGTCGCCGCCGGCCGGCGTGACCAGGTGCGATTCCGGACCGAGGTGAGGCAATGGCCCCGATCACTCCGACCCAGGCGCTGGCCGAGCTGTCTGCCGGCAACCGGCGTTTCGTCGCCGGGGAGCCGCGCCACCCCAATCAGGGCGCCGGCCACCGGGCCGCCGTCGCCGACGGCCAGCATCCCTTCGCCGTCATCGTCGGCTGCTCCGACTCCCGGCTCGCCGCCGAGATCATCTTTGACCGGGGTCTGGGTGATCTCTTCGTGGTCCGGACGGCCGGGCACACCGCCGGGCCGGAGGTGCTCGGCAGCGTCGAGTACGCGGTGACGATCCTCGGCACCCCGCTGGTGGTGGTCCTCGGGCACGACTCCTGCGGGGCGGTGCAGGCCGCCCGGGACGCCGCCCGCACCGGCACCCAGCCCCCGGGGCACCTCTACTCGGTGGTCGCCGCCGTCGGGCCCAGCCTGCGCCGGGCGGCCCAGGAGGGGGTGCACGACATCGACGGGATCGTCGACATCCACATCGCGCAGACCGTCGAGGTGCTGCTCGGCAACTCCCCGGTGATCGCCGCCGAGGTGGCCGCCGGGCGGTGTGCGGTGGTCGGGATGTCCTACCGGCTCGCCGCCGGTGAGGTCCGCCAGGTGGCCCCGGCCCACGCTCCGGCTGCCGAGGTGCCCACGCTCACCGCCACGGTGTCCGGGCCTGCCGGGGCGACGGCCGATGCCGCCGGGGTGCTGGCGGGCGTCGACGCCGGGCCGGTCGGGTCCGCTGTCCCGGCGACCGGCGAGCCGGCGACCGTCGCCGGCTGAGACCTGGTCACGACGTAGGCCGCCCGGCTGGACCGGGCGGCCTTCGCGTGGTGCGCGATCAACTCGCCGGGGGCGATGATGCGGTGTTCAGGGGTCTCGGATACCGCATCAACGACGCCACCGTGTCGATCATGTCCGGCTACAGCAGCGACACGTGGACGTGGTCGGTGTGGTTGGACGGTCCGGAGTACGAACTCCAGCCGTTGGCCGGGAACCAGATCTGCCGGTTCCAGATCACGTAGTAGATGCCCAACCGGTCCGCGTTGCGGATCAGGAACGCGGCGAGGTTGTTGCCGTACATCCGGGTGTCGTTGTTGTGCCACGGGCTGAAGCCGCTCTTCTGCAACGACCAGTCGCACGCCTTGCCCTTGGGGTGCTCCCACGGCCCGCCGGGGCGGTAGCAGCCGACGAACCGGCTGAAGCCGGCCCGCTTGACCTCCTTGTACATGTGCAGCGTGCGCGGTGTGACGCAGCCGGACGTGGTGGGGTCGTTCTCGCTGCACGACTCGCCGCGCCATTCGCCGTCGGCGGTCTGGCCCGGGGCGATGCGGGCCACCGGGGACGTCGCGTCGACCAGGCCACCGGTGAAGCCCCGCCCGCCGACCAGGGCCAGCGCCTTGTCGGCCTCGGTCTTCTTTTTGGCCATCAGGTTGGTCTGCTTCTGCTGCTCACGGACCTCGGTGTCGACGGCGAGCTTGGCCTGCTCGGCCCGCGCCTTGACCTTGTTGACCTCGGCCAGCTTGCCGGCGTTGACCATGTTCAGCTCGTCCAGGGCGGCGGCCCGCCGGACGAAGGTGTCCGGGGCGTCGCTCTCCAGCAGCGCGGCGACCGCGCCGACCCGACCCGTCCGGTACGACTGGGCGGCGATCTCGGTGACCTGCGGGGCCAGCGCCGCCAGCTCCTGCTCCGCCTTCTCCACCTCGATGGCGTACTCGAGTTGGCGCTTCTTGGACTTCTCCAGCCGGCTCTTCGCCGCCGAGTACTCCCGGTTGGTCGCCTCGATGACGTCGGTGAGCAGCTTCGGCTCGTCATCCTCCTCGTGCCCCGAGGGGGTGGGCGGGGTGGGTGCGGCCACCGCGGGGGCGGCGGCCGGCCCGGCGACGATCGCCAGGGCGGCGAGTACGGCCACCACCGGAGTCCACCAGTGGCGTAGGGGTGCCGTCACAGTTGTCCCTTCCGTCGACCGCCGACCGGGTTAGCTGACGGGTTCGGGACGGAAGTGGCCCCTACCGCTGGCGCGGATTCACCCCAGGTGCTCGGTTCCCCGGCTCGCCGTACGGCGATTGGGCGGTGGTACCGCTGGCTCCGGTGGGCGCCTTCGGCGGTGACCGGCAGCGAGGTTACCCGAGAGTCGTACCGGGGATCTACGGTCACAACCCGGCAAAATGCGTATTTTCCCGATAACAACGGGTGACCAGTGATGCGGCCGACAATCGCGACCTCGCCTCCGGTCACGCAGCGCAGTGTCACCATGCGGGGTCCGTGCTCCTCTCCGGGTCTGGCCACCGTGCGGGGGCCGGGGTGGACGGTTCGCCGTGCCGGGGCGCGCTCAGCGCCTCCAGCGCCTCGGCGCGGTCGGGGGCGGGCCGTGGGGTGGGCGTCGGCCCGGTGGCGTCGGCGTCGGCGGGACCGCGCCCGGCGGTGGTGACCAGTGCGGCCAACCCGGTGGTCAGCGGCACCGCCGCCACCAGGCCCAGGGTCGCCACCGCGCTGCGGACGATCTCCTGGGCCAGGAACTCGCTGGTGAGGATCTGGCCCACCGGTCGACTGTCGGCGGTCAGCAGGAGCAGCAACGGCAGCGAGGCCCCCGCGTACGCCAGCACGATCGTGTTGACCGTGGAGGCGATGTGCGCCCGACCGACCCGGGTCGCCGCCCGGTAGAGCTGCAACCGGGACAACCCCGGATTGGCGTGCGCCAGCTCGGTGACGGTGGCCGACTGGGTGACCGTGACATCGTCCAGGACGCCGAGCGAGCCGATGATGATCCCGGCCAGCAGCAGGCCGTGCAGGTCCACGTCACGCTGGTACATCGACAGCGTGGTGGCCTCCTCGCTGCCGTACCCGGTCAGGTGGGTGGCGGCGGTGGCCAGCGTGCCCAGGACGCCGGTCAGCACCAGGCTGCCCAGCGTGCCGAGCACCGCCACCGAGGTCTGCGCGGTGACCCCGTGGGTCAGGTACAGCACCACGAACATGATCAGCGCGGCGCCGGTGATCGCGATCGGCAGCGGCGCGCCCCCGGCGGAGATGCCCGGCACCACGAAGGTCAGCAGGATGGCGAAGCTGGCGCCGAGACCCGCCAGGGCGGCCAGCCCGCGCAGCCGGCCGAACGCCACGATCGCCGCCGCGAACAGGGCGACCAGCCAGAGCAACGGCATGCCCCGCTGGTGCTCGGCGATGTGGTAGCTGCTCACCGACGGGTCGCTCGGGTCGGCCAACGCGACCAGCACCACCTCGTCGCCGACCGCGACCGTCGGCGCCCCCGGCCCGGACGGGACCGGTGTCTCGACCTGCCCACCGTTGTCCGGCCCCTGCGTGACGGCGACCGTCACCGTCCCGCACGGCCCGTCGGCCACCCCCGACGGGCCATCGGGGGTCTGCGGGGCGGGCGGGCACGGCTCGGTCACCACCCGGGTCACCGTGCCGTGGTAGCGGGGCACCTGGTCGCCCTGGTCGATCCGCAGGGTCTCGCCCGGCCAGAGCAGCAGCGTGGCGATCACCGTGACGACGATGAGCGGCACCACCGTCATGACGAGGATCCGCCGCACCCGGGGTGGGGTGGACGGAGCGGGACGGGTGTGGTCGGCGCCCATGTGTGCGAGTTCTCCCAACGATCCGGGACGGGATACGTGTCAGCCGGCCAACCGGTTCACCGCGGGCGGCGGGTCGTCGGACGATGGTAGCCAGCACCCGGGTCGCGCCGCCCCGCCCAGGTGCTGGTGGTGGCGGCGCTCGATGCCCCACCGCCGCGCGGGCACCCCCACCGCCGCGCGGCCTCCCGCCCACCGCCGCGCGGCCTCCCCACCGCTGCCCCTGGTCCGTCCCGATGTCGGTGACCTCGCTGTCCCGGCCCGCCGGGACAGCTAGCGTGGAGCCGTGCGGCGGGCGAGGACGGCGACGACGACCGGGCGGTGGCTGCGGCTGCTGCTGCTCGTCGGCACCCTGCTGGGGCTGTCCGCGATGCACACTCTCGGCCACCATGCGGAGCTGGCCGGCGGCCACGAGGCGGAGTTGACCGGCGGCCACGAGGCGGAGTTGACCGGCGGCCATGACGCGGAGCTGGCCGGCGGCCACCGTGCCGACGGGCGTCCGGCCGGCCACGGCACCTCGGCGGACCGCGCCCACCAGACCTCCGTCGGGCACGACACCCCGGTCGGCGGCCCGGACCGGACGTCCATCGACCGCCCCGGGCAGACGTCCGCCGTGCCGGTGACGGACCGGCCGGACCTGACCGGTCCGGTACGGCTCGCGACGGTGACGGCCCTCCACCTCGGGTGCGGGGACGGGTGCGCGGTGGCGCTGCCCGCCGGGCCGTCCGGCCCACCACCCACCGCGTGGAGCGTCTGCCTGGCGGTGCTCGGCGCGCTCACCGTGACGGTGCTGGTGCTGCTCTTCGTCGTCCGGTCCCGGCCGGCCGGGGTGGCCCGCCCGCCGTCGCGACCCCGGGAGCCGCGCGCCCCGCCACCCCGCCCGCTCCGGCTGCGGCTCGCCACGGTGTCGGTACTGCGCAGATAGGACTCCCCGGGTGCGGCTTCGCCGCGTCCACCGTCCGTCGCGTACGTATCCGCCCACCGAAAGGTCGCTCGTGTCCACTCGTACCCTCGCGCGTCGTGCCGCCCTGGCCGGCGTCGCTCTCACCGCCGTCGTCGCCCTGGCCGCCTGCGGCGGTGGCCACCCCACCGACGGCGGTCACGGCCGTCCGGCCGCCGGGGCCGCATCGGCCGGCGCTTCCGCCGTCGACTCGGCCGACGTGTTGTTCGCCCAGATGATGATCCCGCACCACCAGCAGGCGGTACGGATGTCGGAGCTGGCCGGGAGCCGGGCCGCCGATCCGGAGGTCTCCCGGCTGGCCGCGCAGATTCGGGCCGCCCAGGCCCCGGAGATCGCCACCATGACCGGCTGGCTCACCGGGTGGGGCCGGCCCGTCCCGTCCGACGGCCCGGCGGGTGGTCACCTGCCCGGGACGGACCACGGCATGCCGGGCATGATGTCCGACGCCGACCTGGCCCGGCTGGAGGGCGCGACCGGTGGGGACTTCGACCGCTGGTTCCTCACCATGATGGTCGCCCACCACGAGGGTGCCGTCACCATGGCCCGGCAGGAGTTGGCGGACGGCCGGCACGCCGGGGCCAGGGCCCTGGCCCAGCAGATCGTCACCAGCCAGCAGGGCGAGATCGACACCATGCGGAAGATCCTCGCCCGGCGCTGACCCCCGTCCCGGCGCGCGGCGGGTGGGCCGGTCCCGACCGGTCCTCCCACCGTGACGCTCCCGTCCACCCGTCGGGGGTGGATCAGCCGCGCTTCATCAGGCGGCCGACGGCGGCCATCATCTCGGCGGCCATCTCGTCGGCCCGGCCCTCGGCGGCCCCCTCGTGCATGCAGTGCCGGGCGTGGCCGTCGAGCAGGCCGAGGGCGACCTTGTCCAGGGCGGCCTGTACGGCGGAGATCTGGGTGAGCACGTCGATGCAGTACCGGTCGTCGTCGACCATCTTCTCGATGCCCCGGACCTGCCCCTCCACCCGGCGCAGCCGCGCGAGCAGTTGGTCCTTGCTGGCGGTGTAGCCCCGGACCGGGGTGCTCGGTGTGGTCATGGCGACCACGATAGCGTACCCCCGGGGGGTATGCTACTCTCGCCGGGAAGAGTACCCCTGGGGGGTATGGTGGAGCGTGGGAGGGAGCGCGACATGATCACGAACTACCAGGTGAAGGGCATGACCTGCGGACACTGCGTCAACGCGGTGAGCGGCGAGGTGGGCGCCCTCGACGGCGTCACCGACGTCCAGGTGGACCTGGCCTCCGGCCGGGTCGCCGTCACCAGTGACCGTCCGCTCGACACCGGGTCGGTGCGCGCCGCCGTCGACGAGGCCGGCTACGACCTCGTCGAGGCGTGACGGGTTACCGGCCCACCGGAAACCGAGGTGACCGATGAACACGGCGACCAGGCTGGGCGGCTTCGCCCTTGGTCTCGCGGTGGTGTTCGGCGCGACGTACGGGGCCGGTCAGCTGACCGGCCCCGTACGCCCGCCCGCCGAGACCCGCCACGACCCCGCGCACACTTCGGAGCCCACCCGGAGTCCCGCCGTCCCTGACCCCACCACCGACCCGACACCGACCGTGACCGGCACCGGCGGGGCCGGTCACACCCACGGTTGACCGGAGGCGCCCCGATGACCCCACCCACCACGAACCCGCCCACCGCACCCCACCTGATCGAACTCGCCATCGGTGGGATGACCTGCGCGTCCTGTGCCGCCCGGATCGAGAAGAAGCTCAACCGGCTGGACGGCGTCGAGGCGACCGTCAACTACGCCACCGAGAAGGCCACCGTCCGGTACGCCGACGCGATCACCCCGGACGAGCTGATCGCGACCGTCGAGAAGACCGGCTACACCGCCGTCGTGCCGCCACCGCCCGCCCCCACCGGGGCGGCACCGACCGGTGGGCCGGTGGACGAGTTGACCGCGCTGCGTACCCGGCTGCGGGTGTCGGCCGTGCTGACCGTGCCGGTGATCGTGCTGGCGATGGTGCCGGCCTGGCAGTTCACCTACTGGCAGTGGCTGTCGCTGACCCTGGCCGCCCCGGTGGTGGCGTACGGCGGGCTGCCGTTCCACCGGGCCGCCTGGACCAACCTGCGGCACGGCGCGGCGACCATGGACACCCTCGTCTCGCTCGGCACCCTCGCCGCGTTCGGCTGGTCGCTCTGGGCGCTCTTTCTCGGCGACGCCGGGGTGCCCGGGATGACCCACCCGTTCCGGCTGGACATCACCCGCACCGACGGGGCCGGCAACATCTATCTGGAAGCCGCCGCCGGGGTGACCGTATTCCTGCTGGCCGGCCGCTACTTCGAGGCCCGGTCAAAGCGGACCGCCGGTGCGGCCCTGCGGGCCCTGCTCGAACTCGGCGCGCGTGACGTCGCCGTGCTGCGCGGCGGCACGGAAACCCGGATCCCGGTCGACCGGCTCGTGGTGGGCGACCGGTTCGTGGTCCGACCGGGCGAGAAGATCGCTACCGACGGGCGGGTCGAGGAGGGCACCTCGGCGGTCGACGCCAGCATGCTCACCGGCGAGTCGGTGCCGGTCGAGGTGGGACCCGGTGACCCGGTGGCGGGTGCCACCGTGAACGCGGCCGGCCGGCTGGTCGTCACCGCCACCCGGGTCGGTGCGGACACCCAGCTCGCCCAGATGGCCAGGCTGGTGGAGGCGGCGCAGACCGGCAAGGCCGCCGTGCAGCGGTTGGCCGACCGGATCTCCGGGGTCTTCGTGCCGGCCGTGATCGTGCTGGCCGTCGGCACGCTGGGCTGGTGGCTGGGCAGCGGGGCCGGCCCGACCGCCGCCTTCACCGCCGCGGTGGCCGTGCTGATCATCGCCTGCCCGTGCGCCCTCGGTCTGGCCACCCCGACCGCGCTGCTGGTCGGCACCGGGCGGGGCGCCCAGCTCGGCATCCTGATCAAGGGGCCGGAGATGCTGGAGTCCACCCGGCAGGTCGACACCGTGGTGCTGGACAAGACCGGCACGGTCACCACCGGCCGGATGACCCTGGTCGACGTCCGCCCCGCCGAGGGGCAGGACCGGGCCGAGTTGCTCCGGCTCGCCGGGGCGGTGGAGACCGGCTCGGAGCACCCGATCGCCCGGGCCGTCGCGGCGGGCGCCGCCGAGGCGGGCGTGCTGCCGCCGGTCACCGGGTTCGCCGCCGCCGAGGGGTTGGGCGTCACCGGCACCGTCGACGGCCACGAGATCGTCGTCGGGCGACCGGGGCTGCTCCGCGAGCGGGGTCTGGACGTACCCGGGGAGGTCGTGCGGGCGGTGGCCGAGGCGGAGGCCGCCGGTCGTACGGCGGTGGTGGCGGGCTGGTCCGGGCGGGCCCGGGGCGTCCTCGCGGTCGCCGACGTGGTCCGGCCCACCAGCCGGGCGGCGATCGCCGGCCTGCGGGAGTTGGGCCTCACTCCGGTGCTGCTCACCGGGGACAACGTCACCGTCGCCCGGGCGGTGGCCGCCGAGGTGGGCATCGACCAGGTGACCGCCGAGGTGCTGCCGGCCGACAAGGTGGAGGTCGTCCGCCGGCTCCAGGCGCAGGGCCGGACGGTCGCCATGGTCGGCGACGGGATCAACGACGCCCCGGCCCTGGCCCAGGCCGACCTGGGGTTGGCCATGGGTACCGGCACCGACGTGGCGATCGAGGCGTCCGACCTGACCCTGGTCCGGGGTGACCTGACCGCCGCGGTGGACGCCATCCGGCTCTCCCGGCGCACCCTCGCGGTGATCAAGGGCAACCTGTTCTGGGCGTTCGCCTACAACGTGGCGGCCCTCCCACTGGCCGCCGCCGGCCTGCTCAACCCGATGATCGCCGGCGCGGCGATGGCCTTCTCCTCGGTCTTCGTGGTGGCCAACAGCCTCCGCCTCCGCCGCTTCTCCTCCGTCACCCTCCCCGCCGACCAGCCGCGTTGATCAAGAGGTTTACGTCAGTTCTGCGGGAAAGGGTGACGCAAACCTCTTGATCAACGCGCTGAAGCGGGGGTGCGGTGTTTTGGGTATGGGGGGTGGGGGTAGTTGAGGGGCGTTGGAAGAAATGCTTATACGGGAGGCTCTCATGGGGTTCGACGACAAGATCGAAAACACGACCGAGAACACCGCCGGCAAGGTCAAGGAGGGCGTGGGTCGGGTGACCGACAACGAGCGCCTGGAGGCCGAGGGTCGCAACGACCAGGCCAAGTCCAGCCTCAAGCAGGCCGCCGAGAAGGTCAAGGACGCTTTCAAGAGCTGACCGCGCCACCCGTCACGCCGGACCGACCTCGTCGGCCCGGCGTGAGGCGTGTCGGGGGTGAAAAGTCGGCCGGGCGGGCCGTGCGGCATCGTGTCCGTGGTACCGCACGACACCACTCCGCGGTACCGCCCGACCCATCGAAACGGGGAAGTCGATGCACCGTAGCTCCGCCACCGCGCTCACCCTCGCAGTCCTCGCCGTCCTCGCGACCGGCTGCTCGGACGACGGGAGCGACACCGACGCCGTGCCCGGCACGCCGACCAGCGCCGCCGGCGCTCCCACCGGGGAGGCCACGCCCGACCCGGTGACGAGCACCGCGACCGCCACCACCACCCCGACCGCCGGCACCGCCGCGAACACCGCGCAGGTCTGCCGCGCCGTCGACCAGCTGATCATCGACGGCAGTCGGCAGATCGCCGCCGACTCGGCCGACGCGACCCGGGAGGAACTCACCCCGGAACAGCTCAACGGCAAGCTCAAGGGGCGGCTGAGCCGACTCGCCGACGACGTCCGTGAGCAGGCCCGCAAGGCCAAGGACGCCCGGATCAAGAAGCTGGTGAACGAGACCGCCACCAAGATCGAGAACGGTGCGGCGGCCAAGAGCCCGGCGAGCTGGATGGGCAGCGAGTTCGTCGAGATCCCGCCCCGGCTCACCCGCGACTGCCACGTCTGAGCCGGCCCGGGCCCCGGCCGCTCCGCCCGGTCGGTCGCAGCAGGCCGGGCGCGGACACGCGGGCGCAGCAGGCCGGGCGCGGATACCCGGGCGGGGTGGGAAGACCGCCGGGGTCAGCGTCGGCCGGGCAGCGACCGGGTCGGTGGGGCGGTGCCGGCGAGCAGGGCACGATCGGCGGCGGAGGTGCCGGACTGCCAACCCTCGGCGTCCCGCACGGTCAACCGGGCCCGGGTGACGCCGGGGAAGAGGGTGTCCATCCGCTCCCGCACCGCGCCGGAGCGGGCGGCGAGCACCGGCAGCAGCCGCTCCGGCCCGGCGGCCTCCGCCGCCTGCCGGTTCGCCTCGTCGGTCGCGGTCCGCAGCCGCTCCCCGATGCGCCGGGCGAAGGCGTGCAGGAAAGCCTCGTCGTACGCCTTGGTGCGTCGGCCGCCGCCCTGACGCTCCCGGCGTCCGCGCAGCATGGCGGCGGTGGCCTGCACCAGCAGTGAGGTGTGCAGCAGTTCGACGGCCTCCAGGTCGGCGGGGAAGCCGAGCACGGTGGCGAAACCGAGATCGTCCGACCAGACCGACTCGCACCGGTTCGCCGCCGCCACCTCCTGCACCAGCAACGCCTTCGCGCCCGCGTACGGGGCGTCGGTGCTGATCCGGACACCGCCGGGCCGGTCCGGGTGGGCGGCGGTCGCCTCGACCAGGGCCCGTTCCAGGCTGTGCCGGGCGATCAGCTCCTGCGCCTTGCCGGTGAACGCCTCCGCCTCGGCCGGGAAGGTGGTGGACTCCGCCTTGGCCAGCAACGCCCGTACCCGGTCGAGCACCCGGGACCCGCTCGGCCCGCCCGGCGCGGTCGTGGCCGGGCCACCGACGCCGCCGGGCGGGGGCCGGAGCACCGCGACCGGCGGCAGGCCGGCCAGCAGCGCCAGCACCTCGATCGCGTCGCGCAGGGCGGTGATCCGGTCCGTACCCTCCCGGGTCGTCCAACCGCTCAGCCACCCGGCGTCGTCATCGCCGTGGACCCGGGCGTCCAGGCCGGCCAACTGGTCGTCCCACCACGGCGGCACCGGGCCGGGCTGGGCCGCCCGGTCGGCGGCGAGGGCCTCGGCGACCAGCCGCCCCGGGCGTGCGCCCAGCCGACGGGTCACGATCCGGGCCACGTCGGCCGGCTGCCAGCCCCGTGGCCAGAGCCGGCCCAGGGCGGCCACCAGCCGGCCGAGCAGCGCGGCGTCCACCGTTGCCGGGCCGTCGGGCGTCGGCCGGCCACCGTCACCGCCGACCACGAGCCGGTCCAGCTTCCGCTCCGCATCGCGTACGTCGGTGCCGCGCACCGCCGCGACCGCGGCGGTGATGAGGGCATCGGCGTCCGGCACGGGTGGTCCTTCCTCGGGGGGTGACGGCCGGAAGGTGTCCGGATCGTCGGGAGTGTCTGCCCGGCAACGGTACCCGGGCCCGGATTGCTCCTCCCGGGCACTCATCCGTACGCGCCTCGCGCCCGTACTCCTGCCTGGAGTGGACCGAGGTGGACGGGGGAGGCGAACGGTGAGCACCCTGACGGTGAGCGAGGCCACCGACCGGGGCCGGCACCGGGGGCGACGCCGGGGCGTGACCCCGGCCGGTGTCCTGACGGTGGTGCTGGTGGTGGCTGGGCTGGCTGCCGGCGGTGCGGTGGTGGCCCAGCGGCAGGGCGTCGACCTGGGCGCTCTCATCGGTGACGTCCGGCGGGAGCCGGTCCGGCCGCCCGCCGCCGCGGTGCCGCCCGTGCCGACCCGGGCGGAGGCGCCCGTCCCGCTCGGGTCCGCCGCCGCGCCCGCCCCGGCGGCGCTGCGCTATCCACAACGGGGGACCGGCACCTGGCGGACGGCGACCGCCCAGGGCGCGGTCGCCGGGCGGGACGGCCAACTGCTGCGCTACCGGGTGGCGGTGGAGGGCGGCATCGACGCCGTCGACCCGGAGCGGTTCGGCCGGGAGGTGGCGGTGGTGCTCGCCGATCGCCGGGGCTGGACCGCCGACGGCCGGTGGCGGTTGCAACGGGTCGGTGCCGACAGCCCGGCCGACTTCACCGTGCTGCTGACCACCCCGGTCACCCGGGGTGAGCTGTGCGGGGACCCCTCGGACCGGTACACCTCCTGCCGCAACGGCGACCGGGTCGTGATCAACGTGGCGCGCTGGGCACGGGGCGTACCGGACTTCCGCGGCGACCTCGCCACCTACCGGTCGTACGTGCTGAACCACGAGGTGGGGCACCGGCTGGGCCGGGGTCACGAGCGGTGCCCGGCAGCGGGCGGGCCGGCGCCGGTGATGCAGCAGCAGACCCTCGGCCTGCACGGCTGCCGGCCGAACGCCTGGCCGATGGCGGGTGGCACCCTGTTCACCGGCCCCGCCGGCGAATACGACGACCCGATCCCGGCCGGCGACTGACCCCTCCCGCCGAGCCCGAGCCCGAGCGCGCCGGCCCCGAGCCGAGCGGGGCACGGCCGACGTCGACCGGACAGGGCTGAGCGTGTCTGAGCCGGGCGCTGATCAACTCAGGTGGGCCGATGTTGCGGTGTTCTGAGCGATCGGACACCGCAACATCGGCCCCCTGCAGGCGATCAGCGCCGGCCGGCGGGCCAGGGCGGACGTCCCGTGCGGCCGGGTCAGCGGCGGGGGAAGGAGGCCCAGATGTTCTTGGTGCGGTCGGTGGCGTACCAGCCGACCTCCAGGGAGACCGCCATGGCGATCTGGAGTCCCCGGCCGCCGGCCCCCATCGGCCGGGTGTCGGACAATTCGGGGATGGTGCTGAGGTCGTGGTCGGCGACGTCGAGGATGAGCGACTCGTCGATGGTGAGCAGCCGAATGACCGTGGGCGGGATGCCGTGTTTGAGGGCATTCGTGGCCAGTTCGGTGGCGACCAGGGCGATCAACTCGGGGACCTCGTCGAGGCTCTGCCCGTCGAGGAGCTCCTCACCGGTGACGGCCTCGTGCAGGGAGGCCCGCAGGGCCCGCAGGCCGGCGGGATCGGCCAGTTCCCACCGGCGCAACTCGATGGCCTCAGGCGGGGGCGGCGAGGTGAGAAGCGGTGCCATGATCTCGGTTTACCCTGCGTAGCGGTCACCTATGCCCGGCCCGCTGTCGGGGATTCGTCCTTTCGGGCGCACCGGAACGCGCCACCGCACAAGCCCACGTCGGAGCCCGCTGCGCGGTGACCCGGGGCCCCGGCCCGGTGCCGGGTGGAGTGTGGTTCGGGCCACTGTCGAAGGTGGTGTGCCAGGCGGGAACGGGTCGCCCTGCGCCACCGCGCCGAGGATCGAGAAATCATCCGATTCGGGGCCTGCGTCAGCCCTTGCGGTCGCGTAAAGTCCGCAAACTGAACGGGCCATGTCGGCGACGGAACGCCCCGCTAACGGGTGCCCGTCCGCACGGTTGGGCGCATCCCCGCGCCGGCTCGCGGACCGCCTCAGGAAGAGCCATGACCGCCAGTACGAATGCCCCCAAGGTGACCGTCGTGGTCCCGGCGTACAACTCCGGACCGCACATCGAGAAGCTCGTCACCTCGTTGCTGAGCCAGTCACTGCCGGCCGGCGAGTTCGAGGTCATGTTCGTCGACGACGGCTCCACCGACTCGACCGGCGCCCGGCTCGACGAACTGGCTGCCGCCCACCCGCACTTCCGGGTGCTGCACATCGACAACTCCGGCTGGCCGTCACGCCCCCGCAACCTCGGCGTCCAACACGCCCGGGGCGAGTACGTCTTCTTCGCCGACGACGACGACTGGTTCGGCGAGGAGGCGCTGGAACGCCTGTACGCCTGCGCCACCGCCCACGACGCGGACCTGGTGGTCGGCAAGATGGCCGGGCACCGCCGTTCGGTGCCGCGCGAGCTGTTCCGGCGCAACCGGTTCGACGCCACCCTGGAGAACACGCCGCTGATCGACAGCCTGACCGCGCACAAGCTGTTCCGGCGCTCCTTCCTCGTCGCGCACGACCTGCGCTTCCCGGAGGGCAAGCGGCGGCTGGAGGACCACGTCCTGGTCACCCGGGCCTTCTTCCTGTCCCGGCGCACCTGCGTGCTGGCCGACTACGTCTGCTACCACCACCAGCGGCGGGTCGACGCCGGCAACGTCACGGCCACCGCGCTGGAGCCGGCCGGATACTTCGTCAACCTGCGCGAGGCGCTCGACATCGTCGACGCGCACACCGAGCCCGGCCCGCTGCGGGACCGGCTGCACCGGCGGTGGCTGCGCAACGAGATGGTCTCCCGGCTGCGCGGCCGGCGGTTGCTCGACGCGCCCGCCGACTGGGTGGACCAGTTGGTCGGCGAGGCGCAGCGGGTGATCCGGGACCGGTTCGCCCCGGGCGTCGCCGCCGGTCTGCCGCCGCTGCAACGGATCATCTCCCGGCTCATCGAGGAGGGGCGCACCCCCGACCTGCGTCGGCTCGCCCAGTGGGAGGCGGCCGTCCGGGCGGCCCCCACCGTGCAACGGGTCGTGCAGGACGGCAGCACCCTGACCGTCACCCTCACCGCCGAGCTGTTCTTCGGCGATCAGCCGCTCGTCCTCACCGCCGACGGTGAGCAGCGGCTGCTGGTGATGCCGGTCGACGACGTGCCGGCCGACCTGCGGGACGCGACGAGCCGGATCAAGCAGTCCAAGCTCGACGTCATCGCCCGGCGGCGGGACACCCGGGAGGAGTTCTTCGTGCCGGTCACCGGCACCGTCGAGCTGGTCCCGGCGGGCGACGGCACGCTGCGGCTGGTCCAGCACGGCACCGCCCGGCTCGACGTCGGCGCGCTCAACGGCGGCCGGAGCAGGGGCACCTGGGACCTGAAGGCCCGGGTCACCTGCTGTGGCTGGACCGAGGACGCCGCCCTGCCGGTGGCCTTCCGCTGCACCGCCGACGGTGCCCGCCCGGTCGCCGTGGCGCACCAGGACAGCCTGCGCTTCCGGCTGCGCCGGGCGGTGGCCCGGCGGGTACCCGAGTCGATCCGGCGGGCGATCCGCCGCTGACCCGGCGGGTACGACCGCGCGGGCCACCCGCCCGCGTGTACCGGGCCAGCTTCTCGCGGCCGTGCGTACCGCCCGCCCGCGTGTACCGGGCCGCCTCCTCGCGGCCGACCTCGTCGGTCGGCCTGATCACCGCGTCCCACCGCCCTCGTGCTCCGAGCCGCGCCCGGGAACCGGTCCGGAAGGCGTCCGTCGCGCCGGACCGGCGGATCGGGCAGCACACCGTGACCGCCGTCACCGGTCCGCCGGTCGGCGTGAAGAACACGTCAAGAAACCGTGGCTGCCCGTCACGGTCGCGTTATGGACCCTGCCCCATCGGACGACAGCGCGTGGTGATTGCCCGGCGTGGCCGGAAGGCGGTCACGGCGTTCGGGTCCGGTGGAGGGAGTCCGCGTGTCTGACGTGGTGTTCGTGCTGGTGACGGTGGTGCTGTTCGCGGCGCTCGCCCTCGTGGTGAGGGGCGTGGAGAAGCGGTGAACGCCGTCAACGCCGTCGGCCTGGTGCTGGCGATCGGTCTGGCGGTGTTCATGGTCGTCGCGCCGCTGTTCCCGGAGCGCTTCTGATGACCACGGCCACTGTCATGACACCCATGGCCACCCCGGGTACGACGACAGCCGGTGTCGTCTTCGTGTTGTCCCTCGTGGTGGCGCTGGTCGCCGCGTACCGCCCGGTCGGCGACCAGATCTACCGGGTGGTCGCCGGCACCCGGCAGTCCCGGGTCGAGCGCGGGGTGGTCCGGCTGGTCGGGGTGAACCCGGCCGCCGAGCAGTCGTGGGGCGTCTACGCCCGCAGCCTGCCGGCCTTCTCCGCCGTCTCGGTCCTGTTCCTCCACGCCTTCCCGCGGTGGCAGGACCACCTGTGGCTGTCGCTGGGCTTCGGCCCGGTCGGTCCGCACGGCGCCTGGAACACCGCCGTGTCGTTCGTGACCAACACGAACTGGCAGTGGTACCCGGGTGAGTCGACCATGGGCCACCTGGTGCAGATGGCCGGGCTGGCGGTGCAGAACTTCCTCTCCGCCGCGGTGGGCATCGCGGTGGCGGTGGCCCTGGTCCGGGGGTTCGCCCGCAGCCGTACCGGCGAACTGGGCGACTTCTGGGTGGACCTGGTCCGGATCACGCTGCGGGTGCTGCTGCCGGTGGCGGTGCTCGGCGCGCTCGTGCTGATGCTCGGCGGCGTGGTGCAGAACCTCTCCGTCGGCACCGACGTGACCACCCTGACCGGCGGCGGTCAGACCGTCACCGGCGGCCCTGAGTGGCCGCGCCGCTCTCAGGCCGCGCCCCGGCCGAGCGCCTCGGCCGCCACCGCCCCGACGACCACCAGACCGTCGGTGTTGCTCTTGCGGCTCGACCCCCGGATCACCATCACGGACGACACCAGGTTGCCCCGGGCGAGGAAGGCGTCGCAGGCGACGAAGTCCGTCCCGCTGGCCCGCTCCGTGGGCGTGCAGAGGACATGGAGCGCTCCTGTCAGTCGTACGTAAGGCAGCATCGTACGAAGACATCACCGAGCGTCGCTGTCCCCCTTCCTATCCGAGGCTGAGCCCGATCGCCAGGGCGACGACGGCCAGGAGCGGGGGGACGAGCTGCTTGAGCGCGGCGCTCGCCTTCGTGGGTGCCGAGATCAGCAGCACCAGGCCGGCGGCGACCATCGAACCGGCGCCGACGAAGACCAGGGTCGCGCCGACGGTGTGCGCGCCGACGGCGTAGGCGACGATGCCAACGACGATCGCGACGGCCAGGAAGAGGTTGTAGAAGCCCTGGTTGAAGGCGAGCTGCCGGGTCGTCTCCGCCTCCTCGCGGCTGGTGCCGAAGACCGCGCGGGCGCGGGCGGTCGTCCAGACGACGGACTCCAGGTAGAAGATGTAGACGTGGATGAGGCCGGCGATGCCGGCCAGGATGAGCCCTGCGACGACCATGACGCTGCCTCCTTGGTACGCGCGGACGGAGATGTCCGCCACCGTCATTCTTCCTGCCCGCCGTATCCCCGAATCAGGTGGTGGCGGGTTTCCCGTGCGCCTCCTACGGTGGGGGAGACGTGGGGGAGGTTCAGATTGGTCGACGCGGGTGACGCGGTGCGTTGGCTCCAGCTCGCCGCGCCTCGCGGTGGGCCGGACGACCTGCCTCTGCTGGTGAACCGGGCCGCGCCGGCCGTTGACGCCACCGAGATCGTGATCTACCTGGCGGACTACCAGCAGGCCAGCCTCGTACCGCTGCTCGATGCCGGCCTGGACCGCGAGGCGCTGCCGATCGAGACGACCCTCGCCGGTCGGGCGTTCACCGGTCTCGACGTGCAACGCGCGGCCGACAGCCCGGACCGGATCTGGGTCCCACTGCTGGTCGGGTGCGAGCGGATGGGCGTGCTGGAGATCGTCTCGTCGGCCGCCGGGGACCCGGCGATGAACGAGGCGGCCTGGGAGTTGGCGACCTGCGTCGCGCAACTCGTGGTGAACCGCCGACCGTACGGCGATGTGGTCGAGCGGCTGCGGCGTCGGCTGCCGATGCAGGTCGCCGCCGAGATCGTCTGGGGCCTGCTGCCTCCGTTGACCTTCGCCACCGACGACATGCTGCTCACCACCATCCTCGAACCGTGCTACGACGTCGGCGGGGACATCTTCGACTACGCGCTCAACGGTGACGTGCTCAGCGTCGGGCTGTTCGACACCTGCGGGCACGGCATCAAGGCGAGCACCCTGGCCTCCCTGGTGGTGAGCGCCTACCGCAACGCGCGCCGCTGTGGCCTCGACCTGGTCGACACGGCGACCAGCATCGACAGGTGGGTGCGCTCCGAGCACCCGCACATGTTCGCCACGGCGCTCCTGGTCGAGCTGGAGCGGAGCACCGGCCGGCTCCGAGTGATCAACGCCGGTCACCCGGGCGCGTTGCTGCTGCGCGACGGCAAGGCGATCCGGGAGCTGCCGGGCCCGACCGCGCTCCCGCTCGGCCTGGGCCACCTGGCGACCCACCGCCCCGAGGTGTACGAGGAGGAGCTGCACCCGGGCGACCGCATCCTCGCCTACACCGACGGCATCACCGACGCGCGTGGCGTCGACGGGGAGCGGTTCGGGTTGACGCGTCTCGTCGACTTCGTCAACCGGGCCCTCAACGACCAGCTGGCCACCCCGGAGACGATGCGCCGGCTGGTGCGCGCGGTGGTCGCCTACCAGTCGGGACAGCTCGACGACGACGCGACGGCGCTGTTGCTGGAGTGGCGTCCACCGCACGCACCGCTGTCCCACCTGCGCGACCGCACGACGACCGGCCTGTGATTCTGCCGTTCCCCAGGTCCTTCCAGGCAGGCGGCCTGCTGAACACAGTGCGCTGACCGGGGCGGCGTGTGCGCCGCGGATGGGAATCCAGCGGCGCACACGTAACGCGTTGGCTATTTACACGTTGAGTGAGATTAGGCGACCCATTTAAGCCAGAGGACGGACATTGCCAGATCACCCCAACCTGCGCAGTGAGAGGTGATGACGGCAAGGATGGAGTCGTTCAGCGACTCCAAAAGGTGGAGTGAAGAGGCGGCGGCGAGAAGGTCAAGGGCGACCGCGAATCCCATGACCCAGAGGCTGAACATGAAGCAAGATCCTAGAGGGCATTGAACATGAAAGGGAAGAGCCCTCACTTTAAGGCTATTGTCCAACATATCCCTTTTATTGGTAATTAAAATGAGTAAAATACTGTTATGCATTGATGTACAAAAAATGGGGAAATATGTTTCTAGTGGGTCTCCCTATCTGGCGGGAGTGCCTCGAAGGCGTTGCCCCAGCGCGCTAGGCTCGCCAGCAACGGCAACGCGAATCATCTATGTCTGAATCGTGGGAGGTCGGGCGTGGAGGAGCAAATAGCCCTCGCGGTCGCGACGGCGCTGGCGACCAAGGGTGCCGAGGCGTTCGGAGCAGGGGCTCGGGAGGCGATCGCTTCCTTGTTCCGTCTGGTCCGCGACCGGTTCGGTGCGGGCACCCGGGAGTCGGTAGTGCTCGACGGTGCGGTGGAACATCCGGAGGAGCAGTGGCGGCAAACCGCGCTTGCCTCGGCCCTGGCTGAGGTGATGGCTCGCGACCCGCAATTCGCCACGGCTCTCAAGAGTGAATGGCACCGGCTCGCTGGACCGAGCATCATCGCTGCTCAGGGGCAGGTGGCCAACCACTTCAGCGGGACAGCCGAGAAAGTGGTGCAGGCCCGCGACGTGCGGGGGGACATCGTTTTCTAGCTCCCACCGATGGGATTTGCGGCGGGGCGGGTGGGGGCGCGGACGATTGGCACAGAATTCCTACGGAGCCGAAAGCGTGCTGCCGTTCGGCACCTCGAACGAGCAGTCGGGAAGCGTGACCGGCCTGAGTGTCCAGGCCGGTGCCATTCACGGCGGAGTGCATTTCATCGGTGGTGCCGTGGAGCGTCTGCCGATCCCCCGACAGCTACCTACCCCGTCGCCGAATTTCACCGACCGGGGGCGTGAGCTGTCGGAGTTGGACGACCTTCTCGATCAGGGGGGAAATGTCGTCGCCGTGCTGTGTGGGCCGAGTGGCGTGGGTAAATCGGCCCTGGCGAGGCAGTGGGCCCACGGCAGGCAGGCCAGTTTCCCTGACGGGCAGCTGTACGTCGGGCTGCGCGGGTTCAGTGATGATCAGCCGTTGGACCCGGGGGTGGCGCTGGCGGCCCTCCTGCGGGCCTTGGGGGTGGCGCCGGACCGGATTCCGCTGGACCTGGCCGAGCAGGTCGCGCTGTACCGCACGGTGACCGCGAA
Source organism: Micromonospora matsumotoense (assembly GCF_900091525.1). GTDB lineage: Bacteria > Actinomycetota > Actinomycetes > Mycobacteriales > Micromonosporaceae > Micromonospora > Micromonospora matsumotoensis. Next base: position 336,264 of record NZ_FMCU01000005.1, read on the forward strand.
CAAGTCCCTGTTGGTGCTGCTGGACGACGCCTTCTCGGCGGGTCAGGTCAGGCCGTTGTTGCCCGCTTCGACGTCGGCGGTGGTCCTGGTGACCAGCCGCCGCCGGTTGACCGGGTTGCTGCCCGAGGGTGCGCGGCTGCTCGACGTGGGTCCGTTGTCGGCCCGGCAGGCGGTCGAGTTGTTGGGCCGGGCGGTGGGCCGGGAGCGGATTCTCAGGGAGTCCGAGCCGGCCGAGGAGTTGGCGGGAATCTGCGGCGGCTTGCCCGTCGCGCTCCTGGTGGCGGCGGGGCGACTGGCCTCCCGTCCCAAGTTGACAGTTCGCCGGATGGTCGCCGAGTTGGCCGACGAGGCACAGCGACTGGTCGGCCTGTCGTTGGAGGACGGTATGTCGATCAGAACGATGTTCAATTTCTCGTACCAGGCGCTGACGTCGGAGGCGTCGGCGTTGTACCGGAGGCTGGCCCTGCACCCGGGGACGGAGTTCGGCATGGATCTGATCACGGCAGTGGTCGGGCCGGATCGGGACCAGGTGCCCCGGGTCGGTGCGGTGGTGGGCGAGCTGCTGGACGCGAGTTTGCTGGAGGAGGTCGCCGAGGATCGATTCAGGTACCACGACCTGATCCAACTGCATGCCCGTGAGCTGGCGGAGCAGCATGACCCGCAGGACAGTCGGCAGGCGACGGTACGCACGATGCTGGAGTTCTACCTTGCCGCTGCCCACCGCGCGGACCTGGTGGTGACCCCCTACCGACGGCGGCTGCCGTACAGCTATCAACGGACCTTTGCGGGGCCACCCGAGTTCTCCGACCGGGCCGCTGCGCTCGGCTGGTTGGAGCGGGAGCAGAGCAACCTGATGGAGGCCGGCCGGGTAGCCCTCGGCCTGGGCCACCACGAGCTGGCCTGGCAGCTCAGCGACGTGATGTGGCCCCTGCTGCTCTATGTGAAGAACTACCGGGACCGGCTGGAGATCGACGAGCGCGGGGTGCAGGCCGCCCGGGCCTGGGGGAACGTGTGGGCCGAGGCGGACATGCTCAAGCGGCTGAGCCGGGCGTGTGGCCACGTCGGTGACCAGGAGGCGGCCGAGCGGCACGGGCGGGCGGCGGTCGACCGGTATCGGCAGGCGGGCGACGTTCAGGGTGTGATCGACGCGGAGGAGGGGTTGGCCACCCTCTACGCCGAGACCGGCCGGGAGGAACTCGCGGCGGAGGCGTACGCCCGGGTCCTGACCGAACGGCGGGCGCTGCCGGACGTGCGGAGCGTGGGGCTGTCCTGTCTCAACCTGGGCATGCTCCGGACCCAGACCGGCCGGCCGACCGACGCGCTACCGCTGCTAGTGGAGGCCGGGGGGATCTTCGCCGAGCTGGCCGAGGTCGACCCCTACAACACCGCCCGGGTGCTGGTTGCGCTGGCTGATGCCCACCTCGGCACCGGTGACCTGGACGCCGCCGAGAAGTCCGCCACCGAGGCGGCAGTGCGGATGGCCGAACTCGGCACGGACAGCGAGCGGGCAGAGGCGGTGTACCTGCTCGGCCGCGTCGCCGGGCGACGCGGCGACGTCGAGGCCGCCCGCCGGCACTTCCGGGAGGCCGCCGATGTCTTCACCGCGCTCGACTCGCCCCGGCTGCCCGACGTGCTCCGTCGGCTCGACGAACTGGCCGGCGGCGTGGGCGAGCAGTAGCGCGTCCAGGATGGTGCGCTGGTGGTACAGGGTTCCGGCGACCCAGCGGGCGTGGAGCAGTTGAGCCGTGGCGGTGAGCAGTCCGACGGTCGGTGGGCCGGTGGCGGCCAACCGGCCGAGGCGCAGCGGTGGGCCGTTGCGTACGCCGACGGCGACGTCGCCCGACGAGGTGCCGACGACGGCGAGGGCCAGCCCGGGGTACACCGTGAGGAGGCTCGCGCCGACCTCGGCCGGGTTCTCGGAGTCGATGACGGTCACCACGACGTCGGCCAGCCGCGCCGAGCGGGGTGCCGGCCGACCGGTCAGGAGCGCCACGACGACGGCTTCAGCTGGCGAGGTCATGGCCGACCCTCCCACAATTCGGTTGCGGCACCGGCACCGGGCCGCTCTGCCGGTGCCGGCCGGGTTCGATGAGTCGGAGCAGGCGGTACATGGTGCGCCGTAACAGCACGCCGGCCTCCCCCGGCCGGCCGGTCAGCGCGGCCATCACCGCCTGCTGGTCGATCTCGCCGGCCGGGGCGAGTTGGGGTGCCAGCGGGCGGTGTGGGTCCAGTCGGGCGGCGGTGGCGTCGAGCAGATGCTGGGGCGTGCCGGCGGCGGGCAGTGAGCGCAGCCCGGGTAGCAACAGGACCCGTCGTCCGATCGCGGCGGCATAGGCGCTGACGGAACCGTGGTCGCCGATGACGTGGTCGGCGGCGACCACCGGTCCGCGCCAGTCCTCGGTCGGATCGGGCAGCAGCAACCCGACGTCGAGGCAGTCGCGGAGCCAGGCCCGGATCTGGCGGTGTCCGTGTGCGTCCCAGACCGCCGGGTGCAGCAGCGCGGCGACCCGGTACCGGTCCGGTGGTAGCTGCGCCATCAACTGTGGAAGCAGATCGGGCCAGTGCCCGAAGACGCCGTCCCGACCCCAGGTGGAGGAGACCACGACGAGTTCGTGCTGCTCGTCCACCCCCATGCGGCGTCGGTAATCCGGTCGCCAGGGAAGGCTGGCGACGAGCCGGTCGATGCAGGGGTCGCCGACGACCACCGCCGCCTCGACCGCTTCCGGGCACTGTCGGCGCAGCACGTCCAGCTCGTGGTCGTGGGAGAGGGCGAGGGCGGTCGGGAGCACCCGCCCGCCATGGGTCAGCCGCTGCGCGTCGAGGCCGTACACCGGCGGGTCCGCGAGCACCGGTCCGCCGTACGGCCCGGGTCTCACCCGTTTGCCGTGTCCGGCGCCGTGGGCCATCACCAGTAGGGGCGCGTGCAGTTGGTGCAGTCCGCCGTAGGCGGCGGCGATGCCGAGGTCGAAGCGCTCCCGGACAGCCTGGTGCCAGGGCAGGACGAACGCGCCCAGCCGGTCGAGGAACCCCTTCACCTGATGGTTGAAGACGTCCGGCGCCACGGTGAAGACCAACTGCACCCGGGGGTCGCTCTCGACGTACTCGACCACGTCCAGCAACCGCTGGCAGCTCGCGATCGTATGGGTCACCACGAGCACCGTCCGGCAGCCCGCCCGGCTTACCCAACGGTTGGCGTCGATGCCGACGGGGGTGGATGGCCATTCCAGCGACGTCATTGGTGTCCCTCCTGCACTGAATGTGGACGGGATTCAGCGTCGAGGAGCTGGTTGCGGATCACCTTGCCGATCGCCTTGCAGTGGCCTTGCAGTGAGCTGGGAAGTGGAATGTCTGATTTTGGACTCTACGTAGAAATATCTGATGACCTTGCTCGGATGGAACAAGAATTAAATAGTCAGGTGTCGATCAAGAATATGCGGGGGCGGTGCTGATGGAGTTCTCGATTCTGGGTCCTACCGAACTCACAGTCGAGGGGCGGTCGATCCCGCTGGGTGCGGCGAAGCAACGCGGCCTGCTCGCCATCCTTCTCTATCACGCCGGAGATCCGGTACGGATCGAGACGATCGTGGAATTTCTATGGCAGGGCTCCGGTGTCGACGCCCGCCGCCCGCTGCTCTACACGCTGGCCAGTCGGTTGCGGGCGGTCCTGCGAACCGTCGGCCTACAGGACGCCCTGGTACGGGTGCCCGGAACCGGCGCCTATCGGCTGACCGTTGATCCGGAGTTGGTTGACTACCACCGCTTCCTGCGATTGACCGCCGAGGCGCAGCAGGCAATTGGTCGGGATCAACATGATCGGTGTGTCGCCCTGCTCAGCAGAGCGATCGAGTTGTGGCGGGACGACCCCCTTGCCGACCTGCGTGGCGCGCGGTGCGAACACCTTCGGCGGGATATGCGGGAGAAGCAATTCAGGGCAGCGAAGCTCTTGGCGGAGAGCGAGTTGTCCACCGGGCAACACAACCGCGTGTTGACCCGACTGGAGCCGATGCTGATCGAGAACCCGCTCGACGAGGGCCTGGCCCGATTGTGGGCCACCGCCCTGAACGCGGCCGGTCGTACCTACGATGCGCACGACTTTCTGATGGCCTACCGTCGCCGCTATCGCCGGACGATGCGCACTGACCCTGTGCTGGACGTCGCGGATCTCCTGCCCGGTGCGCCGGCCAGAAACCACCTTGCCGCTGTGGACGGGGCGGCGGTGCCGGTGCCCCGGCAGTTGCCGAACGACGTGCCCGACTACACCGGGAACACCGGGCTGCTGGACGAGTTGGACGCCCTCGCTGCCGACGGTGGTAAGGCAAAGGTGGTCGTGCTGACCGGGATGCCCGGGGTGGGCAAGACGACCCTTGCCGGACACTGGGGACACCGCCGGCAGAGCTGGTTTCCCGAGGGGCAGCTGTGCCTCAACGCGGAGGCGCACGGCCCGGTGTCGCCGGTACGTCCGCAGGAGGCGCTGCGCCGCTTTCTGGTCGCCCTCGGTGTTCCGGCCGACCGGGTACCCGACGACCCGGACCGACGCGTCGCTCTCTACCACCGGCTGATGGCGGGGCGGCGGATGCTCGTGGTGCTGGACAACGTCGTCGACTCCGACCAGGCGCAGCAGCTCCTTCCCCGCTCCGATACCAGCCTCACGATCGTGACCAGCCGTATCCGGCTTCGCGGCCTCGGCGTCCGACACGGCATCCGGAGCCTCACCGTCACACCGTTGTCGGGTCCGGAACGCCACCGGATGCTCAGCCGGATCATCGGGCCCGAGCGCGCCGACGCGGAGCCTGCGGCGTTGGAGACGCTGGCCCGGCTGTCGGGCGGGCTGCCGCTCGCGTTACGGGTCATCGGTGAGCACGTCGGCTCCCGGCCCGAGGCGCGACTGAGCGACCTGGCCGACGAACTGGCGAACCGGCTGCTCGACATCGAGGGTGACGAGACCGACGAGATGACCCTGCGGACGGTCTTCGCCTGGTCGGTCAACGCGCTCGCCCCGCTGCCCGCGAGACTTTTCCTCCTCCTCGGCCTCTGCCCGAGCAGCACCATCGGCGTCGAGGCGGCGGCGGCGATGCTATCGGTGGACGCCGCCGAGGCTGAGCGTGCCCTCGACCGACTGGCCCGGGCGCACCTGGTCAACCACGACACCGTCCGCCGGTATCGGATGCACGACCTGTTGCGCAAGTATGCCGCCGACCGGGCCCGGGTGGACGAGCCGGCCGAACAGCGGCGGGCGGCGTTGCACCGGCTGTGGGAGTGGTACCTGCTCACGGCTTTCCAGGCCGTCAGCCGGCTGGAACCGGACCGGTCACCCGTCCCCGACCTGCCCGAGCCCGGCGGGGTGACCCCGATGACCTTCACCTCCGACGGTGCCGCCCTGCGGTGGTGTGAAGCGGAGCGGACCAACCTGCTCGCCCTGGTCCGGAGCGCCGCCGCGGAGGGCTTCCACCGGCACGCCTGGCAGATCGTCGACACGGTCCACGAGGTCTTCGACCGGTCCGGCAGCCAGGAGGACATGCGGGAGATGCTGGAGATCGCCCTCGAAGCCGCGACCGTCGAGGGGCACGACCTGGGCCGGTTGGGGACGCTCGCCAACCTCGGTACCACCTACTTCACCCGCCACGACCACCAGCGTGCCGGGGCCCTGTTCGCGCAGGCGCTGCAACTCGCCCGTGAGAAGGGCTTCACCGAGTTGCAGATGGTCTGCCGGCACAACCTCGCCTCGGTTCAGCTGCGGTCCGGCGCGACCAGCACCGCCATCGAGACCTTCCGCCAGGTCCTGACCGACTGCCGGGCGGCCAGGAACGCGACCGGTGAAGCAAGAACCCTGTACCACCTCGGCGATGCCTACCGTCAGCTCGGGCACTACGAGCAGGCCCGCCGTCTCTATCAGCAGGCTCTTGCCATCTGTGACCGGATCGGCTCACTGCGGGGGCAGAGCCTCAACCACGTCGGGCTCGCCGGGCTGGGGCTGGACACCGGTCAACCCGAGACCGCGCTGGCACAGACCCGGATGGCTCTCGATCTGCACAACCGGGTCACCGACGAGAGCATCCGCTGTGACGCCCTCACCATCTCGGCCGAGGCCCAGCTGCGCCGGGGCCGGCACCACGAGGCGTTGGCCGAAGCGACCCTCGCTCGGGCCGTCGGTGACGAGCTGGCTGACCCGGTGCGTACGGCGCGGGCCCTCGCTGTCCTGGCGGAAGCTCTCAGCGCGACAGGCGACCACGAGAGTGCCGCCAGCCGGGGTCGGGAGGCCCTCGACATTCTTGACGACACCAACGATCCGCAGCGGCAGACCCTTCGGGACCGACTCTCCGCGTACCACGATCACCGGGGGCGGTAGGACGAGCCGTGCCTGCGACGCGGCGCGGCCGGGGCCGCCGAAACGGTCCCGGCCGCGTCTCCTGCGGGGTCACCCGTCGAGCGGCTTGATCCAGATCTTGCGGTACTGGACCGGGTTGCCATGGTCCTGGAGCCGGATCGCGCCGGCCGCCGGACCCTCCGGCCGGCTGCCGCCGGTCGGTCCCAGGATCTCCACGTCGTCGTGCACGGTGACGCCGTTCCACACCACGGTGACCCGGGGGTTCGCCACCTTGGTGCCGGCCGCGTCGTAGCGGGCCTGCCGGTACTCGATGTCGTACGTCTGCCAGGTCTGGGGCGGTCGGGCCGCGTTCACGTCGGGCGCCTTCTGGGTGTAGATGGCGGCGGAGTCGTTGTTCTGCGGCGGGTCGACGCCGAACGAGTCCAGCACCTGGATCTCGTAACGGTCCTGGAGGTAGACCCCGCTGTTGGCGCGCTGCTGCCCGGTCACCTCCGGCGGGTAGAGCGGCAGGTTGAACTCCACGTGCAGCCGGAAGTCGCCGAACGCCTGCACGGTGCGCAGGTCGCCGCCGCGTACGGTCATGGTGTTGCCGGCGAGTGTCCACTCCGGCTCGCGCCCGTCGGTGTGCTGCCACTCGGTGAGGTCGCCGCCGTCGAACAGGGTGATCCGTTCCCCGCGCGGCCGGACGGCGAGCACGTCGAGGTTCACGTGCCCGGAGTCCGCGCTCTCCTTACGGTATTCGACGATGTTGCGGCCCCGCCGCAGGTGCGCCCTGGTGGTGACGGTGCTCCACTCCTCCCAGGTGACGGTGGACGGGAAGACGGTCTGCCCGATCCGCTTGCCGTTGACGTACAGGCTGAGCTGCTTGGGGCCGGAGAACGGGTTGGGGCCGTTGCTGAAGCGCATCGCCAGGTCGTGGTTGCCGGCCTCGGGCACGTCGACGGAGATCCGGGTCGACGAGCCGTCGTCGGCGAATCCGGCGGCGAAGCCGGCACCGGAGTAGGCGGCGTGGTCGGTGGCCATCCCGACGCCGACGGTACGACCCTCCTCGGCCTCGAAGAAGGTCTGCGGCTGGGTCACCCGGCCGGGGATCTCGTTGAGCGTGTACCAGGCCTCGGTGTTCCACAGTTGCTCGCCGTCGGCGGCGGAGAACGGGCGCGGGGAGCGGACGTGCACCACCCGGTTCTCCTTCAGGCCCGGGATGCGCAGCCGGACGGTACGACCGTTGGCCGCCAGCACCGCCCGGGTCACGGTGAGCTTCTCCAGGTCGAGCTTGGGACCGCCGTACTGGCTGGTCGCCCCGTAGCGCCACTGCGTCACCTGGTACGCCTCGGCGAGCCGCCCGGCGGTCTCGGCCGAGATCGGCTCGGTGTACTCCAGGTCGAACCCGTTGGCGGTGGCCCGCATCTGCTTGACCTCGAACGTCGAGGTGCCGTTGGGGGTGAGCTTCTGCAGGCCGTAGCTGAGCTTGCCCTCCTGGCCCCAGTTGCCGCCGGCACCCACGCCGCCGACGTAGACCGCGCCGTCGGGGCCGAGGGCGACCTCGTTGACGCCGGCCTCCAGGCCCTGCGTGTGCCGGAACACCGCCCCCTGGTACTGCCCCTCGACCTCGTCGAGGTACACCCGTTGCAGGCCGCCGTAGGTGACGTCACCGACGACGAGCTGCCCGGCGTACGGGCCCTGCGCGAGCAGCACCGGAGTGGACGGTGAGTTGCCGACCTCGTTCTGCGGCAGCCAGACGATCGGCCGGGTCACCGGCTTGTCGTCGAACGGCCCGTCGGGGCTGGTGTAGTGGTTGAAGAACGCCCCCTGCTGGATCTGGACCAGCTTGGACGCGGGCAGCCAGCCACCCTGGTTGTCGGTGACGAGGACCTCGCCGCGCGGCCCCCAGCCGATCCCGTTCGGGGTGCGCAGGCCACCGGCGACGTACGTGATCTCGCCGGTCCGGGCGTTCACCTTGATCGAGGTGCCCCGGTGGGGGGCGGGCTGCGGCACGGTGGTGGCGCCGCCCTGGTTGATCGCGACCGACAGGTTGAGGTGGAAGAACCCGTCCCGGTGGAGCAGGCCGAAGGCGAACTCGTGGAAGTTGCCGCCCCAGGGCCAGGTGGCGACCGTACGACGGTCGTCGGCGACGCCGTCGCCGTCGGTGTCCCGCAGCGCGGTCAACTCGTGCTTCTGGCTGACGTAGACGGTGTCGTCGACCACCGCGACGCCCTGCGGCTCGCGCAGCCCGTCGGCGAACCGGCGGTAGGTCACCCGGTCGGGGCCGGTCGCACCGGTCGCGCCCTCGACCAGGTAGATCTCGCCGGTCGCGTTGTCGGTGCCACCCCAGGTGCTCATGACCAGGTCCCCGTCGGGGCGGAACGCCATCCCGGTGACCTGGGGCCGGAATCCGTCGGGGCGCAGGTCGGTGAGGGTGTAGCCGGGGTGCACCCGGTCGAGTGGCAGGCCGTCGCCGGCCGAGTCGGTGGCCCCCTCGCAGTACTTCCAGCCCGGCGCGGTGACCCGGACCACCCCGGCGTCGGTGCTCAACGCGGAGTTCGGGACGAGAATGAAGTCGGCGGCGCCCGGTGGCCGCCATTCGAGCCGCAGCACCTGCCCGCCGCCGTCGTCGAAGTGCGCGATCCGCAACGGGTGCAGGCCGGCGGTGAGGGTGGCCGACCCCTCCTTGGCGGTTTCGCCGTGCAACCCGTCGTGGTCGACGACGACCGTGTCGCCGATGGACAGTCGGGAGCCGTCGTCACTGGTCAGGCGGAAGGCGTAGGTGCCGTCGACTGGTGCGGCGAGGTTGGCGGTGACGTGGCTGATGAACCGGTCGGCGAGCCCGAAGTCGTCCGTGCTGGTCCAGTTGACCTGCGGCATCAGCTTGTCGACGTTCGGTGTCTGCGCGGCCTTGAGGGTGCACAGCGCGGACAGCGGGGTGCCCATGTCGTACGAGCGCAGGGTGACGCCGGGTTCCTGCGGCGGGAGGTCGGCGGCGGGCGCGGCGGTGGCGGGGGTGACGGGGACGGTGGCGAGGACGGTCGCCAGGGCGGTGCCGGCGGCCACGAGCGCGGGTCTGCGACGCCAGCGACGCCGGTGCGGGGTGGTCATGGTTCCTCCAGTGGTGGTGGGCCCGGCCGGGGAGGGACCGCGCCACTTTCTCCCGATGGCGGGTCGGTATGGAACTCGTCACACCAAAGATTGATCGCAGACGCTAGCACTTTGGATCGATTCGGGGAAACTTTTCGATGAAAGAGCAAAAGTGGCTCCGGGTGGCCTGATTCCACCGGCTCGTGGGCTGGTGGGGGTGCCGGAGTTGAGGCACTATGCCCATGGACTCTGCGCAGCTCAAGCCCGGACTGGTAGGTGAATCGTGCCGCTGCCCCGTCGCATGGTCGTTTCCGGTGTGGTCGCCACTGTCGTCCTGGGCACGGCGGCGGGCGCGATCCTCTGGGCGGGTCGGGACGACCCGGGCTACCAACCGCCGACGTCGCACGTGGTGCAGCCGGGAGCGCCCGGCCAGCCGGGCCGGCAACTGTCCAGCACCGACCTGGCGCAGGTCTCGCCGCCCGGGTTCACCGCCGCCGACAGCCTGTTCATCCAGGGGATGATCCCGCACCACACCCAGGCCCTGGCGATGACCGCGCTGCTGGCCGGGCGCACCACCAGCCCCGACGTGACGCTGCTCGCCAAGCGGATCGAGGTGTCGCAGGGCGACGAGATCGCCCGGATGCGGAGCTGGCTCGCGGAGCGGAACGTGCCGACCGCCGGCCCGCACGGCGGCGCGGGGCACGACGCGCTCATGCCGGGGATGCTCACCGCCGCGCAACTCGACCAGCTCAAGCAGGCGCGCGGTACGGAGTTCGACCGGCTCTTCCTCACCGCGATGATCCGCCACCACCAGGGCGCACTGACCATGGTGGAGCAGTTGTACGCGGGCGGCGGCGGGCTGGAGCCGGCGAGCGACCAGTTCGCCCGCGAGGTGAACGCCGACCAGGGCATCGAGATCCAGCGCATGCAGCAGATGCTGGCCAAGCTCGGCTGAGCCACCGCCCAGTCCCGCGCAGGCCCGGCTGCGGCCCCGGCCTGGCCCGCGCAGGCCGGCCCGCCCCCGCGCAGGCCGGCCCGCCCCCGTGCAGGCCGGCCCGCGCCCCCGCGCAGACCGGGCTGCGCCCCCGGCCTGGCCCGCGTAGAACGGCCTGGCCCGCATGGGCCGGGGCCCGCCTCCAGGGGCGACGTCCGCTCGTGCATGAGAAGGCCGGGGCCTGCCCAGCATTGCTGGGCAGGCCCCGGTTCTGCGCAACCCGTCGGTCCGGCCGGACCGGGCGGGTTACCTGTCGAGCTGGTCGATCAGCGCCTGGGCGTCGCGGACCAGCAGGTTGCGCGCGCCGACGGCGTTGAGGGCACGGGCCTGGTCGAGGAAGGTGGTCAGGTGGGTGACCGCCTCCGCCGGCTGGCCGGCGGAGGCCGCCGCGCCGGCCTTGCCGAGGCTGGTGGTCAGCTTGTCGGCGTTGCCCGCGCTGACGGTGCCGGCGGACCGGTAGCCGTCGACGAGAGCCTGGAGGTCGGCGAAGGACGCCGTGGTGGTGAAGGTGACGGACCGGGTGGTGGTGTTACCCGCCTTGTCCTTCGCGGTCACCACGAGGGTGTGGCTGCCCAGCGGGAGGCTGGACAGGGCGACCGTCGCCCCCCGGGCCACCCGCTTGCCGTCCAGCAGCGCGCTGTCGGGGTTGATGCCGGGCCCGGAGCCGGTGTCGGTGATCGTCCAGTCCACCGTCACCGCGCCGGAGTCACCGTACGACGTGCCGTCGGTGAGCCCGGACACCTGCACGGCGGGCGCGGTCCGGTCGATCTTGAGCCACTGGCTGCCCTGCCGCGAGGTGTTGCCGGCACCGTCGACGGCCCGGTAGCGCACCGGGCCCCTGACGTCGGCGCTGATCGTCGCGGCGCCGCTGGCCGGCACGTCCACCCAGGTGACACCGTCGTCGACGGAGTACTGGCCGGTCCACATGCCGGCGATCAGGCCGGTGAGGGTGAGCGTGACGTCACCGGTGTACCAGCCGTTGCTGCCGGTCGGCTCGGCCGGGCCCACCGTCGCGGCGACCCGGGGGTTGAAGGTGTCCGCGAGGTCCACCACGGCCTGTCGGAGCGTCCCGTGCGGTGCGGCGTCGAGCTTGTCGGCCAGCGTCCGCAGCTGCGCCTCGGCGGCGAACCGCTTGCCGTCGGCGGCGAGCTCCCCGGCCCGGCTCAGGACCGTGTCGACCTCCGCGCTCAACGACTGGTCGATCGCGTCGGCCCGGACCAGTTGGTCGTGGTAGGCGCGGACGAGCGCGAAGCTCGGCGTCCAGCTGATCTTCGGCTGGCCCTGGGCGTTGAACCCGGCCAGCTTCACCTGGCCGGCGGCCTCGATCTCGGCCGCCGACAGGTGCGCGCTGGGGGTCAGCTTGAACACGTCGAAACCGCGGGCGATCTCGTTGCCGTAGAGGTTGCCGTTGTACCAGTACGCCGACCAGTAGCCACCCAGCACGAGCGAGTTCGCGTTGACCGGGCCCCGGTCGAAGAACGCGATCTCCCGCGGGTGCGCCGAGTCGGTGAAGTCGAACACCGAGATGCCGCCCTGGTACCAGGCCTGCATCATGATGTCGCGACCCGGCACCGGGATCAGCGAGCCGTTGTGCGCGACGCAGTTCTCCTGGAGCGACTGGGGCACCGGCAGCTTGTAGTAGCTGGCGAAGGTCATCTTCCGGTCGACGATGTCGAAGATGGCGTTGGCGCCCCACTGCGGCTGGTCGGTGTCGCGGCAACGGGCCCCGCCGCCGCCACCCCACTCGTCGGTGAAGATCACCTTGGTGCCGTCGTTGTTGAACGTCGCCGAGTGCCAGTACGCGAAGTTCGGGTCGGCCACCTCGTCGATCCGCTTCGGGTTCGCCGGGTCCGAGATGTCGATCAGGATGCCGTTGCCCTGGCACGCGCCGGCCGCCAAGCCGATCTCCGGATAGGCGGTGATGTCGTGGCAGGCGTTGGTGTTCGGCGTGGGCGACCAGGTCGACCCGGACGGGTGCCGGGGCGTCACCGGGCCGTTCTGGAGGCCGTCGACCCGGCCCGTGTTCGGGTCCTGGAACAGCCTCGGCTGGTTGACCACGGCGGCGTTCTGGGGGGCGGCCACCGGCACCTTGATGACGTCGATCCGCCACCGCGACGGGTTCTCCCCGTCGGCGGCGTTGTTGTTGCAACCCTCCATCGTGGTCGCCGGGCGCACGGATGCCGTACCGGAGACGTAGATGTAGATGTTGTCGGCGTCCCGGGGGTCGGTCACCACCGTGTGGGTGTGCGAGCCACGGCAGAGTTGCACCCCCGCGACCTGCACCGGGTTGCGCACGTCGCTGATGTCGAAGACCCGCACGCCCTGGAACCGGGTGCCGACGTTGGGGTTCGTGCCGCAGTCGACCCGCCCCCGGGTCTCCTCGACCGACATGAAGAGCAGGTTGCCCTGGACGGAGATGTCACCCTGCCCACCGGGGCACACCACGCTGGTGACCAGGGTGGGCTCGGCCGGATTGGCGACGTCGGTGATGGTGAACCCGTTGTAGTTGCCCTGGAAGGCGTACCGGCCGCCGAAGGCGAGGTCCGAGTTGTAGTACCCGCCGTTGCCCGGGTTGGTCGGATCGACGAATCCGGCCGGCTTGTCGCGGTGCGCCACCTGTTCGAGGTTGCTGATCGCGGACTGTGCGTCGAGCCAGCCCGCGCCGAGGCCGACGCGCGGGTCGGGCTCCGCCGCCGACGCCGTGCCGGGGATCACGCCGACCAGGAGCAGCCCTGCGGCTGTCAGGCCGAGCAATCGTCGACCCCGGCGTGCCCTGGGGGTTGAGGGAGTGGTCATGTATCGCCTTCCGATCGAAGGGCCAGCCGCGACGTCCTATAGGGAGAAACGCGCCGCGTGAGTAAGGACCGTACCGATGATCAGTCGGTGGTCAAGACGCTCATGTGAGTTATGTACATGTTTGCGCGGCAAGGCGTGCGCAATCGCCCTCGGGCCGACGGCGCAGGTCACGACAGTCGTAGGAGCCGCCGGCCCGGTCCTTGCGCCAGTCGTCGAGTCGCCGCCCGGTCGTCCGCCCGCCACGCCCGGGCCGTCCGCCCGGCGGACGTCCCCGAGCGCTCGCGTTCGGTTTCTGGCACCGTGGGTACGACGTACTGCGTCATCGGATGTCCGGTACGCCTTGACGAAGGGGGTTCGCGTGGAATTCACGATGTCGACCCGCCAGGAGGGTGCCGGTACGGTGGTCGAAGTCGCCGGCGACCTGGACATGAGCACCACCCCCCGGTTGCGGGAGCGGTTACGCGAGGTGGCGGAGGGCGGTGCCCGGGTCGTGGTGGTCGACCTGAGCGGCGTCGGGTTCATGGACTCCAGCGGCCTCGGCGCGCTCGTGGTCGCCTACCGGGACCTGCAGGACCGCGACGGCTGGCTCGGCCTGGCCGGGGTCCGCCGGTCGGTCCGCACGGTGTTGTCGATCACCTCGGTCGATCAGGTCATCGGCATCTTCGACACGGCGCGGGACGCCGAGGCGGCGGCCCGGGTGTCGTGACCGTCCTCAGCCGGGCGGGACGCTGGCCCGGCGGGTGTCCGCGCCGGCGGTGCTGCGGCGCGGCCCGTGACCGTCGTACCAGTCGATGATCAGCATGGTCGCGTCGTCGGCCAGGGCCGGACCGGCGGTGGCCAGCACCGCGTCCGACAGCGCCCGGACCGCCTCGCGGGGGTGCAGGTGCGTGATGTCGAGCAGGGCGGCCGGCAGGTCGAGGTCGGCGGCGTTGCGTTCGCGCATCCCGTCGGTGACCACGACCAGCCGGTCACCGGGCCGCAGGGCGATCTCCCCGCTGCGGAAGCCCGCCTCGGGGAACATGCCCAGCGGAAAGTTGCCGGGCAGTTCCAGTGCCGTGGCCCGGCCGTCGCGGACCAGGATCGGCGGGACGTGCCCGGCGTTGAGCAGTTCGCAGTGCCCGGTGGGCAGGTCGATCCGACCCAGCACCGCCGTCACGTAGGCGCCACGGACGTTGGCGTGCTGGGCGATGGCGCGATTGGCCTCGTCGGCCTGTGCGGTCAGGCGCATCCCCCGGCGGCGGGTGTTGCGCAGGCTGCCCACCCCCAGGGTGGCGGTCAGCGCGCTGGCGACCCCGTGGCCCATCGCGTCGGTGACGCTGACGTGCAGCACGTCCCGGGCCACGCTGTAGTCGAAGGTGTCCCCGCCGACGCTCGCGGCCGGCTCCAGCCAACCGGAGAGGGTGAACGCGCCGGACTCGCAGGTGAACGAGGCGGGCAGCAGACGGCGTTGGATCTCGGCCGAGAGGGTGAACGGGGTGCTGCGCTGCCCCCACTCGAACAGGTCGGTGTGCCGCCGGTTGGCGATTATCACGAACGCCAACGCGTGTGCGGTCCGGGCGACCCGGGCGATCACCTCGGCGTCCGGCTCGTCGGGCAGGTCGATCTCCAGCAGGCCGATGACCTCGCCGCGTTCGGTGACGGGTGCGAGCAGCCGCCACCGGCCGTTCCCGGGCAGCACCTGGGGGACCTGGTGGCGTACCGCCTGTTCGTAGGGCCCGCCGTCGAAGGGCAGCACCTCGGCCGTCTCCTCGTCCTGGAGGCGGCCCGGCCCGCCGGTGCCCGATTGGTGGGTCAACCGGACCAGGGCCCGGCCGCTGAGATCGGCGATCAGCAGCGAGACGCCGAGCGCGTTCAACGCGGAGGCGATGGCCCCGGTGACCGCCTCGACGGCCTCGACCGGCGCGGCGTCCTCGGCAGACTGCAGCATCTCGGCCAGCACGATCTGCTCGCTGTCCTCCACCCGTCGAGCATAGGCACTCCCGGTGCCGTCCGCCTCACGAGTCGACAGTGGGTCAGCGGGCACCCCGGCAGGACCGGTCACGCTGTCGGTCAACCCGGCGGGGGTCGGGGGATGACGGCCCCACCGACCGTGTCCACGTACCACCGCTGGTATTGCTCCGGTGACCAGCCCCGTTGCCGGACGAGCCAGTCGAAGTTGCGGACGTCCTGCGCCAGCCAGAGGATGTCCGCGACCTGGTCGACGTCCAGGTCGGGGCGGAGGGCTCCGGTGCCGACGAGTTCCGCGGCGAACATGGCCATGCCCCGGCGGCGCTCGTCGACGTTCTTGCGCCAGATCTCGGCGGCGTCCTGGTCGGCGGTGGCCGCCCCGGCCAGCGCGAGCATCACCTGGGCCTGTCGGGCGTTCACCTCGACCAGGTGGCGGGCGTAGCGGACGAGCTTGGCGCGGGGGTCGGCGAGCGCCCGGATCTCGGCGACGAAGGGCCGGTCCGGCAGGGCCACCGGTTCGTCGTCGCCGGCCAGGGTGACGTCGACCAGGTCGGAGAGCAGTTGGCGCTTGCTGCCGAACAGCGCGTACACCGTCTGGACCGCGACGCCGGCCGTTGCGGCGACGGCGGTCAGCGGGGTGGCCGCGTAGCCGGGGTCGACGAACAGTCGACCGGCCGCTTCGAGGATCGCCCCTCGGGTCTGTCGGGATTGTTCCTTCCGCCGGGAGGAGTCATAGCGTCTCTTGACAACCACGCCACCAGTGTAGTGCTCTATTCGATAGATGTTGACTCTATCGAAAGTGGTGGCCATGCCGTTCGGTGTGTTGCAGGAGATGCCCGGCGTCAGCGAGGCGGAGTACCGCCAGGTGGAACGGCACCTCGGACCGGACCGGCCGCCGGGGCTCGTCGCCCACGTCGCCGGCCCGGTCGAGGACGGCTGGCGCATCATCAACATCTGGCAGGACGAGGCCGCGTTCCGCCGGTTCCAGTCCGAACGGCTGGTCCGGGCGGCGGGCCTGGCGGCGCAGGAGGACGGCTTCGACCCGACGAAGGCGGCCGGCTTCCGCGCGGTGAGCGTCGACGGCACCGAGATGCCGTTCTGATGGCCGACGCCGCCGCCCTGCGGTCCCGAGGCGCCACCTTCTGGGCAGGGGCGGCGGCCGGCTGGATCCGGCACGCCGACTGGCAGGACGGGATCGGTCGACCGTTGGGTGCGGCGGCCATGGATCGCCTGGCCGTGCGGCCCGCCGAACGCGTGCTCGACGTGGGCTGCGGTTGCGGCGGCAGCACGGCCGAACTCGCCTCGGCCGTGGGCGCGGTCGGCGCGGCGGTCGGCGTCGACATCGCCGAGGCGATGGTGGCCGCCGCCCGGCGACGATTCCCCCCGGACCGGTACCCCGGAATCCGGTTCCACGCGGCGGACATCGACACCCTTGATGCCATGCCGGGAGCGCCGTTCGACGCCGCGTACTCGCGAATGGCCCTGATGCTGCTGGCGGACCCGGTCGCCGGCTGCACCGCGATCCGGCGGTCGATGCGCCCGGCAGGCCGACTGGCCGCGACCGTGTTCCGCGACGGCACCGTCAACCCGTGGCTGTTCGCCGCGATGCTCGGCGCGGCACCGCACCTCGGAACGCTGCCACCGCTACCGGTGGGAGCCGAACCCGGTCCGTTCGCCTTCGCCGACCCGGTGCGGCTCATCCGGATCCTCACCGCTGCGGGCTGGACCGCCGTCACGACCACGCCGTGTGACGTGGTCATGCAGGCACCCGACGACGCCGAGGCGGTGGCCGAGTGGCTCGTCGAGATCGGCCCGGCCGGTGCCGCGTACCGGGCGGCCCCGCCCGCCGGGCAGGCCGCGGCGCGCGCGGGAGCGGCCCGGTTGCTCGACCGGTTCCGGGAACCCGACGTCGGCTACCGGCTGCCCGCCGGCCTCTGGCTCGTCACCGCGACCGCCGGGGCGGCCGACGAGCCGTCCGCTGCGGGCGACCCGTCCCACCCATCCCCTGACAGGACGAAGAACCGATGAGAACCGTGCGTACGCTCGTGTCGACCCTCTGTCTCGTGCTCACCCTGTCCGCGTGCGCCGACGCCGCCGCGCCACCCGACGCCGCCGCGCCACCCGACGCCGCGTCCAGCGCGGCGGGTTCCGCCGCGGCCGGCGACTCGACGCCGGTGTCGGCGAAGGAGGTGTGCGCCTACCTGGAGGGGCAGTTGCCGACACTGCGGGGGATCGGGTCCGAGACCGGCGCGATGGCCAACCTCACCGTGAACCTCTATTCCTGGTACGAGAAGCAGGGCGCGGTGCCGAGTGGCCGCCAGATCGACGACCAGACCGGGCAGGAGTGCCCGACGGTCCGGACCGAGTTGCTCGACCTTGCCGGCATGGAGAGCTTCGACCGGCTGTAAGTCGTCCGATGCCGGCTCACCGCGCATCTCGTGCCCCCGCGATGTCCCGCTCGGGGGTCAGCGACGGTCGAGTGTCGACTCCAGCCGTCGGATGAGCGTCTTGCGTCCCTTGCCCCGGCGTTCGGCGCGCAGCGCGGCCCTGAGTTGTGCGGTGTCGAGGTCGCGGACGTGCCGGGTCGCCTCGGCGACGGTCAGCTTGGTGAGGGACCCGGCCGACGTGACGCCACGCCGGGCGCGTCGGGCCGGCCCGGTGTTGGCGACGTACTGCCGGCCGGACGTCGACGCCTTGCGCTTTCTGGCGTCGGTGGCGCGTTGCTGCTGCGGGGAGAGCTGCTTCCAGGCCCGGTCGGGCAGGTACCGGTCGGTCTCGCCGTCGTGCCGGGCCCGGGTGGTGCCCTGCCTGGTCCGCCACTTCTGGTCGCCCCAGCGCCGCAGGGACTGCTGCCGGTCGTCCCGTGGGCCCTGGTAGCCGCCGCCGCGCTTCTGGTACTCCCGGGTCAACAGCTGCGACTTGCGCGCCGACCACTGCCCCGGCCGACCACCCCGGTCACCGGCCCTGATCTCGTCCTTGAGTTGCTCCCGCAGCTCGGGCTTCGTGTACCGCGCCATGGGTGCGGAGTACCCATGGTCGACCGCCGTACTCACCCCCGGTCGGCGACGAGCTGGCCACGGAGGGCGGCCAGCGCCCGGGTGAGGAGCCGGGAGACGTGCATCTGGGATATACCGATCCGGTCGGCGATCTCCACCTGGGTCAGGTTGCCGTAGAAGCGCAGGGTCAGGATCCGGCGTTCGCGTTCCGGCAGGGTGGCGAGGGCGGGGCCGAGGGCGACGTGGATCTCGACCAGTTCGAGTTCGTGGTCCTCGACGCCGAGGGTGTCGGCGAGTTCCATGCCGCTGTCGGTGCCGACGGGGGTGGACAGCGAGGTGGCCTGGTAGGCGCGGGCCCCCTCCAGCCCTTCCAGGACGGTCTCCTCCGACACATCGAGGTCGGCCGCGATGTCGGCGACGGTCGGCGAGCGCCCCAGGGTGTGGGTGAGCGTGCTGTTCGCCTCGCTGATCGACAGGCGTAGCTCCTGGAGCCGGCGGGGGACCCGCACCGACCAGGTGCGGTCCCGGAAGTACCGCTTGATCTCGCCG
This sequence comes from Micromonospora matsumotoense, assembly GCF_900091525.1. GTDB lineage: Bacteria > Actinomycetota > Actinomycetes > Mycobacteriales > Micromonosporaceae > Micromonospora > Micromonospora matsumotoensis. The sequence continues at coordinate 354,943 of NZ_FMCU01000005.1, forward strand.
ACGACGGTCGGGATGGCGTACCCGGTGAAGGCGACGCCCCGCTCCGGGTCGAAGTGGTCGACCGCCTTGATCAGCCCGACCGCCGCGGTCTGGGTCAGATCGTCGTCGTGCACACCGCGCCCCGCATAGCGGCGGGCCAGGTGACGGGCGAGCGGCAGCCACGCCTCGATGGCGCGGGCCCGCAGGGCCGGGCGGCGCGGGTCGTCGGCCGGCATCGCGGCCATCGCGGCCACGAGATCGTCGGCGCTGGCGGCGAGGTGCTGGTCGACGTGGATGCCGGCGGTCGGTTCGGACGTGGTGAGCATGCTGGGCCTTCCGCACGTGCCCGCTGATCGGAGCGACCGGAGACTTCTCCGCATCGGCTGACGCCGGAAGCACGCGGACGGGCTGCGCGCTGTCGCAAAGCCACGATCACGGGCCTGACGCCGCGTCATGTCGTCCATGTAGTGGACCGAATGTTACCCGAATGATCGATGAATTACCAGCCGAACGGCCGATTCCGGTCACCGGCTGAACGCCTCTCGCCGGCACGCGGTCATCTTGGGTGACTGGAAGTCACCGTTCGGACCGACCTCGGTGATGCCGAACTCGGCCGTCCTCGTATCCGGGGCCGCCCTCCTTGGCCACGCACTCACCCCAGACCTTCCGCAGGGCCTCGATCTCGTCGTTGGTCGCGTCGAGGGGGATCAGCGGACGCTGGTCGTCGGGGGAGCCCGCCGGGCCGCTCGACCCCGGCTCCGGACTCTGCAACGAGGCGACCCGGGAACTGCCGTTGGTTCCGCGGTCCTGACAGGTTCCTGAAGAACCGTCGCCATGCTCCCGGTGTGCCAGCAGAACAGCTACCAGCGCAGAGTCCACCGCGCCGCTTCAGCCGACGCGCGATCGTCCCGGCGGTGCTGATCCTGGCGATGTCGGCCATCGGGGCCGGCATCGCCTGGTCGGTCCACCGTGGCCCGTCCACCTCCGCCGCCGCCCCGCCGGTCACGGTGGAGACGGTGGCCGTCGTCCGGACCGACCTCGCCACCACCGTGTCGTTGACCGGCACCCTCGGTTACGGCCGGGCCGAACCGGTGAAGGGCGGTCGGAGCGGGACCGTCACCTGGCTGCCGTCGGCGGGGGCGACGATCAGCCGGGGCAAGCAGCTCTACCGGGTCGACGACCAGCCGGTGCCCCTGTTCTACGGCGGCATGCCGCTGTACCGCGATCTGGCGGAGCCCGGCACGGTGGGCCGCGACGTGCGGATCGTCGCCACCAACCTCAAGGCGTTGGGTTACGAGATCGGCCGCCAGCCCGCGCCGGGGGAGAAGGTCACCCGGCCGGCGAAGGCGGGTCCCACCGCACCGGCCCCCGGGCAGGGGGAGGCGGCCTCCGGGCAGGGGGAGGCCGCCTCGGGGCAGGAACGGGCAGGGGCGGGGCAGGCGGCGTCCGGGCAGGGCGCGGCGGCGCCCACGCCGGCCGCGGGCGGCACGGCCGCCACCTCGACCCGGGTCGTCGTCCGCAAGGGTGACGGGGTGCTGACCGGGTCGCTGATGCGGGCCATCAGGCGTTGGCAGCAGGACGCCGAGTTGCCGGTGACCGGCCGGATCGGCGTCGGCGACGTCGCCGTGCTGCCCGGCGCGGTCCGGGTCGACGCCGTCACCGCACTGCGGGGCGACGCCGCCGAGACGCCGCTGGTGACCGTCACGCCGACCACGAAGGTGATAACCGTCCTGGCCAAGGCGGCCGAGGCAGGCACGATCCGCCGGGGCGACCAGGTGACGGTGACCCTGCCGGGCGACAAGACGGTCGACGGCACGATCTCGGCGATCGGCACCACCGTCACGCAGGACGACGACGCGGGCCCGACCGGCGAGCCCACGCGCGCGGTCACGGTGACCGTGGATGACGACCTGGCCGGGATCGACGCGGCCGACGTCCAGGTCGACCTGGTCGGCGAGACCCGACCGGACGTCCTCGCCGTCCCGGTGGGCGCGCTGGTGGCGCTCAGCGAGGGCGGGTACGCCCTGCAACTGGCCGATGGCGGCCGGTTCGTCGCCGTCACCACCGGCATGTTCGCCAAGGGGATGGTCGAGGTCACCGGCGACGGTGTCACCGAGGACCTGAAGGTGGTGACCACCTCGTGACCGTGCTGGCCGTACGGGACGCCGCCATGCGCTATCCCGGCGGGGTCACCGCCCTCGCGGGCGTCTCGCTCGACATCGCCGAGGGGGAGATGCTGGCCATCGTCGGCCCGTCGGGTTCCGGCAAGTCGACCCTGCTGCACATCATGGGCACCCTGGACCGGCCGACCTCCGGCACGGTGCACCTGGGCGGGCTCGACGTCGCCGGGCTCTCCGACCGGCAGTTGTCCGCGTTGCGCGGGCGCTGGCTGGGCTTCGTCTTCCAGCAGTTCCATCTCACCGGAGGGCTGAGCGCGGCCGAGAACGTCGCCACCGGGCTGCTCTATGCCGGGGTGGCCCGCCGGCACCGCCGGTCGTTGGCCCTCGCGGCGCTCGACCGGGTCGGTCTGGCGCACCGCGTCACCCACCTGCCGCACCAGCTCTCCGGCGGGGAACGGCAGCGGGTGGCGATCGCCCGTGCGCTGGTCCACCAGCCTGCGCTGCTGCTCGCCGACGAACCCACCGGCGCCCTGGACACCCGCACCGGCCAGGCCGTCCTGGACCTGCTGTACCGGCTGCACGCAGAGGGCACCACCATCGCCGTCATCACCCACGACCGGGACATCGCCGCCCGCCTGCCCCGCCGGGTCGAACTGCGCGACGGCCAGCTGGTCGCCGACTCCGGCCGGGTGGTGACAGCCCGATGACCACACCCACCAGCACGGGTACGCGGCAGACGCCGCACCCCCGTACCGCCCGCGAAGCCGCCCGGCCGGTCCGGCTGGCCGTGGCCGACCTGCTCGGTCTGGGGCTGCTCGGCATCCGTACCCGGCGGACCCGGGCCGCGCTGTCCGCGCTCGGCATCGCCATCGGGATCGCCACGATGATCGTGGTCACCGGCATCCCCGCCTCCAGCCAGGCCCAGCTGATGCGGGAGCTGTCCGCGCTCGGCACGAACATGCTGGAGGCCAGAGCGCTGCCCGACCAGGACCCGCCGGCGCTGCTGCCGAAGGAGTCGACCGGCATGGTACGGCGGGTCGGCCCGGTGACGGGCGTCAGCGCGGTGGCCAACACCCACGCCCTGGTACGCCGCTCCGACCGCGCCGACCCCGGGGACGGCTCCGGCCTGACGGTGCTGGCCAGCCAGCTCGACCTGCTCCCGATCATCAACGCCCGGGTCCAGTACGGAAGCTGGCTCACCCCGGCGACCGCCCGGTTTCCCACCGTGGTGCTCGGCGCGGTGGCCGCGACCCGGCTGGGAGTCGTCGACGTGTCCACCGGAGGCGGCCCCGGCCAGCAGGTGATGATCGGCGACCGGTGGTTCACCGTCGTCGGCATCCTGGCCGGTGTCCCGCTGCTGCCGGAGATCGACCGGTCCGTGCTGGTCGGCTGGCCGGCAGCGCAGTCCGAACTCGGCTTCGACGGGCACCCCACGGTGCTCTACGTCCGGTCGCTGGAGCCGGCGGTGGAGCAGGTCCGGGCGGTGCTGCCCGAGACGGTGAGCCCCGAGCGGCCCGCCGACGTGCTGGTCAGCCGGCCGTCGGACGCGCTGGCTGCGAAGCGTGCCACGGAGAACGCCTTCTCGTCGCTGTTTCTCGCCCTCGCCGCGGTGGCGTTGCTGGTCGGCGGGGTCGGGGTGGCCAACACCATGGTCATCTCGGTGCTGGAACGGCGGGCCGAGATCGGCCTGCGTCGGGCGCTCGGGGCCAACCGGGGCCAGATCCGGGGCCAGTTCCTCACCGAGTCGGTGGCCTTGGCGATGCTGGGTGGGATCGCCGGGACGCTGCTCGCAGTGGCCGTCACCGTCGGTTACGCCATGTACCACCACTGGCCGGTGGTGATCCCGCTGTCGTCGACGCTGGCCGGGCTGGGCGGTGCCGTGGTGGTGGGCGTGGTGGCCGGTGTCTATCCATCGCTGCGCGCCGCCGCACTGTCGCCGACCGAAGCGCTCGCCAGCGTCTGACCGCGGCGGGGGACCGGTGTCGGGTCCGGTGCCACCCGGGTGCCGGTGCGTGGGGTGACCGAAGATATGCATCCGGTGACCGAGGAAATCTACGCGCGAAGCGCTAGACATTCTTTCTGGCGTCGGCTAACGTTCTTTCCGTTGACAGCAGAGATCGTCGAGGACGCCGACGAAGTGACCGAGCTTTACCCAGGGCTGGGACCCGTGTCGCGGCCCGCTCGGCACAGCGGTGGCAGCGTTGGCCATCGCGCGAAGCACGACAAGAGTGAATTGGCATGTGAAGACCCTGACGTCATTCCAGGTCGGGGCAGACGGGTAGGCCGAGGCTGGTTCGGGGCTTACCCGGTAGGACAGTCCGTCGTACGTGGGCGGGGCCATGAAGTCGCGTGGGGCTCCGGCACCGGCGGGCAGCACGACCAGTACCCGAAAGATGAAGCAGAGGAAAGGGAGGGCCCGAACACCGTTGGATCGCCCGCCTCCAGGAAGCAGTGTGGTTCTGGAGCCGGACACCGCAGTTTCCATCGAACGAGAGGTGGTCTCCGGTCACGCTTATGCGATCCTCGCACCCCGGTCCGCCGATGGCGGCAGGTGCGGATACGACAATCCGACGTACCTGTCGGTAGATGGTGTTTTAACCCGTAAACCCCGGGCCCCGGCGCGAAAGCGCCGGGGCCCTCGTCACGGAGAGGTGTGTGGATGGCCCAACCCGACGACATGTTCGATGACGAGGACTACCCCGCCTACACGATGGGCCGCGCCGCGGAGATGACCGGCGCCTCACAGGACTTCCTGCGTCGCCTCGACGAGGCGAAGCTGATCACCCCGGTCCGGTCCGCCGGCGGCCACCGCCGCTACTCCCGTTACCAGCTGCGCCTCGCCGTGCGCGCCCGGGAACTGGTCGACCAGGGCACCCCCCTGGAAGCCGCCTGCCGGATCATCATTCTCGAAGACCAGCTCGAAGAAGCCCTCCGGCGCAACCAGCAGGACCAGCGGCCGAGTTGATCGCTGAGCCCGCCGCCCCGGGTCGCGGCCGGCGGGCGTCCGGTCCGGGGAGGTGTTCGGTGTGGAGCTTGCGGGGTGGTCCAGCCGCCGCGGCAGGCATGGTGGTGGCTACCAGCGGTGTCCCCCGGTCGATCGCCCTGGGCGCCTCGTGTGTTAGTGGCCACATTCATCGATGGGGCCAGCTTTCCGGAAAGTTGCGATTAGCTCGACCGATAGTTTCGAGGAGATCTGTCGGCCCCGGGTGCCGTCGGGTCCTGGCTGGGCGGCGGCGGACCCCGCTCGTGGCCGGCTTGGCCGACGCCTCGCCCGGCGACGCCGGAGCGTCACCCGACCTGCGGAAGAGCCGTCTGGGCAGGGGGAACGGCGTGGCGGCACGCGCGGAGGCCGGCCTTCCCCCGCGCGCCGGAGCCTGGGCGTGCCGGGTCGGACCTCCGCCCGGCGTGGGCCCGGCGACGGTGCGCCAGTGGGGCCGCTCCGGCCGCTCTTGAGCGTGACCGGTTGAGCATATTATCGATAACCTGCTATCTTTCGGCCGGGAGCGAAGGGCACGTTCCCAGTCATCCCCGTCACTCGGCGGCGGTGCGCGAGGGCATCCCTTCCGCACCCCCTGCCAGTCGGTGAACAATCCGGGCCGCTCCACCGAGCCGTCGTGCCGCCAGCGCCGAACGGGCGCGTCCGCCCACCCGAGTCGACTCGCCCCCGGCGAGCCGGCGGGTACGAGCCGTCCTCCGCATCGTGCTGGCCCCGTCGGGCCAGCCGGCGCTCGCCCGTTCGACTTCGCGTATCACCACCGGGACAGAAGACCCATGGCAAGGAGCCAAGCAATGGTGAAACACAGACACCTACTCCCGACCATCGCCGCTGCGGCCGTTCTCCTCGCGGCGACCGTCGGCGGCGCGCTCAACGGCGGGCTTCCCGCCACGGCGGAGGCCGCGACGAACGGCACCCTCGCGGCGACCGCAGGCTGCGGCAAGGCGCCCACGCTGACCAACGGGACACGCACCATCACCAGCAGTGGACAGAACCGCAGCTACATCCTGCGGATCCCGGACGGGTACGACCGCAACCGCCAGTACCGGCTGGTCGTCGGCTTCCACTGGTTGAACGGCTCGGCGCAGAACGTCTCCTCGGCCGGTTACTACGGCCTGCTGCCGCTGTCGAACAACAGCACGATCTTCGTCGCCCCGCAGGGCATCGACGCCGGTTGGGCCAACACCAACGGCCGGGACCTGACCCTCTTCGACGACATCACCCGGCAGGTCGAGAACGACCTGTGTGTCGACACGAGCCAGCGGTTCGTGCTGGGCTGGAGCTACGGCGGCGCGATGAGCTACGCGGTGGCCTGCGCCCGGCCCACCGTCGTCCGCGCGGTCGCCGTGCTCTCCGGCGCCCAGCTGAGCGGCTGCAACGGCGGCACCCAGCCGGTGCCCTACTTCGGCATCCACGGCACCCACGACAGCGTGCTGAACATCTCGTTGGGTCGGTCGCTGCGTGACACGTTCGTCCGGAACAACGGCTGCACGGCGCAGAGCCCGCGGGAACCCGGCCTGAACACCTTCACCCACATCACCACCACCTACTCGGGTTGCCGTTCCGGTTACCCGGTGCAGTGGGCCGCTTTCGACGGGGACCACACCCCCAGCCCGGTCGACGGGTCGGGCAGCCCCAATGACTCCCGTACCTGGACCTCGGGGGAGATCTGGCGCTTCTTCAGTCAGTTCCAGTCGACCACGCCGCCCACCACGCCTCCGCCGACCACCGCGCCGCCGACGACCCCGCCGCCCACCACCGCCCCGCCGACCACGCCTCCGCCCACCACCCCGCCGCCCACCACCGGCCCCGGCAACTGCACCGCCACCTACAAGGCGATCAACAACTGGCCCGGCGGTTTCCAGGGTGAGGTCACCGTGGCCAACACCACCAGCGGCACCATCAACGGCTGGGCCGTCGGCCTGAGCCTCGCCAGCGGCCAGGCGATCAGCAGCGTCTGGAACGGTGTCAACACCGGCAGCACCGGCAACGTCACCGTTCGCAACGCCGCCTACAACGGCACCCTGGCCGCCAACGGCTCGACCACCTTCGGGTTCACCGCCACCGGCAACGGCACCCCGCCGCCCGGCGGTATCACCTGCGCCATCTCCTGACCGCAGACAGTACGAGGGCCCGGAGCCGGCAGGTTCCGGGCCCTCGTGCCGTCAGACCGCCGGTGAGCGCCAGACCGCCGTACCGGTGCGGGTCGTCATTGATCCACACCCAGACTGCGGCCGGTGTCGTCGGAGCGGAAGACGCCCCGCTGGGGGCGTCGACCGGACATGCGCGGGTCTTATTGCCAAGATATGGCAACTGCGGAATAGTGGCAGCAGTGGTGGGCGCCCGGGCGCGATGATCCGCACCTCGCCGGGGTGCCCGCCCCGCCACCGACCGACGATCCCGGGGAGCTGCTGGTGGGCCTCTACTCGTTGCCCGACATGCCGTACGACTACGGTGCGCTGGAGCCGGCCATGTCCGGCGAGATCCTGGAACTGCACCACAGCAAGCACCACGCGGCGTACGTCAAAGGCAGCAACGACGCTCTGGAGCAACTCGCCGAGGCCCGCGACAAGGGTGACTTCGCGGCCCTGGTCGGGCTGGAGAAGACGTTCGCGTTCAACCTCTCCGGGCACGTGCTGCACTCGATCTTCTGGAACAACCTCTCTCCGGACGGCGGCGACCGCCCCGGCGGGGAGCTGGCCGCGGCGATCGACGAGCACTTCGGCTCGTTCGACGGCTTCGCCGGGCAGTTGTCGGCGGCGACCAAGAGCGTGCAGGGCTCCGGCTGGGGTGTGCTGGCCTGGGAGCCGCTGGGGCAACGGCTGATCGTCGAGCAGGTCTACGACCACCACGGCAACGTCGGGCAGGGCTCGACGCCGCTGCTGGTCTTCGACGCCTGGGAACACGCGTACTACCTCCAGTACCGCAACGTCCGTCCGGACTACGTCGACCGGCTGTGGGGGTTGGTCGACTGGGCCGACGTCACCGCCCGCTTCGCCGCGGTCCGCGCTCAGCCGCCGAAGCGCTGACCGGCGTGACCGGTCCGGTTCCGGTCGCCGCCGACCTCGTCCAACGCGCCGCCGGGGTCATCGCCGCCCGCCACCGCGGTGACCTCGCCGGCGCGGAGACGCTGCTGGCCTCCTTCGACTCCGAACCGGCCCGTACCCTCGGCTTCTACCTGCTGGCCGACCTCGCCCTCGGGCTGGTCCGCGCCCACACCGGCGAGTCACTGGACGACCTGGTGCGGCAACTCACTCTGCTCGTGGCCGACACGCCCCCAGCACCCTGATTCGAGCCCCGGGCGCCTCCTCGTCGCCCGGGGACACCGTGACACCGTTCGGGCGGTGCCGGGTCCACACCGCACAACCCAGGAGTACGTCATGGTCAAGCCCCGGTCCGTACGCGTGTCGGCGGTGGTCGGCGTCGCGCTGCTCGCCGCCGTGGGCTGTTCGTCCCCGGTCCCGTCGGCCGGCGGCACGAGCGGTGGCGGCACCGTGGTGGTGGCCACCGCGGGCGAGCCGGACACCCTCAACCCGGTGCTGAACTTCGGCCCCGACGGCGCGTCGCTGATCTTCGACGGGCTGGTCGCCCGGGACGCCCGCAACGCGCTGACGCCGGCCCTGGCGCGCGAACTACCGCAGGTGTCGGCGGACGGCCGGACCGTGACGGCGAAGCTGCGCGAGGGGGTGCTGTTCCACGACGGCAGCCCGCTCACCGCACAGGACGTGGTCTTCACCTACCAGGCGGTGCTGGACCCCAAGGTCGACTCGACGCTGCGCTCGGACCTCGACATGCTCGCCTCCGTCGCCGCCCCCGACCCGGCCACCGTGGTGTTCACGCTGAAGCACCCGTACGCGCCGTTCCTGCAGCGGCTGGCGCTGGGCGTCGTACCGGCGAAGGCGTTCGCCGGGCAGGACGTCAACAAGGCGGAGTTCAACCGCAGGCCGATCGGCACCGGCCCGTACCGGATGACGTCGTGGACGCCGGGGGACCGGCTGGTGCTGGCGGCGAACGACCGGTACTGGGGTGGCAGGCCGGCGAACCCGGGCGTGGTGGTGGCGTTCGTCGCCGACGACAACGTGCGCGCGCAACGGATGCGGGCCGGGGAGTTCGACGCGGCCGAGCTGCCGCCGAAGCTGGCCGTCGGGTTCGACGGGCCGGGCGGTCACCGGGTGCAGCGGGTCCCCACCGCCGACTACCGGGGGGTGATGCTCCCGATGGGCAACCCGGTCCTGGGTGACCTGGCGGTCCGGCGGGCGCTGCACGCGGCCGTGGACCGGCAGGCCATGGTGACCGGGGTGCTCGGCGGGGCGGGGGAGCCGGCGTTCGGGCCGGTGCCACCCTCCTCGGAGTTCGCCGAGGCGTCGATCACCGGCCGGCCCGCCGCCGACCCGGCCGCCGCCACCGCGATCCTGGACGCCGCCGGCTGGACGCCGGGCCCGGACGGCATCCGGGCCCGGGCCGGGCGCAAGGCCGCCTTCACGCTGATGTACCCGGCCACCGACAGCCTGCGCAAGGAGTTGGCCCTCGCGGTCACCGCCGACGCCAGGAAGATCGGCATCGCGGTCAACCCGCAGGGCCTCACCTGGGACGCGATCACCCCCCGGATGAAGACCGACGCGCTGATCATGGGGTACGGCACCCCGTACGACCCGGATTTCGTGTCGTTCAAGCTGTTCGGCTCGGCCTTCGCCGGGCAGGGTTTCTTCAACCCCGGCTCCTACCGGTCCGCCACCGTCGACGCCGCGTTGCAGGCCGGCCGGGACAACGCCGACCCGGCCGCCCGTCGGGCCGCGTACGCCACCTTCCAGCGGCAGCTCGCCGCCGACGTGCCGTGGGTGTTCCTCACCTACCTGCAACACACCTACGTGGTGCGGGACACCGTGGTGGGGGTGACGCCCCGGGTCGAGCCGCACGAGCACGACGTCGCCAACAGCCTCTGGTGGAACGTGCACACCTGGACGAAGACATCGTGACGACGAAGGCCCCGACACCGGTGCGACGTCGGCGGCTGGCCGGGGCCGGGGTGGTGATCCGCCGCCGGCTGCTGGTCGCCGTACCCGTGCTCGCCGCGACCAGCATGGGCATGTTCGCGCTCGGCGCGGCCTCCCCGATCGACCCCGCCCAGCAGTACGCGGGCGCGGCGGCCTTCACCACCACCGAGGAGAACCTCGCGCAGTTGCGCGCCAACTGGGGTGTCGACGACCCGCTGCCGGTGCAGTACGCCCGCTGGGTGGGCAACCTGCTGCGCGGCGACCTCGGCTGGTCCACCAGCCGGCACGAACCGGTCACCTCGGTGTTGGCCGCCCGCGCCGGCTGGACCCTGCTGCTCGTCGGTGCCGCCCTCGCCCTGGTCCTGGTGGCCAGCGTGCTGCTGGGCACCCTCGCCGCGTACCGGCGGGGTGGCTGGTTCGACCGCGCCCTGCGGGCCACCGCGTACGCCGTGCAGTCGATGCCGGTGTTCTGGATCGGGCTCGCCGCGATCGCCCTGTTCGCCCTCACCCTCGGCTGGCTGCCCGCCGGTGGGCTCACCGACCTCACCGCCACCGGCACCGCCCCCGCCGACGTGGCCCGGCACCTGGTGCTCCCGGTGACGGTGCTGGCGATCTCCCAGGCCCCGTGGTTCGTGCTGTTCGTCCGGGACGCCGTCGCCGAGAGCCTGCGCGACGACCACGTGCTGGCCGCCCGCGCCCGGGGACTGCCCGGCCGTACCGTCCTGTTCGGCCACGCGTTGCGGACCGCGCTGCTGCCCTTCCTCACCCTGGTCGGCACGCACCTGCCCGAACTGGTCGGCGGCGCGGTGCTGGTGGAGACCGTGTTCTCGCTGCCCGGCCTCGGCGCGGTCACCGTGCAGGCCGCACTGGGCGCGGACTTCCCGCTGCTGGCCGCCACCACCCTGGCCACCACCGTCGTGGTGCTGACCGCGAACCTGGCCACCGACCTCGGCTACGCCGCCGCCGACCCCCGGGTACGCCTCGATGACTGACCTCGCCCCCGCGCCGGCTCGGACCCGGCCGTCGCGCCGGCCGTCGGCCCTGTTGCGGGGCGGCCGTCCCGGCGTGGTGCTGGCCGCCGGTGTGCTCGCCGTCGCGGTCGTCGCCTGCCTGCTCGCCCCCCTGCTCTGGCCGCTCGACCAGAGCGCGGTCGACCTCGTCCGGACCCGGCTCGCGCCCTCGCCCGAACACCTGGCGGGCACCGACGACCTCGGCCGTGACGTGGCGCTGCGCAGCCTCTACGGGCTGCGCGTCTCATTGCTCGTCGGCGCGGTCGCCGCCCTGGTCGCCACCGTCATCGGCGGCCTCGTGGGCGCTGTCGCCGGCACCGTCGGCGGGCGGGTCGACCGGGCCCTGATGCGCGTCGTCGACACCATCGCCGCGCTGCCGCACCTGCTGCTGGGCATCTTCATCGTGGCGATGCTGCGTCCCAGCCTCGGCGCGGTCATCGCCTCCATCGCGCTGACGCACTGGCTGTCCACCGCCCGCATCGTCCGCTCCGAACTGCTCAGTCTGCGCAGCCGCCCGTTCATCGACGCGGCGATCTCCGGCGGCGCGAGCCGCGCCCGGGTGCTCACCCGGCACCTGCTGCCGCACGTGCTCCCGCGTCTCGCGCTGGCCACCACGCTGATGGTTCCGCACGCCGTCTGGCACGAGACCGCGCTGTCCTTCCTCGGCCTGGGCCTGCCCCCGCACCTCGCCTCCATCGGCAACATGATCAACGACGGTCAGCGTTCCCTGCTGACCGGCGCCTGGTGGGCCAGCATCGTCCCCGGCCTCGCCCTGGTCACCGTCACCCTCGCCCTCGCCGCGCTCACCGGCCGCTGGCGTGACCGCCTCGACCCCCGGGTACGCGCGGAGCTGCAGCTGTGACCACCACCGCCCCCACCACGGTCCCCGCCGGCACCGGTCGGGGCCCCGCCCTGCTGGCGGTCGACGGGCTGACCGTCCGCTTCCGGCTCCGCGACGCCGTCGTGCACGCGGTCAGCGACCTGAGCCTCGACCTGCACCCCGGCGAGTTGCTGGCCGTGGTCGGCGAGTCGGGCTGCGGCAAGTCCGTCCTCGCGCACGCCCTGCTCGGCCTGCTGCCCCGCAACGCCACCGTCACCGGGCGGGCCCGCCTGCACCCTGCGGCGGGTGAACCGGTCGACCTGATCGCGGTGGGGGAGCGCCACCTCGCCCGACAGGTACGGGGTCGGGCCATCGGTCTCGTCCCGCAGAGCCCGGCCACCGCCCTCACCCCCGTGCGCACCGGCCGGCGGCTGCTGGAGGAGACCCTGCGCGCCCACGGCCACCCCCGCCGGGCCGCCGCCGACGCCGCCGAACGGGTCGCCGCCGACGTCGGCCTGCACCCGGTCGACCTCGACCGCTACCCCCACGAGCTGTCCGGCGGGATGGCCCAACGGCTGGCCACCGCCCTGGCGCTGGCCCCCGACCCGCCGCTGCTGCTCGCCGACGAACCCACCACCGGCCTCGACCGCCCGCTGGTCGACCACACCCTGGACCTGCTGCGCCGCCGTTGCGATACCGGGGCCGCCGTCCTGCTCATCACCCACGACCTCGCCGCCGCCCGCCGCGTCGCCGACACCGTCGCCGTGATGTACGCCAGCCGCATCGTCGAACACCGCCCCACCCCGGATCTGTTCGACCACCCCGGCCACCCCTACACCGCCGGACTGCTCGACGCCCTGCCCGACCGGGCGTTCACCCCCGTGCCCGGCCATCCGCCGATGCTCACCGACCTGCCCGCCGGTTGCGCCTTCACCCCGCGCTGCCCCCGGACCACCGACGCCTGCCACACCACACCCCGCCTCGCCGCCGACGGCGGGGGGCGGCTCGCCTGCCACCACCCGCTCACCCCGGGAGCACCGGCATGACGACCACTGTCGACGACCCGACGGGCCCACCCGACTCCGCAGCCGTGACGCCCACCGGACTCGCCGCGCACCAGATCACCGTCCACTTCGGCCGGCAGCGCGTCCTCGACCGCGTCGACCTGCACATCGCCCCCGGTGAGACGGTCGGGTTGCGGGGGCCCTCCGGCAGCGGCAAGTCCACCCTGGCCCGCGTCCTGGCCCTCCTGCACGCCCCGGACAGCGGCCGGGTCGCCCTGGACGGGCGACCCGTCGGGGGTGTCCGGTACCGGGTGCCCGCCGCCGTGCGGACCCGCGTCGCGATCCTGTTCCAGAGCCCCCGCGCCGCCAGCGACCCCCGGCTGAGCCTGGCCGACCTCATCGCCGCACCGCTGCGGGCGACCGGCACCCCGACCGCGGAGACGACCGCCCGTACCGCCGAACTGGCCGACCTGGTCGGGCTCACCTCCGACCTGCTCACCCGGCGTCCGCACGCGGTCAGCGACGGGCAGCTGCAACGGGCCTGTCTGGCCCGCGCCCTCGCGCACCGGCCCGACCACCTGCTCTGCGACGAGGCCACCGCGATGCTCGACGCCTCCACCCAGGCCCACGTCGCCGCCGTCGTCACCGACTACCAGCGCCGGCACTCCGCCGGCGTGCTGCTGATCACCCACGACCCGGCCCTGCTGGCCCGCTGGGCGACCCGGGTGGTGGACCTGCCCGGGGCGGCGGTCGATCCGCCCGCGCGCCCGCCGACCCGCTGACGGCGGGGTACGGCGGCGGTGGTCACCGGGCCGGGCCGGTGCGCAGGTAGGTGAGGACCGCGAGCACCCGGCGGTTGGTGTCGTCGCTGGGTGGCAGGTCGAGCTTGGCCAGGATGTTGCCGACGTGCTTGCCGATCGCCGCCTCGGTGACGTGCAGCCGGGCCGCGATCGCCGCGTTGGAATGGCCCTCGGCCAGCAGCACCAGCACCTCCCGCTCCCGGGCCGACAGGGTGGCGAGCGGGTCGCGCGGGCGGTGCAGCAGGTGCCGTACCACGTCGGGGTCGATGGCCGTGCCGCCACCGGTGACCCGCCGCAGGGTCGCGGCGAACTCGGCGACGTCGGCGACCCGGTCCTTGAGCAGGTAGCCGACCCGGCGGCGGTCACCGCTGTCGAGCAGCGCCGCGGCGTACTCGGCCTGCACGTGCTGGCTCAGCACCACCACCGCGAGGTGCGGGTGCCGGGTGCGGGCGGTGACGGCGGCCCGCAGCCCGTCGTCGCGGTGCTGTGGCGGCATCCGGATATCCGTCACCACCAGGTCCGGCTCGTACGCGTCGACCGCCTCCAGCAGCGCCGGGGCGGAGCCGACGGCGGCGACCACCTCGAAGTCGAATCTGGTCAGCAGGCCGATCAGGCCCTCCCGCAGGAGCACCTCGTCCTCGGCGAGCACGACCCGGGTCACCGGGGGCACGGCAGCTCCACCCGCACCAGGGTAGGACCACCGGGCGGGCTGGACAGCAGCAACCGCCCGTCGACGGCGGCGACCCGGTCGGCGAGCCCGGTCAGTCCGCTGCCCCGGGCCGGGTCGGCGTCGCCGCACCCGTCGTCCTCGATCTCCACCACGAGACTGCCGGCGGACCGGGTCAGCCGGACTTCGGCCCGGCCCGCGCGGGCATGCCGGGCGACGTTGCCCAGGGCCTCGGACACCACGAAGTAGGCGGTGGTCTCGACCACCTCGGGCAGCGGCTGCCCGAGGTCGGCGTGGACGTCGACCGGGATGGTGGCCGCCCCGGCCAACTCCCGGACCGCGCCGGCCAGACCGAGTTCGGTGAGGTGCTGCGGGCGGATGCCCTGCACGATCTGCCGCAGCGTGATCATGAGCCCCTTGGCCTGCTCGTGCGCGACGGCCAACGGCCGGGCCGCGGGCGAGTCGTCGGGCACGTCCAGCCGGGCCAGGCCGAGCTGGAGGGTGAGGCTGGTCAGCCGGGGCTGCGCGCCGTCGTGCACGTCCCGCTCGATGCGACGGCGTTCGGCCTCGTAGGCGTCGACCAGGCGGGCCCGGGAACGGGCGACCTCCCGTAGCGCCGTCGAGTCGGCCGCCCCGTCGAGCAGTCGGCGGGCCACCGCCGCCTGACCGGCGGCGAGCAGGCCGGCCAGGTACACCAGCGCCGGGACGCCCAGGATGCCCACGGCCGCGTACGGGATCGCCTGGCGGGCGGTGTCGACGGTGGTCCAGACCACGATCACCGGGTCGGCGTCGCCGACCAGCCAGGGGCTGGCGATCAGCGTCAGGTCGAGCAGGCCGATCAGGAACAGCAGCCAGTACGCCAGCGGCACGAGGCCGCCGAGCAGGAAGGTGTGGCCGACCTCCCGCCAGGCCCCGGCATCGCGGTAGCGCGCCACCAGGCCCGTGAAGCGTTGCCGGTGCAGCGGACGCGGGTCCACCAGGCGCAGCCGCCACCGTTCGATCGCGGCCACCGCGATGCTGACGACCGGGGCCAGCGCCAGCACCGTCAGGGCGACGACGGTGAGGAACACGAGGATGGGCAGCTCCACCGGGCGGCCCTGCCGCGTGGCGTTGACGACCGCCATCAGGGGCGCACCGACCACGAGGAGCCCGATGGACAGCACGCCCGCGATCGGCAGGGTGGTGGCGAGGTAGGCCAGCGACCGCCACGGCCACCGGGAGACCAGATAGTCGCGTCGGCGCAGCGCCGACGCCAGGTGCAGAGGTACGTCCGAGGTCATGCCGGAACCCTGTCAGGGCAGCGCCGCCCGACCCAGCCCACTGGCCGTAGCGTTCAGGTATACCTGGCCATACCTGAACCGGGCTCCGCCTGCCGCAGGCAGGTTTCGGCCTGCGGCCCTGCGGGTGGGGCAGCCCTCTTCGCGACTGCGGTCCGTCGACCGTGCCACTGCGCAGGGTAATCGCGCAACTACTTCCCCCGGCGGTGCAACTCCCCGGGCCGGTGGCTCCGTTCTACCTCCGTCACAAGGAGGCAGTCGACTTGAGAGCCGAAGACGAACAAGCGTTCCGCGAGTTCGTGACGTCGCAGATGGCGTCGCTGCGCAAGCTGGCGTACATGACCTGCGGCGACTGGTACGCCGCAGAGGACGCGGTGGCCAACGCCCTGGTCAAGCTCTACCCCCGCTGGCGGAAGCTGGACCGGCCCGATCTCTACGTCAAGACCATGGTCTACCGGGCCGCGATCGACGAGACCCGGCGACCCTGGCGTCGCGAGCGGTCGGCCGGTGACGCGATGCCGGACCTCGCGTTGCGCGACCCGGCCGAGGCGGCCGACGAGCGGCTGCGCCTGCGGGCGGCGCTCGACGCCGTGCCGGCCCGGCAACGGGCCGCCGTCGTGCTGCGGCACTACCTGGGGCTGAGCCTGGAGGACACGGCCGGCGTCCTCAACTGCACGGTGGGCACGGCCAAGAGCCAGGTCTCCCGTGGCTTGGCCAAGCTGCGCGAGTCGCTCGCCGCCGAACGCATCAATCTCACCGGGAAGCCGACAGAGGAGTGGACCAATGCAGCTGCATGAGCTCGTGGACGCCGTGACGGGCGAAGAGCCGCCGATGACGCGTACCGCCGATGACATCATCGCGGCCGGGCGGCGGGCCGAGCGGCGTCGTCGGGCCGGGTTCGCGTCGGTCGGCGTGGCCGGTCTCGTCGTGGTCGCGGTGGCGGGCGCGTTCACGCTGCCGACCCTGGGCGCCGAGCGGAACACCACGGCCGCGTCGGCCCCGGCCGGCGCGACGACGTCCGGGTCCACCGGGGCCCGGTGGCCCGACGCCGCGCCGTTCACCTTCACCTTCACCGGGTACGACGCCGGAACGCTGCACGTGCAGAACCCGATCGTCACGTCCACCGGCTACCAGATCGCCTCCGTCTACTCGGACAACCACACCTCGAACGACAAGCCCGTCACCGGTGAGGAGACCGAGGCGCGGGGCGACGTCATCACGCAGAAGAGGAAGGCCGCCGGGGGGAAGCCGAGTCTGTGGGCCTACCTGACCGTCTACCGACCGGGTGTCTTCGACCCCGCCGGGATCAAGGGCGGCGAGGAGGTCACCGTGGCCGGGCGCAGGGCCGTGCAGGCGACGCTGCCGGTCGGCCTCGACCCGCGCAACCCGGTCTACCCGGGCAACAAGGTGTTCGCCTGGGAGTACGCCCACAATGCCTGGGCGGCTGTCACGTCGTTCTCCGGCGACATGGCCACGCCGAGCTTCCGGGACCTGGGCGGTCTGGTCGAAGGGCTGAAGCCGAGCAGGCCGAAGCCGGCCCTGGTGCCGTTCACGGTGGGGTACGTGCCGAGCGGCTACCTGCCGTTGCAGACCGGCACGCACGCGATGCCCGGCCTCAGCGGCATCGCCACGGCCCGCGCCGGTGACTACGGCGGCGCGACGTACACCCGGCCCGCCGCGCCCACCTCGGGCCTGACCGCGCCGTACGACGCCGTCGACGGTGCCATCAAGGACGGGTTCCACATCTTCGTCACGCCGAGCAGTAGCGCCAACCAGTCGCCGGAGCCCGGCGCGACGAAGTGCCACCCCGGTGCCGACCGGCGTCTTGCGGGCGGCGGCTTCTGCAACATCTGGAGCGCCGACGGCACCGTCTCCCTCCAGGTCAGCGGCATGGGCCTGGGCAACGCGCTGCCGCTGGCCGAGCTGGAGAAGATCGCCAGGGGGATCCGGGTCGCCGACGTCCGGAACGAGTCGACCTGGACCCCGGCCGCGCAGGCTCTGCGGCCGTAACACCGGAGCCCCGGGCAGGGGGCCGGGATCGCCTGGCGGCCACGGCGACGGCGGCACTGTGCGTTCCGGCAGTGCCGCCGTCGCCGTGGCCGCCGCTGTCTCCGCCCGTGGGTGTCGGCCGGTTCCGGAAGTCCGACCGGCACACATCGCCCACCTATTGACGAGTCCGCACATCTTGGCAGCAGCGTATGCCTCGGCTACCGTCCATGGAAACGCTCCCATGAACTTAGATACGTCTATGTGATCAGGAGGAAACACGTCGTGGCTATCCTCTCCCGGCGTCGCAGATCGGTGGCCGTCAGTGTGGCCGCCGTCGCGAGCGCCACCGCTGCTGCCGTCTGCTTCGCCGTCGGCGGCGCCTCCGCCGGCACCATCTCCGGCCCGCTCTACCGCGACCCGAGTTCGGCCGTCGTGCGCTGGGTCGCCGCCAACCCCGGTGACTCGCGGGCCGCCGCCATCCGCGACAAGATCGCGAGCCAGCCGCAGGCCCGCTGGTTCGCCAACTTCAACCCGTCGACCGCGCAGGCCGAGGCCGCCGCGTTCATCGGTGCGGCCAACGCGGCGCAGCAGATCCCGGTGATGGCCGTCTACCAGATCACCAACCGGGACTGCGGCGGGGCCAGCGCCGGTGGGGCGCCGGACCTCAACCAGTACCAGACCTGGGTGTCCAACTTCTCCCGGGGGCTGGGCAACCGGACGGTCATCATCATCCTGGAGACCGACTCCCTCGCCCTGCTGACCTGCCTGAACAGTAACGAGATCAACGCCCGCAACCAGGCGATCTCGACGGCCACCCGGACCATGAAGTCGGCCAACCCCAACGCCAAGGTGTACCTCGACGCCGGCCACTCCACCTGGAACAGCGCGAACGAGACCGCCAACCGCCTCCGGGCGGCCGGCGTGCAGTACGCCGACGGCTTCTTCACCAACGTGTCGAACTACAACCCCACCTCCGGCGAGGCGAACTTCGGCCGGAACGTCATCTCCGCCCTCAACGGCATGGGCCTGTCGGGCAAGCGCCAGGTCATCGACACCAGCCGCAACGGCGGTGCCAGCGGGGACTGGTGCGGTGACGACAACACCGACCGGCGCATCGGGCAGTACCCGACGACCAACACCGGCGACAACAACATCGACGCGTACCTCTGGGTGAAGCCGCCGGGCGAGGCGGACGGCTGCCGCTACACCGCCGGCTCGTTCCAGCCGGACCTGGCCTTCAGCCTGGCCAACGGCGCGCCCAACCCGCCCACCACGACCCCGCCGACCACCGCGCCCCCGACCACCGCGCCGCCGACGACCCCGCCGCCGACCACCGCTCCCCCCACCACGCCGCCGCCGACGGGTAACGGCTGCACCGCGTCGGTGGTGGTCAACCAGTGGAACGGTGGCTTCACGGCGAGCGTGACGGTCACCGCCGGGGACACGGCCCTCAACGGCTGGAACGTCAGCATCGCCCTGCCCGGCGGTGCCGCCGTCACCAGCACCTGGAGCGCACAGGCCAGTGGCACCAGCGGGACCGTCCGGTTCACCAACGTGAGCTACAACGGGCAGGTCGGTGCCCGGCAGTCGACCAGCTTCGGCTTCCAGGGCAACGGGACCGGCCAGGGTTCCACCGCCACCTGCGCGGCCAGCTGACCCCACCCGACGCCGACAGGCCCGGTGCGGAGGACACCCTCCGCACCGGGCCCGTCCCCGTTCTGCGGTACGCGCCGGACCGGTCGCCGACGAGCGACCGTCACCGTGCGGCACCCGTCCGCGACTGCAATCGGGCTAAACTGGAGAGTGGCGCTCACACACCAGGAAATCTTCGAACGGTACGTCTACGCCGGTGCGGTCACCCGGGACCCGGATGCGATCGCCGCCCTGTTCACCGAGGAGGGCGTGTACGACGCACCGCTGGCTCCCGACGGTCATCCGCTACCCGGCCGCCTGGTCGGCCGGGCCGCGATCCGGGCCGGGACCAGCGCGTACCACCAGTCAGGCGGTGGTCACGAGGACGACGGTCTTGCCGGACAACTCACCCGCGCCGGCCTGAGCGTGCAGTACGGGCAGCTCGGCCAGCGCCACCCGCCGGGCGACCCCGACCCGTAACTCACCGGTGCCGACCCGCGCGACCAGATCGGCGAGCTGGTCGGCGTCGCTGCGCACGAACAGGTCGATGCCGCGTACGCGGCGCTCCTCGTCGGAGGGGGCGGGCATCCAGACGGTGGTGTTGACCAGGGCCCCGCCGTCACGGATCAGCGGGACCAGCGCGGCGAGCTGTTCCGGGGCGACCGGCGCGAGGTTGAGCACCAGGTCGACCGGCGCGGTCACCGCCGCCGTCACGTCGGTGGTGGTGTGGTCGATGACCTCGTCGGCGCCTGCGGCCCGGACCCGGTCGACGCTGTGCGGGCTGGCCGTGGCGATCACCCGGGCACCGGCCTCCTTCGCCAACTGCACGGCGTATCCGCCGACCGCTCCGCCGGCCCCGTTGACCAGCACCCGCTGACCGGCGGTCAGGTTGCCGTGGTCGAACAGCGCCTGCCACGCGGTCAGGCCCACCAGCGGGAGCGCCGCCGCGTCGGCCAACGGGATGTTCCTGGGTGCCCCCGTCAGGATCTCCGCCGGCGCGATCACGTACTCCGCGGCGGCCCCGGTGCCCGTCATCGGCAGGAAGCCGATGACCTGGTCGCCGACCGCGACGTCGACCACGTCGTCACCGACCGCGTCGACCGTGCCGGCGACGTCGAGGCCGGGAGTGTGTGGCAACTCCACCGGGATCGGGCCCTGCATGTAGCCCGCGCGGATGTTGCCGTCGACACCGTTGAACGATGTCGCGGCGACGCGGATCCGCACCTGACCCACGCCGGGGGTGGGCTGCGCGACGTCCTCGTAGCGCAGCACCTCGGGACCACCGAACTCGTGAAAACGCACTGCCTTCATTGCGGAACCTGCTTCCGTGGGCGCCGTCGATGTGCTTCGTACGTGCAGCGGTGCCGGCGTGCAGGTGCGGCATCGCTTCGCGTCGCGAAGGCATCCAGCCCGGTGTCACCAGGGTCGCCCGGAGGCATCCGCCGGATCTGCGGTCGCTGGATACGTCACCCAATCTGGCAGGGTCCGGCGCGGTTAGCCTGGGCCGGGTTGGCCCACCCTGATGATGGTCGGTTCGCCGGCGGCATCGACGATCTCCGCGAGACGCGCCGCATCGGCCGAGCGTGGTGCCGCCGTGAGCATCAGCGCCGACAGGTCGTCGCCCGGGATGGTGAGAAGGCTGCCGACAAGCGTGACGGCGGCACCGTCCGGATGAAGGAACGCGGCACTGCTCTCGTAGGCCGCCACCGGTCGCGGGGTGCGCCACAGGGTGTCGAACAGGCCGCTTCGGCTCCGCATCTCGTCCACCAGCGCGGCGAGCGAGGCGTCGGCGGGGTAGCGCAACAGCGCACTCCTCAGACGGGCGGCGAGGACCGCCTCATGATCGGTCGCGTCGGCCGCAGACTGCTGGAAACCGCTGAACGGATCGCAGAACGTACGCCAGGCGATGTTCCACTCCCAGGGGTTCCCGGTGAGATTCCAGTGCCCCAAGGCCAGGAACGCGCTGTTCACGGCGACCAGGTTCATCGCCGCGTCGGAGACGAACATCGGCGTGTCCGTGAACCGCTCCAGCAGCCGCAGCGCGCCCGGACCGATCTCGTTCGGCACCTGCCCGTCCGCGGCGGCGTACCCGGCCAGCGCGCAGAGCCGCTCGTACTCCGCCCGCCCGATCCGTAACGCACGGGCGATGGCGTGCACCACCCCGGCCGACGGGTGGCTGCGCCCCTGCTCCAGCCGGCGTACGTAGTCCGCCGACATCCCCGCCAGGTCGCCGAGTTCCTCCCGCCGCAACCCCTGCACCCGCCGCCGGCCGACCGGTAGCCCGACCGTCGCCGGGGCCGTGCTCTCCCGCAACTGGCGCACTGCGACGCCGAACTCGTGACGCTCCACGCGCCCCAGTGTGCCCCGGCAGCCCGCAGCAGGTAGCGGGTGGCCTCGGCATTCAGTGCCACGCCAAGCGCATCGGCGGTACTTTCAGCGCAGGCCGCCCGGCCCGACCAAGCCCGTTTCGTAGGCGACGATGACCAGTTGTGCCCGGTCACGTACCGTCAGCTTGGTCAGCAACCGCCCGACGTGCGTCTTCACGGTGGCCAGGCTGAGATTGAGATGCTCGGCCAACTCCGCGTTGGACAGGCCCCGGCCGATCAGTGTGAGTACTTCCCGTTCCCGTTCGGTGACCCCCGTCAGCCGTCGTGGCAGCGGCCGAGCCGGCTCCGGCCGACGCGCGAACTCGTCGATCAGCCGGCGGGTCACCGTCGGCGCGAGCAGCCCTTCGCCGGCGGCCACCACCCGGATGCCGGCCAGCAGGTCCGCCGGTGGGGTGTCCTTGAGCAGGAACCCGCTGGCTCCGGCGCGCAGTGCCCCGAAGACGTACTCGTCCAGGTCGAACGTGGTCAGGATGACGACCCTGGTGCCGGCCGTGGCGGGGTCGCCACAGATCCGTCGGGTCGCCTCGATGCCGTCCATCGCTGGCATCCGCACGTCCATCAGCACCACGTCCGGGCGGTGCTCGGCGGTCAGCGCCACGGCCTCCACGCCGGTCCCCGCCTCGCCCACCGCGGTGAGCCCCGGGGTCGAGTCGACCAGCAGTCGAAAGCTGCCGCGCAGCAGCGCCTGGTCGTCCGCGATCAGCACCCGGATCACGCGGCCACCCGGTAGGGCAGGCTGGCAGTCACCGCGAAGCCGCCGCCCGAGCGTGGCCCGGCGCGGAACTCGCCCCCGTGCAACGTCACCCGTTCCCGGATGCCGATCAGCCCGTGTCCCTCCCCGCCGGTCCGGACCGGGCGGCGGCCGTCGTCGGTCACCTCGATCCTGACCTCGCGAGGCGTGACGGTCACCGTTGCCCTGCAGACGGCCGGCGCCGCGTGCTTCACCACGTTGGTCACCGCCTCCTGCACGATCCGGTAGACCGCCAGGCCCACCGACTCCGGCACCGCCCCGGGCGATTCCTCCCGCCGCACGTCGAGCCGTACGTCGACATCGCCGATCGCCGCCTGCCGGGCGAGCGCGGGCAACTCGCCCAGCCCGGGTGTCGGGGCGTACGGGGTGTCCTCGCGCAGTGCCCCGAGCACCCGGCGTACGTCGGTCAGCGCGTTGCGGCCGGTCTCCTCGATCACCCGCAGGGCGACCCCCGCCTCGCGGGGGTCGGTCCCGGCGACGTGGTTGGCGACGGCCGCCTTCACCACGATGAGGCTCAGCGTGTGCGCGAGAACGTCGTGCAGTTCCCGCGCCACCCGTAACCGCTCCTCGGCGGCGGCCTGGCGGAGCAGGTGCTCGCCCTGACGGGCGGCGAGAGCGCGTCGCCCGCGGACCAGCCAGCCGAGCACCCAGGCGGGCGCGATCATGACGGTGGCGTAGAGGACCCCGCCGGTGCGCGACCAGAGGTCACTCGCGGTCAGCACCAGGGCGACGCTCACCAGAGCGAGACAACCGGCGGCGCACCGCAGCGACCGGCGCGTGCCCGTCGACACGGCCACCGTGTAGAAGGACAGGCCGATGGCGAGCCCTGGCGCGGCGGCGGCATAGTGGGGAACCACGCCGGTGACCAGGGCGACGGTGGCGACGGAGCTGATCACGGCGGCGACGGTGATCGGCCACCGTCGCCGGACGGCCAACGGCAGCCCGAGGGCGAACCCGACGAGCACCGACACCCAGAGCGGCTCGTCCACGCCACCGTGCAGCGGCGACTCCAGCGCCGCGTACGGGCCGAGCAGCCCGCCGACCGCCACGGCGAGCACGACGTCCACGGTGGCCAGTTCCGCCGGCCGTAGCCGCCGGGTCAGCAGGAGGGCGGTCACCTGCCGAAGCGTATCGGCCGGCGGGGCCAGCCGCGTCCACCTGCGGGTGGTCATCCTCAGGCATGACGGCTGCCGCGTCGCGGACCCCGGCTCCGCCCAGCGGTGGACCGGAAAGTGTCCACACCGGCACGACGCGCGACACCTGCGGCAGCCGGCACCCTGGCGGTCATGACCACACAGGCGGTGACGCTGACAGGGCTGCGCGCGGTGTACGGCACCGGAGCCCGCCGGGTGACGGCGCTCGACGGCGTGACGACCAGCTTCGCGAGCGGCACGTTCACGGCGGTGATGGGCCCGTCGGGCTCGGGGAAGTCCACCCTGCTGCACTGCGCGGCCGGACTGGACAGGCCAGTCGAGGGAACCGTCATGATCGACGGCAGGCACCTCGACGACCTGGGCGAGGACGACCTGACCCGGCTGCGCCGCGATCGGATCGGCTTCGTGTTCCAGGCGTTCAACCTGGTGTCCACGCTGACCGCCGCACAGAACGTCGAGCTGCCTCTGCGCCTGGCCGGGCGTCGTCCCCCGGCCCGGGACGTCACTGCCGCGCTCGACGCCGTGGGCCTGGCCGACCGGGCCCGGCACCGGCCGAGCGAACTGTCCGGCGGCGAACAGCAACGCGTCGCCGTGGCCCGAGCGTTGATCACCCGTCCCACGGTCGTCTTCGCCGACGAACCGACCGGGGCACTGGACAGCGCGGCGTCCCGGCAGATCCTCCGGCTACTTCGTGCCCTCGTCGACGACCACCGGCAGACCGTCGTGATGGTGACCCACGATCCCACCGCTGCCGCGTACGCCGATCGGGTCCTCCTGCTCGCCGACGGTCGCGTCGTGGACGAGCTGACCGGCGGGATCACCGCCGCGGCCGTCGCCGCGCGGATCGCCGCGCGGGAGACGGTCCCGGCGGAGAACGCCGGGGAGCCGTCGTGCTGAGCATCCGCCGGTCGGCCGGCGCGTTCGTGGCCGTCGCCATCGGCGTCACCCTGATCGCGGCGGCCACCCTGCTGCTCGCCTCCGGCCGCCCACAGGTGCCCGACCGGCTGGCGTACGCGGCAGTCGTGGTGCAGAGCCCCGAGGCCGGTGCACCGGCCGACTCGTTCGCGCCCACCCGGCCCTGGTCCGCCGCCAGGGCGGCGGAACTCACGAGCAGGCTGGCCGAGGTGCCGGGCGTCACGGCGGCAGTGCCGGACCGGACCTTCTACGCCCAGGCGCTCGTCGACGGCCGGCCCCCGGCCACCGATGCGCAGCGGGAGGACGCCTACCAGGGGCATGGCTGGTCCAGCATTCGGCTGGGTGGACTCCGTCTCACGGCCGGCGAGCCGCCCCGGCAGGTCGGCGAGGTGGTCGTCGACCGCACGCTCGGGCTGCGTCCCGGCGGGCCGGTCACCCTGCTCACGGCGGCGGGCCCGGAGCCGTACACCGTCACCGGTCTGGTCGATGCGCCCGGCGTCTACGTCGCGGACGAGGTTGCCGCCACGCTCGCGCCCGGCGTCCGGGCCATCGGTCTACTGGTCGCGTCGGGTGCCGATCCCGGGAAGATCGCCGAGGCGGCCCGCGGTGTCGTCGGTGGCGACGGACGGGCGCTGACCGGCGACGGACGCGGCGCTCTGGAGCCTCGGGGGGACGCCCGTACCCGTTGGATCGGCATGCAGGTGCTCACCGCCACGGCGGCTCTCGCCGGCTTCGTCACGGTCTTCGTGGTCGCCTCCACCTTCGCGTTCACCGTGGCGCAGCGTCGGCGCGAGTTGGGCTTACTGCGCGCCGTCGGTGCCACTGGCCGTCAGGTCCGCCGCATGGTCCACGGCGAGGCGCTCGTCGTCGGCGCCACGGCCGGACTCGCCGGCCTCCTGGCCGGCGCGGCGCTCGCCCCGGTGTCGGGTCGACTTCTGGTCGACGTCGGCTTCGAGCCGGCGACCTTCCAGGTCCGGTACGAACCCTGGCCGGTCGCGGTGTCGATCGCCGCCGGCCCGGTGATCGCGCTGCTGGCCGTCTGGTCGGCGTCGCGACGAGCGGCACGCGTCCGCCCGCTGGAGGCGCTGCGCGAGGCGGCGGTGGAGCAGCGGCCGATCGGGCGGCTACGGATCGCCACCGGTGTGCTTCTCGTCGCGGTGGGGCTCGCCCTCAGCCTCGGCACCGCGACCGCCGACGAAGCCCGCGACGCCGCCACGTTCGCCCTCTACGCGGTGATGGCCCTGGTGGCCGGTGCCACCGTGCTGGCACCGGCGGCCGTCGGCCCGGTGGTGCGGGTGCTGCGGTCGCCGGTGCGTCGAGCGGGTGGCGCGATCGGGATGCTGGTCCGGGCCGGAGCGTTGACCGCGACCCGACGAACGGCTTCGATCGCCGCCCCGGTGCTGCTCACGGTCGCGTTCGCGGTGCTGGTCTCCGGGATGGTGCGCACCACCACGGCCGCCTACACGGCGAGCCGGGCCGACAACGTCAACGCCGGCTGGGTCGTCCTGCCCGACCGTGCGCCGGGCCTGTCGGACCAGGCCGTCGCGGCGACCGGAGGTACCGCCCTGCTACCGACGACGGTCTTCGGGACCGACCCGGGCTCGTCGCCGAAGAACCGGCCACTGACCGCGCTGGGCGTGGACCCGGCGGGCTTCGCCGCCGCGAACCGGGCGCTCACCGTCGTCGCCGGCTCACTGGACGACCTGAGCGGCGGCGATACGGTGGTCCTTCCCGCTTCGGCGAACCGGCGGCCGTCCGAGCCGTACGCGCTGGTCTTCGCCGATGGGGAGCTGGTGTCGCTGCGCGTCGTCGCGGTCGTCACCGACGACTCGATCCCCGGCGACCTGCTACTGCCCAGATCAGTGGTGCGAGCGCACGACCCCTCGGCGCTCACCTCCGCGGTGTACGTCCAGGACCGGATCGATCCCCCGTCCGGAGGGCGGATCGTCGACGTGGCCGGATGGGCGGCCGAGGCGGACCGCGCCGAGGATCGCCTCGTCTGGCTGTTCACGCTGCTCCTGATCGGCGTCTCAGCCGGCTACGGTGCGGTCGCGGTGGCGAACACGCTGCTGATGGCCGCCGCCGGCCGGGTGGCCGACCTGCGGCTGATCCGGCTGGCCGGTGCGACCCGCCGGCAGGTCATCTGGCTGGTCACCGCCGAGTCCGCCCTGGTGGTGCTGATCGGCGCGCTGCTCGGAGGGGCTGTCGCGTTCGTCGGTCTGCTGAGCGTCCGGGCCGGCCTCACGGAACAGACCGGCGTACCGGTCGACCTGGTGGTGCCGTGGTCGGTGGTCGGCGGGGTGGTGGCGCTCTGCCTGCTCCTGGCGGTGCTGGCGAGCGCGCTGCCGACCCTGCGGTCACTGCGTCAGGCTTCCGCCCGATCTTCCGTCGGCAGCATGGGGTGAGCCCGTACCCTCGCTTCCCAGGGCGGCACTCGGGCCGCCGCCACCCACGGACGTGATGCGCGTACCCGGTCGGCTCGCCCCTTGATCGTCACCACCTTGCGCGAAGCGGGTCGCACCACCGGGGTGGGCGTCGGGTCTCACTCGCGGGTCAGCCCCGGTGGTAGCGCGTCTTCGTCGGGCCGGACCTGGCGGGCGGCGGCCAGGGGGTCGCGTTCGAGGGTGTGGATCAGTGGTGCCGGGCCGCCGACGCAGGTCCAGGTGTCGTCCCAGAGCGCGGAGACCAGCCACGACCGGTCGGCGGGAAAGAAGAGGTCGGGTAGCGACCCGTGGGCATGGCGCAGGTGACCACCGGTGCGCCAGGTGAGGGCCTGCTCGGGACCGGCCTCGACCAGCACGTACGGCCAGTCCCAGTAGAGCGACACCCTCGGGGCGTGGGGGAAGACGACGTCGTGGGCGCCGGTGTCGAGGTAGGCCAACCACCACGGCTGGCCGGGGGAGTACGTGCTGAGGTCTTCGACCAGGGCGTGCTCGTAGGCGGCGGCGGTGACGTCGTCGGCCTGGTACGTGGTGGCGTAGGCGTCGAACCCGGGTGGGACGGCGGTGGTGATCGAGACGCCGGCGGTGGTGTGCCCGGCGATCCACTGCACGTCGGCGGCGGTGCCGATGCGCCAGTTCCGGCCGTCCTTGTTGACCCGCACACCGCTATTCAAGCCGTTGCGGTGATGGCGGACGTGCAGAACGGGCCGGTTTGCAGGGCGGTCGGCGGCCTCCACCATGACCGCGTGCCCTCGACTCGGCTACGAACGGACACCTGGTGGGGGCCGTCGCCGTAGGCATCAGCATGTCACCGTCTCCACAGGCCGGACGCAGCAACCTCGTGGTGACGGGGTGCGCGGCGGGCCTCGGCGCTCAGATCAGCAACGGTCTAGCGGTCCGACGAGGATGGTCCACCGTCTTCGGCGTGGGTGAGGCCGAGGGCTGCGAGCGCGTCGACCACCGCCGTCCGGTGCACGGCTTCCACGTCACCGGCCAGCGTCGGCGCACTGTGGGTGATGGTGACCGGGTATGACGTCAGTGGGGCGGTGCCGGAGCCGGCGACGGTCAGCTCACCCTCGCCGTGCCCCGTGGCGTGGTCGAGGTGGGTCAGGCGCAGGGCGTAGGACGGCACCTGACCGGTGGCGTAGTCGTCGAACGGCGAGCGGACGGCGAGCGTGCCGTCGAGACACCACCATGGTGCCGGCGGTCGCCCCCGCCAGTGATGGTCGCCGAACAGTTCGTGCCGCATCGAGCGGTAGTGCCAGGCCAGCACGACCGCGCGCCGCACGCGGGCGTCCAGACTGCCCAGCCCTTCCGTCCGTCCGGTGGCGGTCAGCAAGGCGGCGAACCGCTGGCGTACCCAGGGGGCCAGGATCTCCCCCAGCCGGTGCGGCCAGGCCTGCTCGGCGGCCTTCGCGGCGAAGCGCAGCGCCGAGGCCAGCCGGGCCAGGCGGTCATCGACGTCGGGCCAGTGTTCACCGGCGCGGCCGGTGTGGTCGGGCAGCGCTGTGGCGTGACGACGAGCGAGGTACTCGACGGTGGCGTGCAGCGCCCCGCCGGCGGCAAGGTCGACATCCTGCCGGTTGTCGCACCACGACCAGTTGTTCTGCTGCCTCAGCATCTCCTGCGCGTAGGGATCGCGCAGCATTTCCTCGCCGCGGTCACCGTGGGGAGGACGGGTGGCCGCATCGACCACCTCGGCGGCGAACAGCAACGCATCGGCGTACGTTGTCGGCGCCGACGACAAATCCACCTGCGCCACCTTCCCGGTCGGGGACACGATGCTACAACCATGCGACCCGCTGCGGCCGGCGTTCGTGCGCTGCGAAGGAGATACGGCTCACTCTCCGCTGCGTGACGGAGTTGCTCCTGGACTCCGCGTTCGCGGTCTCCGCCGCCCAAGGCTCCGGGAGCGTCTCCTACGGCGTCGAGGCGTCCGGATGCGGTATTCGGTCCGCGCGGCACGCTGGCCGGTGACGTCGACGTGCCACACGCCGTCGGTGCGGGTCCGCGTTGCGACGATCGCGCCGTGCTCACCGGCTCAGCGCGATCCGCACGGCGAGGACGATCAGGATCACCCCGGTCAGCCGCTCGATGACCAGGAGCACCGCCGGGCGGGTCAACCAGGCGTGCAACCGGTCGATGAGCAGGATGTAGCACGCCCACCAGAGCACCGCGAGGCCGATGAACGTCGCGGCGAGCACCGCCGTGCGGGCCGCCGCGCCGTCGCCGGGTTTGACGAACTGCGGGACGAACGAGACGTAGAAGATGACCACCTTGACGTTCAGCAGTTGGCTGGTGATGCCCATGACGAACGAGCGGCGGGCCACGTGCGGCTCGTCGGCCGCCGGGGCCGGCTCGGGCGGCGCGCCCGGGGTGCCGCCGCCCCCGCCGGCGCCCACCGGGACCGGCTGCGCGGCCGGCGCGGGGCGTCGGGGCCGGGTGGCCCAGAGGATGCTGCCCCCCAGGTAGACCAGGTAGAGGGCGCCGGCGATGCGCAGCACGGTGTACAGCCGGGGCGAGGACACCAGCAGGGCCGAGAGCCCGGCCGTGGCGAGCGTGGCGTGCACCAGGGCGGCCACGAAGAGCCCGGCCAGCACCACGAACCCGGCCCGCCGCCCGTACCGCACGGTCTGCCGGGTGACCAGGGCGAAGTCCACTCCGGGCACGACGATGATCAGGATGCTCGCGGCGACGAAGCTGACGAGCTGGATGTCAGACATGCTGGTGGACTTCTTCCTGTGCGACGGGGGCCGGGACGGCCTCCTCGATGACCGACACGCCGCTGTCCCGGCGTGGCCCGTGCCGGCGCCACTGCTCGCGCAGGCGGATCCGCCCGTCCGGCAGCCGCTCGGGACGGGAGACGCACTCGCCGACGACGATGGTGCCGTCGGTGAGCACCTCCAGGTAGGCGAAGCGCACCACCCCCTCGGCGTCGCAGGTCCCGGCCAGCGAGCCGTGCCGTACCGCGCCGCCGGTGATCTCGGCCCAGACCAGGTCGCCGCGCTGGTGGTAGTGCCCGGTCAGCGGCCCGGCGTCGCCGGTCGTGCCGTGGTCGGTGCCGGCCGGGTCGGCGGCGACGAAGATCCGGCCGTCGTAGTCGAAGGAGGCCATCGGGGTCACGCCCACCGGGTGCTGACGAACTCGTCGCGGAACGGGCAGACCACCCGGCCGGCGATCGAGTTGAGCACCATGGCGCTGCGCACCGGCAGGATGCTCAGGTTGGAGTCGACCAGCCCCTGCACGTAACGCCCCCGGTTCAGCACGAAGATCTTGTGCTGGTCGGCGTGCTTCCACCGGATCGAGTAGTCCGACTCGATGACGGGCTGACCCCGCTCGTCGATGTCGACCAGCGCGGCCAGTTCCTCGTCGAAGGGCAGCGGGGCCTGCTGCCGCCCCGCGGCGACCACCAGGTGCACCGCCCGGTGCCGCTCCTCCCCGCTGCCGGCGGTGAGGCACTCCAGCTCGATCTCCCCGTCGAGCTGCCGGGCGGCGGTGACGGTGCGGCTCGGCATGATGGTCACCGGGAACCGGCCCGTGCGCAGCCGCTCCTCGTAGTTGTGCTGGTAGATGCCGCGCAACGTGCCGGGGGAGATGCCGTCGCTGGTGAGGATCTGCCCGGAGACCAGGCGTTCCCGCACGTCGCGGGAGAGGTTGAGGAACGCCTCCTGGTAGGCCGGCCGGTACAGGTCGTTGGCCGAGGGGGAGTCCTCCAGCGGCGCGAACCACGACCGCCGGCCGATCCACCGGATGTCCCGGACCCCGCGGGCCAGCAGCGCCGCCACGCACTCCGCGCTGGTCTGCCCGCTGCCCATCACGATCCACGGCGCGTCCGGCTCGTCGGCCACGGTCGACAGGCGGTGGTGCAGCTCGTCGGCGACGAAGACGTGCCGGGGGTCCAGGGCGGCGAGGAAGTGCGGCAGGAACGGCACGGTGCCGGTGCCGAGCACCAGGTGCCGGGAGCGGGCGACAGCCACGTCACCGCTGCGGCTGACCAACTCGCCGTCGAAGTCGACCCGGTCGATCCGGGTGCCGTAGACGATGTTCGGCAACTGGGCCGCCGCCCAGCCCAGGTACTGCTGGTACTCGATCCGGGGGATCGTGTCGAAACCGGCACCCAGCAGGGCGTAGACCCGCCCGGTGGTGACCAGGTAGTTGAGGAACGACAGCGGGTGGGTCGGGTCGTAGAGCGACACCAGGTCCTTGACCCAGCCGGTCTGCATCCGCACGCCGCTGTGCAGCATCCCGTCGTGCCAGCCCGGCTGGTCCCGGGACTCGAACAGCGCGATCTCGTGCGGCGCGAGCACGCCGTACATCGCCGCGAGGCTCAGGTTCGCGGGTCCCGCGCCGATCCCCACGGTGTGGTATGTCTGCGTCATCTCTCTGCCTTCGGCTAACCCGTCGGAACCCCGACGGACGATGGGTGGTCCAGCAGAGCGCTGGCTGCACGTCGGCTGGCGGCCAGGGCGGTCTTGGCGGCGCCCC
This sequence comes from Micromonospora matsumotoense, assembly GCF_900091525.1. GTDB lineage: Bacteria > Actinomycetota > Actinomycetes > Mycobacteriales > Micromonosporaceae > Micromonospora > Micromonospora matsumotoensis. The sequence continues at coordinate 386,363 of NZ_FMCU01000005.1, forward strand.
CGCTCCCGCCGGTGAAGGTGTGCACGGTCCCGGAGACGGCCCGCAGCGCGAGACCGGGGGGCTCGCTGTAGCAGTCGGCCGCGCTGACCGGCGGGCCCACCGGTCGCGGGTCCAGGCCGGGCAGCCGCAGCGCGGCTACCGCCCGGACCCGCGCCGCGAGTTCGGCGTCGGGCGCGGGGGCGGCCGGGTCGACGTCCCAACGGGAGCTGGGCAGGCCGAGCAGGAAGCGCCCGGGGCCGGCGGGCCGGCCGTAGAGGCCACTGGTCTCGTCCACGAACGACGGCAGGTCGGCGCGGCGCACGGCGTGGTGGGCGTACTGGATGTGCTTGGTACGCAGGCAGGTGGCCAGCCCGGCGGCGCGCAGCAGTCCCGGGGTCCACGCCCCGGCGGCCACGACCACGAGGTCACCGGCGAGTCGCCGGCCGTCGCGCAGCTCCACCGTGTCGCCGTCGAGCCGGGCCATCGGCACGGCCTCGGTCCGGGTCAGCCCGGCCAGCACGGCCCGCCGCAGCCGGTCCGGCACCACGTGGCCGGCCCGCCGCTCCCAGATCCCCACGGCATGCTCGGGCAGCCCGTCGACGCCGAAGCGGCGGGCGGCCTCCGCAGCGGTGAGCACCTCGGCATCGACCGCGGCGGCCCCGGCCCCAGCCCCGACCCCGCCCCCGGCGACGGTGTCCGGGTCGAGCAGGTAGAGCGAGCCGGTGCGCCGCCAGCCGGCCTCCGCCGCCAGGCCGGGGTCGCCCCGCAGCTCGGCGAGGCTGGCGGCGGCCAGGGCGCGGGCGGCCGGCTCCGGCTCGAAGGCCCGGACCAGCCCGCCCGAGGCGGCGGTGGCGTCCCGGTACCCGCCGGTCGGGCTGTCGGTCGCCGTGCCGATGAGCACCGCCTCGGCGCCCGCGTCCTGCAACCGCCGGGCCAGCAGGACCCCGGCCAGTCCGGCGCCGACGACGAGTACCCGCAGCTCAGTCACCGGCGTCCGCCGGGAGGGTGCCGCCGACGAGACCCAGCAGCCGGGCCGCCCGTTCGGGGCGGCTGCCGGCGGCGGCCAGCGCCGCGCGGACCGCGGCGGCCGGGTCGAAGGCGTCCGGGCGCAACGCCTGCTCGCCCCGGGTCAGCTCGATGTCCGCCAGCGCCGCGTCGAGGTGGGGGCCGGTGCCGTCGAGCGCCGCGGCGTAGCGCGCCTTGAACGCCTCGTACGCCGCCGGCAGGAAGTCGGACTCGTAGCTGTCCGGCCGGTCCCAGCTCACGAACGCCCGGACCACCGCCGGGTCCTCGGTGGACAGGAACTCGTGCGCCCAGATGGCATGCCCGCGACTGGTGGAGAACTTCGCCCCGGTGAGCCGGTAGAACTCGTTGACCACCAGCCGGGTCGGCCGCTCGGGCAGCCCGGCGGCCAGGTGCAGGGCGGGGATGAGCACCGCATAGTAGAAGGCGTTGTCGATGCCGAGGAAGAGCCACTGTTCGTCGACGTCGCCCCAGGCGTCGAGGTAACCGGTCAGCGTGTCCGCCCCCGGGCGCAGATGGCGGGCCGGCAGCACCAGGTTGGCCAGGGCCATCTCGGCCCAGACGTCCACCCGCAGGCCGTCGCCCCACTCGATGCCCCAGTCGCTCGGGTAGGCCAGCGCGACGTCCGGCAGCCCCGTGTCGAGGTACGCCGCGACCAACCGGCGCAGCCGGGGCGGCAGGACCGCCCGGGACCAGAACTCGCACAGCCGCTCCCGGTGCTCCTCCAGCCGGAGGACCGGCACCTGGTGGGTCACCGGCTCCGGGGCGGCCGAGCAGCAGGTCGAGCGGGCGTCGACCAGGTCCGCCGCGGCGAGGAAGCCGCCGCACCCCTCGCAGGTGCCGCCGGCCGCCCCGGCCCCGCAGGCCGGGCAGGCCCCGACGACCCGGGCGTGGTGCAGGAGCCGGTGACAGCCGGCGCAGGCGCGCAGCGACATCGGGGCCAGCTCGACGACCTTCGCCTCGACCAGCTCGGTGAGCAACCGGGCCACGGCGTCGCGGTAACCCGCGTCGGCCAGCGGGTCGACCATCACGTCGTACCCGATGCGCGCCGCGCGCAGCGCCTCGCCCACCAGCGAGCCGTAGTGCGCGGCGGTGTCCGCGGGTGCCTCGCCCCGCGCCTCGGCCCGGGCCGGCACGTAGTTCTGGTGGGCGTCCAGGCCGCACTGGGTCAGGACCCGGCGGCCGTCGGCGCGCAGCGCGCGGGCCGCGATGTCCCCGGCGACGTACGGGCCGGAGAGGTGCCCGACGTGCAGCGGCCCGTTCGGCGTCGGCGGCGGTGTCACCACGAGGACCACCCCGGCGGGGGCGACGCCGTCAGCCACGGCCCGCCCCGGCGTCCCGGCCGCCCTCGACGTCGGCGTCGGCGTCGGCGGTCCGGGGCATCCAGTAGATGCTCAGGATGGTCAGCGGCACCTCCGGGGAGGGGTTGTGGATCACGTGGGGCCGCTCGGGGTCGAGCAGGATCACCCCGCCGGTCGGCACCTCGACCTTCTCCCCGGCCGCCTCGTAGATCGCGGTGCCGCGGGTCACCACCGCGAACTCGACCTCCGGGTGCACGTCCTCGGCGCTGCTGGCACCGGGCGGGATCACGCACCACATCGCGTCGAACGGCAGCGGCCCCAGGTCGCGGTACTGCTGCCAGCGGCCGATCTGGATGCCGTACTCGTCGGTGAGCTGCGCGGTGTCACTGACGTACTTCCGCATGGTTGTCCTCCTGATCGCGGTGACCTGAGCGGCAGGGGCCGTGGGTCGGCGCCGGCGGGCCGCCCGGGGGCGGCGGTCGTCGGCGTGACGGCGGGCTCGCGTCCCGCCGGCGTCGTGGCGCGGGCCGGTCGGCGGCGCGCCACCGGCCGGGGCGGGGCCACCGCCGGTGGGGATCGTGGGGGGCGCGGCCCGCGCCGACGGTCCGGCGGTGGGGGCGGCACGGGCGTCGCCGGGGGCGAGGAACGGCCCTGGGCCCGGCGCGCGCCGGGCCGCGCGGCGCGCGACCAGTCCACATGAGTCACGGCGGACCGCTGCTCGAGACACCGTCTCCCCCGGCTCCGGCTGATTCGCCGCGACGAATGGCGGCACTGCCACTGTCGGCGTAGGGTCGTCCTGCGAACAGGCAGGCAACCGGCAGTTCAACGGCAACATCGCTGCTGAGTCCCGGATCAGTGGCCTCGGCTACGGCGTACCGTCGGCGCGAATCGGCCAGACCCGCACAGAGCAGGCGAGTGGGGATGGCGCGGTGCTCGACTACCAGGTTACCTTGGGTGATGAGATTGTCGCGGCCCGGCAACGGGCCCACCTCACCCAGGAGGAGTTGGCGGCCCGGACGGGGCTGAGCGTGCGCAGCATCCGCAACCTGGAGTCGGCGCGGGTGCTGCGGCCCCGGCCCGCCACCGTCCGACTGATCCGCGACGCGCTCGGCCTGCCCGGCCCGTCATCGCCACCGCATCGGCCGCGGCCGATGCAACTGCCGCTGGACGTGCCCGGCTTCACCGGCCGCGTCGTCCAGCTCGCCCAGCTCGACCGGCTCTTCGACGGTGGCCCCCGGCGGATGTCCACGGTGGTGGTCTGCGCCCTCGTCGGTCGCCCCGGGATCGGCAAGACCGCGCTGGCGCTGCACTGGGCGCACCGGTTCGCGGCCCGCTTCGCCGACGGGGTGCTGCACGTCGACCTGGGCGGCAACCGGGCACGGAGGTCACCGACGTCGCCCTCCGACGTGCTGGGCTGCCTCATCGAGGCGCTCGCCGTGCCGGCCGGCGGCATCCCGCGTGGCCTCGACGCCCGGGTCGGGCTCTACCGCAGCCTGCTCGCCGGGCGGCGGATGCTCATCGTGCTCGACGACGCGTGGGACGCCGACCAGGTCCGGCCGCTCCTGCCCGGCGTGGCGGGGTGCATGGTGCTGGTGACCAGCCGCGACTGGCTCACCGGGCTGGTCGCCGGGGAGGTCGCGCACCCCGTCGTGCTCGACCGCCTCGCCCCGGAGGAGGCGTACGAACTGCTGCGGGCCCGCCTCGGCGCGCACCGCCTCGCGGCCGAACCCGAGGCGGTGGGCGGAATCGTGGCCCACTGCCAGGGCGTACCCCGGGCGCTGGCGATGGTGGCGGCCCGCGCGGCCGTCCAGCCTGGAGTGTCACTCACCGAGCTGGCGCGGCAACTGCGCTAGCGGTGCCGGTCGGCGCCCGGCCCGCGCCGGTGCGCTCAGGACCGGTCGGCGCGGGTCCCGGCGCGGGCGGCGACGTGCGCCGGCACCGCCACGGTCGCGGGCAGCGCGGGATCGGTCAGTGGCTGTTGCCACGTCGCGACCAGGGGAAGCTCGCCGGCCCAGAGGCCGAGCGCGGCGTCCGGGCCGACGCCGTCGTCGGGCGGGCCGCTGCGGGTCTTGACCGACGCCTCGGCCAGCGGCAGCGCCAGCAGGGCCGTGGCCGCGAGCTCCCTGCCGTTCGGCGCGCGGGTGTAGTCCCACTGGCCCGGCGCGACGTGCTCGGTCAGCAACCGCAGGCCGTAGAGCTTCTCCTCGGCATCGACGACCCTGCGCGGTGTCCCGTAGACCATCGCGCTGCGGTAGTTGACCCCGTGCTCGAAGACCGAACGCGCCAGGACCAGCCCGTCGACGACCGTGACCGTGACACAGACCTCGGCGTCGGTGGTGAGGCTCCGGCTGGCCACCGAGCCGTGCAGGAAGAGGTGCGTGGTATCGAAGCCGTAGACGGTCGGCACCACCATCGGGCAGCCGTCCACCAGCGCGCCGAGGTGGCAGACGAGACCGGCCCGCAGCACCTCGAAAAGGGCACCGCGGTCGCCGCGTCCCTTCTGGCTCATGCGGCGCAGCCGGGTGCGGGGGGTTGCGGACAACGGCGCGTCGGCGTCGCTCATGACTCGTCTCCCGTCGGTCGGAACGGACCAGGGCGCGAGCGTACTCACCGGTCGGTGGGCCACACCACCGCCCGGTCGGCGCGGCTCAGCCGCCACTGGAGCGCGGCGTGGGCGGCCAGGAACAGGGCGACGCCGCCGAACATGACGTGCCGGCCGAGCGCCCTGGTTGCGACCCGCGATCACCGCCTGACCGCCCGGAGCAAGAACCACCGGTACTCCACGAACCTACAGGTCGCCATCGACGCCGGCACCCGCCCACGGGCCGGGTCCGTCCCGGTTCTCCGGCGTGGTCGATCCGGCCCGGACCGTGTCATGCTGCACGGACCCCGACGGGAGGACGACGATGGCTGCTGGCGATGCCGTACAGGTGCGGCCGGCGCGAGGGCTGCTGCGACCGCTGGTGTCCGGGGCGACGTTGGTCGCGGTCCTGGCGTTGCTGTTCGGGCTGCCGTGGTGGACGTTGACGGTGGCGGCGCGCTGGCCGACGCCGGTGGTGGCCGCCGGCACGGCCGTGTTCGTGGTCGCGGTGGTCGCGTTCCCCGTTCTGATGTATCTCGGGCACGGCCGCCGGCGGCTGGACCCGGCGGCCCGCGCGGGGGACACGCTCCTCGGCCTGGTCTGGATCCTCTTCGTCTGGGCGCTGCTCGGCAACGTGGCCCGGCTCCCGCTGGCCGTCGCAGGGGTCGCCGATCCGGTCCGGTCCCGGGCCGTGGCGGTCGGTGCGGCGGTCGTCTCGGTCGTCCTGGCCGTCTGGGGGTACGCCGAGGCGATGCGGGTGCCCCGGGTCCGGCGGGTGGACGTCACCGTCGACCGGCTGGGTGCCGGTCTCGACGGGGTCCGGGTGGTGCTGCTGACGGACACCCACTACGGCCCGATCGACCGGGCCCGCTGGTCCGCCCGCACGATCGAGGTGGTCAACGGCCTGGCCCCCGACATCGTCTGCCACACCGGCGACATCGCCGACGGCACGGTCGACCAGCGCCGGGCGCAGGCGGCGCCGCTGGGCACCGTGCAGGCGCGGCTGGCCCGGGTGTACGTGACGGGTAACCACGAGTACTACGGCCAGGCGCAGGGCTGGGTCGACCACATGCGGGCCCTGGGCTGGGAGCCCCTGCACAACCGGCACCTCGTGGTGGAGCGGGGCGGTGCCCGGCTCGTGGTGGCCGGGGTCGACGACGTGACCGCCGCTTCGTCCGGGGTGGCCGGTCACCGCGCGGATCATGCTGCGGCGCTGGCCGGCGCCGACCCGGGGCTGCCGGTGCTGCTGCTGGCGCACCAGCCGAAGCAGATCGGCGACGCGGTCGCGGCCGGTGTGGATCTGCAGCTGTCCGGGCATACCCACGGCGGCCAGATGTGGCCGTTCCACTACCTTGTCCGGCTCGACCAGCCGGTCGTGCAGGGCCTCAGCCGGCACGGCAGGACCCAGCTCTACACGAGCCGGGGGACCGGTTTCTGGGGCCCGCCGTTCCGGATCTTCGCGCCGAGCGAGATCACCCTGCTCACCCTCCGGACGGGTTAGCCCGACCGGGCCGTCACCCCCGCCGACGGAATACCGGTCCCGCCGGCTGCTCGGACCCCTGCCCACCAAGATCAACCGAGTCGCCTGGAGACTCCTAAGGCGGGGCTCTATCCGTATCCCAATGGTCAATGACCTGTGGGTTTCTGTTCTGTTTCTTGCTGGCGGGCCGCGCACGCCCCTTACTGTGCTCGCGCGCCGAAGATCGGCAGACCAGGTCGTCAGGTCATTCGGTGTGCTCTCGCGGCGGGAGCGACCTGCGGAGGGGGCGGGGTCAGTCTGCTGGCGGGGCGGGAACCTGCCACAAGGCACTGACTGGTAGGGCGCGAAGTTTGTCGCCGAACGGCAGCGTCGAGGTGCCGGTGTAGAGGACGACACCGGCGATAAAGTCGTCGCCGAGACGGTCAGCGAGTCGGCGTAGCCCACGGAAGTCGTCGGGCCCGACGGTGGTGGCTGCTTTGACCTCGATCCCGACGACGTGACCGGATCGGTTCTCGAGCACCGCGTCGACTTCGTACCTGCTCTGGTCGCGGTAGTGGTACAGGTCGACGAACTGTTCGGAACACATGAGCTGGCGGGACAACTCGGAGAGGACAAATGACTCGAGTAGTAGGCCGAACGGTGCGCCGGGCCGGAGCAGTGCCCGGGCGTCGGTCGCGGTCTCGTTGGCGGCGACGCCGGAGTCGACGAAGATCAGCTTAGGGGCGGCGGTGGCACGGGTGCCGAGGTTACGGGACCAGCCAGGGATCCGCTTGATCAGGAAGATCTCTTCCAGGGCCTGGAGGTAGCGGGCGATTGTTGGCCGGCTCAGTCCGAGGGCGGATTCCAGGGAGTTGGCGGTGATGACGGTCGCGGATCTGGCCGCTAGCAGGCGTACCAGCTTGCGGAGTTCGCCCTTGTGCTGGATGTCGGACAGCTGCCGGACATCGCGGTCGACGAGCGCCTGGACGTAGGCGTCGAAGAACCGTTGGCGACGGCGGGGGTCGGTACGGGTGGTGGCCTCGGGTAGGCCGCCGCGCACGATCCTGGCCGCGTACTCGGCGCGGGTCACCTCCGACTCGTGCCGCAGACCCGGACCGAGCGTGAACAGGGCATCGACGAATCCGTCCGGCGCTCCGTCGAGTTTACCTTGGGACAACGGCCAGAGCTCGACGGTTTCCATCCGGCCGGGCAACGCGTCCGGGGCGGCGACCATGCCGAAGAGGCGAGACGAGCCGGTGAGCAGATAGCGGCCCGGGCGGGGATCCTCGTCGACGGCTGCCTTGATGGCCAGCAGCAGCTCCGGAGCGCGTTGGATCTCGTCGATGACCAGGAGTTCGGGCGAGTCCACGAACCCGACCGGATCGGCGATCGCCGCTGCCCGGTCCTGCGCCCGGTCGAGATCGCGGCGCTCGGCGAGACGATCGCCGGCGACGATACGGACCAGCGTGCTCTTGCCTGCCTGGCGTGCTCCGCTGATCAGCACGACGCGGGTGTCGGCTAGAGCGGCGTCGACCTGCGCGGCGGCCCGACGCGGAATCAGATGCGGTGTCGGCACAACAGCATGATAGCTGGGTGGTTTCGATCTGCGAGGGAATCTGCGTTCGATCTGCGGCAAGTTCATGTTCGAAATGCGGGCTATGAGGTGTTCGATTTGCGGAACCTCCAGGGCGCTCCTGGAAGGGCCCACCGTCATACGGCGTTGCTGCCGGTGGCGGCGAGATCGGGAAAGCTCGACCGCCGGGCTGGACCACCCGCCAGCAGCTCAGGACCGCGATCGTGACCTGGATCGAACGGACCTGCCACCGACGCCAACGAACCCTGTCCCCGGTTGACCCTAGCGAGTAGGAGATCATCATGACCCCACCGGCCAGTCAGGTCGCGTGACTGAACTGTCACCTACCGGTGCAGCAGACCCAGTCTCGGGGATGGGTGCGGGGCTGGTGATCTCGGGAGGCGAGTTGGCTACCACGGTCTCCGGCGGTGCGGCGGCAGCACCGGGTGGAGCTGCCATCGTCAGTGCTTTCGCTGGCGACGCCGCCATTGTCATCGGGCTCGCTTCCCGCGCGGTCGGCCATGTCTCGCTGCTGTACGGTTACGACCCCGAAGGACCAGCCGAGAAGCTCTTCGTGCTGTCCGTCGTCAACGCCGGGACGGCCGCGTCCATGAGCGCAAAGAGTGCCGCCTTCGCCGACATCTCGCGTCTCACCCAGGCACTCGTCCGCGGTAAGACGTGGAAGGTGTTGAACGAGTCGATCGTCGCCCGTATCGCTGGGCGGTTCGCGGAAGCAGTCGGTCTGACCCTCACCAAGAAGGGCCTTGGCAAGGTCGTGCCGGTAGCCGGAATCCTGGTCGGCGGTGCCCTCAACTGGACCACTCTGGAGGAGATTGTCGATACCGCCGGAATGGCCTACCAGCGCCGGTTCCTGCTGGAGAAGTACCCTCAGCTACTGGACGAGGAGCCGATCGGAGCCTTCGTTGTCGGGGACTCGGACGACATGGTCGACGACGGGTTCAGCGTGCTCGGCGAACTCGCCGTGGAGGGCGGGCCCGGCCTGCGTTGAATCCAAAGCGGGCGGCCATAGGTGGCGGTTCGACGATGTCGGTCATCAGCCCGTCAATCTGGAGGATCAACCCTGCGTTCTTCAGGGTCGAGGCCGGTGGCATCCGCTCGTCGGCAGAGCCGCGAGCGCCATGTACGCGGCCAGGATGTGGATGGGTGCCGGTCAGGTTCTTAGGGCATATCGGCATTATCGGATGCTCGACGGAGGCCGTCGTAGTTGATATGACGGCGGGGGTGAGCGCCCCGTGCTCCTCTGGTGGCGACTGCCGAAGGTGGGTATACAGGCGGGTATCGTTGATCTTCGATGATGTGCGCGATGTGTGCTCGCCAGCGGATGCCAACCCAGGTGCACCGGTACCAGCGCGGGTCACCGCAGCCGCTCGTGGTCGCAAACGGGGGTTCGTGTGCTCGAGCTGTGGTCCTGGGCTGGGCGAACGGGGGTCCGGGTGCCGTGGGTGAACGTGGGCGACTCCCTGCCACCCCAGGTGAACCCGCAGGTCGCTAGACTAGGCGCTCGCGCCCTCGTAGCTCAGGGGATAGAGCATCGGTTTCCTAAGACGGTCATCTATCCGACCTATGGGCTTACGACCTGCGGGTTCATTTTCTATTTCAGATTAGCGGGTCGCATACCCCCGTTGCTGTGCTCGCTTGCCGGAGAACTGCAGAGCAAGCATAAGTCCTGCTCAGGCCTATGCATCGATTGGTCAGACGAGGCATCCGTCCGTCGATTTGTGACCCTCGTCGCCGGTCGCGATGGGCCGTTGTTGTGATGGTGGGGAGTTTTTCCGGTGCGCGGCCGCGAAGTGGGTTGCGTCGGTCATTGGCTAGAAGTCGAGCGGAGGGCTGGGTCAGGGGCGTTGCCGTAGCGGCCGCACCACATATTTGATCTCGATGCCGCATCGTTCGCCGATGCGTTTGTGCTTGCGCTGGAGGCTGGGGTCGATCTCGGCGTCACTGCGCACCGATAGGGCGATGCCCGGCGTTCCCGAGTGTTCGAGGCCGGCGGTCACAGCGGCCCACAAGAGTTCTTTGCACTGACCTGGCGGTCCCCAGCAGATATAGCGGATGGTCACGCCATCGGTGGCCAGACAGTGAGCAGGTTTGTCGGCCAGGCTGTCTGGCACATACTCCCACTGACGGCCGAAGGTCGGGCCGACGAAGTCGCCGGGTGCGGCGTAGTGCAAGGTGGTGAAAGAGGCGAACCTGCCCATGTTCTCCAGGGCGCGGGCATATTCCTTGAGTGGGACCTCTTTGATCCATCCGATCGGGTTAGGGATGAAACGGGCCAGGAGCCCTCCGATGCGCGGGTCCTCGGCCCATTGGTTGTATTGACCGGTTTTGAATTGAGGGGTGAGACGTTCCCAATCGAGGGCGTCCGCCTCGGCATACAGGATCTTGGCAACCTCGTCGCGGACGCTGGTGGGGACGTGCTGGTTGTTGGGCATGTCAGGTGCCTGTCTCGAGGGTGGCAGGGAACTGGAGGCGGTGTTCGTCGTAGGCGGTCTCGAGGCTGGCGGCGTCTTTAATCCACTCTTCCATCAGGGATTCGACACGTTGGTCGGAGAAGGTGATCGTCGATTCTTCGCCCAAGGGCAACGTCTCGATGTCGGCTTCCTCCATCTCGCGGCGGAGTTTGAGGGTGGCCGCGATGCGGCGCAGGTCGCTGACGAAGTCCAGGACGGAGACGCGGTCTTTGCCTTCGCGCAGGCGAAGTCCTCGACCGAGCTGTTGAACGAAGATTCGTCTGCTGTGGGTGACTCGTGCGAAGCAAAGGATGTTTACGTCGGGGATGTCGACGCCCTCATTGAGGATGTCGACCGCGGTGAGTACACCGGTCTCTCCGGCGCGGAAGGCGAGCAGCCGTCGTTGACGTTCGCGCATGGCGAGACCAGCGTGGACGGCTTGGACGCTGCCCCAGGGTGGCGTGTTGCTGAGCATGTCGGCCATGCGCTCAGCGTGTTCGATGGTGCGGCAGAAGACGATGGCCCGTGGACGGGGGGTCTTGTTCCAGACCGCGGACAGCTCGTCACGGATGGCCTCGTCGCGGTCGGGTAGGAAGAGTCGGGCGTTGAGTTCCTTGAGGCTGTAGCCGTGTTCGCTGGCGGCTCGGACGGCGTCCCAGTCGATGTTGTCGACGAATAGTCGGTAGTTGACCTTGGCGAGGTAGCCGCGTCGCATGCCTTCCTCGATACCGAGAGTGAAGGTGGGTTCGCCGAAATAGGTCGTGAGGTCGTATCGGTCGCCGCGCCAGGGCGTTGCGGTGACGCCAAATTGCCGCGCCGCTGGCAGGCGGTCGAGTAGTTCCGCGAACTGGCCGTTCTCGCCGATGTGGTGAGCCTCATCAACCATGACGAGGTCTGGTTTGTAACCGACCCTGACGACGGCGAGGGCGGTGGCTACCGTGGCGAAGGTGACGCCGCCCAGGTCGTCGGGGCGGTCGTCGCCAGTGAGTAGCCTTGTGCGAACGTGTTTAGGTAGGAAGCGCCAGAGGGCGCGTTCGAGTTGGGCCACGAGGTCTCGGGTGTGCGCGACGACCAGGACGTTTGCCCCGGGCGCGTCGCGGAGGTGTTCCGCTATGACCGAGCCGCCAACGATGGTCTTTCCGAGGCCCGTGGCCAGGATGAGCATCGCGCGCCCGCGGTGGGCCAGAGCGGCCTCGATGGCGGTCAGGGCTTCGCTCTGGTAGGGGCGAAGGTGCACTGGTTCAAGGGTGGTGGGTGCGCGGTCGTAGGCACGGCGGAGGATGTCGCCGGTCCAGAACTTGATGGGTTTAGCGATGGCGGCTAGTTCCTGCGCGCGGCGGATCGCCTTCGGGCCGGGCGCGCTGTTGGTTACGACGGCGGCCTCGTCGGCGTGGTAGAGCTCACGGGCGCGTTGAACCTCGTCAACGGCATCTGGTCCGATCAGGCCGTTGAGCTTCCACTTGCATTGCACCACCCAGCAGATGCCGCTGTGCCAGCCGATCACGTCGGCACCGCCGTCGCCGGCGCCGTCGATGGTCGCGAGGTCGGTGAATCCGAGGTGGGTCAGCAGCCGTTCGACCTGGCGGGGGAACTGGCGCGGGCCCAGGTCGCGTAGGAAGGTTGGGTCCATGAATGTCATGGTTGGCCCTATGCCTCGTCGAGTTCGCGTTCGACCAGGTCGCAGCTGAGCCGCATGCGGCGCAGCTCGTCGGCCTCGAGCCGGGGCGTGTGGTCGGCCATCAGGGCGATCTCGCTGACCAGGTTGGTCACCCGGGACAGACCGAGAGTTCGGGCGGTCTGGTCGGTCAGTGTGCTGTACCGGCGGCGGAACACGCGGCCGTCAAGGAAGGCGTCGGGCCGGCGTTCGATGAGCCGCACCACCGCAGTGGCGGGAAGATAGTGGATGAAGTTGCCGCTCTCGATGGCGTCGACCCACTCGTCGCCGAGGCGTTCGAGCGCGAAGCGACGCTCAGCCTCGCCTTTCTCATGAGGGAGCAGGGTCTCCCAGTGGCTGGTCGGTGAGCCCTTGATCTCGCGGAGCATCTGGTTTCTGATTTGATCAAGCAGCTCACGGGATCGTTTGGCAAGGGAGTCAACGGTGATACGGCGGTCGTTGGATGCCCTTCCCTTGAGTTTTTCCAGTGCGGTGACCAGGGGTTGCTTAGTACCGGGGGCTCTGGCGATGAGGAATTCAGCGAGGACGACCTGGACCATTTCGGTAAGGTCGATGCCGAAGTCAGTCAAGATCGGGTGCCGGCGGGCGAGGAACACCTCTACCCGTGGCGCCCGCGCGAGGTGCGCGAAGATCGGCACTGTCCTTCCGGCGGGGTCGAGCAGATCGGCGGCATCGACGGCGTAGACCGAGACATCGATCTTGCCGAGGTCGGCGGCGTCGAATCGTCCCCCGTAGGCGGGAGCGAGGACGGCTGCTCCCCGATAGCGGCTGAGCCGCTCGTCCACTGTCTCGGGCCTGGCGGGCGTCGGGGTGGCGGGTGTCCCGCTGGGCGCCCGACCTGGCCCCGGACGGTCGTTCGTGGACCAGGGATCGGCGGGCGCGGGCTCGGTGGGCGCAGATTGTGTGAGGCCCATCTCGTCGAGGACATCGTCTGTCGCCCCCGGGGTGACGGGGGTGACAACTCCCTTGTCGTGCTGTTCGGCGGCCCGGTACCAGATATCGTCGCTCTGATATGCCTCGTCACCCTTACGGAAACGATCCACCCAGTCCATGATTTGCTCACCGCGTAGGGCAGTCTCGCCGTTGCCCGGGATCAGGTACTTCAGTCCGGGCTTGTCGGTGCGGAAGCCGGTGAACAGCCGGGCGAGCGGGCTGCGGTTCTCCTCCAGGAAGCCACGCTTCTTGGCGATATTGGGCCGCAGGGGCGCTTCACCGCGGATGGTACGAACGACTTTCCTCCATTCCCGCGTGTCGTATTCGAAGGCGGTCTTCTGGTAGTTGACGGCGACGTGGTCGCAGTGGATCTCGCCAACAATGCGGCCCTCGTTGCGGGGGTTGTCGATAGGGTATTCCCTCTCCGGGTCCTCGTTGCCGGTCTCGTCGACCCAGTCGAAGATGCGGTGGTCACGCAGAAGGATCTTACGTCCGTTGCGGAGGAAATCGATCCCGAAGTCGCTGGTGTGCAGGTAGCGCTGGACACCGAGCCAGCCGTGGATGCGCTGCTCGCGGACCTCCAGCCGACCGCCGTCCGGGCAGAAGACACAGGAGTCATGGTCGACGGTCTGCCACCTGCCGCAGACGGCGCAGGCCTTCATTACCCCCAGATTCTCGTCGATGTACTGCACAGCGCGGATCTCGGCGCCGTTACGCATGACATACCGGTCGTCACCCCAGATGCAGGGTCTACGGGGGACGACCTTGCGTAGGTTGACGATGATCTCGATACCGTGCTCTCGCAGCAGGTAGCTGTAGACGTCGCCGAGCTTGATCCTGATCGCCTGGTGGCCCTGCAGCAGGTTGAGCCGTTCTGGCCGCAGGGCACTAATGATCACTCGCGTGCCATGATCCTCGGGATCTTCCTTGGGTTCGTACGTGACCGGGACGTCGAAGGTGCCACCGGCGTGAAGACTGGGTAAATCGATGGTCACCACGATCCAGTGTGGGTCGCCCGCTCTGGTCGTGCGCACCTGGGTCCGCTGACCGAGGCGCGCGGTGGCGATGTTGAAACCCATCCCGAACAAGCCGAGTGCGCCGTGAGCGTCGTTGGAGGACCAGCCGGCGCGGATGGCGTTGTTCAACGTAGCGAGATCCATGCCGCGGCCGTTGTCGGCTACCCCAACCTCGGCGCTCCTGAGATCAGCGCCCTTTGATGGAAGTGAGATCTGGACCGTCGGCCGCTCCCCGTTCGTAACGCCGGTGGAGAGGAAGTTGTCGCAGCAGTTGTCGATCAGTTCGGCGAGACACTGCCACGGGCTGAACTCGATGTCCCCCAGGATGGTGAGGATCTTCGGATCCGGTGTCACGTCGATGGTCTCGATCGCCACTCTCGCTCCCCGCTACGTCGACCGCGTCCGCCTTGGAGCGGATTCGTGAACGAGCCACCGATCACCGGGTATCGACGACTCATGGCGGGAGCGTAACCGAGGGCAAGCGTGATTCGCATCCCCGAGAGGGCGATAGAGCGCCGGATGAAGCAAGTTTCTTTGACGATCTAGCGCGTTCGTTATCCGCATTGAATTGCGCCTGCGGCTACAGATTACAAGCGATGAAGGTGCTCGTCAAGTAGTCACCATAAATGGGGCAGACCACCACCAAGCCGATTTTTTCCCCCTAGCGCTCGTATTGACCTGGGGGCGTGGTTCTCTCGCCGGGTCGCCGGCGACGAATGTCGTAACCGCGTGCTCTAATCCTGAAGGTTTAGAACGGCGCGATGAGTCTAGGTGGCAAACGTGCGTGAGGAGCTAGTCCTGCGGGCGGTCTCGGTCCTCGCTGAGGACGCCGAACGTTTGGATGTCCTGCCGTGGGATCACGTGATCGGGATCCTGAACCGCCGAGGGCTCGAGCCCGAGGAGGTCAGTGCCGTCGTGGCCGAACTGGCCCGACTGGGGATACCTGTAGAGCGTGAAGACGGAGGCGGTGCGGCCGCTCACGATGCGAAGGGGCGATCCCTTCCCGCTCTACCTGCCCAGATGCGGCGGCATCGGATTCTATCTGCGGAGGAGGAAGCCGCGCTGGGCCGGCGCATTCAACTTGGCTTCGCCGCGATGGAACGCCGTCAGGCGGGCGCCGACGCCACGTCGGTCGGCGCTCTGATTGAGGATGGTCTGCGCGCGCGGGACGAACTGGTCCGGTCGAATCTACGGCTGGTGGTCAGCATTGCCCAACGACTGGTCCAGAACGCCGGTGACATGGAGTTAGAGGATCTCCTTCAGGAGGGGGTGCTGGGACTCCAGCGGGCGGCCGAGAAATTCGATCCTACGTTGGGGTATAAGTTCTCCACGTACGCCACCTGGTGGGTGAGACAGGCGATCGGCCGTGGTATTGACAGGGATGGTTTCGCCATCAAGCTGCCCACCCACGTATGGGAGAAGTTGCGGAAAATTGGTCGCTATACTCGATCCTTCGAACTGCGCAATGGCCGTAGTCCGGTATTGCGGGAGGTCGCTGAGGGTGTGGAAATGGATGTTGCCGAGCTGCAGGCCCTGCTCGACATTTCCCGTCCGCTCGTCCGATTGGATGCGCCGATAGGCGACGAGACCGGTGGCGGCACGCTGGGAGAACTGCTGGGCAATACCTCGCTGCCCGCTCCTGAGGACGCTGTCGCCAACGATCACGTCTCCCGACAACTGGGGAAGATCCTTCAGCGTAGTTTCGATCCCCGGTCGATCGACATCCTCGAACGCAGGTTCGGGCTGAGCACCGACGAGCCCGCCACCCTCGACGAGATCGGCCGCATCCACGGAGTCAGCCGCGAACGCGTGCGCCAGATCGAGCTGAAGTTGTTGATGGCATTGTCGGGCGACGACGCGATCCAGGCGCTCGCGCGCCAGCTCGGCCTTCGGCCTCAACCGAAATCGCCGGCCGCTCGCTACGCGGCCGGCACCACCTCACACCGACGTACGCCAGGGACCGTGGCGGCCAGCTCGCAGGAGAACCGATGAGCGACTACAAGGAACTATTCGTCCGCTGGTTGGACAAGCGAGTGACCCATGCGGGACTGGGTACGGATGACACCCACAGTTCGGTCGACCCGGCGGGCGTGTTCTGGCTCGGCCGGCTGGCCTCGGAGCAGGAGGTCGTGTCCGACAACCGGCGCGACCGTCGTATGGACCCCTGTTCGGTGGGTATGCGGATCAAACCTGCGGGGGCTGGCCCTTGGCGATTCCGCGTGTGGGTTAAAGCATACGGCTGGAACCTGGTCACCGCCGGTTCCAAGGACGGCGCCGTGCCCGAGCAGTGGCGGAAATCCGATGTCGCTCGAGCCAGTGTCGACGTTACCGTCTACCGCGACGGAAGACCGCCCAAGGTAGGTGAGGACGGCAGCGATATCCTCACGGCGGCACTCCGCCGGGCCGGTATCGGCACAGCCACCGCCGAGGTCCAAGTAGTCGATGAGTCGTGGAGAGGCTCACCTGAGCTGATCGTCACGGTCGTTAACACGACGCCGAAGTCCGAGGGCCCACGCGGCGAGCGCCACCTGTTCGAGGTAGAACTGGCGGTCCAGGGACTCAGCACGGTCCCGTTCGTGCTCGAGTCGCTGCCTGACAGCTTCCGGTACGAGCGGGAGATGCCGGCGCTGGGCATCAACTGCGGCGTCGAGGTCCGCCGAGGCGCCTTGATTACCCGGGACACGATCGTGGTGTCGACGCGGAGGCCGGAATTCTGGTTCGGTCACACTGCGGTCGATCGACTGGACCTCTCTTTCGAAGGGCTTTCCGAGGACCCGTTGCCGCGGCTGCGGCAACTGGTGGATGGCTTCGCCAAATGGGGCGCCCATGCCTGGTCGCCACAGGCATTGCGCGAGATGCGAGGGGTTGGACCGGCGTGGACGCCGGAGATGCTTACAGCGGCCGAGGATGGCCGTGCCGCCTACGAGGCGGAACTTGATCGGCTGCGTCGCGGCGTCGCGGCCTTGGAATCGTCACCGCAACTGTTGCGGGCATACCGGTTGATGAACGAGGCCATGGGTCGTACCGCCGCCCGCCGCGGGATCCCCCGATGGCGCCCGTTCCAGGTCGGATTCCTTCTCGGCGTGCTACCGAGTCTCGTCGAGGGGCGCCGGGACTGGAACATGGTGGAGATCGTCTGGTTCGCAACCGGTGGCGGCAAGACCGAGACCTACCTGGCGCTGTTGGTCCTGGCGGTGTTTTATGACCGGCTGCGCGGCAAGCACTCCGGGATCACCGCATGGTCGCGGTTCCCGTTGCGTCTGCTGTCGCTGCAACAGACCCAGCGGTTCGCCGACGCGCTGGGGACGGCCGAGCTCGTGCGCCGCGAGCATCGGCTTCCCGGCGATCCGATCGCGTTGGGCTACTACGTGGGGAAGGCGAGCACGCCCAACGAGATCCCGGTCGAACCCACCAAGGATAACCCGGTCGACATCGAGGACGACACGATGCCAGAGCGCTATAACGTGTTGCTCCGCTGCCCGTTCTGTGCGGCCGGCGGGACCTCCACACGATTCAACCGGCGGCTCTGGCGTCTGGAGCACGTCTGTGCGGAGGCCGACTGCCCGTCCGGCGGGGAGGCGCTGCCCCTATTCGTGGTCGACAGCGAGATCTACCGGTTCCTGCCCAGCGTGGTGATCGGCACGCTTGACAAGGCCGCGCTCATCTCGATGCAGGCCGCGATGCGCGGATTCATCCACGGTCCCGCTGGCCGCTGCCGACGGTCCGGTCACGGCTTCACCTACGCTAAGCGCGGCAGCCGACCGTCGGGATGCCTCGTCCCCGGCTGTAAGGAAAGCGCCGACATCGTCAAGCCGCACGAGCGGGCGATGTTCGCGCCATCGTTGCGGCTTCAGGATGAGCTGCACCTACTGCGTGACTCGCTAGGCGCGGTCGACTCGCACTACGAGTCGATCCTCGATGACCTGCAGGTGAAGAACACCGGCACGGACGCTCCGAAGATCATCGCCTCGTCGGCCACACTAGCGGGATACGAGCGCCAGACCAGGACCCTGTACGGCCGGGAGGGGCGGGTCTTTCCCGCCCTCGGACCGTCGGTGCATGAGAGCTTCTGGAGCAAATCGACGGACTTGGCCCTACGTCGATATGTCGCGGTTTGGCCTCGAGGGGTCACTCTCGAATGGGTCTCTGACCGCACCATCACCGTCCTGCAACAGTCCGTACGGCGGCTACTCACCGAGCCGGAGGTGGTGTGCGCGCAAGCGGGCATCGATCCGAGTCACGCCGACGAGTTGCTGCGTCTGTACGGCACCAACGTGATCTACGGCAACACCGTCAAGGACGTCGAGGCCGCCCGCCGTTCAATGGGTGCCCAGGTGCCCGTCGAGCCCCTCAACACGGTCTCGCTCACCGGCCAGACTCCGTTCGACGAGGTCCGCTCGGCGATCGCCACCCTCGCCGATCCCCCTGCGGACTTCGGGGAGCGCGTGCATGTCGTCACCGCCTCGTCGATGTTCTCCCACGGCGTCGACATCGACCGGCTCAACGTTATGACCGTGCTCGGCGTGCCCCTGACTACGGCGGAGTTCATCCAAACCACAGCCCGCGTGGGGCGGAGCCACCCCGGGCTGGTCTACGTGCTGCACAAGATCGGCCGTGAGCGTGACGCCGGCGTCTACAGCCACTTTCAGGCGTTCGTAGAGCACGGCGACCGGCTTGTCGAACCGGTCCCGGTTACCCGTAGCAGCCGCAAGGTACTCGACTTGACCAGTATCGCCGCTATCGAGGCTCGGCGCCTGTTCTTCCACGAACCCCGGTCCGAGCGCACCCGGCTGACGACGACCGACCTTCTGCGCGAATACCACAGCACTGTCCTGACCACTGTGGATGACGAAACCAAGGCATTACGGGAGATGCTAGGTATCCGCGATGACGAGCACCTGCTCGACGATGACCTGCGCCGTGTCGTCGAGGTCTACTTCACCAAGCTCAACGATCTCGGGTTGGGCGCCAAGTGGCCCCACGACCTCTTGCACCGCCGCCCGATGACGTCTCTGCGCGACGTCGAGACCCAAATCCCCATCAGCGACGACTAGGAGCACTCCGGTGAAGGACATGCGCAGCGGCACCCAGGTGCTCTACGGCCTACTTCCCGAGCAGACGGCCGATCTGCAAGGCGGCATTTGGAAGACCGTCGAATGGCGCGACCCGATCCCGGTCGACGTGGACGAGGCAGCCATCAGGCAACGTCTAGAGGCTGAGATCCTCGGCTGGACCAAAGACCAGGGCGCGGTCCGCGCTTCCCGGGCACTCGACGTTGAGGTCGTCAAGGTCAACGAGAGCCGTGGGGTCAAGGTTGAACGCTTCCCCGAGATATACATCTGCCGCCGGTGCCGACGCGTAGAAAGCACCCGCGCCCGCGACTGTGCGTGCGGCGCTCACAACCTATGGCAGCAGAGCCACTTCGTCGGCTACCACGAATGTGGCCGGCTTGAGGAACCCCGTGTACCACGTTGTGACCGCCATAACCAGGTCAGCATGGATTACCAGCCCACAATCGACGCCAGCAAGATCCTTTTTAGGTGCCCCGTCTGTGACAAGCACCTGCATCGCGGCTTTCCCTTCCGGCGCTGCCCCTGCGGCCGTCAATGGGGCAAACGCGGCTCCCACGCGCTCGCCTTCACCGTGCATCGTTCCGCCAGCGTCTACTCGCCGCAGAGCTTCGTCGTCATTAATCCCGGCAACAAACGGCGACTCATCGAGATCACAGAGGCGGGCGGCCCGCGACGCGCGCTCACCTGGCTGCTAAACGGCATGATCGAAGACCGGCCTAGCGAACGTCGGCACACCACCGGTTCGCTGGTCGATCAGCTCGTCGCCAGCGGCGTCTCCCGAGCTGTCGCCGAGCAGATGGCCAGCCTCGCTGCCAACCATGGCGAACTCACCAGCGAGGACGACCTCGGCCCGCTGGGAACCGCGCCAAGTGATCGACTCCTGCGGGCCGAACGCGAGGCGACCGATCTCGCGCTGGCGACCTTCGACGGCCGCGTCCGGGTCACGGACCTGCTTACCGACGGCGTTCCCCCAGCCATGCGAGACCGATACTCCAACGGCTACCCCGCCGCCATCCGCCGTGCCGGTCTTGAGACCGTCGAGTTGGCTGACCGATTTCCCGTCATGCGCGCCGTTTACGGATTCACCCGGGGCGGCACCACACCTGGCGAAGTGAGCCTCAATCTCTTTAGCGGCAAACGAGGTCGCCGCGTCTACGCCGACCCTCAGCAGTCCGAGGCGCTCATGTTCCGCCTCGACCCCGAACTGATCCGCCGCTGGCTCAACGACCGCCACCATCGCCTTCCGGAGGCGACTGACCTGCGGGGCACCCGGGCCGCCATCGCCAGCGCGATCGACTTGCCGGACCGATTCAACGAACAACCGGGCGAAACGACCGTCGGTGCGGACCTGCTCACCCTCGTACACACCTACGCGCACCGAGTCATCCGTCAGCTCTCCGTCTTCGCTGGCGTCGATCGCGAGAGCCTGGGCGAGTATCTGCTCCCCACCCACGGCACCTTCTTCGTCTTCGCGGCGGCACGCGGTGACTTCGTGCTCGGCGGCCTGCAGGCGGTCTTCGAGAATGACCTGAGGGACTTCCTCGATGCCGTCGTGGACGCCGAGCACCGCTGCCCCCTCGATCCTGCCTGTGAGCGCAACGGCGGTGCCTGCCATGCCTGCTCGCATCTGGGGGAGCCGGTATGTGGCCACTTCAACCGGTACCTGCGCCGAGACGCCCTCTTCGGCCCGGCTGGTTACCTCGGGCTCACCCGCTAGGACCAGGCTGCTGCGTCCGGGCCTCGAGTACCGCGGCCCGGACGCGCTGGGCGCCGGCCGCCGCGTCCTCATGCTCCCAGATGCGAACGACCGTCCACCCCGCCGCCCGCAACTGAGTGTCAGTCTCGTCATCACGCCGCCGATTACCGGTGATCTTCGCTGACCAGAACGCCTCGTTCTGACGTGCCGGCCGGTAGTGCTCGGGGCAGCCATGCCAGTAACAGCCGTCGACGAACACGGCGACCCGCGCCTTGGTGAAAACGAGGTCCGCCGTGCGGCGTAGGGAGGGAACTGGCCGGGCACCGACGCGGTAACGCAGTCCTAGTGACCAGACCGCGCGGCGGATACGCATCTCCGGGAGGGTGTCGCGGCCGCGATTGCCACGCATGACTCTGACGATCGACTCCGATGAGGCCGCAGGTCTTGACGCGGCTGCGGCGTCAGAGCTCACCGTCGCCCGAGACCTGTGCGGAGTCGTCCGGCGCCTGACCAGGTCTCAGCTGAACACGTACCGAGTCGCCGATGGCCTTCGCCAGGTCCACCGGCACGGCGTTGCCCAACTGTCGCATCTGCGGGCCACGCGTCCCGTCGAACGTCCAGTCGTCGGGGAAGGTCATCAAGCGAGCGACCTCACGGACGGTCAGGTAGCGATAGCGCCCCAGGCTGTCATTCACCGTTAGTTCGCCACCCGCTACTCCATGAACTCCCGCTTTGATCGTCTTCGATGGCCAGTCGAGGTCGCTGGGCTGATGGCCGCGATATGGTCGGGCACCAGGCCAGCCGACATGATGCTCCGGACCGGGCGAGGGTTTGCGGTTGAGTTCGGGCTCCACAAGCTCGTTCGGGAAGCGGAGCGCATCCCGTACGGTCCGCCACGGTTGCCTATCGTCGGGCAGCGTTGGCGTCAACGTCGCGGTGAACTCGTCTCTAGGCGTGATCCCATGCCTGTCCCAATACCCACCCTCGATCAAGTCGTTCACCAGGCTGGCTTTGCTGTGCGACGGAGTGGGGGGCTTCCAGCCGTCGATGCCAAGGTTGGCCCGATAGGCGACAATGAACAGCCGCCTCCTGATCTGCGGAACACCGAAGTCGGCGGCGTTCAGGATCGCGGTCCGGACTACGTAGCGGTCGCCGTCCGGCACGTCTCCGTCGTCTAGTCGCTTCTTCAGACGCTGGTGGTGCCGCCGCCAATCCTCGTCGGGCTTACGGGCCTCATGGGGCAGGCGCAAGCCGTCGAGGATGTAGTCGTAGTAGTCCTTGAATGATGGGCGTGTCAGACCCACCACGTTCTCGGCGATGACAACCTTGGGCCGCACTTGGTGAGTGACGCGGAACATCTCAGGCCAGAGATTGCGTTCCCCGCCAATCTTCTCCTCGATGTCCTGCTTTTTACCCGCGATACTCCAAGGTTGACAAGGGACACCCCCGGCAAGAACATCCACTTTCCCCTCAAAGAGGGTGAAGTTGACATCTTGAACCTTGCCCTCAATCAGAGGCCATTCGGCGCCTGTTGTTGGTATCGCGTGCGCTGCCGCAGCCAAGTCGGGGCAGTCCTTGGCGCGGTTGTTCCTCAGGGACTCACAGGCCCGTTGGTAAAGCTCGACGGCTAGGCGGTGGCGGTAGCCAGCGCGATGCAGACCCTCGGCGAGCCCTCCGGCGCCGGTGAACAGCTCTATACTGGTCAGAGGCTCGGCGTCGTTCTCAGGATGCCCTGAACCATTAGAACGTTTGTTCACTACCATCACCGGTACCCTACAGCCGCCTCAGCCATCATGTAGCCCCCGCATGACCAGTTCCAGCGCTGGCCGCTCACATCCAACAGGCCATCTCGCACGGATTCAAGTCGTCCACGCGATCGACCGGCCCTGCGAGGTGGTGCGCGGCGACTACGATTAGCCCAGGTGGCATGCGCTTGCGTGCAGCGGCCTGACACCTAGGCGCCGGGGCATACATAGCACACATGGTGTTTTCGGCACTGGTCAGCGGGTGACCAAGGCGGCTGTCAGCGCCCCGGCGACCAGGTACGGACCGAAGGCGATGCTGCGCACGGCGCAGCGCCAGGACCGGACGCTTCAGCGGTAAACGACGATCATCCGACTGATCGCTGACAGGGCGGCTCTGACAGCGCCCACTGTCGGAGGCCCGTCAGGCTGTGAGCGTGCTTGTCAGAGCACCGAGAGCAGTTGTCGGACCGACGGCCTCTGTCAGAGCCGCCGTCGCGGCGCGGTGACATCTGTCAGCGTGGGCTCCGCCATGACGGCGGACCTCTGACAGAAGTCGACCCCGGAAGACAGTGACAGCGCCACGACGACTGTCAAGGGCTACGTCGACGAGTCGGAGGGCTGACAGTGCCGGGCCAACCGGCGATCCCGCCGGTCCTGCTCTCTGTGCGGCCGGAGGCGGTGAGGCATGGCTCCCTACAGGAGGTATTTCGGCCTGCCCGGCCGGCCGGGCAGGCCGAAATACCGCGAGCCCAGCGGGTGGACTGTGAGCAGCAGTGGCCAGCGTCTTTTGTCTGTTCTGTCAGGTCGCCGTGGCCTTGTGAGCCGCTGTCAGAGGGCTGTGAGTCCGGGAAGTGTTCGCCAGAGCTGACAGAGCCCGGTTTGGGGGTGTGAGCGCATCGTGACTGGTGATCATGGCCGACGGCCAGCCGGTCGATGCGGATGACCTCAGCCCGCCTGGCCAGTCGCTGCAGCGATTTTCTCCACGTCTCGTGCCGGGTTCCCATCGCTCTGTCAGGGGGGCAGACAGTGGTCGGCCACGTCACCGCCGTCCGCCGGCGTCACCTACGACACGTGGCGCTGCGCGGACGTGGTGGCCGGCGACGAAGGTTGTCGGCTGTGGCTACCGCCGTCGGGGTCCCCACCACGGCAGGATGGGCGGCAGCTCGGCCAGGGGATTGCTGGGTCGTCTCAGCGCGGCGGACCCGTCGTCGCCGTCCCAGCGGCGGCCGTACTGGTCCGGCATGTCGCCCCAGCCCCGGTACGGGGTGGGCTGGGCGGCCATCAGGCCGAGTTCGTCGAGTGGGTCGATGCGGTGGTCGGCGACGGTACACAGGTGGGCCCAGTCGTCGCCCATGTCGAACACGTAGGCGAACTGATCACCTGGCGAGTCGGCTCAGTGCGGTCCTGTCGCTGTCCACCGTGCCGTCCGGTGTGTCTTCCCACGTTCGGAAGGAGCAGACCGGGGTCTGGTCGGCCAGGGTGAACAGCCGTAGGTGCGCGAGGTCCCAGCGGGCGAAGGCCAGGTCGATGGCCGTGCCCAGTTGCTCGAACGTGTGCGACCTGGCGGCGGCGAGGATCCGGCCCGGCCGGGGCCAGTAGTCCTCGCCCCGCCCGGAGACGAGTTCGACCCGGATCGACAGCCACGTCCTGGCCACCGTTCACCTCCCGCTGCCGCCGGCCGACCACGCTACCGCTGCACCACGGCCCTTACCGCAGGACACGCCTCGCACCATTCAGACCCGGCGTCCTTAGTCGCCGGGTCTATCACCATGCCACCGCGAGTTCCTTCATCAGGGAGACCGACCATGCGACCGCCACGACGAACCCGAACCGCTGTACCCGCCGCCGATGAGGCGTCCCGCCGTGAGGAGCGGCAGGCGTGGACCGCCGAGCGGATCCGCGCGTTGGGTCCGAGCACGGACCTCGCCACGGCCGCCGCCGTCCTGGGCATGTCCCGGTCGGCTGCCTACAAGTTGGCCCGCCGTGACGCGTTTCCCACGCCGCTGTACCGGGTCGGTGCCCGCTACCGGGTGCCGACCGCGCCGATCCTGGCCATGCTGCACCTGCCGCATCCGACCGGTCCCGGGCCGGACGCAGGGGACGCCGGCAGCGTCGGGGACCCGCCCTGACCGCCTCCGCGCTGCCCTCCGGTTCGCCGGGACCGGCGGGCGGACCCCGCCGGCCGCAGCGTCGACCCTGCCGATGGCCGGTGTCCGTCGATGACTTGATCGTCGCGGCGTGTCACGCGTGGATGTCGATCGACAAACCGATGCCGCACCACGAACCCGAGGAGCACCACAAGCTATGCCAGACGGGAGCATCTTCAAACGCTGCGGCTGCCGCCATCCCGATACCGGCAGGCCGTGGGGCAACGAGTGCCCGAAGCTGCGTCGTCCCAACCGGTCCTGGAGTTTCGAGCACGGTCACTGGGCCTACCAGTTGGAACTGCCGCCGACCAGTGACGGTCGGCGTCGGCAGTTGCGCCGGTCCGGGCTGTCGACCCGTCGTGACGCCGCCGCCGAGTTGGACCACGCGCGGGCCCTGCTCGCCCTCGCGGTCCGGGACCGGGGCCGTCGTACCGAGATCGCCGACCTGTTGCAGACCTGTGTGCGGTCGGGCCGGCCGCTGCCCGAGGTGGATCGGATCCGGCAGCGGCTGCGCGGTGACGGTTCGCTGGCTGACATGGTGACCGTCGGCGAGTACCTCACCGAGTGGCTCACGCACCTGACCGTCGATGACAACACCGTGTGTGGTTACGAGTCGCTCGTCCGGGTGCACCTGATTCCGCATCTCGGGGAGATCCCGTTGGACAGGCTGCGTACCGGCCACATCAGGGCCATGTTCGCGGCGATCGAACGCCGCAACCAGGAGATCCGTGCGGCGAGGGCCAGCGGTGACCCTGACGTGCGCGCGTCGGTCGTCGGTGTCCGGACCACCGGCGCGTCGACCCGGCAGCGTATCCGCGCCTGCCTGCGTAAGGCGATCAATGACGCTCTCGCCGAGGAGGTGATCGTCGGTTCCAACCCGGCCGCGTTGGTCAAGGTTCCCGGCGACCGGCCGGTGCCGATCGTGTGGGAGGCCGAACGCGTGGAGCGGTGGAGGGCCACCGGGCAGGTTCCCGGGCCGGTCATGGTGTGGACCGACGAGCAGATCGTCGCGTTCCTCGACCACGCCCGGGTGCACGCGCCCGACCTGTACCCGATGTGGCACCTCATGGCCTACCGGGGTCCCCGGCGTGGCGAGGTCTGTGGGCTGCTCGATGCCGAGGTCCGCCTCGACAGGCGTGAGTTGACGATCAACCAGCAGATCGCCACCCACGGCTACACCGCGGTACGCAAGAAGCCCAAGAGCAGGGCGGGTAACCGTGACCTCGCCCTCGACGCCGAGACGGTCAGGGTTCTCGCCGCCTACCGGGCCCGCCGCGCCCAGTGGCGCCTGGCCGCCGGTGAGGCGTGGCCCGACACGGGCCTGTTCTTCGTCCGCCCCGACGGCCGGCCGTGGCATCCCAGCGGGGTCACCCAGCGGTTCCGCAGGCTCGTACGCCAGGCCGGGCTACCGCCGACCCGTCTGCACGACCTGCGGCACAGCGCGGCCACCATCGCCCTGGCCGCCGGTGTGGACATCAAGGTCGTCTCCGAACAGCTCGGTCACTCCACCACCACGCTGACCCGTGACACGTACCAGAGCGTCACCAGGGCGATGCACCACGATGCCGCCGACGCCGTCGCGGAGAAGATCCGGCAGCGGCGGCCCAGAACCGCGTAGCCGCCCGCGTGCCGCCGTCGGCGGATCGCTGCCGGCTCGGCTAGCGTGCGCGGCATGGTCGCCCGTTCGTCCGCTCGTGGTGCCGCCCGGTGGCGGGCTCCGGCGGCACCGAAACTGCCGGCGTCGCCGGACCTGCCCTTCGTCGGGGACCTGACCATCGGCGACGAGGCGACGTTCGAGCGGCTGGTCTTGGGCGATCTCGACCTGTCCGGGCGGTCGGCGGACGGGGTCGAGTTCACCCGGTGCCGCTTCACCCGCACCGACCTCAGCGGTACCCGGCTGGAGGCGGCGCGGTTCGCCGACTGCGTGTTCGAGGGTACGAACCTGGCGAACCTGCGGACGGACAGGTCGTCGATGCTCCGGGTGCGGCTGTCGACGGCGCGGATGACGGGCCTGCAGTGGGTCAACGGGGCGCTGCGGGACGTCACGGTCGCGGACTGCCGACTGGACCTGTCGTCGTGGCGGTTCACCACCTTCGCGAACGTGGCGTTCGAGGGCTGCAACCTGACCCGCGCCGACTTCCAGCACGCGGACCTGCGCGGTGCCCGCTTCACCGACTGCGACCTGACCGGCGCGCAGTTCTCCCAGGCGGGCATGGACGGCACCCGTTTCGCCCGCTGCGACCTCACCGGGATCGGCGGCGTGACCAGCATGACCGGCGCGATCCTCGCCCACCAGGACCTCGTCGCCCTGTCCTACGCCCTCGCCGGGGCACTGAGCGTCCGCATCGAGGACCCCGACGAGGAGTAGGCCTGGCGCACCCGAAGCCACCTCGGGAGGGGGCTGCCTGGGCGTATCCGTGGCCTCATTCCGTGAGGCCGCGCCGGTAGCGCCGTGTTCGACGTCGGGCGTGTCGGCTGCTTGATTTCCGCAACATCAACTGTGGTATGGACTAGATTCTGCGGTATGGGGTTGCTGGATGACGCGGTGGCGGTGCTGGACGGGCGGGGCGTGCTGGAACCGCTGGGCGGGTTGATCCGGCAGGTGTACCAGCGGGCCGCGGACCGGCACGAGCCGGAACTCGGCGACGACGCGATGAGCTTCGGCACCACGGTGTGGCGGAACCTGACGAACCTCGGCAAGGCGTCCTTCGACGGGGTCGACGGGGTACGGGTGCGGGTGGAGGACAACTCCCTGGAGATCCTCTGCGCCGGGTACGTGGTGCGGTTGTACTCGTTGCAGGGTGGGATCGAGTCGATCCGGTGGGAGGGCAGCGAGGCCCGCCTCGGTGGGGCGGTGGAGAACAGCCGCGACGGGCAGTTGGCCTTCGACGACGCCGAGCAGTTCCCGGAGGTCTTCGCCGGGGTGGTGCCCCCGAAGCGGCACCTGCGGGTCGCGCACACCGGTGACATCGGCACGGGTGAAGCGACGGCGTATCTCGGGTTGCCCCGTGACAACCGTGAGGGCGGGTCGCCGTGGTTCGAGGTGACGCTCTGGTTCGGTGACGCCGTCACGGTGGGGACGCCGCTGCCGATCGTCGCCGGCCCGGTCGGGGTGCCGGGGCAGCGGCACGACGAGCTGCCCGTGCCGGAGCTGCCGCTCGGGACGTTGCGGCCCGCTGGCGGCGCCGGTCGTACCCTCGGTGTCGCCGGCCGACGGGCGTGACGGGCGGGATTCGCCCGCCGGTGCCGGTCACCGTCGCCGTGGCGGGGTTCGAGCCGCACGCGCTCGGGTTGGCCCGGCGGTGGCGGCGGATGCGGAAGAACGAGTTGGCCCGGCAGGTCGGGGTGACGGCGGCGGCGGTCAGCCAGTACGAGTTGGGGCAGGCCCGCCCCTCGGCGGCGGTGCTGGCCCGGTTGGCGTTGGCGTTGGCGATGCCGGTGGAGTTCTTCGCCGCCGGTGTCCCGGCTCCGGCGTCGCCGGGGCGGGCGCACTTCCGTAGCCTGCGGGCCACCAGTCAGGCGGAGCGGGACCAGGCGGAGGCGTTCGGTGAGGTCGCCTGGCGCATGGTCGAGGCCGTGGGTCGGCAGTTGCGGCTGCCGCAGTTGCGGTTGCCGCAGCTCGACTGGCCGGAACCGGCGCGGGCCGAGGACGTCCGTACGGTCGCCGCGGCGGCACGTGCGGAGTTCGGCCTCGACAACGGGCCGGTGCCGCACATGGTGCGGCTGCTGGAGGCGCACGGGGTGATCGTGTTGTCCCTGCCGGACGCCTCCGAACGGGTCGACGCGTTCTCGCACTGGTACGGCCAGCGGCCGTTCGTCTTCCTCAACCCGGCCAAGAACGACAAGGCGCGCTCCCGGATGGACGCCGCCCACGAACTCGGCCACCTGCTGCTGCACCACGACGCCGAGCCGGGCAGCCAACTCCTGGAACGGGAGGCCACCGCCTTCGCCTCCGAGTTCCTCGCCCCCAGCACCACCCTGGCCGGCGAGCTTCCCGCCCGGCTGGACTTCGACCGGCTGCACGAGCTGAAACGCCGCTGGGGCATCAGCCTGAAAGCCCTCGTCTACCGGGGACACGACCTCGGCATCTACCGGGACCACACCTACCGGCGCGGGATGAGCCTGCTCGCCCAGTGGGGCCACCCCGAACCCGGCGACCTCGGCCCCCGCGAACAACCCTCCCTCCTCGGCAAGGCAGTCGACCTCCTCGACCAGCAGCACACCACCGTCGAGGACCTCGCCGCGCAGGCCGGCCTCCCGGCAGCCCTCGCCCGCACCGTGATCGACGCCGCCACCGAACACCTCCCCGAACTACGACTCACCCCCACCGGCCCCTGACCGGAGCCGGGGCCCTCCCGGCCAGGGCGATCCCCGATCGGGGTGCATCAGTTACTCAGGCGGTGTGACGGTGGGTGCCGTCGGTTCGACGTGGTGGCTGTCCCACACCCACTGGTCGTCGCCGTGGTCGACCAGGGTGCTGCACCGGTACCGCAGCAGGTCCACGTCCGTGCTCGGGTCCGGGCCGCCGGGATGCGGAGGTGTCGGGTCCAGCGCCGCGTCGGCGTTGTAGACGAGCCGGTCGGCCAGTCGGTAGTCACGGCGGAATCCCGTGCGCCACTGCGAGTTGCTGCCCCAGCCGTGCGACAGGTCGGCCACCTGCCGGTACCGCCGCCGCCATGCCCAGTACAACGTCGAGGTCGCGGCGAGCGCGGGATCCAGGTGGCCGGCGCCGGCGCGGACACTCGCGCCGCCGCGCATGAGCAGCAGCGACCCGACGAGGCAACCCGGCCACCACTGCCCGGCCAGCACCGGCGGCGCCTGCGGATCGTCCGCCGGCTCGACCTCGACGATCTCGTGCAGGAATGGACGGAACCCTTCCCCCGCCGGGAACGTGCCGCCGATCGCCGCGACGAACCGCCGGTACGCCGAGGGCGGAAGCCAGTCCGTGGGGTCGCCGGGATCGGTGGCGGGTGGCTGGCCGGGCAGGATCAGCAACTCCATCACCCTGCTCACCGCGTACAACGTCCACAGGTCCTCGTGCGCCAACGCGACGGCGGCCATCTGCGGCTCGCCGACCTGCCGCAACGCTGCCAGGATCGACGAGTGGGCGGCAATCCACGGGTCGAGGACGTCCCGTCCCCATGCGCTGCCGCTGTAGTCGAGGGTCGGCTCGAACAGGCCGAACCTGACCTCCTGCCACGCGCCGTCCGGGAACACCATCTCGGCTCTCACGACCGCCAGTCTCCCGACCGCTCGGAAGCGCGTCGAGCGAGATCCGACCACCCCCGCCGCCCCACCCACGCAGGCGAACGAACCCGCCGACCGGGCTCGATGAAAACGCCGTGTGGGAAGCCGGTACGGAGGTGGACCGGATTCCCGGCTCGACGCATGGGTCCCCACATCGGCGGTCTTGGCGTCTTGGCTCGATGGGCAAGCCGAGTGGCGGAAACAGGAAGTTACGCGACGTTGCTCCTGGGCAGGAAGAGGTTCCCTCCCGATCGGGAGGGTGTCTGGACCGGGTAGGGACGGCACGGAGGCCTGTCAGGGGGTGTGTGCAGCACTGACAGCCCTGGTCAGCACTGTGCCGGCCATGTCCGGCGGTCACGGGTGACGATCCCGGGAACGAGCCGGTGCGCGACCCGGTCGACGCCACCGCCTGACAGTGAGGCCCTCAATGCCGCTCGGTCCTCGGACGGGACCGGCATTCGTCGGGCCGCAGTGGAGCTTCTCGACGAGGTCGCCGACGCCGCGGGGGCCTTGGCCCTATACCTCGCGTACGCCCGTCATCGGGCATGACCTTGCTGCTCACCACATCGAGCCCGTACCGCCACGTTCATCGTCGCCTGTGGGCCAAGTTGGCTGGCGGCATTCCGCCACACCAGTCCGAACTGCGGCACGACCACACCAAGGGCAGTCAAGAGGTGTGCTGTCGGAGTTTGTCGGAGTCGAACTCCGACAAACTCCCTTCGTCGTCGGTCCGCGCATGGCGAGGTGTGGTGCCGACGTCCGGAGCTGGTGTTTCGGGTGCCAGTTGCGGTCGGTGGCCTGTGTCCGGATCTGCGACTGGTCCATAACGTCGGGCGGTAGGTTCGTCGGT
This sequence comes from Micromonospora matsumotoense, assembly GCF_900091525.1. Lineage (GTDB taxonomy): Bacteria > Actinomycetota > Actinomycetes > Mycobacteriales > Micromonosporaceae > Micromonospora > Micromonospora matsumotoensis. Next base: position 417,131 of record NZ_FMCU01000005.1, read on the forward strand.
GTGCTTGCGATGACTCTGGGAGAGATCGCCGCCGCCGTGGGCGGGACGGTGCGGGACGGGTCTGACGAGGTGAGGGTCACGGCGCCGGTGGTGTTCGACAGCCGGCGGGTCGAGCCGGGTGGGATGTTCGTCGCGCTGCCCGGTGAGCGGGTCGACGGCCATGACTACGCCGCGCGGGCGGTGGCGGCGGGCGCGGTGGCGGTCCTGGCGTCCCGGCCGGTCGGTGTCCCCGCTGTCGTCGTCGACGACGTGTCGACCGCGTACGGCCAGCTGGCCCGCATGGTCGTCGACCGCCTGCCGGACACGACGGTGATCGGCGTGACCGGGTCGGTGGGGAAGACGTCGACCAAGGACATCCTGGCGCAGGTGTTGTCGGCGTTCGGGGAGACGGTCGCGAACCGGGCTTCCAACAACAACGAGCTCGGCCTGCCGTACACGGTCACCCGCGCCACCGCCGACACCCGCTATTTAGTGCTGGAGATGGGCGCCCGGGGTGTCGGGCACGTGGCCTACCTGACCCGGCTCGCCCCGCCGTCGGTCAGTGTCGTGACGCGGGTCGGACACGCGCACCTGGGCGAGTTCGGGTCGGTGGAGAACATCGCGCTGGCCAAGGGCGAGATCGTGGAGGCGCTGCCGGGCGAGGGCGGGTTGGCGGTGCTCAACGGCGACGATCCGCTCGTGGCCGCCATGGCCACCCGCACCCGGGCGAGGGTCCTCACCTACGGCATCGACGGGCCGGCTGACGTACGGGCCGAGGACGTGACGGTCGACGAGCTGGGCCGCGCGGCGTTCCGGCTCGTCCACGAGGGGAAGACCGCGCGGGTACGGCTGCGCCTGTACGGGCTGCACCAGGCGTCCAACGCGCTGGCCGCCGCCACCGTCGCCCTGGGCCTCGGGCACCCGATCGAGGCAGTGGCCGAGGCGCTGTCGCAGGCCGAGGCGGTGTCACCGGGACGGATGCAGGTCACCACCCGCCCGGACGGGGTGACGATCATCAACGACGCCTACAACGCGGCACCGGATGCCATGCGGGCGGCACTGCGGGCCCTGTCGACGATGACCGGTGGGGACCGGCGGGCGGTCGCGGTGCTGGGCGAGATGGCCGAACTGGGTGAACACGCCGCCCAGGTACACCGGGAGATCGGCCGGCAGGTCGTCGAGGCCGGCGCGGGATGGCTGGTCGCGATCGGTGGGGCGGACGCCGCCCACTACGCCGCCGGCGCCGACGGCGGCGCGACGGTGGTCGACCGGGCGGCCGACGTGGCAGCGGCGTGGGAGTTGCTGCGTGACGGGCTGCGCCCGGGCGACGTCGTACTGGTCAAGGCCGCCAACAGCGCCGGGCTCCTGACGCTTGCCGACAAGCTTGTCGAGGAGCCCGGCGCTGTCACGGCGTGAGGGTCAGGCGGACAGCAGCACCTCGGACCGGCTGCCGAGGCTGTCCATGATCACCCGCTGGTAGCCGGTCACGTCCCCGGTGCCCATCGTCAGCACCACGTCACCCGGCCTCGCCAGCCCGCCCACGAGCCGGCCCACCTGATCCGGGCCGGCGGACATGCGGTAGCGACCCTTCGGCAGCCGGGCGGCGATGGACGAGACGTCCGCCCGCGAGTGGCCCGGTGGGACGGTGCCGTGCACGTCGAGCAGCAGGACATGGTCGGCCTTGTCGGCCAGCACTTGGCCGATCCGCGCCCCGAACGCCAGCACCCGGGCGTGACCGGACGGCTGGAACGCCACGATCACCCGTCCACTGGCCAGGGCGCGAGCGGCGTCGAGATCGGCGGCGATCTCGTGCGGGTGATCGGCGTACGAGTCGACCACCGTGACCCCGGCACGGGTGTCGACGTGCTCGAAGCGGCGACGTACCCCCGGGAAGGTGCCCGCCGCCGCGGCCGCGCCCACGGGATCCAGGCCGAGTACGGACGCGCACGCCATGGCGGCTGCCGCGTTGTGCAGGTGGTGCGGTGCCGGGGTCGGCAGGGACAACGTGACTTCACCGCCGTCGGGCATCCGCACCGTGGCCACGCCGGACCACCCGTCGACCCGGGTGTCGGTCAGGCGCACGTCGGCGGAGCGGTCCCGGCCGTACCGCAGCACCGTCACGTCAGGCCGCTCACTCTGGATGACGTCGGCGGCGACGGTGGCGCCGACGCAGTCGGCGTTGACGACGAGGAAGCCGGCGGGCGCGATCCGGCTACCGAAGCCGACGTAGGCGCGCAGGAGCGCGGCGTGGTCGACGAAGTTCTCCGGGTGGTCGTCGGTGACGTTGGTGATCACGGCGATCGACGGGGTGAGGAAGTGGAACGACCGGTCGGACTCGTCGGCCTCGGCCACCAGCAGCGGTGACCGGCCCAGGTGGGCACCGGAACCCGGGCCTGTCAGGTCGGCCCCGATCAGGTACGTGGGATCCTCGCCCAGGGTGCGCAGGAGATGGGCCACGATGGCCGTCGTGGTGGACTTGCCGTGCGATCCGGACACCGCGATGAGCCGGCGGGTCGCCGCGAGGGCGTCGAGCACCTGTGCCCGGTGCACCACCGGGATACCTGCGGCGCGGGCGGCGTCGATCTCCGGAGCGTTGCGGGCCACGGTGGTGTAGACGACGCAGCTCGCCCCGGCGATGTGCCCGGCGTCGTGTCCGACGTGCACCCGCACGCCGATGCTGCGCAGTCCTGCCAGGTTGGTCGAGTCGTGCACGTCGCTGCCGCTCACCTCGTGTCCCAGCGCGGCCAGGAGGCGGGCCAGGCCGGACATGGCGCTGCCGCCGATGCCCACGAAGTGGGCACGGGACAGATCCACCTCGCCGGTGTAGGCCTCGATCGTCGGGTTACCAGTGATCGTGTCGGTCATGGTGTCGTTTCTCCTTCTGCGAAAGCGTGTCGGGCTGGTGCCACGTACCTGTTGGGCTGGGCTGTCCGGTCCTTCCGTGAGAGGGGTCCTCCTTGCGGTGCGGTCGGGGTCGGCCCCGGGTCATCAACTCGGCTGAGCGACCTCTGTCCGTGTGTCGCCGATTGGCCCGGTGGTGACGGGCGCTCCGGCTACCTGTGCACCCCGTTCTGGCGACGAAGGCGCGCGAGGTGAGCAGACGACTGCTTGCGGCAGGTCGGCGAGGGATTGCGAGGGTCGGTGATCGCGTCAGCGTGAATCGGAGTGCGATCCACCACCGCCGTGTCCGGGAGCCGCCGTGATCGAGCCTCCACTAAAGGTCCTTCCCTTCCGACACCCGAGAGCGATACATGCCGGCACCACCGGCCACGATTCAGAGCATTCAGCCCTCCCAGTTCTGACATTCGAGAGCTCCACTTCGAGCGCTTGACGACGCCGATCGAACTGATGGCACCCGCTGGGTCAACACGCTGGGCTCGTTATCGGACAGCAACCCATTCGCGGTGCCGCCAGTGGCTTCTCTCGATCCGCTGTGGCAGGATCAGAACACCCGGTCGGCGGGAGTGTCGGCCAGCTCTGACAAACTGCCGACATTTCGAATGACAATTCTGATCACACAACTGGTCGGTGATGTGGATGCTGATTACGCCGGAGCAGGTGACCGAGTCGCAGAAGGCGCTCGGCGCGCAGTTGACCGCGCGGCGGGCGGCCGCAGGGCTGACACAGGCCAGCCTGGCCGCGCGAATCCGCTACTCCCGAAGCACCGTCGCCAACCTCGAGATCGGCCGGAGCCAGTCACCCGCCAGCTTCTGGCAGCTTGCCGATCAGGCGCTCTCGGCAGACGGCGCGCTCATCGCGCAGCACCGGAAGGTCGCTGAGCTGCAGGCACGGTACCGAGCGCAGAGCGCCTTGGCCCGTGAACAGGCGCGGATGGCCCGGATCGCCGCTGCCCTGACACCGGTACCCCACGATGACGACCTTCCACTGTCGAGCTCGTGGCAGCCAGCGGTCGCTGCCGGCACTGCGGATCCGCGCGATCGCGCTCACCCTGCAACGCCGAGCGATGGTGTAGACGCGATCGCGGACACCATGCCCTGCACTGTGGCACCGATGTCGGCTGTTGCCGACATCGCCCTCACACCTGACGAGGAGCACCGTGACGGCGTCGCCACGGCTACCCTTGAGGTCATGTCCGACGGGCAGGCGATGTCATTCCGGGTGACCCGGCGGGCACTGCTGGAACTCGCCGCCGGTCTCACCGCCCTGAAGGCTGCAGGCCCTGTTGGAGCGTCCCGCCCGACAGCCGTCGACCCCGCTGTCGTAGACCACTTCGCCGAACTCCGCGCCCTCCTGGTGCAGGCCGACGACAAGCTCGGCGGGCGCACCATCCTGGCGACCGTCGAGCAGCAGATCACGCAGATCGCCGCCCTCCGCCGACAGGCCCGGGGGCAGCTTCGCGACCGGCTTCTGAGCACCGAGGCCCGCTGGAGCGAGTTCGGTGGCTGGCTCAGCGACGACCTCGGCGACCGGGCAGCCGGGGACCGCTGGCTCGACCGCGCGTCCGGCATGGCCCAGGAGGCCGACGACCGGGAATTCAGCTCCTACGTGCTGGCACGCAGGGCGCAACGCATGGTCGGCACCGGTGACGACGACCGCGTCGTCGGACTGGCCCGCGCCGCCTCCCGCCACCCCGACGTGCCGCCGCTCGTCCACGCCTTCGCCGCCGTGCAGGAAGCACACGGCAGCACCCTCGACAACGACACCACCGGCTTCCAGACCGCGATCGAGCGCGCCCACACGCTCGTCGCGACCGACCCGGCCACCGACGACGAGCACGCGCTCGGGTCCTTCTGCACACCGCCGTACCTGGCCGCCCAGGAGGGCGAGGGATGGCTCCGCCTCAACCAACCGCACCGGGCCATCACCAGCTTCACCACCGCCGTCAACCAGTGGCCTGACCGCTACCGGCGGGAACGCGGCATGTACCTCTCCCGGACAGCACACGCCTACCTGGCCGCCGCCGAACCGGAGCAGGCCGCGACCACCGCCGACGAAGCGCTGACCCTGGCCACCACGACCGGCTCAGCACGCGTCCACCGGGACATCCTCGCCCTGACCCGACAGCTCAAGCCCTTCTCCCACCACCAGCAGGTCCGGGAACTCCTCGACCGGGTCGCCGCCACCGGATGACCGACTACCAGCCCGACGAGACGTCCCCATCGTCACCGCAGGTGATCGTCGTCGGCCGCGCCAACATCGACATCACCGTCCGGACCCCCCAGCGACCCCAGCCGGGCCGCACGACATTCGCCTCGGCACCCGCCACCACCACAGCCGGCGGAAAGAGCCTCAACCAGGCCAGGGCCGCTGCCGGCGCAGGTGCCCGGACCACCCTGGTCGCCAACGCCGGCACCGACGAATGGGGCACCTTCCTGCAACGCGCCCTCACCGACGCGGGCGTCGACGTGTCGTACTTCCAGCTCATACCGTCGGCACCGACCGGCGTGGCGATCGTGGAAGTCACCCCCGACGCCGAGAACCACATCGTCCTCGCACTGTCTCCCGCCACAGAACTCACCGCCGACCAGGTGCGCGACGCGCTACGGCGGCTGCACGCACCAACCGTGCTCACCCAGCTCGACCTTCCACCCGACGCCGTCCACGCCGTCCTCCAGCACCACCGAGCCGAGACACTCATCGGCAACCTCGTACCGCACCCCACGCTCGGGTCAGCCGTGCTCGCAGCCCTCGACCTCTTCGTCTGCAACGAACACGAGGCCGCAGCGATCCTCGGCCGTCACCATGCCGAGCCGACGACCGCAGCTCAGGAGCTTCATAAGCTGGGACCACGGGCAGCCGTGGTAACCGCAGGCGCTCGCGGTGCCGCCTACAGCACCGCCGAACGCACCAAGCTGGTCCCCGCACCACACGTCCACGCCACCGACACCACCGGCGCAGGCGACCACTTCCTCGGCACCCTCACTGCCCGACTCACCCAGAACACTCCGCTGGGGCAAGCCATCGTCGATGCGGTCACCGTCGCGACGGCAGTGATAGGTGGCGATTGATACCGCTAGCAGGGAACCATCGCCTAGTTTCAGTTCACCAGGTAGCCGGCAGGCCTACGTCGTCCTAGGCGGAACCGTCTCAGTGACGCCGACGCGGCCGAAACGAGCGACTGGCGCCGCCCAAAGACCGCTTAGGGAAAGTCTACGTAGTAGGTGGCCGACGCGTAGCGGGTGGCGCCAGTGTCTACTAGAGGCTGTCCGTCCGCCTGGCAGCACCGAGCAAGAACTACCGCTGCTCGAGGAACCTGCAGGTCAGCATTGACGCCCATACCCGCTTGGTCGTGACCCCTCGGATCCACAGCCCTGCAACCGCAACGGCATCATCGTTTAGAAAATCACCGGGTGGCCGGTCATGGCCGACTGTGCCTACCGGGGAAACCCCGAGGTGATCATCGCGTAGCGCAACCTTCCGACGGCGACGAACCGCCCGAGTAGAAGAAAGACCTGAACAAGCAGCACCGCACGATCCGCGCCCAGGCCGAACACGCTCTGGCCCGCATGAAGAGCTGCAAGATTCCACCAGACTACCCACGTGCCGCCCATACATTGACCGGCATCGCCGCCGACATCGCCCACCTGCATCTGGCGATTGCACCTACTAAAACCTGCTGAGGAAACCGCTGCATCTTGCGATTAGGTCAGGCGAACACAAAGGCCGGAATTAGGCCCGGATGGCAGTCCGAGAAACGTGTCGACTCCGATGTTTCGGCGGAGGTCTTCAAGTAACTCGGCTGGGTTGACGATACTCCCGATTTTGACCCCCGACTCTGGACGGGGATTCGTGACGAGCTTGGCGCGATATACGCGAATCTTCGCGCTTAGGTCCAGAGCTTGGATGCAAACTGCCCTCATGTAGAACCGCACGAATTCTCCTTCGGCCAAGATTTCAGCCGCATTGGCCGGAACCTTCCTTTCATATGGTTTACCGTTTCGGTAAGCGATCTCTCGGCTGACAAGCAAGGCCTCGGCCTGTATGCGGGTTGCTAGCGACGCCGGATCGCCACTTCGTAGGGCATCGAGCAAAACCTGGGGCCACCGGCTTGTGCCACGGTCGTTCAAGCGCCGACTCATGTAGAGGACTCTCGCCTTGATGTCCGCTTCAGCCTCCTCGATCATCGCTGCTCGTGTCGCGTCGTTCAGATCATGAAGATCCACATCGTATCCTTGATCTTGAGTTTTGGGCCGGATTCTACTGAGGATGCCGACCGTGGAGCAACGCGATAACTGGCGGGGTCTAGGGCCCGGGGTCGAGACAAGATGCGAAACAATCTCGAATACTGCCTTGGTTGCCGGGTCATGGAGAGGCTGCGGACGTCTGACACGCGTCCGTTAGGGCGCAACGCGAGCGCGGCTAGGGTCGGGCGCCAAGTGACCTGCGGCCCTACCACGTGCGGGGACTGGCCTGGTATAGCCTGTCTTCTCGCGCGGGACGCTCATCACGAGCTGCACGCGCGACGCTGTCGCGTTTGGCGGAGGCGAGGCGGAAGCGGGAAGGACATGCATGCAGCTCGTTTCGATTTCGGTGTGCGGTTTCCGAAGCTTGCAGGATGTCGGCCCTATCCCAGTGCGTCGTCCTACGATCTTGACGGGCCCTAACGACAGCGGGAAATCCGCGACGATCAGCGCCCTTGCTTTTCTGCTCGGAGCCCATCCGCTCACTGACGAGGATCGGACCTTCGCAACGGCGTCCGGCGGCGATGGCACGGCAGGGCGCGAAGTCGACGACCACGATCCCGTCGAGCGGGTTGAAACCACCTGGGTAGAGGGCGAATTTCGACTCTCGAAGAAGGAGGAAGCAGACTTTTCGCTTCCCGGCACGGTCCGGATTCGCCGCATCCGCGACCAGGAGTCAGGGGTTCGCCTGGAATTGCTAGTCGACGCTCCGGAGGACGAGAACCTCCGCAACCTTGAGGCGCGGCCACTCGCCGACTTAAAACGCATCGCAGGCGGGTTCGGCGTTACGGCTAGCGCTGATGCCAGGTCCAAAAGTAGTTGGGTGACCGCACTTGACCAGTTCGCCGCTACTCGGCCGCGGACGCAGGCGTGGGTTTCGGTCAGTAAGCAGGCCAGGGCAGCACTGCCAAAGTTCCTGCTTTTCGGCGACGCCGAATCAGCCGAAGCCGCGATTAGGGCAGCGCTGAACACTCGCTACAGATCCCACCTTGAAGACGAGGATCTTAAACAGCGAGTGCGGGACTTGGAGGCGGAACTCGGCCGACGGGTTCGCGAGGATGCGCAGGGACTCGTCGAACATATTCAGCAGCGATGCCCGGACCTAGTCCGCGTCGACGTCGAGCCAGACGTGTCTTTCACTTCCGGACTTCGGTCGACCAAGCTGCTGCTGGCCCGCACCAACGGTGAGACCGTTAGCCTCGGCACTGTGGGGGCGGGGCGCAATCGCCGGATCAGCCTTGCCGTCTGGGAGTGGGCAAGCGAGCTCCTCAGACGCGATGCTGAGAGCCACCCCGCTGCCGACGACCAACAGCACGTCGTTCTGGCATACGACGAGCCCGATACCCACCTTGACTACCTTCAGCAGCGACGGGTTATGGCGCTTATACGCGAGCAATGCTCAGTGCCGGGTATCTCGATGGTGATAGCGACCCACTCCATGAACCTGATCGACGGTGCCGCTATCGAGGACATCGTTCACCTTAGGCTCGAAGGTGAACGCACGAGGATTAATCGACTGCTGTCCGACCTCGATAACGACGCGAACGGGCAGTACCTTGCCGACATTGCCATCGCGTTGGGGCTGCGCAACACGGTTCTCCTCCATGAGCGATGCTTCGTAGGGGTGGAAGGCGTAACGGAGCAACTGTCGTTCCCGCTACTTTTTCGTCTTAGCACAGGTCGACCGGTGCACGCCGCAGGAATAGTGATCGTTGGATGCCACAACAACGAGGGTGCGCTGAAGTTCGTTGGATATTTGGCACGATCAGGGCGGCAGGTGATGCTGATCATCGATGCTGATAGCCGGAAGAATAACAAGATTTTCAGCGATGCTAACCTGGCGAAGGAGGGCATCGATATTGTTAACCACGTGCGATTCGTGGGCACGCCAAATAAGGAATTTGAGTTTATCTTCACGAATGACCAGTGGTGCGATGTAGCAAACGTGGTTTGGCCCCGCAACGACGGGGAGCCCTGGGGGCCGGAGGCAGTTGAATCGCTACGCGCCGGTAAGTTCAGCACCTCGTTGCTGAACTTATTCAAGGAGGGAAGCGACAGTGGTCCCATCTCGAAAGCATCGATGATGTATGAGATGACGCGAAGCCTCAAGAGCGCGGCGGATGTTCCTGCAGAACTCCGCGACGCATTTCTGCAGCTGGAGAAGCTAGCCGCCCTTGATTCGTAACGTGCTTCGCGCGAGCATTCGTGCGCGCCGCTGAGTGGCAGTCGGGGCCTCCCAGGTGTGCCACCTCTTCGAAGGGGTCCACCGTTGTGCGTGTTCGCGCTCTGGTATTCCACACCAACGGCAGGAGTTGGGCTGGGGCGTCACGGCATGGCGCACGCGATGCGCGGCAGGCGTCACGGTACTCCTCCCTCCGTCGACGGTCTTACCATCGCACGGACGTACGACAGTTTCTAGCCCAACCCTGGTCAAACACCTGGTCAGGGCGTCGTTTGCTTGTCCGCAGTACTATGCGTAAACGGACTATAGGCTCAATATTCTCACCGCAGTGAACGGTTGGAGCGAAGGGCGTGGCGAGTCCAGCAACCGCGCATCATCCGACTTCGGTCCTTGGTGATCAATCCGGCGGAGGCTGAGCTGAAGACGGTTGCGTCGAGCTTGCCATCTAGCGCCAAGAAGGAGAAGCTCGACTCCTGAGGTTCCTCAGTTCGGAGGGTTTGTTGCCTGGCTCCGGTGGGCTCAGGCTGAACGATAGTCGTCTCGTTCTGTCGTGCCTGGTGGGTGTGCCAAGCGGTTTCGCACCCGTCTAGGGATCGCCAGCCGAGTTCTTTTGGATGCGGCGGGTGTGCCAGCCGTAATGGTGAAGACCGCGTTCTCTGCTTCGTCGCGGGTTCGTCAGAAGTTGCGGTAGACCACTTCGATCTTCAGGGTGGCCCAGAAGTGCTCCATGAGCGCGTTGTCATAGCTGTCGTCGACCGATCCGATCGAGGGCAGGATGCCGTTGTCGGCCAGGCATCGCGCGAAGCGGAACAACGTGTGATTCGACCTGCGGTCTGAGTGGTGGATCAGTTGGCCGTCGCGGATGTCGCGGGACCAGATGTTGTATTCGAGGGCGCCGACGATCAGGTCGGTGTCGCAGCGATCGGAGCAGCGCCAGCCCACGATGCGGTTGGAGAACACGTCTCGGACGGCGGCGAGCCAGAACACGTCCTCGCCGCAGGGGATTCGCGTGGCGTCAGCGACCCACAACAGGTTCGGCACCGCAGCGGTGAACTGCCGGTTGGCCAGATCCGGCACCGGTGTCGCCTTCGGGTTCGACTGGGTGGCGGAATGCGCCACTTCTTGCGCAGGAATGCCCCCTGCAGACCTTGGTCACGCATCAACCGCTCCACTTACTTGCGGCCGACGTGCCGGCCTTGGTGCCGGAGCATGGCGTGCACCCTTGGGTTGCCGTAGGTTCCATCCGACACGTCGTGGATCTCGGCGATCTCGACGGCCTGCCCCGCTGCGCCGCCTGAAACAACCGGCCCTCCCTGCCCTGCCCGGCTCATTCCAGCAACTCGGGCGAATCCGTACCGCGTTCCATGAACGCGACGTCGAGACCGAGCGCCGCGCATGCCGTCCTGACCGGCTCGAGAACGTCCAGGATCTGGTCGCGGACCGCCGGAGTTATCTCGAAGTCCTCGTTCAACTGCACGTCGGCGGCGAGGTCACCGCTGGGTGCTAGCCAGTCGGAGATGAACCCGGCCGTCGGGAGCCACATGCCGAACACCGGTCGGAGCGAGCGCAGTATGGCCCGGGCGTTCGCCGTCCGGCCGCGGCCGATGTCGAGTCGCAGCGCGAGATGGATCCCGGCTATCGCCAGCCAGCGCACACGCAGCTCGTTGCCGCCAACCAGGCTCGGCCGACCGTTTCGCCCGGTCTCCACGCGAGCCTCGCCCGTGCGGCGGCCGAAGCTCCACGGGCCGTTCAATCGGCTGAGGTACACGTAGTCGCCGCTGGGCCGGGCCTGCCCGCCGGTGACGAGCGCCGACCTTACGGCCTGCGGAGTGCCCCCGTCGACCAGCATCGCCACCAGCTTCTGGAATGCCTCCTCGACCCTTCGCGGGGTGCCGCCCAGCCGCAGGACGCAGAAGAGCGCAGTGAGCGTGAAGTCCTCGGCCTGGGCCAGCTTGAGGACCTCCTGGATGGTGACGCCGGCGTCGCTCTGCGGATGCTTCCTCGTCCAGGTGGTAAGCAAGAGCAGCTCCCACGAGGTGATCTTTCCCTGGTTGCGGCGATTGGCCCGGCCGGTACGAACGGAGAGGTGCGCGTCCAATCGCTCCCGGATGGTGAGCATGACCTCCTCGGCCATAAACACTGCGGTTACCAAGCGCCAGCAGAGCGTCGTGCCCGGCTTCAGCGCCTTCACCAGACGGGTGGCCGCCGCCGTTTCCTGCCGCCCGCGCTGCAAGCTCATGAAGGACGAAATCTCCTGGCTGACCAGCGGGTCGGCCTCGGCCAGGGTCAGGGTGCCGGTACGCAGCCGACTCCAGATCGTCTCGGCCACCAGGAACTCCTGGAACGACCGGTGCGGGAACCCGAATCGCTCGCCGATGCGGCGGTCGAGCGGTGACCCAGCGAACAGGTCCCGGCGGACTGCAAGCAGATCACGACCCTTCGCATACGGCTCGACCAGTTCCAGCGGGACGGTCTCGCTCGCGACGAAGGTTGCCTTCTGCTCCTTCCACAGCCAGAACGCAAGCGAAGTGAGGAAGGCGCGCCGTTCGGTCGAGTCGAACGCGGCTCGGCTGTTCTTGTCGTCCTCGCGCTGGATTATGGTGTCGATGAGGTGCCCGATGAAGATGTCGTAGATGCGGGCTAGGTCGAGCTCGCTGATCTCGCCGGCGTACTCGGGGAGGATCTCGGCCAGCATCCGCAGCTGGACCGGGCGCCGGGCCACGTCCCGCAGGTGCCGCGAGCCGACCTTGTCCCACAGGGCCGCCACCTCGGCGTCCGGGTCGGCCAAGTCCGGGCGGCGGTACCGGACATAGCGGCCGAGGAACAACCGGATCTCGTCGTTGTTGAACGGCGAGAGCTCGACTTCGAAGCAGTTGGGCCAGCCCGCGTCGGCGCGCCCGCCGCCGGCATGCAACGCCATCTCCTGTTCCTCGTCGGTCTCGAACGCGGTGGGCCGGCCGAGCACGATCAGCCGCGAGTCCCCGTCGTGCAGCCGGTAGAGCTGGCCCAGGTTGTACTCGAAATCGTTCCAGGACAGCAGCTGCTTCATCTCGTCGAAGCCGTCGAGGATGACGACGAAGCGCCCAGCCTGGTTGAGGCTCTGAAAGGCCGCGAACGAGTAGCCCGGCACGTGGTAGGTGGCGGTGAACTGCTTGCCCAGCAGGCCTTCGAGAGTCTGCTCTCCGGCCAGATCGCCGAGGCGGATCAGGATGGGGATGCGGGCGTGCGGATCGTCCTTGGCGGCCTCTGCGAGAACGGCGGCGAGGTGGCTAGAGAAGGAGCTTTTGCCCATTCCGTACGCGCCGAGCACCGCGATGGGCTGATCCGGTTCCGGGCCGTCCGGCTCGTCCGGCTCCCGTGTTCCGCGGATCCACCGCCGCACCACCGTCTCGAGATCCTCATCGACGCGGGTGCGCGGCTGGATGTAGTAGTCCGGCAGGCCGTCCGGCGAGGTGGCGAACGTGTCGAGCAGGTCCTGGAGGTATTCGCCGAAGTCGAGGGCTGCGGCGAGCAGCTCATCGAGCCGAAGCACCTTGAGGTGACGGATGCCGACCGCATACTCCTTGAGGTCGTCGGCAGCGTCTACAGCCGTGATCACGTACACCGAGTCGATCTCGCGGCGTTCAAGCAAGTCGAGCGGGGTCGCCAGCGTCGACCAGAGGCCGGCCGCCGTCACGGGCTCGGAGCCGTCACGGCAGATGACCGCCATCCGCCGGTCGTCGTCGAGTCGGCGTTCGGTGGCCAGCAGCTCGCCGTCGGTCCCGGTGTGCTCAACGGTCCAGCCGCTCGCCCGCAACGCCTGGCTCACCTGCTTGTCGAAGTCGGTCATCGCTCTCCCTCCCTGGCCTCGGCGAGCGCGCCGAGCGCCTCAATCCGGGAGACGAGGCGCTCGGCGCCTTCCTGGGTGAGGCCGGCGGCCAGCGTCGCGGGGCAGTGGACGAGCATCTCGGTCACCTCGGCCAGACCGGCACCGGTGACCGAGCGGATCAGCACTACCAGCGGGATCTTCCGGCCGCCGGCGTCGGTGAGCACGACCGACCAGGCCGGCGTGCGGGCGTCCTCGGCCTGCGCGGCCATGTCCCATAGCTGATGGAAGCGGTTGACCTGCTCGTCGGCGTCCATTTGGGGTACCCGGCTGGCGAGTTCCGGTACCAGGACACTGAGTACGCCCCACGCCGGAAGCCGCGGCGAGGTGAAGGCGTCGTAGATGCGAGTGCGCCGGACGAGGTCGACGTTAATGGCTCGCTCGAGATCGCGTACGGACGGCCAGCCGGCCTTGCGATGCAGCTCGTGCAGGGCCAGCGAGAGGTCGCGGTGCGCCCCGGCCGGCAGCTCTGGCTTCCTCAGCGTCATGACCGCAGCCCGCCCGTCCGAATCTGTCCGTCGATGACCGGACCTCATGAAATCATGTCCTTTCCCGGCGTCGATAGTCCCTGATCGACGGAGGTTGTCCCGGGTGCGGAAGAGGGCTGGACGGTGGACTCCGGGCGGCAGAGAGCCGTCATCCAGAGTCAGGAGAAACCATGCGGCGCAGACCCGTCACCACCCGCCTCGCGTTCATCACCACCGCCTCGCTCTCGGTCGCCTCGGCGGTGGGCAGCGTCGCGGAGGCGGTTGCCACACATTTCCACTACGAGACCGGCGCGGCCGGTCACGCGGCGGCCGCCGTGATCGCGATCTGGGTCTTCGACAAGCTCAACAATCTCATCGACGACAAGGAGTAGGCGGAAGATCGCCAGGGGTGGGGATTCATGCGTCAGGTGGCTCGGCTGTTGTCGGGTTCTCTGGCGATGGGTCGCGCGGGGTAGCAGCCCGCATAGCTCCGCTCGGACCTGTGGGTAACCCTGTTGCCAGAAGGGAGGCCAGGTCGCGGGTGACCGCGACTTGACCTCCCTTACAGGGTGTACGGCGGGCCCGCTCTATTCGAGCACCGTTACCGTCACAGCCCTGCCTGCGGTCCTGGCCTGAACCTCCGCTCGCTGCCGGGCCCGAGAGAACTGGCAGCCTCGCGTATTTGGACTGATGCGAGTTCCAAGACTCTCGGTCATGTCCGCGCTGGTGGTGTGAGAGACGGCCATCGCGTGATCCGGTCTGATGTTATGCGGCGATCGGTGTCGGGTCGGGCTGGTCGGTGGCGTGTTGGCCGGTGTTGATCGTGATAGTGCGGGCTTTGGTGAGGAGTTTCCAGGCCCATGTAGCGGCGTCCCTCGGCCCATTCGTCGGTTTGTTCGGCCAGGATGGCGCCGACGAGGCGGATGATCGCCGCCCGGTTGGGGAAGATTCCGACGACGTCAGTGCGGTGGCGGATCTCCTTGTTCAGGCGTTCCTGCGGGTTGTTCGACCAGATCTGACGCCAGATCTCACGCGGGAAGCCGGTGAAGGCGAGGAGGTCGTCGCGGGCGGTGTCGAGGTGCTCGGCGGCGGCCGGGAACTTCGCCTCGATCGTGGTCACGACCCGCCGGAACTGGGCGTGGACGGCGTCGGCGTCGGGCTGGTCGAAGATCGTGCGGACCAGGGTGGCGATCCACGGCTACGCCGACTTCGGCACCTTCGTGAGCAGGTTGCGCAGGTAGTGGGTGCGGCACCGCTGCCAGGTCGCGCCCGGAAGGGCGGCGCCGATCGCGGCGACGAGGCCGGCGTGGGCGTCGGAGATGACCAACTGGACGCCGGACAGTCCGCGGGCCGTCAGTGACCGCAGGAACGCCAGCCATCCCGCGCCGTCCTCGTCCGAGGCGACGTCCACGCCCAAGACTTCACGCCCGCCGTCGGCGTTGACCCCGACCGCGACCAGGGCATGGACGTTGACGGTCCGGCCAGCCTCGCGGACCTTCATGGTCAGGGCGTCGGTCCACACGAACGTGTAGTGGGCGGCGTCCAGGGGCCGGTTGCGGAACGCCTCCACCTGCGCGTCGAGGTGGGCGGCCATCTCCGAGACCTGCGACTTCGACAGCTGCCGGATCCCGAGCTGCTCGACCAGCTTCTCCACCCGCCGGGTCGACACCCCCAGCAGATAAGACGTCGCGACCACCGACACCAGGGCCTGCTCGGCCCGCCGCCGATGCGTCAGCAACCAGTCGGGAAAGTAGGAACCCTGCCGCAGCTTCGGGATCGCCAGGTCGATCGTGCCTGCGCGGGTGTCCCACTCCCGAGACCGGTAACCGTTGCGGGAGTTGACCCGCTCCTCATTGCGCTGCCCGTAACCGGCGCCGCAGATCGCGTCCGCCTCAGCGGACATCACCGCCTGCGCGAACGCCTTGATCATCGCCTGCAACACGTCCGGCGACGCGCCCTCGATCTGCTCGCGCAGCAGGTCAACAGGGCTCACGCTCTCTGAAGCGGCCATTGCGTCCTCATCTCCTTCTCTGACTTGGTCGTCTTGAAGGATCGACGCGATGGCCGTCTCTCATCTACGCAACACCCCCAAAACGGGCAAGTCGTACATCGCTCCAGCGGATGCAACCCGGGGTGAGTGCTCCGTGCTCCCCTCGTGGCGACAGCCGGAGTGGGTATATAGGCGAGGCCTAGTTGATCTCCGATGATGTGCTCGGCGTGTGCTCGCCAGCGGATGCCAACCCGGGTCACCCGGTGCCGACGCGGGCCACCGCAGCCGCTCGTGGTCGCAAACGGGGGTTCGTGTGCTCGGGCTGTGGTCCTGGGCTGGGCGAACACGGGTCCGGGTGCTGCGGGTGAACGTGGGCTGCTCCCTGCCACCCCAGGTGAACCCGCAGGTCGCTAGACTAGGCGCTCGCGCCCTCGTAGCTCAGGGGATAGAGCATCGGTTTCCTAAACCGTGTGTCGCAGGTTCGAATCCTGCCGGGGGCACCAACACAAGGCCCTGACCAGCAAGAAGCTGACCAGGGCGTTGATGTTTATCAATGCAGTTTTGAATCGCCCCCCGCAAACCCCTCGGTAACGCTGGTGGGCGATCGGGTTCTAGTACGGCAGCCGCCGTTCGGGATCATGGCTGAAGTTCGAGGTTGAGGCGGCGTGTGTGATGGGCTCGTCGGGCTCGGGCTTGATGCCGTCGCCGCCAGCCTGACCAGTGCAAACGATGGGCGAGGTCGTTGATCGTGCGAATGATGCAGACGTTGATCAGCCGGCGGACCTCGTTGACGGTCAGCTTGATCAGTCCGGTGTCGGCCGGATTCTCGGCGGCATCAGCGGCGCAGATCGCCAGGACGGCGAGGGCGGCCAGGGCGAGAGTGGTGAACCGGTGCCAGGAGTCCCAGCGGCGGACCTGGTGCTGGTCCAGGCCGACCTGACTCTTGGCGGCCTGGAAGCTCTCCTCGATGCTCCAGCGGATCCCGGCGACCCGCACCAACTGGGCGAGGGTGGCCGGTCTCGGGGTCCAGCAGCGGTAGAAGGCCAGCTCACCGGTGGTGATGTTGCGGCGGATCAGGAGGCTGTGCCGGCCGCCGTCGTCGGGGTCGGCGTCGGTGCACACGTCATCGAGCCAGGCCCAGTCGTAGAAACGCGGCCCTTTCGACCCGGCGCCGGCTGAGCGGCGCTGCCACGCCGAGGCGGGCAGGTCAGCGGCGATCTGGTCGGCGCGGATGCGGGTCTTGCCGCCGTCGATCGGCACCAGGTGGCTGCGGGACACCGCCAAGACGTAGCCGATCTCGTGTTCACGCAGGCCAGCACGGAAGACACTGCTGTTGCCGTAAGCCTCGTCCGCGGCCACCCACGCCGCTGGCACCCCGGCGTCCAGCGCTGCGGTGACCATGTCAGCGGCCAACTCCGGCTGGTAGCGAACTCGACCGCGTCGGGCACGCCGGCAGCCTGGCAGCGATCCCGGTCAGCGGTCCACGACGCCGGCAGATACACCCGCCGGTCAATCAGCGTGTGCCCATCGGCGCCGGCGTACCCCAGGAACACCCCACCTGGCTGTTCTCAATCCGCCCCGCCGTGCCGGTGTATTGGCGCTGCACCCCGACCGTGTGCACGCCCTTCTTCAGGTCACCGGTCTCGTCGACGGCCAGAACCGCGTCCGGGCCACCGCCCCCGGGTTGCCGGTCGGGTGCCCACCGCTCGGCGCTCCGTGCGCAGTAGCCGCGCCACGTGCGCGGCGCGTTTGTCCTGTCAGCCGCAGGGCGGCTGCGTCGGGGTTCCGTCCGGCAGCAGTTCACGCTCAGCTCTTGTGTAGTCGCGGTCGGCAGCGGCACACAGGGCACGGAACTGGATTTCGGGGCGCAGGTCGAGGGTCTGTTCCACTCCACTGATGACGACGGTCAGGTGGTCTCCTCGCAAGTACCCTCCTTCCCAGCCAGTTAGATGCAGGGTGTCGGAGTTGCTGGCATCGGCCAGGTCGTGGACCGTCACCTCGCCTCCGCTAATAGATGTGCCTTCGCGATAAGTGACGACGCGGTCTCCCTTGCTGATGCCAATCAGGGTGTCACCCCCTGGGACGGGCGCACTGCCGGCCAGTTGCTTTCGGCCATCGACGTCCCACACCCGTACCCCTCCGCGGCTGGTCTGCACCGCAAGACGTGAACCGCCCTCATCAAACACCATCGGGTTCTTGACGGAGAACGCCACGCTGATCGCGAGCCCCGACAGGGTCGCGATGTGCTGGGGGATCTGGAGGTCCCACAGCAGGATCTCGCCGGGGGCGGCACCGCTGCGGGTGACCAGCGCGACCTGACCTGGGTGTTGCGGTCGGGCAATGAGTCGACCACTGTCGAAGACCGCACCGTTCTCGCGGGGGCCGGTCCAGGGCGCGGACTGGGCGAGGAATGGCCGGGTGAGCAGAGCTGCGTCGGCGGCATCGACCCGGGCGAGGCGGCCGTCAACGGTCGACAAAGCTATCTCGCTGCCCTCCAAGGCGACAATCATCTCCACCTCACCACCTCCGAGGCTCGGGTTATCGTCACTCGCCAGCGCCTTCGCCTCAGGTAGCACGTCATCGAGTGGCACCTTGTCGCGCAGATCCCGTACCGGGTAGGCCCCGACGAGGTTGCCCGTCATGGTCCACACCACGACCCGCTGCGAGTCCGCAGTCCAGGTGAGCTTCCAGGGCGTCCACCCGCCGGTCGGCGAAAGCGGCACCGACTGGCGGCGAGTGTCGACAGAGTCGACGACATCCAAGCTTCGCTCGCCGGCTATCGCCGTGAAACGCCGATCCGGGGAGACGCTGATGATGTCATCCCCCGTGTTCGTGGTGGCGAGGTGTCTGCTGTCGTATGGTTCGGCGCGCACCACCATCAGCGCGGTGCCGAGCGACGCAAGGACGACCAGACCACCGCCCTGGTGTGGTGCGGCCGCGAGGATGGGCTGGGAAAGGTCAGGCGCGCTGGGGACTCGGGCGTGATAGGCCTCCCCCGTGCTCAGGTCGATCAGGGTGTGCTCATCGTAGTGCCCCGCGGCAGAGGTATTGCCAGAGTCGCGTGGCAACAGGTAGTAACGGGAGGTGGTGTCTATGGAGAAACCAGCGTCAGGGAGTTCGGTTCGATGGCCGGGGGTAGCTCCGAGGAACTGTGAGTAGTTGGTGTCACCGTTCTTCCGAACAAGGAGCTCGCCACCAGCCCCCAGCCAGACCTCGCTAATCAAGTTGGTCTTGGTGGTGGAGGTGTATCGCAACTGGGCGGTGCGGAAGTCCCTGATCTCGACCCGCTTGTTGTGGTCGGAGGTGTAACTGATCGTCACGACAAAGTTCGCGTCAGCAGTGAACGCCGCCTCGTTTGCTCCTCTCACCGGGACGAGCCCGTCCGGTACACGGATTCGGGAACCGGACTCGGCCTCCCAGGCTTCTGCGAAGGCGACCCTAGAGTTGTTCTTCATCGTTAACAGCAACCGCTGGCTGTCGCTGCTGAAATCCAGATTGGCCTTCGAGACTCCGGCAATTTCGTGGGCCAAGGGCAGAAGCAGGGGGCGGGTGGGCTCGTCCAGTCGCCACAACCGCACCGCGCCGCCATCCGTCACGGCGAAGAAGCGGCCGTCCGGGCTGAGCGCGTTCCACTGGACCAGCCCCTCCGGGACGCCGCTCAGCTCGCGCGCTTGGGGCTTGCCTTGCACCGCTCCGGTAATCACTGTGTACCTGGAAAGGCCACCATCCTGCGTCGACCGCACCACCAGGACACGACCGTCCGGGGTGGCCCTCAGATCGGTGACTCGCCCCTGCCAGACCGACGGATAGCTGCCCAGCAGGTACTGCCCGCGTACGTACTGGGTCAGCAGGGCCTGCCGGCTCGCGGGAGTCTGCCAGGCATTCCAGGCGGCCAACGCGAGCTGCAGTGCGGTGCTGGGGTCATCGGCTGGGTGGTCCTCGGATGCCTGGGCAAGCAGGCCTGCGGCTTGGAGGCGGAGTTGCTGTTCGGCACGTTGCAGTCCCTGCCAGGTGGAGAACGCCAGGACGAGGGAAATCACCGTGAGCACGGCAAGCGCTCCGATCGCCGCCCTGCGCACGCGAGTCCTGCGCCGGGAGTTCCGGTGGCTCAGCTGTATGTAGGCGTGCTCCTCGTCGGAGACGTCCTTCCGGTGCTGGTCCAGCTTGCGGTCTGCCTCCGCTAGGTCGACGCCGCTGAGGAGGCGCGCGGGGTCGTCCTTCTGAGCCTGCCAGCGGTGGAGGTCGGCGCGTAATTGCTCCTGCCATGCCCGGAAGTCCCGGGATTCCACGAGCCATCTTCGCAGGAGCGGCCAGAGCTCGGTCAGTGCTTCGTGCGCCAGGTCGACGATCTCCTCCTGTCCGGCACCTCCCGACGTGTGCGAGAGGACAAGGAGTTTCCCGGGTGTCAGCTCCCGGACCAGTCCAAGCAGCTCGGGGGCGAGATCTGCAGTACGGGCAGGCCTGCGGACGAAGGTGTAGTTGTCGCCGGGCCGGGCCAACTGCACGAACAGCCGTGGGGCGAGAGCCTGCTGTTCGCGCGTCAGCGCCGCGTAGACGCCGTCCGCATATGTGACGAGTGCCCCCGCGACGCCACCCAGGTCGTCGTAGGCGGCATGGGTGAGCATCGAGCGGCTGCGACGCTGCCACAACTCGGTGAGGGCGAACTGGACCAACGGCATCCGCCCAGGCTCATCGCCCGCGTCCGCGACGATCCTCTCTGGCAGTCCCGGTTCGAACCATAGCCCCGGCACGGCGTCAACGGGCGCGGTCACCGCGCGTTTCAAGTCGTCGGCGGCCAGCGGTGCGAGAAACTGCACAGCGTCGCTGACGAGGTGGGACGTGCCGGCCGTCACCAGCACGTTCAGAGAGTCGGGTCGCGCGGTGGCGATGACCCGTAGCACTGCCGCACCGGCCCGGCCCGCCAGACCGGAGAGCAGCCGGAAGAGCTCGGCTGCGTCCGCTGGTGTGTTGCGCGCGTACTCCTCAAGCTGGTCGACAAAGATAAGGTGATCGGCGCCCTGGCCGCGTGCTAGGACTCTGCCACGCAGTTCGGCGAGGATGTCCTCGGCACCTGCAAGAAGTCGCGCCAGTTCCTCGGCTCTGGTAAGCCGTTCGATCTCGCCGAGCCCCGGTTCCAGGATGTCGGTCAACGCCCGGGCGAGAATGGCGGTCGCGCGAGCGCCCGGAACGGGCCGCAGCTCGGACGCACTCATGCCTTCGCCTCGTAGCCGGGGCAGCACGCCGGCCCGTACGAGGGAGGACTTCCCGCATCCCGATGGCCCCACCACCAGCGTCATCGATCCCCGACGAACGGCCTCGTGTAGACGGGTGGTGTCGTTCTCGCGACCGTGGAAGAACTCCGCATCTTCCTCGGCGAATGCCGACAGCCCCTGGAATGGGCAACGCGAGGGCATCATCTGCTCGTCAATCAGGTCAGCCGACGGCAGCAGATAGGCGGTGCTCGCGCCTCGGTGTACGGCGACCGTCATCCCGACGACCCCGCCCTGCACGTCGTCCCACACCGGGGATCCGCTGAACCCTTCCGCGACACGCGGCCCGGGCGGGTTCGCCTCCATCTGCAGCAAGCCCAGGCCGTCCTCAGCCCGCAACGTGCCCGACACCCACATGCCATGATCAGCACCAACCGGGTAGCCGAACACCCGGAACGAATGATCCCAGACGCCGGTCCCATCGACGAGCCCCGCCGGCCGCGCACCGTCGACGGGCGCATCGAGCCGCAGTAGGGCGACATCAGCTCCCCCGTGACGCCACGAGACCACACTCGCACGCGCCGAGGGACGGGCAGGAAGCAACGGGAAGTCGAGGTCCACCCACCCACGGGGTGCCTCTTCCACGGAAGCCGGAAGGCCGAACACCTGCGCAACGACGTGAGCGCAGGTACACACCACGTCCGCAGCTATGAGGAAACCTGCACCGATCACCTCGCCCTTGGCCAGGCGTATCCGCACCTGCGAAGCCTGCAGGCTATCGCTCCGCCGCTCTACGGCCACGGCCCCGCCTTCCTTCCTCCCGTTTTCACACAATGCATCCGACTCTCCCTGCCACAACGACATACAAACCCGCACTCAACGCCCAGTCGCCGGCGAGTGCCCGCCGCGCTCACCGAACTGACCGGAGCGATTGCTACCAGCCAGCTCACTCGCCATCGGCCGATCCCAACGGTGCGACCTCGTTCCGTTGCCACTCGAACAGAACCTTTATTTGTCCCTCGACTCCGGTCTCAGCCAACACCAACTTGCCCTTGGCAGTAACTTTGACACCCAACTCGATAGCCACCCGATCGGGCGGGTGCGCCTGATTCAATGCCTGCCGGGCAACCGCAGCGGCAATCATGCGAAACTGAGCAAGGGATTCCTCGAATGAATCGGTCAAGCGACCTACCACGTCGCTTGCTCGACCTGCCGAAACGATCCCCTCCACCTGCTCGGTCACTTCAGCGAGCACAACCGAACCGTCCGGAAGCGGCACTTCGACATAAAACGACATCTGATCAAGTCCCTCCGATGGTCACCCAGTGCCCAAAAATCCAACGATACGAGGGACCGTCAACTGACGGCTGACCTCGATGCGAAGCCGACCGCCGCGCCCACGAGCGACACGCCATCACGGAGCAGACCCCACCCCGACATCACTCACCGCCACATTGGTTCCTGTAATATCGGACCAGGAAACTGTTTCCGGAGGTCCTCCGAGTTCGCGCGAACCGCTCGTTCCCAAGCGGCTTCGCCGAAGGCGGGCCACACGTCCCGCCGCCACGCCAACCGAGGTCATCATCGCGGACACGAGGCTGGAGTTCGACCGGGCGACGGACCTCTGCCAGCTGAGGCCCGGTCACCAGACACGGAAAGACCCCCGTTTACCCCCGGAAACCCCCGCTAAAGGCTGACCGTCAGCGACAAGTGGTGATCAGCACGCAGCGGCGTTGGCGCAGCTCAGCGCAAGACATTGGCCATCAGTGACAAGCTCGGTGCCGTAGGGGTCGACAACCCGTGTGTCGCAGGTTCGAATCCTACCGGGGGCACGTCACAGAACTGCAAACGCGCAACGCGACCGGTCAGTCACTGATCGTGGAAGCCAGTTTCGGGCTCGAGTAGACGATTCAATGATGCCCCGGCCGCTCGGCCGGGGCATCGCACGTTGGCTCGATATACGAGCGCCGAACGCTTCCGGATCGTGGCTTCCCCTGCGGTCGATGGCCGCGTCCACATCCCTGGGCTCGCGACAGCAGTTGAGGTCGCCGATCCGCGTCCAGAGTCAAGGTCGACGGCTCGGGATCGTCGCCCTCGGCTGTCGAGTCGCCCCTGCCGCCGAGGTCACCGGCCGAGTGTCAACCATCGGCGTAACCGCTGACCGGGTTGCCAGTAGCGCCGGGAGTCGCCCCCGTGGGTCCGGCAGCTATCGTCAGAAAGTTGTTGGAACAGATCGGCAAGTAAGCGTCGTGAGGTAGACATGAACAACGACATCGACGCAACGGGTATGACCATGACAGACGAGGCCAACCATGTTGGCGACGACGATTTCGGGCCGCTCATCGACCCGGAGTGTGAAGCTGCGGCACCGGAGGTCTATCCCCGGCTGTGGAACTTGTCTGCCGGGCACATGGTCAGGGGCGTGGTCCGGGCTGACGCTCCGTCACGGCCGGAGTACGTCGCTGTGCCCATGCGACCAGGACTCTGGGATGAGGCGAATACCAAGGTATCGCTCGCGGTCACCAAGTGGAACCTGCTGTGGGAGGCGTCGCAGTTCCGCCGCCGGTTCTTTGACGATGAGGAGCTGCCGCCGTCCCTGAACAAGATCGCCGATCAGGGCGATGTCAACGTCATCTTCGTTCCCCGTACGGAGTCGCGGTACCACGAGTACGCGCCGCTGTTCCACCTACTGTCCCGGGCCGCCGTCCAACGGCATGGCCTTCCGCTGCTGAAGCGCGGCCAGTGGCCGTTCGTCACTCAGCTCGAGAACATCGACGACTACCTTCCAAGTGATTTCCGAGATCGGCTGGCGCGGGCCTGGGCCGGTACCGTCTGGCGTCACCTCATGCCGCAGCCGCAATCCGGGATCACCAAGTTCACCAAGGACGACCCGATCCGGATCCTGGCCCACGAACTGGACTTCTGGCTCCCACCCGTGACCCAGGTACTCGAGGACTACCTGCGTGAGTTCCCGGTGGTGAACAATGACATCGTCCCGGGCCCGGTGCCACTGGAGGACGGCTCGGTGCTGTCCGGGGCAACGACCGCTAACCCGCGGACAGGCGGGGACCTTTGGTGTGGTGAGGAGGAGGCGGCCGAGGCGGTACGGCGCACCGTGGGGGCAGCCGATGCCACCGGACGGCTACGCGGCATCCTCGACGCAGTTCGATCGCACCGCTGCGAGGACGACTTCTCACCCCTCTGGAGCGGTGCCCGGGAGGACTTCGAGCGCAAGCTCTACCACAAGCGCGCCAAGCTTCAGGTCCGGTTTGTCGAGCTGTCTGACACGATCCCCGTGCACGGCCCGGAAACGGAGGTCGTCGACCAACTCCTGATCGGGAACTTCCTTGCACTCTTGGACACGCGTGACCGCACCATCGTCGTGCTGCTTCGTAGCGGCTTCACCAAGCTGACCGAAGTTGCCGAGACCATGGGATACCGGACCCATAGTGCCGTCTCAAAGCGGATGGATCACATCCTCAAGCGGGCGGCCCGCTTCGCTCAGACCTTGGACTCGTGATCGCTATGGGGAATCCAGGCGGTGACCCGATGACGAAGGCACCCTGGCTGCTGGTGATCATTTTGTTCGCGCTCTTGGTCGGCACCGTGACCGCCTGGATTTGGTCCAGGTCCGGGGCGACAATTCTGGAGACTTTCAAAGCCGGCGGCAGCGCCTGCGCCGCTGCTTTCGGCGTCGGTATCACCGGCTTTTACTTTCTTTCCTAACATGCTACGTAGCCGAAGTTCAACAGGCTTGACGGCCTCCTCGACAGGCGCAGGTGCATCTCTATCCGGGGGCACGTCACAGAACTGCAAACACACAACGCGGCCAGTCGATCATTGGTCGTGGAAGCCAGGTTCGTGTTGGAGTAGACGATCAAGGATGCCCCGGCCGAGCGGCCGGGGCATCGGACGTTGGCTCGATGCACGGGCGCTGAACGCACCGTATCGCGGCAAGTCCGGATGCGTCCTGCGCCGCAGGAAAGGATCATTTCTACGAGGAACTTTCATCCGCGACCGCCTCAAGCCATCCCACGGGAATCAGCTTTTCACCGTCACGCCAGTTGTGCACAATGGAACGCCCAAACCACTCTTCAGGTTCGTCGGCATGGTCTATGACAATCACCTGAAGTCTACCCTCAAGAGATTCCACCACATCAAAGATCAACTTAAACAGTCGCTTTACGGCTTCTGGATCCGCGTCCCGTGTTTGCGCTCCAGCCCGTGCGGCCGACGGGTAATAAGCTTGACTCGGTTGATCGAGAATCAAAAATCTCGGCAGCGGACGGTTCTGACGCACGAAGTACTTATGCAAAGCAAGATGCGTAACAAGGTGGTAGCCGACCCAGTTTGCCCCACTGCCGATCCTAAACAGCGGCGCGGGACCCTCCTCAGTATCCGCGACGACCGTGAGCCGGGACAGCTCTAAGCGAACGTTCTCACTTGAGTGCTCCAGACCTAGATACCTAGCGTAGGAAGTCATGTCTCGACTGATAGCCAACAACCTTGACGTTAGCTCTTCACGGTCTTGATCATCATCCAGTTCAGCTTCAAGTGCCAGCACCCTACGCTCAGCGTCAAGCAATCTGGAACGGAGGATGATCACCTCTCGCTCATCGAGTGCTTCGATCCTAGCCAGCGAAGCATCAATACGCCCTCGCGTAAAGTCGACGGCACTGACCGGAACATCTTCGTTGATTCTGGCGGAGTTTAGAAGTCCTTCCAGCGCGCCGTCGACAGCGGAGATCTCGTCCCTCAGACGACTAACCTCCGCTTCCAAGCCTTCAATAGCGCCCCGCCGTGCAGGCGGAGCAGCTCTTAGATCACCAAGCTGACTCCGCAGGAAACGAAGGCTGCGTCCGAGATCCACATTCGTACGATCTCGGCCATCTATCAAGGAACTGTTGCACGCAGGGCAAATGCTTGCCTGCTCCGATGCAGAGTGTTCACCAGCCTCGTCATCAGGCGGCAAAAGGTCGAGGAGACCTAAACTCTGCAGGCGCCCCACCTGCAACTCTATGGCATTACGATAGCCGCTTTGCCCATCTTGCTGGTCGAGAAGGAGGGCTCGATCAGACATCACCTTCTTCAGCAGTCGGTGCAATTCACGGCTACGCCGTTCGAGTCCCAAACGACGATCCTGTTGCACCGTATCAGGCAATGGCGCAGGCTCGGCAACAGGACGAACGCGCGCCTGCTGGAGCAAGAGGATCATCGCGGCGCGGTCGTCAGGCAGCGTGGACTCACCCACCAAGCCCACGCTTGAAGCCTCATTGAGTAGTGCCCGGAGCTCAGCATCGAGGTTCGCGCTTCTGAGTTCAGCTGCCCGGACCTGAGCTTCCAGCCGGCTCAATGCGCGGCGCGCGTCCCTCAGCTGAGCATGCTTGAGCGCCTGATCCTGAGGAACCGCCCCTAGGAAGTAGGGAAAAGCGTCGCGAATCGAGTCCGCGATCGCCCTGTCACTGGCTCGATGAAAGAGCGCTTGCGAGCTGTCAATCTCATCTTGATCTTGAAGGCAAAGCAAAGCTGCTTGCCCCATGCCGACTTCGAAAGCTCGACGAAGGGAGCCCGGCGGAGGCTCCGCAAGATGCTCCTCGATTCCGATCCTCCGGCTGAGCTGCTGCCGGAGAGAGGTCGAATCCGTGTTGGGCGCAAGATCCTCAAAGTCGGGAACATCGAGATCGCTTCCGAACTCAAGCATGGCGACCGTTGAGGAAGCCCTTCCAGGAGCAGGAGCCGGGCGGCCGACGAAAGCTCTCCCCCCGTCGAGTTGCCACAGCGCCCCGTACCAAGCCACCGTCGCGAACTCGCGGCCGATGGGAACCATGATCTCGTCGCGCCCCAGGCAGTAGTCCGTGATCGCTACTAGAGCGCTCTTACCAGTCTGCGACTCCCCTGTAACGATGTTGAGAGCACCCGGCTTGAAGCCGACGACCCTCTTCTGACCCCGTCTGCTGTAGAGAACAATCGCCATGAGCTGCACGGTGACTAGGGTGTCACACCCAACAGCGCAAAGGCTGTAGCCGGCTGGTCCAATTTGGTCAGCCACCTGCCGACGAGTCCAGCGGCACGGATCAACGCGGACAAGTCACCGCTAGCGCGCTCCGGTCGTGCGCTCTCCGACAGCGCTCCTCTGAGCCCACCATCTTGATCAATCTCGAAGACCTCATGCCGCAGGCCGAACCGGATGCCCTCCTGCACCGGGCCAACCAGCTCGCGCGCCCTGGCCGGGAAACCAGCGATGATCACGGCATGACTGTTCACCCAGTTGGCCATGTGGGTTCGGGTATCTCGCGGTAATACCTCCCGAGTGCTCCGGTGAAGCACCAAAGGGGCAACCAAGAAGGACATGTACCAAGGCATGTAGTGCCCAGACCGACGCTGGTACTCCTCTGCGGCCGCCGCCGCAAGTGCGGCGAATAGGGCAGGATTTAGCATTACTGCGGGTATAGAGGGTCGCAGAGCCGACGCCAGCGCATTAACCTCCGAATGCGTCACCATTATACCTAGCGCTAAGCCTGCGATTGACGAGCCGTCGAGATCATTAGGTTTTCCATCAAAGCCTGGAAGTCAGGATGCCATCCAACACTGCCGCGGTCAGCTAGTTCATGCCTTTTGCCACGCGCGAAGAAAGCATCATTGTACTTCGGGCGAACGCTCACGGACGTCGAGTCTCTCAACTGACGGAGCAGGTTCTTGCCCACTGCAATCTTTTCGTCATCGCTAGCACTTTCGCCGAGGTCCTCAACCATGTCTGCGAAGTGGCGCTCCCACTCGTCGCGCAATTCCTCCTCGAATCGTTTGAGTTCATGCAGTCCAATTAGGTCGTCGTCCACCCAGGCAACGGTTTGCTCAACAGCTCGATAATAGTCGATTATTGCTTTACGGAGATTGACCGAGTTGCACCGAACCCAGCGTAATTGGTGCACGAACGGACTATTTTCGTGCGCGAGAAGGACGCCCTTTGTGTCAACATCTGCCAACTCCACCGTAGTTGGCAGATCATCATCTCCGAAGCGGTTGCGAATGCCGGCAATTTCGGCCCTCGCGGCCGCCGCAGTGATCCCCGAGCGCCTCCCCTGAAGCATGTCTAAGGAAACTCCGTGCCACCATTTCCATACCAACCCCATGAACATGTCCTCATGGTCAGTAGGTAGGGCGTTCCACAGCGCCTTACGAAGCTCCGACTCAACATCGCCGATTCGAGGAGCCCTGTCAAGAACGAAAATTCTTTCCACGAATGCGCCGCGTTCTGCAGGGGTCAGAGCTAGGTACTTTTCCCGAGCTTTTTTGGTGACCTCGTTGGTCGATTCCGCCGCAGCCTTATCGAGTCTGCGCAGCGCTTCGTCAGTTTTCCTACGCTCATCAGGGCGAAGGAGGCCAGCAGCGCTATCATCTGCCGCAACACTTGTCGACACCAGGCCGAGCCTTGGCCCGTGTGAATCCCCAGGGCTACCGGCATTGATCCAAACAAGAACCGTCTTCCAAAGGTCTTTGTCTTTATCGCCCAGGCCCGCATTGGAGTTCAGGTGATGCTTGGTCTGTAGAAGCTCGCGAGGCGTCCCGCCTTCGTCCCAAGCAACGTCGTCGTGCATTTCGAGGCTGATTGCGAGATCCGGTCGATCAGGGCCACGCCTGATCAACTCAAGCAGGCACCAATCCGCCTGGTAGAGGTAGCCCACCATGCTTCCAGAGGCGTTGTGCTCCCCGGACGACATGTCACCTAGTCTGCACCCTGACGACCGGACAGGTCCAGAACCTGATGCCCGCAGCATGTCGTCGCGATCTTGGTCCGGTCAGGTTTGGTGGGCGTCACCTGCGGGACGGCCGTCACGCAGCCCAGCTAACAGCAAGACGTCAGGCGCATGCTGGATGTTGCTTCGGAAGCAGCGATCCGCGCCGTCGCCGGCCAATGTTGAGGGTTCCAAAGCTGCTCGGCAGCACCGGCTCGATCAGCTTCCACAACTCGTCATCGACGATCCACGCCATGCTCACGCCCGACCGAACGAGACCGATCTTCACCCCCGTCCTGATCAGCGTCGATTCACCAGATCTCGTTAGGAGCTTACCAAGGCGAGCGTTAGTTTCTTGGCTGTCGATGCGGTTAGGGTGTTATGCCTTGATGTAGGCGAGGTGTGGGGCAGCGAAGAACCCACGCACGATCTAGGGCATCTTCTGTAGGCGTCTTAGCGCGCCGATAGTGAGGCGTTTCATGTCCGCCTGGCTCATGGGGCGGCGCGTTTGATCCGGTCGTGCTTCACGTTCTTCCATACCTACTCGTCGGGGTTGATTCCGGGGAGTACCCGGGCAGGAAGAACAGCTTGAGTTGCCGTTGGTGGACTCCACCTAACTGGACCGCACGGACACGTTCCTCATGAATCGATCTACGGACATTCCTCGCCATTCGGTCATTCGTCCACGCCTAACATGGACAGTCCAGGAACTTTCGAACTCCTTGGTAAGTCTGGCCCAACTTGAAGGTGGTCAACTGGCGTCCAGCTATTCCGGCAATACCGCGTCGGTGAGTAGCAGGATGCCTCAGTTTGCTGTTCGCCCGGAGGTCGCCCACAGGGGCAGGGTATAAGGGTGGCTGCGTCACCTCTGGAATTTCCAGAACTTCTTCTTCACCTCCATGCCCCGCTGCGATAACCTGCATATCAAACATGACCGCGCGTCGAACTCCATCGCTCACCGTGACGCTCGCTCGGCGGCAGATTAGTAGACCCGTTTGGTTGCGGCAGCTCCTGTTGGCGCTGCCGTGCTCGTCAGGGGCGAGCAGGCCACCCGGACGGTTGCGGTCAGCCTGACGTTCCGTTGATAGTTCGTCTTGTGATCAGGAAGTCACACTGGCATGCTGGCGTGGCATTCCGGCAAACCGGACCGTCGGGTCGCCTCGTTCGGCCGAATGGAGGCCGAGGTCCGGCGGACCAAAGATGAGGGATGAGGGTGGCAGCGATCTTGCAGAGCCGCCCGAGAGGGCTACCAGCGAGTTTCGACGGGCGGTGAGGGGTTGGCACCGAGGTCGGGTGCGCCAGATGGCCCCAACACCCTGCTCAGTGACGCCCGCCGCCGGCTTCTGTCCCCGAGCGGTTCAGGCCGACGGATGTCTAGGCAGGAGGTCGCCGAGGCGGTCAACAACTACCTGTGGGACACCTACGGCACGAGAACCAGCATGGACGCCAACCACGTCGGGAAGCTTGAGCGAGGAGAGCACCGCTGGCCCAAGCCCACGACCCGGGAGGCATTTCGTGCGGTGCTAAAGGCACCACGGGACGCTGACCTGGGCTTCTACATCACCCGTGGCCAATGCCATTCTGATCCCGTTGCGCACCAGATACCCCCTGGCGAGATGCTCACCGCTGGTGATGATCACGCTGGCGAGTCGCTGATCGGCGGGGAGATCACGGACACTGGCGATATGAACCGCCGCGAGTTGCTACGCCTGCTGAGCCTGACAGGTGCGCTGTTGGCCGCGCCCGTCCCGGCCAGCCAGCTCGACTGGGCGCGCATCGAGTCATCCGGTGACGGGAACAGGCGACTAGACCCAGCGGCCCTCGACGAGTACGAGGGGCTGAACGCCCAGCTGTGGGCGGCCTTCGGCGCGGCCGAGTCCAAGGCAGCAGTATCACCGCTGGTCAACCGTCAGCTGACGACGCTCACGGCGAACCTACGCCGCTCCCACACGACACCCGTGCACCGCAGGCTCTGCGGGGTCACCGCCGACCTGCTCCAGCTCGCTGGCGAGGTCGCCTTCGACGCGAACGCGTACAGCGAGGCCGCGCACTGCTACACCCTGGCAGCGACCGCCGCCCGAGAAGCCGCTGCCTACGACCTCTGGGCGTGCGCGATGATCCGTCACGCCTTCATCAGCGTCTTCGAGCGCGACTTCCGGCACGCCGCACCGATGCTGGACGTTGCCGCCAGCCTGGCTCAGAACGGGGACAGCGCGCTGTCGACCCGGCACTGGGCACACACTGTGCGGGCACAGGCTCTCGCGGGCCTCGGCGACCTCAGCGGATGCCGGCAGGCGCTCGACCAAGCCGAAGAGGTCAACCACCTGCCCGGCCAGGTGCACAACGGCGGATGGTTACGCTTCGACGGCTCCCGGCTCGCCGAGGAACGCGGAGCCTGCTACGTCGAGTTGAGGCGCCCAGACCTGGCCGAGCCGGTGCTGTCCGGTGCTCTGTCGCAAAGCCTCTCCACACGACGACGCGGAACCGTCCTGACAGACCTCGCCTTGGTCGGAGTTCAACGGAGCGACGTACACCAGATCGTGCTCTACGGCAGCGCCGCCCTCGATACTGCCCGCCAAAGCGGCTCGGGCGTGGTCGGCTCCAAACTTAACCAACTTCACCACCGCTTGCGGCCGTTCCTTGCCGACACTCACGTGCGGCATCTCAACCGCCAGATCAGCGCCCTGGTAAGGGCAGGGAACTGACATGACCAGAGGGAGGACCAGCGTGCAGGTCGAAGAACCGGGGCGCGTGTTCCGCGAGGCATGGATCGCGGGAGTCCGCAAGCACTACCCCGGCGAACCGAAACCGGGCTACGTCACGCCCTGGCAAGATACGCCCGAATGGGAACGGGAGAGTGCCGCTGCCGTGTATGAGCTGGTCCGCCAGTTCATCGAGGCAGCCGACGGCGCGACGGCGAAGCTGACCCGTGAACAAAAAGGACGCTTCGTTGCCCTGTCCTGGATCGCGCAGATATTCAAGCACTTCCCGAACCCGAAGGCTTCCTACGTGGCCGACTGGTCAGACATGCCGGAGTGGCAGCGAGAGACGGACTCGGACATCTTCGAACACATCGAGCAGACGCTCGTCTCAACGCGCTGAGCGGAAGACAAGTCGACAGGAACGCGCACTTCTCACTCCCATGCCCGCCGTCCGGGTGCTTCTGAGTCGGCGCGAGGTCGGCGGGCGGGGCGCACCGACCAGCATGATCAGTACATGCAAGCGGTGACACTCATGTCGGCCGAGGTCAGCGCGGCGCGCCCGGCTTCCCGGGCGCGCCGACGAGACAGCAGTTCAGTGTGCGTCAAGGTCACCGTCGCGGATGCCGTCAGTGAACGCCGTCCACTCACCTCGGGTGAACCCCAGCACTGGTCCTCTCCGGTCCTTCGAGTCCCGCATTCCCACGGTGCCGTCGAGCGCGAAGGCGACCTCGATGCAGTTGTCGCCACCGCCGGAGCGGCTGGACTTCCGCCAGTTGGTGAACTTCTCGGGGTGCATGGTCATCTCCTGGTGTAGTCGGGCAGTTCCTCCGCCACGCTGGCGAGGAAGTCGAGGCTGTCGGCGGGGCTGAGGGCCGCGGAACGCAGGCGCTCGTACAGGGAGGCGTAGTTGGCAACCTCGTCCGGGTCGGTGAGGACGAGGTCGCTGGTGATGGTGTCGACCGCGACGACCACCGGATCGCTCGGGTCGGGGTATCGGTAGCTGAAGTACGACGACCGGGGTACCGCGTTGCCAGCGATTCGCGCGGTCAGCCGCAGTACCCGGATCGTGGTCTTCTGCTTCTCGTGACCGACGTTGATCAAGTGGTCGAGCTGCGCGCGGACGACCTCCGGCGGTGCGGCGTGCCGACGGATCGCGAGCTCATCGATGATCACTTCGTAGGTGGGTCCGCCGGGTCTGTCCAGGACCCGTTGCCGGGCAGCTCGGGCTTCCAGTGCTCGCTCCACCGTGAATCTCCGGGGGTAGGCAGCACGATCTGCCACCGCGCGGACCTCGGTGTACGCCGGGATCTGCAACAAACCCGGCAGCAGGGTGATGTGGTACTCGGCGATGTGCTCCGCACCGGCTTCCAGGTCCGCGTAGAGGGCCTGGCGTGGTCCCATCTCGACGCGGAAATTCTCCCACCATCCGTTCTCCTGGGACTCACGAGCGATGGCCATGATCTCTTCCCACCGCTTTTCGCCAACCCGAAAGTGGTCGAGGACTCGCATGATCTCGTCTTGATCTGGTCGGACTCTCGCGTTTTCCAAACGGCTCAGCTTTTGCTTGGCGATTTTTGTCTCTTTGCAGAGCCTCTCAGCGGAGTAGCCGTGTTCCTCCCGTAGTCGCACGAGTTCGGTAGCGAGCCGGCGACGACGGACATATGGACTGATCACCGATACCTCCGGCGAGAGACGCGAATAGCCCGGTGATCCATCCTGCCTGGACCCCGGCGACGAGAGCGTAACGCCTGTTTTACCGATCATCGCTAGCGCCGACCATGCTTTCCGCAAAGAAACCCCAGTTCAAGCGCACGACGACCGGTAAGTCTCCCCCTAGCTTTCCCCATTTGTCGGTGTTCCCGGGGTTACGCAAGAACCGCGATCGTGGAAGCACCACAAGCAATGTGTCTACGGCTTGTAATGGGGGCGCGCGGCGACAGGTTCGCGGCGGAGTCCCGACGATCCGAGGTGCGGGAGGAACGGCATGGACGCCACGAGCGCAACGCTGATAGCCGTTCGGTATACCTGAGGCCCCTGCCCGCTGTCGCTGCCGGGGAGGGCGTGGCGGCGGGCAGGCCGAACGTCGCGAGTTCTCATGGACGCCGTTTTAGAAAGGCGGATCGATCCGCCTGCCAACGTGCCGGTAGCTGCGGGGGCTACCTGCCCACCCAACATCCCAGTCCCATTGGAGGCTTCCATGAACAGCCTGCTCGCCGTCAGCAACGACCCGTTCGAGCTCGACGTGCAGATCGTCACGGACGGTCCGGTCGCCGCCGCGCTGCTGGCCGACACGGACGACGGCTGCGACACCGTGAAGGGCAGCGACTGCTGATCGAACACCCTCGCTGGTTCCGGCAGGCGATCCCCCGATGCCTGCCGGAACCAGCACCCCACATCCAGCCGTGCCCCCGGAGGAGCGCCTCGTGACGGAAGGAGGACGATTCATGTTTCGGTCGGTCGATGCCGCGACGATCCGCATTGCCGCTCACTCATGGCCCGACGGCCCGGCTCCTTGGCCGGACCGGAGCGACACCTCCGGTGTCGCGGACTGGTTGCAAGCAACGTGGCGGAAGGTCGGCTTGGCCGAGGCTGTCTGGGCCGCCAGCCCTGAGTTCGCTGCTCGCGTAGAAGCGGTCCTCGCCACAGGAAGCGCGACTCCAGACCGAGGGTGGCGGATGGCGTTGGCGTTGGCGCGGTACTTGGTCCGTGCGCAGCGGCGTGCGACGCCCTTCGGGTTGTTCTCGGGGGTGGCGACTCTGCGGTTCGACACGGTGGCTGCGGTGGTGCCGGCGGGGCAGTCGGCGATTCGGGTACGGCCGGACGCGAGTTGGCTCGCGTCCCTGATTGCGCGCCTTGAAGTTGAGCCCGACGTGCGCCGCCGTCTGCCTGTGCAGGCGAACAACCTGGCGCTGGTGAACGGGCCTCGGATAGTCGTGGCGCGCCGGCCGCACGCCTCTGCACGTACGGAGTCGACCTCGGTCAGGAGCACCGCAGCGGTACGGCTGGCGGTGTCGCTCGCCCGTTCCCCGTTGCCGTGGGCTGAGCTGCTCGACGCGGTCGCTGCTGCGTTTCCCGGCTTCCCACGCGCGTCCGCTGACACGATGGTTGCCGGCCTGGTGGACCACGGCGTGTTGATCTCCGCTCTCCGACCACCATCGACGTGCACGGACCCGATCAGGCATGTCCTGGACACCCTCGATGCGGCGTTCGACGGTGATCCGGAGGGGCAGCGAGCCCTTCGGGTCGAGCTGCGCTCGCTGCATGGTCGTCTCGGTGGTACTAGGCCAGCGAGCGCGACGTACCTTCGTGGGCTCGCCGACCGCATGCGCAGCGTCGCACCGGCCAACCAGCCGCTCGCGGTGGATCTTCAGCTCGCGGATCAGGTCGCCCTGCCGGAGCAGGTCGCCGCCGAGATCGCCGCATCGGTGGAGGTGCTGCGACGGCTGACGCCAGATCCGGCGGGGCGGCCCGAGTGGCGTGTGTACCGTGCCCGGTTCGTCGACCGCTACGGGATGACGGCTGTGGTGCCGCTCGCTCGACTGGTAGATCCGCTCGTCGGGTTGGGCGTCCCAGAACACTTCGGCGCTTTGGGCAACGCGCCTGCGGCACCACTGTCCGGCCGTGACGAGCGTCTGCTCGCGATGGCTCAGCAGGCGGTGATCGATGGTGTTCGTGAGGTGGTTCTCGATGACGCGGCCGTCGAATGGCTCGCCGGCGCTGGCCGAGTCATCGGGCCTGTTAGCCCTCACGTCGACGTCTCGGCAGAGGTACGCGCGGTCTCGCTGGAGGCGCTGACACAGGGACGGTTCACTGTCGCGCTGACCGGCATGGGCCGCTCGGCGATGGCGACGAGCGGGCGTTTCCTCGACGGGCTGCCCTACGCCGACCGGGAGTTGATGTGCCGGGAGTTCGCCCGCCTTCCAGTCGCGGTGGACGGGGCCATGCCAGTGCAACTGAGCTTCCCGCCGCGCAAGCTACACAGCCAAAACGTGCTCAGCTCCCGGCAGGTACTTCCGTGGCTGGTCAGCCTGGCTGAGCACCGGCCCGTGGCTGAGAACGTGATTGGCCTCGACGACCTCGGTGTGACCGCCGGCCGGGATCGGCTGGTGTTGGTGTCGATGTCGCGGCGGCGGGTGGTGGAGCCGACGGTGGCGCACGCTGCCGCCGTACACACGATGCCGCTGCTCGGCCGGTTCCTCCTGGAGCTGCCGCGAGCCACGGATGCCCGGCTGAAACCGTTCGACTGGGGTGCGGCTTCCTGCTTGCCGTTTCGACCCGCGCTGAGGTACGGGCGCGTCCTCTTGGCGGCGGCCCGGTGGCGGGTCGATCCGGCGGCCCTGCCCGGTGCGGACGCCAGCGATGGCGAATGGTTGACGGCCTGGGAGGCGCTGCGGACGAGGCTGCGGCTGCCGGCATGGGTGCAGGTCGGCAACGGTGACCAGCGGCTTCGGCTCCGCCTCGATCAGTCCATGGATCGTGCCCTGCTGCGTGCCCACCTGGACGCCAGCGCCGGACCGGTCACCGTAGTGGACGCGGCGAGTCCGAAGGACTTCGGTTGGCTCTCCGGCCGCGCCCACGAGATCGTCGTGCCAGTCGCCTCGACGGTTGCGCCCGCTGCCGCGCCGGCTGCGGTTACCGCGCGAGGCGCATGGCCGCCACCCGCTCCCCCCGAGCCGATCATGCCGGGTGCCAGTGGCCTGCTGTCCGCTTCGGTGGCCGTCGACCCTTCGACGATGGAGCTGGTCTTGGCCCGAGAGCTGCCCGCGCTGTTCGCCGACTGGCCCGAGCCACCGCTGTGGTGGTTCGTGCGCATGCGACGCCCCACCCCGCAGCTTCGACTACGACTGCACACCGATGACTACGGCGACGCGGCGGTACGGGTCGGGCGATGGGTCGGCGGGCTCCGACAGCAGCGCCTTGCCGGCGATTGGAGCCTGGACACCTACCAGCCCGAGTCCGGTCGGTACGGCTGCGGCACCGCGCTGGCAGCGGCCGAGAAACTCTTCGCCGCCGACTCCACCGCAGCCCTGGCACAGCTGGTAGCGCTGCCCGAGTCTGGGATCAATCGGCAGGCGCTG
Organism: Micromonospora matsumotoense; assembly: GCF_900091525.1. Taxonomy (GTDB): domain Bacteria; phylum Actinomycetota; class Actinomycetes; order Mycobacteriales; family Micromonosporaceae; genus Micromonospora; species Micromonospora matsumotoensis. Next base: position 453,479 of record NZ_FMCU01000005.1, read on the forward strand.
ACCGCCCTGAGCATGGTCGACCTGACCGCCTCGATGCTCGGCAGCCGCACCGACGGATGCGAGTGGCTGGTGGCGCGCCCCGAGCAGACCGGGCAGGCACCGGTCCAGCGAGACGTGCTGCGCCAAGCGGTCACCCTCGACCCGAGCGAACTTCCCGAGCCCATCCAGCATGCATGGCGGGAGCGCTCCAGGGCCGCCGCCCGGTACGTAGCCGAACTGTCCGCCGTCGCCGGCCCGCTCACCCCAGCCTCGGTGCTCGCGTCGCTGATGCACCTGCACGTCGTTCGCGCTCTCGGTCCCGACGAAGACGCCGAACAGCTCACCTACCGGTTGGCTCGCCATGTCGCGCTGGCGGCGGTGCGTCGCCGGGTTCGCGCCAAAGGAGCATCCCGATGACCGAAGCACCGCTGAGGACACCATTGCTCCGGGCGGCTGAGGCGATGGCCGCGTGCATCACCGACACCCTGACCGAGCCGCCGCCCCCGGATTTCGCAGCGGACGACTACGGGCCACGCAGTTCCCGCTGGTACGCCCAGTCGCTGTCCCGGGGTGCCGCCGGGGTGGCACTCCTGCACGGGGTGCGAGCGCAGACAGGACACGGTGGGTGGGAACCGGTTCATGCCTGGCTGCGACGCGCGACCGCTGACACGCTGAACAGCGGCAGCGGAGCCGGACTCTGGTTCGGCGCACCCGCTGTCACCCACGCGCTGACCACGGCCATGCCCCACGCCCGCCCAGCAGCCCTGGACACGCTTGATCATGCCCTCGATGACCAGGTGGAACGCCGCCTGGCCGCTGCTACGGCACGCCTCGCGGCGCGTGCCCGGCCCTCGCTGTCGGAGTTCGACCTCGTACGCGGGCTGACCGGCCTGGGAGCCCACCTGCTGTGCCGCGCCTCGCACGGACCTCTGCTCCGGCGGGTGCTGGCGTACCTGGTCCAACTCACCGAGCCGGTGCACACCGACGATGAGGCGGGCCGACTCGCGCCGGGTTGGTGGAGCGCAGACCCCACCGACCGCGAAGGTCCGGAGCAGGGCGGGCACGCCAACGTCGGCATGGCGCACCGCATCACCGGCCCTCTGGCTCTCCTGGCCCTGGCCATGCGGCAGAACATCCGGGTGCCGAGGCACGCGGAGGCGATCCGCCGGATCTGCACGTGGCTCGACCGCTGGCAGCAGACAAGCCCTGCGGGACCGTGGTGGCCGGAGAAGATCACCGTCGCGGAGTTGCGCGCCGGAAAACCCTCCATGAGCGGACCGGCGCGGCCGTCCTGGTGCTACGGCACCCCTGGAGTCGCCCGCGCCCAACAGTTGGCCGGCATCGCTCTCGACGACGCCGCCCGCCAAGAGGCGGCAGAAGAGGCCCTGACCCGCTGCCTGGCCGACCCCCTCCAACTCAGCCGGATCGTCGATCCGTCGCTGTGCCACGGCTGGGCAGGGCTCGCCGCTACGGCCTGGTACGCCGCCGCCGACGCCCGCACCGCCGACCTCCAGAAACAGCTTCCCCAAGTCGTGCGCCTGCTGATCCAACACGCCACGGACACCACCCCGGCACGATCCGGCTTGATCACAGGCGCCGCCGGAATAGCCCTCACCCTGCACACCATCGCGACCGGCACCGACGTCCGCTGGGCCACCAGCCTGCTGATCAACTAGACGAGGAGAGCGTCGTGGATCTCGACTCCGAACCCGACACCGAGCCACCAGGCGTGGCGCCGGCGAGCCGATGGCGCCAGATCAACCTGACCCTCTCGGACTGGCAGAGCGCTGAGGATTTCGCCGCAACCCGGCTCGCCCCTGAGCTCGCCGCTGCGGAAGACCACCGGACGATCACCGCCTTCTGGTTCATCCGCAAGAGCGAGACGTGGCGGTTGCGGCTACTGCCCGGCGACCGGCTCGCCCAGGTCTACGCCCTCCTCGCCTCCATCACCGACGACGACCGCATCCGCGGTGTCACCGAGCCCGTCTACCGCCCCGAGGCGTACGCCTTCGGCGGTGACCAGGCCATGACGATCGCCCACACCCTCTTCCACGCGGACAGCCGCCACATCCTCGGCCATCTCGCCACCACCGGCGGCACCCACCGGCGTGAACTCGGCGTCCTGCTCGCCACTCGCCTCCTACGCGCCGCCGGACTGGAGTTCTCCGAGCAGGGCGACGTCTGGCGACTTCTCGCCTCGCGCCGGCACCAGCCAAACGCCCCCGCGCCGAGCCCACGGCTCATCGCGGCGGTGCAGCGCCTACAAACCGCGGCCGACGACACGGCCGCAAGCCCTCTGGTCATCACCCCGCAATGGCCGAGAGCCCAGGAGCAGGCGGGCGCGGACCTCGGCTTCCTCGACCGACACGGCGCGCTGACTCGCGACCTACGCGAGGTGCTGACCCACCACCTTTTGTTCCTGTTCAACCGGCTCGGCATCTCCGCCGCTGACACCTGGCTACTCGCGACGGCGGCCGTGACCGTCACCTTCCACCACCCCTTCGACACCCCATCCGGCTATCAACCCGCCGCCAAGATCGGAAGTAGGGTCAACGCAGTGAACACTTCCCCCACCGCACCGGGAACGTCGAGTGCCGCGACGCTGCGCGACCAGCTCGCCAGCACGCTCGGACAGCGCGGCCACATCCGATCCGGCGCCGTCGCGCACGCATTCCGTACGGTGCCCCGCGAGCAGTTCCTCCCCGGTGTCGACCTGGAAACCGTCTACACCCGCCGCCAGATCGTCACCAAACGAGACCCCAGCGGTGCCGCGTTGTCGTCCGCGTCGAGCCCCAGTCTCGTCGCGGACATGCTCGAACAACTCGCCCCGCAACCCGGCCACCGCGTCCTGGAGATCGGCGCGGCCACCGGCATCAACGCCGCCCTGCTCGCCGAGCTGACCAGCCCCGGCGGCACGGTCGTCACCATCGAACTCGACCAGGACCTCGCCGACGGCGCCCGCGCCGGCCTCGACCGCGCCGGCTACGACACCGTGAAGGTGATCTGCGGCGACGGAGCCCTCGGCGACCCCGAGCACGCGCCCTACGACCGGATCATCGTCACCGCCGGAGCCTGGGACATCTCCGCTGCCTGGTGGGAACAACTCGCCGACCACGGCCGCATCGTCGTACCCCTACGCGTGCACGAGAGCGGCCTGACCCGATGCTTCGCCTTCGACCGCACCGACCCCCACCAGCTCGTCAGCACCACGACGCCACTGGTCTGCGGATTCGTTCCCATGCGCGGCACCGCCGAGCACACCGACCACCACGTACGCCTCGACACCGACGTGGTCCTCAAACTCGACGCCACCGACCAGCCCGACCGCGCCGCGCTCGCCAGCGCCCTCAGTCACTCCCGGCTCGAACGCTGGACCGGCATCCAGGTCAGCGACGCCGACCCGATCGGCCACCTCGACCTGTGGCTCCTCGTTCACGCCACCAGGCCGTTCGGTCGCCTCGGCGTCGGTGATACCGCCCGCACCAGTGGACTGGTCACCCCCGCCTACCGGTGGGCCGGTGCCGCCATCTACCACGGCGGCACCATCGCCTACCTCGCCTTCCAGGACGCGGGCAACGGTCACCACGAAATCGGCGCAATCGCACACGGCCCGGACGCCACCACGCTCGCCACCGAGCTGACCAACCTGCTCGACCAATGGGACGAGGCCCACCGCCCCAACCAGCCCACCGTCACCGCGCACCGCGCAGGATCCCGGCCCGCCGACCATGGCGACATCAGCCGAGCCGACACCATCCTCACGATCTCCTTCTGACCGCAGCCAGGCCGGGGCGGTGCCCTGTCCCGCCCCGGTGGACGAGCGCAGCTGAGCCGTCACGTACGACCTGAACGCACCTCGTTGCCCACATGCGGCCCTTCCGCAGCGGATGAGGACACCATGACTCCGTCTCTTGCCGCCACCATCGCGGCCCGCTTCCCTCTCGTCGCCCGCAAACGACCGCCCGCCAAACCACTGGACGCTCGGGTAGACCGGCTCGTCAGGCTCGCCGAGACCGCACACTGCGAGAGCGACCCGGACAAGGCGTCCATGGTGTTCAACGGGGCGGCCTGGGCCTGACCCGTTTTGACGGACATCCGAGATCAGGAGCCCGGTGGGCTCCGGGAGGATGTCCAGCATCATGGAGAGCATGGGTAAGAAGCGGCCCCGGCCTCGCCGGTCGTTCACGGCGCAGTTCAAGGCCGAGATCGTTGAGCTGTGTCAGCGTGGGGACCGCACGATCAGGCAGGTCAGCGACGATTTCGACTTGACCGAGACCGCGGTGCGTGACTGGGTCAAGCAAGCCGAACTCGACACCGGTACCCGCTCCGACGGGCTGAGCAGCGACGAGAAGGCCGAACTCGCCCAACTGCGGCGGGAAAACCGCCGGTTGCGCGAGGACGTCGATATCTTGAAGCGGGCGACGGCTTTCTTCGCGAAGGAGACCCGGTGAACGTGTACCCGTTCATCGAGGCGGAGAAGGCCGGCAAGCACAACGTCACACGCGCGTGCGAGCTGATGAAGGTCTCCCGATCCGCCTACTACCAGCACGCCACCGGTCAGCAGTCGCAGCGAGACCTGACCGACCAGGCGCTGACCGCGAAGATCATCGAGGTGCACGCGATGTCGAAGGGCACCTACGGAGCCCCCCGGGTGCACGCCGAACTGACCGACGCCGGGCTGCGGCACGGACGTAAACGCATCGCCCGGCTGATGCGCGACGTCGGCGTGCGCGGCAAGAGCCCGCGCCGGTGGCAGACGACCACCATCACCGACCCCGCGGCAGCCGATCGTGCGGACCTGATCGGTCGGGACTTCACCACCGACCCCGCCCGCATCGACACCCGCTGGTGCGGAGACATCACCTACATCAACACGTGGCAGGGCTGGCTGTATCTGGCCACTGTCATCGACCTGGCATCCCGTCGCGTCGTGGGCTGGGCCGTCGCCGATCACCTCAAAACCGACCTGATCGATGCCGCCCTGAACGACGCGATCGTGCGGCGCCGCCCACCGTCTGGGCTGATCTTCCACTCCGACCGCGGCTGCCAGTACACCAGCGCCCAACACGCCCGCCTCGCCGCCACCCACAGCATCCGCCTGTCCAACAGCCGTCGCGGGCAATGCTGGGACAACGCGGTAGCCGAGTCCTTCTTCGCTACGGTCAAGACCGAACTGCTGCACCGGCAGCCGTGGCCCACACACACCGCCGCCCGCCAGGCCACATTCGAGTACATCGAAGGCTGGTACAACACCCGTCGCCGGCACTCCTCGCTGGGCTACCTCAGCCCAGCCGCCTACGAAGCCACCCGCCACACCATTCAACCGGTACACCAGGCCGCCTAGATAAGATCACCACATCGACCCCGTCCGTCGAAACGGGTCAAGCCCAG
>NZ_FMCU01000036.1 GCF_900091525.1 Micromonospora matsumotoense
GACGACTGGGTTGATAGGCCGGAAATGTAAGCCCGGTAACGGGTTCAGTTGACCGGTACTAATAGGCCGAGGACTTGACTACAAAGCTGCTACGCGTCCACTGTGCAACTCTGAACGAACCGAACAACCCCCCATACACTTGTGTGGGTGTGTGTGTTGTTTGATATGTTCATAGTGTTACGGCGGTCATGGCGGAGGGGAAACGCCCGGTCACATTCCGAACCCGGAAGCTAAGCCCTCCAGCGCCGATGGTACTGCACTCGGGAGGGTGTGGGAGAGTAGGACACCGCCGGACAACCTTTCCAGTCGAGGGCCGCCCCATCCGGGTCGGCCCTCGACTGCGTCGCGCCGTTGGTGGCGCAATCAGGAAGGATGTACCTGTGAGTTCAGGACCGCAGGGCGGAGATCGTCCGCGCCGATATGAAGACCGCTCCGACCGGCCCCAGGGGCGCGACGCCGGCCCTCGTCGGGATGACCGTCCCCCGTACCGGGGAGACCGCGACGATCGCGGTGCCTCCCGCGGCGGACCTCGGGGCGGCGACCGGCGCGAGGACGGCTTCCGCTCGGGCCCCCGTTCCGGTGACTCTCGGCCCGGCGGTTTCCGTGCCGGTGGGGACTCGCGTGACGGCGGCTTCCGCGGTGGTGACCGTCGTGAAGGTGGTTTCCGGCGCGACGGTGACGCCCCGCGAAGCGGCGGTTTCCGCGGCGGCGACCGTCGCGAGGGCACCGGTGGCGGTGGTGACCGTCGTGAGGGTGGTTTCCGGTCGGGTCCGCGTGATGGTGATTCCCGTCCGGGTGGTTTCCGCCGTGATGGTGACTCCCGTGAGGGTGGTTTCCGTGGTGGGGATCGTCGTGACGATTCGCGGGGCGGTGACCGTGGTGGTTTCCGGTCCGGCCCGCGTGAGGGTGGCTTCCGGGGCGGCGACTCCCGGCCCGGTGGTTTCCGCCGTGACGGTGACTCCCGCGAGGGCGGCTTCCGCGGTGGTGACCGTCGCGAAGGCGGTTCCGGTGGCGGCGACCGCCGTGAAGGCGGTTTCCGTGGTGGGGAGCGTCGCGAGGGTAGTGCCGGGGGTGAGCGTCGTCCCGGTGGTTTCGGCGGTGGCGACCGCCGTGAGGGTGGCTTCCGTGGTGGTGACTCCCGCGAGGGTGGCTTCCGGGGCGGTGAGCGTCGTCCCGGCGGTTTCCAGGGTGGTGACCGTCGTGAGGGTGGTTTCCGTTCCGGTCCCCGTGACGGTGATTCCCGTCCGGGTGGTTTCCGCCGCGATGGTGACTCCCGTGAGGGTGGCTTCCGTGGTGGGGACCGTCGCGACGATTCGCGGGGCGGCGACCGTGGCGGTTTCCGGTCCGGCCCGCGTGAGGGCGGCTTCCGCGGCGGCGACTCCCGCGAGGGTGGCTTCCGCCGGGACAGCGACTCCCGCGACGGCGGTTTCCGTGGTGGCGACCGTCGTCCGGGTGGTGACTCCCGTGAGGGTGGCTTCCGGGGAGGGGATCGTCGCGAGGGTTCTGCCGGGGGTGAGCGTCGTCCCGGTGGTTTCGGCGGTGGTGACCGTCGTGAGGGTGGTTTCCGTTCCGGTCCCCGTGACGGTGATTCCCGTCCGGGTGGTTTCCGCCGCGATGGTGACTCCCGTGAGGGTGGTTTCCGTGGTGGGGATCGTCGTGACGATTCGCGGGGCGGTGACCGTGGTGGTTTCCGGTCCGGCCCGCGTGAAGGTGGCTTCCGCGGTGGTGACTCCCGCGAGGGTGGCTTCCGGGGAGGGGATCGCCGTGAGGGTGCTGCCGGGGGTGAGCGTCGTCCCGGTGGTTTCGGCGGCGGTGACCGCCGTGAGGGCGGCTTCCGTGGCGGTGACTCCCGCGAGGGCGGCTCCCGTGGCGGTGACCGTCGCGAGGGTGGTTTCCAGGGTGGTGACCGCCGTGAGGGTGGCTTCCGTTCCGGTCCCCGTGACGGTGACTCCCGTCCGGGTGGTTTCCGCCGTGACGGTGACTCCCGTGAGGGTGGCTTCCGTGGTGGGGACCGTCGCGACGATTCGCGGGGCGGCGACCGTGGAGGTTTCCGGGGCGGCGACCCGCGCGGTGGCGACCGCCGTGAGGGTGGTTTCCGGGGCGGCGAGCGTGGCGGTTACGACCGACCGCGCCACGACGACCACCGGGGTGACGAGGACCGCCGCAACGAGGGCGGGTTCGGCCCCGACCGGGAACGCCGGGACGAGGCCGACGGCCGGTCGGCCGCGCCGGCGCTTCCGGACGAGATCGTCGCGACCGACCTCGACACGGCCGTTCGGGCGGAGCTCCTCTCGCTGAACAAGCCGGTGGCGGAGACCGTCGCGCGGCACCTGGTCGCCACCGGTCAACTGATCGACGAGGACCCGGCGGAGGCGCTCGCGCACGCGATGGCCGCCCGGCGGCTGGCGTCCCGGATCTCCGCCGTACGTGAGGCGGTCGGCCTGGCCGCCTACCATGCGGGGGAGTGGCAGTCGGCGATCGCCGAGCTGCGCACGTACCACCGGATGACCGGGTTGCAGAGCCACCTGGCCGTGCTCGCGGACTGTGAGCGCGCCCTGGGGCGTCCGGAGCGGGCGATCGACCTGTTCCGGGGGGCCGACAGCGACAAGCTCGACAAGGCCGTCGCGATCGAACTGCTGATCGTTGCCGGCGGGGCCCGGGGTGACCTGGGGCAGAAGGACGCGGCCGTGGCGATGCTCCAGGTTCCGGAGCTGACCACCGACGTCGCCGAGCCGTGGACCGCCCGGCTGCGTTACGCCTACGCCGACGCGCTGCTCGCGGTGGGTCGCCGCGAGGAGGCCCGGGAGTGGTTCTCGCGTGCCGCCGACGTGGACACCGACGGTGAGACCGACGCCCCGGAGCGGCTGCTGGAACTCGACGGTGTCGTGATCGAGGGTGACGACGAGGACGACGAGCCGGTCGAGGAACCGACCGCCGGGGGGGACGGCGGCACGCGGCCGACCGGTGCGGACACCGCACCCCGGCAGACCCCCGGCGACCGCGACGAGGACGGCTTCGACGACGCGGACGACCGTGACGGGGACGACTTCGACGGGGACGACTTCGACGACGAGGTTCGCGACGGCCACGACGACCGTGACCGCGACGAGGATCGCGACGGCCACGACGACCGTGACCGCGACGAGGATCGTGAAGGCGGCGACGACCGTGGCGGCGAGGATGTCACGCGGAGCCGGCACGACGATGCCGTCGACCGGGACGTCCACGACGGCGATGTCCACGACGGTGGCGTCCACGACGGCGAACCGGCCGCCCAGGCCGGTGCGGTCGACCTCTCCGCCGGTGCGGCGGGGGACGGCGACCACGAGGCCGACGACGTCTCCGCAGGCGCCGTGGAGACCCGGCGCGACCCCGCCGCGGGTGCGGCCGGTCGCGCGGACGACGCGACGACCCCGGTCGAGGTCCGGCCGGTGGACGGCCGCGACGCGGAGGCGGACCAGCGATGACCGGGGTCGCCGGGGACCGGCTGATCGACGGGTACGCCCTGGTCGTGTTCGACCTGGACGGAGTGATCTACCTGATCGACCGGCCGATCCCCGGCGCGGTCGAGGCCCTCGGCGCGCTGCGGGCCGAGGGCCGTTCGGTGGCGTTCGCCACGAACAACGCCTCACGACGTTCCAGTGAGGTCGCCGACCTGCTCACGGGCATGGACGTGCCGGCCGATCCGGCGGAGGTGCTTACCTCGGCCGCTGCCGCCGCCGAACTGCTGCGGGACCGGCTTCCCGCCGGGTCCGCGGTGCTCGTCGTCGGTGCCGAGGCGCTGCGCGCCGAGATCCGCGCCGTCGGGCTCACCCCCGTCGACCGTGCCGACGCCGCACCGGTCGCCGTCGTCCAGGGGTACGGCCCGCAGGTGGGCTGGGCGGACCTGGCCGAGGCGTCGGTGGCGATCCGGGCCGGGGCGAGCTGGGTGGCCACCAACACCGACCGGACGCTGCCGAGCGGACGTGGCCCGTTGCCCGGCAACGGGTCGCTGGTGGCTGCCCTGCGGCACGCCCTGGACCGGGCACCCGACGTGGTGGTCGGCAAACCCGAGCCGGCGCTGTTCGCCACCGCCGCCCGGCGGGCCGGCACCGGTCGGACGCTGGTGGTCGGTGACCGGCTCGACACCGACATCGAGGGTGCCCGCCGGGCCGGGCTGGACAGCCTGCTGGTGCTGACCGGCGTCAGCGACGTACCCGAGCTGCTGGCGGCTGCCGAACAGCGGCGGCCGACCCATGTGGCGGCGGACCTGGCCGGGCTCTTCGACCCGGCAGCGGTGGTCCGGGTTCCCGGTGCCCCGGAGACCGGCGGATGGTCGGTGACGGTGGTGGACGGGGCGATGGAGTTGCGTGGTGCCGGGCGGCCGCTCGACGCGCTGGCGGCGCTCTGCGCGGTCGCCTGGTCGGCGGGCACCGGTGCGGACGTCCGACCGGCCTCACCGGAGGCGCAGCAGGCGCTGGCCGGCTTCGGACTGGCCACCTGACCAGCACCACTCGGCAACCTGGCCAGCTCGGCCAGCTGACAGCGGGGCCCGGGGCGGCACCGACCCGACAGCGGGTGGTGCCGCCCCGGCCTTCTGTCGGCCCGTCGCAGCGGACCGGTCGTCGCCGGTGTCGCCGCTCAGAGCAGCTTGCGTAGCTTCAGCAGGTCGAACGGGCTGGCCTTGATGGAGATCCGCCGGGCGGCGACCGCCTTGGTGACGTCGAGCCGACCGTGCACCAGGGCGACCAGGTCGTCGCTGCTGGTGACCAGGGCGATCTTCGCCTTGGGGTCGTCGCCGTCGGTGAGGTCGAGCAGTCGACCACCGGTGATCCGGCCGTGGAACGCGGTCTCCAGGTCGGTGATCCGGCAGGCCAGGGTGCGGTCCAGATCGATCTTGCTGGACGCGTCGGCGTGCCGGTCCAGGCGGCTGGCAAGATCCCGCAGTGCCTGTCGGCACTCGTCCACGGTGGCCACATCGTCTCCCTCACACCCGCCACGCCGTTTTCCGGCACCGTACCGCAATGGGCGGCCCGGGGCGCCCGGTAGCGTGAGGGCCGCACACTGCCCCCGCGGAAGGACTCAGTCATGCAGGACGCGTGGCGCGCCTACCTGGAGCTGGCCCTGGGCCTGACGGAAGCGCCCCGGAAGAGGGCTCAGGACGCCGCCCGGCGGTTGGTCGGTACGGGCGGCGCGACCGCCGGGCAACTTCAGGCGCTCGCCGAGGAACTCCTCGCCACCGGCGCGGCGAACCGGGAGGCGCTGACCAAACTGGTCCGGTTCGAGGTCGACCGGGCGCTCGGCGCGGTGGGGTTGGCCACCGCCGACGAGGTCGCCGAGTTGACCCGCCGGGTGCACGAGCTGGAACGGCAACTCCGTGAGGCGAAGGGCGGACCGGGCGTGCTGCCGGTCGGCGATGCCGCACCGGACACCACCGTCCCGCCGACCGCCGCTGTCCCGCCGCCCGCCACCGCCGTACCGGACACCGCCGCCCCGACTGCGGTCGCCAGCCCGCCGGCCAGGACGGTGGCCAAGAAGGCGGTGGCGAAGAAAGCCGTGAAGAAGGCGGCGTCGGTGGAACCCTCGACCGGCGTGGACGGCCACGCCGAGGGCGCCGTGCCGTCCCGACCGGTCAAGAAGGCCGGCCCCGGCCGACGGCACACCGGTGACGCCGAGTGAGCCGCCCGGCCGGGAGTCGGTCGTGACCGGCCCGTTCCGCCCCGGTCCGCCGCCCGCCGGCCGCCCCGGTCCGCCGCCCGTCGGCCGGCCCGGTCAGCCGTCCGCCGGTCGCCCGGGTCCGGTGCCCGCCGGCAGCCCCGGTCCGTCGGCGGTCGTCGGGTTCGACGATGATGTCGACGACGTCCGTCATCCCGCCGTCGACGCCGCCGTCCGGGCGATGGCCAACGCCGAGGGCCTGCCCCCGGCCGACCAGATCGCCCAGTACGAGGCGGCGTACCAGACGTTGCGGGAGACCCTCGCCACCATCGATCAGGCCTGACCGGACCGGAGAGAACCACCCCATGGCACGTCGTACCCGGCTCGACGCCGAACTCGTCCGTCGCGGCCTGGCCCGGTCCCGCGAGCAGGCCGGCGCGCTGATCGAGGCCGGCCGGGTCCAGCTGCGCGGGGTGCCCGCGCGCAAGGCCGCCGCGATGGTCGATCCGGCCGATCCGCTGCTGGTCACCGGCGCGGACCCGGCCGACGAGTACGTCTCCCGGGGCGGCCACAAGCTGGCCGGCGCGCTCGCCGCCTTCGGCCCCGCCGGGCTGCGGGTGGCGGGCCGACGCTGTCTGGACGCCGGGGCGTCGACCGGCGGGTTCACCGACGTGCTGTTGCGGGCGGACGCGGCCGAGGTGGTCGCCGTGGACGTCGGTTACGGGCAGCTCGCCTGGTCACTGCGTACCGACGAACGGGTGCGGGTCCTGGACCGCACCAACGTGCGCACCCTCACCCCGGAGGCGATCGGTGGGGCGGTGGACCTGACCGTGGCCGACCTGTCGTTCATCTCACTGCGCCTGGTGCTGCCCGCGCTGGCCGGCTGCACCCGTACCGACGGCGACCTGGCGCTGATGGTCAAGCCGCAGTTCGAGGTCGGCAAGGAACGGGTCGGCACCGGCGGTGTGGTCCGGGAGCCGGCGTTGCGGGCCGAGGCGGTGCTGGCCGTGGCGGCGACCGCCGCCGGGCTCGGACTGGGCCTGGCGGACGTGGCGGCCAGTCCGCTACCGGGTCCGAGCGGCAACGTCGAGTTCTTCGTATGGTTACGCCGGGACGCCCCGACGGCCGACGCCGAGCGGGTGCACGCCGTGGTGGCCGCCGGGCCGATCGGCCCCGGGCCGGACCCGGCCTCGGGGAAGGTGGCAGGGTGAGGGTGGTGCGCGGCGTCGGGGCGGTGTCCCACGAGGGTGGACGGGAGGCGGGTCCGGTGGACCTCAGCGATGGTGGGGCCGCTCGGCTGCCCGACGGGTGGTGGCACCGGTGAGCCGCACCGCGTTGCTGGTGACGCACACCGGGCGGCGCCGGAGCACCGAGCATGCCCGGGCGGTCGCCGCCGACCTGATCGCGGCCGGCTTCGAGGTGCGGGTGGTGGCCGAGGAGGCCGAGGACCTGGATCTGCCCGGGGTGGTGCCGATGGCCGGTCAGCGGGCGGCCGAGGGCGCCGAGATCGTCTTCGCGCTCGGCGGTGACGGCACCTTCCTGCGCGCCGCCGAGCTGGCCCGCCCGACGAAGGTGCCGCTGCTCGGCATCAACCTGGGCAGGGTCGGGTTTCTCGCCGAGGCGGAGATCGACGACCTGGACACGGCCGTGCGGGACGTGGTCGGGCGCAACTACACGGTGGACGAACGGCTCACCCTCGACGTCACCGCCGAGTTCGACGGCGGCCCGACCATCGAGTCGTGGGCGCTCAACGAGATCAGCGTGGAAAAGGGCGAGCGGGCCCAGATGCTGGAGCTGCTGGTCGACGTGGACGGTCGGCCGCTGTCCCGCTACGGCTGTGACGGTGTGGTCTGCGCCACCCCCACCGGCTCCACCGCGTACGCGTTCTCCGGGGGCGGGCCGGTGGTGTGGCCCGAGGTGGAGGCGCTGCTGCTGGTGCCGATCAGCGCGCACGCGTTGTTCAGCCGTCCGCTGGTGACCGCGCCGACCTCCACGTTCGTCATCACGGTCGACCCGTTCACCACCCTGGCGGTGCTCTGCTGTGACGGTCGTCGGGTCTACGATCTGCCGCCGGGGGCGACGGTGACGGTGCGTCGGGGCGCGCTGCCGGTGCGGGTCGTGCGGTTGCGGGACCGGCCGTTCACCGATCGGCTGGTGGCCAAGTTCGACCTGCCGGTGCAGGGCTGGCGGGGCAGCCGCCGCTGATCCCGTCCCGATCCGCAGGCGGGACCGGGTGTGTCCGTCGTCGCCCGAGGCCGTCCACCAGTGTCGCTGCCCCGGCGGCGACAGGGTGGATCATCCCGGGCCCGGATGGTCGGCCGTGCCGGCTGGTCAACTGTCGCAGCACGCGTCTACTGTCGGGTGCTGTGCTGGAAGAGCTGCGGATCACCGGACTGGGCGTCATCGAGGACACCACCCTGCCGCTTGCCGGCGGGATGAACGTCATCACCGGTGAGACCGGTGCCGGCAAGACGATGGTGGTGACCGGCCTCGGCCTGCTGTTCGGCGGTCGGGCCGACGCGGGTCGGGTGCGGGCCGCGCCGGGCCGGGCCACCGTCGAGGGGCGGCTGCGCCTCGCCGGCCGGGTCGCCGACGTGGTGCACGCCCGGATCGTCGACGCCGGTGGCGGACCCGACGACGACGGCTCGCTGCTGATGAGCCGCACGGTCACCGTGGAGGGTCGGTCCCGGGCCTACCTGGGTGGCCGGAGCATGCCGGTGTCGATGCTCGGTGAGGTCGGCGAGCAGGTGGTGGCGGTGCACGGTCAGTCCGACCAGCTGCGGCTGCTGCGGCCCGCCGAGCAGCGGGCCGCGTTGGACCGGTTCGCCGGCCACGGGCACGAGAAGCTGGTCGACGCGCTGCGGGAGGCGTATGGGCGGTGGCGGCAGGTGGTCGACGACCTGGCCGACCGGCGCAGCAACGCCCGGGCCCGGCACCAGGAGGCCGACCTGCTGCGGCTGGGCCTGGACGAGATCACCCGGGTCGATCCGCAGGCCGGCGAGGACGATGAGCTGAAGACCGAGGCGCAGCGGCTGGAGCACGCCGAGGGGCTGCGGACGGCGGCCCAGTTGGCGCACCTGTGCGTGGCCGGTGGGGTGGAGGCGGCCGACGACACCCCGGACGCCACGACGCTGCTCGGCACGGCCCGGCGGACCCTGGAGGCGCAGGCCGGCACCGATCCGGCGCTGGGTGATCTGGCCGGTCGGTTGGAGGAGGCGGCCACCCTGGTGGCGGACGTCTCGGCGGAGCTGTCGACCTATCTGGCGGCGCTGGACGCCGATCCGGCCCGGTTGCAGACGATCTATGAGCGGCGGGCCGCGTTGCGCGCGTTGACCCGCAAGTACGCCGACGACGTCGACGGGGTGATCGCCTGGGCGGAGCGGGCCCGGACCCGGCTGTCCGACCTGGATACCTCCGACGAGGTGCTCGACGAGTTGGACCGGGAGGCGCAGCGCCTCGCCGGTGAGGTGGCCGAGTTGGCCGGGCGGTTGTCGGCTTCCCGGCAGGAGGCGGCGGTCCGGTTCGCCGCGCAGGTCACCGTGGAGTTGGCCGGCTTGGCGATGCCGCACGCCCGGATCGAGGTGGCGGTGCTGCCCCGACCGGCCGGGCGGTCCGAGCCGACGCTGTCGGTCAACGGGGTCGAGTGCGGGGTCGGTCCGGACGGTGCCGACGAGGTGGAGTTGCGGCTGCTGGCCCATCCGGGTGCGCCGTCGCTGCCGTTGCAGCGGGGGGCCTCCGGCGGTGAGTTGTCCCGGGTGATGCTCGCCATCGAGGTGGTGTTCGCCGGTTCCGGTGGGCCGCCCACCCTGGTGTTCGACGAGGTCGACGCCGGGGTCGGTGGGCAGGCAGCGGTGGAGATCGGTCGTCGGCTGGCCCGGTTGGCGCGCAGTCACCAGGTGCTGGTGGTGACCCACCTGCCGCAGGTGGCCGCGTTCGCCGATCGGCACCTGGTGGTGGCGAAGGACACCGGGGGTGCGGTGACCACCAGTGGGGTGCGGGTGGTGGAGGACACCGAGCGGGCCCGCGAGTTGGCCCGGATGCTGGCGGGTTTGCCGGATTCGGATCTGGGTATCGCCCATGCCGAGGAGCTGCTGGCCGTCGCGGCCAAGGAAAGACGACCCTGACCGCAACGATTGTGAGCGGAGGCACACCGGCCTGTGCTCCGGTGTGCTTCCCTGGGTAGGCGGCCCTGCTCAGGCATGTCGCAACGGAAATGCCTGCCTCCCATGCCAGGATGGTCACGATGCGTCTACCCACGTTGCGCCGGACCCGGAACGCGGAACCGGACTCAGTTCTCGGCACCGCACGTCTGGACCGCCGTACCAAACGGCTGGTCGGCCGGCTCCGCCCCGGTGACATCGCGGTGATCGACCATGTCGACCTGGACCGGGTGGCGGCCGATTCGCTGGTCGCGGTCGGGGTCGCGGCGGTCCTCAACGCCAAGCCGTCGGTCTCCGGCCGGTATCCGAACCTCGGCCCCGAGGTGCTGATCGGCGCGGGCATCCTGCTCCTGGACGACCTCGGTGAGGGGGTCTTCGAGCGGCTCCGGGAGGGCGACACCGTCCGGATCGAGGGCAACACCGTCTTCGTCGGCGACGATCCGGTCGCGCACGGTGACCTCCAGGACGCCGAGACGGTCGCCAAGGCGATGTCCGACGCCCGGGAGGGTCTGTCGGTGCAGCTGGAGGCGTTCGCCGCCAACACCATGGACTACCTGCGCCAGGAACGGGACCTGCTGCTCGACGGGGTGGGCGTACCCGAGATCCAGACCGCAGTGCAGGGTCGGCACTGCCTGATCGTGGTGCGGGGGTACGACTACAAGGCCGACCTGGACGTGTTGCGCCCCTACATCCGGGAGTTCAAGCCGGTGCTGATCGGCGTGGACGGCGGCGCGGACGCACTGGTCGAGGCGGGTTACACCCCCGACATGATCATCGGGGACATGGACTCGGTCACCGACGACGTGCTGCGCTGCGGTGCCGAGGTGATCGTGCATGCCTACCCGGACGGCCGGGCGCCCGGCCTGGCCCGGGTCAACGGGCTCGGGGTGCCGGCGATCACCTTCCCGGCCGCCGCCACCAGCGAGGACCTGGCCATGCTGCTGGCCGACGAGAAGGGCGCCTCGCTGCTGGTCGCGGTGGGCACCCACGCCACGCTTGTCGAGTTCCTGGACAAGGGGCGGGGCGGGATGGCCTCCACCTTCCTCACCCGGCTCAAGGTCGGCGGCAAGCTGGTCGACGCCAAGGGCGTGAGCCGGCTCTACCGGCAGAGCATCTCCGGCTCGTCCCTGCTGCTCCTGGTCCTCTCGGCGATCGCCGCGATGGCCTCCGCCGTGGCGGTCTCCACCGTCGGCAAGGCGTATTTGGGCGTGGTCTCCGAATGGTGGGACAATCTCGTGTTCCAGCTCGGCCAGCTCTTCTAGCTCCCGACCGATCAAGAGGCTGCAAGCGTGATCAACTTCCGGTACCACGTGGTGTCCCTGACCGCGGTCTTCCTGGCGTTGGCGATCGGCCTGGTGGTCGGCACGGCCGCCCTCAACGGCCCGGTGGCCGACTCCCTCAAGGAGACCGTCAACTCGCTGCGCAAGGACAACCAGCAGATGCGCCAGTCGGTCAACAGCCTCCAGAAGGAGCTGGACCTCGAGGAGGACTTCGCCGCCGAGATGGCGCAGCTCTACCTCCCCGGCAAGCTCACCGGCAAGCGCGTGATGGTGCTCAGCCTGCCCACCGGCCGGGAGCACACCGAGGGCGTGCTGAAGATGCTCCAGACCGCCGGGGCCACCGTGACCGGCCGGGTCGACGTGCAGGACAAGTTCATCAACCCGGACAACAACACCAACCTGATGGAGCTGGCCGTCACCGCCGCCCGGCCCACCGCGCCCGCCTCGGCGCTGCCCGGCAACGGCAACGGCGTGGAGACCTCCAGCGCCCTGCTGGCCAGCGTCCTGCTCGACCGCCCGCAGGGCACCCCGGTGGTCACCGAGGCCGACCGGCGGGCGGTGCTGGCCGCGTACGCCAACGCCGGGTACCTCACCAGCGAGGAGAAGGTCACCGGGCCGGCCGAGGCCGTGGTGGTGGTCAGCGGGCAGCCCTACGTCGACAAGGACTCCGCCAAGAAGGACGAGTCGGTGGTGAAGGTCGCCGAGCAGTTCGACCGCACCGGCGCGATCGTCGTCGGCGGCAACGGCTCCGCCGGGGGCAACCTGGTGGCCGTCGTCCGCGGCGACCCGGTGCTCGCCCAGACCATCTCCACCGTCGACAACGCCAACACCGTGCAGGGGCAGCTGGTCACCAGCCTGGCCCTGGTCCAACAACTCTCCGAGAAGCGGACCGGTCAGTACGGCGTCGGCGACAACGCCACGTTGGTGCCTAGACTGCCCCAGTGAGCGAACCACGTACCCCGGTGACCGGTTACCACCCGCCCGCCCCGATGGGCGGCGCCGCGTGAGCGGGCTCGGGCGGCTGCTCGCCGCCGCCGCCGGAGCCGCCGCCGCCCGGTACGCGCTGCGGGAGATCCGTACCTCCCCGGCAGGGCCGGCGTTGGAGCGGACCAACTTCCGGGGCCGTACCGTCAGCCTCGCCGCCGGACCGGCGCTCGCCGTCGGGGCGTCCGGCGCGGGGGCGCTCGGCGCGGCCAGCGTCCCGGCCGGGGCGGCGGTGCTCGTCGCCGGCCTCGGCTCCGGCGCGGTCGGCCTCTACGACGACGTGGTGGGCGCCCGGCCGGAGCAGAAGGCCGCCAAGGGCTTCGCCGGTCACCTCGCCGCGCTGCGCGCCGG
This sequence comes from Micromonospora matsumotoense, assembly GCF_900091525.1. Lineage (GTDB taxonomy): Bacteria > Actinomycetota > Actinomycetes > Mycobacteriales > Micromonosporaceae > Micromonospora > Micromonospora matsumotoensis. The sequence continues at coordinate 12,410 of NZ_FMCU01000036.1, forward strand.
CCGGGTCACCGCCGGCCTGGTCAAGGTCGCCGGGGTGGGCGCGGCCGGGCTGGCCGCCGCCGCGCTGCTCGCCGCCGATCCCACGGTCGCCGGGCACCCCCGCCGGCAGCGGCACGGCACCCTCGGCCGCACCGTCGACGTGCTGCTCGGCGCGGGAGTGATCGCCGGCACCGCCAACCTGCTCAACCTGCTCGACCTGCGCCCCGGCCGGGCGCTGAAGTCGGGCGTGCTGCTCGGCGTCCCGCTGGCCGGTGGCCCGCACGCGGGCATCGCCGCCGGTGCGGTCGGCGCCGCCGGTGGGCTGCTCGACGAGGACCTGGGCGAGCGGGTCATGATCGGCGACAGCGGGGCCAACGCGCTCGGCGCGCTGCTCGGGGTGGCACTGGCCGCCCGGACCGGGCCGCTCGGCCGGGCCGGTCTGCTCGCGGTCCTCGCCGGCCTCACCGCGGCCAGTGAGAAGGTCAGCTTCACGGCGGTCATCCAGCGCACCCCGGTGCTGCGGGAACTCGACGCGCTGGGCCGGCGATCCGACTGACGTGACCAGACCGGCACCCCTCGCCGGCGCCGGTCGGGTGGCCGGCGCCGCCGCCCTCATCGCCGTGCTCACCGTGGTCGCCCGGCTCGCCGGGTTCGGCCGGACCGCCGTGTTCACCTGGGTCGTCGAGACCAGCGACCTCGGTGGCATGTACGTGCTCGCCAACACCGTCCCGAACATCATCTTCGAGATCGTCGCCGGCGGGGCGCTGGCCAGTCTCGTCGTACCGCTGCTGGCCGGGCCGGTCGCGGCCGGTGACCGGCGGGCGGTGGCCGCCACCACCGGCGCGCTGCTGACCTGGACGGTGACCCTGCTGGTGCCGCTCGCAGCGCTGGTGGCGCTGTTCGCCGACCCGGTCGTGGCGGTCATCTCCGACGGGCGGTCACCGGCCGAACTGGCCGCCGGGGCACGGATGCTGCGGGTGTTCGCCCCGCAACTGCCGCTCTACGGCATCGGGATCGTGCTGACCGGGGTGCTCCAGGCGCACCGCCGGTTCGCCTGGCCGGTCGTCGCACCGCTGCTGTCCAGCCTCACCGTCGTGCTGGCCTACCTCGTCTTCGGGGTCACCCAGGGGCGGGACGCGAGCATCGCCCAGGTGAGCCGGGCCGGGGAGCTGATCCTCTCCGGCGGCACCACCCTCGGCGTGGTGGTGCTGTCGCTGTCGCTGCTGATCCCGCTGCGCCGGCTCGGGCTGGCCTGGCGACCCGGCTACGCCTTCCCCGCCGACGCCCGGGCCCGGGTCGGCGGGCTCGCCGTCGCCGGGGCGGTCACCGTCACCGCCCAACAACTCGCCCTGGTGGTCATCCTCAACCGGATCTCCGGTGGCCCGACCGAAGCCCCGCAGGTCTACAACCTCGCCCAGACCATGTACCTGCTGCCCTGGGCGGTGCTCGCGGTGCCGCTGGCGGTCGCCGCGTACCCGGGGCTGTCGGCCGCCGCCGCGACCGGCGACGAGGACGGCTACCGCACGACGGTCGCCGCGACCACCCGGGGGGTGCTGCTGTGCAGCTTCCTCGGCGCGGCGGCCCTGATCGGCACCGCCGAACCGGTCGGCCGGTTCTTCCCGCTCGGCGCGGAGCCGACCGCCGCCGCGATCGCCGGTTTCGCCCCCGGGCTGGTCGGCTACGGGCTCTTCGCGGTGCTGTCCAGGGCCCTCTACGCCCGGGGTGCCACCCGGGTGGCGACCGCCGCCATCACCACCGGCTGGCTGGTGGTGCCGCTGGTCGCCGTACCGCTGGCGGCGCTGCTGCCGCGCGCCGACCGGGTGCCGGCCGTCACCCTGGCCAACTCCGTCGGCATGCTGGTCCTCGGGGTGCTGCTGGTCGGCGCGGTGCTCCGCTCCGCCGGTCGGGCCGCCCTCGCCGGCGCCGGCCGGGCCGCCACCGCCGGTCTGCTGGCCGCGCTGCTCGCCGCCCCGGCCGGTGTCCTCACCGCCCGCCTGCTCGCCGACGGCGGCACCCCGACGACAACGGGAGCACTCGTGCAGGGCATGCTGTCCGGGGCCGTGGTCGGCGTGCTGTTCCTCGCCGTGGCCTGGTTGGTGGACCGGCGGGACGTCGGGCCGCTGCTCACCGGCGTACGTCGTCGGCTGGGTGGCCGGCGACCGACGGGTGACCCGCAGGACGGCGTTGCCCGCGACGCCGGTGACGGGAAGGAGACCCTCTCCCCATGACCGACGCGACGTCCGCCCCCGATCCCGGGGGCACGGTGGTGCTGCTGCTCGCCTCCAGCACCGGCGGGGTGGGTCAACACGTCCGGTCGGTGGCCCGGGGGCTCGTCGAGGCCGGCCAGCCGGTGCTGGTCTGCGGCCCGGCCGCCACCGGCGAACAGTTCGACTTCGCCGCCACCGGAGCCCGGTTCACCCCGGTGGAGATCTCGGCCAACCCGACCCCCGCCGACGCCCGGGCGGTCACCGCGCTGCGTCGGGCGCTGGCCGGCGCGGACGTCCGGGTGGTGCACGCCCACGGGCTGCGCGCCGGGCTGGTCGCGGCGCTCGCCCGGCCGGCCGCGCCGCTCGTGGTCACCTGGCACAACGCGGTACTCGCCGGTGGGCTGCGCGGGCGGCTGTCCCGGCTCGCCGAACGGGTGGTCGCGCGGTCCGCCCGGGTCGCCCTGGGGGCCTCCGCGGACCTGGTGGACCGGGCCGCCGCGTTAGGTGCCGCCGACGCCCGGCTCGCCCCCGTCGCCGCCCCGGCCCTGCCCGCCCCGCGTCGCCGCCGGGCCGCCGTCCGCGCCGAGTTCGGCGTCGCCGCCGGGCAACCGCTGGTGCTCTCCGTCGGCCGGCTGCATTCGCAGAAGCGCTACGACGTGCTGGTCGACGCCGCCGCCCGGTGGCGTACCCGCACCCCGCCGCCCGTGGTGGTGATCGCCGGCAGTGGCCCGGCGTACCTGCCGCTGGCCGCCCGGATCTCCGCGACCCGGGCCCCGGTGACCCTGCTCGGGCACCGCACCGACGTGGCGGACCTGCTCGCCGGCGCCGACCTGGCGGTGGTGACCAGCGACTGGGAGGCCCGGCAGTTGTTCGCCCAGGAGGCGCTGCGGGCCGGCGTGCCGCTGGTGGCGACCGCCGTCGGCGGGCTGCCCGAGCTGGTCGGCGACGGCGCGCTGCTGGTCCCGGCCGGCGACGTCGACGCGGTCGACGCGGCCGTCGGGTCGCTGCTGGACGACCCCGACCTGCGGGCCGACCTGGCTGCCCGGGGCGTCACCCGGGCCGCCGGCTGGCCCACCGAGGCCGACACCGTCGCCGCGCTGCGGGCCCTCTACACCGAGCTGGACGCCGACCCCGCCGGCCCGGCAGGCCGCACCGGGGCGGCCGTCCCCGGCACCGACACCCCCTCGACGGGACGCGCCTGATGCTGCGCCGATTCACCCCGGTCCTGCTCACCCTGATCGTGGTGGCGCTCGGCGTCACCGCGTTGGCCGCCCGCCCCGACACCAGTGCGCCCCGGCGTACCGCCGACTACGTGGTCCTCGCCGGGGTGGCCGGGCTGCGCTGGTCCGACGTCGACCCGCAGACCACCCCGACCCTGTGGCGGATGGCCCAGCAGGGTTCCATCGGCTCGCTGTCCACCCGCTCCGCGCACCGCCCCACCTGCCCGGTGGACGGGTGGCTCACCCTCGGCGCGGGCAGCTACGCCGGCTGGAACGGCAGCCGCCAGCCGGGCGGCTGCCCACCTGCCGGGGTGACCGTCGAGCAGCCCGACGGGATCGGCGCCAACCTGCCCGACCAGGAGGGTGTGGTCGCCTACAACGCCGACCGGCAGCCCTGGGGCACGGTGCCCGGTTCGCTGTCGGAGTCGGTGCGCTGCTCGGTGGCGGTCGGCCCGGGTGCCGCCGTCGCCGCCGCCCGTCCCTTCGGCCGCGTCGACCGGTACGCCCCGGCGCTGCCGGCCGACCCGGCGGGGCTGCTCGGCTCCTGCGTGCTGAGCATCGTCGACCTGGGCGCGGTCAGCGGCACCGACCCGGCGGACCGGCGGGCGGACGCCCGGCGCGCCGACGAGGCGCTGGCGAAGGTGCTCGCCGCCCGGCCGCAACGGTCGCTGGTGCTGGTCGCCGGGGTGTCCGACACCGAGTCGCCGGCCCGGCTGCACGTCGTCGTCGCCGACGGTCCGGGCTGGGAACACGGCTGGCTCACCTCCGCCAGCACCGGTCGGGAGGGCTACCTGCAACTGGTCGACCTGGCGCCGACCGCATTGATCGCGCTGGGCCGGCCGATGCCGGAGCGGCTCTTCCTCGGTCGGCCCGCGGTGAAGGTCGACGGTCGCCCCGACGACCTGGCCACCGCGATCAGCGCGCCGGCCGACGCCGACCGGGAGGCCGCCGCCCAGCGGTCCGTGGCCGGCTGGTTCTTCGCGCTGCTCGCCGCCGCGCAGGTCGTGCTGGCCATCGCGGTGCTGCCGCTGCTGCGCCGGGCCCGCCGGCTGGCCGGACCGCACAGTCCGCCGCCGGTGTCCCGCCGGATCGTGGCGACCGTGGAGTTGCTGCTGGTCGCCGTCGCCCTGGCGGTGCCCGCCGCGCTGCTCGCCGACGCGGTGCCGTGGTGGCGGGGCGAGCACGCCGGTGCGTACTTCGCCCTGGTGACGGTCGCGCTGATCGTCGGCGGCACCGCCCTGGTCCGGTTCGCCCCCGGCCACGACCGCACCCTCGGCCCGCTCGGGGCGGTCGCCGGCCTGGCCACCCTGGTGGTCGGCGCGGACGTGCTCAGTGGTGCCCGGTTGCAGCTCAACGGGGTGGTCGGCTACTCCGCGCTGGAGGGTGGCCGGTTCTCCGGCCTCGGCACGGTGGGGCTGGGGGTGTTTCTCGCCGGTTCGCTGCTCAGCGCCGGTTGGCTCGCCCAGCGGGTCCGCCGGCAGTGGCGGCCGATGGTGGTCGTCGCGGTGGGCGGGCTGGCCGTGGTGGTGATCGGCAGCCCCTACCTGGGTGCGGACTCGATCGGCGCGATCGCGTTGACCGCCGGGGTGGCGGTGGCCGCCGCGATCAGCACCGGCGGCTGGCTGACCATCAGCCGGCTGGTCTGGGCGACCATGGCCGGGTTGGCGCTGACCATCGGCTTCGCGGTGGTGGACCTGCGCCGGCCGGTGGAGGAGCGGGGGGCGTTGGGTCGGTTCCTGACCGCCCTGGGCGAGGGCACCGGCGGGCTGACCGTGCACCGGTCCAGCACGGCGAACTTCCAGACGCTGGTGAACAGCCCGCTGACGGTGCTGGCGGTGGTCGGCCTGTTGCTGGTCTGGTTCGCGTTGCTCCAGCCGTGGGGTGGGCTGATGCGGTTGTTCGGCATCTACCCGGCGATCCGGGCGGCGCTGGCCGGCACGGCCCTGGCGGCGGTCATCGCCGGGCTGTTGGGTGGTGCCGCGCTGGACGTGGCCGGGGCGGCCGCGGCGCTGGTGGTGCCGATGGCGGCGCTGGCCTCGCTGCGGGTGCTCGACCACTCCACCGACCGCACCCTGCCCGGTACGGGCAATCCCCGCCCGGGTGGCCTGGATGGTCCGCCCGGCGGTGCCCCGCCCGACGACGCCCCCGACGGGGGACGGCCCGACGACGGTGGGGAAGCCCGCGCGGTGGACGGGGACGCCCCGACCACGGGGGCGGGGGAGCCGTCCGACGGCCCCCGGGCGGGCGGCCCGGACGAGGGCGGTGCCGACGGTACGGACGACGCCGGGGCCCGGCCGGCGGGGCGGGACGCGGCGAAGGTGCCCGCGGCGCGTACCCCCGGGGCGGTGGAGTCGGCCCGGTCCGGGGCGGTGGCCGGCCGGTCCGACGCCGGGGCGCGATAGCCCGAGGTCGGGTGCGACGCCAGGTGGCCCCGGAGGAGGTGTTACCGTGGAATCCCGTGGATCGCGTGATCACTTTGCTGATCGGCACGGCGGTTCGCACGACCGCTACGGACGACACGGGAGCAGGCCTTGGCCCCTTCAGCACGGACGACCCGGCACATCTTCGTCACCGGGGGCGTCGCCTCCTCGCTCGGCAAGGGCCTCACCGCCTCCAGCCTCGGCAATCTGCTCACCGCGCGCGGGCTGCGGGTGGTGATGCAGAAGCTCGACCCCTACCTCAACGTCGACCCGGGGACAATGAACCCGTTCCAGCACGGTGAGGTCTTCATCACCGAGGACGGCGCGGAGACCGATCTCGACGTCGGGCACTACGAGCGTTTCCTCGACCGGGACCTCTCCGGCAAGGCCAACGTCACCACCGGCCAGATCTACTCGGACGTGATCGCCAAGGAGCGGCGCGGCGAATACCTGGGCGACACCGTCCAGGTCATCCCGCACATCACCAACGAGATCAAGGCCCGGATTCTCGGCATGGCCGAGCCGGACGGCGACGGCCAGATCCCGGACGTGGTGATCACCGAGGTCGGTGGCACCGTCGGCGACATCGAGTCGTTGCCGTTCCTGGAGGCGATCCGTCAGGTCCGGCACGACCTGGGCCGGGACAACTGCTTCTATCTGCACGTCTCGCTGGTGCCCTACCTGGCCCCGTCGGGAGAGCTGAAGACCAAGCCGACCCAGCACTCGGTGGCGCAGCTGCGCAACATCGGCATCCAGCCCGACGCCATCGTGCTGCGCTGCGACCGGGAGATCCCGGAGAAGCTGAAGGAGAAGCTGTCCCTCTACTGCGACGTGGACCGGGAGGCGGTCGTCGCCGCCCCGGACGCCCCGAGCATCTACGACATCCCCAAGGTGCTGCACCGCGAGGGGCTCGACGCGTACGTGGTGCGCCGGCTCGGCCTGTCCTTCCGCGACGTCGACTGGGCCAGGTGGGACGACCTGCTGGAGCGGGTGCACCAGCCGCACCACACGGTCACCGTGGCGGTGGTCGGCAAGTACGTCGACCTGCCCGACGCCTACCTGTCGGTCAGTGAGGCGATCCGGGCCGCCGGTTTCGGCCACCGGGCCCGGGTGCAGCTGCGCTGGGTGCCCAGCGACGACTGCGTCACCCCGGCCGGCGCGGCGTCGGCGCTGTCCGGCGTGGACGGGATCGTCATTCCCGGCGGGTTCGGCGTACGCGGCATCGAAGGCAAGATCGGCACCGCCCGGTACGCCAGGGAGAACGGGGTGCCGCTGCTCGGGCTCTGTCTCGGCCTGCAGTGCATGACCATCGAGGTGGCCCGCCACCTGGCCGGCCTCGACGCGGCGAACTCCCTCGAGTTCGACGAGGAGGCCACGCATCCGGTCATCGCCACCATGGCCGACCAGGAGGACATCGTCGCCGGTCGGGGTGACCTCGGCGGCACGATGCGGCTCGGGGCGTACCCGGCGACGCTGGCCGAGGGGTCGATCGTGGCCGAGGCGTACGGCAGCACCGAGATCAGCGAGCGGCACCGGCACCGCTACGAGGTCAACAACGCCTACCGGGACCAGCTCACCCGGGCCGGCCTGCACATCTCCGGCACCTCCCCGGACGGCCGGCTGGTCGAGTTCGTCGAGCTGGACCGGGGTCTGCACCCGTTCTTCGTGGCCACCCAGGCGCACCCGGAGCTGAAGAGCCGCCCGACCCGCCCGCACCCGCTGTTCGCCGGATTCGTCAAGGCGGCCGTGGCGTACTCGCAGGCCGACCAACTGCCGGTGGACCTCGACCCGGGGGCCGGGGCGGCCAAGAACGAGACGCCCACGAGCGAGGCGTCGAAGAAGGGGGCGCCGACGCCGAAGAACGCGGCCCGCAACGGCGCGTCGGCGACGGCGTCGTCCGCGTCGTGAGCGCCGCCGAGCACCGTTACGAGCTGCGCTCCCGGGTCGAGCGGTACGCCGGGCGGATCTTCACCGTGGTCACCGACGAGGTGAGCATGCCCGGCGGGGGCACCGCCACCCGCGACTACGCCCGGCACGTCGGCGCGGTCGCCGTGGTCGCCCTCGACGACGCCGGTCAGGTGGTGCTGGTGCGGCAGTACCGGCAGCCGGTCGGGCGGCACCTGTGGGAGCTGCCCGCCGGGCTGATGGACGTCGACGGCGAGGACCTGCCGGTGGCCGCCGCCCGGGAGTTGGCCGAGGAGGCCGACCTGACCGCCGGCCGGTGGGACCTGCTGGTCGACGTGCACACCTCGCCGGGGTTCTCCGACGAGGTGGTCCGGGTGTTCCTGGCCCGGGAGTTGGCCGAGGTGCCCGTCGGGCAGCGGCACGAGCGGCACGACGAGGAGGCCGACCTGCAGATCGTCCGGATCGACCTGGACGAGGCGGTCGGCATGGTGCTGGCCGGGGAGGTCACCAACGGTCCGTGCGTGGCCGGCCTGCTGGCCGCCGCCCGGGCCCGCGACGCCGGCTGGTCGGCGCTGCGCCGGGCCGACACCCCCCTGCACCGCTGATCCGGTACGCCGACAGGGGCCGCCGCGGTACGCCGCGCGGCCCCTGCGCCGTCCCCCCAGCCGGCCAGCAGGCACGGTGCCGGCCGGCGGGCGTGCACCCCCGCACGGCGCGGTGCCGGCCGGTGCCCGCACCCCCGCTGGCGCGGTGCGTCACGCCGTCGGGACACGATGCGCCCGCGGGCGTTCCCGTCCGGCGGGTGGCGCCGTCCGGTGCGACCATGGGGGATACGCCGAACGGCAGGCCGGCGCGGTATGCCTGACACATCGTCAGGCGCGACGGACACCGGTTGTCACTGTGCCGCCCGTCGGAGCAGGACGGCCCGCCTAGACTGCCGCCGGCGGGACCGGTGGACCGCGTCGGCAACGGAGCCGGCGGGGCACCGCGCAGTCCGGGGTGCGGCACCCCGGAGAAGGGTGTCTGCATCGTGAAGGTCGGAATCCCACGCGAGGTCAAGAACCACGAGTACCGCGTGGCGATCACGCCGGCGGGCGTCAACGAGTTCGTCCGCCACGGTCACCAGGTCTTCGTCGAGGCCGGCGCCGGCATCGGGTCCAGCCTCACCGACGACGAGTTCGTCGCCGCCGGGGCCACCATCCTCGACACCGCCGACGAGGTGTGGGACACCGCCGAGCTGGTGCTCAAGGTCAAGGAACCGGTCGCCGAGGAGCACCACCGGATGCGCGCCGGGCAGGTGCTCTTCACCTACCTGCACCTGGCCGCCTCCAAGGAGTGCACCGACGCGCTGGTCGACCGGAACGTCACCGGCATCGCGTACGAGACCGTGGAGCTGCCCGACCGGTCGCTGCCGCTGCTCGCCCCGATGTCCGAGGTGGCCGGCCGGCTCGCCCCGCAGGTCGGCGCGTACCACCTGCAGCGGCAGGGGGGTGGCCGGGGCATCCTGATGGGTGGCGTCTCCGGGGTGTACGCGGCGAAGACCGTGGTCATCGGCGCGGGCGTGTCCGGGATGAACGCCGCCGCCATCGCGCTGGGCCTGCAGGCCGAGGTGCTCCTGCTGGACATGAACGTGGCCCGGTTGCGGCAGGCCGACGCCATCTACCGGGGCCACCTGCAGACGGTCGCGTCCAACGCGTACGAGATCGAGCGGGCGGTGCTCGACGCGGACCTGGTCATCGGCGCGGTCCTCGTCCCGGGCGCGAAGGCCCCGACGTTGATCTCCAACGAGCTGGTGTCCCGGATGAAGCCGGGCAGTGTGCTGGTGGACATCTCCATCGACCAGGGTGGCTGCTTCGAGGACTCCCGCCCCACCACGCACGCCGAGCCGACCTACCAGGTGCACAACTCGATCTTCTACTGCGTGGCGAACATGCCCGGCGCGGTGCCGCACACCAGCACCTACGCGCTGACCAACGTCACCCTGCCGTACGCCCTGGAGCTGGCCAACCAGGGCTGGCGTGACGCGCTGCGCCGCGATCCCGCCCTGGCGCTGGGACTGAACACCCACGACGGTCGGGTGGTCTACGGCCCGGTCGCCGAGGCGCACGGCATGGCCACCCTCCCGCTGGCCGAGGTGCTGGCCTGACCGGTCAGCCGCCGGGCGCGGCACCGGAGCAGGTGCACCCCGCCGGACCCGGGCCGGCATCCGGCGGGGTGCCCGGCAGCGCAGGCGACGGGGTCGGCGCGGGTGGCGAACCCGCGCCGGCCCTGCGCCGTGTGGTGCGCGGCTATCTCGACCACCTCACCGTCGAGCGGGGGCTGTCGGCGAACACCCTCACCTCGTACCGTCGGGATCTGGAGCGGTATCTGGGCACCCTGGCCGCCGCCGGGGTGACCGACCTGGCGTCGGTCGGCACCGGGCAGGTCGAGGCGCACCTGGCCCGGCTGCGCGCCGGCGACGACGACCACCCGCCGCTGGCGGTGACCTCGGCCGCGCGGGCCGCCTCCGCCGTGCGCGGGCTGCACCGGTTCGCCGTCCGGGAGGGGCTGTCCGGTGCGGACCCCAGCCGGGACGTCCGCCCGCCGGTCGCGGCCCGCCGGTTGCCCCGGGCGTTGCCGGTCGACGACGTGACCCGGCTGCTGGAGACCGCCGGCCCGGTCACCGCCACCGGCGACGGGGCGGCGCTGGCCCTGCGCGACCGGGCGCTGCTGGAGTTCCTCTACGGCACCGGCGCGCGGATCTCCGAGGCGGTCGGCGCCGCCATCGACGACCTGGACGTCGCCGAGGGCACCGCCCTGCTGCGCGGCAAGGGCGGCCGGACCCGCCTGGTGCCGATCGGTGGGTACGCCGTCGAGGCGCTGCGGGCCTTCCTGGTGCGGGCCCGGCCGGGCCTGGTCGCCGCCGGCCGGGGCACCCCGACGGTGTTCGTCAACGCCCGGGGCGGGCCGTTGACCCGGCAGGGCGCGTGGACCGTGCTGCGGCGGGCCGCGCGGCGGGCGGGGCTGCCGGTGGACGGGCCGCACGCGGTCTCCCCGCACACCCTGCGCCACTCGTACGCCACCCACCTGCTCGACGGCGGCGCGGACGTGCGGGTGGTGCAGGAACTGCTCGGCCACGCCTCGGTCACCACCACCCAGGTGTACACGTTGGTCACCGTGGAACGGCTGCGCGAGGTGTACGCCACCACGCACCCCCGGGCCCGGGACGCGAACCCGCCGTCGGGCCGCTGACCGGCCGGTACGCCCGACACGCCGGACCGGTGCCGAACGCGCTGGTCGTCGGTGGCGTAGAGTCGGCATCGGCGCGGACCTCCTGGAACGACAACCGGGGTGCGCAGCGGCGCCGCGAAGGACGTCGGACAGCTCCGATGCCGGGTGGTCGTCGGGAGGGGGCAGCGAGGACATGGCTGGCAACGGTGATCGTGCCGACGCCTGGACGTCGGAGCTCCGTGAGCAGCAGGCGTCGCTCGGCGCCGACCTGGGCCCGGCCGACCCGGCCGCCTACACGATGCGCAAGCCGATCCCCGAGCCGATGCCCACCGACCGGCACGGGCCGGCCCGGATCATCGCGATGGCCAACCAGAAGGGTGGCGTGGGTAAGACCACCACCACCATCAACCTGGGCGCGGCGCTGGCCGAGTACGGCCGCAAGGTGCTGCTGGTCGACTTCGACCCGCAGGGCGCGCTGTCGGTGGGGCTGGGGGTCAACCCGCACAACCTCGACCTGTCGGTCTACAACCTGCTGATGCAGGACGACGTGATGGCCGAGGACGTCCTGATCAAGACGGACGTGGCCGGCCTGCACATCCTGCCCGCCAACATCGACCTCTCCGCCGCCGAGATACAGCTGGTCAACGAGGTCGCCCGGGAGATGGCCCTGGCCCGGGTGCTGCGCAACGTGCGCAAGGAGTACGACTACATCCTGATCGACTGCCAGCCCTCGCTGGGCCTGCTGGCGATCAACGCGTTGACGGTCGCGCACGGGGTGCTCATCCCGCTCGAATGCGAGTTCTTCAGCCTGCGCGGGGTGGCGCTGCTGCTGGACACCATCGACAAGGTCCGCGAGCGGCTCAACTTCGACCTGGAACTCGAAGGCATCCTCGCGACCATGTACGACAGCCGCACCACCCACTGCCGGCAGGTGCTCCAGCGGGTGGTCGAGGCGTTCGGCGACAAGGTCTACCAGACCGTCATCACCAAGACGGTGAAGTTCCCCGAGTCCACGGTGGCCGGTGCGCCGATCACCACCCTCGACCCGGCCTCCTCGGGCGCACGCAACTACCGGCAGTTGGCCCGTGAGGTGATCGCGGCCCAGGCCGACCGGTAGGGGCCGGGGTTGCGTCCCCGGGGCACCACCGGAGTGTCCCGGACGGCGACGACCTCCATGCCCGGGGCGTGGACTACGGTCGTCCGGTGACCGCGCCACCGCTGGACCCGACGACCACCCCGGAGCAGCAGTCCGTGCTGACCGCCGAGGTGGCCGGCGAGAAGGCGGCCGATCCGGCGGGCGGGCAGAGCGCCGGCTTCACCGTCCGGCTGGCGAACTTCACCGGCCCGTTCGACCTGCTGCTGCAACTGATCAGCAAGCACAAGCTGGACGTCACCGAGGTGGCCCTGCACACCGTCACCGACGAGTTCATCTCCTACATCCGGGCCATGGGTGACGAGTGGGACCTCGACGAGACCAGCGAGTTCCTGCTCATCGCCGCCACCCTGCTCGACCTCAAGGCGGCCCGGCTGCTGCCCTCGGCCGAGGTGGAGAACGAGGAGGACCTCGCCCTGCTGGAGGCGCGGGACCTGCTGTTCGCCCGACTGTTGCAGTACAAGGCGTACAAGGAGGCGGCGGCGCACATCGCCGAACTGGAGGCGGTCGGCGGGCGACGCTACCCCCGCGCGGTCACCCTGGAGGCCCGCTACGCCGACGCCCTGCCCGACCTGGTGCTCGGTGTCGGCCCCGAGCGGCTGCTGAGGCTGGCGGTCCGGGCGATGACCCCGAAGCCGGTGCCCGAGGTCTCCATCGCGCACGTGCACCTGGTCCGGGTCAGCGTCCGGGAGCACGCGACGATCCTCGCCGAACGGCTGCGCCGGGCCGGCACCGCCACCTTCACCCTGCTCTGCGCGGACTGCGAGATCACCCTGGAGGTGGTGGCCCGCTTCCTGGCGCTGCTGGAGCTCTACCGGGAGGGGCTGGTCGCCTTCGTCCAGGAGGAGGCCCTGGAGGAGCTGACCGTACGCTGGACCGGCCCCGCCGACGGCGACGCCGACCTGCACGTCGACGAGTACGCCGGCACCCCCGCCGACCCCGACGAGACCGGTCCCGTCCCGGGCGGACCCGCCGTGTCCGCCGACCCGGCGGGCGAAACCGCGACGACGCAGGAGACGTGATGAGCGACGAGGAGCGCCAGGACTCCCTGGCCGATCAGGCGGCCGCCTGGGTCCCGCCGTGGGAACGCCCCGCCGCCCGGCAGGCTCCCGCTCCCGTCCCGACCGACTCCGGGACCGCGGACACCTCGGGAACGGCACCCGACCACGACCTCCCCGATCCGGTCGTAGCGGGGTCCCCGCCGGGCGATGACGACAGCGCCACCCCGGTGCCGCCCGGCGAACTGCCGGCGGACGCCGGGCCCGCTGACCCGGGCGACACCCCGGCCGATGCGGCACCCGACGAACCGGGGACGCCGGTGGACCCGGGTGGGCCGGTGGCGGCGGCCGGGACCGGGGCGGGTGCAGCCGGCGTCGGCCCCGACCCGGCGGGGGAGCGGGACGCGGCGGGCGTACCGAAGCGGCGGCCGGCGGGGCGGCGGCGGGCCACCGTCGTGCCGGAGCCGGCACCCGAGCTGGACGACGCGGAGCTGCGGGGCGCGTTGGAGGCCATCCTGCTGGTGGTCGACGAACCGGTCAGCGAGCTGGTGCTGGCCCAGGTGCTGGAGCAGTCACCGGAGCGGATCGGGCCGGTGCTCGACGACATCGCCGCCGGCTACACCGCCGCCGGGCACGGCTTCGAGCTGCGCCGGGCGGCCGGTGGCTGGCGGCTCTACACCCGGCCGGAATACGCCACCCACGTGGAGCGGTTCGTCCTGGACGGGCAGTCGGTACGGTTGACCCAGGCCGCCCTGGAGACGCTCGCGGTGATCGCCTACAAGCAGCCGGTGACCCGGGGACGGGTCTCGGCCATCCGGGGTGTGAACTGTGACGGGGTGCTCCGTACCCTGGTCTCCCGAGGGTTGGTCGAGGAGTGCGGCGCCGAACCGGACAGTGGGGCGTTCCTCTTCCGGACCACCACGATGTTCCTGGAGAAGCTGGGCCTGGACTCGGTCGCCGACCTGCCCCCGCTCGCCCCGTTCCTCCCCGACGACGTAGAAGAGCTTGCCGATGCCACGCGATGACCGTTCCCCCAAGCCCGACGCCCCGGTGTACGAAGGCGCCGAACGCCTCCAGAAGGTGCTCGCCGCCGCCGGGGTGGGCTCCCGCCGCGCCTGCGAAGATCTGATCTTCCGGCGTCGGGTCACCGTCGACGGGCGGGTCGCCCACCTCGGCGACAAGGTCGACCCCGCCACCGCCGTGATCCACGTCGACGGCGAACGCCTCCAGGCCGACAACCGCCTGGTCTACGTGGCGATGAACAAGCCGCGCGGGGTGGTCACCACCATGTCGGACAACAAGGGCCGCAACGAGCTCGCCGAGTTCATCGGCAACCGGGTCGAGCAGCGGGTCTACCACGTCGGGCGGCTCGACGCGGACAGCGAGGGCCTGCTGCTGCTCACCAACGACGGGACCCTCACCCACAAGCTGATGCACCCGTCCTACCAGGTGCTCAAGACGTACCTGGCCGAGGTGGCCGGGCCGATCCCGCGCCACCTGGGCAAGCGGCTGCTGGCCGGCGTCGAACTGGAGGACGGGCCGGTGAAGGTCGACTCGTTCAAGGTGGTGGACACCCTGGGTAAAACCGCCCAGGTGGAGCTGAGCCTGCACGAGGGACGCAAGCACATCGTCCGGCGGTTGCTGGCCGAGGTCGGGCACCCGGTGTCCCGGCTGGTGCGTACCTCGATCGGGCCGATCAAGCTCGGTGACCTGCGCACCGGGCGGATCCGGCGGCTGACCAACGCGGAGGTCGCCGCCCTGTTCAAGGTCGTGGGTGACTGACCCGTCGTAGCGGGTAGGTGTGCCGGTAGGCTTCCACGCGGCCCACGGGCCGGCGGGTGGTGCAGGTCGCCCCCGACGGCGGCGCGGGGGGCCGACCCGCGAGGCGCGGGATGATGGACGATCGATGGACGACCGCTCAACGGCACCGGAGGAACCGGTGACCCGCGAGGTACGGGCTGAGGAGGACAACGGTGGAGGAAAACGTACGGGCCGGGCGCTGTGTGGTCGCGGTGGACGGGCCGTCCGGTTCGGGTAAGTCCACCGTCTCGCGGCGACTCGCCGTCGACCTCGGTGCGCGTTACCTGGACACCGGCGCGATGTACCGGGCGATCACCTGGGCGGTGCTGCGCTCCGGCGTCGACCTGACCGACGCCGCCGCGGTGGGCAAGGTTGCCGGCGAGGTCGAGCTGCGCATCGGCACCGACCCCCAGGGGTACGGCGTGACCGTCGACGGGACGGGTGTCGACCAGGAGATCCGGGGCCCCGAGGTGACCGGCGCGGTCTCCGCGGTGGCCGCCGTGCCGGCGGTGCGGGCGTTGCTCGTCGCCCGGCAGCGGGAACTCATCGCCCAGGCCGGCCGGATCGTGGTCGAGGGCCGCGACATCGGCGCCGTGGTGGCCCCCGACGCCGACCTGAAGGTCTACCTGACCGCCTCCGAGGCGGCCCGCGCCCGACGCCGCAGCGCCGAGGACGCCGCCGACGTCGCGGCGACCGCCGCCGACCTGGCCCGGCGGGACCGGCTCGACTCCACCCGCACGGTCAACCCGCTGCGGCAGACCGACGACGCCGTCGAACTGGACACCACCGAGCTGGGCATCGACGAGGTCGTCGCCCAGCTGCGTGAGCTGCTCACCGAGCGGGGTGTGGCATGAGCGACGGATGGGTGGAGCTGCGCGAGCCGGAGGTCACCGTCGAGGAACCGACCGGCCCGCAGCCCGTGGTGGCCGTTGTCGGTCGGCCCAACGTGGGCAAGTCGACGCTGGTGAACCGGATCATCGGCCGGCGGCAGGCGGTCGTGGAGGACGTTCCCGGGGTGACCCGGGACCGGGTGCCGTACGACGCGCAGTGGAACGGCCGCTCGTTCACCGTGGTGGACACCGGCGGCTGGGAGCCGGACGCGAAGGACCGGGCGGCGGCCATCGCCGCCCAGGCCGAGACGGCGGTGGTCACCGCCGACGTGGTGATCTTCGTGGTCGACGCCATGGTCGGCTCGACCGATGTGGACGAGGCCGCGGTGAAGATGCTGCGGCGCAGCGCCAAACCGGTGATCCTGGTGGCCAACAAGACCGACAACACCGCCATCGAGATGGAGGCGACCGCGCTGTGGTCGCTGGGCCTCGGTGAGCCGTTCCCGGTCTCCGCACTGCACGGCCGGGGCTCCGGCGAACTCCTCGACGCGATCCTCGACGCGTTGCCCGACGCGCCCAAGATCGTCGAGAACCGCCCGCGCGGTCCCCGCCGGGTGGCGCTGGTCGGTCGGCCCAACGTCGGCAAGTCCAGCCTGCTCAACCGGTTCTCCGGTGAGGAGCGGGCGGTCGTCGACTCGGTCGCCGGCACCACCGTCGACCCGGTGGACAGCCTGGTGGAGATCGGCGGCGAGACCTGGCAACTGGTCGACACCGCCGGGCTGCGCAAGCGGGTCGGCAAGGCCAGCGGCACCGAGTACTACGCCAGCCTGCGTACCGCCGGGGCCATCGAGGCGGCCGAGGTGGCGGTGGTGCTGCTCGACTCCAGCGAGCCGATCAGCGAGCAGGACCAGCGGATCCTGACCATGGTCGTCGAGGCCGGCCGGGCCCTGGTGATCGCCTTCAACAAGTGGGACCTGGTCGACGCCGACCGCCGGTACTACCTGGACAAGGAGATCGACCGGGAGCTACGCCGGATTCCCTGGGCGATCCGGCTCAACCTGTCGGCGCAGACCGGCCGGGCCGTCGACAAGCTCGCCCCCGCGCTGCGCAAGGCGTTGGCGAGCTGGGAGACCCGGGTGCCCACGGCGCAGCTCAACCAGTGGCTCACCGCCCTGGTCCAGGCCACCCCGCACCCGGTGCGCGGCGGCCGGGCCCCGAAGATCCTCTTCGCCACCCAGGCGGGTGTCTCCCCGCCCCGGTTCGTGCTGTTCACCACCGCGCCGCTGGACGCCGGCTACCAGCGTTTCGTCGAGCGCAAGCTCCGCGAGGAGTTCGGCTTCGAGGGCAGCCCGGTGGAGATCTCGGTACGCCCCCGCAAGAAGCTCGGCCCCGGCGGCCGGGGCAAGGCCCACGGCTGACCCGGCACCGTCAAGGGCTGCCGTTCCCACCCGGGAACGGCAGCCCTTCCCGTACCCCCCTTTCCTAGGACGCTTTAGAGGTGGTGGCGGTGCACATCAATGCGGCAGGGGGCTGTGCGCACGGTGCGAAGATCCTGCGCTAAGCTGTACCGGCTGCCGCGGGGGAGACCACGCGGGGAGTATCGGGACGTGGCGCAGCTTGGTAGCGCACTTGACTGGGGGTCAAGGGGTCGTCGGTTCGAATCCGGCCGTCCCGACGCATCTGACCAGGGGATATGCCGTCGAAGGCATATCCCCTGTGGTCTTTTCAGAGCAGTTTTGTCGCGTTGCTGTCGCAGCCTCACGCGGATCTTGCAGCGGCGGTCAGGCGGCCCGGGCGTCGGCCGCGTCGAGGGCTGCGCAGGTGGCGCTCACGCCGTCGGCGGCGGCGTCGCGGGTGAGGTGGCCGTAAGTGTCGATGGTGGTGGCCACGTTCCTGTGGCGCAGCGTCTTGGACACCACGGCGATCGGCACCCCTTGGTTGATCATGATGGTGGCGGCGATGTGTCGCAGGTCGTGCACCCGGATTGCCGGGAGCCCGGCGTCGGCGGTGAGGCGGCGCAGGTGGTCGAGCACGTACTGCGGCCGTAGGGGTTGTCCATCGGGTCTGGCGAACACCAGGTCGAGATTGTCGTGATGGCGGGCGGTCACCTGTTGCCGGCATTGGCGGCGGCGTTGCCGCTGCAACGCGTCGACGGCGCGGGTGGACAGGGCGACCCAGGCCCGGCTGCCGTGGGTCTTGGGCGCGTTCAACATGCTGCGGCTGTTGTCGACGCTGACCAACGTCCAGCGCACGAACAGTGCCCGCGCCTCGAGGTCCACATCGGCCCAGTGCAGGCCCAGAGTCTCGCCCTTGCGTATTCCGGTGCAGATCATCAACTCGAACAGGTCCGCGAGCGGATCCTCAACGGCGTGGCAGTGCCGCAGGAACGCGCTTGTCTGGCTGGTGCTCCAGCAGGTGAGCTCGGGTTCCGGCGGTCGGGGGATCATGGCGAAGCGGGCGGCGTTGTGGGGCTCCCGGTGGCGAAACCGGTACGGCGCATGGTGCTGCGCTTGTTCAGGCTCGGCAGGTCGACGGCGAACGCCCAGCTGCCGTGCCGCGCGTTGGACAGCTTGGGGCACCGGGGGCCGAGTAGTCGGCCGGTGCTGTCACGACAGGCGCAGCAGCGGTAGACGCGGCCCCGGTTCGGGTTCTGTCTCATGACGTCCTCCTCGGTAGAGGTGAGCTTCTGCCACCTCTACCGTTGCCCCGTTCGGCTGCGACAGCATCGCGACAACCCCGTATGTCCTCCATGCTTGTGACGGTCCTACTTGTCGTTCCGTCAAGGATGAGCACTCCCCCCGGCGTGCACGAGTGGCGGAGGGAGGATGTGGTGGGCGATGGCCCCGCGGGCCGCCGCCGTATGAGCGGCAGGCGAGGTGTCATGGCCAGCAGGGACGAAGGACCGGAGCGTCGGCCGCGGCGCGCGGGCTCTCCGCGTACCGCAAACGTGCTCCGCTCGTTCCCGGTTTTGCCGAGGTTTGTGGACGCTCGCTGCATAGGCCATGGCACGCGGAACGCGACGCCGGACGACTGCAGCAGATCAGCACCCACTGGCTGCGTCACACCACTTTGACATGGGTAGAGAGACTCTGCCTACGCCACCACACGCGCCTACGCCGGCAGCCAGCGGTGGCGACGCCGGCGGTCCCGTCTCACGCGTGGCACCTTCGTCGGTCACTGTGGGCAGATGCTGCCGGTGGGGCTGCCCGGGGGCAGGGCCTGCCGTTCGGCGTCTGTCATGTCGCGCCCGACGACCTGGCAAAGGCGGGCGGCCCAGGCATGTGGGTCGAGCGGAATGTGGCTGATCAGGTCGTCTCCGATGATGTGGAGGGTGTTGCCGTCCGGAGATAGAGTGCTTCCGGTCGCGCCTTTGCCGACTTCCGCACCGGCGGTGGTGTCTAGGTCTGCGATGGCGTCCCGGCGGGCCAGGTCCCACACGATATTCCTGGTGTCGGCTTTCACGATGATCCGGTCGGGCTCGGGGAAGGCCACGATCCGCAGTATGCCGCCGGGCTCGGACACTCGCTGTGGTGCGGCGATCGGCGTGGATCGTGCCATGTCCCAGATTTGAAGCATGCCTTCGGTGTCGAGAACTGCCAGTAGCCGGCCGTCAGGGCTGAAAGCGATGTCCGCCAGCGTGCCCAGGTCGGTAGGGTCCAGCGTGCCCAGCCGCTTGCCGCTTTTGAGGTCCCAGGTCTCGACGAACTGCTTCTCGACCTCGATTGCCATCGCGTCGGTGCCCGGGCGGATGGCGCACAGGCCGTTGTTGCGGGCGAGCCGGTCGAACTCCTGGCTGGTGTGCCAGGGCCGTATTGGTTCGCCGATCTGGGTACCCGATCGAACATCGAACCGGGTTATCAGCCGGCCGAAGACCACGTTGACCATGTCTGGTGTCGACTCGTCGGCGTCGATGCACAAGCCGCCGAAGGCGCGGCTGAGTTCGTGGGTTGGCCGCTTGATGCCAGGGGCGACGGGCAACGGCAGCCGGGCGGTCACCGTCAGCGAGGCCTCGCGCATCTGGCGGACCACGAGGTGTTCCCACTGGGCATCCAGCGCCAGCAGAAGCCGATCCTTGCTGAGGGACCCCAGCAGCAGGCGATCAGCATCGGTGGATCGTGCAAGCTCCCGGTCGCTGCCGATGTCCCAGAACGATAGCCACGGCTCACCAGTGTGAGCGGACAGGACGACCCTGGTCCCGTCGCCGCTGATTATCGTGGGGCCGGAGAAGGTGTCGATCATCGCGGTGTTCAGTCGAGTGAAGCCAACAGCCGGGATGTCGACGATGGCGACTGCCGCGCCGACCGCGACGACCATGCGGGTGCCGTCCGGGAGGGTGGCGAGGCGCTTGACCTTGAGCAGGGTGCCGCTCGTCGGCACGACAGTCCGCGAGGTGAGCCCTCCGGGTAGGTTGCGCAGTGTGATCACGGTGCGCGGGTAGTTGCGTCCCGGACTGTCGCGATCGACCTCGGAATCCTCACCCGTGATCGCGATGCTGCCGGTCGGGTCCGCCTCCAGGCCGTGGACGCAGCGCGCTCCTCGCATCGGGTATCGGCCGCGTACGCGGACCGGATCCAGGTCCCACCGGGTATGCACTCCGTCGATGCAGATGATCGCCGTGAGCCCGTCACCTCCGACCCAAACGCTGTCCTGATCCTCCAAAGCGGACACCAATACGGGAGTGCCCATGGACAGGTGCCAGAGAGTCAGGCCGCCGCTGGTCGCGACGATGATGCTCTCCCCGCGCGGGCCGAACCACACATTGTTGCCGTACTGGTCGAACTGCCTGACGAGCCCAGGGGGCACCGGCACCGACCGCCGCTGTTCGATGTCCCACACCCGCGGCCCGCCTCGGTCGAGGTGGGCCAGCAGACGGCGACCCGCTGAGTCGAACCGCAGACCCGTTTGAAAGAGTGCCAGGGGACCGCCAGCCTCCTGCCGAAACACGCTGGTGCCATCCGTCCGCCACACCTCGATCCGACCAGCCTTGTCGGCGCCCGCGATCAGAGCGCCGTTCGGGCTGAGAGCGGAGTATGTCAAGCCACCCTGGCCCAGGTATGTCGGGACGACCGGCTGCCGGTCGAGCCGCCAGAGCGCGATTCGACCCTGCGCGCCCAGCGCGGCGACGACCCTGCCGTCGGCACTGACGTGAACGTCCTCTAGCTGGCCGGCGTCCGCGGTATGCAACCTGTCCGTCGAGCGATAGCGCATGTACTCATCGGACAGGTTGGTCAGGACCGCCGGGTCCGGGCTCGACCGGTAGGCCGCTACCGCCATCAGTGCGGCCATGGCCGGGTCGCTGCGGTTGCGTTCAGGGACCTGGGCCGTCAGCAGCATCGCGGCGTTGGCGCGTAGTTGGCGTCCCAGTGCGTCGGTGCGCTGCTGCAGCACCACTGCCGCGGATCCGGCCACCACGAGCAGCACCACGATGACCGCGAGGACGCCACGCGACGCCGCGACACGTTGGCGGTGCCTGTGCTTGCTCGTGTCGAGGAACTCGATCGCGGTGGGAGGAAGCGGCGGGAACCTGTCCGACGCGGCGCGCCAGCGCGTGGCCCCCTCGGTAGCGGCGGTGAGCTGAGCGTTTCGGTAGAGAAAGGAAGCGTCGTGGCCGTTGGCGGCCCAGCCCGCTGCGTCGTCGGCGACCTGACTGAACAGGACGAGGTCGGCGACGTCGCCGTCCAGCCAGCCTCGCAGCCGCGGCCAGGCCCCGAGAAGCGCGTCGTGGGCAATGTCGACGCCGTTCTCGTTGAGACTGATCAACCGCTTGGCGATGAACATGTCCAGCACGGTGTCGATGTCGGTCCGTTCGCCTGCGTCGTACAGATTGTCGCGGGCCAGTCGACGTCGGGCGAGTTGTCGGTCACGCGACAACACGGTCAGCCGACGGAACACGGCCTGGGCGGCCTTCTGCTGGTTGAAGGTCAGCTCGCCGAACGCGGCCTCTGCGCTCGCCTGGACCGCGTGTGTGATCCCGCCGGACAGGCCGTAGCCTCGGTTGGTGAGCAGCCCCCCCCTCAGCCCGATGCTCCCAGGTGGCCAGCATCGCCTGCGACAGCAGCGGCAATGTGCCGGCACTCGAAGTGTCCGCGCCGCGCAGCTCGCCCAGCACGGTGTCGACCAACCCCGGCTCCAGCTCCAATCCGGCCGCGGCCGCCGGGCCTGTGATCGCGCACCGCAGCTCGGACTCGGTCAATGGCCCGACCACGAATGGCCCTGCCTTCATCGCCTCCACCAGCTGTGGGAATCCGGCGCACCGATCCCAGAAGTCGCCCCGAACACCGAGCACAACCAGTGCCGGCGGCTCATGGCGTGACCCGGTCGGCGTGGTCGCTGCGGCGTGAAGCGCGGTTACGAACGCAGTGCGCTGGTCCTCACCACCGTGGTCCTCGCTGTCCAGGGTGAACATTTCCTCGAACTGATCGACCAAGATCACCACCCGCCCGGTCGGGGCGGTCGAGGCCAGCCGGGCTTGGTGCACGATCACCTGGTACGCGGTCCGATGCGCCTGATCCGGTGCCGTCGCCAAGTTGCGGCCGACGGTGTTGGCGTCCGTTCCGCCCAGCACCGCCAGGTGCGCGGCCAGCTCCGCCAACGGCTCGCGAGTCGGAGTGAGCACAATGCGGGGCCACTGTGCCGAACCATCCGCGAGCGACCCGCGCGTCAGCTCAGGCAGCAGGCCCGCGCGCAGCAGTGAGGACTTTCCCGCCCCGGACGCGCCGGTCACGACCAGTATGCCGAGCCCCGTGAGCCGGGTGGCAAGGATCGTCACCAGCTCAGCGGTCAGGCGCTCCCGCCCGTAGAAGACCGCCGCATGATCCTGCTCGAACGGCAGCAGCCCTCGGTACGGGCAGCCCTCCCACACCGCCGTTGGCCCACCGCCCACGTTCGGCGTCGCTTCCCCTCGCGTGCGGCGCTCCATGACGGCCAACTCTTGGCGCACCAGCCACAGTTGCACCGCAATCTCGTGTGCCCGGGTCTGCTCGGCGCGGTGTTCAGCACCCTGCCGCCGTAGCGTTTCCAGGATCGCCCCGGCCGTCTCCCTGAGCTCGGCCAGCACGAAGTCGAACTCCTCGAAGTCCGTACCTACCGCCCGGAGCGCCGCGGTCAGCTCGGCCTGTGCGGCCGGATCGCCGAACTGGACGGCAGCCTCCAACGCCGCTGCCACGGTGCCCGTCACCCGCAGCACCTCAGCGACGTCACGCCTGAGCGCCTGCGCTCGCGGGTCGGCTGCAAGGGCATGTTCTATGGCGGCCGCCACCACAGCCTCGATCTCGTCGTGGGTCGCCCGGCGACCGCTGTCGCGCAGCCTCTCAACCGCTTTGATCACGACCTCGGACAGGACGTTCGCACCCACCGAGCCGAGTACTCCAGCCCCGGCAACCACCACCGCGCCGGCTCCCGCGACAGCTAGCACCGGTGCCAGCGCGGTTGCACACAGCACCCCCACCAGCCCCGCAGACGAGACATCCCGCAGTCGACGTCCCCACCCTTGGGCCACACCACGCCGGACCTTGGCATGAATCAACGCAGCCTCGTCAGCCTCCACGTTCGCCTGACACTCCTCATCATGCAAAGCTATTGACATGCAGCTGCGACGCTATCAGTGATCCGCAAACCAGCTATTCGGCCGAAACTCAGGATCATGAAGTGTCGAACGGAGGTACGCCAATGCGAGACTGGTTTCGGCGCTCGCTGCGATGGCCGAGAGCGCGGCGGCCGACGATGGACCACCGGTGATTGTGATTTGTTCTCGCGATCAGGATTTCTCACGTCCTCCCTGCGGCGCAGCTCCGGAACCGCCCGGTCTCGGATGAAGGAACCTCAGAGGGCGGTCCGGAGTGTTAGGTCCGTTTCTGGGCGTGGGTGAAGACTCCGGGCTCGTCTTCGCTGAGGACGTGGCGGTTGACCATGCGTTTCAGCTTCGCGCGGGTGCCTTCGACGTGTTTCGGTGAGGGTTCGACGCCGAGGGCGAGGCAGATTTCTTTGGCGCGCATGCCGGTGGGCGCGGTGTCGAGGACAGCCAGGACCTGCTGGTAGGGGGCGCTGGCGATGGTGGGGTCGTCGGCGGTGAACTCGGTGGCGGTGAGGGTGCGCAGGGTGGTGCGGGTGGTTGCTAGGTCGGCCAGTTCGCCGTCGAGGCGGGCGAGTTCACCGGTCAACGCGGTGATCTGCTCGCGGAGTTGGTCGGCGTGCTGGCGTGCGGTGGGATCGCGGTCGGCGATGAGGTCGAGGACGGTGGGTAGGTTCACCGGTGCCGCCAGGAGGGTGTGCTGGTTCCGGTCAACCGCCGTACGATGTTCGCCGTCGACGCCCACAGGGTTCGTGACACCGAGGATTCTGGTCGGCTCTCGTACTCGCGTACGAGGCGGCGGTGCAGCATCAGGGTGCCGTAGGTCTGCTCGACGATCCACCGTCTGCAGATCGGCACGAACCCGGGTCGGGTGTCGGATCGTTTGACGATCTCGACGTCGGTGCCCAGAACGGCGCCGTGCAGGGCGAGGTCCTGTGTGAACCCGGCGTCGACCCAGGCGTGGGTCACCGTCGGAGTGTGTTCGGTGACCTTGTCGAGCAGCCGGATACCGATGGCGTTGTCGGTGACCGACGCTGCGGTCACCACGACCGCGATGACCAGCCCTAACGCGTCCACTGCCAGGCCCGGCTTACGCCCCGGCACCTTCTTCGCCGCGTCCTTGCCGGTCGTCGCGGCCGGGACGTGGTTCGCCGCCCGGATCGACTGGGTGTCCAACACCACCGCGCTCGGATCCTCCCGACGGCCGACCTTCTCCCGTGCCTGGCAGCGCAGCAGGTCATGGATCACCTGGTCGGTGCCGTCGTCACGCCACAGCGCGAAGTAGTAGTAGGTGGCCGACTTCGGCGGCAGGTACGCCCACTGACAACCGGTCCGGTTCTGGTAGAAGATCGCGTTCACGATCTCCCGCAGGTCGTAGTCACCCTCACGACCCGACACCGACACCGCGACGCGTTTGGCCTTCCACGCCTGCAGGAACGGTCCAATCAGCTCCCACTGCTCGTCACTGACATCACTGGGATACGGCTTTCGATCACCCATGACCGGGCTAACGCCGCAGCCGCCCGACAGTCACGACCAAGACTCACATCCCGCAGATCGACCTGGCGCTATGCATTGCGAACCCGCCGGAAGGCCGCCAACCGGACGCAACGCATAGATCGGATCAAGTTACTGCGGACCGCCCTCTCACTGGACGTTTCCTTCACCTTCGCGCCAGTGTGACCGATTGGCGCCCCGGCCTTGGCGGGGCAACATGTCCCACTCGGGCCAGAATAGCCCCATCCCACCCGGCTCCACCCTGACCGGAAACGCAGCATTTCACCCCGGGATCGTGTCTGGTTCACATTCGGCTATACATCGACGGACATGACGTCCGCCGACCCGGTGCCACGGCACCGTACGCCTGAATCATGACCGCGCGACGAGCCTATCCGTCCGACCTATCCGACGCCCGATGGGCCCTGATCGCACCCCGTCTGACCGCATGGCGGCAGGCCCGCACCGACGCCGGCGTCAGCGGCCGCACCCCCACCCACGACCT
>NZ_FMCU01000006.1 GCF_900091525.1 Micromonospora matsumotoense
GAACTGCGGCGTCGGGTCGGCTGATCAGCCGGTCCGTCGACGGCACCAGGGCTGGAGAACGACACCGAAGGCGCTGCAGGACGGGAAGACCTCGCTGGCGGCCATTGCGACGCCGCGATCTGGGCCCCGGTGACCGGCAGGGTGGGCGAGACCTGGTCGAGCAAGCGCTGCGCCAGGGTGGCGTCGATCTCGACGTCTGCGCTGATGCGAACATCGGCCGCGGTCGCCAGGTCCACGACGTCGTCGCTGGTGAACCCATCAGCTCCGAGAGTACTCAGCCGTCGCGCGAACTCCTGGACATTGATCATTTGCAGCCTCATCGTCGGATTGTTAATCATCCACCGTAACCCCCGCTTCGGTCGGCGGATCCGGCGCCCACCGTGCGGGCTACCGGGGCCGACAGTCGGCGCCGACAAACTGCGACCGCTGCGCGGAAGGTCCGCAACTCTTCAGTGAGCTGATCGCGCCTGCAGGGCCGTCACGCTCTGTGTTACCCATGCTGTCCCGCGACGCCCGGAAATGCCGCTTACCGCGTGCTGGGCAGCTTCATTCGAGCGGTTGGGCAGTGGTCAGGTGGTCGGCTTGTTGTGTTTGCGGATGAGGTCGGGTAGTTCGGTGAGTGAGTCGAGGTGGAACAGGCAGCGGTTGCTGATCGCTGTGTCGTTGAGGATGTGTCCCCAGGGTCCTCGGCGGATGAGTGCGGTGGGGATTCCTGCTTCCTGTGCTGGTCGGATGTCGTTGTCGAGGCGGTCTCCGACGTAGAGCACCTGGTCGGCTGGGCAGCCGGCTTCGGTGACTACGCGGTCGAAGAAGGCGGGGGAGGGTTTCTCGACGCCCCAGCCGTCCGAGGTGCCGATCACGTCCACCGGGAGGTTCAGGGCGCGCAGGATGGTTTCTGCGCGTGCTGTCTGGTTGCCGGCGAGGCCGACGTGGAGCCCTGCCGCGCGTAGCGCGGCCAGGCAGGGTCGGGCGTCGGGGTAGAGGTCGTCTTCGGTGAATGATTCGGGTTGTCCTGCTGCGGTGCGGCGTTGCCGTTCCTGGGTCAGGTCGAATCCTGGTCGGAAGATTTGGAAGGTTTCCCGGTAGTCGAGGCCGCGGGCGATGACTGCGCCGAAGGCGGCGGAGAAGGTGTGGCGTGGTACGCCGAGCCAGTCTGCCCAGGTGCCGTACTCGCGGGACTCGTCGACGATGGTCTCGCCCACATCGAAGAACACGCTGGTGATCACCTGGCGATTGTGCCGTGTGCCCTTCGGCGGATCAACGTGCGCCCCGAGCCGAGCCGAGCTGCTTGGCGCGGTGGGGGTGAAGTGTTACCCGTGGCGCTGGGTGAGCGTCTTCGACCTTGCTGGCCGGTGGGCATGAGGTGGCGGGATCGGCTCAATCGTGACCGCTCGATGTGGGACTGGGGCGGCGGCAGGCCGTGCGTGTGGTATGAGGCGGCCCTGAGATTGGTGGGGGTGGGGTGGGGGCGTAGGTCGGCCTGGTCTCTGAGGATCACACCGGCAAGTTGGGCACCAGGATCCGCGTCGGGCGGTGTGAGAGGCGGAGGTCGTCTGCGTCTCGGTCATGCGAACGGGCCCTCTCCGGGCTCGATTCCTGGCCCGTAAGTGTGCTTCGGGTCAGAAGATCGTCTCATGAAGTGAGACGTTTACGAGCGTTGGTCAAGATTTTTCTGCCTGTTTCGGGCGCGGATTTGTGCCGCTGGGGTCCAGTGCGGGTTGGTGGGTGTCGGTGCGTCCGGCTGGGTCCGAAGGCATCGTGATCGGCTGCTGGTGGCGCTGGTTGACAGGGCTCTGCCGGGGAGGCGTACTGGTACGGACGTGACCGCGTGGCGGTCTGTCTGCCGGGTCCAATCGTCCAGGCTGGCGACGTTCCATGGAGGAGCGTCGCGGGTCGTTCGAGGCTCGGGGTGGGCGGATCGTCGTTGGTTTTGAGTGGTAGGGGGTTCGCGATGAAGGGTCTTTCTCCGGCGGGTTGAGTCGACGCCCTACCGAGCCGTGACGTCGACGGCGTTCGGGGCATTTGTCTCCCGCTGCGATGCGCTGCCTGCCGGCGCGGCGGTATGCCGTCCTGCTTCCGTAGCTGCTGCCGCCGTTCTTGCTGCCGCGACCGCCCTTCTGGCGGTCGTGTCGGTCGGTGCTGTCCTCATCCGCCTTCGGGTCGGCCGGATGCCCGGTCGGGCTTTCGTTGTCAGCTCCACAGAGCGCTTCTCCATAGTCCACCGCCGCTCGCCATGGCTGCATATCCCTGCGGCG
Source organism: Micromonospora matsumotoense (assembly GCF_900091525.1). Taxonomy (GTDB): domain Bacteria; phylum Actinomycetota; class Actinomycetes; order Mycobacteriales; family Micromonosporaceae; genus Micromonospora; species Micromonospora matsumotoensis. Next base: position 2,256 of record NZ_FMCU01000006.1, read on the forward strand.
TCGTGAATGCCGTCCCCATCTTCGTTGTGCTCAATCAAGGAGTTGTTGTGTTCTTCGTCCATCTCGTCTCTGTGCGCTCCGGCTTGGTGTCGGTGGCGGTGACAGATCCCGTTTCGGTGCCCGTTGCGGGGTCCGGATTGGCGTCGGTGTTGAGGTCAGTCTTCAACCAGACGCCGGAACGGACCCCCTGTCGTGTCTCACACCGCTGGTCAGGTCGGCTGTCAGCCCTGCTGGCTTGTCCTACGACAGACCCTGCATGGTCCCGGGTCTCTCCCCCTGGGGCTGGCATTCCCTACAAGAGGGGAGGTGGTGGCTGGTGGATGATCCGGTCCTTCGGGTCCAGTCCCAGCTGACCGCCCGTGATCGTGTGTTGCTGGGCTGGCTCTACGACCACGGTGTGTTGACCTCGTTCCAGATCGCGCATGCCCTGTTCCCGTCTCTGGATTTCTGTCAGCGGCGGTTGCGGACGTTGTACCGGTTGCGGTTGGTGGCGCGGTTCCGTCCGCTGCGCGCTGACGGCGGCTCGTACCCGTACCACTACGTCATCGACCAGCTCGGTGCGGAGGTCGTCGCCGCTGGCCGTGACGAGCGTCCGCCCCGTCGTGATCACGCCCGGGTGGAGCGGCGCCGTTGGACGTCCAGCCGCACCCTGGAGCACCGCCTCGGGGTGAACGGCTTCTTCACCGACCTCGCCGGCTACGCCCGCACCCATGCTGATGTCCGGTTGGGGGAGTGGTTGTCGGAGGCGGCGTGCCGGCGGTCGGGGGTGTTCACCCGGCCGGAGGATCCGGCTCTGGTGCGCGCCTACCAGCCCCGGGTCCGTCCGGACGGCTACGGCCTGTGGGTTTCGGGTCGAACGTTGGTGCCGTTCTTCGTGGAGTACGACACCGGTGGTGAGCCGCTGTCGGTGTTGACCGGGAAGCTGGTCGGTTACCGGGAGTGGTTCGCGGCGATGGGGCGGGTGTGGCCGGTGTTGTTCTGGCTGCATTCCGCCGCCCGGGAGCGCAACCTGCGCCGGATGTGGGCCGAGACGCCGCCGTTGGTGCCGGTGGCTACCGGTGCCCGCGACCACGCCATCACGGCGGGCCTGTGTCCCGCTGAGGCGGTGTGGGCGGTGGCCGGCGGCGGCGGGCAACGGTCGACGCTGGCTGACCTGTCGGCCTGGGTCCTCGACGACCGTGACCCGACCGGGGAGGCGGCATGACCGACGACACCTCCCCGGAGTCCTTCATCGTGCGGCCGGCGGGTGCGACGGTGACGACCCCGGAGCCGTTCTGTCACCGGTCTTTCAGCGTCTCACCGGAGGCTGCTGACAGACCAGTGACAGCACCGGCCAGCCCTGACAGCGAGCGGACGGAGGTATCGTCCCGGCCTCCGCGTGGCCGGTCCGCGGACCGGCCCGAGACCGAGCCATTTACGGTCCTGGTCCGGCACGCCGGGACCGTTTACCCCCTGGTCCGGTCCGCAGACGCGGGCGGACCGGGCGTGCTGGTGGTCCGGTCCGGGGAGGTGGGCGGCTACGACCGCACTCGGTGACTCGGACGTCGGTCCGGGACGGAGCCCGGCAGAGGGAGCTGTCCAGGTCGTGATCATGTTGGCGATTGGTGGGGCGGCGGGTGCGGCCAGCTTCACCCACGTCCACAACGTCGCCGCTGCTCACGGTCAGCCGGGGTGGTTGGCGTGGGCGGACGCGATCGTGCTGGAGCTGATGTCCATCGCGTCCGGCCTGGAACTGCGCCGCCGGAAGCGGGCGCAGGTGTCGGTGGTGTTCCCGGCAGCGGTGTTGGCCTGCGCGGTGACGTTGTCGCTCGCGGCGCAGGTCGTGGAGGCCGAGCCGTCACCGATCGGCTGGACCGCCGCGGCCGTGCCCGCGCTCGGGTTCCTGGTCATGGTCAAGATCGCCCTCGGCTACACCAACACCCCACCCGAACCCACACCAGCCGGAACGCACCCGTCCACCGCCCGACCAGCGGACCAGCCCATCGCCAGCGCAAGCCAGCTTCCGGCGGACCGCACCGACGCCCAGCCCACCCTGCCGACGACGGATCGGCGTCTGCCCGCGCGGACCGTCCACGACACCAGCAACGACCACCCACACACCGGACCGGACCACCCCCGGACCGGCGGACCGGTCCGCCGGCACCGGCCGTCGCGGCGCGGACCGTCCACCCACCCCACCGACACCGAAGCCCTGCTCCTGGTCGCCAGACGCGCACAGGAGGACCTCGCCGCCGAAGGCCGGCCGCTGACCCGCGCTGCCCTGGCCACCGCACTCCGCGCCACCGGCCACACCGTGTCCAACACCCGCGCGTCACAACTACTGAAGATCCTCAAAGCCGACCAGGCCCCACCAGCCCCCACCGCCGCCCAGCAGACTCCCGAGCCTGCCGACCGCGGCACCCTGCCGACAGCGCCAGAACCCGCCGCGCGTACCTCTGCACCGCTTCCACCGCAGTCAGGAGACCCCAACCTGTGAACGCCCACACCACTCCCACCCGCGACACCCAACCGACCAGCCCACCCCCGTCTACCAACGTGCCGTGGACCGTCGAGCGGATCCGCGCTCTCGGTGCCGCCACCACCCTGCCCACCGCCGCGGCCGTCCTCGGGATCAGCCGGTCCCAGGCATACCGGCTCGCCGCCACCGACACCTTCCCCACACCACTGATCCGCGCAGGCACCCGCATCATCGTCCCCGTCACCGGGCTCCTCCGACTCCTCCACATCGATGACCCCACCCCGAACCCCCACGACGGCCGGCGACTTGATCCCGCCGTGGTGTCGAGCGTGGATGCAACGACCCCGCCACCAGCGGACTACACCCACCACCGCTGGCGGCACCACGTCGAGCACCCCGGAGACGACCAGTGAAAGGCTCCATCTTCAAACGCTGCGGCTGCCGCGACACCACCACCGGCCGTCGCCTGGGACGCTCCTGCCCTGACCTGCGCCGGCCCGGCGGCGGCTGGTCCCGCAACCACGGCCAATGGCACTGGCAGATCGACCTACCCGCCCGCGCCAACGGCACCCGCCGCACACTGCGCCACGGCCCCTACCCCACCCAAACCGACGCCGACACCATCCTCGACCGCATCCGCGCTGCCCTCGCCGTCCCCGACCCCACCGACCCCCACGCCATGGTCAAAACCGGCGACCTCATCGAGACCGCCGTCAAGACCGGCGCACCCGTCCCCACCCCCGACCAGGTCCGCCGCACCCTGCACCTGGACATCACCCCCACCGAACTCCCCACCATGGCCGATTACCTCACCGACTGGCTCGCCGGACGCAAGAACATCAAGAAGGGCACCCTGCGCTCCTACGAGGGACACATCCGCCTGTACCTGATCCCGCACCTCGGGCACCTACGCATCGATCGGCTTCGCCCCGGTCACATCGACGCGATGTACGAGGCCATCGCCGAACGCAACACCACCATCGCCACCCTGCGCGCCAGCCGCGACCCCGCCAAGCGCGACCAGGTCAAGAACCAGCGGGTCGTCGGCCCTCGCACGATGCACGTCATCCACGCCACCCTGCGCAAGGCCCTCAACGACGCGATGCGCCGACACCGCTACCTCGACATCAACCCCGCCCTCCTGATCGAGCTACCCCGCGCCCGCCCACCCAAGCCCACCGTGTGGACCGACCAACGCGTCAAGACGTGGCGCGACACCGGCAAGACCCCGAGCCCGGTCATGATCTGGACCCCCGAACACACCGGACGATTCCTCGACCACACCCACGACGCCGGCGACCGGCTCTACGCCCTCTACCATCTCATCACCTTCACCGGCCTCCGCCGAGGCGAAGCCTGCGGCCTGCACTGGGACGACCTCGACCTCGACGCCAAAACTCTCACCGTCCGCTGGCAACTCGTCCAACAAGGCTGGGCCACCGCCATCGACACCCCCAAGACCACCGACAGCGAAGCCACCGTCGCCCTCGACACCGAAACCGTCACCGTCCTCCGCACCCACCGGGCCCGCCACAACCGCGAACGCCTCGCCGCCGGCACCACCTGGACCCGGACTGGCCTCGTGTTCACCACCCCCACCGGCGGCAGACTCCACCCCGCCGACGTCACCGACCACTTCCACCACCTCGCCACCCAAGCCGGACTCCCACCCATCCGACTCCACGACCTCCGACACGGCGCCGCCACCATGGGCCTCGCCGCCGGCATCCAGATGAAAGTCATCTCCAACCGACTCCGCCACTCCAGCCCACACTTCACCGCCACCTTCTACGGCGCCGTCCTCCCCGAACTCTCACACGCCGCCGCCGAAGCAACCGCCGCCATCGTCCCCCGACGTGGTGGAACCGCAAGACCGGCGTAAGACACAGGGTCGCCCCCGTTGTCGCGTAGGTCAGCCAACGATGCTATCGGCGGCCCAGGACAACTCGCTGATCGAGCGAGCTGCCGTCGGAAGGATGAGCGCGTCGAGTGGCAGCGACAGGCACAGCAACTCCGCAGGGTCAGAGCGTGGAGATCCAGGCCGGTGCGTTAGTAGCGGCGGCCCGGATCCTCGCGTCGAGGGGAAACTCGTGCAGGAGCAACCGGGCCCGTGCCTCGTCTATCTCAGAGATGCGGAAAAGCTCGGTGAACCACGGCAGGCACACTGCGAACTCGACGCTGTCTTCTAGCCTTCCGAGTTCGAGCAAGCGGCGAAAGCCGTAGGAGGTGTGTCCGGGCTGAGCTAGGAGATGCCGGGTTGCCCCCACGGCATCGCCGTACCGCTCGACCATCTCGAGGAACTGAAACGGGTTGTAGCCCAACTTCCTGAGACGTGGGATGCCTTCGGCAACGTGCTCGTTGAATTTCACGCGAAGGGCTGCCAGCCATTCTGCGTCTCGCTCCGTGTCCATCGCCCATCCTTCAGTCGGTGTAAGCGGCCGGTTGTATTGCTTGGCCCGGTGGCGAAAGCCCCTGCACCCCTGTATGCCAGGGGAGCCCGCCTTCCTCGAAACTCTTGCCAGCGCACCGGTTGCTAAGTAAACAACGAGGACCCTAAGTGACATTCGCAGGTCGCAAGGGGTCCAGAGGTCGTCCAGGATGCGGCCCAAGTGCGAGCTGAGGGCCATGCCGGTAGACGGGCCTATTGATTGACCGTTATCGGTGTTATCCGGACGTGGTGCCCTACACTGACAGGTGGAAAGGCGGGATCAGGGATCCCAGGCCAGCGTCTGGCTGTGTCGCGATGAGGCGGCGGGCGGCAGCCTGGCGAGGAGCTACCCCGAGGCTGTTCATCCAGATGGTGCAACCAGTCAGTGATCGCGGCGATCGGTAGCGCCCCGCCCGTGGTAAGTCGCCCGCGCACCTGTCAGGTCACTTGCTCGTAGAGGACCCCGTGCTTGCTCCGCATGAGGGCTTCGATCGATGCGGCGAGGTTGGTGTCGTGCACCAGCAGCCCCAGTTCGATGTTGGTGTTCTCGGCGCTGTACGAGAAGTTCGCACTGGTCAGCAGTGTGATCGCGCGGTCGACGATGATGAACTTGGCGTGGCTGACCAGCGGACGGTGGCCTCTGCGCGGGGTCAGCGTCCGGAGTACGGTCGCCTTCGGCAGGTGGGTCGCGACGGCTGTCGGGGAGCCGGCGTGGGCGTCGAGGTACACCGTGACGCTCAGGCCGGGGCGCACTGCGGCGTTCTTGAGGGCGGTCCACATGCCCGAGTGCGGCGTGAAGTTGAAGCTGGAGCAGACGATCGACATGCGCGCGTCGTCGATGATGCGCTGAGCTTCACTGGTGAGACGGCCGGTCGTGGCTTGGACGCCGGGCATCGTCCAGACGGGGGAGATGGCGGTCCGGGCGGATCGTGCGCCGGCGATGGCCCGGAGTACGGCGACCGAGTCGTCCCGGTGCTCCGGGCCGAGTTCGGCGGCGAGGAGTAGGCATTTCGCCTCGCTGCGGCGGGCGGCGTGTACTTCTTTCAGGGCTTGGCTGGTGGTGCCGCCGGCTTGTAGGACGGTGGCGAGTCGTTGTGCCTCGTATGCGGTCAGGAAGGCGCCGAGCGCCGTGTAGGGATCAGTAGACATCGATGGTGCCGAAGAAGCCGGGGACCCGTTCGTCGTCGATGGTGGGCAGGGTGAGTAAGAACCTGCGGTCGAGGAATCGGTTGGCTCGTTCGCAGGAGGTTTCCGAGGCGAAGCTGCAGCAGTGGCAGGCCGCGCCGTGCAGGAAGTCCTCGCCGTGCCGTGGTGTGCGTTGCCCGCAGACGGGGTCGGAGGAGCAGCGGGCTGCTCGGCGCAGTGCGTCGAGCAGGAGCCCGTGCAGTCGTTCCGGCTGGCTGAGCGCGACGAGGCCGCCGAGGGTTCCCTCGCTGTCGGAGGCCGTGGTGCAGATGAGTAGTCCCGCGGCGGCGGGTCGGTCAGGGGTGGCTGGCCAGGCGTAGAGGCGTTCGCTGAGGCTGGCGGCTCCGTACCCGCAGGACATCGCCATCTCGCGGATGAGGATGTGGGCCAGGCTGTGGATCAACCAGTAGCGCGGGGCGGGGAAGCGGGTGTCGGGGTCGATCTGGGCGGCGGTGGCGGAGAAGCGTCGGGAGAAGTTGTGCCGATGGGCTTCGCGGTGTGCTCGCCACAGCGCGGTGGGCAGGATCTGCGCTTCCCAGGCGGCGATGGCGGGCTCATCGAGTTGCAGGAAGATGCCTTCGCCGCGGTCCTCGGTGGCCGGTACCCAGGTGGGTCTGCCGTCCCGGGTGAGCTTGACGAGCCGGCTGGCGAGGTCGTTGACCCGGTCCATCTCGTCGATGCGGGTGAAGCCGATCACCGCGTTGACCTTTTTCATTCGGTTCACGGCGATGACCCGGTGCACTTGCTTCGGGAGGTCGGCGGCCGTGGGCATCTCGGTGACCATCAGTCCGCTGGAGTCCTGCTGCTGCGCGAATAGGCTCGGCTTCTGCAGGTAGTCCCACTCCGGCACAAGCAGCTCGACCGGGTCCCAATCGCGTAGCCTCTCCCGGCGCTCCTCCTCCGATGGGGGTGGGGCGAGTGCCTCGGCCGCCGCCGCGGTCAGCTGTTCGTCGGTGACTCCGGTGATGTCGCACTTGTGTGCGATGAGAAGCGAACGGAGCACCTTCGGCAGGGCTGCGTAGTCGGCCAGTTCCTCCGGGGTCAGGTACGTGCGGAGCTTCGTAGCGAGCGCGGTTTGCTTCTGCTCCTCGCTGCGGGGCATCACGATGATCGACTGGGTCGAGGCGAACCACAGGTTGGACGCGCCCATCATCATCAGCGAGGTATCCAGCCCGCATCTGGGATCGAACGCGTTCAGGTGCGGATGCCGCCCCCGGCAGGTCGGCAGCTTCCGTTTGCCGGCCTCGCCCTGAGCCTCGCCCATGCCCCGCCGCTGTTGGCAGCGTTCGCAGGCGATGACCGCGCCGGCTCCCTGACCGATGTTGCTGTCGCGCAGTTTCAGGTCCGGGTGCGGGGCGGCGGGGCAGGTTCTGCCGTGGTGCACCCATAGCGCGTACGGGAACTCGTCGAGGTGGCCGTTGGCGCAGGCGAGCAGGTAACGGGCGGGCACCGCCGGACTGCGCCTGGCCTTTCCCTTCGCGGGAGCCTTGGCCCGTCCCTTCGCCGCCCCCGCGAACGTACGGCCAGGACAACTTGCGTGTTCGAAGGTCGCCAGGTCGGGCCGGAACGGGTGGGTGTTGGTGTAGCTGAACCGCGACAGCGGCCCGAGGTAGTCGCAGCCGGTGCACCGCAGCCACTGCGGAAACACCCGGGCCGGGATGCCGAGGTCGGAGCCCTCCTGTGACATCGCGCGGGCCTTGGGCTGCCACGGGAAGGGCCGCAGTTGCTGCACGCGGGACCCGAGGTGAAGCTGAACCACCTTGAGTAGCCGTGGCTCTTCGATCGTCGGCACGGTGGGCCGCCGCCGCCAGATCGGCTCCCAGTCGTCGAGGCCAGCCGGCATGATCGAGAACTGCGGCAGGTCCATGATCGAGCCGACACCATAGGTATAGAGCAGTGACGATGGGCGGGCCGAGCCCACCTTGGCCCGGTTCTTGACGTTTAACTGCTCGCTGTCAGCGAGCGGGTCCAACGGCTGCGCCGACTCGAAGATCATCTGCCCGTCGTTGTCCGTCACTCATCTTCTCCTTCGGGCAGCTCCCACGACGGCGCGTCGTCGGGTTCGACGACGAACAGCCGCTCGGCTATGGGGCTGACCAGCAGGTTGATCTCCGGCTGGACCTCGCGCATCGAGTGCGCGACGATGAACGGCGCGCGGTCCGGCTGACCCTGGTGTGCTCTTGCGTTCTCCGGGCTGATTAGCAACGGCAGGTAGCTGTCGTTGGCGCCGGTGCGCTCATACACCAGGGTCTTGCTGAGTTTCCCGGCGTACTTTCCCCGAGCGTTCCACTGGTCCAGCCGGTTGATCAGCCGCTGGTGCGCCTGCGCCATCAGGTCGTCCAGCTGGGCCGCCGGCCGGATTCGGGCGTAGAGCCGATCGACCAGGGCAGCGAGAGCGTCGTGTTCGGCACGGACCCGCCACGCAGCCCGCTCCGGGGACAGCCCGTCGTCGCGGTGCGCCTGAAGCACCCGAGCCGCGCTGACCAGCACCCCGTCGATGCCCCGGTCCAGAGCCGTCGGTGAGAACGGGGTGACCGACAGCGCCTCCACCTGTGCGTAGAACGTCTCGTGGTAGTGACGGAACTGTTCGTAGTGGGCCAGGTCGCGGGGCCGCGCCCAGTTCCCGAGCGCCACGACAAGCCCGGGGCGGCCGCAGTCCTCACCCGGGCGGCCGCCGTCGCGGCCCACCCGCGAGGACGCCTGGATGTACTCGGCGGTGTTCTTCGGCTGCCCCACCACCAGCATCAGACCGAGCCGCTGCACGTCGACCCCGACCTGCAGCATCGAGGTGGCCAGCACCACGTCGAACGGGTCAGCCTTCGGCCGCTCCACCCGCCCGCCGGCCTCCTGCCGTTCGAGCCGCTGCCGCATCGCCGCGGTCGTGGCGTAGTCGGGGTCGAACTCCAAGGCCAGGTTGTCCAGGGTGCGTCCGATGTCGACTGAAGCGATGCGGGAGGTCAGCTCGCCGGTGACCAGCCGCCCGTACGAGCCGAGCCGCCGTGGAAAGCCCGATCCGGGACGGGGCTGCCGGACCCGGTTCTGCACGTCGTCGGCCATGTAGCGGGCCATACCGGCCAGCTCACGGGTCGCGTTGAAGTAGCCCACCAACGTCATGTACGGATCGGCGGCAGACCCACTGCGGTCGAACAGCAACTGCCCGGCGAGCAGCAACACCTCGGCGACCCGGATCTCCGCGCTCGACAGCCGCACCCCCTGCGCGCTCACCCCGATGTAGCGCCGGCCCGGGGTAGTCGGCCCGATCGGCAGCTCCTGTGAGAAGTACGTGTCCGCCACATCCAGGACCTGCGGCGGGAAGATCTGGACGCCGCGCCCGTACAACCCTCGTACCTGCTCGTCGGCGCGGCGCACGGTGGCCGTCGACGCCACGATCATCGGCCGGACCGGCTTGCCGTCGGCGGTCTCCCACGACGCGAGGGTCTCGACGGCCACCTCGAACAGCCCCACGGCGGTGCCCAGCGCCCCGGTGATCAGGTGCAGCTCATCCTGAATGATCAGATCCGGCGGCCGGAGCCGTCCCACCGCGCGTACGGTCGCGGCGGGCAGGCCGGGCTCAGCCTGGTGACCGGTGGTCACATTGCAACTGGCGTAGTCCGGGTGCACGTAACCGTGCCTACCGCAGTAACGCCCGACGTAGCCGAACAGCGACGCCGCCTCACCCTCGCGCGCCAACCGAGCGAACTTGTCGACCGTCGCGATCACGAACGCCGGCGGCATCCGGTAGATCTCCTCGTCCACCGTCAGCATCGGCAGGCCCTCATCCACCTGACCACCCTTGGCGAACGGGCACTGCCCCATATCGTCGCCGCAGAAGACCAGCACCCGCCGAGTCGCCTTGACCGGCTTCACGTTCCCGGCGCCGATCGGACTGCCGCACCACGGGCATCGCTGCACCTGCAAAACCGTCAGCCGGTGCCCGCCATAGGCGTTGGCCTTGCGCAGCTGCTCGTCCGCCTCGTCCCACCGCTTTGGGCTCACGTCGGTGCCGACCCACAACCCGATTCGGAACGGCTTGCTACCCCAGGTTGCCTCGTCCCGGCGGCGGACCAGCTCCGCCGCACACACGAGCGTGGTGGCCCGCTGGAACTGCTGCGCGGTGAGCAGCCGCAACGTGTACCGCATCAACACGGCCACCCCGTCACGCCCGTCCAACGGCCCATCGGAGGACGCCACCATCTGCTGCCGGCGCCGGATCGCGAACGTGTACGCCGCCAGACCCAGGTACGCCTCGGTCTTGCCACCACCGGTCGGGAAGAACAGCAACTCCACCCGCGACAGCTCGCCGCTGCGCGCCGCAGCGGTTGGGTCGGTCAGCGCTGGCAGCTGCATGAGGATGAACGCCAGCTGGAATGGACGCCACGACGACGGCTTCTCCCGCTCGTCGGCCTCGACCTGATCGCGGGCGTCGTCGAACGACAGGCTCGGGTCGGAGCTACGCGACGCCCCGATCCGGGAGTGGACCCGCTGGTCCCGCATGACCTCATTCATGAACCGGAAGCACGCGAACGCCTCCGGATCAGCCACCACGTGCGCCAGACCGTCCGTCAGCCGCTGCTCTGCCGCGCGCGCCTCGTCCACGACCTCCTCGGCCAGGTCCCGCAGATGCTCGGGGAGCTGTGCCGCCTTCGCGGCCTCACCGTCTAGCCAGGTTCGGTACCCGTCCACCAGCGGGGCGAGCCCATCACGAACCTGTTCAGGGCTGGCCTTGGCCAGTGCGTCCATGGACAGCATTGCGCCCGTGACCGACCGTGCCTGCGTCTGCGGTGTCTCCGCGACCGGCAGCCACGTCGTCCACACCGCCGTCGCCCGCCGTGCTCCCGGCTCTGCCCGCCAGTCCACCGAGCAGGTCCGCCCGACCGCGAACTCCAGCCGATTGCGGTACTGCAAGTGCAGCCGGCGCATTTCGTCGTCGTGCTCCGGCCACTCCTGCTCCATGACGTCGCGCACCGGCAGGAACACCGCCGTACCGCCCGCGTCGACGTGCAGCTTCGTCTGGAACAGCCACTCGTGCACCGGGATCGTCGGCGGTGTCTCCCGGTCATTGACCAGCGCGATCTCGATCAACCGCCGGCCGAAACGCGCGTCGTCGTAGGCATCGATCCGCAAACAGATCTGCCCGGACAGCACCCGCGTGTACGTCCGCCCCGGCGTCAGCTCGGCCACCGCGATCTTCTCGACGATCCCGACCGGCGTGCGCCGATACCGTCGCACCGCCCGGCCCCGCTTGTCGACCTCACCGGTCTTCACACTCTCGTAGGTGCCCCACGACGCGGTGACCGTGAAATCCGCCAGATCGTTTGGCACCTGGAACCGCAACCCCATCGACGACGGAATCATCAGCCCCTGCCGCGGAGCCTTGTCGTCGGCGTCATCCTCCTCACCCTCGACGTCGGTGCCGTCGGCAGACTCGGCCGGAATCCCACGCTGGGCATGAGAACCCGCCGCATCAGATCGAATGCCCACCAGGCCATACCCGTCCTCAGAGCCGGCCGGATCAGCATCGGGCTCGGTCAGCTTCACCGGCGCGATATGCCCCACCAGGTACAGCTGACGCGGGCTTACCGCCAACAGCTCCTCCGGCCCACCCGATGGCCCGAGCAGCTCACGCTCCAGGATGTCGACCAGATTCTCTCGAACCGTGTACGAAGTGCCGTCCGGCTGTTGCGCGAGCTGGATTCCCGGCGCGGGGTCCGTCACAGCAGCGCCTCCTGGCCGTCGAGGACGGCTGACTTTCGTTTGCGGGCAGTCGCCTTCTTCGCAGCCTTCGGCTGTTGCGCCGCCGCGCGGCGCAGGTTCTCCGCGAGCAACCGGTCCAGGATCTCCACCCGCGCCGCCGGACTCACCGTCCACCGCGTCATCTGACGGTAAGTGTGGAAGCCATGCTCCAGCGGCACCTCCGACCACCCGTAAGCCGCCGTCACCGCCTCATCCACGTCGACGTGGATCCGCCGTAACCGGGCCACATCCGCGTCGTCATCGTCAAGGATTTGCGGATTGTTGATCAGGTTATACAGCTTCGTCAAACCCAGCTCTCGGCGTCGCATTATCTCTCGCCGTTCGACGTCCAGGGTTTTGCCTATTTTCAACAAGCGTGGATCGCTTTCGGGTCGAGGAAAAGTCTCGAAAACGTCAGAAGGGCTATAGCTTAGATCTGTCCGCAAGGTAGAGCTGTACCTTATTGCCCACATGCTATGCATTGAGGATGAAAGGATGGCTTGATCGCCGTACGAGTCGGACGCGAAGACGATCAGCTTGTTATTGAGAACTTGATCGGTGTTTACGCGAACAGGCATGATGGTCCTGCTGACGACGGCAATAACTAGCGCCTCTTGCAGGTGCGCTGTTGCGCTTCGCATGCCGGGCGCATTCTCGCCGTATTGCCACCATCGCTCTCTTCTGATCGTGCGGTTATTCTTCGCACGCTCGGGCATGACGAGAGTCTTTACCCGCTCGAAAGGTACAGTGTAAGTTGCGGCAGCTTCCATGCTGCGGTCATTAAAATCTATGACCCAGCGTGAAGCGGAGCAGTCGAACCGAGAATTAAGATCTTCACCGTTGAGATAAGGGAATAATACTTCCCGATTTTGGGGGTCCTTCGCGATCCACGACAACGCCTGAGCGGGATCCACAACGAACCCCTGTCCCTCCACCTTGCATCCGTTGAATGAGAGTCGAGCGTTCTCGGCGAGTCGGGTGGGCGTGCCATCCACCTTCCCGGCGGGTTCGAGGAGTGTCAGTATTCGCGGAGCTGGAATACCATCTACCGTCCTCACTGCAGTTGCCGAGACCGTATTTCGTGTAGCCCATACCGCCGCGTACTCTAGGTTGGCGCTGGCTGATGGCCATCGGGCACTTTGCACTGCACGGGTTATGGTAAGCCCGTTTGCGACGACCTGGTCGAGACCAACCTGGCGGGTGTCGCCTTGGGCGATGGTGTTAGTGGCGATTAATCCGAGCGTCCCGGAGGGCCGGAGCAACTCGACCGCTCGCAGCAGGAAGTAAGCGACCAAATCGGCGCTGCCCCGGGTGCCGCCGGCGATCTGGTGGACGAACCAGTCCCGGACGTTGGTTCCCATCGCTCCGGTAATCTTTGAGCCACCCAGGAAGGGCGGGTTGCCGATTACGGCATCGAACCCGCTGTGATCGATCAACACGTCCGGTAGTTCAAGCATCCAGTGCAGTGGCTGCCAGCGGTCGTAATCCGTCGCTACGGTTGGGGTCAGCCCCTCTTTTAGGATCCGATTAAGGGACTCAGGACTGGCGGCCGTGCCGTCGGCCGGCATCGCAGCGGCCACCGTCTCGGCCAGGCTCTCGTACGCTTCGTCCAGAGCCCTGCCGGGTTTGCCGCCGAGGCGGAGCCCGGCGGCGATCACCCCGTCGGCTGCGGCGCGTAGGTCGGCGGTGATCTTGCGAACCTGATTGAGCTGTCGGCGCTTGGCGGTGGCGCTGCGCATGGGGTCGTGTTCGCGTACCTCGCTGGCGAGGCCGCGGCGGATGTCGACGGCCCGCCGGATGGTGGCGTCCACGTCCTGGGCCGTCAGTCTGGCCTGTTGGTGGGTGGGTGCCTCGATGTGAAGGGTGCGTAGCTGGCGTAGGTCGGTGAGGCCGAGCAGGGAGTTGCCGTGCAGGATCTTGTCGTCGACGAAGGAGAACGGCAGGTCGCGGTCGAGGGAGACCAGCCAGAGCGAGAGCTTGCACATCTCGACGGCCATCGCGTTGATGTCGGCGCCGTACAGGCAGCGGGCGACGACTTCACGGATCGCGTGTTGGCCGAGGTCATGCTGCCCGGCGTTGGCGGGGTCCTCATCGATCCATGCCTCGACGAGGCGGGCGGCGAGGTAGCGGGCGGCGGCGACCAGGAATGCGCCGGAGCCGGCGGCGATGTCGGCCACCTTGAGGTTGAGGATTTCGTCCGAGCCGCGCAGTTTCCACGCGCCGCTGCTCTCGGGGACCTGGTGCGGGCCGGGGGAGTAGCAGAGCGGTTCGAGGGCGTGCTTGACGACTTCCTCGGCAAGGTCTTTCGGGGTGTAGTGGGCGCCGGCGTTGCGCCGTGATGGCGTCTCGGTGACCACCAGGCCGCCGTCCAGGATGACTGTGGGGCGGTCGCGCAGGTCGGGCCGGGTGATGGTGGCCCAGGGGAGCAGGCGTGCGCGCAGGTCGTCGTCATCGGTCACCGCGCGCAGCATGCGGTCGGCGTCGTCGCCGGGCGTGGTTGCGAGCCGCTTCGCCAAGGCGTTTGCGCTCGGCGGGGTGGCAGCGGGCTGGTTCTCCTTGAGCCAGGCGATGATCGCGGTGGCCAGTTTCGCCGGAGTCGTATTGGCGTCGGCGAGCTGCTCCAGCACGGTCAGCGGGATCTCCGGCTCGGCTCCGGTGGCACCGACGATGCCGACGTGGGTGTCGCCGGTGACCCGGGTGCAGGAGTAGCCGAGCAGCCCTTCGTAGATGTAGCCGATCTGTTCCACGTCGACGTCTCGGAACGAGATCCGGCGGGCGTCGCCGCCCTTGAGCTGGGCGACCTGCACCGAGCGCAGGACGTGCAGCATGACCCGGTCGGAGACGGGCAGGGCGAGGGTGCCGTTGTCGTTCGCGGCGGTCAGGAACGGGTACCGCTCCGGGTCGAACAGCGATCCGCCGTACGCGGGCATTCGCATGTTCTCGAACGACGCGCCCCGGTGGAGGGCCTGGCTGGTGGCGAGCAGCCGGTGCCAGGTCAGGTAGGTGCTGTCCAGCGATTCCTCGCCGTCGCGCAGCCGGCGCTGTTCCAGGTCGTCGAGTTCACCGCTGATGCCGTACCCCTGCAGGAAGAGCTCGCTCTGCGGCAGCAGGCCGCGCTCCTCGGCGAAGAGCAGGAAGACGACGCGCATCATGACCGTGACGGCCGCGGAGTAGGTGTCGTGCGGGTCGACCGGGAGCGGATCGCGCAGGCCGCGCCTGTGGTGGTCGGCGGCGGTCTCGGCGAACGCCTGGATCAGCAGCTCGACGGCGCGGCGGACCTGGGCGCCGAGAGCCTCGGTGATCTCCTCGGCGGCGGCGACGGACTCCTCGAAAAGCTTGGGTAGCCGCTCGTTGGGGTCACCGCCGATGATGTGCTGCCGGGCGACGACGGTGAGGAAGGCGTTGCGGGTCAGCGGTTCCTCGACCCAGGTCTGGGCGTCGACGATGCCGGACGCGACCATCGCGTCCGGCCGGGCGCAGACCAACGCCCACCAGCGGCCGTCGGTGACGATGCCGATCGCGACGCCGGCGCCGCGCAGCATCGCTTCCATCCGGTCGATGGCGGGGGCGGCCCAGCCATCGGTGCCGGTGGCGTGCAGGCTGTCGCACTTGTCGACCACGCCGACCAGCGCGCCGATACCGTCCGGCCCGTGCAGCGCCGCCTGCGGGGTGACGGTGATCCGCCGGTCGGGCGAGTGCGCAGTCACCCCGGGCGCGCAGTCGGGACCCGAGGCCAGCGAGGTACGCCAACCGACGACGTCCCGCAGGACGGTCTGCACCCAGACGTCGCGGACCTCGGCGTACTTGGCCTGAACGGTCTCGTCGTCCGGGTCGATGTCGAGAGCTTCCCAGGCGTGGTCGAACGCCGGCCTGGCCTCGCGGAGGACATCGAGGCGTTCAGGGTCCAGGGCGGGCATGCCCTGCGGCCACACCCGCTTCAGCGGCGGGATCGCCAGGAAGGGGCCGTCTGTCTCGACCAGTTCCAGCCACGCCCGGTGCAGCTCGGTGGCCGTCTTCGGACGGAAGGTACGGGCGGTCCGCATCAGCGTGAACCTCCTCGCTGGGCGTCGGCCGGGGTGAGCGCGAACACCACCGCCGCGGCGGTGGTGTGTGGCTTGACGTCGCGGTACCGCTCGGTGATCGCCGCGATCTCCCGCTGCTCCTCGTCGCCGAGCTCGTCCAGCCGGCGGCGCATCGTGTCGATGTCGCGGCGGCGCTGCCGCTGCTGATCATCGGGGAAGAGAGCCAGTTGGTCCTGCATCTCGGCGCTGGTGAGCTGGTCCAGCGACTCGTTCAGGTTGCGGCGGAACGCGGCGAAGATCTCCCGCGCCCGGGTGACGTCGGCCTCCTCGCGTTTGGCGAGCTGGTCGCTGACCCGTTGATGGCGGGACTCGGCGCGTCGCGTCATCGAGTCGAGCAGCCGGACCCGCAGCGGGGACTCCGGCTCGTTCCACTCCCTGGCCAGGTCGGCGCGGACGTCCGCAGCGGCCAGCGTCAGCCTGCCGGCGTCGAGGGTCTGGTCGAGGAGCTGCTCGGCGCGTTCCTCGGCGATGGCACGGCGGCCCCGTAGGCGTACGCCGGCGAGGAATATCTCCTCGTGCAGGCGTAGCCCGCCCCGGCCGACCAGCACCATCCGGGTGACGGCCGCGACGAAGGACTCCTCCAAGCCATCCACAACGACCGCCGTGACTCGGTGCAACGGCGCGTCCGCGCTCCACAGCGACCGCCGCAGCAACCGCTGAGCCTTCTTCACCAGCGGATGGCCTAGGTGGACGTAGACCAAGTCCTTGCGACCGGCCGCGGCCTTGTCGTCGAACGTGATCGGCCGCAACACGCCCGGCTCGGAGCGGGTGTCCAGGCCCTTCAACGTCGACTGCCAGGCCGGACCGAGCGGCGGCAGGGTGAACACGGCTGCGTCGGTCCGGTCGTCGCCGGCCACCACCAGGGGCGGCTGGTGGCTGATCCGCAGCGCGGTGTCGACCACCCGCCGCAAATTCTCCGGCTCCAGGTGCAGCTCCACCCGACTGTCGGCGTAGCCCTTCTCCAACTGGGTCAACCGGCTGTTCAGGTCCAACCCGCCGGCCAGCGCCTTGTTGATCACAGCGTTGCCGTCGAGCGCGGCCTTCTTACGCCGTCCGGCGGAGGAGCGGGTGAAGTGGTCCTGGATCTCGTCGGCGATGACCTGGTTGACCGATCCGAGGTCACGCGCGACCGTCACCACCTTGCGGGCGATCCGGCCCATGAACTCCATGTCGGCGACGTACAGGGTCGCCGAGCGGTCCGGGGAGAACTGGAACACCAGCGGGGTCTGCTGCTGTCCGTACCGGTCGATCCGGCCGATGCGCTGCTCCAACCGTGACGGGTTGAACGGGATGTCCAGGTTGATCAGCCGGTGGCAGTGGTCCTGCAGGTCGATGCCTTCACCGGCGGCGTCGGTGGCCAGCAGCACCCGCACAGGGTTCTTCGGCGACGGCTCGGTGGTGAAGTGCTCGCGGATCAGCTCGCGCTCGTCGGTCGGCGTCTGCCCCTGAATTATCTCCAGTACGTCTCCGTAGCCCTGCTGCACCAGCACCCGGTGTACCCACTCCAGCGTGTGGGCGTACTCGGTGAACACCACGATGCGCTCGTTGGACCAGAACCCGCCCGGTCGGCAGATTGCATCCAGGGCCGTGATCAGCTCATCGAGGCGAGAGTCGGGTCGACTTTCGAAGCTCAGCCCCCACTCGGCCAGTCGCTGCAACTCGCCTGGCGCGGCGGCGACCAGCGGGTCGGTGGACTTGCTGTGCCGCAGGGCCGTCGCCTCGTCCTGCTCCCACAGGCCTTCCTCCTCGTCGGCCTGCCCCTCGCCGAGGATGTCGTCGTAGTCCCAGTCCGTCGGCGCTTGGCCCACCGACCGCGCGGCCAGGTACGACTGCAAGGTCATGCCGAACGCCCACGGGCTCGACAAGAACCGCTTCTTGAACAGCATCGCCGTGATGTCACCGGACTCGCCGGTCCCGTTCGCCTTCGCACTCTCGGTGAGAATCCGATCCAGCAGGGTGAACATCTCCTGCTCGTCTGCGCGCGGCGTGAACGGGATGATCCGCAGCTCCCGAGGGCGGAAGCCCTTTTCCGGCAGGTCCGACTTCAACCGCCGAACCGTCACTTCGCGTAACGCCCGCTCGTCCAGCAGCGCACCACGGCTGAACCGGCGCGAATCGATCATCTCCAACAGCGCCGTGAACGACTCCGGATGCCCGTTGTGTGGGGTGGCGCTGAGGAACAGGCGATGCTCACACTTGTCCGCCAGGTCCCGGACCGCGATCGTGCGCTGCGTGTCAACGGCGTAGCCGCGCCCACCACCGATCGCCGACGGGCTGGCCGGCGCCACATGGTGCGCCTCGTCCACGATCAAGATGTCGAACGCGTACCGCCGAGCGTTCTTCGTACTCGCCGCCTGCGCATAGACGTCACGCAGCATCCGCTGGGCGCGCACCTGCGGCAGCCACGCCATGCTGACGATCACCCGGGGATAGAGCTGGAACGGGTTCGCGTGCAGGCCGTAGCGGCGCCGTACCTCCCGCATCATCTCGCTGTTGATGATCGTGAAATCCAGACCGAACTTGTCCCGCATCTCGTCCTGCCACTTCAGGGACAAGCTCGGCGGGCACACCACGACCGCGGTACGCGCCCGATGCCGCAGCAGCAACTCCTGCACCACCAAGCCGGCCTCAATGGTCTTGCCTAAACCGACATCGTCGGCCAGCAGCAGATTCGTCCGGGGCGAGGACAGTGCCCGGCGCAGCGGCTCCAGTTGGTAAGCCTCCACCGCCACACCACTGTGGAACGGCGCCTGCACGCTACGGTCGTCCGCCGAGGTCACCGCACCCCAGCGCATCGCGTCGACGAACCCGGCGAGGGTGCTCGGGTCATCGAAGGCATCCGGGTTGACCTGCGTCGGTAGTCCCTGAGCGGGCGTGACGGTATGGCCGACCTCCAGCTCCCAGACGACCGTCAGCTCCTCACCCAGCCGGTCTTCGTCGAGCGCCTGGAGGGTCACCGCGTGGTTCAGCGAGGCCACGGCTTCGTCCGCCGGGCTGCGCGGCAGTCCTTGTGGCTTGACCTGCGCCACTGCCCAGGTCGACCCGCGAACCTCGACCACTTGTCCCGGCCCAGGAACCAGAAGGATGCCACCTGCTGGCGAGAGAGCCGCATTGGCGATCGAGGGAGCCATGCGGAGACCTTAGTGGACACGAGGCTGGCACACGTTTCCGTGGCTGTCCGATAGTGGACTGAGTCAAGGTGTGAGAAGCGTCAGATGCGGGTGGGCGGCGTCAACACCAGTCGCCGCGTTCACTCCTCGCTTGCCGTCGATGGGGTCGAAGTCAGAGCGTTGGGTGATGAGTCAAGGGTGGACTCCACGCTCTCGGTGAACTCCGTGCTCTCAGTAATCTCGCGGTCTCCCTGCCCCCGGCTTGCGCCGATGCGCCAGTCCGTACCATCCAGAGGCCTCTCAGGCGACGCGTATATCCCTGCGCGTGTTGACGCGCAGAGTCATACGCGTCTACTGTAGAATCATCTACCGACGAGGGGGTGCACTCTTGGATGTAATGAGGTCCCCGGCTGGGGGGCACGTGGCTGTCGGCGTTCCGAACTGCCGAAACCTCCGACTGTCTGGCGGGCTCCGATGATTGCCAAGCTGGCACCTGGGGCGTTGGCCGGCGTAGTGGCACCGGTCGGTGTGGCGTTGGCCGACGCGCCGTGGTGGGTCTTCGTCGGCGCGTTCCTCCTCGCGCTGGCGCATCGGATACTGCCGCGGGATTCGAAGGACCTGCTTAACCTCTGGCTGCGGATCATTTCGCACCGGAGAGGCTCGAAGGACAAGCGGAACGAGGAGCGGGACGCATGAGCTACGGACCGGGCGAGCTCACCCCTTCACCAGTGACGGTAGACGCGGCAGTGGGGCGGATTAACGAGGCGATCTGGCACGGCTTCGATCGATGTCGTGGGCTGCTGAGTGTCAGCGAGTTGGGCGATGTCGTGCTCGTCCTGCTATACCTGCGAGGCCGCCCCGCATGGCAGGCGTTGGTTAGCGGTGCCTCGGACGCCGAGCAGGCGCTTCGCTCCGACCTGTCGGCAGACAGGGAGAGTCCTGCGCTTCTTCGTCCTTTGCTGGACTCGGTGCGCAAAGCTGATGACATGCGCCAGTTGGCACCGCTCGTGGAGGTGGTCAACCGGCTTGACCCGGATGGTCAAGCGCCCCCTGCCCAAGTTTTCAGTGCGGTACTCGAGCGGGTGGGCGGGTTGACGACCCGCAAGGGCACCGGGGAGTTCCACACTCCTAGGGCCATCACGGAACTATCCGCTGGGCTCCTCGACCCGACAGGTGACGACCAGATCCTCGACCCCTGCTGTAAAGCAGGTGGATTTCTCACCGCGATTGTCGATCGACTGATGCGGCAGGGTAAGGCCCTCGACCGGCTGGCGGTGACAATTTCCGACTACTCGTTGCGGTCGTGCGCGTTGGCGTACCTGCAGTTGCGTCTGAGAGGGCTAACGCCACAGGTGCTGCCAAGCGTTGTCGACAGCCTGCCAACCGGGGCAGCGGACAATGAGTACGACGTGGTAACGGCGAATCCGCCGTTCAACTTGCCGAACTGGATCGGCGATGATCGGTTCCGTGGGCGGTGGTGGTACGGTTCGCCACCGGCACACAACAGCAACTTCGCTTGGCTGCAGTACGTCATCGCCTCGCTCAAACCCGGTGGCCGAGCGGCAGTGGTAATGCCCTATGGTGCTGGGCTTTCGGAGAACACACAGGAGCGGAATATCAGGGCGGCGATGCTCGACGACGGCGTGGTCTCGGCCGTCATCGCGTTACCAGGTCAGATGTTCGCCGGCACCGATATCCCAGTCACGCTATGGCTTCTGCAGCGCTCGCCCACCCCCCGCCCCGCTGAGGTGCTGTTCATCGATGCAAACGAACTCGGCAGCATTCAGCAGCGCCGCCGAACCCTCGGCCCCACGGACATTGACAGGATCGTTGATGCGTACCGCGATTGGCGGGAACACTCGCTTGACCCGGTTGCAGGTTTCGTCGCTGCGGTGCCAATTGAGAAACTTCGCAGCGACGGGTATCGGCTGAACCCCCGCGCCTACATCCCGTCGATCAACGAGGCGCCAGACTTGCGGACGCGAGCCCGAGAGGTGGGCGAATTGACGCGGCGACTCGACCAGCTGGCCGAGCAAGCTGCCCATATCGATCGGACCATCGAGGAACACCTAAAGGAGCTTTCCCTGTGAGCTTTCTGGTCGGTCCTGCCCCGGCCGGCTGGCGGGAGATACCGCTAGCCGAGGCATGTGACGTGGTAGCGGGCCCGTCGAACAGCATGATCCGGCCGGTCGACACCGATGGTGTACCAGTCGAAGTCGTCGCACCCAAGCACTTGATGTATGGGCGCATCGCGGATAGCGGCACCGTACTGGTGACGGCTGAGGCATCCGCTCGACTGGATCGGTATCGACTGATTCCTGGTGACCTGATCTGCGTGCGGACCGGGGATCTCGGCAAGCAGGCTCTCGCGGGCCCGGAGCATGAAGGATGGGTAACCGGGACGGCCTGCTTTCGGCTACGTCCCGAACCATCTGTCGAATCCCGGTATCTGCTGCACTACATGCGGCATCCGGCGGTCCGTGACTGGATCGCCAGGAACGCATCTACAGCCACCGTGCCAACGCTAACGCTAAGCACCCTCCGGACCCTGCCGGTCCTGGTTCCGCCGCCCGCAGTGCAAGAAACCATCGGCGATACCATGAGCGCTCTTGATGACAAGGTCGCGCTACACCGGGAGATTGTCGAGGTCACGGAGCGGCTACGCGACTCGCTGTTCCCATTGCTGTTGAAGAAGCCAAGCCATTGAGCACACACGATGGA
Organism: Micromonospora matsumotoense; assembly: GCF_900091525.1. GTDB lineage: Bacteria > Actinomycetota > Actinomycetes > Mycobacteriales > Micromonosporaceae > Micromonospora > Micromonospora matsumotoensis. The sequence goes on from NZ_FMCU01000006.1 coordinate 23,973, forward strand.
TAACCCCAGCGAGGCAGGGATGCTCCCCGCGGGTGCTCGCCTGCCCATAGACAGGCGGCCCCTTCGGCATCATCCACTGCATGCGGGCCAGATAAGTCCGGCAAACGTGGACTGGTGGGACGTGCTGGGACTGCGAACCATGGATCAACGCCAGCTCAGGGTTCGCTGCTGGCTTATCGAGCGAGAAAAGCATGTCCACGAATTCCGGCCCTGATTCGACGTGCCGGCGGCGTCGGGCCGTGCCTCGGCGTCCGGGCCAGGGCGGACGCCGAGGCACGGGCGGGCTACGTGCTGAGCAGGTTGTTGATCCGGGCGAACAGCTGTGCAAACCGGTCGATGGTGGCGTCGTCCACCTCGTCGCGTAGCTTGGTGGCCGTGCGCATGAGGTAGCTGGCGGGCTGGTAGTGATCGAAGCGGGAGCCGAGGACGGCCTCGACCTGCTTGACGATGCGGCCGCCGGTCAGCTTGTTTTTGGCGACGACCCCTACCTTGCTCTCCTTGAGCAGCTTCAGGTACCAACCTTGATCGAACAGATCCTCGATGTCCGCCTCCGCCGCGCCCGTGATGTCGGTCAGCGGGATGAGGTGCTCTTGGGCCAGCAGCCCGCGCTGCACCATGTTGGTGATCTTCTGGTTGCCGCCGGCGGCAACGTCCATGACGACCGCGATGTTCAGGTCGCTGGCGCGCAGCAGCGCGACGAACGTCGGGATCTTGTCGAGCCCGCCGACAGGAGTAATGGTCCACCGAGGATCGAGCGATGTCTTGCCCTTCTCCCGCGCGAGGTCGCTCATGACGGAGAGGTAGGCGACGTCGGCCGGGCCTTCGACGGCCAGTTGATCCGGGCCGACGATCAGCGCCTGGGACATGTCCACGCCCAGGGCGCCGAGCAGCGGGAACACAGTTTCGGGCCGCGCGGCCCACACGTCCTCGCTAACCTTGGTTCCCTGCTTCGGGAGGTCCTCGACCGTGCGGCACCGCACCAGGTGCCGCGGCTGGATCATGAACAGCGAGTGGGTGGAGTAGATGACCTGGTGCTCCGGGGCCAGTCGCTCGTCGATGTAGCGCAACAGGTCGCCCTGAGCCTTGGCGTGCAGGTTCAAGCCCGGCTCGTCGAGCAGGATTACCCGGCGGTCCTCCTCGGCGTACTCCGAGAACGCGGCCAGGAACGAGAAGAACCAGATGAAGCCCTTGGACCGCTCGGCCATGTTGAGGGTGACCCGGTGGGTCGCGTTGCGCACCCGGATCTGCAGCCACGGCTCCGGTTGCCCCGGCCGGTTAGGCACCGGCCGCGATTCGATGTCGAGCTCGACGGACAGGCCGTCGTTCTGCGTCCAGTACTCGAACAGCTCGTCAGTGAGCTGGTTGGCTGCGGCCTCCAGCGACGCCTTCCGGGCCTCGTAGTCCGCCTCGGCGAACTCCTCACTGTCAACGCCGGCCAGCCGCAGCAGCGCCAGCGCGGTGCGCTCGCCCGGGCTGAGATCGTCCTCAGCGGCCTTCTGCAGGCGCTCGATCGAGACGCTGCCCGGTAGCACGCTGTACTCGTCGAAATACTGGATCTTCGGAAGTCGACGGACCAGGATAGTCCGGGCCTCTCTCACAAGGTCGCGGTCTTCCAGGTCGCCGGCCAGTTCCGCCGCCGCTGCCGGTGGTTCTTCTTCGGCACGGAGTGCGGCGATCGTCGCCCCACGCGTCTGCTTGGCGTACTTGCCCCGGTCGAGCCCGGCCTTCTCCACCAGGTGCCCGATCGCCTTGGCCTCGCTAATAACCGGCGAACTCCAGTAGGTGGTCGTGCTGTTGTACCGGCGGGCGACCCTCACGTGGTTAGCAATCACCGAGCCTTTGCCGAACGTGGCCTCGACGGCGGCGATGTCGTCCGGGTCGAGCGCGAACGTCAGTTGGATCGGCTCAACGGCGCTGATCTGAGCCTTTTCGCGGTTGTAGCTGCTGCGGGGGTAATCCCGCAGCGGATCGAACGTCGTCGGGTGACCGCTCGCCAGGGGGTTGAAGCGGTAGATGGCCTCTAGGACGGCGGTCTTACCAGCCTCGTTCTTGCCCACGAGCGCCGTGAGGCGGTCGTTGACCGCGAACTCGCCGGAGTCGGTGACGCTCTTGTACTTCGAGATCTGCGCCTTGGTGACGCGCATTTAGTCTCTCTCCTAGGTTGATCTTCGTTGATCGAATGCCCACGTAGCGTAGTCGCGGCCGCTGACAACTTTCGCTGCGTTTCCGACCCCGTGGCAGCCGGATGCCTGATGGGACGCCCCGCTGCGACGAAGCCCTGCGCAGCTGGTCGATGCCCGGAATCGGCAGGCCCGGCCCAGCCAACTCAGCCCCGAGGTCATGAGCGCCTCCCGCCGGCTTCGGTGCCGTCTACAAGGTCGTTGAGCGGTCTCGTGGGCAGGGCGATCCAGCCCTCGACTCCTGCGGTCTGCCGTTGCTCGTCGTCGGGTCGGGTCGCTCTGCCTATGGCGGCGGCACGTGCGTTGAGGGCCGCGACGACCGCGTCGAAGGCGTCGTGGCTGCGTCGACACAGTGCCTCGGAAGCGCCCAGTTCCAGTCAGGGTGCGGCCGCGCAGAGCGTGGTCACGAGGTCGGCATGCTGCGTCTTCTGGCCCCGTCCCTTGTAACCGCGGTACGTCAGACCCCAGCGGCACAGGGCCGCGGCCGGGTAGACCTCGACGAGTTTGCCGTCGCCGCAACGGTCGACGTCCTGGCCGGCGGCGGCCAGCATCGCCAACAGCCCGGCGCACCGGAAAGCGGCATGAGCGATGCGGTCCGCGGCCACGCTGAGCGGGATGATGCCGGTCGTCTCGCGTACCACCTCGTCGGTCAACCGGTAGGCCAGACGACGCCGCCACCGCGCAGCATCGCCGTCATCGACGGCGACGTGGCCGGACCGGTGGGCCGTGACGAGCGCGACGAAGGGTTCCGGCCAGCCGAGTGGGCAGTCCAGCCCGACCTTGTCCGCGTCCTGGCTGGCCTCGACAATCTGGGCGTCGCCGACGTCGAGGGCCACGTCTCGCACCACTGCGCGGTCCGACAGCCATTCGATGGTCGCCATCGCCGTACGTTTGTCCGCCGCCGCGAGGTCGACGCCGAGGGTCAGCACCGCAACACTCTAGGTGCCGCCCATGCGTCGAGACATGGATCGACCGACTGTCGTTGTAGGACGTTCAGGCACGCGTGACCCCGCCGATTGACGAGTGAGAGTGGGCCCGGTCCGTGTGAGTGCTTCTGCGCCAGGATGGTCCAGGGCCTACCGTGATCCTTGGCCAGCTGGTTGGTGATGATCCATGCGGTGTCTCCGTGGGTGCTCGCGCGCGATGGGACGGGGCCAACGCGCGACGGACTGAGCTGGACACCGTCTCGTGAAGCTGGGGCCTGACCGCGAACAGATGGACTCACGCGACCTCGTTGGACCAGACGACTCGACCAAGATCAACCTCTTAATCCGCGGGTTCGGGGTTCGAGTCCCTGGCGGCGCACCACCAAAAAGGCTCTGACGTGGGGTTTCACCCTGGGTTGGAGTCTTTTGGCGTTTCTGTTCGTGGCGCGGTGTCTCGGTGGGTGCTCGGGAGCCGTTGGACCGGTCGCCGTTTGTCGGGACGCGGTGCGGTCGTGGTGTACGGCCTCGGTCAGGTTCCCGGTTGTATTGCCCGTCGTGTGTGGTCGATGAACCGGTTGGCGTGGTGTCGGCTGGTGAGGGTGATCAGCCGGACGTGTGGCCCGTGATCATGGAGCAGTGCGCGGATGCGGGCTCGCATGGTGCGCCGGTTGCCGAGGATGTAGCGGAGGAAGTTCCAGGTGATCCGGTCGTAGACGCCGTCGGCTGGGTGTTGGCCGCCCCGGTAGCGCCGCCGGCGTTGGAGGATGCCCCGCAGGCATGCGGTGGCGGGTAGGTCGAGGAAGATCACGGTGTCGGCGGCGGCGAGGCGGATGGGCAGGGTGCCGGCGTAGTTGCCCTCGATGATCCAGCGGTCGCGGGTGACGAGTTTCTCCTGTTGGGCGGCGAACTCGGCTGTGGGCAGCGGCGTCCAGTTCTCGTCGTAGTAGAGCGCGTCCAGGTGGGTGAGCGGGGCGTCGAGGATCCGGGCGAGTTCTCGGGCGACGGTGGATTTGCCGCTGCCGCCGCAGCCGATGATGGCGATCCGGTCCACGGCTCCACCGTACGGGTGGGCGAGGGCACTCCGGTGAAGGAATGAGGTCGTGGTGCTCAGGCCCTGTGGGGTGGTCTCTCGCGGAACACCGTGGGGCCCATCGTGGGGGTTCCGGATGCCGCAGTGTGCCCCGAATCTGTGGTGGGTCCGTCGAGCCGACCCGTCTTTGACTTGTCGTGACGGTGTCGATGCGCTGTGCTGGCAAGCTGGGTCGTCGTGCGATCGGGGTGGTCGTGGGTTCGCAGGTGGATCCTGATTGGTGGAGTTCGGGGGTCTGGAACGGTCGCCCGATCGGTGAGTTCCTGCGGCGGCGGGACGTTACGGGGCTCGGTGTCTCGGTGGGTGCTCGGGAGCCGTTGGACCGTTCCGTGCCACACGGACTGAGGCCTACAGCGGTGCACCTGGCGCGCCGTCCGGCGGGCATCTTCGACTGCTGGCTTAGCACCAGGCGGAGCGGCTACCGGGATGCTCGGCCAGCCGGTCGCGGAGCCGGGGGTGCCGGAACTGGTACGTGGCACCGACCCGCCGCAGCACGCCCCGGTCTACCGCGTCGTCGAGGAAGGCCATGGTCCGCCACGGCAGGTGCCCCCGGGCCGCGAGGACGGCCCGGGCGACCGTGCACCTGGCCCAGGCGCTAGCGCCGATCCAGCCGATGACGAACGCGGTCGCGGCCAGCATCGGGCGAACGGTGCCGAACAGGATCGCCGGCGTTGCGCCGAGCAGGATCGTCGGCGGCACGACCATCAGTGCCGCCGCCCGGTCGCCGCGCAACGTCGAGGTCGGACTGACGGCGCGGGAGGGATCGGCAGGCACCACGAGTTCCCGGGTCAGGTCGCGTTCTCTGCGCGGCCAGGTCTGCCGGACGAGTAGAACGGCTGTCGTCACCAGCAGGAGCACGCCCGCCGTGATGACCAGCGGACCAGGTTCCGGCACGGACAGCAGGACCAGCCCCGCCAGCAGCGGCACGGCCAGCTTCGTGGTGGAGACGAGGACGTACCAGAGGGTGGCCCGGAGCCGGCGGAAGCTCATCTTCGTGCGGTACGGGGTCTCGCTGGCGACCCAGCCCAGCTTGGTGCGGGCCCGCCGGCTCGCCCCGATCAGGCCCAGGACCGTCCCCATCGCCAGGCCGGCGGTCAGGCTGTGCCCGAGCCCGAAGAACAGTCCGTAGAGCGCGATGAGCAGCGGGGTCCACAGGGTTCGTTGGTGCCGGACCGCGCGGTCGAGTCGCCACCAGGCGATCTCGTGGGTGTCGTTCCGGCACAGGTGCCGGGCCAGGAAGATCAGCGCCCGTTCCACATCCTGACGGTGCCACCGTTCGTCGGAGTCCCGGCGGTTGGTCGGGGTCGGCTCGGCCGGATAGACCGCCGGCAGCAGACCGTCGATGAGATGGTCGGCGATGGCGTTCCGGTCCGGAAAACGGGCCCGGTCGCCCAGTTCCTGCGGATCGGCGACGGTGGTGGCCGGGTCGGCGGTGACGGTCGTGGGTGCCGCTGTCGTGTAGATGGTGCGGGCCAGCCAGGCCATCAGTGGCGTCCGCAGGGCTTGGGCGAGCGGGGCGTCCGGGTCGTTCGTCAACTCGGCGAAGGCCCGGTTCCACCGCCCGGTTTCGCCTGCGGGGGCGAGGTAGTTCCGGGCCTCGGTCAGCCTGAGGGGCAGCACCTCCACCACCGCAGCCCCGGACAGCCCGCAGCCGGCGATCCGGACCGCGCCCTCGTACGGCTCGATGCGGCTCGTCACCACAAGCGGCTCTCCGGTGCCGAGGCTGTTCAGCTCGCTGAGCGCTGTGCCGAGCAGCCCGTCGCCGATCATGTCCAACCCGTCAAGGACCGGCAGCACCAGCCGGCTCTCGATCAGGTGGGTGGCCATCGTCCGACGGGTGCGCGAGCGGCCCGGGGCCGGTGTCCCCAGGTGGGGATGGTCCTGGGTCAGCCGCTGCGCCATCCACTCCCGCAGGTGCTGCTCACCCGGGTGCCAGGTGTCGGCGGGCAGCAGCACCGGGACCGGCTGGCCGGCCAGGCGCTCCCGGAGCAGACCGCGCACGAGTCGGGTGGCCAGCACGGTCTTACCCGCACCGGCCGTACCCAGGATCACCAGCCGTCGGTGCGGTAGCCGCCGGGCGAGCAGACCGGCGAGGTCGTCCAACCCGCCAGCCGGGAGCCGGTCGTCGGCGACCCCGATCGACGACCGGTCGACGTCGGCCATCGCCGAGCCGGCGGCGGTCACCGCCCAGCGGACGGGCAGCGGGCGTCGCAGCACCTGGCTGCGCTCCTCGTCCCGCCGTCGCTCTGTCTCCACCTGTCCCGCCAGAGCCTCCAGGGCCTTCGACACCAGCACGTCGTCGGCGTGCGTGGGCGGGGCGCTCCGGTAGCTGACCTGGTTGACGATGTTGTGGTTACCGAAGGCGGCCGGCCCGTGGGTGGTGATCCCGGAGTAGCTGGCCTGGTGGATGCCGGTGCCCGGTTCGGGTGACGGTGCCACCTGGTCGGTGCGGGGATGGTCCTGCGCCATCGTCAGGGCCGGTGCGGGGTCGCGCCGCCGGCGGAACCGTACGTGGTGATCACGTTGCCGTTGCCGAACGCCGCCGGCCCGTGCGCCGTGATGTGTCGGAAGGTCTGACCACCGGCGGATGGCTGGACCGGGGCGGTGGCGGGGAGAGGCTGTTCTGCGCTCTTCTCCGGCAGGCCGGCGGTCACTCGCAGGAAGTGCGCCGGCCGTGGGTCACCGTAGTGCCGGCTGACATCCTGGTAGAGCCGGTCCGACACGATCAGTGCGACCTGCGCGTCGGGGAACCGTCGCAGGGCGGCCTTGAGCTGCGGAGAGTCGACCAGCCGGCAGGCCGTGACGACGGCCTCGCCGGGAAAGCCGTTGTCGCCGTCGAGGTGGACCAGGCCCTCGTGGACGCCGATCGGGCCCAGCTTCTCCCGGGCCCGCTGCATGATCCTCGGCAGGGCCTGCTGGACACGCCACTGGAGCACGTTGTCCCGCCCGCTGTACCGCTCCACGTCCATGGTGAGGACGAGATGCCGGCTCGGGTCCGCGATGTCAGACACCCATTCACCCTCCGCTGGGCACACCGGTCGGTCGGTTCGTTTCTACCATCCCGGCGCGAAAGCGAATCCCCTAACAATGAGGCTTTCATCGTGCGGGGCCCGGTCACGATGGGCACGGAGGAGAACTGTCGACACAGGACGAGGGCGGCACCGACAAGGACAGTGGTCGACCAAGAGCCGGGCCCCGTCCGGGAGCCCCGTCCGGGAGCCCCGTCGGGTGCCCGTCGGCGTTCTGCGAACGATACGATCCTCCGCCCGGGCACGATCTGATCGACGATCGGAGTGGTGTTGCGACGGAGCGCGCAGGCCGCACAGGCAGAGGTTGTCAGGTTCTGGCGAACCGTGGAGATGTTCAGTCCGCAGAGCGTCGAGCGGGTCAGCCGGGACCGGTTGGTCTTCGCGGTTCAGCCGGGACAGCCGTTGCCGTGGGAGGCGGGTCACGAGCTCTCGCGGTGGAAGCTGCGCCCGAACCAGACCTGGCGACACGTCGTGTATCTGGGCATCCACCGTCTCGACGAACTGTTCGAGGTGCTGTCCCGGGTGTTCGAACCGGACCCGGACAGCTACGACGAAAGGCCGGCGGGGGAGAGCGCCGTCGTCGCGCTGACGGTCGACGAGCACGGGCACGTGTTGCTCGACTCGCTGGTGCTGTCGAGTTGCGCCTGGGCGACCGGCCGGTTGGTGCGGGACAGGCGAGCCAGAGGCGACTGGCTTGCGCGGTTCGAGTCCGCCACCGAGGATCTCCACGAGTCGCTCCAGGAAGTGGTGACCGTGACCACCAACGGTACGGAGGACCATGCGCCGCAGATGGTTCCGCGGGTGGTGGACCACGACTTGCTCGCCGGCTGCCTGGATCTGGCCCTGGGGGTGGCCGGGGTCGGTGCAGCCCTGCCCTGTACCGATATCCGGATCAAGAGCCAGCTCGTGGCCCGTCGCAACCCGGACAGCGCCGCAGGCCACGCGTTTCTCAACAGCTTCATCATGTACGACCTGGAGCGGGTCGCGGAGAAGATCGCCAAGGGCGACGTCGGCGTCGCGCTGCGCGACTATCTGCGGCCCGAGGCCGACCTCGCCACCGCTGGCCGGGTGGACGTGCGCGACCGGATCGACGCCGTGTTGGCGGCGACGGCACCACGGGCGGTGCCGGCGGGGCGGTGGCCCAGCCATCCCGAGCACGCGCTCGCGCTCAACCAGCAGGTGGCCGTCTGTACCGCCCTGGGCATGACCGCCGGGATTCTCGGCGTCAACGGCCCGCCGGGCACCGGCAAGACCACGATGCTGCGCGACCTCGTCGCGGCGCTCGTCGTCGAGCGGGCTCGGCGGCTGGCCGCGCTGACCGACCCGGCCCGGGCGTTCACCGGACGGCAGCTGCGCTGGAGCACCGGACAACGTACGCGGGTCGTCGACGTGTGGCAGCCCGACCTCACGGGCTTCGAGATGGTTGTCGCCTCGGCCAACAACGGTGCCGTGCAGAACGTCACCGACGAGATTCCCGCCGCCGACGCGATCGACGACTCGTGGCGGGAACGGGCGGCAGCGGCCGACTACTTTCCCGACATCGCCACGGCACTGTTGGCCGGTCAGCCGGACGCCGAGCAACCGCAGGTCGCCGAGCGGGCGTGGGCCCTGGTCGCGGCGCGGCTGGGGAACAAGGCCAACCGGAGCCGGTTCGTCAGCACGTTCTGGTACCACACCCCGGACGAGCCCCGGAAGGGATCCCACGAGGGCCACACCTGGTACGGCCTGCTGTCGGTGCTGAAGGGGTACGAGCAGACGAGCCCGGAGGTCCCGTGGTCGACTGCGGTGTCGCGGTTCCGTGCCGCGGAGGCACGGGTCGAGGCGGTGCGTACGGAGCGGGCCGAGGTGTACCGCGACGTCGAGCGCCGGGAGCATCCCGAGATCTACCTTGCCGACCTGCGCCACGCCGTGAAGGTGGCGGCGGGTTCGGTCGAGTCGGCACGGCGTCGCCACGGGGCGGCGTTGGACACCGAGCGCGAGCGGGTGGCCGAGGCCGACCGGATCGCGTCGGCCCTCCAGGCCGAAGCCGAACGGGACGCCCGCCATCGCGCGGCGGCTGCCGACCAGACCCTCGCGACGGCCGAGCGCCAGGTCGAGCACCTGAGCACCGGCCGCAGGGCCACCGCCGAGCGGGCCCTGTGGTCGAGTGAGGCGGAGCTGAGCCGGTGGTTGACCGCGCAGGCGGCGCACCAACGGGCGCAGCCCGGCCCATGGGAGTGGTTGCGTACCCTCGGCGAGGCACAACGGCGCTGGTCGTACTACGACGGTCAGCTCCTGGCCGGGGTCCGTCAGGCCCAGGTCGCGCTGGACGCGGCCCGTGCGGAGCGGGCCGCCGTGCAGGTGGAGATCGACGTGGTACAGCGGGCGGTGGACACCGCCCGGCGGCAGGGGGACGAGATCCGACGCATGCTGGCGGCGGGCATACCCAAGCCGCGGGTCGACCACGCGCCACTGACCGCGGCCCGGCGGACGGTGGCGTTGGCGGAACAGGAACTCTCCACGGCCGTCCTGGCCCACCGTGCGGCCGAGGACGCGATCCGGGCGGCCGAGGCCGATCTCTCCGCCCTGGAGGCGCGGCTGGGGCGGGCGGCGAGCGCGCTCGGCCGGCACTTTCCCGACCCCGAATGGCACGCCGACCGCCAGCGCCGGGAGTCGGCGGCGCTCTGGACCGACAGGGAGTGGAACGAGGCGCGTAGCGACCTGTTCCTGGCGGCCCTGGCGCTGCACAAGGCGTTCCTGCGACACAACGCCACCCGGCTGCGACGCAACCTGCAGGCCGCGATGGATCTCGTAGGCGGCGACGCCCCCACCGGTCTGGCCCCCGATGCGGCGGTGGCGGCCTGGCAGAGCCTCTTCTTCGTGGTACCTGTGGTGTCCACCACCTTCGCCTCGTACGACCGGGTGTTCGGTCACCTCGGCAGGGAGGCGCTCGGTTGGCTGCTCATCGACGAGGCTGGACAGGCGACGCCACAGAACGCGGTCGGGGCGCTCTGGCGCACCAGGCGTGCGGTGGTCGTCGGCGACCCGTTGCAACTGGAGCCGATCACCACCCTGCCGTTCCGCACCGAACAGGCGATCCGGACCGAGCAGGCGGTGGACGAGCAGTGGCTGACCAGCCGTACCTCCGTCCAGCGCCTCGCCGACCGGCTCACGCCGTTGGGCACCTGGCTGGCCGGTGACGGTGACAGTGACCCGACCTGGGTGGGTGTGCCGCTGACCGTGCACCGGCGTTGCGACCAGCCGATGTTCGACATCGTCAACCAGGTCGCCTACGGCGGTCTGATGATCGATGGCACCGGCACCGGGGCAGCGGACCGCTTCCAGCTCGTCTACCCGACGCTGCCCCCGTCGAAGTGGATCGACGTCGCGGGCACCGGCGCGCAGGGCCACTGGATTCCCGACCAGGGCCGGCAGCTCGACCGTATCCTCGCTACCCTCGCCGAGCTGGACTTCGACATGTCCGAGGTCATGGTGATCGGTCCGTTCCGGGACGTCGCCCGCGAGGTCGGCAGGCGGGCCCGGCGGTATCCCGGTCTGGTCGCCGGCACCGTCCACACGGCACAGGGCAAGCAGGCCGACATCGTCGTGCTGGTGCTCGGCGGTGCGCCGGACCGGGTGGGTGCCCGCCGTTGGGCGTCGAGCAGGCCCAACCTGCTCAACGTCGCGGTGAGTCGGGCCAAGCGCCGGCTCTATGTCATCGGCGACCGGCAGGCATGGTCGCCGTTGCGCTACTTCAAGGTCCTTTCGGACGAGCTGCCGCACCAGGACCCGGTTCGACCCTAGCTGCCCACAGCCGGCACACGGACGGCCGGATGCCGTTGCCTGTCGACCGGGGACGACCCCGGGCGCGGGGGCATACGCCGTGGGGCGGAATTGCCGTCGGCATGGCGATGGCGGTATCAATAAAGATCGTCACGGGTACCGGACCCTGGTGAGCGCCTTCGTCCGTGGCGGCTGCGCCGCACTCGAACAGCACGGCCCGTGGACGTCGGATGTCGCCGAGTTCGAGCGGGCGCGTCGTCGGCGCGACGACCGGTAGGTCCCGGGGACGTCCACCCCCGCGTCGGTCGGGCCGCGACGCCGGGCCCGGCCGGCGGACCTGACGCGGACGCGACCCGGCTGCCAGGTGGGCCACCGCTGGCGTGCCGACCCACCGCCCGGCCTCGCGACTGATCATTGCGGTCACGATTACGCATAGGTGGTTGACAATTGGTGGTTGCGTCCCATGGGTCTGACGCATACGCTTCGGGGCAGAATTCCGTGACCACAGGCAAGAGCGGGTGAGCGGGCGGCGGGAGTTCCCGGTGGCAGGGAACTGTCTCCGGTTGATGCTTGTCGCTCGAACGTGGACCTTGCCGCCGCCGGTCACGGCATCTCCCCAGGAACCCGCCAACGGCCGACCCGCCCGGAGCACCCCTGCCTCCCGGCGCGGGCGGCCCGTGTTCGCATGGCGGGTTCACTGTCGCACCCCCAGGACGACTGTCCAGCGGACATGTCTGTCGGTGGCATGCGAAAGGAACGGTACGTGAAATCAGCCCTCTCCACCGCCCGAAGGTCGTTGCTGGCCGGCGCGTTGCTCGTCGCCGCCGCACTCCCGGCAGTGCTCGCGAATCAACTGCCGGCGTCGGCCGCGGTGCAGGCGACCTACTATGTCGCGCCAGACGGCAGCGATACCAATCCCGGCACCCTCCAGTCACCGTTCAAGACGCTGCAACGCGCGCGCGACGCCGTGCGTACTGTTAACGTGAACATGACCGGTGACATCCAGGTCTATCTCCGTGGTGGCAGATATCCGGTGACCAGCACGGTCGAGTTCGGCGCGGGCGACTCCGGCAGTAACGGATACCGGGTCTTGTATTCCGCCTATCCCAGCGAGACGCCGGTGCTCGACGGTGGTGTGCCGGTGACCGGGTGGACCCAGCACAGCGGAAACATCTGGAAGGCGCCGCTGGATCGCGCCAACAAACTGCGGGCGCTCTATGTCAACGACAAGCGGGCGTTCATGGCGTCGAAGACCATCGGGTCGGCGGGCTGCTACGGGACGTACAACATCACGGCCGGGCAGGCGGCGTGGGCCTGGGAGTCGGGGTCGCAGTGCGACGGCGCCAAGTACAACCTGAACGACTTTCCCGCCGTCGCCCGCAACGCCGACGACATCGAGATCGAGACGGCGACCACCTGGACCACCGCCATCGTGGGGGTACGCCAGGTGACCACCAGTTCCGACGGTGCGAACCGGGTGGCGCTGTTCCAGCAGCCGGGTGCCGCCATCGCCCAGGGCTCGTTCAACGGCAACGCGCAGGTGGGCGGCAGTCACAAGGTGATGAACGCCTACGAGTTCCTGGACGCGCCGGGTGAGTTCTATTTCGACAAGGGCAGCAAGACGCTCTACTACTACAAGAGCAGCGCCGAGAACATGTCCACCGCGTCGGTCTTCGCGCCGAACAACGTGACCACCCTGCTGCGGGTCGCGGGTACGTCTACCAGCAGCCACGCGCGCAACATCACGTTCTCCGGTCTCACCGTCCAGCACTCCGACTGGAACCTGGTCAACGTCGCCGGCTCCTCCTTCAAGCAGGCGCAGCAGGGGAACGTCAGTGCGACCGCGTACGCGAAGCGGAACTTCCACGATTACTACTACCGCAACATCGACGTCACTCCCGGCATCGTTCAGGTGGACAACGCCGACGGGATCCGCCTGGAGCGCAACCGGGTCCAGCACACCGGCATCAACGGCATCAACATGGTCAACGACGTGCAGAACAGCCAGTTGATCGGGAACTTCACCAACGACGTCGCCGGTTCCGCGCTCACCGTCGGCCACCCCCAGCACGTCTACATCGGCGACGGCACGTCGACCAACCGGGAGAAGTGGTTGCCGCAGGTCGAGGGGCTGCCCAAGAACATCGAGATCAAGAACAACTACCTCTACGACAGCGCGGTGCTGTTCAACGGGCACAGCCCCATCTCGGCGTACTTCGTGGACACCCTGACCGTGCAGCGCAACCGGATCGAGAAGTCACCCTGGTCGGGCATCACGCTCGGTTGGGGCTGGTGGAACTTCGACGGTTCGTCGGGCTCGATCGCGCCGAACCGGCCCACCACGACGGCCCGCAACAACACCATCAGCTACAACCACATCATCGACACCGTGCAGCGGCTCAGTGACACGGCACCTATCTACACGCTGGGCGCCCAGCCGGGGACGACGATCACCAACAACTATCTCCAGGGCGTGCCGTCCGGTCACAAGTACGGCCTGCACCCGGACGAGGGCTCGGCGTACATGACGTTCCGCGACAACGTGCTGAGCGTGGACAAGAACGTCACCTGGATGATCAACTCCGACGACTTCGGGCGCAAGCACGACCTGAGCATCACGCAGATCTACGGCCCGATCAACAAGGTCTCCAACAAGAACCTGCCCAACAGCACGGTCAGCGACATTCTGGTCTCCTCCGACTATGTCTGGCCGGCGCCGGCGTACGCCATCGCCGCGAACTCGGGCCTGGAGGACGCGTTCCGGGACATCATTCCGGCGGGCAACCTCTCCCAGCCGAACTACGTCCTGCCGGCCAGCACCTTCGTCACCAGCGCGACGGCGTCGATCCCGATCCGCAGCACCGGTGACGCGACCAGGACGGTCTGGCTGGCCCCCGCCGGCACGACCACCTTCACCGCCGGTCCGACGATGACCCGGGCGGCGGGCACCGCCACGTCCATCGCCGTGCCCGCCAACCAGGGTGAGTACCGGCTCTTCGTGGTGGACGCGCAGGGCAACCGGTCGGCCGAGTCGGGCTCGCTGGTCCGGCAGCAGGGCACCGGCAGCGGCCAGCAGGGCGGCCGTCTGGTGGGCGGCCAGTCCGGCCGCTGCGTCGAGGTGCCCAACGCCAGCACCACCAACGGCACCCAGGTGCAGTTGTGGGACTGCGCGGGCGGCGCCGGCCAGCAGTGGACCTACTCCGCCGGCAAGCAACTGACCGTGTACGGCAACAAGTGCCTGGACGCGAACGGCGCGGGTACGACCAACGGCACCACGGTCATCATCTGGGACTGCCACGGCGGCACCAACCAGCAGTGGAACCTCAACGCCAACGGCACCCTGACCAACGTTCAGTCCGGGCTCTGCGTCGATGCCAACGGCGCGGCCACCGCCAACGGCACCAAGATCATCCTCTGGTCCTGCAACGGCGGCACCAACCAGCAGTGGAGCCTGCGCAACTGACCGGCGTCCCCGGGGCCGGCGTTGTCCGGTCCCGGGGCGGCTTCATCGGGAGGGTCGTGCTGCCCGCCCCGGCGCAGCCACCACGCGTCGATCGTCCCCGGCCGGCTCGGCCGCCCCGGCCGGTCGCGCGATATGGGGTGTCGCCCTGGTACGTGCGCCACGGGGAGGCTGTCACTGCCCGTCGGCGACGTGCCGTGGCCTGCGGTCCCGTGTCGTCGGGCCGGTGTATCCCGGTCGCAACCCGCAGGACACAGCATTGACATATTTCACTTTCCGACCTAGGGTCTTGCCGAATCGATTCGACGTCGAGCCCGGCGCTCCGGCACCGGCGGTCGACCGGGTGGCGTTCGGGCGAGCGCGATGTGGACCACCGATCGATTCGACGACCAGTCGGTCCTGCCTGGGCAGCGGAACCAGTGGCTGGCAGCCGCGGCGATGAGCCAGCCGGCGTGGTGAGCGCATCGAGTGTCTCCCGGTGTTCCGTCCTTGGCGGGTGCGGTCAGCGGGAGCGGTCGGGCGTGACCCGTCGGGATCGCCGTCGACTACGTACCTGAAGCAGTCCATGCCGAGTGGCAGGAGCCCCATCATGACTAGGCGCAGACCCATCCTTGGTTCCCTCGCGGCGGCGGCGGCCCTCGTCGTGACCGTGGGCGCGACGGCCCTCGCCGGTGGCCTGACCACCGCGGCGGCGGCCGACGTCGCCGCGGCCGCGGCCACCGCCGGGTGCGGCAAGGCACCCACGTTGACCAGCGGCCAGCGGTCCATCCAGAGCAGCGGCCAGAACCGCAGCTTCATCCTCCGGATCCCCGACAACTACGACCGGAACCACCAGTACCGGTTGATCTTCGGCTTCCACTGGAACGGCGGCACCGCCAACGACGTCGACGGGGGTGGGTCGGACGGGGCCGCCTGGTCCTACTACGGCCTGCGCCAGCAGGCGAACAACAGCACCATCTTCGTGGCCCCACAGGGCAACGGCAACGGCTGGGCCAACCCCAGCGGCCGGGACGTCACCTTCGTCGACGACATGGTCCGGCTGATCGAGAACGACCTGTGCGTCGACACGACCCAGCTGTTCGCCCTGGGCTTCAGCTACGGCGGGGGGATGAGCTACTCGCTGGCCTGCTCCCGGGCGAACGTCTTCCGCGCCGTCGCGGTCTACTCCGGCGGGCAGCTCAGCGGCTGCAGCGGCGGTGGCCAGCCGATCGCGTACATGGGGATCCACGGCATCGGGGACCCGGTGCTCAACGTCTCCGCCGGACGCTCGCTGCGCGACACCTTCGTGCGCAACAACGGGTGTACGGCGCAGAGCCCGCCCGAGCCCCGGGCCGGCAGCCTGACCCACATCACCACCACCTACTCCGGCTGCCGCTCCGGCTACCCGGTGGTGTGGGCCGCGTTCGACGGCGGTCACACCCCCGGCCCGGTCGACGGTGGCGGCGACAGCGGCGTGCGGACCTGGACCAAGGGCGAGGTGTGGCGGTTCTTCACCCAGTTCGGCAGCACCAACCCGACGCCGACCCCGACGGTCTCGCCGACGGTTACGCCGACCGGCAACCCGACGACCCCGCCGCCGTCCGGCACGGGCGCGGTCCGGAACACGTCCTCCGGCCGGTGTCTGGACGTCAACGGCGGCACGCAGACCAACGGCGCGGCGGCGATCATCTGGGACTGCCACGGGCAGAGCAACCAGAGCTGGACCTCGACGGCCGCTCAGGAGCTGCGGGTCTTCGGCGGCAAGTGCCTGGACGTCAACGGCGGCGCCACCGCCAACGGCAGCTCGGTGATCATCTGGGACTGCAACGGTCAGGCCAACCAGCGGTGGCGGCTCAACGCCGACGGCACGATCACCGCGGTCGGCTCGGGCCGGTGCCTGGACGTGGTCAGCAACGGTACGGCCAACGGCACGCGTACCCAGATCTGGGACTGCAACGGCGCCGCCGGACAGCGGTGGAGCCGAAGCTGAGCCCGACGGACGTCAGCGGAGGGTAGCGGTAGGTCCGGCATCGCCCGGCAGGATCTCGCATTGATTGCATTCAATGCATAGGGTCACTGCTGTACGCGGTGGGTCGATGGAGACCCGCCGGGGCGATGCCGCCTCCACCGTGCAGAAAACGACGTTTGTCTGGGGAGAACAGAACATGAACGAACAGCAGAACAGTCGCCTGTGGGCCCGATGGCGGCGGGCGGCCCGCAGTGCCGTCACCGCGACGGCGGTGTCCCTCGGGGTCGCCGCCCTCGCCGTGGGCTTCTCGGCGGGTGCGGCCGTCGCGGGGGTCGGCGTCGCGGAGCGGGGCACGTCGAACGCGGCGTTCGCCGCCGCGCCGGTCGCCCAGGTCGCCGCGGGTGACCTGCACACCTGTGCGATCCGTACCGACGGGACGCTCTGGTGCTGGGGTGACAACTACGGTGGCAAGCTCGGTGACGGGACCACCACCAACCGGACCAGCCCGGTGCAGGTCGGCACCGGCACCACCTGGTCGCGGGTCGACGCGGGCACCAGCCACAACTGCGCGATCCGCGCGGACGGCACGCTGTGGTGCTGGGGCGGCAACTACAGCGGGCAGCTCGGTGACGGGACCACCACGAGCCGGAGCACCCCGGTGCAGGTCGGCACCGCCACCACCTGGGCCGGCGTCAGCGCCGGCGCCAACCACACCTGCGCCGTCCAGACCGCCGGCACGCTGTGGTGCTGGGGCCTGAACCGCAACGCGCAGCTGGGCGTCGGCACCTCCCCCTCCCGGGCGACCAGCCCGGTGCAGGTGGGTACGGCGACCACCTGGGCGAGCGTCACCACCGGTTACGCGCACAGCTGCGCCGTCCAGACCAACGGCACGCTGTGGTGCTGGGGCGACAGCACGGACGGGCAGCTGGGCGTCGGCATCCTGGGTTACCGGGCGACCCCGGCGCAGGTGGGTACCGCGACCACGTGGGCCGGCGTGACGGCCGGGCACGCGCACACCTGTGCGGTCCGTACCGACGGCACCCTGTGGTGCTGGGGTGAGAACGGGTACGGCCAGGTGGGCGGCGGCACCGGCGTCCAGACCAGCCCGATCCAGGTCGGCACCGCCACCACCTGGACCAGGGTCGAGGCGAGCGTCGACTCGTCGTGCGCGCTGCGCACCGACGGTGGCCTGTGGTGCTGGGGCAACAACGGCTTCGGGCAGTTGGGTGACGGCACCACCACCCACCGGTCCGCCCCGGTCCGGGTCGGCACCGCGACCACCTGGACGCAGAACCTGGCCGTCAGCTACCACAGCTGTGGCGTACGCACCGACGGTGGCCTGTGGTGCTGGGGCAACAACATGTCCGGGCAGTTGGGTGACGGCACCACCACCCACCGCTCGACCCCGGCGCAACTGGTCCTGTAGGGCTGACCGGTCCGCAGGCGCTGATGCCGCGCCGCCGACCCGCGCCGCCGCCGACCCGGTGGCGGCCGGGTCGGCGGCGTGCGTCGTTGCCCGTCCGTCGCCCCGCGTCCCGCCACCCAGCGGGCCGGGCCCGCACGGATCGCCCGCTGGCGTCGAGGGCGTCGACCGGTCGCTTCCGTGACGGTCCTGATGCCGTGCTCCGGCAACCATTCATCTGATCTCTTTGGGATTCCCGCGGCGATTGATCAGAGAAAGGGCGGGATAAATCCCTCCGAACAGGGGCGTTGACCGGCGACCGCTGCGGTGCCTAACATACGACGTCCTATCATTGATAGTCGCCGATTTCCATCCTGCGCGGGTGCGACAGTCCGACGTGTGCCGTACCGCTTCGAGGTCGGAGACCGGCTGGGGAGGCGAGTCAGATGTTCAGTGCACAGAGTCATCGGCGCGGCGGCGGCCCACGTCGCCGACCGTGGCGCAGCGCGTGGCGTCCGCGTCGGTTGACCGCATCGGTGCTGGGAGTGGTGGTGACGGCGGCGGCGGTGCTGACCGGGTTCGCCGCACCGGCCCAGGCGGCGACCGCCATCACGATCAACGGCGGGTCCGGTGGCCGGGCGCTGGACGGGATCGGTGCGGTCAGCGGCGGCGGTGGCAACAGCAGGCTGCTGATCGACTATCCGGAGCCGCAGCGCAGCGACATCCTGGACTACCTGTTCAAGCCGGGCTACGGCGCGGCCATGCAGCTGATGAAGGTGGAGATCGGCGGCGACACCAACTCCACCTCCGGCGCGGAGCCCAGCCACGAACACACCCGGGGCAGCATCAACTGCAACCGGGGCTACGAGTGGTGGCTGATGGAGCAGGCCCGTACCCGCAACCCCAACATCGCCCTGGCGGGTCTGGCCTGGGGAGCACCCGGCTGGATCGGCAACGGCAACTTCTGGTCCACCGACTCGATCGACTACCTGGTGGCCTGGCTGGACTGCGCGGGCACCCACGGGTTGACCATCAACTACCTCGGCGGGTGGAACGAGAAGGGCTACAACACCACCTGGTACAAGAACCTCCGCTCGACCCTCAACTCCCGCGGCTACAGCAGCGTGAAGATCGTCGCCTCGGACGACTTCGGTTGGGGCGCGGCCGACGACTCGCTGCGGGACCCGGCCTTCGCCAGCGCCGTCCAGGTCTTCGGCAGCCACTACGTCTGCGGCTACCGCAGCGCCCAGACCAACTGCCCCAGCTCCACCAACGCGGTGTCCACCGGCAAGTCCCTGTGGGCCAGCGAGAACGGCTCCGACGACTACAACGCCGGCGCGCAGGCGCTCGCCCGGGGCATCAACCGGGGCTACCTCGACGGCAAGATGACCGGCTACATCAACTGGCCCGCCATCGCCGCCATCACCCCCAACATCCCCTGGGCGACCACGGGTGTGGCGGTGGCCCAGCAGCCGTGGTCCGGCGCCTACTCGATCGGCAAGAACGCCTGGGTGATGGCGCAGACCACCCAGTTCACCGCCCCGGGGTGGCGCTACCTCGACGCGTCGAGCGGCTATCTCGGCGGCAACCGCAACAACGGCAGCTACGTCTCGCTGAAGTCCACCAACAACAGCGACTACAGCACCGTCATCGAGACGATGGACGCCGGCGCCGCGCAGACCCTCGACTTCACCGTCACCGGCGGCCTGTCCACCGGCACGGTACGGGTCTGGTCGACGAACGTGCGGTCGAACAACACCGCCGACCACTTCGTCCGGGGCGGTGACATCACCCCGAACGGGGGGCGCTTCTCGCTCACCGTCCAGCCCGGTTACGTCTACAGCATCACCACCACCAGCGGGCAGGGCAAGGGCACGGCGGCCAGCCCGGCGCAGGGCAACCTGAAGCTGCCGTACAGCGACAACTTCGACTCGTACGCCACCGGCCGCGAGGCGCGCTACCTGATGGACCAGCAGGGCTCGTTCGAGATCGCCGGGTGCGCGGCGGGTCGCACCGGGCAGTGCGTACGCCAGATGTCGGAGCAGGCGCCGATCTACTGGACCTCCGGCCAGGCCGAGCCGTACACCCTGCTGGGCGACCTGACCTGGCGCAACTACACGGTCTCCTCGGACGTGCTGCTGGAGAAGTCCGGCTACGCGCAGCTCATCGGGCGCGGCAACACCTACAACCACCAGGGCCCGCAGAACATGAACGGGTACTACTTCCGGGTCACCGACGGTGGCGCCTGGTCCATCCGGAGCAACAACACCAGCGGCAACTGGCGCACCCTGGCCAGCGGCAACACCTCCGCCCTGGGCACCGGGCGGTGGCACACCCTGGCGTTGACGCTCAACGGGAGCACCCTCACCGCCGCGATCGACGGCACCACCGTCGGCACGGCCAACGACTCCACCTGGGTCGCCGGCCAGATCGGGTACGGCACCGGGCAGGGCGTCACCGCCCAGTTCGACAACCTCTCGGTGACCGCCGTCGGCAGCCCCGGCACCCCGACGGGTGAGATCCGGGGAGCGGGCGCCAACCGGTGCCTGGACGTCAACGGGGCCAGCCAGACCGACGGCGCGGCGGTGCAGATCTGGGACTGCACCGGCGGCGTCAACCAGCGGTGGTCGCTGACCTCGACCAACCAGCTCACCGTCTACGGCAACAAGTGCCTCGACGTGCCGAGCGCCGCGTCGGGCGCCCGGGCCCGGATCTGGAGCTGCACCGGCGGCACCAACCAGCAGTGGCGGCTCAACGCCGACGGCACGATCGTCGGGGTGGGCTCGGGGCTCTGCCTGGACATCAACGGCGGGGGCACCGCCAACGGCTCCGCCGTCCAGCTCTGGACCTGCAACGGTGGCAGCAACCAGCAGTGGGTACGCGGCTGACCACGGGCGACAACGGTACGGCGGGCGGTCCCGGTGTCATCGGGACCGCCCGCCGCTGCGGTGCTGTTCAGGAACCGGTCGGGGTCAGGCCGTTCGGCAGGTGACCGTCGGCCAGGTCCAGTTGTTGTTGGCCATGATCGTGATGCCGAAGTTGTTGCCGTTGCCGTTCGGCCTGGCGGTGACGGTGCCTGTGGTGCCGCTGACCGAGGCGTTCCAGCTGTTCTGGATGCTCTGGCCGCCGTTGAGCCCGAGGCTGACCACCCAGTTGCTGGTGCCGCTGACCGCGACGTTCAGGTTGAACCGGTCGCCCCACTTCTCGCCGGCCGACAGCACCGCGGTGCAGTTGCCGCCGGCGGGCGGGGTGGTCGGGTTGCCGGTCGGTCCGCTGGTGGGGTTGCCGCCACCCTCGCGGACGGTGATGTCGGAGCTGCCCTGGCTCTGGTAACCCTCGGTGGCCATGATCTGGTAGGCGTGGTTGGTGCCGAGGTTCAGGCCGGCGCGGGCCCAGGCGTCGAAGTGGTTGGCGGTGGTGATGGTGCCGCTGCTGCGCTTCTGCTGGCGGACGCTCCAGTACTGGTAGAACGTCTGGATGCCGTCGATCGACGGGGCGTTGGTCCGCAGGCTGCGCAGGATGTCGTAGGTGCCGCCGTCGGTGGTGACCGTGCCCAGCCGGGTGGCGCCGCTGCTCGGGTTGTAGCTGCCGAAGTTCTCCACCACGTAGTACTCGATGAGCGGGTTGCGCGTCCAGCCGTACAGGGCGAGGTAGGTGTTGTTGTTGCCGGGGTTGTAGGTGCCCGAGTAGCTGACCGTCCGGCGGGTGCCGGTGGCCCAGCCCTTGCCGCCGACCCAGTTGTTGGTGCTCCGGTCCCAGCTGCTGCTGTACCGGCCGTCGGCCCGCAGCGTGATGCTGGCGTTGCCACTGTCCTTCCAGAACGAGAAGTAGTAGCCGTTGTGCGTGCCGGTGAGGTTCGAGGTGAGGGTCCGGTCGTTCTCGGCGTACGCGTTGGGCGAGGCGATGAACGTGCCGGTGACGGCGAGCGCCGCGGCGCACGCGGCGCTGAGCAGCAGCCGCAGGCGACCGCTCCTTCGCGGTCGGGTCGAGGTGTCGCTCATGTACGTGTTCCTCCTCGTGACAGCTGGCGGACGCCAGCGACGCGGTACGACCCGGTGGACTGTCCGTAGCCAGGTACGGCAGCCGGCCATGCGGTGGGTGTCACCACGCGGTGGTGGGCCGGTCGTCCAGCAGAACCGGGGGGACGGGTCGCGGTGGGTGGTGTCGACGGCATCGAATGCCGTCGATGGCGACGGTAGGGTGTCGATGCTCCACCTGTCAACAAGTTTCGGAAATCTTCCCGAAACATCGTCCCGGCCAGTGGTGGACTTCGGGAGGATTTCGACTGGCTGACGTTCGCTGTCTAAAGAGCTGGCCTGCGCTAGGGGCTGGTTGACCCGACAGGAAGGGTGCTTCTTCTCTGTATACCCGAAACTTTCGAGCACCGCCAGTCACCCCCTGCCGGCGGGTGGGGCAGGGGCATGCGAACCGCCCGCCCACCCGGCCTGGATCTCCAGGCGGGGCGGGCGGGCGGTCGCGGAGCGTGGACCGGGGCGGCGG
Source organism: Micromonospora matsumotoense (assembly GCF_900091525.1). Taxonomy (GTDB): domain Bacteria; phylum Actinomycetota; class Actinomycetes; order Mycobacteriales; family Micromonosporaceae; genus Micromonospora; species Micromonospora matsumotoensis. The sequence goes on from NZ_FMCU01000006.1 coordinate 46,270, forward strand.
ACCGGCCGGGCGGCGGACGATCCGGGGCGCTCAGATCACCATCGACGGCAGGGGCCAGCGGCGGAGCCGGTGTGGCAGCCACACCAGCAGGTCGCCGATCTTCGTGACCAGGCCCTCCGCACCGAAGTCACGGGCGATGTCGAGGTCGACGTCGGTGATGGCGGCGCCGTCCAACAGCTGGTCGAGCACCGCGAGGTAGGCCGGGTCGTCGATGGTCAACAGATTCAGCCGGCCGGACCGGCGGTCGCGCACCTGCACGAATCCGGGACCCCGGCGATACGTGCACTTGTCGAAGTAGAACGCCTTGCCCCAGGCGGCGAGTTGCGGGACGGGGTCGCCCGCACCACCCGGCGGTGGGAGCAGCTCGACCGGCGCCCGCAGGTGGCTGTAGGGGAGCCACTCGTCGGCCTCGGCACCCGGCAGCCGCAGCCGCCAGTCGACGGCGATGCCGTGGCTGGTCAACTCGCGGACGAGCACCAGGCGGCGGACCGTGTCGACGGCCGTCTCGTCGGCCCCGGTGACCGTGAGGTCGACGGCTCCGGGGAGGTCGACCCGGCGGACCCCCTCGGCACGCCAGCGGGCGACCGCGTCGGCGGCCGGCTCGCGCAGCTCGGCCGGGCCGATGGTCATCCCGGGGATCGACAGGACGGCCGGGTCGTGGTCGCGGGCGAGACCGACCAGGATGGGCCGGGAGTCGAAGTCGGTGGTGAGCACGTGCGGTCCCCTCAGACTGCGGTGAGCACGGCCGGCTCACCGGCTTCGGCGGCGGCCCTGGTGGCGGCGGCTTCGCGTTCCAGGTGCAGGTGGTCGATGCGCAGCAGATCCTGGTTCATGGCCTGCGGCGCGATCTGGATGAACTGCCCCGCGTCCTCGTAGACGAGCCCGAGTTCGCGCCAGCGCTGCAACAGCGACACCAGGGTCGACTCGTCGACGGACAGTCGCCGGGCCAGGGCGGCGACGCTGTGCGGCTGGTCGAGCTGCCGGAAGACGGCCAGCTCGGTGGGGTCGGTCAGCCGCAGGATGTGCCAGTCGAAGTGCTTGCGCCGGCTGACCAGCACGATTTCGTCGCCGAGGTCGTGGTGGGTGAGCCGGCTGCGGGCGTACTCGTGCTGCCACTCGGTGACCGCCCGGCCCAGCCGGTCGGCCGTCTCGCCGCCGATGCCCTGGGGCGGGACGTCGAACAGGTACGCCAGATCCATCAGTTCCGACTCGGGCAGGTCGTAGATCAGCCGGTACTGGGCTGCCGGCCGCAGGTCGGTGAAGCCGAGCGCGGGGTTGACGAAGAAGGGGCTGAACCGTTCGATGGCGATGCGGGTGTTGCCGTCGGCCGGGCACAGGTGGTGCAGTGCCGGCATCTGCGCGATGACCGGGAGGTAGTCGGCCTCGGTCTCACCCGGGAACCCGTACAGGTAGTTCCAGGCGATGGTGATCCCGCTGGTCTCGGCGTCGCGCAGCATCCGGACGTTGAGGCAGCCGCTGACCCCCTTGTCCATCAGCTTGAGCACCCGGCTGTTGAGGCTCTCGATGCCGGGCTGCACGCTGACCAGGCCGGCGTCGGCCAGGGCCTGCACCTGCGGGCCCTTCATGTTCGACTTGATCTCGTACTGCAACCGCAGGTCGTAGTCCGATTCGGTGAGCCGGGGCAGCAGCGAGGTCACGTAGCTCATGTCGAGGATGTTGTCCACGACGAACATGTCCAGGACCTGGTGCCGCTCGACCAACTCGATGATCTCGTCGTAGAACTTGCCCGGATGCTTGCTGCGGAACTGCATGAACGACCCGTTGAGGCCGCAGAACGTGCAGTGGTGCTTCTCGCCCCACCAGCAGCCCCGGGCGCCCTCGACGACCAGCCGGGGCTCGACCCAGTTCCGGGCCCGGGACGCGGCCAGCCGTTCGAAGTAGCCCGCGTAGTCCGGGGAGACGATCTCGGCCGGCGGCAGGGGCGTGGTGCTCATCGGGTTCGCCACGGAACGGCCGTCCGGGCCGGCCCAGCACAGCCCCTCGATGTCGGCGAGCCCGCCCGCCGGCTCCGCGACGCCGACCGCCGACCGGGCCGGGTCGATCGCGGCGAGCAGTCGGGGAAACGCGGTCTCGCCCTCGCCCCGGACCACGTAGTCGACGAACGAGAAGTTGCGGTGGATCGCCGCGCCCTGCTCACCGTCGCAGTTGGCCCCGCCCATCACCGTACGGATGCCGGGTGCCCGCTTCTTGATCGCCCTGGCGGTGGCGAGGGCGGCGGCGTTCTGCTGGAACGTGGAGGTGAAGCCGACCACGTCCGGGGCCTGGGCGACGATCCGGTCGGCCAGTTCGGCGACGAACTCCGGGGCCAACCGGTGCAGCTCGATGTTGAGCGCGAGTTCCCGTTCGGTCATCTGGGTCCGGACCCGGTCGGTGAACTCCTTCACCCGCCATTCGGGATCGTCGTACAGGGCCGAGGAGAAGACCCAGTCACCGCAGCCCGCGAAATAGGTGAAGAGCGAATAGTAGTAGTAGTCGCTCAATCCGAACTCGGTCCGGTCGACCACCCAGTCGACAAAGTCGAGATTCGCGTGGACGGCCTCCACCTCGGCATCCGGCAGCTTCTGCCGGACACTGTTGGTGAGGATTCCAATCGCCAACGAAGGGACGTCGATGGAAGTCCATGGCGTATTGACCAGCATGACCCGCACGTAACCTCTCCTCTCTCGTGAGCTGTTCGGACCGGACGACGGATACGGGGTGGGGCCACCTGCCCGGGCGGGTGGCCACACCCCGTACGGCCGCTAGAAGCTGACCTTGACCGTGACCGTGACCGTGACGTTCGAGGCCCGAAGCTGGTCGCGGTTGCCGTTGATCGGGTCGTTCTCGACAACGTTCTTGCGCATGTCGTTCACCTCCTTTCCGTTATCGGGGGACCGGGTCACGTGCCGGGGTCAGCCCACCGGACGCGCCATCGCGAGCGCGACCGGCGTGCCTTCGTCCCGCACGCCGTCGAAGTGCCGCTGCATGAACAGCAGCACGGTCTGCATCAGAGCCAGGTGGCTCTGCGCGTCGAAGTCCTCGTGCCCGGCCCGCCGGCGGACCACCTGGTGCGGAACCCGGCGACCGGCCAGCAGCCGCGCGTAGTGCTCCACCGGTGCCGGCGGGCAGCGCACGTCACCGGTGGAGACGGCCAGCAGCACCGGGGCCCGGACCTGGTCGACGTAGGTGATCGGCGAGGACCGGGCGTAGCGCTGCGGCACCTCGCCGGGGGTGCCGCCGAACAGCAGCACGTCCAGCGCCCGTACCGCCGGGGTGGCCGCCTCGAAGGCGGCGACGTAGTCGGCGACGGGACTGATCGCGATCCCGAGCCGCCACAGCTCCGGTTGCCGGCCGAGCGCGAGCAGGGTCAGGTAGCCGCCCCACGACGTGCCCCACAGGGCGGTGCGCCGGTCCTCGACGACGCCCTCGGCGACGAGGTGGGCCCGGACCGCGGCGAGGTCCTCCAACTGGGTGAGGCCGACCCCGGCGGAGAAGTCGTTGCGCCAGGCCGCGCCGTACCCGCTGGAGCCCCGGTAGTTGACCCGGACCACCACGCAGCCGGTGCTGACCAGGACCTCGACCAGCGGGTCGTAGGCGTCGCGGGCGTGCTGGAAGGGTCCGCCGTGGACCAGGAAGACGGCCGGCCTCGGCCCGTCCCGGTCGGTCGGCACGGCGACCAGGGCGGGGATCGGACCACCGGGCCCCGGCACCCGGATCTCCTCGCGGCGGTAGTCCGTGGGTGCCGTGACGGCGTCCGGCCCGCCCGCGTCGGGCTGACCGCCGGGGTGCTCCGGCAGCTCCAGCCCGCGCACGGAACGCAGTTGGGGCGGGGTCACCGAGTCGGTCCACACGTACGCGATGTCACCGTCCGGCCAGACCGCGGCGTCCAGGATGCTGCCCGTCGGGGTGTCGACGACCGTCCGGGTCCGCCCGGCGAGGTCCACCTCGTGCAGCAGGCTGCGGGCGTGCCGGTCCTGCCGGACGAGGAGGCGCTGCCCGTCCGGGAACCAGCCGGCGGTGATCTCGGTGTCGAAGCGGCACCAGTCGTGCCGGACCAGGCCGTCGTCCGCGGTCCAGGTCGCCGGGAGGTAGCCGCCCCGGTCCTCGATCACCAGCAGCAGCCGCGCCGGGCCGGACCCGGGGGCGAAACCGAGGGCCCACACCCGCCCGTCGGCCCGGCCGGCGATGTCGGCCACCCGGCCGCCGTCGGTGGTGAACACCGTGACTGCCGCGTCGGTGGCGGCGTCGGCGCCGATCGCCGCCAGCTGCCCGGCCGGATCGAGGTCGACCAGGTACGCGTAGCCGGTGACGTGGGCCCGTTCGCTCACCCGGCCGTCGCCGGAGCGCAGGAACAGGGTCATCCCGCCGTCGTCGGACAGCCCGATCGCGGTGGTGCCGTCGGTGGCCATGGCGATGCCGGCGTGCCGGGCCGGCGGCACCGACGGCAGCGCCGCGACGGAGCGGTCGGGCCGGTCGAAGCCGCACGTCCGCCAGGTGCCGACGCCGCCGAGATCGTCGTCGAACCACCAGATGGTGGTCCCCGTCGGGTCGATCGCCGCCCGGATCGTGCCGGCCGGGCGGTCGGTCACCTGCCGGGCGGTGCCGGCGGAGCGGTCCCAGGCCAGGATCTCGCAGCGCCCCTCGGCGTCGCCGACGTAGACGGCCCGGTGCGGCGCGTGTTCGGCGACGACCGGCAGCGCCGGATAGAAGAGCCGGTGACCGCCACTCATCTGCGGGCCTCCTCGGGATCGGCGGTGGCCTCGGCGGTGGCGGCCGGGTCGGGGTCGGTCCCGGCCGTCGCGCCCGCACCGGCGCGGAGTTGGCGCAGGCTGGCGGTGGTGTACGTCGCCAGCAGCGCCAGCACGGCGGCGAAGACCAGAGCGACGGTGCCGGGGCTGTACCAGGCCACCAGGACCCCGGCCAGCAGCGGCGCCGGTGTCTGCAGCACCTCGCCGACGGTGCCCATCACGGTCGCCACCCGACCCTGGAGCTCGTCGGGCGTCAGCGCGATCACGCGGGACTGGAAGATGACCCCGAGCAGCGGGCTGAGCAGGAAGACCAGCCCGAACAGCAGCCCGTAGCTCCAGGTCTGCCGGGCCTGTGACATCGCGACGACGAGGCCCACCATGGCCCACGAGGCGAACACGATGACGGTTGTCGGCCGTACCCGGCTGAAGATCATCGGAGCGGCCAGTGCGCCGCTCAGGCCGCCCACGCTGGCGATGGTGAGGATCAGGCCGATCGACGCCGCGGGGACACCCTGCCGGCCGGCGGTCAGGATGGCGTAGTAGACGAGGGCGCCGAAGGTGAAGTTGATGCCGGCCGCCCAGATCGTGACGAACCGCAGGAACGGCTGCCGCCACACGAAGCGCAGCCCGACCTTCAGGTCGGTGCGGAACGAGGTGCGCTCTGCGCGTTCGGGCGTCAGATCGGTCCGGATGGTGGCGACGAGAGCCGCCGCGAGCAGGTAGGACAGCACGTCCGCCAGGAACGGCAGCCAGCGGGCGAGCTGGTAGAGCACGCCGCCGAGCAGCGGGCCGGTGAGTCGGGCGGCGTGGTTGCGGGCCTCCAGCCGGGACAGCGCCTTCTGGTCGTCGGCCGGCAGCAGGCGGCGGATGGCGCCGGAGCCGGCCGCCTCGTAGCCGCTCTGCGCGATCCCCTCGACGAACGCGGCGGCGGCCAGCAGTCCGAGGGTCGCCACGTCGGCCAGGAGCCCGACGAAGATCGCCGTCATCGCGCCGGCGGCGACCAGCAGCGAGCTGATCATCATGCGTTTGCGCGGCAACCGGTCGGCCAGCACCCCCGCCACCGGTGCCGCGACGAGTCGCCCGGCGAGGGCCAGGGCGCCGACCAGTCCGGCTGCCGCCGGTGAACCGGTCACGGCCAGGGTGACCAGTGGAAGCACGATCCCGGACGCCTGTGACCCAAGCTGATCAATTGCGCCGGCTATCCAATAGCGGCGGAAATCGCGACCCCGATGGGTGCTCTCTTCCGGCTTTATGTCCTGGCTGGGGGCAGCCGTCATTGCGTGGGCCGCATTGTGCTCATGTTTTTCCCAAATCTAGGTGCGAGGTCTGTGGGGGACGAGTTCGCGTGATCCGGGTGTCAATTTTTCGCCCCAATGGTGAGTGGGGTGCGTATGAGGCTAACAATGTCGTGTGCGGAAAGCAAGGATTCAAATGCGTCTAGTTACTGGCAGTTATTCGGTTGTGGGGATGATGGGAGAATTGTGCGCGTCTGTCGGGTAATCCGCGCTACGCGCCGAACCTCCGAACAGCACCCGGAACCGGCCGCTTAATAGACGGCAATCTCCGCTAAATTCTGATTTTCGACGTTGTTGCGGGAGTCGCCGCCGGCCCCGCCCACCCGGGTCCCGGCTCCGCCCGTCATGCCGGGGCCCGGGTGGGCGCGTCATGCCACCTGGCACCGGCGGCGGCGGAGGCCGGCCGCTGCCAGGTGGCCGGGCGGGCCGGCGGTCAACCCGTCGTGCAGCTCGGCACCGGGATGCCGGGGTTGCCGGTGGACGAGCCGAGGAACCCGAACGAGGTGCTGGCGCCCGCGGCGAGCGCGCCGTTGTAGGCGACGTTGCGGGCGGTGACCGTCGTGCCCTGGCTGGTCACGGTCGCGTTCCAGGCCTGGGTGACCCGCTCGCCACTGGCGTACGTCCAGGTCACGGCCCAGTTGCTGATCGCCGAGGTGCCGGCGGTGACCCGTACCTCCCCCTGGAACCCGCCGGTCCACTGGCTGGTCACCGTGTACGTCGCGGTGCAGCGCGCGGTGCCCGGAGGTGGGGTCGTGGTCGGCGGCGGCGGGGTCGTCGTGGGTGGCGGAGTCGTGGTGGGCGGCGGGGTCGTGGTCGGCGGCGGTGGGGTCGTGGTGGGGGGCGGCGGAGTAGTGGTGACCGGGCCACCCCAGCCGGCGGTGGAGTCCAACCAGGCCGCCCGGCGCAGCATCCAGTCCCGCATGGCCTGGACCTGGCCCTGCCAGGTCGACGCGGTCGGGGTGTAGAAGGGGCCGACCATCGGCGCGGTCAGGTTGGGCCAGCGCTGGAAGTTGCGCTGCGCGGCGTTGGTCAGCGGTGTGGCCAGGGCGCTGATCCGGGTCTGTAGGGCGGTGTCGGCGAGCAGGCCCCGGCGCAGCGTCTGCCAGCGGGACCGGAGCTGGTTGACGAAGGCCGGATCGCGTACCAGTTGGGGGAACCAGTCGTTGGCCACCGGCTGCCGGGTCTGCTGGTACTGCCAACCGGCGATCTGGTCGTTGCCGAAGTAGCCGCCGACGCCGAAGGTGAGGTCGTAGTCCCACAGCGGGCCGGCGAAGATCTTGGTGTCGCGGTCCTTGTAGAAGTACGCGCTGCGGATGTAGGAGTCCATCTCCCGGCTGAGTTCGTTGAGGACCATCTGGTCCACGAACGAGTCGACGTCGATGTACTTCCGGTAGCCGGTGACCGGGTCGGCGGAGTTCGCCGCCCGCAGCACGTTGTGGAATTCCTGCACGTAGCCCCGCAGCCAGTCCCGCTGGGGCGCCTGCAACGGTGACGGGTCCCGCACCTCGAGATAGTTCCAGCAGGTCGCCGCCGGCCCGGTGCAGGTCAGCATCGGCTCCTCGGCGGCCAGCCACTCGAAGCTCCAGATGTACCCGCCCTGGATCTTGGGCAGGGTCAGGTCGTCCTCGTCGAGCTGCTTGAGGTCGAGCCGGTTCTTGGAGTTCTTGATCGTCTCCACGATCATGTAGACGCCCATGTAGTCACCGGCGGCCACCGGGGCGGCGTCGGTGTTGAGGTAGAACTCCACGAACCGGTACCTCGGCGCCGGCATGCCCATCTCGCGCCCGAGATCGTAGACGAGCGCCTCCCGGATCAACGCCTTGTCGCTGAACGGCCCGCGCAGCACCCAGTCGGAGTCGGCCGGCATGCCCAGCACCGGATAGTCGGCGTCGGCGTTGTCGTTGCCCCGCAGCTCGACGCGGTACGGCGTCTTCTCGAACGACGCCGACGACTGTCCGCGCAGGTGGAAACCGGCGCGGGTGGCGACCGTCGGGGTCGCGGCCAGCGAGGTGGTGCCACCGCCACCCGGCTCGAAGATCATGGCGGTGGCGTCGAGATACTCACGGGCGGGTTTGCCGGCACCGTACGAGTCGAGCAGGACCACCGGCAGGTCGTGGGCGGTGGCGACGTTCTGGGCGACGTACATGGCGGTCCCGGGCGCACCGGACGCGGTCTGGCCGACGAAGGCCTGCACGCGTAGCTGGGTGGTACGGGTGAACCGCAGCGGTGTGCCCGCGTACAGCGGCGACTGGGCGGTGGGCAGCCGGCCGTCGGTGGTGTAGCGCAACTGCGCGCCGCTGATCGCGGTGCTCAGCGACACCGTCACCTCCCCCTGGAAGGTGCCACTCGGCCGGGAGAAGACGATGTCGCCGACCAGGTCGTCCGCTGCCGCCTCGGCGGCGACGGCGTCGGCGGCGGAGGTGTCCAGGCCGGTGGTGACTCCGGCGCGGGCGGGGGCCGGGGCGGCGGTCGCGGTGGACGGTCCGGCACTCGCCGGTGCCGTGAGCGGCACGAGGAGCCCGGTGAGGAGCACGGCCACGGCCGCGATCCCGCTGGTGCGACGGGTGGGCGTGCGAGCGGTCAGACGCACGATGTCTCCTGGGTGACTCGTGGGGTGGTGGTGGGTGCCGGTGCCGGCGCTGCCGACACGGTGGCGTCGCGGAAGTGGCGGCGCAGCGTCCGTCGCCACGGCACGTCCGGCAGGTCCGGTCGCAGGGCGGCCAGGCCGGTGGCGTACTTCGAGATGCGGGCGGGTCGAGTGCCGCGCTGCCACAGCAGCCGGTCGACCGGGCAGGCCGCCGACCGGGTCTTGGTCTCGATCACCGCGACCCCGGGCAGACCCAGGGCGTGGCGGTCGTCCCGCCAGTGCAGATCGGTGTCGATGGTGACCCGGCTCGCGGTCGCCGGCAGCAGCAGCGTGGTACGCCGGTAGCCGGTCACCAGCACCGGTTCGAGGTGGCCACCGGCGGGGGCGGGTCGGATCGACCCGCGGCCGAGCGCCTCGTCGACGAAGTCCTGCCCCGACCGGACGGTACGACGGTCCTCCGTCCGGTAGGGCAGCCGGTGCTTGGTGACCAGCCCCCGGGCTCCGCTGAGCTTGACTTCCAGCCAGCACTGCGCCGAGTCGAGATAGGTGCGGGTACGCACCTTGAAGCGTCGCCGTCGCCGGTGCGCCGCGCAGTGGTAGCTGGCCAGGCACGGGGTGTCGAAGTACACCGACTCGTAGCGGAAGGTGCGCGTGCCGTCGATGTCCAGCACCCGGGCGTACGGGGCGACCCGGTCGAGCAGGCCCGGCAGGTCGTCCAGCGCGACGAGGTACTTGCGGTCCACCCGGCTCTGCAGCGCGGCCCGGTCGATCAGCTCGGCGAGCTCGACGGGGGGCAGGTCGGCCAACGCCGACGCGAACGGCGGCGGGGTCATCGACGTGCTCCCGCCGGCACCGGCGAACCGGGGGTGGACGCCGGGGTACGGCGGGCCACCGAGTAGCGCACGTCGACCACGGTGGTCTCGTTGACCAGGTCGACCCGCTGGGAGGTGGCGACGTGCACCCGGGCGTGGAGCAGTTGTTCCAGGTGGGCGACGAGTACGGCGTGGTCGGTGACGGCCGAGTCGAGCACCAGGATCTGATGCCGGTAGTGCCGGAACACGCGGCGGTGGTCCCCGAGGAACATCACCGCGACGATGAGCGCCATCAGGCCGCCGTTGAGCCAGACCGAGTTGGTGCTCAGCGCGCCGAGGAGGCCCAGGGCGAGCGCCGAGAAGTAGTACGCCACCTCGTGCTGGTCCAGTTCGGTCGAGCGGAGCCGGATGATGGACAGCACCCCGAACAGGGCCATCCCCAGCCCGACTCCGGCACCGACGTTGCTGGCGCTCAGTGCGCTGGCGACCGCGAGGACCCCGACGTTGACCCCGAGGTAGGCGACGACGAGGTCGCGGCGTCGATGTCGGGGGAAGTAGAGCCCGAACACGAGCAGCGCCACCGCGCAGATGTCGATCGCGAACAGGACGACCTGCGTCATGTCTCTGGTTCCTCCTGGCTCGTCGGCGTGCGGGTCCGGCACCGCCTGCGTCAGCTCGGGGAGAAGCCACGGCGGATAGCCGGAGCCGATCATCTTTTCGGTAAACTTTCGGTTACTCTTTCGGTACTGTAGGCATAACATCGAGCAACGTCAATCAAATGTCCTACGGGGAAGACGTGGCGAGACGGCAGTGGGACTCCTGGTTGGGGCCTGAGGGGGAGGGGTCGGTGGGTGCCGCCCTCGGCAGGTCGTTCGGGTGCGGCGCTCGAAACTTTCGATCCTGGCTGCCGCGGGCGGCCTGCACCGACGGCCGGCGCGGTGCGGGACGGCCTGACGTCGCCGACGGCCGACGCGGTGCGGGGTGTCAGAACAGGGTGAGCGGCCCGACCGGGATCGGCTCGGGCAGCGCGGCCAGCGCGGGCACCCGGGCCCGTACCTCGTCGTGGAACCGGCGGGCGAGCGGCGGTGCGTCGGCATTGTCCGGGGTGTGCACGAACATGGTCGGTGACCGGCCCTCCCGCAGCCAGCCGACGGTGATCTCGACCCAACGCTGCCAGCCCTCGACGGTCTCCGCCTCGGCGTCGCGGCCGAGGTACCGGATGATCGGCCGGTCGGTCAGCGCCGCCGTCCGCAACGGCAGGCGGGGTTTCTTGGTCCACGCCTCCCGCTCCGCGTCACTGGTCGGCGGGGTACGGAAGAACGCGGTGGTGTCGAACGGCACCCACTCGGCCGAGGCGTCGGCGAGCACCCCTTCCAGCAGTCGCGTCGCGCCGGCTTCCCGGAAGAAGGCGGGATGCCGGACCTCCACCGCGTACCGGTGTTCGGCGGGCAGCCGGCGCAGGAAGTCGGCGAGCACGGGGACGTCCGTCGGCGCGAACGACCCCGGCAACTGGATCCACAGGGCGTGCGCCCGGCTGCCGAGTGGCGCGATCGCGTCGAAGTAGGTTCGCAGCGGCGCGTCGGCGTCGACGAGCCGGCGTTCGTGGGTGACGGTCTTCGGCAGTTTGAGGACGAACCGGAAGTCCGGGTCGGTCTGCCGGGCCCAGCCCGCCACGGTCTCCGGGGTCGGGGTCGCGTAGAAGGTGGTGTTCCCCTCGACCGCGTCGCACCAGCCGGCGTAGTGTCGCAGTCGCTCCTGCGCCGGGAGCGGGTGGACGATCAGCCGCCCCTGCCACGACCGGTGGGTCCACATCGCGCAGCCGACGTGTAACCGCATGATCCCGTTCCTCCCGCAGCGCCACCCGACCCGGTCCGTCGCCGCACGGTATCGGAGCGCCGTCGGCCCGGGGCGAGCGGTCCGGCGAGGGGCGGGCGTGGCCGGTCGCCCCTCGCCCACCACCCGTCGGCGCAATGGTGGACCGACGGGTGCGGCGGCCCGCCCGGAGTGGACGGGCCGCCGCACCGGGGATCAGGTGATCGAGGCGAGCAGGAAGGTGGCGGAGCAGGTGACCCCGCCGTTGTTGGTGTAGTAGGCGAGGTACTGCCGCTGGACGGTGCCGTTGGAGTTCACCACCTGCTGGTAGTAGCTGCTGGTGACGCCGAACTGGCAGGTGCCGGTGGACACGGCGGGGTTGAGGCCGGGCAGGTAGACCAGCGTCGTCGGGTTGGCGTTGTTCCACACCGATCCGCTGGAGGCCGACGGCGCGAGCGTGCCGGCGGACCAGGTGGTCGAGGTGGAGGTGCTGCCCAGTAGGGCGCTGCCGGCGCAGGTGATGGTGCCGACGTTCTTGACGGTGAAGTAGAACTTCCGCTCACCGTTGGTCTGCCGGGCGTACCAGGAACTGGTCACCTCGAGCTGGCAGGGGGTGGCGCTGGTGGCACCGCTGGGAGCGACCCCGGGCAGGTAGGCGACGTTGGTCGGGTTGTTGTTCCAGACCGAGGTGACCGAACTGCCGGGGGCGAGGCCGCCGAGCGCCCAGGTGGCCCCGGAACTCAGCGAGCTGAGCATGACCTGGGTGCCGCAGGCGATGGCACCGGTGTTGCGGATCGTCCAGTTGAACCGGCGCTCGCCACTGTAGAGCTGGGTGTACCAGCTCCTGGTCACCTGGAACTGGCACGGCTGGCTGGTGCTGGCCCCGGTCGGGGAGAGCCCCACCTGGTAGACGGCGCCGGCGGGGTTGTTGTTCCACTGCCAGTTCTGGGTGGCGCCCGCGGCGAGGGTGCCCGAGTACCAGGAGGCGACGAGGGTGGTCTTGGCGGCGCGGTCAGGGGCCGACCGGCCGGCGTCGGGGGCGGCCGACGCGGCCGTGGCGCCCAGGGCGGTGGTGAGGAGCAGCGCGGTGGTGGCGAGCGCGGCGAGGCGTTTCATCGTTCCGGGCATGGGGGTACGGAACCTCCTCCGGTCACAGAGACCGATATCGATAAGTGGCAGCCTTGATGCTGCGCTAGGAGTTCGCCGGATCACCGAGAGTGTCGGGATGTACTCACTCGGGGTTTCGTCAACTTCTAGTTGACGGTGCGCGTCCGTCAACCTATGGTTGACGCATGACGGAATCCACTCCACTCCCACACCCGGTCCGCCTCGACGAGCTGATCCAGGCCATCAAGAAGGCCCGCCCGGACGCCCTCGACCAGCTCACCGACGCGGTGGTCGTCGCCGATCACCTCGGTGACCTCGCCGACCACCTGATCGGCCACTTCGTCGACCAGGCCCGCCGCTCCGGCGCCTCCTGGACGGAGATCGGCAACAGCATGGGGGTGAGCAAGCAGGCTGCCCAGAAGCGCTCCGCGACGAAGGCCGAGGCGGCGGCGACGCTGGACCCCAACGCCGGGTTCAGCCGCTTCACCCCGCGGGCCCGCAACGTGGTGATCGCCTCGCAGGAGGAGGCCCGAGGCGCCGGCAACGCGGAGATCCGGCCGGAGCATCTGGTGCTCGGCCTGCTCGCCGAACCGGACGGCCTCGCGGCCAAGGCCCTGGTCGCCGAGGGGCTGAGCCCGGCGGCCGTCCGGGAGGCGGTCACGGCGGCGCTGCCCGCGCCGACCGACCAGGTCCCCGACCTGATCCCGTACGACGCGCAGGGCAAGAAAGCCCTCGAACTCACCTTCCGGGAAGCGTTGCGGCTCGGGCACAACTACATCGGCACCGAGCACATCCTGCTGGCGCTGTTGGAGTGGGAGGACGGCACCGGCGTGCTGTCCGGGCTGGGCCTGACCAAGGACGGGGTCGAGTCTCAGATGGCCGCCGCGCTCGCCGGCTTCGCCGCCGGGAAGTAGCGCACCGACCGGCGCTGCGGTGGCCACCACCACGACGCGCGCCGAGCCCACCGGAGCGGGTGGTACTTCCGGCGGTGGCCGGGCGCGGCACCGGGGCGCGCCCGGCCACCGCCGGCTCAGTCGGCGGCGGGGAAGCCGTACCGCAGCGCGTGCTCCGGGTCGGCCGGGTCGATCTGCCGGACGCCGGCGTCGGCGAGGCGCTTGTTGACCTCGTCGAGCTGCTCGCGCACCAGCCGGGCCTCCTCCTCGGTGACCCGGCCCCGGTGCGGCTTCCCGGCGTGGTCGAGGGTGCCGTAGTCGATCTTTTCGGGGCTCTTGCGGGCCTTCGGCGGGCGGACCCGCTCGGCCGTCCGCAACAGCTGTGCCATCGGCGTGTCGGTCGCCATCGCGTCGAACTCGCTGGCGGTGAGCACCACCCGGCGAGGTTCTCCGCCGGCGTGCCGGTCGTGGATCTCGACCACCGCCACGTCGAGCGCGGCGTCGTCGATGCCCTCCACCTCGGTCACGGTGGCGTCCAACTGCACGGGCCCGGCCACCAGATCGGGGTGCTCCAGCACGACGACCCTGACCACCTCGTCGTCGGGACGCAGCACGGTGCCGCTGAAGTCGGAGACGTGGATCGTCTTCTTGCCCATGCGCTGCGCTTCTCCTGTCGCTGGCCGGAATCGACCACAGGACGCTACCCGACAGGTGTGCGAACGCCCCGGCCGGACACCCCGGCCGGTCGGTGGTCGGTTTCTCAGCGGGCGGTGAGGCCGCGTCGGATGGAGGAGCCGGCGGGGAGGGTGTCGAGTTCGCTCCAGGAGAGTCGGGCGTCGACACCGCGACCGCACCGGGCCTCCCGGTACCGCGGCTGGGCCGGGAACCGGCCGGCCGCCTCCGCCGTACCCCAGAATCGCGTGTTGTCCGGCTGGTACCGGTCATTCGGCTGCATAGGCATGACCATTACCGTCCCAAAGAAAGGTGTCCATGTATGGAAATAGATATGACGGGCGGTCGATGGACCGGGTTCCGGTGAGGCAGGTCACGGTCTGGTGCTCCGCTACCCGGGACGCGACACCGGCAACCGGGCGTCGGCCGGGACGGGGCGGCGTACCGTGGATCATGGAAGCGGCCATCAGGTGAGAGGGGCGGGCGGTGCTGGACCGGCGGTTGTACCTGCACCTGGCGACCTGGCTCGGGCAGTGGCCCGCCGGACCCGGCCGGCACGTGGTCGGCTCCTGGCGGCGGGCGCGCCCGGCCTGGGACGGCCGCCTCCGCCCGGCCGTCGCGGTCCGGGTCGACGGCAGTGAGGTGCTCTCCGTGCCGCCGCGACAGGTCGAGGCCGTCCGGGCGCTCGTCGAAGGACCACGGTCCGCGCTGTACGAGGCGCTGCCGGCGGCGGTCGGTCAGCCCGGTTGGGTGGTCCACGACGACGTCTTCCGGTGGTGTCTCGCGCCGGCGGCGCTGCCCGACGTGGGCGGCTGGACCACCCCCACCGATCCGGCCTTTCCACCCTGGCTGCACCTGTTCGACTCCGAGGTGCTCGTGGTCCGGGACGCCGACGGCGGCTACCTGGCCGGCGTCGGGATCAAGCGACACGACGCGTACGGGCACGAACTGGCGGTCGGGACGGTGCCGGCGGCGCGCGGCCGGGGGTTGGCCCGCCGGCTCGTCGCGCAGGCCGCCCGCCGGGTGCTCGACGAGGGCGCGGTGCCGACCTACCGGCACGACCCCGCGAACGCCGGTTCCGCCCGGGTCGCCGAGGCGGCCGGATTCCCGGACCGGGGCTGGTCGTCGTGCGGCGTCTACCCGCCCTGACCGGCCCGGGTGGCCCTCCGGGTGGCGCGCGGACCGTGGATCCCGGGCCGGATCCACGGTCCGCAACCTGCCCCAGGTCCCACCGTGACCGGCATCACCGGCCGACCCTCGGCGCTGGTTACGCTATGTACTTTTCTGTACACCAGGCAAGGGCGTCCGGCGCGTTGCCATTGTCCGGTACTGGACTTGAGCTGCGAAGAGAGGATTCCGGCACCTTTCGACTCCCGGTAACGCACAGTGGTCGACCGGGGTGTCGCCAATGCCCCGGCGGCGGCCCGGCCGAGCGATGTCAGGACCCACCGGTATGGTCGGGCGTCGCACCGAGGGTCGGCGCGCACGGTCAGCGGTGACCGGTTGACCAGGAGTGGACGGATATGCAGTTGCCGACGCCGGGCGAGGGGTCCGGCCGGGTGGTGCTGGCACCGGTGGGGGACCTGGACATCGCCACCGTCCCCGGGCTGGAACGCACTCTCGACGAGGCACTCGGCCGGGTCGGCCTGTTGGAGATCGTCGTCGACCTCTCCGCCGTCACCTTCCTCGACTCCACGGCGGTGGCCGCGTTGCTGCGCGGGGCGGCCGAGGCGGTCGGCCGGGGAGCCACCCTGCGTCTGATCGACCCGCAACCGGTGGTGTCCCGGGTGCTGCGGATCACTGCGGTCGGGCGGCTGCTCGGCCTTCCCGACGACCACGGAGACCGGCCCCCCGGCGTCGCCGACCCGGCCCCCTGGCGTCGCTGACCCGGCCGGGCCCGGTGCGGGCGTCGTGCTTCAGTCGGTCAGGCCGAGTGCCTCGGCCGCCGCGCGGCCGTTGGCGTGGCTCGCCCCGTAGGTCGTGACGAAGGCCCGCACCCCCTCCGGTCGCCACCGCCCCGGCCAGCCCATCTCCACCACCGTCACCGAATGCGTCGCGGCCAGCGCCCCGACCAGGGCGGGACCGCCGGGCAGTCGGTGCAGGTGCCGCCCGACCAGCACGATCGGCCGACCGGCGGCGAGCCGCCCCACCGCGGCCGGATCGGCCTCGGTGGCGATCACCCGGACCTGCGCGACATCGGACAGGTGGGGACCCAGCCCCCAGGGCACCCGGCCCTCGGCGATGGTGGCGGCGGCGTACACCTGCACCACGAGCGGCCGTCCCAGCCCGGTCAGGTCGCCCTCGACCCGGACGGCCCGGCGGGCGGCCTGGTACCCGAGACCGGCCGGGACGGGGGCGGGCGGGACGGGCAGGTCGCGCGGGAGGGCGTCCAGGGTCCAGGCGGCGAGCGCGGCGGCCCGGCCGGCGGCCTGCTCCACCCGGGCCCGGTCCAGCCGGCCGTCGCCGATCGCCCCGATGATCTCGGCCACCACCCGCTCGACCAGCGCGGCGTCGACCTTCGCGCCCACGCAGAGCAGGTCCGCCCCGGCGGCCAGCGCCCGTACGGCGGCCGACCCGACCCCACCGGCGGCGACGGCCGCGCCCTTCATCTCCAACGCGTCGGTGATCACCGCGCCGGTGAAGCCGTACTCGCCGCGCAGCAGGTCGACCAGGACGGCCCGGCTGAAGGTGGCCGGCCCGTCCCCGGTCAGCGCCGGCACCCGGATGTGCGCCGTCATGACCGCCTGCACGCCCGCGTCGACCACCGCCGCGAAGGGCGGCAGGTCACGGGCCCGCAGCAGCGCCGCGTCGGCGTCCACGGTGGGCAACTCGTGGTGGGAGTCGGCGATGGTGGCGCCGTGGCCCGGGAAGTGCTTGGCGCAGGCCGCCACCCCGACGGATTGGAGGCCCGTCACCGCCGCGGCCGAGTGCGCGGCCACCCGGGCCGGGTCGGCGCCGAACGCGCGGGTGCCGATCACCGGGTTGTCGTCGGCGGTGTTGACGTCGACCGTGGGGGCCAGATCGACGGTGACGCCGACGGCGGCCAGTTCGGCGCCGATGGCCGCGTAGATCCGGTGGGTGAGGGTGGTGTCGTCGACCGCGCCGAGCGCCGCGTTGCCCGGGTACGGGCTGCCGGTGGCGTGCGCCAGCCGGGTGACGTCGCCGCCCTCCTCGTCGATGGCGACCAGCACGTCGGGCCGGGCGGCCCGCAGCGCGGCGGTGCTCGCCGCCAACTGGGCCGGGTCGTGCACGTTGGTGCCGAACAGGGTGTGCCCGGCGAGCCCCTCGGCGACCAGGTCGACCGCCCAGTCCGGCGGCACCGGCCCCGGGTATGCGGCCAGCAGTGTGCCCAGCACCAGCCGGCGCAGCCCTGGATCCCCCATCTGACTCTCCCTCTCGTCGCCGCCCGGCACGGACGCCGGTGTGCGGACGCCTCGCCCGGACGCCCCCGGGTCTCCGGCCCCTGCACCGCCGGACGGCACGAGTGTCGTCGCAGGCGGCCGGGTCGTCCGAGTCTCCCGGCGTGGGCCGGCCGATACGCTACGGACATCCCTGATCAGCGCGATTCGTTAGCAGAGTTTACGAAAACCAGAGGACGTGGCATGAGTGCGACCCGGCTGCCCGGCACCCCCCGACTGTTGCGGGCGCTCAACGACCGTGCGGCGCTGGAGCTGCTGCTCGAACGCGGCCCGCTCACCCGCGCCCGGCTCGGTGAGCTGACCGGCCTGTCCAAGGTCACCGCCTCGCAGCTGGTCGAGCGGCTGGAGGAACGCGGGCTGGTCGCCCGGGTCGGCGAGCAGGCCGGTGGGCGGGGCCCGAACGCGCAGCTCTACGCCGTCCGGCCGGGCAGCGCGTACGTGGTCGGGGTGGACGTCGGCGCGGAACGGGTGATGGCCGCCTGCGCGGACATCACCGGCGCGGTGGTCAGCCAGGTGGAGCAGTCCACCCGGGACACCGACGACCCGGTCGGCGTGGTGCACACCGCGGTGGTGCAGGCGGCCAGCCGGGCGGGCGCACAGCTGGACAGCGTCCGGCGGGTGGTGCTCGGCACCCCGGGTCTGGTCGATCCGGCGACCGGCGACATCACCTTCGCCTTCAATCTGCCCCGCTGGCACCGGGGGCTGCTCGCCGCGCTGCGGGAGGACCTGCACACCCCGGTCGTCTTCGAGAACGACGTCAACCTGGCCGCCGTCGCCGAGGCGCAGTCCGGGGCGGCGCAGGGGGTGGCGGACTTCGTGCTGGTCTGGGTGGGTGCCGGCGTCGGGCTGGCGATCATGCTGGGTGGTCGGCTGCACCACGGCAGCAGCGGCGCGGCCGGTGAGATCGGTTACCTGCCGGTGCCGGGGGTGCCGATTCCCCGGGACGTCTCGCGCCGGGCCAAGCCGGCATTCCAGCAACTCGCCGGGGCGGACGCGGTCCGGGCGGTGGCCCGCGAGCACGGCATCGACGCGCCCGACGCGGCCGACGCGGTGCGCGCCGCCATCGCCGCCGGCACCACCGGCGGCCCGCTCCTCGACGAGTTGGCCCGCCGGCTCGCCCTCGGCGTGGCCAGCACCTGCGTGGTGCTGGACCCGCCGCTGGTGGTGCTCGCCGGTGAGGTGGGGCAGGCCGGCGGCGTGGCGTTGGCCGAGCGGGTGCAGCACGAGGTGGCCGCGATCACCCTGGTCCGACCCCGGGTGGTGCCCACCGGGCTGACCGAGGAGCCGATCCTGCGGGGGGCGCTGCGCACCGCGCTGGACGCGGTCCGGGACGAGGTGTTCGGGTCGACCGTCGGCTGACCGTGCGCCCCGCCACCCCGCCTCCATGTGAAGGAATACTCCAGCACGGCCCCCGATCTCGGCAAGATATCGCCAGGATCGGGGGCGGTCGCCGCAGTGGTCCGGCGTCGTACGGGTAGTGCTTCGTGGGTGGGGGACGAACTGGTGCGGGTTTACCGCACCGGGCGGCCCGCCCGTCACGTGACGCCTACCCGGTGCCGCCGACGCCTCAGGTGCAGGGACGCGACCCCAGGTAGGTACTGCCGTCGCCGGTGCCGCCCTCCGGGTCGAGGGCGTAGACGTGGATCTGGGTGCCCGGCGAGCATCCGGAGAGCGTGAACCGGAAGCCGTGTACGCCGGTGGTGCCGAAGTACGAGTTCACGTCCGGCCGGTTGGTCGCGGTCGGGAAGTCCCCCCGGTACGTCCCCACGCCGGCCGGCCCGCCCTGGTAGACGGCCACCGCCGAGGAGGTCGTCGGCAGGTCCACGTCGACCGCCCAGCCCTCGACGGTCGATCCGGTGAGGAGTTCGAAGTTGCCGCGTGGTGGTGAGGTCCACCGGAACACCCGGGTGTCACCCGCGTTGAACGACATGTTGGTCAGCTGCGAACAGTTGCGGCACATCTCGACATCACTGGGGTAGAGGGCGGTCTCGTAGACGCGGGGCATGGTCTGCGGGAGTCGCACGGTCTTCACTCCGGTGCTGCCGGCGTGCACCATCAGCATGTTGCCGGTCGCCTCCACGATGTCGCCCACGGGCGCGAAGTGGTGCACGCCCGCGTCCTCGCTGATCTTGCGGAGCGCGGCGAGGGGAAGCTTGGGCGCGGCGGCGTACACCGACGTCCAGCTGCCGCCCGCGACGGGGATCGTCTTGCGGGCCAGCGAGACCCCGCCCGCCTGGTAGGTGCCGAGGGTCGACGCGCCCGGGTCGGTGACGGTGAACCACGGGGTCAGTGGGTATCCGGGGCCGCCGGTCTGCCCGACGAACGAGTAGTTCTGGCCCAGGGCGGGCGTGCCGGTGCCCTTGGCGACCGTGATGCCGGTGAGCGCGGTCATCGAGGTGGTGGTGGCGGCCTGGTCGTCCTGCACGTACCCGGCGGCGTACAGCGACAACACGGTACGGCCGGGGGTCTTCAGTTTCGTGTCGATCGCCGTACGCACCGTCGAGGACACCGCGTAGGCGTTGGGCAGCACGGCGAGCTTGACCGCGCTGAGGTCGAGGTTGCCCTTGGTCAGGTCGCTGAGCAGGTAGTGCCGCACCGGGGTACCCAGCCGGGTCAGGTCGTCCACCAGGTTGGACAGCTGGTCGCTGGCGAAGGCGTAGGAGTTCTCCCCGGCGGGCGTCAGGGCCGGCTGGTAGTTGGCCGACACGTCGTCGACGAACACCGCGACCTGCGGCTGGTAGGCGTTCGCGCCGCCGAGCTGGATCTTGTCGGCGGCCCGGAACACCGACTGGAGGTTCCCCCACAGGGTCTCCGACTCGGTGGTTCGGGCCGGGTCGCCGAACCAGCCGTACCCCTGGAGATCCAGGAAGTGGATGGCCCGCCCGCCGATCGCGGCGGTCATCAGGTTGCGGCGCAGCAGGCGGATGCTGTCCCACAGGTTCGTGGCGGTCTGGAACGGGATGGGCTGGCAGTTCGACGGCGCGCAGGCCAGCAGGGTGCGGGTGTCGTCCTCGTCCAGCCACAGCTTGTTGGCCAGCCGCATGGTGTCCGGCGGTCCCTGCCCGACGAATCCGTACCCTAGGTGACGGCTGTCACCGTAGGAGTAGGGGACGCCGATGATGTCCACGTACGGGCTGTTGACAAGTGTCGCCAGGTCGTTGTGCCCGCTGATCGCCAGTTCGGTGCGTAGGCCGTAGAGGTAGCCGTAGAACACGCTGGTGAGGATGCGGTTCCCGGTGACCTGTTTGGCCTTGGCCAGCAGGCGGGTGATCGCGGCGACGGTGCGTGCCGACATGTACTGGTTGTACTTGGCGGCCCGCAACGAGTTGATGTCGGCCGGGTCCAGCACGGTGCCGCGCGACGCTCCCGAGGCCGGTGGCGACTGGCCGGGCACGGCGTTGTTGCGCTCGGTGGGCGTGGCCGATCGGCAGTTGGAGACCAGACTCGCCGGCAGACCGCTCCACGAGCAGAATCCGTTCTCGGCACTGCTGGAGTAGTCGTTCAGGTAGAACGAGTGACGCCCGCGTGGGCCGGGCTGGGTGCCCGCGTCGTTGGTCCAGGGGAGCAGCGAGCAGACGTTCACGCCGTCCGTGCCGGTGGCGCACAGGTCCTTGGAACCCCAGTCCAGCATCTGGTGGGTGGTGTCGTTGTAACCGTAGGGCCGGTAGAACCACTCGCCGCCGTTCTGGTAGGTGATCATCAGCGACATCACCCGGCCGGGGTACCGGAGGTTCATGTAGTTCAGCACCCGGGTGATCTGCTGTTCCTGGTAGGTCAGCCAGGCCTCGTCGAACGTCCACGGGTGGCCCGCCCCGTTGGTGTCGTCGCGCACGTTGCCCTGGAGGTCCTTCATCACCATGGGGTTGGCGTCCGGGGGCGCGTCCTGCAGATACATCCGGATCATCAGGTACGGCCGGGGGTTGAGCTGGTTGAGCTGGCCGGCCAACTGGTCGATGAAGTCGTTGCTGGTGTTGTTCAGGTTTACCTGGAGCATGGGCGCCACGTTCATCTCCGCCGCAGCCGTGTTCGCCGCGGCCAGTTGTGCCTGGTAGTTGAAGTAGGACCAGTTGTTCTCCCCGATCGGGATGCTCTGTGTGTTCAGCGCCATGAAGAACGGCGTGGTCGTCCGGCAGCCGCCCTGGTCGCACAGCTGGATCACCTTGCGCCCGTTGCGGTTGACGATCGTCGACTGTGGTCCGGACCAGCCGTCGGCGTGGGCGTACTCGGTCGACAGGATGGGGGTGAACGGGATCAGGACAAGCGCGATCAGAATGACGAGCAGTCGTCTCATAGGTCCTCCCGACGCTGGCGTGACGGTGAGTGGGACCGCCGTCCGACGGCGGGGCGTGGTCCCGGTACTCCAGGGCCCGCGCCCCGCCGTCGGACGGCGCAACAGCCGATCAGAGGAGCAGGTAACCCTGCAGCCCCTCACTGACCTGCCCCTCACAGTTCACTTCCAGCGAGTCGAAGTGCTCCCCACTGCCGCGCACGATGCACCGGTAGAAGCCCCGGTGGGAGGCGGCCGGCGGGCTGTCGTAGGCGTAGCCGATCAACCCGAGGGAGGTCCGCCCCTCGCAGTTGGCGGACAGGGAGGTGAACCGGTCGTTGCCCACCTGGCACTGGTAGAGGGGGTGGGTGCCGGCGACCTGCGTGGTGAGCACCTTTCCGAGGTTGCCCTCGGCCTGGTAGCCGCCGCCGGGGTGGGTGGTGGAGCTGGTGTGGTCCCGGCCCGACCAGAAGTACCGGGTGAGCGTCGCGGTGCCGGGCGAGGGCGGGGCCGAGCCGGTGTACAGCAGGCGGTTCGGTGAACCCGTACCCGGGTTGGTGATCTTGTTGGGGGTCGCGGCGGCGAAGAGGGTGGCCGCCACCTGGGCCGGGGTGAGCACGGGATTGCCGGACAGGACCAATGCGGCAGCCCCTGCGGCGTGTGGGGCGGCCATCGAGGTGCCGCTGAGCGTGGCGGTGGCGGTGTCGCTCGCGTTGGACGACGAGACGATGCCGTCCCCCGGGGCGAAGATGTCGGTGCAGGTGCCCCAGTTCGAGAACGACGCTCGGGCGTCTGCGGCGGTGCTGGCATTGACGGTGATCGCCTCGGCGACCCTGGCCGGGGTGAAGCCGCACGCGTCACTGTTGTTGTTGCCGGAGGCGAGGGTGTAGACGATGCCTTCGGCGATGGAGTTGCGCACTGCGGTCTCGAGGGTGCTGTCACTGCCGACCGCGCCGAGGCTCATGTTGGCGACGGCCGCCTCACCGGTGATGTGGTGACCGGTCACCCAGTCGACACCGGCAGCGACGCCGGCCAGGGTGCCGTTGCCGGTGCAGCTCAGCACCTTGACCGCGTACAGGGAGACCCCTTTGGCTACGCCGTACTGGGAACCGCCGATGGTGCCCGCGACGTGCGTACCGTGGCCGTTGCAGTCCGAGTCGATGCCGTCGCCGGTGGTGTTGGTGCCCCAGGCGGCCCGGCTGCCGAAGGTGGTGTGGGTGGTCCGGATGCCGGTGTCGATCACGTACACGCGTACGTTGGACGCCGCCGTCGGGTAGGAGTAGCTGGCGTCCAACGGGAGGTCGCGCTGGTCGATCCGGTCCAGGCCCCAGGACGGAGGGCTGGGCTGGGTGTCGAGCGCCCGCACGACCCGGTTCTGCTCGACGTACGCCACGTCGGCCTCGGCCGCCAGCCGGCGCGCGGTGGTGCGGGTCATGGTGCCGGCGAAACCATGGACCGCGTGCTCGTAGGTGTGCTCCACGTCGACGTCGTACTTCGCGGTCAGCCGTCCCGTCAGTGCGGCCACATTCGCACGGGCATCGACGGTGCCGTGATCGTCGAATACGACGAGGTAGCTGTCGGCAATGGCGTCCGGCCCGCCGCTACCGACTACCTGCCCTGCGGCGATTGCTGGATTTGCAATTCCCACGGCCAGAATGGTCGCCGCAGTGGCAACTGTGCTCAGGCCTGCCCGAAACCGGCGGTGTACCCGTAGCTGATCCATGACAGTGAATGATTCAACCTCCGTCACTGACTGTCAATGCGTTGACTGTCGATGTTCCGTGGAGTAATGAGTCGCTCAGGTTCATTCCCCCGAACCCGGCCTGAAGTGTGGAAAAAGGGATCTGTCCACATTGTCCCCCAGGCTCCGTTGACCTCTGGTCAGGTGAAACGAATGGTGATTCCGCTGGCCAGGTCAGCGGAATGGTCGTCTCGATGGCACCTGTTGAATTCGAGACCCTCCGATAGTGGCCCCGTCCGGTGTCAATGGCGGCCCCTGTTGCGCTATTCGACATATCTCAACCGTCGCGGTGTTGGCAGGCGCACTACCTCGGCTCCGTGGCCCGGTGGCTTCCTCGCCATGCGCTACCGGGTCGGCGGTCAATAGGATGATGGAATCGACCTGCGACTCGCCTCCCCACCCGACACCAGATTCTTGCCCGTGGAAACCGAAAAGCAGGAAATCGCCGCGGTGGCCCATTCTCGGCGGTGCTTTGTCAGGCTGTTGTGCTGTGTCGCCCGGGTGGGCATCGTGGTGGCCTCTGGTGGGGTGGTGCGCGGCGGCGGTCGGCCATGGCCGCGATCGGCGCGGTGGAGCCGCGGGTGCCCGCGACGACCGCCGAACAGGGCCCGCGCCCACCACCACCACCGACCGCCCGATGGCGACTACGGCCGGGGCACCGGGTTCCGCCAAGGCCTGACCGAACGCGACATCGGCCACATCGTCACGATCACCTTGTCCCACCGAAGCAGGTCACGGCCCAGCTCAGAGCAGGTCGCGGCGGCGGAAGGCGGCGAACGCGGCCCCGGCGACCGCCCCGGTCAGCGCCAGCAGCACCAGGAGCGCCGGAGCCCAGGTGATCGTGTAGAGACCGCCGTCGCAGACGCCGCCACCCGGCGGGCAACCGTTGCCGTCCCAGAGTTCCACCTTGCCGGACAACCAGGCACCCAGGTAGGTGGAGAGCATCAACTGGTCCGGCCGGGCCACGTCGATGATCTGCAGCACCAGCCGGCAGCCCACCTCCCAGACCACCGCGTACGCGGCGACCGCGCCGAGCGCCGCCGAGGTGTGCCGGCCCAGCGTGGCGATCCCGAAGCCCAGCACCGCCGCGAGCAGCACCAGCACCAGGCCCCGCCCGTAGATGGCACCGAGCTGCCCCCAGAACTCCCCGTCCAGCGGGCCCGGCAGGCCGGCCGTCTGCCCGATCGTCCAGAAGGTGCCCAGGTACAACGCCGACGACAGCACCGAGAGCGCGGCCACCACCCCGACCAGGGTGCCCAGCTTCGTGCCGAGCACGGTGAGCCGGCCCGGACGCCAGAGCAGCAGGTTGACCACCCCACCGGAGTTCAGGTCCGCGCCGATGTACGACGCGCCCACCAGGAAGGCGAACAGCACCAGGAACGCGATCAGGAAGTAGAGCAGCCCGCGGGCCTCGTGGGAGAAGACGAAGACCGACGAGAGGTAGTCGGTGGCCAGCGGCAACTGCGCCATCCGCGCCGGGTCCAGCTCGGCGCAGTCCGCCGGCACGTACTCGCCGTCCTTGATGATCGGGATCTCGCCCGCCTTGATCTGCAGGCAGCGGGTGTGTTCCGCCTCCATCGCGGCCACCGCCCGCGCGGCCTGCGTCTGTGCGGCGGACATCTCGCTCGTCGTCGGCCGGTGTGACCCGAGCAGGGTGGTCGCGGTGGTGACCGCGAAGGCCACCGCGAGCAGCAGCACCATCAGCTGGACGAAGCGTCGGGCGGTCAGCCGCTCCAACTCGGCACGGACCAGGTTCACGCGTCCACCCTCCGACCGTCGGTCCGGTCCAGTTCGATCAGCGGCTCCGCGGCGGAGCCGGTTTCGTCGGAAATGGCATCGTCCGGGGTGGTGCCGTCCGGCTGTCGGGGCGGGGCCGCCCCGGCGGTGAGTTCGAGGAACACACTCTCCAGGTCCGGCCGGATCGGGGTCAGCTCGCGCACCCACAGACCCTGACCGCCCAGGGTGCTGCTGATCAGCTCCGACTCCGGCACGCCACCGACCATCAGCACGTCGTCGAGGTGACCGGTGACCGTCAGCCCGGCCGCCCGCAACAGCTCCGCGCCCCGCTCCGGCTCGGCCACCCGGACCCGCCACTCGTGCGGGTCGTGCCCGGCCAGCACGTCGTCCACCCGGCCGGCGGCCACCCGACGACCCCGCGCGATGATCGTGACGTGGTCGCAGATCAGCTGGATCTCGGCCAGCAGGTGGCTCGACACCAGCACGGTCACCCCGGACTCGGCGAGCGTCCGCATCAGGTCGCGCATCTCCCGGATACCGGCCGGGTCCAGCCCGTTCGCCGGCTCGTCCAGGATCAGCAGCTCCGGATTCTTCAACAACGCCGACGCGACGGCCAGCCGCTGCTTCATGCCCAGTGAGTAGCCCTTCACCCGGTCCTCGCTGCGGTCCCGGAGGCCGACCTGGTCCAGCACCTCGTCCACCCGGGACGTCGGCACACCACCGGCCACCGCCAGCAACCGCAACGTGCGGTGCCCGGTGAAGTTGCCGAAGAACTGCGGGCTCTCCACGATCGCGCCGACCCGGCCGGCGACCCGGCCCAACTGCTCCGGGGCCGACGCGCCCAGCACCCGCAGCTCCCCGGCGTCGGCGTTGACCAGCCCCAGCAGGGCGCGCAGCGTGGTGGTCTTGCCGGAGCCGTTCGGGCCGAGGAAGCCGTGCACCTGGCCCGCCTCGACGACCATGTCGAAGCCGTCCACCGCCACCCGGCTGCCCCGCCGCAGGGTACGGAACGTCTTACGCAGGCCGGTGATCTCGATGACCGCGCTCATCCGCTCCACCCCTCGTCTCGTACGGGCATGGGTCGTCCTCCCGGTGTGGTGACCAACGACACGGTGCCCCACCCTAGAGCCGGGCCACCGCCCGTGGGGGGCAGCCCCGGAGCTGCGTGGTTGGATGGAGCGGTGACTGGTGACCCGCTCCCCGCCGCAGCCGCCCCCTCGACCGTGGACGCGGATCTGGTGGTCAGCCTGGACGGCGTCACCGTCCGGCGATCCGGCACCGCCCTGCTGCACGACGTCGACTGGCAGGTCGAGCTGGACGAACGCTGGGTGGTGCTCGGCCCCAACGGTGCCGGCAAGACCACCCTGCTCAACCTCGCCTCCGGTCGGCTGCACCCGAGCAGCGGGGTGGCCCACGTGCTTGGCGAGCGGATCGGCCGTACCGACGTCACCGAGCTGCGGACCCGGATCGGTCTGACCACCGCGGCGGTGGCCGAGCGGCTTCCCGCTGAGGAGCGGGTCAGCGACGTCGTGGTCACCGCCGCCTGGTCGGTGGTCGGCCGGTGGCGGGAGAGCTACGACCCGGCCGACGAGGCCCGTGCCCACGCCCTGCTCGGCCAGCTCGGCGTCGGCCACCTGGCGGACCGGACGTACGGCACCCTCTCCGAGGGCGAGCGCAAGCGGGTGCAGATCGCCCGCGCCCTGATGACCGATCCGGAGCTGCTGCTGCTCGACGAACCGGCCGCCGGGCTCGACCTGGGTGGGCGCGAGGACCTGGTCGGCCGGCTCGCCGAGCTGGCGTACGACCCCGATGCCCCGGCCCTGGTGCTGGTCACCCACCACGTCGAGGAGATCCCGCCGGGCTTCACCCACGCGGTGCTGCTGCGCGACGGCGCGGTGGTCGCCCAGGGGCTGCTCGCCGACACGCTGACCGGCGACAACCTCAGCAAGACCTTCGGGCTGCCGCTGGTGGTCGAACGACGTGGCGAACGCTGGACCGCCCGCGCCGCCTGACCGACCGGTGCTGCCCGGCGCGGGTGGGCGGTGCAGGCCCTAGACTCGCCGCGGAACGTGCGGTCGGCGGGAGGTCGTGGTGCGGCAGAGCCGGATCGTCGTGGTGGGCAGCGCGAACATGGACGTGGTCGGGGCGGGTCCGAGACTGCCCCGGCCCGGGGAGACCGTGCTCGGTAACGACTTCGTGATGGTGCCCGGCGGCAAGGGCGCCAACCAGGCCGTCGGCGCCGTCCGGGCCGGGGCCGCCTGCACCTTCCTCGGCGCGCTCGGCTCCGACTCGTTCGGGGTCACCCTGCGGGCCCGGATCACCGCCGCGCAGGTGGACACCACCCACCTGCGGGTGGTGTACGGGGCGTCCGGGGTGGCGCTGGTCATGGTCAACGCGGCCGGCGAGAACGCCATCCTGGTCACCCCCGGTGCGAACGCCGCCTTCACCGCCCTCACCGAGGCCGAGCTGGACGTCGTCCGCGGGGCGGACGTCCTGGTCGCCCAGTTGGAGATCCCGGTCGAGACGGTGACCGAGGCGGCGGTGGCCGCCCGTGCCGCCGGCACCCGGGTGATCCTCAACGCCGCACCGGCCCGGCAGGTGCCCGCCGAACTGCTGGCCGCGGTCGATCTGCTGGTGGTCAACGAGACCGAGGCGCAGCTGCTCACCGGCCGGGGCCGGGACGAGCCGGCGGCACTGCTGACGCTGGTGCCCAGGGCGGTGCTCACCCTCGGTGGCGAGGGCGCCTGGTACGTCGACCGGGACGGCCGTGCCGTGCACGTGCCGCCCGTCCCGGTGGAGGTGGTCGACTCGACCGCCGCCGGGGACGCGTTCACCGCCGCCCTGGCCGTGGCCTGGGGTGAGGGTCGCGAGATGGTCGACGCGGTGCGTTGGGCGGCGGCGGCCGGCGCGGCCTGTGTCCGCCGGCTCGGCGCATCCGTGGCCCTGCCCCGCCGCGCCGAGATCGACGCCCTCTACACCCCGTGACGCTGCCGGACCCGAGCCCGGTCCGGCCCTTCGCGGGAGTCGCCTCCCGTCCCGCCCCGAAGTCGCGCGGGGCCCGGCCGAGGTTGGTGTGCAGCACCACCCCGATGGCGGGCCCGCGGACCGGATCACGTGGCCTGGTCCGGGGTCGTCCCGCTGACCGGGTGCTCAGCCGGTCGGGTCGTCGCTGAGCCGCTCACCCCGGCGGCGCAGCATGCCCAGGCCGGGGATGCCGGCGACGGCGAGCTTGAGGTCGCGGGTCACGTCGAGCAGGTCGTGCAGGTCCGGGCCGACCCGGTCCAGGGTGGCCAGGATCGGCAGTACGTCCGAGGTCAGGTGTTCCTTCAGCTTGGGCAGCTCGTCGACGAGCCGGATCGCCGCGACCACCTCCTCGTGGCTCAGCTCGGCGACGAACCGGTTCGCCATCGGCGCACCCCGACGCAACGCTGGCTCGTACGCGGTCAGCAGCTCCGCCGCGACGGTGGCGGCGCCCTCCGCGGTGGCCACCGTGCCGGCGGCCCGACCCGCCACCGTCCCGGCCTCGGCGACCACCGTGCCGGCGGCCCGGGACACCTGCCCGGCCTCGGCCACCAGGCCGGCCGCCGCCCCGGAGACCCGCTCCGCCTCGGCGACCACCACGGCCGCCGCCCCGGCGACCTCGGTGGCCTGCGCGATGGCCGTGGTCGCCGCGGTGCTGATCACCGCCACCTCACGTACCGCCGTCTCGGCGTCGGTGAGCACCCGGTCGGTGCGGTCCAGGGTCTGCTCGATCCGGTCCACCACCCCGCCTATCCGGGTCAGCAGCGCCTCCACCCCGTCGAGCACGGCGAAGGCACGGGCCGGCACGGCGGCGAACGAGGCGGCCGAACCGAACGCCTGGTCGAGGGCGGCGCGGGTGAGGCCGACGACGGCGGTCGGTCGGGGCAGGGGGATGGCCATGTCACCCAGTGTGCGCCGGGTCGGCCAGTGCCGCCCGTCGGTGCGGGCCGGGCCCGGACGCGGGCGTGCTCCCGGCCGCAGGTGCGGACGTGGGCCGGCCGGGATCGTGGACGTCCCGCCGGGCGGTAGGGTGCCGCCATGTCGGTCCACCCCTCCGGCGTGACACCGGCCGGCCGTGGACTCGCGGTGCTGGCGGCCCTGGCGGTCCTCGCCGTGCTCGCCCTGCTCCTTGGCGGCTTCGGACTGGCCCGGGCGGACGCCGGCCTGACCATCCGCCAGGTGACCGTCGACGGGGTCCCGTTGACCGAGGTGCGGGCCGAGGTGCGGTCCGGGACGGGGGCCGGGCCGACGGCGGGTGGCCGACCGGGCGTGGTGATCGCCCACGGTTTCGCTGGTTCGGCCCGGCTGATGCGTCCGCTCGCCGACACGGTGGCCCGGCAGGGCGCGGTCGCGCTGCTTGTCGACTTCGCCGGGCACGGCGGTAATCCGGCGCCCCTGGCCGGGGCGGGACGCGACGACGCCGACTCCCGCGCCATCCTGGAACACGACCTGACCGTCGCCGTCGGGCACCTGCGCGGCCGGCCCGACGTCGACCCGACCCGGATCGTCCTGGTCGGACACTCGATGGGCGCGGGTGCGGTGACCCGTTACGCCGCCGGTCACCCCGACATCGCCCGGACCGTGGCGATCTCGCTGCCCGACGACGGCGACCTGCCCGACGGTCGGCCGGAGGGGCTGCTGCTGGTCGTCGGCGGCCTGGAGTTCCCGGGCTTCCGCGCCACCGCCGAGGGGCCTCCCGCCGGGGCGTCGGGCGGCGGCTGGTGGTGGTGCCGGGGGTCGAGCACATCTCGGTGCTCTTCGCCGGCCGTACCCACACCGAGGTCGCCGCCTGGGCCGGTGGTGGCGACGGCGCAGCACCGCGTCCGGCCGCCCGGCTGGTCCCGAGCGGGCTGCTGTTGCTCGGCTTCGCGCTCGGCTTCGCGCTCGGCTTCACCCCGCTGACGGCGCTGCTGACCGGGCACCGGCGGGTGTCGCCCCAGCGCCGGCCCCGGGGCGGGTCGGTCGCTCCCGCTCCCGTCGTGCTGGCGGTGGCGACGTGCGCCACCGGCCTGGGCGTGCTGCTCGGCGCGGTGACGCCGACCAGCCGGCTCCCGCTCGCGGTGGGCGGCTACCTGACCGGCTTCCTCCTGGTCACCGGCGGCCTGCTGGCCACCGCACGCCGGTGGCCGCTGCCCACCTGGCCCGCCGCGTCGACCCCCGGCGTCGTCCCGGTTCCGGCCGCCGCCCCGGTCCATGCCGCCGCCCCGGCTCCGGCCGGCGGGCCCGTCCCGGCCGGCGGGTCACCCGGCCGCCGCGCGCCGGTCCGGTCCGTGGTCGCCACCCTGCTGTTGACCGGGTACGCCGCGATCGCCGTCGCCGTGCCGATCCACCTGGGCCTCACCTGGGCCGTGCCGGTGGGGCCCCGGTGGTGGCTGCTGCCCGTGGTGGCGGTCGGCTGCCTGGTCTTCCTGGCCGGTGCGGAGCTGGTGACGGACGGGCGGAGCTGGCGGTACGCGGCGGTCGGCGCGCTCGCCGTGCTGGCGCTGACCGGGGCGGCCGTGGTGGGGCTGGCCCCCGGTTTCGTGCTGCTGGTGGTGCCGCTGTTCGCGGTGCTGATCGGCTGGCAGGCCGCCTGGGCGGCAGTGCTGCGTCGGGCCGGTGCGCCCCGGTGGTCACCGGCGCTGGTGGGCGCGGTCCTGCTGGCCTGGCCGGTCGCCACCGCGCTGCCGCTGAGCTGAACCGCAGCAGTCGGGGCGGTGGGTCACGGCCGGGCGCGGGCCACCCGCACCGCCCACCAGATCAGTGGCACCTGCAGGGGCACCCGTGCGTAGGCGACCGCCCGACGCAGCGGGGGTTGCCGCCGCCAGTCCGCCGCCATCTGCACGTTGGCCGGGAACACCGCCGTGAACAGCCCCGCCGCCGCCAGAGCGCCACGGCGTCGGGTGGCCGGGTGCGCCAGCGCCGCGGCCACCACCAGCTCGGCCACCCCGCTGGCGTACGTCCAGCGGCGGGCGGGGCCGGGCAGCGCCCGGGGCACGATCCGGTCGTACGGGCGGGGCTTCGCGAAGTGGGTGACGCCGGCCAGGGCGAGCAGACCGGCCAGCGCGACGGCCTCGCCGCGACGGGTGCTCATCGGTGGTCCCCCTGTTGCTCGACGGCGCGTTGGACGGCGCGGTAGATCTGCCCGAACCGTAGCGCGTCGGGGGTGCGCAGGAGCATCACCTCCTGCCCGAGGTGCTGCACCCACAGCTCGTTCACCCGGTTGCCGCGTTCGTAGGAGCGGTCCAGCCAGCCCAGCGGCAGCTCCAGGAAGGGCAGCAGGGCGAGCACCCCGACGGCACAGGCGGCCAGGACGAGCAGGGCCGGCTTCCACTCGCCGCGATCCTGTGCCGACCAGAGCAGTGAGACCACGCAGACCAGCGCGACCAACGGGGGTAGTGAGAGCAGCAGCACCATCACGCCGCGTCCGAGGATCCGGGACCGGACGGCCATCGTGGTGGCGCCCCGGGCGTGCCAGACGTACGCCACGTCGGCGAGCCGCACGACCTGCTCGCCGGCCCGGATCGACTCGGAGGTCACCTGCACCGTGTCGTCCCGGTAATAGAGGGTCATCACTAACCCTAACCGTTCGCAGGCGACCGGTGCCGCACTGTGTTCGCCCGATCGGGACCCGGCGGGGCCGGCCACCACGCCCGGGACGACCCGGGCGGGTGGCGGTCGGTGGTGGGGGCGGCTACGACCTGCGGCGGGGGCCCGGGCCGTCGCCGGACGGGCCGGTCGG
Organism: Micromonospora matsumotoense; assembly: GCF_900091525.1. Classification (GTDB taxonomy): domain Bacteria; phylum Actinomycetota; class Actinomycetes; order Mycobacteriales; family Micromonosporaceae; genus Micromonospora; species Micromonospora matsumotoensis. Next base: position 78,102 of record NZ_FMCU01000006.1, read on the forward strand.
GTGCGGCGCGCCCGTGTGGGCCGTCGGTCCGCTGTCGCGCGCCGTGCGGGACACCGGCCCGGGGTGGCGGCCGGGTCTGGGCGGTGGCGCGGCGTTCTCCATCGCCCGCTGCACCGCCCGGTAGATCCGGCCGAAGCGCGACGCGTCACCGGTGCGCAGCAGCAGCACCGGTCGGCCCTGCCAGCGGACCCACAGCTCGCGCTGCCGGCTGCCCCGGTCGTAGGACCGGTCCAGGTGGTTGAAGAGGAAGTCGGCGATCGGCCCGACGGCCAGCCCGACCAGCACCGACGCCCCCACGATGGCGATCGTGACGGTGGGGGAGCGGCGTAGCCACACGGCCACCGCGATGCCGATCACCGCGGCCACCAGCGGACCGGCCAGGGCCGCGCCGATCGCGCCCCGCCCGGCCAGCACCCGCCAGGAGCGGCTGCCCCGGCGGTGCCAGACCAGGCCGATCTCGGCCAGCGGGAAGGCCCGACCGTCGACCCGGATGGCGGTGGAGGTGACCTGCACCGACCGGTCGTCGTAGTACGTGATCATCGCTGGACTCCCGACCGAGGGTGGGCGAACACCAGACTACGTACCCCAACGACCCGGGTCGTAAGGTTGGCACGCGACTTCGACGAGGAAGTGAGGGCAGCGTGAGCGAGTTCGTGCGGCTGGAGACCAGGGACGGCATCGGCACCATCCGGCTGGAGCGGCCGCCGATGAACGCGCTCAACAAGCAGGTCCAGGAGGAGTTGCGGGCCGCCGCCACGGCGGCCGCCGCCGACCCGGCCGTCCGGGCCGTCATCGTGTACGGCGGGGAGAAGGTCTTCGCCGCCGGCGCGGACATCAAGGAGATGGCCGACATGTCCTACGTGGACATGGCGGAGCGGGCCGCCGACCTCTCCAGCGCCCTCGGCGCGCTCGCCCGGATTCCCAAGCCGGTGGTCGCCGCGATCACCGGGTACGCCCTCGGCGGCGGCTGCGAGCTGGCGCTTGCCTGTGACTGGCGGGTGGTGGCCGAGGACGCCAAGCTCGGCCAGCCGGAGATCAAGCTCGGCGTCATCCCCGGTGCCGGTGGCACCCAGCGGCTCGCCCGGCTGGTCGGCCCGGCCCGCGCCAAGGATCTGATCATGTCCGGGCGGATGGTGGACGCGGCGGAGGCGCTACGGATCGGGCTGGCCGACCGGGTCGCCCCGGCGGCCGAGGTCTACGACACCGCCGTCGCGCTGGTGCGCCCGTACCTGACCGGGCCGGTGCAGGCGCTGCGGGCGGCGAAGCTGGCGGTCGACGCCGGTCTGGACATGGACCTCACCTCCGGGCTCGCCTGGGAGAGTCAGCTCTTCGCCGCGCTCTTCGCCACCGACGACCGGCGTGAGGGCATGGCCGCCTTCGTCGAGAAGCGCAAGCCGGACTTCACCGGGCGCTGATCCCGGCTTCACCGGGCGCTGATCCCGGCCCCTGGGGCGAGAAGTGTTCACATCCTGCCTACCGGCCAGTAGCGTGTGACTCCGGTCACGGACGAGGGGAGCGGCGATGACGGAACGGGTCGAGGGTCACGGCGGAGCGCTGGCGTTGGCGGCACTGCGGGCGCACGGCGTACGGGAGATGTTCACCCTCTCCGGCGGGCACGTCTTCCCGCTCTACGACGCCGCCCACAGCACCGACTTCCCGATCTACGACGTCCGGCACGAGCAGTCCGCCGTCTTCGCCGCCGAGGCGGTGGCCAAGCTCCAGCGTCGCCCCGGCCTCGCCGTGCTCACCGCCGGCCCCGGCGTCACCAACGGCATCTCCGGCATGACCAGCGCCTTCTTCAACGCCTCACCGGTGCTGGTGCTGGGCGGGCGGGCCCCGCAGTTCCGCTGGGGCGCAGGCAGCCTCCAGGAGATGGACCACCTGCCACTGGTCGCCCCGGTCACCAAGCACGCCGAGACGGTGTTCAGCGCCGACGACATCCCCCGCGCGGTCTCCGCCGCGCTGACCACCGCGCTCACCCCGCACCGGGGCCCGGTCTTCCTCGACTTCCCGCTGGAGGCGATCTTCTCCGTCGGCGACGCCGAACTGGCCGCCCCGGCCGCGATCGCCCCGGTCGAACCCGACCCGGACGAGGTGACGAAGGCGGCCCGGCTGATCGCCGCCGCCACCCGTCCGGTGATCATCGCGGGTTCCGACGTGTACGCCGGCAACGCCGTCGCCGCGCTCCGCGAGGCCGCCGAGGCGTTGCAGGTGCCGGTCTTCACCAACGGCATGGGGCGTGGCGCGCTGCCGCCCGAGCACCCGCTCGCCTTCGCCAAGGCCCGGCGGACCGCGCTGAACGACGCCGACGTGGTGGTGGTCGTCGGCACCCCACTGGACTTCCGGCTCAGCTTCGGCGACTTCGGCGACGCGGCGGTCGTGCACGTCGTCGACGCCCCCACCCAGCGGGCCGGGCACGTCCAGCCGGCCGCCAGCCCCGCCGGTGACCTGCGGCTGATCCTGTCCGCCTTCGCCGACCACACCGGCGACCGGGCCGACCACGCCGACTGGATCGCCCGGCTGCGGACCGCCGAGGACGCGGCGAAGGCACGCGACGCCGGGGAGATGGCCGCCGAGACCGACCCGATCCGCCCGGCCCGGGTCTACGGCGAACTGCGCCGGGCCCTCGCCCCGGACGCGATCACCATCGGCGACGGCGGCGACTTCGTCTCGTACGCCGGCCGTTACCTGGAGCCGTCGCAGCCCGGCACCTGGCTCGACCCCGGCCCGTACGGCTGCCTGGGCACCGGCCTGGGCTATGCGATGGGGGCCCGGGTCAGCCACCCCGACCGGCAGATCTGCGTGCTGATGGGCGACGGCGCGGCCGGCTTCTCGCTGATGGACGTCGAGTCGCTGGTCCGGCAGCGGCTGCCGGTGGTGATCGTGGTCGGCAACAACGGCATCTGGGGTCTGGAGAAGCACCCGATGCGGGCCATGTACGGCTACGACGTGGCCGCCGACCTCCAGCCCGAGCTGCGCTACGACAAGGTGGTCGAGGCGCTCGGCGGGGCCGGGGAGACGGTGGCGAAGGCCGGCGACCTCGGCCCGGCCCTGGGTCGGGCGTTCGACGCCGGGGTGCCGTACCTGGTCAACGTGCTCACCGACCCGGCCGACGCGTACCCACGCTCGTCGAACCTGGCCTGACTGTCCACGCGGCGCGCGACCGTCGTCGGACCCGGCGGCGGTCGGGCGCCGCCGTGCGCGGATAAATCGGCGGAATGTCAGCGGCGACACACGTAACGTCAGACCCCTCGCTCATCGTTGGACGATCCAGCGATAACGACGGGAGTTCTGATGACATTCGCCATCCGCGCCGAGGGGCTGGTGCGCCGGTTCGGCGCCACCACCGCCCTGGCCGGGGTCGACCTTGAGGTGCCCACCGGGACCGTGTTCGGGCTGCTCGGCCCCAACGGCGCCGGCAAGACCACCGCGGTCCGGGTGCTCGCCACCCTGCTCACCCCCGACGAGGGGCACGCCACCGTCGGCGGGTACGACGTCCGCCGCGACGCCCACCAGGTCCGCCAGTTGATCGGCCTCACCGGCCAGTACGCCTCGGTCGACGAGAACCTGACCGGCACCGAGAACCTGCTGCTCATCGGCCGCCTGCTGGGCCTGTCCCGGCGCGATGCCCGGGCCCGGGCCGCCGAACTGCTGGCCGGGTTCCAGCTCACCGACGCCGCCGGCCGGGCCGCGAAGACCTACTCCGGCGGCATGCGCCGGCGGCTCGACCTGGCGGCCAGCCTGGTCGGTCGGCCGCAGGTGCTCTTCCTCGACGAGCCGACCACCGGTCTCGACCCGCGCAGCCGCAACGACCTGTGGGACATCGTCCGGGGTCTGGTCGCCGAGGGGGTGACCGTGCTGCTGACCACGCAGTACCTGGAGGAGGCCGACCAGTTGGCCGACGAGATCGCCGTGGTCGACCACGGTCGGGTGATCGCCCAGGGCACCCCGGAGGAGCTGAAGTCCAAGACCGGCGGCCAGGTGCTGACCGTCCGGCCGGTCGAGGCCGCCCACCTGCCCGTCGTGCTGGCCGTGGTCCGCGAGGTGACCGGGGCCACCCCGGAGGTCAACCAGACCACGGTCGCCGCGCCGGTCACCGGTCCGGGCGCGCTGCCCGCCGTGGTCCGCCGGCTCGACGACGCCGAGGTGCAGGTCGCCGAGTTGGCCCTGCGCGGGTCCAGCCTCGACGAGGTGTTCCTCTCCCTCACCGGCCACCGGGCCGAGGACGACCCGGCCGACCTCGCCGACACCGCCGACACCCTGGAAGGGAGCCCGGCATGACCGCCGCGACCGTCGCCGCCCCGTCGGCCCGACCCGCACCGACCCGCCGGCTCAGCCCGGCCGCCGGCCTGCGGCACACCGGCACGCTGGCCTGGCGCAGCCTGGTGCAGATCAAACACAACCCGATGGAACTGCTCGACCTGAGCATCCAACCGGTGATGTTCGTGCTGCTCTTCACGTACGTCTTCGGCGGGGCGATCTCCGGCAGCCCGGGGGAGTACCTCACCTTCGCGCTGCCCGGCATCATCGTGCAGAACGCCTTCTTCGCCACCATGACCACCGGCTTCGGGCTCAACCAGGATCTCACCAAGGGCGTCTTCGACCGGTTGCGGTCGCTGCCCGTCGCCCGCTGGTCCCCGCTCGCCGGCCGGATCGTCGCCGACACGGTCAAGCAGGCATGGTCGTTGACCCTGCTGCTCGGCGTCGGGATGATCCTCGGCTTCCGGCTCGGTAACGGCCTGTTCGGCCTGCTCGCCGCGTTCGCCCTGCTGCTGGTCTTCTCGCTGGCCGCCGCCTGGATGTCGGTCCTGGTCGGGGTGCTGGTCAGCGAGCCGGACAAGGTGCAGATCTTCGGCTTCACGGTGATCTTCCCGCTCAGCTTCACCAGCAACGCCTTCGTGCCGACCGAGACCATGCCGTCCTGGCTCCAGCACTGGGTCGAGGTGAACCCGGTGACCATCCTGGCGAACGCGCTGCGGGGCCTGCTGGTCGGCGGGCCGGTCGCCGGGCCGGTGCTCCAGTCGCTGCTCTGGGCGGTCGTCATCGCCGCCATCTTTGCCCCGCTCGCCGTGCGGGGCCTGCGCCGTCGGCTGTGACCCTGCGGCGGCGGCCGGAGGCCAACAGGCGGTGCCCCCGCAGCGGCGGCCGGAGGGTCACAGGCGGTGCCCCCGGGGCGGTGGCCGGAGGCCATGAGGCGGTGATCCCGGGGCAGCCTCGACCGGACCATCGGCGGTGAACCGGGCGGCGTCCGGACGCCGCCGTGCCGGGTGTCCGGCCGGACCCAGGGTCGGGCGGGACACCCGTGGTCGGAGGTGGCCCGGCGTGGACCGGGTCACCCCGACGGGATCAGATCTCGGGTCGGTCGCCCTCGCGGGGCCGCTCACCGTCGTGGGGCGAGGCGTCCTCCCGGGGCGACGGGCGGTCGGCGGGCGGTGTGTGGCCACGCGACGGCGCGCCGTCGCGGGATGACGCGCCGGTGTGGGGCTGGTCGCCGTCGTAGCGGCGCAGGTCGTCCTCCCGACGGCGCAGGTCCTCCTCCCAACGTTGGAAGAGGGCGTTGTCGTCCCGGCGGGCCCGTTCGTCGATCGACTTCAGGAACTCGGGGTTGTCGTCGGGTGCGACGGGCCGCCGGGAGCCGGGGCCGGACGGCCAACCACCGCGCCGGTCTCCCTCCGGGGCGGGGCGACCGGCGAGGAACCAGGCGATCGAGCCGACCAGCGGGAAGACCAGGATGATCAGGACCCAGGCGAACCGGGGCAGCCCCCGGATCGCCCCGTCCTCAGCGGAGAGGCAACTGATCAGCGCGCAGGCGGCGAGCACCACCTGGAGCAGGAACAACAGCACATAGAGCCGGGCCATGCCCCCATCATGGCGCAGCCGCGCGCGTCACCACACCCCACGCAGCACCAGCGACACGCACAGCAGCGCCAGACCGACCGTGCCGAGGGCGACCAGCGGAACGGCCCGGGTGTCGATCCGGGCCTGCCGGCGACCGGTGGCCCGCCCCCAGCCCACCACCAGCGTCGCCCACCAGGTCAGCACGGTCACCCCGGCGAGCAGCGCGCCGGCGGTGTCGCCGGTCAGCGCCAACCGGACCGCCAGCACGGTCACCACCGTGTACGCCAGCCCCATGCGCCGCCAGGCCAGTCGGGTGCGTTCGGGTTGCAGGCCGGGATCGCCGCCACCGGGGGCGTCCCCGCGCGGCGGGACGCCGCTCACCGGACGCTCATGCCCTTCGCCAGGACGGCCACCACCAGCAGCAGCGCGCCCACCGCCACGATCAGGGCGAGGACGGCCGGGAAGCGGGAGGCCGGCAGGCGTTCGCCGAGCCGGATGGCCCGTTCGGTGCGGGACCAGTGGTCCACCGCCCGGATGGCGACGGTCGCGCCGAGCAGCAGCAGCGCCACGGCGATCGCCTCCCGCAGGTGGCGCAGCGGTAGCGGCGGGAGGAACTGGGCGGCGGCCAGCCCACCGGCGATCAGCGCCAGCCCGGTGCGCAGCCAGGCCAGGAAGGTCCGCTCGTTGGCCAGCGAGAAGCGGTAGTCGGGGGTGGTGCCCACGGAGTTGAGGTCCGACGGGTCGAACCACCGTCTGATCGCCTGCCACACGACGCCGATTATCCGCTTTGTCGCCGACATAGCCTGGAGCGATGACCGATCTTGATGCCAACATCCTGCGCGACAGCTACGACCGGCAGATCCGACCGGAGATCCCCGACCCGGTCCCGGCCGGGGTGACCGTCGAACGCGACGGGCCGCTGGTGCGGGTGCTGGGCCTGGACCACGGCGGCTTCCTCACCTACCGCACCCTGGACGGGCTGGTCGGGGACGAGTTGGACGCGCTGATCGCCCGGCAGGTCGCGCTGTTCCGGCAGCGCGGCGAGTCGGTGGAGTGGAAGCACAACAGCCACGACGAGCCCGCCGACCTGCCGGACCGGCTGCGCGCCGCCGGCTTCGTGCCGGAGGACCGCGAGACCGTCCTGATCGGGTCGGTCGCGCCGCTGGCGGGCGCCGTGCCGGTGCTCCCCGAGGGGGTACGGCTGCGGGAGGTCACCGGTCGGGTCGACCTGGAGCGGATCGCCGCGATGGAGGAGGAGGTCTGGCGCAGCGACCGTTCCCACCTGGTCACCGGCCTGGCCCGGGAGATCGAGGCGGACCCGCAGTCGATCACCGTGGTGGTGGCCGAGGCGGGGGAGACGGTGGTCAGCGCCGGTTGGGTGCGCTACCTCAACGACACCGGCTTCGCCAGCCTCTGGGGTGGTTCGACGCTCGCCCAGTGGCGACGCCGGGGCATCTACCGGGCGCTGGTGGCCTACCGGGCCCGGCTCGCCGACCAGCGGGGCAAGGCACTGTTGCAGGTGGACGCCTCGGAGGACAGCCGGCCGATCCTGGAGCGACTCGGCTTCGTCCCGGTCACCACGACCACCCCCTACGTCTACACTCCGTGATGATGGAGCAGCGGCTGACGGACGACGAGCAGCAGGTTCTCAAGACGGGCGCCTTCGGGGCGGTCTTCCTGGTGTCGAACGCCGATCCGGGCGTGTTCGCGATGATCCGGGAGAGCTTCGCCGCGTCCGGAGCGTTCGCCGAGGCCAGTGGCCTGGTCAAGGAGGCGCTCACCGCCGGCTCGCTGCCCCGGTTGCCCCGGGATTCGACGCTGGAGATCGAGTCGGTGGTGTTGCCGGCGTTGGGGCGCGCGGTGGACATCCTGCGGGCGAAGTCGCCGGCCGACCTGTCGGCGTACCGCGAGCTGGTGTTGGCCGCCGCGGAGCAGGTGGCCCGCGCGCACCGTGGGGTGACGCCGGCCGAGGCGGACACCATCGCGCGGATCAGGACCGCCCTGGCCGGGCCCGTCGAGCCGGCCTGATCCGGTCGCGCTGGCTCGGACGCGCTTGCCGTCCCGGTGAGCTGTGTCACCGCGGGTGACCCGAAGGGTTAACCTACTGGCAGGTAACATTGCGTTCGTGGGCAACTGCACAGCAGCCCGCGGTTGACCGAGTGTCAACGACGCGCAAAGCTCCGCCCTTAACCGGGCGAGCAGATCGCACACCACCAACAGGAGGGTTGTCGAATCGCGATGAACATCGTCGTACTCGTCAAGCAGGTGCCTGATTCGGGCGCGGACCGCAACCTGCGTGCTGACGACAACACCGTCGACCGCGGTTCGGCGAACAACGTCATCAACGAGATGGACGAGTACGCCATCGAGGAGGCGCTGAAGATCAAGGAAGCGCACGGTGGCGAGGTCACCATCCTGACCATGGGACCGGACCGGGCCACCGAGTCGATCCGCAAGGCGCTCTCCATGGGCCCGGACTCCGCCGTGCACGTCCTCGACGACGCCCTGCACGGGTCCTGCGCGGTGGCCACCTCGAAGGTGCTCGCCGCCGCCCTCGGGCAGTTGGGCGCCGACCTGGTGATCTGCGGCGCCGAGTCGACCGACGGTCGGGTCCAGGTCATGCCGCACATGCTCGCCGAGCGGTTGGGGGTCGCCGCGTTGACCGGTGCCCGCAAGCTCACCGTCGACGGCGGCACGCTGACCGTGGAGCGGCAGACCGAGGAGGGCTACGAGGTGGTCACCGCCTCGACCCCGGCCGTGGTCTCCGTCTGGGACACCATCAACGAGCCGCGCTACCCATCCTTCAAGGGCATCATGGCCGCCAAGAAGAAGCCGGTCCGGACGTTGTCCCTGGCCGACCTGGGTGTCGCGCCGACCGAGGTGGGTTTCGAGGGCGCGACCAGCGCCGTCGTCGAGCACACCAGGCGTCCGCCGCGCTCCGGCGGCGCCAAGATCACCGACGAGGGCGAGGGCGGCGTCAAGCTGGTCGAGTTCCTCGCCACCGAGAAGTTCGTCTGAGGGGTCTGAACATGGCTGAGGTACTCGTCGTCGTCGAAGCCACCAGGGAGTTCGGCGTCAAGAAGGTCACCCTGGAAATGCTCACCCTGGCCCGCGAACTGGGCACCCCGAGCGCCGTGGTGCTCGGTGGCGCCGGTGCCGCCGAGGCACTGAGCGCCAAACTCGGTGAGTACGGCGCGGAGAAGATCTACGCCGCCGAGAGCGAGGAGATCGACGGTCACCTGGTGGCTCCCAAGGCGACCGTGCTGGCCGAACTGGTCAACCGGGTGCAGCCGGCCGCCGTCCTGCTGGCGTCGGCCCAGGAGGGCAAGGAGATCGCCGCCCGGCTGGCCGTCAAGCTGGACAACGGCATCCTGACCGACGTGGTGAGCCTGGACGCCGACGGCACCGCCACCCAGGTCGCCTTCGCCGGCTCCACCATCGTCAAGTCCAAGGTCACCAAGGGTCTGCCGCTGGTCACCGTACGGCCCAACTCGGTCACCCCGACCCCGGCGGCGGCCACTCCGGCCGTCGAGCAGCTCACCGTGGCGGTCACCGACACCGACAAGCTGGCCCGGGTCGTCGAGCGGGTGGCCGAGCAGAAGGGCTCCCGCCCCGAGCTGACCGAGGCCGGCATCGTCGTCTCCGGTGGTCGTGGTGTCGGCAACGCCGACAACTTCAAGCTGGTCGAGGAGTTGGCCGACCTGCTCGGCGGCGCGGTCGGCGCGTCCCGGGCGGCCGTCGACTCCGGTTACTACCCGCACCAGTTCCAGGTCGGGCAGACCGGCAAGACCGTCTCCCCGCAGCTCTATGTCGCGCTGGGCATCTCCGGCGCGATCCAGCACCGGGCCGGCATGCAGACGTCGAAGACGATCGTCGCCGTGAACAAGGACGGCGAGGCCCCGATCTTCGAGCTGGCCGACTACGGCGTGGTGGGCGACCTGTTCAAGATCGTGCCGCAGGCCGCCGAGGAGATCCGCAAGCGCAAGTGACCCGACCCGGGTCCGCACCGAGCCGCCGTCCGGTCCGCCGGGCGGCGGCTCCGTCGTGGTGAGGGCGCTGTGGTCGGCGGGCGGGTGGCGGCGCGGTCGTCGGTGCGGCGGTGTCGTCGGAGGGCGGTGGCTGCGGTGCCCGCCGACCCCGACCCGACCGTCGGCATTCCGGAGCGCCCCGAGGGCGGGGTGCGGACCCGGGTTCCGGCTGCGGTGAGGGGAGCTGATCGGCGGGCCGGGGAGCTGAACCGGCCCACCGATCAGCCCGTCAAGGTGCCCCTCAGCAGGCTGTCGCCGGAGTGGGCGGGCTGGTTGTCGTACTGCTCGGCGGAGACGTCGACCACCGAATACTCCTGGAGATCCACATTCGGGGGCAGGGGCAGCAGGGCGTCACCCGAGCTGCCGCGCAGCACACCCACCGAGAACATCTCCATGGTCGTCGGATTGATCAGCCAGACCTCGTAGTACCCCGGAACGTCCGGGAGATTCGCGACGTGCAGATGTAGTCGCCCGTCGGCGAAGACCCGGGCGGCACCGTTGGCGTCCTTCGGCGTGCTGCCGTACGCGGCCAACGGCGCGCTGGCCAGCACCTCCTGCCGGGGCGCGGGTTCCCGGTCGCCGAGGACGGCGACGGTGCCGAGCACCGCGACCGCCGCGGCCGCGGTCGCCGTGACGACCGTGGTCGCCCAGCGGGGCCACCGTCGGCCCCGTCGGGACCGGGCCGCCGGTCGCCCGGCGGCCCGCTCCGCGTCCGGGTACGGCGACTGCCGGCGCCGGGCGTCCGGCCGGTCACCGGTCACCGGCGACGGGTGCCGGCGGGGGACGTCGGGTCGGGCCTCGGTCGTGGACTGCGCCGGCCCTGGCCGTGCCTCCGGCAGATCCTGGCGGTGGGCCTCGGCCAGGGCCGGCACCTCCGCGACGGTGTCGAGTTCGGCCAGGATGCCCGCCCACAGGTGGGCCGGCGGGTCGGGCAGGGCGTACAGGCCCTGGGTGTCCGCGCCCAGCCCGGCGACGTGCCGAAGGGTGTCCAGCTCGCCCCGACAGGTCACGCAGCCGCCGAGGTGGTCGGTCTCACCGTGGTCCGCCTCGCTCTCACCGAGCGCCAGAAAGACCAGCCGGTCGTGGTCCAGGTGCTGCACCGTCCACCTCCCATCTGCGTTTCAAGCTCGCCATGCCCCGTCTGATGTGGCTCTTGACCGTGCCCAGCGGCACTCCGGTCACCGTCGCGATCTGTTGGTGTGTCAGGTCGTCGTAGAAGGCCAGTTCCAACATCCGCCGCTGGTCGTCCGGGAGCCGGGCCAGCTCGTCGGCGACCACCAGCCGGTCGACCACGGCGTCCGGGTCGACGCCGGTGGCGACCGGCTCGGGCAGTTGCCGGACCGTCTCCACCACCCGCATCTCCCGGGCCGAGGCGCGCAGCCGGTCGATCACCTTGCGTCGGCCGATGCCGAGCAGCCAACCGATCAGTGAGCCCTTGGTCGGATCGAAGGTGTCCCGCCCCAGCCAGGCGGCGACGAACGTCGCCTGGGTCACGTCCTCCGCGTCGCTGCGGTTGGCCAACGTGCTGGTGGCCAGGTGGAGCACCGCCCGGCCGAACCGGTCGTACGCCTCCCGCAGCGCGGTCTCGTCACCCGCCCGGAAGCGCGCGGCCAGCTCGTCGGGGGGTGGGGGTTCGGGTTCCTGTCCTGCTGTTCCCACCGCTGTCACCGGGCGGGTCGCCTTCCCTGGGGCATGCCCGACTGTAGCTCCCACAGCCGTCGCCCCACTCTCCCGGTCCGTGTCCGCCTCCACTCGTCTCACCTGCTCTTCGTCGCCGGGGTCGGGCCCGGATGCACCCCGGACGAAGAAAAAGAAAGTGGTGTGCGGCTGCATCCGGCGGTGCGACGGGCGGCGTAACCCGTTCTGCAAGCCAGACCTGACGAACCAGTACCAATCACCAGGAGGCAGACATGCAGCTCGCTATCTTCCGTCGGGTCGCCGCAGGCGGCGCGGTGGCCGCCCTGGCCTTCGCGGGCGTCGGCGCCGCGACCACGGGCCCGGCGTACGCCGCCTCGTCCAAGGTCTCCGTCGTGCACGGCATCCCGGACACCCCGGTCGACGTCTACGTCAACGGCAAGAAGACCCTCGACAACTTCAAGCCCGGCGACGTGGCCGGCCCGCTGACCCTGCCCGAGGGCGAGTACGACATCGCCCTGACCAAGCCGGGCGAGCCGGTCGGCAGCGCGATCCTCAAGGTCGACAACGCCGAGGTGCCCGGCGGCGCCGACATCAGCCTCGCCGCACACCTCGGCGCGGACGGCAAGCCGCAGATCACCCCGTTCGTCAACGACACCGCCAAGCTGGCCGCCGGCAAGGCCCGGCTGATCGTCCGGCACACCGCCGCCGCCCCGGCGGTCGACGTGCGGGCGGGTGGCAAGCCGGTCTTCGAGGACCTCACCAACCCGAAGGAGGCCAAGGCGGACGTCGACGCGGGCACGGTCAAGGCCGACGTGGTGCTGGCCGGCACCGACACCGTGGCGATCGGCCCGGCGGACCTCAACCTCAAGGAGGGCACCGCCACCATCGTCTACGCGATCGGTTCCGCCGAGGCCAAGAACCTCGACCTGGTCGCCCAGACCATCACCGGCCTGCACTCCGCGCCGGGCGGGGTGCCCAGCGGCACCGGCGGGCAGGCCGGCACCGGCGTCGACACCTGGTGGTACGTGCTGGCGGGTGCCGGCGTACTGCTGCTGGTCGGCGGCGGGGCGCGGGTGGCCACCACCCGGACCGGTCGCAGGTGACGGTGCGCCACCGCGGGGCGCTGGCGGCGATGGCCGCCGGCGTCGCCGCGCTCACCATCGCCACCCTGGTGGCGTGCGGATCGCAGCCGGCCGAGGACGTCGGCGGGGACGAGGCGGCGGCGCTGGCCACCGGCACGCCGACCCCGACGGCCGGAGCCGGCACCGGCGGTCCGTCGGTGCCGGTGACCGCCGGTGACCTGCCGACCGGCGAGCGGACCGTCCCGCCGGTGAAGCTGCGCATCCCGGCGATCGACGTGACCGCCACGGTCAACCCGGTGGGCGTCGACACCCGGACCGACGAGTTCGACGTCCCGCCGAGCGTGGACCAGATCGGCTGGTACCGCTACGGACCCGGGTTGGAGACCGACGCCGGCTCGGTGGTGATCGCCGGCCACGTCGACAGCTCCGAACAGGGCAAGGGGGCGTTCTTCCGGCTCCGCGAACTCGACCGGGGCGACACCCTCACCGCCACCGGCGCGGACGGGAAGCCGCGGCCCTACCGGGTCGTCGCCCGCGAGGAGTACGTCAAGACGAAGATCCCGCTGGACCGGTACTTCGCCCGGGACGGCAAACCGCGCCTCACGTTGATCACCTGCGGTGGCCCGTTCGACCCGAAGACCCGGCACTACCGGGACAACATCGTCGTCACCGCCGTACCGGCCTGATGCGCTGCCCTGCCGGCCTGGATGCCCTACGGAGCAGCGCGATGCGCGGCTGTGCCGGCCCGGCGTTCGGCCGGACCGGAACCGAGCCGGTCCCGGTCCGGCCGGGCCGGGCTGATCCACGCTTCGGTACGGGTGATCCGGTAGCCGACGCGCCGTGCCCCGGCCGTTACGCTGAACGGTGATGGCATACCTGGATCACGCGGCGACCACCCCGATGCTCGACGAGGCGTTGGCGGCGTACGTCGCCACCGCCCGCGAGGTCGGCAACGCGTCGTCGTTGCACGCGACGGGCCGGCGTGCCCGGCGTCGGGTGGAGGAGTCCCGCGAGCGGGTGGCTGCGGTGCTGGGCGCCCGCCCCTCCGAGGTCATCTTCACCGGCGGCGGTACGGAGAGCGACAACCTCGCCGTGAAGGGCATCTTCTGGGCCCGGCGAGCGGCCCGGTCCGACCGGGTCCGGGTGGTCTCCAGCGCGGTCGAGCACCACGCCGTGCTCGACGCGGTCGACTGGCTCGCCGACCACGAGGCCGCCGAGGTCGCCTGGTTGCCGACGGACGACGCCGGCAAACTCGACCCGGAGCGGCTGCGCGCCGAGTTGGCCGAGCACGCCGAGCGGGTCGCCGTGGTGACCGCGATGTGGGCCAACAACGAGGTCGGCACCGTACAGCCGGTGGCCGCGCTGGCCGCCGTGGCCGCCGAGCACGGGGTGCCGTTGCACACCGACGCCGTCCAGGCGGTCGGCCAGGTGCCGGTCGACTTCGCGGCCAGCGGGGTCTCCGCGCTCACCGTGACCGGACACAAGCTCGGCGGGCCGACCGGGGTCGGCGCGCTGCTGCTCGCCCGGGACGTCGCCGCCACCCCGCTGCTGCACGGCGGCGGTCAGGAGCGGGACGTCCGCTCCGGCACCCTGGACACCGCCGGCATCGTCGCCTTCGCCGTCGCCGTCGAGACCGCGGTCAAGGGCCAGCAGGAGTACGCGGCCCGGGTGGCCGCGCTCCGCGACGACCTGGTCCGGCGGGTCCGGGAGGCGGTGCCCGAGGTGGTGTTCAACGGCGACCCCGTCGACCGGCTGCCCGGCAACGCGCACTTCTCCTTCCCCGGATGCGAGGGGGACGCCCTGCTGCTCCTGCTCGACGCCCAGGGCATCGCCTGCTCCACCGGCTCGGCCTGCTCGGCGGGGGTGGCCCAGCCCAGCCACGTACTGCTGGCGATGGGTGCCGACCACGACCGGGCCCGCTCCTCGTTGCGCTTCACCCTCGGCCACACCAGCACCTCCGCCGACGTCGACGCCCTCATCGCCGCCCTCCCCACCGCCGTCGACCGAGCCCGCCGAGCCGCCGCCCTCCGCACCCCCCGCTAGCCTCCGCCCGTTACCCCCCCGCCTCCGTCCCCCTCTGTCCCGTCCCCCGCCTCCGTCCCGCCCCGTCCCGTCCCGCCCTGCCCCGGTGATCAAGAGAATTGCGTCAGAGTCCGGCCGCCGGTTGACGCAAACCTCTTGATCACCCGCCCTCATCGGGCTGCCCTCGCCAGGCACCCACCCTGCCCGGCCGCACAAGCCCCCCAGCCCACCCCGTGGCCGGTGGCGGTGGTGGTGGTGTTCGGTGATCAAGAGGTTTAGGTCAGGAATGGGCGCTGGGATGACGCAAACCTCTTGATCACCGGGGCAGGGCAGGGTGGGGCGGGGGGAGGGGGAGGGGGACCGGGAGGGGGAGGGAGGGCGGTGGGGTGGGTGGGTAGGGTTGGTGGGGAGAGGGGCGTGGGCTGGTGAGGGTTCTGGCGGCGATGTCGGGTGGGGTGGACTCCGCTGTCGCGGCGGCGCGGGCGGTGGCGGCCGGACACGACGTGACCGGGGTGCACCTGGCGCTGGCCCGTAACCCGCAGACCTTCCGGACCGGAGCCCGGGGGTGCTGCACACTGGAGGACTCCCGGGACGCGCGGCGGGCCGCCGACGTGATCGGCATTCCCTTCTACGTGTGGGACATGGCCGAGCGGTTCCACGCCGACGTGGTGGACGACTTCGTCGCCGAGTACGCGGCCGGGCGTACCCCGAATCCGTGTCTGCGGTGCAATGAGAAGATCAAGTTCGCGGCGGTGCTGGACCGGGCCGTGGCGCTGGGCTTCGACGCCGTGGTCACCGGTCACCACGCCCGGCTCGGCCCCGACGGTCTGTTGCGCCGCAGCGTCGACCTCGCCAAGGACCAGTCGTACGTGCTGGCGGTGCTGACCCGCGCGCAGCTCGACCGGTCGGTGTTCCCGCTCGGCGACGCCACCAAGGCGGAGGTCCGCGCCGAGGCGGCCCGGCGTGACCTGGCGGTGGCCGAGAAGCCCGACTCGCACGACATCTGCTTCATCGCCGACGGCGACACCCGGGGCTTTCTCGCCGGGCGGCTCGGCGAGGCCCCCGGCGAGGTGGTCGACGCGTTGACCGGCGCGGTGGTCGGCAGCCACACCGGCGCGTACGCCTACACGGTGGGCCAGCGGCGGGGCCTGCACCTGGACCGGCCGGCCCCGGACGGGCGACCGCGTTACGTGCTCTCCATCACCCCCAAGACCAACACGGTCACCGTCGGCCCCGCCGAGGCGCTGGAGGTTTCCCTGGTCCGCGCCACCCGTCCGGTCTGGACCGGCGGGGAGCGGCCGACCGCGCCGATCGAGTGCGAGGTGCAGTTGCGGGCGCACGGCGACGTCGTGCCGGCCACCGTGACCGTGGACGGCGACACGCTCGTCGCCGAGCTGCGCCGTCCGGTGCGCGGGGTGGCCGCCGGGCAGGCCATCGTGGCGTACCGGCCGGACCCGGCCGGGGACGTGGTGCTCGGCTCCGCCACCATCACCGGCTGAACCCGGCCCCGACCCCGGCGGCCGGGTGGGTCGCCCGGGGCCGGTTACCCTTCGGCGGTGACTCGACAGCAGCTCTGGCCCTGGCCGGCGGGCGCGGCGACCGGCATCGGTTCGCTGCCCGGCACCGACATCGCCGAGGCGCAACGGATCGTCGTGGGTGAACTGCCCGCCCTGCCCCACCTGCCCGAGTTGCCCGCCCGAGGGCCCGGCGCCGACCTGATCGGGCGGACCGGCGGGCTGCTCGTCGAGTTGCCGGTGGAGCTGTACGCCGCCCGCTGGCGGATCGCCCCCCGCCCCGGTCGGGACCTGCGCCGGGCCCGGGACCTGCTGGAACGTGACCTCGATCAGCTCGCCGAGCAGGCCGAGACGTACGCCGGGCCGGTGAAGGTGCAGGCGGCGGGGCCGTTCACCCTGGCCACGGCGGTGGAGCTGCCGATCGGTGGTCGGCTGCTGCGCGATCCGGGCGCGGTGCGGGAGCTGACCGCGTCGCTGGCCGAGGGGCTGCGGCTGCACGTCGAGGCGGTGGCCCGCCGGCTGCCCCGGGCGTCGGTGCTGCTCCAACTCGACGAGCCGTCGCTGCCGGCGGCGCTCGCCGGGCGGGTCCGCACCGAGAGCGGTCTGGGCACCTACCGACCGGTCGACACCACCGTCGCCCGTTCCCTGCTGAGCGAGGTCATCACCGCGGTCGGGGTGCCGACGGTGGTGCACTGCTGCGCGTCGGACGTGCCGCTGGAGCTGCTCCGTACCGCCGGGGCGGTCGGCGTGGCCCTGGACCTCGCCCTGCTCACCGACCTGGACCCGCTGGGCGAGGCGATCGACGCCGGTCTCGGCCTGCTGGCCGGGGTGGCACCGACGCAGCCGCCGTCGGCCGGCCGCGCGCCGACCTCGGCCCAGCTCGCCGATCGGGTACGCGGACTCTGGGACCGCCTCGGCTTTCCGCGCCGCCAACTCGCCGAACAGGTGGTGGTCACCCCGGCCTGCGGCCTCGCCGGCGCCAGCCCGGAGTACGCCCGTGCGGTGCTCACCGCCTGTCGGGACGCCGGGCGGCGGCTGCACGAGGAGTGAGTTTCACGTCGTACCCTGCGGGCAGGATGACGGTCATGATGGGAAAACTGCGTTCCGTGGCCATCGACTGTCCCGACCCGCGGGCCCTGGCCGGCTTCTATGCCGAGCTGCTCGGCCTGCCCCTGGTCGAGGAGGATTCCGACGGCAACGAGTGGGTGGTGCTCGGCGGTCCGGTCGGGCAGCAGCCGCGGCTCGCCTTTCAACAGGCGCCCGACCTGCTTCCTCCGGCCTGGCCCGATCCCGCCCGTCCGCAGCAGTTCCACCTCGATGTCACGGTCGACGACATCGAGGTGGCCGAGAAGGCGGCGCTCGCCCTGGGGGCCCGTCGGCTGCCCGGTGAGGGGGAGGGCTTCCGGGTGTACGCCGACCCGGTGGGCCACCCGTTCTGTCTCTGTTGGGACTGACGCCGCTGCCTGCCGGGCCGTCGGCTGACGCGCCGCCGTCGGCCCGGCCGTCCTCGGACGTCGGGGTGGCGGACGTGTCGCGACGGGTGCCGCCGCGACGCCGCTGCCCGGCCGGCGACGTCCGGCGTGCCGGGGTGGCCGGGGCGGGGCATGATCGGGGTTGTGATCGACTCCTCGCTGCGCCGCGCCTCCGGTTCGCTGTTCGGGCTCGCCTACGGCGATGCGCTCGGCAAGCCGACCGAGTTCCTCTCCGTGCCGGAGATCCACCGCCGGTACGGCCCGGACGGGCCACGGGAACTGGTCGGCGATCCGGTGCTGGTCACCGACGACACCCAGATGGCGCTCGCGGTGGCGTGGGCCCTGCACGGCGCGCCCGGGTACACCCCGGAGGCGGTCGAGCCACTGCTCCGGCGGCGCTTCCTGGACTGGGCCGCCAGCCCGGAGAACAACCGGGCACCGGGGATGACCTGCCTGCGGGCCTGCGGCGAGCTGGGTCGGGGACTGCCGTGGCAGCAGGCGACGGTGATCGACTCGAAGGGGTGCGGCGCCAACATGCGGGTCACCCCGGTCGGGCTGCTCGACGTCGACCTGGACACTCTCGCCGGTCTGTCCCAGCTCCAGGCCGGCCTCACCCACGGTCACCCGACCGGCCTGGCCGCCAGCGAGCTGACCGCGTACGCGGTGCGGGTGCTGCGGGACGGCGCGGCGCTGGCGGAGTTGCCCGGCCTGCTGACCGACCGGGCCCGGACCCAGCGCCGCACCTACCGGGCCGACTGGCTGGGCGACCTGTGGCGGCGTTCCGGAGCGGACTCCCCGGCGGAGTTCATCGCCCAGGGGTGGGACGAGTGCCGGTCGGCGCTGGACCGGCTCGACGCCGCGCTGCGCCTGCCGGACGACGGCGGTGACCCGTGCCGGCACACCGGGGAGGGCTGGATCGCCGAGGAGGCCCTCGCCACCGCGCTGCTCTGCGTCCTGCGGCACCCCGACGACCCGGTGGCGGCGATCGGCCGGGGCGCGACCACCGCGGGTGACTCCGACTCGATCGCCGCGCTGGCCGGCGCGTTCCTCGGCACGACCCACGGGCTGTCCGGCTGGCCAGCCGACTGGTCCCCCCGCATCGAGTACGCCGATCAGCTCGCCACCCTCGGCGCGGCCTGGGACTGACCCGCCCGGAGGGTTGCCGTACCACCGGCCGGGTCGCGCCGTCGCGCGGGCCGTACCGCCGGCGGGCCGTACCCCCTGCGGGCCGTACCCCCTGCGGGTTGCACCACCGGCGGTTCGTGCCGTCGCGCGGTCCGCCGACCCGCGACCGACCCGGTCGTGCTCCGCCGTGCGGCGGAGTCGGGTGCGGTGGTGCGCGGGCGCGGTGCGGCGTGGCAGTGTCGGGCCTGAAGGGCGGGTCAGGGCGGGGTGCGGTGCGGGTCAGGCCGGGGTGCGGTCAGGGCGGGGTGCGGTACGGGTCAGGCCGGGCTGCGGCGTCCGTGCAGCCGTTGTACCCGACGCCACAACGCCGGGTCGCAGCTGCCGGCCCGGCGGGTGAAGGCGTCGGCCGGGACGTGCAGCGGCTCGGCCAGGTCGAGCCAGCTGTCGTGCTCGGCGTCCGGGTCCCAGTCCCGGGTCGGGATCGACACGTGGTCGTCCCGGTCGCCCTTGTCCTGGCTGGTGATCTTCAGTACCTCACCGCCCCGGTCGTCGGCGCGTAACACCAGGCAGGGCCGTACCTTCGAGCCGGTGCCGTCGTGGAACGGCACGTCCGCCCACCAGATGTCACCCGGCCGCGGCGTGCCGGTGGGGGTGCGGGGGCGGGGTGGCGCGGTCGGACGGGCCCGGTCCCGGGGCGGGGTGCCCCGCTCCGGCCGGGTGCGTTGGCCGCCGCTCGACGGGCGTCCGCCCCGCTGCCGCCACTCGTTCCAGGCCCAGCCGGCGACGACCGCCAGGACGATCAGCAGACCCCACAGCACCCACTCCGGCATCGGTACCCGCCTTCCTCCGGGCGGCCACCGTGCCGCCGACGTGCGGCGATCGTCGCACGGTCGGGGGTCGCCCGCCCGTCGGGCGCGGTGGGGGAGGCCGCAGAGTGTCCGACCGGCCCGTTACCGTGCTCCAGTAGCGTGATCACGGGGAGGTTCGCACGATGTCCGGAGGCGACAGGGTGTCGGAAGAAGAGATTCCCCAGCAGGTCAGCGCGGCGCAGGAGGCGGCGGCCGGCGGTGAGCCGACCCCCGAGGCGCGGGAGCGGCACGCCACGTTGAGCCAGGAGCTGACCGAACACCAGTACCGCTACTACGTCCTCGACGCGCCGACCATCACCGACGCCGACTTCGACCGGCAGTTGCGCGAGCTGGAGGCGTTGGAGGCGGAGTACCCGGCCCTGCGTACCCCCGACTCACCGACGCAGCGGGTCGGCGGCACCTTCTCCACCGACTTCACCCCGGTCACCCACGCCGAGCGGATGCTCTCGCTGGACAACGCCTTCGCCGACGACGAGCTGGCCGCCTGGGCCGAGCGGGTCGAGCGGGACGCCGGTGGCCCGGTGCCCTACCTGTGCGAGCTGAAGGTCGACGGCCTGGCGATCAACCTGACCTACGAGAAGGGTCGGCTGGTCCGGGCCGCCACCCGGGGCGACGGGCGCACCGGCGAGGACGTCACCGCCAACGTCCGCAGCATCCGCAGCGTGCCGGCCCGGCTCACCCCGTCCGACGAGTTCCCCGACGTCCCGGAGCTGCTGGAGGTCCGGGGCGAGATCTACTTCCCGGTCGCCGGCTTCGCCGACCTCAACGCCAGCCTGGTCGAGCAGGGCAGGGCCCCGTTCGCCAACCCGCGCAACGCGGCCGCCGGCAGCCTGCGCCAGAAGGACCCCCGGATCACCGCGTCCCGGCCGCTGCGGCTGGTGGTGCACGGCACCGGCGCCCGCACCGGTTTCCGGCCGGCCACCCAGTCCGAGTCGTACGCGGCGCTGAAGGCGTGGGGGCTGCCGACCAGCGACCGCTGGCGGGTGGTCCCCGACCTGTCCGGGGTGGCGGGATACATCGCCCACTACGCCGCGCACCGGCACGACGTCGAGCACGAGATCGACGGGGTGGTCGTCAAGATCGACCCGGTCCCCATCCAGGGCCGGCTCGGCTCGACCAGCCGGGCACCCCGCTGGGCGATCGCCTTCAAGTATCCCCCGGAGGAGGTCAACACCACCCTGCTCGACATCGAGGTCGGGGTCGGGCGGACGGGCCGGATCACCCCGTACGCGGTGCTGACGCCGGTGCACGTGGCCGGCTCGACGGTCGCCCAGGCCACCCTGCACAACGCCCGTGAGGTCGAACGCAAGGGGGTGCTGATCGGCGACACGGTGGTGCTGCGCAAGGCCGGTGACGTGATCCCTGAGGTGCTCGGCCCGGTGATCGAGCTGCGTCCCGCCGACGCCCGCCCGTTCGTCATGCCCACCCACTGCCCGTCGTGTGGCACGCCGCTCGCCCCGGCCAAGGAGAGCGACGTCGACATCCGCTGCCCCAACACCCGCAGCTGCCCGGCGCAGCTGCGGGAACGGGTCTTCCACCTCGCCGGGCGGGGCGGGTTCGACATCGAGGTGCTCGGCTACAAGGGTGCCGCCGCACTGCTCGACGCCGAGATCATCGGCGACGAGGGTGACCTGTTCTCCCTCGACGCCGCGCAGCTCGCCCGCTCGCCGTTCTTCGTCAACAAGGACGGCAGCCTCGGCACCAACGCGACCAAGCTGCTCGACAACCTCGCCGTGGCCCGGGAACGCGACCTGTGGCGGGTGCTGGTGGCGCTCTCCATCCGGCACGTCGGGCCCACCGCCGCGCAGGCCCTGGCCCGGCACTTCCGCGCGATGGAGGCGATCGAGGCGGCTGCCGAGGAGGAACTGTCCTCGGTCGACGGTGTCGGCCCGACCATCGCCGCGAGCATCAAGGAGTGGTTCGCCGTCGACTGGCACCGCGACGTGGTCCGCAAGTGGGCCGAGGCCGGGGTCCGGATGGCCGAGGAGGCGGTCGACGAGGGGCCGCGCCCGCTGGAGGGGATCACCGTGGTGGTGACCGGCACGTTGACCGGATTCAGCCGGGACCAGGCGGCCGAGGCGATCCAGAGCCGGGGCGGGAAGGTCACCGGCTCGGTCTCCAAGAAGACCGGTTTCGTGGTGGTCGGCGACAACCCCGGCTCCAAGGCCGACAAGGCGGCCGGGCTGAAGGTGCCGGTGCTCGACGAGGACGGCTTCCGGGTGCTGCTCGACGCCGGCCCGGAGGCGGCCCGCGAGGTGGCCCGGGTCGACGAGAGCTGACCGCCCGCCCCACCCGGCGCGGGCCCCGCCTGTCCCGCTCCACCCATAGGTGAATCTTGGGGTCGTATACCAACTTAGTCACGACTACGACCGATTCGTGGCTGTCGTACGGGTCCACCGGCACCCAGGGCGTTTCATGGTGGCAGGTGTGCGGCAGACGTACACCCTGATGGGCGTGCCCGGGAGGTGCGATGGAGACCGCCGATCCCCGCAACTCGTTCCCGGGTGGGCGGGAGGCACCGTTCCTGGGTCTCGTCGCCGGGGTGATCGGCCTGGCCGTCCTGGCCTCCGTCGCGCCGCTGGTCGACCTCCTCGACCGGCCCGACCGGTTGCCGGCCGCGTTCTGGACGATGGCGGTGCTCGCGGTCGGCTGCGACGCCCGGCCCTTCGTGCCCTCGGGACGCCGGCAGACCTCCGCGGTCTTCCCGTCCACCTGCTTCACCTTCGCCATCCTGCTCGGCTGGGGTCTCGGCCCGGCGGTGCTCGTGCAGGCCGTCGCGGTCGCCGTCTCCGGCGTACGACTGGGACACGCCCCCTGGCGGACCACCTTCAACGCGGCCCAGTACGCCTGCGCGCTCGCCGCCGCGTACCTGGTGCTCCGGCTCGGGCCGGGCGGCCTGTTCGACGACGACCGGTGGGGCTGGACCGACATCCTCACGGTCGGCGGCGCGACCGTCACCTGGTTCGTGGTCAACTACGGGCTGGTCAGCACCGCGCTGCGGCTGCGCTTCGGCGGTCGGTGGTGGCCGGCGGCCCGGCAGGGGCTGCCGTTCGAACTGCTCTCCACCGGTTCGCTGCTGCTGCTCGCCCCAATCCTGGTCACCGCCGCGCGGGCCAATGCCGCGCTGATCCCGCTGGTGCTGGTGCCGCTGTTCGCGGTCTACCGGATGGCCCGCCTCTCCGACGAACAGGTCCAACTCGCGGCCCTCGACCCGCTCACCGGCCTGCCCAACCGCAAGGCGCTGCTCGCCGAGGTGGCCGAGCAGGTGCACCGGCACGCCGAGCGGGTCGCCCGGGGGGAACCCGGCGCGCAGGTGGCGCTCCTGCTGATCGACCTGGACCGGTTCAAGAACGTCAACGACGCGCTCGGCCACGCGGTCGGTGACCGGCTGCTGGTCGAGGTGGGTGCCCGGCTCGCCGAGGTGATCGGGGACCGGGACCTGCTGGCCCGGCTCGGCGGGGACGAGTTCGCGATCGTGGCCGGTGGGCTCGACGGGGTCGACGAGGCCCGGGAGTTGGCGGACCGGGTGGTCGCCGCGCTGGCCGAACCGGTGTCGCTGGACGGGCTGCCGCTGGACGTCGGCGGCTCGATCGGCATCGCGCTCTTCCCCGACCACGGCGAGGACTACGCCACCCTGATGCGCCACGCCGACGTCGCCATGTACGACGCGAAGCACCGCAACGACACCGTCGCCGTGTACGCGGCCGAGTCCGACCACAACTCCGCCGAGCGGTTGGGGCTCCTGGCCGACCTGCGGCGCGTACTGGAGGCCGGGCCGGCGGGCGGGCGGACCGTGCGGGGCGGTGACGGTGCGACCCTGCCGCCCCGGCTGGCCCCCGACGACGGACCTGCCAGCGCCCCGGGTCCCCGGGGCGGGGTCGAGCTGGGTGTCCCGGGCCGGTGGTGGCTGCCGCGCCGACGGCTGCGGCCGGGGCCGGCGCACCCCGACGAGCTGCTGAACCGGATTCTCACCGGTGCCGACCCGGTCCGCCGCCGTGCGGCGGCCCCGCAGCACCGGCCCTCCGTGCTGACCTCGGTGACGCAGGACGCCGCGCCGCCGGCCAGCTCGGCGGAGGTCGGCGAGATCACCATGTACTACCAACCGCAGGTCGCCATCGCCACCGGGGAGGTGGTCGGGGTGGAGGCGCTGCTGCGCTGGCGGCACCCGCGCCGGGGGATGGTCGACCCGGAGGAGCTGATCCGGGTCGCCGAGCAGAGCGCCGTGATGCGCCTGCTCACCTACTGGGTGATCGACGACGTGGTGGCGCAGCTCGCGAAGTGGGCGGCGGCCGGGATCACCCTGCGGGCGGCGCTCAACGTCAGCGTCCGCGACCTGCACACCGGGGAGATCGTGGACCGGATCGCCGAGCGGCTGACCGGTTGCGGGGTACGCCCGGAACGGCTGCAACTGGAGATCACCGAGGGGGCGCTGATGGCCGACCCCCGGCGGGTGCTCGCCACCATCACCCGGCTGCACCAGCTCGGGGTGGCCATCTCGCTGGACGACTTCGGCACCGGCTACTCGTCGTTGCAGCACCTGCGCCGGCTGCCGCTGTCCGAGGTGAAGGTGGACCGGTCGTTCGTGCTGGGGATGGCCGAGGACGCCGACGACGCGGCGATCGTCCGGTCGACGATCGAGCTGGCCGGCGCGCTCGGGCTGCGGGTGGTGGCCGAGGGGGTCGAGGACGAACGGACCTGGCGGCTCCTGCACGCGGCCGGTTGCGACGCCGCGCAGGGCTGGTTCTACGCCCGCCCGATGCCCGCCGACGAGCTGGCCGCCTGGCTGGCCCGCTACCGCCCGCTCAGCCCGGTGCCCAGCCCGGACGCCGAGATTCCCCGCCGGCACGCCCGCTGACCGACCCGGTCCTACCGGGATGAGGGGAGTCGGAGGCGTCGGGGTGAGCGCAGGACAATAGACTCGCTCCGGTCACCGCGCGTCATCCCGTCGACGGCGCGGCCGGCACACCCAGACGCAGCAGCACAGTCACGAAGGGGGCACCGATGGCCGCCATCTCCCGCGAGGAGGTCGCGCACCTCGCGCGACTGTCGCGGCTCGCCGTCACCGAGGAGGAGCTGGACACCTTCGCCGGTCAACTGGACGTGATCCTCCAGTCGGTCGCGCAGGTCGGCGAGGTCACGGCGGCGGACATCCCGCCGACCTCCCACTCGGTGCCGTTGACCAACGTGCTCCGCGAGGACGTGGTGGTGCCCGGACTGACCCCGCAGGAGGCGCTGTCGGGTGCCCCCGACGTCGCCGAGCAGCGGTTCCGCGTCCCGCGGATCCTGGACGAGGATGTGGCGTCGTGAGCGGGCGTGACAGGCGAACCATCGAGCCCAGTGCGCCGGGTGCCCGGGGCGCCGGTGAGCGGAGCGAGGCGACGGCATGACCGACCTGACCAGAATGACCGCGACCGACCTGGCCGGGCTGGTGGCCGCCGGGGAGACCTCCGCCGTCGAGGTGACCCGGGCCCACCTGGACCGGATCGCCGCCGTCGACGACCGGGTGCACGCGTTCCTGCACGTCGACACCGAGGGGGCGCTGGCCGCCGCCCGCGCGGTCGACGAGCGCCGGGCCGCCGGTGAGGAGTTGGGTCCGCTGGCCGGGGTGCCGGTGGCGGTGAAGGACGTGCTCACCACCAAGGGCGTGCCGACCACCGTCGGCTCGAAGATCCTCGAAGGCTGGCGTCCGCCGTACGACGCGACGATCGTGCAGCGGCTGCGCGCGGCCGGCACGGTGATGCTCGGCAAGACCAACATGGACGAGTTCGCGATGGGCTCCTCCACCGAGTACTCGGCGTACGGCCCGACCCACAACCCGTGGGACACCGACCGGATCCCGGGCGGCTCGGGCGGGGGCAGCGCTGCCGCACTGGCCGCGTACGAGGCTCCGCTTGCCATCGGCTCCGACACGGGTGGCTCGATCCGCCAGCCGGGCGCGGTCACCGGCACCGTCGGCGCGAAGCCCACCTACGGCGGCACCTCCCGGTACGGCCTGGTCGCCTTCTCCTCCTCGCTGGACACCCCCGGCCCGTGCGCCCGGACCGTGCTCGACGCGGCCCTGCTGCACCAGGTCATCGGCGGGCACGACCCGCGCGACTCCACCTCCATTCCGCAGCCGGTGCCGGACGTGGTGGCCGCCGCGAGGCAGGGTGCGACAGGTGACCTGACCGGGGTGAAGCTCGGCATCGTCAAGGAGTTCACCGGTGAGGGTGCGGAGCCGGGCGTGATGGCCGCGTTCCGCGACGCGGTGGACACGCTGGCCAAGCTGGGTGCCGAGATCGTCGAGGTGTCCTGCCCGCACTTCCGGTACGCGCTGCCGGCGTACTACCTGATCGCGCCGAGCGAGTGCTCCTCCAACCTGGCCCGGTTCGACGGGGTCCGGTTCGGGCTGCGGGTCGGCGACGACGGCAACCGGTCGCTGGAGGAGGTCATGTCGCTGACCCGGGAGGCCGGCTTCGGCGCCGAGGTCAAGCGGCGGATCATGGTCGGCACGTACGCGCTGTCGTCGGGCTACTACGACGCCTACTACGGGCAGGCGCAGAAGGTCCGTACCCTGATCACCCGCGACTTCACCACGGCGTTTGAGCAGGTCGACGCGCTGATCTCGCCTACCACGCCGTTCGTGGCGTTCCCGATCGGGGCGCGCACCGCCGACCCGTACCAGATGTACCTGGCGGACCTGTTCACCATCCCGACCAACCTCTACGGCGGGCCGGGCATCTCGGTGCCGTGCGGCCTGTCCGAGGGGCTGCCCGTCGGTCTGCAGGTGATGGCCCCGACGATGGCCGACGACCGGATGTACCGGGTCGCCGCTGCGCTGGAGTCCGTGGTCGGCACGTTCACCCCACCGGCACTGTGAGGCTGGAGTTCAGATGACGACGACACTGCCCGCGTACGACGAGGTCGTTGCGCGTTACGAGCCGGTGATCGGCCTGGAGACCCACGTCGAGCTGGGCACGAACACCAAGATGTTCTGCGGCTGCCCGACCGACTTCGGCGGCGAGCCGAACACCCGGGTCTGCCCGGTCTGCCTGGGTCTGCCCGGGTCGCTGCCGGTGGCCAACAAGGCGGCCATCGAGGCGACCATCCGGATCGGGCTGGCGCTGAACTGCTCCATCGCCGATTGGTGCCGGTTCGCCCGGAAGAACTACTTCTATCCGGACATGCCGAAGGACTTCCAGATCAGCCAGTACGACGAGCCGCTGTGCGCCGACGGCTACCTGGACGTCGAGGTCGGCGGCGAGCTGGTGCGGATCGGCATCGAGCGGGTGCACCTCGAGGAGGACACCGGCAAGACGCTGCACGTCGGTGGGGCCACCGGCCGGATCCACGGCGCGACCGAGTCGCTGGTCGACTACAACCGGGCCGGCATCCCGCTGGTGGAGATCGTTACCAGGCCCGTTCCCGGCACCGGTGCGCTCGCCCCCGAGGTGGCCAAGGCGTACGTGACGGAGCTACGGGACGTGCTGCGCTCGCTGGGCGTCTCCGACGTACGGATGGAGGAGGGGTCGCTGCGCTGCGACGTCAATACCTCCCTCAACCTGCCGGGCGAGGAGTGGGGCACCCGTACCGAGACCAAGAACGTCAACTCGTTGCGGTCGGTGGAGCGGGCGGTCCGCTCGGAGATCCTGCGGCAGGCGTCGGTGCTCGACGCGGGCGGCCGGATCACCCAGGAGACCCGGCACTTCCACGAGGACACCGGGGACACCACGCCGGGCCGGTCCAAGGAGACCGCCACCGACTACCGCTACTTCCCGGAGCCGGACCTGGTGCCGCTCGCCCCGGACACCGCCTGGGTGGCCGAGCTGAAGGCGGCCCTGCCGGAGCTGCCCCGGCTGCACCGTCGCCGCCTCCAGGAGCAGTGGGGCCTGTCCGACCTCGACATGCAGTCGGTGCTCAACGCCGGTGCGGTCGAGCTGATCGAGGCGACCGTGGCCGCCGGCACCACCCCGGCGGCGGCCCGTAAGTGGTGGCTGGGTGAGCTGTCCCGTCGGGCCAACGAGACCGGCGTGGAGCTGGCCGACATCGGGGCCACCCCGGCGCAGGTCGCCGAGCTCCAGGGCCTGGTCGACGCGGGCAAGCTCAACGACAAGCTGGCGCGTACGGTGCTGGAGGGCGTGGTCGACGGCGAGGGTTCGCCCACCGAGATCATGACCAACCGGGGCCTGGAGGTGGTCTCCGACACCGGTGCGCTCACCGCCGCCGTGGACGAGGCGATCGCCGCCAACCCGGGCATCGCCGACAAGATCCGCAGCGGCAAGGTGGCGGCGGCCGGCGCGCTGGTCGGCGCGGTGATGAAGGCCACCCGTGGCCAGGCGGACGCCAAGACCCTGCGTGACCTGATCCTGGAGCGCCTCGGCGTCCAGGGCTGACCGGTGCGGCCGGGCCCGACGGGGTCCCTGGCTGCCAGCCGGCGAGGGCCGTCGTCGTGACCCGACGGCGGCCCGCACCGCACCCCCGGAGTACGCGCGCGACCCGCGCGGCCCCCCGCCCGAGGGCGTCAACGGCGACGCCCGGATGGAGTTCCCGTGAACGAGCACGACCTCGATGTCCTCGACGAGATCCAGCGACGGGTGCTGTGGCTCGCCACCCGGATCGTGGACGCGGCCAACCACGACCGGGACACCGGCGACGGGGTGAAGGTCGGCGGGCACCAGGCGTCCAGCGCCTCCCTGGTCACCGCGATGACCGCGCTCTGGTTCGCCCACCTGGACGCCGAGGACCGGGTGGCGGTCAAGCCGCACGCCTCCCCGGTGTTCCACGCGATCCAGTACCTGCTGGGCAACCTGGACCGGTCGTACCTGCCGAGGTTGCGGGCGCGGGGCGGGTTGCAGTCGTACCCGTCGCGGACCAAGGACCCGGACGAGGTGGACTTCTCCACCGGGTCGGTCGGGCTGGGCGCGGCGGCACCGCTGTTCGCCGCGGTGACCCGCCGCTACGTCGACGCCCACTTCGGTGCCCGGCCGCACTCCCGGTTCGTCGCGTTGATCGGCGACGCTGAGCTGGACGAGGGGAACATCTGGGAGGCGGTCGCCGACCCGGCCACCACCGGCCTGGGCAACGTGATGTGGCTGGTCGACTTCAACCGGCAGTCGCTGGACCGGGTGGTGCCCGGCATCCGGATCGACCAGTGGCGCGGGCAGTTCGAGGCCGCCGGCTGGCACGTCGTCGAGGTCAAATACGGCCGTCGGTTGGCGCAGGCGTACGCCCGGCCGGGCGGTGCGGCGCTGCGCGACTGGATCGACCGGATGCCGAACGAGCAGTACCAGTCGTTGTTCGGGCTGGCCGGGCCGGCGCTGCGTCAGCAGTTCCTGGACGGGGCGCCGACCGGCATCGCCGAGTTCATCGCCGACCTCACCGACGAGGAGTTGGCCCCGCTCGTCACCGACCTGGGCGGGCACGACCTGCAGGCCATGCTCGACGCGTACGCCCAGTGCGACGCGGTCACCGACCGGCCCAGCGTCGTCTTCGCGTACACCGTCAAGGGGTGGGGGTTGCCGCTCGCCGGCAACCCGCGCAACCATTCGGCGCTGCTCTCCACCGATCAGATCGAGGTGCTGCGGACGGCGCACGGCCTGACCACCGCGACCGAGTGGGACCGGCTCGACCCGGCGAGCCCGGCCGGCATCCGGGCCGGCGCGCGCCGCGAGGCGCTGGCCCGGATGCCCCGCCAACGGTCGCTGGGGGTCACCGTCCCGGAGACCACCGGGGTACGCACCCACAAGCCGATCTCCACCCAGGAGGCCTTCGGGCGGGTGCTGGTGGAGCTGGCCCGGGACCCGCAGGTGGCGCCCTACCTGGTCACCACCGCGCCGGACGTGGCCACCTCCACCAACCTGGCCGGGTTCATCAACAAGACCGGGGTGTTCGCCCCGACCGAGCGGCGGTCCTGGTCGCAGGACCGGATGCTGCGCTGGACGGAGAGCCCCGCCGGGCAGCACATCGAACTGGGCATCTCCGAGATGAACCTGTTCCTGCTGCTGGGGCAGCTCGGCCTGTCGTGGGACCTGTCCGGGCAGCCGCTGCTACCGGTCGGCACCGTCTACGACCCGTTCGTGCTGCGTGGGCTGGACGCGTTCCTCTACGGCACCTACTCGGGTTCCCGGTTCGTGGTCGCCGGCACCCCGTCGGGCGTCACGCTGGCCCCGGAGGGTGGTGCCCACCAGTCGACCATCACCGCCTCCGTCGGCCTGGAACTGCCCGGCGTCACCTTCTGCGAACCGGCGTACGCGACCAGCCTCGACTGGTTGCTCTGCGACGCGTTCGGCCAGATCGCGCAGGGTGCCGCGCCGGCTGCCACCGCCGCGCCGGCCGAGGACGGGGCGTACTACTTCCGGTTGAGCACCCGCCCGCTGGACCAGACGCCGTTCGAGGCGGCCCGGGTCCGGCTCAGCGACGCGGTGCTGCGCCGGCAGGTGGTCGCCGGGGCGTACCGGCTGGTGGACGCGCACCAGGCGTACCCGCACCTGGTGGACGCGCCGGTGGTGACCCTGGCCGCCTCGGGGGCGGTGCTGCCCGAGGTGCTCGCCGCCGCCGCCGAGCTGGCCGACGAGGGCATCGCCGCGCACGTGGTCGACGTGACCAGCCTCGACCGGCTCTACCGGGCCTGGCAGCGCACCCTGCGCCAGGGCGTGCGCACGGCGACCGTGCCGAGCGTCCCGGGCGCGCTGCGGGCCGCCTTCGGGGACCGTACCCCGCTGGTGACCGTGCACGACGCCGCCTCACACGCGATGGCCTGGCTCGGCTCGGCGCTCGGGGTGCCGGCGGTGCCGCTCGGGGTGGACGAGTTCGGCCAGTCCGGCAGCGTCCGCGAGCTGTACGAACTGCACGACCTGCTGCCCGGCAGCATCGTCAATGCCGCCCTGGCCGCCCTGTCCCTGCGCTGACCCACCTGCCACCCGCGCGCCCGGCTCTCCGCCCCCTCGCCCCTGCTCCTGCTGCCCCCGGCCCGGCGTCGTCACGTAGCTTCTGCCCCACGTGGGCCTCGGGTTGCGATGCATCCCCGGTCCCGCCTCGGGGTTCCCCGGTCTCGCCTCGGGTTTCCTGGGGTTCCCCGGTCCCGCCTCGGATTTCCTGGGCTCCTCGGCCCCGCCTCGGTTTCATGGCGTCCCGGCCCCGCCCCAGGTTTCGTCGTGTCCCTCATTCTGGACCGGATTGGTGGCATCTGCGGCCGAGGGCCGGGGAAGGTCGTCGACCCTGCCCAGGTTCTCCGCAGCCTCGGTGCGGGTCCGGTAAACGGCTTACGATGCGAGGGCGCGAACTATTTGGCCCTCTCTGCCACCCACCCGGAAGCCGAATGCTGCCCCGCTTCGATAACCCTCCGTGCGCGCGCGTGCCGCATCGCGGCAGATAACCCTCCGTGTGTGATTGCTGACCCCCACTGTCATCGGTTCGCATCCTTTGCTCTGCTGCCCTCGAAGCGACAGGGCGTTGAGCAGCGCGAATGCGAAACGATCAGCTGAGGGCGGGGATCGGTGGCATTGCCGTATGTAACTGTCGCTGTCAGGGCAGCAGAGCAAAGTCTCCGAGTGGGGGTATGTGGTGGTGGCCTGGGGGTCACTTTGGGTGATGTCCGGTGGCTTCCGAACGGGTGGCGCGCTCGACCGCGCGCCGACACCGACCGGCTCGGCGGTGTCGGAGTGGCACTGTCGTTCTGGAGGCGGGTTCCGGTGGTGCGGCAGGGGCAGCGGCAGGGGTCGGCGACAGCCTGCGGGCACTCGCACCAGGGCCTGGCCACCCGCCCTGCCTGGCCCGCCCTGCCTGACCCGTCCCGCCTGGCCCGTCCCGCCCGGCCCGGTTCACCTGGGCCGTCCCGCCCGGCCTGGTCTTGCCGGGCCAGGCCCAGCGGTCAGGTCCGCTCGGTCCGGACAGGCCCAGGGGAGTCGGATGGTGGGGAGAGCGGTGGGTCAGCGGGTCGGGCTGGGGGACGGCGACGTGGGGGTCGGAGCGGTACCGGAGGGGGACGGGGACTCCGAGGCGCCCCGGGTCGGGGTCGGGGTGACAGGGACGTCGGCGCCCTTCGCCGGATCACGGATCACGTGGCGTTCCAGGTTCACCTGGGCCTGCCCGGTGCCGCCGACCGTGATGTCGTCGTACGCCTGGAGCAGCCTCTGCTGGTCGAAGTAGAGCACCGACATCGACAGCGGGGTCGGCTTCTCACCCTCCAGCCCGCGTAGCCCCGCGCCGCCGGTGGAGCCCTCCACCATCAGCTGGGTCGGCTGCTGGCCGTCCACCTGCGGAAGCTTGGACATCTGGCGGGCATGGGTGTGCCCGGCCAGCACCAGTGGGCAGGTGCCGGAGAGCGGCCCGGCCGACGCCGGGTCGTGCACCAGCGCGATGTTCACCGGCCGCGGCGAGCTGCGGATCGTGGCGGCGAGCGTCTCCCCGGCCCCGATGACCTGGTTGGCGACCTGCGCGGTGAGGCCGCTGCCGGCCGGTGAGGTCTCCTTGTCCGGGGTGAACCGGGGGTCCCCGATGCCGGCGACGGTCAGCCCGGCGACGGTGGTGGTCGAGTTGTTCAGCACCACCGCGTTCGGCTGCCGGGCCACGGCCGCCGCCGTCCTGGGCGAGTCGTGGTTGCCC
This sequence comes from Micromonospora matsumotoense, assembly GCF_900091525.1. GTDB lineage: Bacteria > Actinomycetota > Actinomycetes > Mycobacteriales > Micromonosporaceae > Micromonospora > Micromonospora matsumotoensis. Next base: position 110,272 of record NZ_FMCU01000006.1, read on the forward strand.
CGGATGTAGACGTACGGCTTCTTGAGCAGGCCGATCGAGCCGACATAGGACGCCTCGGGTTCGCTGCCCCAGTCGGTCATGTCACCGGTGTCGATCACCACGTCGATGCCGAACTGCTCGACCACGGTGCGGATCAGCTGCCAGCCGGTCGGGTTGAGGTGCATGTCGGAGACGTGCAGCACCCGGGTGGTGCCCGGCGCCGGCTCGTACACCGGCAGCGCCGAGACCGTGGTGTAGAGCTGGCTGACGTTGCCCACCAGTCGTTGCAACTGCTCGGCGTAGCGGCTGTAGTCGTTGGCGATCCGCCGCGCGTCACCGACGATCGCCGGCGCGTTGACCAGCAGCCCCTCGTACCGCGGCTCCTCGATGGCCTGCGGGCGCAGGGTGCCCGCCGCCAGCCCGAGACTGCCGACGGTGACCACCAGAGCCACCCCGCCGGCCCAGGCGGTACGCCGGGTGTCCCGGAAGACCAACGCCGCCAGGATCAGGGTGACCAGCACCGCCGCGCCGAGGGTACGCAGCCCGAGGCGCAGCACCCCGTTGCGGACGTCCGTCACCGCCGACTGGCTGGCCCGGCTGATGCCGGCCGGGTCGTCGATCAACGCCTCGGTCTTGCGCTGATCGAGGGCCCCCAGGCCGACCGTCAGGTGGGTCGGACCCTGGTGGCTGTCGAGCTGGAGCGCGCCCAGCGGGGGAATGTCGACGGTGGTGCCGCCCCGAACGGCCGGTGCGAGGGTCAGGTCGGCGCGGAACGGGCCGATGTCGGTGCTGACCCGACCGCCGGCGAACACCCCAAGGGCCGTTCCGGTCAGGGCGACCAGCAGCACCGCCAGTACCACGCCGACCCGCCGCGCCCGCCCCGACCGGTCGGTGGGCCACCGGGGCCGCCAGCGCCGCTCACGCCGGGAGGGGGTGTCGGTGTCCCCGGGCCCGCGCTGCTCGTTCTCCTGACCGTCCATGCTGAGATTCTGACCTGCCCAGTGAAGGATCTTGGCAAACCCGGCGGACGGGCGGCCGATCCGCCCGGTACCTGCCCCGCTGTCCGACCGTCGGCGTGTCGTCAGCTCCGGCCGGCGCCGCCGTCGGCGAAGACCAGCCGCAACAGCCGGTCGTCCTCCGGCACCGGCTGGCCCCGCCCGTCGTGGTTGGAGGTGGAGACCCAGAGCGAACCGTCCGGGGCGGCGGCGACCGCCCGCAGCCGGCCGTACTTCTCGGTCAACAGCTCCCGGGGTGCGCCGAGCACGGTGCCGCTGTCGGTCAACTCCACCAACCAGAGCCGCTCCCCGCGCAGGCAGGCGGTGGCCAACAGCCGGCCCGTCGCGGCCAGCCCCGAGCAGGACGCCTCGTCGGTGCCCCACTGCACGATCGGGTCGACGAACCTGTTGTTCCCGGCCTGCCCCTCCACCGTCGGCCAGCCGTAGTTCGCGCCCTTGTCGATCCGGTTGATCTCGTCCCAGGTGTTCTGTCCGAACTCGGTGGCGTACATCCGCTTTCCGGCGTCCCAGGCCATGCCCTGCACGTTGCGGTGCCCCAGTGACCAGACCGGCGAGTTGGGGAACGGGTTGCCCGCCGCCGGCTTGCCGTCGGGGGTGATCCGCAGGATCTTGCCGGCCAGGCTGGCCCGGTCCTGGGCGGCGGCGCGGTCACCGGCGTCGCCGGTGCTGACGTAGAGCTGCCCGTCCGGGCCGAAGGCGAGCCCGCCACCGTTGTGGTTGCCGGCCTTGGGGATGCCGGTCAGGATCGGCGTGGGGGTGCCGCCCAGCGTCAACCGGGCCACCCGGTTGTCCTGCTCGGTGGTGTAGTAGACGAAGACCGACCGGTCCTGCGCGTACGCCGGGGAGACGGCGACACCGAGCAGCCCCGCCTCGCCGGACGCGGCCACCCCCGGCACGGTCTGCGCCGGGGTGACGGTCAACCCCTGCGGCCCGGACTCCGGCCCGACCTTGAGGAGCCTGCCGCTGTCCCGTTCGGTGACCAGCGCCGCCCCGTCCGGCAGGAAGGCCATCCCCCACGGCACCCGCAACCCCTTCGCCAGCACCGTGGCCACCACCTGCTGCTCGGGGTTGCCCGTCGACGCCGACGGGGTCGGCAGGTTGGGTGGCTCACCGGCCGGGTCGGGCTCCGGCGGGCCGAGACTGCACCCGGTCAGCAGCAGTGCGACACCGGACGTCGCCAGGGCCGCGCGGACCCGGGCGGTGCGGGGGTACGGGAGACGGGCGCTCACCCGGCCCAGCCTAGCCCGCGAATCCGGGCCCGCCGGGTCACCGGGGACGGGCCACCGGTCGGCGGACGCCTCAGCGGGCCCGCAGGGCCAGCAGCGCCACGTCGTCCTCGCGCCGCTGCTCGGAGCCGAGCAGCAGGTCACACAGGTCGGCGGCGGGGCGGGCCCCGGCGGCGGTGACCCGCTCGCACAACTGCGCCATGCCCTCGTCGATCGGCTGGTCCCGCCGCTCCACCAGCCCGTCGGTGTAGAGCAGCAGGGTGTCCCCGGGGGCGAGGAGCACCTGCGCCCCGGTGCGCGGGACCGGGCGGGTCAACCCCAGCAGTGGTTCCCGCCGGCTTTCGAGCAGCCGTGCCGTGCCGTCGGCGGTGATCAGCAGCGGCGCGGGATGGCCGGCGTTGCACCAGGTGACCGCCACCCCGCCCGGTGCCGGCCGCAGCCGGGCCAGCACCGCCGTGGCGGCGGTCGGGATGCGTAGCCCCGAGATGGTGGCGTCCAACCGCCGCATCAGCTCGTCGACCGGATCACTGCGCGCGTACGCGTTGCCCCGTACCAGGTTGCGCAGCTGACCCATGGTCGCGGCGGCCTCGATGTCGTGGCCGGCGACGTCACCGATCGCCGCGATCAGGTCGCCGTCGGGCTGCACGAAGGCGTCGTACCAGTCACCGCCCACCTCCACCCGGTCGGCGGCCGGCTGGTAACGGGCCACCAGCTCGACCCACGGGCTCTGCGGCAACTGCGGGAGCATGCTGTGTTGCAGCACCTCGGCGACGTGCCGCTGCTCGCCGTAGATCCAGCCGTTGCCGACCGCCTGCCCGGCGCGGCGGCCGATCTCCAGCGCGGTGGCCAGGTCGTCGTCGTCGAAGGCCCGCCGGTCGGGCCCGTTGACCAGCGTGACCGCGCCCATCACCGCGCCCCGGCCGGGGGCCGGCACCGGCACGGTCAGGTGTGAGGCGAAGCCCAGCCGTTCGGCGAGGGTCACCAGCTCCGGCGCGTCGCTGGCCCGCCGGACGTCGTCCAGGTCGGCGACGCCGCGCAGCACCGGCTGACCGGTCCGCAGCACCGTCCGGGTGATCGAGGCCGGGCCGAGCCGGCGCAGCGCCAGCTCGCCGAACCGGGCGGCCTCGGCGGCGCGGGCCGGATCGCGGTGCACGGCGGTGACCCACCGGGGTTCGCTGCCCTGGTCGATCAGGGTCACCATGGCCCAGTCCGCCAGCAGCGGCACCACCGCGTCGGCCAGCCGCCCCACGGCCGTCTCCACGTCGAGCGTGCCGGCCAGGGTCTCGCTCAGCGAGGCGAGCAGGTTGAGCCGGTCGTGCGCGTGTTCGACCAGGCGGCGGGCCTCCTGGGCGGCGTCCAGCGCGATCCGCAGCCGCAGCTCGGAGGAGCAGGCCGCCGCCAGGTCGGCCAGCGTCCGCAGCTGTGCCTTCGTCCAGGCCCGGGGTTTGCGGTCGATCGCGCACAGCGAGCCGAGCACCCGGCCGTCCAGGTCGGTCAGCGGCATCCCGGCGTACGCGACGACACCCAGCTCCGGCACGGCCAGGTTCTCCCGGACCCGGGGGTAGAGCCGGGCGTCCGGCAGCACCAGCGGGATCTCGGTGTCGATCACGTGCTGGCAGAACGAGTGGCTCAGCGGGGTCTGCCGGCGGGCGGCCCACGGGTCGGGCAGCCCGACCGCGCCGGGGAAGAACTGGCGGGTCTCGGTGACCAGGGAGACCAGCGCCACCGGCACGTCGAGCAGGTCGCCGACCAGCCGGGCGAACCGGTCGAACGCCTCGTCCGGCGCGGCGTCCAGCCCGGTGTCGGTCAGCGACCGCAGCCGGGCCGGGTCGGCCAACGCGGCGATCTCGACAGCCGGCCGTTCGCTGCGCTCGGTCATCGACCACCTGTCTGCCGTGGAGGGGGGCGCCGTGCGACGTCCGACCCTCGGTTATACCCGCCCTGGCCGACCAGCGCCTGCGGACGTGGGCGACGTCGCCCGGTGCGGCGTCGTTCGGCGGCCCGTCGGCACCGCCCGCCGTCGGAGGGCTATCGTCGGCACGTGTGAAGGTATGGATTCCGCATCCCGCCGGTGTCGAGCTGCTCGGGCCGTTGCCGGCCGGTGTCACCGTACAGCCGTGGACCGACCCGGAGAACCCGCCCGGCGACCCGGCCGACGTCCGGTTCTGGGTGCCGCCGTTCCTAGCCGGTGCGGACACCACGGCGATGCTGGACCGGCTGCCGGATCTGGCGGTGGTGCAGCTGCTCTCCGCCGGGGCGGACGCCTGGACCGGCCGGGTGCCGGCCGGGGTCACCCTGTGCGACGCCGGGGGGGTACACGACGCCGGCACCGCCGAGTGGGTGGTCACGGCGATCCTCGCCCAGTTGCGCGGCTTCCCGGCGCTGGCCCGCGCCCAGGCGCGGCGGGAGTGGGCGTACGACCAGGTCGCGCCGACCGACGAGCTGACCGGCAAGCGGGTGCTGATCGTGGGGGCCGGTTCGATCGGTGCGGCGGTCCGGGCCCGGCTGGCCCCGTTCGACGTCACCTTCACCCTGGTCGCCCGGACCGCCCGGCCGGCCGAGGGGGTGCACGCGGTGACCGAGCTGCCCCGCCTGCTGCCCGGGGCCGACGTGGTGGTGCTGCTGGTGCCGTTGACCGCTGCCACCCGGGGGTTGGTCGACGCCGACTTCCTGGCCGCCATGCCGGACGGGGCGCTGCTGGTCAACGCCGCCCGGGGCCCGGTGGCGGATACGTCGGCGCTGGTCGCGGAGCTGACCTCGGGCCGGTTGCGGGCGGCCCTGGACGTGACCGACCCGGAGCCGTTGCCCGCCGACCATCCGCTCTGGGAGCTGCCGAACGTGCTGCTCACCCCGCACGTCGCCGGCTCGGTACGCGGGCTGCTGCCCCGCGCGTACCGGCTGGTGGGGGAGCAGGTGCGCCGGTTCGTCGCCGGGACGCCGCTGGTCAACACGGTGGTCGACGGCTACTGACGCCGGCGGTGCCGGGCGGGCCGGGGCGGCGGCGGGCCGCACGGGGTGGTGCCGGGCGGGCCGGGAGCGGTGGTCGGCCGGCGGGTCGCGGGCCCCCGGATCAGTGGGGGTCGGGCAGGGTCTGCCCGGTGATCGAGACCAGGCGGGGCAGGTCCACGCCCCGGACCGCCGGCAGGGGCAGCTGCTGCCCGTCGGCGAGCCGGACGACGGCCCGGCCGCGTGGGTCGGCAGCCAGCTCGACGACCTGTTCCCAGGGGATTCGTCGGCCCCCGGCCAGCGCCCGCAGCCGCAGCTCGCGCGGGTCGGCGTCGGTGCCGGAGCGCCAGGCCCAGATCGCGACGGCCAGCGGGACCAGCAGCACCGGCAGCAGGTACCACCGGGCGGCGGCCAGGGGCAGCGCGCCGATGGTGGCGATGACGGCCGCGACCAGGATGGCCTGGTTGTGCCGGAAGCGGATGGTGTCGGCGCGACTCACTGTCCGATGATCCCACCCCTGGCCGAGGCGGCTCCGGCCGGGCGGGCGACCGACCGCGACCACCGGCAGCTGGTGACCTGGATCACGGTGGGCGGGCGTAACCCGGTGAGTGATGCCTCGTTGAGCCGATAACCCCCTGTCGCACCGCCCCGTGTTCCCCCTCACGAAGGCGACCGCCGTGACCGTCGCTCACCTCCTCCGTCGCTCCCCGTCCGCACCGGTCATGCTGTCGGTGCTGGTCACGCTCCTGATCGGCGTCAGCCTGGTCGGTCTCCTCCGGCCGCTGGCGGCCACCACGATGGCCGGCGCCGCCGGTTGCGCCCTGGCCACCGTCCGGCTGTTCCAGTTGACCGCGACGGGCGGGCGGGAGCGCCAGGCCCGGCACCGGCGTCGGGCCGCCACCCTGCTCAACGTCGCGGTGACGGTGGTCGGGCTGACCGTGGCGGTCCTGCCGGTGGCGCCGACGTCCCGACGGGCCGAGGTCGTGGCGACCGGGCTCGGCGCGGCCACGCTGGCCTGTGCGATCGGTCTGCTCCTGCTGCCCGGCCACTCCCGCTTGACGCCCCGGGCCCGGTGTCGCCGTGGCGTGGACGTGCTCGGTCTCGGCACCGCCCTGCTCTTCGCCGGCTGGGTGCTGGTCCCGCCCGGCCCGGTGCCACCGGTGGTCCGGGTGGTCACCGTGGTCGGCGCGGGCGGGCTGGCCGGGCTGCTGGTGAGCGCGTTGGCCGACCGTCGTCGACGCCCCGGGGCGGCCCGCTGCCGGGTCGGGGTGGCGGCCGTCCTGCTCGGGCTGGCCGACCTGGTGGTGCTGCTCGCCTACCGGGCGCCGGAAGCGGCGCTGCTGACCGCGACGCCACTGCTGGTCGGTGGGGCGCTGCTGACCGCCGCCGGGATGGCCCGGGTCGCGGCGGGCGACCCGGCCGATCCGGTCGGCCCGCCGTCGGCCTGGCCCCGGGTGACCGCACCGGCGGTGGTGGCCACCGTGGCGGCGGCCGGCCACCTGGTGTTCGTCGACGGCTTCACCCCGACCGAGGTGCTGCTGGGGCTGGCGGTGATCCCGTCGTTGGTGGCCCGGGAGTTGATCTCCGCGACCGACAACCGGCGGTGGGCCGGGCGGCTGGCCGCCCGGGAGGCGTACTTCCGGACGCTGGTCTCCGGCGGCCGTGACCTGATCGTGGTGCTCGACGACGGGTTGCGGGTCCAGTGGCTCTCGGCGGCCGGTGAGCGCTGGTTCGGGTTGTGCCAGGACGAGGTGTGCGGGCTGCCGCTGGCCGACCTGCTGCACCCGGAGGACGCGCCGGTGGTGCTGGCCCGGCTGGCCGCCCGGCCGGACGACGGCGCTCCGCCGCTGGTGGCCCGGATGCGCACCGGTGACGGCGGTTGGCGGGAGATCGAGTCGACGGTGAGCGACCAGCGTGCCGTGCCGGAGGTGGCGGCGGCGGTGCTGTACGTACGCGACGTGGGGGACCGCCGTCGGCTGGAGCGGGAACTGCGTCGGGTCGCGGCCCCCGACCCGCTCACCGGGCTGGCCAACCGGCAGGAGCTGCTCCGGGTGCTCGGCGAGCGGGGCGGTCCGCCCGGTGCCCTGCTCCTGGTCGACGTGCACGTGCCCGGCCCGACGCAGGACGGTCCCGGCCCGGCGGTGGACGGCGACGCGCTCCTGGTCACCACCGCCCGTCGGCTGCGCGACGTGGTCGGCCCCCGGGACCTGGTCGCCCGGTTGTCCGGGGAGGAGTTCGCGGTGGTCACCGACGCCGGCTCGGTGCCGGCGTACGCGTTGGGCGAACGGCTGTTGGCCGCGTTGACCGAACCCTGCCCGGTGCCGACCGGGATGGCCCGGTTGCGGGTTGCCGTGGGCCTGGCCGAGCTGACCGGAACGGGACCGCAGGACGTGTTGCGCCAGGCCGACCTGGCCCGTCGCCGCGCCGTCCAACTCGGCCGGAACCGGATCGAGTGGTACGACGCCTGCCTGGAGGAACAGTTGGTCCGCCGGCTGGACCTGGAACGGGAGCTGCCCGGCGCGGCGGCCCGGGGCGAGCTGGACCTGGTCTACCAGCCGGTGCTGGCGCTGGCCGATCGACGGCCGGCCGGCATCGAGGCGTTGCTGCGGTGGCGCAGCCCCGTGCTGGGCACGGTGCTGCCGGCCGAGTTGCTGCCGGTCGCCGAGGATCTCGGCCTGCTGGGCGAGCTGGGGCGGTGGGTGCTGGACCGGGCCTGTCGGCAGCTCGCCGACTGGTCGACCGGGGGTCGGGAGCTGTGGCTGGCGGTCAACCTCACCCTGGCCGAGTTGTTGGCACCTGATCTGGTGCCCCGGGTGGCGGCGGTGCTGGCCGGGCACGGTGTCCCGGCGGAACGGCTGGTGCTGGAGATCGCCGAGTCGCGGCTCGGCGCGGATCTGCCGACGGTGGTGGCCCGGCTGACCGGGCTCCGGTCGATGGGGGTGCGTACCGCGTTGGACAGCTTCCGGGCGGAGCATGCCTCCCTGGCGCAGCTGCGTCGGCTGCCGATCGACCTGCTGAAGGTGCAACCCCGCCCGGTCGGGCCGGACGAGGATGCCCGGCCGCTGATCGACGTGGTGGTGGGCCTGGGGGAGCGGCTGGGGGTGACCGTGGTGATGGCGGAGCTGGAGTCGGAGCCGGAGGTCGACCGGGCTACGCGGGCCGGCTGCCGGTACGGCCAGGGCTTCGCACTGGCGCGTCCGGCGACCGCCGAGCGGGTGGAGGCGTACTTCGAGGAGTTCCCGACGACCTCCCGGTGACCTGCGCCGGCATGATCGCCGCTGAACCGGTTCATCTGACCCGGGGCGGTGCGGTGCTGCCGCGCGGGGTCAGGTGCGCCGTCTCGTCCTGGAACCCGCGCACCGACTCGCCGGCGATGACGGCGAGCAGTTGGCGGGCCGCGTGCGCGCCGTAGGCGGGAATGTCACGACCGAGCGCGGTCAACGGTGGGTGCACCAGTTGACAGAGCGGGGAGTCGTCCCAGGCCACGATGGACAGGTCGGCCGGGACGCCGAGGCCCATCTCCTGCGCCACGGCGAGCCCGGCGATCGCCATCACGTCGTTGTCGTAGATCACCGCGGTCGGGCGTCGGGCGGAGCTGAGCAGTCGTCGGGTGGCGCGCGCACCCTCCTCGCCGGTGTAGTCGGACCACACCGTCGCCGCGTCGGTCAGGCCGAGCCGGCCGCACACCTCGGCGAAGGCGTCGGTGCGGATCTCGGTGTGCAGCAGCGAGGGCAGCCCGCCGACCCGGGCGATCCGGCGGTGGCCGAGGGCGACCAGGTATTCCACCGCCTCGGCCAGCGCCGCGGCGTCGTCGGCCCAGACGTGGGCCAGGGTGCCGGTGTGGCCCGGCCCGCCGATCACCACGGCGGGCAGTTGCCACTCCTCCAGGGCGGGCACCCGGACGTCGTTCGTCCGCAGGTCGCAGACGAGCACGCCGTCGACCCGCCGTTCGGCCCACCACCGCCGGTAGACGGCGATCTCCGCCTCCTGGTCGGCGACCACCTGGAGGGTCAGCGCGTACGACCGGGCGGAGAGTTCGGCCTCGACGCCGCTGATCAGCTCCATGAAGAACGGCTCGATGCCCAGTATCCGGGCCGGTCGGCACAGGGCCAGGCCGACCGCGTCGGCGGTGGCGCCGGAGAGCGCGCGGGCGGCGCTGCTGGGACTGAAGCCGATCTCGGTGGCGATCGCCAGGATGCGTTGCCGGGTGGCCTCCGAGACACCCGGTTGCCCGTTGAGCGCATACGACACCGCGCCCTTGGACACCCCGGCGCGTCGGGCGACGTCGGCGATGGTCGGCCGCTTCACCGGCGTGTCTCCTCCATTTCCCACGGCCTGGGCGGGCCGTCCACGGGGCCGGGGTCGCCGGCGGTGCCCACGCTACCGGTGTCCGGTCGGGTCGACGCTCCCGGCCGGGGCGGTCATCCGTTACCGCCGACAAGGATTTGCTTGCCCGGTTAAGCGTACGGGGTGGGATGTGCGCGGGTGCGCCTCAGCAGCAGGTCGAGCGGGGTGAGGAGCGTCCCCGACCGCGCTTTCCCGCGCCGATGATCACGTGCAGATTGCCGGGTCGAGACGCTGTTAACCGGTCGTTGACACCGTGAGGGGTGGCCCGTACGGTGACCTCACTTATCCGGTTCAGTCAACGCCTGTCGATGTCATGGGCGTCCTCGACGTGTGCGCGGAGGATGAGACGAAACGGTCCTGGACGGCCGGCAGATCGTCCGGGGAATCATGGAAGGCGCGGTGAAGTCGTGAGTGAGCTGGCGTTGCGCGAGGGTTGGCAGCTGCGGGCGGTGGCCGGGGCGCAGGTGTCCGGCGCGGTGGCCGGGCGGGCGGTGCCGGCCACGGTGCCGGGCTGCGTGCACACCGATCTGCTCGCCGCCGGCCTGATCGACGACCCCTACCTCGACGACAACGAGACGGCGCTGGCCTGGATCGGCCGCACCGACTGGGAGTACGCGACCACGTTCGTGCACCGGCCCGGCGACGACGACCGGGTCGACCTGGTCTGCGCCGGGTTGGACACGGTCGCCACGATCACCCTCAACGGTGTCGAGGTCGGCCGCACCGCGAACATGCACCGGTCGTACCGGTTCGACGTGCGGTCAGCGCTGCGGCCGGGGGAGAACACCCTCGCCGTCCGGTTCGACTCGGCGTACCGCTATGCCGAGGAGCAGCGGGAACGGCTCGGCGACCGGCCGAACGCCTACCCGGAGCCGTTCGCGTTCATCCGCAAGATGGCCTGCAACTTCGGGTGGGACTGGGGGCCGACGGTGGTGACCGCCGGGATCTGGCAGGAGATCGGGCTGCACGCCTGGTCCACCGCCCGGCTCGGCACCGTCCGTCCACTGGTGACGGTCGTCGGCGGCCAGGCGCGGGTCGAGCTGCACGTCGAGGTCGAGCGGGTGGCCGACGTGCCGCTGACCGTCCGCGCCGAGGTCGCCGGGGTGGTCGGGGAGACGACCGTTCCGGCCGGGCAGCGCACGGCCGCGCTGACCCTCACCGTCGCCGACCCCGAGCTGTGGTGGCCCCGGGGGTACGGCGCGCAGCCGTTGCACCCGCTGACGGTGACCCTGTCGACGGCGGAAGGCCGCCCGCTGGACACCTGGTCGCACCGGATCGGGTTCCGCTCGGTACGCCTCGACACCACCCCCGACGCCCACGGCACCCCGTTCACCCTGCATGTCAACGACGTGCCGGTGCTGGTGCGGGGGGTCAACTGGATCCCCGACGACGCGTTCCCCACCCGGATCACCCGCGACCGGCTGGCCCGGCGGTTCACCCAGGCCGCCGACGCCCACGTCAACCTGCTCCGGGTCTGGGGCGGTGGCCGCTACGAGTCGGCCGACTTCTACTCCCTCGCCGACGAGCGGGGTCTGCTGGTGCAGCAGGACTTCCTGTTCGCCTGCGCGGCGTACCCGGAGGAGGAGCCGTTCGGCGCGGAGGTCGAGGCGGAGGCGCGGGAACAGGTGACCCGGCTGGCCGGCCACCCGTCGCTGGTGCTCTGGACCGGCAACAACGAGAACATCTGGGGTTGGCACGACTGGGGCTGGCAGGAGCCGTTGGCCGGGCGCAGCTGGGGGCGGGGCTTCTATCTCGACCTGCTGCCCCGGGTGGTCGCCGAGCTGGACCCGACCCGCCCGTACTGGCCGGGTAGCCCGTGGTCGGGCGTGGAGGCGATCCACCCCAACGACCCGGCGCACGGCACCACGCACATCTGGGACGTGTGGAACACCGACGACTACCCGAAGTACCGCGAGTACGTCCCCCGGTTCGTCGCCGAGTTCGGCTACCAGGCGCCCCCGGCGTACGCGACGCTGCGCCGGGCGCTGTCCGACGAGCCGCTGGCGCACGACTCGCCGGGGATGGCCCACCACCAGAAGGCGGCCGACGGGGACGCCAAGCTGCAACGCGGTCTCGACGCGCACCTGCCCGCCCCGGCCGACTTCGACGACTGGCACTACCTGACCCAGCTCAACCAGGCACGGGCCATCCAGCTGGGGGTGGAGCACTTCCGGTCGCACCGGGACATCTGCTCCGGCACCATCGTCTGGCAGCTCAACGACTGCTGGCCGGTCACCTCGTGGTCGGCCGTCGACGGTGACGGCCGGCGCAAACCCCTGTGGTACGCGCTGCGTCGGGCGTACGCCGACCGGCTGCTGACCGTCCAGCCCCGCGACGGCGGGTTGGCCCTGGTCGCGGTGAACGAGACCGGCACCCCGTGGCGGGCCCCGGTGACGGTGACCCGGACGACGCTGACCGGCGAGCCGAGGGCGAAGACGTCGTACCCGCTCGACGTGCCGGCGTACGCGGCGGTGACGGTGCCGCTGCCGGTGGACCTGGCGGTGGCGGAGGAGGGTCGTCGGGAGCTGGTGGTCGCCGAGGCCGGTGACACCGCCGAGCGGGCGCTGTGGTTCTTCGCCGAGGACCGGGACGCGCAGTGGCCGGCGGCCCGCTTCGACGCGACGGTGGAGCCGGTCCCCGGCGGGCAGCGGGTCCGGGTCACCGCCCGTACCCTGCTGCGCGACCTGACGCTCTTTCCGGACCGGCTCGACCCGGCGGCCGAGGTCGACGCGGCGCTGGTCACCCTGCTGCCGGGGGAGTCGGTCACGTTCAGGGTGACCTGCGGTGCGCCGCTGGACCCGGCGGCGCTGACCGCCCGGCCGGTGCTGCGCTGCGTCAACGACCTGGTCGACGGCGCGGCCCCGGCCTCTTGACACCCCCGATGCGATCAGCGAGGGTCGATGCATTCCGGGTGCGGCGGCGCGCTCCTCCCCTCGTTTCCGAAGGGCAGCCGTGATGTCGTCTGCGTTCACCCGCCGTCACCTGATCCGCCTCGGCGGGGCCACCCTCGTCGTCGCCGGCGTCGGTCCCGGCCTGCCCGCCCTGGCCGCCGGCACCGGTCTTGACCTGCCCGCCCTGGCCGCCGGCACCGTCACCGCCGACCTGGTGGTCTACGGTGCCACCTCGGCCGGCATCGTGGCCGCCGTGCAGACCCGCCGGCTGGGGCGGACCGCCGTGATCGTCGAACCGGGCAGCCACGTCGGCGGGCTCACCACCGGTGGGCTCGGCTACACCGACAGCGGCACCAGCGCCGCGATCGGCGGTCTCGCCGGGGAGTTCTACCGCCGGGTGTACGCCAGGTACCAGGGCGTCCCGGTCACCCCCGACTCGCCGATGCGGCTGGTCTTCGAGCCGCACGTGGCCACCGAGGTCTTCGACGAGTTGCTCGCCGAGCACGGGGTGCCGGTCTACCTGAACGCCCGACTGGCCACCGTGCAGCGCAGTGGTGACCGGATCACCGGCCTGGTCACCGACAACGGGCAGCTCTTCACCGGCCCGATGTTCGTCGACGCCACCTACGAGGGTGACCTGATGGCCGCCGCCGGGGTGTCGTACACGGTCGGGCGGGAGGCCAACGTCGCGTACGGCGAGACGATCAACGGGGTGCAACTGCGCGGGGCACACCAGTTCACCCTGCCGGTCGACCCGTACGTGGTGCCGGGCAACCCGGCCAGCGGGCTGCTGCCCGGCATCTCCGCCGGCCCGGTCGCGGCGAACGGCACCGGTGACGACCGGATCCAGGCGTACAACTTCCGGATGTGCCTGACCCAGTCCGCCGGCCGGGTCCCGTTCCCCCAGCCGGCCGGCTACGACCCGGCCGACTACGAACTGCTGCTGCGGTACGTGCAGGCCGGGTACACCGGGCCGTTCTTCACCACGCAGAGCGTCGGTGGTGGGAAGACCGACTCGAACAACACCGGGGCGTTCTCCACCGACTTCATCGGCGCGAACTACGCCTACCCGACGGCGACCCGGGCGCAGCGGGACAGCCTGACCGCCGACCACCGGACGTACCAGCAGGGGCTGATGTGGTTCCTGGCCAACGACCCCCGGCTGCCGGCGTCGGTCCGGGCGGGGGTCGCCCGCTGGGGCCTGGCGGCCGACGAGTTCACCGCTACCGGCGGTTGGCCCCCGCAGCTCTACGTCCGCGAGGCCCGCCGGATGGTGTCGGCGTACGTGATGACCGAGCGGGACTGCCGGGGCGCCGTCCGGGCCACCGACTCGATCGGGCTGGCCAGCTACACCATGGATTCGCACAACTGCCAGCGGGTGGTGGTGGACGGGCTGGTCAGGAACGAGGGCGACGTGCAGGTCGGGGTGCCCGGCCCGTACCCGGTCAGCTACCGGGCGATCGTGCCCGGCGCGGCGCAGTGCGCCAACCTCCTCGTCCCGGTCTGCCTGTCGGCCAGCCACATCGCCTACGGCTCGATCCGGATGGAACCGGTCTTCATGATCCTCGCCCAGTCCGCGGCGACGGCGGCGATGCTGGCCGTCGACGCCGGGGTGCCGGTGCAGCAGGTCGACGTCGCCGCCCTCCAGGCCCGGTTGCGCCGGGACGGGCAGCTCCTGAGCTGGCCGCCCACCGCCGACGGCGAGATCGTGGTGGACAACCGGGCGGCCGGGGTCACCCGGGCCGGGGTCTGGGTGGCCAGCACCGCCATCGGCGGTTACCAGGGGCCGGACTACGAGCACGACGGCAACACCGGCAAGGGCGTCAACCGGCTGCGCTTCACCCCGTCCCTGCCGACGGGCGGGAGCTGGGCGGTCCAGTTGCGCTGGACGGCCGACCCGAACCGGGCCGGCAACGTCCCGGTCGACGTGGTGCACGGCGGTGGGGTGACCACCCGGCTGGTCGATCAGCGCACCTCGGGTGGGCAGTGGGTGTCGTTGGGGACCTACCAGTTCCCGGCGGGTACGGCCGGCAGCGTGCTGATCCGTACCGACGGCACCGACGGGTACGTGGTCGCCGACGCGGTCCGCTTCCTGCCCGCCGTCGCCTGAGCCGGGGCGCGGTCCTCGGCAGCCCGGAAGCGGTGTTGCGGCGGTGCTGTGGCGTCGAGTACGTTTTTCCGGCACGCCGTCGAGCCGGAAGGAGGTCAGAACAATGTCCGATGTTCTGCGCCCCCTCCGCGTTCCGGCGTCCACGCGGAGCTGACCGGGGCGTTCGCCTTCCGGAGGATTCCCCATGACCGACCTGGTCATCCGCCCGCTCGTCGCGGGCGAGGAAGATCTGTTCGAGTCCATGCCCGACCCGCTGCCCCCACTACGCAAGATCGGTTACGCCGACGGCGTCGCCGGAGGTGGCTACCGCCCGGAGCGCACCTGGGTCGCCCTGCGGGGCGGCCGGGTGGTCGGCCGGGCCGCGTGGCTCCTGCCGCCCGGAGCCGCCGGCGCACCCTGGCTGGACCGCTTCGACCTGGTCGCCGAGCCGGAGGTGGGTGCGGCCCTGCTGCGCGCGGCCCACGACGCGCTCGGCGGTCCGCACCGGTACTACGCCGGCCTGCCGGCGCACTGGCGGCGTCGGCCGGAGGTGCTCGCCGTGGTCCGGGCACCACTGGCGGCGGCCCGGCTCGCCGGGCTGGTCGAGCAGGGTGAGCGGCTCCGGTGCTCGTGGGCGGGCACACCACTGCCGGCGGCCTCCGGCCGCTACGCCTTCCGTCCGGCCACCGACAGCACGGAGATCGACTCCCTCGTCGGCCGGATCGCCGAGCCGGACGTGCTGACCGGCCGCGAGATCGCCCAGGCGGTGGCCGGGGTGGACCTGGCCAGAGATCCACTGGCCTGGCTGACCGGTCCGGCCGCGACCTGGCGGATCGCCCTGGCCGCCGGGGAGCCGGTGGGGTTGGCCGGGCCGGCCGGGGACGCCTGTTTCCCGCTGCTCGGCTACCTCGGCCTGGTGGACGGGGCGGCGCGCGGCGACCTGCTGGCCGACTCGGTCGCGGCGTTGGCGGCCGAGGGCGCCCGGGAGGTGGTGGCCGACGTGGACGCCCACCGGGTGGCGGTGGTCGCGGAGTTGGAACGTACCGGCTTCCGGCAGCTGCGCTCCCGGTTGATCTTCGCGCCGGCCGACGGTGCCCTGGCTGCGGCGACCCGCGACCCGGGCGGGCCACGCTGACCATCGCCGTGCCTCGTCGGCCCAGCCTCGACTGACCCGCGTGGTGTGCCCCCGGCAGATCCGCCGGGGGCACACCACGCGATCGGGGTACCGAACGGGGAGTCACGAACCACGCGACAGGCTATTTGAAGAATTTCGCAAGTGCTAAAGTCTTCATGACTTCGAACGGAAGAAGGTCGCCGGTGTCGGTGCCGCTGTACCAGGCCAAGGCGGAGCTGTTCCGCACCCTCGGGCACCCGGTGCGCATCCGGGTGCTCGAACTGCTCCAGGACGGCCCGAAGCCGGTCCGCGACCTGCTCGCCGTCATCGAGGTCGAGCCGTCCAACCTCTCCCAGCAACTCGCCGTGCTGCGCCGGGCCGGCCTGGTCACCTCCTACCGGGACGGCCCGCTGGTGATGTACTCGCTGAGCACCCCCGACGTGGCCGACCTGCTGGCCGCCGGGCGACGCATCCTCGGCACCGTCCTCACCGACCGGGACGCCCTCCTCGACGAACTCCGCGCCGCCCCCGACCCGGCCACCGGCACCGTACCCGCCGTCGCCGTACCCGCCGTCGCCGTACCCGCCGTCGGTGGTCCGCCCGGCACCGGCGGGGCTGGGCGCGCGCCGCGTACCCCCGCCACGAACGGCTCGCCGACCCGGCCGGGCCGGTGAGCGTCACCGCCGTCGCCGACCGGGTCCTCGGCCTGCTGCCCGACCGCGCCGACTGGCAGGCGGTACGCCGCGCACCCCGCCGGGACCTGGTCGCCGGGCTGACCGTGGCGGTGGTGGCCCTGCCGCTCGCCCTCGCCTTCGGCGTCACCTCCGGGCTGGGCGCGCAGGCCGGGCTGGTCACCGCCGTGGTCGCCGGGGCGGTGGCGGCCGTCTTCGGCGGCTCCCACCTGCAGGTGTCCGGCCCCACCGGGGCGATGACCGTGGTGCTGGTGCCGGTGGTGCAGCAGTTCGGCCCGACCGGGGTGCTGATGGTCGGCGCGCTGGCCGGGTTGCTGCTGATCGCCCTCGCCCTGGCCCGCCTCGGCCGGTACGTCCGCTACCTGCCCACCCCCGTCATCGAGGGCTTCACCGCCGGCATCGCCGTGGTCATCGCCCTGCAACAACTCCCCGCCGCGCTCGGCGTGACCGACGCGCACGGCGACCGGGTCTGGGCCGTCGCCGCCGACGCGGTCGCCCGGTTCGTCGTCCATCCCCGGCCGGTGGCGTTGGCGGTGGCCCTCGGGGTGGCGGCGCTGATGTTGCTCGGCGCGCGCTGGCGCCCCGGCCTGCCGTTCTCGCTGCTCGGGGTGGCCGCCGCCACGGTGCTCGCCGAGACCGTCCCGGTCGACCTGGTCCGGATCGGCGCCCTGCCGCAGGGGTTGCCCGCGCCGTCACTGGGCTTCCTCGACCCCGGCGCGGTCGGGGTGCTGCTGCCGTCGGCGCTGGCGGTGGCCGCGCTCGCCGCGCTGGAGAGCCTGCTGTCGGCCACCGTCGCCGACGGGATGACCGTCGGGCAACGGCACGACCCGGACCGGGAACTGTTCGGCCAGGGCCTGGCCAACCTCGCCGCGCCGCTGTTCGGCGGCATCCCGGCCACCGCCGCGATCGCCCGGACGGCGGTCAACGTCCGGGCCGGGGCGGCGTCGAAGCTGGCCGCGCTCACCCACGCGGTGGCGCTCGCCGCGATCGTCCTGGCCGCCGCCCCGCTGGTGGGCCGGATTCCGCTCGCCGCCCTGGCCGGGGTGCTGCTCGCCACCACGGTACGGATGGTCGAGGCCGGCGCGCTCTGGGCGCTGGCCCGCGCCACCCGGGGCGACGCGCTGGTGCTGGTGCTCACCTTCGTCGTCACGGTGGCCTGGGACCTGGTCACCGCCGTCGCCGTCGGGGTGGCCGTGGCGGTGGTGATCGCGCTGCGCGCGGTGGCCCGCAGCGCCCGGCTGGAACAGGTCCCGCTCGACCGGGGTGAGCACAGCGCCGAGGAGCACGCCCTGCTGGCCGAGCACATCGTGGCGTACCGGCTGGACGGTCCGCTGTTCTTCGCCGCCGCGCACACCTTCCTGCTGGAGCTTTCCGAGGTGGCCGACGTCCGGGTGGTCATCCTGCGGATGTCGCGGGTGTCGGCGCTGGACGCCACCGGCGCACACGTGCTCGGCGACGCGATCCGGCGGCTGCGGGGCCGGGGGATCACCGTGCTGCTCTCCGGCATCACCCCCGACCACGACCAGGTGCTCGCCACCCTCGGGGTGGCCGACGACCTGCGCCGCGACGGGCTGGTCTTCGCCGACACCCCGGCGGCCATCGCCCACGCCCGGGAGATGCTGCGCGGCACCGTCACCACCTGACCGTGGCCGGCCGGCGCGCGGCGGTGGGCGACACCGTCGCCCACCGCCCGACGGGCGACGCGCACCTCGCCGCCCGTCGGGCTCCGGCCGGACCGGCCGCCGTCCTGGTCAGGCGCAGAGCGGCGAGCTGGTGTACGTGGTGCCGTTGTAGACGACCTCGCCGACCGCGCAGATCGTCGAGGTGTCGCCGTAGAGCTGGTCGCCGTAGTACTGGGCACCGGTGCCGCCGTACCACGACGTCGACTTGCGCGGGCTGTCCCGGTAGACGGTGACCTGCACCCGGTTCGGGGTCACCCGGTTGCTGATCTTGCCCCAGTTGGTGCCGCAGGTGGCGCTGTACCGCAGCTCCACCACCGCCAGCGTGGTCGCCCCCTTCACGATGTACGCCGGCTGACTGGTCGCGTTGCGGGCGTCGGCCGAGCAGCCGGTGTTGATCGGGTCGGTGCCGTCGCAGCCGGTGGTGGTGCAGCTGACGGCGCTGGCCGGGCTCGCCACGAGCAGGCTCGCGGCGACCAGGGTGCCGGCGGCCACGCTGGCCAACGTCCGGCGGGCGGCCCTCGACGTACGGGGTGCGGTGGTCATCGTTCCTCCGGTGTGGATGGTCGACTTTCGGTTCGGGATGAGTCGACTCCCATCTCTACCTTCCGTCGACGGCCGTCTCTACGCTGTGTGGCGTCGGACAATCAATAGCCGGCGCTGGTCAATCAATTTCGAGGAGTCACGGATGGCCCGGACGGAGCGGCCCCTCGATCCCGGCGCCGACCCGGTGCAGGCATTCGCCGCCGACCTGCGCAGCCTGCGCGAGCGGGCCGGCCGGCCGACGTACCAGGCGATGGCCCGGCGGGCCCACCGGTCGTCCAGCTCGCTGTCGGAGGCGGCCGGCGGCCGGAAGCTGCCCACCCTGGACACCACCCTGGCGTACGTCCGGACGCTCGGCGGTGACGAGACGGCCTGGGCCCGCCGCTGGCACGAGGTCGCCGCGCGTACCCCCGATCCTGCGCCCGACGACCTCGAACCTCCCGCCGCCGAGCCCCTGCCCGCCGGTGAATCGCCGTCCCCCGCCGCCCCGTCTCCCGTCGAACCGGCGGCCGTCGGGCGTCCGGCCGGGGACGCCGGTGCGGCTACCGGTGTGCGGGAGACCTCGCCCACCGGGCAGCCGTCGGGTGCGGTGCGGGCCGGCCGGTCCGACCGTCGGCTGCTGCTCCCCGCTGCCGGCGCGGGCCTGCTCATGGTGCTCGTCGTCGGCCTGGCCTCGATCGGCTGGCGCTCCGCCGACCGGCCGCAGGACTCGTCCGCCCCGCCCGCCGGGGTGGCGACCCCGACACCCGTCGGGTCCGTCCCCGCCGTGCGGGTGCACGACGGGGCGGACCCCAAGGACGCCGGATGTGCCGCCGATCCCGCCGTCGCCACCGTGGACAGCGCGGCGGTGCTGATCGACGAGCGGGTGATCGGCCTGGTGGAGCTGAGGTACTCACCGGTCTGCGGGGCGAGTTGGCCCCGGTTCATGCCGGCCCCGGCGGGCGCTCCGACCGTGCCCCGGCCGGCCCGGGTGGTGCTCGCCGTCACCGACGGGGACACCCCGGCCCGCAGCCACGACTTCACCATCGACTACGCCGGCATCTCGGCCTACGGCAACCTGCTGACCAGCACCCGGACCTGTGTCTGGGCCCAGGTGCTGATCACCGGCGCGGGCTGGTCGTCACCGCCGGCCCGGACCGGCTGTTACCGGGGCGCCACCCAGGTCCGCCCCATTCCCTGAGCCCACCGGGTCACTCCTGAGACCGGCCGGCCGACCCGTGTCGCACCGCCGGACCGTCGAACTCCGGGGCGTCCTGGGAGGAGATGGCGGTGGAGACGAGACTGGCGGCCACCGGCTGCACCGGGGTGACGTCGTCGGGGGTACGCAGCCGGGGTGGCGCAGGCATCCACGGCTTCAGGTTCTGGATGATGTGCTGATAGAAGTCGTCGACCGCGTGCAGCACGGAGTCGATGAACGCACCCCGGCCGGTGCCACGCTTGGTGCCTGCGGTGGTGCTCTGGGCGACCCGGAAGGCGCGCAGTTCACGGGACGGGTCGGTGATCAGCGTCGTGGGCTCCTCGCGGACCTGGCGCAGGAGGTCGGTCGCGCCGCCGCCCCGGGCATGCATGGCGAACGCCTCGATCCGCAGGCTGTCCGGTGCCTCCTTCAACTGGCGGACCAGCCAGTTCACCCTCGTCGTCGGTCGACCGGAGCGCGGGGCGTCCACGTCGACGTGGCAGACGATCTGCCCGGCCCGCAGGTCGGCCGTGACCTGAAGCGCGCCGACCGCACCGGGAATCCTGATGCTGCCGGTCAGGGTCCCGGTGGTGACGAGCTGGTTCACCAGCGACTGGGTACGGGCGGCCGGATCGGCGAGGTCACGACGGCTCAACGCGGGGGTGACCTCGGTGCCCAACTGTCGGCCGAGACGCAGGCAGGCGTAGCGGATCAGCGCGTCGAAGCGGCCGGCCACCTCCGCCGCGCCGCCGTCGTTGGCCCGTAGCGTCCCGGCGGACACCCCGTCGCGTACCGGCACCCAGGCCGGTCCCATGTCACTGAACTCCAGCGCGCCGGAGCGGGGATGTTCGAGGTATCTGATCAGCTCGCCGAGGACCCAGGCCTGGTCCGGGTCGGCGACGCCGCGATACTCCTTCTGGATCACCGCCTGGGTCAGGATCTCCGACCAGGGCAGGTGGTACAGGGCGACCTTGCGCAGCTTGCGCCGGTCGACGGTGGTCGGATGCTGGCCCGGCACGGGGGCGATCTCGTTGGAGATCGTGATGAGGGCGTCGAAGCCCTGCTCCCGGGCGATGTCGAGGTACGCCTCCAACTGGTCGGACTTCAGCGTGTTGCCGCCGGTCTTCACCTCGACCAGGGCGGTCCACTGCCGCTGTCCCCGGGTGACGCGGATCAGGCCGTCCGGGAAGAGTTGCTGGGTGCCGAGCTTGAAGGGGACCTCGATGAAGGTCTGCACGGTGCCGGCCGGCGCTCCGAGGGACTGGGTCAGGACCCGCCCGAACTCGCGTACCGCGCTCATCACCGCCAGCAGGGCGGAGGTCGCCCGGCGTTCCTGTTCCTCTGCGCCGTTGATGCCTGAGGTGGGGATCAGACGGGCGGCGAGCCAGGTCTCCTCGGACATGCGATGACTCCTCGTGAAGGCGGTGGTACGAGAAGTTACTCGGCGAACCGGGGAGAAACCGGCGCGACTGTCGGCGCGAACGCACCGAAGAAGCTGCCGGATCGGGCGTCAGTCGAGTCGCCCGGTCGGCTGCGGCTGTCGGACGGAGCTGTCGACATCATCGCTTTGGTCCGTCACGACACTTCTGTCCGGTAGCCGACTGCGGCCAGCCAGCGAAGCGCGTTGGTGCCGACGCCCGGGGTTGATTGATCGACTCTTTGGGGGCGATGTAGCGGTGTCCCCGTGTAGGGATACCGCTACATCGCCGACGTGGAGACGATCAACCCGCCCGGCCGGTCACTCCGGGACGCGGCGGTACGCGCCGTCGCTGGCCGAGGTCGCCATCGAGGCGTACGCGCGCAGGGCGGCGGACACCGGGCGCTGCCGGTCGAGCGGGGTGTAGGGCCGGTCGCGCTTCTCCTGTGCCACCCGGCGGGCCTCCAGCACGTCGTCGGGCACGTTCAGCTCGATCGACCGGGCCGGGATGTCGATGACGATCTCGTCGCCGGGCTCGACCAGCGCGATCAGGCCACCGGAGGCCGCCTCGGGGGAGGCGTGCCCGATGGACAGCCCGGAGGTGCCGCCGGAGAACCGGCCGTCGGTGAGCAGCGCACAGGACCGGCCCAGCCCGCGCCCCTTGAGGAACGAGGTGGGGTAGAGCATCTCCTGCATGCCGGGGCCGCCCTTCGGGCCCTCGTAGCGGATCACCACGACGTCGCCGGCGACGATCTCCTTGGCGAGGATCGCCGAGACCGCGTCGTCCTGCGACTCGTAGACCTTGGCCGGGCCGCGGAAGGTCAGGCAGTCGTCGGGCACCCCGGCGGTCTTCACCACGCAGCCCTCCGGCGCGAGGTTGCCGTGCAGGATGGCCAGCCCGCCGTCGGCGCTGTAGGCGTGCGCCCGGTCCCGCACGCAGCCCTCGGCGGCGTCGGTGTCCAGGGTCGACCAGCGGTTGGTGGTGGAGAACGGCTCGACGGTACGCACCCCGCCGGGCGCGGCGTGGAACAGCTCCACGGCGGCCGGCTTCGGCGAGCCGCCCCGGACGTCCCAGTCGGTGAGCCACTGGGCCAGCGAGGGGGAGTGCACCGCGTGCACGTCGCGGTGCAGCAGGCCGGCGCGGTCCAGCTCACCGAGGATGGCCGGGATGCCGCCGGCCCGGTGCACGTCCTCCATGTGGTAATTCGGGGAGTTCGGGGCGACCTTGGCCAGGCAGGGCACCCGGCGGGAGACGGCGTCGATGTCGGCGACGGTGAAGTCCAGCTCGGCCTCGCGGGCGGCGGCGAGCAGGTGCAGGATCGTGTTGGTCGACCCGCCCATCGCCACGTCGAGGGCGACCGCGTTGTCGAACGCCTTGCGGTTGGCGGTGTTGCGGGGCAGCACCGAGGCGTCGTCGTGGTCGTACCAGCGCTTGGCGATGTCGACGACGGTGCGGCCGGCCTCGACGAAGAGCGACCGGCGCGCGGCGTGGGTGGCCAGCGTCGAGCCGTTGCCGGGCAGGGCCAGGCCGATCGCTTCGGTGAGGCAGTTCATCGAGTTGGCGGTGAACATGCCGGAGCAGGAGCCGCAGGTCGGGCAGGCGGAGCGCTCGATCTCGCCGAGCTGGTCATCGGTGACCGCCTCGTTGGAGGAGGCGATCATCGCGTCGATCAGGTCGATCTTGGAGTGCACCACGCCCTCGATCGCCACCGTCTTGCCGGCCTCCATCGGGCCGCCGGAGACGAAGACGGTCGGGATGTTGAGCCGCAGCGCGGCCAGCAGCATCCCGGGGGTGATCTTGTCGCAGTTGGAGATGCAGACCAGGGCGTCCGCGCAGTGCGCGTTGACCATGTATTCCACCGCGTCGGCGATCAGCTCCCGGCTGGGCAGCGAGTAGAGCATCCCGCCGTGGCCCATGGCGATGCCGTCGTCCACGGCGATGGTGTTGAACTCGCGTCCCACCCCGCCGGCCTCGGCCACCGCGTCCGCGACCAGGCCACCCATGTCCTTGAGGTGGACGTGACCGGGGACGAACTGGGTGAAACTGTTCGCGATGGCGACGATCGGCTTGCCGAAGTCGTCGTCGGTCATCCCGGTGGCCCGCCAGAGGGCCCGGGCGCCGGCCATCGTCCGACCGTGGGTGGAGGTCCTCGACCGCAGCTCAGGCATGGGTACCAGTCTTGCACCGTCCGGCGGGCGACAACCACCGCGCACGCCGTGTCCCAACAGTTGCACACCCGGTACCCCGTGGCCGACGCCGATCCGGCACAGTTGAGGTCGTGCGTTTACCCCCGGGCATGGTCGCCGTGGCGGTGTTGAGCGGCCTGCTGGCCGCCGCCGCCACCGCACTGCTGGCCGACTCGGCCCGGCGACGCGGCGGGCCGCACCGTCAGGCGCACCTGCTCTTCGCCCTGGCCGCCGCCGTCGCCCTGGCCACCCTGGTGGCCGGCACCGTCGCGTTGCTCGGCGCGACCGAGCACGGGGCGCACCAGCGCGGGCAGAAGATGGGTTGGGCCTCGCTGATCTCCGTCGGCACCGCGCTGACCGGGCTGGCGTTCTGCGCCGGGCTGCTCCGGCTGCCCGGCGCGATGGTGGCCCGGGCCGCCGCCGCGCGGTTGCTGCTCGACGGGTTGACCGTGGCCGCCGCGATCTGGTTCGTCGGCTGGGTGCTCTTCTCGGAGCCGACCCGGCTGCTCGGGCCGGCGACGCCGACCGCCTGCCCGGCCATCCTGCTCGCGTCGGTGACCGCGGCGCTCACCGCCGGCCTCACCTCGATCGTGGTGGCCCGCGCCGACGGCCCCCGGGCCCGGCTGGCCGTGCTCGGCACCGGCATCACCGCGACCGCCACCGGTGGTCTCGGGGTGGCCGCCGGGGTCTGCCAGGGCGGCTCGGGGATGGCGGTGACCGGTATGGCGCTGCTCGCCGTGGGCCTGCTCGCCGGGGCGCTCGCCGTGCACCGGGTGGACGCCCCCGGCCAGGTCGACATCGACCTGATCCGCCGTGACGGCGAGTACGCCTTCATCCCGATGGTCGCGATGGCCGGCTCGGCGATGTACCACCTGGTGCAGGGCGGCCGGTTCGACGCGCTGGCCATCATCGCCGGCAGCCTGGAGGGGTTCGCGCTGGTCACCCGGCAGTACCTCACCCTCAACGACGTCCGCCGGTACGCCAGCCGGCTGGCCGAGCGGGAGGCGCACTTCCGTGAGCTGGCGCACACCGATCCGCTGACCAGCCTGGCCAACCGGCGCGGCCTGCTGCGGGAGATGCAGCGCTGTGCCGCCGAGGGGGCTGACTGCGTGCTGCTCGGGCTCGACCTGGACGGCTTCAAGAACGTCAACGACATGCGTGGCCACGACGTCGGTGACATGGTGCTGGCCGAGGTGGGCCGGCGGCTACGGAGCAACCTGCGCCCCGGTGACCTGGCCGCCCGGCTCGGCGGCGACGAGTTCGCGGTGCTGATGCGGGGCCGGCCTACCGACGCGGATGTGGTGGCCGAGCGGCTGCTGGGAGTGCTCGGCCGGCCGTACGACCAGGCGGGCGGGGCGGTCTTCCTCTCGGTCAGCATCGGGGTGGCCGGCCAGGCCGGCGATCCGGACGTGGTCGGCCTGCTGCGCCACGCCGACCTGGCCCTGCGCTACGCCAAGCAGCGCGGCAAGAACCGGATCGAGCGCTACGACGGCAGCTACGACCGGCTGCTGACCCGGCGGACCCGGCTGGAGCACGAGATGCGCGGCGCGATCGAGCGCGACGAGTTGCGGCTGGCCTTCCAGCCGGTCGCCTCGCTGCCCTCGGTCCGGCCGGTGGGCGCCGAGGCGCTGCTGCGGTGGCACCATCCCGAGCTGGGCAACATCCGGCCGGACGAGTTCATCCCGCTGGCCGAGGAGTGCGGGATGATCGCCAAGCTGGGGGCCTGGGTGCTGCACCAGGCGTGCTGGCAGTTGTCCCGCTGGCTCGCCGACGGCCACGACGTCTGGGTCTCGGTCAACGTCTCCCCGCGTGAGTTGCACGCCCCGGAGTACGTGGTGCAGGTCGCCGAGGCGCTGCGCGCCCACCACGTGCCGCCGCAGCGGCTGGTGCTGGAGGTCACCGAGCACGCCGTCGCCACCGATCTGGACGAGTTGATCCGCCGGCTGACCGCGCTGCGGCTGACCGGCGTGCGGATCGCGTTGGACGACTTCGGCGCGGGGTACTCGTCGCTGGGGCAGCTGCGCCGGCTGCCGATCGACATCCTCAAGATCGACCACAGCCTGGTCGCCGAGCACGAGCCGGTCCGCCCGGTGGGCCGGGACGGGCCGGCCTTCGCCCCGATGGTCGACATCGTCATGCGGCTGGGCCATCAGCTCGGCATGGAGGTGATCGCCGAGGGGGTCACCACCCCGACGGAGCTGGCCGCGGTGGTCGCCGCCGGGTGCCGGTTCGGTCAGGGCGCGCTCTTCGGCTGGGGGGTGCCGGCCGAGCATCTGGAGGCGATGCTGGAGGCGGCCACCTCGCCGGGAGCCCGCCCGGCCTCGGCCCCGCCGGCCCCACCGCCACCGCCACGGCTACCCACCCCGTCGCCGCTGCTGCCCCGGCTGCGATCCCACCCACCGGTGTCGCCGCCGGTGCCCACCCCACGCCCCGCGTACGAGGAGTCTGCGCAGGCCGGGCCGGTTGACGAGACGCCCACCGGAGACGGTGTCCCCCGTTCGTGAACCAACATGTGGGATCAGTTGACTCATCGCGTGAGATGCGTCAGGCTTGGCCCATGTCGTCGAACCGGTCGCTGCGAGTACTTACCTGAGCGCACTCTCCTGCTGTCGAGAGTGCGCTGGCCCCGTGCATCTGCACGAGGGCCGTTTTTATTGCCGTCGGAACCACCGGGGCGCGCAGTCGCCCCCGTCGCACCTGCCGTAGCAGCTCCACCCAACTCCAGCCGAAGGCCTGAACCGCCATGACGAGACCCACGCCAGAGACCCTCGCCCACTCCGCCCGGCGGGCCCGCACGGTCACCGAGCCGGCCGGCGACGCCGACCCCACCACCACGCCGCGAGCCACCGCCGCTGCGGCCACCCCGGCCGTACGGCCGTCCGGCCCGGTCCCGGTCTCCGGCGCCGGTTCGCTGGTGCGGTCCCTGGAGGCGCTCGGCGTCGACGTCGTCTTCGGCATCCCCGGCGGGGCGATCCTGCCCGCCTACGACCCGCTCTACGACTCGTCGGTGCGGCACATCCTGGTCCGGCACGAGCAGGGCGCGGGTCACGCCGCCACCGGTTACGCGCAGGCCACCGGCCGGGTCGGTGTGTGCATCGCCACCTCCGGGCCGGGCGCGACGAACCTGGTCACCCCGATCGCCGACGCGTACATGGACTCCGTCCCGATCGTCGCGATCACCGGCCAGGTGGCCCGCCCGTCGATCGGCACGGACGCCTTCCAGGAGGCGGACATCCAGGGCATCACGCTGCCGATCACCAAGCACAACTTCCTGGTGCAGACCGCCGAGGAGATCCCGCAGGTCCTCGCCGAGGCATTCCACCTGGCCGCGACCGGTCGTCCGGGACCGGTGCTGGTGGACATCCCCAAGGATGTCCTCCAGGCGGCGACCAGCTTCTCCTGGCCGCCCACCCTGGACCTGCCCGGCTACCGGCCGACCCTGCACCCGCACGGCAAGCAGATCCGCGAGGCGGCCCGGCTGATGAGCGGCGCCCGCCGGCCGGTGCTCTACGTCGGCGGCGGGGTGCTCAAGGCCGGTGCCACCGAGGCGCTGCGCCAGCTCGCCGAGCTGACCGGCATCCCGGTGGTGACCACGCTGATGGCGCTGGGCGCGTTCCCCGACTCGCACCGCCAGCACCTGGGCATGCCCGGCATGCACGGCACCGTCGCCGCGGTCTACGGCCTGCAGAAGGCCGACCTGATCGTCGCGCTGGGGGCCCGGTTCGACGACCGGGTGACCGGCAAGCTGGACTCGTTCGCCCCGGACGCGACGGTGGTGCACGCCGACATCGACCCGGCCGAGATCGGCAAGAACCGGCACGCCGACGTCCCGATCGTGGGCGACGCCAAGCACGTCATCGAGGAGTTGATCGCGGCGGTGACGACCGACCAGAAGGCCGGCCGCCGCACCGACCTCGGTGACTGGTGGCACCAGCTCGACGACCTGCGCGAGCGTTACCCGCTGGGCTACGACGAGCCCGCCGACGGCACCCTGTCCCCGCAGTACGTGATCAAGCGGCTGGGCGAGATCGTCGGCCCGGACGCGATCTACGTGGCGGGGGTCGGCCAGCACCAGATGTGGGCCAGCCAGTTCATCTCGTACGAGAAGCCGGGCACCTGGCTCAACTCCGGCGGCCTCGGCACCATGGGGTACGCCGTCCCGGCGGCGATGGGCGCGAAGGTCGGCCGGCCGGAGACGGTGGTCTGGGCGGTGGACGGCGACGGCTGCTTCCAGATGACCAACCAGGAGCTGGCCACCTGTGCGCTGGAGGGCATCCCGGTCAAGATCGCCGTGATCAACAACGGCAACCTGGGCATGGTCCGGCAGTGGCAGACCCTGTTCTACGAGGGGCGCTACTCCAACACCGAGTTGGGCACCCACAAGCACCGCATCCCGGATTTCGTCAAGCTGGCCGAGGCGCTCGGCTGCATCGGCCTACGCTGCGAGAACGCCGACGACGTCGACAAGACGATCGAGGCGGCGATGGCGATCACCGACACCCCTGTGGTGATCGACTTCGTGGTCGGCAAGGACGCGATGGTCTGGCCGATGGTCGCCGCCGGCACCAGCAACGACGAGATCATGTTCGCCCGGGGCGTCCGCCCGACGTTCGACGAGGACGACCTCTGACATGAGTGCCCGATTCCCCGTGACCGTGCGCTGGCACGGCCCGACCGAGCGAAGCGAGACGGCGGCATGACCCTGCACACCCTGTCCGTGCTGGTGGAGAACAAGCCCGGTGTCCTGGCCCGGGTCTCCGGCCTGTTCTCCCGGCGCGGGTTCAACATCGACAGCCTCGCCGTCGGCGAGACCGAGAACCCCGACGTCTCCCGGATCACCATCGTGGTCAACGCCGACTCGTCGCCGCTGGAGCAGGTCACCAAGCAGCTCAACAAGCTGGTCAACGTACTCAAGATCGTGGAGTTGGACCCGCAGGTCTCGGTGGCCCGGGAGCTGCTGCTGGTCAAGGTCCGCGCGGACCGCACCGCCCGGGCGCAGGTGCTGGAGACGGTCGCCCTGTTCCGGGCCCGGGTGGTCGACGTCGCGCCGGACACCCTCACCGTCGAGGCCACCGGCACCCCCGACAAGCTCGACGCGCTGCTGCGCGACCTGGAGCCGTTCGGGATCAAGGAGATGGTCCAGTCCGGCACGGTGGCGATCGGGCGTGGCTCGCGGTCGATCACCGCCGGCCCCGCGCTGCGCGCCGCCTGACCGCGCGCCGCCCACCCGCCACCGCACACAGTCCACGACGGTCCGACGAGACCGCCGTACGAAAGGGAAGTCAATGAGCGTTGAGGTGTACTACGACGACGACGCCGACCTGGGCCTGATCCAGGGCCGCAAGGTCGCCGTGATCGGGTACGGCAGCCAGGGGCACGCCCACGCGTTGTCGCTGCGCGACTCCGGTGTCGACGTGGTGATCGGCCTGCCGGCGGGCTCCAAGAGCCGGCCGAAGGCCGAGGAGCAGGGCCTGCGGGTGCTCACCCCGGCCGAGGCGTCGGCCGAGGCTGACGTGATCATGATTCTGGCGCCGGACACCGCCCAGCGGAGCATCTACGCCGAGTCGATCGCCCCCAACCTCGCCCCCGGCAAGGCCATCTTCTTCGGTCACGGCTTCAACATCCGGTACGGCCTGATCACCCCGCCGGCCGACGTGGACGTGGCGATGGTCGCCCCGAAGGGCCCGGGCCACCTGGTCCGCCGCCAGTACGTCGACGGCAAGGGCGTGCCCTGCCTGGTCGCCGTCGAGCAGGACGCCAGCGGCAACGCCTTCCCGCTCGCCCTGGCGTACGCCAAGGGCATCGGCGGCACCCGGGCCGGCGCCATCAAGACCACCTTCACCGAGGAGACCGAGACCGACCTCTTCGGCGAGCAGGCGGTGCTCTGCGGTGGCGCGGCGGCCCTGGTGCAGACCGGGTTCGAGGTGCTCACCGAGGCCGGCTACGCCCCCGAGGTGGCCTACTTCGAGTGCCTGCACGAGCTGAAGCTCATCGTCGACCTGATGTACGAGGGCGGCATCGCCCGGATGCGCTACAGCATCTCCGACACCGCCGAGTACGGCGACCTCTCCCGGGGCCCGCGCGTGGTGGACTCCCGGGTCAAGGACGAGATGCGCAAGATCCTCGGCGAGATCCAGTCCGGCGAGTTCGCCCGCGAGTGGGTGGCCGAGGACGAGGCCGGCCGGCCGAACTTCGCCAAGTGGCGGGCCGAGGGCGCGGCGCACCCGATCGAGGAGACCGGTCAGAAGCTGCGTTCCATGATGAGCTGGGTGGACCGCCCGCTCACCGAGACCGCCTGACCCCTCGCGCCACCCCTCGACCGGTGTGACCAGAGGGGTCTCCGGCGCGCGCTGGGCCCTAGACGGGCCTGTGCGGGTCGTCCGGGCCTGTGCGGGTCGTCGGGCCTGTGCGGGTCGTCGGTTCCGCCGGGTGTGTCGCGGGCTGACTGGTCTTGTGGAGTAAAGCGGTATGCCTGGTTGGCATGAATATGCCAGCCAGGCATACCGCTTTATGGGTAACACCGGCCGCCAGGTCGCCGTGCCGCAGGGAGGCTCGGGGCGGTTGCGCTGCCAGAGGGTGGCGGCCGGGATCGTTGCGGTGCCACGCGGGGTGGCCGCCGAGATCGTTGCGGTGCGGCCGACATGCCGTGGCCGCGGGTGACCTGCATGCGGAGGATCTGCCGTGCCGCTGCTAGGCCCGTGGGGCGGCGTCCCCGCTCCGCCGCCCGCCGTCCCCGCCCGCCGCCCGCCGCGCGGCCCTGCCTTGCCCCCGCCGCCCGCCGCTCCGCCGCCCGCCGCCCGCCCGGCGGCGGGCGAGGTTCACCTGGCGGGATGGGGTGAGCGACGCCTCATCGGGCCGAACCGGGCGGCACTGCGCGCTCCGGGCCGGATGAACGGGGGATGACAGGCGTGCGACAACGCTGTGTGAGGGCCCTCACCCCACAGACCGGGACCTGCCGGCCGGGGTGCCCCCTACGATCCTTGGATAGGTGCGTGACCGGCACCTGACGGCCATGGCACGGATCGGCGCAGGGCGCATCGCGGCGCCCGGTCGCCCCGGCCGACCTAATACGACGTCTACGAGGACCGATGAATCCTGTCGTACTGATCGCCGAAGAACTCGCTCCCGCTGCCATCGAGGTGCTCGCGCACGACTTCGACGTGCGCCATGTCGACGGCACCGACCGCCCGGCCCTGCTCTCCGCGCTGGCGGAGGCCGACGCGGTGATCGTGCGCAGTGCCACGCAGATCGACGCCGAGGCGATCTCCGCCGCGCCGCGCCTGAAGGTGGTCGCCCGGGCCGGCGTCGGGCTGGACAACGTCGAGGTTCCGGCCGCCACCGCGCGGGGCGTCATGGTCGTCAACGCCCCCACCTCCAATATCGTCTCCGCCGCCGAGCAGGCCGTCGCGCTGCTGCTCGCCGTCGCGCGGAACACCGCCAGTGCCAGCGCCGCGCTCAAGGCCGGCGAGTGGAAGCGGTCCAAGTACACCGGCGTCGAGTTGCAGGGCAAGACCGTCGGCGTGGTCGGTCTCGGCCGGATCGGCGTGCTCTTCGCACAGCGCATCGCCGCCTTCGGCACCCGGCTGATCGCGTACGACCCCTACATCCAGCCGGCCCGCGCCGCCCAGCTCGGCGTCCGCCTGGTGGGGCTGGAGGAGCTGCTGCGGGAGGCCGACTTCATCTCCATCCACCTGCCGAAGACCCCGGAGACGGTCGGCCTGATCGGCGAGAAGGAGCTGGCGATCGTCAAGCCGGGCGTCCGGATCGTCAACGCCGCCCGGGGTGGGCTGGTCGACGAGCAGGCCCTGGCCGACGCGATCGCCGAGGGTCGGGTCGCCGGCGCCGGCGTCGACGTGTACGCCAAGGAGCCGTGCACCGCGTCGCCGCTGTTCGCCTTCGACAACGTGGTGGCCACCCCGCACCTGGGCGCGTCCACCCACGAGGCGCAGGACAAGGCCGGCCTGGCCGTGGCCAAGAGCGTCAAGCTGGCCCTGCAGGGCGAGTTCGTGCCGGACGCGGTGAACGTGCAGGCCGGTGGCGTCGTCGCCGAGGACGTCCGGCCCCTGCTGCCGCTGGCCGAGAAGCTGGGCCGGGCGTTCACCGCCGTGGCCGGCGGGATCGCCGCCAGCGTCACCGTCGAGGTACGCGGCGAGATCGTCAACCACGACGTGTCGGTGCTCAAGCTCGCCGCCACCAAGGGGCTGTTCAGCTCGGTGGTCGAGGAGCAGGTCACCTACGTCAACGCGCCGCACCTGGCCGCCGAGCGGGGCGTCGAGGTGGCCCTGGTCACCCAGGCCGAGACGGTGGACCACCCGAACCTGGTCACCATCCGGGGCGCGCTGCCCGACGGCCGTACGGTCAGCGTCTCCGGCACGGTCGCCCACACCGGTGCCCGGGACGTCCTCAAGCTGACCGAGGTGGACGGTTTCGATGTGGAGATCGGCGCGGAGGGCATCCTGCTCTTCCTGCGTTACGCCGACCGGCCGGGCGTGGTCGGCACCGTCGGCACGCTGCTCGGTGAGGCCGGCATCAACATCGCCGCGATGCAGGTGGCCCGCCGGGAGGCCGGCGGCGAGACCCTGATGACCCTCACCGTCGACCAGGCGCTCGGGGCGGAGCTGCTCACCTCGGCGGCCGACTCGATCGGCGCGACCGCCGCCAGCGCGGCCGACCTGCGCGACGAGTAGTTCCACGGCACAGCATCCGGAGGGGCCCGACCGTGCGGTCGGGCCCCTCCGTCGTCCACACCCGACGGCAGTCGGGTCAGGCCACACCCGATGGGACAGGAACCGGGTCAGGCCACACCCGACGGGACAGGAGCCGGGTCAGGGCCGGGGTGGGGTCGGGCGTCGGGTCAGCGGGCGACCCGGGACGGCGGTGGGTAGACCGAGCCGTCCTGCGGGTCGAAGAGCATCAGGTCGTACTCGCCGGCCAACCGCTCGATGTCGAGCAGCACCTGGTCGTCGCAGGTCGGGACGAGGCTCAACGCCACATGGTCGGCCGCCGCGTGCAACGGCGAGACCTCCCAGGGGGTGCCCTGATGGGCGGGCCGGTCGGGATAAGAGGCGGTGACGGCCCGATAGAAGCCCACCACCCGGGGGTCCGGATACCGCTCGGCGTGCTGCCCCTCGCGGCACCGCCGCACCGCCGCCCGGACGTCCTCGGGCGTGGCCCCGTCGTGGAGGGCCCACACGCTCAGATCGAAACTCACGGCGGACAGCGTGCCATCACGCGTTCACCCGGGCGACACTGACCCGCCGTGATTCCCGCAGGTAGTTCGAGTGTCCGGAGAAAACAGTCCGCTGTGGAGACTCTTGCGTCGAGTTGCGTCGATTCGATAGCGTATCGGGGCGGTCACCGGGAAGTCAGATGTCGACCCGTCTTCGGGTGACGGGGCCGAACGTCCGGCCGGCCGGCCCGCACCCCTCGAATGCGCGAGCCACGCGCACTCGTCGCTGACCGGCCCCCACGGTCGTTGCCGAGACCGTGGGGGCCGATCGCCGGCCCGTCGACCGCGCCACCCCGTGGACCCCCTCCACAGGTCGGCCGACGCGCCGCAGCGCCGCTCAGCGGCGCCGGTGGGCGAAGAGAGCCTGATATGCCGAGTCGGTGCGGAACCATGACAGCCCCACCGGCCCGGCCGCGTACAACGCGGTGGCGTAGGCGTCGGCCACCGCCAGATCCGGCCCGACGACGGTCGCGGCGACCAACTGCCGGGCCGGTTCGCCGGTGTGCGGGTCGACCACGTGTCCCTGCCGGCCGCTCACCCCGGAGGTGCCCACCGCGCCGGCCGTCATCTCCAGCACCAGGGGGGCCCGCCGGCCGTCGGTCGGGTGGTGCACCGCGACCCGCCACGGGCCACCGTGCGCGGCGTGGCCGCGTACCGTCAGGTCGGCGCCGGAGAGCACCGCGTAGTCGGTGATGCCGGCGGCCCGCAACCGGGTCGCGGCCCGCTCCACCGCCCAGCCGTTGAGCAGGCCGCCGGGGTCGAAGCCGCCGGGGACGGCCCAGGCGTCGAACCAGCCGTCGGTGGCGGCCCGCATGGCCGCGCAGCGGTCGACCAGGTCGGTCAGCGGCGGGTACGACTCGGGGCTGATCTCGCCGCGTCGCAGCCGGGAGACCAGGCTCTCCGGCCGGTTCGGCCCGTAGGTGAGGTCGATGGCCCGCAGCTCGGCGACGGCGTCGCGCAGCGCGTCACCGACCGCCCGCCGGCCCAGGTCCTCGGGGGCGTTGAGCAGGAGCGAGTACTCGGCGGTGCCGGTCCGGACGGAGTGCTGCACGGCGATCCGGCCGCCGGGCGAGTCGCCGGGCCGGTCGAGGCGGTGGCTGCGGGCGCCCAGGCGCAGGTCGGGGCGGCGTCGGGAGAATGCCGCCTGGTCCACCCAGCGGGTGCGCGGTTGCTCGTCCAGTCGGCCTGGCCCCCGCTGCTGCTCGGTCCGCATCACACTGCTCCTTCACCGACGGTGCCGCGGCGTCGCGACCGGTCCGTCCCGGGTCCCCACGACCCGTCCTGCACCGACCCTAGGCAGTGGAGATGACCGCACCATGAATGCTGCCTGGGAGCCTGCTGAGCATTTCGCCCTCCCAGATAATGGAAGGCTCGTACCGGGAGCCGGGACGGCGACGTACCGTTCACCCCAGCGGACGAGGTGAGGAGCGGCAGGTGGCACGGATCGCGGTGGTGGCCGGGGACGGGATCGGACCCGAGGTGGTCGCGCAGGCCCTCAAGGTCCTCGACGCCGTGCTCCCCGGGGTCGAGGCCACGGAGTACGACCTCGGCGCGGCGCGCTACCACCGCACCGGTGAGGTGCTGCCCGACTCCGTGCTGACCGAGCTGGCCGGCCACGACGCCATTCTGCTCGGCGCGGTCGGCGACCCCACCGTGCCGCCCGGCGTGCTGGAGCGCGGACTGCTGCTGAAGCTCCGCTTCGCCTTCGACCAGTACGTCAACCTGCGCCCGTCCCGGCTCTGGCCCGGCGTGCCCGGCCCGCTGGTCAACGTCAAGCCGGGCGAGGTCGACCTGGTCGTCGTCCGGGAGGGCACCGAGGGGCTCTACGCAGGTGCCGGCGGCAGCCTGCACCGGGACACCCCGGCCGAGGTGGCCACGGAGGAGAGCCTCAACACCCGGCACGGGGTGGAACGGGTCATCCGGGACGCCTTCGCCCGGGCGGGTCGCCGCGAGCGCCGCAAGGTCACCCTGGTGCACAAGACCAACGTGCTGACCCACGCCGGGTCGCTGTGGGCCCGTGCCTTTGCGGCCGTCGCCGCCGAACACCCCGACGTCACCACCGAATACCAGCACGTCGACGCCGCCGCCATGTTCCTGGTCACCCAGCCCCAGCGGTACGACGTGGTGGTCACCGACAACCTCTTCGGCGACATCCTCACCGACATCGCCGCCGCGGTGACCGGGGGAATCGGCCTGGCGGCCAGCGGTTGCATCAACCCCACCGGGGCGTACCCGTCGATGTTCGAGCCGGTGCACGGTTCGGCGCCGGACATCGCCGGCAAGGGTGTCGCGGACCCGGTGGCCGCCGTGCTCTCCGCCGCCCTCCTGCTCGACCAGCTCGGCCACGCCGACGCCGCCGCCCGGGTGACCGGCGCGGTCGCCGCCGAACTGGCCGGCCGGACGCCGGGCGTGGCGTTGCGCACCGACGAGGTGGGGGACCGGCTCGCCGCGCACGCGGTGGCCTGATCCCACCGGGGGCGGACCTATCCGCTGAACGACCGTTCGGGGTAGGTTTCTGAACAGCAGCTCGGTGCGTGGTCCCCGCGTGCCGTCAACCCGCAGGGAGGTCAGCGCGATGAGCGGTGGTGACATGCTCGATTTCGAGATCCGTCCGAATCCCGCGCCGGTATCCGCCGTCGAACGGGCCGCCCTGCTGGTCGACCCCGGCTTCGGCCGGGTCTTCACCGACCACATGGTGACCATCCGGTACGCCGACGGCAAGGGCTGGTACGACCCCCGGATCGAGGCCCGTGCGCCGATCCCGATGGACCCGGCGAGCGCCGTCCTGCACTACGCGCAGGAGATCTTCGAGGGGCTGAAGGCGTACCGGACGGCCGACGGCTCGATCACCATGTTCCGGCCGGAGGCCAACGCGGCCCGGTTCATCGCCTCCGCGCGGCGGCTGGCCATGCCGGAGCTGCCGGCGGAGCTGTTCGTCGAGTCGCTGCGCAAGCTGGTCGAGATCGACCGGGACTGGATTCCCGAGGGCGCCGACACCAGCCTCTACCTGCGGCCGTTCATGTTCGCCAGCGAGGTCTTCCTCGGGGTCCGCCCCGCCAACGAATACCTCTACTGCGTCATCGCCTCGCCGGCCGGCGCCTACTTCGCCGGTGGGGTCAAGCCGGTCACCGTCTGGGTCTCCCCGGACTACACCCGGGCGGCTCCCGGTGGCACCGGCGCGGCCAAGTGTGGCGGCAACTACGCCGCGTCGCTCTCCGCCCAGGCGGAGGCGATCGAGGCCGGGTGTGACCAGGTGGTCTTCCTGGACGCGGTGGAGCGCCGCTACGTCGAGGAACTGGGCGGCATGAACGTCTTCTTCGTCTACGACGACAACACCCTGGTCACCCCGCCGCTGACCGGCACGATCCTGCCGGGCATCACCCGGGACGCGCTGCTCGCCCTGGCCGCCGCCTCCGGGCACCAGGTCGTCGAACGACCGGTCAGCTTCGCCGAGTGGCAGGCCGACGCGGAGAGCGGCCGGCTGCGCGAGGTCTTCGCCTGCGGCACCGCCGCGGTGATCACCCCGGTCGCCCGGGTGCGTCACCCCGGCGGCGAGTTCGTGATCGGCGGCGGTGAGCCGGGCCGGTCCACCTCCGCGCTGCGGGAGCAGTTGGTGGCGGTCCAGCGCGGCGACGCCCCCGACCCGCACGGCTGGGTGACGCACATCCGCTGACCGCCCGGGGCCGGGTCACTCCGGTGTGGGCTGCTCCAGCAGGTGGTCGCGGAGGGCGGCGAGCTGGGCGTCCGTCACACCCGCGTGGTGCAGGTAGTCCTCGATCGAGCCGTGCCGCTGGCGGAGTTCGGCGAGGAAGAGCGACATCGCCTCGGCGGGGGAGCCGAGGAAGGGGGCGGGTGGCTTCTGGGCGTCCGGCATGGCCTCCGCCAGCCAGGCGCTGAACCGCTGGGACGCCTCGGCGCTCAGCGCGTAGTCCGCGGCGATCCGGTCGTCGTCGACGCCCAGCACCGACAGGGTCAGCGCGCAGACGATGCCGGTGCGGTCCTTGCCCGCGACGCAGTGCACCAGGACGGGGGCGTTGGCGCTGTCGGCGATCAGGCCGACCGCCTCGGCCAGCCCGGCGGTGCCGGTCTCGGCGAGGTCGGCGTAGCGGTCGGCGAGGTAGCGGGCCAGGCTGGAATCCGGGTCGTGCGTCTGCGCCGCCCAGTCGGCGTGTTCCGGGTGGATGTGCCGGTAGGACAGGCCGTCCAGGTCGGGCACCCGGCCGTCCCGGTCCACCTCGGTCGGGCGGCGCAGGTCGATCACGGTGCGGATGCCGAGGGCGCTGAACGCTTCCCGGTCGGTGCCGTCGATCCGGTGCGGGGAGTCCGACCGGTAGAGCCGCCCCCAGCGGACGGTGCGGGCGTCGTGGCCGGGATAGCCACCCACGTCGCGGAAGTTGAACATCGCAGCGAACGGGATCCGGCGGCTGTCCTCGGTGGGGTTCACCCGGACACGGTAACGGCCGGCGGGGCGTGTGTACGCCCCGCCGGCCGTGGCCTTCGATCGACCGCCATGCCCGTCGACCGCCTACCGGGCCGTCCGACCGGCTACCGGGCGGTGCCCGGGGGAAGGTTGCCGTAGGTGTCGTCGTAGTAGCCGCCCAGCTTGTCCCGGTAGGCCGGGTCGCTGTGGCTGGTCTCGTCGTACTCGGGAGCGGCCTTGATCTGGTCCTTGGTGCGGTCGACGTGGACCTTCCGGTCGTCGTGGTCGACCTGGTTGATGGTGCCGGCGGGGAGCATCACCTTCTTGCCGAAGATCCACGGGCCGGTGTCGACGACCAGGTAGCTGCCGCCGACCTCGTGGCTGGCCTCGTCGATCTTGCCGATGCCGCCGTCGGTCGCCTCGACCTTGTAGCCGACCAGGTCGGCGTCGGCGACCCCGGCCTCGTCGCGGTAACTCCACGGGTTGAACGCCCCGCCGGGGGCGCCGCCGGCGATCGCGCCCTGGCCGTCGTCGACCATCGGGTCCGTGGTGCCGTGGGCGGTGTGCGGGTCGAGCCTGTCCATGAGAACTCCTGCCTCGACTGCCGTAGTCGTTATCGGAGAAAAGCGCTTCGTGTCCGCATCTGAGGTACCCGAGGGGAGACGTCCCACACATCCCGTCCCGGGATGTGGATTCTGCCTCCCAGAATCGGGGCGGAGTGGCAGAGTGGCGACCGTGACCAGCTCCGCCCGCATTATTGGCAGCTAGCGCGCCGGCCTCCCCTCCGCCGAGCGCGCAGACCTCCCGCATCCGCGGGGGGTCTTTTTGTTGCCCCCGCAAGGTTCGACGGTCCGAAGAAAGGGACTCGCGATGACGTTCCAGGTCTACGACACCACGCTGCGTGACGGCGCCCAGCGCGAGGGGCTCAGCTACTCGGTGATCGACAAGCTCGCGGTGGCCCGGCTGCTCGACGAGTTCGGGGTCGGCTTCATCGAGGGCGGATGGCCGGGCGCCGTGCCGAAGGACACCGAGTTCTTCCGCCGGGCGCGCACCGAGCTGGATCTGCGGCACGCCCTGCTGGTCGCGTTCGGGGCCACCCGCAAGGCCGGGGTCGCCGTCGCCGACGACCCGCAGGTGCGCGCGCTGCTCGACGCGCAGACCCCGGCCGTCGCGCTGGTCGCCAAGGCCGACATCCGGCACGTCGAACGCGCCCTGCGCACCACCGGCGCGGAGAACCTGGCGATGGTCCGGGACACGGTCACCCACCTGGTAGCCGAGGGGCGGCGGGTCTTCGTCGACGGCGAGCACTTCTTCGACGGGTACCGGCACGACCCGGCGTACACCGCCTCGGTGGTCGAGACCGCGCTCGCCGCCGGTGCCGAGCGGTTCGTGCTCTGCGACACCAACGGGGGGATGCTGCCGTCCCAGGTGACCGCCGCGATCGCCGACCTGACCGTGCGGACCGGGATCGCCCCGGAGCTGTTCGGCATGCACGCCCAGAACGACACCGCCTGCGCGGTGGCCAACACGATCGCGGCCGTCGAGGCCGGGGTCCGGCACGTCCAGGGCACCGCCAACGGGTACGGCGAGCGCCCCGGCAACGCCGACCTCTTCGCCGTCGTGGCCAACCTCCAGCTCAAGCTCGGGCTGCCCGTCCTACCCGACGGCTGCCTGGAACAGATGGTGCGGGTCTCGCACGCCATCGCCGAGATCGCCAACATCGCCCCCGACACCCACCAGGCGTACGCCGGGGCCGCCGCCTTCGCCCACAAGGCGGGGTTGCACGCGAGCGCGATCAAGGTCGACCCGTTGCTCTACAACCACGTGGACCCGTCGGTGGTGGGCAACGACATGCGGATCCTGGTGACCGAGATGGCCGGCCGGGCCAGCATCGAGCTGAAGAGCCGCGAGCTGGGTCTTGACCTGGCCGGCCATCCGGACGCCGTGTCGAAGGTGACCACCCGGGTCAAGGAGCTGGAGGCGGAGGGCTGGTCGTTCGAGGCCGCCGACGCGTCGTTCGAGCTGCTGGTCCGCTCCGAGCTGCCGGATGCCGCCCCGGTGCGACCGTTCGCGCTGGAGTCGTACCGGGTGCTGGTCGAGCACCGGGAGGACGGCGCGGTGGTCTCCGAGGCGACCGTGAAGATCCGGGTACGCGGTGAGCGGGTGATCGCCACCGCCGAGGGCAACGGCCCGGTCAACGCCCTCGACGAGGCGCTGCGGGTCGGGCTGTCCCGGTACTACCCGCAGCTGCGCCACTTCGAGCTGGCCGACTACAAGGTGCGCATCCTGGAGGGCACCCACGGCACCGGCGCGGTGACCCGGGTGCTGGTGGAGACGGCCGACGGGACCGGCCGCGACTGGACCACCGTCGGCGTGCACCCCAACGTGGTGGAAGCCTCCTGGCACGCCCTGGTCGACGCCCTCACCTACGGCCTCGACCGGGCCCGGGTCTGAGCCGGCGTTCCCGCCGTCACGGGGTGGGCAGGCGCAGGGTGGCCAGCACGGCGCGGTGGTCGGTGGCGGGTATCTGGTGGACGGTGACCGCGTGGACGGCGATCCGGCGGTCGACCAGGACGTGGTCGATGGTGACCGGCGGGATCGGGTCGCCGTCGTACGGGCCCCACGTGCCCACCAGCCCTGCCCCGACGGCGTCGGCGGCGTCCACGTATCCGCTCGCCAGGAGGGCACGCAACGGGGAATGGTCGAGGGTGGCGTTGAAGTCCCCGGCGAGGATGCCGAGCTGACCGTCGGGGGTGGCGCGCGGCTGGGCCGCCAGGTCGGTGCGCCACTCGCCGACCACCCCGACCGACCAGGGTGCCGCCGGGTGGGCCGACTCCACCCGTAGCGCCGGCGCACCGGGCACCGCCACCGTCGCGTACGCCTGGGTGAACGCGAAGCCGGCGTTGCGTCGGAAGCCTCCGGCGGAGAGCGGGAAACGGGCGTAGAGCCCGGACCCGGTCGTGCCCACCTCGGGGTGGAGTTGGCGGTGGGGGAGCAGGTCGGCGAGGCCGGCCCGGTCGAGGGCGCCCCGCGCCGCCGGGGTGAACTCCTGCACGGTGAGCACGTCCACCTGGTGCCGGCGGACCAGCGCGACCAGGGTGGCCGCGTCGGCACCCCCCTTGAGCAGGTTGGCGGTGAGCAGTCGCAGCTCGGGCCCCTGGACCGCCGGCTGCCCGGCGGGCAGCGCGCGGGGTGCCACCGCACCGACCAGGGCCAGCGCCGCGACCGTCGCGGCCACCGCCGGCCACCGGCGTCGCAGGGCGAGGGTCAGGGCCAGCGCCAGCAGGCTCCACCCCGCGACGTACGGCGTGAAGGCGAGCGCCTGCACCAGCGGGCCCCGGTCCAGCCCGGCGAGGCGGACCACCGCCCAGGCGAGGCCGGGTGCCACCGCCAGCCAGCAGATCAGGGTGGCGGCGGGACGTCGGGTGGTGGACGGCGTCGAGATCAGGAGCACGGCGGCCAGCCTAGTGGCCGACGCCGTTGCGCAGGGACGCCGGAGCCGATTCATGAATGGGTGAGAGTTCATCTTTCGCAATTTCCAACATCATTTTAAAGATGGCAAAACGGATTGGCTCGCTATTGACGCTCCGCTTTTGCTGATGTTACGTTCCTCCTCGTTGAGGTGCCGCAACGGAGCGTAGTAATCCCAGCTCAGACCGGTTGGAAGCGTTGTTCGTCCAACACTTCCGGCGCGGGTGGAGTTCTTCTGTCCGCGTCATTTCCGGCCCGTCCGCACCAGACCCATCCGGCTCTCCGAACGGTGGGCCGGCCGTATTGCCACGGTCACAAAAGGGAGACCTGTCATGGCCACATTCTTCAGGCGTAAGGCGGCGGCGGTGACGCTCGGCGTCCTGGCGCTCACCCTGGCCGGCGGCGGGATCGCCGTCGCCCAGCCGGCGACCAAGGCCCCGGCCGAGGTAGCTCAGCCCGGGGCTCAGCAGGCCGGCGTCGCCGGTCAGCCGTCCGTAACTGCGGCCGAAGCCCAGCAGGCCCGCGCGGCGCTGAAGGTGTCGCTCGCCCCGCCGGCCGCAGGTTCGGTCGCCTGGGCGGTCGTCACCAGCGGCGGCACCCTGCTCCAGCACTCGGCCAACGTCGTCTCGGCGACCAAGTACGGCACCGGCCAGTACCAGGTGCTGCTCGACTACAGCGTGGTCGGGAAGGCGTTCCAGGCCACCATCGGCACCAACGACCAGTTCAACGTGCCGCCGGCCGGTGAGATCTCGGTCGCGCCGCGCAACCAGACGCCGAACGGCGTCTTCGTCCAGACGTACAGCTCCGGCGGATCGGTGTCCAGCAAGCCGTTCCACCTGTTCGTCGCCAACTGAGGCGCGGCCCCGTCGACGGTGTCGGCCCCCACCCGGGGGTCGGCACCGTCTGCTGTGGAGGCCCGTCGTCGACACCGGCCGGGGTACGGCTCCTACCGCCTCACGGTGTTGCCGCCCCAACGGGCAGGTCGTCCCGATCCGGGTGGGAAACCGCCTGACAGGAG
This sequence comes from Micromonospora matsumotoense, assembly GCF_900091525.1. Classification (GTDB taxonomy): domain Bacteria; phylum Actinomycetota; class Actinomycetes; order Mycobacteriales; family Micromonosporaceae; genus Micromonospora; species Micromonospora matsumotoensis. The sequence goes on from NZ_FMCU01000006.1 coordinate 151,713, forward strand.
CGGAAATTCCGACGTTTGCCTGCCGGCCGCCCCGGGAAGCAAGCACCGTGACGGACATCTCGGACACCCTGGCCAGCCTGCCCAGCCCGGTCGAAGCCGACGCGGCAGGCGCCGAGTTGGAACAGACCCTCTTCGAGGTCAGACGCGTGATCGTCGGGCAGGATCGGCTCGTCGAAAGACTGCTCACCGCGCTGATCGCCAACGGGCACTGCCTCCTGGAAGGGGTGCCCGGGGTGGCCAAGACGTTGGCCGCGCAGACCCTCGCCACCGTCGTCGGCGGCACCTTCACCCGGATCCAGTTCACCCCCGACCTGGTCCCCTCCGACATCGTCGGCACCCGGATCTACCGCGCCTCCAAGGAGAGCTTCGACGTCGAACTCGGCCCGATCATGGCCAACCTGGTGCTCGCCGACGAGATCAACCGGGCCCCGGCCAAGGTGCAGTCCGCGCTGCTGGAGGCGATGGCCGAGCGGCAGGTCACCATCGGCGGCCGGAGCTGGCCGGTGCCGGAACCGTTCCTGGTGCTGGCCACCCAGAACCCGATCGAGTCCGAGGGGGTCTACCAACTCCCCGAGGCACAACGCGACCGCTTCCTCATGAAGATCGTCGTCGACTACCCGAGCGACGCCGACGAGTTGGCCATCCTCTACCGGATGAGCAGCGACCGACCCCGCCCACGTCGGGTGCTCGACCCGGTCCGGCTGCGCGACTACCAGCGCCGGGCCGCCCACGTCTTCGTGCACCACGCGCTCGCCGAGTACGTGGTCCGGCTGATCCTGGCCACCCGTGACCCGGCCCGCTTCGGGGTGCCGGAGATCGCCCCGCTGCTGGCGTACGGGGCGAGCCCCCGGGCCACCCTCGGCCTGGTCGCCGCCGCCCGCGCCCAGGCGCTGCTGCGGGGCCGCGAGTACGTGCTCCCCGAGGACGTCCGCGAACTCGCGGTCGACGTGCTCGCCCACCGGCTGGTGCTCTCCTTCGACGCGGTCGCCGACGGGGTCTCCGCCGAGGCGGTGGTGCACCGGCTGGTCCAGGCGGTGCCGCCCCCGGTGCTCGCCACCGGCCACCCCGAGTACACGCCCGTCCTGGCGGCGGCGTGAGACCCCCGACCGCCCCGGCACCCGCCGGCCCGGCGCTGGCCGACCTCGCCCCCGAACAGCGGCTGCGCCGCCTCGAACTGACCGTCACCCGCCGCCTGGACGGGCTGCTCCAGGGTCAGCTGCGCGGCCTGCTGCCCGGCCCCGGCAGCGAACTCGCCGGCAGCCGGGAGTACCGCCCCGGTGAGGACGAGGTACGCCGGATGGACTGGGCGGTCACCGCCCGCACCACCGTCCCGCACGTGCGTGAGGTCGACGCGGACCGGGAGCTGACCACCTGGTTGCTGGTCGACGCCAGCCCCAGCATGGAGTACGGCACCGCCGAGTTGGACAAGCGGGAACTCTCGGTGGCGGCCGTCGCCGCGGTCGGCTTCCTCACCGCGGGGACCGGCAACCGGCTCGGCGCACAGGTGCTCAGCACCGACGGGCTGCGCCGGTTCCCGGCCCGCAGCGGGCGTACCCACCTGCTGAGCCTGCTCCGCACGCTGCTGCACGCCCCCCGGGCGGACGCCGAACCACCGACCACCCCGCCGGCCGGCCCCGACCTGGCCGCCGCCCTCGCGGCGGTGCAACGGACCGCCGTGCGGCGGGGGCTGGTGGTGGTGGTCTCCGACTTCCTCGACGGGCTCCCCGACGACCACGACGCCCCGGCCCCCTGGGAGCCGACGCTGCGCCGGCTCGCCGCCCGGCACCAGGTGCTCGCGGTCGAGGTGACCGACCCCCGCGAGCTGGAGCTGCCCGACGTCGGCCTGATCACCCTGGTCGACCCGGAGACCGGCCGGCGGCGCGAGGTGTGGACCGGTGACCCGGGGCTGCGCCGCCGGTACGCCAGCGCCGCCGCCGCGCAGCGCGCCCAGGTGGCCCGGGCGCTGCGCCGCAGCGGGGCCGGTCACCTGGCGTTGCGCACCGACCGGGACTGGACCGCCGACATCGTGCGGCACGTGCACACCCAGCGTCGGCTGGCCATGGCGCCCGCCGCGTCCCGGGGAGGTGTCGCGTGAACTGGCAGTCACCCACCCGGCTCCTGCTGCTGCTGGGGGTGGTCGTGCTGGCCGCCGGCTACCTGCTGATGCAGCGCCGACGCAGCCGGTACGCGGTCCGCTTCACCAACCTGCGGCTGCTCGACCGGGTCGCCCCGCAGCGACCCGCCTGGCGGCGGCACGTGCCCGCCGGTCTCTTCCTGGCCATGCTGGCGCTGCTGGTGGTCGGCTTCGCCCGGCCCACCGCCGAGGTGCGGGTGCCCCGTGAGCGGGCCACCGTGATGGTCGCCGTGGACGTCTCCACGTCGATGCTCGCCACCGACGTCGAACCGGACCGGTTGACCGCCGCCAAGGAGGCCGCCCGGACCTTCGTCGACGGGCTGCCCGACGAGTTCAACGTGGGGCTGGTCGCGTTCGCCGGCAGCGCGGCGGTGCTGGTGCCGCCGAGCGCCGACCGGGGCGCCCTGCACGACGGCATCGACCGGCTCGCCGAGGGGATCACCGGGGTGCAGGGCACCGCCATCGGCGAGGCGATCAGCGCCTCCCTCGGCGCGGTGAAGAGCCTCGACGAGAAGGCGGCCGAGCAGCCGCCGCCGGCCCGGGTCATCCTGCTCTCCGACGGGGCGAACACCTCCGGTGCGGACCCGATGGAGGCGGCCTCGGCGGCCGTCGCGGCGAAGGTGCCGGTGCACACCATCTCGTTCGGCACCCCGGGTGGCTTCGTCGACCGGGGTGGCCGGCCGATCCAGGTGCCGGTCGACGGGCAGACCCTGCGGGCGGTCGCCGACCAGACCGGGGGCGGCTTCCACGAGGCGGGCAGCAGCGCCGAACTGCGCAACGTGTACGAGGACATCGGCTCCTCGGTCGGCTACCGCAAGGAACGTCAGGACATCTCCGCCCGGTTCATCGGGCTCGGACTGGTCTTCGCCATGGGTGCGGCGGCCGGATCGATGCGCTGGTTCTCCCGCCTGCCCTGAGGTGGACGGCGCTGGCCCACCTGCCCCTGATCCGTCGCAGCGCACAGTGAGGAGCGGACGTATGGCAGTACAGACCGGTCTGGGGGAGCCCCGGGGTCCCTGGTTCCTCTCACCCGACCTGGGACCGGACGGCCGGCCCCGGTGGGACGTACCGGGGCCGGGGGAGGACCCGTCCCGGCGGCGCTGGCGTGGCCGGTTGTGGACCGCCGCGGCGGTGGTCGCCCTCTCCACCGTCTCCGGCGCGGCGGCCGGCGGCTGGGTGGCCGGCCAGGGCGGGGCGGGCCCGACGGCGGCCTCCGCCGCCCCGGTGCCGGCGGAACTGGTCACCGCCGCCCAGAAGACCGTCCCCGGGGTGGTGTCCGTGCTGGTCGGCGGGGGTGCCACCGGGCAGTCGGCGACCGGCTCCGGCTTCGCCATCGACAACGAGCAGCACATCGTCACCAACGACCACATCCTGGCCAAGGGGGGTGGTGGCGCGGTGACCGTGGAGATGCCGGACGGCCGCCGGTACGCCGCCGAGGTGGTGGGCCGGGAACCCGGCAGCGACCTGGCCGTGCTGAAGGTGCCGTCGGCCGCCGGGTTGGCCCCGTTGCCCCTGGCCAAGCCCCGGTCCACCCGGGTCGGCGAGCCGGTGCTCGCGGTCGGGTCGCCGCTCGGCCTGGCCGGCACGGTGACCGCCGGGATCGTCAGCGCCCTCAACCGGCAGGTACGGCTGGGCACCAACCGGCGCAGCGCGGTGCAGACCGACGCGTCGATCAACCCGGGCAACTCCGGTGGCCCGCTGGTCAACGCCCGGGGCGAGGTGGTCGGGGTGAACACGGCGATCGCCACCATCGACGGCAGTGGCTCGATCGGCATCGGCTTCGCCATCCCCATCGACCAGGTGCAGCAGACCGCCGACACGATCATCGGCAAGGGTGGCTGAGCCGGTGCCGGCCCGACCACGACCGGGCGGAACCGGCTCCCGGCCCCTCGCCCTCGGTGACCGCGACGCACGGGGTCAACCGGGGGCGTTAGCCTCGCGGGGTGGACGACGGACTGCGGGTGACCGATCGGTGGACCGTGTCCGCCGCCGAGCTGCGGGAACGGTTCTCCCGCTCGTCCGGGCCCGGCGGGCAGGGTGTCAACACCACCGACTCCCGGGTCGAGCTGAGCTTCGACCTGGCCGGCACCACCAGCCTGCCCCCGGTGCTGCGGGAACGGGCGCTGGAGCGGCTCGCCGGCCGGCTGGTCGACGGGGTGCTCACCATCGCCGCCAGCGAGCACCGGGCGCAGCTGGCCAACCGGGAGGCGGCCCGGGAGCGCCTGGCCGCGTTGCTGCGCGACGCCGTCGCCCCGCCCCCGCCCCCCCGTCGCCCCACCCGACCGTCGCGGGGTGCCAAGGAACGCCGTCTCGCCGACAAGAAACGGCAGTCGCAGCGCAAGCGGGACCGCCGCGCCGACGGCGACTGAGTCGTACGGCCCGCCGCCCGGTCCGCACCGCTGCGCCCGGGTGGGTCCGCCGCTGCACCACGGGCCGGCTGCGCGCCGGAAAACCGGGGCCGGGGCGGGCCGGCGCTGCCTAGGCTGGCGGGCATGTCCACCGACACCCTGGTCACCCTCGCCGGCTGCACCGCGCTCGCCTGCGCTCCCGACGGGCCGAAGATCTGCGGCGGCGACGACGCCACCGACGTGATCGGTGCCGCGCTGGGCCACGGGGTCGAGCTGGTGGTGCTGCCGGTCCGCCGGCTCGCCGTCGAGTTCTTCACGCTGCGTACCGGGGTGGCGGGCGAGGTGGTGCAGAAGTTCGTCAACTACCGGCTGCGGCTGGCCGTGGTCGGCGACATCTCCGGGCACGTCACGCGGAGCACCGCCCTGCGCGACTTCGTCGTCGAGGCCGACCGGGGCCGCCAGCTCCGGTTCGTCGACACCCTGGCCGAGTTGGAGGAGCGGCTGCGCGTCGAAGCGCTTCGTCAGGATGCGGGAGGGCGTTGAGTCGGGGCGCGCGGTCTGCTGGGATGTCCGTGGGAGCAACCGGGCCGTCACCGACCGCACGTCGTCACGTGACAGGAGTCCCCTCGCCATGCTCCGAAGGCCGTTCCTCGCCGCCCTGCTCGCCGCGTTCGCGGCGGTCCCCCTCACCCTGCTCGTCGGGCTGGTCGCCGCCAGCCCGGCCCGGCCGGCCGCCGCCACCCCGGTCCGCGTCATGCCGCTCGGCGACTCGATCACCGGCTCGCCCGGCTGCTGGCGGTCCGTGCTCTGGAACCGTCTCCAGTCCACCGGCCACACCAACACCGATTTCGTCGGCACCCTCGGCCCGCAGGGCTGCGGCCAGCCGTACGACGGGGACAACGAGGGCCACGGTGGTTACCTGGTGACGAACGTCGCCGACCAGAACCTGCTGCCCGGCTGGCTCGCCGCGACCCGCCCCGACATCGTGCTGATGCACTTCGGCACCAACGACGTGTGGAGCAACATCGCCCCGGCCACCATTCTCGCCGCGTACTCGAAGCTGGTGGACCAGATGCGGGCCAGCAACCCGGCGATGCGGGTGATCGTCGCGAAGATCATCCCGATGGCCCCGTCCAGCTGCGCCGAGTGCGGCCAGCGGGCGGTGGCCCTGAACGCCGCGATCGACGGCTGGGCGGCGGGGAAGACCACCGCCGGGTCGCCGATCGTGGTGGTCGACCAGTGGACCGGGTTCAGCACCACCACCGACACCTACGACGGGGTGCACCCCAACGCGGCCGGCGACCAGAAGATGTCCGACCGGTGGTACCCGGCGCTGGTGGCCGCCCTCGGCGGGACCACCCCGACCGCCTCGCCCACCCCGACCGCCTCGCCCACCCCGACCGCCTCGCCCACCCCGACGGTCAGCCCCACCACCTCACCCACCCCGACGGCGAGCCCCACGGGTGGTCCGACCGGGTCGCCCACGGTCGACCCGCCGACCACGTCGCCGCCCGCCGGGGTGGCCTGCACCGCCAGCTACCGGATCACCAACCAGTGGCAGGGCGGTCACCAGGGTGAGGTGACCGTGCGCAGCACCGGCGTCGCGCGGACCACCGGCTGGCGGGTCACCTTCACCCTGCCCGCCGGGCAGCAGATCACCCAGACCTGGAACGCCGAGCTGACCCAGACCGGCAGCGCGGTCACCGCCCGCAACGTCAACTGGAACGGCGCGCTGGCCCCGGCCGCCGAGGCCACCTTCGGGTTCCTCGGCACCCACACCGGCACCGCCACCGCCCCGACGGCGACCTGCACCGCCAGCTGATCCGACGAGGGTCCGGGCCGGAATCGACCCGGACCCTCGCCCGACGGTCGGCAGGGTCAGGCGGCGGCAGGCGGAACGGCGTGATCCAGCGCGGTCAGCAGGCGGGCGCGGAGCACGGCAGCCTGCTCGGCGAAACCCCGCTGCGCCGCCGCGTACTCGGCCCGCCCCTCGGGGGTCTCCACCCGGACCGGGGGATAGCCGAGGGCCGCCAGGTCGTAGGGGCTGGCCCGCATGTCCAGCGCCCGGATCTGCCGGGCCAGCGCGAAACAGTCCGCGACCAGCTCCGAGGCGACCAGCGGGGAGAGCTTGTACGCCCACTTGTAGAGGTCCATGTTGGCGTGCAGGCAACCCGGCTGCTCCAGCGCGTGCTGGGTCTCCCGGGTGGGCTGGAGCAGGTTCAGCGGCCGGGCCGGCGCGGTGAAGAACCGGAACGCGTCGAAGTGGCTGCACCGCACGCCCCGCTCGCGTACCACGGCGGCGGTGTCGTCCGGGCTGAGCCGCAGCGGCCAGGCGTTGTGCCGGACCTCCTCCTGGGTCTGCCGGTAGACCATCGCCCACTCGTGCATCCCGAAGCAGCCCAGATGCGCCGGCCGGCGCGCGGTGGCGGCCAGCAGCTCCCGGACCCAGCTGATCGACTCGGCGCGGCGGTCGCGTACCCCGTCGGTGTCGAGGGTGACCCCGGTGGGGCCGGCGCGGTAGTCCCGGCCGAACTCGGCCTGGTCCGCGTCACGCAGCAGCACTCCCGCGCCCGGGTGCCAGCGGCGCAGCTGCGCCGGGCGGTAGGAGTAGTAGGTGAAGAGGAAGTCCTCCACCGGATGCCGGCCGCCGGTGCGACGCCGGGCCAGGTGCGGGTCCAGCCAGCCGGCCATCCGCGCCTCGTGGGCCGCCCGCCGGGCCCGCCAGTCGGCCGCGTCGAGGGCGGCGGGTGCGAGGGCGGCGGTCACACCCTCCAGGGTACGACCGCCGCCCGCCCCCGCTCAGCGCACGTCCCCCGGCACGTCTCTCCGATCGGGGCACGTCGCCCGTCCGGCGTGTCCCGCCGGCCGGGCCCCTTTCCCGTCCGGTGCGTCCCGCCGGCCAGGGGACGGCTCTTCCATTCGGCGTGCTCCGCCGGCCAGGGACGTCTCCTCCCGTGGGGCGGGTCCTGACGGTCAGGGCACGTCCACCCGGACGCCGGCGGAGAACACCCCGCTGCGCAGCTCCAACTGCTTCGGCTTCTGCATCCCGTGCACGGTGAAGACCAGCGGCAGCACCACCCGGCTGCCCGCCGAGACGGGTTGGGCGAAGACGTCCCGCCCCAGGTTCGCCAGCCGGGTGGCGTCCTCGTCGGTGCTCACCCAGGTGCCCCCCGGCAGGTACGCCCGCTGGAGCTGACCGTGCCAGCTCTGCTGCTCCGGAGTGACGTTGCGTACCCCGACCGTGGCCTGGCACTGCTGGCGCGCCGCCTTCGCGGTGCCACAGGCCACCCGGTAGACGGTGAACTCGAACGCCTTCTCCCGCAGCGGGGTGCCGACGGCTCCGGTTATGCTGGTGCCCGTCCACGCCCCGGCGGTCGGCTGCTTGGTGGTGTCGATCGCGGCGACCTGCCGGGTGGCCGTCCAGGTGGCGGCGAGGACCACCCCGGCCAGCACCGTCGCGGCCACCCCCACCACCAGCCACACCGACGGGCTGCGTCGTCGCCCGACCGGTCCCGGTGCGGCGGGGCGCGGGTACACCGTCCCGCCACCCGGGGCTGCCGTCGCGCCGGCGGACGGGTACACCGTCCCGCCACCCGGGGTCGTCGGGCCGCCGGTGTACGGCGGGTGGCCGGTCGCGGCCGGTGCGACGCCGCTCACCCGTCGCCGGGCCCGCAGCCACCACCAGAGCCCGCCGGCCAGCAGCGCCAGCAGCACCAGGGCCAAGCCGAGCAGGATCGGTGGTTGCCGCCAGGCCGGCGTCGCGGGCACCGCCGCCTCCGGGGTCCCCGCGCTGTGCCAGGTGGCGGTCGCGCAGTCGTACGGCTGGTCGCCGTCGCTGGCGTACGCGCAGGCCGGTGCGGTCAGGTCCTGGCCCGGCGCGGTGGCGGCCAGGGCGGTGTCCAGGGTCCGGGTCGCCCCGGCCGGTACGACGAGCCGCCAGGTGACCTCCCCGCCGCCGGTGGCGCCGCCCGGCCGGGTGGTCAGCCCGCCCGCGCTGACCGCGGTGATCGAGGCGTCCGCCGGCACCCCCTGCCGGACCATGGTCCGCACCGTCGCGCTACCCGTGTTGCGCACGATGATCCGGTAGCCCGGCACCGATGTCGCGGCGGGCGCCACGGCGACGGTGACCTGCGGAGCCGGTCGGGGTACGCCGGGGTTGCCGGCGGTGGTCATCCCCGGGGCGGGTGCCGTCGGGGTGACCGGCACGACCGCGCCGCTGGCCGCCACCCGCGGTGCGGCCGGTGCGGCCCGGGCCCCCGCTGCCGGTGACGCCTCCGGGGCGGCGGGACGCGCCGCCGTGGCGGGGCTTGCCGCCGGGGTGGCCGCCGTGGCCCGGGTGGCGGGGCCCGTACTGGGCAGCGCCGGTACGGCGGCGAGAATGCCCAGGCAGTTCACGAAAACCGCGAGGGCCCTGTGGTGTCGTCTCGATGCAGGCATACCAACGAACCTCCGGAGCCGACGTTAGGAGCGGGGACCCTCCGGGCGGGTACGAAGCCCCGAACCCCGCCCGCAGCGGCGACCGATGGCCTACGCTGCGCCGACGTTTCCCGGTGGCCGACGGGCGACGCCACCGTGGGGGATAGATTGGCCGGGTGCGTATCGCTCGTTTCGCTCATGCCAAGGGAATGTCGTTCGGAGTCGTCGAGGGCGAGTCGGAGGCCGGGCCGCAGGGCCTGACCATCGCCGAGATCGACGGCCACCCGTTCGGGCAGATCCAGTTCTCCGGTGCCCGCTGGGCACTCTCCGACGTTCGGCTGCTCTCGCCGATCCTGCCGAGCAAGGTGGTGTGTGTCGGGCGTAACTACGCCGAGCACGCCGCCGAGCACGGCAACGAGGTGCCGAAGGAGCCGTTGCTCTTCCTCAAGCCGTCCACCTCGGTGATCGGCCCCCGGGACGCGATCCGGCTGCCGATCTTCGCCAAGCAGGTCGAGCACGAGGCCGAGTTGGCCGTGGTCATCGGGGCACCCGGCGCCCGCCGGGCCGACCGGGCCGCCGCCGCGCGGGCCATCTTCGGCTACACCTGCGCCAACGACGTCACCGCGCGGGATCTCCAGCGGTCCGACTCGCAGTGGACCCGGGCCAAGGGCTTCGACTCGTTCTGCCCCATCGGCCCCTGGATCACCACCGGTCTCGACGTCTCCGACCTGGAGATCCGCTGCGAGGTGGGACGCAACCCGGACGAGATGGAGGTACGCCAGCTCGGCCGGACCAAGGACATGGTGTTCGACGTGCCGGCGCTGGTGTCGTACATCTCGCACGTGATGACGTTGCTCCCCGGGGACGTGGTGCTGACCGGCACCCCGGCCGGGGTTAGTCCGCTCACCGACGGGGATACGGTCACCGTGCGGATCGAGGGGATCGGCGAACTCACCAACTCGGTCGTGCCGGTCGTCTGACCGTACGTCACCCCCTGTTTCCGCAGCTCAGGGGCGCTTTGGGGGATTGGATTTGGCCTGTTGGCGCGGGGAGGGTAAAGTTCCTTCCCGGCGCCACAAGGGGCCAATGGGGTATGGGGTAATTGGCAGCCCAACTGATTCTGGTTCAGTTAGTCTAGGTTCGAGTCCTGGTACCCCAGCGCAACCGCGGGTTCATCCGAATCCGCGGACGCTGGATTCTGATGGAGATCCATGTCGTTCCCGCAGGGGAGCGAAGTTGATCTCTGGTAGAGTGCAGCTTCCCCGCCCGGCAGGGCAGGGAAGCACAAGCTATGTTCTGGCCCCGTCGTCTAGTGGCCCAGGACGCCGCCCTCTCAAGGCGGTAGCGCCGGTTCGAATCCGGTCGGGGCTACAACGCTGACAGCCCGTCCCATCTGGTTGGGGCGGGCTTCTTCGCGTCTCCGTGTGGTGGGACGGGTTCCTCCGCCCGTACACCGCCTCCCGCTCCGTACCCACGCACTGCCGGGTGCTGCTGAGGGCCGACACGCATGCTGCTGGCTGATGCGCCCCCGCCCCACCCCCGTACTGCCGGCCCGTGCCGCCCGTGCCGCCCGCCTCGCCCGCCGCGACCCGTCGGCTCTCCTAGCTGGGCGGGCCGTTCCCGTCGTGCGGGCCGTCCCCGTCGTGCAGGCCTGCGCCTCCGGGGCGATACCGCATGGTCCTGAGCACCCGAATGCCGCTACTTCGCCACCCGGGCGCCTGCTCTCCCCGGGCACGCCGGCAGGGTCCGACCCCCGTCTCGGGGGCCGGATGTCGGTGCCGTTAGACTAATGCCGCACCGCCCCACGGGGTGGTGAAGCAGGAAAAGTGCCTGGCCCCGTCGTCTAGTGGCCCAGGACGCCGCCCTCTCAAGGCGGTAGCGCCGGTTCGAATCCGGTCGGGGCTACCACACGATCGGCCCGTCTCGCCCGTCGAGTCGGGCCGATCGCCATTCCCGCCCCACCCACTCCACACCCCCACCCGGTCCCACCCGACCCGGGGCGGTTCGCCCACTCTGCTGCTCAACTCCCCCCAGCCGGCCCCGCACTCGTGGACCTGCCCTCCCCGCCCCGACTCGCTTTTGGTGTTGATCAAGAGGTTTGCGTCAACCCTGAAGATCAAAGTGACGTAAACCTCTTGATCAACACAGCCAGCGGGCCGGGGGCGGGGCCGGGCGGGCGGGGTCGGGGTGGGTGGGTTAGAGGCCGGAGAGGCGTTGGCCGGCGCGGACGACGGCCATGGCGTGGCGTTCGCCGGGGCGGCGGCCGAGGCGCTCGATCGGGCCGGAGATGCTGATCGAGGCGATCACCCGGCCGGTGCGGTCCCGGATCGGGGCGGAGACGCTCGCCACACCGGCCTCCCGTTCGGCGACGCTCTGTGCCCAGCCCCGGCGGCGTACCTCGGCGAGGGTGCGGCCGGTGAACTTGGACCGGGGCAGCAGCGGCATGACCGCCTCGGGCGGCTCCCAGGCGAGCAGGATCTGCGCGGCGGAGCCGGCCGTCATGGGCAGCACCGAGCCGACCGGCACGGTGTCCCGCAGGCCGCTGGCCCGCTCGGCGGCGGCCACGCAGACCCGTTCGTCGGCCCGGCGCAGGTAGAGTTGGGCGCTCTCCCCGGTGGCGTCGCGCAGCGCGGCCAGCAGTGGCTCGGCGGCGGTCAGCAGGACGTCCGGGGCGGCGTTGGCCAGCTCGCCGAGCCGGGGCCCGGGACGCCATCGCCCCTGGGTGTCCCGGACCAGCATCCGGTGGATCTCCAGTGCCTGGGCCAGCCGATGTGCGGTGGCTCGGGGCAGCTTGGTGCGTTCAACGAGTTCGGCCAGGCTGGCGCCGTCGACACAGGCGGCCAGGATGACCACCGCCTTGTCGAGCACGCCGACACCGCTCATACTGTGTCCCACAAGCCGAAATTTACCTCCCAGAATTTAGGATGTCCAGATGGTGGGAGTCACTCAACCGAGGACCCTGGCCGAGAAGGTCTGGGACGCACACATCGTACGGACCGCCCAGGGCGAGCCGGATCTGCTCTATATCGACCTGCACCTGCTGCACGAGGTGACCAGCCCGCAGGCGTTCGACGGGCTGCGGCAGGCCGGCCGGGGGGTCCGCCGACCCGATCTCACGCTCGCGACCGAGGATCACAACACCCCGACCGGGTACGACGATCCCGCGTTCCGGCTGCGTCGGGGTGACCTGCTGACGATCGCGGACCCGACCTCGCGTACCCAGATCGAGACGTTGCGCCGCAACTGCGCCGAGTTCGGCCTGCGGCTGCACCCCCTGGGCGACGAGAACCAGGGCATCGTGCACGTGATCGGCCCGCAGTTGGGGGTGACCCAGCCCGGAATGACGATCGTCTGTGGCGACTCGCACACCGCCACCCACGGCGCGTTCGGCGCGCTGGCCTTCGGTATCGGCACCAGTGAGGTCGAACACGTCCTGGCCACCCAGACCCTGCCGCAGGCCCGCCCGAAGACCATGGCGGTCAACGTCACCGGTCAGCTCGGCCCCGGCGTCACCGCCAAGGACCTGGTCCTCGCGCTGATCGCGCAGGTGGGCACGGGCGGTGGCCGCGGCCACATCGTGGAGTACCGGGGCGAGGCGATCCGGGCGCTGTCCATGGAGGGCCGGATGACGGTGGCGAACATGTCCATCGAGTGGGGCGCCAAGGCGGGCCTGATCGCGCCGGACGAGACCACCTTCGCGTACCTCAAGGGTCGGCCGCACGCGCCGGCCGGGGCGGACTGGGACGCGGCGCTGGCCTACTGGCGGACGCTGCCCACCGACGCCGACGCGGCCTTCGACGCCGAGGTGACCCTGGACGCGAGCCGGATCACCCCGTTCGTCACCTGGGGCACCAACCCCGGCCAGGGGGTGCCGCTCGGCGCTGCCGTGCCGGACCCGGAGGACTTCGACACCGACGCCGAGCGGACCGCCGCACGCCGGGCCCTGGAGTACATGGACCTCACCCCCGGGACCCCGCTGCGCGACCTCGCCGTCGACGTGGTCTTCGTCGGTTCCTGCACCAACGGCCGGCTGGAGGACCTGCGGGCCGCCGCCGACGTGCTGCGCGGCCACCGGGTCGCCGACGGGGTACGGATGCTGGTGGTGCCCGGCTCCGCCGCCGTCCGGGAGGCCGCCGAGGCGGAGGGGCTGGACAAGGTCTTCGCCGACGCCGGGGCGGAGTGGCGGTTCGCCGGCTGCTCGATGTGCCTCGGCATGAACCCGGACACCCTGAAGCCGGGCGAGCGTTCGGCCTCGACGTCCAACCGCAACTTCGAAGGCCGGCAGGGCCGGGGCGGGCGTACCCACCTGGTGTCGCCGCCGGTCGCCGCCGCCACCGCCGTGACCGGCCGGCTCGCCGCCCCGGCAGATCTGTAGAAGGGCAGCCGAGAGATGGACAAGTTCACCACCCACACCGGCACCGCCGTGCCACTGCGCCGTTCCAATGTGGACACCGATCAGATCATCCCGGCCGTGTACCTCAAGCGGGTGACCCGGACGGGTTTCGCCGACGGACTCTTTCGGGCCTGGCGGGACGACCCCGCATTCGTGCTCAACGACCCGGTCTATTCCGGGGCGTCGATCCTTGTCGCCGGGCCGGAGTTCGGCACCGGGTCGTCCCGGGAGCACGCCGTCTGGGCGCTGCGCGACTGGGGTTTCCAGGCGGTCATCTCTCCCCGGTTCGGTGACATCTTCCGGGGCAACTCGCTCAAGGAAGGGCTCCTCCCGGTCGAATTGGAACTGACCGCGATCGAGCAGATCTGGGACCGGGTGGAGGCCGATCCGACCACGCCGGTGACGGTCGACCTGACCACCCGTGAGGTCCGGGTCGGGGAGTCCACCTGGTCGTTCCCGCTGGACGACCACAGCCGTTGGCGGCTGATGGAGGGTCTCGACGACATTGGACTCACCCTGCGGCACCTCGCCGACATCGAGGCTTACGAGGCGGGTCGGCCGTCGTTCAGCCCCGCCGTGGTCTAGCCGTACGCCCGACCACGGCACCGTTTTCGCCCCCACCGGTTCATCCGGTGGGGGCGAATCCGTTACGACACAAGGGCTTTTTTCCACCGAATGTTTGTGTCCAGGCAGCGCAGGGCATACGGTGCGCGCAGAATGGCTCGCGTCGAGTCAGTTGCACAATCGGGAGGAAGTCGTGAACAAGGCCGAGCTCATCGAGGCGCTCGCCGCTCGCCTGGGGGACCGGAAGTCGGCGACGGCGGCGCTCGACGCGGTCCTCGCTGAAGTCCAGGCGGCGGTCACCAAGGGCGACAAAGTGGCGATCACCGGATTCGGATCGTTCGAAAAGCGTGTCCGGGCGGCGCGAACAGCGCGCAACCCGCGTACCGGCGAGGCGGTGAAGGTCAAGAAGACATCCGTGCCGGCCTTCAAGCCGGGCGCCGGTTTCAAGGAGATGGTGGCCACCGGCAAGGTGCCGAAGACCGCTGCTCCGGCGAAGAAGACCGCCACCACGGCGGCGGCCAAGACCACCGGCACGAAGGCCACCGCGGCCAAGGCGAGTGGGGCCAAGGCGACCGGCGCGAAGGCGACCGGCGCGAAGGCGACCGGCGCGAAGGCGACCGGCGCGAAGGCCACCGCCGCCAAGAAGACGACCGCGGCGAGCAAGGCGACCGGGGCGAAGGCCACCGCCGCCAAGAAGACGACGGCGGCCACCAAGACCACCGCGGCGAAGGCCACCAAGGCCGCCACCGCGACCAAGGCGGCCACCAAGAAGGCTGCTCCGGCGAAGAAGACCGCCACGGCGACCAAGTCGACCCCCGCCCGGAGCACGGCGGCCAAGAAGACCGCCGCGGCCAAGAGCACGACGGCCAAGGCCACCACGGCCAAGAGCACCACGGCCAAGGCCACCACGGCCAAAGCCACCACCGCGAAGAAGGCGCCGGCGAAGCGGAGCGCCGCCAAGCGTTGATTTCTCGGTACGACGAAACGGGCGTCCACCGGTGCGGTGGACGCCCGTTTCCGGTATTCAGAGCCGGTCGGCGGCGAGCAGCCGGTCGGCGGTGAAGGCGAGCAGCCAGCCCCCGCCCTTGGCGGTGCTGAAGTCGGCCTCCCGCCCGGCGAGCCGGGCCAACGCCCCCGGGATCACCTTGCCCTGGCTGCACACCCCGACCGACTCCCCGGCGGTGGCCAGCTCGACCAGCCGGCCGGCGGCGGCCAGCGCGCACTCGTCGACCTGCTGACCCGGCTGCGGCTCGTCGAAGTCCCCGCACACCTCGATCGGCAGGTCCAGCAGGGCGGCCGCCGGCTCCAGGGTCTGCACGCAGCGGCGGGGCGAGGCCGACAGCAGCCGGACCGGACGGACCAGGGCGACCAGCGGTGCCAGCGCCCGCGCCTGGGCCGTCCCCTCGGCGTCCAACGGCCGGCCGGTGTCCGGCCCGGACCAGGTCGCCCGCTTACCGGCGTGCGCGTGCCGGACCAGCGCCACCGTGCCGGTGACCGCAGGCAGGGCGGCGAACGCGGCCAGCACCTGCGCGTCGTGCGGGTAGCTGACCCGTCGGACCGCCGCGTCGACGTCGAGCCAGCACACGTCGTCGACCTCGGTGTCCGGCTGGAAGCCGCCGGTGGCCACGGCCCGCATCGACCAGTAGTCGACCACCTTCGACCGGCCCTCGCTGCGGTACCGCACGGTGGGCAGCCGGACCTGCGGCACGGCCTGCACGTCGGACTCCTCGGCCACCTCACGGACGGCGGCCAGCAGCGGGTGTTCGCCGCGCTCCAGCTTGCCCTTGGGCAGCGACCAGTCGCCGTAGCGGGGCCGGTGCACCAGACAGACCTCGATCCCGCCGCCGCTCGGCCGCCACGCCACCCCACCGGCCGCCCGGATACCGGCCGGCTCCTCGTCCATCATCTGGTCACCCTACGTCCGAAGGATTCGTCGTACCGGTCGCTCGTCCGGCTCGCCGGACGGTCGCCCCCGGTCAGCCGGCGGAGCCGCCCACCCGGCGCAGCAGCAGCTCCTGGAGGTCGTGCAGGGGCTCCTCGGCGCTGCCGGTACGCCGGGTCCAACTGCCGTCGGCGGCCAGCTCGAACGCGTCCACGTCCGGGCTCATCGCGGCGGTCATCACCTGGTCCAGTTCGGCGCGGGCGATCGGGTCACCGACCTGCACCAGCGCCTCCACCCGGCGGTCGAGGTTGCGGTGCATCAGGTCGGCCGAGCCCATCCAGAACTCGGCGTCGCCGCTGTTGCCGAACCGGAAGATCCGCGAGTGCTCCAGGAACCGGCCGAGGATCGAGCGGACCCGGATGTTCTCCGACAGCCCCGGCACCCCCGGCCGCAGCGTGCACATGCCCCGGATCAGCAGGTCCACGTGCACGCCGGCCCGCGACGCCCGGTAGAGCGCGTCGGTGATCTCCTCGTCGACCAGCGAGTTCACCTTGAACTGCACCAACCCCGGCATACCCAGCCGGACGTGCGCGATCTCCCGCTCGATCCGTTCGATCAGGCCGCTGCGGATGCCCTGCGGGGCGACCAGCAACCGCCGGTACGCGGTCTGCCGGCTGTAGCCGGTGAGCACGTTGAACAGGTCGGTCAGGTCGGCGCCGATCTCCGGATCGGCGGTGAGCACGCCGAAGTCCTCGTACAGTCGGGCGGTCTTGGGGTGGTAGTTGCCGGTGCCGATGTGGCAGTACCGGCGGATCTGGTTGCCCTCCTGGCGCACCACCAGGGCGGTCTTGCAGTGCGTCTTCAACCCGACCAGGCCGTAGACGACGTGGCAGCCGGCCCGTTCCAGGGTGCGCGCCCAGCCGATGTTCGCCACCTCGTCGAAGCGGGCCTTCAACTCCACCAGCACCACCACCTGCTTGCCGGCGGCGGCGGCGTCGACCAGCGCGTCGACGATCGGGGAGTCCCCGCTGGTGCGGTAGAGGGTCTGCTTGATGGCCAGCACGTTCGGGTCGGCGGCGGCCTGCTCGACGAAGCGCTGCACGCTGGTGGCGAACGAGTGGTACGGGTGGTGCACCAGCACGTCGCCGTCGCGCAGGGTGGCGAAGACGCTGCGGGGCACCTCGCCCTCGGCCAGCCGGGGATGGGTGGCCGGCACGAACGGCTTGTCCTTGAGGTCGGGGCGGTCCGCCTCGCCGTAGAGCTGCCACAGCGCCGACAGGTCCAGCAGACCGGGCACCCGCAGCACGTCGTGCCCATCCATGTCCAGCTCCCGGACGAGCAGCTCCAGCATGTGGTCGGAGATGGAGGCGGCCACCTCCAGCCGCACCGGGGGGCCGAAGCGCCGGCGGGCCAGCTCCCGCTCCAGCGCCTGGAGCAGGTCCTCGTCGCGGTCCTCGTCGACCTCGACCTCGGCGTTGCGGGTGACCCGGAACAGGTGGCACTCGACCACCTGCATGCCGGAGAAGAGCTGACCCAGGTGCACCGAGATGAGTTCCTCGACGGGCAGCATCCGCAGTCCCGGCTGGTCCCGGGCCACCCGGACGAAACGGGGCACGTTGTTGGGCACCTTCACCCGGGCGAACAGCTCCGAGCCGCCGTCGGGGTCGCGTACCGCCACGGCCAGGTTCAACGACCGCCCGGAGATGTACGGGAAGGGGTGCGCGGGGTCCACCGCGAGCGGGGTGAGCACCGGGAAGATGTGTTCCCGGAAGTAGGTGCGCAGCCGTTCCCGCTCCGGGTCGTCCAGCTCCGCCCAGCGCAGGATCCGGATGTCCTCCCGGGCCAGCTTCGGCAGCAGGTCGTCGACGAAGCAGGCGGCCTGCCGGGCGACCAGTCCGGCGGCGCACTCGGTGATCCGTTCCAGCTGGGTACGCAGCGGCAGCCGGTCCCCGCCGCGCACCGGCAGCCCGGCGGAGAGCCGGCGCTTGAGCCCGGCCACCCGCACCATGTAGAACTCGTCGAGGTTGCTGGCGAAGATGGCCAGGAACTTGGCCCGTTCCAGCAGCGGGGTGCGGGGGTCCTCGGCCAGCGCCAGCACCCGGCCGTTGAAGTCGAGCCAGGACAGCTCCCGGTTGAGGAACCGGTCGGCCGGCAGCGGCTCGACGGCGGGCGGCCCGTCGGCCGCGCCCGGTCCTCCGGCGGTGGGCCCGCCGTCGGAGGACCGGTCGCCGGTGTCGAGCACCTCGTCCAGGCCGGCGGACGCCCCGGCGGCGCTGGCGGCGGGGGAGTCGGGCACCGTGGCGGCGACGTCCTCGGGGGCGCGGCGGGTGCGGGAACCGCCCCGGCGGCGGGTGCCGTTGCGGGTCGGGTCGGTGGCGGCGGACGGACTGGTGGGGTGCTCGCGAGGGGTGCTCACCCGCTCATAATCACCCGATTCTGGTTAACGCAAAATGAACTTGGGCCGGGTTGTTCAGGCCATCGTCGGCAACGTCACCCGGACGACCCCGCCGTCCGGATCGGTTTCCACCTTGAGCCGCTGGCCGAGGCGGAGCAGGCGCAGCCCGGAGGCGTCGAAGGCGCGGGCCGGGAAGGGCAGCTCGGTGCCGTCGTCGAGGAGCAGCACACCGGTGCGGGTCTGTGTGTCGAAGGTCGCCACGGTGCCCTGCATGCCAGCACCGTACACCGGTGGGTCGGCCGGGGTGGGTGGTCGGTCCGGGCCCGCCGACCGGTTCAGTCGGGTCGGCCGGGGCCCGCCGGGGCGACACCGGTCAGCGCGCCGGTGGCCGGGCCGAGGCCGAGCCGGGCCGCGTCGGCCAGGTCGGCGGCGGTGTCCACGTCGCGCCGCAGGCTCGGCCAGCCGCCGCGCAGCGGCACCGCCCCGGAGGCCAGGTGGGCGGCGGCCGAGTCGACCCCGAACCGGGGGTCGAGCGGCACCCCGGGCGGTGTGGCGAGCAGCACGGTGCCGGTGCCGGGGGCGTCGGCCACGAACCGGCGTACCCCCGCCGGGCCGGTGCGGACCGCGTGCAGCGCGGCGGCCAGCTCGGCCGGGCGTAGCGCCGGCAGGTCGGCGGTGAGGGCCGCCACCCAGGTCCGGGAATCACCGTCGGTGACCGCCACCTCGACGCCGTGCCGCAGGGCGGCGTTCAGCCCGGCGTCGGGGCGGTCCGGCACCACCCGGGCGCCCGCCGGGCCGACCGTCGCCGTCACCTGCGGGTCGTCGGTGACCACCAGGACCTCGGCGACCGCCGGGCAGGCCAGCGCCGCACCAACCGTGTCGGCCACCAGCGCCAGCGCCAGCTCCCCGTGCGGTACGACCGGCAGCGCGCCCCGCAGCCGGCTCTTGGCCGCACGGAGCCGCTTCATCGGCACCACCACCACCCACCTCGCCTGGCCCACGTCGACAATCCTGCCAGCGTCGACGGCGGTACCCTCACTGGCCGTACCCGGGACGAGCAGGCATGATTTCCGCTGCGGGCACGCAACGGTGGGGGTGCGGCGCGCGGGCGGGGTGACGAGGAGGCAGGGGTGACACGGCACAGGCTGGGTTTCTGGCCACGGTTCGCCGTGGCGCTGGTCAAGCCCGTGATGCTGGCCTGGACCCGGCGCACCTGGCACGGGGTCGGGCAGTTGCGCACCGACGGCGGCGTCATCATCGTCCCCAACCATCTCTCGCACACCGATCCGCTGGTCTGCGCACACTTCATCTACGACGCCGGCCGGTGGCCGCAGTTCCTCGGCAAGGCCAGCGTGTTCCGGATCCCGGTGGTCGGCTGGATACTGCACCGCTGCCGGCAGATCCCGGTGGAACGGGAGACCGCCGTCGCGGTCGAGTCGCTGGACCGGCTGGTCGCCGCGCTGGACGCGGGCGGCGCGGTGGTCATCTACCCGGAGGGCACCATCACCCGGGAGCCGCAGCTCTGGCCGATGAGGGGCAAGACCGGGGCGGCCCGGCTGGCGCTGGCCACCGGCGCGCCGGTGGTCCCGGTGGCGATGTGGGGGCCGGAGCGGCTCTTCGACCCGCGTACCGGCCGGGTGGGCCTGCGGCCCCGGACCCCGGTGACGGTGGTGGCCGGTCCGCCGGTCGACCTGAGCCGGTGGGCGGGTGCCACCCCCAGCCGGGTGGTGCTGGAGGAGATGACCGACCAGATCATGGTGACCCTGCGTGACCTGCTCGCCGGCATCCGGGGCGGGACACCGCCGCCGTTGTGGGAACGTCCCGTCCGTCCGCGTACTCCCGAGGTGACCGAATGAGCGAGTGGATCGACCGGCACGACGCAGGGACGGCAGGGGCATGAGCGGTCACGTGGCGGTGCTGGGGGCCGGTTCCTGGGGGACGGCGTTCGCCAAGATCCTCGCCGACGCCGGTCGGGAGGTGACGATCCTGGCCCGGCGGCAGCAGGTCGTCGACGCCATCCGCACCCACCGGCGCAACCCCGACTACCTGCCGGAGCTGCGGCTGCCCGACCGGGTCACCGCGACCGGCGACGCGGCCAAGGCGATCTCCGGCGCCGAGCTGGTGGTGCTGTCGGTGCCGTCGCAGACGCTGCGCGGCAACCTCGCCGAGTGGGCCGGTCACCTCGCCCCGGACGCCACCCTCGTCTCCCTGATGAAGGGGATCGAGCTGGGCACCACCCGACGGATGAGCGAGGTGATCGTGGAGACCGCCCGGGTCACCCCGGACCGGGTGGTGGTCGTCTCCGGCCCCAACCTGGCCCCCGAGATCGCCGTCGAGCAGCCGGCCGCGACGGTGGTCGCCGGCACCGACGCCCGCCGCACCGAGCTGGTGCAGCAGTCGATCCGCACCCCGTACTTCCGGCCGTACACCAACGACGACGTGATCGGCTGTGAGCTGGGTGGGGCGGTCAAGAACGTGATCGCCCTGTCGTACGGGATCGCCACCGCGATGGGCTTCGGCGACAACACCCGGGCGATGCTGATGACCCGGGGGTTGGCCGAGACCGCCCGGCTGGGCGTGGCGCTCGGCGCCGACCCGATCACCTTCGCCGGCCTGGCCGGGATGGGTGACCTGGTGGCCTCCTGCTCGTCGCCGCTGGCCCGCAACCGCACCTTCGGCGAGCACCTGGGCCGGGGGGAGACCCTGGAACAGGCGCAGGCGGCCACCCGGCAGACCGCCGAGGGCGTGAAGAGCTGCCTGGCCATCCGGGACCTGGCCCGTGCGCACGGGGTGGAGATGCCGATCACCGAGCAGATCGAACGGATCTGCCACGAGGGAATGGACCCGAGACTCGCGGTGGACACCCTGATGAGCCGGACGGCCAAGCCGGAGTCGTACGAATGAGCGGCCAGCCGGTCCCGCCCGCCGATCACCCGCACTGGCACGACGGCACCCGGTGCGTGCACGCCGGGCTGCCCGAGCCGGCGCCGGGCCAGCCGTTCCTGCCCGGTCCGGTGTTCGCCGCGCCGTACCACCTCGACCCGTGGCAGGGGCCGGCCGGGGCCGTGAACGGTTACGGCCGCCCGGACAACCCGACCCGCCGGCTGCTGGAGGCGGCGATCGGTGAGCTGGAGGGGGGCGACTGCCGGGTCTTCGCCTCCGGGCAGGCAGCGATCACCGGGCTGCTGCTGGCGGTGCTGCGCCCCGGCGACACCGTGCTGCTGCCCGCCGACGGCTACTTCCCGGTCCGGGCGTTCGCCACCGCCACCCTCGCCGGCATGGGGGTACGGGTCGACTTCGTGCCCACCGCCGGGCCGTACCCGTCGTTCGACGGGGTACGGCTGGTGCTGCTGGAGACCCCGGCGAACCCGGGCCTGGACGTGGCCGACATCGCCGTACTGGCCGGGGCGGCGCACGCGGCCGGTGCGCTGGTCGCGGTGGACAACACCACCGCCACCCCGCTCGGGCAGCGCCCGCTGGACCTCGGTGCGGACCTGGTGGTCGCCTCCGGCACCAAGGCGCTGACCGGCCACTCGGATCTGCTGCTCGGCTATGTGGCGTCCCGGTCGGCGGAGCTGCTGGAGACGGTGACCGGTTGGCGGACCACCACCGGGGCGGTGCCCGGGGCGTTCGACGCCTGGCTGGCGCACCGTTCGCTGGCCACCCTGGACCTGCGGCTGGCCCGCCAGTCCGCCAACGCGGCGGCGCTGGTCGAGTTGCTCGCCGGCCGGGACGACGTGACCGGGCTGCGGTGGCCGGGGCGGCCGGAAGACCCGGCGTACCCGGTGGCGTCGCGGCAGCTGCGGCGGATGCCGGGGGTGCTCTCGTTCGACCTGGGTGACGCGGAGCGGGTGGCCCGGTTCATCGTCGCGTCCCGGCTGGTCACCGCCGCGACCTCGTTCGGCGGCCTGCACACCAGCGCCGACCGGCGGGCGCAGTGGGGCGACGACACCGCGCCCGGGTTCGTCCGGCTCTCCTGTGGGGTGGAGGACACCGCCGACCTGGTCGCCGACGTGGCCGCGGCGCTGGACAGCGCGGGGGCGGCCGGTCCGCTAGCATGATGCCGGCCCGTACGGGCCCCGACCGGAGGAGGTGAGTCCGATCCACCAGACATCAGGACCGGCGCTCCCCGTCGAGTCTCCGTCGCTGCGGTAGCGACGGCGGGAGCGCCGACGTGCGCTCCCGAAAGGCATCACCATGGCATCCGATCTGTTTCCCCACGACCACGCCGCGCTCGTCGCCCGGCTGCGCGCCGCCGGCTGCGTCTATGCCGAGGACGAGGCCGCGCTACTCACCGCCGCCACCGACTCGCCGCAGGCGTTGACCGCCCTGACCGACCGTCGGGTCGCCGGTGAGCCGTTGGAGCATCTGCTCGGCTGGGCCGAGTTCTGCGGCCGTCGGGTCGCCGTCGACCCGGGGGTGTTCGTACCCCGGGCCCGGACCGCGCTGCTGGTGGAGGCCGCCGCGTCGGTCGCCGGGCCGACCCCGGCGCTGGTCGACCTCTGTTGCGGCTCGGGTGCGATCAGTGTCGCGCTGATCGACCGGCTCGCCCCGCGCTGGCTCGCCGCCGTCGACGTGGACCCGGCCGCCGTGGCCTGCGCCCGCCGTAATCTGGCGGGCCGGGACGTCACCGTCGTGCAGGGCGACCTGTACGACCCGTTGCCGCCCGACTGGCGGGGCCGGTTGGACGTGGTGGTCGCCAATGCCCCCTACGTGCCCACCCCGGCGGTGGCGCTGATGCCGGCGGAGGCGCGGCTGCACGAGGCGTCGGTGGCGTTGGACGGCGGCAGCGACGGGCTGGCCGTGTTGCGCCGGGTGGCGGCCGGTGCGGTCGACTGGCTGCGGCCCGGTGGTCACCTGGTGGTGGAGGTCAGTGCCGGGCAGGCCGAGGCGTTGTGCGAGGCGATGACCGGGCTGGGTCTGCTGCCGACGGTGCTGCGCGCCGAGGAGTGGGAGGCCACCGGGGTGCTCGCCCGCCGGCCGGGGGCGTGACGGGCGGCGGGAACGGGAACTAACCTCGCAGCAGGCCCAGGTGGAGGTGGCGGATGGTCGACGTGGACGTGCCGGTGGTGGTCGGCCTCGACAACGGTGGCACCAGCAACAACGCCACGGTGCTCCGCCTGGACGGCCGGTTCCTGGTGGACGGGCTGGTGGAGACCCCCAGCGAGGTGACCGCCGGGCCGGAGGTGGCGATCGAGGCGTTGGCCCGCGCGTTCGACGGGGTGCTGGCCCACACCGGCGTGCCCCGCGACCGGGTCCGCGCGGTCGGGTTGGACACCCCCGGTCCGGCCAGCGCCAGCGGGGTCATCTCGTCCCGGGGGTCGACGAACTTCGCCCAGTCCGCCTGGCACGGCTTCGACGTGCGGGGGGCGCTGGAGCGACGTCTCGGCCTGCCGGTGATCTATCACAACGACGGCAACGCCGCCGCGCTCTACGCCCACCACGTCCACTTCGGAGCTGACGCGACGACCCGGTCCTCGGTGGCGGCGATCGTCGGCACCGGTCTGGGTGGTGGGGTGGTGATCGACGGCCGGGTGGTCACCGGTGCGGCCGGGATGGCCGGGGAGTTCGGCCACGTGCACATCCCGCTGGCCGGGCTGCTCGCCCCCGGCCAGCCCGAACCGCAGTGCGCCTGCGGCTTCGTCGGCGACGCGGAGAGCGTGGCCTCGTTGACCGCGATCGGGCGCAACCTGCTGCCGTTCCGGCTGGCCGGAAATCCCGGGCACCCGCTGTCGCAGGAGCCGCCCGCGCGCGCCGCCAAGCTGCTGCGGGGGTACGCCGAGCGCGGTGACCCGCTGGCCCGGGAGGTCTTCGCCCAGCAGGCGGCGGCGCTCGGCCGGTTGTTCACCATCGCCGCGAACTTCACCGACCCGCACGCGTACTTCGTCGGTGGCGGGGTGGTGGAGGCGACGCCGGAGTTCCGGGACTGGTTTCTCGACACCGTCCGGGCGCACACCGTGCTCCGGGAGGAGCAGGCCGCGCTGGCCACCTTCGCCCTGGTGCCGGACCGGGACATGGCCGGGGCGCGCGGGGTGGCCATCGCCGCGGCCGAGGCGGTCCGGCCCGCCGCCATCCCGCCCGCCGTCCTGATCGACTGACCCGGCCGCCCCCTCGTGCGGCCGGGCCACCCGCCGGCCTGCCGTCCCGGTCGCCCTGCGGTCCCGGCCGAACCGTCCGGCCGCCCCCGCACCGCGTCAGCGGCGGTGCGGGGGCGGCGCGGTGCGGGATCAGCGGTGGGGCGGAGGTGGCGGTGGGGCGGTGGCGAAGGCGGCCCAGGCGGCGGGCGGGAAGATCAGCACCGGGCCGGTCGGGTCCTTGGAGTCGCGGATCGCGACCCGGCCCGGCAGCGACGCCAGCTCGACGCAGGCCCCCTCGTCGCCGCTGTGGCTGCTCTTGCGCCAGGCGACCCCGGACAGGGCCTCGTCGATCGTCGGTGTCATCGGTCTCCTACCGTCCCTTCATCAGTTGCAGAAGTCGATCGCGGCTGTCCGTCGGGCTGAGCGCGACGGTCCGCAGGTGTTCCATGATCTTGGTGCAGGTACGCAGGTCATGCGGTCGGTCCAGGACCATCTGCCCGGCGACGGTCTCCACCGAGGCGATCAGCGGGTCCTCGGGGTCGGCGAACTCCAGGATGTGCAGCGAGCCCCGGGTGCCCCGGTGGTAGCCGGCGGAGAGCGGAATCACCTGGACGGTGACGTTCGGCAGCTCCGCAGTCTTGAGCAGGTGGCTCAGCTGTGCCTCCATCACCGTGCGGTCGCCGACCGGGCGCAGCAGCGCGCCCTCGTCGATGATCGCGTCGAAGATCGGTGGTTCGGCGGCGGTGATCCGTTGCTGCCGGTCCAGGCGGAGCTTGACCCGCTGCTCGACCTGGTCGTCGGTGAGGGTGTGCGGCCCGCCCCGCATCACGCCCCGGATGTAGTCGGCGGTCTGGAGCAGGCCCGGCACGATCGAGGGTTCGAAGTTGGCGATCGCGGTGGCCTCGGCCTCCAGTGCGATGAAGTCGATGGTGCGCTTGTCCAGCAGGTGTGAGTAGGGCACCCACCAGCCGGGCTTGCGGGTGTCCTTGGCGAGTTGGACCGCTGCGGCGATCTCCTCGGGTCGGACCCCGTAGAGGCTGAGCAGCGCGCGGACGGTGGCCGGGTTGACCAGGGTCTGCGCGTTCTCGTAGCGGCTGAGGGTGCTGCGGGTGCTGTTGATCTCGTCGGCGGCGGCCTCCAGGGTGAGGCCGGCCGCTTCGCGGTGGGCGCGGAGGGCGATGCCCAGGCGGCGCGCCCGGGCGGTCTTGGGAGCCATACGTTGATGGTGGCATATGTAGCTGGGAACTCGTGCATGAGAGAACGTCGATGAGAGTTGCATTCACGCCTGTCCACCTGTCAATCTGTAACGGAGTCCTCACCAGCGGTTGTCGTGGCGACGGCGATGGTGAGCGACCGGAGGGGATGAGGCGCGTGGCGATCGGGTTTACTCCCCCGTTCCCGATCGCCACGTGCCGCCGCCGCCATCCATCGTCGGGAAGGGACTTCGGACTGTGAGAGGCCTGATGACGGCGATGACGCGGTTTCTGGTGGTCCTCAGTGACGTCCGGCCGGTGGGGGCGCAGGTGCGCGACGAGCGGGCCTGCCCCGAGCGCCGCCGCCAGGTGGTCGGCGCGAACAGCCGGGAGGCCGCCGACCGGATCGCCGGGGCGTTCGCCGCGCTGGGCATGGTGCGGGCCGGGCGGCAGCGGGTGAAGGTGATCGCCGTCGGGCGGCGGCGTCGCGTCCTACCCGCCGACCGGGCCTGACCGTCACGTACCGTATCGGGGCAGATGACCGTTCGCGAGGGTGGCTCGCGTCCTGCCGGGTATCGCCATCGGCGCGTCGCCACCCACAGTAAGGTCAGTCGGGTGAGCGCAACTGACGGCTCCGCAGTCGCGTACCGAGAGGTGACCCGAGTGACCACCCCAGGCAAGACCCGCGTGGCGATCGTCTTCGGCGGTCGCAGCCCCGAGCACGGCATCTCCTGCGTCAGCGCCGGCAGTGTGCTCGGCGCGCTCGACCCCGACGAGTACGACGTGGTGCCGGTCGGCATCACCCGTCAGGGCCAGTGGGTGCTGACCAGCGGGGACCCGGGCGAGCTGGCGATCCGGGCGCGCAAGCTCCCGGAGATCACCGCCGGGGCCGGCGTCGAGGTGGTGCTCCGGGCCGACCCGACCGCCGGTGGCCTGCTGGTGCTCGACCCGACCGAGGGGCCCCGGGCGCTCGCCGACGTCGACGTGGTGTTCCCGGTGCTGCACGGCGCGTACGGCGAGGACGGCACCATCCAGGGCATGCTGGAGATGGCCGACATCCCGTACGTCGGCGCGAACGTCTTCGCCTCGGCCGCCGCGATGGACAAGGAATTCACCAAGAAGCTCTGCGCCGCCGAGGGCATCCCGGTCGGGGCGTACGCGGTGCTGCGCAACGGGATGACGCTCAGCGAGACCGACAAGCAGCGGCTGGGCCTGCCGGTCTTCGTCAAGCCGTCCCGGGCCGGCTCGTCGTTCGGCATCACCCGGGTCGACGACTGGGCGCAGCTCGACGCCGCCGTCGCCACCGCCCGTGAGATCGACACCAAGGTGCTCGTCGAGGCCGCGGTGGTCGGCCGGGAGATCGAGTGTGGCGTGCTGGAGGGCGAGGCCGGCGGGGCGCCCGAGGCGTCCGTGCTGGCCGAGGTCCGGATGGTCGGCGACCGCGAGTGGTACGACTTCGAGTCCAAGTACCTCTTCGCCGACGAGGTCTGCGAGTACGACGTCCCCGCCGGCCTGCCCGACCGGGTCACCCGCCAGGTCCAGGAGTACGCCACCCGCGCCTTCACCGCGCTGGACTGCGCCGGCCTGGCCCGGGTCGACTTCTTCGTCACCCCCGACCTGGACGTCTATCTCAACGAGATCAACACGATGCCCGGGTTCACCCCGACGTCGATGTTCCCCCGGATGTGGGCGGCCAGCGGGTTGGAATACCCCAAGCTGGTCAACCGGCTGATCCGGACGGCCGTGCAGCGGCACTGACCTTCCCGCCGGTGGTGGCCGGCCGCCCCACAGACCGGCGTGTTCTCCCGACGTCGGTCGACCACGTCTTCGGCCCCTGATCCGGGCGGTCCCTGACCGTCCTGCGGTCGTTGCTTTCCCCATCGGGGCCGTGACCATTGCGCGGGCATATCCCATCGGTAAGAAAGCCGACATTGTCGTGAGTTGGTCACGCCTCGGGTGGCACGGATTCCTGACAATGTCCGACGTTGTGATCAATAGTTCAACCTCAATATGCTTCCGGAGTCTGGATGGTGCAAGGGGCATAAGGAGGTCCTCTTGAAATCCGCTCTGCGTTGGACTGTGAGTGCCGGTGCGGCATTTACCCTGATCCTGACCGGTGCGCCGGCAGCCGAGGCGAATTCCACCACGGTCGACCAGAAAGGAAACATCACCGCGATTGCCCGTACGCTGGACGGCCGGGCGATCACCAACGAGAAAATCGCCAAGGAGGTGACCGACTTCTGGACCCCGGCGCGCATGGCGTCCGCCGTCGACCTGGACTTCCCGAAGTCGGCGTCCGCCACCCAGTCGACCGGCCGCGCGCCGAGGCCGACCGGGCCAGCCGGTTCGGTCGCGCCGGTGACGCCGCGCATCGCCGGCGGCCCCAGCACGCTGCTGAACGAGGCGGTGACCGTGGGTAAGGTCTACTTCACCGTCCCCGGCGGCGGCACCGCCTCCTGCTCGGCCAGCACGGTCGCCAGCGCCAAGCGGCGGCTCGTGGTGACCGCCGGCCACTGCGTTCACCAGGGCGCCGGCGGTGGGTGGTACACCAACTGGCAGTTCGTCCCCCGGTACCGCAACGGCGTCCGGCCGTTCGGCACCTTCGTGGCGTACACCCTCTCCACCCGTGGCGCGTGGGCCAGCTCGTCGAGCTACGCCGAGGACATGGGCATCGCGGTGATGTCCAACGGCGGCATCTACAACGCCAAGGTCGTCGACACCGTCGGCGGCAACGGACTGCGGTGGAACTGGGGCTACAGCGTCGCGGTCACCGCCCTCGGCTACCCGTCCAACCTCGGCGGCGGTGAGAGCCAGCAATACTGCCAGAGCACGACCTGGGACGCGGGCGGCCAGCAGATCCGGATGTACTGCAACATGACCTATGGTTCCAGCGGCGGCCCCTGGTTGCAGGAATACAACGACTCGATCGGTGCCGGATACATCAACAGCACCGTCAGCCACGGCGACAATCCGGGTAACGGGCAATTCGACGGCCCGTACTACGACGACGACATCAAGAGCCTGTACGACTACGCAGAAGCCGGCTCTCCGGCCTGATCCCTCTCCCCACGACAGCGCCCCGGCCGACGGCCGGGGCGCTGTCGCCGAGTGCAATTACCAGAATGGTTCTCGGAAGAAGAACTGTCCCGGGATTCAGGCTGGACGTGCCTGGGCTGGACCGCAGGCTACGGCGGCTGATGTCCCTGGCCGGCCTGCCGTACCCCTGCGCGCTGCACGAAGATGCTCCGCCGGGCCACCGCCCGGTCCCGGGCGTCGAGCTGGTAGACGTCGCGCCACACCCACCCGTCGTACGTCGGCCGGGCGTCGATGCGGATCAGCCGGCACCGGATCGGGCGGATGAACTGCACACTGGCCGCCCGGGTGATCAGCAGCAGGTCACCGGGCTTCACGGCGCGGCCGGCCCCTGCCGCTCACCGGCACCGGCACCGGCACCGAGGGCGGGGGCGGTGTGGTGTGGTGGGGAAGTGGGCGGTCGGGTCGGTCGCGCCAGGCGCGGAGGGTCTCGGCAGCTGAGGTGAGGCGGCGGCAGGAGCCGTCGGGCCGGCAGCGGGGGCAGGCGTTGCGGTGGTGGAAGTCGACCAGGTAGCCGACCATCAGGACGCGGAACGGCGGTTCGGGTCGCCCCTCACACATGGCGGGTGCCCCGCTGGACGCGTCGATCCTCGTCCCCGCTCGCCGGGGTGCGCCGGGGCGATGGCCTCATCGGCGGTGCTCCTCGACCGCGTGCCGGGCCCGCCACCGCGCGGCCGGGGTCATCAGTGGCCAGTCCCGCGCGAAGATCACCGTCGGGCTGTTCCACGCCGACCGTCCCGTCCCGCCCTCCCCGCAGGGTGTGCCGGGCAGGCGGCGTGGCGTGATCGACTCACCTGAGCCGATATTGCGGTTTCCCGGCGCGGCGATACCGCTGTTTCGCCCCAGGTTAGATCGCGGTCGGCCTGGTTCGGCCGATCCGTCTACTCTGGCCGGTGATTCGGGCGGGTCAGCGTGTCGCGCGGGGGCGGATGACCGACGACATCGATCGGATGATCTTATCGCTGGAACCACTTCCATCGGGCCACGCGCCACCTCCATTGCTCGTCGACAGGCGCTCTGCCAGCCACGATCCGAGAACAGCGGCGACCCGTGCAATGCTCCAGGTGAGACATTCGCCCGTATGACGGACCTTGTGGGGCGACGAAGCGAAAAGCACCGCACGGCGTGCCTGATGACGTGTCGTGGTGAGACAGGAAGGATGGTGTCCGGGACGGAGATCGGCCCGACCGTGCCGAGAAGGTAACTCGGCCGACTGCTACGACAGGCCCGGGAAGCGGCCGGTTTCGGCCTGTAGGCCGCCGCGTCCGACCTGGAGTGGCCACGCGCCACGATGTACCGAGTAGAGGCGGGGCAGACGCCGCTGCGCGCACTCGACATCGACCAGATGTGCCGCCTCCACGGCACCCCGTCCGAGCTGACCGAAGTCCTCGTGAGCCTGGCCTGACCGACCCACCCGGGGCACCCGTCCGCGCCGGAACGGGCTTGCGGCCCGGTGGCCCGGGGTCCGCCAGAGAGCCCCCCGAGCCGGTGGCCGTGATGCGTTCAGTGGAACTGTCCGGGCTGGTAGGCGCCGGCCGGCTGCCGGGTGATGATGTTCATCCGGTTCGCCAGGTTCATGAACGAGATCAGGAACACCAGCGCGACCAGTTGCTCGTCGTCGTAGTGCTTGGCGGCGTGCGTCCACACCTCGTCGCTGACCCCGCCGGCCGCGTCCGCCACCCGGGTTCCCTCCTCCGCCAGTGCCAGCGCGGCCCGCTCGGCCTCGGTGAACACCGTGGCCTCCCGCCAGGCCGCGACCAGGTTCAGCCGCACCGACGTCTCGCCCGCCGCAGCGGCGTCCTTGGTGTGCATGTCGACGCAGACGGCGCAGCCGTTGATCTGGCTCACGCGCAGCGCCACCAACTCCTGGGTGGCGGTCGGCAGCGGTGACTCCTTCAACGCCTTGCCCGCCGACATCATGTGCTTGAGGGCCCTGCCGGCGGTCGGGGCGGCGAGGAAGTTCAGTCGGGCGTCCATGATGTGCTCCTCTGCGGTCGTTCATGGCTACACCCCCTGAGACGGGGCAGCCCACCGCCCGGTGACACGTCCGAACGTGACCCGCATCTCGCCGCTCGGCGGCTGACGTCGCCCGCTAACGGGGGCGGGACCCCCGCATGAACTGGTTGACGGCGGTCTGGGTGATCCCGTCGAGCAGCTCTGCTGCCACCAGGTTGCCGTTGACCAGGGTGGCGATGCCCTGCAACGTGGCGAACAGCACGATGCCGGCGTGCTCCGGGGGGCCGGGCTCCAGCACGCCCTGGGCCTGCCCCTGGGCGATCAACTCGTGCATCAGCCCGAACGGCCCGGCGGCGGCGACGACGAGATGGTCGGCCCCCTCCCGGTGCTTGGCGGTGAACATCAGCTCCAGCAGGGCGGCGTCCTCGGTGGCGAACCGCAGGTAGGCGGCGGCCATGGCGTGCAGGCGCGGCCCGAAGTCCGGCCCGGCGGCGGTGAGCGCCGCGCGCAGCTCCGCGTGCAGCCGGGCGAACCCGGCCTCGGCGAGGGCGTCCAGCAGCGCCTGCCGGTCCGGGAAGTGCCGGCGCGGCGCGGCGTGACTGACGCCGACCTCCCGGGCCAGTTCGCGCAGCGAGAGCTGGCCCGCGCCGTGCTGGCGCAGGCTGCTCTCGGCGGCGGCGAGCAGCGTCGACCGCAGGTTTCCATGGTGGTACGCGGGCACGACGGTCATGGTAGCCGGAAAGATGTCGTCGTTGCCGACATTGTTGTCGCCGTATACATTGTTGGCCATGACAACATTCACGACCGCCCAGATCCCCACCCTGACCGGCCGTACCGTCATCGTCACCGGCGCGAACAGCGGCATCGGCCGGGTCGCCGCCGGGGCGCTCGCCGCCCGGGGTGCCCGCGTCGTCCTCGCCGCCCGCGACCTCGCCAAGGGCCAGGCCGCCGCTGCGGGCATGACCGGCGACGTCGAGGTGCGGCGGCTCGACCTGGCCGACCTCGCCTCGGTGCGCGCGTTCGCCGAGGGCTGCGTCGGGCCGATCGACCTGCTGATCAACAACGCCGGGCTGATGATCCCGCCGCTCGGCCGTACCGCCGACGGTTTCGAGCTGCAGTTCGGCACCAACCACCTCGGGCACTTCGCGCTCACCAACCTGCTGCTGCCCCAGATCCAGGGGCGGGTGGTCACCGTCGCCTCCTCCGCGCACCGGGCCGGAAAGATCGATTTCGCCGACCCCAACTGGGAGCGCCGGCCCTACCGGGCGTTCCCCGCGTACGCCCAGTCGAAGCTGGCGAACCTGTTGTTCACCGCCGAACTGCACCGCCGCCTCGCCGAGGTCGGCTCGCCGGTGCTGGCGACCGCCGCCCACCCCGGCCTGGCCGCCACCAACCTGCTCGGGCACCTCGCCAACGATCGCTCCCTGCGGCAACGGCTCCAGACGACACTGGTCAACCGCTTCGCGCAGAGCGGCGACGACGGCGCGTTGCCCACCCTCTACGCGGCGGTGGCCGACGTCCCGGGCGGCAGCTACGCCGGGCCGGACGGCTTCTTCGAAGGGCGCGGTGCGCCGAAGCTCGTCGGCCGGTCGAAGGCCGCCCGGGACGGCAACGTCGCCCGTCGCCTGTGGACGGTCTCCGAGGAACTGACCGGCGTCACCTTCCCCCTTGCCGCCCAGCCCACCCGGTAGGTGGCCCCCGGGGCGGGTCGCCGGCAGTGGACCACAGGTGGCGGACCCGCCCGTGCCGAGCTGTGCCGGGCACCGGCGCTCTCGCTGCCGGGCGTTGTCTGCCGCACGGTTAGGGTGGGGACATGGTGTTCTGGCAGCTGACGATCGATGCGAACGACCCGTCCCTGCTGGCCCGGTTCTGGGCGCAGGCGCTGGGCTACCAGTCGACGCCGCCGACGCAGCCGCAGACCACCTGGCACGCGCACTTCCGCGGCCGGTTGGGTGGGCAAGCGGCATTCGAGGATCGGCTGTTCGACCCGGCCGGGCTGCGCCCACCGATCTGGTTCCAGCGGGTGCCGGAGGCGAGGGCCGGAAAGAACCGGCTCCACCTGGACATCTACCCCACCGGCCGGGACGACGCCCTGCCCCAGGCGCAGCGGATCGAGATCGTCGAGGCGAAGGTGGCCGAGCTGGTCGCCATCGGCGCGACCGTCCAGCGCCGGACCCGGGGCGACGACCCGGCCGACCTCTTCTACTACGTCACGATGCACGACCCGGAAGGCAACGTGTTCTGCGTGAGCTGACCGGCCGGGGCGTAGCCGTCGGTAGGGCCGGCCAGCCCCCGCCGGGCTCGTCCAACGGTCGTCGGGCCACGGCGTCGGGCCACGCCGGTGGGCACGGCGTACCCCCGGGCGGAGCGGAGCTGGGCCACGGCGGTCAGGGGCCGGTGGGGCGGGCGCACCGACCGCCCGGTGTCGGCGCTCAGCGGCGGCGCAGCGCCGGGTCGAGCAGGGCCGGCGGGGTGTCGTGCTTCTCGTCCGGGGCGAGGTCGACGCCGGGGGCGACGATCGCGTCGATCGCGTCGAGCACGTCGGCGGTGAGCACGGTGTCGGCGGCGGCGAGCTGGGACCGCAGGTGGTCCATCGTGCGGGGACCGATGATCGCGCTGGTCACGGCGGGGTGCGCGGTGACGAACCCGAGGGCGAGCTGGATCAGGGTCAGCCCGGCCCCGTCGGCCACCTTGGCCAGCTGTTCGACCGCGTCGAGCCGGGCCCGGTTGGCGGCGATGGTGAGATCGAAGCGCTGCGGCAGGACGTCCGCGCGGTGGGTGCTGATCTCCCGGCCCGCGCGGACCGCGCCCGACAGCCAGCCGGAGGCGAGCGGGCTCCAGGCGAGCACGCCCAGCCCGTACTGCGCGGTGACCGGCAGGACGTGTGCCTCGATGCCGCGTTGCAGGATCGAGTAGCTGGGCTGCTCGGTGACGTACCGGCCCAGGTGGTGCTCCCGGGCGGCCCACTCGGCCTGCACGAGCCGGTATGCCGGGAACGTCGAGCAGCCGAAGTAGCGGATCTTGCCGGCCCGCTGGAGGTCGGTCAGCGCGGACAGGGTCTCCTCGTCGCTGGTCGTCGGGTCCCACCGGTGGATCTGGTAGAGGTCGACGTGGTCGACGCCGAGCCGACGCAGGCTGTCGTCCAGCGCGGTGACCAGCCAGCGTCGGGAGCTGCCCTGGTGGTTGCGCTCGTCGCCCATCGGCATGGTCGCCTTGGTGGCCAGCACGATGTCGTCGCGGCGGCCGGCGATCGCCCGGCCGACCAACTCCTCCGACTCGCCCTGGCTGTACCGGTCGGCGGTGTCGATCACGTTGATCCCGCCCGCCAGGGCGGCGTCGATGATCGCGGTGGCCTCGTCCTGGCTGGTCCGGCCGATGGCACCGAAGTTCATCGCGCCGAGCGCGAGGGTGCTGACCTGCACGCCGGTGCGGCCGAGGGTGCGGTAGTGCATGACTGTTCCTCCGGGCGGGATGGGGGCAGGGAGATGGTGACGCGGCCTGGTCCCCAGCCGGGGGCTCTGGCATCATGGGGTCAAGCGGAACCGCGTTCCGCTAAGGAATATACGGAACGATGTTCCGTTTGCCAAGGGGGTGCGGGCACGGTGGCTGGCAGCGACCGCGGTTCGGGGACATCGACCCCGCGTAAGCGGGCCGACGCCCGGCGCAACGAGGCGACCCTGCTGGCGGCTGCCGCCGCAGCCTTCCTCGCCGCCGGAGTCGATGCACCGGTACGCGACATCGCCGCCCGGGCCGGCGTCGGCGTGGGCACGATCTACCGCCACTTCCCGACCCGGGCCGACCTCATCGTCGCCGTCTACCGGCACCAGGTGCAGGCGTGCGCCGAGGCCGCGCCGACCCTGCTCGCCACCAGCGGTACGCCGCACGCCGCCCTGACCGCCTGGATCGACCTCTTCGTCGACTTCCTCGCCACCAAGCACGGCCTCGCCGAGGCGCTGAACTCCGATTCCGCCGCCTTCGAGACGCTGCACGGGTACTTCCTCGACCACCTCGTCCCCGCGTGTGCCCACCTGCTCGACGCCGCCGCCGAGGCCGGCGAGATCCGTCCCGACACCAACGCTGAGGAACTGCTGTTCGCCGTCGGCAACCTCTGCGCCGGCCGCGCCCCCCACTACGACGCCCGCCGCATGGTCGGGCTCCTCGTCGCGGGGCTGCGCCTGCGGTGAGGGGCGGTGTCCGGCATCCCGGGCACCGCCCGTCGGGCGGACCGCGTCCGTTCAGCCGTGCCGGTCGGCCGCAGGCTGGCGCGAGTAGTGCTCGGCGACGGCGGCGAACGCGGCCTTCGGCTCCCAGGGCAGCCCGGGGTACGTGTCGCCGGTGCGGCCGTCGAGCACCTTGACGATCCCGGGCTGGCGAGGTCGAGGTCGTACCGGGGATCGCCGTCCGGCCGGTGCGGCAGGCTGGGCAACGCGAAGAGGTGGACGAAGGCGCTGTCGACGCCCTCGCTGTCGAAGATGTCGAGCAGTTCGCGCAGGTAGGCGGCCTGACCGTCCTCGTCGCGCTCGTACACCCCGTTCAGTCGCTGGGGCGTGCCGCTGGTCGCGTCGTACTCGATGATCTCCATGCTGCGTGGCGCGACATCACCCGCGCCGCGCCAGGTCGCGGTGCCGAAGCCGGTGACGGCGACCGGCTTGGGCTGGTCGACCAGCCGGCGTACGCCGTCGCGGAACTGGTCGGCGACCTCGGCCGACCGGATGAGTTCGAGGGTCACCACGTCGAACAGGTCCCAGTCGACGCCCTCGAACGGGATCGCGGCGTAGGTGACCTTCCCGTGGAAGCGTTCGCGGACCGCCGCCACGGTGCTGCGCAGGAACCGGCCGAGGCGGTCACTGATCTCGGCCATGCGCTCGGCGCGGCCGTTGGGGTCGGTCAGCAGATGGTCGAGACGGTCCCCGAGGCGCTCCAGTCGGCGGCGCTGCGCCTGGCGCTGGAGCGGGGGCCGGACAACGTCCGCGTCGAGGAGATCGCCCAGGCGGCCGGCGTGTCGCCCCGGACCTACAACAACTACTTCGCGAGCCGGGAACAGGCGATCGTCGCCGGGGTCGCCGCGGACCGTGCGGCGACAGCGGCGGCGGCCGTGCTCGCCCGGCCCGCCGGGGTCGGTCTCGGCGACGCGGTCATCGACGCCGTCGCGGGGCTGTACACCGACCCCGGTGACCACCCGCCCGCCGCGCTGCTGATGATCGCCGCCAGCCCCGCGCTGCGCGCCTGCTACGTCGAGGCCCTCACCACGTTCGAGGAGCCGCTCGCCGCAGCGGTCACCACCCGCTGTCCGGGCATCGGACCCCTGGCCGCCCAGGTGCTCGCCGCCGCTGTCGGCGCGGCGGCCAGGGTGGCGCTCCGGCAGTGGCTGCACGGCGCGACCGAGGTGCCGTCGATGGCCGGTTTCGTGGTGCCGTCCGGGCCGCTGCCGGACCTCGTCCGGGCCGCCCTGCTGCCGCTCGCCCCCGCGCTCGACGCCGCGAAGCCCTGACCCGCCGTTCGCCTGCCGCCCGCAACCCCGCCCCCGTCGGGTGGGAGACGGTCGCGCGTGGTGCCGACGCGCGATCCGGTCCCGGCCCGGCGGGGGCGGGTGTTCGAGGTGGGTCGGGCCCGGACCAGACCCGACCCGCCGGGGCGGCCACCCCGGCTGGGGTGGTCAGGTACGGGACAGGGCGCGGTCGCTGACCGAGGACTGGAGCCCGAACTGGCGGGCCCGGCGCTCGGCGAAGTCGGTCAACCCCTGGCTGTCGGCGTAGTCGAGGCTGTAGAGGTCCAGCTCCAACTGGAGCAGCTGCTCGGCGATCTGGGCGTGGAACTCCAGCACGTCGGGCGGCCACGGCGCGTAGCCCTGGTCGGTCCACCGGGCCGAGAAGGACTCGAAGACGATCCCGTCGACGATCTCGGCCAGCCGGGGCAGCATGCCGAAACCCCGGTTCGCCAGCAGGTACGCCGGCCGGGCCTCCTCCCGGATGGCGGCGACCAGGGTGAGCAGGTGCGGCACGTCCTCCGGGAAGGTCAGCTCGACGTTGAGCGTGTCCAGGAAGAGCCCCGCGAAGCCCTGCGCGATCGCCTGCTTGGCCTGCCCGACCACGTGCGCCACCCAGTCCGGGTGGTCGACGTGGACGAACGCGCCGCCCCAGTCCGGGTTGCGTTCCTGCCGCTGCCAGGGCGCGGGCGGCCCCTGGTCCTCCGACAGCGACAGGTAGCCGAGGGTCTGCACGTCCTGCTCCGCGAGGTAGCGCAGCTCGGCCGACCGGTAGAAGTCCGGTTGCAGGACCACCCGCACGTACCGGGACAGCTCGGGCAGGCGGCCGTCGCCGTAGTAGAAGCAGATGGGGCGTCGGCTCATCACGCCCACCCGTGCTCCCGGTACCAGGCGAACGTGCTGCGGACGCCCTCCTCCAGGCTGACGCTCGGCTCGTAGCCGGTCAGCTCCCGCAGCCGGGACAGGTCCGGGCAGCGGCGGGCGACCGATCCCGGCGGCGCGGTCCCGGGCGCGATGGCGGGGCTCACCCCGGCCACCCGCAGGACCAGCTTGGCCAGGTCGCCGATGTTGGTCTCCTCCCGGTCGTTGCCGATGTGCACGATCTGACCGGCGGCGGCCGGTGCCCCCATCAGCCGCAGCATCGCCTCGACCGCGTCGTCAACGTGGCAGAACGCCCGGTACTGGTCGGCGCCGGGGACCGGGAACGGATCGGCCCCCCGCAGGGCGCGCAGGGACATCTCCGGGATGACGTGGTCGGCACCCATCCGGGGGCCGTACACGTTGTGGAACCGGCCCACCACGGTCTCGAAGCCCCGGGCCCGCGCGGTGTGCAGGAACGCGGCCTCGCCGAGCAGTTTGCTGGCCGCGTACGCGAAGCGGGGGGCCGCGATGTCGGAGATCATCGTCGGCACCGCCTCGGACGTCGGCACCGGCACCACCCCGGCCGTCACGCCCCCGGCGTAGACCTCGCTGGTGGAGGCGAAGAAGACCCGCTCACCCGGGGCCACCCAGTCGAGCAGGTGCAGCGCGGAGAGGGTGTTGACCCGGATCACCCGGGCCGGGTCCTGCTCCACGTTGCGCACCCCGACGACGGCGGCGAGCAGATAGATCTGGTCCCAGCCGGTGGGCAGGGTGGCCCAGGTGGCCGGGCTGGTCAGATCGCCGGAGACCACCTGCACGGCCGGATCGGCGCGCAGCAGGTCGAGGTCGGCGTCGTCCCGGCCCCGGGAGAAGTCGTCCACGATCGTCACCTGGTGACCGTCGGAGACGAGGCGGCGGGCGAGGTGCAGGCCGATGAAGCCGGCGCCGCCGAGCAGCAGGGCCCTCATGCGGACACCGCCCCGGCGGCCGACGCGCCCGCACCGGCAACGGCGCCGACCGCACCGCCGTCGTCGCCCGGACCGGTCGGCGCGGGTGGCAGGTAGCCGAGTCCGGCATAGCGGACCCCGGCGGCCATGACCGCATCGCCGTCGAGCACCCGCCACGAGTCGTAGACGAAGGCCGGCGGCGTCGCGCCGAGCACCTCCGGCACCCGCAGCGCCCGGTAGTCCGGGTGGTCGTTGATGATCAGTACGGCGTCCGCCTCGGTGAACGCCTTGTCCAGGCTGACCGGCTCGCCGCCGTACTGCCGGATCACGTCGTCGGTGACCATCGGGTCGTGGCCGAGGACGGTGACCCCGGCGGCGGAGAAGACCCGCATCATCGGCTCGATCGGGGTGCCACGCATGTCGTCGGTCGCCGGCCAGCCCTTGTACGCCCAGCCGAGCACCGCCAGCCGGGCACCGAGACTGCGCCCGCGCGCCTCGACCAGCATCCGGACCACGGTCTCGCCGACGTGGATCGGCAGGTACTCGTTGAGCTGGCGGGCCTTGCCGACGAGGAACGGCCGGCGGTCACCCGCACTGTCGATCATGATGTACGGGTCCTTGGAGAGGCAGCCGCCGCCCACGTACCCGGGCTTGGCCAGATCCGGGCGCGGGTAGTCGACGTTCGTCGCCCGGATCACCTCCAGCGGGTCGAGGCCGTGCCGCTCGGCGATCAGCGCGATCTCGTTGCCGAACGCGTAGATCAGGTCGGTGTGGCAGTTGTTCGACAGCTTCACCAACTCGGCGGTCTCCAACCCGGAGACCGGGACGACGGTGCGCGCCAGCCCGTTGAAGAACTCGATTCCGGCGGCGAGGCTCTCGTCGTCCAGGCCGCCGACCACCTGCGGCAGCTCGACGAGTTCCCGCAGCGCCTGCCCCTGGATGGTGCGCTCCGGGGCCATCACCAGCCGGACCCGCTCCCCCCAGACGGCCTGCAACTCGGGCAGCACCACCCGGCGGCTGGTGCCGACCGGCACGGTGCTGCGCACCACCACCAGGGTGTCCGGGCGGCAGCTGCCGGCCACCACCCGGGCGGCGGCGGCCAGGTTCGCCAGGTTGGGGCGGTGGGTCATGTTGTCCACCGGCGTCGATACGCTGATCACCGCCACGTCGACGGTGTCCTTCGGCAGGTCGGCGGCGACGTGGATGCTCTTGCCGAGGTGGGCGGCGAAGACGTCCTCGATGCCGGGCTCGAAGATGTGCGGCCGGCCGTGCGAGAGCGCGTCCAGCACCGCCGGCGAGACGTCCGCGCCGTACACCGTGAAGCCCTTGTCGGCGAGGGCGGCGGTGAGGGTGAGCCCCACGTAGCCCAGGCCCACGACCCCGATCTTCGTACTCATGCGGTGTCCTCTCGTTTCTTGCGGGTGTGTCGTGATGGGGGAGCGGTCCGCGCGGTTCACCGCGCCTCGCCGGCGGCCCAGATGTCCTTGATCGATGTCTCCAGGTCGCGCACGGGCGACCAGCCCAGCTCGCCGGCCCGACCGATGTCGGCCTGGATCCAGTCGACCGCCTGCGAGCGCTGCGGCCCGACGCCGGCCTCGCGGATCCGGCCGTCGTAGCCCGCCGCTCCGGCCAGCAACCCGACCGCCTCCCGGGCGGTGACCGCCCGGCCGCTGCCGGCGTTGACGACCCGGTGCCGCAGTCCGGGGGTGAGCGTCGCCGCGACGATCAGCGTGGCGAGGTCCCGCACGTCGACGAAGTCCCGGTACGCCGACAGCGGCCCCAGGGTGATCTCGGTGGCCCCGTCGGCCAGCGCGGCCCGCAACCGGGCCGCCGCCCGACCGAGCAGGTTCTCCTGCGACATGCCCGGACCGATCGGGTTGAAGACCCGCAGCGAGACCGCGTCGACCTGGCCGGCCTCCCCGGCGAGCTGGAACAGGCGGGTCCCGGCCAGGTGACTGACGCCGTACTCGCTGACCGGCCGGGCCGGGGCCTCCTCGGTGACCGGGACGCGGTCCGGCACCGGCCCGTACTCCCCGGCCGAGCCGAGCCGGACCAGCCGGGCCTGCGGCGCCGCGTCGGCGGTGGCCGCCAGCAGCTTCGCCGCGACCAACGTGTTCGCCGTGACCAACTGGGCGGCGGAGCCGGTGAGGGCTCCCACACAGTTGACCACCGCGTCGGGGGCGACCTCGCGCAGCAGCCCTGCGAGTGCGGCCGGCGTGCCGTCGAGCAGGTCGTGGGCGGCCCGCCCCGGGCAGATCACCTCGGTCACCCGGGGGTCCGCCGCCAACGCGTCGCGGGCGTGCCCGCCGATGAAACCGGACGCGCCGAAGAGCAGCACCCGCGTCACGTCAGCTCCCCGGCCCGCACGACGCCCGGCAGGTCCGCGACGGCCAGCGGGTCGGCCCTCTCACCGACGGCGACCTCGATCGGCCCCGGTCGGTTGGGCAGCAGGATCGGCTTGAGCTGGGGGAACGAGCGGTTCGCCTCGTCGTAGTCCTCCGGCCGGCCGATGTCCAGCCAGAACCCGTCGAACGGGTACGTCATCGGCGGGTCACCACCGGCGAGCAGGTCCAGCACCAACTGGTCGAAGCCGAGGGCCAGCCCGGCCGGGTAGGGCTCCAGGGTCCGCCGGGACATCCCGTAGACACCCATGCTGACCGGGTAGTGCAGCGACGGCTTCTCCCGAAACCCGACCACCCGGCCGGCCTCCACGTCGAGCACGCCGAAGTCGATCCGGTGCACCCGTTCGGAGGTCGCCAGGGTCAGGCCGGCCCCGGAGAGCTGGTGGCTGCGCAGCAGGTCGCCGTAGTCCAGG
This sequence comes from Micromonospora matsumotoense, assembly GCF_900091525.1. Classification (GTDB taxonomy): domain Bacteria; phylum Actinomycetota; class Actinomycetes; order Mycobacteriales; family Micromonosporaceae; genus Micromonospora; species Micromonospora matsumotoensis. Next base: position 192,272 of record NZ_FMCU01000006.1, read on the forward strand.
TCGGTCAGGACGTCACCGTTCATCACCAGGAACTCGTCGGGCAGCCGGTCCTTCAGGCCGAACAGCGGGCCGACCGTGGACAGCGGCCGGTCCTCCTCGCTGTAGTCGATGGTCAGGCCCCACCTGTTGCCGTCGCCCACGAAGGCCCGGATCAGCGGGCCGAGATGGTTGATCGCCAGGGTCACCGAGGTGAACCCGCGTGAGGCGAGCTGGTCGAGCACGATCTGCAGGATCGAGTGGCTGTCCCCGATGGGCATCAGGGGTTTCGGCAGCGTCGTGGTGTACGGCTTCAGCCGCACCCCTTTGCCGCCGGCAAGGATCACCGCGTGCAACCGGACCTCCCCATAGGTCTCGAGTGGACTATCGGTAGTGCCGAACCTGCCCGATCACCGGAAACAGACCGAGCGCGAACAGCGCCTGGAGCAGCAGCACGCTGCCCAGGTACAGCGAGGTGTCGGTGACCGGGCTGCCGCCCTGCCCGAGCAATGGGGCGACGCCGAGCAGCGCCCCCAGGCCGACGTGCAGCACGATCACGACCGTCATGGACAGGCACAGCCAGCCGTACCGGCCCTGACCGGCGAGCAGGAAGGCCAGGTAGTACGCCCCGGCGAGGGCCACGTGTGCGGCCGTCATCACCACTCCGGCGGTGGAGAGCACGCCCAGCCCGGCGAGCGCGGCGAGCAGCAGCACCCCCAGCACCGCCGGCACCGCGAGGCACGCCGCGACCTCCCGGCCGATGGCCTGCCAGATCCCGACGACGAAGCTGCGCGGGAGCCGGGCCCGCCGGGACAGCGCCACCCCGCCCGCCCAGAACCGGCTGGTCCGCCACTCGACGAACCCCATGGACAGGATCAGCGGCACCGCCGACGCCGCGACGTCCCACTGGCCCAGCAGGTACGGCGCCTGCGCGTGGAAGAGCAACGCCGCCGAACAGAGCCCGTAACCGGCGACGCCGAGCAGGGTGGACGCCGGTGGCCAGAGCGGGTCCCGGGGCGTCGGCTCCCCGGCCCGCGCGGCGGCCCGGGTGGCCCAGAGTCCGGCGGCGAAGGCGGCCAGCACGCCGAGGGCCGCCGCGCCCACCGCCCAGCGCCGCGCGGTCGCACCGCCGGTGGTCAGGAAGACCGCGCTGCCCAGCACGGCCGGGACCATCGCCCCGGCCAGCCAGCCCTCCCGCCGGTAAAAGATCAACAGCGTGCTGGCCAACTGGTACGTCAGTTGGCCGAGCATCATCGCGGCGAGCGGCAGGCCGCCGTAGGGCAGCATCACCGCACCGGCGGCCAGGCCGAGCAGGGGCGCGGCCAGCGCGGCGATCCGCAGCACCCGGCTGGCCGAGCGGGCCCGACCGAGGCCGAGCAGGCGGAACGCCGCGTAGGCGACCATCCCCGACCAGATCCAGCCGACCGTCCCGGCGAGAATCAGGCCGACCACCAGGCCCGGCCGCCCCACCACCGACAACACGGCCGGAAACGCGGCGCTCGGCAGCACGTAGAGCAGGCCGTGCGAGATGATCCGCAGGTCAGCCCACCGGTCCGGGTGGGGCGTCGCCGCGGTACGCGGCCGGTCCACCGCCTCCGGCGTCGGCCCCAACCGCCGGAACACCTCCAGGGCGAGGACGAAGACGTCCCGGTAGCCATACTCGACCTGGGCGGCCCGGTCGGTGTGCCCGTCGGCCTCCAGGGCGGCGGCGACCTGGAGCGCGTCCACCGCCCGGGTCAGCTGGGGCCGGACCCGCTCGACCAGGTCGTCGACCGGGTCGGTGGAGATCCGGGGCAGCAGGATCGTGCGTTCGGGCCCGTCCGCCCGGTCGTCGGCGGTCGGCCCCGCCTCGGTGGTCATGGTGGCCACGGGCCGGAACAACGGGTCGGTGACGTCCGGGTCGTTGGCGTCGGCCATCAGCGGCCGCCGGCGGCGCGCAGGATGCCGACCGTCGGCTCGTCGTCCGGCGCCCCGGCGGGCGGGGTTACGGCGGGCTGCGGCAGCTCGGACCCGGACGAGTTCGGGTCGTGGTGGGTCCGGTAGGCGGCGGACGAGTACTGCTCGGGCCCCCGCTGGCGGGGCACCCGGGCGGCGACCGGCACCGCCTCGGGCCGGACGGTGACCGGGGTCGGCTCGGGTGGGGCGGCGACCGGCATCACCTCGGGTCGGGTGGTGACCGGGGTCGGCTCGGGTCGGGCGGCGACCGGGGTCGGCTCGGGCCGGGCGGCGACGGACGCCACCCCGGGGCGGGTCGTGCGGTTCGGGACGCGGACCCAGCCCTGGGCCTGACCGCGCAACCGCTTCGGGGCGGGGGAGGTGCGGGGCGTGGCGAGTCCCTCGTAGATGTCGCGGTACGCCTGCAACGAGCGTTGCAGGGTGAACCGCTCCAGCACCCGGTCCCGGGCGGCCGCCCCGAGGCGCAGCCGCAGCTCCCGGTCGTTGAGCATCCGTACGCAGGCGGCGGCGATCGCGGGGACGTCCCGCGGCGCGACGACGAAGCCGGTGTCACCGACCGCCTCGGCGACCCCGCCGACGTTGGTGCACACCGTCGGCCGGCCGCACGCCATCGCCTCCACCACCGTGTAGGGGAAGCCCTCGGAGATGCTGGTCAACGCGACCAGGCTGCCCGCGTGGTACGCCTCGACGGCACTGCCGACCCGGCCCTCCAGGACCGCGTGCCCGGTCAGCCCGAGCTCGTCGATCAACGCCGCACAGCTCTCGTGGTAGACCTTGTTGGCGGCCGGCGTCCCGCCGAAGATGCGCAGCCGGGCGTTCGGGATCTCCTCGCGGACCAGCGCGAACGCCCGGATCAGGGTGTGCAGGTCCTTGAGCGGGTCGATCCGGCCCATGAACGAGATGGTCGGCACGTCCGGCTCGCCGGCTGCCGGCGGGAACTCGTCCGGGTCGACGCCGTTGTACATCGTCCACATCCGCTCGGGGTCGGCGCCGTTGTGCAGTTGCCAGCGCCGGTTGTACTGCGAGTGCGGCGCGAGCGCGCCGGTGATCAGGTAGGCCGCCCCGGCGAGCGAGCGGAAGAAGCTCAGCACCAGCACCCGGACCGGGTGCGGCGCGTCGTCGTGCAGGTAGGAGATGTAGCGTTCGCGCAGGTAGATGCCGTGCTCCGAGAGCACCAGCGGGGTGCCGTACGTCCAGGTGGCCGCCATCCCGACGAGCGTGGAGAGACCGTTCATCGACGAGTGCACGATGTCGGCGCGCACCGGTGGCGCGCTCAGCGGCCGCAGCATGTGCGAGATGAGCCAGGCCGCCTCCAGCGCGTCGGCGACGGTGGGCGCGGGCCCGGTCTCCTCGACCCGCAGGGTGTGCCAGGCCTCCAACATCATCCGCAGCGCCTCGTTGGACAGCAGGGCCGCGCCCAGGTCGCCGCCGCCGCGGGCGTACTCGAACATGCCGCGCAGGGCGAGCAGGAAGGTGCTCCGGTTGACCGCGCCGGCCTGGGAGCGGGTCGACTCCAGGGGGGTGACCAGCGCCCGCAGGAACACCTCGTAGGACTCGATGAACTCCGCGCCGGGGCGGCCGGACGGGACCAGCGCCCCCCGCGTGGGGCGGCGGCCTGCCGGCCGACCGCCCCACAACGGGATCGAGTGCACTTGGTCGAGGTTCGCTGGTCGCTCGAACACCGGTTCCTCGGTGCCGTCCACGGTGAGCGCCACGACCTCCCACCGGTAGTCCGGCATCCCCCGGATGAGCTGCTCGCACCAGATGCTCACGCCGCCCATCGCATAGGGGTAGGTCCCCTCCGAGACCAGTGCGATCCTCACCAATTGCTCCCGTTTACCTTTGCTGTTCTGATTGCGTTGTCCCGCCCTACAGGCGAGGAGCGGCGGTGAACGTCACCGGGGTGCTCGCCGCCAGCGTCACCGGGACGGTGACGTCGGTGCCGTAGGTGCCGGCACCCGTGGTGGTCGTGGTCACGCCACCGAGTTGGAGCGAGCCGGCGGCCGGCGAGGTCACCGTGATCTCACCGGTGGTCCGGTCGTAGATCGCCGACGCACCGGCGCTGAGCGCGGCGAAGTGGGCCGTACGCGCCTTGGTGTAGGCGGCGATGTCGGTCCACGCCGAGTTCAGCAGCGGCACCGAGTAGTAGGAGCTGTACTTGGTCAGCACCGCGCCCACCCAGTCGGTGGCCAGGCTGTTGCCCGAGCCGTAATCGCGCACGTTGGCGACGTGGAACGTGTGCGTGTAGATCGAGCCGGACGACACGTGCTGCAGCCCCACCCCGGCCTCGTAGTCCAGGACCTGGGCGTAGGTGCGGTCGGTCGGCCAGTAGGGGAAGTGGCCGTTCGGGCCGTAGAAGGCGTTGTAGAAGTGCGTCTCCTCGGCCTGGTTGGTGGTGTGGTAGGCGATGTTGGTCGGCCAGCACGGCACCACCGCGATGCTCGGGTCCAGCGGGTGGGCCTTGGCCCCGTTGAAGTTCGCCGGGACGTGGCTGGCGAACGACATGTTGCCGGCCAGCGTGTCGATGCCGAGGTCGCCAGCCGCGTCGATCAGGTCCGGGTTGGACGCGGCGAGGCCGTAGTCGGTGAGCACGCCGCTGGAGTTGTTGTAGACGCCGAGGCCGGAGTACTCGGGGGTCTTGAGCACGGTGGCCGGCGGGTTCAGCCCGATCGCGTTGCCCGCGCTCTGGTTCGAGCTGATCTCGTCGTGGGTGGTGGTGTAGTCCGTCGTGTTCAGCGCGGGGTGCGTGAACGTGTGGTTGAGCCACCGGAAGTTGTTCTTCAGGCACTTCGTGGTGGCGGTCAGCGTGGTGGCGTCACCGTTCGGGCTGCACGTGCTGCCGGCGAACGGGTCGATCTCGGCGCCGTTGTAGGGGATGTTGAAGGTGAACCCGGACGCCAGCGGGTGCGCGGTGCGCAGCGCGGTCTGCTTCGCGTCGAGGTTGACCGTGTCGTGTCCGCTGATCTGGAAGCCGGGGCTGTACTCGACGGTGCCGTCGTCGTGGTAGTGGTCCGAGACGCTGAACCAGTCGTCGATGTCGACGTTGAGGTGGTGCTTCTGCTCACCGAAGTGCAGGCCCTTGGTGGCCCACCGGAACAGGCCGTAGACCAGCAGGTCCGAGTGGAGCAGATACTGGTTCGAGGTGAACGTCAGGGCGATCCGCTCCCGACCGTCGGTCGACGTCGTGCGCACGGCCAGCACGTCGGAGCCGTTGGTCAGCAGGGCGTCGGCGTTGCAACCGCTCTTGATCGACGTCTTGTAGACGTACGACTGCGTCAACGGGATCTGCGCGGTGCTCTTGAGGTAGTCGAAGACCCCGGCGCCGGCGGTGGTCAGCGAGACCGGCAGGGCGGTGTCGCCGACTGCGGTCTCACCGGCGGAGTTGAGGCAGTAGTCCTCCGGCCAGGTGCCGTAGCTGGTGTAGAGGGCGACCTGCCGCACCTGGAAGTTGCGCTCGTAGGCCCAGAGGGTGTTCCACTCCGTGCTGTTGAGGCCCTCCAGGTAGTTGCTGCCCGACTGGTAGATCAACATGCTGTTGGTGAGCAGGATCGCGTTGTACTTGCCGATCCCGTTGGAGTCGACGAGCGTGCTCGCCGAGAGGGTCTGGCTGGCGGTGTAGATGATGTCGTAGCTCGCGCCGACCCGGTCGAGGGTGGTGGTGAGCGTGGCCACGCCGAAGTCCGCCGTGTTGGTAGCCACGATCAGCGACCGGAGCGCGACCTTGTCGTTGATCGCCTGGGTGCCCACGCCGCCGCTGCGGGCACCCGACGAGGGCTTGGTGACCTTGACGGTGCCGGACCGGGTGGGCAGCGGTCCGGGTCGGGCCTCCTTCTTGCTCGCGATCTGGCCGAGGCCGGGTGCGCTCGGCGGCTGGGCCACTGTGCCCGGCGCGGTCGGCGGCTGGGCGAGGCCCGGAGCCTGGGTGCCGAGCAGGACCGTGAGCGCGGTCAGCCCGGCGAGGGCGAATCGGTTCGCGCGACGGCGCGTAGGTCCGGTGGGGACCATGTGGTGACCTCCGATGAGGAGACGAACAATGCCGCCGGTCCTGTATGGACGGCGGGCGTGGCTATCGAAGGCTAGCAATTGTTCGCGCGGATTCCGCGCTCGATCCTGTCGCATGTGAAGCATTGACGCAAGCATGGTCGGGTGTTAGCGGCCAGCTCGCGGAGTCAACTTCCGGTAACGTGGTTTTCGCCGATCTTGACGGTGAGTTCCCTCGGCGTCAGCCGTGTTGACGTGCTCTTTTTCGAGGATGCCGAAACATGTCATTCACGTTCACTTCACAGGGTTGTAGCCGACGGGGGCCAGAATGTTGTCCTCGGTCGGGTGTGGACGGGGTGGCACATCGGCCATTCGCTCCGGGTACGGCAATCGACGTGCGGCAAGAATGGCCGATCAGTCCATGCTGGTCCGCCGATCAGCCGACTGTCGGGCCATCCCTTCGGTCGACCGGGTCGATGTTGCCCGGTCCGGGGCGGACCGAGGTGGCGAGGTTCCGGTGTTTCTGCAGGTGGAGGTCATGTTGATCGTCGCCGGCAGGGTGCTGTGCGCGCCTTTTGTAGGGCAATCGCTTGATCCACTATGGATCGCGGAGAATGTTGAGTTCTTCGACCGACCCGTCGGGTGAATCCGGCTGGAAATGGCGAATACCGCAGCGGCGAACGCGGGGTCGGCCAGTGCCGGCGGCTGCCTTTCCCAGCGCCAGGAGTTGCCCATTCCCAGCCAATGGAATCGGTCTGCTGTTTCAGCTATCAGCATGCATGGGCCAAATCGTTCTGGGGCGCCCCCTCGGTTTCGTGGAACTTCCACGGGACGCAAATGCAGGAGTGGATGTGCGTGGTCTGTGCCCATCTACGGGGCCGGATGAAACGACAGGCACCGGACCGGGTCATCCCAATCACGGCCCTTGCGGTGGGTCGGAGGCGGCTCACCACCGCCGACCCACCGCATTTCCCACCGGCCTGGTCTCTTCTGTCCGGCCCGCCCGCCGACGGTGGCCGACCCGGCGGCGCGGCCGCTGCGCTCAGGGCCGTCGCAGGTCGGGGGTCGTGGCCAGCAGGAGCGTCGACCCGGCCGCGAAGACGGCCGCTGCGGCGAAGACCAGGCCCGGTGCCGCATGGGTCAGTGACCAGGCGAACGCCGTGCCGACCAGGACCGGCACCACGGTCTCGGCGGCGGCATCGATCCCGGTCAGCGCCCCCTGCACGGTGCCCTGCTCGTCGGCGCGGACGGCCCGGGAGAGCCACGACTGCGCGGCGGCCCCACCGACCGAGGCGAGCACGCCGACCGCCTGGAGCAGGTGGAGCAGCCAGGGCGTCGTGGCGAACGCCGTACCCGCCAGCGCGGCGACGCCGAGCACCCCGCCGGCCACCGCGGCCCGCTTGTCCCCGAGCCGGCGCACGATCGGCCCGACGGCCCTGGCCTGGAAGAGCGCCCCGGCGAGCGCCCCCGCCGCCAGCACCGCGCCGACCCGCGCGGTGCCCCAGGCGAACTGGTGGGTGAGGAAGAACGTCCAGGTCGACTGGTGGGTCATCCGGGCGATGTCGGCGCAGAGCCGGGCGTACCCGAGCCGGCCGAGCACCGGTCGACGCAGGACGACGGCGATGGCGCTGACCGGGTTCGCCGTCCGCAGGGTCAACGGGGTCGTCCGGTCCCCGGGCCGCGACTCGGGCAGCACGAACCAGCCGTACCCGACGTTGGCGAGGGACAGTGCGGCGGCGGCGAGGAACGGCAGGCGGACGTCGACGGTGTCGAGCAGACCGCCGATGGTCGGGCCGGCGACGAAGCCCAGCCCGAACGCGGCACCGACCAACCCGTACGCGCGGGCCCGTGCCTCGGGTGCCGTGACGTCCGCGAGGTACGCGTTGACCACGGTGTAGGTGCCCGCGCAGGCGCCGGCGAGCGCATGGAACAGCAGCAGCGTCCACGGGCCGGGGGAGATGGCGTGGGCCAGCCAGTCGACGCCGAGGCAGCTCAGCGAGACGAGCAGGACCGGCCGCCGGCCGTACCGGTCGGAGAGCCGGCCCAGCAGCGGCGAGACGACGAACTGCAACAGGCCGTAGACCGAGCCGAGCAGGCCGGACCAGCGGACAGCGGCGCCGGCGTCCTCGGTGACGGCGCTCAGCAGGGCCGGCATGATCGGCACGACCAGGCCGAGCCCGAGCATGTCCAGGAAGACGGTGACGAGGAGGAACGAGAGGGCGGGCGCCCGGCGCATGACGGCTCCTGAGTGGTGAGGGGGCAGGGCCCCCTCGCCACCCGCGGTCAGCCGCAGGTACGGAGGATCAGATTATCGGTGCCGTCAAACGGTTTTTTGGTCGTCGTCGCCACCGGTCGGCTGCCGGGACCCCGCCGCCGGGCGGCGGCGGGGGCCTCAGCGCCGGCAGCCGGACGGGCTGTCGCCGCCGGACGGCACGGACGCGACCACCGCGTCGGAGATCGGGGTGAGCCACTGCAACGGCCCCTCGTACGCCCGGGGCACCGTCACCGTGACCCCGGTCTCCCGGTCGAGCGTGGTGAGCACGGTGGCGTCCGACCGTTCGGCGGCATACCAGCAGACCCCGTTGACGGTCCACACGTCGGCGGTGGCGTCCACGGTCGGTTCGGGACCCCCGCAGGCGACGGTCAACGCCGGGTCACCGTACGCGGCGTTCTGCTCGGCCCCGGCGGTCACCGGGCGCTGGGCCAGCTCCCGGACGGTGGCCGGCAACTGCGACACCAGCGCCAGGCACACCACACCGGGCCGCTGGGCCAGCGCCGGGGCGGCCATCTCGACCGGGGTGCTGGACTGGCCGCGCAGGGTGGTCGGCGACGCGCTCGGCGCGGCGGCCGGCGGGTCCGGGGACAGCTTGGCGAAGGTGAAGCCCGCCACGGCCACCGTCACCGGGACGGCGACCAGGCTGGCGAAGAGCGCGGCCCGACGGGTCGACCGGTCCCAACCGGTCCGTCGGCCGTCGGCGGCACCGGCCCCGGCAACGGGCCGGTCGGCAGCGGAGCCGGCAGCGGCCCGGTCGGTCGCCGGGCCGGCGGAGGGCCGCCCGGCAGCCGGGCCGGTGGTGGGTACGGCGTCGGTCGGGGTCTCTGGGGAGGAAGTCTTCTCGTCCACTTACAGGCGCACCACCGAACACGTGAGGGTGCGGGTGATGCCGGGCACCATCTGCACGTTGCTGACGATCAGTTTGCCGAGCTCGTCGACGGTGTTCGCCTCGGTGAGGACGACCACGTCGTACGGCCCGGTGACGGCGTCGACGCGTACCACGCCGGTAAGGTCCGCGATCAGACCGGCCACGTCCCGCGCCCGGCCCACCTCGGTCTGGATGAGGATGTACGCCTGTACCACGACTCGACCTCCGTCCGTCGCCGCCCAGGGGCGGCCCGAAGGGTGAAAATACCCTACGGAGCAGGGGCGATCCCTATCGGTGGTCGAGGTCAAGCAGCTAGCGAGCGTGTCGGAAGGAAGACATGGGTGTCGCGGACGTGGGCGAGTTCGGCCTCATCGACCGGGTGACCGCCCGGCTGACGTACGGATCGTCCTGCCTGCTCGGGCCGGGCGACGACGCCGCCGTGGTGGCCGCCCCCGATCGGCGGGTCGTCGCCTCCACCGACGTGCTCGTCGAGGGGCGGCACTTCCGGCGGGACTGGTCGAGTGCCCGGGACGTCGGGCACCGGGCGGCGGCGGCCAACCTCGCCGACATCGCCGCGATGGGCGCCACCCCGACCGCCCTGCTGGTGGCCCTCTGCATCCCCGCCGACCTGGACACCGCCTGGGCGGAGGAGTTGGCCGACGGGCTGGCCGCCGAGGCGGCGCTGGTCGACGCGGGCGTGGTCGGCGGGGACATGTCCGCCAGCGCCACCCTGACCATCGCGGTGACCGCCCTGGGCGACCTGGACGGCCGGCCACCGGTGGTCCGCTCCGGCGCCCGGCCGGGTGACGTGGTGGCCCTGGCCGGCCGGACCGGATGGGCCGCCGCCGGGCTGACCGTGCTCTCCCGGGGGTTCCGCACCCCGCGCCTGCTGGTCGAGGCGTACCGGCGGCCGGAGGTGCCCTATCCGGCCGGGCCGGAGGCCGCCCAACTCGGCGCCACCGCCATGATCGACGTCTCGGACGGGTTGCTGGCCGATCTGGGCCACCTGGCCAAGGCCAGCGGCGTCGGCGTCGACCTGCGCCGGGACGGCTTCGAGGTGCCCCGGCAGATGAGTGACGCCGCCCAGGCGCTCGGCGTCGACCCGTACACCTGGATTCTGGCCGGTGGCGACGACCACGCTCTGGTCGCGACCTTCCCCCCGGCGGTGGCCCTGCCGCCGTCGTGGCGGACGGTGGGCCGGGTGGTCGAGGGCGCCGGGGTGACCGTCGATGGTGACGCATATGACGGACCGGCCGGCTGGGAGCACTTCCGGTAAGGAGCGGTCGTACCCTTCACCCGTGAGTGAGATCGAGATCCGGCCGCAGGGCTTCGACTCGCCGGTGGCGCAGACGTTGATCCGGGCGACCCTGGCCGACCTGGGCGTCCGCTACGGCGGCAGTGGCGACGAGACCCCCATCGACCCGACCGAGTTCGTCCCGCCGCACGGCGACTTCCTCGTCGCCCAACTCGACGGCGGTCCGGTCGGCTGCGCGGGGTGGCGCAGTCACGGCGAGGACGCCGCCGAGCTGAAGCGGATGTACACCGTGCCGGCCGTCCGGGGGCGCGGGGTGGCCCGTGCCCTGCTCGCCTCGGTCGAGGAGTCGGCCCGGCGGCACGGGCGCAAGCGGATCGTCCTGGAGTGCGGCGACCGGCAGCCCGAGGCGGTCGCCCTGTACACCTCGGCGGGGTACGAGCGGATCGCCAACTTCGGCTACTACGCCGACGCCCCCGGCTGCCTGTCGTTCGGCCGGGTGCTCTGACCCGCGCCCGGCGGCCGGGCGACGGTCAGCCGACGGTGAAGCGGAGCCGGCCGGCACCGGCGCGGGCGGCGGCGGTCGCCTCGGCCGGGTCCGCGCCCCAGGCCAGCACGTGCCCGCTGCGGCGCACCGACGAGGTCACCTCGCCGACCCGGTCGCCGACCGCCACGTCGAGCTGCACCGTGAGGACGCCGGGCACCCGACGGGCGTCGCGCAGCCCGTCCACCGCGGTGAGCGTCCCCGACGGTGGCAGCAGGAACTCCACCGCCGCCGCCCCGGAGGGTCGGGTCGGGAGCCGGGGCCGCTCACCGCGCAGCGTCCGCAGGTAGGCGTCGATGAAACCGCACTCGTACGCCACCGAGACCAGCGCGGCGATCATGTCGCCGGGCAGCCGGGCGGCGCACTCCACCAGCGTGGGCACCCCGTCGGCGACGATCCACTCGCTGTGCAGCACGCCGGTGCGGAAACCGGCCGCCGCCGCCAGCCGGGTGGCCGCCCCGACCAGCTCCGCGCGGCCGGCCGCCGGCAGGGCCGAGGGCACCGTGTGGCCGGTCTCCACCGGGCGTCGGCCCGGCAGCACCCGCTTGTCGGTGACGTTGCCGAAGCACACCTCGCCGTCGGAGACCAGCAGCTCGACGCTGTATTCCGGACCGACCAGGGTCTGCTCGACCAGCACCTCGGTGGGCAGGTCGGTGGCCGCCTCCACCGGTTCCTCCGGGGTGGCGGTCGCCGACCAGGCCGCCGACACGTCGTCGGTTTCGGTGATCAGTTGTACGCCGAGGCTGCCGGAGCGACGGGTCGGCTTCAACACGCAGCGTCCACCGAACCGGGCCGCGAACGCCGCCGCCCGCTGCGGGGAGTCGACCAGTTCGTAGGCCGGATTGGCCAGCCCGGCCCGGTCGGCCAGCTGCCGCATCCGGTGCTTGTCGGAGAAGACGTCCGCGGCCTCCGGGCCGGCCCCGGGCAGGCCCAGCCGTTCGGCGAGCCGGGCGGCGGCACCGACCGCGTACTCCAGGCCGGGCATCACCAGCCGGGCGACGGCCAGTCCCGGCTCGCGGGCCAGTAACTCCTCGACGTCCAGGCCGGTCTGGTAGCGGGCCGCCACCACCCGGGAGACCACCGGCAGGCGGGTCACCGTGCCGGCGACGTCCCGCCGGGCGATGATCTCCGGCTCCTCGACGAGCACCACGCTGCCCGGCGGCAACTCCTCGGCGAACCAGTGCAGCATGCCGATCGAGGCGCCCACCACGATCATCTCGTCACGGCCCAGGGCGAGGTCCAACGGTCGTCCTCCGTACGGGTCAGCCACCGGGGGCGGGGACACGACAGTACCGGCGGGCCGGGACGGCTCGCCGGTACTGTCGGAGCTGGAGCGGTGGAGGTGTTACCTGGTCAGGCGCGGGTGACCTTGCCGGCCTTGATGCACGAGGTGCAGACCTGGAGCTTCTTGGTGTTGCCGCCACCGGCCGGGGTGCGCACCGACTGGATGTTCGGGTTCCAGCGGCGGTTGGTCCGCCGGTGCGAGTGGGACACGTTGTGGCCGAAGCCCGGCCCCTTGCCACAGACGTCGCAGACGCTAGCCACGGGATACTCCTGAGATTGATACGTTCATGAGGTCGCCGGCAGGCGCTGCCCGGACAACCTGGCCAGGTTACCCGATGCACCCCCGGCCCGACCAACCGGCCCTTCCGGGCCGCTGCGGCGGGCGATCCGGTCACCGCCCCGGGCGGCGCGCGGACCGGGCCGGTCACAGCCCGGGGGTGTCGCCGCCGGCCGGCGCGGGGACACGCCGGCCGACCCCGGCGGGTGTCGGCCGCCGCCAGTAGGCTTCTGGCCGTGCTGGACACCCTCGACGCCGCCGCGGTAGGCCGCTGGTGCGCGAGCGGTCTCGCCGCGCTGCGCCGGCACCAGGGCGAGATCGACGACCTGAACGTCTACCCCGTGCCCGACGGGGACACCGGCACCAACCTCGTGCTCACCCTCACCTCGGCCCAGCAGGCGCTGTCGAGGGGGCTCGGCACCCTGCCGGAGGACGGCGCCACCGCACACGGCCACGCGCTGCGGTTGATGGCCCGGGGGGCGCTGCTCGGCGCCCGGGGCAACTCCGGGGTGATCCTCTCGCAGCTCCTGCGCGGCCTCGCCGACGCCCTCGGCGTCGTGCCCACCGTCGCCGGCCGGGCGCTGGCCGGCGCGCTGCGCGACGCCACCACCGCCGCCTACGCCGCGGTGGCCCGGCCGGTCGAGGGCACGGTGCTCAGCGTGGCCGCCGCCGCCGCGACCGCCGCCGAGCAGGCCGACAGCGACAACCTGCGCACGGTGGTCCGGGCCGCCGCCGGGGAGGCCGCCCGCGCGCTGGCCCGCACCCCCGAGCAGTTGCCCGCACTGGCCCGCGCCGGAGTGGTCGACGCCGGTGGCCGGGGGCTCTGCCTGCTGCTCGACGCGCTGGTCGAGGTGGTCACGGGGGAGTCCCCACCCGGGCCGACGCCGGTGACCCGCACGGTCCGCCCGCCGCTGACCGCCGTCCGGGAGACCGGCTCCACCGAGTACGCCTACGAGGTGCAGTTCCTGCTCGACGCCCCGTACGACGCGGTGACCCGGATGCGCGCCGAACTGGCCACGCTGGGCGACTCGCTGGTGGTGGTGGGCGACGGCGGCTCACCCGCCGAGTCCGGCACCTGGAACGTGCACGTCCACGTCAACGACGTCGGGGCGGCCGTCGAGGCCGGGGTGGCCGCCGGCCGGCCGTACCGGATCTCGGTGACCCGGTTCGCCGACCAGGGCACGCCGGCCGCCCGGCCCGAACCCGCCGACGGCCGGGCCGCCGTGGTGGTCGCCGCCGGTGTCGGCATCGCCGAACTGTTCGGTGGCGAGGGGGCCATGGTGGTGCCGGGCAACCCGTCCACCGGCGAGCTGCTGGACGCGATCCGGGCCACCGCCGCCGCCCGGGTGGTGGTGCTCCCCAACGACCCGAACACCCAGGCGGTGGCGAACGCCGCCGCCAGGGAGGCGCACCGGCTCGGGGTGCAGGTGAGCGTGGTGCCGACCCGCTCGCCGGTGCAGGCGCTCGCCGCGCTCGCCGTCCGGGACCCGCAGCGCCGGTTCGTCGACGACGTCATCGCGATGGCCGAGGCCGCCGGCGCCTGCCGGTACGCCGAGGTCTGTCACGCCAGCCGGGAGGCGTTGACCGTCGCCGGCCCGTGCCGCCCCGGTGACGTGCTGGCCCTGGTCGAGGGGGAGGTCCACCTGATCGGCAGCGACCTCGTCGACACCTGTGCCGCCGTGGTCGACCGGATGCTCGGCGGCGGCGGCGAGCTGGTCACCCTGCTCACCGGCGCGGACGCCCCGGCCGGTCTCGCCGAGGCGGTCCGGGAGCATGTGAGCCGGCGCTGGCCCTTCGTCGAGGTGCAGGCGTACCCGGGCGGGCAACCGCACTATCCGCTCCTGGTGGGGGTCGAATGACGACGGCCGAGCCGGCCACGGTGGACACCGCGCTCAAGAAGCTGGTGGGGGAGAAGACCGCCAAGGCTCTCGCCGGTCACCTCGACCTGCACACCGCCGGGGACCTGATGTACCACTTCCCGCGCCGATACGACGAGCGCGGCGAGCACACCGACATCCGTTCGCTGGACGTCGGGGAGCAGGTCACCGTGCTGGCCCAGGTGCAGCGCACGGCGGTACGCCCGATGCGGCAACGCCGGGGCAACCTGTTGGAGGTGACCGTCGGCGACAACTCCGGCGGGACGCTGACGCTGACCTTCTTCGGCAACCAGGCGTGGCGGGAACGGGAGCTGCGCCCCGGCCGGTGGGGGCTGTTCGCCGGCAAGGTCACCGAGTTCCGGGGCAGGCGGCAGCTCAACGGCCCGGAGTACGTCCTGCTCGGCGAGGGCGGCGAGGGCGAGGTGGCCGCCGCCGAGGAGGTCGAGGAGTTCGCCGGGGCGCTGATTCCGGTCTATCCGGCCGCCGCGGCCGTGCCGACCTGGGTGATCGCCCGCTGCGTCCGGGTGGTGCTGGACACCGTCACCCCGCCGGACGACCCGTTGCCGACCGGGCTGCGGGTGGGCCGGAAACTGGTCGGCATCGGCACCGCACTGCGCGAGATCCACCGGCCGTCCAGCAAGGAGGAGCTGTACCGGGCCCGCCGCCGGCTCAAGTGGGACGAGGCGTTCGCCGTGCAGCTGACCCTGGTGCAGCGCAAGCTGCGGGCGGCATCCTGGCCGGCCACCCCGCGCCCGGCCAGGGCAGGCGGCCTGCTCGACGCGTTCGACGCCCGGCTGCCCTACGAGCTGACCTCCGGCCAGCGCGACGTCGGCGTCGAGATCGCCGCCGACCTGGCCGGACCGCACCCGATGCACCGGCTGTTGCAGGGCGAGGTCGGCTCCGGCAAGACGGTGGTGGCGTTGCGGGCGATGCTCCAGGTGGTCGACGCGGGCGGTCAGGCGGCGCTGCTCGCGCCGACCGAGGTGCTCGCCGCCCAGCACCACCGGGGCATGCTCGACCTGCTCGGGCCGCTGGCCCAGGCCGGTGAGCTGGGCGCGGCCGACGACGCGACCCGGGTGGAGCTGGTCACCGGTTCGCTGGGCGCGGCGGCCCGCCGCCGGGCTCTCGCGGAGGTCGCCGAGGGGCGGGCCGGCATCGTGCTCGGCACCCACGCCCTGCTCTACGAGGGGGTCGACTTCGCCGACCTCGGCCTGGTGGTGGTCGACGAGCAGCACCGCTTCGGCGTGGAGCAGCGCGACGCCCTGCGGTCCAAGGCCGAACAGCCGCCGCACGTGCTGGTGATGACCGCCACCCCGATCCCGCGCACGGTGGCGATGACCGTCTACGGCGACCTGGAGACCTCCACCCTGTCCCAACTGCCGCAGGGGCGGTCCCCGATCGCCTCGCACGTGGTGCCGGCGGCGGAGAAACCGGCCTTCCTGGACCGGGCCTGGCGGCGGGTCCGCGAGGAGGTCACCGCCGGCCACCAGGCGTACGTGGTGTGCCCGCGCATCGGTGAGGGGCCGGCAACCGAGGAGGAGCCGCCCCGCGAGGACGACAACGGGCGACGTCCGCCGCTGGCGGTGACCGAGGTGGCGCCACTGCTCGCCGAGGGGCCGCTGCACGGGCTGCGGATCGGGGTGCTGCACGGCCGGCTGCCCGCCGACGAGAAGGACGCGGTGATGCGGTCCTTCGCCGACGGCACGCTGGACGTGTTGGTCGCCACCACGGTCGTGGAGGTCGGCGTGAACGTGCCCAACGCCACCGTGATGATCGTGCTGGACGCCGACCGGTTCGGCGTCTCCCAGCTGCACCAGCTCCGGGGCAGGGTCGGTCGGGGCTCGGCCGCCGGGCTCTGCCTGCTGGTGAGCGAGGCGGCCGAGGGCTCGTCGGCGCGGGAACGGTTGGACGCGGTCGCCTCCACCACCGACGGGTTCAAGCTGGCCGAGCTGGATCTGGAGCAGCGTCGGGAGGGTGACGTGCTGGGGGCGACCCAGTCCGGCCACCGCTCGCACCTGCGGCTGCTGTCCCTGCTGCGCGACGCCGACCTGATCCGGGACGCCCGCGCCGAGGCGCTCACCCTGGTCGGGGAGGACCCGGAGCTGGCGCGGCACCCGGCGTTGGCCGCCTCGGTCGCCGCCCTGGTCGACGAGGAGCGCGCGGAATACCTGGAGAAGGGCTGACCACCACCCGCGCCGGGTGAGCACGCCGGGCCGGTGGTCGGGCGGCAGCCGTCGGATCGGGCGCCGCCACCTTGCCGCACCGGCCCGGCGGGGCGTCTCAGGACCGGCGTTTCTCGACGACGGTCCAGCCGGTCCAACCCCGGTCGGCGACGAGCTTGCGCAGCCGTCCCACGACGGGATGGGCGGCGTCGGCCAACGAGTCCATCAGCCGGACGAACGCCGGGTCGGGGGTGACCTCGTCCTGCAGCTCCAGCTCGCCGTTCGCCTCCGCCTGCGCGAACATCTCGGCCATCAGGTCGGCCGTCTCGCGCAGCAACTCCTCGTCCTGCCAGTTCTCCGCGAGCCGACCGACCAGCCGGTAGAGCTGGACGACCTGGGGATTGTCCAGCTGGGCCACCTTGTCGGCCATCATCGCCGGGATCGCGTCCGGCCAGCGGGCCGCCATCAGGATCCACACGTCCCGCTCGGCCTCGACGGCGACCGGTGGCACACCGGCGGCCCGGAGCCGGTCCAGGTAGTCGACCACCTCCCGGGGGACGGCGAGGGTGTCACCGCCGCTGAGTCGGGCGATCCGCCGCCGGTGCTCCTGCAGCGCGCGGATCTGGGCACGTAACTGCTGGTCGATCCCCGTGGTGGCGGCGGCGAACGCCTCCGGGTCGGCGTCGAGCAGCTCACGGACCCGGGCCAGCGGGACGCCGGCCTCGGCGAGGGTCCGGATCCGGACCAGCCGCACCACCGCGGTCGCGTCGTACGCCCGGTAGCCGGAGGCGTCGCGCTCCGGCTCCGCGAGCAGCCCGATCTGGTGGTAGTGCCGCACGGCGCGGATGGTCACCCCGGCGTAGGACGCCAGCCGTCCGATCGTCAACATGGCCTCAGCCTGCCCGACGCGGGAGCACCGTCAACCGACCTTGCGGTGGTGGACGGCCATCGCGCCCGCGTACGCGACGACGAGGAGGCCGGCGCACCAGGCGAGCGCGATCCACACCTGCCCGCCCACCGGCTGCCCGGCGAACAGGGCGCGGATGGTGTTCACGATGGAGGTCACCGGCTGGTGCTCGGCGAAGGCGCGCACCGGGCCGGGCATGCTGTCCGTGGGCACGAAGGCCGAGCTGACGAACGGCAGCAGGATGAGCGGGTAGGAGAACGCGCTCGCGCCGTCGACGGACGTGGCGGTCAGGCCCGGGATGACCGCGAGCCAGGTCAGCGCCAGGGTGAACAGCAGCATGATGCCGGTGACCGCCAGCCAGCCCAGCACGCCGGCCCCCGAACGGAAGCCCATGGCGAGGGCCACCAGCACCACCACCACGAGCGAGATCAGGTTGGCGACCAGCGAGGTCAGCACGTGTGCCCAGAGCACCGCCGAGCGCGCGATCGGCATCGACTGGAACCGCTCGAAGGTGCCGCCCTTGAGGTCCAGGAAGAGCCGGTACGCGGTGTAGGAGATGCCCGAGACGACCGTGATCAGCAGGATGCCGGGCAGCAGGTAGTTCACGTACCGGTCGGACCCGGTCTCGATCGCGCCGCCGAACACGTAGACGAAGAGCAGCAGGAACGCGATCGGCATGATCGCGGTGGTGATGATGGTGTCCGGGCTGCGGCTGATGTGTCGCAGCGACCGCCCCAGCAGGGTGGCGGTGTCACCGAGGAAGTGTCTGGTCATCGGGGGGTCCTCAGCTGCTCGTGCCGTCGGGGCGGACGGCGGCCACGGTGGCGTCGGTGCGGGTGCTGCCGGTGCTGCCGGTGCCGGTGTCGCCGACGATGGCGAGGAACACGTCCTCCAGCGTCGGCTGCTTCTCGACGTACTCGACCGTGGCGGGCGGGAGCAGCTGCCGGAGTTCGGCCAGCGTGCCGTCGGCGATGATGCGCCCGTGGTGCAGGACCGCGATCCGGTCGGCGAGCTGCTCGGCCTCGTCGAGGTACTGCGTGGTGAGCAGCACGGTGGTGCCCTGCCGGGCGAGTTCCCGGACGGCCTGCCACACCTCCAGCCGGGCCTGCGGGTCGAGCCCGGTGGTCGGTTCGTCGAGGAAGATCACCGGCGGGTCGCCGATGAGGCTCATCGCGATGTCGAGGCGACGGCGCATGCCACCGGAGTACGTCGACACCCGCCGGCCGGCCGCGTCGGTCAGCGCGAAGCGGCCGAGCAGGTCGTCCGCGATCCGACCGGGGTCCGACAGGTGCCGCAACCGGGCGACCAGCACCAGGTTCTCCCGGCCGGTGAGGATCTCGTCGACGGCGGCGAACTGCCCGGTGAGGCTGATCGACTCCCGCACCCTCGCCGCCCGGGTGACGACGTCGAGACCGTGCACCTGGGCCGTCCCGCCGTCCGGCTTGAGCAGGGTGGCCAGGATGCGTACCACGGTGGTCTTGCCCGCCCCGTTGGAGCCGAGCAGGGCGAAGATGCTGCCCGGGGTGACGTCGAAGTCCACCCCGCGCAGCACGTGCAACTTCTGGTAGGACTTTTCCAGGCCCCGGACCTGGATGGCGGGCCCGCGGGCCGGCGATGGTGTCGACTGATCGGCTGACATGGCGTCAGCATCCGGGGTTGACGCTGCGTCAGTGTCAAGCCGGAGATGCCGAGGGCGCGTCGACCGGTCGGTCGACGCGCCCTCGGGCGTGGTGCGGGTCAGACGGTGAAGCGGATCCGCCGACGTCGGGCGACGACGAAGAGCACCGCGCCGGCCGCCAGCAGGGTGGCCGCGCCGGCCGCGATGGCACCGGCAGCCGCGCCGGTCACCGGGAGGCCGCCCTCCTGGTCGCCGCCGCCACCGCCACCGGTGGACGGGCAGTCCTTCGGCTGCTCCCACTTGAGCGGGCCGCCGGAGTCGAGGTCACCGGTGACGGTGACGGTGAGGCCCTTGCGGGCGGGGAAGCTGACCGTGCCGGTCCGGCCGGGCTCGACGGTCAGCTTCTTGGGCTCGCCCTTGTTGGGGGTGAAGACGGAGGTCAGCGGGGTGCCGTCCTCAGGGTTGCTGATCCGGAAGATCATCTTGTCGCAGCTGGACTCGTAGCTGGCGTCGGGCGTGCCGACCCCGGGCTGCTGGCAGTCCTCGGGCTTCTGCCAGCCGCCGGTGAAGTCCTTCATGCCGGCGGCCGTCACGGTGATCTCCTGCGCCTCCCCGGCGCTGAGCTTCCGCTTCTCGATCTTGCGCAGCGGGACGGTCACCTTCTCGGTGAAGCCGCCACTGCCGGTGATGGTGAACGTCGCCGCGGCGTTGCCACTGCGGTTGACCAGGGTCAGCTCGACGTTGCCGTCGCAGTCGGACTCGACGATCACCTCGGGCGCCGCCGAGCAGGTGCCCGAGCCGCCGTTGAACCAGGCGCGCGGGCCGGTGGAGCGGGCGCCGATGCCGGACGGGCTGCCGACCTTACGGTCGCCGTACCGGTCGCTGGTGTCGGTCAGCGGGTCGATCAGCTTGCTGCCGAAGACGAAGTCGACCTGGGTGTAGCAGTTCGGCACCTCGACGGCGAAGTCGAGGGTGGCCACCCCCAGCTCGCCCGGGGCGACCCCGGTGAACTTCTTGATCGACTTGTCGAGCACGTACTGCGGCACGGCGAACTTCGCCGACGGCGTCACGTACGACACCAGGGCCAGTTCCTGCTCCTCGCCCCGGCAGAGCGGGCCGTTGGTCAGGGTGATCGAGGCGCGGCCCGCCGGACCGTCGAAGGTGTGCGTGTAACGCGCGTCGGCGGCGGCGACGCAGGACGGCGTGGGCTGCTCGCCCGACGGGGTGGTGGCCGTCGCGCTGGGCGTCGGGGACACCGCCGTGGTGGCCGTGGGGGACGGCGAGGCCGGGCTGGCGCTCGCCGGGGCGGTGCAGGCAAGGACCGTGGCCAGGCCGGCCAGGGCGGCGGCGGTCACGGCGAGCGGTCGCCGGAGCGACAGCTGGGGACGGATCACGCGTACTCCCGGGGTGAGGGTGCGTCAGGGTGCGGCGAGGACGGCGTTGCCGGGTCGCGGCGGGCGTGCGGAGCGCCGCGACGGCGCCGTGCGGCGCACCGGCCGGCGGAGCGGCGCCGGCACCGGGCCGACCCTAATGGGCCTGCCGACCCGGACATAGCGCACAGCTGGCACCACGGGTGTTGTTATGCATCTGAAATCTTTGATGTACCGTAAGTGATCATCTGAACACCGGGGCGGGGCGCACCGCGCTGTCCGTCCGCCGCGCGTGTCGCGTAGCGTCACACGCATGCACAGGGGGAGACGGTGACCCGGATCGTGGCCGGCACGCTCGGCGGTCGGCGGATCGCCGCACCCCCCGGCGCCGGCACCCGCCCCACCTCCGACCGGGTGCGGGAGGCGCTGTTCAGTGCGGTCTCCGCCGAGGTGGACCTGGTCGGCGCGCGCTTCGCCGACCTGTACGCCGGCTCCGGCGCGGTCGGGCTGGAGGCGCTGTCCCGGGGCGCGGCGCACGTGCTGCTGGTCGAATCCGATCCCCGGGCCGCCCGGGTGATCCGGGAGAACGTCGCCGTGCTCCGGGCCGCCCCGGCCGCCCGGCTGGTCACCGGCAGGGTGGCCGGCGTGCTCGCGGCCGGCCCCGGCGACGAGCCGTACGACGTGGTCTTCGCCGACCCCCCCTACGCGGTGCCCGACGCCGAGATCGCCGCCCTGCTGGCCGCCCTGGTCGAGCACGCCTGGCTCGCCCCCGACGCGCTGGTGGTGGTCGAGCGGTCCACCCGCAGCGGACCGGTCGACTGGGTGCAGGGCATCACCGCCGAACGCAGCCGGCGTTACGGCGAGACCACTCTTTGGTACGGTCGCCGATCATGAGACGTGCGGTGTGTCCCGGCTCGTTCGACCCGGTCACCAACGGGCACCTCGACATCATCGGACGGGCCAGTCGGCTCTTCGACGAGGTGATCGTCGGCGTGCTGGTGAACCAGTCGAAGAGCGGCCTGTTCACCGTCGAGGAGCGGATCGACATGCTCCGCGAGGTGACCTCCTCGTACGGCAACGTGCGGGTCGCGTCCTTCCGTGGGCTGCTTGTCGACTTCTGCCGAGCGCAGGAGGCGAGTGTGCTGATCAAGGGCCTGCGGGCGGTCAGCGACTTCGACTACGAGTTGCAGATGGCCCAGATGAACATCGGCCTGGCCGGCGTGGAGACGCTGTTCATGCCGACCAATCCGCTCTACTCGTTCCTCTCCTCCAGCCTGGTCAAGGACGTGGCCAAGTGGGGTGGCGACATCTCCTCCCACGTTCCCGACACCGTCCGGCAGGCGTTGCAGGCCCGCCTGACCGTTCCGCGCCCCTGACCGTCCACCCGGCCCACCGGACGCGGGCGGCGCGTCGGGCCGGGGTGGTGGCGGCGGTGGTGGTCGGGGCACGACATCATGTGGTGCAGCGCCGAAGTCGGGCGCAGGCCGCATCATGTAGGTCGGCAGACGAACGACAGGAGTGAGGTACCGGTGGACCCGCTCGATCGCATCGACGAACTGATCGGCGTGCTGGAGCAGGCGCGCTCCGTCCCGATGTCGCGCAACAACTGCATGGTCGACCGGGGCGAGATGATCGCGGCTCTCGACGAGATGCGCGCCAACCTCCCCGCCGACCTGCGCCGCGCCGCCGCCCTCCTGGAGGAGCGGGACAAGATCATGGACGCTGGCAAGCGGGAGGCCGACCGGATCATCAGCGAGGGTGAGGCGGAACACGCCCGGCTGGTGTCGGTGAACGAGATCACGGTCTCCGCCGAGCACGAGGGGGCCCGGATCATCGCGGAGGCCCGCGCCGAGGCGCAGCGGCTGCGTGAGGAGGTCGACGACTACGTCGACACCGCGCTGGCGAACTTCGAGCAGTTCCTCACCCGGGCGCTGGCGTCGATCGAGCGTGGGCGGGACAAGATGCACGCCCTGCGGGAGATCGGCACCTTCGGTGGGGAGGAGGCGGAGCGCCCGCTACCCTTCTGAGCGGCACCTCATCGCACCGACGGACGGGTCGGGCGTCGCCCCCGGTTCGACGATCCGGCGGTCGCCCAGGTAACCTTTTTTGTCGGCCTCTCACCGGCCGGAGTCTGACTATGCCCAAACACTCGCCTTCATCACTCAACCCCAGGGCGCCGCTGGTCCTCGACACGAGGGACCTGCCGCGTCGCCCTGGTGCGTTGCGTACGCATCGGCGGGTCGTGCCGGCACCGGCAGACCTCGGCGTGGAGTTGATCACCGTGCCGGTGGGCGCAGACCTCGACCTCGACCTGAGGTTGGAGTCGGTGTCCGAGGGCGTGCTCGTCTCCGGGACCATCACCGGTCCCGTCCAGGGCGAGTGCGGCCGTTGCCTGCGCGAGATCGACTACTCGGTGGCCGTGAACGTCCAGGAGTTGTACGCGTACGCGAACAGCACCACGGACGACACGACCGACGAGGACGAGGTGGGCCGGATGCAGGACGATCTGATCGACCTGGAGCCGGCGCTGCGGGACGCGGTGGTGCTCACGCTGCCGACCAACCCGCTCTGCCGGGAGGACTGCCCAGGGTTGTGCCCCGAGTGCGGGGTGCACTGGGACGATCTGCCGGCCGACCACAGTCACCAGCAGACCGACCCGCGTTGGGCGAGCCTGTCGCAACTGAACCGTACAGAGGAGTAGGAACCGTGGCCGTCCCGAAGCGCAAGATGTCGCGCAGCAACACCCGGTCCCGCCGGGCGAACTGGAAGGCGGCCGTGGTGCCGACCGTGGCCTGCCCGCAGTGCAAGTCCCCCAAGCTGGGACACGCGGCGTGCTCCGTCTGCGGCACGTACAACGGCCGCCAGGTTCTCGAGGTCTGACCTGGACACCGAGTGACACCCCCGACCACAGGTCGGGTGGCGCGCGCACCCAGGCGATCGCCCGGTGCCCCGGCTCCCTCCGACGTCGGCCGGCCCGCTCCGGCCGGCGTCCCGATGGGGCCGGGCACCGCGCGGATCGCCGTTGACCTCCTCGGCGGGGACGAAGCTCCCGCCGTCGTGGTTGACGGCGCTCTGCGGGCGGTGCGCGCCGACCCGGACCTGCACCTGCTGCTCGTCGGCCCGACCGAGGTCGCGGCCGGGGTGGTCGACGCCCTGACCCCGGCGCAACGAACCCGGATCACGATCCGCGCGACCCGTACCGCCGCCGGGCCGGCCGACCATGCGCCGCGCGCCGACAGCACCGTCCGCGCGGCCGTCTCCGCCGTCCGCGACGGCGCTGCCGACGCGCTCGTCTCCGCCGGGTCCACCGGTGCCACCGTCTCCGCCGCCGCCCTCGGCTTCGGCCGCTGGACCGACGTGCGCCGGCCCGCGCTGGTGGCGAGCCTACCGGCCGTCTCCGGGCCGGTGATCCTGCTCGACGTCGGCGGCTCGCTGGAACCCCGCCCGGCCACCCTGGCGCGGCACGCCGTGCTCGGCGCGGCCTACGCCGCCGTCGCGCACGCCATCGTCGCGCCCCGGGTCGGCCTGCTCTCGGTCGGCACCGAGGCCGGCAAGGGGGACCGCCCCCGCCGCGCCGCCGACCCCCTGCTCGCCGCCGCCCCACTGCCCTGCGACGCCCGTTACGTCGGCCTGGTCGAGGGCTACGACGTGACGCTGGGCCTGCGCGCCGACGTGGTGGTCACCGACGGCTTCACCGGTAACGTGCTGCTCAAGGCCATCGAGGGGGCGTACGCGATGGCCGGGGGCCCACCGGCCAGCGGTGGCGCCCCACGGGCGGCGGCCCTGCTCGGGGTGGCCGGCACCGTGGTGGTCTGCCACGGCGCGGCGACCCCCGACGACGTCGCCTCCGGCATCGCCCTGGCCGCCCACCTGTGGCGTCGCCGGGCCACCGACCGGGTCCGGGAGCAGATCGCCGGCCTGCCGACCGGCGACGGCACCGACCAGGAGCACGGGGAGGCGCTGGCCGGGTCCGCCGGGCACCCCGCGGCAGATCGCCGCGAGCCGAAGGGATGGCCATGAGCACCAGGCGTGCGCCGGCCAGCCTCGCAGTCCTGAACGAACAGGTCGCCCGGCGCGCGGGTCATGAGCCCGCGTACCCCGCCGGCGGGAACGAAGCAGAGGTAAGAGCATGACGAACGACAAGCGGCGGCGCGCGCCCGCCAGCCACCTGGAGGCGGCGTTCGGGGTGACCCTCGACGCCGAGCTGTTGGAGCGGGCGCTGACCCACCGGTCGTACGCGTACGAGAACGGCGGGCTGCCCACCAACGAGCGGCTGGAGTTCCTCGGTGACTCGGTGCTCGGCGTGGTGATCACCACGGCGCTGTTCCGCAACCACCCGGACCTGCCCGAGGGGCAGTTGGCGAAGCTGCGGGCCAGCGTGGTCAACATGCGCGCCCTGGCCGACGTGGCGCGGGGGCTCGGCCCGGACGGGCTCGGCGCCTATCTGCTGCTCGGCAAGGGGGAGGAGAGCACCGGCGGACGGGACAAGGCGAGCATCCTCGCCGACACCCTGGAGGCGCTGCTCGGCGCGATCTACCTCCAGTACGGGCTGGACACCGCGGCGGTCGTCATCCACCGGCTGTTCGATCCGCTGATGGCCGAGTCGGCGGGCCGGGGTGCCGCGCTGGACTGGAAGACCAGCCTCCAGGAGTTGACCGCCGCGCTGGGGTTGGGCGTGCCCGAGTACCGGATCGAGGGCACCGGCCCCGATCACCTGAAGACCTTCACCGCCTGGGTGGTGGTGGCCGGCAACCGTTACGGCGGGTCCGAGGGCCGTAGCAAGAAGGAGGCCGAGCAGCGGGCCGCCGAGGCGGCCTGGCGGGAGCTGACCGCGCAGGCCGAGCGGGACCGTGCGGACGCCGCGCAGCCCGACCCCCTCGCCCCGGCCGCGTCGACCGGCTCCGCCGGGGTGGACGGGGCCGCCGGGTCCGGCCCGGCCGCCGACTCCGACCTCGACTCCGGGGCCGGTGGGTCGCCCGGGTCGAACGGGACCGCGGTGTCGAACGGCGCCGGCCGGCCGGGTGGGCCCGCCGACGCCGGGCAGCCGGCGGGAGACGAGACCGCCGAGGCGGGACTGGGCCGTGCCTGAGCTGCCCGAGGTCGAGACGGTGCGGCAGGGGCTGGCCCAGTGGGTCACCGGCCGCCGGATCTCGACGGTGGAGGTGCGCCACCCCCGGGCCGTGCGGCGGCACGTCCCCGGCCCGGCGCACTTCGCCGACGTGCTGGCCGGCCGGACGGTGACCGACGTACGGCGGCGCGGCAAGTACCTCTGGCTACCGCTGGACAGCGGTGACGCGCTCGTCGGCCACCTGGGCATGTCGGGGCAGCTGCTGCTCCAGCCGGCCGAGGCGGCCGACGAGCTGCACCTGCGGGTCCGGTTCCGGTTCGCCGACGACGGGCCGCAGTTGCGCTTCGTCGACCAGCGGACGTTCGGCGGGCTCGCGGTCAGCGATGGTGGGGCCGAGCTGCCCGGCGAGATCGCGCACATCGCCCGCGACCCGATGGACCCGGAATTCTCCGACGCCGGGTTCGTCGCCGCCCTGCGCCGACGCCGTACGGAGGTGAAGCGGGCCCTGCTGGACCAGACGCTGATCTCCGGGGTCGGCAACATCTACGCCGACGAGGCGCTGTGGCGGGCCGGGCTGCACGGTGCCCGCCCGACCGACGCGTTGACCGCCCCCGCCGCGGGTCGGCTGCTCGGGCACGTGCGGGACGTCCTGGCCGAGGCGATCAAGCAGGGCGGCACCAGCTTCGACGACCTGTACGTCGACGTCAACGGGGAGAGCGGCTACTTCGACCGGTCACTCAACGCCTACGGCCGGGAAGGGGAGCCCTGCCGCCGTTGCGGGGCGCCGATCCGCCGGGAGGCGTTCATGAACCGGTCGTCGTACAGCTGCCCCCGTTGTCAGCCCCGCCCCCGGGGTGCCCTCAGGGGGTGACCCCGAGCCGGTTCGGGGTTGCGCCGGTGTGCCGCGCCGACGGCACTCCGTGCCGGTGCCGGATTTCCGCCGATCCACCCGTTCGGTCGTCCCGGTCGACCCGGCCCGCCCGCCTCCGCGCCATCGGGGGCGGGCCGGGGCCGTTCCCCGATGTGCCCCACCGCCGCCGTCCCTAGCGTCAGCACGGTCGGCGCGGCGCCGGCGGAAAGGGGGCCCGACGGAGATGGGCGGCAGACCGGTGACGGTGCGGTTGGCGCGGTGGAGCGCCGAGCACCCGTGGCGCGCGATCGCGCTCTGGGTGGTCTTCGTGGCGGTGTGTTTCGTCGGGGGCAGCGCCGCCGGCCTGAACGAGGCCACCAGCGCGGACCAGGCGATCGGCGAGTCCGGTCACGCCGACGTGATCGTCGCCGACGGGAAGTTCACCGATCCGGCGGTGGAGAACATCCTCATCACCCCGCGTACCGGCACCCTGGACCGGGCCGCCGCGCAGGCCGCGGCGACCGACGCGACCGACCGGCTGCGGCAGGTCACCGGCGTGGCATCGGTCGGTGCCCCGGTGTCGTCGGCCGACGGTGCGGCGCTGCTGGTGCCGATCACCCTGGCCGGCGACCCGCAGACCGCCGCCGACCGGGTCCAGCCGTTGCGCGACGCCACCGCCGGGGTCCAGACCGCCCACCCGCAGCTGCGGATCGAGCAGGTCGGCGGGCCGTCGATCAACCAGGCGCTGGACGACACCCTGGGCCGGGACTTCAAGCGGGCCGAGCTGCTCAGCCTGCCGGTCACCCTGGCCATCCTGATCGTCGCGTTCGGCGCGTTGATCGCCGCCGGGGTGCCGGTGCTGCTGGCGCTCTCCTCGGTGGCCGCCGCGATGGGACTGTCCACCCTCGCCTCCCACCTGGTGCCCGCCACGGACACCACGGCCAGCGTGATCCTGCTGATCGGGATGGCCGTCGGGGTGGACTACTCGCTGTTCTACGTCCGGCGGGAACGGGAGGAACGGGCCAAGGGCCGGTCCGGGCTGGACGCGGTGGAGATCGCCGCCGAGACGTCCGGGCACGCCGTGGTCGTCTCCGGCTTCGCGGTGATCATCTCGATGGCCGGCCTGATGCTCGCCGACGACGTGGTCTTCTCCTCCCTGGCCGTCGGCTCGATCCTGGTGGTCGCCGTCGCGGTGACCGGCTCGCTGACCGTGCTGCCGGCACTCCTGGCCAAGCTGGGCCGCTGGGTGGACCGGCCCAGGGTGCCGCTGCTCTGGCGACTCACCGCGCCGCGCACCGGCCGGCACGGGCAGCCCGCCCGGCCCCGGTTCTGGCCGGCGGTGCTGCGGCCCGCGCTGCGTGCGCCCCGGGCCACCCTGATCGTCTCGGTGGGACTGCTGCTCGCCCTGGCCGCCCCGGCGCTCGGCATGAAGCTGAAGTTCCCCGGCATGGAGGACCTGCCCCGGACCACCCCGGCCATGCAGGCGTACGACCGGCTGACCGCCGCCTTCCCGAGCACCGGCACCAGTCACACGGTGGCCGTCCGGGCCCCGGCCGGACAGGCCGACCAGGTCCACGCCGCGCTGACCGGGCTGGCCCGCGATGCCGCCGCCGACCCGCTCTTCGCCCCGGTCGAGGCGGACGGCCCGAAGATCGAGGTGTCGGCGGACCGCCGGGTGTCGGTGCTGGAGGTGGCCACCCCGTACGCCAGCCGGGACGACCGGGCGGTGCAGTCGCTGCACGAACTCCGCGCCGACCTGCTGCCGGCCGCGCTGCGCGGCATCCCCGGCGTCGAGTACGCCGTCGGTGGCGGGGTGGCCGCCAGCGAGGACTACGCCCGGCACATCCGGGAGAAGCTGCCGCTGGTGATGGCCTTCGTGCTGGCGCTGACCTTCCTGGTGATGACCTGGACGTTCCGGTCGGTCGTGGTGGCCCTCACCTCGATCCTGCTCAACCTGCTCTCCGCGGGGGCCGCCTACGGCCTGCTGGTGCTGGTCTTCCAGGGCAGTTGGGCGCAGGGACTGCTCGGCTTCACCTCGATGGGGGCGATCGTCTCCTGGCTGCCGTTGTTCCTCTTCGTGGTGCTCTTCGGGCTCTCCATGGACTACCACGTCTTCGTGGTCAGCCGGATCCGGGAGGGCATCCGGGCCGGCAGGTCCAACGCCGACGCGGTGGCGTACGGCATCACCTCCTCGGCGGGGGTGGTGACCAGCGCGGCGATCGTGATGGTGGGGGTGTTCGCGATCTTCGCCTCGCTCAGCACGATCGACATGAAGCAGCTCGGCATCGGGCTGGCCGCGGCGATCCTGCTGGATGCCACGATCATCCGGGCGGTGGTGCTGCCGTCCGTGATGACCCTGCTCGGCGAGGCCAACTGGTGGGCGCCGCGCTTCCTGCGCGCGCGCAGCCGGCCTGCCACCCCACCGGCCGACCCGACGCCGGAGCTGGTCGGGGCGCACTGACCGCCGGTCCCGCCCCCGCCCACCCGCCGCCGGTGACCGCCCGTTTGGTGGTGCAGCGCCGTGACCGGCGGCGCGGCTGACCCGGACCGCAGCGCGCGGTCCGGGTCAGCCCGGCGGGCCGGGGGCCGGCCCGGGGGCGGTGGGGCAGGGTGCCCGCCAGGCGTCCAGGGCGCGGTTCTTGCGGATCGAGACGAAGCCGTAGCCGACGGTCGTCACGCAGAAACGCGCCGGGTCTCCGGCGTACTCGACCTGGAACACCGGCTTGCCCGCGTCGGCGAAGGGAAGCAGCTCGGCGCAGCGGCGCAGCCGGACGCACTCCTCGTCGACCGCGAAGTCGAAGTCCGGGGCCAGCGCGGTCACCTGTGCGACGTCGCCGACCAGGCCGGGGGAGAGGCCCAGGGTGCGGGCCAGCCCGGCCGCTCGGCGGTTGAAGATCAACTGATCGTCGAAGTCGAGCGGGAAGCCCGACCGGTGGGCGTACCCGTCGGCGTCGACGAGGGCCACCGCGCCGAAACCCTTGCCCCGGCAGAGCCGGAACCGGTCGGCCAGGACGGGACGCAGCAGGTCCCACCGCCGGACGTCCACCCAACGACTCCCGGGCCGCCCGGCCACACCGCCGCGGACCGCCGCCGGGTAGCGGTCGGCGTCCGGGTCGCTCCCGGCGTACATCCCGACCGGCACGTGACAGATCAACCGCCGGTCCCGCCGCCGCAGCGCGCCCGTCTCGGCAGCGCTCACCCGGACCGGGTCGAGGAGGAAGACGTCGGCCTCGACGGTGGTGTCGACCGGCCCGGTGAGCTGCCACTGCCACCGCCACTGCCGGGCCGTGCCGGGCGGCCAGGGGGTCGGTGCGCCGGGTGGCCCGAGGTCGGGACGGCAGGCGTACACCGGGGTCAGCAGGGCGAGTGCCACGGCGGCCGGCAGCACCCGGCGGCCCGGTGGCCGGGCGGGCGCAGCGGAGCGTCCACCGCGCGTCGCGGACGCTGGCAGCCGGATCCGCATCGGCAGCTCCCGGGTCCCGTGCGGTGCCCGCCGCACGCCTCACCCGGTCAAACGAACGCCCCCCGGTGACGACGCGGTCGCGTCGTCACCGGGGGGCCAGGTCGTCCCCGCTCAGCGCGGGGCGGCGAAGTTCTGTGTCCAGTACGGCCCGTTGCTGCTGGCCACGCCCACGCCGATCTCGGTGAACGCGCAGTTGAGGATGTTGGCCCGGTGACCGGAGCTGTTCATCCAGGCGTTCATCACCGCCGCCGGGGTCTGCTGGTTCCAGGCGACGTTCTCGCCGTAGGTGCGCCAGGAGTAGCCGGCCCGGTCCAGCCGCTGCCCGGCGTTGCTGCCGTCGCTGCCGGTGTGCGTCATGCTCTTGTGGTCGGCCTGGTCCTGGCTGTGCTGCTGGGCGGCGAGGGTCAACTTGTCGTCCACCGTGACGGCGGCGCAGCCGGCCTTGGCCCGCTCGGCGTTGACCAGGTCGACGACCTGCTGGGCCTGACTGCCCCCGCCCCCGCTGGTCGCGGCCCGGGTGGTGGTCGCCGCGGTGGGAATGGCACCGCCCCGGGTGGTCTGCCGGGACGCCGCCTGAGTCCGGCTCGGGCTCGGCGTCGGCGTGACGGTCCGGCTCGGCGACGGGCTCGGGGTCGGGGACGCCGTCGACGGGCTCGGCGACGGGCTCGGGGAGGCCGGGGCGTCGGTGCTCGGCGCGGCGTCCGGGATGACCGGAGCGGTGGCCACCGGCGCGTCGAAGGCGGCCCGGTCGGCGCGCTCGTCGTCGTCGGGCAGCATCAGCGCGCCGATGCCGAGGCTCACCACCAGGGTCGCCGCGGCGGCGGCCCCGCCGATGAGCAGCGGACGCTTCAGCCGGCGGCGTGGCCGGTCGCGGTCGGTCGGCGTCAAGCGTCCGCCGACCGGCACGACCGCCGGGGCGAACGCGGTGGCGTCCCGGTCGGCGGGCAGCGGCCCGGCTCCGCCCCGGTACGCCTGTCCGTCCTGTTCGACCTCCCAGGGCCCGTCCGGTGCGGCGGCCCGGGGCGTCTCCCCGCTCCACTGCCCGGTCTGCGGGCCCTGCCACCGGTCGTCGGCCTCGTCCTGCCGCGGCCCGGCCCGTTCACCGTGCCACTGGCCGGCCTGCGCCTCCTGCGCGTCCTGCCACCGGTCGCCCTGTTCGCCCTGTGCGTCCTGCCAGGAACCGCCCTGCGCGTCCTGCCACCGGTCGGCCTGTTCGCCCTGCCATGACCCGGTGTGTTCGCCCTGCCAGGAACCGGTCCGCTCAGCCTGCGGGTGGTCGGCGCGTTCGCCCTGCCACGTTCCGGCCTGCTCGTCCGGCCAGCGGTCGGCCTGGTCGGCGGCGGGCCACTGCCCGGCGGGTTCCCCGGTCCACTGGCCGGTCGGCTCGTCCCGCCACCGGTCCGTCTGCTCCTCCCGCCACGTCCCGGTCGGCTCCGCCGGGTGCCGGCCGCGCGGCGCATCGGCCCCGCGGTCGGCGGCGGGGGCGGGTCGGGCGGGGTGGTCGGCCCCGTCCTCGAAACGTCCGGCGGAGGTCCCGGCCGCACCGGGTCCCGGCTGCGCCGGTCCGTCCTGCGCCGGGTCGTCACCGAAGAGGTACGCCGAGCGGGGCTCGGGGCGGTCGGTCAGCCAGGCCGGGTCGTCCGCCGACGGCTGTGGCCGTCGGTATTCGGCGTCCGGGTCGTTCCGATCGGTCCAGCCGTACACGCCTGTCGCCTCCACGGGTCGGTTGCGGGCCGGGGTGACGCTACGGCGGCAACGGGAACAGCGGCAATGCGGCTAAGGAAGAGTTAAGGCCAGACAGGCGTCCAGGGTCACCGTACCCGTTTTGGAAGGCGTAGAGTCAAGAAGTCCGGACAGAGAGTGTCCGAGCCTTAGGGCCCCCCGGCACAGCCGTCAGGGTAGGCGTGGAGATGATCTACGGCCTGCGAGAACTTGACGAACGGCGGGTTATCGCTCAATATATAGGTGTCGCCAGTCGCGCCCAGCCACGCCCGGAACTCAGTGGCCCGGTAGTTAGTCGCGAACACGAAATGGGCGCGCGTTGGCCGGCTTTTCCGGCAGCGCATATCAAGGAGTCAGCATGGCGAAGGCCCTCTACGGCCACGTAGGTGCAGCGCCCGACCGGCGTCTGCTCGACGAGGTCACCCGACTGCGTTCCAGGGTGCAGTCCCTGGAGTTCGAGATCACGCGCCTGCGCGCCGACAATGATCGGCTCGCGGCGGCTGCGGCGGAGGTGGACGACCTCCTCCGACTGGCCGAGCCGGCGCTCACCTGATCTTCGGCTACGCAGAAAACTGAACAGCACCACCGCGAAAAAGCGCGCCGACACTTTTGTGCCGGCGCGCAGTGCTGTCGCGGCACATTTCTCCGGGCGCCAATTCATGATCTTGTGAGCCCGATGTGGCGCAGCACACCCGAACAATTTTCGGACCGGCTGGGGTTCGGCGCCGGAGGCCGGGGCGGGTCGCGTGCCGGTCACCGCGTACCGACGGGTTAGTCTGCGGGTTCACCAGGTCCGCGCAGCCCGCGACGCCTGCGGTGGCCACCGGACGAGGATCGAGAAGGTGCATCTCAAGAGCCTGACGGTGAAGGGGTTCAAGTCCTTCGCCTCCGCCACGACGTTGAAGCTGGAGCCCGGGATCACCTGCGTGGTCGGCCCGAACGGCTCCGGCAAGTCCAACGTCGTCGACGCCATCGCCTGGGTGCTGGGCGAGCAGGGCGCCAAGGCGCTGCGGGGCGGCAAGATGGAGGACGTCATCTTCGCCGGCACCGCCGGGCGGGCGCCGCTGGGCCGGGCCGAGGTCACCCTCACCATCGACAACACCGACGGCGCCCTGCCGATCGAGTACACCGAGGTCTCCATCACCCGCCGGATGTTCCGCTCCGGCGAGAGCGAGTACGAGATCAACGGCGACACCTGCCGTCTGCTCGACATCCAGGAGCTGCTCAGTGACTCCGGCATCGGCCGGGAGATGCACATCATCGTCGGTCAGGGCCGGCTCGACGGCATGCTGCACGCCAAACCGGAGGACCGCCGCTCGTTCATCGAGGAGGCGGCCGGCGTCCTCAAGCACCGCAAGCGCAAGGAGAAGGCGCTGCGGAAGCTCGACGCGATGCAGGTCAACCTCAACCGGCTGACCGACCTCACCGCCGAGCTGCGCCGCCAGCTCAAGCCGTTGGGTCGGCAGGCCGAGGTGGCCCGCCGGGCCGCCGCCATCCAGGCCAACCTGCGCGACGCCCGGCTCCGGCTGCTCGCCGACGACCTGCACACCCTGCGGGTCACCCTGGACAAGGAGATCGCCGACGAGACGGCGCTGCGCGAGCGACGCGAGCAGATCGAGGGCGAGCATGCCGAGGTCCAGGGCCGCCTCGGTGAGCTGGAGGCGGCGCTCGCCGAGGACGCGCCGCTGCTCGCCGCCGCCCAGGACACCTGGTACAAGCTCTCCGCGCTCTCCGAACGGTTCCGCTCGGTGGAGCAGTTGGCCCGGGAGCGGTTGCGCCACCTCAGCGCCACCGGCGACGACGAGCGTCCCGGCCGGGACCCCGACCAGTTGGAGGCCGAGTCGCAGCGGGTCCGCGAGCAGGAGGAGGAGCTGCGCGGGGCGCTCACCGACGACCAGATCCGGCTCGCCGAGGCGGTCGAGCACCGGCAGGAGCTGGAACGCCAGCTCGCCGCCGCCGAGCGGGAACTCGTCGCCGCGGCCAAGGCGATCGCCGACCGGCGGGAGGGTCTGGCCCGGCTGACCGGGCAGGTGAACTCGGCGCGGGCCCGCACCACCAGCGCCGGTGAGGAGATCGACCGGCTCGCCGCCGCGCACGCCGACGCCCTGGCCCGCGCCGAGCAGGCCCAGGCCGAGCTGGACGCGGTCGCCGAACAGTCCACCGAGGCCGACCGGGACAACGCCGAGCTGGACGACCGGCACGCCGAGGCGGTGGCCGTCCACGAGCGGGCGCAGGCCACCGTCCGGGCGTTGACCGACACCGAACGGGCCGCCGAGAAGGACGCCGCGACGTGGAAGGCCCGCGAGGAGGCGCTCGCCCTGGGGCTACGCCGCAAGGACGGCGCGGGCGCGCTGCTGGCCCGCGCCGACGAGGTGTCCGGCCTGCTGGGCAGCCTGGCCGGGCTGCTCACCGTCGCCGCCGGCCACGAGGCGGCGCTCGCCGCCGCGCTCGGCGGGCTCGCCGACGCGGTCGCGGTCACCGGGGTGGACGAGGCAGTCGAGGCGATGCGGCTGCTGAAGATCTCCGACGCCGGGCGGGCCGGCCTGCTGGTAGGCAGCCCCGCCGGACCAGGCATGGCCGGCCCCGCCGACGCACTGCGCCCCCGGTTGCCGGATTCCGCGCGGTGGGCGCCCGACCTGGTCGAGTGCGCCCCGCAGCTGCGTCCCGCCGTGCACCGGGCGCTGCGTGACGTGGTGCTCGTCGACGACCTCACCGCCGCCGCCGAGCTGGTCGCCGACAACCCGGAGCTGCGTGCGGTCACCCCGGACGGCGACGTGGTCGGGGCGTACGCGGCGGCCGGTGGGTCGGCCAAGGCGGCCAGCTTCATCGAGGTGCAGGCGGCCGTGGAGGAGGCCCGCGCCAACCGGCTCACCGCCGAGCGGACCGGTGCGGAGCTGCGCGAACAGCTCGTCGACGCCCGTGCCGAGGTGGCCACCGCCAAGGAGGCGGTGCAGCACGCCGCCGCCGCGAAACGGGAGGCGGAGAGCCACCGTAACGCGGCCGCCCGCCGGCTGGCCGAGCTGGGCGCGGCGGCCCGGTCCGCCAAGGCGGAGACCGACCGGCTCGGCGAGAGCCGGTCCCGCGCCGAGGCGGCCCGGGAACGTGACCTGACCGCCCTCGCCGAGCTGGCGGAGCGGCTGCGGCTGGCCGAGGACACCCCGATCGACGCGGAACCCTCCACCGAGGACCGGGACCAGCTCGCGGCGATGGTGCCCCGGGCCCGGCAGAACGAGATGGAGGTCCGGCTCGCGGTGCGTACCGCCGAGGAGCGGGTCGCCTCGATCGCCGGCCGGGCGGACTCGCTGGCCCGGCAGGCCACCGCCGAGCGCGCGGCCCGGGAGCGGGCGGCGGCCCGGCGGGCGGCGCGGACCCGGGGCGCGGCGATCGCCCGGGCCGTGGTCGGTGGCGCCCGCGAGGCACTGACCCGGCTGGGCGCCTCCGTTGCCCGCGCCGAGGAGCACCGCGACGCGGTCGCCCGCGAACGCGCCGCCCGGGAGGCCGAACTTCAGGAGGTACGCGGGGCGGCGAAGCGGCTCGGCGCGGAGCTGGAGCGGTTGACCAGCCAGGTGCACCGCGACGAGGTGGCCCGCGCCGAGCAGCGGCTGCGCATCGAGCAGTTGGAGGCGAAGGCCGCCGAGGACTTCGGCCTGGACCTGGAGACCCTGGTCGCCGAGTACGGCCCGGCGCAGCCCGTCCCGCCGACCCCGGTGGACGTCGCGACGGCCGAACGCGACGGCCTGCCGGTGCCCGAGCCGGTCCGCTACGAGCGGCCGGTGCAGGAGAAGCGGGCCGCCAAGGCGGAACGGGAACTGGCCCTGCTCGGCAAGGTCAACCCGCTCGCGTTGGAGGAGTTCGCCGCCCTGGAGGAGCGCTTCAAGTTCCTCTCCGAGCAGTTGGAGGACCTCAAGGCCACCCGGCGTGACCTGCTCACCGTGGTCAAGGACGTCGACGAGCGGATCCTGGAGGTCTTCGCCAGCGCGTTCGCCGACACCGCCCGCGAGTTCGAGCAGGTCTTCACGGTGCTCTTCCCCGGCGGCGAGGGTCGGCTGATCCTCACCGAACCCGACGACCTGCTGACCACCGGTGTGGAGGTGGAGGCCCGGCCGCCCGGCAAGAAGATCAAACGGCTGTCGCTGCTCTCCGGCGGCGAGCGGTCGTTGACCGCGGTGGCGATGCTGGTGGCGATCTTCCGGGCCCGGCCCAGCCCATTCTACATCATGGACGAGGTGGAGGCGGCCCTCGACGACGTGAACCTGGGCCGGTTGATCACCCTGCTGGCCCAGTTGCGGGAGAAGAGCCAGCTGATCGTCATCACCCACCAGAAGCGGACCATGGAGATCGCCGACGCGCTCTACGGCGTGACCATGCGCAACGGCGTCACCCAGGTGATCAGTCAACGGCTCCACCGGACCGACGACGAGCGGTCCGACCGAACTGAGGAGAATCAGTAGTGGCACGGGAACGGCCGACGGCGCTCCTGCTCGACTTCGACGGCGTGCTGCGCCACTGGGACCCGGCGGTGGCCGCCGGCATCGAGCGGGAGTACGGCCTTGCCGCCGGGGTGCTCGGCGAGATCGCCATGCACTGGGGGCGGCTCCAACCGGTGCTGACCGGTCAGGTCAGCCACGCCGACTGGGTGTCCAGCGTGGCCGACGCGCTGACCGAGTCGGTCGGCCCGGACCGGGCGCGGGCGGCGGTGCAGCAGTGGCAGCGTTACCGGGGTGAGGTCGACGCCGACGTGCTGGCCTTCGTCCGCGAGGTGCGGGCCGCCGGGGTCCGGGTCGGGCTGGGTACCAACGCCACCGACCTGCTCGACACCGACCTCGCCGAGTTGGGCCTGGTCGGCGAGTTGGACGTGGTGGTCAACTCCTCGGTCGTCGGGGTGCACAAGCCGGCGAAGGAGTATTTCCAGGCGGCCTGCGACGCGTTGGCGACCCCACCGGCCCGGGTGCTCTTCGTCGACGACGAGGACTGGGCGGTCCGGGGAGCCCGGGTGGCCGGGCTGTCGGCGTACCGGTGGAGTGGGCCGGAGGGGCTGCGCTACCTGCGGGCGGCGCTGGGGTGCTGACCCGGCCGGCCGGTGGGCTGTCCGCCTGACAGCCTGCCGATCCGGGCCCGGTCCCCGCCGGGGTCACTCGCCGGTGACGCCGTCGAGGCGTTCCCGGAGCAGGTCGGCGTGGCCGTTGTGCCGGGCGTACTCCTCGATCAGGTGGAGGTAGACCCAGCGCAGGCTGAAGGTTCGTTTCTTGGCGCCGACCTCGGTGAACGTCTCGTCGAGCGAGCGCCCGGCGGTGGCAGCCCGGGCCAGGGCGACCTGCTCGTGGTAGATGGCGAAGTCGGCCTCGGCGTCGGCGTGGCGCACGTCGAGGTCGGCGTCCGGGTTCTCGGGGGTGCCGTACGGGTAGTCGAACTGTTGCCCGGCGAAATTCTCCCGGAACCACCAGGACTCCACCTCGCCCAGGTGGCGGACCAGGCCGAGCAGGGTCAGCGTCGACGGCTGCACGCTCGGGGTGCGCAACTGCTCGCCGGTCAGCCCGGCACACTTGAGCAGCAGGGTCTGCCGGTGGTAGTCGAGCCAGCTCTCCAGCATGGCCCGCTCGTCGCCGACGGGGAGCTCAGGGGTCCGGGTGATCTCCGGTGCACGCCAGGTCATGTCCGGCATCCTTGTCGCCCGGTCCGACATTCCGCGACCGAGATTCGTCGCGCCGCCGGCGGCACCACCCGGCCAGGATGCCCGGCGGTGACCCGGGAGGGAACCCGGGCGGCAGCGGTCGCCGACCCTGTCCCCGGTCAGGGCACGACGAGGACCGGCCAGCGGCCGGTGCGGACCAGGCGGGTGGCGACCGAACCGACCAGCCGGTGCCCGGCCTGCGCGGAGGAGCCGACCACCACCAGGTCCGCCCGGGACTCGTCGGCCGCCGCGCGGAGTTCGGTGTACGCGTCGCCGCGCCGGCACAGGAACGTCACCGGCAGGCCCAGCTCCTCCGCGCCCCGACGGCACTCCTGCCGCAGGTCGGCGGCGAGTTCGTCGTGGGTCTGCTGGACCGCCCCGGCCACCACTGCCGGCATCAGGGAGGCGTAGCCGGCCGGGGCGCTGACGAAGACCACCACCAGCCCGGCATGCTGCCGACGGGCCAGCCCCGCCGCGTACGAGGCGGCCCGCAGCGAGGTCCGGCTGCCGTCGACGCCGACCAGCACCACCCGGGGGCCGTCGGTGCCGCGCTCGAACTCCAGCGAGCGGGCCTGCGGGCCGTACTGTTCACGCTCGACGGGGATGCTCACCGGTCAGTCCCGGGTCCCGGTGCGGACCACCGCCGCCCCGGCGCCTGCGGCGACGGTGGACTCCTGCGTGACGGTGTCGGTCAGGGCGTCCCCGGTGTGCTGGCGCAGCGGGATCTCCTTGATGAAGATCACCGCGATCAGGGCGATCAGCCCGAACGGGGCGGCGGCCAGGAAGATATCCCCGGCGCCGTGGCCGTAGGCGCTCTCCACCACGGTGCGGATCGGGCCCGGCAGGGCGTGCACGTTCGGCAGCACACCGCCGCTGCCCGAGGCGCTGGCCGGGATGCCCAGCGCGGTGAGGCCGTCGGCGATGTAGTCCTTGACCCGGTGGCCGAGCACCGCGCCGAGCACGGAGACGCCGACCGCGCCGCCGAGGCTGCGGAAGAAGGCCACCACCGAGCTGGCCGCGCCGAGCTCGTGGGTGTCGACGGTGTTCTGCACGGCGAGCACGAGGTTCTGCATGGTCATGCCGAGCCCGAGGCCGATCAGCGCCATGTAGATGGCGAGGTGCCAGTACGGGGTGTCGTAGCGGATCGTGCCCATCAGGGCGAACCCGGCGGTGAGCAGGGCCGACCCGGCGACCAGGTAGCGCTTCCACCGGCCGGTCCTGGTGATGATCCGACCGACGACGACGGAGGAGACCAGCAGGCCGAGGATCATCGGCATGGTCATCAGGCCGGACATGGTCGGGCTCGCACCCCGGCTGATCTGGAAGTACTGGCTGAGGAAGACCGAGGCGCCGAACATCCCCACGCCGACGGCGATGCTGGCGACGACGGCGAGGGTGATGGTCCGGTTGCGGAACAGCCGGGGCGGGATCATCGGCTCGCTGGCCTGGTTCTCCACCCGGACGGCGAGCACACCGAGGGCGACCGCACCGGTCACCATCACGGCGCTCTGCCAGGAGATCCAGTCGTACTTGTCGCCAGCCAGGGTGACCCAGATCAGCAGCAGCGACACGGCGGCGGTGATCAGGGTCGCGCCCCACCAGTCGATCTTCACCTGGCGCTTGACCACGGGCAGGTGCAGGGTCTTCTGGAGCACCACCAGGGCGGCGATGGCGAACGGCACGCCGACGTAGAAGCACCAGCGCCAGCCGAGCCAGGAGGTGTCCACGATGACGCCACCGATCAGCGGGCCGCCGATGGTGCCGAGGGCCAGCACCGCGCCGAGGTAGCCGCTGTACCGGCCCCGCTCGCGGGGCGCGATCATCGTCGCCATGATCACCTGGGCCAGGGCGGTGAGGCCGCCCGCGCCGACGCCCTGGAGCACCCGGCAGGCGATGAGCTGCTCGGTGGACTGGGACAGGCCGGCCAGCACGGAGCCCAGCACGAAGATGGTGAGGGAGAGCTGGACCAGGATCTTCTTGCTGGTCAGGTCGGCGAGCTTGCCCCAGATCGGGGTGGTCGCGGTGGTCGCCAGCAGGGTCGAGGTGACCACCCAGGTGTAGGCGGACTGGCCGCCCTTGAGTTCGGTGATGATCCGCGGCAGCGCGTTGGAGACGACCGTGGAGGAGAGGATCGCGACGAACATGCCCAGCAGCAGTCCGGAGAGGGCCTCCAGGATCTGCCGGTGGGTCATCTCGACGCCGGTCGCCCTGCTGGGCGCTGTCGCCTGGGTCATCGTCGCTGCCTCCGATGGGTGGTGAAAAGGGTGCCTCAGGCAACCGTAGGCTTTCGTTGCCTCAAGCAACAACCGGACGTGACATGGCTCTATTCCCCTCGCCCCGGGTCGGGGGAGGGGCGTGACGGGGTCAGAAGGTCTCGTTGAACCGGTGCATCAGGCGGGCGAACTCCTCGACGTCCCGCTTCGGCCAGGTCTCCATGGATCGGGTGATCTGGTCCATCCGGGCCGACCGGGCCGCGTCGAAACGCCGGCTGCCCTCCTCGGTCAGGCGCAGCTGCGCCGCCCGCCGGTCGGCCGGGTCCGGATCGCGGCGCACCAGCCCCAGCGTCTCCAGCCCCTGGATCTGCCGGCTCAACGTGCCCTTACCGATGCCCAGCAGGACCGCCAGGTCGGTGAGCCGGGTCGAGCCGGACCGGCGCAGCCAGAGCAGCAGGCCGTACGCGTTCGGCTCCAGGTTGGGGTGCACCTCCCGGGCGATCTCCAGGGAGAGTGCCCGCCCCCGGCGGAGCAGCGCGGCCAACTCGTGCTCCAGCACGCGCATCGTCTCCGGCAGATGATCGTCCACGGCACCGAGCGTACGTGCCGTCCGTCACTTCGCCGAGGAGAGTTTCTGCCGGGCCACCTCGCGCAGGTGCCCGTCGCTGGTGGTGCCCTCGATCAGCACCTCGGCCTCCCGCCCGGTGTGGCGCAGCGTGCTCACCGCGTTGCCGAAGTACGGGCCGGCCAGCTTCTTCCAACGCACCGTCGGGCGGCGTACCCCGGCGGAACGGGCCAGCGCCCGGGTGGCCGCCGCCGGCCCGGAACTCCAGCCCAGCTTCATCAGCGGGCGCATCGCCGCCGGCACCTGGTTGTGGATCGGTGAGCAGGTGAGCTGGTGCACCGGGGTGCGTACCGCCGGATCGTCGAACCGGGCCCGGGCCACGTACGAGTGGTGCACGTCGCCGGAGAGCACGCTGATCGACGCCGGCGCCGGGTACGCGGGCCCGGCGCCGACCCGGTCCCCGGCGGTGCCCGGGGCACCGCTGCCCAGCCGGACGAAGAGCGCGCCGAGGGCGTCGAACGAACGGCGGAACGCGGCCCAGTGCTCCAGGTCGAGCGCCCGGCGCAGCTTCTCGGCCAGCCCGGCGACCCACGGTTTGCCGGAGTCCGCCAGCCGCTCGTTCCACGCCTCGACGTGGTGGATGCCCGGCGGCAGCAGCCAGGGCAGCGACGCCCCGATCACCAGGTGGTCGTAGACGCCGTGGGCCCGGTCCAGGAACCAGGACCACTCACCGGCCGGCAGCATCGACCGCCCGCCCGGTTCGAGCACCCGGCTGCACCGGTTGTCCAGCATGACCAGCCGGGTCCGGCCCAGGTCCAGCGCGTAGCTCCACTGGTACTGCACGGCCCGCCAGCGCTCGGTGTCGTGCGCCTCGTCGGCCTCGGAGTCGACCCGCTCGCCGAACTCGCGCAGCACGTCGGTGGCGTCCTCGGCGGCGACCACCTTGGCATAGAGCGGGTCGGCGGCGATCTCGTCCGGGGCCAGGTTGCCCAGGTGCTGGTAGACCCAGTAGGAGGCCAGGCCGCTGCGGATCCGCTCGGCCCACCAGGCCTGCTGGCGCATGTCGGCCCGCCACGACTTCGAGGTGTTCCAGTCGTCGATCACCTCGTGGTCGTCGAAGATCATCACGCTCGGCACGGTGGAGAGCAGCCAGCGGATCTCCGGGTCGCGCCACGACTCCAGATAGAGCTTGGTGTACTCGTCGAAGCTCACCACCTGGTCGGCCGGGGCGTCCTGCGGCCGCCGCCGACGCCGCTTGAGCAGCCGCTTGACCGTGGGCGACGTGACGTCGGCATAGACCTGGTCGCCGAGCAGCACCAGCAGGTCGGGCTGCGCGTCCCGGTCGGGCGCGGCCATCAACCGCCGGGCGTACGCGTCCAGCGCGTCCGGGGGCAGCCGCCGGGTGGTGTTGTGCTGGGTGGTCTCCCGGCACGATCCGAAGATCAGGCTGACCGGCTGGTCCCGGTCGTCGGCCGCCCTGGTCCGGATCACGCTGGGTGGGAAGCCGTCCCGGGCCACCGGCCAGACCAGTTCGTCGTCGACCAGCACCTCGTAGCTGGTGGTGTGGTCCGGGGCGAGCCCCTCCACCACCACCAGCGCATAGTGGTGGTCGTACGCGGAGAAGGTGGGCGCGGAGCCGGTGACGCCCTCGGCCGTGCGGACGGTGACCACCGCGGGCCCGCTGGTCTCCACCCACACCGTTGCCCGGGTGCCGACGACCCGGCGCAGCAACGGGCCGATGAGCAGACGGGGCTCGGGCATGGGTGGCACCTCCGAGGAGAAGACGATTCATCTTTTCTACCCCGTGGGTCAGTGGGTCACCCCCGGCAGCGGCGAGCGTACCCGCAGCTCGCTCAGGTCCGGAGGCGGTGAGTGGGACGCCGCCGCCGGCATCTGACAGGATTTCGGCATGACGGACTACCTCCTCGTCGCACTGGCCCTGCTCGGTGTGCTGATCCTCGGCGGCCTCGGCCTGGTGGTGCCCCGGTTGCGCCGGCGTGGCGAACCCCCGCTGCCGCAGACCGAGGTCGACACCCGGGCGGAGGAGGACCTGGCCGGCCCACCCGTCGAGGCGGCGGAGTCCGACCTGTCCACCGGTGTCCTGGTCGAGCCGCCGGTCGTCGCGGCCCCGCCGCTGGAGGTCCCCGAGCCGACCGCCGGCCGGCTGGTCCGGCTGCGGTCCCGGCTGGCCCGCTCGCAGAACGCCTTCGGCAAGGGCCTGCTCGGCCTGCTCGCCCGCGACCACCTCGACGAGGACGCCTGGGAGGAGATCGAGGACAGCCTGATCACCGCCGACGTCGGCATCGACGCCACCCGGGACATCGTCGACCGGCTCCGCGAGCGGACCCGGGTGCTCGGCACCCGCTCCGCCGGTGAGCTGCGTGACCTGCTCGCCGCCGAGCTGGTCACCGCGCTCGACCCGGGCCTGGACCGCTCGCTGCGCACCACCGGCCGCGACGGCATGCCGGCGGTGCTGCTGGTGGTCGGGGTCAACGGCGCCGGCAAGACCACCACCTGCGGCAAGATCGCCCGGGTGCTGGTCGCCGACGGGCGCTCGGTCACCCTCGGCGCGGCCGACACCTTCCGGGCCGCCGCCGCCGACCAGCTGGAGACCTGGGGCGGCCGGGTGGGCGCGGAGACGGTCCGGGGCGCGGAGGGCGCCGACCCGGCCAGCGTGGCCTTCGACGCGGTCCGCCGGGGCATCGACGCCGGCACCGACACCGTGCTCATCGACACCGCGGGCCGCCTGCAGAACAAGATCGGCCTGATGGACGAGCTGGGCAAGGTCAAGCGGGTGGTGGAGAAGCACGGCCCGATCGACGAGACCCTGCTGATCCTGGACGCCACCACCGGGCAGAACGGGCTGGAACAGGCCCGGGTCTTCACCGAGGTGGTGAACGTGACGGGCGTGGTGCTGACCAAGCTCGACGGGACGGCCAAGGGCGGCATCGTGATCGCCGTACAGCGCAAGCTCGGCATCCCGGTCAAGCTGGTCGGTCTCGGCGAGGGCGCGGACGATCTGGCCCCGTTCGACCCGGCGCAGTTCGTCGACGCGCTGCTCGGCACCGAGCCGCTCGCCCGGGACGCGTAACCTCGCGGTGAGCAACGACGATCGCGCGTACGCCGGGTGGCGTGACCCCCGCCATGCGGCGCCGGGCCTGGGGAGACCGTACGTGACCTCGCAGGAGATCCCGCTGCACGGTGGGAACGTGAGCACCGTGGTCCGGGTCGGCGACACCGTCCGGCGCAACGCCGGCCCGTGGACGCCCTCGGTGCACGCCCTCCTGCGCCACCTGGAGTACGTCGGGTTCACCGGCGCTCCCCGGGCGCTGGGCATGGACGAGCGCAACCGGGAGGTGCTGTCGTACCTGGAGGGGGAGTGCGGGGAGTACCCGCTGGCCCCGCACTGGGTCACCGACGAGGCGCTGGTGACCGTGGCCACCATGCTGCGGATGTTCCACGACGCCCAGTACGGTTTCGCCCCGCCGCCGGGCGCGGTCTGGCGCTCGTTCGGGCCGCCGCCGCCGGACACCGAGGTGATCTGCCACCACGACGCCGCCCCGCACAACGTGATCTGGCGGCCGGACGGCACCCTCGGCCTGATCGACTTCGACCTCGCCTCGCCCGGCGCCCGGATCTACGACGTGGCGTACGCGGCGTGGACGTGGGTGCCGATCTTCGCCGACCGGGACTCGATCACGCTCGGCTGGAAGCGCCCGGACCGGCCCCGCCGGCTGCGCCTGTTCGCCGACGCGTACGGGTTGATCCCCCGGGACCGGCACCGGCTGATCCGGACCATCCGCAAGCGGATCGTCGACCACGTGGAGGGCATCCGGCGGATGGCCGCGGCGGGTGAGCCGGCGTTCGTCCGGATCGTGCACAAGGGTCACCTTCGTCGCCCGATGCGCGACCTGCGCCTGCTCGACTACGAGCGGCACGCGTTGGAGCACGCCCTGCGCTGAGCCTTCTACGCGCCGGGCCCGGCAACTCCGTGCACGCCGGGGCCGGTGACCCCGCGCGTCGATCACCCGGACCACCCCTCCGATTAGTCACCATCGAGGAAAGAGTGGCCGTTCGTTGCCGAACGGCCACTCTTTCGTTTTCCGATTTTCATGATCGAGGTTCTTCACACGCCGGAAACAACCCGTCACGTGTCGGAAATCGAGGGGTGTCGGTGCAGGAAACAGCGGCCCACCAAGCTCTCGGCCAACCGGCGTACGGGCGACGCTGCCCCGGAAGCCGCGAAGGAGGGAACTTCACCTTTAGGAGGCCAGCGTGCCTGAAGCACCGACGATCGACGGCGGCAACACCGTTTGGCTGCTGGTTTCGACCGCTCTCGTGCTGCTCATGACCCCGGGACTGGCGCTGTTCTACGGCGGCCTCAACCGGGCCAAGGGCGTGCTCAACATGATGATGATGAGCTTCTCCGCCATCGGGCTCATCTCTGTTCTGTGGTGGTTCT
Source organism: Micromonospora matsumotoense (assembly GCF_900091525.1). Classification (GTDB taxonomy): domain Bacteria; phylum Actinomycetota; class Actinomycetes; order Mycobacteriales; family Micromonosporaceae; genus Micromonospora; species Micromonospora matsumotoensis. Next base: position 236,633 of record NZ_FMCU01000006.1, read on the forward strand.
ACGGTTTCAGCATCGCCTTCGGGACCGACGTCAACGGTTTCTGGGGCGACCCCGGTGCCTACCTGGGCACCAAGACCTTCCTCGCCGAGACCGACCTGTGGGGCGCCACGGCGGAGAACCCCAGCGGCATCGGCGTCCCGCTGTACGTGTTCATGGCGTTCCAGATGGTCTTCGCGGTGATCACCGTCGCGCTGATCAGCGGCGCGATCTCGGACCGGGCCAAGTTCGGCGGCTGGCTGCTCTTCGCCTTCGGCTGGGCCACCCTGGTCTACTTCCCGGTCGCCCACTGGGTGTGGGGCGGCGGCATCATCGGCGCCAAGATCCACGCGTTGGACTTCGCCGGTGGCACCGCGGTGCACATCAACGCCGGTGCGGCGGCCCTCGCCGTCGCCCTGGTGCTCGGCAAGCGGCTCGGCTGGCCGCGTGAGGGCATGAAGCCGCACAACATCCCGCTGGTCGCGCTCGGTGCCGGTCTGCTGTGGTTCGGCTGGTTCGGGTTCAACGCCGGGTCCGAGCTGACGGTCGACTCGGTCGCCGGGTTGGCCTTCATCAACACCCAGCTCGCCACCGCCGCGGCGGTGCTCGGCTGGATCGCGGTGGAGTGGATCAAGGACAAGAAGCCGACCATGGTCGGTGCCTCGTCCGGTGCCGTCGCGGGTCTGGTCGCCATCACCCCGGCCTGTGGTTTCATCGCCCCCTGGGCGGCAGTCCTGCTCGGCATCGTCGCCGGTGTGGTCTGCGCGCTGGCCATCAGCCTGAAGTACAAGCTCGGCTACGACGACTCGCTCGACGTGGTCGGCGTGCACTTCGTCGGTGGCTGGATCGGGTCGCTCTGGCTCGGCCTGTTCGCCACCAACTCGGTCAACGCCGCGATCAGCGACGTGGTCGGGGCCTCCGACGGCCTGTTCTACGGCGGCGGCGTCACCCAGTTCGGCCGCCAGGCCCTCGCCGGCCTGATCGTGACCGTCTGGTCGTTCGGTGTCGCCTGGGTGCTCGCCTTCGTCATCGACAAGACCCTCGGGTTCCGGGTCAAGGCCGACGACGAGGTCGAGGGCATCGACATCTCCGAGCACGCGGAGAGCGGCTACGACCTGTCCCCGAGCACCGGCGGCGCCGGTGGCGGTGGTGGGGCGTTCGCGATGGCCGGGCTCACCCCGGCCGGCGCGAAGCCGGCCTCCCCGGGGGCACCCGAGCCGGCCGGCGCGCCGGTGGACGAGAAGGTCGCGCGTTAACGTTCGGAGAATGGAGGGCTTGGACATGAAGCTGGTGACCGCGGTCATCAAGCCGTACCAACTGGACGCGGTGAAGGAGGCCCTGCACGCCCTCGGCGTTGCCGGTCTGACCGTCAGCGAGGTCCAGGGGTACGGACGTCAGAAGGGGCACACCGAGGTCTACCGGGGTGCCGAGTACACGGTCGAGTTCCTGCCCAAGATCCGGGTCGAGGTGCTCACCGACGAGATGGACGTCGACAAGGTGGTCGACGCGATCGTGGCCGCCGCCCGGACCGGCAAGATCGGTGACGGCAAGGTCTGGGTGACCGGCGTGGAAGAGGTCGTCCGGGTCCGTACCGGCGAACGCGGCCTCGACGCCCTGTAGGAGGACCTACCAGATGACCCCGTCGACCACGAGGAACGCGTCGGACGACACCGGCGACGGAGACAGGAAACTCGTGGTCGACGGGGTCATCGGGGTCCCCGCAGGAATCGGGGAACCGGCCCGGGTGGGGCGCGCGGAGGCCTTCGACGGATGGCTGCGCGGATTGCTGCCGGGGCGGGAGGGCATCGCGCTGATCGCCGTCGGCGGCCTCGGCCGTCGACAGTGCGCCCCGTACGGCGACCTCGACCTCGTGCTGCTGCACGCCGGGGTGGCCGGGGTGGACGAGTTGGCCGCCTCGCTGTGGTATCCGATCTGGGACGCCGGGGTCCGCCTCGACCACTCCGTGCGCACCCTCGCCGAGGCGCTGTCGGTGGCCCAGGACGACGTCAAGGTCGCTCTCGCCCTGCTCGACGCCCGCTTCGTCGCCGGTGACCGGGCCCTCGCCGACACGCTGACCCGCACCGCCACCGACCACTGGCGGCGGACCGCCGTCCGCCAACTGCCCGCCCTGCGGGAGATCACCGACCTGCGCTGGCGTACCCATGGCGAGCTGGCCTTCCTGCTCGAAGGCGACCTCAAGGAGGCCGCCGGCGGACTGCGCGACGTGGGCATCCTGCGGGCCATCGCCACCGCCGGGATCACCGACGCGCTGCGTCCCGCCGTCCGCGCTGCCCACCTGCGGCTGCTGGACACCCGCGACGCCCTGCACCAGCAGGTGGGCCGCCGGGTCGACCGGCTGGTCGCCCAGGAACGCGCCGGGGTGGCCGCGCTGCTCGGCCTGCGCCAGCCGGCGTCCGAGGTCGCCGACCCCGGGGCGCGGGCGGAGGCCGGCGACGGTGACGCCCTGCTGCGTCGGGTCGCCGGCGACGCGCGCACCGTCAGCCACGCGCTCGACGACGCCTGGCGGGCCGCCGACCGGCTCCGCTCCGGCCGCCGCCGGGGCGCCGACGGCCGGCCGCTGCGCCGCCCGGTGGCCCGGGACGTGGTCGAACACGACGGGGAGCTGGTGCTCGCCCGGACCGCCATCGGGGCCCGCCCCGACCCGAGCCTGTCGCTGCGGATCGCCGCCGCGGCCGCCACCAACCGCCTGCCGATCGCGCGGGCCACCTGCGAGTGGCTGGCCGCGTACTGCCCGCCGCTGCCCGCGCCCTGGCCGCCGGCCGCCCGGGCCGCGTTCATCACCCTGCTCGGTGCCGGCCCCGGCCTGGTGCCCGCCTGGGAGACCTGCGACCGGTACGGCCTGGTCGACGGCTGGCTGCCCGAGTGGACCCGGCTGCGCAGCCTGCCGCAGCACAACCCGGTGCACCGGTTCACCCTCGACCGGCACCTCGTGCAGACCGCGTACGAGGCGAGCCGGCACACCCGCGACGTCGAACGCCCGGACCTGCTGTTGATCGGCGCGTTCCTGCACGACATCGGCAAGGGGCTGGACGGCGACCACTCGACCGTCGGCGCGCCGCTGGCCGAGGCGGTGGCCGCCCGGATCGGCCTGCCCGCCGAGGAGGCGGCGCTGATCGGCACGCTGGTGCGGCTGCACCTGCTGCTGCCCGACGTGGCCACCCGCCGCGACCTGTCCGACCCGAAGACGATCGCCGGTGTCGCCGAGCGGGTCGGTGACACCACCACCCTGGAGCTGCTGCACGCCCTGGTGCTGGCCGACGCCACCGCGACCGGCCCGGCCGCCTGGTCCGGCTGGAAGGGCCGGCTGATCGCCGAACTGGTCGCCCGGGTGCGGACCACCCTGGACACCGGCGTGGTACCCGCCCCGCCGGCCCCCGACCCGGCGCTGGTCGCCGGGCCGCTGCCCGTCGTGCACCTGACCGAGGACCGGGTGGCGGTGGCCGCGGCCGACCGGCGGGGGCTGCTCGCCACGGTGGCCGGCTGCCTGGCCCTGCACCGGCTGGACGTGATCTCCGCGGACGCTGCCACGGTCGACGGCCGGGCGCTGGTCGAGTGCCGGGTGCAGCCGCGCTACGGGCTGGCCCCGGACCCGATCGCGCTCAGCGCCGACCTGCGCCGCGCGGTCGTCGGCGACGTCTCGGTCACCCAGCGGCTGCGCGGCCGGGCCCTGGCCGCCCGGAGCGGGGGCGCGGCCCCCCGGGTCGTCTGGCACCGGGAGGCGGCCACCGACGCGGTGCTGCTGGAGTTACGGGCCGCCGACGCGGCGGGTCTGCTCTACCGGGTCGCCTGCGCGCTGGACGAGGCCGGGGCGCAGGTGCGCGCCGCCCGGATCTCCACTCTCGGCGGCGACGTGGTCGACGCGTTCTACCTGGTCGGTGGCTGGCCGTCGGACGAGCAGCGGGCCAGCGTCGAGACCGCCGTCCTCGCCGCGGTGTAGGACCGCGCCGCGACGGCGGCCCGACACGGTGCTTGTCCACGGGTGGACGCCCGGCGGCAGCGGGGTGCGCCCACCGCAGTGTGGACGACCCGGTGCTGGTCGCTTCCGCGCGGTGTGGTGCGGGGCGTGCGGGGCCGGAGCGGGCGCGCGGCCGGCGGGCTACCCTAACGGTGGGCTGGACAGCCGGCCCGGCTGCATTTGTGCCCGCCGATGACGACAAACGGGATGTTCGCGTGTTTGACACCTTGAGTGACCGCCTGTCCGGAATCTTCACCAAGCTCCGCGGCAAGGGCCGGCTCACCGACGCCGACATCGACGCCACCGCGCGCGAGATCCGCCTGGCGCTGCTGGAGGCGGACGTCGCGCTGCCGGTGGTCAAGGGCTTCATCACCAACGTCAAGGAGCGGGCCCGCAGCGCGGAGGTCTCCCAGGCGCTCAACCCGGCCCAGCAGATCGTCAAGATCGTCAACGAAGAGCTGGTCAACGTGCTCGGTGGCGAGGGGCGGCGGCTCCAGTTCGCCAAGCAGCCGCCGACCGTGATCATGCTGGCCGGCCTCCAGGGTTCCGGCAAGACCACCCTCGCCGGCAAGCTGGCCCGCTGGCTCAAGGCCCAGGGGCACCAGCCGCTGCTGGTCGCCGCCGACCTCCAGCGTCCCAACGCCGTCGGGCAGCTCCAGGTGCTCGGTGGCCGCGCCGGCGTCGAGGTGTACGCCCCGGAGCCCGGCAACGGCACCGGCGACCCGGTGCAGGTCGCCCGCGCCTCGATCGAGCACGCCAAGCGGGCCGCCCGGGACATCGTCATCGTCGACACCGCCGGCCGGCTCGGCATCGACGCCGAGATGATGCAGCAGGCCGCCGACATCCGCGACGCGGTCGACCCGGACGAGGTCATCTTCGTCATCGACGCGATGGTCGGCCAGGACGCGGTCCGCACCGCCGAGGCGTTCCGCGACGGCGTCGGCATCACCGGCGTGGTGCTGTCCAAGCTCGACGGCGACGCCCGGGGTGGCGCGGCGCTGTCGGTGCGGGAGGTCACCGGCCAGCCGATCCTGTTCGCCTCCACCGGCGAGAAGCTGGAGGACTTCGACGTCTTCCACCCCGACCGGATGGCCAGCCGGATCCTCGGCATGGGCGACGTCCTCACTCTGATCGAGCAGGCCGAGGCGGCCTTCGACACCGATCAGAAGGAGAAGATGACCGCCAAGCTGATGGGCGGTGAGCAGTTCACCCTGGAGGACTTCCTCGACCAGCTCATCGCGGTGCGGCGGATGGGCCCGATCGCCAACGTGCTGGCGATGATGCCCGGCATGGGGCAGATGAAGGACCAGCTCGCCGAGCTGGACGACAAGCACTTCGACCGGGTCACCGCGATCATCCGGTCGATGACCCCGACCGAGCGGAGCAACCCCAAGATCATCAACGGGTCCCGGCGGGCCCGCATCGCCGGTGGCTCCGGGGTCACCGTGATGGACGTCAACCAACTGCTCAACCGCTTCGCCGACGCGCAGAAGATGATGAAGCAGATGGGCGGCATGATGGGCCTGCCCGGCGGAGGCCGTCGCAAGGCCACCAAGTCCCCCAAGAACAAGCGCAAGGGCACCAAGGGCGGCAACCGGCCGCGCAGCGGTGCGGGCGCCGGGCTGCCGGGCGGCTTCCCGGGTGGCATGCCGCAGCTCCCGCCGGGGATGGACCCGAACGACCTGGCGGGCGGCCAGGGCCTGCCCCCGGGCTTCAAGCTTCCGAAGATCGACTTCAACAAGCTCGGCAAGGGCGACAGCGGGCCCCGCTGAGGCGTGTCGGTGACGGTGGGCGACGATTCGGATGCCTGGTGTGGTTGTCGCCCCCTGGAAGGAGATGTCATGACCGCAGCCCCGATCCTGCCCGAACGGCACGAGTGGACGGTCGACGACCTTGGCGACCTGCCGAAGGACCTTCCGTACGAACTGATCAACGGAAGGTTGATCGTGCCGTCGCCGACTCTGCTGCACCAAGACATGTGCGTCGAGCTGCTGCTCGCGCTTCGAGTGAACTGCCCGAGGGAATACCAGGTCGGAATCGATCTCTCGATGCGGGTGGACCGACGCAACGAGCCCCGGCCGGACGTCGTCGTGGTCCGGCGGGGGAACGCTACTCGTAGCCCGCTGCCCGTCGAGGACGCCCTGCTCGCCGTGGAGGTGGTCTCGCCCACCTCCACCTTTCGCGACATGTACGACAAGGCGAAGGTGTACGCGCACGCCGGGGTCCGCTCGTACTGGGTGGTCGACCCGCTCCAGGAGCGGATCACGCTGACGGAGTACGCACTCGGTCCCGGTGGCCGCGACTACGAGCAGATCACCCACACCGAGGACCTCTTCGTCACCGAGTCGCCGTGGAAGGTCTCCGTCGACCTGCCGGCGCTGACCGCCCGGAAGAACGACCTGCTCGCCCCCGAGGGGCCGTGATCGGGTAGGACTGTGCGCATGGCTCTGCATGTGCGCGGTGTGCTCCTGCCCGACGACGAGGTCCGGGACATCTGGCTCGACGGCGACCGGGTCACCTTCGACCCGGTCCCCGGCGCCCGGACGGTCGCCGACACCGGATTCGTGCTGCCCGGCCTGGTCGACGCCCACTGCCACCTCGGCATCGCCCGGGGCGGCACCCCGATCACCTCCCTCGACCAGGCCCGTACGTTGGCCCGGGTGGACCGCGACTCCGGGGTGCTCGCGCTGCGGGACGCCGGCTCGCCGTACCCGTACCCCCAGCTCGACGACGAGCCGGACCTGCCGCGACTGGCCCGCGCCGGCCGGCACGTCGCCCCGCCCAAGCGCTACCTGCGCGACATCGGGCTGGAGGTCGGCGCGGCGGAGGTGGCCGCGGCCGTGGCCGCGCAGGCCGCCGCCGGCAACGGCTGGGTCAAGCTGGTCGGCGACTGGATCGACCGGGGAGTCGGCGACCTCGCGCCGGCCTGGGACCCCGACACGATGACCGCCGCCGTGGCCGCCGCGCACGCCGCCGGGGTCCGCGCGGCGGTGCACACGTTCAGCGAGTCGGCCGTGGAGATCATGGTGAAGGCCGGGGTGGACTCGGTGGAGCACGGCACCGGGCTGAGCCTCGACCTGATCGACCTGATGGCCCGGCAGGGCACCGCGCTGGTCCCCACGATGATCAACATTCGGACCTTCGGGGGCATCGCCGCCGCAGCCCGCCCCAAGTTCCCCGGGTACGCCGACCACATGCTCGCCCTGCGCGACGGTTTCCCCGAGGTGGTGCGCGCCGCCCACGAGGCCGGGGTGCCGATCTACGTGGGCACCGACGCCGGCGGCGGCATCGACCACGGGCTGGCCGCCGAGGAGATGCTGCTGCTGCACCAGCAGGCCGGCATGTCCGCCGTCGACGTGCTCGCCGCCGCCTCCTGGCGGGCCCGCGAGTGGCTCGGCTTCCCCGGCCTGGTCGAGGGCGGCCTGGCGGACCTGGTCGTCTATCCGCAGGACCCCCGCCGCGACCTGGCCGTGGTGCGCACCCCCAGCCGGATCGTCCTGCGTGGCCGGGTGGTCCGCTGACCGGCGTGCGGGACGGCGCAGGCGCGCCCGATGACGTCGACGTCGGGCGGGGCGCATAGGATGTGCGGTCATGGCTCGCGTGCTCACTCCCCGTGCGGAGGATTTTCCCCGCTGGTACCAGGACCTGATCGCCAAGGCGAAGCTGGCCGACAACGGCCCGGTCCGGGGGACCATGGTCATCCGTCCGGCCGGCTACGCCATCTGGGAGCGGATGCAGGCCGAGATGGACGCCCGGATCAAGGCGGCCGGCGCGGAGAACGCCTACTTCCCGCTGTTCATCCCGGAGAGCTACCTCAAGCGCGAGGCCGAGCACGTCGAGGGCTTCTCGCCGGAGCTGGCGGTGGTCACCCACGGTGGTGGCAAGCAGCTCGCCGAGCCGGTGGTGGTGCGCCCCACCAGCGAGACGGTGATCGGCGAGTTCATGGCCAAGTGGATCGACTCCTACCGGGACCTGCCGCTGCTGCTCAACCAGTGGGCGAACGTGGTCCGCTGGGAGCTGCGCCCGCGGATCTTCCTGCGCACCAGCGAGTTCCTCTGGCAGGAGGGGCACACCGCGCACGCCACTCGGGAGGACGCCCGCGCCTACGCCCGCAAGATCCTGCACGAGGCGTACGAGGATCTGATGGTCAACGTGCTGGGCATCCCGGTGGTGGTCGGGCTGAAGACCACCCGGGAGCGCTTCGCCGGGGCGACCGCCACCTACACCTGCGAAGGCATGATGGGTGACGGCAAGGCGCTCCAGCTGGGCACCAGCCACGAGCTGGGGCAGAACTTCGCCAAGGCGTTCGACATCAGCTACTCCTCGGCCGAGGGTGGCCGGGAGCATGCCTGGACCACCTCCTGGGGCACCTCGACCCGGATGCTCGGCGGCCTGATCATGGCGCACGGCGACGACAACGGTCTGCGGGTGCCGCCGAGGCTGGCCCCGATCCAGGCGTACGTCATGATCGTCAAGGCGGGCGACGGCGTGGGCGAGGCGGCGGCCAAGCTGCGCGACGCGCTGCGCGACGCCGGTGTCCGGGTCGCGCTCGACGACCGCACCGACACCGCGTTCGGCCGCCGGGCCGTCGACGCCGAGCTGCGCGGCTATCCGGTACGCGTCGAGGTCGGCCCCCGTGACCTGGCCGCCGGCAACGCGGTCGTGGTCCGGCGCACGGACGGCTCGAAGGCGCCCACCCCGATCGCGGACGTGGTCGGCGCGGTCCTGGCCGCCCTGGAGGCCGACCAGCAGGCGTTGCACGACGAGGCGCTGGCCCACCGGCGGTCCCGCACCGTCGAGGTGTCGACCCTTGCCGAGGCGATCGAGGCGGCGGCCAACGGCTGGGCGATGGTGCCCTGGTCGGCCGTCGGCGTCGCGGGCGAGGCCGAGGCCAACGGCCAGGGGGTCACCGTCCGCTGCCTGCTGCGGGCCGACGGCTCCGTCCCGGACAACGAGGACGAGCCGGACCTCACCGCCATCCTGGCCCGCGCCTACTGAGCCGACCCACGGCGGGCCCGGGTCCGGCAGACCCGGATCGGCCGGGTGCCGGATCGGCCGGGTGCCGGCGGCGCACGACGTGCGACGCCGGCACGTTCGGGCCAGGGTGGGCGGTCGGCCCGGAACTGCTGCCGGGGCCTGAACACGTCAGCGGGCCGGCGTGCCGGACGTCCGTCGAGACCTGTGGAGGTGTGGTGCGTTTCGCGCCAGGTCAGCTGATCATGCACCGAAACGTCCGGCACGGCCGGATCGGGTGGGTCCGGGCGGCCCGGGTGGTCCTCGACGACGACCGGGGACTGCTGCTCTGGGTGGCCCGGGACACGCCGGTGGCGCACGAGGTGTCCGAGGCGGGTCTGGGCATGCGGGCGATGCCCTTCACCGAGTGGATCACCTCGTCCTACCGGCTGGCCCGGGGACGGTGGAACGGCCCACCGCTGCTGGAGTTCCTGCCCACCGGCGCGGCCCACTCGGTCTGGTTCTTCCGCGACGCGCAGGGCCGCTTCGCCACCTGGTACGTCAACCTGGAGGAGCACGGCGTCCGGTGGGACGACGGGTCGGTGGCCGGGGTGGACGTGGTCGACCAGGACCTGGACGTGGTGGTCCGTCCCGACCGCAGTTGGCAGTGGAAGGACGAGGACGAGTTCACCGAGCGGCTCGCCTTCCCCGACCACTACTGGGTGACCGACGAGAAGGCGGTCCGGGCCGAGGGGGCACGGGTGATCGCCCTCGCCGAGGCGGGGGAGTTCCCGTTCGACGGCACCTGGTGCGACTTCGTCCCGCCGGCCGACTGGACGTCCCCGACGGAGCTGCCGCCCGGCTGGGACCGGCCACCCGTGCGCTGAGTGTGTCCTTACCCACTTGGACCGCGCCCCCGTGCGGGGGAAGGTTGGGCCCGGCGGGCGCGGCGCTGGCCCGCCGCGCCCGGGTGGGTGCCGGCGGGGCGGGCCGATGTGAGCATCCCGCGGGCGATCTGGCAGAATGGGTCGCTGGTATCCGGCGCGCGTTCGGCGCCCTCTAACCCGGGCGCGTCGCCAGTCCATCGAGCAGTCTCCGGCCCAACCCCACTGTGCCGGTCGACGCTCACCCGTGCACCGCCCGTAGCCGGGTCGGTGAAATCGCAACAGGAGCGAAACAACTGTGGCCGTAAAGATCCGGCTCCTGCGGATGGGTAAGATCCGCAACCCGCAGTACCGCATTGTCATCGCGGACTCGCGCACCAAGCGTGACGGTCGCGCGATCGAGTTCGTGGGCATCTACCAGCCGAAGGAAGACCCCTCGATCATCGAGGTCAAGTCGGAGCGGGTCCAGTACTGGCTCTCGGTCGGCGCGCAGCCGAGCGAGGCCGTCCAGCGGCTGCTGGAGCTGACCGGTGACTGGCAGAAGTTCAAGGGCCTGCCGGCCCCGCCGCCGCTGAAGGTCGCCGCCGAGCGCGCCGACCGCAAGGCGGCGTACGAGGCCGAGGCGAAGGCCGCCGCCGGCCTGGCCCCGGAGACCCCGGCCAAGCCGGCCCGCAAGGCCGCCAAGGCGGAGGCCCCGGCCGAGACCGAGGCCCCGAAGACCGAGGCCCCGAAGACCGAGGCTCCGAAGACCGAGGCCCCGAAGACCGAGGCTCCGGCCGAGGCCCCGGCCGCTGCTGCCGACGCCGGTGAGCAGGCCTGACATGCCGCTGCGTCCCGCCCTGGAGCACCTGGTCAAGGGGATCGTCGACCACCCGGACGACGTGCGCGTCCGCATGGTCGACTCCCGTCGGGGCAAGCGGCTGGAAGTCCGCGTGCACCCGGAGGATCTCGGCACGGTGATCGGGCGGTCCGGCCGGACCGCCAAGGCGCTGCGTCAGGTGATCGGCTCCATCGGAGGACGCGGGGTACGCGTCGACATCGTCGACTCGTACTGATGCTGCTCATCATCGGCAGGATCGGCAAGCCGCACGGCCTCCGCGGTGAGGTCACCGTGGAGGTGCGGACCGACGAGCCCGAGGCGCGGTTCGCCCCCGGCGCGGTGCTCAGCACCGAGCCGGGGGCGACGCCCCGCACCGGGCTCCCGAGGGAGGCTCGGGCGTCGACCCCCGAGCCGGCCGCCACCCCCGAGCCGGGGGTGGCGTACGAGGTCCCCGACGAGCTGACCATCGAGGCGGCCCGCTGGCACCAGGGCCGGATGCTGGTGGCCTTCGAAGGGGTGCTCGACCGGGAGACCGCCGAGGCGCTGCGCGGCACCCTGATCGGGGTGGACAGCGCCTCCGTCGCCGCACCGGAGGACCCGGAGGAGTTCCACGACCACCAGTTGGTCGGCCTCGCCGTGGTCACCCCGGCCGGGGAGCATCTCGGTGAGGTGGTGAAGATCGACCACGCGCCCGCCTCCGACCTGCTCGTCCTGCGCCGCCCGCAGGGCGGCACCGCGTTGATCCCGTTCGTCAAGGCGATCGTCCCGGAGGTCGATCTCGCCGGCGGACGCGTCGTCGTCGACCCGCCGGCCGGTCTGCTCGACCTCTAGACCGGAAGCCACCCACATGCGCGTCGACATCGTGTCGATCTTCCCGGAGTACTTCGCCCCGCTGGACCTGTCCCTGATCGGACGGGCCCGGGAGCAGGGTCTGCTCCGGTTGGCCGTACACGACCTGCGGAGTTGGACCCACGACGTGCACCGCACGGTCGACGACACGCCGTACGGCGGTGGGCCGGGCATGGTGATGCGGCCGGAGCCGTGGGGCGCGGCGCTGGACGCGTTGGCCCCCGACGAGTTGGCTCCGGACGGCCTGACCCTGCCCCGGCTGCTGGTGCCCTCCCCGGCCGGTGCGCCGTTCACCCAGGCGATGGCGCACGAGTTGGCCACCGAGTCGCACCTGCTCTTCGCCTGCGGCCGGTACGAGGGCATCGACCAGCGGGTGCTCGACCACGCCGCGACCCGGCTGCGGGTCACCGAGGTCTCGCTCGGCGACTACGTGCTCTTCGGCGGCGAGGTCGCGGTGCTGGTGATCCTGGAGGCGGTCACCCGGCTGCTGCCGGGGGTGCTGGGCAACGCCGGTTCGCTGGACGACGAGTCGCACGCGCACGGTCTGCTGGAAGCCCCGATGTACACCAAGCCGGCGAGCTGGCGGGGGCACGAGGTGCCCGAGGTGCTCCGCTCGGGCGACCACGGTCGGATCGCCCGCTGGCGGCGCGACGAGGCGCTGGCCCGGACGGCCACCCGGCGACCCGACATGCTCGCCGCGCTGCCCCCGGAGATCCTGGACAAACGGGACGTGGCGGCGCTGGAGCGGGGTGGGTTTCCCCTGCCCTCGGGGGATGTGGCAAAGTAGAGGGGTTGCCGCATCCGTCCGCGCCCGTGGGCGGCTGCGAGGATTCCCGACCGGGGTCGGCCCCGCCGACCACCACCGGGGATCAGAATCACCCATCCGCGCACCGACTGACGGTGCGCCGTGAGCATCACGAGGACGCAGCGATGAACATCCTGGACGCCCTTGACGCCCAGTCGAAGCGCACCGACCTCCCCGACTTCCGTGCCGGTGACACCGTCAAGGTGCACGCGCGGGTCGTCGAGGGCAACCGGTCCCGGGTCCAGATCTTCCAGGGCGTCGTCATCCGTCGCCAGGGTGACGGTCTGCGCGAGACCTTCTCGGTCCGCAAGGTCAGCTTCGGGGTGGGCGTGGAGCGGACCTACCCGATCAACGGCCCGGGCATCGACCGGATCGAGATCGTGACCCGCGGTGACGTCCGCCGGGCCAAGCTCTACTACCTGCGTGAGCTGCGCGGCAAGAAGGCCAAGATCAAGGAGAAGCGGGAGAAGCAGCCCAGCTGACTTCCCGTTCGCCATGCCGCCTGAGCTGCGCGGATGTCGTATCGAGCAGAGCGCATTACGCTGATCGGTACGGGCGCAGTCCGGCAGGTGGTGTCGCGACCCAGGTCGCGGCGCTCCGATCGTCCACCGCCGCCCGTGGGGCCTCGACGAGGCTCCCGGGCGGTAGTGTCGTTTCTGCGGACCGGGGAGTGGCGTGGTGCAGGTGCTTGACTCGAACGACACGGCCGACCCGTGGCGTCGGCGGACCCGACCCACCCGTCGGCAGATGCCCCTGTGGCAGGAGTTGCCACTCCTGTTGATCGTGGCCTTCTGTCTCGCGGTGCTGATCCGCACCTTCCTGCTCCAGGCCTTCTTCATCCCGTCCAGCTCGATGGAGGACACCCTCCTCATCGGCGACCGGGTCCTGGTCAACAAGGTCGTCTACGACGTGCGGGACCCGCTGCGCGGCGAGGTGGTGGTGTTCCGGGGCACCGACAAGTGGGTCGCCCTGGAGAGCCCTGCGCCGCCGGCCGGTGCCGTCGGCAGGATCGGACGCACCCTCGGCGACCTGATCGGCGTGGGCCGCCCCGGCGAGAAGGACTTCATCAAACGGGTGATCGGGTTGCCCGGCGACCGGGTCAAGTGCTGCGACGACCAGGGCCGGGTGCTGGTCAACGGCATCCCGCTGGACGAACCGTACGTGGTGCGCGACTCCCCGCTGGACGTGCCGCCGAACCCCAAGGAGTGCCGGTCCCGGCGGTTCGACGAGGTGGTCGTACCCCCGGGTCAGATCTTCGTGATGGGCGACCACCGGCTGGTCTCCCAGGATGCCCGCTGCCAGGGCCCGGTGCCGATCGACAACGTGGTCGGCCGGGCGTTCATGGTGGTGTGGCCGTCCTCCCGGTGGGCGTCGCTTCCGGTGCCGGCCACCTTCGAACGGGTGGCCGACTCCGCCGCCGCGCCCAACGCCCCGGCACCGGTCCGGCCGACCCCGACCGGTGACGTGGTCCTGCTCCTCCCGGTCGCCGCGCTGCTCGCGGCCGTCGTCCGCTCCGGGCGACGGGTGTGGCCCCCCGGCCCCGGCCGGTCCGCAGGTTCCGGCCGGCCACCACACCTGCGCCGGGAACGGCTGCGGCGTTCCGGGTGGCCGGGACACCTCCGGCGTTCCGGGCGGCCCGTTCGGCTCCGGCGACGTAGGCTCCACCCGTGATTGACGAGCAGACCGACAAGCCGCGCAGTTCCTTCTGGAAGGAGCTGCCCATTCTCCTGGGCGTCGCGATCCTGGTGGCGGTGCTGGTCCGCGCATTCGTGCTGCAGACCTTCTTCATCCCGTCGCCGTCCATGGAGAACACTCTCAAGATCGACGATCGGGTGCTGGTCAACAAGCTGGTCTATGACTTCCGCTCACCGCACCGGGGTGAGGTGGTGGTGTTCAAGGCACCGACGGAGTGGAGCGGCAACCCCGACGGCGAGGACTTCATCAAGCGGGTGATCGGGGTCGGCGGTGACCACGTGGTCTGCTGCGACGCGCAGGAGCGGCTGACGATCAACGGCAAGTCCCTCGACGAGCCGTACATCTACTCCGCCAACGGTCAGCAGGACAAGCCCGCCGACCAGGAGTTCGACATCACCGTCCCGGCGGGACGGCTCTGGGTGATGGGTGACCACCGTTCGGCCTCCGGCGACTCCCTGGAGCACTGGCAGCAGTCCGGCCGCAACATCGACAGCGCCACCATCCCCGAGGGCGAGGTGGTGGGTCGGGCCTTCACCGTCTTCTGGCCGTTCGACCGGGCCACCTGGCTCACCGTGCCGAAGTCGTTCGACGGGATTCCCCAACCCTGACCGGGGCGAGACCACCGGGGCGTGGCCGAGCGTCGGGGCCGTCTGGCAGGCTGATGCGGTGACCGTCTTCCACCCCCGTCGTGCGGCCCGCGTGCTGCTCGTCGACGCGTCCGACCGGGTGCTCCTCTTCGAGGGCATCGATCCGGCCCGTCCGGGCCACCGGTACTGGTTCACCCCCGGCGGTGGGCTCGCACCGGAGGAGTCCCCGGCGGCCGGGGCGGCCCGGGAGTTGGCCGAGGAGACCGGGCTGCGGCTCACGCCGGCCGAGCTGGGCGGGTCGGTCCGCACCGAGACGATCGAGTTTCCCTTCGACGGCGTGTGGTACCGCCAGGAACAGGAGTTCTTCGTGGTCCGGGTGCCCGCCTGGCAGGTGGACACGGCCGGCTTCGACGAGATCGAGCGGGCCAGTGTCACCGGGCACCGCTGGTGGTCGGCGGCCGAACTGGCCGACACCGCCGAGCGGTGCTACCCCGCCGACCTGGCGGTCCTGCTCACCCAGGTGCTGGCGGCGGCCCCCGCGTCGGAGGCGTCGTGCTGACCCCGCCGCGCACGGTGGTGCGCCGCGACGGTGGGCTCTACGCGCTGGAGCGGGCGCTGCAACGCCGCGGCTTCCGGCATGTCGCGGGCGCGGACGAGGCCGGCCGGGGAGCCTGCGCCGGCCCGCTGGTGGCCGCCGCCGCGGTGCTCCCCGAGGGGCGGCGCGGCGAGATCGAGGGGCTGGCCGACTCCAAGCTGCTCACCCCGGCCAGCCGGGAGCGGGTGTACGCCGAGGTGGTCGCCCGCGCCCTGGCGTACGCGGTGGTGGTCATCCCCGCCGAGGAGGTCGACGCCCGGGGGCTGCACGTGTGCAACCTGGCCGCGATGCGCCGGGCCCTGGCCTCGCTGACCACCCGACCGGAGTACGTGCTCACCGACGGCTTCGGGGTGGACGGGTTGGACGTGCCGGGGCTGGCGGTCTGGAAGGGTGACCGGGTGGCGGCCTGCGTGGCGGCGGCCAGCGTGCTGGCCAAGGTCACCCGGGACCGGATCATGGTGGAGCTGGACGGACGCCACCCGGGCTACGGCTTCGCCGAGCACAAGGGGTACGCCACGGCCGAGCACACCGAGGCGCTGCGGGAGCGCGGTCCCTGCGTGGAGCACCGGTTCTCGTACGTCAATGTCGCTGCCGTCTCCGGCCGGGAGGGTGCCCCGCCCCGGGCCCGTCGGCCGCTCGGCGCAGCCGCCCCCGAGCCGATGGAGCGCTCGGGCCCGGCAGGGGGTACCGTCGGCGTGGCGTTGGGCGAGCAGCCTCGGCCTCCGGCACCGGTGGGGGAAGATGTGGTCATGGAAGGCGGAGTGCGATGAGCGCGGAAGATCTCGAGAAGTACGAGACCGAGATGGAGCTGCAGCTCTACCGGGAGTACCGCGACATTGTCCGTCAGTTCTCCTACGTGGTGGAGACGGAACGCCGGTTCTACCTCGCGAACCAGGTGGACCTGCACGTGCGCAACTCCGACGGCGAGGTCTACTTCGAGGTCGAGATGCACGACGCCTGGGTCTGGGACATGTACCGCCCGGCCCGCTTCGTCAAGAACGTCCGGGTGATGACGTTCAAGGACGTCAACGTCGAGGAGTTGGAGAAGCCCGACATCTCGCTGCCCGCCGACTCGGGCTTCGGTAGCTGATCCCCGCCCCGCGTCGGCCCCCACCGCCGACGCCGGGCCGGGGCCCGTCCCGCCGCCGGCCTCACTCCCCGACGACGAGCACGTCGACCCGCTGGATCAGGTTGTTGGCGAAGCCACCCCGGTTCCAGGGTTGCTCCACCGGCTGGGTACGCCCCGACGCGTCGGTCGCCCGCGCCCCCAGCGAGTAACGGCCGGGCTGCGGCGTCCACTCGTACCGCCAGCGTCGCCAGGACCATTCGCCGCCGGTCGGCGGGTCCAGGATGGCCGGTGTCCAGCTCACCCCGCCGTCGGTGGTCACCTCCACCGCCACCACCGGGCCGTGCCCCGACCAGGCACGTCCGTCCACCGTGCACGGTCCGGGACGCAGCACCCTGCTGCGGGACATGAAGTCCGGGAAGCCCGGCGGCCGGACCAGCGCCCGGGGCTCGATCCGGGTCACCGGCACACCCGGGTCGTCGGCGTCGCGCCGCAGCCGGTAGGCCACCGCGTTCTGGTAGCCGTCGAACTCCCCGGTCAGCACGCTGATCGCCCGCAACCACTTGACGTGCGCCATGCCGTACCAGCCGGGGACGATCAGCCGCAGCGGTGCGCCGTGCTGGGGCAGCAGGGGAGCGCCGTTCATCTCGTACGCCAACAGCACCTCGTCGCGCAGCGCGTCGGCGACCGGCAGGGCCCGCTGGTAGTCCTGCTCCACCCCGCGCTCGACGCCATGGTCGGCACCGGTGAACACCACGTCCACCGCCTCCGGCGCGATCCCGGCCTCGCGCAGCAACGGCGCCAACGGGGTGCCGGTCCACTCGGCGTTGCCCGCCGCCTCCACCAGCCACGGCTGGCTGACCGGACGGGGATGCAGCAGCGCCCGACCGTTGCCGGCGCACTCCATCGCGACCCGGCGGGTCACCCGGGGGCGTTCGCGCAGCTCGGTCAGCCCGAGCCGGAGCGGCCGACCCACCGCGCCGTCCACGGTCAGCGTGTGGGTCACCGGGTCGAGGTCGGGGATGTCGTAGTGGATGAGCAGGTAGTGCAGGCCGGCGGGGGTGACGTCGTAGCGCAGCGCTTCGAGCGGGATGCCGTGGTTGCGGGCGGCCAGTTGGAGCTCCTCCGGACTGATCGCCTCATCCGCCCCGGCGACCCGTGACGGTCGGCTCACCTCGTCGATGGTCATCGGTGGCCTCCCGGTCTGCGCCCGCCTGCGATGCCGCCAGCCTAGACCGGTGGATCGCCCGCAGCCTCGCCGTCTTAGCAGATCATCGGGCCGGCCGGGCGTTCTCCACAGTCGGTTCCGTCATCCACAGCGGACAACCGGTCCGTGGCGCCGGTCCGTCGGTCCCGACATGCTGCGGTGATGCGCACAGGACTGCGGCAGGCGGTGGCCCTCGGGACCGCCGTGCTCGTGTTCGGCTCCCACTGGCTCCCCGGGCGGTCCACCCCACCACCATCCGCCCCGGTCCGGGTCGTGCCGGCACCGGTGTTCCGGTGGCCACTCGACGGCCCACCCCGGCCGGTACGCCGGTTCGACCCGCCTCCGCTGCCGTGGCTTCCCGGCCACCGGGGCGTGGACCTGGCCGCCGCGCCCGGTGCCACCGTCCGGGCCGCCGGGGCCGGCACCGTGCTCTTCGCCGGCATGGTCGCCGGCCGGCCGGTGGTCACCGTCGGGCACCCCGGGGGCCTGCGGACCACCTACGAGCCGGTCCATCCCGAGGCGCACCCCGGGGACGTCGTGGCGCTCGGTGCACCGCTGGGAGTGCTGCTGGGCGGGCATCCTGGCTGCCCCACGGCGGGGGCTTCCACCCCGACCGGAGGGTGCCTGCACTGGGGGGCCCGCCGGGACCGGGAATACCTCGATCCGCTGGCCCTGCTGGGGCTCGGCCCGGTCCGCCTGCTACCGGTGACGGCACCGGTCGAGGCGGGCATCCCCGGCGACGACGGGTCCCGCCGGGACGGCGACGCCGACGGTCGGCGGGTCCGGGCCGGCGGCTCCGGCTTCGAGGGTCGGCCGGTCCGGGACGGTGACCCGACGTAGACCACCGGCCGGTCCGGGTCGGTGACTCCGACGCCGGCCGACGGTGGGGCCAGGGGCCGGACGGGGTCATCCGGCGGGACGGGTGGGCACCCTGCCGGTGCGGTCCGCGCCCCGGCAGGGGGACGGGTCACCCCTCGGCCAGCAACGCCGGCAGCCGGGTCGCCAACCGGTCGTACTCGTCGGGGGTGTTGTAGACCTGACCGCAGAGCCGAAGCCAGCCCCGCCCGTTCCAGGCCATCACCGACACCTCGGCGGCGAGCCGGTCGGCGATCCGGGCACGCAACGCCCCCGCACCCTCCAGCGTGCCGGCGACGCCCGGTGGCAGCGGCACGATCCGCATCGCCACCCCCGGTCCGCCCGGGTCGGGCAGGTCGGCCGGCGGCACCCCGAGCGCGTCCCCGACCACCCGCTGCCCGTACGCGGCCAGTGCGGCGTTGTGCGCGCGGACCCGCTCCACGCCGATGCTCCGCAGCGTGTAGAGGCCGGCCGGGGCGCTCAGCCAGCCGGTGTAGTCGAGGGTGGCCTGCCATTCGACGTTCCCCGGGAAGCCGCTCGGCTGCTGCCAGGACACCACCAACGGCTCGATCCGGTCCCGCCAGCGTGGGGCGACCACCAGGACGGCGGTGCCGCGCGGGGCGTACCCCCACTTGTGCAGGTTGCCCACCCAGAAGTCCGCCCCGATCGCGTCCACCTGGACCGGCAGCATCCCGGGCACGTGCGCGGCGTCCACCAGCACGGAAATACCGTGTTCCCGCGCCACGGCCACCAGCGCGGCGACCGGCAGCACCCGGGCCGTGGCCGAGGTGAGCTGGTCGACCACCAGCAACCGGGTCCGCCCCGGGCGCAGCCCGGCCCGGACGATCTCCACGAGCTGCGCTTCGGTGGCGGACAGGGGCAGATGCAGGCTGCGGGCGGTCGCACCGGTCCGCCGGCACTCCCGGGCGACGGAGTAGTTCACCGCGCCGTACCCGTGGTCGGTGCCGAGCACCTCGTCGTCGGGGCGCAGACCGAGCGACTGGAGGGCGACGGCCACCCCGGTGGTGGTGTTGCCGACCAGGGCGGTGCCCTCCGGATCGGCGCCGAGGAAGGCGGCCAGGTGCCGCCGGGTGTGGGCGAGCCGCTCGGTCAGCGCCTGGCCGAAGAAGCGCTGCGGGTTGGCTTCCATCTCGTCGCGCAGTCGCTGCTGGGTCCGCTGCACCCCGAGCGGCACCGCGCCGAATGCGCCATGGTTGAGATAGCTGACCGAGGGGTCGAGGGTGAAGAGCAGTCGGGCCCCGGGAATCGACTCGGGCGGCGGCGGGACGCTCATCCGGTGATCGTAGCCGGCACACCGGGGACCGGCGGACCGATCGTCGCCGGTCACTGCGGCCCGTTGTCGTCCTCGTCCCCGTCAGGCCCGCAGGGGCCGCCGGCCGGGGCCGGTCAGGCCCGGGGGTGCGCCTGGCGGTAGGCGGCGCGCAACCGTTCCACCGACACGTGGGTGTAGATCTGGGTGCTCGCCAGGGACGAGTGCCCGAGCAGCTCCTGCACCGCCCGCAGGTCCGCGCCGCCGTCCAGCAGGTGGGTGGCCGCCGAGTGGCGCAACCCGTGCGGGGTGGTCGGGGGCAGCCCGGCGGCCCGGGCGTAACCGGCGACGATCCGACGGGCCATCGTCGGATGGAGCCGGCCACCCCGGGCACCGAGGAACAGGGCCCGGTCGGAGTCCGGGCCGGCCAGTGCGGGCCGGCCGACCGCCAGCCACCGGTCGACGGCCCGCTGGGCCGGTAGCCCGTACGGGACCGTCCGCTCCCGGTTGCCCTTGCCGAGGACCCGGATCACCAGGCGTTCGTGGTCGACGTCCGTGGCGTCCAACCCGCACACCTCGCTGATCCGTGCACCGGTCGCGTAGAGCAGTTCGAGCAACGCCCGGTCACGTAACAGCACCGGATCGTCCGCCGTGGCCTCCTCCGGCGCACCGGCGCCGCCGGCACCGCCCGGTGCGGAAGGCCCGCCGTCGCCCGGGGCCTCGACGAGGGTGGCGGCCTGGTCGGCGCGGAGCACCACCGGCAGCTCCCGACGGGCCTTCGGGGTGGCCAGCGGGGCGGCCACGTCCGTGGCCAGCAGACCGGACCGGTGCGCCCAAGCGCTGAAGGTACGCACCGCAGCGGCCCGCCGGGCCGACGAGCTGTGCGCCGCGCCTGTCGTCCGCTGCTTCGCCAGCCAGCTTCGCAACACGCTCAGCTCCAGGTCGGCTGGCGCGGCACAGCCCATCCGGACGGCATGGTCGAGCAACGAGACCAGGTCGGCCACGTACGCCCGGACGGTGTGCGCGGACCGGTTGCGCACCTGGGCGAGGTGGGCGGCGAACTCGTCCACCGCGTCCCGCATCGCCGGCGGCAGCGCCTGGTGGATGACCCGGGTGCCCGCACCGCGTCGACTCATCGACCCGCCTCCGCCAAGGTCGACCGGTGGCGGCACCCGCAGGGCGGCGGTGACCGACGGGGGAGCGAGCGGTCGTCCGGGGCCACCCGCCCAGCTTACGGACGCCGGCGGGTAGGGCGACGGGTCAGGCGAACGTGTTGGCCACGGCGACCCGGGCCGGATCCGGGTCGGCCCAGCTCCAGTTCGGGTGGGCGCGGTTGGTGAGCAGCACCAGCACCCGGCGTCGGTCGGGTTGGACCAGGAACGAGGTGCCGGTGAACCCGGTGTGCCCGTAGGTGGTGGGCCGGGCCAGCTTGCCCATGAACCAGGGCTGGTTGAGCACCACGCCGAGGCCGTGGTCGGAGGTGCGGCCCGGTCGGTCCGGGTCGACGGCGGGCAGCCCGGTGTTGGCGTTGCGCAGCATCCGGGCGACGGTGCTCTCGGCGAGGATCCGCTTCCCGCCGTAGCTGCCGCCGTCGAGCAGCAACTGCCCGATGACCGCCACCTCCTCGGCGGGGGCGAAGATGCCGGCGTGGCCGGCGATGCCGCCGAGGTGGTTGGCGACGTCGTCGTGCACCACGCCCCGCAGCAGCCCCCGGGAGGAGCGGGCATCGGTGGCGACCAGCCGGTTGGCCCGGTCGGCCGTGCCGAGCCAGGTGTTGGGGTTGAACCCGGTGTAGCGCAGCCCCAACGGCGTGGTCAGGTGGGTCTTCAGGGCCCGGTCGAGGCTGAGCCCGGTGACCTTCTCGACGATCTTCCCGGCCACCATCAGGCCGACGCTGGAGTAGCGGAACACGGTGCCCGGGGTGGTGCCACTGACCAGGGGCGTGGTCAGCACCGCGCGCCACCGCTCGGCCATCGTCGCGTAACCGGTCACCTTGGCCCCGACCGGCAGACCGCTGGTGTGGGCCAGCAGCATCGCCACGGTGACGGTGGACTTGCCGGCGCCGGTGAACTCGGGCAGGTAGCGCACCACCGGCGCGTCCAGGTCGATCCGGCCGCTGTCGACCTGTTGCAGGGTGAGGATCGCGGTGTAGACCTTGGTGAGCGAGGCCAGGTCGAAGATCGAGTCGGGACGCATGGCGACCCGCTTCGCCGCCGGCAGCAGCACCGGGCCGGCGCCGTAGCGCAGCGCCTCACCGACCGCCAGCTGGTCGGTCGGCTCACCGGCGGTCATCGCCAGCACCACCGCCCCGGCGTACGTCGGGTGCTTCGGGTTCTCGGTGGTCGGCTGGAGGTAACGCTGGAGCGCCACGGTGAGGGTGCGCGGCTTGCTGGCCGGGACCGGGGCGGTGCCCCGGGCTGCCGCCCCCGGCCGGCCGGCCGCCGCAGCACCCTGGCCACCCGGCGCACCGTCACCCGGCGCGGCGGTGGCCCAGGAGCCGGCCGGCGCGGTGGGCGGGTTCTTGGCGCAGCCGGCCAACCCGAGGGCGGCGGCGAATCCGAGACCGAGCACGGAACGACGGGGAATCGACACGGCAGCGATCATCGCACCCTCTCAACAGTGTGATCGGTTGGATGACGCCCTTCGCGGCGGCGAACTTCACTACCTGGGAAGGGGTGGGTGGACGGGTGGACTGTCACGGTCCTCGTGCGGCCACCGGTCCTACCGACGGAAACTGGCATGGTGAAGGCTTCCAACCCCTGGATGCGGCTGCTCGTTGCGGGCCTGGTGCTGCTCTGCACCGGCCTACGGACTCCCGACGTTCTCGCCGAGCGAAGCTGGCGTTCGTGGGTCGTCCTGCCTTCGTGAAAGCGCGGTGGGAAATGGTGGCCAGGGGAGACCACGATTCCCCTGGTCGGAACACCAGCGCCTGAGATCCTCGCACTGTGGGGGGCCGGTCGATGCTGTCCGCCGGCCCCACCGGAGCGAGACTGCTCACCCGGGCATCCTCAACCCTTGGACGATTGCGGTCGGGTGAGGGCGTAGCCGTCGTCGCGGCGGG
This sequence comes from Micromonospora matsumotoense, assembly GCF_900091525.1. Classification (GTDB taxonomy): domain Bacteria; phylum Actinomycetota; class Actinomycetes; order Mycobacteriales; family Micromonosporaceae; genus Micromonospora; species Micromonospora matsumotoensis. Next base: position 259,232 of record NZ_FMCU01000006.1, read on the forward strand.
TCACCAGACCCAACTCCTCCAGCAGGGCGAGTTTGCGCAACGCCGTCCGGACCGGCACGCCGGCCCGGGCGGCGAGCGCGTCCGCACCGATCGCACCGCGCCGGGGCATCGACTCGCGCAGCATGGCCGCCTCGTCGTCGAGGACGTCCGTCGGGCGGTCCGCGCCCCTGGCCGGTGGTGCCAGGTCCGCCCCGATCCGGCCCACCTCCTCCAACACGTGCGCGAGCCCGGTGACAAGTCGGGTGCGGTCGTATTCCCGCAGCAGTTCGTGCGCGCCGACGGACAGCGCCGAGGTGACCGGGCCGGGCACCACCATCGCCGGTCGTCGCAGGGCGATCGCGCGGTGCATGGTCTGGGCCGCGCCGCTGCGGGCCGCCGCCTCCACCAGCACGCTGCCCCGGGTGCCGGCGGCGATCACCCGGTTACGGATCAGGAAACGGGGACGCAACGGCTCCGCCCCCGGCAACCACTCGCTGATCAGCAGGCCGGTCTCGGCGATCCGGTCGAACAGCGCGGAGTTGCCCATCGGGTAGGGGCGGTCCACGCCGCAGGCCAGCACCGCCACCGTCACCCCACCCGCGTTCAACGCGCCCCGGTGAGCGGCGGCGTCGATGCCGAACGCGCCACCGGAGACCACCGTCCACTCCCGGTCGGCCAGGCCGTACCCGAGCTCGGTGGCGACGTGTACGCCGTACCCGGTGGCGGCCCGTGCGCCGATCACCGCCACCGAGCGGTCCAGCACCTCGCCCAACGGCCACCCGCCGCGTACCCAGATGCAGAGCGGTGGGGCGGTCTCCCGGTCGACCTTCCGGCTCGCCCCGGGCAGCACCAGCCCTTCCAGGTCGCCCAGCGGGGCGGGCCACTCGTCGTCCGGCGGGGCGATGATCCGCGCGCCGAGCCGGTCGGTGAGCGCCACCGCCTCGGCGGCTACCGCCCGGGGGTCACCCGCGTGCAGCCGGGCCGCCACCGCCGTCCGCAACGTCTCGTCGGGTGCGCCACCGTCGAGCAGCAGGTCCAGCGTGGCGACCGGACCGAGCCGGCCCACCAGCCGGTGCACCAACCGGGTGCCCGGCTCGGTCAGCCAGGTCAGCGCCACCCGGGCGTGCAGATCCTCGGTGCTGTTCACACTTCCTCCCCCGTCCTGAGTCCGGTGGCTTCCCGGACGTCCTCCCGATCGGGCCCGGCCCGGCCGTCGAGGTCGGCGATCGTCCAGGCGAGCCGGACGATCCGATCGAAGCCCCGGGCGGACAACGAACCCCGGTCGAGCCGTCCCCGCAGTTCGGCGGTGACCCGGGTGGCGAGCCGCCACGGCGGCCGGCGCAGCAACGGGCCGGGCACCTCCGCGTTGAGCCGGTGCCCGGTCGGGGCCCACCGCTCGGCGGCAGCCTTCCGGGCCACCGCGACCCGGGCGGCGACAGTCGGCGAGTCTTCGCCGTCGGGGTCGGTGCCCATCAGTTCGGCCGCCCGCACCGGATGCACCCTGATCTGGATGTCGATCCGGTCGAGCAGCGGGCCGGAGAGCCGGCCGAGGTACCGCCGCCGCGCCAGCGGGCTGCACTCGCACAGCGCGTCGCCCCCGGGCTTCGCGCAGGGGCAGGGATTGGCGGCCATGACCAACTGCACCCGGGCCGGGTACCGGGTGCTGCCCCTGGCCCGGGTCAGGTGGACGTGCCCACTCTCCAGCGGCTGGCGCAACGCCTCCAGGGCGCCCTTGCTGAACTCGGCGGCCTCGTCGAGAAACAACACCCCTCGATGGGCAAGCGACAGCGCGCCGGGCCGGGCCAGCCCCGAGCCGCCACCGACCAGCGACGGCACGGTGGCCGAGTGGTGCGGGGCCTGGAACGGTGGTCGGCGCAGCAGCCGGCCGTCCGGCGGCAGCGTGCCGGCGATCGAGTGCAGCGCGGTGACCTCCAGCGCGGCCTCGTCGTCGAGCGCCGGCAGGATCGACGGCAGCCGTTCGGCGAGCATCGTCTTGCCGGCGCCGGGCGGCCCCAGCAGGGAGAGGTGGTGCCCGCCGGCCGCTGCCACCTCCAACGCCCGCCGGCCCAGCCCCTGCCCGGCGACGTCGGCGAGGTCCGGCCCGGACGGCGTCTCGGCGGGAGTGGCGGACGGTGGCTCCAGCAGGGGAGTGCCGTCCCGGACGAAGGCGACGAGCCGGTGCAGGGTGTCCACGGCGCGAACCCGTACCCCGGGGATCACCGCCGCCTCGGCCGCGTTCCCCACCGGTACGACCACCCGGTCCAGGCCGCCGCGGACGGCGGCGACGACCATCGGCAGGACCCCACGGACCGGCCGGACCGTGCCGTCGAGCCCCAACTCGCCCAGGACCACCACCCCCTCCATCGGCAGCAGCGGTAGCTCACCGGCGGCACCGAGCAGGGCGACCGCGATGGCCAAGTCGAACGCCGAGCCGTGCTTGGGGAGCGTGGCGGGGAGCAGGTTGAGGGTGATCCGGCGGTTGGGCCAGCGCTGGCCGGAGTTGACCACGGCCGCGCGGACCCGGTCCCGGGCCTCGTGCAGGGCGGTGTCCGGCAGCCCCGAGATGACCACCGCGGGCAGCCCCGGGGAGAGATCCGCCTCGACCTCGACCAGGTGTCCGGTGACCCCGACCAGCCCCACCGCGTGCACCTTGGCGTAGCTCACCGCGCCACCTCCGCCCAGCATCGCCCGGCGCGATGGTGGGGAGCCGGGCGGGAGCCTCCCGCGCGCCGCCGGCCGGCCCGGCCCGGGGCGCCGCCGGTGGAAACCCCGACCACGAGGTCGGCGGCCATCAGAAGGCGCCCTTGAGGTGCTCGACCCGGGCCGGGCCGGCAGGCGGCAGGCGGACCGACAGCACGTCGAAGCGCACCTCGTCGGCGGTCGTCCCGGTCTCGGCCAGCCAGCGGACGGCGAGCCCTCGCAGCCGTCGGGCCTTGGCCGGGACGATCGCCTCGGCGGGGCTGCCGTAGGTGTCACTCCGCCGGGTCTTCACCTCGCAGAAGGCGAGGACCGGGCCGTCCCAGGCGATGACGTCGATCTCGCCCTCGCGGCAGCGCCAGTTGCGGGCCACCGGGCGCAGCCCGGCCCCGATCAGGTGCCGTACGGCGCACCTCTCGCCGTACGCGCCGACCGCCTGGTTCCGCTTCGTCATGCCCGTCAGGCTGCGGGTGGGGCCGGGATGGGCGCGACACCCGACGACACGCCTGTGGACAACTCGACGCCCTGTGGACGACCGGACGATCAAGGCTCCGCCGTGCTATGTGATCTGCCGAAGCCCTGCTCACGAGGGTGGCGGGCGGGCGTCCGCCGAACCGTCCGATCGGTGCTGTCGGCCGGTCCGACCTGCGAATGGCGTCGGGCGGGTCGGTCGCATACGGTGCCGGACGTGGACGCACGACGGAGCTACCCCGAAGATCAGGAGTCACGCTGGTACCCGGCCGACCGGGAACGCGCGTACGACGACTCGGACTGGCGTACGGCGAGCGGGGTGCGCCGGTACGACGACGAGTCGCGCACCCCCGACCAGCGGGCCGCCGAGGAAGGCCGGTACGCCGATGCCAGCCGTTTCGACTCGGGGCGCTTCGACGTGGCCGATCCGCTGGGTGCCGTGGGGGGCGGGACCACCGGGTACCGGCCGACCCGCTCCCGTCGTGACGACCCGGACGTCTCCGGCGAACTGCCCGGCGACCGGGTGGGTCGACGCGCCGCCCGTGAAGCCGGCGTCAGCGGCGTCGGCCCGCTCGGGGGCGGCGGCGCGGGCCCGCTCGGCGGTCTGCCGGTGCGGGGCGTCGGTGACACCGGAACGGGCCGGCTGACCGATGCCGGAACGGGCCGGAGCCTGGCCGACACCGGTACCGGCCGGCTGACCGATGCCGGAACGGGCCGGAGCCTGGCCGACACCGGAACGGGCCGGCTGACCGATGCCGGAACGGGCCGGGGTGTCGGTGACACCGGGACGGGCCGGCTGGCTGGTGCCCCGACCGGGCGGCTCGGCGGCGGTGACAGCGGCACCGGTCGGTTCACCGCCGACTCGGGTGTGCTGGGGGTCAGTGGGGTGGGCCCGCTGGCGGGGGCCGAGTCGGTCCGGCCGGCGGCGCTGGGCAACTATCCGATCGTCGAACCCACCCGACCGGCTGAGCCCTCCCCGTTGGAGGTGCCGACCGGCCCGATGGCACCGGTCACGCCCCGAGCGGACGACCTGGCCGGCCCGGACGGGACGTACCGCGCGGGTGGACCGGCCTCCGACGGCGTCTACCGCACCCGGCGGCCGGCGCTGGCGGCGCTGCTGGGGCTGTCGGTCCTGGTCTTCGAGGCGCCGGCGCTGCGGGTGCTGCTGCACGGCCTCACCGGCGACCCGGTCTCGGCGTCGCACGTCGTGGTGGGCACCTTCCTGGTGATCGGGTTGCCGGTCTTCGCCGGTGGCCTGTACGGGCTGCGCACCGGCGGCCTGGCGATGGCCGACGGCGCCCGGGGCTGGCTGCGCCCGCCGACCGCCTACCTCACCGTCGGGCTGGTCCTCTTCCTCGCCGCCGCCCTCGCCGCCCGCTGAACCGCCGGGCCGCCGGCCCGCCGGGCCGCCGGCCCGCTGGACCGCCGCCCCCGCCGGCCCGCCGGGCCGCCGGCCCGCTGGACCGCCGCCCCCGCCGGCCCGCCGAACCCCGTGCCGTCCCGCCCGGCCTTCCGACTCCTCGGGCACCGTCGCCGCCGGGAGCCTGAACCCGGGGCCGGATGGTGGGGCGGGGGCCGGCGGGCAGGGCGGGGGCGTACACTGGCCACTTGGCGACCGCCTTGTGCGGTCGACCTCGCGTGCCCTCTCCACGTTTCATCGTGGGGCGGCGGCCTCCCTGGTCCCGATCTCCTTCGGGCCCACCATGGGCCGGCGACCAGGCACCAGGACGTCCGGCCACCGGCCGGACGTGACAACCAGGGATCTTGAGGAGTACCCCACCATGGCCGTCGTGACCATGCGTCAGCTGCTGGAGAGCGGTGTCCACTTCGGGCACCAGACCCGGCGCTGGAACCCGAAGATGAAGCGCTTCATCATGACCGAGCGCAACGGCATCTACATCATCGACCTGCGCCAGACCCTCGAATACATCGAGAAGGCGTACGACTTCGTGCGCAGCACGGTGGCCGAGGGTGGCAGCATCCTATTCGTCGGCACCAAGAAGCAGGCTCAGGAGGCCATCTCCGAGCAGGCCACCCGGGTCGGCCAGCCGTACGTCAACCACCGCTGGCTCGGTGGCATGCTGACCAACTTCCAGACGGTGTACAAGCGGCTCCAGCGGATGAAGGAGCTGGAGGCGCTGGGTGACCTGACCGGCACCGCCGCCGGCTACACCAAGAAGGAGACCCTGCAGCTGTTCCGCGAGAAGACCAAGCTCACCAAGACCCTTGGTGGCCTGCGGGACATGCAGAAGCTCCCGGCCGCGGTCTGGATCGTCGACACCAAGAAGGAGCACATCGCCGTCGACGAGGCCCGCAAGCTGGGCATCCCGGTGATCGCGGTGCTGGACACCAACTGCGACCCGGACGAGGTCGACTTCCCGATCCCGGGCAACGACGACGCGATCCGCTCCGCCGAGTTGCTGACCCGGGTCGTGGCCGCCGCCGTCGCCGACGGTCTGATCGCCCGGTCCGGCCGTCGTCGCGGTGGCGACGAGAAGCCGGAGGCGGGTCAGGTCGGCAGCGACGAGCCGCTGACCGAGTGGGAGCGCGAGCTGCTCGAGCCGAAGAAGGCCGACGAGCAGCCGGTGGCCACCGAGCAGCCGGCGACCGAGCAGCCGGCCGCCGAGGAGCCCGCCGCCACCGAGCAGAAGCCGGCCGAGCAGCCGGCCACCGCCGCCGCCGAGTGACTCGTACCGCCGCGTCCCCGTCGCCCAGTCCGGGCGGCGGGGTCCGGCGGTCACCGCCGGGCACATCCGGCCCGTTCCGGGTAGCCGGCACCTCAGACCACCCACCGCAGACTCAACACCGAAGAGAGAGTCATGTCCAACTTCACCGCCGCGGACGTCAAGAAGCTCCGCGACCTCACCGGCGCCGGCATGATGGACTGCAAGAAGGCGCTCACCGAGGCTGAGGGCGACTTCGACAAGGCCGTCGAGATCCTGCGCGTCAAGGGCGCCAAGGACGTCGGCAAGCGGGCCGGCCGGACCGCCGCCAACGGCCTCGTCGCGCACTCCGGCCAGGCGCTGCTGGAGCTCAACTGCGAGACCGACTTCGTGGCCAAGACCGACGCGTTCGTCGCCCTGGCCCAGCAGTTGGTCGCGCACGGTGAGCGCAGCGGCGTCGGCACCGCCGAGGAGCTGCTCGCCACCGAGCTGGACGGCAAGACCGTCGCCGACCTGATCCAGGAGCAGTCCGCCAAGATCGGCGAGAAGCTGGTGCTCAACCGCTTCGCCAAGCTCGACGGCACCGTCGCGGTCTACCTGCACCGCAAGAGCCAGGACCTGCCGCCGGCCGTCGGTGTGCTGGTGGAATACCGCGGCAAGACCGACGAGGCCGGTGACGCCGACGCCCGGGGCACCGCCATGCAGATCGCCGCGATGCGGCCGAAGTACGTCACCCGCGACGAGGTGCCGGCCGAGGTCGTCGAGTCCGAGCGGCGCATCGCCGAGCAGACCGCCCGCGAGGAGAACAAGCCCGAGGCGGCCCTGCCGAAGATCGTCGAGGGCCGGGTGAACGCCTTCTTCAAGGACTACGTCCTGATCGAGCAGGCGTCGGTCTCCGACAACAAGAAGACCGTCAAGCAGGTGCTGGCCGAGGCCGGCATCGAGGTGACCCGCTTCGTCCGGTTCGAGGTCGGCCAGGCCTGAGCCGCCACCGTCCGGGCGCACGTCGCGCCCGGACGGGCACGCAACGTCGACGAGGAGGCCGCTGGTGTACGCGACAGGCACCGCGGCCTCCTCGTCACATAGGGTCGGCAACGGGCAGGTACGCGGTGACGCGGCGCGGTCGACGCGTACGCGGGAGGGGCGGGGCGGATGACACAGGTTGTGAACGACCGGAGCCTGGAGGCGGACGACCCGACGGCACCGCCGCCCGGCCGCGCCCGCCGGGTGGTGCTGAAGCTCTCCGGTGAGGTCTTCGGCGGTGGGGCGATCGGTGTCGACCCGGACGTCGTGCAGGCCATCGCCCGGCAGATCGCCACCGTGGTACGTCGTGGTGTGCAGGTCTCCGTGGTGGTCGGCGGCGGCAACTTCTTCCGCGGTGCCGAGTTGCAGAAGCGTGGCATGGACCGGGCCCGCGCCGACTACATGGGCATGTTGGGCACCGTGATGAACTGCCTGGCGTTGCAGGACTTCCTGGAGAAGGAGGGCATCGAGACGCGGGTACAGAGCGCGATCACGATGGCCCAGGTCGCCGAGCCGTACATACCGCTGCGGGCGATCCGGCACCTGGAGAAAGGACGCGTGGTGATCTTCGGCGCGGGTGCCGGGATGCCGTACTTCTCCACCGACACGGTGGCCGCCCAGCGGGCGCTGGAGATCCGCGCCGACGTGGTGCTGATGAGCAAGAACGGCGTGGACGGCGTCTACAGCGCCGACCCGCGGATCGACCCGGACGCCAGTAAGTTCGACTCGATCACCTTTTCCGAGGTGTTGCAACGCAACCTGCGGGTGGCCGACGCGGCGGCGTTCAGCCTCTGCATGGAGAACGGGCTGCCGATGCTGGTCTTCGGCGCCCAGGGCGAGGACACGATCATCCGCGCCGTCGGCGGCGACAAGATCGGTACGCTGATCACCGCCTGACCGCTCCCGGCCACCAGTGCGGTCCTGCCGCACCCACAGCAGCAGCCCAGCCCACGACGAGCAACAGAAGGAGGCGAGGAGACCGGTGATCGACGACACCCTCCTCGAGGCCGAGGAAAAGATGGAGCGTGCGGTCGAGCACGCCAAGGAGGAGTTCGGCGCCATCCGTACCGGTCGCGCCAACGCCGCCATGTTCTCCAAAGTCATCATCGACTACTACGGCACGCCGACCCCGCTGCCCCAGATGGCGTCCATCGGGGTGCCCGAGCCGCGCATGGCCATCATCAAGCCGTACGACAACTCGCAGATCAATGCCATGGAAAAGGCGATCCGCGACTCCGACCTCGGGTTGAACCCGAACAACGAGGGCAACCAGCTGCGCATCCTGCTCCCGCAGATGACCGAGGAACGCCGCCGCGAGATGATCAAGGTGGCTCGGCACAAGGGCGAGGAGGCCAAGGTGGCGGTCCGCAACGTCCGCCGCAAGGGCAAGGAAGAGCTGGACCGCCTGGTCAAGGACGGTGAGGTCGGCGAGGACGACGGCCGCCGCGCCGAGAAGGAACTCGACGACCTGACCCAGCGCTACGTCGGCACCGTCGACGAACTGGTCAAGCACAAGGAGTCGGAGCTGCTCGAAGTCTGAGCCCGGCTGCCACGGCACCGGTGCGGCACCGCCCGTGTGGCGGCGCTGCGCCGGTGCCGCCGTCGTTCGCCCACCCGGCCGGGCCGGTGCGTCAAGGGGACCGATGGATCGATCCGTGGGCCGGACCGGCCCGTGGGCCGAGCCGGCGGCCGGTCGGCCGGGCGTGGGACCGGTGATGCGGGCGGTCGCGCCAGCGGGGTGTGGCCGGTGGTCCGGGCGGGTCGCGCCAGCGGGGTGGGGCCGGCCTGCGAGCTGCTGGTGGACCGCCGGGCCGACGTCCACCGTGTCCGGCCGGCCCGTGCAGTAGGCTCGGCACGATTCCCGGCCACCGGGCGGTGAATGGCGGGGATCGATCGGCCGTCGGGCCGGCCAACCGGAAGTAGTCACGCGGGTAGGGGATGGTTGTGGTCTTGCGTCATGTGGTGGAACTCGTACCGTCGTCCGGTGCGTGATGTCCCACCTCGACCCCTACAGCGGCACCGAGCCTCGTGGCTGGGAGCGATCCGACCGTCCCCCGGCGCTGCCCTGGCCGGAACGGGAGGTCGAGCCGTGGTCGCCCCGGCAGTCCGGTCCCGACCTGTCGGCCGGGCCGCAGGCCCCGCTCCGGCCACCCGTGCGTCGACACGACGAGCCGAACGGCGGGCCGTACGACGAGCCGGTCGGTGACCGGTTCGGTGCTGACCGCCCTCTCGGCGACCTGGTCCGGCCGCTCCCCGACGACGCCCCGACCTCGCACCTCGCCCCGGTGCGGGACGACGACGCCCCGGCTGCGCACCTGACGCCGGTCAGGGACGACGACCAGCCGACCGCCCAGTTCGCCCCGGTCCGCGACGACGACGGTTTCCGGTCGTCGTTCCCGTCGCCCGTCGCCGAACCGGAGCCGGCACCGCCGACCGGCCGGCGGTTCCGGGGTCGGCGGCGGGCCAGCGCGGCCCGACCGGCCACCCCGCTGCCGGCGACCGGTCGGGCCGGCCGGAACCTGCCGGCCGCCATCGGCGTCGGGCTCGGGCTCGGCGCGCTGGTCCTGGTGCCGCTGTTCTTCTTCCTCCCCGGCTTCCTGGCCGTGCTGGCCGCCGCGATCGGGGTGGGCATCTGGGAGATGACCCGCGCGGTCCGGCGCAGCGGGGCCCACCCGCCACTGCTGCCGTTGCTCGCCGGTGGTGTGCTCACCATCGGGTTGGCCTGGTTCGCCGGGCCGGACGCGCTCAGCCTGGGTCTGCTGGTCACCGTGCTGGGCACGATGATCTGGCGGCTGGGTGACGGCCCGGCCGGCTTCCAACGGGACATCACCGCGGCGACCCTGATCGCGGTCTACGTGCCGTTCCTGGGCGGTTTCGCGGCGATGCTCGCGGCGGCCCCGGGCGACGGCCACCTGCGGGTGCTGGTCACCGTGGTCGGCGTGGTGCTGTCCGACACCGGTGGGTACGCCGCCGGGGTGTCCTTCGGCAAGCACCCGATGGCCCCCCGGATCAGCCCGAAGAAGTCCTGGGAGGGTTTCGCCGGCTCGGTCACCGCCGCCGCGGTCGGCAGCGCCCTGCTGCTCTGGCTGCTCTTCGACGTGGCGCCCTGGTGGGGCGCGGTGTTCGGGGTGGCGGTCTCGGGTGCGGCGGTGCTGGGCGACCTCGCCGAGTCGATGATCAAACGGGATCTCGGTGTGAAGGACATGAGCACCCTGCTGCCCGGACACGGCGGCCTGATGGACCGGCTGGACTCGGTCCTGTTCGCCGTACCCACCGCTTATCTGCTGCTGGCGATCCTCGTGCCGGTGGTGGGCTGAGGGATGAATCACGCCGGGCCGCAGGGGTGGTCCCCCTGGTGGAGGGCGATTCGGCACCTCCGGACGGGCGGGTCCGGCGACCGGCGTGACAGACTGGACCAGCCATGACGAGCCTGCCTGTGATCCCCGTTGACCCTGACGCCCCCGGCCGCCGCCCGGCGATGCCACCCCGGCACCTCGCCGACCTTGACCTGCCGGGTCGGCGGGCGCTCGTCACCGAGCTCGGTGAACCGGCCTTCCGGGCCAAGCAGATCTCCCACCACTACTTCGGGCGACTGGTCCGGGACCCGGCCGAGATGACCGACCTGCCGGCGGCCGCCCGGGACCGGTTGGCCGATGCGCTGCTGCCCCGGCTGCTCACCCCGGTCCGCGAGCTGGCCTGTGACGACGGCGCCACCCGCAAGGCGCTGTGGCGGTTGCACGACGGGTCGCTGGTGGAGAGCGTGCTGATGGGTTACCCGGACCGGGTCACCGTCTGTATCTCCAGCCAGGCGGGTTGCGGCATGGCCTGCCCGTTCTGCGCCACCGGCCAGGCCGGGCTGACCCGCAACCTCTCCGCCGCCGAGATCGTCGACCAGGCGGTCTACCTCGCCGGGGTCGCCGCCTCGGGCGCGGTGGCCGGGTCGCCGCCCCGGTTGTCCCACGTGGTGTTCATGGGCATGGGTGAGCCGCTGGCCAACTACTCCCGGGTCGTCACGGCGATCCGGCGGCTGGTGGCGCCGGCTCCGGAAGGGCTGGGCCTGTCGCAACGGCACATCACCGTCTCCACGGTCGGCCTGGTGCCGGCCATTCGCCGACTGGCCAGCGAAGACCTCGCGGTGACCCTTGCGTTGTCGCTGCACGCGCCCGATGATGAGCTGCGCGACGAACTCGTGCCGGTCAACCAGCGCTGGAAGGTAGCCGAGGTGCTGGACGCAGCGTGGGACTACGCGGCGACGACGGGGCGCCGGGTGTCGATCGAGTACGCGATGATCAAGGACGTGAACGATCAGCCATGGCGGGCCGACCTGCTCGGACGCCTGCTGGCCGGTAGGTCGGCGCACGTCAACCTCATCCCGCTCAATCCGACACCGGGCAGCCGCTGGGACGCCAGTGCCAAGCCGGTGGAGCGGGAGTTCGTCCGACGGTTGCGGGAGTCCGGCGTCTCCACCACGGTGCGTGACACCCGGGGACGCGAGATCGACGGTGCGTGCGGGCAGTTGGCTGCCGCGGTGGACAGTGACATCGAAGCGCCGCGCGGGCGCGACCGGGCGTAGCGGTACGAGACCAGGAGACATAGTGGCGAGTCAGGGTCAGCGTTTCCGGCGTAAGGCGCTCCGCCGGGGCTACAAGGTCGACGAGGTCGACGCCTTCCTGGACCGGGTGGAGGCGACCCTCGCCGGTCAGCCGGTCGGCGCTCCCGTGGCCTCCCAGGAGGTCCACGACGTCGTCTTCCGGGTCCGCTTCAACGGCTATGACGAGTGGCAGGTCGACCTGCACCTGGACCGGGTGGAGCGGCAGTTGGCCGAGTTGGAGGAGCGCGCCGCCCCCAGCGGCCGGGGTGCCGACCCGCGCGGCGCGGACCGGCTCGCCCCGCCGATGCGCGACGACCACCGGGGCCTGCCGTCGGCCCCGCCGCCGATGCCGCCCCGCGCCATGCCGGCCCAGCCCGGTCCGCCGGACCGTTACGGCAACCGCTACGACGAGCCGAGCGGTGCCTTCGCCGTCGGACGCGATGCGCCGCGCGGTGGGTACGACGAGCCGAGCGGCGCCTTCGCCGCCGGACGCGATGCGCCGCGCGGTGGGTACGACGAGCCGAGCGGCGCCTTCGCCGCCGGACACGACGCGCCTCGCGGTGGGTACGACGCACCGCGCGGTGGGTACGACGCACCGCGCGGCCAGTTGGGACCGGGCCCCGGTGGGCCGATGGGCCCTGGTCCGAGCGGGCCGACGGGGCACGGTGGCCCACCGCCGCGGGGCCTGCCGGCCGGCCCGGGTAGTGGCTACGGCCCCCCGGACGAGCAGCGCTTCGACGGTTTCGAGGCGGGCCGGCACGGTCGTACCGACATGACTGCCGAGATCCGGATGCCGGAGCGGGACCGGATGCCGGAGCGGGACCGGATGCCCGAGCGTGACCGGATGCCCGAGCGCGACCCGCGGGAGATGCGTGGCCGTGGTCCGGGAGGCCCGCCGCCGATGTCGCCGCCGCCGATGGGTGGCCCGTCGATGGGCGGGCCCGCGCCGATGGGCCCGCCGGCCGGCGGTCCGCCGATGGTGGGTCCGCCGATGGCCGGCCCGCCCGGCAGCGAGCTGTACCGGGTCGACCAGATCCGGCGCAGCTTCCAGGTGCGCCGCTTCGGCAGCGGATACGACCCCGATCAGGTGGACCGGTTCTTCGAGAGCCTGCTCGGTGGGATGCAGGGCCGCAACCAGATGCCGGTGAACCCGAAGGACCTGGACACGCTGCGGTTCGGGCTGGTGCCCGGTGGTTACTTCGAGGCCGAGGTCGACGCCGCGCTCAAGGACGTCCAGGACATCCTCTTCGGCCGTTGATCCACCAGATGTGACGAGGGCCCGCCCCGACCGGGGCGGGCCCTCGTAGGTGTGGGGCGGTTGCGTCAGGAGCGCAGCCCGCTGCGGCGCAGCACGGCGTCGCCGATGACGATCGCCAGCAACAGCACGGCCAGGCCGACCAGCCAGATGTCCTCGACCTTGCCCTCGTGGTTGCCGCACAGCATCGCCAACAGCGCCAACGCGGAGAGCACCGCGCCGATCCGCCCGGCCTTGCGGTGCCCGGGCCTGTGCTGATCTGGCGCGGTTACCGGCTCGCTTCCTGCCACTGTCGGTCCTTCCCTCGCGATCGGATCTCCGGTTAGTCTGGCACGCCCTGCCCCGGGCCCGGTGCGGGGTCCGCCCTGCTGCGGTGCGGCACGCCGGGAAAGCCGTGGCGTGCGGCGCGGCTGCTGACCAGCAGCGCCCGCCCCGGCAGGGACCGGGAAGCCGCCCCGGCACGGGCGGGGGAAGCCGCCCCGGCACGGGCGGGGGAAGCCACGCCGGCACGGGCGGGGGAACCGGGAGACCGGGTCCAAGGTCCCCTTCCTGACGGGGCGGATCGGCTCTACCGGCGTCGCGGACCGTCGACCACACTGCCTCCGGTAGCGTTCTGACGTACACCTTGATTGTCTGTTTGAGGGGGACTGCGGTGCGAGTGACCGGTACGGGACATGCCAGCATGCGGATCGACACGGCTGCGGGCAGCATCCTGTGCGACCCGTGGGTCAATCCGGCCTACTTCGCCTCCTGGTTTCCGTTCCCCGACAACTCCCTGCTCGACTGGGACACCCTGGGCCAGGTCGACTACCTGTACGTGTCGCACCTGCACCGGGACCACTTCGACGCCAAGCACCTGCGCGACTTCGTCTCGAAGGACGCCACCGTCCTGCTGCCCGAGTTCCCCACCTCCGAGATGGAGGACGAGCTGCGGGCGCTGGGCTTCACGAAGTTCCTCCGGGCCCCGAACGAGCAGGTGGTGGAGCTGGACGGCGGCCTGAAGATCATGATCCAGGCGCTGACCAGCCCGACCGACGGCCCGATCGGCGACTCGTCGCTCTGGGTGGAGTACGACGGGGTCCGGCTGCTCAACCAGAACGACGCCCGCCCCACCGACCTGACCGTCTTCGCCGAGCTGGGTCACGTGCACGCGCACCTGCTCCAGTTCTCGGGCGCGATCTGGTATCCGATGGTCTACGAGCTGCCGCAGGCGGCCAAGACCGCGTTCGGCAAGCAGAAGCGGGAGCGGCAGTTCGACCGGACCTGGCGCTACATCGACGACCTGAAGGCCGACCACGTCTTCCCGATCGCCGGCCCGCCGTGCTTCCTCGACGACGCGCTGTGGCAGTTCAACGACATCCACGGCGACGAGGGCAACATCTTCCCCGACCAGTCGGTGTTCCTGTCCGAGTACGCGAAGGTCGGCGGCACCAACGGCATCGTGCTGCTGCCCGGCAGCGTCGCCGAGGTGACCACCTCCGGCGCGACCACCACCCACCCGCAGCCGGTCGAGGAGTTCTTCGCGAACAAGACGGCGCACCTGGAGGAGATGCGGGAGCGCAAGCGGGGCATCATCGAGGCGGAGAAGGCGTCCTGGCGGCACCCCGAGGTGGACGTGCTGGCCGGGATGAAGAGCCGGATCGAGCCGCTGCTCGAAGAGTCGATCTATCTGGCCAAGGGCGTCGGCGGCCCGGTCCGCTTCGACTTGGTCGGCACCGACAGTTCGGGCGGGGAGACCATTGAATCCATCGTGGTGGACTTCCCGGGCAAGCAGGTCCGGCCGTACGCCGACGAGAAGGTCCGCTACCGGTTCCGTACCGAGCGGGCGCTGATCGAGCACCTGCTGCACATCGACGAGGTCGACTGGGTCAACTCGCTCTTCCTGTCCTGCCGCTTCTCGGCCGCCCGGATCGGCCAGTACAACGAGTTCGTGTACGCCTTCTTCAAGTGTCTGTCCACCGAGCGCCTCCAGTACGCCGAGGGCTGGTACGACGAGCACGAGCGCAGCACCGACGCCGAGGACATCACCCTGGGTGACTGGGTGGTGCAGCGTCGCTGCCCGCACCTGAAGGCGGACCTGACCCGGTTCGGCATCGTCGACGGCGACCAGCTCACCTGCCAACTGCACGGCTGGAAGTTCGACCTGCCCTCCGGCCGCTGCCTGACCAGCGTCGGCCACAAGATCCGCGCCGGCCGGGTGGACGCGGAAGCGCCCGCCCCGGCCGGTGGACCAGCCAACTGACCAGTCGTTCCCGACCGCTCCCGTCCTCGCTGCCGCCCGATGGGGTGGCGGCAACTGACGCCGTTCCCACCCCGCCACTCCCCGTTTCCGGCGACCATGACGTGGTGCCGGCCCGGCTGACCGGTGCACTCCGGGCACGGTGACGTCAGGACCGACAGGGCGGGTGGGGCGGGGTGGTGGACGAGGAGGAGTACGAGTTCGGGCACCGGCGGGAGAAGGAGCGGGACGCCTCCCGGGTGGAGGCGTTCAGCGACGCGGTGATCGCCATCGTGCTCACCCTGATGGCGGTGGACCTGCTCCAACTCAGTCCGCAGCGGCCCGAGGGGCAGGAGCTGCCCGACGCGCTGTTCCACGAGTGGCCCGCCTACCTGGCGTTCGTGATCACGTTCGTGATCGTCGGACAGGTCTGGTTGACCCACCACAACATGTGGCGGTACGTCGTCAAGGTCGACCAGCTGCTGCTCGTACTCAATCTGCTGTTGTTGCTGTTCGTGGCGGCCATTCCGTTCGCCGCCAGCCTGCTCGCCGACAATCTGCGGGGCACCGTCGCCGACCAGCGGTTGACCGCCGCGCTCTATGTGGGCACGGTGCTCGGTGAGGCGCTGTTCTTCAACCTGAGCTGGTGGTGGGCCCGCCGCCGACGGCTGCTCGACCCCGGGCTGGACCCCCGGTTGGCCCGCGCTGTGGCCCGCCGCTTCCTGCTCGGCCCGTTGCTCTACGTGGTCGCGTTCGGCATCTCCTTCGTCGACCCGGTGCTCAGCCTCGCGGCGTACTTCCTGTTGACCGGGCTGTACCTGGTCCGGGGCCCCGGCGACCTGCCGTCCTCCCGCCCGGCCCCCGCCTGACCACCCGGCGGCGGGCCCGTCGCGGAACGGGCGGGCCGGGCGCGGAACGGGCGGGCCGGGCGGGGGCCGGGCGGAAGCGGAGGGCGTCAGCGGCCCAGGTCGGCGAGGATGCGTTGGGCGGCGTTGTGGCCGGCCGCGCCGATCACGCTGCCCGCCGGGTGGCAGCCGGCGCTGCCCGCGTACACCCCGTCGATGCCGGTGGCGTAAGGCATCCGGTCGGTGAACGAGACGGTGTTGTCGACGTGGTGGATGTGTCCGCCGGTGATGCCGAAGTGCGCCTCGATGCCGGGCGGCGGGAGCGGCACCGCGTCGGCGATCAGGTCACCGGTGCCCGGGGCGTACCGCTCGCAGATCTCCACCAGGCGGGCGACGTAGCCGGGCAGCGCGGTGTCCCAGTCGGTGCCGGCCAGCGTGTAGGGGACCGACTGGACGAACAGCGCCGACGAGTGGTGCCCGGCCGGGTCGGACAGCGACGGGTCGACGGTGGTGTGCAGGTACCACTCGATGGTCGGCTCGTCGGGCAGCCGACCGGCCTGGACGTCCGCCCACATCGCCCGCAGCGCCGCCATCGGCGACTCACCGCCCGCCCCGACCAGCGACGCGGACCCGGGGAGCAGGTGGATGGTGGACCCGAACGGGCTGGGCGCGTCCGCCGGCAGGCAGGAGAACCGGGGCAGCCCGGTCAACGCCAGGTTCAGCTTGAGGGTGGTGCCGGGCCGGCGGACCGCCGCCATCCGCGCGCCCAGCTCCGCCGGCAGCGCGCCGTCGGGCACCAGCTCCATCAGCCGGTACGGGTCACACGCGCCGAGCACCACCTCGGCGGCGACCTCCCGGCCGTCGGCGAGCCGGACGCCCGAGGCCGCGCCCCCGGCCAGGGTGACGGCGTCTACCCGGGCACCGGTCAGGATGGTCGCCCCGGCCGACCGGGCGGCCTCGGCGAAGGTGCGGGAGACGGTGCCCATGCCGCCCTCGGCGATCATCCAGGTGCCGTCGGCACCGGGCAGCCGGCACATGTTGTGCACCAGGAAGTTGTGGCCGGTGCCGGGGTCGTCGGGGCCGGCGTTGAGGCCGGACAGCCCGTCGGTGACCGCGTACATGCTGACCAGCAGCTCGGAGCGGAAGTCGAAGCGGGCCAGGTAGTCGGCGACGGAGCCGCGGACCAGGTCGACGAAGACCTCCCGCAGCTCGGGGCGGACGTACCGGTCGGCGGTCTGCTCCACCGGCAGCGGCCCGGTCAGCCAGGCCGGGGCCAGGTCCGCGCGGAGCTGCGCCAGCTCGGCCTGGAGCGCGTCGTCGGCGGCCACGTCGGCGGGGGAGAAGAACTCGGTGAGCTGCCGTCGGGTCGCGGCGGTGTCGCTGCCGATCAGCAGGTAGGGCGCACCGGGCCCGCCCGGGGTGGGCAGGAAGTAGTGCGGGTCGCGGCGCAGCACCGGGATGCGCACGTCGAGGGCGGCGAGCAGTTCCGGTGGCATCAACCCCAGCAGGTACGACCCGGTGGAGTGCCGCAGCGCGGGCACCTTCGGGAACGGGTTCTCGGTGCGGGTGGCCCCGCCGATCACCTCCGCCGCCTCCAGCACCAGCACGTCCAGCCCGGCGCGGGCCAGCAGGACGGCGGAGACCAGCCCGTTGTGCCCCGCTCCGATGATCACGACGTCGGCGCGGGACGGCAGCTCACTCGCATCGCTCATGCCTGGGCAGCCTAGTGCGGCGCGCGGCGTCCGTCTGCCGGCTCGACCGGCGGGACTGGCGGGTCCGGGTGGTCCGGGTCGGCCGGCCCGACCGGCGGAGCAGGCGGGGCCGGCTCGACCGGTTGGTCCGGCTCGACCGGCGGGGACCGGTTGGCCCGGGTCGGCCGGGTGGTCCGGCGGGGGTCGGGTCGGCCGGGTGTCGGCACCAGCCGCGGAACGCGTCATGCCACTGCGGCATGAATATGACGCCCAGGCATACCGGTCACCACGGGAAGTGGTGCCCCTCCCGCTCCGGTAACCGGGGGAGGCCGGGCCGACCCGTCGAACGTGAACGGTTGTTGCGATAGTGGACGGCGATCGCTGCGGGGCCGACACCGGTCGCCGCCGGTCGACGGCCCGGTGTGGGTGACGGCGGGTCGGTGGGGTCGACGAGGGGAGAGGTGATGTTCGCCTGGTGGGGGCGGGTGGTGGTGCGCGCCCGGTGGGTGGTGCTGGCCGTCGCCGGGGTGCTGATGGCCGTCGGTGCCACCTGGGGTGTCGGGGTGTTCGGCGAGCTGACCGGGGGCGGGTTCGACGACCCGGCGAGCGAGTCCAGCCGTACGGTGCAGCGGGTCACCGCCGAACTGGGCCGGCAGGGCGCCGACGTGATCGTGCTCTGGTCCAGCGACACCGCCTCCGTCGACGACCCGGAGTTCCGCGACCCGGTCACCTTCACCGTGGCCGGGCTGCGCCAGCGCGCCGAGGTCGCCGCGGTGACCACCTGGTACGACGCGCCCGCGCCCGCGCTGGTCGCCGAGCACCGGCGGGCCACCTACGCGCTGGTCAAGCTGACCGGCGGTGACGAGGACGCCCGCTCGGCGCAGTTCGCGGCGCTGCGCCCCGCGCTGGACGCCCCCGGTCTGCGGACCGACGTCGGTGGGCTGGTGGCGTTCCAGGCGGAAGCCACCACCCAGAGCACCGAGGACATCACCCGGGCCGAGCTGCTGTCCATGCCGGTGCTGCTGGTGCTGCTCGTGCTGATCTTCGGCGGCCTGGTCGCCGCCGGCACCCCGCTGCTCGTCGGCGGCCTGGCCATCCTCGGCGCGTTCGTGGCGGTACGCCTGGTCAACATGGTCACCTACGTGTCGATCTTCGCGATCAACGTGATCACCCTGATCGGGCTCGGGATGGCGGTGGACTACGCGCTGTTCGTCATCAGCCGGTTCCGGGAGGAGTTGGCCGCCGGGCACACCACCGCCGAGGCGATCCGGCGCACCATCCTCACCGCCGGCCGCACCGTGTTCGTCTCCGGGCTGACCGTCGCGCTCGCCATGGCCAGCCTGCTGATCTTCCCGCAGCCGTTCCTGCGTTCGATGGGCTTCGGCGGGATGGCCGCCGTCCTGATCGCCATGCTGGCGGCGCTCACCGTGCTGCCGGCCCTGCTGGTGGTGCTCGGCCACCGGGTGGACGCGGTGCGCGTACCGCTGCCGTGGCGGCGGGGGACGCGGGGTGCCCGGCGGGCGGCGGGTGACGGGGGTGGTGCCTGGGCCCGGATCGCGCGCAGCGTGATGCGCCGGCCGGTGCGGTACCTGGTGGGGGTCGCGGTGCTGCTCGCGGTGCTGGCCACCCCGTTCCTGCGGATCACCTTCGGCGGGGTCGACGAGCGGGTGCTGCCGGCGGACGCCGCGCCGCGGGTGGTCTCCGAGCGGATCTCCGCCGAGTTCCCCGGCGGCACGATCGCTCCGATCGAGGTGCTGGTCTCCGGAGCGCCGGCCGACGCGGTGCGGCCTTTCGCCGACCGGATCGCGGCGGTGCCCGGGGTGACCGGGGTCCAGGTCACGGCGGCCCGGGGGGAGTCCACCCTGCTGTCGGTGAGCTACCCGGGGGAGCCGACCGGCGACGACGCCCGGGACCTGGTGCGGACGCTGCGCGACCTGCCCGGCCCGGACGGGGCGGAGGTGCTGGTCGGCGGGCGGCCCGCCGCCGACGTGGACCTGCTGGACAGCCTCGGCGACCGGCTGCCGTGGATGGCGCTGCTGATGGCCGGCGCGACCCTGCTGCTGCTCTTCCTCGCCTTCGGCTCGGTGGTGCTGCCGGTCAAGGCGGTGCTGATGAACCTGCTGTCGATCGGCGCGTCGTTCGGCGTGGTGGTCTGGATCTTCCAGGACGGCCACCTGGCCGGCCTGCTCGGCTTCACCTCCACCGGCTTCATCGAGCCGAGCAACCTCATCCTGATGCTCGCGGTGCTGTTCGGGCTGGCCACCGACTACGAGGTGTTCCTGCTCAGCCGGGTCCGCGAGGAGTGGGACCGCACCGGCGACAACACCGCCTCGGTCGCCGCCGGCCTGCAACGCACCGGCCGGATCATCACCGCCGCCGCGCTGCTGCTGATCATCGTGGTGGCCGGCTTCACCACCGGCGGGATGGCCTACATCAAGCTGATCGGCGTCGGCATGATCGTGGCGATCGTGGTGGACGCGACGCTGGTCCGGGCGCTGCTCGTGCCGGCCACCATGCGGCTGCTGGGCCGGTGGAACTGGTGGGCCCCGGGCCCCCTGGCCCGGCTCTGGGCCCGCTACGGCCTGCGCGAGACCGACGACCCGGCGGAGTCGTCGGCGACCCCGGGCGGGTCGGCGTCGGCGGTCCCGTCGGTGGTGGCGGGGACCCCGGGCGGGCCGGTCAGCGCTTCGGCGTGGTTCGCTGCGGCGGCCCCGGCGTCGTCGACCCCGGACCCGGACGCCCCGGCGTCGTCGACCCCGGACCCGGACGCCCCGGCGTCGAGGGCTGCGGACGCGGCCCCGAAGCCGGAGCCGGCTGCGGACCCGGAGGCGGCGGCGCGGCGGGCCCGCCAGCGGGACAACGCGAGGGTGGCCGAGTAGCCGGCCAGCACGATCACGTGGAACAGGTAGAGCCAGAGCAGCACCGCGACCCCGGCGCCAACCGGGTCGAAGCCGCCGAACGGGACACCGAGGTCCAACGGGAGCGAACAGAACAACACGAAGCCGTGCAGGAAGCCGGAGAGGTTGGCGGCGGTGAACGAGCCGACCGCCAGCGTCGACAACCAGTCCGGTGAGGCCGGCCCGACCACCCGGAACACCCACATCAGCACCGGGGTGAGCACCAGCCACACCGCCAGGAACGACAGCACGATGCCGAGGGCGGCGACCCAGCCGCCCTGCCGGATCAGCCGGGTGGTGGTGGGCAGCGCGATGAGGATCGACAGCAGCAGGGCGGGGGCGGGGGCGAGCAGCGGCAGCAGCAGCAACCGCCCCCGCCAGCCGACGAACGACTCGCCGGTGTGCGACGCGGCCACCGAGACGAAGGCCCGGCGCAGCCCCTCACCGTAGAGCGAGGCGGGCAGCAGGGAGGCCAGCGCCAGCAGCGGGGTCAACCGCACCCCGGCATTGACCAGCGCGTCCACCGCGTCGGGCGCGCCGATCGCGTCCGGCAGCGTCTCCACGGCGTACGAGGTGAGCCGGCGTACCCGGTCCACGCCGGCCAGCAGCGAGGTCAGCCAGATCGCCAGCAGGGCCACCGGCACCACGGCGATCGCCCCGTAGAAGGTGATCGCGGCGGCGTGCAGGGACAGATCCCGCCCGCGTACCGGCCGGAACGCGGCACTGGTGATCCGCTTCGTACGCTGCCATGCGTCGCCCATCGCGATGTTCTTCCCCCGGACGGCGGCGGGCACGCATTACGATCCCGCGACATGACCGTGCTCACCACCGCCCGGCTGATCGTGCGGAACTGGACCGACTCGCCGGCCGACCTGGCCCGGATCTTCGACCTCTATTCCCGCAACGAGGTGGTGCGCTGGCTGGGCGCGGCCCCCGGCCTGCCGTTGACCGACCCCGCGCAGGCGGCCGACCGGCTGGCGCTCTGGCGGGCCCGGCACGCCGACCACGGTGACCGGTACGGCAGTTGGGCGGTGCAGGTGCGCGACACCGGCCTGGTGGTCGGCACGATCCTGCTCAAGCCGCTGCCCGGCCGGGACGAGCAGGTGCCCACCGGCGACATCGAGGTGGGCTGGCACCTGCACCCCGACTCGTGGGGCCACGGGTACGCCACCGAGGCGGCCCGCGCCCTGGTCGACCGGGAACTCGCCACCGGCACCCCGCAGGTGTACGCGGTGGTCTCCCCCGGCAACGTGGCATCGATGGCGGTCGCCCGGCGGCTCGGGATGACCCACCTGGGCCGGCGCACCGACTGGTATGGCGGCGAGGAGTTGGAGACCTTCGTCCGCCGGGCGCTCCCGGACTCCCCAGGTGGTCATTAGCCGACTCAGGTGGTCATTAGCCCGCAATCCGGACGACATCTTGCGGTATCGATAGACGTCGTCCTATTCTCGCTTGTGGAAAGCGCTTTCCAGATGCTCCTTGCGGGTGCCTCGGCGAGTTTGCTGCCGCCGGAGGCGCCAGTTCGCCGTGCGCGGCAGCACGGTGAGCGGGTCGATCCGGTACACCGGCGCCACCACCCTGGCCGACCGGCGACTCCGCCTGACGGCCGCGAAGGCCCGGCCCGTCCCCGGCGCGCACAGGTTCGCAGGATCACCACCATCACCGCCGCCCGGCCGGGCACCACACCAGCACCACACCCCCGGCAGCGGCACCACCACCACCAGGTAATGAGAAAGGTGACGCGAGGATGAGACGACCAGTTGCACGACGAGTCCAGGCGGGGCTGGCCACGGCGGCCGTCGGTGCCGCGATCTGCGTGGCCCTGCCGATGCACCAGGCGTCGGCGGCGGCCGGCAGCGCCAGCGGCTACGCCACCCAGAACGGTGGGACCACCGGCGGCGCGGGCGGGCAGACCGTCCGGGCCGGCACGGGCACCGCGATCCACACGGCCCTGTGCAACCGGGCCAGCAGCAGCACCCCGATCGTCATCGAGGTGCAGGGCACGATCAACCACGGCAACACCACCAAGGTCTCCGGCAGCAGTTGCAACACCGCCGCCGACAAGATCGAGCTGAAGGAGATCAGCAACGTCACCATCGTCGGGGTGGGCAGTGGCGCGGTCTTCGACCAGCTCGGCATCCACATCCGGGACTCCCGCAACATCATCATCCAGAACGTGACCGTCCGGAACGTCAAGAAGTCGGGCTCGCCCATCTCCAACGGCGGTGACGCCATCGGCATGGAGAGCAGCGTGCGCAACGTCTGGGTCGACCACGCCACGCTGGAGGCGTCCGGTGGCGAGTCGGCGGGTTACGACGGGCTGTTCGACATGAAGGACGACGTCCAGTACGTGACGCTGTCGTACAGCATCCTGCGCAACTCGGGGCGGGGCGGCCTGATCGGGTCCAGCGAGAGCGACCGGGGCAACGGCTTCGTCACCTTCCACCACAACCTCTACCAGAACATCGACTCCCGTGCGCCGCTGCTGCGGGGCGGGATCGCGCACGCCTACAACAACTCGTACGTGCAGCTGAACGAGTCGGGGATCAACTCCCGGGCCGGTGCGCGGGCCAAGGTGGAGAACAACTACTTCAAGAACTCCCGGGACGTGCTGGGCACCTTCTACACCAGCGAGGCCGGCTACTGGCAGGCCAGCGGGAACATCCTGGACAACGTGACCTGGTCCAGCCCCGGCAGCGAGACCAACCCCGCCGGCCCGGGCATGCCGTCCAACACCAGCGTCAGCATTCCGTACTCCTACCGGCTGGACGGGGCGAGCTGCGTGCCGGACATCGTCCGGCAGACGGCCGGTGCGAACACCGGCCTCAAGGAGTCGAACGGGAGCTGCTCGCCGCAGACGCCGGCCCCGACCACCCCGGGACCGACCACGCCCGCTCCGACCACGCCCGCACCGACCACCCCGCCGCCCACCAGCAACCCCGGCGGGACCAACCTCAGCATCGGTGCCGGCTCCGACGGCTCCAGCAAGGCCAGCGGTACGAGCTACGGCGACGTCCGCGACGGCAACCTGAGCACCTTCTGGTCGCCGGCCGGGTCGACCGGTGACATCTCGATCAAGTGGGGCTCCGCGACCAGCATCTCCTCGATCAACATCCGGGAGGCGTCGGGCTCGGCCGGCAGCATCACCTCCTGGCAGGTCCTCAACGGCGACACCGGCGCGGTGCTGGCCTCCGGCAGCCGGGCCGGCGTGGTCACCTTCCCCCGGACCTCGCTGAAGAAGATCACCTTCCGGATCAACAGCTCTGCTGCCACCCCGAAGGTCGCCGAGTTCGAGACCTACGCCTGACCGTCGCTCCCGGGCCGCGCCCGGGACGATGATCAACTCAATGGGGCCGATGTTGGGGTGTCCGATCGGCGTGGACACCCACACATCGGCCCCGTTGTGTCGATCAACCCGCGTCGGCGGGCGCGGATGAGGGCGACGACCCGGATGGCGGGGAGGGCGGTAGGTCGGGTGGTGGCTTGGAGGGCGGGCCGGGTGGCAGGTTGGGTGGCGGCCGGTCGTGGCGGGTCCAGGCGAGGAAGCGGGTGAAATAGGCGGCCGGGTCGACCATGCCGGTGCCGACCCGCAGCGCATCGGTGATCGCGTCGTGCATGAGCAGGCAGAGGTAGATGGCCAGCGCCGGCCGGGTCGTGGGCGTACTCCCGCCGGAGGCTCAGCTCGGCCGGCTGGCAGGGCCACGGGGCGGCACACGCCCGGCACCGCCATGCCGGCCGGGCGGCGACGTGCCGACCGGAGCCGTCCGTCCGGACCGCTGCCGGCCGCCCACGCCGTGCGCTGTCCGTCGGCGGAGTCACGGCCGTCGCCGGTCGCTCCCGCCGTGTGTCGTCCGGCGGCGGGGGCACGGCCGTTGCCGGCAGGCCGCGCCGTGTGTCCTCGGTCGGCGGGGTCACCGGTGGCGGCCGTTCGCCCGGCGGGCCTGGCCCCGGGTGACCAGGCCCGCCGCGCCCACCCAGTAGACGGCGGTGGGCCGTTCCACAGGTGGGGGCGGTGCGCCGGCAGCCGGGGCGGTGGCGGTTCCCCAGTGGTACGCCGGCCAGCCGGTCCGGGCACGGCCAGCGCAGCCCGCAGGTGCAGTACCGACCCCACCGGGACCAGTCCCGCCGATGCCGTGGTGCCGTCGGTACCGGCCTGTCGTGCTTCTTCATCCGCTACTCCTTCCGCAAGCGCTGCGTCGCTCCGGACGCCCTGGCCGGGCCACAAGCGACTGCCACCTGTTCGCACTCTGCTGTGGAGCGACTACTGTCGGGAAGGTGGCGTGCGGCCTCAGCGTCGGGTGTGCCGAGCGGGTCCGCCCTGGTGGCCGGCGCTGGCGGCCAGTGGCAGACGTGTGGTGGAGGTGTGATGACCGGTGGACCGATGTCGACCCTGGAATTCCTCGGGGCGGAGCTGCGCCGGGCGCGCAAGGATCGCGGGCTGAGCCAGGAGGACCTGGCCCAACGGATCAGCTACTCGTCGTCGCTGGTGGGCATGGTCGAGATCGGCCACCGTACGCCGTCGCAGGACTTCATCACCCGCGCGGACGCCGCTCTGGAGGCCGGCGGCCTCTTCGAACGGCTACTCGCCCTGGTACGCGCCGACTCCGCCCCACCGTGGCTGCGCGAGTGGATCAGCGTGGAGCGGGAGGCGACATTGATCCGCTGGTTCGAGCCGTCACTCATCCCCGGCCTCCTCCAGACCGAGCAGTACGCCCGCGCGGTGCTGCACGGCGGCGGGATGCTCCGCGCGAGTGAGATCGAGCAGCGTGTTTCCTCCCGAATGGATCGGCAGGAAGTGCTGACCCGGGATCACCCGCCCGAGGTGGTGGCGGTGATCGACGAAACGGTGCTGCGCCGGACGATCGGTGAGCCGGCGGTGATGATCGAACAGTTCGAGCATCTGCTGAGGCTGACCGAGCACTCGCACGTCAGTCTGCACGTGGTGCCGACGGATGCGGGGATGCATGCCGGCCTGGCCGGCCCGTTCATCCTGGTCCGCGTGCCCGACGGCGGCGAGGTGGCGCACCTGGACAGCGCGCTGCGCGCGCACATCACCGACCGGCCTGACGACGTTGATAGCCTTCAGCGCAGATGGGAGAGCCTGCGCGGGGAAGCACTGCCACGCAGGGCGTCCCGGGATCTCATTCGGGAGTTGGCGAAGTCATGGACCTGAGCGGCGCTGTCTGGCGCAAGTCGACCCGTAGCGACAACGGTGGCTCGACCTGTGTGGAGGTGGCGACGAATCTGCCGCAGGTGGTCGGGGTGCGGGACAGCAAGGACCGGGGTGGCCCCGCGCTGACCTTCGCGCCCGCCGCCTGGGCCGGTTTCGTCGCCGCGACCAGGGCGGGAGACCTCAACCCCGCTCGCCACTGACCCGCACCGCCGCCGAAGCTGCCCACCGTTGGTGGCCGATTCCGGCCCGGCGGTGTCACGGCCCACCGACGGCACGGCGGTTCCGTCACCGCGACAAAGCCCACCGTGCTCGCCTCCGACATGGTGATCGACTCAATTGGGCCGAAGTGGGGGCGTCCTGGCCGATCGGAGACCCCGACATCGGCCCAATTGTGTTGATCAAGGCCCGCTGGGCGGGCGCGGCCGGGCGGGCGGGTGACGCACTGGTGGTGCGACGGTCCGGTGGCGGGGCTGCGGCGATTAGGCTGGGAGCAGCAGGATGTTCCGCTGAGGGGGTGAGCCCGGATGGCCCAGGCCGCATTCGCGCCCGAGCCGGCACCGCAGTCGCCCGACCTGCCGTCCCCGTCGCCCGAGCCGGCACCGCAGTCGCCCGGGTCGGTCGACCGGCCGACCGGGCCGTCGTTCGACGTGCTGCGCTGGCACGACGAGCCGTGGACCGCCCAGCTCGCCCTCGACCTGTTGCCGGAGACCAACGGCCCCAAGGTTGAGGTCCTGAGCGGAAGCGTGATCGTGACACCACATGCCGGATACGACCATCAGAATGCCGAGCTGGATCTGGCCTACCTGCTCAAGCAGGCGGCCCGCCGAGAAAAGCTGTGGCTCTACGCCGAAGCCAACATCATCTCCGGGGCCGACCTCTTCATTCCTGACATCGTGATCCTCGACGTTCCCGGTGGCGGGCGGACGACGATGGACATCGGCCACGCCGTGCTGCTCGGTGAGGTCGTCTCGCCGGGTAACCGGCGTAAGGACGTGATCGACCGGCCCCGCGAGTACGCCGCCGCCGGTGTCCCGTTCTTCCTCCGCGTCGACCTGCGCAACCGGGTGTCCACCATCGCGCTCTTCGAGTTGACCGACGGGGAGTACCGGCCGGTCGCGGCGGCTGCCGCCGGGACGACGTTCGTCATGCGGCAGCCCTTCGAGTTCAGTATCGATCCGGCCGACCTTCTCGGCGAGGAGGCACCGGTCGCGGAGGCGGAACCGCCCGGCGGGGAGACGCCGGGCGGGGAGGGCGACGTCGAGGGGTGAGGCTCCCAGCGGGAGTACAGCGCGGCCGGGGCAGAATGACCGCGTGACAACTCCCCGGGATCTCGTACTGCTCGGCTCGACCGGTTCGATCGGCACCCAGGCGATCGACATCGTCAGGCGCAACCCGGACCGGTTCCGGGTGGTGGCGCTCGGTGCCGGCGGGGGCAACGTCGAGTTGCTCGCCACCCAGGCGCTCGAACTGGCGGTGGACGCGGTCGGGGTGGCGAAGGCGTCCGCCGTGCAGGATCTCCAACTCGCCTTCTATGCCGAGGCGAGCCGGCGCGGCTGGGCCACCGGGGACTTCAAGCTGCCGAAGATCATTGCCGGCCCGGACGCGATGACCGAGTTGGCGCAGTGGCCCTGCGACGTGGTCCTCAACGGGGTGGTCGGGTCGCTCGGGCTCGCGCCGACGCTGGCCGCGCTGCGCTGCGGTCGTACCCTCGCGTTGGCCAACAAGGAGTCGCTGGTGGCCGGCGGCCCGCTGGTGAAGGCCGCGGTGACGCGGCCGGGGCAGATCGTGCCGGTGGACTCGGAGCATTCGGCGCTGGCCCAGTGCCTGCGCGGCGGGACGCGCGGTGAGGTGCGGCGGCTGGTCGTCACCGCCAGCGGCGGGCCGTTCCGGGGGCGGGGGCGCGACGAGCTGACCGGGGTCACCCCGGAGCAGGCGCTCGCCCACCCGACCTGGAACATGGGGCCGGTCGTCACGATCAACTCGGCCACCATGGTCAACAAGGCGCTGGAGGTGATCGAGGCGCACGAACTGTTCGACGTGCCCTACGCCGACATCACCGTGATGGTGCACCCGCAGTCGGTGATCCACTCGATGGTCGAGTTCGTCGACGGCTCCACCCTGGCCCAGGCGAGCCCGCCGGACATGCGGCTGCCCATCGCGCTCGGCATCGGCTGGCCCGACCGGGTCGGTGACGCGGCCGCCGCCGTCGACTGGACCACCGCCCACACCTGGGAGTTCGCCCCCCTCGACGACGAGGCGTTCCCGGCGGTGGCGTTGGCCAAGGCGGCCGGTGAGACGGGCCGCAGCAGGCCAGCGGTCTACAACGCGGCGAACGAGGAGTGCGTGGCGGCGTTCGTCGCCGGCCGGTTGCCGTTCCTCGGCATCGTCGACACCTTGAAGCGGGTGTTGGAGGAGGCCCCCGATTTCGGTGAACCAGGTACCGTCGAGGACGTGCTCGCCGCCGAATCGTGGGCGCGCGCGCACGCGCAGGAGATCATCTCGGGGTCGGGGAAGGAAGCCTGATGCTCTATCTGCTCGGGGTGGTGGTGATCGCCCTGGCGATCCTCATCTCGGTGAGCCTGCACGAGGCCGGTCACATGCTGACCGCCAAGGCGTTCGGAATGAAGGTCACCCGCTACTTCGTCGGCTTCGGGCCGACCATCTGGTCGTTCCGCCGGGGCGAGACGGAGTACGGCCTCAAGGCCATCCCGCTCGGTGGCTTCTGCAAGATCGTCGGGATGACGCCGCAGGACGACGACGTCGAACCCGGTGACGAGAAGCGGGCGATGTGGCGCTACCCGGTCTGGAAGCGGACGATCGTGATGTCCGCCGGCTCGGTCACCCACTTCGCGCTGGCCGTCATCGCGATCTGGCTGGCCGCCATGTTCATGGGCCTGCCCAACAAGAACCTGCCCAACCCGCTGCCGGCGCACGTCAAGGTCGTCGACTGCGTCATCCCCACCGACGCGGCCCGCGAGTGCGCCCCCGGAGACCCGGTCAGCCCCGCCAAGCAGGCCGGGCTGCGCGACGACGACAAGATCGTCGCGGTGAACGGGGTCCAGGTCGCCGACTACACCGCGCTGGTCAAGACCGTCCGTGAGCTGCCCCCGGGCCAGCCGGCGACGATCAGCTACGAACGCGACGGGGTGGCCGGCGAGGTCCGGGCCGGCCTCGCCGCCGTGCAGCGCAAGCCGCTGGACGACCCGGACGGCGCCCCGATCACCGTCTCCGCCCTCGGCGTCGCCGGTCCGATGCTCCCGCCCGGCGTCCCGGCGAACGTCACCTACGGCCCGGTCGAGGCGATCCCGGCGACCGCCGGCTACACCAAGGACCTGGCCGTCGGCACCTACGAGGCGCTCAAGCGCATCCCCGACAAGATCCCCGCCCTGTGGACCGCCATCACCGGCGGCGAACGCGACAAGGACACCCCGATCAGCGTGGTCGGGGCCAGCCGGCTCGGCGGTGAGGCGCTGGAGAACGGCGTCTGGCAGCTGCTGGTCCTGCTGTTCATCTCGCTGAACTTCTTCGTCGGCGTGTTCAACCTGCTGCCGCTGCTGCCCCTCGACGGCGGCCACATCGCCATCGCCTGGTTCGAACGGGCCCGCTCCTGGCTCTATGCCCGGATCGGCCGGCGCGACCCGGGCCGGGTCGACTACCTCAAGCTGATGCCCATCACGTACGCGGTGATCCTCATCGGTGGCGCGTTCACACTGCTCACCGCCACCGCAGACATCGTCAACCCGATCACCCTCTTCACAAGGTGAGTGTCTAGTGACCGCTGTCAGCCTCGGTATGCCCGCCGTACCGCCCCCGCCGCTCGCCCCGCGCCGGACCAGCCGCCAGATCATGGTCGGCTCGGTGCCGGTCGGTGGTGGTGCCCCCGTCTCGGTGCAGTCGATGACCACCACCCTCACCTCCGACGTCAACGCCACCCTCCAGCAGATCGCCGAGCTGACCGCCTCCGGCTGCCAGATCGTCCGGGTCGCCGTGCCCAGCCAGGACGACGTGGAGGCGCTGCCGGCGATCGCCAGGAAGTCGCAGATCCCGGTGATCGCCGACATCCACTTCCAGCCGAAGTACGTCTTCGCCGCGATCGACGCCGGCTGCGCGGCCGTCCGGGTCAACCCGGGCAACATCCGCCAGTTCGACGACAAGGTCCGGGAGATCGCGGCAGCCGCCTCCGCCGCCGGTACGCCGATCCGGATCGGCGTCAACGCCGGCTCGCTCGACAAGCGGCTGCTCGCCAAGTACGGCAAGGCCACCGCCGAGGCGCTGGTCGAGTCGGCGCTGTGGGAGTGCTCGCTGTTCGAGGAGCACGGCTTCCGGGACATCAAGATCTCGGTCAAGCACAACGACCCGGTGGTGATGATCCGGGCGTACCGTCAGCTGGCCGAGCAGTGCGACTACCCGCTGCACCTGGGCGTGACCGAGGCCGGCCCGGCGTTCCAGGGCACCATCAAGTCGGCGGTCGCCTTCGGGGCGCTGCTCGCCGAGGGGATCGGCGACACGATCCGGGTGTCGTTGTCCGCGCCGCCGGTCGAGGAGATCAAGGTCGGCAACCAGATCCTGGAGTCGCTGGGCCTGCGCGAACGGGGCCTGGAGATCGTCTCCTGCCCGTCCTGCGGGCGGGCCCAGGTGGACGTCTACAAGCTCGCCGAGGAGGTCACCGCCGGCCTGGAAGGGCTGCCGGTGCCGCTGCGGGTTGCCGTGATGGGCTGCGTGGTGAACGGGCCGGGCGAGGCCCGCGAGGCCGACCTCGGCGTCGCCTCCGGCAACGGCAAGGGGCAGATCTTCGTCAAGGGGCAGGTCGTCAAGACCGTCCCCGAGAGCCAGATCGTCGAGACGCTGATCGAAGAGGCGCTGCGGATCGCCGACGAGATGGGCGCGGAGATCCCCGAGGAACTGCGCGACCTGGTCCCCGGCCCCACCGTCACCGTGCACTGACCCGTAGAAACCGCCGAAAAGGGCGGCCGTTCCCCGCTGGGGGACGGCCGCCCTTCGCACGTGCGGGCCTGGTCACTCGGATTCGGCGAGGATCGCGTACAGCTTGCGTCGGGTCTCGTCGAGCACCTGGGCGGCGCGTTCCCGCTGGTCGTCGGTGCCGGTCATCATCACCTGCCGCAGCGCGTGCATGGCCTGCGCCCCGGCGTCACGGATGTCGTGCCAGCTGTTGACGGTGTCCTCGGCGAACTCCGCCCAGGGCGGGGTCTGCGCGGCGGTGGTGGCCTCCTCCCGACCGGCGTCGGTGAGGTCGAACCGCTTGCGCCCGCCGCCGGCCGGATCGGCGCTGGCGGCGATGACGCCCTCGTCCTCCAGTAGTTGCAGGGTCGGGTAGATCGATCCGGGGCTGGGCCGCCAGGCCCCGCCGGTGCGGGAGTCGATCTCCTGGATCATCTCGTAGCCGTGCATCGGCCGCTCGGTGAGCAGGGCCAGCACCGCGCCCCGGACGTTCGGCCGGCGTCCCCGGCCCCGCCCGCGACCGCCCCGGCCGCCGCCCCAACCCCCGTGCCCGTGCGGGCCGGGCGGTACGGGCGGGAAGCCGAAGCCACGTTGACGTGCCTCCTGTAGTGCATGGATCCGACGGTGGAATCCCATCGTGTCGTTCCTTCCGTAGAGTGTCGCTGATGCATCAACGATATATCGCCAACGTGTCGCCGACAAGGGTGTTCGCGGTGAGATCGGGCCGGGGCCGGCGGACAGGCGGCTGCGCCGGTCGCCCGGCGGACCACCGCCTGTATCTGGCAGGCTGGTAAGCGTGCTGACGGTGCCGGTACGCCAACTGGGAGAGTCGGAGCGCCGCGCGGTCGAGCGGCTGCTCGACCTCGACCCGTTCGCGGGCGCGCAGGTCGCCGAGCGGGTCTCCGCCCGAGGGCTGGCCTGGTGGCGGGCCGAGGGGCGCATCCTCGGCTACGGCACCCGCCGCAACCTGGAGTCGATCTGCTGGCTCGGCGGCAATCTCACCCCGATCCTCGCCACCGACTCGGCCGTCGCCGCCTTCGCCGAGCAGCTCTCCGCCGAGGAACGACTCTGCTCCTCCATCGTCGGGCGGGCCGACGCGGTGCTCGGCCTCTGGGACCGGCTCGCCGACCACTGGGGCCCGGCCCGCGACGTACGTCCCAATCAGCCCCTGCTGGCCACCGACACCCTGCCCCGCATCCCGGTCGACCCCGAGGTGCGTCGGGTCCGGCCCGACGAGGTCCACCGGCTCTTCCCGGCGGCCGTCGCGATGTACGCCGAGGAGGTCGGCGTCTCACCGCTGGCCGACGACGGCGGCCGGGCCTACCGCCGGCGGGTCGAGGACCTGGTCCGGGCCGGTCGGGCGTACGCCCGCCTGGTCGACGGGGAGGTCGTGTTCAAGGCCGAGTTGGCGGTGGTGACCCGCCGGACCGCCCAGATCCAGGGGGTCTGGGTGGCGCCCCAGTGGCGGGGACGCGGGATCGCCACCGCCGCGATGGCCGCCGTGGTACGCGACGCGCTGCTCCGGGTCGCCCCCACCGTCAGCCTCTACGTCAACGACTTCAACCTCCCCGCCCGCCGGGTCTACCAACGCTGCGGCTTCCACCCCGTAGGCACCCTGGCCACCATCCTCTTCTGACCGTGAGGCTGCCCCCCACCCCCTCTCGCCCCGGCGCCCCCACCCTCTCTCGCCCCTCCGCCCTCTCTCGCCCCGGTGATCAAGAGGTTTAGGTCACTCCGAGCGAGATTGTTGACCTAAACCTCTTGATCACCGGGGCTGGCGGGTGGGGCGGGGCAGCGTGGCGTGGGAGGGAGTGGGTGGTAAATGCGTTGAGGGGAGGGGTTCGGGGGGTCAGGCTGGGGGGACCGCCACCCCGAGTCCCGGAGGGAATCTCCATGCGCCTGCTCCGTGATCTCTGGGCCTCCGCGCCGCGCCGCGTGACGGTCGTGATCGTGCTCGTCGTGCTCGGTGCCGCCGGTCAGGCCGCCGCCTCGGCGATCGCCGGCCCGGTGCTGGTGCACCGCTCGGCCGGCTGGTTCGTGGCGCTGGTCGTCGCGCTGGTCGTCGCCGTCTTCGGCGAGTTGGTGATCGCGCTGCTGATGGCGGGCATCACCGCCGACTGGTCCGCCGACGTGCGCCGCCGGCTCTGCCGGGTCGCCCTCGGGCAGGATCTGCCCACCCTGGAGGGCACCCCCGTCGGCGAGCTGCTCGACCGGATCGACAACGACGTCTACCAGGTCGCCTCCGAGCTGCGCAACACCGGCGTACGGCTCGTGCAGGGGTTGGTGCTCTGCCTGCTCGCCACGGTCAGCGCCCTGTTCGTCTGGTGGCCGGCCGGCGTCGTCATGCTGCTGCTCACCGCGCTGCTCGGGGTGCTGCTGCGCCGTCCCACCGCCGCCATCGCGCCGGCCCGGATGTTCGAGGAGGAAGCCTGGTCCGACCTGGCCGCCGTGATGGAGGAGGCGGTGCACGGCCAGGACGACGTCCGCACCAGCCTCGCCCAGCCGTACGTGCTGCGGTTGTACGCCCGGCGCGCCGCCGAGGTGCTGGCCCGTTGCCGCCGGGTCTTCCTGATGTCGGCGCGGGTCACCGCCGTCGCCGCCGGCACCATCCGGGTCGGCATCGCCGGGGTGGTGCTCGCCGGGGCCTGGGCGCTGACCACCGGCCGGGTCGACGGGGCCCGGTTGACCGCGATCTGGCTGCTCGCGTTGAGCTTCGGCGCGACCGTCGAACACCTCGCCCGCTGGGTGCCGCACCTCCAGTACGCGCTCGGCGCCTGGGCCCGGGTGCTGCTGCTCTCCGACGCCCGGCAGGAGCCCGCCGGCGGGGTCACCCCCACCGACGGTGACCTGACGCTGCGCGGGCTCACCTTCCACTACCCGGCGACCGGGGAGGGCGAGCGTGGGCCGGCGCTGCGTGACATCCGGCTCAGCTTCGTCCGGGGCCGGTCGTACGCGCTGGTGGGCCGGACCGGGTCGGGCAAGTCCACGCTGACCAAGGTGCTCACCCGGGCGGTCGAGGTGCCCCGGGGGACCGCCCTGCTCGGCGACACCGACCTGTGCGACCTGGACGTGGAGGAGCTGCGCCGGTGGATCGCGGTGGTGCCGCAGCGCACCGAGATCCTGGCCGGCACCCTCGCCGAGAACGTCGCCCTGTTCGACCCGGACCTGCTCGACGACGCCCCCCGGGCGCTGGCCGAGCTGGGGCTCACCGGCTGGGTCGCGGAGCTGCCGGACGGCATCCGGACCCGGCTGGGCGAGGGCGGTCACGTGCTCTCCGCTGGTCAGGAGCAGTTGGTGGCGTTCGCCCGGATCCTGGTCCGCGACCCGCACGTGGTGGTCCTCGACGAGGCCACCGCGCGGCTCGACCCGGTCACCGAGGTCCGGGTACGCGAGGCGACCGAACGTCTGCTCACCGACCGGATCGGCATCATCATCGCGCACCGGCTCTCCTCGGTGCGGCGCTGCGACGAGGTGGTGGTGATGGCCGACGGGGCGGTCCTGGAGGCCGGGCCGCTGCACTCCTCGGCCCGCTTCGCCGAGCTGCTCGCCACCAGCCACGCCGCCGCGTACACCCCGGTCGGCGCGGCCTCCACGGGCACCGCCCGGGGCGGGGTGGACCTGCTCGACGGTCCGGGGGTGGCCTGGCCGGACCCGGGCGGGCGGGCGGACACCTGGGCGGACGACGCCGGTTCGGGCGGTGCCTGGCCGGACGCCGACGTGTCAGCCCGGGGCGGGCCGGACGGCACCTGGTCGGACGTCGCCGCAGTGGTGGCCGGCGGCGCACCTCGGCCCGGGTCGGACGGCACCGGGCCGGGCGTCGACGGGCCGGACCGGGTCGGCGGGTCCGGGCGGGCGGCGGTCGCCGTACCGAAGGGGGACCCGCCGCCGTTGCCGCCGCTGCCGCCCACCCGGACGATGCGGGAGATCCTGCGGCTGGGCATGAACGACCCGCGCTTCGGCCTGCTGTCGGTCGCGTTGTTCATGGTGATCACGGTGCTCGGCCTGGACGGGACCGTGCTGCCCTGGCTCTGGGCGGACGTCGTCGACGGCGGCGACCCGTGGTTGCCGGCGATCGGCATCGCCGCCGCGCTGGTGGTCGTGCTGCCGCTGCCCTACTGGACCAACGTGCGGTTCCCCCAGTGGTGGGTCCGGCAGATGCTGCGGATGAGCCTGCGGCTGGTGCACGGGCAGACCGGCCCGCGCCGCACCAGCCGGCACACCCCGGCGGAGGTGGTGGCCCAGAGCGGCGACACCGAACGGGTCGTGCAGCTCGCCGACAACCTGATGGACCAGTTCATCGCCCTGGTGACCATGGTGACCATGACGCTGGTCACGGGCAGTCTGGTGCCGGCGTTGTTCTTCCTCGGCACGATGGCCGTCTCCGGGCTCGCCGCCACCCTGTTCGGCCCGGGACTGGAGCGTTCCGCCCGGGACACCGTGGCGGCCCGTGCCGCGTTCGCCACCGCACTGGTCTCCTCGCTGTCGGCGGCCCGTACGGTCAAGTTGGCCGGCGCGACCCGGCCGGTGCTCGCCCACCTTTCCGCCCTGGACCTGGTCCGCAGCGACCGGCAGCGGCGGGAGATCGCCGCACAGGTGTGGGCCCGGTCCACCCCGTCGGTGGCGAGCGGCCTGCTGCCGATCGGGGCGTGGGCGCTCTTTCTGGCCGGAGGGCTGTCCGCCGGTGCCACCCTGGTCGTCGTCTCCACCCTCGGCGCGGCCCGCTGGTTCGCCTGGACCACCGCGTCCCTGGTCTCGCAGTACCCGTCGGCCCGGGTCTGGACCCGCCGGACGGTGGCGATGACCGGGATCGGGGCGTACTCGGCGGAGGTGCCCGGGGTGGACCTCGCCGCCGGCACCGCCCCCGCGCCGGAGCCGCCACCGCGCCGGCCACTGCGCCGGCTGGAGCTGGCCGGCTTCGGGGCGCTGCACTCCGACGGCACCCTCGCCGTGCGGGACGTCGACCTGACCGTGGACCGGGGCCAGCTGGTGCTGGTGGTCGGGCCGGTCGGGTCCGGCAAGTCCTCACTGCTGCGGGCGTTGGCCGGGATCGTGCACCACGTCGGCGAGCTGCGCTGGAACGGTGAGCCGGTGACCGAGCCGGAGCTGTTTCTGCGCCCGCAGCAGGTCGGCTACGTCGGTCAGCTGCCCCGGGTGCTCTCCGGCACGGTCGCCGACAACATCGCCCTCGGGCACGACGTGGACGCCGACGGTGCGGTGAGCACCGCCCAGTTGGCGCACGATTTGGCGGCCGGGGGCGGGTTGGGGCTGCTGATCGGGCACAAGGGCACCCGGCTCTCGGGCGGGCAGTTGCAGCGGTTGGCGCTGGCCCGGGCGCTCGCGCCGCGCACCGAGCTGCTGGTCGCCGACGACGTGTCGTCCGCCCTGGACGTCACCACCGAGTTGGCGCTCTGGGCGGCGTTGCGCGCGCACGGGGTGACCGTGGTCGGCTCCACCTCGAAGCGGGCGGCGCTGGTCCGCGCCGACCACGTGGTGGTGCTGGTCGACGGCACGGCCGCCGCCCAGGGCCCGTGGCGGGACCTGGAGGGCGACTGGGGTCACCTGGCCGGCTGACCCCGCCCGACCCCCGCCGGTCGGGCCTGGTCGGGTCGGGCGGGCTTGCCGTCCGCGTCGGGCCGGTCGGCGCGGTGGGTGCCTTGGGTTCGGGGAGAGTTGTCGTCGCTTCAGCGACGACAACTCTCCCCGCAGGAGTTACCGCAAGCCGACAGCCCGGGTGCGGTCAGAAGGCGCGGGCGTACGGGTCGGGCCAGTCGGCGCTGGCGCCGAGCTTGGCCGCGGCCCGGCGCGGCCAGTACGGGTCGCGGAGCAGCTCCCGACCGAGCAGCACCAGGTCGGCCTCCCCGGCCGCGACGATCTGCTCGGCCTGCTCCGGCTCGACGATCAGGCCGACCGCGCCCGTGGCCACGCCCGCCTCGCGGCGGATCTGGGCGGCCAGCGGCACCTGGTAGCCCGGCCCGACCGGGATGGTGGCACCGGCCGCCGCCCCGCCGGAGGAGACGTCCACCAGGTCCACCCCGGTCGCGGCCAACTCGGCGGCGAGCGCCACGCTGTCGTCCACCGTCCAGCCGCCGTCGACCCAGTCGGTGGCGGAGATCCGGGTGAGCACCGGCACCTGTTCGCCGACGGTGGCGCGGACCGCGCGGGCCACCTCCAGGGTGAGCCGCATCCGGGCGGCCCGGTCCCCGCCGTAGCCGTCGGTGCGGTGGTTGGTCAGCGGGGACAGGAACTCGTGCAGCAGGTAGCCGTGCGCGGCGTGGATCTCCACGACGGCGAAGCCAGCGTCCACCGCCCGGCCGGCGGCGGTGGCGAACGCCGACACCACCCCGGCGATCCCGGCCTCGTCCAGCGCGGTCGGCTGCCGGTAGTCGGGCAGGAACGACTCGGCCCCGGGGCCGACCGGCCGCCAACCACCGTCGGCGTCCGGCACCCCGCCGCGCTCCTGCGCCCAGGGCCGGTACGTGCTGGCCTTGAACCCGGCGTGCGCGAGCTGCACGGCGGGCACCGCCCCCTGGCCGGCGACGAACGCGGCGACCGGACGCCACGCGTCGACGTGCGCGTCGGACCAGATGCCGGTGTCCTCGGGGCTGATCCGCCCCTCGGGGACGACCGCGGTGGCCTCGGTGACGATCAGGCCGGCGCCGCCGACGGCCCGGGAACCGAGGTGCACCCGGTGCCAGTCGGTGGGCAGGCCGTCCGGGCCGGCGCGGTACTGGCACATCGGCGCGAGGGCGATCCGGTTGGGCAGGGTGACGCCGCGCAGGGCGAGCGGGGTGAACAGGGCACTCATACGGGTGATCCTCTGGTACGGGCGGGTGGCGGTGCGGTGCGGGGCGCGGTGCGCCCCGGGAGGGGTCCCGGCCGGCCCGGCGACCGGGACCGCGGTCGGCGCGTTCAGGCGGGTGCCGGCGTCAGTTCGTCGCTGCGGGCGGGCCGGTCGGTGTCGGTGCTCCCGTCGGCGTCGATCAGGTCGCGCCGGCCGGCGTTGGCGTAGGCGTCCCGGTCCAGGGTGCCCTCGCGGGCGGCCACGATGGTCGGCACGACGGCCTGCCCGGCCACGTTGGTCGCGGTGCGGATCATGTCGAGGATCGGGTCGATCGCCAGCAGCAGACCGGCCCCGGCCAGCGGCAGGCCCAGCGTGCTCAGGGTCAGCGTGAGCATCACGATGGCACCGGTCAGGCCGGCGGTGGCGGCCGAACCGACCACCGAGACGAAGGCGATCAGCAGGTAGTCGCCGACGCCGAGGTCCACCCCGAAGACCTGGGCCACGAAGATCGCGGCGAGCGCCGGATAGATCGCGGCGCAGCCGTCCATCTTGGTGGTCGCGCCGAACGGCACCGCGAAGGAGGCGTACTCGCGGGGGACGCCGAGCCGCTCGACGGAGCGCTGGGTCACCGGCATGGTGCCCACCGAGGAGCGGGAGACGAAGGCCAGCTCGATCGCCGGCCAGGCACCGGCGAAGAAGCGCAGCGGGTTGAGTCGGCCGGCCGTCACCAGCAGCAGCGGGTAGACCACGAACAGGACGATGGCGCAGCCCACGTAGACGGCGGTGGTGAACTTCGCCAGCGGGGCCAGCAGGTCCCAGCCGTACGCGGCGACGGCGTGGCCGATCAGGCCGAGGGTGCCGATCGGGGCGAGCCGGATCACCCACCACAGCGCCTTCTGCACGATGCTCAGCACCGCGCGGTTGACCTCGACGAACGGCTCGGCCGCCGCACCGACCAGCAGCGCGGCGGCACCGACCACCACTGCGAGGAAGACGATCTGGAGCACGTTGCCCTCGACGAACGCCCCGACCGGGTTGGTCGGCACGATGCCGGTGAGGAAGTCCGTCCACGAGCCGGTGGTCTTCGGTGCGGTGGCGCCGCCGACGTCCAGGGTCACCCCCCGGCCCGGGTCGGTGAGCAGGCCGATGCCGATGCCGATGCCCACCGCGATCAACGCGGTGATCCCGAACCAGAGCAGCGTCTTGAGCGCCAGCCGGGCGGCGTTGGCCACCCCGCGCAGGCTGACCACGCTGACCACGATGGCGGTGAAGACCAGCGGCGGGACGGCCAGCTTGAGCAGCTGGACGAAGAGCCCGCCGACGGTGTCGAGGGTGCTGGCCAGCCAGCTCAGGTCGTTGGCGCGGGCGAGGAAGCCGAGCGCCACGCCGAGCACGAGGCCGAGCAGGATCTGGGCGGAGAAGGGGAATTTGCGCAGGGTGGAAGCCATCAGGATGCGTCCAAGGTCGGTAGGGGGTCGGTCGAACGGGCAGCGTCAGGAGCGCGGCTGCGCCGGACAGACCCCGCTGGCCTGACGTCGGAGATCGACGTACAGGCGCACGGTGAGGTGCCAGACATTGGTCATCGCCTGTCGACGCTACTCCCGGCCGGCCGACATGTGGAAGGAGCACTCGGCGTGAGGCTCCTTACACGGGTGTTCTCGACCCGGCGACCCGTTCGTCACGTTCGGCGCTCTCCTGATCGCCGTCCGCACCGGGCAGGACCGCTGCGGAGGCACCGGTTCGGAGCGCTGCGCAGGCACCGGGCAGGTCCGCTGCGCAGGCATCGGGTCGGTCCGCACCGGGCCGGAGTGCTGCGGGCACGTCGGGCCGGGGTCGGGTCAGCAGCAGCGCGGTGACCAGGCCCCAACCGAGGCAGACCGCCAGCAGCAGCCGTTCCAGGCCACCCACCAGGGCACCCCGGCCCACGGTCAGCAGACCCAGCGCGACGAGCACGGCCACCGGCAACGCCACCACCGAGGCCCCCCGGGCCACCCGCCGCAGGGCCGCCGTCGCCGGGCGGAGGAATCCGACCACCAGCATCGCGAGCACGGTCGCCCCGGCCGCCGCGATGCTGGCCCCGGCGTGCACCAGGTCGGCCGGCGTCGCCGCCTCGAACGGTGGCAGCGGGCAACCGGCGCTGCACGTCACCGCCCCGGAGAGCACCGCGCCGGCTGCGCCGGCCACGAGCAGGCCGGCCGCGATCCGCAGCGCCGCCGGCAGCGCGGCGGCCAGCGACAGCAGCGCCGCCGCCAGGACGAAGACCCCCATCCGGTACGTCGACGCGAAAGCGCTGCCGGTGACGCCGGCCTCACTGACGTACCCGCTCGACAGGCCCGGACCGGCCGCGACGGCGACGGTCACCGCGACCGTGCCGGCCAGCACGCAGCCGGCGGCGGCCCACCCGGCAGCGGTGCGGACCCGACCGGGGACGGGATCAGGCACGGCCGTGCGGCGTACGCCAGCCGGAAGTGTCCGGGCCGGCCGGCACCACGCCAGTGGGATTGATCTCGCGGTGGGTGGCGTAGTAGTGCCGCTTGATCTGGTCGAAGTCCACCGTCTCCCCGAACCCCGGGGTCTGGAACAGATCCCGGGCGTACGCCCACAGCACCGGCATCTCGGTCAGCTTCTGCCGGTTGCACTTGAAGTGCCCGTGGTACGCCACGTCGAAGCGGACCAGGGTGGTGAAGAACCGGACGTCCGCCTCGGTGATCGCGTCACCCATCAGGTAACGCCGCCCGGCCAACCGCCGCGACAGCACGTCCAACCGGTCGAACAACGCCGTGTACGCCTCGTCGTACGCCTGTTGGGAGGTGGCGAAGCCGCACCGGTAGACGCCGTTGTTGACGTCGGCGTGGATCTCGGCCATCAGCGCGTCCAGTTCCGGGCGCAACGCGACCGGGTAGAGGTCGGGCGCGTCCGGGGCGTGCAGGCGTCGCCACTCGGTCGACAGGTCGAGGGTGAGCTGCGGATAGTCGTTGGTGACCACCCGGCCGGTCAGCGTGTCCACCAGCGCCGGCACGGTCACCCGGCCGGTGTAGTCCGGATCGGTGGCGAGGTAGGCCTCGGAGAGGAAGCCGATGCCCAGCGCCGGGTCGAAGCCGTCCGGGTCGAGGGTGAACCGCCAGCCCCGCTCGTCGCGGATCGGGTCGACCGTGCCCAGCGAGATCACCTCGTCCAGGCCGAGCAGGCCGCGCACGATCCGGGCCCGGTGCGCCCACGGGCAGGCCCGGCACCAGATCAACCGGTACCGGCCGGCCTCCAACGGCCAGCGACCCTGGTCGTCCGGGCCGCCGCCCGCAGGCGAGGTGGAGTGCGGGGTGACCCGGCCGGTGAACCGGTTGGGCTGGCGGACGAACGCCCCGCCGCCGGAGGTCTCTGCGCTGAACTGGGCCCGGGTCATACCGCCAACCTATCCGGCGCGGGCCCGGCCGACCGGCGTCCCGTCGCGCCGCGGGTGTGCGGGGAACCGGCCGGGACGGGCCTGGATATCCTGACGCCGGACGTCCCCGTGACCCGGTGACGCCGGAACCGCCAGCCCCTTCCCACCCCCGAAGGACGTGCGTCGATGACCGTGGCATATCTCGTGGCCGGAGTCCGTACCCCGATCGGCCGGTACGCCGGCGCCCTCGCCGGGGTGCGCCCCGACGACCTGGCCGCCCACGTGCTGCGCGAACTGGTCGCCCGGCACCCGGCGGTGGACTGGTCCCGGGTCGACGACGTGGTGCTGGGCTGCGCCAACCAGGCCGGTGAGGACAACCGCAACGTGGCCCGGATGGCGGCGTTGCTGGCCGGCCTGCCGCAGGAGGTGCCGGGCAGCACCATCAACCGGCTCTGCGGTTCCGGCCTGGACGCGCTGGCCACCGCCGCCCGCGCCGTGGTGGCCGGGGAGGCCGACCTGGTGCTCGCCGGCGGCGTCGAGAGCATGAGCCGGGCCCCGTTCGTCATGCCGAAGGCCGCCACGCCCTATTCCCGCGCGGCCGAGGTGTACGACACCACCCTCGGCTGGCGGCTGGTCAACCCGCTGATGGCGAAGGGGTGGGGCATCGACTCGATGCCGGAGACCGCCGAGAACGTGGCCGCCGAGTTCGGCGTCGACCGGCGCGCGCAGGACGAGTTCGCGCTGCGCTCCCAGCACCGGGCCGCCAAGGCGCAGGCCGACGGCCGGTTCGCCGAGGAGATCGTGCCGGTGACCGTGCCGGCCGGCCGGCGGGAGACCACGCTGGTCGAGGCCGACGAGCACCCCCGGGAGACCACGCTTGCGAAGTTGGCCGCGCTGCCCACCCCGTTCCGCGACGGCGGCACGGTCACCGCCGGCAACTCCTCCGGCGTCAACGACGGTGCGGTGGCCCTGCTGGTCGCCTCCGAGGCGGCGGTGTCCCGGTACGGTCTCACCCCGCTGGCCCGGATCAGCGGCGCGGCGGCGGCGGGGGTACCACCCCGGATCATGGGGATCGGGCCGGTGCCGGCCACCCGTCGGCTGCTGGACCGGCTCGGTGTCGCCCTGGCCGACGTGGACGTGATCGAGTTGAACGAGGCGTTCGCCGCGCAGGGCATCGCGGTGCTCCGCGAGTTGGGCCTGCCGGAGGACGCCGAGCACGTCAACCCGAACGGCGGCGCGATCGCCCTGGGGCATCCGCTGGGCGCCAGCGGGGCCCGGCTGGCGTTGACCGCTGCCCTGGAGCTGCGTCGCCGGGGCGGCCGGCGGGCCCTGGCGACCATGTGCGTCGGGGTGGGCCAGGGCATCTCCCTGCTGCTGGAATCCACCGACTGAGCCGACCCTCGACCGCCGACCCTCGACCCCCGACCGCCAACTGCCGATCCCGGCCCCTGACGTCCGGCCGTCGCGTGCCGGGACGGTGGCATCCGGTGTCCGGGGGGTGGCCCTGCGTGGACCGCAGGTCGGCCCCGGGTTGCCCGACCGTCGGCCCAGCCGCAGAT
Organism: Micromonospora matsumotoense; assembly: GCF_900091525.1. GTDB lineage: Bacteria > Actinomycetota > Actinomycetes > Mycobacteriales > Micromonosporaceae > Micromonospora > Micromonospora matsumotoensis. Next base: position 301,413 of record NZ_FMCU01000006.1, read on the forward strand.
CGGGGTCGGCTGATCTCCCGTACCTGGACGGACGGGCCTAGAGTGGTCAGCACCACACGATCCGCGGGTCGGCCGGTGCGGCTCCGCGTGCCCGCGCACGCCGCCGACACCGGTGCCCTCCCGCACCGCGGCGACGAACTGGGGGCCAGACAGCGATGCAGACGCCGGACGGACTTCCCGCCGAGATCGACCTGAGCCGGCCCAGCGCCGCCCGGGTCTACGACTACTTCCTCGGTGGCGCGCACAACTTCGAGATCGACCGGCGGCTCGCCGAGCAGATCGCCGGCATGACCCCGAACCTCGCCGCCACCATGCGCTCCGGCCGGGAGTTCCTGCGCCGTGCCGTCCGGGTGCTGCTCGACGCCGGCATCGACCAGTTCCTCGACATCGGCTCGGGCATTCCCACCGTCGGCAACGTCCACGAGGTCGCCCAGGCCGCCAATCCGCAGGCCCGGATCGTCTACGTCGACATCGACCCGGTCGCGGTGGCGCACAGCCGGGAACTGCTCGCCGACAACGACCGGGCCATCGCCGTGCACGCCGACCTGCGCGAGCCGAAGCTGATCCTGGACGAGGCCCGCGCCAGCGGCCTGATCGACTTCGACCGTCCACTGGGCATCCTGCTCGCCGGGGTGGTGCACTTCGTTCCGGACGCCGACCGGCCGGCCGACATCCTCACCACCCTGCGGGCCGCCGCCGCACCCGGCAGCTTCCTGGTCATCTCGCACTCCACCTTCGAGGACCAGCCCCAGGAGATGCTGGACGCGCAGCGCCTCTCGGCGCGTACCGACACCGAGATCACGCTGCGGTCCCGCGCCGAGGTCACCGGCTTCTTCGGCGACTGGACGGTGCTTGCGCCGGGTGTGGTGCACATGCCGCTGTGGCGGCCCGACTCTCCGTCCGACGTGGACGAGCATCCCGAGCGGTTCGGGGCGTTCGGTGGCGTCGCCCGGTATGACCGACCCGCCGGCTGAGTCGACCATGTCCGCCGTTCCGGACCCCGGCGGCACCGACGCGTCCCGTCCGGGCGCCCAGGGCTACGCCGCCGACTGGGCCCGGGCGGTACGCCGGCTCGGATTCGTGCCGATGAGCGCGGACGAGACCGAGCGGCTGCTGCTCGTGCACACCGTACGGCTGGCGCAGGCCCTGCTCGCCGACGGGTTCTCCGCTGCCCCGGCGGAGGAGGTAGGCCGGGCGTTGGTGGAGGCGCACCTGACCGAGCCGCGCGTCCTGGACTGGTCGGTGCGGGCGCTCGGCGAGCAGTTGCCGCAGCGCGTGCTGCCCCCGGGCGACCTGCCGCCCGACCTGGCCGCCCGGGTGGCCGCGTTGCAGGGTGGGCTGGCCGCCGGATTCGGTCGGGCGCTGCGGGACCGTACCTTCAGTCAGCAGGAGCGGATCGCCCGGTCGGCCTGGCAGGCCCGGGATTCGGTGGAGCGGGCGCTGCGCGACAGCGAGGCGCGGTTCCGGGCGGTCTTCACCGGCGCGGTCATCGGCATCGGCATCGCCGGCATCGACGGGCAGATCATCGACGTCAACCAGTCCTTCGCCGACATGCTCGGTTACAGCCCGGAGGAGTTGCGGCAGACCAACGTGTCGTCGCTGTTCCACGCCGAGGACGCGGCCGGGATGTGGGAGATGTACCAGGAGTTGATCGAGGGCAAGCACGACAGCGTCCGGGTGGAGAAGCGCTACTACCGCAAGGACGGCACGGTCGTCTGGACGGACCTGGCCGTCTCGCTGATCCGGCACGACGATGGCCGCCCCCGGTTCACGGTCGCGATGATCGAGGACATCACCCAGCGGTACGAGCTCCAGCAGCGGCTGCGTTTCCAGGCGCTGCACGACCCGCTGACCGGCCTGCCCAACCGGACGCTGTTCTTCGAGACCCTCGGTCAGGTCTTCGCCGACGCCGGGCCGGAGCAGCGGATCGGCATCTGCTTCCTGGACCTCGACGGGTTCAAGGCGGTCAACGACAGCCTCGGCCACGACCTCGGCGACCGGCTGCTGATCACCATCGCCCGGCGGCTCTCCGACTGCGTCATCGGTCAGGGGCACCTGGTGGCCCGGATGGGCGGCGACGAGTTCGTCATCCTGGTCAACGGCGGCGAGGGGATCGACGACGCGGTCGGGGTCGCCGAGTTGGCGCTCGCCGCGGTGGCCGCGCCGGTGCTCGTCGGCGACCACCAGCTCGCCGTCTCGGCCAGTGTCGGGGTGGTCGAGTGCCCGGCCAGCGAGACCAGCGTCTCCGAGCTGATGAAGGCCGCCGACACCACGCTGTACTGGGCGAAGGCGGAGGGTCGCGGCCGCTGGGCGGTGTACGACCCGGAGCGCAGCGCCGCCGACATCGCCCGGTCCGCGCTGGCCGCCGGCCTCCCGGCGGCCCTGGACCGGGGCGAGTTCGTGGTCCACTACCAGCCGATCGTCTCCCTGCTGGACGGCTCGATGATCGCGGTGGAGGCCCTGGTCCGCTGGGCCCACCCGGAGCTGGGCCTGGTCGGCCCGGACCGGTTCATCGGGCTGGCCGAGGAGACCGGGCTGATCGTCCGGCTCGGCGAGTGGGTGCTCCGGCAGGCGTGCCGTGACGCCCGCGCCTGGCATCGCGAGTTCCCCGGGGCGAAACTGGTGGTCAGCGTCAACCTGGCGGCCCGGCAGGCCGACGACCCGGCCATCGTGGACACCGTCGCCAGCGCGCTGAGCCGCACGGGCCTGCCGGCGGAGCTGTTGCAGCTGGAGCTGACGGAGAGCGCCGTGATGGGCACCGCCGGGGAGCCGTTACGGTCGTTGTACCGGCTGGCGGATCTGGGCGTACGGCTGGCCATCGACGACTTCGGCACCGGCTACTCCAACCTGGTCTACCTGCGGCGGCTGCCGATCCACTGCCTGAAGTTGGCCGGCCCGTTCGTCGAGGGCATCCGGGGTGCCGGCGACGACCCCCCGCCCGACCACCGGGACGAACGGATCGTCGACGCCCTGGTCCGGTTGGCGCACGCGCTGGAGCTGTCGGTGACCGCCGAGGCGGTGGAGACCGGGGAGCAGGCCGAACGGCTGCGGGCGTTGCGCTGCGACACCGGACAGGGCCGCTGGTTCGGCCCACCCGCCCCGGCGGATCAGATCACCGCCCGGCTGCGCGGGGAGACGACGGAGTGACCTGCTCCCCGGCCAGTCCGGGGTGGGACGGCCGGAACTGGCCGGTCGGGTGCGGCTGGTCGGGTGCGGGTGACCGGAAGCGGCTGGTCGGGTGCGGCTGGTCGGGTGCGGGTGACCGGAAGCGGCTGGTCGGGTGCGGGTGGTCGGGTGCGGGTGGCTGGAAGTGGCCGGTCGGAAGTGGCCGGTCGGGTGCGGGTGGCCGGCGGGGAGCCCGGTGCTCTGGCATGGTGTCGACGTGACCGGGGCGGGACCGGGCGGGGGAGAGGTGGCGGGGTGAGCCTGACCGATGGTGGGGCGGCGGTCTCGGTGGTCGCGGCGATCGCGATCGTCGCCGGGCTGGCCGGGGTGGTGGTTCCCGGCCTGCCGGCGCTGCCGCTGTGCTGGGGCGGGGTGCTGCTCTGGGCGATCTTCAGCGATGCCGGGCCGGGCCGCTGGGCGGTGCTCGGCGCGGCCACCGTGGTCGCCGCCGCCGGTGCTGTGATCAAGTATGCCTGGCCGGGGCGCAACCTCAAGCGCACCGGGGTGCCGACGTCGTCGCTGCTCGTCGGGGGTTTGCTCGGACTGGTCGGGTTCTTCGTCATCCCGGTGATCGGCCTGGTGATCGGCTTCGTCGGCGGGGTGTGGGGGGCCGAGCGGCTGCGGTTGGGCAGCAACCAGCTCGCCTGGCCGGCGACCGTGCAGGCGTTGAAGGCCGCCGGCCTGTCCATGATGGTGGAGTTCCTGGCCGGCCTGATGATCGCCGCCCTCTGGGTGGCCGGCCTCCTCTTCACCTGACCCGCAGGCCGGGCACCGGCAAGATCGACTCACTTGGGCCGATGTTGCGGCATCCGGCCGCCGGGACACCGCAACGTCGACCCAAGCGAGTCGATCAAGACGAGTCGATCAGGGTGGAGTAGGTCGGGGCGGCAAGATTGACTCTTCTGGGTCGACGTTGCGGTGTCCGTGCGCGGCGGGTACCGCAACATCGACCCAGGCGAGTGGATCAAGGCGGCAGTGGATCAGGCGGCAGTGGGCAGGGCGGGAGTGGGTGGCAGGGCGGGAGTGGGTGGCGGGGCAGGAGTGGGTGGCAGGGCGGGAGTGGGTGGCGGGGCGGGACGCCCGTCGGGTACGGCGGGACGCCGTACGTGAGAGAGAGGTGGACGCCCCGCACCGCCGTGGTGCCGGGCTCCTGCCGAGCGCCCGGCGTCGGCCCGTCGCGATCGGGCCTGGTCACGGGCTCAAGCATCCGTCGGTGCAGTGCCCGGGGCAACCTGATTACCGCCGGGCCTGGGCGACGCGATTTAACGAGTTCGGCACCGGCGACGGATTGACCGTGGTGATCGGCGGGACGAGACTCGGGCGCACTCGCACCGGGATCACCCGGGGCAGTACCGGGTACCACCTCAGGGAGGTGTGCTGTGGCCACAACGCCCCCGCCGACCACCGGGCAACCGCCGAGCGCCGGCACCGGGCAACCGCCGACCGCCGGACCACCGCAGGCGCCGGACGACGACGCCCGACGGCTCGCCGAACTCGGCTACCAGCAGGAGTTGCACCGCAAGTGGAGCGGCTTCTCCAACTTCGCCATCTCGTTCTCGATCATCTCGATCCTGGCCGGCTGTTTCACCACCTTCGGCCAGGCGTGGAACAACGGCGGGCCGGTCGCCATCTCCTGGGGCTGGCCGCTGATCTCGCTGTTCATCCTGATCATCGGGTTCTGCCTGGCCGAGCTGGTCTCGGCGTACCCGACCGCCGGGGGGATCTACTGGTGGGCGGCGAAGATGGGCAAGCCGGTGCACGGCTGGTTCACCGGCTGGCTCAACCTGATCGGCCTGGTCGCGGTCACCGCGTCGGTGGACTACGGCTGTGCCACCTTCCTCAACCTGACCCTGTCGGCGCTCTTCGACGGGTGGGAGGGGACGCTGCGGCAGGCATTCGTCCTGTTCGTGATCATCCTGGCCCTGCACGGGCTGATCAACATCTTCGGGCACCGGATCATCGACGTACTCCAGAACGTCTCGGTCTGGTGGCACGTGGCCGGCGCCACCGCCGTGGTGGCCATCCTGCTGCTGGTGCCGGACGAGCACCAGAGCTTCCAGTTCGTCTTCACCGAGCGGTTCAACAACTCCGGGTTCGGTGACGGCAGCACCGGTGGGTTGACCTTCTGGTTCTATGTGCTGCCGCTGGGATTCCTGCTCACCCAGTACACGATCACCGGCTTCGACGCCTGCGCGCACGTCTCCGAGGAGACCCGGGGCGCGTCGCAGGCCGCCGCCCAGGGGCTGTGGCGGTCGATCTTCTATTCGGCGGTGGGCGGCTGGATCCTGCTGCTGGCGTTCCTGTTCGCCGCCACCGACGTGGACGCGATCAACGCGGCCGGCGGGTTCTCCGGGGCGATCTTCGAATCCGCGTTGACCCCGTTCTTCTTCAAGACGGTCATCATCATCTCCACCATCGGGCAGTTCTTCTGCGGGATGAGCTGCGTGACCTCGATGAGCCGGATGGCGTACGCGTTCAGCCGGGACCGCGCGGTGCCCGGCTGGCGGCTCTGGTCCAAGGTCGACCGTAACGGCACCCCGGCCAACGCGATCATCGGGGCGACGCTGGCCGGCCTGGTGCTCACCCTGCCGGCGCTCTACCAGAGCGACGGTGTCCCGGTCGCCTTCTACGCGGTGGTGTCGGTGGCGGTGATCGGCCTCTACCTGTCCTTCGTCATCCCGATCGCGCTGCGGCTGCGCCTCGGCGACCGGTTCGAGCCGGGGCCGTGGACGCTCGGGCGCAAGTACAAGTTGTTCGGCTGGATCGCGGTGGTCGAGATCGTGATCATCTCGGTCTACTTCGTGCTGCCGATCGTGCCGGCCGGGGTGCCCGGCAACGACGGGTTCAGCTGGTCGGCGGTGAACTACGCGCCGCTGGCCGTCGGCGGGGTGCTGCTCGGGGTGGGCATCTGGTGGTACGCCTCGGCCCGGAAGTGGTTCACCGGCCCGCGCCGGACCGTCGACGTACCCGGGTCGGGGGCGCATGCGGCGGCGGACGCCGCGCGGGCCGACGGACCGGCCTGACCGCGAACGTCCCGGTCGCCGACGGTACGGAGCGGCAGCCCCTGGTGGAGCCCTGCGGGTTCCGGCCAGGGGCTGCCCGGTTGCCGGCGGACGTCCCGTCGGCGCGGGTCAGGATGTCAGAGATAGATGCTGTTGCTGAAGGTGAGCGGAATGAAGGTGGTCGGGCCGCCGTAGCTCCAGGTGATGAAGGCGTCCGCGCCCGTTTTGTATTCGCCGCTCGACCGGGGGTACTCGGTGTCCGCGGTCGTGGTGGTGGTGCTGTAGTTCGTGTAGGTGTTGTAGGTGACCTGGGTGCCGTAGCGGAACAGGGCGACCTCGACCTGGGCCGCGTAGACGGGGTAGGTGCACCGGACCGTCGCGAGGCCCTCCTCACCGCCACCGTACGGGCCGCCGTAGTAGACGAACGGGGTGCTCGGGGTCAGCGTGCAGGTGACGGTGATGGAACCGACGGTCCCCGTCACGGAGGTCGAGGCGAGGGTGCCGTAGGAACCCGCCGACGGGCCGGTGGCCCCGGCGGAGAGCGGAGCGAGGCGGCCGGCCGTCGCGCCGCCGGTGGCGGACGATCCCGCCGAGGGCTTCGCGGCGTCGGCCCCGGCGGCGCGGGGTGCCGCCTGGGTCGGGCTGGCCACCGCGAGCAGCGCGGCGGAAACGGCGATCGCCACCAGGGCGGCGAGGGCCCGGGGCTTTCCACTCAGACGTACTCTCGTCATTTTGCGTCCTTCGGTGCGTCGTGATGGAGCAGTTCGGGCATTTCTGGGCCGGCCGGCCGGGTGCGACCAATTCGGCCGGACATCCGCTCTCCGTTGACGTGGTCGACGCATTTCGCGCGAATACGCAGATGGTCATCGGAAAAGCGGGCTTGTGGGTCGACCGGTAATGTGCCGTGCGTCGCACCCGATCGAATCCGAGTCTGGCAAGGGTTCAACTTCCGTGCAAGGTGGCTGCGCGATTACCGATCCGAGTGCCGGGTATTTGTCCGAACGGATGAGCAGGGTGTCGTGTCGCACCTTTCCCGCGCTTGGGAAAAGCGTTTCCGTTGTGGTGCGCACGACAATTCCCGCTCGTCTCGCGCGGGGAGCCGCGTCCAGTCCCGCGTCGGCGTCCGGGCGCGGCGAACCATCGCGGGGCGGGTTCGGCACGGCGGGCCGGGCGGCCGGGGACGGCCCCGGGCCGGGTCGGTGCGCCCGAAGGTGGTGGGTTTGCCGGGACGCCCGAACGGGGCATTGACGGTGATCCGCTAGGCCCGGTAGACCTTGGTGATGGAGGCGCACGGATGAGGAAAGCCCCGCTCACGTTGGAACAGCTCCGGGTCGCCGTCGCCGAGGGCGAGATCGACACGGTGGTGCTCGCCCTGACCGACATGCAGGGCCGCCTCCAGGGCAAACGGTTCCACGCCCCGTTCTTCCTCGACCAGGTGGTGGCCAACGGCAGCGAGGGCTGCAACTACCTGCTCGCCGTGGACGTCGACATGAACACCGTCGACGGCTACGCGATGTCGAGCTGGGAACGCGGCTACGGCGACTTCGCCATGCGCCCCGACCTGTCCACCCTGCGCCGGATGCCCTGGCAGCCGGGCAGCGTCCTGCTCCTGGCCGACCTGGAGTGGCTGGACGGCTCCGGCCCGGTGGTCGCCTCGCCCCGGCAGATCCTGCGCCGGCAGCTCGACCGGCTGGCCGACCACGGGCTCACCGGGTACGCCGGCACCGAGCTGGAGTTCGTCCTCTACCGCGACTCGTACGAGGAGGCCTGGCAGCGCGGCTACCGCGACCTCACCCCGGCCAACCAGTACAACGTCGACTACTCGCTGCTCGGCACCGCCCGGGTGGAGCCGCTGCTGCGCCGCATCCGCACCGAGATGGCCGGCGCGGGGCTCACCCCGGAGAGCGCCAAGGGCGAGTGCAACCTCGGCCAGCACGAGATCGCCTTCCGCTACGACGAGGCGGTGGCCTGCGCCGACCACCACGTGATCTACAAGAACGGGGCCAAGGAGATCGCCGCCCAGGAGGGTGTGTCGATCACCTTCATGGCCAAGCCGAACGCCCGGGAGGGCAACTCCTGCCACATCCACTTCTCGCTGCGTGACGTCGACGGCCGCTCGGCGATGCTCGGCGACGGGCCGGCGCAGCTCAGCGTGACCGGCCAGCGGGTGCTGGCCGGGCTGCTCGCCACCATGCGCGAGATGAGCCTGCTCTTCGCCCCGAACATCAACTCCTACAAGCGTTACCAGCCCGGCTCGTTCGCGCCGACCGCGCTGCGCTGGGGCACCGACAACCGCACCTGCGCGCTGCGGCTGGTCGGCCACGGGCAGGGCATGCGGGTGGAGAACCGGGTGCCCGGCGCGGACGTCAACCCGTACCTGGCGATCGCCGCCCTGGTCGCCGGGGCGGTGCACGGCATCGAGCAGGAGCTGGAGCTGGCCGACGAGTGCACCGGCAACGCCTACGACGACCCGACCGCCGAACGGGTCCCGGCCACCCTCCGCGACGCGCTGACCCTCTGGGAGGGCTCCGAGACCGCCCGGACGGCCTTCGGCCCCGAGGTGCACGCCCACTACGCCAACATGGCCCGGATCGAGCTGGCCGCCTTCGACGCCGCCGTCACCGACTGGGAACTGACCCGGGGTTTCGAACGGCTCTGACCCCTGCCGCGTCCGCAGCCGCCGTGCGATCGTGGTGCGGGGCCGGACGCCGGGGCTCCGGGACCGACGAGGAAGGGCGGACGCGGTGACGCAGGTGCTCGATCCGGCCAGCGGGACGGTGGTCGCGGAGGTGCCGGCGACCGGGCCGGGGGAGGTGGACGCCGCGATCGCGCGGGCGGCCGCCGCGTTCGAGACGTGGCGGCAGGTCGCGCCCGGGGACCGGGGACGCCTCCTGCGGCGGTTCGCCGCGCTGGTCGACACCCACCGCGAGGAGTTGGCGCAGCTGGAGGTGCGCAACGCGGGGCACACCATCGGCAACGCGCGCTGGGAGGCGGGCAACGTCCGCGACGTGCTCGACTACTACGCGGGGGCGCCGGAGCGGCTGACCGGGCAGCAGATCCCGGTGCCCGGCGGCTGGGACGTCACGTTCCACGAGCCGCTCGGTGTGGTCGGGGTGATCGTGCCGTGGAACTTCCCGATGCCGATCGCCGGCTGGGGTTTCGCCCCGGCGCTGGCCGCCGGCAACACGGTGCTGCTCAAGCCCGCCGAGCTGACCCCGCTGACCGCGCTGCGGCTGGCCGAGCTGGGGTTGGCCGCCGGCCTGCCGGAAGGGGTGTTCACCGTGCTGCCCGGCCGGGGGGACGTGGTCGGCGAGCGCTTCGTCACCCACCCGGCCGTCCGCAAGGTCTGCTTCACCGGCTCCACCGAGGTCGGCACCCGGATCATGGCCGGCTGCGCCGCCCAGGTGAAGCGGGTCACCCTGGAGCTGGGCGGCAAGAGCGCCAACCTGGTCTTCGCCGACGCCGACTTGGAAAAGGCGGCGGCCACCGCGCCGTACGCGGTGTTCGACAACGCCGGCCAGGACTGCTGCGCCCGCTCCCGCATCCTGGTGCAGCGCCCGGTCTACGACCGGTTCCTGGAACTGCTCGAACCGGCGGTACGGGCGTTCCGGGTGGAGGACCCGGCCGCCGAGACCGCCGAGATGGGCCCGCTGATCTCCGCCGCCCACCGGGACCGGGTCGCCGGCTACCTCGACGGCGCGACGGTCGCCTTCACCGGCGCCCGCCCCGACGGCCCCGGCTTCTGGCACGCCCCGACGGTGCTGCTCGCCGACTCCCCGGCCGACCGGCACTGGCGGGAGGAGATCTTCGGGCCGGTCGTCTCGGTGCTCCCGTTCGACGACGAGGCCGATGCGGTCCGGCTCGCCAACGACACCGAGTACGGCCTGTCCGGCTCGATCTGGACCCGGGACGTCGGGCGGGCGCTGCGGCTGGCCCGCGCGGTGGAGGCGGGCAACCTGAGCGTCAACTCGCACTCCTCGGTGCGCTACTGGACCCCGTTCGGTGGGATGAAACGTTCCGGGCTCGGCCGTGAGCTGGGACCGGACGCGTTGCACGCCTTCACCGACGTCAAGAACGTCTTCATCAGCACAGAGGAGTGAGGCGCGTGCAGGGTCGGCTACAGGACCGGGTCGCCGTGGTGACCGGGGCGGGCAGCGGGATCGGGTTGGCCACCGTGCGGCGGTTCGCCGCCGAGGGGGCCCGGGTGGTCTGCGTCGACATCGACGACGAGGCCGGCGGGCGGGTCGCCGAGGAGGTCGGCGGGGAGTACGTCCACACCGACGTGGCCGACGAGGCGGCCGTGCGGAGCCTCTTCGACGGGGTCGCCGAGCGGCACGGCCGGGTCGACGTGGCGTTCAACAACGCGGGCATCTCCCCGCCCGACGACGACTCGATCCTCGACACCGGCCTGGACGCCTGGGAGCGGGTGCTGCGGGTCAACACCACCAGCGTCTACCTGTGCTGCAAGTACGCCATCCCGCACATGCGCCGGCAGGGCAAGGGCTCGATCATCAACACCGCCTCCTTCGTGGCACTGATGGGGGCGGCCACCTCGCAGATCGCGTACACCGCGAGCAAGGGCGGGGTGCTGGCGATGACCCGGGAGCTGGGCGTGCAGTTCGCCCGGGAGGGCATCCGGGTCAACGCGCTCTGCCCCGGCCCGGTCGCCACCCCGCTGCTGCTGGAGCTGTTCGCCGCCGACCCGGAGCGGGCCGCCCGCCGCCTCGTCCACGTGCCGATGGGCCGGTTCGGCGCACCGGAGGAGATCGCCGCCGCGGTGGCGTTCCTGGCCAGCGACGACTCGTCGTTCATGACCGCCGCGCAGTTCGTGGTCGACGGCGGCATCACCGGCGCGTACGTCACACCCCTGTGAGCGGGCCGGCTGGCGATCCCGCCGGGCCGCCGGTCCGCGCCGCCCGGCCCGGGGAGACCGGCCGGCGGTCCCGTCCGCTGATCGGGATCACCGGGTACGTCGAGCCGGCGAGCTGGGCGGTCTGGCGGGGCGTCCCGGCGTCGCTGGTGCCGCAGGCGTACGTCCGTTCGGTGACCGCCGCCGGTGGTCGGGCCGTGGTGCTGCCCCCGGACGACCTGGACGCCGACGTGGTCGACGTCCTGGACGGGCTGCTGCTGGCCGGCGGTGCGGACGTCGGCCCGGAGCGGTACGGCCAACCGGTGGACCCGCGTACCGAGCCCCGGCCGGACCGGGACGCCGGGGAGTGGGCCCTGCTGGCCGCCGCGCTCGCCGTCGACCTGCCGGTGCTCGGGGTGTGCCGGGGCATGCAGTTGCTGGCCGTCGCGCACGGTGGGTCGCTGCACCAGCACCTGCCGGACGTGGTGGGTCACGACCGGCACCGTCCCGCCCCCGGTGTGTACGGGGCGCACCCGGTCCGGTTCGCTCCGGGGAGCCGGACGGCGGCGGTGCTGGCCGGGGTGGACCGGGTCAACTCGTACCACCATCAGGCGGTGGCCGACCCGGGTCGGCTCACCGTCACCGGCTGGGCCGACGACGCGGTGGCGGAGGCGGTGGAGGACCCGGCGCGACGGTTCCTGCTGGGGGTGCAGTGGCATCCGGAGAACGACGACGACCCGCGCCCGGTGACCGCCCTGGTCCGGGCGGCCCGGGGATCCTGACACTTCCCATGATGCGGGATACCTGTCCCGAAATGCGGTCGGCGGCGGAAGTATGGACGGCATGGGGACGGTGTATCCGGCGCTCGACGGGCGGCTGCGGGAGTTCGTCGAGGCGCAGCCGATGTTCTTCGTGGCCACCGCGCCCAGTGGCGCGCAGGGGCACGTCAACGTCTCGCCCAAGGGGATGCGGGGCACCTTCGTGGTGCTCGGCCCGCACCGGGTGGCCTGGCTCGACTACCACGGCAGCGGTGCGGAGACGATCGCCCACCTGCGGGACAACGGTCGGATCACGCTGATGTTCTGCGCCTTCGACGGCCCACCGAAGATCCTCCGGCTGCACGGGCGGGGTGTCGCCACCCCCGTCACCGACCCGGGCTTCGGCGCACTGCTGGCCGACTTCCCCGAGCCGCCGGACCTGCACGCCGTCCGGGCCGTGATCGGGGTGACGGTGGAGCGGGTCAGCGACTCCTGCGGCTACGCGGTGCCCCTGATGGACTATCGCGGCGACCGGGACCTGTTGGTCACGTCACACTCCCGGCGTACCGCCGAGGATCTGGTCACCTACCGGGCGACGAAGAACGCGGCCAGCATCGACGGCCTGCCGGTCTTCTGAGCCCTGCCCGGCTGTGCCCCCGCCGGTCCCACCGTGCAGGGACGGGCAGTTGACGGCAGGATGAGGCGCGGGTTACCAGCGTCTGCCGGAACCGGTGCGTTACGTTCCTGATCCGTCGGGGTAGAAGACGGGACGCGGCCGGCGTCAGCCGAGGCGTTTGGGGGGCACGACCGGCCGAAGCAGGGGGCGCGGATGAGCTCGGCCCGTGGGGGCGAGGACGGCCGAGGGTTGTCCGCACTGTCCGCCGACCGCACCCTCCCGCCATGGCTGGCCGGGGCCTTCGCGGCGGGTGGCGAGATGGGCCGCCGGCTGCGCGAACACGACTGGGCGGCCAGCCCGTTGGGGAGCCCCGACACCTGGCCGGCGGCGCTGAGCCACGCGATCGGCATGATGCTCTCGTCCCGGGCCCAGATCGTGATGTTCTGGGGCCCCGAGCAGTTGGCCTTCTACAACGACGCCTACCGGCCCACCATCGGCGACAAGCACCCGCACGCGCTCGGCCGGCCGGCGCGGGAGCACTGGGTGGAGACCTGGGAGGTGCTCGGCCCGCTGCTGGACGGGGTACGCCGCACCGGCGAGTCCTACCGGGGCGAGGACCACCCGTTCCTGCTCGACCGGCACGGCTTCGTCGAGCAGGTCTACTTCGACATCTCCTACGACCCGATCCGGGACGACGACGGCAGCGTCAACGGCGTCTTCTGCTTCGTCAACGAGACCACCGGCCGGGTCATCGGGGAACGTCGACTGCGGGCGCTGGCCGAACTCGGTTCCCGGCTCGGCGCGGCCAGCAGCATGGCGGAGCTGGGACAGCTCACGGCGGCGGTGCTGGACGGGTACCGGGCGGACGTACCCTTCGCCCTGATCCACCTGACCGACGAGACCGGCCGTCCGGTGCTGGCCGGAGTCAGCGGCGTCGATCCGGCCCGGGTGCCGGCCGAGCTGCCCGCGGCGCTGTCCCGGGTCGCCGCCGGTGGGGTCGCCGACGAGATCGACGTGGCCGCGCTGTTCGGCACGGTGCCGGACGGCGTCGCCGAGCGGGCCCTGGTGCTGCCGGTGACGGCCACCAGTGAGCCGGCCGGGGCGCTGGTGGTGGGCCGGTCCGACCGGCTGCCGTGCAACGACGAGCACCGCGACTTCGTCGGCCTGATCGCCGCGCAGGTCTCCCGGTTGGTCGGCCAGCAGCGGGTGTACGAGCAGGAGCGGGTCCGCGCCGCCGAACTGGCCGCGCTGGACCGCGCCAAGACCAACTTCTTCGCCAACGTCAGCCACGAGTTCCGCACCCCGCTGACCCTGGTCCTCGGCCCGTTGGAGGACATGCTGGCCGACCCGACGCTGCCCGCGTCGCACCTCGACCGGCTCACCGTGATGCACCGCAATGCGCTGCGCCTGCTCAAGCTGGTCAACACGGTGCTCGACTTCTCCCGGCTGGAGTCCGGCCGGCTGGCCGCCCACTACCAGCCCACCGACCTCGCGGAGTACACCTCCCGGCTGGCCAGCACCTTCCGCTCCGCGATGGCGCGGGCCGGGCTGCGGCTCGTGGTGGACTGCCCGCCGCTGCCCGCACCGGTCTTCCTGGACCGGGACATGTGGGAGAAGATCGTCCTCAACCTGCTCTCCAACGCGCTGAAGTTCACCTTCGACGGGGAGATCCGGGTGCGGGTGCGCACGGTGGACGGCGCGGCCCGGCTGGAAGTGTCCGACACCGGGGTGGGCATCGTCGCCGGGGAACTGCCGCACGTCTTCGAGCGGTTCCACCGGGTGCCGGGGGCGCGGTCACGCACCCACGAGGGCACCGGGATCGGGCTGGCCCTGGTCCGGGAGTTGGTCGAGATGCACGGCGGCACGGTGGTCGCCGCGAGCCGGGTCGACCAGGGCAGCACCTTCACGGTGACCGTGCCGTTCGGCGCCGCGCACCTGCCTGCCGACCGGGTCGCCGACGCCGCGCCGCTGCCTACCGCCGGGTCGTCGCAGGCGCCGCTCTACGTCGCGGAGACCGCGTTGTGGACCGACGGTGGGCAGGCCGCCCCGGCCGGCGGCGGCACCGGGCGGGCGGGCCGGGTCCTGCTCGCCGACGACAACGCCGACCTGCGCGAACACGTCACGCGCCTGCTCAGCCCCGAGTACGAGGTGGTGGCCGTGCCGGACGGCGTGGTGGCCCTCCAGGAGGCCACCGGGAGCCCCTTCGACCTGGTGCTCACCGACGTGATGATGCCCCGGCTGGACGGTTTCGGCCTGGTCACCGCGTTGCGGGCGAACCCGGGCACCCGGCACGTGCCGATCGTGCTGCTCTCCGCGCGGGCCGGCTCCGCCGAGGTGGGCGCCGGCCTCTCGGTGGGCGCCGACGACTACCTCACCAAGCCGTTCTCCGGCGCGGAGCTGATCGCCCGGGTCCGGGCCAACGTCGAGCTGGGTCAGCTGCGCGGGCAGATCATCCGCCGGCTGCGGGCGCTCGCCGACGCGGCCGTGGCGGTCAACACCGCGAAGTCCACCGCCGAGGTGGTCCAGGTCGCCGCCCGGCACGCCCTGCACCTGGCCGAGGCGGCCCGGGTGCTGGTCACCACGGTCACCGGCGCACGCCACGAGGCCGACGGTGGCGGCGCCGCTGCCACCGAGCCGTCGCAGGTGCTGCCACTGACCGGCACCGCCGGTGGGCAGCTCGGCGAGCTGCGGGTCTGGCGTCGCGAGGGCGACAGCACCGACCAGGCCGCCGTCGCGGAGCTGGCCCGCCTGGTCGGGGTACGGCTGGAGAACGCCCAGCTCTACGAGGCCGAACACCGCATCGCCACCACCCTCCAGCACAGCCTGCTGCCCCGGTCGCTGCCCCAGTTGCCCGGAGCGCTGGTGGCCAGCCGCTACCTGCCCGGCAGCACCGACGTCGAGGTCGGCGGCGACTGGTACGACGTGATCGGCATCGGCGACGACGAGGTGGTGCTGGTCATCGGCGACGTGGTCGGCAAGGGCGTCCGGGCCGCCGCGGCGATGGGTCAGCTCCGCAACGGTCTGCGGGCGTACCTGCTGGAGGGGTACGACCCGGGACAGTCGTTGACCCGGCTCAACCGGCTGGTCGGCTCGACCGAGCGGCAGTCGTTCGCCACCGTGTTCTGCCTCTCCTTCGCTGTGCGCACCGGCCGGCTGCGGTACGCCAGCGCCGGTCATCCGTCCCCCCTGCTGATCCGAGGAGACGACGTGGCATTCCTGCACGAGCGGGCTCTCGGGCCGCCGATCGGGGCGATCGCCGGCACCGACTACCGCACCGTCGAGGGCGAACTGGCCCCCGGCGGTCGGCTGCTGCTCTACACCGACGGCCTGATCGAGGACCGCCAGGCCGGCATCGACGCGGCACTGGCCCAACTCCGGGCGGACGCCGGCACCGGCGGTGAGCACATCACCGACCTGGTGGACGCGGTGGTGCGGCGGGTCGACGGGCGCACCCGGCACGACGACGTCGCGGTGCTGGCCCTGGAGGCCGCCGAGCTGAACCGCTTCGCGCTGCGGCTGCCCGCCGACCCGACCCAGCTGAGCGTGCTGCGCAAGCGACTGGAGGACTTCCTGGTCGCCCACTCCGTCGGCGAGAACGACCTGTTCGACCTGATCGTCGCCGTCTCCGAGGCCGCCGCCAACGCCATCGAGCACCCGGTCGCGCCGGTCCGGCCGATGATCGGCGTCGAGGTCACGATCGTCGACCGCACGGTGGTGGCGACGGTGCGCGACAGCGGCCGGTGGCGCGAGTCGACCGGGGCGGGTTTCCGGGGCCGGGGACTCGCGTTGATCGAGGCGCTGGGCGAGCTGACGGTACGGCGTACCGACGAGGGGACCGAGGTGTCGCTGCGCCGCCGGCTGGCCGACTGAGCCGGGCCGGCGCGGACCCCTGGGTGGGCGTCGGCGGCGTGGTCCGGGCGCGGCGCGGAGGTGGAACCGGTCGGTCAGGTCGGGCGGAGCCAGTCCTGACCGCCGAGGCCGGAGATCTCCAACACCCGGCTGACCTGCCGGGACGGGAACACGGTCAGCGCGCCGGGAAACCGCCGGGCGAGCTGGACCACGGCGTGGATGGCGGCGGAGTCGAAGAAGGTGACCGCGCGCAGATCCAGGGTGACCTGCCGGGCCGGCTCCCGGAGCGCGGTCTGCATCATGGTGTCGGCGGTGGCCATGTCGACCTCACCGGTCACCGTGACGTGGACGTGGTCACCTGCCAGCTCCGCGCTCGCGGAGAACACCGGAGGTGCGCCCCCTAGATCCACGAAGCCACAATGGCACAGCCCGGTGGCCACAGCAACAACCGACGGGCCGGCCACGGCACGGCGGTCCGGACGCCCGGAGATAGTCTGTCGTCATGACCGTCCGTGCCCCGTTGACCCCAGGCACGCTCTCCCCGTGGCGAGCGGTCCCTGGGCACATCGCCCGACCGGAGTACGTGGGCAAGACGCAACCACAGCAGTGGCGCGGCTCGCACGTGCAGACCCCGGAGACCATCGAGAAGATGCGGGTCGCCGGCCGGTTGGCGGCGCAGGCCACCCAGCTCGCCGGTGCGCACTGCAAGCCCGGGGTGACCACCGACGAGATCGACCGGGTGGTGCACGAGTTCCTCGTCGACCACGGCGCGTACCCCTCGACGCTGGGCTACAAGGGCTTCCCCAAGTCCTGCTGCACCAGCATCAACGAGGTGATCTGCCACGGCATCCCCGACTCCACAGTGCTCGCCGACGGCGACATCATCAACGTCGACGTCACGGCCTACCTCGACGGGGTGCACGGCGACACCGACGCCACCTTCTGCGTGGGCGCGGTCAGCGAGGAGGCCCGGGTGCTGGTCGAACGCACCCACGAGGCGATGATGCGGGGCATCCGGGCGGTCCGCCCCGGCCGGCAGATCAACGCCATCGGCCGGGTCATCGAGTCGTACGCCAAGCGGTTCGGCTACGGGGTGGTCCGCGACTTCACCGGCCACGGCATCGGCGAGGCGTTCCACAGCGGCCTCTACGTGCCGCACTACGACAGCCCCCGGCCGACGGACGTGATGGAGCCGGGCATGACCTTCACCATCGAGCCGATGATCACCCTCGGCACCTACCAGTACGACATGTGGGACGACGGCTGGACGGTCGTCACCAAGGACCGCCGGTGGACCGCCCAGTTCGAGCACACCATCGTCGTCACCGACGACAGCCACGAGATCCTCACCCTGCCGTGACCGAAACCCCTGCGGCGCTGCGCGAGGCGCACCACGCGGACGTGTCCGGCGGGTGGCTGCGGCCGGCCGTCTTCGGCGCGATGGACGGGCTGGTCACCAACATCGCCCTGATCGCCGGGGTCGGCGGCGGTGGGGTGTCCCCGCACAGCATCGTGCTGACCGGCACCGCCGGCCTGGTCGCCGGCGCCATCTCGATGGGCCTGGGCGAATACACCAGCGTCCGTTCGGCCAACGAGCAGGTCGCCGCCGAGGTGGCCAAGGAACGGCGCGAGCTGGAACGGCACCCGGAGGCCGAGGCCCGCGAGCTGTCCGACGCCTGGGTGGCCCGGGGCCTGCCCCGCGACCTGGCCGACCAGGTCGCCGAGGCGGTGCGCCGCAACCCGGAGGAGGCGCTGCGGGTGCACGTCCGGGAGGAGTTGGGCGTCGACCCCGACGAACAACCCAGCCCCTGGGCGGCGGCGATCTCGTCGTTCCTCTGCTTCTCCATCGGCGCGTTGATCCCGCTGCTGAGCTACCTGCTCGGCTCCACCAGCCTCGTGTTGGCGCTCGCCGTCGGCGGGGTGGGACTCTTCGTGGCCGGGGCGGTCGTGGCCCGGTTCACCCACCGCCCGTGGTGGTCCGGCGGACTGCGGCAGTTGCTGCTCGGCGCGGCGGCGGCCGGTGCGACCTACCTGATCGGGATGCTGATCGGGGTCCAGGGCGGTCTCGGCTAGACCGTTGTCGCCGGCAGGGTCGGTCGTCGCGGCCGGTCAGTTGGTCTGCCGGTGCCGGTGCCGGTGCTCAGCGGGTGAGCAGGTCGTCCACCGTGCCGTCGACCGGTCGGCCCCGGGCGGCCAGCTCCTCGGCCTGCCCGGTCAGCACCCGGCCCACCTCGGTCATGTCCGCACCGGCCAGCCCGGTACGCCGTACCGCGTCCCCCGGGTCCCGGAAGTAGGTGCGGCTGAGCAGCCCGTTGACCGTGGCCGCCGCCAGCCGGGCCTCGGCGAGCATCACCAGCGCCTGGTCGGTCTCGTACCACTCGGCGAGCCGGGCGGCGCGGGCGTGCGCCGCCCAGCCCGGGTACCAGGCGTCCCGCGCGGCGGCGCTGAACTCGGCCGGCCGGGCCCGCGCCAACCGGCCCAGGTGCTCGTCGCGCAGGGTCCGCAGCCAGCCGGTCGGGTCGTACAGTGCGACGGTGGTGACGTAGCGGTCGGCGGTCAGCGGCCAGCGCGGGGTCAGCGTCCGGGCCCGCCGCAGGTGGTCGTCGGCACCGGTGACGGTCAGTTCGACAAGCACCCCGTCGATCCGTCGGCTCGACGGAGCCGGCCCGCCGCCCGCCCGGTAGGTGACCAGCAGCAACCCGACCTCGGCGTCCCCGCCGCCGTCGTCGTCGCCGTGCGCCAACGGGCCGTGCACGGCCACCGCGAGGATGTCCGCCGGGAAGCGCCGCCGCGCCGCGTCGGCCGTCCGCCCGGCGACCTGCCAGCGCGGATCGTCCGGGTCCACCCCGGCCGCCGGCTCCGGCAGCGTCACTGTCGACCGGGGCCGGTCGGGGCCAGCCGGAAGATGTGGATCTCCCGGCCGCCGGCCCGCCGCACGTACGTCCGGTATGCCGGCCACTCGGTGACCAGCAACTGCCAGAGCCGCTCCCGCTCGGCCCCGGTGGCCAGATCGGCCCGGACGGCGAGCCGGCGACCCTTGACGGCCACCTCCGCCTGGGGCCGGGCGCGCAGGTTGAGCACCCAACCCGGCTGGCGCGGCTGGCCCCAGTTGGACCCGATCACCACGAAACCGTCGCCGTCCGGCACGTACAGCAGGGGGTTGCTGCGGGGCAGCCCGGAGCGGTGTCCGGTGGTCGTGATGATCAGCGAGGGGACCAGCCCCAGCGCCACCACCCGGCCCCGGGTGAGCCGTCCGACCAACCGGTCGGCGGGGACCAGCAGCCGCATGGCGGTGCCGAACCACTCGTGGTGACCGAGCCGGCGGGTGAGGGTTCCGAGTACGGGCACCCGGCCAGTGTGCCTGGTCGTGGCGGTGTCCGCACCCACCGGTCGAGTCGCACCGGTGGCGGCGGGCCCGTCCGGCCCGCCGCGGTCGGCACTCGGTCCCACCGGCGCTCAGTCCAACCGGCGTTCGACCGCGAGGCGGGAGCGGGTGAACAGGCCGGCACCGAGCATCGCCACCAACGGCACCACCACCAGCACCCCGAGGGTCTGCCAGGGCACCACCATCGGGTACGGCAGCTGGACGGGCCACGCCGCGGCGTACTGGCGGTTCACCGAGGTCAGGATGATCAGTGCGGAGGCGAGGCCGGCGGCGATGCCGAGCACCGAACCCACCACGGCGATCACCCCCGCCTGGCAGAGCGAGAGCACCCGGCGTACCCGAGGACTGGCGCCCACCGCGGCGAGCGTGGAGAGGTCCCGACGACCCTCCGCCGCCGCGAGCCCGGTGGCCACCCCGGCGGCGCCCACCGTGATCACCCCGGCGGCGACGGCCAGCAGGAGCAGCACCGGCCGCTGCTCGGAGGCGGGCGGGCCGCGTTCCACCTCCGCCGACACCGGCAGCACCGGCCGCAGCGCGGTGACGGCCCGGTCGATCTGTGCGGGGGCCGGCGCGACGGGGGTGTCGACGGCGAAACCGATCGGCTGCGCGGTCAGGCCGGCCCGGTCCGCGGCGGCCGGGGAGAGCACCAGCCGGTCGACCGGCAGCCCGCCGCGCAGCAGGTATCCGGGGAGGGTGGTCGTGGTCGCCTTCGGTGGACTGGAACCGCCGGTCGACCGCTCGACCCGGACCACCACCCGGCCGTCGGCCAGGTACCGGGGATCGGTCACCACCGCGCCGCCGGCCCGCAGCACGGCGGTGGCCGCCACCAACTCGTCCCGGGGGGCACCGCTGATCACCCCGAGGGCGGTCCCGTCGTCGACCAGGGTGGGCAGGTAGGGGCCGCTCATCGTCCGCGCCAGCGGCACACAGCGCGGGTCGGCCAGCGCCTGCCGGCGCACCGCCGCCGTGCGGTACGACTCCCCGTCGTAGGGGCAGGTCCGCTCCGGTGGGAGCACCGGCGTTACCGAGCAGTACCCGTCCGGGTCCTCGTCGACGCAGCCCGGCACCGCCAGCGGTAGCACCGCTGCGGGCCCCAACTCGGCCCGGACCCGCTCGGTGACCAGTGGTAGCGGGGGCAGCGGGCCGGTGCCGTCCCGGTCCGCCCGCCACAGCAGCACCCGACCCGGCGGCAGAGCCGGTTGCCACTCGGCCCGGTTGCGCGCGTCGTCGCTGGCCACGTAGACGCCGAGGGCGACGCTGCCGGCGACGGCGGCCATCACCGCCGAGATGGCCGGGGCGGCCGAGGAACGGTTACGGCTGGCGTCGCGCAGCGCGATCCGGGGCGCCGGTGGCAGCAACCGACCGAGCCGGGCGAGCAGCCCGATCAGCGTGGGAGTGGCGAAGACGAGGCCCAACTCGCCCAGGATCAGCCCGGTGAGGATCAGCGGGGTGTTGCTCCGGCCGGCCCCGAGGAAGGCGGCCCCGGTACCCAACGCGGTGAGCAGCACCCCGAGGAACAGCCAGCGGCGGCGGTGCGGCGGTGCGGCCCGGCGACCGGCCAACCCGGCCACCACGTCCTGCCGGGCGGCGGTCAGCGCCGGGGCGAGCGCGGCCAGCACCCCGGCCAGCACCGCGACGGCCGCGATCGCGGCGAGCGCCGCCGGGAAGACCCGGTAACCGCCGCTGCGCTCGCCCAGCACATAGACCTCGACCAGCGGTCGGGCGGTGAACGCGGTGGTGACGCCGAGCAGCAGCCCGAGCGCCGCCCCGAGCCCGCCGAGGACGACCCCGTCGGCGAGCACGATCCGCCGCAGGTGCACCGGGTCGCCGCCGGCCACCGCGACCAGCGCCAGGTCCCGCCGCCGACGGCGGACCCCGACCGCGAAGGCCGGACCGACCAGCAGGACGACCTCCAGCAGGCCGAGCCCACCGACCAGCACCGTGTTGCTCGCCGCCACCGGGTCGGGCAGGGCGGCGCGCGGTTCCTGCGTGTCGGACGGCTGCCCGCTGGGCACCGGCGTCCGGGCACCGATCGTGACGCCGTGCGCGTTGAGTCGCTCCACCAGGGCGGCGTCCGGGACACCGGGGAGGTCGACCAGCCAACTGTTGTCGTAGCTGTCACGACTGACACGGGCCAGCCCGCCCGGTGTCAGGGCCACCACCTCACCCAGTTGGTCGGGGAACTCCACCACGCCGACCACCCGCCAGCGGCCGGAACCGTCGGCGGCGGCGACCGTCCCACCGACCCGTACGCCCAGTCGCCTGGCGGCCTGTTCGCTGACCGCGACCTCGTCGGAGGCGGCGGGCACCCGACCGGAGCGCAGGCGCACCGTCGACCGGGGCAGCGGGTCGGTAAGGTCCAGCGCCCGCCCGTCCAGCGTGATGGTCCGATCACCGATCCGGACCTCGAACGGCACCCACCAGCTGACCTGGCTGGCCCGGCTACCAGGGGGCAGCAGCGCCTCGACCGCCGCCCGGCTCACCGGCCGCTCCCGGGTCACCTGCTCACCCTCGCGGGCCCAGTTCGCCTCGCCCCAGGGGTCCTGGTGGAGTGGGTTCTCCGCCACCCAGCGCACCTCGACGTCAGCGGCACCGAGCCGCTGGTCGAACTGTTCCACCCGGGTGAGGTCGGCCATGTCGTAGGTGACCGCGACGAAACTCAACGCCAGCACGGGCAGCGCGATCATCGCCAGCACCAGCGCGGTGCGCCCCCGGGCCCGGCGGGCCTCCCGCCGGGCGATCCGCAGCGCCGCCCGCCACGACCCGACCGTCTCGCCGAGCCGACCGGACAGTCCGGGCCGGCGTCGCGGGCCGGCCGGGTCGAGGTGACCGGTCGATCCGGCGGTCGGGTCCGGTCGGGGCCGCTGGTCCGCCCGATCGGTCCGGTCGACCCGGGTGGGGCGGTGCGGCCGGTCGGGGCGGTGCGGCCCGCTCACCGGCCGCTGCCGGAGAGCAGGTGCTCGACCCCGGTCAGTGGGGCGGTGGAGTCGACCATGACGCCGTCGCGGAGGAAGACCACCCGGTCCGCCCAGCCCGCGTGCCGGGCCTCGTGGGTCACCAGCACCCCGGCTGCGCCCGCGTCGACCCGGCGGCGCAGCAGGTGCAGCACCGCCTCCCCGGTCTGCGAGTCCAGCGCCCCGGTGGGCTCGTCGGCCAGCACCAGCCGCCGCTCGCCGACCAGTGCCCGGGCGATCGCCACCCGTTGCTGCTGCCCCCCGGACATCTGGTCCGGGAAGCGTGCGCCGAGCCCGGTCAGGCTCACCTCGTCCAGGGCCGCCAGAGCGGCCCGCCGGGCCTGCCGCACCCCGACGCCGTCGAGTTCGAGGGGGAGGGCGATGTTCTCCACGGCGGTGAGGCTGCCGAGCAGGTTCAGATCCTGGAAGACGTAGCCGATCCGGCGACGACGCAGCCGGGCCAGCCGCCGACCGTTCAACGCCCCCAGCTGCTCTCCCTCGACCAGCACCTCACCGGCGGTCGGCCGGTCGAGCCCGCCGGCCAGGGTGAGCAGGGTCGACTTGCCGGAGCCGGAGGGACCCATCACGGCCACCAGTTCACCCGGTCGAACGGTGAGGCTGACCCCGCGCAGCGCGTGCACCGCCGCCTCCCCGTCGCCGTGGGTGCGGTGGACGTCGCGCAGTTCGAGCACCGCACAGTCCGGGCCGGTCACCGGTGCGCCTCCTCGTCGGCCCGGTCCACCACCTCCGGCGGTGACCCGCTGCGTGCGGTGGGCGCCGCCGGTCGGTGCCGGACCAGGCTGGTCTCGCAGTGGTCGAGCCAGCGGATCTCCGCCTCGGCCTGGAACATCATGGCGTCCAGCACCAGCCGCCAGGGCAGGTCCTCGGGCCGGTCGCTGGTGTACTTCAGCCGGGTCAGCTCCTGCAGGGTACGCATGGTGGCGCTGCGCTGGGTCTGCACCACGGCCCGGACGTCCACCCCGGGGGTGGTCAGCGCCAGGGCCAACTTGATGGACAGTTCGTCCCGGGGCCGGTCGTTGCGGCTGATCGGGGTGACGAACCACAGCGCCAGGTCCGCCCGTCCGGCATCGGTGATCTCGTACGGCCGCTGGCCGCCCTCGTGCTCGGGCAGCGAGCGGACCAGGCCGTCGCGTTCCAGCCGGTTGAGGGTGGTGTAGACCTGCCCGATGTTCAGCGGCCAGGTCGAGCCGGTCGACTCCTCGAACGCGGCCCGGAGTTGGTAGCCGTACATCTGGCCGCGCTCGAGCAGGGCGAGCAGGCCGTGACGGATGGACATGGCAACGGAGTATGCATACCCCGTATGCGGACCGCAACCGCTGCGCGTGCGGGACAGCCCTGCAAACCCGCTGAATCAGTCGAATAAGGCGGAAAACCCCGACCGGGCGGGGGTGATCTGTCTCTCCGGGAAATCGTGTCGACGCCGGCCCGGCACGTCGGCCGGTCGGTGCGGTGGCCCGGCGGCCGGTTCGGTGGGTCGTCCAGGTGGGTCGGTTCGGTGGGTCGGTCAGGCGGATTGGTCCGGTGGGTCGGGTCGGTGGGGCGGTCCGGTGGTCAGGCGGGGCGGCCGGGGAAGGGGACGGTCAGCGGGGTGATCCCGGCGCTGCGCCGCCACCGGGTGGCCCGTACCGCGCAGTCGGTCAGCGCGTTGAGTGCCCGGGTGCGGTCCGCGCCGGTGGTGACCGGCAGCGCCGCCCGCCAGAACGCCGCGGTGCGGTCCTCCACCTGCACCGCCAGCCGCAACGCGCTGGCCCGGTCGGTGACCGGGAACGGCAGTGCGTAGCCGGCCTGATCGGCGGGGACGGTGCCGCCGGTGGCGCTGAGTTGGAGCACCAGCGCGTCACGTCGGGCCCGGTGGGCGGCTTCGGCGGTGCGGGCTGCCCGCCGGTCCGCGTCGGTGAGTCGTACCCCGATCGGGCCGTAGGCGTAGATCGCGGCGTACTCGGCGGCCAACGCGCCGGCGAGCGCGTCGCCGGGCGCGGCCGGGGCGGTCCGGCGGTTCACTTCAGCGCCTCCAGGTGGGTGGCCCGGGCGGCGGCGATCGTACCGAGCAGCGCGGCCCGGTCGCCCGGCGCGTCGGCGCACGCCTTCGCCGCGTTGTCCCGGCCGCTCTGTTCGGCGGCCCGCAGCTCGGCCAGGAGGGTGTTCCGCGCGCCGTCGACGACGGTCGGGCCCGGTGCCGCCGGGCCGGAGGGTTCGGGGCGGCCGATCAGCCGGCGCAGCTCGTCGGCGTGCGCGGTGTGCGCGTCGGCGATCGGGGTGAGCCGGTCGGCCAGCCCCGGATCGGCGGTGATCGCGGCCCGGTGCCGGGCGGCCAGCTCCCGGGACTCGGCCGCCAGGGGTTCCAGCGGGTCGGGTGGTGGGGTGGGTCCGTCCCGGTCGAGGAGACCACACCCGGTCAGCGGCACCGCGGCGGCGCCGACCGCCAGTAGCGCACCGGTGCGCAGCACCGTGCGCCGGGATTGCCCCGTTCCGTCGGGGTGCGTCGTTGTTCTGCCCGTGGCCACCGGACAAGTCAACACCATCCGCGTCGACCGCCGGACGACCGCCGTCGGTGCGCCGCCGGGGCCCCCGTCCCGGCGGCGCGTTACGCTCTGCGCAGCCACCGGCGCTGCCGCCCCGGTGGCGTCCCGGCGTGCCGGTCCGACGACCGCCGCCGATCAGCAGAAGGGTGCCCAGATGACGCAGCGTGGCCGTGCCACCCGGCCGGCGGCGCCGACGGGACGATCCCGTCGCACCGACGGCGACCGGGGCGGGGACCGTGCGGGCGCATCGCGGGGCGACCTGGCCGCCCGGCGTACCAAATTGCGCGACGTGATCGCGCCGGTGGTCACCGCGGCGGGCTACGACCTGGAGGACGTCTCCGTCTCCCGGGCCGGCCGCCGGCACGTGGTCCGGGTGATCGTGGACGCCGACGGCGGGATCAACCTGGACGCCGTCGCGGACGTCTCCCGGTTGGTCTCGGCGGCGTTGGACACGGCCGAGGAGGCCGGCGGGGACATCGTGGCGGGGGAGTACCAGTTGGAGGTCAGCTCCCCCGGGGTGGACCGCCCGTTGACCCTGCCCCGGCACTGGCGGCGCAACGCCGGCCGGCTGGTCAAGGTGACCGTCCGGGTCGAGCGGACCGATGCGCAGCCCGCCGTGGACCGTCAGGTCACCGGCCGGGTGGTGGTGGCCGACGACGAGCGCGTGGTGCTGGAGACCGAGTCCGGTCAGGTGGAGCACCGCTACGCCGCGCTCGGCCCCGGCCGGGTGCAGGTCGAGTTCCACCGCCTCGACGAGATCGACGAGGCGGACGAGGTCGACGGCGACGACGACGATGACGAGTCCGACGGCGACGAGCACGACGCCGACGAAGATGACGACGATGATGTGGAGGACGAGGAGAGGTGAACATCGACCTCGCGGCGCTGCGCGCACTGGAGCGCGAGCGGGAGATCCCGTTCGACACGATCCTCGCGGCGATCGAGACCGCGTTGCTGACCGCCTACCGGCACACCGAAGGCGCCGAGTCGCACGCCCGGGTGGAGATCGACCGCAAGAACGGGGCCGCCCTGGTCTACGCCCAGGAGGTGGACGCCGACGGCAGCGTGGTGCGGGAGTGGGACGACACCCCGCACGACTTCGGCCGGATCGCGGCGATGACCGCCAAGCAGGTGATCCTCCAGCGGCTGCGGGAGGCCACCGACGAGGTGCACTTCGGCGAGTACGTCGGCCGCGACGGTGACCTGGTCACCGGCGTGGTGCAGGCGCACGAGGCGCGCAGCGAGAAGGGCATCGTCAGCGTCGACCTCGGCAAGCTGGAGGGCGTGCTCCCGCAGTCCGAGCAGGTGCCCGGCGAGCGGTACACCCACGGCGAGCGGATCCGCTGCGTGGTGGTGCACGTGACCAAGGGGATGCGCGGTCCGCAGATCACCCTGTCCCGGTCCCACCCGGCACTGGTCAAGAAGCTCTTCGCGCTGGAGGTGCCGGAGATCGCCGACGGCACGGTGGAGATCGGGGCGATCGCCCGTGAGGCAGGTCACCGCACCAAGATCGCCGTACGCTCCACCGTCCAGGGCGTGAACGCCAAGGGCGCCTGCATCGGCCCGATGGGCCAGCGGGTCCGCGCCGTGATGAGCGAGCTGCACGGCGAAAAGATCGACATCATCGACTGGTCGGACGACCCGGCCGCCTTCGTCGGCAACGCGCTCTCGCCGGCCAAGGCGTTGCGGGTCGAGGTGGTCGACCTGGCGACCCGCACGGCCCGGGTGACCGTCCCGGACTTCCAGCTCTCCCTCGCCATCGGGCGGGAGGGGCAGAATGCCCGGCTTGCCGCGCGATTGACCGGTTGGCGGATCGACATCCGGTCGGATGCGGAGCAGGCGGGCACCGGCGGTCGGGGCGGTGCCGAGTCTGTCCCGGAGCCGGGCGGAGCGATCTCGGGCGGCTAGGGGTAGACTTCTGCCAGTGGTACGACGCGCGCATCCGGAGCGCACCTGTGTGGGTTGCCGGAAACGTGCGCCGGCCAGCGAATTGCTGCGGATCGTCGCGGTCGGTGACGAGGATGGTCACAGTCTCCGGCCTGATCCGAGCCGCAGTCTGCCGGGTCGGGGAGCGAACATGCACCCGGATCCGGCCTGCTTCGCGCTGGCGGTACGGCGTCGCGCCTTCGGGCGGGCGTTGCGACTCACCGAGGTCCCTGACCACGGTGCCGTCGCGGAGCACGTCGATGCGCCAACCACTACGTCCGGTCAACCCGATCGGGCGAGGGTCGCTAGCAAGGTAGGACGACCGACATGAGCACACGATGAAGTCCCTGAAATGACCAGGCTTCAAGTGCAGGAGTGAGGTCGCTGCGGGTGCTGCCCGCACGACCTCGGAGTGAGGAGTGCAGTGGCAGGTAAGGCCCGCGTACACGAGCTTGCTAAGGAGCTCGGGGTCGAGAGTAAGACAGTGCTCGCCAAGCTGAAGGAAATGGGCGAGTTCGTGAAGTCCGCGTCCAGCACCGTCGAGGCGCCCGTCGCCCGACGTCTGCGTGGCGCATTCGTCGCGTCCGCCGGTGGTTCGTCGGCACCGACCGCTCCGGCGGCGGCCCCGAGCCCGGCATCGACCCCGACGCCGTCCCCGACCCCGGGAGCCCCTCGGGTCTCGGCCCGGCCGATGCCGCCCCGGCGGCCGACCGCGCCGACCCCTGGACCGAAGCCCAAGGGCCCGGTCCCCGGCCCGCCGCAGCCGGTGACCCCGGTCGCCAAGCCGGCGAGCGCACACGACATCGAGGTGGCGGCCGCCGAGGCGCGCGCCGCCGCGCTGAAGGCCGAGCAGGAGGCGGCGGTCAAGGCCGCCCAGGCTGCCCGGCAGCAGCAGCGGGACAACGTCCGACGGGAGCCCCCGACCGAGGGTGGTCCCCGTCCGGGTCCGGGTCCGCGTCCCGGTCCGAATGCCGTACCGCCGCGTCCGGGTACCCCGGCCGCCGGTCGTCCGGGTGGCCCTCCGGCCGGCCCGGGTGCCCGGCCCGGCGGTCGTCCGCCGGCGCGCGGCGCCGGTAACAACCCGTTCGGCATCCAGGGTGGCCAGCAGCAGCGGCCCCCGGCCGCCGGTGGTGGCGGTCCCCGGCCGAGTCCGGCCGGCATGCCGCCGCGTCCGAGCCCGGCCTCGATGCCGCCTCGGCCCAGCCCGGCCTCGATGCCGAGCCAGCGGCCCACCACGGGTCGCCCCGGCGGCCCCGGTGGCGGTCGTGGTGGCCCCGGTGGCGGTGGCGCCGGTCGTCCCGGTGGCGGTGGCGGTGGCTTCCGCCCCGGTGGCGGTGGCGGCGGTGGCGGTGGCGGCTTCCGTGGCGGTCCCGGCGGCGGCGCTGGTGCCGGCGGCGGTGGCTACCGTGGTGGCCCCGGTGGCGGCGGTGGTGCTCCCGGCGGCGGTTTCCGTCCGGGTGCCCCGGCCGGTGGCGGCGGTCGTCCCGGTGGTGGCGGTCGTGGCCGTGGCGGCGGCGCCGCGGGTGCCTTCGGGCGTCCGGGTGGTCGGCCGACCCGTGGTCGCAAGTCCAAGAAGCAGCGCAGACAGGAGTTCGACAACCTGTCGGCCCCGACCATGAGCTCGGGCGCGCCCCGGGGTCAGGGTCAGGTCGTCCGGCTCTCCCGTGGCGCCTCGCTGTCGGACTTCGCCGACAAGATCAACGCCAACCCGGGTTCGCTGGTCCAGGAGATGTTCAACCTGGGCGAGATGGTCACCGCGACCCAGTCCTGCTCCGACGAGACCCTGTTGCTGATCGGTGAGCACCTCGGCTTCGACGTGCAGATCGTCAGCCCGGAGGACGAGGATCGCGAGCTGCTCGCGCAGTTCAACATCGACCTCGACGCCGAGGTCGCGGAGGACCGCCTGGTCAGCCGTGCGCCGGTGGTGACCGTCATGGGTCACGTCGACCACGGTAAGACCAAGCTGCTCGACGCGATCCGTAAGGCGAACGTGGTGGCGGGCGAGGCGGGTGGCATCACCCAGCACATCGGTGCCTACCAGGTCCACGTCCCGCACGAGGGCATCGACCGCGCGGTGACCTTCATCGACACCCCGGGCCACGAGGCGTTCACCGCCATGCGTGCCCGTGGTGCCCAGGTCACCGACATCGTGGTGCTGGTGGTGGCGGCCGACGACGGCGTCATGCCGCAGACGATCGAGGCGCTCAACCACGCCAAGGCGGCCGACGTGCCGATCGTGGTCGCGGTCAACAAGGTCGACAAGCCGGAGGCCAACCCGGACAAGGTCCGCCAGCAGCTGACCGAATACGGTCTCGTCGCCGAGGAGTACGGCGGCGACACCATGTTCGTCAACGTGGCGGCCAAGCCGGGCATCGGCATCGAAGAGCTGCTGGAGGCGGTCCTACTGACCGCCGACGCGTCCCTGGAGCTGACCGCCGCGATCGACGGGCCGGCGCAGGGTGTGGCCATCGAGGCGCACCTGGACAAGGGTCGCGGTGCGGTGGCGACGGTGCTGGTGCAGAAGGGCACCCTGCGGGCCGGCGACTCGATCGTCGCCGGTGGGGCGCACGGCCGGGTCCGCGCCATGCTCGACGAGAACGGCAACCAGGTCGCCGAGGCCGGTCCGGCCCGTCCGGTCCTGGTGCTTGGTCTGACCGCGGTGCCGGGTGCGGGTGACACCTTCCTGGCCGCGGCGGACGACCGCACGGTGCGTCAGATCGCCGAGCAGCGGCAGGCACGACGGCGGGCGGCGTCCTTCGCCAACTCCCGTGGCCGGGCCACCCTCGAAACGCTCATGGAGCAGCTCAAGGAGGGCGAGAAGACCTCGCTCAACCTGGTGCTCAAGGGCGACGTCTCCGGTTCCGTGGAGGCCCTCGAGGACGCCCTGTTCAACCTCGACATCCCGGAAGAGGTCCAGCTCAGGATCATCCACCGGGGCGTGGGTGCGATCACCGAGAGCGACGTCATGCTCGCGAGCGCCTCGTCCGAGGCGGTCACGATCATCGGCTTCAACGTGCGGGCCGCCAACAAGGTCCGTGAGATCGCCGACCGCGAAGGCGTGGAGATCCGGTACTACACGGTCATCTACCAGGCCATCGAGGAGATCGACGCCGCGCTCAAGGGGCTGCTCAAGCCGGAGTACGAGGAGGTCGAGCTGGGCAGCGCGGAGATCCGCGACGTCTTCCGCTCGTCCAAGATCGGCAACATCTCCGGTTGCATCGTCCGGTCCGGCATCATTCGCCGCAACGCCAAGGCGCGGCTGCTGCGGGACGGGGCGGTCGTGGCGGACAACCTCACGATCAGCTCGCTCAAGCGGTTCAAGGACGACGCGACGGAGGTCCGCGAGGGCTTCGAGTGTGGTCTGACGCTGGCCGGTTTCAACAACGTCCAGGTCGGCGACACCATCGAAACCTTCGAGATGCGGGAGAAGCCGCGCGCCTGATCCGAGGCTGACAACAGTGCTCAAGGGGTTTACGCCGACCGGCGTAAACCCCTTGAGCATGTCCGGGCCGGTTCCGTAACGTCCGGAGTGATGTATACCGGAACCGCACTCTTCGACCTGCTCCTGCCGGGCGACTCCCGATCGCTCAAGGCCAAGCGTTCCTATGTACGGCCCATCGTGGCCGCGCTGCGCCGCTTCGA
Organism: Micromonospora matsumotoense; assembly: GCF_900091525.1. Classification (GTDB taxonomy): domain Bacteria; phylum Actinomycetota; class Actinomycetes; order Mycobacteriales; family Micromonosporaceae; genus Micromonospora; species Micromonospora matsumotoensis. The sequence continues at coordinate 332,102 of NZ_FMCU01000006.1, forward strand.
GGTGTCGGCCGCCGAGGTGGGTGCGCTCGACCTGCACGGTCGGGCCGAGATCGGGGTGGCCGTGGTGGCTGCCGAGGCGGCCCACGTCCGCGAGGTGCTCGACTCCTGCGAACGCCTGGTCGCCGCCCGCCCCGAACTGGACCTCCTCTCCGTCCGCCGCACCCTCCACACCCCCGAAGACTGACCCCACCCCACCCCACCCCCCACCCCCACCCACCGGCTCCCCCTCCCTGGTCCGCCCGCCTTCGGTGATCAAGAGGTTTGCGTCAGCTTCGATCTTCAGGTTGACGCAAACCTCTTGATCACCGAAGGCGGGACGGGTGAGTGGGGCGGGACGGGCGGGAGGGGATGGAGGCGGGGTGGGGCGGGCGGGTGGGGGTGGGGCGCGGGTAGTGTTCGAGGTGTTGGGGTGGTTGGTTCCGGTGGCGGTCTGCGCCGCCGTGCCGGCCGCGGAAGGAACGCCCTGGAGGTGGGGGACATGACTGATCCGGCCAAGGTTCGCCGGCACGCGGAGCGGATCCGCGAACTGGTCGCTTCGGTGGTGCGGAGCCAGATCAAGGACCCCCGGCTCGGGATGATCACCATCACCGACGCCCGGATCACCGCCGACCTGCGTGAGGCCACCGTCTTCTACACCGTGCTCGGTGACGCGACGGCCCAGGCCAGCACCGCCGCCGCGCTGGAGAGCGCGAAGGGGATGCTGCGCAGCACCGTCGGGAAGGCGCTGGGGCTGCGCCACTCGCCCTCGCTGACCTTCGTCCTCGACGACGTGCAGGACCAGGTCAAGCAGATCGACGACCTACTCGCCCAGGCCCGGCACGCCGACGCCGAGGTGCAGCGGTTGGCCGCCCAGGCGAAGTACGCGGGTGACGCCCAGCCGTACCGGGTCGACGACGAGGACGACGACGTGGACGACGAAGCCACCGAGACCGACACCTCGTCGACGGACCGGCGGTGACGGCCGCCCCGGACACGGCCGGTGGGCTCCTCGCCGGGTCACCGTCGACCGGCCCCGGCGAGGACGACTGGGCTGCCGCCGTCGCGGCGGTACGTGGCCTGCCAGCCGACGCCCGGGTGCTGTTGATCTGTCACGTCAACCCGGACGGCGACGCCCTGGGCAGCATGCTCGGCTTCGGAATCGGCCTGCGGCGACTCGGCGTACGCCGGTTGCAGGCCACCTTCCCGGGGCCGCCCGAGGTGCCGGAGCCGTTCCGTTGGCTGCCCGGGATCGACCTGTTGGTGCCGGCGTCCGAGGCGTACCCGGAGCCGGATCTGGTGGTCTGCTTCGACGCCGCGAGTGAGTCGCGGCTCGGTGACCTGGTCGACCGGCTCGACACCGCCGGCACGTCGGTGGTCCTCGACCACCACGCTTCGAACACCGGCTTCGGCGCGGTGCATCTGGTGGACCCGACAGCGGCGGCCACCTCGGTCGTGGCCGAGCAGTTGCTCGCCCGGCTCGACGTGCCGTTGGACGCGGAGATCGCGGCGGGCCTCTATGTGGCGCTGACCACCGACACCGGCTCGTTCCGGTTCGCGGCGACCACGCCCGAGGTGCACCGGCTCGCCGCCCGGTTGCTCGCCACCGGCCTGCGCCCCGGCGACATCTCCCGCGAGGTGTTCGACACCCGGCCGTTCGGCGCGGTCCGGCTCTTCGGTGAGGTGCTGGGCCGGTCCCGGCTCGAACCGGAGGCCGCCGCCGGTCACGGCCTGGTCTGGACCCACGCCACTCTCGACGACCTCGCCCGGCACGACCAGCGGCCGTACGTGTTGGAGTCGCTCATCGACTCGGTGCGCTGCACCGCCGAGGCGGACGTCGCGTGCGTGCTCAAGCAGCTCGGGCCGGACGAGTGGGCGGTGTCGATGCGCAGCAAGGGCGCGGTCGACGTCAGCGCGGTGGCGGTGGCGCTGGGTGGCGGGGGTCACCTGTTCGCCGCCGGCTTCACCGGGCGGGGCGACGTCGACCAGGTCATCGCCCAGATCAGGGCGGAGTTGGCCGGTGCGTTGACCGTCGGCCACACCGACGCCGACGGGTGTCGGTCTTCCCGCACAGGGTGAGCCCGGGGAGAATTGGACGATGGAGCAGCCGCACGAGATCACCATGAACGTCTCCCGGACCTGGGACCGGCCGGTGGTCACCGTGCCGGTACTGGCCTGCCTCTCCCTGGTCGGTGGGCAGTTCCCGTCGTTCTCCGCCCAGGCCAACCTCTGGACGCTGGGCACCGGCGGCGCGCTGATCTGGCTCGGCCTCGGCAATCGGGTGCAGCGTCGGCCGGCACCGCGCCGGTTGGGCGGGGGCACCGTCTGGTGGCTGCTCCCGGCGGCGCTGTTCGGGGTGCTCGAAGGCACCACCTTCGTCATGGCGGTCGGGGACGAGTTCCCCACCTTCTCCCGCCTGGCCGATCCGCTGCTGGAGGACGGCCTGGTCCGCTCGGCGGTCTGGTTCGCCTGGCTGGCCGCCTTCTGGGGGCTGGTGCGGCGGTGATGCGTACCCTCGCCATCAGTGGCTTCCTCGCCTCACTGGTGCTCTTCGCGGCGGTCGAGTGGGCTGCCCGCCGGGAGGGTTCCCGGATTCCGTCCCTGGGGGACGTCTGCGCCTATGTGATGCGGTACGAGGTGGGTCCGGTGCCGGTCGGCCGGATCGGGCTGTTCGGTTTCTGGTGGTGGCTGGGCTGGCACTTCCTGGCCCGCTGAGCACCACCGTCCCTCCGGCGCCGGCCGATCTGCCCCGCTGACCACGATCCGGCCGTCGTACGACACCGCGCTGCCTGCCCATCACCGGCTGCGCTGCCTTCCGGGCGCCGCATCGGTCGCGCTTGCCTGCCCCGGACCGGCCGCGCTGCCTGCTCGGGCACCGCCTCCCCACTGCTCCCGTGCGCCGAGCGCCCTGCCGGCGCGTCGTTGCGCCCGCTTCCGGGTGCCCCGGGATCGACGGCCGTGCCGTCCAGATGACGGGAAGAGTGGGCACCATGTGGAAAGTAAACGTTAACTTGGGAAGGGCCGACGTCGCGTCGCGACGCAGGTCGTGGGCGGTGGTGCCACACCCGGTGCCGCCTCCCTCCAGGGTCTGACCGACCCGGGCTCACGCTGCCAGGCGAGCCGCTCCGGTGATCCCGGGCCGCCTTCCCGGCGCTCAGCAGGACCGCCCGTAGGGCCACCTGTTCCGGTGGTCCGCACCCTGGAAGGACACCGCCATGGCGACCAAGACCAAGACCGAGACCACCGACGAGGCCCGCGAGCAGATGCGCCGCGCGCTGCAGACCTCGATGGACACCCGCCAGTGACGCTGCCCCACCGGCGATGACCCCACCGCCCGGCTGACCCCGCGCCCTGTTCGGGCTCGGCGGTCGCACACCGCCGAGGTTCGCCGGGTGGGGTCCGCCCGGTCGCACACCGTCGGGGTCCGCTGGGTGGGGTCCTCCCGGTCGCACGCCTTGTCGGGGTCCGCCGGGCGGGTTCACCTGACAGGGCTCCGACAGGGCGCCTTCGGGGTCCGCAGCGTCGGCTCCGCCAGCCATCGCCCTGGTAAGTGTTGCCGGGGATTGCGTTCCTTACCGAGGGCGTGTCAGGATCGGCGGCGATGAGCCAGCCCAGTCCTACTGCCACCGCGCTCGCCTCACCGCGTCGGATCGCCACGCTCGCCCTGCCCGCCCTGGTGGTGCTCGCGGCCGAACCGCTCTACGTGCTGGTCGACACCGCCGTGGTGGGGCACCTGGGCCGGGTTCCGCTGGCCGCGCTCGCCGTCGGCGGCACGGTGCTGACGCTCACCGCCTGGCTCGGCACCGTGCTGGCGTACGGCATCACCGGGCGGGTGGCCCGGCGGTTCGGTTCCGGCGACCGGGCCGCGGCGTTGGACGAGGGTGTCCAGGCGTCGTGGCTGGCACTCGGGGTGGGCGTGCTGGTGGCCGTCGGCATGCAGCTCGGCGGAGACGCGCTGGCGCGTACCCTCGCCGGGGGTGGTGGCGAGGTGGCCGACGCGGCCGGGCAGTGGCTGCGGATCGCGGCCCTCGGTGCGCCCGGTCTGCTGCTGGCCGCCGCCGGCAACGGCTGGCTGCGCGGCATCCAGGACATCCGTCGTCCGCTGCTGTTCGTGCTCGGGCCGAACCTGCTCTCCGCGCTGCTCTGCCCGCTGCTGGTCTACCCCGCCGGGCTGGGCCTGCCCGGTTCGGCGGTGGCCAACGTGATCGCCCAGACCATCTCGGGCGGTCTGTTCGTCGGGGCGCTGCTGCGGGAGCGGGCGAGCCTGCGGCCCCGCCCGGTGCTGATCCGCCAGCAGATGGTGCTCAGCCGGGACCTGCTCATCCGGGGGGTCGCCTTCCAGGCCAGCTTCCTGTCCGCCACCGCGGTCGCCGCCCGGTTCGGCGCCGCCGCCGTGGGCGCCCACCAGATCGCCCTGCAACTGTGGTTCTTCACCGCGCTGCTGCTCGACGCGTTGGCGATCGCCGCGCAGGCGTTGATCGGTGCCGCGCTGGGCGCGGGCGACGCCGCCGGGGCACGTGCCCTGGCCCGCCGGTTCGCGCTGCTCGGCGGGGTGTGCGGGGTGGGCTTCGCGCTGCTCATCGCCGCCGGGGCGGGGATCGTGCCGTCGTTGTTCAGCGCCGACTCCCAGGTGCAGGGCCAGGCGATGGTGGCCTGGCCCTGGTTCGTGGCGATGCAGCCGTTCGCCGGGGTGGTGTTCGCCCTCGACGGCGTGCTGATCGGTGCCGGCGACGTCCGCTACCTGCGCGACCTGACCGTCGTCGCCGCGCTCGGCGGGTTCCTGCCGTCGATCTGGTTCTCCTACGCCTTCGACCTGGGCCTGGGCGGCATCTGGGCCGGTCTCACCCTGTTCGTGCTGATCCGGCTGGTCGGGGTGCTGCTGCGGCTGCGGTCCGGCAGGTGGGCGGTGGTCGGCGCGGTGCGCTGACCAGCCACCGCCGGCGTCACCGGCGAGGCGACGGTTCCCGGCCGGGGCGACCACGACGGTCGTTCAGCACTCCTCGCCGTCGCCGGCCCGCCAGCTCTCGTCATAGACGTCGCTGGTCGGGGTCGGGACCGGGGCGGTCCGGCGGCGTAGCGGTTCGGCCTCGGCCAGCGCCAGGAAGCCCTGCTCCATCGCCGGGCAACTGGCGTTCTGGAGGGTGACCCTGGCCGAGCTGAGCCAGAGCCCGCGCCCGCCGGGGTCGACGTCGTCCGGGTACGGCAACAGCCACACCGCCTCGTCGCGCAGGGTGACCAGCTCCGCGCCCGGCGGGTACGCCTGGGGACGCCACAGGTCGAACGGGTAGACCCAGACGAACCGGGTGGTGATCTCCAACGCCCGCACACCGCCCTCGGCGGTGGTGGACCGGTAGGTCATGGTGCCCCGGGCGCGCACCTCCTCGTCGGGGTCCAGTCCCGGTTCAGCCTTGTCGGCGACCCGGCTGGCGAAGCCGAGATTGGCGCCGGCGGCCAGGTCCCGACGGACGGAGTCCCGGGACTGCGGGGCGAGCATGGCGAGGAACCCGTCGGGATCGCCATCCAGCATCCGGGACTGCAACCGCCCCTCGACCAGGGCCCGGCGGACCTTCGCCAGCCCGTCGGCGACCTGCTTCGCGGTGAACGGTCCGGTGGCGCGGGCGGCGGGCGGCACGACGGCCGCCGCCCCCTCGGCGTACGCCTCGGCCGGGGTGGCGACGAAGGGGCCGAGGCTGTTGCCACTGTCGTCGGTCGGCCGGGGAGCGGGTGGCGACGTGGCACCCCGCTGCGGGAGCAGCGGCGCGCCGTCGTGGACCCGCTGGACGAGACCGAACCCGCCCAGGGCGAGCCCACCGACCAGCACCAGCACCAGCAGTGCGCCCACCGCACCGAGCAGCGTGCCGCCGTGCCGGCCCCAGCGCAGCCGGAGCCGTTCCGAGCGGGTCAGTTCGTGCTCCACCTCGGGTTCCCGCATCCAGGACGGGATACGGACCGGTTCGTCCGCCGTGGCGACCGCGTACCGGTCCAGGGGTGACTCCGCGGCCTCGGGCGACGGCGGGCCGACGGCCGATGACGGGTCTGCGGCGGGAGGCGGGCCTGCGGCCGGCGGGGGGTCGGTGGCCGGCGGCGGGTCGGCGGGCGGGGGTGGACCGGTGGGCTGGGGTGGACCGGTGGGCGACGGCGCGTCGGCGGCCGGGGGCGGATCGGCCGGGATCGGGCTGTGGGTCACGCGTGTCCCTGAGTCGAAATGGGGAAGGGCGCATGATCCTCGCATCCGACCGGGCGCGGCGCTGCCCTGTTCCGGGCGGCGGGGGCGCCCGCTCCCGGGCGCGATCAGTCGCGCGGCGGAGCCGGGCGCGGGCTCAGAGGGTGCGGTCGCGGATCCGTCCGAGCAGGTAGAGCGCGCCGCCGACGAGCAGGGTGGCCACCGTCGCCACCAGCACGAACGAGGTGATCCCGGCGACCACCGGGTGACGTTCGCTGAATCGACTGCGGTCCCGCCAGCGCCAGAGCGACCGACGGGCCTGTCGGAGCGCCGGCACGGCCTCGACCAGCCCGGACAGCCGCCGGCCGAGGGTACGACGGGGCGGCTCCGGGTGGCGCATCCACTCAGGGAGCTCGACCCGGGCACGGTGCTCGGGCGGGGGCGGCGTGCTCATGCTGCTCCTGGCGGCGACGGGAAGTCTTCGTGGTACGACGGCATTGTGCCCTGCGGTGGCGGGCGGGGTCGACCCGTCTGGCAGGCTTGGCGGTCGTGAACGGTGACGGTCTGATCGTGGTCGACAAGCCCGGCGGCATGACGTCGCACGACGTGGTGGCGCGGATCCGCCGGTTGGCCCGGACCCGCCGGGTCGGGCACGGCGGCACCCTCGACCCGATGGCCACCGGTGTGCTGGTGATCGGGGTCGGCCGGGCCACCCGGCTGCTGACGTACGTGATCGGGGCGGGCAAGAGCTACACCGCGACGATCCGGCTCGGCCAGGCCACCGTCACCGACGACGCCGAGGGCGACGTGCTCGCCAGCACGCCCGCCGGGGAGCTGACCGACGCCGCGATCCGGGCCGCGTTCGTGCCGCTGACCGGTGAGATCGACCAGGTGCCCAGCGCGGTCAGCGCCATCAAGATCAATGGAGAGCGGGCGTACAAGCGGGTCCGGGACGGCGAGAGCGTCGAACTGCCCGCCCGGCGGGTCACCGTCTCCCGGCTGGACGTGCTGGCGATCCGTCGGGATACCCCGGACGTGGTCGACGTCGACGTCGACGTCGACTGCTCGTCCGGGACGTACATCCGGGCGCTGGCCCGCGACGCCGGTCGGTCGCTCGGCGTCGGCGGGCACCTCACCGCGCTACGGCGGACCGCTGTGGGTAGTTTCACCCTGGCCGAGTCGGCCACCCTCGCGACCCTGGAACAGCGTGCGCCCGAGGTGGTCAACCTGCCCCTCGACACCGCCGCCGACCGGTACTTCTCCCGTCGGGAGGCCACCGCCGACGAGGCGAAGGTGCTCTCCCACGGCGGGCCGCTCGACCCGGTGGGCATCGCCGGGCCGTACGCCGTCTTCGGACCGGACGGTGGGCTGATCGCTATCGTCAGCGAGCGGGACGGCCGGGCCCGCGCGGAGATCGTGCTCGCCCCGGCCTGACCGGGCCACCGGCCGGCACGACCGGCGGACGACAGATGGACGGGACGGCGGGACGGGCACGGACGACGGCCGGGACTCCGGCGGCGGTGGGCACGGGTGGGAGCCGGTCAGCGGTGGAGCAGGAGAGGAGCGGCATGCAGCGGTGGCGGGGGTACGAGGCGGCGCCCGGTGACTGGGGGCGGTCGGTCGTCACCATCGGCGTCTTCGACGGCGTGCACCAGGGACACCAGGCGACCATCGGACACGCCGTGGCGCGGGCCCGGGAGCTGGGCGTCCAGTCGGTGGTGGTGACCTTCGACCCGCACCCGGCCGAGGTGGTCCGCCCCGGCGCGCACCCGGCCGTGCTCACCGAGCCCACCCGCAAGGCGGAGCTGATCGAGGCGCTCGGGGTCGACGTGCTCTGTGTGGTGCCGTTCACCGCCGAGCTGTCCCAGCTGCCGGCCGAGGCGTTCGTGCACGACATCCTGGTCGAGCACCTGCACGCCATGCTGGTCGTGGTGGGGGACAACTTCCGCTTCGGGCACCGGGCCGCCGGGAACGTGGCGCTGCTCGAACAGCTCGGCGGGACGTTCGGCTTCGGGGTGGAGAACGCCCCGCTGGTCGCCGCCGAAGGGACGGTCTTCTCCTCGACGTACATCCGGTCCTGCGTCGACGCGGGCGACGTGGCGGCGGCGGCGGCCGTGCTCGGTCGCCCGCACCGGCTCGAAGGGGTGGTGGTGCTGGGCGACCAGCGCGGCCGGGAGCTGGGCTTCCCCACCGCCAACCTGCTCTGCCCGCCGCACGCGGCGGTGCCCGCCGACGGGGTCTACGCCGGCTGGCTGGTGCGTCGGGGGACCGAGCGGCTGCCGGCGGCCATCTCGATCGGCACCAACCCGACGTTCGCCGGCCGGGAGCGCCGGGTCGAGGCGCACGTGCTGGACTTCTCCGGCGACCTGTACGGCGAACGGGTCGCCCTGGACTTCGCCGCCCACCTGCGCGGCCAGATCCGGTACGACGCCATCGAACCGCTGCTCGTCCAGATGGCCGAGGACGTCGCGCGGACCCGCCAGGCGGTCGCCTGACGGGCCGTGCGGGGCGGTCCGCGACCCTCCGTCGCCCCGCCCGAGGGCCTTGACCGGGCGGTTCCGCGACGGGCTGGTAGTGTGGCGGTGACGTCGGATGACCGACGCGGGGCCTCGCGTGCCTGCACGACGCCGCGGGTGCGAGGTTCGTCCGTCCCCGGTCCGTTCGGACCCGAACGACGGACACCAGTTGTCAACCCACCGAAACAGGGAGAACATGGCGCTCGACCAGGAAGCCAAGGCCAAGATCCGCACGGAGTACGCGACCGCCGAGGGCGACACCGGTTCGCCGGAGGTCCAGGTCGCGGTCCTCACCAAGCGGATCGCGGAGCTGACCGAGCACCTGAAGGTGCACAAGCACGACCACCACAGCCGCCGTGGGCTGCTGCTGCTGGTCGGTCGGCGCCGTCGGCTGCTCAACTACGTCCAGAAGAAGGACATCAGTCGCTACCGGTCGCTGATCGAGCGGCTCGGCCTGCGCCGATGACGTGACGGGGGAGTGGCCGCTGGGTCGCTCCCCCGCTGGGCACCACCAGAAGAAGAGGGCCGCGCGACCACCCGAGAGGGAGCCGGTCAGCGTACCGGTCTCCGGTAGTGGCCCCCGGGCATCCCGGCATCATGCCGGCCACCCGGGCGCTTCGATCGAAGACCGGCCGTCTGAGCAGCTCCGGTGTCGTGCGCCCACGACGCGAAGGAGTACCGCCGCACATGACCGAGACCAACCTCGGCACCGAATCCCGTACCGCCGTGATCGACAACGGGTCCTTCGGCACCCGTGAGATCACCTTCTCCACCGGCCGGCTGGCCCGCCAGGCCGCCGGTTCCGTCGTCGCCCAGCTCGGCGAGACGGTCGTCCTCTCCGCCACCACCGCCGGTAAGCACCCGAAGGAGCAGTTCGACTTCTTCCCGCTGACCGTCGACGTCGAGGAGCGGATGTACGCCGCGGGCCGCATCCCCGGCTCGTTCTTCCGCCGCGAGGGCCGGCCCAGCGAGGACGCCATCCTCACCTGCCGGCTGATCGACCGGCCGCTGCGCCCGTCGTTCGTCAAGGGCCTGCGCAACGAGGTCCAGGTCGTCGAGACCATCCTCGCGCTCGACCCGCAGCACCCGTACGACGTGGTCGCCATCAACGCGGCCTCGATGTCGACCAAGCTGTCCGGCCTGCCGTTCTCCGGCCCGATCGGGGCAACCCGGGTCGCGCACGTCGACGGCCAGTGGGTGGCCTTCCCGACCCTGGAGGAGTTGGCCCGCGCCACCTTCGACATGGTGGTGGCCGGCCGCACGCTCGACGACGGCGACGTCGCGATCATGATGGTCGAGGCCGAGGCGACGCCGAACGCCGTCGCCCTGATCGCGGGCGGCGCGACCGCCCCGACCGAGGAGATCGTCGCCAGCGGCCTGGAGGCCGCCAAGCCGGCGATCCGCGAACTGTGCCGGGCGCAGAGCGAGCTGGCCGAGGTGGCGGCCAAGCCGGTCACCGAGTTCCCGGTCTTCCTGGACTACCAGGACGACATCTACCAGGCGGTGGCCGAGCTGGTCCGCGCCGAGGTGGGCGAGGCGCTCCAGATCGCCGGCAAGGCCGACCGCGAGGAGGCCCTGGACCGGATCAAGGCCAAGGTCGCCGAGGAGCTCGGCGGTCGGTTCGAGGGCCGGGAGAAGGAGCTGTCCGCCGCCTTCCGGTCGTTGACCAAGTCCGAGGTCCGCAACCGGGTGCTGCGCGAGCAGGTCCGGATCGACGGCCGGGGTCCGCGCGACATCCGGGCGCTCACCGCCGAGGTCGGCGTGCTGCCCCGGGTGCACGGTTCCGCGCTGTTCGAGCGGGGTGAGACCCAGATCCTCGGGGTCACCACGCTGAACATGCTCCGGATGGAGCAGATGGTGGACACCCTCTCCCCGGAGAACCGCAAGCGCTACATGCACAACTACAACTTCCCGCCGTACTCCACCGGGGAGACCGGCCGGGTCGGCTCGCCGAAGCGGCGGGAGATCGGCCACGGCGCGCTGGCCGAGCGGGCGTTGCTGCCGGTGCTGCCGTCGCGCGAGGAGTTCCCGTACGCGATCCGACAGGTGTCCGAGGCCCTCGGCTCCAACGGCTCGACCTCGATGGGTTCGGTCTGCGCCTCGACGCTGGCGCTGCTGTCGGCCGGTGTGCCGCTCAAGGCGCCGGTGGCCGGCATCGCGATGGGCCTCATCTCCGACGAGGTGGACGGCAAGACCCAGTACGTGACGCTGACCGACATCCTCGGTGCCGAGGACGCGTTCGGTGACATGGACTTCAAGGTCGCCGGCACGCCGGAGTTCGTCACCGCGCTCCAGCTCGACACCAAGCTCAACGGCATCCCGTCCGACGTGCTCGCCGCCGCGCTCCAGCAGGCGAACGAGGCCCGGCAGACCATTCTCGGTGTGATGCAGGCGGCGATCGAGTCGCCGGCCGAGATGTCGGACTACGCGCCGCGGGTCACCACCGTCAAGATCCCGGTGGACAAGATCGGCATGGTGATCGGCCCGAAGGGGCAGACCATCAACGCCATCCAGGACGAGACCGGCGCCGAGATCTCCATCGAGGACGACGGCACGATCTACGTCGGCGCGACCAACGGCCCGTCGGCGCAGGCCGCCGTGGACCGGATCAACGGGATCGCCAACCCGACCCTGCCCAAGGCCGGCGAGCGGTTCCTCGGCACGGTGGTCAAGACCGCCGCGTTCGGCGCGTTCATCTCGCTGCTGCCCGGCCGGGACGGCCTGCTGCACATCTCCAAGGTGGGCGACGGCAAGCGGGTCGAGCGGGTCGAGGACTTCCTCAACGTCGGCGACAAGGTCGAGGTGGAGATCGCGGACATCGACGCCCGCGGCAAGATCTACCTGGACAAGGTCCGGCCGGAGGGCGCCGAGGCGCCGGCCGCCGGTGAGGCCGGCGAGGCCGCCGGTGGCGACCGGCCGGCCGGCCGGGGCGGCGACCGCGGTCCGCGTGACCGTGGGGACCGTGGCGGCGACCGGGGTGGTCGGGCCCCGTCCGGCGGCGAGCGTGGCCCGGAGCGCGGCGAGCGCCCGGGTGGCGGCGAGGGTGGCGACGGCGGCGAGCGTCCGCGTCGGCGTACCCGGCACAGCTGAGCAGTGACCGGCCGGGTGACGACGACGTCGTCACCCGGCCGGTGTGTCTCCTCCACCCCTCGTCGCACGGAGAGCAGGTTTGCGTGAGCCGGGCCCAGCGTTCGTCGTTTCCCGCGGGTCGACGGCCGGTGGCGTCGCCCGACGTCGTCCGGCACGCCACCGGGGCGCAACCCGGCCGCGCCGGAGCCGCGTCCCGGGCGGTGACCCGCACGATCAGTGACGACCCGTTGGGCGGCACGGTGCGGCGGACCGTCCTGCCGAGCGGGCTACGGGTGTTGACCGAGGCGATCCCGACGATGCGCAGCGTCTCGTTCGGCATCTGGGTCACGGTGGGCTCGCGGGACGAGACCGGCTCGCAGGCCGGTGCCGCGCACTTCCTGGAGCACCTGCTCTTCAAGGGCACCCACAAGCGCACCGCGCTGGAGATCTCCTCCGAGATCGAGGCGGTGGGCGGCGAGACCAACGCCTTCACCACCAAGGAATACACCTGCTACTACGCGCGGGTCCTCGACGAGGACCTGCCGCTGGCCATCGACGTGATGTGCGACGCGGTCGCCGACTCGCTGCTGGAGCCGGCCGACGTGGAGACCGAGCGCGGCGTCATCCTCGAAGAGATCGCCATGCACGACGACGAGCCCGGCGACGAGGTGCACGACCTCTTCGCCCGCGCCGTCTACGGTGGTCACCCCCTCGGCCGGCTGATCTCCGGCACCGAGGAGACGGTCACCCCGATGACCCGCCGGCAGATCCAGAGCTTCTACCGCCGCCGTTACACCGCGCCGCAGATCGTCATCGCGGCCGCCGGCAACCTCGACCACGCCGCCGTGGTCCGGCTGGTCCGCCAGGCGCTGCGCGGGACCCCGCTGGACACCGACCCGGCCGAGCCGGGCACCCCCCGGCCGACCACCCCGACGGTACGCACGAAGCCGGCCACCGTCCTGGTCGCGCCGAAGGAGACCGAGCAGGCCCACGTCATCCTCGGCTGCCCCGGCATCGACCGGGTCGACGAGCGGCGGTTCGCCCTCGGGGTGCTCAACAACGTCCTCGGCGGCGGGATGTCCAGCCGGCTGTTCCAGGAGATCCGTGAGCGCCGTGGCCTGGCCTACTCGGTCTACTCCTACGCCAGCCAGTACGCCGACAGCGGCCTGTTCGCCGTCTACGCCGGCTGCGCGCCGGGCAAGGTGGACGAGGTGCTCCAGTTGACCCGCGCCGAGCTGGCCCGGGTGGCCGCCGACGGGCTCACCGAGGCGGAGGTGGCCCGGGGCAAGGGGATGAGCAAGGGCTCGTTCGTGCTGGGCCTGGAGGACACCGGGTCCCGGATGAGCCGGCTGGCCAAGGGCGAGCTGCTCTACGGCGACCTGATGCCGGTGGACGAGTTGCTGGCCCGGGTCGACGCGGTGACCCTGGCCGACGTGAACACCCTGGCCGCCGAGCTGCTGAGCCGGCCGATGTCGCTGGCCGTGGTCGGCCCGTTCGGGGAGCACGACTTCGCCGGCTGAGCCCGCCGCCCACCCGGTGGTCCGTTCCCGGCCGCGCGGTGCCGTCGCGGCGTCGGCCCGAGCGGTCGGCGTCGAGGTGGGCGTCGGCTCGCGGTCGGGTCCGGAGTCCGTGCCGGGACCGGCCGGTGGGACGGTGCTGGTCCGGCGGGGGGTCGCGTCCCGATTGGGATAGGTTGTGCCCCGTGACTGACGAGCAGGAGAAGGGCCGGGACGGGTCGATCCGGGTCGGTGTGCTGGGTGCCCGGGGTCGGATGGGCGCCGAGGTGTGCCGGGCGGTCGACGGGGCCGGTGACCTGGAGCTGGTGGCGGCGGTCGACCAGGGCGACGAGCTGTCCGGGGCCTCGGCCGCCGAGGTGGTCGTCGACTTCACCACCCCGGACGTGGTCATGGACAATCTGCGCTGGTGCGTCGACCGGGGTGTGCACGCGGTGGTCGGCACCACCGGTTTCACCCGGCAGCGCCTGGAGCAGGTGCGCGGCTGGCTGGCCGACCGGCCCGACGTCGGGGTGGTGATCGCCCCCAACTTCGGCATCGGCGCGGTGCTGATGATGCAGTTCGCCGCCCGCGCGGCCCGGCACTTCGAGTCCGTGGAGATCATCGAGCAGCACCACCCGCGCAAGCTCGACGCGCCGAGCGGCACCGCCACCCACACCGCCCGGCTGGTCGCGCAGGCCCGCGCCGAGGCCGGTCTCGGCCCGACGCCGGACGCCACCAAGGACGAGGTGCCGGGGGCGCGCGGCGCCGACATCGACGGGGTACGCGTGCACGCGGTCCGCGCCACCGGCCTGGTCGCCCACCAGGAGGTGCTGTTCGGCACCCTCGGCGAGACGTTGACCATCCGGCACGACTCGTACGACCGGGTCTCGTTCATGCCCGGGGTGCTGCTGGCCGTGCGGGCGGTCCGACAGCGACCGGGATTGACCGTCGGCCTGGACGCCCTGCTCGACTAGGCCGCTGGGCCGCGCCGGGCGTGTCCCGGGTCGGAGCCGGATGTCGTGGGGTGGTGTCGGCGAATTCGTTGGCGGTGCGCCGGGCCGACTCCTAGGCTGCCCCGGTGCTGGATTCCGGACATACCGATAGGGCCGGGCGGCGGGTCACCCTGCGCCCGGTGGACGACGACAACTGGCGGGCGGTGGCCGATCTGGCCCCCCGCGACGACCAGCGGGACTGGGTGCCGGCGCTGGCGGCCCGCTACCTGGTGCTGACCATGCGTTCCGACGTGTGGACGTCGTTGGCGGTGTACGCCGACGGGTCCGTGGTCGGCCACGTCATGTGGGGCGTGGACGACGACGGGTCCCGGTGGATCGGCGGGATGGTGGTCGACGCCGCCGAACAGGGCCGAGGGGTGGGCCGGGCCGCCGTGCGCACCCTCGCCGACTGGCTGGGCGGCCCGGACGCCGTCCACCCGGTCCGGTTGTCGTACCACCCGGACAACGCCGCCGCCGCCCGGCTCTACACCTCGTTGGGTTTCGCGCCCACCGGTGTGGTGGAGGACGACGAACTGGTCGCCGAACTGCGCCGTTGACCCGTCGGTGGCGTCACTCCTGCGCGATCACCGAGAGGATGTTGCCGGCCGGGTCGGTGAACCAGGCGATCGTCGGCCCGTTGTCGCGCATGATCCCCCGGTCGTCCTGCGGCAACCCCGGGTAGCGCGCGAACCGCACCCCGCGCGCGGTCAGCTCGTCGACCGCCCGGTCGACGTCGTCCACCGGGAAGTTGAGCACCGTGAACGCCGCCGGCACGTGGTCGGCCTTCGGGTAGACCACCACGTCCCGGTCGCCGGCCAGGTGCAGCATCAGCAGCCCACCGGGACCGCCGAGCTGGGACACCCGCAGGTCGAGGGTGTCGGCGTAGAACTCCCGGGCCCGGTCGGTGTCGTCGGCCGAGAACCCGCTGAACGCCTTCGTCTCCCGGAACATGGTCGTCTCCCTCACCGTCGGTGGCACCCCGCCGCCTTCGGTCTACCACGGCGGGCCGACAGAATCGGCCGGGTCAGGGCGTGTCAGTCGGCTCGGCGGGGACCGCCACGTGCAGCCGCACCTGGGGGACGAGCATGTCGTCGACGTCCAGCGCGCGGGCGGCGCCGTCCAGCTCCCAACCGGTGCTGGTGAGGAACTTGCGGGTCGCCTCGTCGCCGTCGAAGGCCCAGGCCACCGCGCGGGTGAACCCGTCGGTGCGCCAGCCCTCCACGGCGGCGGAGAGCAGCCGGCTGCCGTGCCCGCGCCGACCCCAGCGCGGCTCCACCAGCAGGTCGGTCACCGCCACCACGCCGGTGCCCAGTGCCGCCGCCGGCTCGCCCGGGGCGAGCGCCTCGTCGTCCGCCGGCCCGGAAGCGGCGAAGCCCACCAGATAGGATTGCTCGGCCTGTTCCACGGCGACGAGCACCCGGTGCGCGGCCGAGGGCGGCTCCTGCACCGCCGCGCTCCACCGCCGGGCGAGCCACGCCTCGTCCAGGTTGTCGAGCACGTGCCGGGGCAGCAGCCGACGGTACGCGACCCGCCAGGTCGCGAGCTGCACACGGGCGATCTCGGCGGCGTCCTCCGGACGCGCCGGGCGGACGAACCCCAGAGCCATGGCACGAAAGCCTAGGCCACAGCGAGGGAGACGACGGTGGCGCAGGGTGCCAGGCGGAGGACCGGGCAGGTCGTCGCGGTGGTGGTGCTCGCCGTCGCGGTGGCCGCCTTCCTCTCCGTGGCGGCCGTCCGGCACGGCTTCTTCGACCTGAAGGTCTACTACGGCGCGCTGACCTTCTGGGTCCACGACCACGGTGAGATCTACGACTACCTCAAGCCCGGCACCCAGTACGGCTTCACCTACCCCCCGTTCGCGGCGCTGGTGATGCTGCCGATGGCGTACCTGCCGTGGCCGGCGGCGATCACCGTCAGCGTGGCCGCCACGGTGGTGGTCAGCGCGGTGCTGGTCTGGTGGCTGCTCGACCCGGTCGCCCGGCGGGCCGGCTGGACCCGCTGGTTCGTCCTGGCGGTGGCGCTCTGCCTGGCCGCCGCGTTCGAGCCGATGCGCGAGACGGTCAACTTCGGCCAGGTCAACATGCTGCTGCTCTTCCTGGTGGCGGTGGATCTGCTGCGGCTGCTGCCGGCCGGCAACCGGTGGGCCGGGGTCGGGATCGGGGTGGCCACCGCGATCAAGCTGACCCCGGGCGTCTTCATCGTCTATCTGCTGATCACCCGGCGGTTCCGGGCCGCCGGCACCGCCGTCGCCGCCTCGGCCGCCGCCACGCTGCTCGCCGCCGCCCTCTTCCCCGACGCGACCCGGGAGTTCTGGACCTCGGCGCTGTGGAACACCGACCGGGTGGGCGAGTTGGCGTTCGTGTCCAACCAGTCGCTGCGCGGGGTGGTGGCCCGGCTGAACCCGGAGCATCCGAGCACCCTGGCCTGGCTGGCGCTGGTGCTGGTCACCCTGGCCGTCTGGGCCTGGCGCTGCCGGGTCGCCGTGGCGGTCGGCGACGAGGCCACCGGGCTGGCGCTGACCGGCGCGCTGATGTGCCTGGTCAGCCCGGTCACCTGGGTGCACCACCTGGTCTGGTTGATCCCGGCGCTGATCCTGCTGGTCGACAACGCCGTCGCCGCGCCTGCCGGCGGCCTGCGGCGGCGGGCGCTGCTGGCCCTCGCGGTGGCCGGCTACGCGCTGCTGTGCAGCCGGATCGTCTGGGCCTGGGAGAAGGACTTCACCGGGATCACCGGCTTCCTGGGCAGCAACACCTACGTCTGGATCAGCCTCGCGCTGCTGGTGCTGCTGCCGATCCGTACCTGGGGCGCCCCGGTCGGCGGCCGGCCCGGCGGCCCGGCGGGGCCCACCGGCCGGGGTGGGGCGGCGCGGCCCGCCGGCCCGGCCGGTGCCGCGCAGCGGCCGGCCGGGTCAGCCGGGGAGCCGACCGGTGTAGCGCAGTTCGTCGAGGTGGACCGGGGGCCCGCCGCCGGCCAACGGCACCGGGTAGCGGGACCGCTGGCCGTCGGCTGACAGGCCGGCCCGCTCGTAGAACCGCCGGGCGCGGGCGTTGTCGGCCAGCACCCACACCCGGTACTCCCGCCAGCCGTTGGCCGCCAGCCCGTCCCGGGCGGCGGTGAACAGGGCCCGCGCGGTGCCGTCACCCCAGTGCGCCGGCTCCACGTAGATCGCCAGCAGTTCGCCGTACGTCGGGTCCAGGTCACCCCGGTCCTGGTTGTTGCGGTACGGGCCGAAGGTGGTGAATCCGGCCGGCACCCCGTCGATCTCGGCGAGCAGGGTGGTGAACGGGTGCTCCGGGTCGGCGGTGCCGACGTCCCGTCGGCGCTGCGCCCAGGCCACCGGGTTGAGCCGGACCAGCACCTCGGCCGGCATGATGCCGGCGTAACCGGCCTGCCAGCCGTGGATGTGCACCCGGGCGATCGCCTCGGCGTCGTCCGGCCCCTCG
Organism: Micromonospora matsumotoense; assembly: GCF_900091525.1. GTDB lineage: Bacteria > Actinomycetota > Actinomycetes > Mycobacteriales > Micromonosporaceae > Micromonospora > Micromonospora matsumotoensis. Next base: position 349,757 of record NZ_FMCU01000006.1, read on the forward strand.
CGACGGATGGTGAGCATGTGTCCGTTCTATGCGCCGGCGGGCGGTCGGTCCAGTGTCCGCTCCGGTGTCGTACCGCTGGTCTAGGGTCGTCGGCGATGGTCGCACCGGAATCGCTCTCCCTCACCCAGGCCCGGCGGATGACGCTCGCGGCCCAGGGCTTCGCCGACCCGGCGCCCGCCGGGGTGCCCACCCGCCGGCACCTGCGCCGGGTGCTCGACCGGGTCGGGTTGATCCAGATGGATTCGGTCAACGTGCTGCAACGCGCGCACTACCTGCCGCTCTACAGCCGGCTCGGGCCCTATCCGACGGGCCTGCTCGACACCGCCGCCTACCGCCGTCCCCGGGAGCTGTTCGAATACTGGGGGCACGAGGCGTCCCTGGTGCCGGTGGGCCTGCACGCCGCGCTGCGCTGGCGGATGGCCAAGGCCCGCGACGACGCCTGGGGCGGGATGCGGCGGATCGCCGAGGAGCAGCCCGAGCTGGTCGGCTGGGTCCGCGACGAGGTGGCCGCCCGGGGCCCGCTGACCGCCGCCGAGATCGAGCACGACGCGCCCCGGGAGACCGGCAACTGGGGGTGGAACTGGTCGGCGGTGAAGCGGGCGCTGGAGTTCCTGTTCTGGGCCGGCGAGGTCACCGCCGCCGACCGGACCCCCTCCTTCGCCCGCCGCTACGACCTGCCCGAACGGGTGCTGCCGCCGGCCGTGCTCGACGCGCCCACGCCGACCGATGCCGAGGCGTACCGCACCCTGGTCGCGGTGGCCGCCCGGTCGCTGGGGGTGGCCGCCGAGCCGGAGCTGCGGGACTATTTCCGGCTCCCGTTGGCGGGTGCCCGGCAGGCCGTCGCCGAGCTGGTCGAGGCCGGTGAGCTGGTGCCGGCGACCGTGCAGGGGTGGCGGCAGCCGGCCTGGCGGCACGTCGACGCCCGGCTGCCCCGCTGGGTCCGGGGCAACACCCTGGTCAGCCCGTTCGACCCGCTGGTCTGGGAACGGGCCCGCACCGAGCGGCTGTTCGGTTTCGGCTACCGGATCGAGATCTACGTGCCGGCCGCGCAGCGGGTGCACGGCTACTACGTGCTGCCCTTCCTGCAGGGGGAGCGGTTCACCGCCCGGGTCGACCTCAAGGCCGACCGCAAGGCCGGGGTGCTGCTGGTGCCGGCGGCCTGGCAGGAGCCCGGCGTCGACCCGGGGGAGACCGCCGTCGCGCTCGCCGCCGAGCTGCGCCGGCTCGCCGGCTGGCTCGGCCTGGATGCGGTCGCCCCGCCGGCCGCGGGTGACCTGGCCGCCCCGCTGGCCGCCGCGCTGCGCAGCCGCACCGGTGTACCGTGAGGCCGTGACGAGCGTTGACGGGCCGACCGGAGCGGCCGAGCCGGGCCGGCCGGGGCCGGGCACCGATCCGACGTCGGCCGGTCCCGTGCCGGCCGGCACCACCCACACCCTGAGCGACCCGTCCCGGGACACCGCCGGGGTCGGCGACGCCTTCCGGGCCGGCGACGCCGCCGACGTGGGTGGTTCCGCCACCCCGCCCGGCACCGGCGAGGTGCCCGGTGCCGCCCCCGGTGCGGCCGGACCGGGGGGCTGGTCCGCCGACGCGGTGCCACCCGGGTCCTGGTCGGCCGGGCCGCCGGTGGTGTGGCAGCAGCCCGAGCCGGACCGGCTCACCCGTTTCGTGCTCCGGCTGCACGCCCGTTCGCCGCGCTGGGCGGCACCGCTGGCCGCCCTCGGCTGCGTCGCCGCCGGGATGGCGTACGCGCTGGTCAGTGATCCGACCACCAGCGACCCGGACGCCCCGCCGAGCTGCCTGCTCAAGCTGACCACCGGGCTGGACTGTCCAGGCTGCGGAGGCACCCGCGCGCTGTGGTACCTGCTGCACGCCGACCTGCCCGCCGCCGCCCGACACCATGTCGTCTTCGTCTTCGCGGTGCCCTTCCTGGCCTACCTCTTCGTCGCCTGGGCCGGTAAGCAGGCATTCGGGTGGCGGCTGCCCGAGCTGCGGCTCAGCTCCCCGGTGATCGGCGGCTTCCTCGCCGTCTGGCTCGCCTTCTCGGTGCTGCGCAACCTGCCCTGGGCCCCGTTCACCGCCCTCTACGTCTGACCCCGCCCGGCGGGCGGAGCAGCGCCGTCGCCGGCCGGGACGGGTCGGCGCGCGTCGCGGTCCGCCGTGGCGGTGCCGCCCGGCGGAGGCCGGTGCGAGACGTTGGCCACCCACCGCCCGCCCGAAACCCGCACGGCGGGTGATCGCGCTGGTCAGGGGCGGCGGCCCGAGTTTCCCCGCCGCCCACCCGGCCACTACAGTCGCAGGAATGCCGGAGATGGTGCAGCCCCAGGCCCAGCTGATCGCGTGGACCCAGTTCCAGGCCCCGAGCGACGTGCCGTGGTCGACCGACGCCGAGGGCGGCCAGGCGCTCGCCGAGTTCGCCGGCCGGGCCTGCTACCAGAGCTGGAAGAAGCCGAACCCGGCGACCGCCACCAACGCCGGTTACCTGGCGCACATCCTGGAGGTCGGGCACCTGTCGGTGCTGGAGCACGGCACGGTGACCTTCTATTTCACCGGGGTGTCCCGCTCGTTCACCCACGAGCTGATCCGGCACCGGCACTTCTCCTACTCCCAGCTCTCCCAGCGGTACGTCCCGGAGCGGGACGCGGCGATGGTCGAGCCGGCCGTGATCGCCGACGATCCGGAGCTGCACAAGCGGTTCGTCGAGGCCGCCGAGGCCAGCGTCCGGGCGTACACCGAGCTGCTGGAGGGGCTGGAGCAGCGGTTCGCCGACGAGCCCAACCCGACGCTGCGCCGCAAGCAGGCCCGGCAGGCGGCCCGGGCGGTGCTGCCCAACGCCACCGAGACGCGGATCGTGGTCACCGGCAACTACCGCGCCTGGCGGCACTTCATCGGGATGCGGGCCACCGAACACGCCGACGTGGAGATCCGTGAACTGGCCGTGGAGTGCCTGCGGCAGCTCCGACGGGTGGCCCCGAACGTCTTCGCCGACTTCGTCGTCAGCACCCTGCCGGACGGCACCGAGGTGGCGACGAGCCCGCACGCACAGCTGTCCTGAGCCCTTACCCACCGGACGTCCGGTGCTCGTCCGCTAGGTTGTGAGCATGACGCACGACCACCCTGCCGCCCCCGACCGGGGCCTGTCGCGCCCGTTCGGGCGACTGCTCACCGCGATGGTGACCCCGTTCACCGCCGATGGCTCCCTCCACCTCGACGGCGCCGTCCAACTGGCGACGTACCTCGTCGACGCGCAGGGCAACGACGCGCTGGTGATCAATGGCACCACCGGCGAGTCGCCGACCACCACGGACGCGGAGAAGGAGACCCTGATCCGGGCGGTGGTGGAGGCGGTCGGTGACCGGGCGCAGGTGGTGGCCGGCGTCGGCACCAACGACACCCGGCACACCATCGAGTTGGCCGCCGCGGCGGAGAAGGCCGGCGCGCACGGCCTGCTGGTGGTGACGCCGTACTACAGCAAGCCACCGCAGCAGGGGCTGGTGCGGCACTTCACCGCGGTCGCCGACGGCACCGGCCTGCCGATCATGGTGTACGACATCCCGCACCGCGCCGGGGTGGCGATCGAGACCGAGACGTTGGTGCGGCTCGCCGCGCACGAGCGGATCGTCGCGGTCAAGGACGCCAAGGGTGACCTGACCGCCACCAGTTGGGTGACCAGCCGCACCGACCTCGCCTTCTACAGCGGCGAGGACTCGCTCACCCTGCCCACCCTGGCGGTCGGCGGGGTCGGCCTGGTCGGCACCTCGACCCATTTCACCGGCGTGCTCGCCAAGCAGATGATCGAGGCGTACGACGCGGGCGACACCGGCGCGGCGCTGACCCTGCACCGGCGGCTGCTGCCGCTGCTCACCGGGATCTTCCGCAGCCCGGGCACCATCCTGGTCAAGGCGGGCCTGAACGTGCTGGGCCTGCCCGCCGGTCCGGTGCGGCCACCGCTGGTGGACGCCACCGACGACGAACTGGCCCTGCTGCGCGCGGACTGCGCGGCGGCGGGCCTGGACCTGCCCGAATGATCGAACGATACGATGGACGCCGGGTTACGGCGTCGCAGAATGAGGTGGACGCGTGACCGAGGCGCAATTCGAGGGTGAACTGCCCCCGCCGCTGCCCGAGGGCGGGCTGCGGATCATCCCGCTCGGCGGACTCGGTGCCATCGGTCGGAACATGACCGTCTTCGAGTTCGACGGCAAGCTGCTGATCGTCGACTGCGGGGTGCTCTTCCCCGACGTCGAGCAGCCCGGTGTGGACCTGATCCTGCCCGACTTCGGGCCGATCCTGGACCGGCTGGCCGACGTGCAGGCGATCGTGCTGACCCACGGCCATGAGGACCACATCGGCGCGGTGCCGTACCTGCTCGCCCACAAGCCGGACATCCCCCTGGTCGGCTCCCAGTTCACCCTCGCCCTGGTCGAGGCGAAGCTGGCCGAGCGGCGGATCCAGCCCTACACGCTGACCGTGCGGGAGGGCGGTCGGGAGCGGCTGGGCCCGTTCGAGTGCGAGTTCTTCGCAGTCAACCACTCCATCCCGGACGCCCTCGCGGTGGCCATCCGTACCCCCGCCGGCCTGGTGCTGCACACCGGCGACTTCAAGATGGACCAGCTCCCGCTGGACGGCCGGATCACCGACCTGGCCGGGTTCGCCCGGCTCGGCGCCGAGGGCGTCGACCTGCTGCTGTCGGACTCCACCAACGCCGAGATCCCGGGTTTCGTCACCCCGGAGCGGGAGATCGGGCCGGTGCTCGACTCGATCTTCGCGAAGGCGAAGGGGCGGATCATCGTCGCCTCGTTCGCCTCCCACGTGCACCGGGTGCAGCAGGTCTTCGACTCGGCGTTGGAGCACGGCCGCAAGGTGGCGCTGATCGGCCGGTCGATGGTCCGCAACATGGGCATCGCCCGCGACCTCGGCCTGCTCAACATCCCGGCCGGCCTGGTGATCGGGATCGAGGAGGCCACCACGCTGCCGCCCGACCAGATCGTGCTGATGTCCACCGGTTCGCAGGGCGAGCCGATGAGCGCGCTGGGCCGGATGGCCAGCGGCGACCACCGGCACATCACCATCGCCCCCGGCGACACCGTCGTGCTCGCCTCGTCGCTGGTCCCCGGCAACGAGACGTCGGTCTACCGGGTGATCAACCGGCTGGCCCGGGCCGGCGCGGTGGTGGTGCACAAGGACGTGGCCAAGGTGCACGTCTCCGGGCACGCCCCCGCCGGGGAACTGCTCTACCTGCTCAACGTCGTCCGGCCGAGCAACCTGATGCCGGTGCACGGCGAGTGGCGGCACCTGCGGGCGCACGCCCGGCTCGGCATCGAGTCCGGGGTCGCCCCGGACCGGGTGGTGATCTGCGAGGACGGCGACGTCGTCGATCTGGTCGAGGGCCGCGCCAGCGTGGTCGGGCACGTGAAGAGCCGGTACGTCTACGTCGACGGCCTGGCCGTGGGCGACGTCAGCGAGTCGCTGCTCACCGAGCGGCGGATCCTCGGCGACGGCGGCTTCATCGCCACCACCGTGGTGGTCGACTCGGTCACCGGCAAGGTGGTCGCCGGCCCGACCCTGTCGGCGAAGGGCTTCTCCGAGGACCCGGCGGCGTTCAACCCGGTGATCCCGCTGGTCACCGAGGCGCTGAACCGGGCCGCCGCGGACGGCATCACCGATCCGCACCAGCTCCAGCAGATCGTCCGACGCACCGTGGGGCGCTGGGTCAACGACGCGTACCGCCGCCGTCCGATGATCGTTCCGACCGTCGTCGAGGTCTGAGCGGCTCCTTCCACCAACGGCACCCGGCCGGCCACCGTCGTCATGACGGTGGCCGGCCCGGTTCCGGGACCCGACGGGCACTCAGCGGTGGCGCAGGGTGGCCACGATCAGGTTGGGGTCGGTCGAGGTGGTGTAGGCGGCGCTGGCCACCAGGATGATGTGCCCACGGACGGCCACCGAGGTCGGGTTCTGCAGCCCGTCGGCACCGGTGAGCAGGGTCCGGGCCCGCCCGTCGCGGTCGATGCCCACCACCGTGTTCGGGCCGTTGAGGGTGGCGACGATCCGGCCGTCGGGGGCGAAGGCGAAGTCGTCGATGCCGACCAGTCCGGTCGCCCTGACCTCGACGGCCCCCGGACGGCCCTGCCGCAGCGGAATCCGCAGCAGGGTGCCCTGGTCCAGGTTGGTCGCCCAGACCGCGCCGCCCCGGACCTTGACGCCGTTGACGCCGAGGAAGCCGGTCGGGGCGAGGGCGGACGCCGACGACCAGACCCGGACGGGACCACCGGCCAGCGGGATGGTCGAGATGGTGCCGAGCACCGAGTCGGTGACGTAGAACGTCCGGCCCGTCGGGTCGAGCGCCAGCCCGTTGGGCAGCCCGGCGGCCGGTAGCGCGGCGATCCGTCGGGGGGCCCGGCCCGGCGACATCCGGTAGAGGCCCGTGCTGGCGGCGTCGCCGCTGGCGTACAGGACATACAACGTGCCGTCGCCGGTACGGACGATGCCGGTGGTCAGGGCGAAGCCGAGCACGGGGGTGGCGACGCCGCCGTCGGCCGGCGCGGCCAGGGTGGCCAGGACCCGGGTCCGGCCCGCCGGGTCGACGGCGGCGACCTGCCGTGCCGCCGCGAACGTGAGATAGGCCGTGCCGTCGGGGCCCAGCGCGATGTTCTCCGGCAGTTGCCCCTTCGCCAGGTCGAAGTGGGCCGTGATCTGCGTCGCCGGGGTCGACCGGGCCGGGCTGACGGCGGCGACCGGGACGGCCGCCGGTGCCGGGTCCGCCCCGGGTACGGCCAGGGCGCCGGCCGCCGCAGCGGCCACCGTGAGGGTGAGGATTCTTCTGCGCATGGTTCGTCCTTCTGGTGAGGGGCCCGGACGTGGGCCCGGTTCAGGGCGCGGACGATCCGGCACCTGTCGGGGTGCCCTCGTCTCGCGGGGTCGCCGCAGCGGCGGCCGGCCGGATCACACCGGTCCGCCGGGGCGGGGTGGGACGGCAGCGCCCGGCGGGTCTGGCGCGGCGCTGCCGGGGTGGGAAGTGGCGGGTCAGCCGGGCGCGGGCAGTGGCTGACGGGTGGCGGCCCGGCCGGTGACCGCGGCGTGTACGAGCAGCGTCATCGCCGCCTGCGACGGGGAGCCCGGCGCGGTGGTGGCGAGGACGACCAACTGGTCGTCCTCGGTCCGCAGGGTCTGCTGGGTGACGGTCAGCACGCCGACCACCGGGTGCCGCATCTCGTAGCCGGCGTTGCCGCCGGCCTTGACCCGGTGGTCGGCCCACCCGGCGGCGAACTCGGGGCTGCGTACCGCCAACTCGCCGACCAGCGCGGCGAGCAACGGGTCCGACGGGTGCTGCCCGGAGGTCATCCGCAGGGTCGCCACCACGGCCCGTGCCTTGGCCGGCCAGTCGACGTACAGGTCACGGGTGTGCGCGTCGAGGAAGAGCAACCGTGCCATGTTCGGCCGCCGGTCCGGCCGGTCCACCGCCTCCGGCGCCAGGTGACCGGCGAACAGGGCGTGCCCGGCGGTGTTCCAGGCCAGCACGTCGAGTCGGCGGCCGAGCACCAGCACGGGTACGTCCCCGAGCGCGGCGACCAGCTGCCGTACGGTCGGATCGACCCGCTCCGGCGGTGGCCGGCGGGTGACCGGGCGGCGGCCACCGGCGGCCAGCCCGGACAGGTGGCGGCGTTCCGCGTCGTCGAGGCGCAGTGCCCGGCTGAGCGCGTCCAGCACCTCGGGTGAGGCGTTGGTGGCCAGGCCCTGCTCCAGCCGGGCGTAGTAGGAGGCGCTCACCCCGGCCAGCAGGGCCAGCTCCTCCCGGCGCAGCCCCGGAACCCGCCGCCGTCCGCCGTAGGTGACCACCCCGGCCTCCTCCGGGCCGAGCCGGGAGCGGCGCGAGCGGAGGAACTCGCCGAGCTGTCCTGATGCCTGCATGGATCCCAGTATTGGCGGCGGTCACCCGGCCAACCACACCCTGCCGGGGGTAGGCACGACAGTCGGTGCCGGATGCGTGACGGGGCGGATACCCTCCGTCGATAAGTGTGGATCTCTTCAACCGGGCGGTGTCCGTTGCCGTACCTCAATCCGGTGGGCGTACCCCGCGTCGGCCGGAAGGAGCATGACGGATGGACCGCAGACGGATGACAGCGATCGGCGTCGTGCTGGCGGCAGCGGGACTGACGGCGGCGGTGACCCTGCCGTCGTTCGCCGGTGACCAGGGCACGCCGAACGCCGGTGGGACCGACCCGAGGGCCACCGGCGGGGTGGCGCCCGAGGTGGTGGACGCCCTCAGCCGCGACCTGCGGATCAGCCGGGACCAGGCGGTCCGGCGGCTGACCGCCGAGCAGCAGGCCACCGGGCGGCTGGCCCGGCTGCGGGCCGCGCTCGGCAACGACTACGGCGGCGCCTGGCTCAGCGGCGACGGGTCCACCCTCAACGTGGCGGTCGCCGACCCGGCGCAGGCGGACCGGGTCCGGGCCGCCGGTGCGGTGCCCAAGCAGGTGGACCGCGCGGTCACCGAGTTGGACGCGGCCAAGAGCCGGCTCGACTCGGTGGGTCGGCAGGCGTCCCCGGCGATCGCCGGCTGGTACGTCGACGTCGCCACCAACTCCGTGGTGGTGCTCGCCCAACCGGGTGCCGAGTCGCGGGCCCGCCGGTGGGCGGCGAGCAGCGGGGCCCCGGCCGGGGCGGTCCGGATCACCACCTCCCGGGAGCAGCCGCGCCCGCTGTTCGACCTGGTCGGCGGCGACCCGTTCTTCATCAACGACGCGGGGCGCTGCTCGATCGGCTTCTCGGTGGTGGGCGGGTTCGTCACCGCCGGGCACTGTGGCCGGGTCGGCGACCGCACGACCGGCTTCAACCAGGCGCAACAGGGCGTCTTCGCGGCGTCGTCGTTCCCCGGCGACGACTGGGCGGTGGTGCGCACCAACGGCCAGTGGACCCCGCAGGGGGTGGTGAACGACTTCAACGGCGGCGTGGTGCCGGTCAACGGTTCCACCGAGATGCCGGCCGGCGCGTCGATCTGCCGCTCCGGCTCCACCACGGGTGCCCGCTGCGGTGTCGTCCAGGCCCGCAACGCCACCGTGAACTATCCGGAGGGGACGGTCACCGGGCTGACCCGCACCGACGTCTGCGCCGAACCGGGCGACTCCGGTGGCTCGTGGATCTCCGGCGACCAGGCGCAGGGCGTCACCTCCGGCGGCTCTGGTGACTGCACCGTCGGCGGCACCACCTTCTTCCAGCCGGTCAACGAGATCCTCCAGCGCAACAACCTGACCCTGGTGACCGCCAACGGCCAGCAGGACGCGCAGCCGCAGACCAGCACCCGGCTGCGGGCGCGTACCGCCGGGTCGGTGCGTTGAGCGGTCCCGCCGCCGGCACCCCCGCATCCCGGCCCCGGCCGCTCCCGGCCGGCTGAGCCGGGCCACCGGTACCGCGGCCCCCGACCACCACCGCCCGGTGGTCGGGGGCCGCTCCGCGTCCGGACCCCCGATGCCGGCCGGCCGCCATCGGGCAGGGCCGGGCCGGTCAGGGCCGGTCAGGGCAGGGCGAGGCAGCGCCGGTCAGGGTAGGGCGGCGACGGCCCTGGCGTACGCGACGCCGGTGCTCACCGCCGCGTCGACCAGGATGCCGAGCTGCGTCGGGGCCACCCCGTGCGCCAGGTCGGTGGTGACGTCGCCGGCCAGCACCAGCTCACCCTCGGGCAACTCGTGCACGTACGCCTTCGGCAGCAGCCGGTCGTGGTTCCAGGCGTTGCAGAACTCGTACGCCTCGGCGAGCCGTCCCGCCGCCAGCCGCCGGGCCGCCACCACCCGGGCGTGCAGGATCTCCCCGTGCCCGCCCAACAGGCGGAACTGCACGACCGCCTCGTCCCAGCGACCGACCACCACGCCACCGGCGTCCACCGCGTACACGTCGCCCCGGACGTCGAGCACGGCGGTGAGCTGGGTCAGGCTCAGCGGGGCCGGCTCCTCGGCCGAGGGCAGGAACGGTTCGTCGTCCGGGTCCTCGACGCTCTCCGGTGTCGGCAGGGGCACCGGGTCGCCGGTCGGCCGTTCGGCCAGCCAGGCGGCGATCCGGCCGGCGTGGTGGCCGGTGCCGTTGCGCGCGTCGAAGCTGCCCGCCAGCCGGGTGGCCTCGGCTGACAGGTCGGTGCCGAGGGCCGCCACGGTCAGCTCGGCGGCGGGCCGGTCGGCGTGGCCGGGGCGGCGTACCCGTCGACCGTCCCGCCCGGACTCGGCGGCGAGCGCGCAGACCAACGCCCCGGCGGCGGCGAACTCCATCGCCGACAGGTCGTCGTAGGGGTGGTCCAGCCGGGGCAACTGCTCGGCGAGGAGGTCCAGGGCCCGGTCCGGGTGCCCGGCCAGCGCGCAGAACCGCAACTGCGCGGCCAGGTACGGCAACGCCGTGCGCTCCCGCCGGTGCCGCCGGTACGCCCGCAGGTGCGCCTGTCCGGCCCGGGCGGACGCCCCGGTGCGCAGCCACGGCAGCAGCCCCACCGCGAGGGCCCGTTCCGGCTGGTCGGTGCAGTCGACCCCGCCGTCGAGCACGGGTCGCAGCGCCTCCAGCGCGGCCCGGTCGTCCCCCCAACCGGCCAGCAGTTCGGCCCGGCGCACCGGCAGGCAGCCGGGGCAACCGGCTTCCGGGTCCGGGTCGGTGGCGGCGGTCCAGCGGTCGTACCACTGTCGGGCGGTCGGCTCGTCGCCCCGGTGGTCGGCGAGCCGGCAGCGCAACTGGGCGACCACGCCGGCGTCCTCGCCGACCCGGCGGGCCAGCGCGTCGAGCAACGACTGCGCCTGGTCCAGCCCGATCCGGGGGGTGCCGATGGCGGCCTCCACCGCCTGCCGCAGGTGCCGCCGCAGCAGCTCCGCGTCGCCGGGGCGGCCGTCGAGCAGGTCGGGGGAGCTGTCGACAGCGGCCAGCAGGCGGCGTACCGGCTCGATGATCCGCCACCGCCCGCCGTGCCGCAGGTACGCCGCCACCAGCGCGAATCGGGCGTCCAGCGCGGAGTGCGGGTCGCCGAGCGCGTCGGCGCGGGCGGCGATCCGGTCGAGTTCGGCCAGTCGGGCCTCGCCGTCGGGCAGGTCTGCGGCCTCGGCGAGCGCGGACGCCAGGGCGGGATCGCGGCGGACGGGCGGCCCGTCCGCCCCGGGGCGGAACCCGGCGGTCATCCCGGTGTCCCGCCGGGCAGCAGGCCGACGGCGGTGGCGAGCTGACAGCCGGCGGTGATGCCGCAGTCGAGCAGCTGGTCGAGCTGGTGCGGGGTGACCCCGCGTTCCAGGTCGGTGACCACCTCACCGCAGACCTGGGCCCGGCCGTCGTCGTCCACGTGCACGAACGCCTTGGGCCAGAGCCGGTCGTGGTTCCACGAGTTGCAGAAGGCGTAGAGCGCCGGCACCTGGTCGATGCCGAAGGTCGGTGCCGCCACGGTGCGGATCTGGAGCAGCTCGTCGAGGGTGCCCCGGCGCAGGAACCAGATCAGGCTGTCGTCCCAGCGGCCCACGAGATCCCCGTCGTCGTCGGTGACGACGGCGTACCCCCGGTGGTCGAGCACGGCGGCGACCAGGTCGACGGTCAGCGGACGCAGGGCCTGCGGGTGACCCGCCAGAGGGTCCGGACGGTCCGCGAAAGCAGGCGACGCCATCGGGCATCCCTTCTGAGGCGAATAACACGTCTGCGGCGTGGTCCGCGCTGCGACGCGCGGACACGACCCGGAAAAGCGGCGATCTGCCGGGTAACGCCGTTACGGTGACTCTATGGCGGGCCGTACCCCTCAGGCGAGCCGGCGACGCGGCGCGTCGCCGCGCGGTACCACGAACAGTCGTGCCCGTCAGCCGGCGAAGAAGACCACCCGGGCGACGCCGCGGCGACGGCCCGCGTCCCGGCCCGCCCCGGCGGCGTACGTCGGTCGCGCCGTCGGGGCACTGTGGATGGGGTTGGCGCACGGGGTCGGTTGGGGGTTCCGGGCCGCCGGTCGGCAGGCGGCCTCGGCCCGGGAGCTGGATCCGGAGCACCGCCGTGACGGTGCCGGCCTGCTGCTGTTCGGTCTGGCCATCCTCAGCGCGGTGGCCATCTGGTTCTCCGGTGCCGGCCCGCTCGGTGCACGCCTCGACGACACCGTACGGCTCTTCCTGGGCGCGATCGCGGTCGTGGTGCCGGTGCTGCTGATGATCGGTGCCTGGCGGCTGATGCGTACCCCGGTCGACCCGGAGCACCGGGGGCGTGGCCTGGTCGGCTGGAGTTCCATGCTGGTCGCCACGGCGGCGATGCTGCACATCGGACAGAATCCGGTCGACCCGGTGCAGCGCGACTACGCCGGTGGCCTGGTGGGCGCCGGGGTCGGTGACCTGCTGGAGCGGGGGGTGACCGCCTGGGTGGCCATGCCGCTGCTGGTCCTGCTGCTCGTCTTCGGTCTGCTGGTGGTCACCGCCACCCCGATCAACAAGATCCCGGAGCGGCTCGGTCTGCTCGCCGGCACGCTGGTGGCCCCGCCCGACGCCCCGGCGCAGGAGGAGGACGCGGAGGCGGCGACGGCGGCCGCCCCGAAGCCGGCCCGCCGCCGGCCCCGCAAGGCCGTGCCGCCGCCGGTCGGCCCGGACGACTTCGACGACGTCGAGCCGGGGGTGGACCTCCAGGAGACCATCGTGCTGCCGCGCCGGCCGTCGGGCCGGGTGCCCGCCGGCCGCAAACCGGCGGAGCCGCCGGAGCACTCCGCCCCGCCCACCCGGGCCGAGCAGCTCGCGCTGACCGGGCTGGCCGGCGACTACGTGCTGCCGCCGCCGAACATGCTCACCGGCGGTGCGGCCCCGAAGACCCGCAGCAAGGCCAACGACGAGGTGATCGCCGCACTGACCGGCGTCTTCGACCAGTTCGGGGTGGACGCCGAGGTCACCGGTTTCACCCGGGGCCCGACCGTCACCCGCTACGAGGTCGAGTTGGGCCACGGGGTCAAGGTCGAGCGGATCACCCAGCTGTCCCGCAACATCGCGTACGCGGTGAAGTCGCCCGACGTGCGGATCCTCAGCCCCATCCCGGGCAAGAGCGCGGTCGGGGTGGAGATCCCCAACACCGACCCGGAGAACGTCGCCCTCGGTGACGTGCTGCGCTCCCGGGCCGCCACCAGCGACCACCACCCGATGGTGGTCGCCCTCGGCAAGGACATCGAGGGCGGCTTCGTGGTGGCCAACCTCGCGAAGATGCCGCACATCCTGATTGCGGGGGCCACCGGAGCGGGCAAGTCGAGTTGTCTGAATACGCTACTTGTGTCCATTCTGACCCGGGCCACGCCGGACGAGGTGCGGCTGCTGCTGATCGACCCGAAGCGGGTCGAGATGACCGGGTACGAGGGCATCCCGCACCTGGTCACCCCGATCGTGACCAACCCCAAGAAGGCGGCCGACTCGCTGGAGTGGGTCGTCCGCGAGATGGACATGCGCTATGACGACCTCGCCGCCAACGGGGTCCGGCACGTCGACGACTTCAACCGCAAGGTACGCAACGGCGAGATCAAGGCCCCGCCGGGCAGCGAGCGGGAGATGCGGCCGTACCCGTACCTGCTGGTGATCGTGGACGAGCTGGCCGACCTGATGATGGTCGCCCCGCGCGACGTGGAGGACTCGGTCGTCCGGATCACCCAGCTGGCCCGTGCCGCCGGCATCCATCTGGTGCTGGCCACCCAGCGGCCGAGCGTCGACGTGGTGACCGGCCTGATCAAGGCGAACGTGCCGTCCCGGCTGGCGTTCGCCACCTCGTCGCTGGCCGACTCCCGGGTCATCCTCGACCAGCCGGGCGCGGAGAAGCTGCTCGGCCGGGGCGACGGGCTGTTCCTGCCGATGGGCGCGTCCAAGCCGGTCCGCATCCAGGGCGCCTGGGTGACCGAGCGCGAGATCGCCGACGTGGTGAAGTTCTGCAAGGACCAGCGGGAGCCGGAGTTCCGCTCGGACGTGCTCGCCCCGGCCCAGGAGGCCAGGAAGAAGGTCGACGAGGACATCGGCGACGACCTGGACCTGCTGGTGCAGGCGGTCGAGCTGGTGGTCACCTCGCAGTTCGGCTCGACCTCGATGCTCCAGCGCAAGCTGCGGGTGGGCTTCGCCAAGGCGGGTCGGCTGATGGACCTGATGGAGACCCGTGGGGTGGTCGGCCCGTCCGAGGGCTCCAAGGCCCGCGACGTGCTGGTCAAGCCGGACGAGCTGGAAGAGGTGCTCGACGGCCTGCGCGGCGACGTCGACTGAGCCGGGCGGGCGTCGGGCCGGCGCGCACGTGCATCGGGTCCGGGCCGCGCCGACCGGACCCGGCGTGGTCCGGAAGGACCGGTCGGCGTGGGGCCGGGGGTGGACGTGCGACGGGCCCGCCGGATGCCGGCGGGCCCGTTCGCAGCGCGTGACGGTCAGCTGTTCATCAGGGCACTGACGATCACCAGGCTGAGGATGATGGCGACCACGTTGGCCGCGGCGGCGTACCAACCCAGCGGCTTGTCGCCGAGCACCGCGCCGACGATGCCGAGCACCAGGCCGATGATGCCGAAGATGACCGGGGCGATCAGCAACGCGACGACGGCGAAGACGAACGCCAGGATGGTGCAGATCCGGGCGGCGTTGGTGCGCGGGCGGGCGGTCGCGTGGGTGTCGGCCATGACGTCCTCCGTGAGGGAAATCCTGAATGCTGCGGTCGGCCGATCACTACCCAGACGGGACGAGAACTACGCACCGGGCGGCAACATCCCACCGGGCACGTCGCGGTGACGGGGTGAGAATTCGATCGATGGCGGACATGTGGTGTGGCAGGGTCACCCGATGTCTGCATCCCGCCGTGACCTGTTGCGTTGGCAGTTCGACCTGACCTGGTCCCTGTTCGGGTACCACCTGGAACGTGTGGAGCCGGCGGACCTGCTCTGGGAACCCGTGCCGCACTGCTGGACGGTGCGCCGGGATGCCGACGGGTGGGTGCCGGACTGGGCGGACACCGAGCCCGACCCGATTCCCGTCCCGACGATCGGGTGGCTCACCTGGCACATCGGCTGGTGGTGGACGGTCGCCATCGACCACGCCCAGGGGCGTACGCCTCGGGAACGTACCGAGATCGGCTGGCCCGGTGACCGGGACAGGACGGTGGCGTGGCTGGGTGACCTCCGTACCGCCTGGGTGGCGGTGTGCGACCAGCTCAGCGACGCCGACCTCGACGCGACCGCGCCGTTCCCGTGGCGGGACGACCCCGCACACACCGTCGCCCACATGATCGCCTGGGTGAACGCCGAGCTGATGAAGAACGTCGCCGAGATCGGCCAACTGCGACTGCTGCGGCACGCGCAGACGGTCGGCCCTGACCCGTCGACCGGTCCCTAGCAGTCGGCCCGGCAGCTCACCGGGAGGCCGGGCACGGCACCGGCTCAGTGGAAGAGCTTGAGGCCGACCACGCCGGCCACCACCAGCAGCAGGCTGAGCAGCCGGGGCAGGCTCGCCGACTCGCCCAGCGCCACCATGCCGACCAGTGCGGTGCCGACCGCCCCGATGCCGACCCAGACCGCGTAGCCGGTGCCGACGGGGATCTCGCGCAGCGCGTACGCCAGGCCGGCCATGCTGGCGACCAGGGTGACCGCGAAGACGGCCGAGGGCAGCGGCCGGGTGAATCCGGCGCTGCGGTCGAGGGAGACCGCCCACGCGGTCTCCAGGAGTCCGGAGAGCACCAGCACGATCCAGGCCATCATCACCTCGGGGGTCGGTCCCGGGCCGGGCCGGCCGGGGACGAGTCGGGTAGGCACGGGGCGTCTTGGCCTGACCGGGTACGCCCACGACTCGTCCGGGGTGGCTGCGGGCCGGCAGGAGCCGCGGCACCGACCTGCCCACGTAGGCCACCACGACCGACGCTAGCACCGCCGGCCAGCGGGGTGGGATGATCCTGCCCACCAGGCCTTGAGTTGAAGTCAGCTTGAGGTCGCAGCATGGGAACATGACGCTGCTCTTCGACGACCGGCAGGTCGCCGCCACCCTGGACGCGCCGACCACCGTCGCGGCGATGCGGGACGCCCTGCTGGCCGCCCACGCCGGCCGGCTCGTCGCCCCACCCCGGGCATCCGCACCCCTCGCCGGTGGGCGGATGGTCCTCACCGCCGGGCAGCTCACCGACGAGTGGTACGGCTTCCGCTCCTACGACACCCTCGGCCACCCGGCCGGCGAGCAGCTGGTGGTGCTGCACGACGCCCGCACCGGGGTGGTCCGGGCGATCGCCGTCGGTGCGGAGCTGGGCTCCCGGCGCACCGGCGGGCTGGGCGCGGTGGCGGTCGACGCCCTGGCCCGCCCCGACGCGGCCACCCTGGGGGTGATCGGCTCGGGCGGGCAGGCGTGGACCCAGGTCTGGGCGACCGCCGCCGTCCGGCCCCTGCGCGAGGTGACCGTGCACAGCCGCTCGGCGGCCCGCCGGGAGTCGTTCGCCGCCCGGGTCCGCGCCGAGCTGGGGGTGCCCGCCCGCGCCGTCGGCTCGGCCGCCGAGGCGGTCCGCGACCGGGACGTGGTGGTGCTCGCCACCACCAGCGTCACCCCGGTGCTGGCCGCCGCCGACCTCGCCCCGGGAACCCACGTCAACACCGTCGGATTCAAGCAGGTGCACCGGCACGAGTTCGGCACCGACCTGCTCGACGCCGCCGATCTGCTGGTCACCGACTCCCCGGCCCAGGCGGCGGCGTACGACCCGCCGCTGTTGACCGCCGTCGGGCCGTACCCGGGGAGGTTGCGGGACCTGGGGGCGGTCCTGGCCGGCGCGGTCCCGGGGCGGACCGGCGCGGACCAGGTGTCGGTGTTCTGCTCCACCGGGCTGGCCGGCACCGAGGTCGCCCTGTTGGACCGGCTGGTCCGGGTGGGCGCGACGGCGGTCTGACCGGTGCCGCGTCGTCTGCCCAAGCGGGTGCATCGTGATCGGATTGCAGTTTCAGCGAGTGTTCCCGGCGTGTCGCGTGCATTGATCGTCATTTGATCAACGGTCGCAGGGTCGGCGGGGGGTGAAGCGGCCGACACCGCACGCCGCCGTCGGTCGGGCCCGCTACCGCGCCCGGTACCCTCGGATGGTGTCTGCCACCCCCACGCCTGACAATGCCGGCCCGACGCCCCGCCGTGACCTGGCGCAGCCGTCCGCCGACGGCCGACGGGTCGCCCTGCTGACCCTGGGCTGCGCCCGCAACGAGGTCGACTCGGAGGAGCTGGCCGCCCGGCTGCACGCCGACGGCTGGCAGGTCACCACCGACGGCGAGGGCGCCGACGTGGTGGTCGTCAACACCTGCGGATTCGTGGAGAAGGCCAAGCAGGACTCGATCCAGACGCTGCTCGCCGCCGCCGACACCGGGGCCAAGGTGGTCGCCGCCGGTTGCATGGCCGAGCGGTACGGCCGGGAGCTGGCCGACAGCCTCCCCGAGGCCCAGGCGGTGCTCAGCTTCGACGACTACCCGGACATCGCCGCCCGGCTCGGCGCGGTGCTGGCCGGCGAGAAGGTCGACGCGCACACCCCCCGGGACCGCCGCGAACTGCTGCCGCTCACCCCGGTCAACCGGCGCGAGTCGGCGGTGTCGCTGCCCGGCCACGGCACCCCCACCCGGGCGACGATGGAGACCGACGCGCACACCCCCGCGCACCTGCGGCAGGTGCTGCGTCGCCGGCTCGACACCGGCCCGGTGGCCTCGCTGAAGCTGGCCAGCGGCTGCGACCGGCGGTGCGCGTTCTGCGCGATCCCCGCGTTCCGGGGCGCGTTCGTCTCGCGTACCCCCGACGAGCTGCTCGCCGAGGCGGAGTGGCTGGCCAAGACCGGCGTGCGTGAGCTGGTGCTGGTCAGCGAGAACTCCACCTCGTACGGCAAGGATCTGGGTGACCCGCGGGCGCTGGAGAAGCTGCTCCCGCAGCTCGCCGCGATCGACGGCATCGTCCGGGTGCGGGCCAGCTACCTCCAGCCCGCCGAGACCCGGCCCGGCCTGGTCGAGGCGATCGCCACCACCCCCGGCGTGGCCCCCTACTTCGACCTGTCGTTCCAGCACTCCAGCGAGCCGGTGCTGCGGCGGATGCGCCGGTTCGGCTCCACCGACCGGTTCCTGGAGTTGTTGGCGAGCGCCCGCGCGCTGGCCCCGGAGGCGGGCGCGCGGAGCAACTTCATCGTCGGGTTCCCCGGCGAGACCAAGCAGGACGTGGCCGAGCTGGTCCGCTTCCTGACCGACGCGCGGCTCGACGCGATCGGCGTGTTCGACTACAGCGACGAGGACGGCACCGAGGCCGCCGGCCTGCCCGGCAAGCTCTCCGCCGCCACCGTCAAGCGCCGCTACGACCGGCTCGCCGCGCTCGCCGACGAGCTGTGCTCGCAGCGGGCCGAGGAGCGGCTCGGCAGCACGGTCGAGGTGCTGGTCGACACGGTCGACGACGGCGTGGTGGAGGGCCGGGCGGCGCACCAGGCCCCCGAGGTCGACGGCTCGACCACCCTGGTCGCACCGGTCGGCGGCGGCGTCGACCTGACCGCGTTGCGCCCCGGCGACCTGGTGCGGGCCACGGTCACCGCGACCGAGGGCGTCGACCTGGTGGCCGTGCCGGATGAGATGATCTCGGCGGCGCCCGGCGCGGAACGGTGACGGTGGGCCCGGACGGAGCGGGGGAGCCAGGTGGGGCGGTGCCAGGAACGCCACGGCGGCCGGAGCGGGGCGCGGCGGTGACCGGGGCGGCGGAGTCCGCGCCGCCGGTGGCCCGGGTGCCGGTGCTCAACGCGGCCAACGGGCTGACCCTGCTGCGGCTGGTGCTGGTGCCCGTCTTCGCGGCCTCGGTGATCGCCTCCGGGCTGACCCACACCGGGTGGCGGATCGCCGCCTGCCTGATCTTCGCGTTCGCCTCGATGACCGACCTGGTGGACGGCTGGATCGCCCGCCGGTTCGGGCTGGTCACCTCGGTCGGCAAGGTGGCCGACCCGATCGCCGACAAGGCGCTCACCGGCGCGGCCCTGGTGCTGCTCTCCGTCTACGACCGGCTGCCCTGGTGGGTGACGGTGCTGATCCTCGTCCGGGAGCTGGGCATCACCGGGCTGCGGTTCTGGGTGATCCGGCACGGCGTGATTGCCGCCAGCCGGGGCGGCAAGCTCAAGACGGCGCTGCAGGTCCTGGCCATCGCCTGGTATCTCTGGCCGATGCCGGCCGCCCTCGCCGCCGTCGGCGGATGGATCATGGCCGCCGCCGTGCTGGTCACCGTGGTCACCGGCTTCGACTACGTCGCCCAGGCGCTGCGGCTGCGCCGTCCCCGCCCCTGACCGGGCTTCCCGACCTCACCTGCCGCGCCGCGTAGCCGGCGTCAGTCCCCGGCCGGCCCCGCGCTGGCGCCCGGCCCCGCGTCGGAATCCCGGGACGGCGGGACGACTGTCCCTGCCGGACGGGACGCCCCGCCCCGCAGAGTCGGCACCGCACCGGCCCCTGCGGTCCGGTGCGGCGGCGGCCCGGTCGGGTCGACGCCCGACGACGGCGGGCGGGGTTGCGCCCGGTGGCGGGAGGAGCAACGGTGCGGACAGCGACGAGACACACCCGGGGACGGTCCCCGGGCGGCGGGTGGCGCAGCCGCCGGCTGTGGGCGGCCGGACTGACGGCGGTACTGGCGGTCACCCTGCACCAGACCCCGGCCCACGCCGCCGACCCGGTGCCGTTCGACGAGCAGGCGGTGCACGGGGCGCTGTTCGGGGCGGTGGTGCAACTGCGCGACGCCGGGGCGGCCGGCCTGAAGGACGCCCTGCTCACCGCCGAGCTGCTGGACTGGCGTACCACCCAGCCGGGTGCCGACGCGACGCAGGTGGCCGCGCACGTCACCGCCACCCGGGCGGTCGCCGACACGGCGGTCAGCGACGCGCGGGCCGAGGACCGGTCCCGGTTCGCGGTGGCGATGGCGGTGCTGGCCCGGCTCGGCGAGTCCACCGGCGCGGTGACCACCGGCCCGACCGTCCGCGACTTCCTGACCAGCACGGTCGGCGCGGAGGGCGCGAACGTGGTGCCGGACGCGCTGAACCTGGTCCGCGGCGGTTACCAGGACGCGGCGTGGAACGCCCGCTCCCGCGACCTGGTCCAGGACACCTGGCGTGAGCTGCACCGTCGGGCCGCCACCGACGACGCCCTGGCCACCGGCTGGGACACCACCTTCGCCGGGCGGACCGGCACCGGCGTGCGTACCCCGGTCGACGGGTTGCTGGCCGCCCGGATCCACGAGCCGCGCGCCGACGGCAATGCCGGCACCCTCGGCCACTACGTGCCGCTGGCCGCGATCCGCGACCTGCGCGGGGACCCGACCGCCTTCCGGGCGCTGGTCCAGGAGCGGGCGTACGCCACGCTGAAGGTGCTCGACACCGACGGCAACAACCGGATCACCGAGGTGATCAGCTACGCCAACAGCTACCCGCTCCACCAGGACCCGAAGCCGAGCCAGCCGGTCGTCGACGCGGAGAAGGCGAAGACCGAGGCGAATCGCAAGATCTTCGAAGGGCTCGGCTCCACCGTCACGGTGCTGTCCACCCTGGTCGGTTTCGTCGACAAGAAGTTCGGCAAGCAGTTGGAGACCATCGGCAAGGCCGTGGTGACCTCGGTGACCGCGATCAACACGTACGTGACGACGGTGCTCGGGCAGGGACTGACCATGGCCGCGACGGCGATGGGCACGGCGGTGCTGACCGGCAACCTGCTCGGTGCGGCGGTGAGCCTGATCGGCCTCTTCGCCGGTGGTGGTGACCCGAACGCCGCCATCCAGGCGGAGATCGGCAAGCTGCGCCAGCAGATCGACCGGCTGGCCAAGGGGATCGACAAGCGGTTCGACCGGATCGAGTCGGCGCTCAAGGAGATGTACGCCGGGCTGGTCGCCCAGCTCGACGCGCTCACCAGGGGCCTCGACGAGGTACGCGCCAACCTCGGCCGGATCGCCACCCAGTTGCAGACCATCGAGCGCAAGGTCGACTCGATGGCGCTCGCCACCCACGTGGCCCTGGAGAACATCGCCAAGAGCCAGCTCAACTCGGTGATCACCACGTACGTGCACCACAAGGAGATCACCGGGCAGCCGATCCCGGACTACCTCGGCACGTACTTCCCGAAGGCCGAGTCGCCGACCTTCACCTTCGCCACCGTCAACGCCGCCGACGAGGGCACCTTCACCGCCCCGGCCGGGGCCAGCCTGGTCGACCCGGTCAGCGTGGTCGACACCCACCTGCCGGCCGGCTCGATCAACTATCTGGCCCGGTGGGCCAAGGACCGGGTCGGCGGCGAGTGGACCACCGGCCCGGTCGCCAACGCCGCCGCCTGGACCACCGCCGCCCGGGTCTACAACATCCTGCAACTGGAGAACCCGCAGTTCGCCGGCCAGGTGGCCAGCGGGCGGGGCGACGCCGTGACCCAGGCCGGGCGGACCATCAACGAGCGGGTCCGCCAGTTCAGCCAACCGGCGGCCGACGGCAGCACCAACCCGCTGTTCACCGCGCTGATGGCCGACTACCGCACGGCGGTCACCGGCTGGAACGCCCAGGTGGAGAACGTCCGTAAGGCGGTGGTCTGGAACGGCAGCGACACCCTGCCGGTGCACGACATGTGGGGCAGCCCGGACCAGGCGCTCCCGGCGGCGAACCGGATTCCCGAGGTCGAGTCGATCGCGGGGTGCGGCGCGAGCCGGGTCAGCCGACCGATTCCGTCGACGGTACGACGCGCCAACCTGCCGAACGCCTTCCACCTGGCCCACCACGCCATGCCGCCGGGGCACGCGCCGGCGTTCTCCACCTGCTACGACGCGAACTTCGTCAACGTCGAGGAGCACGAGGGACCCCGGTTCCAGACCACCACCGGCGACCTCCAGATCACCCTGCGGTCGCGGGTGAAGTGGGCGGGCGGGGACTGGCAGGAGGTGCAGACCGCGACCAGGACGTTCCCGATCGGCACGTTCTGCTCGTGGGACGTCCGTTCCCCCGTTCCGCAGGGCTACTGCTACGACGAGAACAAGTACCTCACCGAGCGGTGGCCGGGGACGTACAAGCCGGCGTTCGAGTCGGCGGCGGTCCCGGTCGTCGCCACCCAGGCGACGACCGCCCGCAGCAAGGCCGCCGCGATGCTGTCCGGCCGGCAGAAGTACTTCTACCGGGTGATGCGGGCCGGCACCGGGCCGAACCCGCCGAGCAGCGACACCTGGGAGGTGTCCCGGGTGCTCTGGCAGAAGGGCAAGGCGGTCTCGGACGCGCTGCGGCTGTTGCAGGCGTACACGGAACTGGGGTGGGGTACCGCGCTGGAACTCGACGACAGCCTGACCGGCCTGCTCTTCGGCAGCGACGGCCTGCCGGCCGACTACACCCGCCCGCGCAGCGACGCCGACCAGTCGGCCCACCAGCACCTGCGCAACGCGATGTCGCAGGCGGTGGCCAACTACGCCGACTGCGTGCAGTCGTTCGACTGGAACCCGTGCAACGAGGACCGGTCGGGCTTCGACCCGCTGCGCGACCAGGGCCGGTACGGTGCCGGCTGCGCCCAGGCCACCGTGCCGGACAAGCCGCGTGACCCGCTGAGCGCCTGCCTGGCCAGCGCGGCGTTCGTCCGGATCGGGCAACTCGGCCAGCGCTACGACCACTGGTCGACCCGGGTGCGCTCCGGTGGGCACACCGAGGGGCTGCCGGAGGTGACCGCGGCGACCGACATGACCCGGGCGACCACGGTGAGCGTGCACCCGGCGGGCTGACCGCCCACGGGGTGCCCCGACCGGGAGGGTCCCGCCGGGACCGGGACCCTCCCACGGTCGCGTACCGGCCGGGACGCCTCCCCGGCGCGACGACGGGTGGCAGGGCTGGCACCTCGGTCGCGACGTGGCCGGGTGCCGCCGATCGGTCCCGCCGACCCGGGACATCCGACCCGGGTCGGCGGGACAACCGGCGGACGACGATGGTTCGACCGTTCACCGACGACCGCCGGTCCGCCCGGCGGTGCCACTGTGGACGATCCACCACCTACGCTGCGGCGGACGGGTGCCGGCACGCCGGCCCCGTCGTCCGCGCACCGGCATCCGAGGAGTGATCATGACGCTGAGCGCCGGCGACGACCGACGGATTCTGTTGATCGCCACCAACGACACGTTCTGCCACGTCTACCAGGATCTGACCGACCTGCTGGCCACCGCCGACCACGGCGAGAAGCTCGCCGGGGCCGTCGAGTTCTTCGACGTCACCGGCCGCCGGCTGCATCCGGTCTTCTCCGCCGACTGGCGGCTGGAGATGCTGGAGGCCGGCACCGCCCCGGCGGAGCCCGAGGTCGTCCGGCAGCGGTTGTCCACGGTGGTCGCGCACGTGACGCAGTACGTCCACGACCACCCGGACGTGCTCACCCGGTCCCGGATCTCGTGGGAGCGGGCGCTGTCCGAACTGCCCCGCCTCGACGACCCGGACCTGTCCGAGGTCATCGGCGCCCTGCCGGAACACCTCGAACACGACACCGGCAACTGGCTGCACAACGCCATGCACGCCGCCGGTTGGGCGGACTGACCCGCCCGACCCCACCACCGACGACCACCCCGGGAGGGCCTGCCGTGCCGTCGACCATCGGAGCGCCGTCCGCCCCCCGCCGGGTCCTGGCCGGGGTGGGCCTGGTCGTCGCCGTGCTCGTCCTGGTCGGGCAGTGGCGGGACCCGTACCCGGCGTCGCTCGGGCCGGCCGCGTTGACCGGCACGATCGCGGTGGCGTTCACCGCGCTCGGGGGCCTGGTGCTGGCCGGGCTGCCCGGTCAGCCGGTGGGTCGGCTGATGGTGGCGGCCGGGCTCGTCGCGGGCGCGGCGGTGCTGGCGCTGAGCTGGTCGGCGGTCACCCCGTTGGCCTGGCTGAGCCAGTGGCTCTGGTGGCCGCCGTACGGCCTGATCTTCCTGGCCCTGTTGGTCTTCCCGGACGGCCGGCTGCCGGGCCGGCGCTGGCGGCCGGTCGCCGTCGGGCTGGTGGTCACCACGTCGGTGGTGGCCGTCGCGCTGGCGGTGGCCGCGACCAGCGACCCCCGGGGCCTGCTGCTGTCCGCCACGCCGGCCACCGACCCGACCGCACGGCTGCTGGTCCGGGTCGCCCTGCTGACCGTCGCGGTGCAACTGCTGCTGGTGGCCGCCGTGCTGGTGTCGCTGGCCGGTCGGTGGCGGCGGGCCGTCGGCGAGGCCCGTCAGCAACTGGCCTGCCTGCTGGCCGCCGGTGCGCTGTTCCTGCTCGGCTTCCTGCTGGACTGGCTCAACCTCTCCGGCGCGTGGGTGCTGATGGTGATCGCGATCCCGGGCGCGATGACCCTGGCGGTGCTGCGCTACCGGCTCTACGGCCTGGAACAGGTGATCAACCGGACCCTGGTCTGGCTGGTGATGAGCCTGCTGGTGATCGCCGCCTTCGTCGGGGTCGTCGCGCTGCTGCGGGACCTCGTGCTGCGCGGGAACACCTCCAACGCGTCCCTGGTGGCGACCGGCGTGATCGCGGTGACCTTCGAGCCGCTGCGGCACCGGGTGCAGCGCGGGGTGAACCGGCTGCTCTACGGCGACCGCGACGAGCCGTACGCGGTGCTGGCCCGCCTCGGTGACCTGCTGGAACGGACGGTGCAGCCACAGGCGGTGCTGCCGCTGCTCACCGGCACCATCGCCCGCTCGCTCCAGGTGCCGTACGTGGCGGTGGAACTCGGCGGGGAGCACGCCGACGACGGGCGACCGGGGCGGGTGCACGCCGCGCACGGCCACGCCACCACCTCGCTGGAACGCTTCGACATGGTGACCCACGGGGAGTGGGTGGGGCGGCTGGTGGTGGCCCGGCGGGCACCCGGCACCCGGTTCACCCCGGTCGAGCGGCGGCTGCTCAGCGACGTCGCGATGCACGCCTCGGTGGCCGCCGCGACGGCCCGGCTGATCCGTGACCTGCGGGACTCTCGGGAGCGGCTGGTGACGGCCCGCGAGGAGGAGCGCCGTCGGCTGCGCCGGGACCTGCACGACGGCCTCGGCCCGACCTTCGCCGGCATGTCCATGCAGGTACGCGCGGCCCGCAAGCTCGCCACCGCCGACCAGGGCCGGCTGACCCGCATTCTCGACGGGCTCGCCGACGACCTGCTCACCTGCACCGGGGAGGTACGCCAACTGGTCGACCAGCTCCGCCCGGCGGCCCTGGACCGGGGGCTGGAGTCGGCCCTGCGGGCCGAGTGCCAGCGCTTCGACGGCCCGGCCCTGACGGTCCGGCTGAGCGTGGCGGACGCCCTGCACGGGTTGCCGGCCGCCGTCGAGGTGGCGGCGTACCGGATCGTCGGCGAGGCGCTGGCCAACACCGCCCGGCACGCCGGGGCGACCTGCTGCGACGTGGTGGTGCGCCGGGGCCGGGCGCTGGTCGTGGAGGTGTCCGACGACGGCACCGGCATCGTGGCCCGGCGACCCGGCGGGGTCGGCCTGGACTCGATCCGGGAGCGGGCCGCCGAGCTGGGCGGCGACTGTGAGTTCGTCGACCGGGCCCCGCACGGCACCCTGGTCCGGCTCCGCCTCCCCCTCCCGCCCCCCGACGACACCCCGCCCACCCCGCCCGCCCCCACCCCCCCCCCCCCCCCCCCCCCCCCCCCCCCCCCCCCCCCCCCCCCCCCCCCCCCCCCCCCCCCCCCCCCCCCCCC
>NZ_FMCU01000042.1 GCF_900091525.1 Micromonospora matsumotoense
GGGGTTCTGGATCAGACGGGGTGGACGCAGCCGGCGTTGTTCGCGGTCGAGGTGGCGTTGTTCCGCCTGGCCGAGTCGTGGGGTCTCAAGCCGGATTTCGTGGCGGGTCATTCGATCGGTGAGTTGGCTGCGGCGCACGTCGCCGGGGTGTGGTCCCTGGCGGACGCCTGCCGTGTCGTGGCGGCCCGGGGCGGGCTGATGCAGGCCCTGCCGGCGGGCGGCGCGATGCTGGCGATCGCCGCGCCGCTTGTCGAGTTGGATCTCGGTGACGTGGACGTGGCGGCGGTGAACGGTCCCCGGGCCGTCGTCGTCTCTGGCACCGAGGAGCAGGTTGCCGCGTTGGAGGCGTCGCTTGAGGTGAAGACGCGCCGGTTGCGGGTGTCGCACGCGTTCCACTCGCACCTGATGGACCCGATGCTGGCCGACTACGGGCGGGTCGTCGCCGGGGTGACCGCCAATGGGGTGACCATTCCGTTGGTGTCGACCGCGACGGGTGACCTGGCGACCGAGGCCGAGTTGGGCAGCGCCGGGTACTGGCAGGGGCAGGTGCGGGGGACGGTGCGGTTCGCTGACGCGGTTGCCGCGTTGGCCGCGCGGGGTGTGACCCGGTTCGTGGAGATCGGCCCGGACAGCGTGCTCACCGCGATGGCCGCCGACAGCGTCGACGGGGTCGCCTGCATTCCGCTGCAACGCCGGGACCGCGACCAGGTCACCGCCTACGCCACCGGGATGGCCCGGGCCTGGACCACCGGCGTCGACCTCGACTGGGCCGCCGTCCACCCCGGCGGCCGACCGGTCGAGCTGCCCACCTACGCCTTCCAGCACCAGCGCTACTGGATCGAGCCCGACTCCACCACCGGCACCGGCACCGATGACGCCGACGGTGGGTTCTGGGACGCCGTCGACCGGGGCGACACCGACCTGCTCGCCGACGGCCTCGGCGTCGCCCCCGGCGTCGTCACCGAGGTGCTGCCCGGCCTCGCCGCCTGGCGGGCCCGGCAGCGCGACGCGTCCACCGTGGACGACTGGCGCTACCGGGTGGTGTGGCGCTCCAC
Organism: Micromonospora matsumotoense; assembly: GCF_900091525.1. Classification (GTDB taxonomy): domain Bacteria; phylum Actinomycetota; class Actinomycetes; order Mycobacteriales; family Micromonosporaceae; genus Micromonospora; species Micromonospora matsumotoensis. Next base: position 1,056 of record NZ_FMCU01000042.1, read on the forward strand.
CGAACTGCCCGACGGCGGGGAACTGACCGGCACCTGGTGGCTCGTCGTACCGCCGGCATCGACCGGCGACGCGCGGGTGACCGCCCTTGCCGACGGACTGGCCGCCCGGGGCGCCGACGTCGTCACCGTCACCGGCACCGACCTGCCCGCCGGGGACACCCCCGCCGGGGTGCTGTCCCTGCTCGCCCTCGACGACACCCCCGACGCCACCGACGCCGGGCTCTCCGTCGGCGTCACCGACACCGTGGCGCTGATCCAGGCGCTCACCGCCACCGACTTCGCCGGCCGGATCTGGTGCCTCACCGTGGGCGGCGTCGCCGTCGACCGGTTCGAGGACCTGCCGCACCCCGCGCAAGGCGCGCTCTGGGGCCTCGGCACCGTGCTGTCCCTGGAGTACCCGCACTCCTGGGGTGGCCTGGTCGATCTGCCCACCGACTGGACCGGCGAGCACGTGGCGCGGCTCGCCGACGTCCTCGCCACCGGTGCGGAGGACCAGGTGGCCGTCCGTACCGCCGGGGTGCTGGCCCGGCGGCTGGTCCGCTGGCCCGCCGCCGGCAGCCCCGAACGCCGCTGGCAGCCCACCGGGACCGTGCTGGTCACCGGCGGCACCGGGGGCATCGGCGCGCACCTCACCGGATGGCTGCTCGACCACGGCGCGGACCGGGTCGTGTTGGCCAGCCGGCGCGGCCCGGCCGCCCCCGGTGCGGCCGACCTGATGGCCCGGCACCCGGGCGTCGACGTCGTCGCCCTCGACGTGGCCGACCGGGACGCGGTCGCCGCGTTGCTGACCGACCTCGGCGACGGGCTGACCGCCGTCTTCCACGCCGCCGGGGTGCTGCACCAGGAGAAGTCGCTGCCGGAGACCAGCGTGGCGGAGTTCGCCGACGTGTGCCGGGCGAAGGTGCTCGGCGCGGTGCACCTGGACGAGTTGCTGGCGGACCGGCCGTTGGACGCGTTCGTGGTGTTCTCGTCCGGTGCAGCGGTGTGGGGCAGTGCCGGTCAGGCCGGGTACGCGACGGCGAACGCCTTCCTCGACGCGTTGGCGCACCGGCGGCGGACCCGGGGGGCGGTCGCCACGTCGGTCGCCTGGGGCAGTTGGGCCGGCGGCGGCATGGCCGACGGGGAGGCCAGCGCCCACCTGAGCCGGCAGGGCACCCCGCCGATGGACCCCCGGCTCGCCGTCCGGGCGCTCGGTCAGGCCCTCGACCACGACGAGAGCCACCTGGTCGTCGCCGACATCGACTGGGCCCGGTTCACCCCCGTCTACACCCTGGCCCGGCCCCGGCCACTGCTCGCCGCGCTGCCCGACGCCCACCCGGAGACCGAACCGGCCGCCCCGGTCGCCACGACCGCCGACCTCGCCGGCCGGCTCGCCGCGATGCCGTCACCGGACCGCCTCGACACCGTCCTGGCGCTGGTCCGCGACCAGGTCGCCGCCGTCCTCGGGTACGCCTCCGGGGCCGACGTGGACCCCGAGCGGGCGTTCAAGGAGGCCGGCTTCGACTCGCTGACCGCCGTCGAGCTGCGCAACCGGCTCGCCACCGAGACCGCGCTGCGGCTGCCCGCCACCCTGGTCTTCGACTACCCGACCCCGACCGAACTGGCCCAGCAACTGCTCACCGAGCTGGTGCCCGCCGACGCCGGGGGCGTCACCCTGCTCGACGACCTCGACCGGCTCCAGGCCGCGCTGTCCACCCTGGACGCCGACGCGGTCGCCGCCCTCGACGAGAGCACCCGGGCCGGGGTGGGGGAGCGGCTCAAGGGCCTGTTGGCGGCCTGGACCACCGGTCAACGCCCGGCCGAGGTCGCCAGCGTCACCGAGGACCTCGACACCGCCTCCGACGACGACCTCTTCGACTTCATCGACAGCAAGTTCGGCACCTCATGATCCGTCCGCTCCGTCGGCCCCGTCCAGGAATGGGTTCCTGATGTCCAACGAACAGAAGCTTCGTGACTACCTGCGGCGGGTCACGGCCGACCTGCACGAGACCAGCGAGCGGCTCCGCGACATCGAGGAGCGCGCCGCCGAGCCGATCGCCATCGTCGGCATGGGCTGCCGCTACCCCGGCGGGGTCGACTCGCCCGAGGCCCTCTGGGACCTCGTCGTGGCCGGCACCGACGCCATCTCCGGCATGCCCACCGACCGGGGCTGGGACCTCGACCGGCTCTACGACCCGGACCCGGACCACCCCGGCACCAGCTACACCCGGGAAGGTGGCTTCCTCCACGACGCCGCCGACTTCGACCCGACGTTCTTCGGCATCTCGCCCCGCGAGGCCGCCGAGATGGACCCGCAGCAGCGGCTGTTCCTGGAGACGTCCTGGGAGGCGCTGGAACGGGCCGGCATCGACCCGCTGTCGCTCAAGGGCAGCCCCACCGCCGTGTTCACCGGCGTCGTCTACCACGACTACCCGGACAGCTGGGGCGCCGGCAGCATCGTCTCCGGCCGGCTGTCGTACACCCTCGGGTTGGAGGGGCCGGCGGTCACCGTCGACACCGGCTGTTCGTCGTCGCTGGTCGCCCTGCACTGGGCGTGTCAGTCGCTGCGCGCCGGGGAGTCTTCGCTCGCCGTCGCCGGCGGGGTCACCGTGATCGGCACCCCCGCCGCGTTCGTCGAGTTCTCCCGGCAGCGGGCGCTGTCCTTCAACGGCCGGTGCAAGGCGTTCGGCGCCGCCGCCGACGGCACCGGCTGGGCCGAGGGCGCGGGCGTGCTGGTGCTGGAACGGCTCTCCGACGCCCGCCGCAACGGGCATCCGGTGCTCGCCGTCGTGCGGGGCTCCGCGATCAACCAGGACGGCGCGTCCAACGGCCTCACCGCCCCCAACGGCCCCTCCCAGCGCCGGGTCATCCGGTCCGCGCTCGCCAACGCCCGGCTCGCCGGGCAGGAGATCGACGCGGTCGAGGCGCACGGCACCGGCACCCGGCTCGGCGACCCGATCGAGGCGCAGGCGCTGTTCGCCACGTACGGCCGGGACCGCCCCGCCGACCGGCCGCTCTGGCTCGGCTCACTGAAGTCCAACATCGGCCACTCGCAGGCCGCCGCCGGTGTCGGCGGGGTGATCAAGATGGTGCAGGCGATGCGGCACGGGCTGCTCCCCCGTACCCTGCACGCCGACGAGCCCAGCGGCGAGATCGACTGGTCGTCGGGCACCGTGAAGCTGCTCACCGAGCCGGTCGACTGGCCGCAGACCGGTCGGGCCCGCCGCTGCGCGGTCTCCTCGTTCGGCATCAGCGGCACCAACGCCCACGTGGTGCTGGAGGAGGTGCCCCCGGCCGACGAGGAAGCGCAGCCGGCCACTCCCACCGTGCTGCCGTGGGTGGTCTCCGGGTACACCGACCGGGCGCTGGGTGCCCAGGCCGAACGGCTGCTGTCCCACCTGAACGCCGCTCCGGCCGACCCCGCCGCAGTGGGCCGTACGCTGGTCGGCCGGGCCCGGCTCGCGCACCGGGCCGTGGTGCTCGGTGGGGACCTGCCGCAGTTGCGGGCCGGGCTCGCCTCGGTCGCCGCCGGCCAGCCCGCGCCGAACGCCGTCACCGGCACCGCCGACGCCGCCGGCCGGGTCGTCTTCGTCTTTCCCGGCCAGGGCGCCCAGTGGGTCGGCATGGCCGCCGCGCTGCTGGACTCCTCGCCGGTCTTCGAAGCGCAGATGCGCCGCTGCGCCACCGAACTGCGCGCCTATGTCGACTGGGACCTGCTCGACGTGGTGCGCGGGGTGCCCGGTGCGCCGTCGCTGGAATGGGTGGACGTCGTGCAGCCCGCCCTGTGGGCAATGATGGTCTCCCTCGCCGCCACCTGGCGGGCGTACGGCGTGGAACCCGACGCCGTGGTCGGCCACTCGCAGGGTGAGATCGCCGCCGCCTGCGTGGCCGGCGGGCTGTCCCTCGCCGACGGGGCGCGGGTGGTCACCCTGCGCAGCCGGGCCATCGGCGAGAAGCTGGCCGGTCGGGGCGGCATGGTCTCGATCGGGCTGCCCGCCGACCGGGCGCAGGAGCGGATCGCCCGGTGGGCGGGCGACATCTCCCTCGCCGTGGTAAACGGGGCCGGCTCGGTGGTGGTCTCCGGCACCCCGGAGGCGCTGCGCGAACTCATCGCCGCGCTCACCGACGAGGGGGTCCGGGTCAAGCAGGTCGCCGTCGACTACGCCTCGCACTCCGCGCAGGTGGAGGCGCTGGAACACCGGCTGCTGGAGGACCTGGCCCCGATCAACCCGCGTACCGGGACGATCCGGATGCTCTCCACCGTCACCGGCGACTGGGTGGACACCGCCACCCTCGACGCCCGCTACTGGTATGACAACCTCCGCAACACGGTCCGGTTCGACCCGGCGATCCGCTCTCTCGCCGGGCAGGGCTGGACCGGGTTCGTGGAGGTGAGCCCGCACCCGGTGCTCGGCATGGGGATGCAGGAGACGTTGGAGGCGGCGGACCACCCGACGGTGGTCACCGGCACCCTGCGCCGCGACGACGGCGGCCTGGACCGGCTGCTCACCTCCCTGGCCGAGCTGCACGTGCGGGGCGTCGCGGTGGACTGGGCCGCCGCCCTGCCCGGCACCCGCCGGGCGGACCTGCCCACCTACGCCTTCCAGCACCAGCGTTACTGGATCGCGCCGGCCACCGCCGCCCCGGCCGGTGGCGGCACCGACGCCGGGTTCTGGGACGCGGTGGAACGCGCCGACGTCGACACGCTCGCCGACGGCCTCGGCGTCGACAGCGCGCTGGTCGGCGAGGTGCTGCCCGGCCTGACGTCGTGGCGGTCCCGGCAGCGCGACGTCACCACCGTGGACGGCTGGCGCTACCGGGTGGCATGGCGGCCGACCGAGCTGCCGGCCGGTGGGCAGCTCACCGGCGTGTGGTGGGTGGTCGCCCCGGCGACGCTGGCCGACGACGACCGGCTGCGTACCCTCGCCGACGGGTTGGCCGCGCGGGGCGCCGAGGTGGTCACCGTCACCGGCACCGACCACGCCGGCCGGGAGGCCCCCGCCGGGGTGCTCTCCCTGCTCGCCCTGGACGACGGCCCCGACCCGCTGGGCGTCGGCCTGTCCGCCGGGATCACCGCCACCGTGTCGCTGGTGCACGCGCTGGCCGCGTCGGACTTCACCGGCCGGCTCTGGTGCGTCACCGCCGGCGGGGTCGGCGTGGACCGGTTCGAGCCGGTCGCGGACCCGGCCCAGGGCGCGCTGTGGGGCCTGGGCACCGTGCTCTCCCTCGACTACCCCGGCTGGTGGGGCGGCCTGGTCGACCTGCCCGCCGAGTGGACGCCGGAGACCGTGGACCGGCTGGCCGACGTGCTGACCGGCGGCGGCGAGGACCAGGTCGCGCTGCGTCCGTCCGGTCCGCTGGCCCGCCGGATGGTCCGCCACCCGGTGACCGGGACGCCCGAGCGGCACTGGCGACCCACCGGGACCGTGCTGGTCACCGGCGGCACCGGCGGGGTCGGCGGGCACGTCACCGAGTGGCTGGTCGCGCAGGGCGCGCAGCGGGTGGTGCTGGCCAGCCGGCGCGGCCCGGCCGCCCCGGGCGCGGCCGACCTGATGGCCCGGCACCCGGGCGTCGACGTCGTCGCCCTCGACGTGGCCGACCGGGACGCGGTCGCCGCGCTCCTGGCCGACCTCGGTGACGGGCTGACCGCCGTCTTCCACGCCGCCGGGGTGCTGCACCCCGAGGTGCCGTTGGGGCAGACCGGCCTCGACGACTTCGCCGACGTGTGCCGGGCCAAGGTGCTCGGCGCGGTGCACCTGGACGAGTTGCTGGCGGACCGGCCGTTGGACGCGTTCGTGGTGTTCTCGTCCGGCGCGGCGGTGTGGGGCAGCGCCGGGCAGGCCGGGTACGCGACGGCGAACGCCTTCCTCGACGCGTTGGCGCACCGACGGCGGACCCGGGGTGCGGTGGCCACCTCGGTGGCCTGGGGCAGCTGGGGTGGCGGCGGTGGGATGGCCGGCGGTGAGGTCGGCGCCCACCTCGACCGGCTCGGCGTCGGCGTGATGGACCCCCGGCTCGCCGTCGGCGCGCTCGGTCAGGCCCTCGACCACGACGAGAGTCACCTCGTCGTCGCCGACGTCGACTGGGCCCGGTTCGGCCCCATCTACACCCTGGCCCGGCCCCGGCCGCTGCTCGCCGAACTGCCCGACGCCGCGCCCGAGGACACCGGGGCCACCGACCCGGCGTCGTCCTCGGCGCTCGCCGACCGGCTCGGCACGCTGCCCGAGGCCGAACAACGTGCCCTGCTGCTGGAGGCGGTCCGCACCAACGTGGCCGCCGTCCTCGGCTACGGCGACGCCGACCTGGTCGAGCCGCAGCGCGCGTTCAAGGAACTCGGGATGGACTCGGTGACCGCCGTCGAGCTGCGCAACCGGCTCAGCGCCGCCACCGGCGTACGGCTCTCCGCCACGCTGGTCTTCGACCACCCCAACCCGACCGCACTGGCCGACCAGCTGCGGGCCGAACTCGGCTACACCGGCGACACCGCCGGGGGCCTGCTCGCCGAGCTGGACCGGCTGGAGGTCACCGTCGCCGGCCTCACGCCGGAGGAGATCGAACGTCACCGGGTCACCGGCCGGCTCCAGTCGCTGCTGGCGAAGCTCAACGAGACCCTCAGCACCACCGCGGGCACCACCCTGGTCGACCGGCTGGAAACGGCCTCCGCCGACGACGTGTTCGACCTGATCGACAAGGAACTCGGCATGACCTGAGCCGCCACCGCGCTCCCGGAGCAACGTGTCCCGCTGGCAACGAGTTTGGTGAGGTTCGGATGGCGAACGAAGAGAAGCTCCTCGACTACCTGAAGCGGGTCACCGCCGATCTGCACCGCACCCGGGAGCGGCTGCGCGAGGTCGAGTCGCAGGAGCAGGACCCGATCGCGATCGTCGGCATGGCCTGCCGTTACCCGGGCGGGGTCAACTCGCCCGAGGACCTGTGGCGGCTGGTCGCCGACGGTGTCGACGCCATCGGCGACTTCCCCACCGACCGGGGCTGGGACACCGCCGCCCTCTACGACGCCGACCCGGACACCGCCGGCAGCAGCTACGTCCAGCAGGGCGGCTTCGTCCACGACGCCGCCGAGTTCGACGCCGAGTTCTTCGGCATCTCGCCCCGCGAGGCGTTGGCGATGGACCCGCAGCAGCGGCTGGTGCTGGAGGCGAGCTGGGAGGCGTGCGAAGGGGCCGGCATCAACCCCGACTCGTTGCGCGGCGGCCCGGTCGGCGTCTTCGTCGGCTGCGGCGGGCAGGACTACTGGGACCGGCTCACCGTGCTGCCCGAGCCGGTCGAGGCGTACATGAGCACCGGCAGCTCCGGCGCGGTGATCTCCGGGCGGGTCGCGTACAGCCTGGGGTTGGAGGGGCCGGCGGTCACCATCAACACCGCCTGCTCGTCGTCGCTGGTCGCGCTGCACCTGGCCGCGCACGCGCTGCGCCAGCGGGAGTGCGGCCTGGCGCTGGCCGGCGGCGTCACCGTGATGTCGACGCCCGGCGCGTTCGTCGCGTTCAGCCGGCAGCGGGGGCTGGCCTCCGACGGCCGCTGCAAGCCGTTCTCCGAGGACGCCGACGGCACCGGCTGGGGCGAGGGCGTCGGCATGCTGCTGCTGGAACGGCTCTCCGACGCCCAGCGCAACGGCCACCGGGTGCTCGCCGTCATCCGGGGTTCCGCGATCAACCAGGACGGCGCGTCCAACGGGCTGACCGCCCCCAACGGGGTGGCCCAGCAGCGGGTCATCCTCCAGGCGCTCGCCAACGCCGGCCTCACCTCCGGCGACGTCGACCTGATCGAGGCGCACGGCACCGGCACCACCCTCGGTGACCCGATCGAGGCGGAGGCGCTGATCGCCACGTACGGGCACGACCGGCCGGCGGACCGGCCGCTCTGGCTCGGCTCGGTCAAGTCGAACATCGGCCACGCCCAGGCCGCCGCCGCCGTCAGCGGTGTGATCAAGATGGTGATGGCGCTGCGCCACGGCGTCCTGCCCAAGAGCCTGCACGTCGGCGAGCCGTCCACCCACGTGGACTGGTCCGCCGGCACCGTGCAACTGCTGGCCGAGGCGCGGCAGTGGCCCGACCACGGCCAGCCGCGCCGGGGCGGGGTGTCGTCGTTCGGGGTGAGCGGCACCAACGGGCACGTGATCCTGGAGCAGGCCCCGCCGGTCGAGACCGTCGCGCCGGTCGAGGCCGCCGAGCCGCCGGTGGTGCTCTGGCCGCTGTCGGGTCGGTCGGCGGCGGCGCTCGCCGGGCAGGCGGACCGGCTGCGGGAGTTCCTCACCGACGAACGTCCGGTGGACGTCGGGTACTCGCTCGGCACCACCCGGGGCAGCGCGGCGTACCGGGGCGTGGTGCTCGGCGACGACGTGGCCGGCCTGGAGACCCTGGCGGCCGGTGGTGGCCTGTCCGGCCGGGTGGTTTCCGGTCGTACGGCGGTGCTGTTCACCGGTCAGGGTGCGCAGCGGGTGGGGATGGGTCGTGAGTTGGCGGAGTCCTTCCCGGTGTTCGCTACTGCCCTCGACGAGGTGTGTGCCGCGTTCGGGCCGTTGCTGGATGGTGATCTGCGGGAGGTGATGTTCACCGATCCGGACGGGGTGCTGGATCAGACGGGGTGGACGCAGCCGGCCCTGTTCGCGGTCGAGGTGGCCCTGTTCCGTCTCGCGGAGTCGTGGGGGTTGAAGCCGGACTTCGTGGCCGGGCATTCGATCGGTGAGTTGGCCGCCGCGCATGTGGCGGGGGTGTGGTCGCTGGAGGATGCGTGTCGGGTGGTGGCGGCGCGGGGTGGTCTGATGCAGGCCCTGCCGGCGGGTGGGGCGATGTTGGCGATCGCTGCGCCGTTGGCGGAGTTGGATCTGGGTGACGTGGATGTGGCGGCGGTGAACGGTCCGCGCGCGGTGGTGGTGTCGGGGACCGAGGAGCAGGTTGCGGCGTTGGAGGCGTCGTTGGAGGTGAAGACGCGCCGGTTGCGGGTGTCGCATGCGTTCCATTCGCATCTGATGGACCCGATGCTGGCCGAGTACGGGCGGGTCCTCGACGGGGTGACCGCCAATGCGGTGACCATTCCGTTGGTGTCGACGGCGACGGGCGACCTTGCCACCGATGAGCAGTTCGCGTCGGCCGGGTACTGGCAGGGGCAGGTGCGGGGGACCGTGCGGTTCGCCGACGCGGTCGCCGCCCTGGCGGCGCGCGGGGTGACCCGGTTCGTCGAGATCGGGCCGGACAGTGTGCTGACCGCGATGGTCGCCGACTGCGTCGAGGACGCCACCGCGATCCCGCTCCAGCGCCGCAAGCGTGCGCAGGTCGAGGCGTACGCCGCCGGGATGGCCCAGGCGTGGATCAGCGGCGTCGACCTCGACTGGGCGGCGGTCAACCCGGGCGGCCGGTCCGTCGACCTGCCCACCTACGCCTTCCAACGCCAACGCTTCTGGCTGGACGCCCCGGCCGACCCCGGCGACGCCACCGCCATGGGGCTGGACTCCGCCGACCACCCGCTGCTCGGCGCGGCCGTCACCCTCGCCAACGCCGACGGGGCCGTCCTCACCGGCCGGCTCTCCCTCGACCGGCACCCGTGGCTCGCCGACCACGCCGTCGACGGCGCGGTGGTCTTCCCCGGCACCGGCTACGTCGACCTCGCCCTGCACGCCGGCGCGCAGGTCGGCGTCGAGACCGTCGACGAACTCACCATCGAAACCCCGCTGGTGCTGCCCGAACGCGGCGCCGTCCAACTCCAGGTCGTGGTCGGCCCCGCCGACGCCGGCGAGGCCCGCACCCTTCAGGTGTACGCCCGCAGCGCCGACACCGACGCCCCGTGGACCCGGCACGCCAGCGGGGTGCTCGCCGCCGGTCGGCGTACCACCGGGACTGCCCTCACCGAGTGGCCGCCCGCCGGTGCGGAACCGGTGCCCACCGACGACCTCTACCACCACCTGGCGACCGGCGGCCTGGTCTACGGCCCGGTCTTCCGGGGCCTGCGCCGGGTCTGGCGACGCGGCGACGAGCTCTACGCCGAGGTGAGCCTGCCGGAGGGGGTGGACGCCGACGGGTTCGGCCTGCACCCCGCCGTGCTCGACGCCGGCCTGCACGCCCTCGGCCTCGCCGAGGGCGACACCTTCCGGGGGCTGCCGTTCGCCTGGTCCGGTCTCACCCTGCACGCCACCGGCGCGGCCGGGGTACGGGTCCGGCTCACCCCGGTCGGCTCCGGGGTACGGGTGGCGGTCGCCGACGCGGTCGGCGCCCCGGTCGCCACGGTCGACTCGCTGGTGCTGCGCCCCGTCCAGGTGGCCCGCCCCGGCGGGGTCGCCGACGCGCTGTTCGACCTGACCTGGCAGGAGATCGGCACCCCCACGACCACGACCACCCCGCCCTGGGCCCACCACCCGGCCGCCCGGCCCACCGGCACCGCCCCGACCACGTCGGACCCGGCGGCGTCCGACCTCGAACTGTTGGTGCTGACCGCCGGAGCCGCCGGGGACGTCACCGGCCCCGAGGCGGTGCACGACGAGGTGAACCGGGTGCTCGGCCTGGTGCAGGAGTGGCTGGCCGGCCCGGACACCCACCGGCTGGTGGTGCTCACCCGACGCGCCGTCGGTGACGACGGGACCGATCCGACCGGGGCGGCCGTGTGGGGCCTGCTCCGCTCGGCGCAGGCCGAGAACCCCGACCGGTTGCTGCTGATCGACACCGACCCGGATGCGGACGTGGCCGCGTCCCTCGCCGTGGCGGTGGCGACCGGTGAACCGCAGGTGCGGGTCCGCGACGGCGTGGTCTCGGTGCCCCGGCTCACCCGCCAGGTCGTCGCCCCGTCCACCCCGGACACCCCCCTGTTCGGTGCGGGCACCGTGCTGGTCACCGGCGCGACCGGTGCCCTCGGCACGGCGGTGGCCCGGCACCTGGTGGCGACGCACGGGGTGTCCCGGCTGCTGCTGGTGTCCCGCCGGGGCCCGGCCGCCGAGGGTGCCGACGACCTGGTCGCGGAGCTGACCGGGGCCGGCGCGCAGGTCGAGCTGGTCGCCGCCGACGTGGCCGACCGGGCCCAGGTCACCGCCCTGGTCGACGGCCACCCGGACCTGTCGGCGGTGGTGCACACGGCGGGCGTGCTGGACGACGGCGTGGTGTCGTCGCTGTCCGCCGCCCGACTCTCCGCGGTGCTGCGTCCCAAGGTGGACGCGGCGACGCTGCTGGACGAGTCGACCCGGGGCCGGGACCTGTCGGCGTTCGTGCTGTTCTCGTCGTTGTCCGGGGTGCTGGGTGCGCCGGGGCAGGGCAACTACGCGGCGGCGAACGCCTTCCTGGATGCGCTGGCGGTCACCCGTCGTGCCGCCGGGTTGCCGGCGGTGTCGTTGGCGTGGGGGCTGTGGGGTGAGGGTTCGGCGATGACCGACCGGCTCGGTGACGCCGACCGGGAGCGGATGTCCCGGGGTGGGGTGCTGCCGCTGGCCACCGCCGACGGGCTGGCCCTGCTCGACGCCGCCGTCGGCAACCCGTACCCGACCGCGGTGCCGGCCCGGCTCGACCTGGCCGCCCTGCGTGCCCTCGGCGACGACCTGCCGTTGCCGTTCCACGGCCTGGTCCGCCCGGCCCGCCGGACGGCCGCGCGCGCCGCCGGGACCACCGCGACCGGCTGGGCGGCGGACCTCGCCGCGCTCTCCGCCGAGGAGCGCGACCGCGCCGCGACCGCCCTGGTCCTCAGCCAGGTGGCCACGGTGCTCGGGCACGCCTCCGCCGAGCGGATCGACGCCGGCCGGGCGTTCCAGGAGCTGGGCTTCGACTCGCTCACCGCCGTCGAGCTGCGCAACGGGCTCTCCGTCAGCACCGGTCTGCGGCTGCCCGCCACCCTGATCTTCGACTACCCGTCCCCGCGTGACCTGGCCCGGCACCTGCTCAGCGAGATCGCCGGCCCGGACGACGCCGACACCGTGCAGCGGGTCACCACGACCGTCGCCGACGAGCCGGTGGCGATCGTCGGGATGGCCTGCCGCTACCCCGGCGGCATCACCTCGCCGGAGGACCTGTGGCGGCTCGTCGCCGAGGGCGCCGACGCCGTCGACGACTTCCCGACCGACCGGGGTTGGGACCTGGCCCGGCTCTACGACCCGACCGGCACCCGCCCGGAGACCACGTACGTGGACAAGGGCGGGTTCCTCACCGACGCCGCCCAGTTCGACCCGGTCTTCTTCGGCATCTCCCCCCGCGAAGCGGTGATCATGGACCCGCAGCAGCGGTTGCTGCTGGAGACGTCCTGGGAGGCGTTCGAGCGGGCCGGCATCGACCCGGGCACCCTGCGCGGCTCGTCCACCGGCGTGTTCGCCGGGGTGATGTACCACGACTACGTCTCCGGGCACAGCTCCGGCAGCATCGTCACCGGTCGGGTGGCGTACACGTTCGGGCTGGAGGGCCCGGCGGTGTCGGTCGACACCGCGTGTTCGTCGTCGTTGGTGGCGATGCATCTGGCGGGTCAGGCGTTGCGGTCGGGTGAGTGTGATCTGGCGTTGGCCGGTGGGGTGACGGTGATGGCGACGCCGGAGACGTTCGTGGAGTTCTCCCGGCAGCAGGGGTTGGCGCGGGACGGTCGGTGCAAGCCGTTCGCGGCGTCGGCCGACGGGACGGGTTGGTCCGAGGGCGTCGGCGTGCTGGTGCTCGAACGGCTCTCCGACGCGCGTCGGCACGGGCACCAGATCCTGGGCCTCGTCCGCGGTTCGGCGGTCAACCAGGACGGCGCGTCCAACGGTCTCACCGCGCCCAACGGACCGGCGCAGCAGCGGGTGATCCGGCAGGCCCTCGCGAACGCCCGGGTGTCGGCCGCCGAGGTGGATGTGGTGGAGGCGCACGGTACGGGCACCACGTTGGGTGATCCGATCGAGGCGCAGGCGATCCTGGCGACGTACGGTCGGGACCGGGCGCAGCCGTTGTGGTTGGGGTCGGTGAAGTCGAACCTGGGTCACACGCAGGCTGCCGCGGGCGTGGCGGGTGTGATCAAGATGGTGATGGCGATGCGGCACGGGGTGGTGCCGCAGACGTTGCACGTGGATGCGCCGAGTCCGCACGTGGACTGGTCGGCGGGTGAGGTGCGGCTCGCCACCGAGGTGGTGGACTGGCCCGTGGAGGGTCGTCCGCGTCGGGCGGCGGTGTCGTCGTTCGGCATCAGCGGCACCAACGCCCACCTGATCCTGGAGCAGGCCCCCGCCACCGCGCCGACGGCCGGCTCCGCCACCACGAGGGTCACCGACCCCGTCACCGCGCCGGTGTCGCTCTGGCCGGTCTCCGGCCGCTCCGCCAGCGGCCTCGCCGCCCAGGCCGCCCGCCTCGCCGACTTCCTCACCGACACCGACCTGCACCCCGCCGACGTCGCGCTGACCCTCGGCACCGGCCGGGCGGCGCTGGAACACCGGGGGGTGGCCGTCGGTGACGGCGTCGCCGGTCTCCGCGCGCTCGCCGCCGGTCAGGGCGTGCACGGCCACCTGAGCACCGGCCGGACTGCGGTGCTGTTCACCGGTCAGGGTGCGCAGCGGGTCGGCATGGGTCGCGAGCTGGCGGACGCCTTCCCGGTGTTCGCCGCCGCCCTGGACGAGGTGTGTGCGGCGTTCGGGCCGTTGCTGGATGGTGATCTGCGGGAGGTGATGTTCACCGATCCGGACGGGGTTCTGGATCAGACGGGGTGGACGCAGCCGGCGTTGTTCGCGGTCGAGGTGGCGTTGTTCCGCCTGGCCGAGTCGTGGGGTCTCAAGCCGGATTTCGTGGCGGGTCATTCGATCGGTGAGTTGGCTGCGGCGCACGTCGCCGGGGTGTGGTCCCTGGCGGACGCCTGCCGTGTCGTGGCGGCCCGGGGCGGGCTGATGCAGGCCCTGCCGGCGGGCGGCGCGATGCTGGCGATCGCCGCGCCGCTTGTCGAGTTGGATCTCGGTGACGTGGACGTGGCGGCGGTGAACGGTCCCCGGGCCGTCGTCGTCTCTGGCACCGAGGAGCAGGTTGCCGCGTTGGAGGCGTCGCTTGAGGTGAAGACGCGCCGGTTGCGGGTGTCGCACGCGTTCCACTCGCACCTGATGGACCCGATGCTGGCCGACTACGGGC
>NZ_FMCU01000032.1:0-2005 GCF_900091525.1 Micromonospora matsumotoense
CCCGCGCAGATCACCTCCTCCCGCGGGTTCACCGGCGCCCGCCCCACCCCCGCCACCTGCTGCGGCGCGGGCAACCGCTCCCGATCCAACTTGCCGTTCGTCGTCAACGGCAACGCGTCCATGACCATCACGACCGCCGGCACCATGTGTCCCGGCAACCGCCGAGCCGTCTCCTGTCGCACCACTGCCGGCAGGCCGGCGCGGTCCACCCCGTCAGCCGGCACCACGTAGGCCAGCAGTCGCGCGTCACCCGGGGTGTCCTCGCGTACCACGACCGCTGCCTGTGCCACCGAACCCACCGTCGCGACGGCGGCCTCCACCTCACCCAGCTCGATCCGGAACCCCCGGATCTTCACCTGGTCGTCCGCCCGACCCAGGAACTCCAGCCGACCCGCACCGTTGAACCGGGCCAGGTCCCCACTGCGGTACATCCGCACACCCGGCTCGAAGGGACAGGCCACGAACCGCTCGCCCGTCAGCCCGGCCCGACCCAGATAGCCCCGCGCCACCTGTCCGCCGGCGACGTAGACCTCGCCCGCGACCCCCGGCGGCACCGGCCGCAACCGGTCATCGAGCACGAACACCCGCAGCCCCGGCAACGCCCGACCCACCACACTGGCGACGCCACCCTCGGTCACCTGCTCGAAGGTGACGTGCACCGTGGTCTCGGTGATGCCGTACATGTTCACCATGCGCGGTGACCGGGCACCGTGGCGGGCGAACCAGCTCGCCAGCCGGCCAGGATTCAGGGCCTCGCCGCCGAACACGACCGCCCGCAACGCGCCGGTGTCCAACAGGTCCATGACCTCGTAGAAGGCCGACGGCGTCTGACTGAGCACCGTCACCCGCTCCCGGGCCACCAACGCGGCGAACTCACCCGGCGACCGCGACACCTCGAACGGCACCACCACCACCCTGCCACCGTGCAGCAACGCCCCCCACAACTCCCACACCGAGAAGTCGAACGCCGCGGAGTGGAACCAGGACCACACATCAGTCGGCCCGAACCCACCGAAGGACTCCGCCGTGGCGGCGAACATTCCGATCACGTTGCCGTGGGTGACCGTCACACCCTTCGGTCGCCCAGTCGACCCCGAGGTGTAGATCACGTACAGCGGGTGGTCTGGCCGCACCGCCACTGGCGCGGCGACCGGCAACCCGGCCAGCTTCGCCACGACCTCCCCGTCGTCGAGCATGATCATCGGCGCCGGGCAGTCATTCCACTGTCCGGCCGTCGCCGTCGTGGCCAGCACCACCACCGGCTCCGCGTCACGGATCGTGGACGCCACCCGCTCCGCCGGATAGCGCGGATCCACCGGTACGTACGCACCGCCAGCCCGCACCACAGCCAACATCGCCACCAGCAGGTCCGGACCCCGGTCCAGCACCAAGCCGACAAGCGACTCCGGCCCCACCCCGTGCCCGATCAGCAGGCTCGCCAACCGACCCGCGCGCGCATCCAACTCGCCGTAGGTCAGCCGCTCACCGTCGGCAACCACCGCGACCGCCGCCGGCGCCTCTGCCACCCGCGCCGCGAACAGGTCACCCACCGATGACTGCGGCACCGCCACCGGCTCCGGGTTCCACTCCACCAGAACCTGCCGGCGCTCGACATCGTCCAGCACGTCGACCGACGAGAGCCGCCGATCGACGTCCGCGACCAGCACACCGAGCACCCGGGCGAACCAGTCGGCGAGGCGCTGGGCGGTTCCCACGTCGAACAGGTCGGCGGCGGCGATCAGCCGTCCGGACAACCCGGCCGGAGCGCCGGTCTCATCGCGTCGCTCCTCGACATTGAATTCGAGATCGAAGCGGGCCGCTGCCGGTCCGGTGGGAAACGGTCGGCCGACCGTGCCGGCCAGGACCGGGCCGTCCTCGGTGGTGTTCTTCAGGGTGAGCACGACCTGGGCCAGCGGGTGTCGGGACAGCGAACGCTCCGGCGCCAACTCCTCCACCAACCGCTCGAACGGCACATCCTGATGCTCGAACGCCGACAACCCCACCT
>NZ_FMCU01000032.1:2290-53471 GCF_900091525.1 Micromonospora matsumotoense
CAGCGGGTGTCGGGACAGCGAACGCTCCGGCGCCAACTCCTCCACCAACCGCTCGAACGGCACATCCTGATGCTCGAACGCCGACAACCCCACCTCACGAACCCGCCCCAACAACTCCACAAACGACGGATCACCCGACACATCCGTCCGCAACACCAACATATTCACAAAAAACCCCACCACCTCATCCAACGCCTCATCCACACGACCCGCCACCACCGTCCCCACCGGCACATCCACCCCCACACCCAACCGCGACAACAACACCACCAACGCCGCCTGCAACACCATGAACACCGTCACCCCCTCAACCCGCGCCACCTCCACCACCCGCGCATGCACCCCCGCCGACACCACCAACCCCACCCCACAACCCCCACGACCAGCCACCACCGGACGCACCCGATCCACCGGCAACCGCAACTCCTGCGGCACACCCGCCAACACCCCACGCCAAAACCCCACCTGCCGCGAACCCACACTCCCCACATCCGACTCCACACCCAACAACCCCCGCTGCCACACCGCAAAATCCGCATACTGCACCGGCAACGGCGACCACCCCGGCACCTGACCCACCCGACGAGCCGCGTACGCGGTGGCGATGTCGCGCGACATCGGGGCGACCGACCAGCCGTCGCTCGCGATGTGGTGCACGACGAGCACCAGAACGTGATCGGTGGGCGCGGTGGTGAACAACCAGGCCCGGATCGGCACCTCGGTGGCGAGGTCGAACGGGTACGCCGCCGCGGCGGCCACCGCGGCCTCGAGGTCCTCGGACGCGACGGCGCGAGCAGCGAGTTCCCAGCGCAGCTCGTTCGGATCGAGGATCCGCTGGTACGGCTCGCCGTCGGCGGTGGGGAACACCGTGCGAAGCGCCTCGTGCCGGCCGATCACGTCGCGCAGTGCCGCGTCGAGGGCGACCGAATCCACCGGGCCGGACAGTTGCAGGGCGACGGGGCTGTTGTAGGTGGCGCCCGGCCCCTCCAGTTGCGCGACGAACCACAGCCGACGCTGGGCGTACGACAGCGGGATCGGATCGGGGCGGACACCAGCGCGCAGCGGCGGTCGTCCAGGGCCGCCACCGGCCAGCCGAGCGGCGAGAGTGGCCGGGGTGGGGGCGTCGAAGAGCTGCCGAATCTCCAGGTCGACGCCGAGGAGCGTCCGGATCCGACTGATCAGCCGGACGGCCAGCAGCGAGTGCCCTCCGAGGGCGAAGAAGTCCTCGTCGACTCCGACGGTGGGCAGTTCGAGCACGTCGGCGAAGGCGGCACAGAGGAGCTCCTCACGAGCATCGGCAGGTTCACGCCGGCCGATGCCACCCCCGCCGTAGTTCGGGGCCGGGAGCAGGGCACGGTCGAGCTTGCCGTTGGCGGTCAGCGGCAGGGTCGCCAGCGGCACCACGGCGGCCGGCACCATGTGCTCGGGCAGCCGGACGGCGGCGAACTTCCGGACCGCCGCCGGCAGATCGACGTCGCCCAGGTCGTCCGGGTCGTCCGGGACGACGTACGCCACCAGTCGCAGGTCGCCGGCGATGTCCTCGCGGGCCACCACGGCCGCGCGGTCGACCGACGGGTGGGCGGCGAGGACAGCCTGCACCTCGCCGGGTTCGATCCGGAAGCCGCGAATCTTGACCTGGTCGTCGGCGCGGCCGAGGAACTCCAGTTGGCCGTCCGTGGTCCACCGGGCCACGTCACCGGTGCGGTACATCCGCTGCGCGCTGCCGAACGGGCAGGCCACGAAGCGCTCGGCGGTCAGGCCGCGTCGTCCGACGTACCCCTGGGCGAGCTGTGCTCCGGCGATGTACAGCTCACCGGCGGCACCGACCGGCACCGGGCTGAGCGCGCCGTCGAGCACGTACATCCGGGTGTTGGCGATCGGTCGGCCTATCGGCACCGACGCGGCGACCGGGTCGCCGGCGGCGACCTCGTACACACAGCAGCCCACCACCGTCTCGGTGGGACCGTACTCGTTGACCACCACCGAGTCGGGGGCGCGGGCCAGCAGGGCACGCACGTCCGCGCCGGCCAGTGCCTCTCCGCCGACCACCCAGGTACGGGCGGCGCGGGCCACCTCGGTGTCGGTGAGGGCAGCGGTCAGCAGCGGCAGGTGCGCCGGCACCACCTTGGCCAGCCCGAAGCCGCCCGCGTCCCGGATCAGGTCGGTCAGGCCGTCGGCGCCGCCGGCCGGGCTGGCCCAGATCGTGCCGCCGGAGATCAGCGGCACGACCAGGCTGGTCACGGTCAGGTCGAACGCCAGCGAGGAGTGCAGCGGCGCACTGCCGCCGGTCTCGGCGGCACGGTACGCGCCGGCCGCCCAGAGGACGTAGTTGGCGAGACCACCGTGGGTCACGGCGACGCCCTTCGGCCGCCCGGTCGACCCCGAGGTGTAGATGATGTAGGCGAGCGCGTCACGAGCCGTCGGGACCGGCAGCGGATCCGCGACGCAGGCCGCCACCGACGCGGCGGTGTGGGGGTCGTCGACAGCGACCGCCCGGACCCGGGTGGCGGGCAGTTCGTCGAGCACGTCGCTGACACCGAGGACCAGCGCGGCACCGCTGTCGGCGACCATGAACGACACCCGGTTCGGGGGGTAGTCCGGGTCGATCGGGACGAAGGCCGCGCCGGCCTTCCAGACGGCCAGCATCGACTCCACCGCTGCCACGCCGCGCGGGAGGCACAGCGCGACCACCGACTCGACGCCGACGCCCTGGGCGACGAGGAACCGCGCCAGCCGGTTGGCCCGCGCGTCGAGATCGGCGTACGTCAGGCGCTCGTCGCCGCAGACCACCGCGACAGCGTCCGGGGAGGCTGCCGCCCGGGCGGCCACCAACTCGGGCACCAGGGCCTCGGGTAGCGCGACGGCGGTGTCGTTCCAGGTGTCGAGCAGCCGGACCCGCTCGTCGGCGTCGAGGACGTCGATGTGGGCGACCGGCTCGTCCGACTCGGCGCCGCGCAGCCAGTCCAGCACGGCGGTGAAGCGGCGGCAGACGTCCGCTTCGGCCAGGGACGGGTACGCCTCCCGGTTGACCTCGACGGTGACCTGGGTGCCCTCGGCTGAGGGGACGTCGAAGACATTGATCCGGACGCTGGGGACGGCGCCACTGGAGAGATTGAGCGCGGTGGTCGTGCAGCCGGCGATCTCGACCGGGAAGAGGAACGACACGAAGTTGAGTTCGAGGCCGAACAGGCCGTTGCTGTCCAGCAGTTTCAGGTCGCGCAGAATGTCCTCGTAGCGGTACCGCTGGCGGCGCAGCCCGTCGCGGACGGCCCGGGAGACCTGCCGGACCACGTCGCCGACCGGCATGTCGGGGCGGATCCGGCAGCGCACCGGCATCACGTTGGAGGTCATGCCGGGGATGGCGAGCGTCTGCCGGCCGTTGCGGCCACGCACGGGTACGCCGATCACCACGTCGTTCTCGCCGGTGGCCCGATGCCGGTACAGCGCCGCGGCCGTGATCATCAGGCCGCCCAGGCTGGTGCCGAGCCGGCGGGCGGCCGCCTTCAGTTCGACCGATGTCGCGCTGGGCAGGTTGTCGGTGTGGCGGGCGGCGGGGCCCGCGAGCCGCCGGCCCGACGCCACCTCGGCCCCGGCCGGCCGGGGCAGGTCGGCGAGGACGGCACGCCAGTACGCCCGATCGGCGGCGAACTCGTCGGAGGCCCGGTACTCGCGGTCGGCGTCCAGCAGGACGGTCACGGAGTCGGGGGCGCCCTCGGCCGGATCGGTACCGGCTCCGAGGGCGGCGTAGACGGTGGCGGTACGGCTGGCGATCAGGCCGCCGGCGTACCCGTCGGCGACGAGATGGTGCGCCCGCTGATACCAGAAGAAGCGGTCCTCGGCCAGCTTGATGAGCTGGAAGTTACCCAGCGGCCCACCGTCGAGTTCGGGTGGCTGCGCCAGGTCCGCCCGCATCAGCCGGTCGGCGGCGGCCTCCGGGTCGACGTCGCCGCTGAGGTCGACGAAACCGGTGGGCGCAGGCCGGGCGTGGTCGACGTACTGTCGCGGGTCGCCGGCCACCGGTTGGAGGCGGATGGACAGCGTGTCGATCTCGCGGATCGCCCGCCCCATCGCCTCCACGAAGCGGGGAGCATCCAGCGGACCACGGATCTCGAGGTACTCCCCGACGTGGTAGACCGGGCTCTCGGGAGCGAACTGCTGGAGGTACCAGATGCCGAGCTGGCCAGCCATCAGTTCCCGGAGTTCACCCTCAGCTGCAGGCATCCGCACTCTCCCATCGCTCGACGAACGACCGGAACGGCGGGGCACGACGGCAATCTGGCTTCATCCGCTGCACCGTCTGGTCGTGACGTGGCACCACAACATCCGCCTCGCAGGGTGGGCCGCGAATCATGCTGCCGGTAGCCTTCCGCCGGCGCCAGATGACCAACAGCTGTTCAACTGCGTCGACTCGCCGGTTGAACCGGTATCGACGCCCCCGCCACGGTGGTGGTGAGGTTTCGGCATGCCCGCCGAGTTGGAACCGCGCCCCACGATCAACCTGGTCGATCCCGACCTGTATCGCAACGGCGACCCATTCAGTCAGTGGCGGTGGCTGCGCGCACACGCGCCGGTCTATCGACACCCCGCGACCGAGCTGCCCGGTTTCTGGGCGCTGACCCGCTACGACGACGTACGAGCCGCCTACCGGGACCCGGAGACGTTCAGCTCCGCCAAGGGAATCCTGCTACGGCCGGCCGGACACGGGGAGGACCCTGGCGGGGGCCGGACGCTGGCGCTGACCGACCCGCCCCGGCACCGCCAGTTGCGCAACCTGGTCGACTCCTGGTTCGCGGTACGGGCGATGCGCAGCCTGGAACCGAAGCTAGAAAAGATCGCGCAGACGGTGGTCGATCGGGCGCTGGAGCTGGGCACCTGCGATTTCGTCACCGACATCGCCGGCCGGCTGCCGCTGTACGTCATCTGCGACATGATGGGTATACCGGAGGCCGACTGGGAGCTGCTCTACGGCCTCACCAGTCAGGCGTTCGGTGCCGGCGACGCGGGCAGCCAGCGGATCGCCCACCTGCAGATCATGTCCTACTTCGACGACCTGCGGATGGCCAAGGCGCGCAGGCCCGGTGAGGACCTGGTCAGCGTGCTGGCCACGGCGGAGATCGACGGTGAGCGACTACCTGCCGACGACGTGATCCTCAACTGCGATAACCTCCTGGTCGGCGGTACCGAGAACACCCGGATCGCGGCATCCGGCGGCATGCTGGCGTTGCTGGAGCACCCCGGCCAGTGGGCGATGCTGGCCGCCGACCACGGCCTGCTGCCGTCCGCCGTCGACGAGGTCCTGCGGTGGACCTCCACGGCCACCCACATCGTGCGGACGGTCACTCGCCCGGTCGACATCCGGGGCACGACGCTGGCCGCGAACGATCTGGTGACCCTGTGGTTGCCGTCGGCCAACCGGGACGAGAGCGTGTTCGCCGACCCGGACCGTTTCGACGTCACCCGCAAGCCGAACCGGCACCTGGCGCTCGGGTTCGGCGAGCACTTCTGCGTGGGCAACGTGCTGGCCCGGGTCGAGCTACGGCTGCTCTACCAGGAGCTGATCAACCGGTCGGTGCGGATCGACCTGGCCGAGGAGCCCACGCTACTGCGCTCGATCGTGGTCAACGGCCCCGAGCGGATGCCCGTGCGTCTGCGTGGTTGAGCGCCCCGCCGGGCACGTCGACGAATCGAGCGCGGCACCCGCGTCGTCGGTCTTTCCGACCGGGCCGGGTGACCCGTGCGCTACCTTCCGCGCGATCAGTCGACGTGCGGCCCAAGGTCGCAGAAGTAGAGGCCGGGCAGCCTGGCGGACAGCTCGGTGCGCAGCGCGACGGAGTCGAACCGGTGCGAGAACGGCGCGACCGGGTTCACGCTGACCGCGGCGAGCACCGTCGGCTTCTGCACCTCGATTGACACGTTCTGCCGGCGGTACCAGTCGCTGGTGCGCTGGGCTAGGAAGACCTTGGAACTGTCCGTCACGACGAGGGAGACCTTGCGGCCGCGCGCCGCGCGCCGGATCTCCTCGGCGAACGACTCGCACAGCGCGCCACTCAGCACGACGTGCTGTGCCCCGTCCGGCCCCGCCAACAATCGGCTCAGGTCGGCGCCGGCGCCGCCCAGGGTGAGCGCCCGGTCGACGGGCACGACCGCTCCGGAGCCGGTGATCGCGACGCTGCCCGCCGCTGTCGCGGCGGCGCTGTACACCGCCGGGTCGCCCGAACAGGGCAGGGCGAAGACCTCGGCCGCTGCGACAGTCTGCTCCACCACCTGCGCGAACTCGGTGTGCAGGGCGGCGCCGGTGGCCAGCAGCACCAGGTCGGCGACGGCCGGTGAGGAGGCCGCCCGACGGTTGATCGCGCCGTCGACGAGCACGATGTCGGCGCCGTGTTCCCGCATCGCCGCGGTCACTTCGGCGGTGCCACGGTTGGAGCTGGGGCCCGCCACCTCGACCGCGCCGCCGGCTGGCAGCCGGGCGATCATGGTCCGCCCGAGGGGCGTCGAGTAGCCCGTGCGGCTCACCACCTCGTACGGCAGCCCCGCGGCGCGCAGCAACGGCTCCGCGGTGGCGACCAGGCCACCCGGCGGTAGGGGGATGCGCGGCTTGGTGATCCGCGGGTCGACCACGTCGGTGGCCTCACCGTCGCGTCCCACCGAGGTCAGCCCGACGGTACGGTCGCGCCGGTGCAGCTCGGCCAGGAGCGCGACCAGGGTACGGGTCTTGCCCGTGTTCTTGGCAAGGCCAATGACCGCGACGCGCTGCGCCTCGGTGACAAGATCGGCCAGGTGGTGGGCGCTCACCCCGCGGTCGCGGTCGTCGAGGCGATCGCACGGCGGGCCACCAGCTCTTTGGCGATGTACGTGCCGACGTGGTCCGGGTAGGTGCCCTTGGAGAACCCGGCGTCGAAGCCCAACTCCTTGGCCAGTTCGTGGGAGACGCGCGGCCCGCCGCAGATCAACAGCGTCCGGTCCCGGATCCCCTCAGCCTCGGCGATCTCCACCAGCTCAGTGAGGTTGTGCAGGTGCAGATTCTGTTGGGTGACCGTCTGCGACACCAGGATGGCGTCGGCGTTCACCGCGATCGCCCGCTCCACCAGTCGGGCGTTGGGCACCTGGCTACCGAGGTTGTGGACTTCGAAGCCGTGATAGGCCTCCAGTCCATGCCGGCCGTCGAGGCCCTTGAGGTTGAGCATCGCGTCGATGCCGACGCTGTGGGTGTCGGTGCCCGTGCTGGCGCCGATCACGACGACCCGCCGGCCGATCTGCTCCTCGATCAACCGATCGATCTCGTGCTCGGTGAGGTACTGGATGTCGAACGCGCCCTCGCGCAGGGTGGCGAAGTCGACCGACTGCCGACACTGACCGATCACCACGAAGTAGGTGTAGCCGTCGCAGAGCCGCTGGTAGTGCACCACCTCCGGCTCGGTGAGCCGCATCGTGCGGGCCAGTTCCAGGGCCGCGTGCCGGGCCGCCAGGCCGTACGGCACCGGGAGGGTGAAGGTCACCTGCACGAGGCCGTCGTTGAGGTGGTCACCGTACGGCCGGACTGCGGACAGGTCAGCGGTCTCACGCATCGAGGTCGACCCCCATCAGTTCCATGAACGGGTTGTAGTAGCCGGTGTCGAACTCGACGATGCCCTCGGCGCCGCGGCCGTGGTCGTAATGCCGGGACACGTTGCCGAAGTAGCCCTTGCCGATCGCGTCGAACAGCCCGATCTCGGCGATCTCCAGCAGCATCTGATGTGCCTCGGCGAGCACCTGCGCGGCACGGGTCTGGATGATGCCGCCGGGGCGGAACTCGATGTCGTCGCCGAGATCCCGGGCGAAGTTGGCCACGTAACGGGTGTTCTCCAACCCGAGGACGCGGTCGTGGATGTGCGGGGTGAAGACACCTTCGGTGGGTACGCCGATGGTCTGTATCTCCTGCTTGGTCGCGACCGTGACAAGGTTGAACAGGCTGTCGACGGCATGGGTGCGGAACGGGTTGCCGTTCATGTGCACGGTGGGCGGCATGTACTTGACCGGACAGTCCGGGAACAGCTCCCGGGTCAGTTGCGCCTGCGCCCACTCGTACAGGAGGCCGTTGGTGACGTCCGGGTGGATCTCGAAGGCGTTGCCGACACCGATCTGCTCGGGTGGCAGGCCACTGTCCCGGGCGAGGAAGTAATTGATCATCTGGGAGGCGACGACGGACGGCGCCGCGGTGACCGCGTCGGCGGTCCGCAGGTAGTTGTCCTCGCCGGTGTTGATGACGACTCCGAAGTAGCCGTTGATCATCCGGGAGAAGCGCTGGTCGATAAGCGTCCTGCGCAGGTTGATGTCCCGGTAGAGGATGCCGTAGAGGGCGTCGTTGACCATGTTGTCCAGGCCCTCGATGGCGCCCATGGCGGCGATCTCCGGCATGCAGAGGCCCGAACAGAAGCTGGAGAGCTTGACATAGCGGCCATTCGCCCGCGACCAACGGTCCAACGCCTCGCGCATGATGGCGAAATTCGCCTGGGTGGCGAAGGTGCCGCCGAACCCCTCGGTGGTCGGGCCGAAGGGAACGTAGTCCAGCAGGCTCTGCGCGGTGGACCGGATGACGGCGACGATGTCCCCGCCGTTCTCCGCGACGGCCTCCGCGTGCGCGACGTCCTCGTAGACGTTGCCGGTGGCCGTCAGCACGTAGGTCTCGACCGCGTCGGCGGTGCCGCCGTCCAGGCCGGCCCGGAACGTCGCACGCTCGGCCCGGGTGCCACGAATCTTCTCCAGCGCCGCGGCGGCATGCTGTCGGATGGTCTGCCGAATCCGGTGGTCCTCGGCGAGGGGCAGGTGGTGAAGGTCGAGTTCGCCCGCGCCGACCAGCTTGGCGATCTCCAGCGGCTCGGCACCGGTGGCGATGATGGCGTTGCCGAGCCAGTAGGCCAGGCCCCTGGCCAGCCCGCCGTGCTCCTCGATCTGGTCGACGAGGACGTTCGGCAGCGGCACGTCGAGCGCGTCGACACCGTCCACACCGAGCAGACGGGCGACGGTGCGCTCCACCGACACGGTGGTCCTACCGGCGGTCCGTTGGCCAACGTCACGGGCGATTTCCGCAGCCACCTCACGGCACGAGTCGGCCAGGCCGACATCAAGGCCGAGCTTCGAACGCATGCACCCTCCCGGGGCAGATCGAGGAGACGCCATCAGCACAGTGCGCGGCTGTCCGGCGACGAGTCGCCGACGTCCCCGCGGTGCACCAGGGCCGGGGCGCACGGGTTGTCAGGCCGGCGCCCCGGGAACGCAGTGGATCCGGCCGGACCTCAGCCGTTGCCCTCCATGGCCTTGATCAGGCTCTTCGGGCGCATGTCGGTCCAGTTCTTCTCGATGTAGTTCAGGCAGTCCTGTCGACCCGCCTCACCGAAAACCGTTTCCCAGCCAGCGGGGACTTCGATGAAGACCGGCCACAATGAATGCTGCCCCTCGTCGTTGACGAGTACCAGATAGTTGGCGTCGGGGTCTTCGAACGGATTCGTCACTGTGCAGTCTCCTCTTCACCGCGAACTGATCGCCGAAGCGACAATTCAGGGACGTCGCCGACGACTATGGGCCATCTGCCGAGGCCGATCAATCGTGTGGACGCGTGCGGGCGAACACCTGGCAGACGCTCCGACGGCGCTGTTCAACTGACGAGCAGGGGCAATTGAACGACACGGCCCGCCGCAGTCGTGCCCGCCCGCTTGAGTGGCTCATTACCACGTCCACGGACGTTTCGGCACCGCTGAAAGCGATCGGCATCCAGGAGCCGCATCCCTCTTGCCGTCGTCGTCAGAGAGGAATCAGCATGAGCAGCAAGCCAGAGGTAACTGTCCGTCAACACATTCGGGATGGCTTCGTTTTCGAGACTCGTTCGGTCGTCGGGCGGGTGTCCGATGCCGTCCCTGTCCTGCTGGTGGGGGGCGCGTTCCAACGCAAGGAGTCGTGGGGCAGGCTGGAGCAGTTCCTCCTTGAGGCGCGTCCCGTCATCACCGTGGATCTGCCCGGTTCAGGGTCGGCGGACACCCTGCCCGCCGACTACGACACCGACTTCCTGGTCGACACCCTCCGTCAGGGACTCGACGAACTCGGTGTGACACACGTCGACATGGCCGTCGGCTCCTACGGGGCGATGATCGGATACCGGATGGCCCAACGTCATCCCGAACTGGTCGGCCACCTCGTCGTCCTGGCCTGTCTGACCTCGATCCCGGATGCCATCCGTCCTGCGGTCGAACACAGCCTGACGCTGCTGCGGGAACAGCGCATGGAAGAGTTCGCGGCGGCGACGGTGGCGCTGTTCATGTGCCCCGACACCGACCGGACCGTCGTGCACCGCGTCGGGGTCGACCGGATCCTCAATCGCCGCTTCAGCACCATCACGGCGGACGAGGCCGAGAAGTACGTGCAGAACACCCTGCGCCTGATGGCCCGCGATCACCTCGAACCCGAGCCGGCGATCCGGACCCCCTTGCTTGTCGTCACCGGTGAACACGACACGTACACCCCGCCCGAGATCTCGCGGCGGGTCGCCCGGACCAGCCCGCACGGCGTCTTCGCCCTGATCGCCGACGCGGACCACATGGTTCACCTGGAACGACCGCGCGAAACCGCCGACCTGTTCCTCGCTCACTTCGAGGAGCGGCCGATCGAGGAGCTGCCGTTCGTCCGGGTCTGCGAGCGGGCCGGCGGTGCGCCGGCCCGGGTAAGCGCCTGAACGACAGCACGGCCCGGCCGGCAAGGGCCGGCGGATGGTCGTTGCCACCTGTCCTACCGGTCCTCGCCGGCTGCCGTCAGTGGGACGTCACCGCCACGCCGACCGGCCCTACCGAGGCGGCACCCGGAAGACGTAGTTGTTGACGTGATCGTGCACCCGATCGGTCGCGTGCCAGCCGTTGCGCCACGAATACATGGTGTACCCACGCTCGCGCAACCACTTCACGATGTCGTCCGGTCCGTACTCGTACCGGGCCGTGTGCCGTTCCTCAATCTCCATGTACATCTTCGGCAGGTACTTCTCGACGGTCTGCACACCGCCGTGAAGCACGTGCAGCTCGCCACCCTCGACGTCGATCTTGAGAA
Organism: Micromonospora matsumotoense; assembly: GCF_900091525.1. GTDB lineage: Bacteria > Actinomycetota > Actinomycetes > Mycobacteriales > Micromonosporaceae > Micromonospora > Micromonospora matsumotoensis. The sequence goes on from NZ_FMCU01000032.1 coordinate 13,361, forward strand.
AATCGAGCCTGGTGAGACCGACTTTCTCCGCCAGGCCGTCGAGCGTGAGCACGTCGACCATGACGTCGGCGTGGTGGGTGAACTCGTCGTTGGAGCCGACGCCCTGCGAGTGCCAGTCCAGGAATGAGCGGCTCGTCGCCGCCCCGCCTGGGCCGAAGGGCACCCGCATCGCCATCCGGCCCGGCTCGGCACCCAACGCGATCGGATGATAACGCACATTGGGCCGCTCCTTGGCGGCCAAGACCCGGGTCCACAGCGGGTGCGAGAACGACAGCGGTTCCACACTGTGCACCAGCCCGCTGGGGCCGACGAGGTGGGAGAGCGCCTGCGTGTAGACGCCCGCGGCGGACCCGACGTCGACGCATACGTCACCGCGCTTGACAAGCGTACGCATGGTCGGCAGCTCATTGTCCAGGAAGCGCGTGTGACGGGCAACCAGGTTGGTCAGGGCGTGGGTGAGGGCCGGTCGGTTGAGGCCGGGCATCCAGTTCTCCGCAACATTCAGGGGTCGTGAGATCACGCACGACACTAGACAATCGTCTACCGGAGCGGCACCCCCCGGGGGCTTACGCCCCCGGGTGACATCTCCGCGAGGGTATTCATCACCGGGTGGATGCCCAGACCATCGGTCGTACGGCACTGTCAGCGGGTGACTTCCACCCTCCCGTAGAAATCTTCGCGGCCGCCTTTCGTCCGCCCGGGAACCGCCACCGCGGACCCGGCCGCCGGGAAGGCCGCCCGCCCCGAACTGCTGGCCCTACTCCGGCAGTCCACCCCAACGCGCCCGGTGTCCACCGACCGGGGTGGCCGCTGTCCCGGCCCAACCCGGTGGCGGTGCGCCGCTTCTTCTCCGATCTCGTCCCCGCCGAGGGTGCGGAGCTCGCCCGCCGCCACCTCGATGTCGTCGGGCAGCTCGAGGGTGCGCCACCGGCACTGCGATACGCCGCGAACCGTCAACAGATGCACCTCGGGCCGTACCGTTCGTGGGAGGGGCAGTACCTGTTGTTCGACGAGGACGCCGGCCGGATAGCTGTAGTGTACGGCGACCCGTGCCATGCCGACCGGATCGCCGTGCTGGTGCCGGGCGCCAACACTCGGGTCGGTCGACTTCCGCCGGGGCCTGGGCGGGCGGGCACACCGGGCACCGGCGGGGCAGGCCGGCAACCTGCACCGAGCCGCCGTCGCCGCTGCTGAGGGCCGGAACGCCCGGATCGCCGTGATCGCCTGGCTGGGCTACCGGCCGCCCGGCGGCGTCGGTCTGGCCGCCACCCGACAACGGCTGGCCACGCTCGGCGCCGTCGAGCTGCTGCACGTCGTCGACGGTCTGGCCGTCGTCCGCCCTCGGGCGGCGATCACCGTTGGCCGGTCACGACCACTACCTGGCCGAAGGCACCGCCTCGCTGGCGCACCTGGCGGCCGGGGTCGGCGGGGTCGGCGGCAGCGCCTCAGCGGGACGTGGAGACCAACCCCATCTCGTAGGCAATGATCACCAGCTGCACCCTGTCGCGGGCGTCGAGCTTCGTCAAGAGTCGGCCGACATGCGCCTTGGCGGTGGCCACACTGATCCACAACTCGCTGGCGATCTCGCTGTTGGCCTTACCCTGACCGATCAACGTCAGCACCTCGCGCTCCCGCTCGGTGATGATGTCGGCGCTGCGGCTCGGAACGGGCGGCGGGGCGGACTGCGGACCCCGGACGAACTGCTCGATCAGCAGCCGGGTCGCCCGCGGCGCCATCAGGCCCTCACCGGCGGCGATCACCCGGATGGCACTGAGAATCTCGTCCAGTCCGGTGTCCTTGACCAGGAAGCCGCTGGCACCGGCGCGCAGCGCGGCGTACACGTACTCGTCGTCGTCGAACGTGGTGAGGATCAGTACCCGGGGAGCGTCGGGGCCGGCCATCACGCGCCGGGTCGCCTCGATGCCATCCATGCCCGGCATCCGGATGTCCATCACCACCACGTCCGGCCGCGTCTGGCTCACCACGGCGACCGCCTCGTCGCCGGTGCCGGCCTCCCCCACAGTCGTCAGGTCGCCGCTGTCGACGATGAGGATCCGTAACGCGCTCCGGATCAACGGCTGATCGTCGACCAGCACCACGCGGACGGTCATCGGACGGGAACCAGTGGAATCCGGGCCTCCACCCGGAACCCACCTTCGGGGCGAGGGCCGGCATCGAACTCCCCGCCGAGCAGGCTGACCCGTTCCCGCATCCCGACGATGCCGAAGCCGGTGCCCGTGCCGGCCGCGCCGCGGCCATCATCGATCACCTGGATGGACAACTCGTCCGGTCGCCGGTCGACGACGACCTCGCAATGCCGTGCATCGGCGTGCCGTACCACGTTGGTCACCGCTTCCTGAATAATCCGATACGCGGACAGGTCGATGTCCGACGGCAGGGGTGAATCTGCGCCGCGCGACCGGACCTCCACCTGCACGCCGAGGGCCCGGGACCGCTCGGCCAACTGGTCGAGGTCGCTCAGGCGCGGCGCCGGATCCAGTGGTGCAGAGCCGGAACTCAGGTCGGCACGACGCAATGAACCGAGCATCCGGCGCAGACTCGCCAGCGTCTCCCGGCCAGTCTGCTCGATCTCGGTCAGCGCGTTGCGGGCCTCCTCCGGCTGGGTGTCGAACACCCGTCGAGCCATGCCGGCCTGCATCGCGACCACCCCCACACAGTGCGCGACCACGTCGTGCAACTCCCGGGCGATCCGTAGCCGTTCGGCCTGTACCGCGCTCGCCGCGGCCTCGACCCGCTGCGCCTCGGCGAACAACCGGCGCTGCCGCGCCGAGTTGCCGACCATCCAGGCGACCGTCACGGCGAGGAGATTCTGTGTCACCCGCTCGTTGAGGTCCGCCGGACTGATCTGCAACGCGACCGCTACCGTCAGCTGCACGACCAGCACGAAGGCCGCGGTGGCCACCGAGATCCGCGGTTTCCGGAGAGCCGCGACATAACCGACCGCGACGTCCAGCGCGGCGGTCTGGATGGTGCGTAGCACGCTGTGGAACTGCGCGTCGTAGATCACCGCCGAGGACGTCAACAGCTCCACCAACGCCACGTCGAGCAACATCACCACCAGCGCGGCGAACGGGCGGCGACGCAGCCCGACGACCGGCAGCGCCATCAGCAGGCTGGGCACGATGAAGCGGAGGCCAAGGGGCCAGTTCGCCGGATTGCCGGTTCTCACCCAGAGAAACAGCAGCAGGGGTGAGAGGGCGAAGCTGCCCCAGACGAGCCAGGAAGGGGACTGCCCCAAGACCCTTCTGGGCAGCTGAGCAGGGGCAACGACCGACATGGGCCGATCCTATCCGGCCCCGTCAGCCGTCATCATCAGTCCGCGGACCTAAGCCAGTGGTCTAACCCGGGCACCTCAGTGTCATCGACGGACCGATGACAATCACTGCCCATCTTTGACACCGTCAGAGGTATGCACCGACTTGTCGACCAGTCCGGCGTGAATACCGCAGGTCTCGTCACCGACGTCCGGAACGGCACCGACCGGAGACAACGGTGACCCGTCCTGTTCCCCGCCGCTGGCGCAGGAGCCTGCTCACCTGGCTGACCGGCGTCCTGATATCTCTCGCACCGACCGCCGCCAACCTGCTTCCACCGTCCGGCGCCGTGCGGGTGACCCCGCCGGTGGGCGCCGCAGCCTGGCTCGCCGATCCCCGACACCTGCCCGACCCGACGCGTGCCGAGCCGGCCGAGATCCGGGCGTTCCTCGCCACCCTCGATGCCGAGGAGCAGCGTGGACTGGCGGCCTCGTACCCGGGTGTGGTCGGAAATCTGGACGGCGCTCCGCCGGGTTTGCGGTACGAGGCGAACCGGCGGGCGATGGCGCTGGCGGGTCCGCCGTACGGGGACCGGGCCGGACAGTACCTCCTGTTCGACCCCCGAGGGCAGGGCCAGGTCGCGCAGGTCTTCGGCGACCTCGACCACGCGGATCGAATCGCCGTCCTGGTGCCCGGGGCCGGCAACCGAGCTGGCAACTTCTGGCGTGGCGTCGGCGGCAAACCCGCCCGGTCCCCCTCGACGCAGGGCCAGGACCTGTACCACTCCGCGCATGGCTACCAGGTACCGGCGGAGAGCTTCGCGGTCGTGGTCTGGCTGGGATACGACGCCCCGGACGGGGTGGACCTCTCCGCCGCGCGTGAGGATCTGGCCGAGACCGGAGCGGCCGCCCTGGAGCGCTTCGTAGCCGGCTTGACCCTGCTCCGTCCGCAAGCCACGATCGCCCTGCTCGGCTACAGCTACGGATCGACGGTGATCGGCCTCGCAGCGCACCGGCTGCCGGTCCAGGTGACCGACATAGCGGCCTTCGGCAGCCCGGGCATGGGGGTGGACAGGGCAACGGATCTGGGTACCGAGGCACGCGTCTGGGCCGCGCTCTCCCCGCGCGACAACATGCGCTGGGTGCCGGGTGCCCGCCTGCGCGGCCTCGGCCACGGCACCCAGCCGGCCACACCGGGATTCGGGGCCAGTATCTTCCCCGCCGACGACGTTCCGGACCACGACCACTACCTGGCGGTGGGAACGCGGTCGCAGGCCAGCCTCACCTCGATCGCACTGCTCGGCACCGACGCACGGGAGACACCATGACCGATACCTGTAGACGGCCCATCCCGGGTGTGGCACCTGAGCGGACAGACGGAACGTCGACACCGGCCCATCGAGACCATACGGTGGACGCGCTGCGGGCTGTCGCCATCCTGGGCGTGGTGCTCGGGCACTGGATGGTCTCCGCGATCGTCAGTGATCCCTACCTGCCGTCGACGCTGCACGGCGAGAGCCCGTTGTCGTACATCCCGCAGTTCGCGCCGGCGAGCTGGTTCCTGCAGACCCTCGGGCTGTTCTTCTTCGCCGGCGGTTACGCGGCCGCCCGGTCGCGGCGGCGGGCGAAGGCGGACCCGACCCGCACGCGGGAGGGCCACCGGGCCCGCTGGGCGCGGGTGCCACGGCTGGGCGCGCGGTACCACCGGCTGGTCCGGCCGCTGCTGCTGTTCGCCGCGGTGTGGGTGCCGGCTCTGCTGCTCCTGGACGCCATCGACGCACCCGCGAGAACCCAGCACGTCGTCACGTCGCTCGTCACCCATCCCCTGTGGTTCCTGCCGGTGTACCTCGCGCTGGTGGCGCTCACCACGCCGTTGATCAAGCTCGTGGCCCGGTGGGGGCTGTGGTCGATCCTGCCGGCGATCTGCGTCGTCGGGATCACCGACGGGTTGCGCGCCAACGGTCTGCCGCTCGGGTGGAAGATCGCGGTCACCGTGATCGGCTGGTCGGTGCCCTATCTGCTGGGTATCGCGATGGCCGAGAACCGACTGCCCCGGTATGCGGGCGCGGGCCTGCTGGCCCTCGGCGGCACGGCCGGGGCGCTTCTGGTGCTCGTGGTCGGGTATCCGGCCAGCGCCGTCGGCGTTCCCGGAGACCGGTGGTCCAATCTCGACCCGCCGTCGCTCTTCACAGTGTCACTGGCGTTCGCCCAACTCGGGGTATTCCTCCTCCTGCGGGCGAGGCTGGCCGGACCGCTGCGTCGCCCCCGGCTGGCGAGGACGGTCACCCTGCTGAACCGGACTGCGATGGAGTTGTTCTGCTGGCACCAGACCGCGATGTTGCTGGTGGTCTTCGCCGGCCTGCTCGTGGGCCGGCATCTGCCCGGTCTGCTCGACACACCCGACGGCCGGTGGCTGCTGCACCGCCTGGTGTGGGTGCCGCTGTTCCTGCTGACCCTGGCCGGCCTGGTGGCGGTCTTCCACCGGGCTTCGCCGCGGCACCCGCCGACCGGGGAGGTCGGACGAGCTGGACGCGTCGGCGACGACACCGAGACCTCGACAGAACGGGGAGCCCTTCCCTCCAGGGGAGCATGAGCGCGCGTTGCCCGGTGGCGGCCGGCGCGGATAGCGGGAACGATCGCGGGCTCGGTGACGGCCCTCGATGCGCGTACCGCTGTCGTACAACCGGGGTGGTCCGCAGTTGGACACGTCCGTGCGGCGGCCCCGCCGGACCGATCGGCGGGCGGCGCCATTGCCCCCGCGATGGCATTCGCGCGTGTTCCGTCGCAGACGGGTTCGGTTCGCCGGCGTAAGATGATCGCGCCATGCTTCGCCGCGTGATCCCCGACCATCGGGTTCCCGGGCGTGGTGGAAGTGGTGAATCCTGACCACATGGGGAGGGCAGTGGGAGATCGTCATCCTGGGGCCAGGGAATAGGCCCCCGACAAGCCCGGGCAATGGCGTCGGGTCCGCCCGTCGGGAGATGCTGGGTAATAGTGCGGAAGTCCGTGGGAATGGACGCGTGTTCAGATACGGGATTTGGACAGGGCGTCACGTAGTGCGTCACCGAAGGACCCGTAGGTCCTTCACCGCCAACCGGTTCACCTGCGTGAACCCGGATGGCAACCTTGTCGGTAGGCGTTCAGGCGTTTGAGCATACGTGGTGGTGTGATGTCTTCTGTGGGTAAGATCATCCGATTCGATGATGTGCGTGGTTATGGGTTCATCGCCCCGACGGGCGGCGGTGAGGACGTCTTCTTCCATGCCAACGACTTCGGCGAGCAACGCCAACTGGTGCGGATCGGCCTGCCGATCGAGTATGACGCCGTAGATGGCGACCGCGGACTGCGCGCCCGGTCGGTCCGAGTTCTGGAAACGGCCGAGACACCGCCCGCGTCGCCCCATGGAGACGAGATCCGACCTCGGGTCCGCACGGACGGCGACGAAGAGATGTGCGACGTTCTCGCATCCGCCGAGTTCGTCGGGGCCGTGACCGAGATGCTCCTGCAGTGCGCGCCGTCGTTGACCGGCTCCCAGATCATCGAGGTACGCAAGAGGTTCATCGAGTTCAGCCGCTCCCACGGTTGGGTGGACGGCTGACGCGCGGCGTGCCCCGCGTCAACGCGTAGGCGACGGCTGGTCCCGGGCCACGGTGCCCGGGACCAGCCGTCATCGGCGTTTGTGCCCTCACCGGCAGGAGGTTGGCCGCCAGCCGAGCAGGCGGCGCCCAGGTGAGGGCGCCACGCCTGCTCGGCTGGCGTCGAACCAGGTGCCAGACCGGCCCGCCGCAGTGCGTGCCGCCCCGGGCTCCGGCCGCGGGTCAGCTGCTGGCCGCGTCCCCGTTCCGACCCAACCACCTCGCGGCGGCGGCCCACATCTGGCCCAGCATGGCCGGAGTGTTCAGGTCCTCGTGCCCGCAGGGCAGTCGGACCTCGCTGATCTCGCCGGTGATGTACGGCTTCCACAACTCGCCCGTCGGCGCGCCCTCCGGGATGTTCCGGTCGGCGACGACCAGCAGCGCGTCGCCGTCGAACCGGCCGTACTCGTGGGCGTTGATGCAGGTGAAGTTGTTGCGCCAAAGGACGGCGAAGCGGCGCAGCTCCTCGTCGGGAGCGTTGCCGAGCACGGCACCGGCCTCCTTGCGCACGACTTCGGTGAGCGCCGCGAGCTGGGTCTCCTCGTCGGGTGCGGGCTCGTCGCCGATAACCGCCTGGATTCCCGGGTCCTTGGGGTACTGGTCAAGGATGATCAGCGCTCCGACGGTCTCACCGGCAGCCTGTAGCTGCACGGCGATCTCCTGGGCGAGCACGCCGCCGTAGGACCAGCCGAGCAGGTGGTACGGCCCGGTGGGCTGCACCGAACGGATGTGCTCGAGCGACACGGTGGCGGCATCGCGCAGGGACGTCGACAGCGGGCGCTTGCCGTCCAGACCTGGCGCCTGCAACCCGTACAGCGGGGTGTCCTTCGGCACGAACCGGGAGAGCGGGCTGTAGCTCCAGCTGAGCCCGCCGGCGGGCGGCAGGCAGAAGACCGGCGGCTGATCACCCTTGGTCCGGATAGGCAGCAGGACGTCCAGCCCGTCGGCCATCGTGGACAGATCCATCCGTTCGATGAGCGCGGCGACCGTCGGCGCAACGAAGAGGTCGCGTACGGCGAACGTCAGGCCCCGTTCGCGCAGCAGCTCCGCCCAGCGCACCGCGAGCAACGAGTGCCCGCCCAGGGCGAAGAAGTCGTCGTGGGCCCCGACCTTCGGCACGCCGAGCACCTCGGCGAACACCTCGCACAGGGTGTCCTCGATCACCGCGTCGCTGCGAGTGCGGGTAACGTCGCCGGTGTCGTACTCGGGCCGCGGCAGCGCCTTACGGTGCAGCTTGCCGTTGGGCATGAGCGGGAACCGGTCGAGAACCACGATCGCGGCCGGCACCATGTACCCCGGCAGTCGATCCTGTGCCGCGGCGCGGACCAGCTGCCCGAGCTCCGGATCGACGTCCCGACCGTCGGCCGGGACGACGTAGCCGACGAGCCTCCGGTCCCCCGGGGTGTCCTCCCGCAGCAGCACGGCGCTCTGCCCGACACCCTCGTGGGCGGCGAGCACCGCCTCGATCTCGCGCAGCTCGACCCGGAACCCGCGTACCTTCACCTGGTCGTCGGCGCGGCCCACGAAGGAGAGCTCACCGTCGGCGCTCCAGCGGACGAGGTCGCCGGTGCGGTACATCCGCTCGCCAGCGTCGGCGTACGAACGCGCGACGAACCGCTCGGCGGTGAGCCCCGGCCGGCCGAGGTAGCCGCGGGCCAGCCCGTCACCGGCGATGTAGAGCTCGCCGGCCACTCCGGGCGGCACCGGGGCAAGGTGCGCGTCAAGCACGTAGACCTGTGTGTTGCCGACCGGTCCGCCGATCGCGGAGATGTCGACCGCGTCCGTCGTGGTGTGCCGTGCGGTCGACCAGACCGTCGTCTCGGTCGGGCCGTAGAGGTTGTCGAAACCGCCAGCGCGCTCCACAAGCGTGCGGCCGAGGTCCGAGGGCAGCGCCTCGGCACCGACCATGACCCGGACGCCGGTCCAGTCGACGGGATCGTCGGTGTCGGCGACGAGGCCACGCCAGAGGCTGGGAGTCGCGTGGACGATGGTGGTCCCGGAGTCACGGACGAGCCGGCGCAGCTCCCACGGGTCGAGCACCTGGTCCTGCGAGGCGAGCACGATCCGCGCACCGGTGACGAGCGGCAGGTAGAACTCGAAGCCGGCCATGTCGCACCCGACGGTGCTCACCGCCAGGAGCCGGTCATCGACGCTCAGGCGGAACCGGTCCTGCATCGCGACGAGGAAGTTCTCAATGGCGCGATGTTCGACGAGGACGCCCTTCGGCCGCCCGGTGGAGCCAGAGGTGTAGATCACCCACATCGGGTGTTCGGGGCGCAGCGCCACGCCCAGCGGGGCTGGATCGCGCCCGGCCAGGTCGGCGGCGACGTCCGGAGCGTCCACGAACACCACCGGAACGCCGCCGGCGGAGTCGACGCCGAAGCCGCTCAGGTGATCGCGCAGATCGGTGCTGGTGAGCAGGCACACGACACCCGCGTCGGCGATGACGTAGGCGGTGCGGTCCGATGGGTAGGCCGGATCGATCGGCAGGTACGCGCCGCCGGCCTTGATGACACCGAGCAACGCGACGATCAGGTCGTCGGTCCGCTCGAAGACCGTGGCGACGATCGACTCCGGGCCGACACCGCGTTCCACGAGGTACCTCGCGAGCCGATTCGCCCGCGCGTCGAGCTGTGCGTACGTCAGCTCGACGGCGGCGAACACCACCGCGGTGGCGTCCGGCGTCCGCGCCGCCTGCGCCTCGAACAGTGCGACGACGGTATCGCCCGACCGGTCGAGGGCGGTGTCGTTCCAGTCGCGCAGAACCTGGTGGCGTTCGGCCTCCTCGAAGAGGTCGACGGCACCGAGGCGCAGCGCCGGGTCAGCGGCGAGCATTCGCAGCAGCTGGGCCCACCGCTCGGCGATGCGCTCCACCGAGGCGGCCTCGAACAGGTCGACGGCACCGGTGAGCCGGCCGACGAGTCCGGCCGGTGCGCCGTCCGCCGTGCGGGTCTCGGCCATGCTGAAATCCAGGTCGAACTTGACCGTCGCCGCACCACCGGGCGCTCCCCGGCCGCTGTCGACATCGGACAGGTCGACGGTGACCTCCGCGGTGTTCTCCAGCAGCAGCATCACCTGGAACAGCGGGTGGCGGGCGAGCGAGCGCGTGGGCGCCAACTCCTCGACGAGCCGCTCGAACGGCACGTCCTGGTTGCCGAACACGGCCAGGCTGGTCTCTCGTACCCGGCGCAGCGTCTCGCCGAACGACGGGTCGCCCGACAGGTCGGCACGCAGGACGAAGGTGTTGACGAAGTAGCCGACGAGCCCGTCGAGCGCCTCGTCGGTACGTCCCGCGATGGCCGAGCCGATCGGAATGTCGTCGCCAGCGCCGAGCCGGGACAGCAGGGTGGCGAGCGCCCCGTGCAGGACCATGAACAGTGTCACGCCCTCGGTGCGGGCGATCTCCATGAGTCGGGCGTGCACCTCGGCCGGGATGTGCACCGGCACGGCGTGGCCCCGATGACTCGCGACCGCCGGGCGGGGCTTGTCGAATGGCAGCGACAGCTCCTCGGGGGCACCGGCCAACGCGTCGCGCCAGTGTGCGACCTGCCGGGCGATGACGCTGCCCGGGTCGGCGATGTCGCCGAGCACCTCGTGCTGCCACAAGGCGAAGTCGGCGTACTGCACGGGCAGCGGCGCCCAGTCGGGGGCGCGGTGTTCGCTGCGCGCGGCGTAGGCGGTGGCGAAGTCGCGGGCCAGCGGCGCCCACGACCAGCCGTCCGTGGCGATGTGGTGCACGACGACGACGAGGAGGTGTTCGTCGGGGCTTTCGGTGAAGAGCCAGGCGTGCAGCGGCACGTCGGTGGACAGGTCGAGTTCGTTCGCCTCGGCGAGCGCGACGGCGGCAGTGGCTTCGATCGGGTGGGTGGCGGTGGTCAGCAACGGCGGGAGGTCACGCACGTCGCGGATCAGCTGGTACGGCTCGCCGTCGACGACCGGATAGACGGTACGCAGCACCTCGTGCCGGTCGAGGACGTCACGCAGGGCGGCCTCGACGACCTCCGGGTGCACCGTGCCGGTGAGCCGGACGGACCTACTGATGTTGTAGGTGGAGGTGCGCCCCTCCAACTGCGCGATGAACCACAGCCGCCGCTGTCCGTAGGAAACCGGCACCCGGTCGGGCCGTGGCCGGGGGGTGAGCGGTGCGCGGGCCTCGTCCGCCTCGGCGAGCCGGGCCAGCAGCCCGGCCGGCGTCGGCGACTCGAACAGAACCCGGACCTCGACCTCGACGCCGAGCAGTGTGCGAATCCGGCTGATGAGACGCACGGCGAGCAGGGAGTGGCCGCCGAGAGAGAAGAAGTCGTCGTCGGGCCCCACCATGGGCAGGCCCAGCACCTCGGCGAACGCGACGCGCAGAATCTCCTCCCGCACGTCGGTCGAGTGTCGGCGGGCATCGGCGGTGGCGGTCAGGCCGAGGGCCGGCAGTGCCTTCCGGTCGAGCTTGCCGTTGCTGGTGAGCGGCAGGGCGTCGAGCACGACGACGACCGGCACCATGTGGGCGGGCAGCCGGGCGGCCACGAACGTCGACACCGAGCCCGGCAGGTCGTCCTCGGCGTCCTCGCTGACGACATAGGCGACGATGCGCTGCTCACCGCCGTCATCCGTACGGGCGACGACGGCGGCCTGATCGACCTCGGGATGGGCGGCGACGACGGCCTGCACCTCGCCCAGCTCGACGCGGTAGCCGCGGATCTTGACCTGGTCGTCGGTGCGGCCCCGGAACTCGATCTGCCCGGCGGTGTTCCAGCGGGCGCGGTCACCGGTCCGGTACATCCGGCCGCCACCGTCGTAGGGGCAGGCGACGAAACGTTCCGCGGTCAGCCCCGGGCGTCTCACATAGCCGCGGGCTACTCCCGGGCCGCTGATGTAGAGCTCACCGGCGACGCCGGCGGGGACCGGCCGGAGCGCGGCATCGAGGACGTACGCGCGGATGTCACCGATGGGCGTGCCGATCGGGACGGTGTCGCCCGGCTCGAGCCGGGTGGTGAGGACGCCGATGGTGGTCTCGGTGGGACCGTAGTGGTTGTAGACGGTGCCCTTGGCGAGGAGCTCGCGGACCCATGCGAGGTTGGCCGCCTCGCCGCCGAGGACCAGGGCGCGCCGCGGCATGACGTCGGCGCCGGCCGCGGTGAGGGCGGCGAGGTGGGACGGCACGGCCTTCAGGTAGTCGATCGCGTTGTCCCGCAGGAACGCGTCCACCTTCACCGGGTCGGTGACCACGTCCTCGGACGGGATGTGCAGCTCGCCACCGCGGGTGAGGCTGGCGAACAGAATGGTGTTGCCCAGGTCGGTGACCTGCGCCTGCAGCAGGGCGTAGCGGCCACCCTCTGGCGCGAAGCCGAGCCGGTCCGGGACGGAGGCGACGTAGTTGGCCAGGGCCCGGTGGCTCACGGCGACGCCCTTCGGGCGACCCGTCGAGCCGGAGGTGTAGATGACGTAGGCGGTGTTGTCGGGGTGGACCGTGGCGTGCGGCGTCGTCCCGGCGCAGCGGGCGAGGATCCCGTCGTCCAGGGCGACGATCCGCACCCGGCCGGCGGGCAGTTCGTCGAACAGGTCATGGTCGGTGAGGACCAGCACCGCCAGGCTGTCCTTGAGAAGGTGCGCCATCCGGGCGACCGGTTGATGGGCGTCGACTGGCAGGTACGCCGCACCCGCCTTCCAGACGCCGAGGATCGCGGCGACCATCTGCACGCCGCGCGGCAGGCACAGCCCGACGACGGTCTCCGCACCGACGCCCTGGGCCCGCAGATAGTTGGCAATGCGGTTGGCCCGTGCGTCCAGCTCGCCGTACGTGGTCGGGGTCCCGTCGACGACGACGGCGACCGCGGCGGGGTCCTGCCGAGCGAACAGCTCAAGGATCGGCGTCGGCGCGGCGGGGACCGCGGTGTCGTTCCAGGTCCGCAGAACAGTGGCCAGTTCGTCGTCGCCGAGGATCTCCACGGCGTGCACCCGCAGCTGCGGGTCGCTGGTCACGGCGTCGAGGACCCGCGCCCACCAGGTGGCGATCCGCTGCGCCCAGGGCCGGTCGAACAGGTCCGCGGCGACGGTGACGGTGCCGTGCAGGCCGGCGGGGGCGCCGTCGCGGTCGAACACCTCGCCGACGAGCACGTCGAGGTCGAACTTCGCCGTCGATGTGCCGCCCTCCCGGCCGGACACCACCACGCCCGGCAGGTCGAGGGCGGCCTCCACGGTGTCCAGTTTGGTGAGCACCACCTGGAACAGCGGGTGCCGGGCGACCGACCGGGTCGGGGCGAGTTCCTCCACGAGCCGCTCGAACGGCACGTCCTGATGTTCCGCGTCAGCCAGCACCCGTGACCGTACCCGGAGCAGCAGCTCGGCGAAGGTGGGGTCGAGGGACAGGTCGGCGCGCAACACGATGGTGTTGACGAACAGGCCGACAAGGTCGTCGAGGGCGTCGTCTGAACGCCCGGCGTGCGCCGACCCGATCGGTACGTCCGTGCCGGCGCCGAGCCGGGACAGCAACAGGGCGAGGGCTGCCTGCATGACCATGAACACGGTCACGCCCTGCGCCCGCGCCAGCGCGATCATCCGGGCATGGACCTCGGCGGGAACGTCGATCGGCACCACGTGCCCGCCGTGGCTGGCCACCGACGGACGCGGCCGGTCGAACGGCAACGCCAGCTCCTCCGGGACGCCCGCCAGGGCCTGCCGCCAGTAGGTGACCTGCTGCGACAGCAGACTGCCCGGGGCATCCTCGTCGCCGAGGACACGTCGCTGCCACAGGGTGTAGTCCGCGTACTGGACGGGCAGCGCCGCCCAGCCCGGTGCCCGACCGGCGAGCCGGGCCGCGTACGCCGTGGAGAAGTCCCTGGCCAGTGGGGCCATCGACCAGCCGTCGGCGGCGATGTGGTGCACGACGACGACGAGCACCGCCTCGTTGAACCACCAGGCCCGGATCGGCACCTCGCGCGACATGTCGAACGGGTGCGCCGCCGCCTCCGCGACGGCCGCGTCGAGGTCCGGCACGTCGGCGACGGTGACCGACCAGTCGAGGGCGTCCATGTCGGTCACGTGCTGGTAGGGCTCGTCCCCAATGGTCGGAAACATCGTCCGCAGCACCTCGTGACGGCCGATGACGTCCCGCAGCGCGGCCTCGAGCACCTCCGGTCGTACGCCTTCGAGGTCGAGCACCACCGGCATGTTGTACGAGGGGTTCCGCCCCTCCAGCCGGTTGATGAACCAGAGCCGGCGTTGGGCGTACGACAGCGGCACCCGGCCGGCGCGTTCGGTGACGGTCAGGGGTGCGCGGGCCTGGTCGGCGCCGGTGAGTCGGGCGGCCAGGCCCGCCGGGGTCGCCGCGTCGAACAACGCCCGCAGCGGTACCTCGACCCCGAGGAGGGTCCGGACCCGGCTGATCAACCGCACCGCCAGCAGGGAGTGACCGCCGAGAGCGAAGAAGTCGTCGTCGACACCGACGTCGTCGAGCCCCAGGATCTCCGCGAACGCCGCGGACAACAGCTCCTCGCGCGGATTGGCCGGCGCGCGTCCGCGTCCCGTGCTGAACTCCGGCGCCGGCAACGCCGCGCGGTCGAGCTTTCCGTTGGCAGTCACCGGCAACGCGGGAAGGACCACCACCGCGGTCGGCACCATGTAGTCGGGCAGCCGTGCCGCGACGAACTCCCGCACCCCGTCATCCACACCGACGACGTACGCCACCAGCCGCCCGTCGCGGACCACCACCGCGGCACCGGCCACACCTGGGTGCCCGGCCACCGCGGCCCGCACCTCGTCCAGCTCGACGCGCATGCCACGGATCTTGACCTGGTCGTCGGTTCGCCCGAGATATTCCAGCTCCCCGCCGGAGGTCCATCGGACCAGGTCACCCGTGCGGTACATCCGCCCACCGAAGGGACATGCCACGAACCGTTCGGCGGTCAGCCCCGGCCGACCCGCGTAGCCCCGCGCCACCTGCACCCCGGCCAGGTACAACTCCCCCGCCACCCCGACCGGCACCGGTCGCATCCGCGCGTCCAGCACGTAGGTACGCGTATTGGGAACCGGCCCGCCGATCGTCACCGGGTGACCCGCCTGGCAGCGGGCCGCCGTCACCTCCACGGCGGCCTCGGTCGGGCCGTACAGGTTGTGCAACTCCACGCCGGGCAGCAGCTCGAAGAAGCGGTCCTGCACGCCCTGCGGCAACGCCTCCCCCGAGCAGAGCACCCGGGTCAGCCCCGCGCAGCTCGCCGCGTGCGGCAGGAATGCCTCCAGCATCGACGGCACGAAGTGCGCGGTGGTGATCCGCTCGGTCCGGATGAGCTCCGCCAGATAGGCCGGGTCCTGATGACCGCCCGGTCGGGCCACCACCAACGTGGCCCCCGTGACCAGCGGCCAGAAGAACTCCCAGACCGAGACATCGAACGTGAAGGGCGTCTTCTGCAACACCCGGTCGCCCACGCCGGACCGGCAGCGGTCCCGCATCCACCGCAACCGGTTGACGATCCCTTCGTGCGAATTCACCACGCCCTTCGGGCGACCCGTCGAACCCGACGTGAAGATCACGTACGCGGGGTGTCGTGGGTCGACCCGCACCGGTGCCGGTGGGCCATCCAGACCCTCGACCGACTCCAGAACCAGCGCCGCGTCCCGGGCCATCAACTCCACCCGTTCCGCCGGATAGGAGGTGTCGATCGGCAGGTAGGCCCCGCCCGCCTTCACCACGCCCAGCAACGCCACCACGAGGTCGACGCCGCGTGACATCCGCACGCCCACCACCGACTCCGGCCCCACACCGCGTCCCACCAGGAACCGGGCCACCGCTGACGCCCGCACGTCCAATTGGGCGTAGGTCAGCCCCACGCCTTCGAACACCACCGCCACCGCGTCCGGCGACCGGAGCACCTGCGCCTCGAACAGCTCCCCCAGGGTCCCGCCCGCATACGCCACCGTCGTGTCGTTGAACCTCTCCACCACCCGCCGCCGCTCGTCGGTGTCCAGCACCGCGACGTCCGCGAGGGGGGCGTCGTCGTCGGCCTGGAGCGCGGTGACGAGCCCGACGGTCGCGGTCCGCACCAGGGCGGCGACGGCGGCCGGGTCGATCGGCGCAGTCGCCTCGACGGCGAGGCTCATCCCGTCGCCGAAGTCGTCCACGGAGAGCATGAGCGGGTAGTTGGTGTACTCCCGGGACAGGACGATTCGCGGGCCGTCGACGTCGACGTCGGGCTCCGGGTCGACGACGGGTGCCTCGTTGTGCCGGTAGTTCAACAGCGCCGTGAACAGCGGGACCTCGCTGGCGACTCCGCTGGCCTGCTGGGCGACCGCCAGGGAGGCGTGTTCGTGTTCGATGAGGCCGGCGAGTTGGTCGCGCATGGCGACCACGGCTTCCCGAGCGGTCCCCTGCCCGACGTCGACGCGGACGGGCAGGGTGTTGATGAACGGGCCGGGGACGCGGGCAGCCGCGGCGCCGGTGTTCATCCGCCCGAGGAGGACGGTGCCGAAGACGACGTCCTCGCGGCCGGCGAGGGTGGCCACCGTGCGGGCCCACACGACATGCATGACGGTAGCGGGGCTGGTGCCGAGCCTGCGGGCGACCTGACGCAGCCGGCTGGTCAACTCGTCGTCGAGCCGGATACCGGCATGGACCTGGCCAGAGCCGTCACCTCGAACGTCGAGCAGGCCGTAGGGCGCGGTCGGCTCCGTGACGTCGCCGAGGAGGTCGGCGAAGTGCTGCTCGTGCGCGGTGCCGCCGGCGCGGGTCCGCGCGACGAAGTCGCGCAGCGGTGCCGGGGCCGGCAGGTCGGTGCCCCGGCCGGCCAGGAACGCCTGGACCTCGGCCACGACGAGGTCGAGACCCATGTGGTCCTGGACCAGGTGATGTATCCGGACCAGCGCGAGCCAGGTGGCGGCGCCGGGCACAGCGGCGACGTGGGTGTCGATCAACGGCGCCCGGCTGAGGTCCATCGCCGAACCCACGGCGGCGACCAGTTCGGCCGGATCACCCCGCCGCAGGCTGATCTCGGTGATCGGCAGGCGGGCGTGCCGGCTTACCACCTGCACCGGCTCGGGCAAGTCCTGCCAGAGCACCGCGGTGCGGAAGACGTCGTGGCGGTCGACCACGTGCTGCAACGCCGCCAGAAACCGGTCGAGCTGGTCACGTCCGGTGAACTCCAGGACGGTGGGGAGGACGTAGGCGTCCTGTCCGCCGCCCTCGGTGAGCAGGTGGTGGAAGAGGATGCCCTCCTGCAGTGGCACGAGGGGATAGACGTCCGCCACGTTGGCGGCACCCCCGTCCACCGTCGACACGATCCGGTCGATCTCGTCCTGCGTCAGCGCCACCATCGGCAGCATCTCGGGAGTGATCCGGTCGGCAGATTCCGGTATGGCGTTCGGCGGCACCTCGACGGGCCGCGCACCGGCGGCGGTGGCCAGACCGGCCGGGGTCGGAGTCTGGAACAGTGCCCGGACCGAGACGGTCACACCACGCTGCCGCAGCCAGTCGACGAGCCGGACGACGAGGAGTGAGTGGCCGCCGAGGGCGAAAAAGTCGTCGTCGAGGCCGACCTGGTCCACCCCGAGCACCTCGGCGAAGCCAGCGCACAGCAACTCCTCGCGGGCGTCCGCCGGGCTACGGCCGCTCCTCGAGGCGGCGGCGAATTCGGGCGTCGGTAGGGCGGCGCGGTCGAGCTTGCCGCTGCTGTTGAGCGGGAGCGCGTCGAGAACGCGGCAGACCGAGGGCACCATGTGGCCGGGCAGGCGGATGGAGCAGTACGCCTGCACGGCACCGGGCAGCGCGGCGCGGTCGGCGCCGGAAACCGGAACGAGGTATGCGACGAGCCGCTTGTCGGTGTCGTCGTCGGCGTGCCGGTTGACCGCGACGACGGCGGCGTGCGCGACGTCCGGGTGGTCGGCGACCACCGCCTGGACCTCGCCCAGTTCGATCCGGAAGCCCCGGATCTTCACCTGGTCGTCGGTCCGGCCAAGGTACTCAAGCTGGCCATCACCATTCCAGCGCACCAGGTCGCCGGTCCGGTACATCCGCTCGCCGGCGGCGTAGGGGCAGGCCACGAACCGCTCGCCGGTCAGCGCGGCGCGTCCGAAGTAGCCGCGGGCCAGCCCGGCGCCCGCGAGGTACAGCTCACCGGCGACGCCGACCGGAGCGGGAGCAAGCCCGCCATCGAGCACGTAGGCGCGGGTGTTGGTGACCGGGCGGCCGATCGGGGGCGTGCCGTGGAGGTCGCCGTCGGCATACCACTCGGTCGAGTAGACCGTCGCCTCGGTCGGTCCGTAGATGTTCGCCACCCGCACGCCCGGCAGCGCTCGGCGCACGTCCGCGACGGCCCGCGGGGTCAGCGCCTCGCCGGCGAACGCGACAGTGCCGACCGTCGCGCGGACGCCACCGGTCAACACCTGGGCGAGCGCGGATGGAACGGCGCTGACCAGGCTGAGGTCCCACTCGCGATCCTGGTCGGCCAGCGCGAGCAGGTCCGGCACCACCTCGATGCTGCCTCCGCTGACCAGCGGCCCGAACAGCTCGAACACCGACACGTCGAAGTTCAGCGACGTCGAGGCGAGCACCCGGGTGAAGCCGGCACCGCCGAAGCGTTCCCGGGCCCAGGCGACGAGGTTCGCGACACTGCGGTGCTCGACGACGACGCCCTTGGGGCGGCCGGTGGACCCCGAGGTGAACATGACGTACGCGGGATTGTCGGGGCGTAGCGGGGGTCGCGGCACGGTTGTCCCGGCGGCAACCCGGTCGTGCACCGACAGCCGTGCGACACCGAGTGGCAGCACGTCCTCCGTCTGCGGCGAGGTGATCACGGCCACCGGAACGGCGTCGGCGATCATGAAGGCCACCCGGTCGGTCGGGTAGGCCGGATCGATCGACAGGTAGGCCCCGCCGGCCTTGAGGATGCCGAGCAGGGCGACCAGCAGGTCGATGCCACGCTCCAGGCATACGCCCACCACGGACTCCGGGCCCACTCCCCGCGCCAGGAGAACCTGGGCCACCTCGTCCGAGCGCGTCTCGACGTCGGCGTACGTCAGGGTGGTGTCGCCCATCAGCACCGCGACGGCGTCCGGCGTGCGCGCGACCTGGGCAGCGAACAGCTCAGGCAGGGTCGCGGCCGGACGCTCGACCGGGCTGCCGTTCCACTCCACGAGGAGCTGACGCCGTTCGGCGTCGTCGAGCAGGTCGATGACGCTCAGACGGCGGTGCGGCTCGGTGCAGACGGCGGTGGCCACGCGAACGAACCGGTCGGCGATCCGCCGGGCGGAGGCGGCGTCGAAGAGGTCGGCGGCGACCACGAGCGTGCCGCGCAGCCCCGCTGGGGCACCGGTGGGGCTGCTGACCTCCTCGAACGTGAACTCGCAGTCGAACTTGGCCGCCGAGGCGGCCATGTCGTCCCACTCGATGTGTAGACCGGGAAGGAACGGTGCGGCCGGTTGGGCGCCCTGATCCACGTTGTTGACCGTCAGCATCACCTGAAACAGCGGGTGCCGCGACAGCGAGCGGGTCGGCGACAGGTCCTCGACGAGCCGGTCGAACGGGAGGTCCTGGTGTTCGAACGCGTCCCAGGTGGACCGGCGGACCCGGGCCAGCGTCTCGGTGAAGGTGGGGTCGCCGGTCAGGTCGGTGCGCAGGACCAGGGTGTTGACGAAGAAGCCGACAAGGTCGTCCAGGGCTACCTCGGTGCGGCCGGCGACGGGAGTGCCGATCGTGATGTCGGTGCCGGCGCCGAGCCGGGACAGCAGGACCGCGATCGCGGCCTGCACGACCATGAAGATGGTCACGCCCTCGCGCCGGGCGAGTTCGGCCAGACGGGCGTGGACGTCGGCGGGCAGGTCGAGTGCGACCACGTGGCTGTCGTGCCCGGCCACGGCCGGGCGAGGACGATCGAACGGCAGCGTCAGCTCCTCCGGGATCCCGGCGAGAGACCGTCGCCAGAAGGCGAGCTGCTGCGCGGCGAGGCTCTCCGGGTCGCGCTCGTCGCCGAGCAGTTCCTGGTGCCACAGCGCGTAGTCGGCATACTGCACCGGCAGCGCGGACCAGCCGGGCTCCTGCCCGGTGTGGCGGGCCGTGTACGCGGTGGCGAGGTCGCGAATGAGCGGACCGATGGACCAGCCGTCGGACGCGATGTGGTGCATCACGACGGCGAGCACGTGCTCGTCCGGGGCGGTGGTGAACAGCCAGGCGCGGATTGGCGCCTCACGCGCCAGGTCGAAGACGTGGCCCAGCGCGTCGGCGAGGGCCGCGTCGAGCTCGTCCGGGGCCGTCGTCACCTCGGTGAGCTGCCACCCCAGCTCGTCGACGGAGACGATGCGCTGCCGGGGCTCCCCGTCGATGACGGTGAGCAGCGTGCGCAGAACCTCGTGCCGGTCAAGGGTGTCGCGCAGCGCTGCACCCAACGCGACCCGGTCGAGATCGCCGTGCAGTCGCAGCACCAACGGGGCGAGGTTGTAGAGGGTGCTCGGGCCTTCGAGCTGTTCGATGAACCAGAGTCGGCGCTGAGCGTACGACAACGGGATCATCAGGCTCCTCCTCGCGATGCCGGGACGCTGGCCACTCTCGCCGACAACAGGTGTTTGATCCATGTATTGGACGAGCCCATCGAAAGGTCTGGCAGGCCCACCCGGCACGTGCATTCGTTCAAGTGCCGAGGCACGGCAGTTGAACGGACCAACCAGCTCGGTGGGAGTGGCGGACGCCCGGACGTACGTGCTGGTGGTCCCGACATCGCTGCCGCTGTCGGAGTGCCCGGCGTATGCCCGCGCCACGGCGTAGCCGACGTTCCGCTCGACCCACGTCGACGTCGTGTGCCGCAACCAGTGCTGATGATCTGCGGCACGTGCACCCCACGGCAGGTGCTCACCGAGGCGCACCCACAGGTGGTCGTAGCGCCGGTAGGTGATCGGCTGCCCGTTGCGGCACCGCAGCAGCTGCCCCGGTTTCCCCGACGCGATCCCTCGCGTCGGGGAAACCGGGGTCGATTCACCGGATGTGATGGCGGTTTCGGACCTGGGGCTGGGTTCTGGTCGTTGATCGGCGTTGTGGAGCCGGCGGTCAGTTGCCTCTGGATGAGCTGGTCGCGGCGACGCGGGGTGCGCCAGAGTTGGCCCGGTTGCGGAGGAGTGCGATGGCGACGGCGAGTTGCCAGATGACGATGGTGTAGACGGAGCCGCGTTCGATCGCACCCGAGGGCAGGCCGGCATCGAAGGTGAGGAAGAGAGCGACTACGCAGACCAGGCCGAATGCTCCGACGACGATGCTGACGAGGCCGATCAGCCGCGTCTCGGGAGTCTTTCGCCAGTGGATGCCCAGGACGAGGGCAAGCACGTTCCCGCCGACGATTGCCAGCGTTGCTCCGGTGAAGTGCAGGGGAAGCGTGCCGTTCTGCTGCGCCTGCAGGGAACCGTGGAAGGTCCCGACCAGGATGTAGCCGATCATGGTCACGACCCCCGTCACGGCGGTGAAGGTACGCCGCCCGCTGATCGTCCGCGATAGCAGCGCTGTGGCGATCCCGAACAGGATGCCCTGAACGATGAATCCGGAGTTCATGACGACGTGCAGCGGCGAGTTGAGTTCGCGGCCTTGGAACACCCCGGATGTTGCGGATCCGAGGTCGCTGATCCAGTTGTCGGCGTAGCTGTAGCGAGGTGACTTCCATGCCGCGGCCGTGATCGCTTCGGCGGCGAGGTAGATCGTCAGGCCCAGAAGAAAGGTGGCAGCGGCGAGGGTGCGGAGCATCTTCATGATGTGATCCGTTCCGTCTAGGTGACTGATTGGTCGGTCACACGTGGAGGGAGAGGTGTGTCAGGGGCCGAGTCACCGCACCGGAAGGGTCCATGAGCCACCAGGCGCGGCCGGTGGCGCTTCCTCAGTGGGAGCAGCCTGGATCGGCGTCAGTCGTCGTTCGAACCAGAGGTGGGCCAGGACTATCAGGGCCAGGTAGACCACGAGCGTGCGGCCACTGACGTTGGTGGCGAGCAGTCCGAGTAGGAGTGGGGCGGCGATGCCTGTGGTGACCCGTGAGATCGTCCTTGGCAGGTCGGAACTGTGGCTGGCGACGCCGGTGACGACGCCGAGGGTGAAGTAGGCTGCGACCGCGCCGCACAGCAGCCAGCGACCTGGGCCGGACAGCGGGTCGGAGCCGTGCTGGACCACCAGTGCGAGCGGTACGGCGATGGTGGCGACGACGCCGGTGACCAGGCAGTGCAGGCCGAGGGCTGCGCGGGTGGGGATCCGGCCGGCGCGCAGGTGCGGCAGGCCGGCGTATCCGTAGACGACGGACAGGCCGAACATGCCGGCCAGCAGGATGAAGGATGCGATTGCGGTCGCCAGCAGGCCGAGGTCGTACCGTGCCTCGCTGGCGGCGGCGACGACCTGCACCACCGATTCGCCCAGCACGATGATCACGAAGAGGCCCAGCCGCTCGGAGAGGTGGGCCGGATCGACCGATACTCCGTGCATGACGGGTCCCGTGGCGTCGTGGCGGCCCCCTGCTCGTGGCCGACGCCGAGTACGTGCCGGCGCGGTCAGGTACGACTGGACCCGCTGAAGGATCCGGCTGCCGGACAGGACCACGATCAGCAGCAGGTCGAGACTGACTCCTGCGGCCCAGAGCGCGAGCTTCCAGTGTTCGTCGGCCCAGAGTGACGCGACCCAGGGCAGCAGTCCCGCCGAGTACTGCACCACCGGGAAGTCCAGCAGCACTGCGCCGCGTTGCCACGACTTGGACCCGTAGATGCGCGTGGCGATGTAGGCGATGGCGAAGACGTTGAGCGGACGGATGTCGCTGCCGTGCCCGAGGACGGTGTGCGCCACTCCTGGCACGGACGCGGCCATGGTCCCGAGGCCGAACATGCCGACCATCAGTCGCAACACGCGGGTCTGGCCGGCGGCGACGTTGCCGTACAGCATGAACGTCGTCCAGGACAGCCACAGGGCCAGGAACAGCAGTGCGTAGAGACCGAGCGCCGCCGCGTCCAGTTCAGGCCCGAGCACGTGTGCCAGCGCGGCCACGCCGGCCACCGCCACCAGATCGAAGAACAGCTCGGCCCAGCTCGCGTGCCGCTCGACCCTGTCTCTGGACTCTTCGTCGATGTTCACCACCGGCGGCCGCCGAGTGGTGACGTCGCGGTGATCACGGGTGCGCGGGTGATGCTGATGTCGGACCTCCAGGATGAGATGGTCGGGTCGCGCCATCGACGATCCGTCAGCTGACGGGGGCGCTGCCCGTAGGGATGTCGCGCAGGCCGCGGTCGAGAAAATTGACCATCCAGGTGAAGCTGTCATCGACAGGTGCGTCGATCTGGAACCCGCCGGCTGCTTCCAGGGTCGAGAACCCGTGCAGGACGCTGCGGAGCATCCGCAGGGCGTGAATCTCCTGGCTGGAGTCCAGGTGGTAGCCGCGCAGCATGGCCGCCCAGGAGGCGACTACCCGTTCGACGGCGGGGATGATCGGGTCGTCGGGCCCGGTGGGGCGGGAAGCAGCATCGGCGGCCGCGTACTGGCCGGGGTGTTCCCGCACGTAGGTCCGCATCGCCTGCGCGCCGGCGGCGAGGGCATCGCTGCCGGCCCGACCCTGAATGGCGTCGCGAATGGCGTCAGCGAACTCGGCCATGGCCCGGACAGCGATGCGGTGGGCCAGATCGGCCTGGCTGGTGACGTGTTTGTAGAGCGCGGGGGTCTTGACGCCGAG
Source organism: Micromonospora matsumotoense (assembly GCF_900091525.1). Lineage (GTDB taxonomy): Bacteria > Actinomycetota > Actinomycetes > Mycobacteriales > Micromonosporaceae > Micromonospora > Micromonospora matsumotoensis. Next base: position 36,925 of record NZ_FMCU01000032.1, read on the forward strand.
CCGTTCGGCGAGGAGGCCCATGCTGAGGTTCGCGAAGCCGATCTCGTCGATCAGGGCGGCGCCTGCTTCGGTGACCGACAGCGGGGTGAGCCGGGCCCTAGGCATTCGCCAGCGTCTTGTCGAGGAAAGGCCGGGCCAGCGCGAGGACCTGATCTGGTGTCTGGGCGTGCGGGTAGTGCCCGGCACCCTCGATGATGGCGAGTTCGCCGACGCCCCTGCGCAGATCGGCGATGATCTTCTCGCCCTCGGCGCGGGGGTCGGCCCAGTCGGGGTCGAGGCTGCCCTCGATGACCAGGACCGGGCAGGTGACGTTGGCCAGCTGCGCGCCGGCGTCGGTCGGGCTGGTCTTACACATGGCCTGCAGGACCTTTATCCGGCCGGGCTCGTTCAGCTTCGCCTCGATACGCGCCAGTTCGGTGTCCCAGTCGGCGGGCTTGACCGGGTACGCCACGTCGAGGTACTTCTTCCAGCTCGCCAGACGCCCCAGAACCATCACCTGCGCCATCTGGCTGTAGCCGCTCCGGAAGCGCTTCACCCGCATCAGCCCGCCGAGATCGAGGGGTTGTACGCGGGTGAACGGCGCCAGCTCGATGACGCCGTTGATCAGATCGGGCGCGATGGCCGCCGCGATGGTCGCCGCACCTCCGCTGATCGACTGACCGATGATCACGGCGGGCCCGCCCAGGTGGCGCACCACGGCGACGAGGTCGCCCGCGATGTCGGTGCGGCTGTAGCCGTCCCAGCCCAGGCTGGAGTCGCCGCAGCCGCGGATGTCGACGTTGGCGACCCGGTACCCCGCGCCGGCCAGGGCCGGAGCGAGGAAACGGTAGGAGTGCCGGCTGTCGCCGATCCCGTGCGCCAGGACCACGAGAGGACCCTGCCCGGACACCTCATAGGCGAGGTTGTTGCCGGCGATGCTCAAGTACTCGGTCACTGACGACCTCCACAGGTTTGGTTAACGGCGCTTCCTGTAAGTTAATGGCGTTAACCAGCTGTGTCAAGTGATCTTCCTCGACGGCTCGATCCTTGAAGACAACGGCAGTGAAACCAACACCAAGCGCCTGCTCAGCCCGCTGGTGACGGCAGTTGATCTCAGCCGTATCGGTGGGCCGCGCATCGCTGATCCTCACCGGGCGCCAACTTCGGTGCGGAAAGGGCCACGCCCGGTCGCCGGCCACTCGGAGCAGGTTCTTTCCCGGGTGCGGCCCGGCACGCCTTCGCGGTGGGCGGTCGCGATCTCGGCACGGCGGCCCTGTGGTCGCCCCGAGTGTTTCGCGCCTCACCCCACAGATGCCTACCGAGCTTGAGCAGCACCTCCCGTAGGCCGAGGGCCGGTTCGCCGATTGATTCGGCTTCGCCTTCGCGGTCCTTTGCGGCACCGCCGTGGCTCATACCACTCTCCCCACCTACAGTTATCGATCACCCACAGGAGGCCGGCATGCCGTCTCGGTATGCAACCGCAAGAGCAGGGCGTCGAGCGCCGGATCGTCTCCTGTACTGCCCGCGCCCTCGTTGATCTCGGCCAGCCGGACGTCCGCCACCGCCCGCCGCGTGTTCGGCAACCGCCGCGGCTTCGCCACCTTCAACACAGGATTGTCCGACGCCGCGACAAAGCCGCGCCGTCACGCACCAACGCGGCGTCAATGCTGATCTCGCTCATGTCGTTGACGATCACCGCCAGGTGGGTTCCTCGTCATCGGCGCGATGGCCGCGGCCACCATCAACGTCGTCGTCCCCGAGCAGTGGCTGCAGACCCTCGCCGACCAGCCGGCGCTGTCCGTGCTTGCCCTGGCCGGGCTCGCGGTCCTCCTGTTGATCTGCTCCGAGGCGGACGCGATCGTCGCCGCTTCCCTGTCGCAGTTCTCCCTCACGGCCAGGTTGGCCTTCCTGGGGGTCGGCCCGATGGTCGATCTGAGACTCATCTCCATGCAGGCCGGCATCTTCGGCCGGCGCTTCGCCGCGCGATTCGCGCCGGCCACCTTCACGGTGGCCGGCGCTGTCGCCGTCATCACCGGGAAGGTGCTGCTGTGAACCGGATGGCCCAGGCCTGCGTCATGATCTTCTTTGGGGCCGCAGTCCTGCGTGCCAGCGTCTGAGCAGAACGCGAGCGGGTCAACGGCGGGAGATCTCCGCGACGAACACACCCACCACGAACCACGAGTCGCCTGGCTGCTCATCCTTCCCGCTATTGGGCTGCTGCTCCTGTCCCCACCCGCCCTCGGCTCGTACGCCGCCAGCCAGGCGGGCACCGCCCTCACCACTGACCAGGACTACGACTACCCTCCCCTGCCTGCCGGTGATCCGGCGACGACCACCGTGTTCGACTACGCCTCCCGCGCCCTGTTCGACAAGGGCGAGTCGATCGGCAACCGCCGGGTCCAGCTCACCGGCTTCATCACCCCGGGACCCGACGGACAGCCGATCCTCGCCCGCATGATCCTGTCCTGCTGCGCCGCCGACGGCCGACCGGTCACACTCGGCATGGCTGGCAGCGCGCCCACCGGTCTGGCAACGACACCTGGATCATCCAGGTCACCGGCCGCATCACCCACGACCCCATCAACGACGAGGAGATCCCCTACATCGACGTCGAATCCTGGCGACAGGTGACCGTCCCCAAGGACCCGTACGAGTAGTCGTTCGCGCCCCCGGACGACTGGGGCTGCCGGAGCACCACGAAGGCTGCGGCTCCGACGAGGAAAGCAGACCGGTTGTCTCGCCTCCTACCGGCGATCGGTCATCCGCCAGAGCCTTCGGTCGCGCCGTCTGGGGCAAGAGCGCCGCCGCCGGGGCCAGCGTCCAGGTAGACGTGCTGATGGCCTTGGCCGGCATCGATGTTGACCTGATCGAGCTGGGTGGCCGCGACGGACCAAGCGGCTGCCGCTTGGACTGCCTGTCGTTTCGCCAGCTCCGTCAGGGCGGCCCGCTGGGTGGGCGGGCCCGTAACCGCGAGGAAGTACGACTCGACAGCCAGGGACGCCTGCTCCACCGCGCTGCGCAGCCCTCCGCGCGCCACATTGGTGGCGGTAGTGCCCGACGGAGGATTGGCGAACGGCTCCGCCGCCCGCAGCATGGTCTGTCGCCACTGGCGGGCCTGCTCGGGGCCCGGTTGCCCACTGATGGGAGCATCCGCCCCCAGGGCGCTGAGAACGGGGGAAATCTCCTCACGAAGGCGCCGGGCCGTCGCCGTCAGCTCGACTATCTGCTGACTGTCACGCTGCGCCTCGGCCTTGCGTATGTCGGCGATAGCCGCATCGACACCGTCCGGCTGACCAGCCGTGTAACCGGCGACGCCTCCCACGAGAACACCCACGAGCCCAATCACCGCGACGACCACGGCGACACGCACCAGACGACCACGGCGGGTGTCAGGCACGGACAACTGGTAGGAGGGCTTACCGGTACGGCGCGACACGACATCTCCTTGCGTCGATGAATGCCTGCTCGCAGCTTAGCCCTGCCCTCCGACACCAGTCGACACCCAGCATGCGCCCGAGGGCTTCATCCCGGCGTCGGAGACGGCGTTGCGGGCGTAGCGCGCGCGTTTCATCTGGAGCCGTTTTTCAACTGTGAGCGCCGAGAGCAACGTGAGAAGCCCTGTGGCCGAGGACGCGGGTGTGTGGACGGGGCAGCAGGCGTGGCGGGCCCGCCGCGCGTCAGCCGCAGCGGTTCGTCGCGGTGCCCCAGCGGTTCGCCGAGCAGGCCCTCACCGTCGATGGGCGGCAGGTCGAGGCGACACTGCTGGTGGCGGCGACGCTGCGCCGGGTCGCCGAGCAGGCTGGGCAGGTGGCCGGCGGGCCGGCGGGCCGGCGGAGAATGTGCGGCGGGTGGTGCCGGCCGGGTAATGCCCGCGACACAATCCGACCTCGCCACACTTCCGGTGCCGCACGCTGCCCGAATTTCGCACATTCACGCTAGCTGAGTTCCACCGCAAATTGATGACTCCGCCTTCACCCCTGATGGCAACGAATCCGATTGTATTGCGCGACCCACCAACAACCTCTCTGTTGCCTATCTTGCCCACCGCAATACCGATTCGAAGCTGAGTCATACCCAAACTCTTGACGAAACCCACAGGGACACCCCCCGGCGCCGTCCGACTGCTCACGATCAGCGGTCGCCACGCCGGAGGGCGCCCTGCGGCGGGTCACCGGCCTGAACGCCCTGGACGCGGAGCGCCCCCTCGCTCGGCCTGCCGGACGGGCGGACGGCGTCCGGCACGTCGACCTGGAGGCGGTCGAGGGCCGCCACCGCGTGACCGTATGACCCCAGCGGGGCGACCACTCCCGCTACGAGGTCGTCCGACTGACCCGGCTCGATCCGGCGGCCTGACCCCCTCCCCGGCAACCGCCGCCCCTGCCCAGAGCGTCTGATTGTCGACAGTGTCGAATCGCGAACTTCGCACACTTCGATCTCAGGGCCATGCCACTCTTGCGCGCGTCACCTCGGTTCAGGAGTCCTCATGGTGTGGAGTCGGAAGTCGCTTCGGGCGTCACGGAGTGTGGCCGCCGCAGCCTTGCTCATCGCGGTCAGCGGTTGTTCCCCTTCGGACGGCACCCCCGCTCGTCCGGCCCCGGAACCCGCCGGCGTCTCCGCGCAGGCCGCCTATCCCGGCGACAAGCAGGGCGCCCGAGCCTTGATGGCGGAGCTCGCCGCGCACGGCGACCTCGCGCTGGTCGCCTCCCTGCGCCCGACGACCGCGGACTATCAGGCGCTGTTCGAACCGGCCTTCGCCGAGCGCGCGCAGCGCTTCTACGAAAAAAGCCTCTGGGCCTCGATGCCGCCCACGGCAGAGCCGTTCGCCAAGCCGGACCAGACGGAGGTACGGGTCTGGGGCGCGACCACCGAGGAACTGCGGGCCTGGGGGAAGAACACCCAGGCCAACTTCCCGGGCGGGTACGAGAAGATCAAGGACCAGTTGCGGCCTGGACTGACGATCTACTCCATCGACATGGTGGTTCCCGGCGAGGAGCACGGGATGGCGTACAACGGTCTGACGTACGTCAACGGTCATTGGGCTTTCTTCCCCAAGCCCTGGCGTGCGCTCGAGTCCGAACAGTGAAGGAATGTCGATGACTGAGCTTGCTCGGATACCGCTCGCCGGAGGCGGCGTCGTCCTGGTCGAGTCGGCCGAGGTGGACGCCGCCGGTGGTCCGGTGAAGGCCGGTCGCGTCGGCGACCGGGTGCACGAGATGTCCGCGACCCTGCAGGACCTGTTGGACCCGGTGGTCGATGCCGCCCAGGTCCTGCTCGACCACCTCAGCCGGGCCAAGCCGGCCGAACTCGAGGTCGAGTTCGGACTCGCCCTGTCCGCCCAGGCCGGTGCGGTGATCACCAAGACGGCGATGAGCGGCAACCTCAAGGTCAAGATGAAGTGGCGGCGGGACGGGCCGGAGGTGCTGGTGCAGGAGGAATCGGGCAGCGTGGACATCGCGTGACCGATGCCGTCGACCTGCGGTGGGCGCGCGGCGTGGCCCAGATCCTCGACGCGCGGGACACCGCGGCCGGGGCGGGCTTCCTGATCGCCGAGGACGTCCTGGTCAGCTGCGCGCACGTGGTGCTGGCGGCCGGGGCCCGGATCGGCGACCCGGTGCGGCTCCGGTTCCCGCAGGCGGCAGGCACCCCGATGGTCAGCGGCCGGGTGCTGGCCGACGGCTGGCAGCCGCCGGACGGCGACGACATCGCCCTCGTACGGCTGGAGTCGGTCCCCGGGGGTCTGCGACCGCTGCCCCTGGCCGAGTCCGGCGGCCGGCGGGGGAACCGGGTGCGGTCCTTCGGTTTCCCCGCCCAGGCCGGTCCCGGCGGCCACTTCGGGTACGGGCGGGCCGGTGACCTGCTGCAACCGGCGCTGCTACAACTCACCGCAGCCAACGACCTGACCCAGGGGTTCAGCGGCGGCCCGGTCTGGGACGACAGCGCCGACGCGGTGATCGGCATGGTCTCTGCGGTGACCCGCCCGGACGCGCTCAACCGGGGCACCGGCATCGGGTATGCGACGTCCGTCGCGGCCCTGCGGTCGGCCTGGCCCGCGCTGGCGGTGTCCGGTTCCTGCCCGTACCGGGGACTGGACCCGTTCGGGCCGGAACACGCCGGGGTCTTCCACGGCCGGGCCGGCGCCGTCGACCGGGTCATGGCCGCGCTGGCCGACCGGCCACCGCTCCTGCTGCTGCTCGGCCCGTCCGGCGCCGGGAAGTCGTCGCTCGTCCAGGCGGGTGTCCTCCCGGCACTCGTTGCAGGACGGCTGCCGGGCAGCGCAACGTGGTCGACGCTCGTGGTCAGGCCGGACGGCGCGGGCCTCCCGCTCGGGGAACACGAGTTGCTGGTGATCGACCAGTTCGAGGACCTGCTCATCACGCGCGAGGCGGAGCCGGTCCTCGACGGTCTGGTCGCCGCCGGGCGGCCGGGACGCACCGTGCTGCTGGTCATGCGGGACGACTTCTACCCCCGGCTGGCCGCCGAAGCGCCCGCCCTGCTCGACCTCGTCGGCCCGGGAATCATCAACATCCCGACCACGCTCACCCGCGCCGAACTGCACGCCATCATCGCGGCACCGGCCGCCGCAGGCGGCGCGCGGCTGCAGGACGGCCTGCCGGAACGGATCATCGACGACGTCCTCGCCGCCGATCCCCGGGCGGCCACGGCGGTCCTGCCGCTGCTGGAGGTGGCGCTGAAGCAGCTGTGGGAGAGCCAGGCGGACGGGGTTCTGACGCACCACGCGTACGAGAGGTTCGGGGGTCTGCGCGGCAGCATCACGACCTGGTGCGACCAGACCGTCACCGGTCTCCCGCAGGCCGCCACCCGGGACGTTCTGACGGTGCTCGTGCGCCCGGCCGACGCTGCACACCACATCCCCGCCGTACGCCGCCGGCGCCGGTTGTCCGAGCTGCGGGAGCTGGCCGGCGAGGCCGACGACGTGCTGGCGGTCCTCACCGCCCAGCGGCTGGTGGTGACCAGTGCCCCGGCACCCGGCACCGAACCGGTCGCCGAGCTGGCCCACGACGCGCTGATCCGTGACTGGGCCACGTTGCGCGGCTGGGTGCGCAACGACGAGCGGTTCCAGCAGTGGCTGCAGCGCGCCGAGGAGAAGCAGCACCGCTGGTCCGACCGGCGCGAGCCCGCCGAGCTGCTCCGCGGTCGGGACCTCAGCGAAGGACGGGACTGGTCAGCCAACCGGCGGCTGCCCCAGGACCTGACCGACTTCCTCGCCGCCAGCGAGCGGGCCACCAGGCGGGCGACCCGGGTACGCCGGTCCCTGCTGGCCGGCCTGTGCGTGCTGACCCTCGTCGCCACGGTCGCCGCAGTCGCCGCGCTCCGCTACGCCAGGAAGGCGAACGAGCAGCACGTCATCGCCCTGTCCCGGCAGCTCGCGGCGCAGAGTGGCAGCATCGACGGCACGCAGCCGGTGACCGCCCGCCGGCTCGCGGTCGCCGCCTGGAAGCGGGCACACACCGCCGAGGCCGGGGACGCCCTGGCCACGCGCCTCACCGAGGGGCAGTCCGGCTTCGTCGGTCACTCCGGCGCGGTCCACGCCGTGTCGTTCTCGCCGGACGGCCGGCAACTGGCGTCCGGCGGCGAGGACGGCACCGTTCGGTTCTGGCAGGCGGCCACCGGGAGGGTCTGGCAGACGGCCACCGGGAGGCCCGCTGCCGCGCCATCGGCCGGGCACACCGGGGCGGTCACCGCCGTGGCGTACGACCCGGCCGGGACGGTGCTGGCTTCGGCCGCGGCGGACAACACCGTCCGGCTGTGGGACACGACGACGGCGCAGCCCACCGGCAGACCGCTCACCGGCCACACCGACCAGGTCAGCTCGGTGGCGTTCGCCCCCGACGGCACCCGTCTGGCGTCGGCCGGGTGGGACGGAACCGTCCGTCTCTGGAACCGCGGCACCGGCCAGCAGATCGCCTCGATCGCGCATTCCACCCGGGTCCAGGCGGTGGCGTTCAGCCCGGACGGCAGATGGCTCGCGTCCGCCGCCGACGACGGGACGGTGGTTCTCCGCGACCCGCGTACCGGCCGGGCCGCCGGCTCCCCGATCAAGACCCGGAGTTCGATCCGTGCCCTGGCCTTCGACCCCACCGGGACGAAACTCGTGACGGGCGGTCAACGAGGCGACGTCACCCTGTGGGACGTCGGCAGACGCCGGCCCACCGGACTGCCCGCCGGCTCCGACCCGGTGCTCACCGTGGCAATCAGCCCCGGCGGCACCCGGGTGGCGGCCGCCGGCATCGACCGGACGGCCCGTCTCTGGGACCCGGCCGCACTGGTCCCGGTGGGTCCGCCGATCACCGGCCACAGCGGAACGGTGTGGTCGGCGTCGTTCAACGCCGACGGCCGCGTCCTCGCCACCGGCGGCGCCGACGGCCGGATCCGGCTGTGGGACTCGACCACCGGCGCGCCGACCACCGCGCCACGGCCTCTCGACGGCGGGCAATCGCTGCCCGTCACCACGGCTGGGACGTCGACCCTGACGGCCACCGTCGACGGCGCCGGCACCGTCCGCCTCTGGGAGGCGACGACCGATCAGCCGTACGGGGTACCGCTGCCAGGTTCCGCCGGCGCGGTGTCACATGTCGCCGCCGACCCGGGCCGGCGCGTCGTCGCGGCCGGGGCCGGCTATCGCATACGGGTGTGGGATCCGCGCTCGGGTGAGCAGATCGCCGGGCCGGTGAGCACCGACGGCGACTACATCGCAAGTCTGACGATCAGCCCCGACGGCACCCGCCTGGCCGCCTCCGGCAACGACGACCGGGTCCGGATCTGGGACATCGCCACCGGACGGCTGATCCAGCTCATCCGTACCGGCGGCGACTTCTTCGTCCAAGAGGCGATCTTCGCCCCCGACGGCTCCCTGGTCACCGCGGGCAGCGGAACCGGTGTCCGGTTCTACGACCCGGACACCGGAACACTGATCCACGACCACCGCACCACCTACCGGTACCCGATCAGCGCGCTGGCACTGGATACCGCAGGCACCCGGTTCGCGACGGGCAGCCGCGACGGACCGGTCGAGATCCGGGACACCGGTACCGGTGCCCTGCTCACCCGGTTGCAAACCGACGACGCGAAGGAGGCGACGGCCCTGGCGTTCACCGCCGACGGGTCGGTCCTCGCCGTGAGCGACGGGGCGTTCCGCGAACCCGGCACGATCCGCTTCTGGGAGATCGCCACCGCACGCCTGCTCGCCACCCGCACCGGCCACCCGTCCCGGATCGCGGGCCTGGCCATGAGCACCGACGGTGCCCTGGTCGAGTCGGTGGACGAGATCTCCCAGACCCGGGCCTGGTACGTGCCGGCGCCCCGGGTCGCGTACGCGGAGTTGTGCGCCCGTTACGGCCCACCCACCGAGGCGGAGTGGAAGCGGTACGCCCCCGACGAACCCGGTCCCCCGCCCTGCGAGCCATGAGCCCTCCGAACCACACCCCCGAGATCCGCCGGTCTTGCACGAGACCTGGCTCGGTCCAGAGGTGTAGGCGTGTACTCGGCGAGCCGGACCACGAACGGCTCGCCGAGCCCACACTGCCGGTCTTCTTGGAGACCTTCGAAGGTCGGTCTTTTGGGAGACCTTCGAAGGTCAGGTAACGGGCAGGCATCCCGCGAGCCGCGACGGGCCGTTCGGGATTCACCCGGCCCCCGCCGGGCTGTGGTGCATCGGGGCGGGGACCTGCACGTCACGTCGCGGGTCCAAGCCGAACCGTCTTACGGACCCGGGTGCACGCCACGTCGACGGTGAGAGCGGCGGGTCTGCTGCACCGATAGGTGACAGCTGAAGCAGACGGTGACACCGGTCCCGTCCGGCCCCGCCCACGGGCCATCCGGTCGGCGGTGCTCCCCCGGCGCCGGGCAGCCGGCCGGCGCGTCATCGCACCGGCCGGGCTTCGGTCCAGGGGTACGCCTCGGCGCGGTACCGGAGGTACGTCTCCCGCAGGCCGACCGGCTCGTCGTCCAGTCGGTGAGGGAAGAGGACGTGCGGGCCGACGAGATCCCGGTCTCTGCCGGGCCGGGCGACGGAGGGCGCCAGCCGGGTCGACGCCGGCAGCACCGGTCGGACCGGCTGGGTGTGGTCCGGCTGCCCCGCCGTCAACGACTCCACGGTCCACCAGGATTCCCGGGCGTCCACCTCGGCCAGCAGGTCCGCCAGGGAGGTGCCCGGAGCGCGGGCCAGCACCTCGGCCACCGCGGCCGCACGGGTGGACACGTCCGTCGGCAGGTCCCCACGGTCGTCCTGGACAGCCCGCACCAGCGGCAGCACCGACCTGGCGGTCAGCCATTCGCAGGACAGCGCGTGCAGAGTCACCGCCGCGCTTTCACCCGACTCGTCCGGCCGCCACATCCGTACCTCGTCCATCGGTTCAAGTGCCGTCGGGTCCGCCGCTCCGGCATCCGTCCCGCACCACGGGCAGGGCCACGCCCGCACCAGGACCCGGGTGGTCGGCGAGACCACCCAGGCGGTGAGGTTCGGCCGCAGCAGCAGTGCGGACGCCTCCCGGTGGGCCATCCGGCGCAGCACGCCGGTCAGCTCGGCCGGGTCGTGATCGTCGGGCCTGGACCGGGGCAGCGGTTCCTGCGTCGCGAACCGCCCTCCCGCCGTGACCGCCAGCAGCCCGAGGTCGACCAGCGCCGCCCAACCGTCCGGCGTCAGTGTCCGCCGGTCCCGCGTGGTGAGGCCCATCTCGACCCAGGAGCGGATGGCACATCTGCGCAGAGGCGGCACCAGGTCGGTGAAGTCCCGGTCGGCCCCCGGGTCGGCCGCCGGCACGTGGCGCCGGAGGTCCGCACCGAGCAGGTACCCCGCCGCCCAGATCTCCAGGGACAGCGCCGGGCGGACCCCGCCCGGCGTGGCCGGCGAGCCGGATCCCGCCCCCGTCACGGCGGTCCGCCAGTCGGCGATCATCCGCTCGGCCGGCACCCCCACCAGTTGCGCCTGGTCCCGCCAGTCCCAGGTGAACGGATGCTGCAGGGGCTCGTCCGCGGACAGGGACACCAGCCGCAGCCCGCAGCGCGACTCCCGTAGTTCGACGGCCACCCCGCCACCGCCGGGCCGCTCGGGGGCAGGCACCGGGGCGGCGGGGTCCGACTCCCACCAGGCTGACGGGATCTTGAGATCCTCGGCGTAGACGATGGCCGGTCGGCGTCCCTGGTCACCGTAGATGCACAGGCTCACCAGATCGGCGTGCTCCACGAGGTTGGGTACGGTGGCGACCACCTGGATCGCCCGCTCGGCACAGAACCTGGTCACGGGCCCATCGTCGTCGACCTCCTCGTCGGGTATCCCCGCCAGGAACCGCGCCAGTTCCTCGGCGTACGCGACCGGCAGGGCGAGAGCGAGGGTGGGGGTCCACTCCGCGGCGGACATCTGGGCGAACGGCCGACCGGCGAGGGCGGTGCGACGCACCGCGTACGAGTTGCGCGGGCTGGTCTGCTGCACCGACAGCGTCACGCCGTCGGTCGGCCGGGCAGCCAGTGCCCGGTGCAGGTGCTCGGCGAACCCCGCCGTCGGGAGGATGTCGTCCTGGAGGACGACGTGATGGGTGGCACCCGGTGCGATCGCCGCCCAAGCCCGCTTGGCGGTACGCAGCGGACTCGGCGGCCCGTCGGGGTCGGGGTCCACCACCACCTGCACGGGCAGCGGCCGGCACGCGGCGAGCAACGCCGGGATACGGTCGCTTCGGCGGGGGTGATGCATCACCACGACGCTGATCTCGATCGGGTTGATCGTGGCCACTGTAGAGCACCTCCGGTACGGATGCCGGCCGTCACGGCCGGTCGAGTCGCGGGTCTTCCCACAGCCGCAGCGCAGGCGCGGCAGGTGACCGGTGCCGCAGGGTGGGGCGGTGGGCAGAACCGACCGCCCCACCCTGCTCGTCCGCCCGTCAGTCCCGATCGACGCCCATGTGGTGCAGGACGTTACGGGTCAGTGCCTGCAGGCCCGGGTCGACCGCGAGCGCGCCGGGATAGTTCGTCGATCCGGCGTCCAGCACCCGGCCACCCGCCGGGCGTTCCTCGTAGATGAGGTCGGCGCCGTGCCCCGAGTCCGCCCCCCAGTGCGCGACGAACCGCAGGCCGTGGTCGGCGTGGGCGAGGACGGTGAATCCCTTGGGTTCGACCGCCGGCATCCCCTGCACCTCCGGCAGGCCGCCGGCGACGGCCTGCCGGGCCGACGAACGTGCGGCACGAGGCAGGGTGGACATGGCCCTCCATCCTTCGGGTTCACGGCTGGTTCGGTGCCGCCGGACGCCGTGGCTCAGCTGGTCAGCGCGCCGTCGCGCGAGGGAGTCACCGGCGTCCTGACGCCGGCGCGGGTCGCCGCCGTGGCGGTGGCGGCGATCTCCTGGGCGCGGACCGCATCGTCAGGGCTGCACGGGCTCGGACCGCCATCGGTGGCCATGTCCAGGAAGGCGCGCATCTCGGCCCGGTAGGCCGCGGCGAACCGCTCGGTGAACCCCGCGTACGTCAGCGCCTCGGAGGACCGGTCGGTCGTGTTGAGCCGCGTGCCGGGCAGTCGGGTTGCCTGTAGTGCCCGCAGCGGAGTCATGGCGTTCAGGCCGGCCGCCACCGACAGCCGGGTGCCGAGCACCTCCATACGGTGGTCGTACCCGAGGGGGTTCAGGCGCGAGGCGGTGAGCACGGCGATCGCGCCACCGGAGAAGGTGAGCACCGCCGCGCCCACGCCGATCTCGCGCCCACCGGTGGGTCCGCCGGGCAACTCGTGAGCCTCCGCCTGCACCGCCACGACCTCGTCGTGCGCGATCCACCGCGCGGCGTCGATATCGTGGATCAGGCAGTCGGTGAAGATGTCGCCCGACGTCCGCTGATAGCCCTCGTCCGGTGGCTGACGGTCGAACGCGGTGCCTCGGATCATGATCACCCGACCGGCCGCACCGGATCCCACCAGCTGGTGGAGCCTGCGATAGTCCGGGTCGAACCGGCGGTGGAAGCCCACCTGCACCCGGGCACCCGTCCGACGGGCGGCCTCCGCCAGCTCGCGTGCCTCGTCCAGACCGGCGGCGAGTGGTTTCTCGCAGAAGACCGGCAATCCCTCGGTCATCGCCGCGACCAGAAGACCGAACCGTTCCGTCGCCGGGGTAGCCACGACCACCGCGTCGGCGTCCTCGACGAGGGCCGCCACGGACGGGCGAACCGAGCCGTCGACATCGGCTGCCACCCGGTGAGCCACCACCGGGTCGGCGTCGTGAATGAGCAGGGAACGGGCGGGGAGCATCGTGGCGAGATTTCGTGCGTGTACGGAACCAATTCGGCCTACGCCGACGACTCCTATTTTCATCGAATCGCGACAAGCGCGGTGGCCAGCGATATCGATGGCGAAGGAAGACACAGGTGAAGCATGCCCACCGAACACTCCCGTCTATCATATGTTCGCATGTTTCAATGTGGCGGCGATGATGCTACCCGCCCAATCCGCGATCCGCTACCCCAGGGTCTTTGCGTAGTCGATTGAGGTGCACCTGACCTGACAGTAGTACTGTCGCGGCCTGCGTGGAGGGTGATGCGGAACGGGTGTGGCCCGTCGGTGATCATGGAATTGCCGAGAGGACGTCTGATCCTGATTCACGTTTGCCGATTTGAGGCCTTGGCCCCATATGGGCGGGCCAACCGGGCAATACATAAGGGCGCCGACCCCTGTAGTGTGCCGGCCGTTAGCGACTTGGGGACAAACTCCGGCCAGACACTCATGGCGTAGCAAAAGCGCTAAAGCTGAACGTTCGCGAATGCTGTCGATCAGGGTGAAGGTGCAATGAAATCGGCAGGCCGATCGATGATCTTCAGCTTTGTGGTCGGGCTAATCAGACGCAAGGCGAACAAGACGTCCAGTCAGAGGGGACGTTCACGTCCACCGACTGGATCTGGCCGGAATTCCTGGGTGGCTGATGCAGCGGATTTTAGGGCTTGGGTCAGTTCGCGTAACTGCGCTTCCAGGTCAGCAAATTGCCCCGGAGTTCCGGCTGCCGCCACTTCGCGACGCAGAGCGGCGAGGTATTACTGGTGGAGGAGGTGTACTCGGCCGCCGGAGAGTCCCCATGTCCGGGCCACTTCGACAAGGGCCGCCACCTCGGCGTGACTGAGGACATGGTCGGCAAGGGCACGGTCGGGTACGTCGAGGTATGCGTCGGCGCGGGAGTCGCCGGTGGTTGCGGTCTGTACGCGTGCGGCTACGCCGGCAAGACTGATGCGGGGGCCGGGCTTGCACGTACCGTGGCCGACGCCAGCCGACGGACGCGCCAGGGCACCGGTCAGATCGACGCGGGTGACGTCGTCGGTGATGAACTCGGCGCCGACGTTCTCGGCCTGCTTACGGATGGGGTCCATCTGCTCTGGGCCCCTGATGCCGCCCGGGTGGCCCGGGAAGTTCTCCACCTCAGTGGTGGTCATCAGCGCGCCACCGGACTGCACACCCTCGGTGACCAGCGGCCTGAGGTTGGCGCGGGCGGCGTACATGGGGGCGGTAGCCGGACGGACCCGAGCCGATAATGATCAGGTTCCGGATGTCGTTCATGGTCAGTCTGCTGGGATGAGGTCGGCGAGCAGCTTCTCGATGCGGCCCTTGATGTCGTCGCGGATCGGGCGCACGGACTCGACGCCCTTACCGGCGGGGTCTTCGAGCTTCCAGTCCTCGTAGCGCTTGCCGGGGAGGACGGGGCAGGCATCGCCGCAGCCCATGGTGATGATCGCGTCGGAGTCCTTGGCGGCGTCCCAGGTCAGCTTGGTCGGCCTTTGGCCGGTGATGTCGATACCGACCTCCTTCATGGCCTCCACCGCCGCGGGGCCTGCTGCACCGGTAGGTGACAGTTTCAGTCACGCGGCCTGGGAGTGTGGCGTCGGGCGGCTCGACCCAAACCGCTGCGTTACCTTGCTACACGTGTTCGTTCCAGATTCACTCGCCTCCACGTTCATCGCTGCGCCTGACCCAGCCTGGCAGCAGCAGGGAGCCGCGCTCATCCACGAGTTGCAGGCTGTTCTGGGTCCGGTGGCGCGGAGGGTGGATCACATCGGCAGCACCTCGATCCCCGGCATGGCAGCCAAGCCGGTGCTAGACCTGCAGGTCAGCGTCGCTGACCTCGACGCCGCCGCAGCCGTGTTCGATAAACCACTGGCCGCCCTCGGATTCTGCCGACGACCATACGAGCGAGACCATGTTCCGGCCGGTCGTGACGACCCGCCAGACAGGTGGGCCAAGCGATACTGGAACAAGCGAAGCGCCGGTGAGCGGCATGTCAACCTGCATTGTCGGCTCGCAGGCTCACCGAATGAGCGGCTCGCCCTGCTGTTCCGGGACTGGTTCAGGGCGCACCCGCCGGCAGTGCCGGCGTACGCACGGTTCAAGGGCACTCTGGCCGCCGCCGTCGGCGACCTGGACGTCTACACGGACGTCAAAGACCCGGTGGTCGACCTCGTCGTGACCATCGCGGAGGAATGGGCTGCCGCCACCGGCTGGTACCCGGACGGCGTCGACCGTTGAGGACTGGCTGCCCGTGAGCCGACTCGCACCGCATCCGCTTCTGCCGCGAGGTGCGGGGTGGGCCGCTCGCTGATGTCCGCTAATCCTCGAAGTCGAATGCGAAGGTGCCCGCTTCGAGGCGGTCGATGAGTTCGCCGACATCATCGGCTTGCCGGCTGGCGTTGTCCCACCCGCTGCTGGTGATGTCGACCAGCAGCACCGGTGCGGGATCGCTGCGCAGGTCGAGCACGAGTTGTTCGCGAGACCCGTCACCGCCGATGATCGCGATGCCGGGGTGCGCGTCGACGCTCTCGCCCCATGCGTCGTGCCACTCGAGCATCTCGCGTGGCGTGTTGAGCCGGACATAGGCCCCGCCTGTCATCCACCCTCGCCGGAACCATGACGAACCTTGCAGGTAGCCCCGCCACGCGGCCGGCAGCGCTCTGCCCAGCGCGTGATGGACGTCGGTGAACTCCTGGTCGCCCACGGGTCCGCGGTAGTCGGCTTCCTCGATGATCGCGCCGACGATGTGGGCGTTGAGGTCGGCAAGCTCCTCTGCGGGGATCCAGTACTCCAGCACCTCGCGGCCACCGACCTGATGAACCTCGTAACGGTCCAGATACGCACGTTGGACCTCGAACCGGGTCACGTACCCGACGCCACCGGCAGGAACATTCCACTCGCGGGCGATCTTTGTGGCGTACCAACGGTTGAGTACCGGGTAGAAGACCGGCTGGTCCGGAAGGCGTGGTGGCCAAGCCCGCCATCCGGACGCCGCGACAAGGTCAAGCTCAGCCTGTCCGGTGGGCCGCCACAAGGTGATCGTGTCGGAGACGTCGATGGGTCTGCTCCTTCTCCACCATGGCTATCGTGTGATCGTGGCGAGCCACGCCCGCAACGCTGCTGCTGCCGGCCCCGGACGCTACCGCAGCCAGCTTCGGCCAGATCGATGACACATGGAACCCGGACGCACGCTCATGCCGCGATCCGCATGCTTACCGGGATCATCGTGCGTCGAGCCTGCCCGGGCGTACGGAGCCGGACAGGAGGGACGAAGTTCAGCCGATGATGGCGGCGAGAGTGGGGTTCG
>NZ_FMCU01000002.1 GCF_900091525.1 Micromonospora matsumotoense
ACGCCGTTCTTCGTGGCGGATCAGCTGGTGTCGTGGCCCCGGGTCGAGGGTGCGCCGCGTCGGGCGGCGGTGTCGGCGTTCGGGATGGGCGGGGTCAACGCCCACGTCATCGTCGAGGAGGCACCGGCCCCGGCGGCCCGGGAACCCCTGCCGCAGCAGTCGTACGTGGTCAAGGTCTCCGCCGCCACCGAGGACGCGGTACGCCGCCTCGCCGCCGCGTACGCCGACTCCTTCGCGGCCGCCCCCGACGACCGGGCCACCGCCGACCTCTGCCACACCGCCAACGTGGGCCGCTCCTCGCTCGACCACCAGACCGCCGTGAGCGGCCCCACCGGGCAGGCACTCGCCGAGCAGCTCCGGGCGGTCGCCGACGGCCGGGTCCCGGTCGCCCGCGTCGACTGCCACCGCCCCGCCGAGCCGCTCCCCGCCGACCCGGCGCAGCGGCACGCGGTGGTGGTGGACCAGGTCCGGCAGGGCCACGCCGACATCGACTGGGCGGCCCTGTCCGCACCGGGCGCACGGATCGTCGCGCTCCCCACCTACCCGTTCGACCGGGGCCGCTACTGGCACACCCGCCCCACCGCGACGGTGACCGTGCCGGCCCCGGTCACCACCGTGCACCTGCCCCCGGAGAGCATCCCGCCAGTGGACCCCGGGGCCGCCGACGGCCGCCCCGGCGACCCGGGGTCGACGCCCGCACCGCAAGCGCTGCGCACCCGGTGGCGGCCCGCCGACCCGCTGCAAGGCGCATCGGCGTACGGGGTCACCGTGCGGGTGGTCGTGACGGACCGGGCCATCGGTGGAGCGGTCTGCGCCGCGCTCGCCGCCCAGGGTGCCGACCTGGCCCCCGACGGGGCGACCACCCGGGCACTGGTGGTGGTCGACACCGCCACCGGGCCCGCCGACGCCGCGCCGGACCTGCGCGGGTTCTGGGAGCAGCTCCGCTCGTACGCCGCGACCATCCCGCCGCAGGGCAGGGTGGTCTGGGTCGAACACCGGTCGGCCACTGTCGACGAGGCGGACCGCGCGCTGCTCGACGCCGAGGCCGCCGCGCGGGCGTTCGCGGTCCGCGCCGCCGCCGCCGAGAACCGGTTCACCGTCGCCGTGCTCGACCTCGACCCGGCCGATCCGGTCGAGACCCGCGCCTGGCAGATCGCCGCCGAGTTCGCCGCGCTGCGCCCCGGCGCGGACACCGTCGTGGCCTACCGCCGGGGCGTCCGGTACGTGCCGACCCCGTTGCCGGCCCTGCCGGGGCCACCGGCCGACCTGACCGGGGACGGGTACCACCTGGTCACCGGCGGCCTCGGCGCGGTCGGCCGGCGACTGGTCACGCACCTGGTGACGCGCGGTGCCCGGCGCATCGGCATCGTCGGCCGGTCACCGGTCGACGGGGCCGCCGAGGGCTTCCTCCGCGGGCTGCACCCCGCTGCCGAGGTGGACTACCACCGGTGCGACGTCGCGGACCAGGCCGCGTTGACCGCCGCCGCCGCGTCCTTCGCCCGCCGGTGGGGCCGGCTGCGCGGGATCGTGCACTGTTCCGGCGGGGTCAACCAGTTCGGGTCGCTGCGTCGTCGGCAGTGGTCGGAGGCGGCCCGGGTGACCGCCCCGAAGGTCGCCGGCTCCCGCAACGTGATCCGGCTCGCCCGCACCGAGGGCGCCGACCACGTCGCCCTGGTCTCCTCGATCGCCGGCACCCTGCCCGACGCCGGCCGTGGCCTGGTGGACTACGCCCTGGCCAACGCGTACCAGTTGGCGCTGGCCGAGCAGACCGGCGACGACGGACCGACGGTGACCGCACACGCCTGGCCGAACTGGTCCGGCATCGGCATGGCGGCGGACGAGTCCTACTCCGCCGGGCACTCGATCACCCTCGACCAGGCGTTGGCCGGCTTCGACGCGTACCTGCTCACCGGGGGTGCCGTGGTGTTCCCCGGCAGCGCCGTACCGCAGCCGACCACCGTCTCCGCGCCACCGCCGGAGGCGGATCACCCGCCCGCACCGACGGCGGACCCCGGGCGTGCCCCGGCTTCGCCCACCGGCGGCGGCAACGGGGCGGCCGGGCCGTCGTCGGACGGTGACCCGGGGGTCGCGTACCGGCTGGTGCGGGACGCCTTCGTCGACGTGCTCGGCGAGGACCCCGGTGACTGCCCCCTGCCCGACCTCGGGCTGGACTCGTTGGTCATCGCCGACCTGACCAGCGCCATCGAGCGGCTCAGCGGGACGACCGTCGATCCCTCGCTGGTGATGCGGTCCCGCACCATGGCCGACCTCGCGGCCCGGCTCACCGACCGGGCCGGCAGACCGGCCGGACCACCCGACCCGGCGTCCGGACCCGCCCCGGTGCCCGGCACGCCCGTGGCGGTGTCGTCCGGCGCGCCCGGAGCGGTGTCGTCCGCGCCCGGCCCGGACGACCCGGCACCCACGACGAGCCTCAGCGCACTGCTGCGGCCACTGCTCGCCAATGGCCAGCAGTCGCACTGACCTGCCCACCGAGCCTGACGGAAGGAGCGACGCGAGCATGACGGACAGTCGAATCGCGGTGATCGGCATGGCCGTACGGCTTCCCGGTGCCGAGGATGTGGCGGACCTGCGCTGGCTGCTGACCCACGACTCGGTCGAGGTCGACGAGGTCCCGCCCAGCCGGTGGGCCCGCGACCACTACCTCGGCGACGGCGACCACCAGGGCACCCACCACCGGGGTGCCTTCCTCCAGGACCCGTTCTCCTTCGACCACGAGGCGTTCGGCCTGACCGCCGGTGACGCCGTCCTGCTCGATCCGCAGCAGCGGGTGATGCTGGAGGTCGGTGCGCGGGCGCTGGAGGACGCCGGCTACCGGTCCGTCCGCCGCCGCCTCGACGCGGGCGTCTTCGTCGGTGCCCGGATGAACTCCTACGGCTTCGACCACGGTCGTGGGCTGGCCCCGACCGGCTCGGACGGCACCGGACGGCCGGTCCCGGCGGCCCTGTGGGGCCGGTCGCAGAACTTCGTCGCGGCCTGGCTCTCCGACCGCCTCGACCTCACCGGCCCCAGCCTGGTCGTCGACACCGCCTGCTCGTCCTCGCTGACGGCGGTCTGGTTGGCCTGCCAGAGCCTCGCCGCAGGCAGTTGCGAGATCGCGCTGGTCGGCGGCGTGGACCTGCTGCTCGACCCGCTGACCTTCGTGTTGCTGTCCCGCACCGGCGCGCTCTCCCCGGACGGGCTGTGCCAGACCTTCGACGAGCGGGCCAACGGATACGTCCCCGGCGAGGGGGCCGTCGCCCTGGTGCTCAAGCCGATGGCCACGGCGGTGGCCGACGGTGACCTGATCCTCGGCGCGATCGCCGGCACCGGAGTCAACAACGACGGCCGCACCATGGGGGTGACCACCCCCAACCTGGAGGCCCAGATCGCGCTGCTCGACCGGGTGTACGGCCGGATCGACCCCACCACCGTGCAGTACGTCGAGACCCACGGCACCGGCACCGCCATCGGCGACCCGATCGAGGTACGGGCGCTCACCGACGTGTTCGGCCGGCGCGGCGTCGCCACCGGCAGCGTCGCGCTCGGCTCGCTGAAACGGCGGATCGGGCACCTGCACTCGGCGTCCGGCCTGGCCGGCCTGGCCAAGATCGTCCTCTGCCTACGGGACGAGATCGTCCCCGGGGTGCCGGTGCCCACGGTCAACCCGCGACTCCGGCTGGACACCGGCCCGCTGCACCTGCCGCCGCGTCCCCGACCCTGGCCGGCGGCCCCGATCCGCCGGGCCGGCGTGAGCGGCTTCGGCTTCGGCGGCACCAACGCGCACGTGGTGGCCGAGGCAGCGACCGGGCCCGCGCCGACCAGCACCGGGGCCGGCCGGCCCGCCGAGGTGCTGGCCCTCTCCGCCGACAGCCCGGACGTGCTGCGCGAACTGGTCGCGCAGTGGGTGGAGTTCCTCCCGTCGGCAGCCGACGAGATCGCCGACGTGCTCGCCACCGCCCGGCTCGGCCGGCCGGCCCGCGCCGTACGCTGCGCGGTCGCCGGACCGGACGCCGACCGCCTCGCCGCCGCGCTGCGCGCCCGGCTGCTGCACGCCGACGTCCCGCTGGGGGAGCCCACCGGACGACCGCCCGTGGTGGCCGTCCGCCCGGTGGCCGGGTCCGCGCCGCCGCGCTGGCTGCTCGCGCTCCACCACGACGTGCCGGCGGTACGGGAGATCGTCGGCCGGTTCGAGACCGCGGTCGGCAGCCCGGTGACGACGTTCTCCGGCCCACTGCTGCGGATCTGCGCGGGGGTCGTGCTGGCCGTGGCGCTGCGCGACACCGGGGTACCCGAGCAGGCGGTCGACCTGCCGCCCGGCTGGTCGCCGATCGCCGACTTCACGCACGGCCGTACCTCCCTGGAACAGGCGCTCAGCACGGTGCTGGCCGCCGGGGCCGCGACCACCGAGGCCCCGGCCCCCGCTGACGGCGCGGTGGACCTCGGTGCGCGCCTCGCCGCCGCCACCGACGGGCGGGAGGTCGCCGCGGTGCTCGCCGTCGTCGCGGCGGAACTCTACGAAGCCGGCGTGGACATCGACTGGGCCACGTTCCAGGGGCCGGTCGCCTGGCGCAAGCGCCTCCTGCCGGTCGGTCAGGCCCGGGGCCCCGCGCTGGACCTGCGGGAGCCGCTGCGCTCCGCCGAGCCCGGCGGCCCGCTCACGCTCGACGACGCCGGCCCGGCCGGGTTTGCCTTCTCCCGCGTCTTCGGGCCGGGCGAGGTGCCGATCGCCCAGCACTCGGTGTACCGCCGGATCATGCTCCCCGGTGTCGCCTGGTTCGACTTCCTGCGCCAGGGCGCCGAGCTGCGCGGCGGGCCGTTCCACGGGGTGCACGACGTGCTCTTCCACCGCCCGCTCATCCCGACCGGGGCGCACCGGGTGGTGTGCCGGGTCGATGCCGAGGGGCGGTTCACCGTCGCCGACGTCGCCGGCACCCCCTTCGTCACCGGCCGGTACGCCCCACAGCCCGATCCGGTGCCCGCGCCGCAACCGCTCGCGGCGCTGCTCGACACCTGCGCCCGGGTGCACGCCGGGTCCACCGTGTACCGCTGGCTGCGCCGCATCGGCTACCAGCACGGCCGGTACTACCGCAACATCTCCTGGGTCGCCAGCCTCTCCGGCGGGGGCACCCTCGCCCGGATCGAGGGGGGCCGGCAACGCATCCTGAACCCCCCGGACGTCCAGCTCTTCCCGGGGCTGCTGGACAGCGTCACCATCGCGGCGATCGACCCGGACAACCCCGTCTTCGGCACCGACCACGCCACCGCGTTCATCCCGCTCTCCGTCGACCGGGTGAGCGTGCACGGTGCGCTGGCCGACGCCGCCTACGTACGTACCGAGGTGTCCTTCTGGAACGAGGAGGCGTGCCGGGTCACCCAGGTCGTCCTCGACGCCGCAGGCGTACCCCTGCTGACCTTCGGGGACATCTCCTCCAAGCGGGTGCCCGTCCTCGCGTTCAGCGACCCGCCGCCGGCCGACACCGCGCGGCGACCGGCGGCCGGGTCGGCCGTCGCGCCGGTCACCGCCGCTGCTGCCGTCCCGGTGGGCCCTGCCGTGCCGGCCGCTGCGGTGAGCGCGGCGCCGGTGCGTGGGGACGCGCCCGTGCCTGTGGAGGCGCGCCGGCCCGCAGCGGAGCCGGCCGGGCCAGCGCCGGAGGTGCCGCCGGCCGGCGGCACCTCCGGCGCTGACCTGCCGGCCAGCGGCCCCGTCCCGACGACGCCGTTCGCCCGGGCGCTCGCCTGGTTCCTGGCCCTGGCCGGTACGGACGCCGAGCACGTCGATGTCGAGTTCCTCTCCGCCGGCTTCGACTCCGTCGGCCTGGTCGGTCTCAGTGAACGACTGTCCCGGGAACACGGGCTGTCGCTGTATCCGACCGTCTTCTTCGAGTACCCGACCCCCCGCAGCTTCGCCCAGCACCTCGTCGACGAGGCACCCGAGTTCGTGGCCGCGCTGACCGCGTCGCCGGCCCCGGTCGCGCCGGACGCCGTCGCCCCACCGCCAGCTGACACCACCCGCACCCCACCGGTCGGCACCGTCCCCATCCCGCCGCCGGCCGCCCCCGGGGCGGCGCGGGCCGGTACCGCCTCCGCCGCGCCGCCGGACCGTTCCGTGCCCGTCCCGCTGCCGGACCGTTCCGTGCCCGTCCCGCTGCCGGACCGTTCCGTGCCCGTCCCGCTGCCGGACAGGTCCGTGCCCGTCCCGCTGCCGACCGGCAGCGTTCCCACTCGGCCCCCGGCCGCCTCGATGTCGGCCGTCGCCGCGTCGCCCGTTGCCGGCGCGGCGGGGGTGTCCGGGGTCGACGGGACGGACCCCGGGCGCGACATCGCCGTCGTGGGTGCCGCGATCCGGGTGCCCACGGCAGGCGACCTCGACGCGTTCTGGACGCTGCTCACCGACGGGCGCGACACCGTCGGCGCCCTGCCCGAGGGCCGGTGGCAGCAACTGGAAGGCCCGGTGCCGCAGGCGTCGTTCCTGGACCGGGTCGACGAGTTCGACCCCGTGCCGTTCCGGATCTCCGCCCGGGAGGCACCGCTGATCGACCCCCAGGCCCGCATCGTGTACGAGACCATCTGGCAGGCCCTGGAGGACGCCGGCCGGACCGGGCAGGGGAGCCCGGACAACCGGATCGGCCTGTGGATCGCCTACAGCCACGACCACTATCACGAGGAGCGGTCCCGACACGGGGTGGCCGACGGGCGCGGGCTGGGCCTGGAGGCGATGATCCCGAACCGGCTGTCGTACCTGATGGACTGGCACGGCCCGAGCGTCGTGGTGAACACGCTCTGTTCGTCGTCGCTGGTGGCGTTGCACACCGCCGTACAGCACCTGCGGGCCGGCGACATCGACACCGCCGTCATCGGTGGCGTGCACGCCGCGATCAGCCCGGAGTACTTCGACTCCATGCGGGACCTGCGCGCACTATCCCCCAGCTTCCGTTGCCGGGCCTTCGACGTCGAGGCCGACGGGTTCGTGCCCGGCGAGGGAGCGGTGGCGATCGTGCTCCGCCGCCGCGCGGACGCCGAACGCGACGCCGACCGTATCCGGGGCCTGATCAAGGGGGTGGCGGTGAACCACGGCGGCCGGACCACCCGCTACTCCGCCCCGAGCCCCGCCGGCCAGCGGGAGGTGATTGTGGCGGCGTTGCGGGATGCGGGGGTGGGTGTGGATCGGATCGGGATGGTGGAGGCGCATGGGACGGGAACGTCGTTGGGTGATCCGATTGAGGTGGAGGGTTTGACGCGGGCGTGGCGGGGTTTCACGTCGCGGACGCAGTTCTGTGCGATCGGTTCGTTGAAGTCGAACATCGGTCATTTGGAGCCGGCGGCGGGCCTGGCGGGGTTGGTGAAGGTGTTGTTGTCGTTGGAGCACGGGGTGGTGCCTCCGACGTTGCATGTGGTGCGGCCGAATGACCACATCCGGTTTGAGGACACGCCGTTCTTCGTCGCGGATCAGCCGGTGTCGTGGCCCCGGGTCGAGGGTGCGCCGCGTCGGGCGGCGGTGTCGGCGTTCGGGATGGGTGGGGTGAACGCGCACGTCATCGTGGAGGAGGCACCGGCGCCGGCCGTCCGGGAACCCCTGCCGCAGCAGTCGCATCTGGTGAAGGTGTCCGCGGCCAGTGAGGACGGGGTGCGTCGGTTGGCGGGCGGGTATGCGCGCATGTTGTCGGGTGTGGATTCGTCTGTGGTGGGTGATGTGGGGTTCACGGCGAATGTGGGTCGGGCGTCGCATCGTTTTCGGGTGGCGGTGCAGGGTGCTGACGGGTCGGGGTTGGTCAATGGTCTGAGTGCGGTGGCGGGTGGGGATCGGCCGGTGGGTCGGTTGTCGAATGAGCCGCCGGTGTCGGTGTTCCTGTTTTCGGGTCAGGGTTCGCAGTATCCGGGGATGGGTGCTGGTTTGTACGCGACTGAGCCGGTGTTCCGGGCGGCGTTCGATGAGTGCGCGGAACTGGTGGCGTCGGGTGGGGATGTGCCGTTGCGGGAGGTGGTGTTGGGGGGTCGGGGTGGTGAGTTGGTGCAGACGCGGTTTGCGCAGGTGGGGATCGTGTCGGTGCAGGTGGGGTTGGTGCGGTTGTTGGAGTCGTGGGGGGTGCGCCCGGGTCTGGTGGTGGGTCACAGCGTGGGCGAATTGACCGCGGCGTGGGCGGCGGGGGTGCTCGCGTTGCCGGAGGTGTTGCGGTTGGCGGTGGTGCGGGGTGGGTTGATGCAGGCGCAGCCGTCGGGTGGGGCGATGGCGGTGGTGTTCGCCGACGCCGGATCGGTGGAGGCGGTGTTGCCGTCCTTCCCGGGGGTGGAGATCGCGGCGTGCAACGCCCCGCGCAGCGTGACGATCTCCGGCCCGGCCGAGGCGGTGGAGGCGTTCGGTGCCGGGTCGGGGTTGCGGATGCAGCGGTTGACGGTGAGTCATGCGTTCCACTCGGCGGCGATGGCCGGGGCGGTGGACCCGTTCGCCCAGGCGTTCGGGCAGGCGGTGGTGTCTCCGCCGCGGGTCGGGTTCGCCTCGACGGTGACGGGTGGTTGGCATGACGCCGGGTCGGTGGCCGACGGCCGGTTGTGGGGGTCGGGGATTCGCCGGCCGGTCCGCTTCACCCAGGCGATCGAGGCGGTGCACACCGCCGGCGGACGAGTCTTCTGGGAGATCGGCGCGCATCCCGTGTTGACCGGTCTGGCCCGGGCGACCCTCACCGACACCGATCTGACCTGGCTACCGACGCTACGCCGGGACCACGACGACCAGACCCAGCTCCACACGGCCATCACGTCGTTCTACAACCACGGCCACGGCGACCTCGACTGGGCCGGGGTGCACCACGGGAAGGGACACCGCACCACCACCATCCCCACCTACCCCTTCGAGCGCCGGGAGCTGAGCGCGCCCCGGGTCCCCGGGTCCGCCGCCGTGCGGCGTCGACCGGAGCCGGAGGTTTCCGTACCCGCAGCAGGTGATGAGGCAGTCGGCCACCCGTTGTTCGACCGTCACTACGAGCACTGAGCGAGGGAACGTGACGTACCGGGTTGAGACCTACGAGAAGACCTTCGCCGCACACGAGCCGTTCATCGCCCAGCACCGCTCCGGTGGTCTCGGCATCCTGCCCGCCGCCGTGCAACTGGAGATGGCCCTGCTGGGGGTCGCGCAGCGCCGGGCGTTCCGCCCGCTCGAACTCGTCGACGTCGCCTTCGTCCGGCCGTTCACGGTCGCCGACGGCGAGCAGGTCACCGGCCGCCTGGACGTGACCCTGGGGGAGCGGACCCGGTTCGAGTTGGGTGCGGTGACCCCCGAGGGCCGCAGGACGGTATCCACCGGGTCGGGCGGCCCGATCCCGCCGGGCACCCACCCGCCGGCCGCCTGGGCGGTGAGCTGTCCGGTGCCGGTCCCGCCGGAGCGCGTCTATGACGGCTGGTCGGCCGCCGGCCTGGTCTACGGGCCGGACTTCCGGACCGTACGCCGGCTCGCCGTCGGCGCGGGCACCGCCGAGGCGACCCTGGAGACGGTGGTCCAGCCGCTGCCGTGGTACTCCCACCCGCTGCTGGTCGACGGCGTGTTCCAGGTGGTCAGCTGCGCCCTCCAGGACCTCGCCGGGGGTGACCCGCCGGGGCCGATGCTGCCGATCGGGGTGGCCCGTCTCGCCCTGCACGCCGAGTTGTCCCCGCTCAGCGCCGGGGTGACCGTCCGGGTACGCCGTACCGCCGTGCAGGACGCCTGGTCCGTCGCGGACGCCATCCTGGTGGACGACGCCGGCCGGGTCGTCGCCGAACTCACCGGGGTACGGATGCGCCGGCTGCCGGCCGCACGTCCCGCGCCGGCGACCGGGCGGCTGCTCACCCGGATCGACTGGGCCCCCGCCGCCGCCCCCGCCCCCGGGGGGTCGGCGGCCGGCACCTGGGTGGTCCTGCACCACGGCGAGCGGGACGGCCCGGGAACGGCCACCGTGCGGGCACTGCGCGCCGACGGGGCCCGGGTCGTCGAGGTGCTGCCCGAGCCACCGGCGTCGGGCCTCGGGGCCGACCAGCGGGTCATCCCGGAGCCCGACGAGTCGACGTTCCAGCAGCTCTGGGCGGATCTGGCGGAGCCGGTCGCCGGAGTGGTGCACCTGTGGAACACCGGCCCGGCCCGACCGGAACCCACCGAACTGCGCCTCGGCCTCTACTCCTGCCTCGCCGCCCTGAAGACCCTCGGCCAGCGGCAGCGCTCCGGGCACTTCCTGGTCGGCACGGAACTCGGCCAACCGGTGGCCGGCGGCGACACCCCGGAGCCGGCCCGGGCCGCGCTGTGGGGGCTCGTCCGCACCGCCGCCATCGAGTACCCGGGGCTGCGGCCCCGCCTCGTCGACCTCGACCCCGCCTCGGCCGCCGCCCTGCCGGCCGAGCTGGGCGACGGGGGACCGGTGGAGGTCGGCTACCGCGCCGGGGTACGGCATCTGCCGGTCCGGGTGCCCCTGGGCGCGGCCGACGGTGGTCGGCCGTCGGTCCGGCCGGCCGGCCGTTACCTGATCCTCGGCGGCCACGGTGGGCTGGGCCTGGCGGTGGCGCGCCGCTTCGCCGCCGACGGCGCCGGCCTGGTCGCGCTGGTCAGCCGCTCCGGCGGCACCGGTATCGACCGGGCCGACCTGGCCGGTATCGAGGCGTACGGCTGCCGGGTGGTCTCGTTCGCCGCGGACGTCGGCGCCCCCGGCGCGCTGGCCGAGGTGGTGCGGGAGATCCGCCGCCGCTTCGGCGACCTGCACGGCGTGGTGCACGCCGCTGGCACGCTGAAGGACGGCCTGCTGCGCGGCACCACCGCCGGGGACGTGGCCGAGGTGCTGCGCCCGAAGATCGACGGGGCGCACGAGCTGGCCGCCGCCGTCACCGGCACCACGCTGGACTTCGCCGTGCTGTTCGCCTCGGTCTCCGGCACCTTCGGCAACCTCGGCCAGGGCGGGTACGCCGCCGCCAATGCCTACCTCGACGCGTTCGCGCACGCCCAGGGCAACCCGTGGACCAGTGTGGACTGGGGGTTGTGGGGCGAGGTGGGCATGGGCACGGCGGTCGCTGCCCAGCTCCGGCGGCGCGGTGTCCGGCCGCTGGGCACGGTCGAGGCGCTCGACGCGCTGATGACCGTCCTGCGCGACGACGTCCGGCAGGTCGTCATCGCCCACCCCGACGCCGCGTCGGGCGTCGGGCCCGTCGCCACGGGGGAGACACCCGGTGCTGCCCCCGCCCCTGCCTACCCCGCCCCTGCCCACCCGGCACCCGGGCCGCCGGCCGCCGGCGGCCCGGCCCCGGGTGCCGCCGCCGGGCCCGGTGCGTCCCCGCGCGGGTCCGGCGACACCGACGCCGGACGCACCGAGGACGGGCTCGCCGACTTCCTCGCGGAGCGGCTGGGCCTCGGCGACCTCGACCGGACCGCCCCGCTGACCGACTACGGCATCAACTCGATCCTGAGCGTCGAGCTGGCCGAGGAGTTGTCCCGGCGGTGGGCGGTCGCCCTCCCGGCCACCCTCTTCCTCGAGTACGGCGACTTCGCCGAGCTGGCCGGGGCGCTCGCCACCCGGTACGGGGCCCGGCCACCCGCCCCGCAGTCGGCACCGGCCGCCGCGACGTCCCCGCCGGCCGCCGCTGCACCCTCCCCGGCCGGTGTCGCCTCCCCGGTCGAACTGGTGTCGTCGCCGATGCCGCAACCGATGTCGACAACGGTGCCGGAGCCGGCATCGCTCCCCGAACCCGGCCCGGTGACCGGAACCGTGCCGGCCCCGGCTGCGGAATCGGCACCCGTCACCGGGCCGGCGACGCGGCGGGCCGGGGACATCGCCGTGGTGGCCGTCTCCGGCGACCTGCCCGGGGGCCGCGACCTGGCCGACCTGTGGCCGATGCTCCGCGCCGGCACGGACGCGTTCACCGAGATCCCGGCCGACCGTTGGCCCATCGACGACCACTACCAGCAGCGCAGCCCCGACATGACGGGCACCTACTGCCGGACCGGCGCGTTCGTCGCCGGGATCGACCGCTTCGACCCGAAGTTCTTCGGCATCGCCGTCCGGGAGGCCGAGGAGATGGACCCGCAGCAGAAGCTGCTGCTGGAGCACGCCTGGTCGGTGGTGGACGACAGCGGGCTCGCCGGCCGCCGGGACGTCGGTGTGTTCGTCGGGGCCACCTACACCCACCACCGCGACGCGCACGGCCTGGCGGCCGTCGGCCCGCACACCGCCCTCGGCTCGATGAACGCCGTCCTGGCCAACCGCATCTCCTACGCGCTGGACCTGACCGGCCCCTCGCAGACCATCGACACGCTCTGCTCGTCGTCCCTGGTCGCGCTCCAGCAGGCGGTGGTCAGCCTGCGTACCGGGCAGTGCGGCGCGGCCATCGTCGCCGCCTGCCACGTCGGGCTGACGCCCTGGTACTACCGCAGCCTCAGCCAGCTCGGCGCGTTGTCACCGACCCGGCCCCGGCCGTTCGACGACCGCGCCGACGGGTTCGTGCCCGGCGAGGGCGCGGTGGCCGTCATGCTCAAGCGACTCGACGACGCCGAACGCGACGGTGACCGCATCCATGCGGTGATCCGGGGCGCGGCGGTCAACCACGGCGGCCGGGGCAGCGCCCTGCCGGTGCCGCGCAGCGAGTCGCAGGTCGCGGTGATCCGGGCCGCGCTGGCCGACGCCGCGCTCACCCCGGCCGACATCTCCCTGGTCGAGACGCACGGCACGGCGACCCGGCTCGGCGACCCGATCGAGATCGCCGCCCTGGCCGAGGTCTTCGACGGCGACCGGCCCGAACCGTGCCAGCTCGGCTCGGTCAAGGCCAACATCGGCCACCTGGAACCGGCGAGCGGCCTGGCCGGCCTGGCCAAGGTGCTGCTCTGCCTGGAGCACGGTGAGATCCCACCGCTGGCCGGCTTCGCGACGCTCGGCGCGCACATCGCCCTGCCCCCGGGCCGGCTGGCCATCCCGACCGCGCCGCAGCCGTGGCGGGCCACCGGCCCACGCCGGGCCGGCATCAGCGCCTTCGGCATGGGCGGCACGAACGCCCACGTCGTCGTCGAGGAGTACCTGCCCGCCCCGGCCGCCCGGCCCGCCGACGGGTCGACGCGCGAGCACCTGCTGGTCCTCTCGGCGCACACCCCCGAGCTGCTGACCCGGCGGGTCGCCGACGTGCGGCGGCTGATCGAGGCGGACGACGCGGTCGACGTCGGGGCGCTGTGCTTCTCCGCCTCGGTCGGGCGGGTCCACCTGCCGTACCGGGTCGCCGTGCTCGGGGCGACCGGGTCGGCCCTCGGCGCGGGCCTGCGCCAGGCGCTGCGCCTCGGGCCCGAGCTGCCGGGCACGGTGCTGCGCGGTGACACGGTGCTGCGCGGTGACACGGTGCTCGCCGGTGACCCGGTGCCGGTCGGGCCGGACCTCGCCGAGCGGCTCGCCCGCCACCTGCCGTGGCCCGCCGAGCGGATCGCCGCCGAGCTGCGTACCCCCGACGGCGGGCTGCTCACCGCGCTGGCCGGCTGGTACGTCGCCGGCCGCGACGTCGACTGGCGACCGCTGTACGACGGTGGTGGGCTCCGCCGGCTCGCCCTGCCGCCCTACCCGTTCCGGGACCGCGCCGACCGGGTGCCCGCCCGCCCGGCCGCCGATCCGTCCGTGCCGTCGATGCCGCTCCCGGCAGTCGCCCCCGACCCGGCGGACGGTCACCGGGAACCCGGGCTCGACCGGCTGCTGGACGCCCACCGGGTCTTCGGCCGGCAGACCGTGCCGGCGGCACTCCTCGTCACCCGGGGGTTCGCCACCGCCGCCGTCCTGGAGCGGCTCGCCTTCACCGCCCGGGGCACCGGGCACCACCGGCTCACCGAGGACCGGTCCGACGCGACCGCCGGCAGCACGGTGACGTTCCGCTATGGCGGCCAGGTCATCGGCCGTCTCACGGTGGGCGCGGTCCGGCCGGCGGGACCACCCCCCGCACCGCTGCCGGTGGACCGGGAGTACGCCGCGCACCCCCGCACGCTCGAGCCGGCCGGCCTGTACGCGTGGTTCGCCGCGAAGCGGGTCGACTTCGGTGCGGTACTGCGGGTCATCGGCCACATCGCGTACGGCACGACCGGGGTGCTCGTCCGGGTCGACCACGCCGACGCCGACCCGGCGACGCGCACGGTGGCCGCGCTCGACGCGGCGTTGCAGAGCATGGCGGTGCTGACCCTGGCCGATCCGGCCGCCTCCGCGCTGACCTACCTGCCGGTGTCGATCGGCCGGGCGGTGCGCTGGGCGGACCCGGCCGACACCCGGCACGTGCGGCTGCGCCTCACCGGTCAGGACGTCGACGGCAGCCGTCGGGCCGACGTCGCGCTGCTGGACACCGCCGGCCGGGTCCTGGTCTCCCTCACCGACGTGGTCTACCGGCCGGTCGCCGCACCGACCGACACCCCCGTCGCGGACCCGCCGGCGGCGGACGCCTCCCCGACGGTGGGTCCGGCGTCCACGGCCGGGCGGCAGCCGGTTACCGCTTTCGCGGTCGAGGAGATCGTCGTCGAGGTGGTCCGCACGGTGCTGCGGGACCCGGACGTCACCGCGACCGGTGCGCTCGCCGCGACCGGCATCGACTCGATGCTCGCCACCATGGTCGCCGCCGAACTCCAGGAACGGCTCGGGGTGACGCTGAGCCCGGTGGAGGTGTTGCAGGCGCGGGACTGCCGCGCACTGGCCGCCGTGGTGGCGTCCGTCCTGCCCGAGCAGACGATGCCGGCGACCAACCTCCCGGCCGAGATCGCCCCGGCGGCGGCCGGGGCCGACATCCCCGGACCCGCCGTCGACGACGCCCCCGTCAGCACCGACCAGCCGGTGCCAGCTCTCCTGGCCGTCCGGGAACAGCCTCCGGCCGGGCCGGACGGCGGGGACCGGGGCGACCTGGCCGTCATCGGGATCGCCTGTGCGCTGCCCGGTGCCACCGACCCGGAGGGCTTCTGGTCCCTGCTGGCGCGCGGGGGCAGCGGCATCGGCCCCGCGCCCGCCTTCCGCTGGGCGGGCGGCGACGGTGCCGCGATCGGCGGCTTCCTGGGCCCGATCGACGAGTTCGATGCCCGGTTCTTCGACTTCTTCGCCAAGCAGGCCGAGGTGCTCGACCCGCAGGTCCGCTGGCTGCTGCGCACCGCCTGGGAGGCACTGGAGTCCGCCGGGATCGCCCCGCTGTCCACGCCCGCCGCGACCGGTGTCTTCGTCGGCGCGAGCTATCAGCACTACAAGGACTACAACCTCGCCCCGGAGTTGGACGCGCCGAGCGGACTGGGTAACCACAACGCGTTCCTCGCGAACCGGGTGAGCTACTTCCTGGATCTGTCGGGGCCGAGCATGACGATCGACACGTTGTGTTCGTCGTCGTTGGTGGCTCTGCACACCGCCGTGCGCAGCATCCGCAGCGGCGAGTGCGATCAGGCGATCGTCGCCGGGGTGCGGCTGGCGATGTCCCCCCTGCACTACACCGCGATGCGGAACCTGCGGGCCCTCTCCCGCATTCATGGGTTGGCGGTGGTGCGGGGTGGGTTGATGCAGGCGCAGCCGTCGGGTGGGGCGATGGCGGTGGTGTTCGCTGATGCGGGGTCGGTGAGTGAGTTGTTGCCGTTGTTTCCGGGGGTGGAGATCGCGGCGTGGAATGCGCCGCGGAGTGTGACGATTTCTGGTCCGGCCGAGGCGGTGGAGGCGTTCGGTGCCGGGTCGGGGTTGCGGGTGCAGCGGTTGACGGTGAGTCATGCGTTCCACTCGGCGGCGATGGCCGGGGCGGTGGACCCGTTCGCCCAGGCGTTCGGACAGGCGGTGGTGTCTCCGCCGCGGGTCGGGTTCGCCTCGACGGTGACGGGTGGTTGGCATGACGCCGGGTCGGTGGCCGACGGCCGGTTGTGGGGGTCGGGGATTCGCCGGCCGGTGCTTTTCGCTCAGGCGGTGGAAGCGGCCTATGCGGCGGGGGGAAGGGTGTTCTGGGATATCGGCGCGCATCCCGTGTTGACGGGGTTGGGTCGAGCGACGCTTACGGGCACTGATGTGACGTGGTTGTCGACGTTGCGTCGGGAGCATGAGGATCAGGCGCAGTTGCATGCGGCGGTGGCGTCGTTCTACAGCCAGGGTCTGGGTGATATCGACTGGGCCGGGGTGCATCGCGGGAAGGGACACCGGACCACCACCATCCCTAGCTACCCATTCCAACGGCAGAGATTCTGGGTCCACGGTGGAGTGGACGAGGTGGCGAATGCCCCCTCCGCCCGGCCGCCTTCCCTGAGGCAGGAGCCGGGCAAACGTAAGATCCACCTCTATCCGCCCGACCGGGAGAACTACGTCGACAAGGACCGGATGTCATGACTACGGAATATGGACTCAAGCGTCACTTCAATGGTGACGCCGCCCGCCTCATCGGTGGGAAGATCCGCGAGGTCCACCCGGACTTCGACGTCGAGGAGTACGCCGCCGAGGTGGAGCGACGTATTCCCGGAAAGGAGTTGAAGGACCGCGTCCTCGTCCTGGCGGAGGGGCTGCGCAGCCGGCTCCCCGAGGACTACCCCGAGAGCGTGAAGATCCTCCTGGCCATTCTCGGCGACGAACTCGCCGAGGGTGAGGGGATGTTCAACGTGAGCTGGTACCTCATGCCGGTGGCCCGGTTCGTCGAGGAGTACGGCCTGGACCACCCGGAGGTGTCCCTCGACGCGCTGGTCGAGATCACCAAGCGGCACACCGCCGAGTACGCCATCCGCCCCTTCATCGAGCAGCACCACGAGTTGACGATGACCCGGATGGTCGACTGGGCCCGCGACCCCAGCCACAACGTCCGGAGAATGGCGAGCGAGGGGGTGCGTCCCCGGCTTCCCTGGGCGCGTACGCTCACCGTCTTCGTGCGGGACCCGCAGCCCGTCTTGGACATCCTCGAACCGCTGCGCAGCGACCCCTCCGAGTACGTGCGCAAGTCGGTGGCGAACAACCTCAACGACATCTCCAAGGACTCACCCGACCTCGCGTTGGCCACCGCGTTGCGCTGGTCGCAGGAGAGCCCGACCCCGGAGACCACCTGGATCGTCCGGCACGCGTTGCGCACGCTGGTCAAGAAGGGCAACCAGGAGGCGCTGGCGATCGTGGGCGTCACCGGCGGCGAGCACCTCCGGGTGCCCTCGATGGGGCTCCACCCGCGCACCCTGGCGCTCGGTGAGTCGACCATGATCCGCCTCGACGTCGAGAACACCGACAGCCGCCGGCACACCGTCACCGTGGACTACGTCGTGCACCACGTCCGCAAGAACGGCCAGCGCATCCCCAAGGTCTTCAAGCTGACCACGCTGGACCTCGCCCCCGGCGAACGCCGGACGGTGGAGAAGTCGCACCCGGTCCGGGAGGTCTCCACCCGGCGCTACTACGCCGGGGAGCACCTCGTCGACATCCAGGTCAACGGCCAGGTGCTGGCCACTGACAGATTCGACCTCCGGCTGTGAGCGCCCCCCGTACGCCGCTCGCCGCCGACCACCCGGTGCTGCGCGACCACCGGATCGGCGGCACACCGGTCCTGCCCGCGGCGGCGCAGCTCGACGCGATGCTCACCGCCTGCGCGGCGGCCCACGAGGGCGGCAGTTGGCGGCTCGACCAGGTGGCGTTCCTCGCGCCGCTGCCGGTCGCGCCCGGCGGTTCGGTCGAGATCGAGACCGTACTCACCCCGGCGGGGGAGTGCACGCTCGCTTCGTGGCAGCCGGACGGGTCCGGCCCGGTCCTGCACAGCCGGGCCCGGGCCACCCGCAGCGCGTTGACGCCGCCGAGCTACCGGGACGTGGCGGGGCTGCGCGCCGGCTGCGTCGACGAGGTACCGCTCTCCACCGTCGCCGAGTGGCGGCGGGACAGCGGTATCGCGTATGGCCCGACGTTCCAGGCGATCCGCGCCGCGCACCGGGGGCCCGACCGGATGCTGGCCGTGCTCCGCGCCTCCGGTGGGCTGACCGAGCGGCACTTCGTCCCGCCACCGCTGCTGGACAGCGTGTTCCAGTGCCTCGGGATGCTCGACGACGGCACCGCCGGGGCCTGCCTGCCCTGGTACGTCGGGCGGATCACCGCCCGCCGCCCGGTCACCGGCACCGTCCTGGCCCTGGTCGAGCGCACCGACCCGCCGGGCGGGGCCGGCGGCGCGGTGCGCGGGCGGGCCACGGTCTGCAACCAGCAGGGCGAGGTGCTGGTGGAGCTGGACCGGATCGTCCTCAAGGCGGCCGGCCCGACCACCGCCTCCCACAAGCGGCCCCCGTCCCGCCAACCCACCACCCACCCCGCCGATCCGACGCCCGCCGGGACGCGTTCCGCCGATCCGACGCCCACCGGCCCGTGTCCCGCCGATCAGCCGGCCGCCGGCCCGGTGCCCGCCGGCCCGGTGCCCGCCGGCCCGGTGCCCGCCGGCCCGGTGCCCGCCGGGTCGGTGACCACCGTCGCCTGGCGGCCGGTCGTTCCCACCCCGGAGCCGGCCACCGACCCGGGCCGCACCTGGGTGGTGTCGGGGGAGGCCGGTGTCGAGTCGTACGAGGGTGGACCGGTCCTGCTCACCCCGGCCGACCTGCACGACGCCCACCTCGACCGGACGCGCGCCGGGACGCCGCCCGCCGAGGTGGTGTACGTGGCACCCCGCGCCGTGCGGGACCGGACCGAGGCCGTCGCGCTGCTGCACGGCGTCTTCACCCTGGTCCGGCGGCTCGCGGCGCAGCCACCGATGCCGGCCCTCACCATCGTCACCAGCGCCGCCCAGCAGGTCAGTGGGGACGAGTCGATCGAGCCGGGGCAGGCCGCGCTGTGGGGCCTGGCGCGTACCCTGCGGATCGAGCACCCGCAGGCCCGGGTCCGCCTCGTCGACATCGGCCTGGGTGGCGGCGCCGAGCCGCCGACCCTCGACGAGGTACGGCTCGGTGAGGCGGAACTCGCCTGGCGGGACGGCTCCTGGTACGCCCCCACCCACCCGGCGGTGCCGGTCGTACCCGGGCGGTCGGCCCGGCCGGTGGCCGGTGGCCGGTTCCTCGTCACCGGCGGCCTGGGCGGCATCGGCCTGCACGTGGCGGAGTTCCTGGCCGGTGCGGGCGGTGCCCACCTCACCCTGGTCGGCCGCACGGCACCGACCGAGGGGCCGACCCGGGACCGGCTGGACCGGCTCGCCGCCACCTGCGACCTGCGGGTCGTCGCCGCCGACGTCCGTACGCTGCCGGACGTGCTGCGGGGCGCGGAGCCCTTCGACGGGGTCTTCCACGCCGCCGGTGTGCTCCGCGACGGGTTGGCGCGCAGCCTGTCGGCGGAACGGATCGACGAGGTGTTCGGGCCGAAGATCGGTGGGGTGCATGCGCTCGACGAGGCGTTCCCCGCCGACGCGCGGCCCGGGTTCGTCGTCCTGTTCTCCTCCGTCTCGGCGACCCACGGCAACCTCGGCCAGAGTTCGTACGCGACCGCCAACGCCTACCTCGACGGCTACGCCGCGCGCCGCCGGGCGGGTGGGGAGGCGTGGTACAGCCTCGGCTGGGGCCTGTGGCGCGTCGGCATGGGGGCGGGGATCGCCGACGCCGCGGCGGCACGGGGCATCCCGGCACTGACCGTCGCCGACGGCATCGCGCTGCTGCGGCACACCCTCGAACTGGCTCCCGCGAACTACGTCGTGTCCGCAGTCGACGAACCGGAGGACGACCAGATGACCCCTGTGACCCCTGTCGAGACCCGGCTGTGGCCGGTGCTGTCGGCGATCCTGAAGCGGACCCTGCACGTCGACCGGGTGTCGCCCGACGACAACCTGCTGGAGTTGGGGCTGGACTCGATGATGGCGGTCGAGGTCTCGGCCGCGCTGGCCGGCGCGGGGCTGGACGTCGATCCGGTGGCCATGTTCGACCACCCCGACGTCGGCGCGCTGGTGCGGCACCTGGAAGGGCTGCCCCGCCACACACCCACCCCGGACATCCCGATCCCGTCCGCCGTCACACCGACCGCGCCGTCCTTCGCCGTACCGGCGGTGCCGGGTGCCGGGCGGTCCGGGTCCGCCGCCGTACCGGCCGGCTCTCCTGCCGGGCCGGCCGCCGCCCGGCCGGCCGGTGCGCTGCCGGACCCGGTGGCCGCGTCGGCGACGCCGCGCTTCGTGCCGGACTGGGACCGCTACCGCGACGTCGACGGTGCCGCCGACCGACCCCCACCCCGACCTGACCACCGGGCGGAAGCCGGCCGGGCGGCGGGGCGCCCGGCGGCGAACGGACCACGGCCGACGGTGGGCCCGGCGGCGAACGGGCACCGGCCGACGGTGGGCCCGCCGATCGGCCGGGAGCGGGCCGCCGGGCCGCCCGGCGTCGCCGTCCCGGCCGGCGCGTCGGTGCCCCGCCGCACCCTGCCCGGCCGGCTCGGCGACCACCCGGGCGGCTCCTTCCTCGACCGGCGCATCGACGCGCTGTCGGTGGACGACCGGGTGGTCATCGCCCAGGACGACTACTTCTACGAGCCCGTCATCGAGGACTCCAAGGGCGCCTGGATCAAGTTCGACGGCCGCTGGTTCCTGAACTTCGCGTCGTACAGCTATCTCGGGCTGATCGGCCACGACTACATCAACCACCAAGCGCAGCGGGCCCTGGAGCGGCACGGCACCGGCGCGCACGGCGTGCGGTTGCTCGCCGGCACCCTGCACCTGCACCGCGAACTGGAGTTGGGCATCGCCCGGTTCCTCGGGGCCGAGGACGCCATCGTCTACACCAGCGGCTACATGGCCAACGTGGCGACGATCGGCGCGCTGGTCGGGCCGGGCGATGTGGTGATCGGCGACGTCTACAACCACGCGAGCATCCTGGACGGCTACCGGTTGTCCGGCGCGACCGTGATCACCTACGCGCACAACGACCTGACCGACCTGGAACGCGCCCTGCGCCGGGCGGGCGACGCCGGGAAGCTGGTGGTCACCGACGCGGTCTTCAGCATGGACGGCGACATCGCCGACCTGCCCGGCATCCTGGCACTGTGCGAGCGCTACGACGCGCCGCTGATGGTCGACGAGGCGCACAGTCTCGGCGTGCTGGGTGCCACCGGCCGAGGCATCACCGAACACTTCGGCATCGATCCGGCCCGGGTCGCGGTCAAGATGGGCACGCTGTCCAAGACGGTGCCCAGCACCGGCGGCTACGTGGCCGGCTCCAGCGACCTGGTCTTCGCCCTGAAGAACAACGCCCGGGGCTGGATGTTCTCCGCCGCCGGCACCCCGATGCAGGTGGCCGCCGCGCGGGCCGCGGTGGAGGTGATGGAGGCGGCCCCGCAGCTCACCGGGGAACTGCGGGCGCTCACCGACCGGTACCGGGCGACGCTGCGCGGCCTCGGCTTCGACACCCTGGCCAGCGAGACGCCGGTGGTGCCGATCATCTGCGCCAGCGCCGGGCAGGCCCAGGAGATGGCCCGGCTCTGCCAGGCCGACGGCATCTTCGTCCAACCCATCGTCTATCCCACCGTCCCCAAGGCGCTGCCCCGGCTGCGCACCATCGTCAACCTCAGCCACTGCGCCGACGACCTCGACCATGCCGTCGCCGTCTTCACCCGGGCCGGACGGCAGGTCGGGCTCATCGCCTGAGAGCTGCCGGCGCGCTCCGACCGAGACCCACCCGTGTTGCCGGCCGCCCGACCGGGCGGCCGGCGGAGGAACCCCGTCGAGAGGAGAACGCAGTGAGTGACATCGACAGCAGGGCCTTCTTCGGTGCCGTCCTGAAGGCCGTCGCCTGCACCCGCAACCACAACACCGACGAGACCGGTTACGCCGAGGGGGTCCTGACGCCCACCGCCCGGATCCGGGAGTTCGAGAAGGAACTCGGCGACCGGGCGCTCACCGAGGCCGAGGCCGCGCAGGTGCTGGGTTGGCTGGACTCGACGTTCCAGGCCAAGCTCACCCCCGCCGAGGAGCGGGAGCACTACCACCGGTACATCGCCGAGGTGTCCGGGGCTACCCGGGCACCGGCCGCCGTCTCCGCCTGACCGGCGGCGTCCGGTCCGGGGCGCGCCACCGACCCGGTCCCGTCGGTGGCGTGCCCCGGCCACCCGCCCCTGCCCGATCGTCGAGCGCCGAGGACGTCGCACATGTCGAAGCTCGCCTGGTACAGCCACGAGATCTGCTTCTGGCACGACCCCGGACCGGGGTCGGGCTACCTGCCGGTCGGTCCGGGCATCGAACCCCTGCGCCAGCACGCCGTCGACCCGGACCTGCGCCGGGCCGAGGGGTTGGTCCGGCTGGCCGGGGTGCTGGACCACTACACCCGGGTCACCCCGGCGCCGGCCACCGACGACGACCTGCTGCTGGTGCACGTGCCGGAACACCTCGCCCGGGTCGAGGCGGCCTCCGCGCTCGGCGCGGGCGACGCCGGGGTGTACGCGTACGTCAACCACCACAGCGCCGAGGCGGCCCGGGTCGCGGCGGGGGCCTGCGTGCAGGCGACCACCGCCGTGCTCGACGGGCGCTTCGACCGGGCGTACTGCCTGGTCCGGCCGCCCGGACACCACGCCGAGCCGGACCGGGCGATGGCGTTGTGCCTCTACAACAACGTGGCGATCGCCGCCCGGGCGGCGCAGCGGCACGGGGTACGCCGGGTGCTGGTGCTCGACTGGGACGTGCACCACGGCAACGGCATCCAACGGACCTTCTACGCGGACCCGGACGTGCTCTACGTCTCGATCCACCAGGAGGGGCTGTTCCCGCCCGCGTCGGGGCTGGTCACCGAGACGGGTACCGGTGCCGGTGCGGGTCGCACCCTCAACGTGCCGCTGCCGGCCGGTTCGGGGCACGAGGCGTACCTGGCGGCGCTGTCCCGGCTGGTCGCGCCGGCGGCGCGCACCTTTCGTCCGGAGTTGATCCTCGTCGCGGCCGGTGTCGACGCGAGCGGTCACGACCCGATGGGTCGGATGATGTGCACCAGCCGGACCTTCCACGCGATGACCGTGGGAATGTGCGCGCTGGCCGACGAGCTCACCGACGGGCGGATCGTCTTCGTCCACGAGGGCGGCTACTCGGCCTGGTACCAGCCGACGCTGGTGCTGGCCATCGCGGCGGCGATCGCCGGGCTGCCCGCGCCGCCCGATCCCTTCCTGCACTCGCTGGAGCACCTTCCCGGGCAACGGCTGCGACCGCAGCAGAGCCGCGTGGTCGAGCACCTCGAAGCCCACCACCCGATGCTGGCACGAGGAGGGCGGAGCCGATGAACGGCTGGTTGATGCGAGTGGGCGCCGGTCTCCGGCACCCGGTCGACGGTGGATCCCGCGCGGCCGGCCCGGTCCGGAGTGGGCCGTGGGCGCGACTGATCGCGCTGCCGCACGCCGGTGGCTGGCCTTCGGCGTTCCGCACCTGGCGTCCGGTGCTGCCGGCGGGGGTCGAGCTGCTGGTCGCCCAGCTACCGGGCCGGGGGCTGCGGGCCGCGGAACCGCCGCTGCGTCGGGTGGCGCCGCTCGTCGACGGCCTCAGCCGCGCCGTCGCGGAGCTGCCGCCGCTGCCGTACGCGGTCGTCGGGCACAGCTTCGGCAGTGTGCTGGGCTACGAGCTGACCCGGGCGATGGAGCGGGCCGGTCGGCCGCCCCGGCTGCTCACGGTGTCGGCCCGTCAACCACCGTGCTTTCCCAGCGAGCCGCC
This sequence comes from Micromonospora matsumotoense, assembly GCF_900091525.1. GTDB lineage: Bacteria > Actinomycetota > Actinomycetes > Mycobacteriales > Micromonosporaceae > Micromonospora > Micromonospora matsumotoensis. Next base: position 23,569 of record NZ_FMCU01000002.1, read on the forward strand.
GTTCGCGCACCGCCGGACCGACGCCGAACTGCTGGAACACCTGGTGGAGATCGGCGGGATCGGCCCCGAGCTGCTGCACCGGGGGGACCTGGTGCGACCCGCGCTGGCCGCGATCCGGGCCGACCTCGAAGCCATGGAGACCTACCGCCGGCCGCCGACCGGGGTGGGGGTGCCGATCCTGTCGCTGGGTGCGGTGGACGACCCGGTGGTCGTCGCCGACCGGCTGCACCTGTGGTCGCTGGAGACGACGGGGGCCTTCACCCGTCGGATGTTCCCCGGCGGCCACTTCTACCTGTACGAGCCGGAAACCGCGGTAACCATTGCGAATCATCTTCTAGACATCTGTTTCCCGCATGTCGCGGAACGGCAGGAAATGTCCCACTCCAGTGCGACGCTGTCGCGCTGACCACTCCGCACCATCCAGAGAGGAACCACCTTGGCCACCACGAGCGAACCGCAGCACCGGGCGAGCCCCCGGGAATGGCTGGGCCTGGCAGTGTTGGCACTGCCGACGCTGCTGCTCTCCATCGACATGAGCGTCCTGCACCTCGCGGTGCCGCACATCAGCGAGAGCCTGCTGCCCAGCGCGCCGCAGATGCTGTGGATCATCGACATCTACGGCTTCATGATCGCCGGCCTGCTGGTGACCATGGGCACGCTCGGTGACCGTATCGGCCGGCGTCGGCTGTTGCTGATCGGTGCCGCCGCCTTCGGGGTCGCCTCGGTGATCGCCGCGTACGCCGACAGCCCGGCCACGCTGATCGCCGCGCGTGCCGCGCTCGGCATCGCCGGCGCCACCCTGATGCCGTCCACCCTCGCGCTGATCAGCAACATGTTCCAGGACGCGAAGCAGCGGGGGATCGCGATCGCCGTCTGGGTCACCATGTTCTCCGTCGGCATCGCGCTCGGCCCGGTGGTCGGCGGCGCGTTGCTGGAGTACTTCTGGTGGGGCTCGGTCTTCCTGCTGAACGTGCCGATCATGGCGGTGCTGCTGCTGGCCGGCCCGCGCCTGTTGCCCGAGTACCGGGACGCCGACGCCGGCCGGCTCGACCTGACCAGTGTGGTGCTGTCGCTGGCCACCATCCTGCCCGTCATCTACGGCCTCAAGGAGCTGGCCAAGGACGACCCGGGCCTGCTGCCGGTGCTCGCCATCGTTGCCGGCCTGGCCGTCGGCGTGTTCTTCGTCCGTCGGCAGCGGGGCCTCACCAGTCCGCTGATCGACCTGCGGCTGTTCCGCAACCGCGCGCTGACCACCGCCCTGGTGGCGATGCTGTTCAGCATGCTGATCGCCGGCGGGACGTACCTCTTCGTCACGCAGTACCTCCAGCTCGTGGTGGGGCTCTCCCCGCTGCGGGCCGGTCTCTGGCTGCTGCCGGCGGCGATCGCGCTGATCGTCACCTCGATGCTCTCGCCGGTGCTGGCCGGGCGCTTCGCCCCGGCGCACGTGGTGGCCGCCGGCCTGGCCGTCTCGGCGGTCGGGCACCTGACCCTGGCCCTGGTCGGCAGCGAGGGCGGGCTCACCCAGCTGGTGGTCGGCTTCCTCCTGGTCTACGCCGGGGGTGGCCCGCTGATCGCCCTCGGTACCGACATCGTCGTCGGGTCGGCACCGCCCGAGCAGGCCGGCTCCGCCTCGGCCGTCTCGGAGACCAGCACCGAGCTGGGCATGGCGCTCGGCGTCGCCATCCTGGGCAGCATCGGCGCCATCGTCTACCGCAGCCAGGTGACCGTTCCCGAGGGCGCCGCCGCGGGCGACACGCTGGCCACCGCCGTCGCCGCCGCCGAACGGCTGCCCGGGGAGGTCGGCGCGACGCTGCTGGCCTCCGCCCGGGCGGCGTTCACCGACGGGCTGAACGTGATCGGCGCGATCAGCACCGTGATCACCGTCCTGCTCGTCGTGGCGGTGCTGACCATGATCCGCAACCGGCCGGCCGCGCCGGACGACGCTCCGGTGGACGATGCCGACGTCGTGCCCGCCCGGTCGGCGTCCTGACCGGGTGCCCCGGCGTTGTCGGGGCTGAGGGGCGCGGGCCGGGGCCAGGCCCCGGCCCGCGGGGCCTCCGGTCGGAGGTGAGCAGCAGGGCGTCGTGATCGACGCGGGCAGTGCCCGACCCGGGTGCCCGGACCATGGGGTCCGGGCACCCGGCGCGTCCCGGGGGCGCACCGCGTGCGGGTGGCGGGGGCGGTGCCCCGCCGGCCCCGCCTCCGGCGGACGGCGGCGCCTGTGGGCGGGGCGGGTCAGTACGCGTAGGTGACCGAGATGGTGGCGTTCGGGCAACCACCGGCCAGGCTGGTCAGCGCGCTCTTCTCGGCGCTGTCGACGGTGAGCCGCCAGCGGATCTTGGTGGCGACCCACTCGTTGACGTACCGGCACCGGGCGGCGGCGTACGGCGGCAGCCAGCTGGCCGGGTCCTGGTCGCTCTTGGCCTGGTTGACGTTGTCGGTGACGGCGGCCAGCGGCCGGCTGTCGCCGAGGTCGTTGGCGTACGCCTGGCGACGGCTGGTGGTCCAGCTGCGCGCGCCGGAGTCCCACGCCTCGGCGAGCGGCACCATGTGGTCGATGTCGAGGTCACCGGTGGCGGTCCAGTAGGCGTTGTCGTAGTAGGAGTACCAGCGTCCCCCGCTGAGGGCGCAGCCGCTGCCGACGGTGGGTGCGCCGACCGCCTCGGCGAGCAGCACCTCGTCGCGGGTGGTGCAGCCGTCGCCGTCGGCGTCGACCCAGTGCGGGAAGAGGTCGCGGCTGTAGCCGGTGCGGTTCTCGGCGGCGACGGTGAGGTTGGCGACGGCGGTGGTCAGCGGGGCGGAGTAGCCGGCGGCCTCGGCGGGGTGGGCGAGGCCGGTGGTGGCGAGGACCGCGGTGAGGATGGTCGCGGTGGCGCGCAGGCGTCGGTTCATGGTGCTCCGTCCGGGTGAGATGCGGAATCCCTGCCACATGTATAGACGGGTGTCGAACGAACGGTCCAGCGGGCGACGCGTGAACGGTGGCGGAACTCGCCGGTCAGCGGCGGGCCGGCAGCCGACCCAGTTTGTCCGGGTTGACCACCAGCAGCAGCCGTTCGATGCCTCGTACCGTGGTGTCCAGCGTGATCAGGGTGATCGGGCGGTCGGTGGCGACCAGCAGCCCCGGGCCGCCGTTGACCTCGACGAGGTCGATCGTCGTCCCCCGCCAGTACTTGCGCCGCACGTTGTCCAGGAAGTTCGTCACCCGGGCCGCCCCGCACACGTCCCGGCGGGACGCGTGCACCCGGCCGCCACCGTCGGCACGGGCCACCACGTCGTCGGTGAGCAGCCGCTCCAGCGTGGCCAGGTCACCGTCGCGGGCTGCGCCGAGGAACGCCCGCACCAGTTGCCGCCGCCGCTGCGGCGGAGCCGGCGGGGACCCCTCGACGGCGAGGTGCCGCCGGGCGCGACTGGCCAGTTGCCGGGCGTTCGGCTCCGACGTGCCGAGCACCTCGGCGATCTCCCGGTACGGGTAGTCGAACGCCTCACGCAGCACGTACGCGGCCCGTTCGGCGGGGGCCAGCCGCTCCAGCAGCAGCAGGACCGCGACGTCCAGCGCCGCCGCCCGTTCCGCGCCCAGGGTCGGATCGGCGCTGGTGTCGACCGGCTCGGGCAGCCACGGCCCCACGTACGTCTCCCGGGTGGCCCGCGCCGAGGTAGCCGCGTTCACCGCCAGCCGGGTGGTCGTGGTGGTCAGGAAGGCGGCCGGGTTGCGTACCCCGCTGCGCTCGGTGCCCTGCCAGCGCAGCCACGCCTCCTGCACCACGTCCTCGGCCTCGACGACGCTGCCCAGCATCCGGTAGGCCAGCCCGAACAGTCTCGGCCGCACGTCGAGGAACGCGGCCAGGTCCGCCGCCGCGACAGCCGGTGGCCCGTCGGCAGCAGTCCCGGGCCCGGTCGTCATCCGCCTACCGTAGGCGGTGCGCCGCGCGGGCCCGACGTCACCCGACGCCGGGCCCGCGCACAGGGTCAGCGCGCGCGCCACTCGGCCAACCGGGTGCCACCGGTACGCGCGCCGTCGCCGAGCGGGACCAGCGACTGCTCCGCCAGCAGCGCCCCGAAGTAGCGCCCCTGCGGGTCGGTGACCACCGGCCGGGGGTCACCGGCGGCGGTCAGCGTCTCCCGGCCCAGCTCGTCCAGGGGGAACCGCTGCGGCCCGGCCAGCTCCACGATCCCGTCGACCGGTGCGCCGACGGCGATCTCGGCCAGCGCCGTCACCACGTCGTCGGCGGCGATCGGCTGGATTAGCGCCGGCGGCAGACGCACCTCGTCGCCCACCACGGCCGCGTCGACGATGGCCGGCACGAACTCGAAGAACTGGGTGGCGCGCACCACCGTCCACGGGATGTCCGCCCCGGTGATCAACGCCTCCTGCGCCACCTTGGCCCGCATGTAGCCGCTGTCCGGGATGCGGTCGGTGCCGACGATCGACAGCGCCACATGATGCCGTACGCCGGCCTTCGCCTCCGCCTCCAGCAGGGTCCGGGTGGACGTCTCGAAGAACGTCAGGACGGCCGTCTCCTCGAACGACGGCGAGTTCGACACGTCCACCACGACGTCGGCGCCGTCGAGCGCCTCGGCCACCCCCGCACCCGTGAGCGTGTCCACCCCGGTACGCGGTGAGGCCGGCACCGCCTGGTGGCCCTGCTGCCCGAGCAGCGCCACCAACCTGCTGCCGATGAGTCCGCTGCCCCCGATGACGACGATCTTCATGGTCGGTCCACTCCCTGTTCCGTCCGTGGCGGTCCTACCGCCCTGCACCACTAACGACCGACCGGACCGCCGATCCGTGACAGCTCCGCCCGGCACGCCGTCCACCCGCCGCTTTCCGGGACGCCGACGGGCCGCACCCCGCCGTCCGGCCCGCCCACCGCGGGGCCGCCCCACCAGTCGCCCGTGCGTCACCGGGGACGCGATGCTGCGCCCCGTCGGTCGGTCCGGCACCGGGTAGCGTGCCCGCGACGGGTGCGCCGGCACCCGGTGAGGAGACACCATGGCGGGCACGACGACGGTGGAGGTTCCGACCAGTGACGGCGCGGCCGACGCGTACCTGGCCCGGCCGGACGGCGACGGGCCGTTTCCGGCGGTGCTGTTCTTCATGGACGCCTTCGGGTTGCGTCCCCGGCTCGCCGAGATGGCCGAGCGGATCGCCGCGCGGGGTTACCTGGTGCTGGTGCCGAACCTGTTCCACCGGACCGGCCGGATGCCGCAGTTCGACCTCGCCGACCTGGCCGATCCGCAGCGACGCGGTGAGCTGTTCGGGCAGATCGTGCCGCTGATCAGCACGCTCACCCCGGAGCTGGTGGCCCGGGACACCGGGGCCTATCTGGGCTTCCTCGCCGCCCGGGGCGACGTCGCACCGGGACCGGTGGCGATCGTGGGTTACTGCATGGGCGGCACCAACGCGTTGCGCGCGATCGAGGCGCACCCGGACCGGATCGCGGCGCTGGCCAGCTTCCACGCCGGCCGGGTCGTCACCGACGAGTCGGACAGCCCGCACCGGGGAGTCGGCACGGTCACCGGTGAGCTGTACTTCGCCCACGCCGACCGGGACGAGTCGATGACCGCCGACCACATCGCGACGCTGGAGGGGGCGCTCGACGCCGCCGGGGTCAGCTACCGCTCCGAGGTGTACACCGGCGCCCCGCACGGCTTCACGATGGCCGACACCGCGATGTACGACGAACAGGCCGCCGAGCGACACTGGACGGCGCTGTTCGACCTGCTGGAACGGACCTTCCGGGGGACGGCGCGACGGTCGGATGACGGTCCCCACGCGAGCGCATGACAGTCGCGTGACATTTGGCCCGCAGCGTCCCACCGTGGTTTCGCCGCCCGCTCACCCGGGGCAGAAGCCAGGTCGACAGCGACTCGAGGAGGGACGACAGACGTGGAAGTACAGGGCTTCTTCACCGCCATCATCATCGGTCTGATCATCGGTGCCCTGGGCAGGCTCGTGGTGCCGGGGAAGCAGAAGATCTCCATCCTGCTCACCCTGGCCATCGGTGTGGTGGCCGCGATCCTCGGCACGCTGGTCGCCGGGGCGCTCGGCGTCGACGACACCGCCGGCATCGACTGGATCGAGTTGTTCATCCAGGTGGTCTTCGCGGCTCTCGGCGTCGCCCTCCTCGCCGGCACCTACGGCCGACGTCGGCACTGACCCACACCCCACGTGCCGGCCCGCCCCTCCCCGGGGCGGGCCGGCGGCAGTGGGGGGAGGGGGCAGCTCAACGCCGTGATCGAGATGATGGAGAACGGCGAGGACTGCCGGGAGGCGTCGACCCAGCTCGCGGCGGTCTCGAAGGCCATCGACCGGGCCGGCTTCAAGGTCATCGCCTCCGGGCTGCGGCGCTGCGACGCGGCGCGTGCGCGTGGTGAGACTCCCGAGATGACCGAGGCCGAACTGGAGAAGCTCTTCTGGGCGCTGGCCTGACCCGCGAACGGTGTTCCGGCCGGCCCGCCTGAGTGCGTTCCCGGTGGGTGGTCCGTGCCCGAGGCAGCGCATCAGTCTGTCGTTCTTATACCCCCCGGGGTACAAGCGGACGAGGAGGTGGTGCTGATCTGCCGCTCCGGCGCGCGGGCCGGCCAGGCCGGGCGGGCGCTCGCCGCCGCCGGCCTGCCCCACCTACGGGTCCTCGACGGCATGCTGGCCTGGGAGAGGACCTCGGCCCCCGTACGGCGGGGCGCCCCCCGCTGGGACCCGGAACGGCAGGTACGCCTGGTCGCCGGGTCGGTGGTGCGGGTCAGCGTCCTCGGCTCGATGCTGGTGCCGGGGCTGAAGTGGGTCGCCGCGCTGCTCGGCACCGGGCTCATCGTCGCCGCACTCACCGACACCTGTGCGCTGGGCCTGCTGCTGGGCCGGCTGCCGTACCACCGGGGGGCCGGTGGCGACCTGGACGGCGTCGTCGCCACGCTGCGCGGTGACACCGGACGGCAGGGGTGAGCGCGGCCCTGCCGCTGACCGTCGGGTTGGCCGTGCTGGTCGGGATCAGCCTCGGCCTGCTCGGCGGCGGCGGCTCCATCCTGGCCGTACCGCTACTGGTCTACGTCGCCGACCTGCCGCTACGGGAGGCCATCGCCACCTCGCTGCTTGTCGTCGGCGTCACCAGCCTGGTCGGGGTGCTGCCGCACGTGCGGGCACGCCGGGTCCGCTGGCGTACCGGGCTGGTGTTCGGGCTCGCCGGGATGGCCGGGGCGTACGTCGGCGGGCGGCTGGCCGGTCACCTCCCGCCGACGTTCCTGCTCACCGGCTTCGCGGTGATGATGCTGGCCGCCGTCGCTGCCATGATCCGGGGTCGACGCGCCGCCGGGGAGGCCGGGCCGCCTGGGCTGCCGCTGGCCCGGGTGGTCGCCGACGGGGCGGTGGTCGGGCTGGTCACCGGCCTCGTCGGGGCCGGCGGCGGGTTCCTCGTGGTGCCCGCGCTGGCGCTGCTGGGCGGCCTGCCGGTGCCGGTCGCGATCGGCACCTCGTTGGTGGTGATCGCGATGAAGTCCTTCGCCGGTCTCGCCGGTTACCTCTGGACCGTCGACGTCCACTGGCCGCTGGCGGTCGCCGTCACCGCCGCCGCAGTGCTCGGCAGCCTGCTCGGCGGGCGGCTCACCAGCCGGGTGCCGGCCGACGTCCTGCGCCGGTCGTTCGGCTGGTTCGTCCTGGTCATGGGCGGTTTCGTGCTGGCCCGGCAACTGCCCGGCGGGGTGCGGACCGACCCGGCGCTCTGGACCGGGCTGGCCGGCCTCGCGGCCGGCGCGGCGCTCGCCTCGCTGGCTTGTGCCCGACGTGCCCCGGTCGGGGCCGGTCGGGAAGCGCCCCGCCCCGCCGACTGACCACCCGGCCGGGCCTCCGGCGCGGTCACCGGGGGCGGCGGCGCTGGCTGGCCATCTTCTCCATGCCCTGCCGGGCCTGGACGGTACGCAGCAGTTTGCTGGTCTCCTTGTGGAAGTGGCTGCACTGCTTTCCGAACTCGCCCACCGACTGGTCCTTGCTCGCCTGGAGCCGCTGTTCGGCGTACTCCAGCCAGCTGTGACCCTCCCACGGGCACGGCTCGGCGATCGGATCGGCCGAGGAGGTCAGTTGGGCGGCCAGCAGGATCGCCCGGGCCATCAGGAACATGGTGACCGGGGTGACCCGGCCGGCCAGGTGGACCTGCTGGAACACCCGGCACCCGTCGAAGAAGTGGAACGCCTTCACCGCCTTCTCGGGGTCCCGACGCAGCTCCGCCATCCGCAGGTAGACCGCACCGAGGCCGCGCAGGAGCTGCACCTCGGTGAAGTTCTCCCGGAGGAGGTCGGCGATCGTCGAGTGGGACTCGTCGGTAACCTCCCGGTCGGCCGGCAGACGCACCCGAGGTGTGGGGTGGAAGACCCGGTTGAGCTGGTCGGCGAACTCGCTGCCCTCGGCGATCCGCCACACCCCCCGGTCGGCCAGGCTGGTGACCATGGCGTCGCCGCTCCGTCGCCGGTTGAGCATCCTCGCGACACCCTCGATGTAGCCGCCGTTGCTCATGATCTCGGTGGCGACGTTCTCGACGTCGCTCCAGGCGATCTCCCGGTCCAGCTCCAGGTCCACCCGGGTCCGCAGGATCACCAACTGCTCCAGCAGCGGACCCTCCCGCTCCTCGGCGGCGAGCAGCTCGCCCGCCTCCAACAGCAGCGGGCGCGGGTCGGGATTGTTGCGCGGCCAGCCGAAGTGGGCATACCCGACGATGGCCTCGACCATGGCCAGCCCGTACCGCAACCGTCCCCGACCGTCCGACGCGGTCACGATCAGCCGCCGGTACGTCTCGATCGCCTGGCGGTACTCCCAGATGTAGCGGTGGAACTCCGCCCGGACCTCCAGCACCCCCGGATGGTCCGGCCAGCGCTGCTCGGCGGTCCGAATCAGCTCCCAGACCGCGCTGTTGTCGACGTCGTTACGCCGGTGCACCCCCTGCTCGTCCGGCAGCTTCTCGCCCACCCCCAGCCAGCGCCGGTACTGCCGCTCCAGCCCCACCTCCATCTGGAGCAGCTCGATCGAGTGGCTGAACCGGCGCAGGTGCCCGTCGAGCTTGTCCCGGCGGATCCGGTAGACCCGGCGGATGTCGACCAGATCCTCCGGCCGCAGCCTCTTTCTGCGCTCCAGGCGTTCCACGCCCTCCGGGGTGGCCGCGGCCAGCAAGTTACCCTCGCTGCTCCACCGGGCCCGGTGGCACCACAGGTCGAGCACCGCGTGGTGCCAGGTGGTGTGTTCCTGTTCGGCCAGCCAGTTCTGCACCTCCTTGATCCGGTGCAGCAGTTTCTGGTCCCTGGGCCGGGTCCGGGGGGCGTCGCCGCCGCGCGGGGACGCGTCGATCTCGGCCCGCCAGCCGCCCAGCTCCCGCTGGATGCGCAGCTCCCGCAGCAGCGACCGGGCGCCCGGTCGGTCCTCGTGGGCCCGTTTCGCGCACTCCAGCGCGACCTCGGCCTCGGTCGTCGCCTCGGCGAACCTGTTGTTGCGGCGCAGACAGTGCGCGACGAACAGGTGCACCTCCGCCTCGATCCCGGGGAACAGCGGGAACTCGCCGTCGGTCAGCACCAGGGTCATCGTCCGTCGGGCGGCCTCCAACTGGCTGACCACGTCCGGGTCGCTCCGGTGCACGGCGTGCAGCAGCCGCCACACGTACATCCGGGTGTCGCCGGGCCAGCGGGCCGGCGAACCCCAGGCCGCCGTCAGCTCCTCGACCACCCGCCGGCCCGTCGCCGCCTGGTCGGCGTAGGTGGGCTGCTCGGCGACGAGCAGCGTCGCCACCCCGCACAGCCGCATGCTCCACAGCCCCCGGTCGCTGTCCGACCCGGACAGGGCCAACCCCTCGCTGACCGCCGCCGTCGCCTCGGTCAGCGTCGCCACCCGCTCCGCCAGGGTGCGCTGCTCCCGGGCACGGCCGCACAGCAGCCGGTGGCGCATCTGCAACACCGCGAACCGGTCCCGCAGGGTGACCGGCTCGGGCATCAGCGCGAACAGCTCGAACGCGGTGCCGAGCGTGGCCCGCGCGGCCGGCACCCGGCCCGAGGTGAGCTGGAGGTCGACGGTGTTCAGCAGCCAGGAGATGGCCACCGTGATCAGATCCGGCCGGCTGCCGCCGGCCACCCGGGCGCACTCGGCCAGCACCGGCGCGGCCCGCTCCCGGGCCGGCAGCAGGCTCGTCCCCGCCCGCAGCCGGCGGCCACCGATGAACAGCGCGGTGTCGATCGACTTCAGCAGCCGGTGCGACAGCGCGTCCCGCGCGGCCAGCCCGATCGCCTCCGCCACGGCGTCGGCGGCGGCCACGAACGCCTCGCGCACCTGCTGACTCTGCCCGGTGGCCCGCATCGCCTGGTTGAGCCGGGCGGCACCGGCGACCACCGGGTAGCCGGTGGCCCGGACCGGCCTGTCGGCGGGGGCGTCCGCCTCGGCCGGCGGCGCGACGGCGTCGGTCGGAGTGGTGACCGGCTCGTCGGTGGCCACGACGGCCGTGGCCTCCAGCAGCACCGGGCTGAACGCCGCGTCGCCGGAGTGCGCGGCGGCGAGCTTGGTCAGCGTCTCCCGCAGCCGGGGGTAGCCGGCCACCATCGCCTCGTCGAGGCAGCCGATCGCCCGGTCGACGCCCTTCATGACGTGCCGGTCGGAGTTGGCCGGATGCCGTTGCCGCTGCCGCAGCATCGCCATGATCAGGGCGAACATCGCCTCGGCCACCGGCTCGTCGAGCTGGTCGGGGGTGAGTTCGGCACCGTCGACGAGCGCCCGACCGTAGACGTTGTTGCCGCCGCTGCCGCGCAGGGTGGCGGTCAACGCGTTGTTCAGCGCGTGCCGGGTCGACCGGCCCAGGTCGTGCCAGAGGGTGCCGTCGTGCTCCTGCTGGGTGAGGATGCGCGCCTCGACCAGATGGTGGGTGGCCTGCGGGGTGAGCCCGCAGCCCATCGCTTCGAGCAGCTCGGCGGACAGCCACAGCCCGTCGGTGATCGCCCAGGCGGTCAGCACGGCCAGCGCGCCGGGCCGGCCCCGCTTGCCGTCGGTGCCGGTCCACAGCGCGAAGCAGTCGACGTCGCGCAGCCCGGCGCCGACCGTGGCGGCGGAGCGGCGCAGCAGCGCATCGACGAGGTGTTCGACGCCGGGCTGTTCGATCCGCTTGTTGAGCACGTCGTTGGCGAGTTCGTCGACCCCGTTGTGCAGCACCCCGGGCAGCCGGACCAGCTTGTCGTCCAGCTCCGTCCAGAGCCTGCCCTCGGCGAGCCCGGTGATGGTCAGGCCGCCGCCGTACAGCGGGTCGGCGAGCACCTGGTCGACCAGCGCGGTGGCCTCGTCCTCGCTGAGTTCCCGCAGCTGGATCACCGGCAGGTAGCGCAGCTTGATGTCGCCGCTGACCTGGACCTCCGCCCGGGTGGCGATGATGACCAGCGCCCGGTCGAACACCGACAGCTTCAGCAGCCGGTCCAGCTGCGCCCGGACCGCCTCCGGCCGGGTGCCCAACCGGGACCCCTCGACGAACAGGATCAGCCGGCGGCGGTGCAGCTGCCGCTGCAACTCCTCGGCCAGGGTCATCCGGACCGCGTCGGCGTAGTCCATGCCGTAGTCGGTGACGTCGTCGATGGTGACGTCGAGTTCCCGGGCGAGCACCCCGAGCACCGGCTCCGGCGCGCTGCTGTTGGGGATGTCCAGCCGCAGCAGCGCCACCTCGTCGAGCTGCCCGGCCTCCTCCGCGAAGCGGGCCAGCACCTCGTCGACGAAGTACCGCTTGCCGGCGTGCCGGGGCCCGACGACCGGCAGCACCGCCCCCTGCGGCACGCGCAGGCTGGCCCCGCCCCGGGCCAGTTCCGGCACCCGCCCGGCGAACGGCACCTGCCGGGCCGGCCAGGCGCTCTCGAAGCCGGCCCGTTCACCCTGGTCGGCGGGGGAGCCCAGCGGTCGGTGGGGAAACGGCACCGCACGCCGCTGCGGCCGACGCCACGCCGGGTTTTGCACCCAGCCCCGGTCGAACTCGACCGGGCTGCGGGCCGGCGCGGGATAGCCCGCATCAATGAGGCGTTCCCCGGCCTCCCGCAGCACCTCCGCCGGGCTCAGCCACTCGGGCGCGTCCTTCCGGCCGTGCTTGAGGGCCCCCAGCAGGGCCCAGGTGAACGGGGTGTGCAGATCGTCCGGGCCGGCGTCGAGCGCCGGTCCGCTGCGGACGGCCGCCATCAGCTGCCAGCCACGGTCCTCGTCGAGGTGCAGCGCCTCCGACGGCAGGTCCAGGCTGGCGTTTCCCGCGTGGCAGCAGTCGAGAATCAGCAGGCACCGCTGGGCGTCCGTGCCCCTGGCCGCCGCCACGAACCTGTCCACCGGGAACTCTTTGCCGGAGGTGTCCGCAGCCTCGTGGGGAAGGAGTCGTAGCGACCGACCCACCAGGACGGCGTGACCGGCGAAGTAGACCACCAGCACGCCGTCGCGGCCGACGAGTCGGGCCGCGTCCTCGACGTAGCCGGCCAGGTCGTCGGCCGTGGGGTCGGACACCACGGCGATCCGCCGCTTCGGCAGCCCCCAGGCGGCGGCGAACGCCTCGGTCAGGGCGGTGAGGTTGTCCTTGACGGCGGGAACGGCCAGCCCCAGATGGGGGTAGGAGCTGACCCCCAGCAGGACGGCACGGGACTGGGCCGGATCGAACCGTGGTTGGTGCGCAGCGGTCACCGCAGACCCTGTTGGAGCACCGCGATGACGTCCTCGGCCGTGCCGCTGGCCTCGATCTTCACCTCCCGGGTGCCGTCCGGGCTGTCGGTGAGGGTGACCGTGACGGTGGTGTCGCCCCCCCGGCGGGCGCCGCGCCGGGCCTGGAACCAGTCGTACACCGCCTGGATCACCACGGGCAGCAGGACGTCCTGGCCGATGAACTCCAGCACCTCGGCGGCCCCGAGGGTGCCCGGTTCGGGTGCGCGGTGGATCAGCCGGACCCGGGCGTCACGCAGCTCCGGGTCGGCCACCAGATCGTCGCGAAGGTCGTGCACCGGCGACTCGTCGGAGTCCGAGACCGAGAAGATCAGACGCATGCCGCCATCATGGCCCATGCCGTCACGCGGTGTCAGCCGCCGGACGACGTCCTGTCGTCCTGTCGACACAGTCCCGCCGACCGTCCACCTCGGACCACCGCCACGGCCGAGCCCGGTGGGAATTGCGCGGTGGGCGGACGGTCCGATGTGGTCCGCGCCGGCCCCGGGCGGGCGGGACGGCGGGGGCGTGGACAGCGCGCCGACTCAGGAACCGGCGGGCCCGGTGTCCCCGGCGGGCGGGAACGCCAGCGCCACGGTCAGGTCGAGCACCGTGCCGGGCTCGTGTAGCCGGTCGCCGTACAACTCGCGCAGCCGACCCATCCGGTAGCGGACCGTCTGCGGATGCACGAAGAGGTCGGCGGCGACGTCGTCGCGGCGGCCCTGGTGCAGCAGCCAGGAGCGCATCGTCTCGGCCAACCGCGCGGCGGTGGCCGGCGAGAGCCCGGCCAGTGGTGCGAGCACCTGGGCGCGCAGGTCGGCCAGCGCCTCCGGGTCGGTGTGCAGCACCAGCCGGGCGAGGTGCTGCTCGGTGTCCAGCGCGGTGCCGTCCGGTGGTTGCGGCACGCCGAGGACGAGCGCCTTCAACACCCGCTGGTACGACCGGCCCACCGCGACCCAGGGGCGGTCCGGCCCGAGCACCGCGCGGTGCCCGTGCAGCATGGTGCTCAGCCGCCGACGTCGGCTCCCGTGCATGTCCGGCACGAGCAGCAGCGCCGCCTCCTCGGTCCACTGCGCCCCGGGCAGCTCCTCGCCGCTCTCCAGGGTCTGCGGGGGGAGTACGGCGAGCACGGCGCGCAGGCTGCTGCGCGGCAGCACCACCACGGTCAGGGTCTGCGGCGGCGACCACTCGGCCCGTTCGGCGCTGCGCCGCAGCACCTCCTCCGGCTCTCCGGCGAGCAGGTGCTGGGTGAGCCGGTCCAGGTCGCGCCGCCGGGCCCGGCCGACGTTGGCCAGTTCGTCGGAGTGGCCGGCGACGCTGGCGGCGGAGAGTTCGTCGATGTAGGCGAACATCAGCTCGGCGAACTCGGCGACCGTCTCGGCGGACAGCCCGCTGCGCACGGTGGTGGTGGACACCTCCCGCCAGGCCACCCGGGCCCCCACCCGGTACGCGGCCAGCAGCGCGTCCATGCTCCGACCGGCCCGTGCCTCCCCGGCGCCCAGCGCGTACGCGGCCTCCAGCCCCCGGCTCAGCGGGGTGTTCGGGTCGGCCACCCCCGACCGCTCGATGAGCTGGAGGAAGGTGCCCAACGCGATCCGTACCGCGTTCTCGATCTTCTCGCGCATCTGGCCGGTGAGGGTGCCGGAGTAGGCGGGCACCTCGGCGGTGATGGTGGTGACGGTGTGCGCGGCCACCAGCGGCAGTCGTCCGCGTAACCGCTCGGCCACCTGGGTGTCGAGTTCCAGTCGGCCGCCGAGGTGACCAGCTGCCCCTGATTCCGACATGTTGTTCCCTCCGCACAAGTTACCGGGTCCGATTCACCTTCCTGGGTCAAGATGTTATGCGGAAAAGTGAGCACTCTGGGAGTCATGACCACCACCGTCCCGCGTCCTGCGGCGAAGACGTCCGTCCGGGACCGGCTCCTGCGGCTGGCCGAGACGGTCACCACCCCGCTGCTGCCGGAGGACTACCTCGACCTGGTCGCGCCGTTGCGTGCCGGGGCCGCCCTGCGCGGGCGGATCGTCGCCGTCGACCCGGAGACCCGGGACGCGGCCACCCTGACCATCCAACCCGGCCGCGCCTGGCGCGGCCACCGCCCCGGTCAGTACGTCCGCCTCGGCATCGACGTCGACGGGGTACGGCAGTGGCGGGCCTACTCGGTGACCTCCGCCCCCGGTCGTCCCGACGGTCGGATCAGCGTCACCGTCAAGGCCATCCCGGACGGCCGGGTCAGCAACCACCTGGTCCACCGGACCCGGGTGGGCACCATCGTCCAGCTCGATCAGGCGCTCGGTGACTTCGTCCTGCCCGATCCGGTCCCGGCCCGGGTGCTGTTCCTCACCGCCGGCAGCGGCATCACCCCGGTGATGGGCATGTTGCGCTCCGGCGCGGCCACCCGGGCCGACGTGGTGGTGGTGCACTCCGCGCCGACCCCGGACGACGTGGTGTTCGGCGCGCAGTTGCGCGCGCTGGCCGCGCAGGGCGACATCCGGCTGGTCGAGCGGCACACCGACCGGCACGGCCTGCTCGGCGTCGACGAGCTGGCCGACCTGGTGCCCGACCATCTCGACCGGCAGACCTGGGCGTGCGGCCCGGTCGGCATGCTCGACGCGGTGCAGGAGCACTGGGCGGCGGCCGGCGTCGCCGACCGGCTGCACACCGAGCGGTTCCGGCCGACGGTCATCGCCCCCGGTGAGGGCGGCACCGTCACCTTCACCCGGGCGGGTCTCACCCTCGCCGCCGACGGCGGCACCCCCATCCTCGACGCCGGTGAGGCCGCCGGGGCGCTGATGCCGTCCGGCTGCCGGATGGGTATCTGCTACGGCTGCGTCCTGCCGCTGCGCCAGGGCGCGGTGCGGGACCTGCGCGACGGGACCCTCACCACCGCGCTCCCCGGCGACGGTGTGCTCATCCAGACCTGCGTGTCGGCGGCGGCCGGTACCTGCGACATCGATCTCTGACCAGGAGGCCGGACGTGACCGTCATCCAGCACAAGCCCGTCAACCCGATCGCCCACCTGAGCGCCGAGGACATCGAGATCCTCGGCAAGGAGCTCGACGCCATCCGGGACCGGGTGCTCGCCGAGCGTGGCGAGAGCGACGCGGCCTACATCCGCAAGGTGATCAAGACCCAGCGGACGCTGGAGATGAGCAGCCGTGCGGTGCTGCTCTTCTCGCTCTTCCCGCCGGCCTGGGTGGTCGGCACCGCCGGCCTGGCGGTGGCCAAGATCCTGGAGAACATGGAGATCGGCCACAACATCCTGCACGGCCAGTACGACTTCATGCGCGACCCGAAGATCCACTCCACCACCTGGGAGTGGGACCACGTCTCGCCGGCCGAGCAGTGGAAGCACTCGCACAACCAGCTGCACCACACGTACACCAACGTGCTGGGCAAGGACAACGACCTCGGGTACGGCATCATGCGGGTCGACGAGGACCAGAAGTGGTACCCGCTGCACCTCGGCCAGCCGCTCTGGAACTTCGTCAACGCCTGCTTCTTCGAGTACGGCATCGCCGCGTACGACCTGGAGCTGGGCCGCAATCTGCGCAAGGGCCGGCACAAGACCCCCGAGTTCCGGGCCCGGCTGCGCGGGGTCGGCCGCAAGATCCGCCGCCAGGTGCTCAAGGACTACGTCATCCACCCGCTGCTGTCCGGCCCGTCCTTCCTCAGTACCCTGGCCGCCACCTTCACCGCGAACCTGATCCGCAACGTGTGGAGCCACTCGGTGATCATGTGCGGACACTTCCCCAACGGGGTGGAGACGTTCTCGAAGACGTCGATCGAGGGGGAGACCCGGGGCGAGTGGTACCTGCGGCAGATGCTCGGCTCGGCCAACATCAGCGGCAGCCGGCTGATGCACATCATGACCGGCAACCTGTCCTTCCAGATCGAGCACCACCTCTTCCCCGACCTGCCCAGCAAGCGCTACCAGGAAATCGCCCCGCAGGTGCGGGCGCTGTTCGACAGGTACGGGCTGTCCTACACCACCGGCCCGCTGCCCAAGCAGGTCGCCTCCGCCTGGTGGAAGGTCATCCGGCTCTCCCTGCCCAACCGGGCGGTGGCCCGACCCGGCACCGACGAGCGGCCGTCGCGCGCCCTCGCCGCCTCCGGAGTCTGACGCCGGAGGCGGCGGCCCCACGGCGGTCGCGGTGTCCACCGCCGGCCGCTGGTGGAGCCCCGCCGGACGGGTCGAGCCGACGCCGACGCCGGGCGGCCGGACCGTCAGCCGTCCCCGTCGTCCCGGCCGGCCAGCTCCGCCGCCCGGCCGGGACGCGGGCCGGGCCCTCCGCGTGGCCCGTCAGCAGCCGGTCCAGCGCACCGGGGTGAGCCGGTCGCCGACGGTCCAACCGACCACCGTGCCGTCGTCCGCGATCGCGCTCGCCCGGACGAAGCGGATCTCGTCGGTCACCCCCGGCAGCGGCGTCACCCGGTCACCGTGCCCCACCGCCGACTCGCCGAGCACCACACCGCTGGCCGTCACGCCGTATATCCGCCACCCCACCGCCGGGTGGACCGGCGTCGCCGCCCCGGTGCGCAGGTTCCACCGCTGTGGGGTCCCGTCGCCGTCCTCCGGGGTGTCGTCCACCCCACCGGCGGCCCAGTCACCCCGGCCCGTGGCCGCCCAGGCGCGGGGCTTGCCGGGCACGCTGAGCCAGCGGATGCCGCCGTCGGGGCGACGTACCCAGCCCGCGTAGCTCGGCGGGCCGCCCGGCCCGACGGAGGTGCCGACGATGCTGCCGTCGTCCAGGACCGCGTTGGCGACCCCGTCGGTCAGCGGCGCGACCGTCTCGACCGTGCCCGGCCGGTCCGCCGGCCACCGCAGCGGGAGTTGGCTCTCGGTGGCCTCCACCGAGCCGCGTCCCACGATGTCGCCGTGCGCGTTGATCCCCATGGCCCAGACGTTCGAGACGGTCCCCGGGACGGGTAGTTCGGTGAGCTGACCGTCCCGGTAACGCCAGGGGCGGTACGTCGCGGAGCTGGACCCGTTGCCGATCACCACGCCGGCCGGGTTGATCCCGGTGACCTCCCCGGCCAGCGGGGTGTCCACGGCGGTGACCCGGCTGCCGTGCCAGAGCAGCAGCACCTGCTCCCACACCCCGTCGGTGATCCGGGTGCCGATGCCGGCGATGAACCGGCCGGTCGGGTCCACCGCCTGGGCCTCGCCGTGCGTCACCCCGGCCGGCAGCGGCAGTGGGTGCAGCCCGCAGTACCGCAGGCTGTCGCGGCGGGGGCCGGACACCGCCGTCCCGGGCAGGCCCAGGGCGGCGGTGAGCAGGCCGACGGCGGCTCCGGCGAACACTCGTTGACGGATCATGGTGGCTCCCA
The DNA here is from genome assembly GCF_900091525.1 of Micromonospora matsumotoense. Taxonomy (GTDB): domain Bacteria; phylum Actinomycetota; class Actinomycetes; order Mycobacteriales; family Micromonosporaceae; genus Micromonospora; species Micromonospora matsumotoensis. Next base: position 41,564 of record NZ_FMCU01000002.1, read on the forward strand.
TCGGACGTGGTGGTCCCGGCACCCGCCCGGTCCCGCTCCGGCGCGGTTCGGGCCGGCGACGGCCGGGGTCCCGGTGCGGTCGACCGGGGTGACCCGGACGACGGTGACGCCGGTATGACGGTCGAGGCGGGGGCCGGGTTACGAAGTGTCCGATACACGACCGGCCGGTCGCCGGTCGGCCCCGCGCCGGCCGCCACCGGGCCGCCTCGCCGGTGCGGGATCATGGGGTACGCAGCGGAGGGAGTGAGATGGCCTACGTGTTCCTGCTGATCGCGATCAGCGCCGAGGTGGCCGGCACCAGCCTGCTCAAGGCGACCGAGGGGTTCACCCGGCTCTGGCCCACGGCCGGTCTGGCCGTCGCCTACCTGCTGGCCTTCGGCATGCTCGCGCTCGCCGTCCGGGACATCCCGGTCGGGGTGGCGTACGCCATGTGGTCCGGGCTCGGCACCGCCGCGATCGTCGCGATCGGGGCGGCCTTCCTCGGCGAGCCGTTGAGCGTGTCGAAGGTGGTCGGGGTGGGCCTGATCATCGGGGGAGTGGTGGTGCTCAACCTCGGCGGGGCACACTGAGCCGGCCGCCCCTGGCGTCTGAGCCGCCGCCGCAGGGCCGCCGGCGATGTCCGTGACGGTCAGCAGCCGGTCCAGCGCACCGGGGTGACCCGGCCGTCGTGGCGGCGCGCGTGGGCCGATGCCGAGGAGACGGCGGGACCCGGGTCCCGTACGAAGGGACCCGGGTCCGTGACGCGGCTACCGGTACCGGCTAGCGGCGGCCCGCGGAGTGCCGGTGCACCGACTGCCGTCCCCGCAGGAACGCCAGCACGATCACCACCAGCAGTGCGACGAGACCGATGATGGCCAGCCAGCGGACCGCCTCCAGGAGCAGCCCGAGCAGAATGAGCGCGCCGCCGACGACACCGACGACGAAGAGCATGGCCCGCATGTCCCACCTCCTTCGACAGCACTGACCGGGCGGCATTCCCGTTTCCGGCCGCCGTACCCCTCGACCGGCAGCGCGTCGTACCTGCCCGCCCGGTGGTGCCGGGCGGGCAGGAGCGGTCAGCGTCGGGCGACGTAGACGGTGTTGGCGGACTGCCCGCCGGTCAGCGGGTTGGCGAACGGGACGACGTGCGCCTGCCAGGTCGGGAACACCTCGGCGAGGACTCCGCCGAACGCGTCGTCCGGCGGGTCGTCCGACCAGAGCGCGAACACCCCGTCGGGCAGCAGCAGGTCGGCCAGCCGGCGCAGGCCCTCGGTGGTGTAGAAGGCGGCGTGGCTGGGGTGCAGCACGTTGCGGGGGGAGTGGTCGACGTCGAGCAGCACCGCGTGGAAGCGGCGGCCCGGCCGGTCCGGGTCGAAGCCGCTGCCGTCGGCGACGGCGGCGAAGAAGTCCGCCCGGACGAACCGGGTCCGCGGGTCCGGGGCGAGGCCGGCGGCGAAGGGGAGCAGTTGGCGGCGGTGCCAGTCGATGACGTCCTCGATCGTCTCCACCACCAGCACCGAGCGCACCCGGGTGTCCTCCAGGGCGGTACGGGCGGTGTAGCCGAGGCCGAGACCGCCGACCACCACGTCGAGCGGCTCGTCACCCAGCGGGGCCAGGCCCAGCCGGGCCAGTTCGATCTCGGCGACCGGGAAGAGGCTGGACATCAGGTACTCGTCGTCGAGCTTCACCTCGTACACGTCGACGTCGAGGGCGGGGTCCCGTCGCCGGCGCAGACTGATGGCGCCGATCGGGGTCTCCCGCCAGGCCAGTTCCTCGAATCGCACGCCCACCTGGCCACCCTTCCACCGTCGTCGTGCCGGGATGGTACCGGGGCGACCGGTTCGGATCGGTATCGGCCCGCGCGCCCGCACCGTCGGGCCCGGACCCGTCCCCGGCCGGCGCACCGTGGTGGACTCCGCGGACGCCACCGGGCCGCGACGGAGGGTCAACGGGACATCGACGCAGCGCATATCCTGTCCGCCGAAGACTCGCGGAAGGGACGCCATGCCGTCGCGGCAGGACCAGCTCCACTCCTACCAGTTCACCGTGCAACGGGCCGTTGCCGCCCTGGTCATGCGGGAGACCGACCCGGCGCGTTCGCCGTTTCGTCGGCTGGCCGGGGCCGGGTTGGCCAGTGTCCTGGTCGCGGCGATCGGGCTGGGTGGCTTCGCCCTCTACGGCCTGTTCGCCGGTGGCGGGTCGAAGTGGCGCGATGCCGGTGCGGTGATCGTGGAGAAGGAGTCCGGGGCCCGGTTCGTCTACCGCGACGGCCGGTTGCACCCGGTGCTCAACTATGCCTCCGCGCTGCTGATCGTCGGGGCGGACCGGTCGCACACCGTGCTGGTGTCGCGCCGGTCCATCGAGGGGGTGCCGCGTGGACTGCCGCTGGGCATCGCCGACGCGCCGGACTCGCTGCCGGCCTCCGGTCGGCTCTCCACCGCCCCGTGGACGGTCTGTTCGCTGGAGCCGGCCGAGGCCGTGCGGGCCACCCCGCGTTCGGCGCTGCTGATCGGACGGGAGGCGACCGGCGGGCGGCGACTCACCGAGGAGGCGGTCCTGGTGCGGCACCCGGACGGCACCCTGCACCTGATCTGGCACCAGCGCCGGCACCTGCTGCGGGACGCCGCCCGCGTGCTCGCGGCGCTGGCCGCCACCCGGGAACGCGCGGTCCCTGCCGCCCCGGCGTTGCTCAACGCCCTGCCGGCGGGTGTCGACCTGGCCCCGCCCGCGCTGGCCGGTCTCGGCGAGCCTTCCGCCGAGGTCGCCGGTGCCGCGGTCGGTGATGTCTACCTGGTGCGCAACTCCGGCGGTGGCCGGCAGTACGCGGTCGCCGAGCGGGACGGCCTGGCCGGCATCACCGAACTCCAGGCGGCCCTGCTGATGGCCCGCACCGGTCAGGGCGAGCCGGCACCGATCACCCTGGGCCGGTTCGCCGCGCTACCCAAACTGCCCGATCTGGTGCCGGCCGGCCCGACCGCGCCGCCGCCGGCCCCACCGCGCCTGGCCGGCGTCGACGGCGGCGCGCTCTGTGCCCGGGTCGGGGCCGACGGCACGGTCCGCGACGTCCGGATCGGCACGACCGTGCCGGATCTCTCGGCCGCCGCCCGCACCCCCGACGGCTCGGGCGGGGTACGCGTGGACCAGGTGCTGGTCGAGCCGGGGCGGGGCGCGGTGGTCGAGTCGGTGGCCGCGCCGGGCGCCGACGGCGGTGCGGTCTCCGTGGTCACCGACCTGGGCCGCCGGTACGTGCTCGCCGACGCTGAGGTGCTCGGCATGCTCGGTTACCAGGGGGTGACCCCGGTGCGGCTCCCCGCCGGCCTGGTCAGTCTGGTCCCCGCCGGCAGCCCTCTCGACCCGGCCGCCGCCCGGGCGGTCGCCGCCCCGTCCTGACCGATACCGCCCACCCCGGGCGGTTCAGTCGGCCGGGCGGCGCAGCAGGCTGACCGCGAAGTCGGCCTCGTCCCGCCAGGGGCGCAGGTCCCAGGTGGCGAAGCGCTGGTCGAGGCGGAGGCCGGCGGCGGCCACGTCGGCGTCGAAGTGGTCGAGCCGGTAGCCCCGGTCGAGACCGAAACCGACCAGCACCACCCCGTCGGGGCGCAGGTGGGCGGCGATCCGGGCCAGCACGGTCGGTTCGGTGCCGGCGGCGACGAAGGCCATCACGTTGCCGGCGACCACGGCGGCGTCGAAGGGTTCGCCCTCGCCGGCCCCGGCGAGATCCAGCTCGACGAGGTCGGCGACCAGCCAGCGGGGCCCGGGGTGGTCGGCACGGGCCGCCTCGATCAGGGCGGGATCGGCATCGACCCCGACCACCCGGTGCCCCCGCGCGGCGAGCGCGGCGCCGACCCGACCGGTGCCGCAGCCGGCGTCCAGGATCCGCGAGCCGGGGGCCACCACGGCGTCGACCAGGCGGGCCTCACCGGCCAGGTCGGCACCCTCGGCGGCGAGCCGCCGGAACCGGTCGATGTACCACTGCGAGTGTTCGGGGCCGGTCTCGGTCGCCCACCGGGTCGGGTTGGTCATGTCGCCACGGTAACCGGCCGGCCGGGTGTCACACGGCGCCCACGGCACCCCCGGTGCCGGCGTACGGCACCCCGGACCGGCCCGCGGCGGGGCGGGGGTCCGGGGCGGTGCCGGCACCGGCCGGCCCGAGGCTGGGGCGACCGGTTCGCGACGGGGCTCAGGGCAGTTGGGCGACGGTGACGAACTCGTTGTAGGTGAAGACCTTGCCCATCGACCGGGGGAACGGGAAGGAGTACTGCTTGACCACCGTCATGCCGAGATCCCGGGCGGCCTGTGCCGCCTCGTCGAAACCGACGAACCGGACATGGGTCGCATCGCTGGCGTACCCCCGCTCCTGGGGGGTGATGAAGACCGCGGTGCCGCCGGACCGCAGGAACGGCAGGTAGCCGGAGATGACCTCCAGCGCCGCCTCGGCGGGCAGGTGCTCCAGCAGGTGGGCGGCGAGCAGCGCGTCGAACGCGCCGGGCCGGGCGTGCGGAGACTGGTGGAACTCCTCGATCGTGTACGCCTCCAGGCCGGCGGCCCGGGCGTGCGCCACCGAGGTCGGGTTGTGGTCCACCCCGACCGCGCCCTCACCCAGGTTGGCCAGGTTACGGCCGAGGCCGCAACCGACGTCGAGGGTACGGCCCAACTCGAGCCGCTGGAGGTTCCACCGGTAGGGCGCCTGCACGTCGAGCACCTGCTTCCAGCGCGCGCCACCGAGGCGCTGCAACCGCTGGGTGTAGTCCTCGCCCTCGGTGCCCGCCGCGGTGTCCTGCTCTGCTCGACTCATCGCCGGCCTCTCTGCCGTCGCGGAAACGTCGCCACCCGGCGCGCGTACGGGGCACGCCGCCGGCTGTCGGGTGCCCGCACGGGTGCGGGCACCCGACAGATGCTACGGACCTGGACGGCCATCGTCAGCCCCCGCGAGCGGCGGTTTGACACCGGGTCGAGCCGGGTGACGCTGGGTGTCACGCGGGTTGACCCTGGGTGTCGGCCGGCGCGCCCTCCGGCCCGGTCCGGCCGGGGACATCCGGCGGGACCGCCGGGCGTCGCCCCTGCGCGGGTGGGTGCCGGGTGGCCGGGGTGCGGCCGGCGTGTTCGCGGCTGCCGGGTGCCGGGTGATGCCGGCGGGGGCCGGGCCACCGGTCCGGCCGGCCGGTGCCTGCACCCAGGGTCGCGCCGGGGGAGGCGTCGCCCGGGGTGGGGGCGCGGGCCGGGCCGGGTGGGCCGACGGTCCCGGGGTCGGCCGGCGACCCTAGGATGGTGGCGGCGAACGGCCGCGGTAACCCACCTGACCTGCCGTTAAGGTGCCGTCCATGGTGGAAAATCGCCGGTTTGCAGGGGCTTTTGCCGCAAAATTACTTGTCGGTAGGCGCTTAGGATGAAACTCCTTTTCGCGCTAGGGGGATGATCGGCCGAATTTCGCCATCCGATCTTCAGGGTCCGGTGGGCCCTTCGGTCCGACTCCGATCGATGATCTTTTCTCGGCGGCATCGAGCCCTATTCTGCTTCCATTGTGAAGTCCTGGGGGGGATCATGATCACAATTGACCATTCCTGCGCGCCTGCCCACAGTGGAGCCGAGCCGGCCCGCTGACATGGCGCAACCGACGATCATCCAACAGTTCGCCGAGGTGGCGGCCACCCGTCCCGACCGACCGGCGATCCTCGGCGAGACCCACGAGGTCAGCTACGCCGCACTGGCCGCCACCGTCGGCGGGCACGCCACCGCGCTCACCACCGCCGGTGTCCGCCCCGGTGACCGGGTCGCCCTGCTCACCGGGCACGGCGCGGCCACCGTCGCCGCCGTCCTCGGCACCCTCGCCGCCGGTGGCGCCTACGTGCCGCTGGACCCCGGGTTTCCGGTCGACCGCCTCCGCCGCCTGCTCACCGCCGCCGCCGACGTGCGGGTCATCGCCTGCACCGCCGACCACCGCGAGCTGGCCGACACGCTGTGCGCCGAGCGCCCCGGCACCGGCGTGCTGGTCCTCGACGACACCGCGACCGCGCCGCTGCGGCCCACCCCGGTGGACCCCGACAGTCCCGCGTACGTGCTGTTCACCTCAGGCTCCACCGGCACGCCCAAGGCCGTCGCCCAGACCCACCGCAACCTGCGGCACGTCGTCGACAACCAGATCCACAGCCTGGCGATCGGCCCGGCGGACCGGCTCAGCCTGCTCGCCTCGTTCAGCGTCGACGCGGCCATCCCCGACCTCTACCCGGCGCTGCTCACCGGGGCCGCCGTCGTCCCGATCGACCTGCGCCGGCACGGTCTGGCGTACGCCGTCGAGCGGCTCGTCCGGCACCGGGTGACCGTCTACCACTCCACCCCGACCGTCTACCGGTTCCTGCTCGACACCCTCGGCGACCGGCGGCTGGACACCGTCCGGGTGGTGCTGCTCGGCGGTGAACAGGCCACCCACGCCGACGCCGCCCGGGGCCGCGACCGGTTCGCCCCGGACTGCGTCCTGGTCAACGGCTACGGCGCCACCGAAATGACCTTCGCCGCCCGGTACGCGCTGCCGCTGGCCACCGCCGCCCCGGACGCCGCCGGCCCGCTGCCGATCGGCACGGCGCTGCCCGGCTACACGCTGCGGCTGGCCGACTCGGGCGAGATCGTCGTGCGCAGCCGGCACCTCGCCCCCGGCTATCTGGGCCAGCCGAGCGACCGGTTCGGCGTCGACCCCGACGGGGTGCCCACGTACGCCACCGGCGACCTGGGGGCCCGGCTGCCCGGGGGTGAGCTGGTCTGCCTCGGCCGGCTCGACCGCCAGGTCAAGGTACGCGGGTTCCGGGTCGAGCTGACCGAGGTCGAGGCGGTCCTCGCCGACCAGCCCGGCGTCGCCGCCGTACGCGCCATCGCCCGGGGTGGCGAGCTGCTCGCGTACGCCGTGCCGGCCGGCGGCGACCTCGACCCGGTGGCCCTGCGCGCCGCCCTCGCCCGACGGCTGCCGGAGTACGCGCTGCCCCGCGCCGTGCTGGTGCTCGACGCGTTCCCGCTCACCGTCACCGGCAAGATCGACGAGCGGGCGTTGCCCGACCCGTCCCACCCGACCCCCACCGGGCAGGAGCCGACCACCGCCACCGAGCGGGTCGTACACGACATCTGGTGCGCGGTGCTCGGCCGGACCGCCGTCGGGCGGCAGGAGAGCTTCTTCGACGCCGGTGGGCAGTCGCTGCTGCTCGGCCAGGTCCAGCAGCGCCTCGCCGAGCGGTTCGGGGTGATGCCGCCCATGGTGCGGCTCTTCGCCCACCCGACGATCGCCGCGCAGGCCCGCCTCCTCGACGTGGGGCACCCGCCCGCCGGCGACGGGCCGTACCCGGCGGGGGCGTCGGTCCGCACCGGGCCGGCCCCCGCGCCGAGCCTGCCCACCCCCGCCACGCCGCCGGTCGCCGCCCGCGAGTACACCGGCGACGAGATCGTGGTGGTGGGACTCGCCGGCCGGTTCCCCGGCGCACCCGACGCGGCGACCTTCTGGTGGAACATCTGCGCCGGGGTGGACTCCGTGCACGACCACACCGAGGTCGAGCTGGCCGCCCTCGGCATCGGGCCGCGACTGCGCGCCGACCCCCGGCACGTGCGGGCCGGCGGCCGGCTCGACGGGGTCACCGACTTCGACGCCGAGTTCTTCGCCATGGGCGACGAGGAGGCGGCCCGGACCGACCCCCAGCACCGGCTCTTCCTGGAGGCCGCGTGGGAGGCGCTGGAGGACGCCGGGCACGACCCGACCCGCTTCCCCGGCCTGGTCGGCGTCTACTCGGCCACCTCCGCCAACCGCTACTTCCTCTTCCACCTGATGGACAACCCGGCCGTGGTCGGCGACGTCGACCCGGACGACTGGGAGGCCCGGCTGATCGGCCGGCAGGCCACCGACCACCTGCCCGGCCAGGTCGCCTACCGGCTCGGACTGACCGGGCCGGCGGTGGCGGTGCAGAGCGCCTGCTCCAGCTCGCTGGTCGCGGTCTGCCTCGCCGCCCAGAGCCTCGCCGACTACCAGTGCGACATCGCCCTTGCCGGCGGAGTCAACGTCACCTGGCCCCGCTACCGGGCCACGCCGGGCGGGCTGGCCTCCCCGGACGGCCGCTGCCGAGCCTTCGACGAGGCCGCCGAGGGGTCCGGGTTCGGCTCCGGGGTCGGGGTGGTCGCGCTGCGCCGGCTCGCCGACGCCCAGGCCGACGGGGACCGCATCTATGCCGTCCTGCCCGGCTGGGCGGTCACCAATGACGGCCCCGACCGGGCCGGCTTCGCGGTGCCCGGCCCCGCCGGGCAGAGCGCCGCCGTCGCGAACGCCCTGGCCGCCGCCGAGGTCGCCCCCGGCGAGGTCCGCTTCATCGAGGCCCATGGCAGCGGTACGCCGCTGGGCGACGCGATCGAGGTCGCCGCCCTGCACGAGGTGTACGGCGGGGCGGCCCCCGCCGAGTCCTGCGCGCTCGGCTCGGTGAAGACCAACATCGGTCACCTGGACGCCGGGGCCGGCATCGCCGGGCTGATCAAGACGGTGCTCGCCGTCCAGCACGCGGTGATCCCGCCGAACCTGCACTTCACCCGCCCGCACCCGGAGATCGACCTGGCCGGCGGCCCGTTCTACGTGCCGACCAAGGCCCGGGACTGGCCGGACGCGCCCCGCCGGGTGGCCGGGGTCAGCTCGTTCGGCCTCGGCGGCACCAACGCGCACGTGGTGGTGGAACAGCCACCCCCGGCCGTACCGGTCGGGTCGACGGCACCCCGGTCCTGGCTGCTGCCGGTGTCGGCGCGTACCCCGCAGGCGCTGCACGCGGCGCTGACCCGGCTGCGTACCCACCTGGCGGGCACCGGGCCGGAGCTGTCCGAGGTGGCCGCCACCCTGGCACTGGGCCGGCGCTGCTTCGGCCGGCGGGCCGCCGTCGTCGCGTCCGACCTGGCCGACGCGATCGCCGGGCTGGACGACCTGCTCACCACCGGCGTCGCCGTGGCCGGCGAGCCCGGCGCACTGCGCGACCTGGCCGCCGGCTGGGTGGCCGGCCGGGACGTCGACTGGGCCGCGCTGCACCCGGAGGGCGCCGTCCGGCGTACCGGACTGCCCGGCTACCCCTTCCAGCGCCGGCGGCACTGGATCGACCCACCGCAGAGAGGCGCACGGTGAACTGGTTCGTCTCGCCCGGAAGCCGACCCCAGGCACCGGTGCAGTTGTTCTGCCTGCCGTACGCCGGGGGCGGAGCCAGCGCCTTCCGCCGCTGGCAGTCGGAGATCGGCCCGGACGTCGAGGTGCTGCCGGTGCAACTGCCCGGCCGGGAGAACCGGATCGGCGAGGACCCGACCTTCACCGTCGCGGAGGTGGCCGCCGTCGTCGCCGACCGGGCCGACCGCCCGTACGCGATCTACGGGCACTCGATGGGGGGACGGGTCGGCTTCGAGGTGGTCCGGGAGCTGCGCCGTACCGGCCGGGAGCTGCCGCTGCGGCTCTACGTCGGCGGTGCCCGCGCCCCGCACGTCACCGCCGCGAGCCTCTTCGACGGGCTGTCCCAGGTGACCGACGAGGAACTGCTGCGCCGGCTCGCGGCCGGTGGTGGCCTGCCGGCCGGGCTGCTCGACCACCCGGAACTGGTGGAGCTGCTGCTGCCGTTGCTGCGCGCCGACTTCGGCCGGGTCGACAGCTACCGGTACGCCCCCGAGGCGCCGCTGCCGGTGCCGGTGGTCGCGTTCGGTGGCCGGGACGACCGGGCGGTCAGCCGAGAGTACAGCGCCGGCTGGGCCGAGCACACCGCCGCCGGCTTCGTCCTGCACGAACTCGACGGTGGGCACTTCTTCCTGCACGACCGGCTGCCCGAACTGCTGGACCTGATCCGCACCGACCTGACCGCCGCCCTCGGCTCTGGAGCCACCGGGCCGACCGCCGCCGGCCCGGCCGGTACCCCGACCGCCGCCGTGGCCGACCCGGCCCCGGCGGCGGTCACCGCCGACCCGGCCCCGACCGCCGCCGTGGCCGGTGCCACCCCGGGGACGGCCGGGCCGACAGCGGCGCCGGGGGCGGCCGGCCACCGGGTCCCGCTGGGCGACACCGGCTGGTCGGTGTGGGGGGACGCGATCCTGCGCGGCACCGGTTTCCCCGCCGACGGGCTGACCCGCTTCGCCGCGCCGCAGGCCGCCGCCGCGGCCGATGAACTGCTCGACGGTGGCGGTGACCCGGACCGCTTCGACAAGGAGTTCGCCGAGGCCGTCCGCACCGCCGCCCACCGGATCAGCGAGCTGGCCGGCGACCCGCTGCTGCGCGAGGCCGTCACCTGGCAGAACCGGGGCGCGCTCGTCGCCCTGGACGGCCTGGCCCGGGGCGGCGGCGAGGCACCCCGCAACGTGCGCCGCCGGGACCGGGAGCGGGCCCTGCTCAAGTACTGGCAGCGGTACGCGGGCAAGAACGAGACGGTCGGCTTCTTCGGGCCGAGCTGCTGGGTCACCCTCGACCCGGAGCTGCCGGAGGTCGCCCAGGTCAGCCACGGCACCGGCCTGACCCGTCGCCGGTGGGTCTGGTTCGAGTCGTGGGCCCTGTCGGCCTACGCCGACCGGATCGGCACCGACCTGGCGGTGCGCCGTTGGTGGCCGCCCCGGCTCTGCGCCCAGCTCAGCGTCCGGGGGCGGGAGGTGCTGCGTCCCGGCCGGCCACCGGTGCCGCTGTCCCCGGTGGAGGCGGCGCTGTTCGCCGCCGTCGACGGCCACCGACCGGCGCACGAGTTGGTGGCCGACCCGGCCGTCGGGCTGCGCCGGCCCGAGGACGGCTACGCCCTGCTGGACCGGCTGGTGGCCCGGGAACTGCTCACCTGGGACGCCGCCCTGCCGGTCAGCCCCGACGCCGAGCAGGTGCTCACCGCCCGGATCGACGCGATCGGCGACACACCGGCACGGGTGGCCGCGCAGGCCGGCTGGGACCGGTTGCGCGCGGCCCGCGACGCGGTCGCCGCGACGGCCGGCGACCCGGACCGGCTGCGGGCCGCCCTCGACGAGCTGGACGACACCTTCACCACGCTGACCGGGGCCGCCCCCCGCCGCCGCGAGGGGCAGATGTACGCCGGCCGGACGATCTGTTACGAGGACACCAGCCGTGATCTCGACGCGGTCTTCGGCGGGCCACTGCTGGCCGACCTCGCCGCCCCGCTCGACGTGCTGCTGCGCGCCGCCCGCTGGCTGGTCGGTGCGCTGGCCCAGGCCTATGGTGCGGTGTTCCGGACGCTGTACGAGGAGCTGCACGCCGAGGCCGGCGACGGGCCGGTCGCCCTGTCCGACCTGTGGTTCCTGGTCCAGGGTCTGTTCTGGGGCGAGGGCGAGCGACCGGTCGACGCGGTGGCCGCCGAGTTCGCGGCCCGCTGGGCCGGGCTGTTCGGGCTGGACACCCGACCCGCCGACGCCGGTGCGGTCCGCCTGCGGGTCGCCGACCTCGCCGGCCGGATCGACGAGACCTTCCCCGCCGCGCGACCGACCTGGTCCAACGCCCTGCTGCACAGCCCCGACCTGCAGATCTGCGCCTCCGATGTCGACGCACTACGACGGGGCGAATACACCGTCGTGCTGGGTGAACTGCACGCCGGGTGGGCGTCGTTCGACTGCTCGGTGTTCACCCCCGCCCATCCGGACGTGGCCCGGCTGCGTGCCGCGCTCGCGGACGACCTCGGTGCGCGGCGGGTCCGGCTGCTCTTCCCGACCGACTGGCCGCGCCGCACCAGTCGTACCGCCGAGGCGTTGACCGGGCCGACGGACCGGCACCTGGCGTTCCTGCCGGCACCGGGCGGCGACCCGGCCCGGCTGCTGCCCACTGTGGATCTCACCGTCACCGACGAGCAGGGTGAGCTGGTCGCGACCGGCACCGACGGGCAACGGTGGCCGCTGGTCGAGATCTTCGCCGAGCTGCTCAGCGCGCACGCCGTCGACGGGTTCAAACTGGTCGCCGCCGCGCCCCGCACGCCCCGGATCGTGCTGGACAACCTGGTGGTGGCCCGGGAGACCTGGCGGACCACCGTCGGTGAGTGCGGGTTCGTCGATGCGCGTGGGGAGCGGGACCGCTACCTCGCCGTCCGGGCCTGGCGGGGGCGGCTCGGCCTGCCGGAGCAGGTCTACGTCAAGCTCGGCACCGAGACCAAGCCCTGCTTCGTCGACCTGGGCAGCCCCGCCTTCGCGAACATGCTCTGCGCCATGGTCCGGGCCGCCCGGGTCGACGGCGGTGACGGGGTCTCCCTGGTGATCAGCGAGATGCTGCCCACCCCCGACCAGGCGTGGGTGCCGGACGCCGCCGGCCAGCGCTACTTCAGCGAGTTGCGGTTGCAGATCGTGGACGCTCCGGCCGGGGAGGCCACCCGATGAGCCACCTGATCCCCCTGGGCGACACCGGCTGGTCGGTGTGGCGGGACGTGGTGCTGCGCAGCGCCGGCTTTCCCGCCGCCGGGCTCGACCGGTTCGCCGCTCCCGGTGTGGCGGCCGCCGCCGACGCCGTGCTCGCGGGGGAGGGCTCGACGGACCTCTTCGGCAAGGCCCTCGGTGTCGCGTTCCTGGAGTCCTCGGTGGTCGCCGGGGAGATCGCCGCCGACCCGCTGCTGCGGGAGGCGGTCACCTGGCAGAACCCGGACATGCTGGTGGCGTTGGACGGGCTGCTGCGGACCGACCCGGCGGTCCGCAACGTCCGTCGCCGCAAGCGCGAGTCGAGCCTGCTGCGCTACTGGCAGCGGTACTGCGGCAAGGCCGAGACGATCGGCTTCTTCGGACCGGTCTGCTGGGGCGTGTTCGATCCCGCCCACCCGGGTGTCCAGTTCCGGCCCGGTGCGGGCCTGGTCGCCCGCCGACAGGTGGTCTTCGAGGCGTGGGCCCTGATCGAGTACGCCGACCGGCTCGCCGACGACCTCGCGGTGCGTCGGTGGTGGGCCCCGATGCGGCAACCGCACCTCACCGTCGAGGAACGCCGGCTGCGATGGCCGCTGCACCCACCGATCGAACTGACCGCCACCGAGGCCCGGCTGCTGGCCGCCTGCGACGGGCGTACCCCCGCCGTCGAACTGGCCCGGCGGCTGCACGCCGAGGGGCTCGTGCACCGCGCCGACGACGGCTACCTGCTGCTGGACCGCTGGGTCGACCGTGGGCAGCTCTCCTGGGGTGCCAACCTGCCGATCAGCCCGGACGCCGAGCGGGTGCTCGCGGAACGGATCGCCGCGATCGGTGACGACACGGTCCGGGCCGGGGCCACCGCCGGGTTCGACCGGCTTCGGGCGGCCCGGGACACGGTCGCCGCCGCCGCCGGTGACCCGGACCGGCTCGTCACCGCGCTGGCCGGCCTCAGCGCCGAGTTCACCGCCGTCACCGGTCGGCCCGCCACCCGCCACCGGGGCCAGATGTACGCGGGCCGCACCGTCTGCTACGAGGATTCCGCCCGGGACCTGGAGTTCCGCCTCGGCGCGACGGTCCTGGACGCGCTGGCCGCCCCGCTGGCCGTGGTGTTGCAGGCCGCCCGCTGGCTGACCGCCGAGATCGGGGCCGGGGTCACCACCCTGCTGTCCGAGCTGCACGACGAGTTGGCCGTGGACGGTCCGGTCCGGTTGGCCGACATCTGGTCGCTGGCGCAGGGGACGCTGGTCGCCCCGCACGGGCCGATCGCCACCGCGGCGGCCGACCTCACCGAGCGGTGGGCGCGGTTGTTCGGCCTGCGGGACCTGCCGGCCGGCTGCGTCGAGCTGCGGTTGTCCGCCGCGGATCTGGCGGGGCAGGTGCACGCCGTGTTCCCCGCCGACCGGCCCGGCTGGCCGTCGGCCCGGCTGCACAACCCCGACGTGCAGATCGCCGCCGCCTCGCCCGAGGCGTTGGACCGGGGGGAGTTCCTGCTGGTCCTCGGTGAGCTGCACCCGGCCGCGATCGCGTTCGACAGCGCGGTGCTCAGTATGTTCCACCCCGACCCGGCGACGCTGCGGGCGGATCTCGACACCGACCTCGGCCCGGCCCGGCTGCGGGTGCTCTGGCCGGAGAGCTTCCCCCGGCGGACCACCCGCACCACCTACGGACTGACCGGGCCTACCGACCGCGAGCTGGGCATCGACACCGCGCGGGGGGCGGACGTCGACCGGCTGGTGGCGGCCACCGCCGTCACCGTCGGATACGACGGCGACGAACTGGTCGCGGTCCTCCCCGACGGCGTCCGGTGGCCGTTGGTGGAGGTCTTCGCCCAGTTGCTCGGCGCGCTGCTGCTGGACGCCTTCAAGCTGCTCGACCCGGCCCCGCACACGCCCCGGATCACCATCGACCGGCTGGTGGTGGCCCGGCGGACCTGGCGGACCACGGTGGGGGCCTGCGGCCTGGCCGGGCACCCCGACGAGTCGACCCGCTACCTGGCGGTACGCCGCTGGCGGGCCGCCGACGACCTGCCCGAGCGGGTGTTCGTGAAGGTCGGCACCGAGGTCAAACCCTGCTATGTCGACCTGACCGGCCCGCTGTACGCCCAGTCGCTGTGCGCCATGGTCGACGCCGCCGCCCGGACCGGCCCGGACGTCCCGCTGGTCGTCACCGAACTGCTGCCCGCCCCGGCCGACGCCTGGGTGCCCGACGCGGCGGGCCGGGGCCACGTCAGCGAACTGCGCCTGCAGATCACCGACCCCGCCACCTACCGGGGCGTCGATCCCGCCAGCCACCGGGGAGCCGACCCCACCACCGTACGGGGAGCGAAGTGACCGACATCCTGTCCATCAGTGCCGTCGCCGGGGAGCAGTTGCCCTGGCCGGACGGGACGCTGGCCGAGCTGATCGCCGACCGGGCGGCCCGCTGTCCGGACGCGGTCGCGGTCCGCCAATGGGACGACCAGCTCACCTACCGGGACCTGGTCGGTCGGGCGGCCGGCCTGGCCGCCGCGCTGCGGGCCCGGGGGGTGGGCCGGCAGACCCGGGTCGGGGTGTGTGCGCACCGCCGGCCCGACCTGGTGGTCGACGTGCTGGGCGTGCTGCTCGCCGGTGGTTGCTACGTCCCGCTGGAGCCCGGCGGTCCCCGGCAGCGGCTGCGGGAGATCGCCGCCGACGCCGGCGTGACGCTGGTCGTCGGCGACGCGGCGGCGGCCGAGTTCGCCGACACCCCCGGCGTGGAGGTGGTCGGCCCGGCCGGCCCTGCCCCGCTGACGCCCTGCCCGTCCCGGGCCGGCGACCCGGCGTACGTGCTGTTCACCTCCGGCTCCACCGGGCGGCCCAAGGGGGTGCTGACCACCCACCGCAACGTGGTCGAGTTCGTCACCGGGTGCGCGGCGCTCAGCGGCGCCGACGCCGGGGTGCGCAGCCTCGGCATCGCCTCGCTCGGCTTCGACGCGGCCACCATCGACCTGTTCGTTCCGCTGCTGCTCGGCGGCAGCGTGCAACTGCTCGGCGTCGACGACCGGTCCGACCCGGAGCGGCTGGCCCGGTTCATCACCGCGCACGACGTCAACTGGGGTTTCATCACCCCGACGGTGCTGTCCATGCTGGACCCGGCGCGGATGCCCGGCTGGCGGACGGTGCTCTGCGGCGGCGAGGCGGTCCCCGCCGAACTGGCCGCCCGCTGGGCGCCGGGCCGCCGGCTGCTCAACGGCTACGGCCCCACCGAGACCACGGTGCTGGCGGTCAGCGGCGAGCTGACCGCCGCCGACACCGACCCGGTGCCGATCGGGCTGCCGCTGCCCAACCACCGGGCGTACGTGGTGGACGACGCGTTGCGGGCGGTGCCGCCGGGGCAGACCGGTGAGCTGCTGATCGGCGGGCCGGGGCTGGCCGACGGCTATCTCAACCGGCCCGGCCTGACCGCCGAGCGGTTCGTCCCGGACCCGTTCTCCGGGCTGCCCGGCGCGCGGCTCTACCGCACCGGCGACCTGGTCCGGCAGGCCGACGACGGGCGGATCGTCTATCTCGGCCGGGCCGACCGGCAGGTCAAGATCCGGGGCCAGCGGATCGAGCTGGGCGAGGTGGAGGCCGTGCTGGCCGGGGTGCCCGGCGTGGACCGGGTGGCCGTGGAAGCGGTGCCCGGACCGGCCGGACTCGACCTGGTCGCCTTCCTCACCCCGGCCGACGCGCCCGACGACGACACCGTCCGGGCGTACGCCGGGGGGCGGCTGACCGCCGCGATGCTGCCGGCGCGGCTGCTGCGCCGCGACGACCTGCCGGTCAGCGTCACCACCGGCAAGCTGGACCGGCCGGCGCTGCGCGTGCTGGCCGGCGCCGCGCTGGCCGCCGCCCCTGCCGACGAGCCGACCGACGACCCGGTCGACCCGGTCGCGCGGGCGGTCCGGCGGGCCTGGGCCCGGCTGCTCGGCGCGGTCCCCGCCCCGGACACCGACTTCCTCGCCGCGGGTGGCAACTCCATCGCCGCGATGCGCCTGGTCGCCGCGCTCCGCGCCGAACTGGGCCGGCAGGTGGACACCCGGGACGTGTTGACCGGGCGCACCCCGGCCGCGCTGGTCGCCCGGCTGCGGGCCGCCGCGCCCGCCGACGCCGACGGGCTGACCGTCGGCAACCCGCCCACGCTGTCCCCGCCGCAGCGGCGGCTGTGGTTCGTCGACCAGCTCGCCCCCTCCAGCGCGCCCTACAACATCGCGGTCGCCCACCGGTTGCGTGGCCCGCTGGACACCGGGGCGCTCGGCGCGGCGCTGCGGGCCGTGGCCACCCGGCACGACGTGCTGCGCTGGCGCATCCCGCAGACCGCCGGGGTGCCGTACGCGGTCTGCGAGGAGCCGACCGACGTGGCGGTGCCGGTGATCGACCTGACCGGTCGCGCCGACGCCGGGGCCGAGCTGGCCGGGATGCTCGCCGCCGGCGCCGCGCACGCCTTCGACCTGGCCACCGGCCCGCCCTGGCAGGTGACCGTCTACCGGCTCGGCCCCGACGAGCACGTGCTGGCGATGACCATGCACCACGCGGTCTTCGACGGCTGGTCCGAGGCGGTCCTCTACACCGACCTGGCCACCGGATACGCCCAGGCCCTCGCCGGTGGGTCGCCGGTGCTGCCGGCGCTGACCGCCTCGTACGCCGACTACGCGGTGTGGCGTGCCGCCCGGGACCACCGTCAGGGTCCCACCGACCTGACCTGGTGGGCGGAGCATCTGCGGGGCGTGCCGACCGTGCTGGACCTGCCCCGGGACCGCCCCCGTCCGACGGTGCAGACGTACGCCGGTGCGGAGGCGGCGGTGACCCTGTCCGCCAGCGCCGACCGGGCGGTACGCGAACTGGCCGCGCTGCGGGGCAGCACCGTCGCGGCGGTGCTGCTGGCCGGCTTCGGTGAGTTGCTGCGCCGGCTCACCGGCGGTGCCGACCACGTGGTCGGGGCGATCGTCGCCGACCGCCGGCTGGCCGCCTTCGACGACGTGGTCGGCTTCTTCATCGACACCGTCCCGGTGCGGCTGCGCACCGGCCCGACCGACGGGTCCGCCGGCACCGACCGGCCCGGCACGACCGGCGGGGTGGGTTTCGGCGAGCTGGTCGACCGGTGCGCCGCCGAGTTGCACGAGGCGACCGCCCACCCGGGCGCGCCGCTGGAGAAGCTCGTCGAGACCCTCGGGGTGGGCCGGGACACCTCCCGGGCCCCGCTGGTGCAGGTGCTGTTCAACGTGCTCAACTTCGCCCCGCCCCGGCTGGCGCTGACCGGCCTGACCGGCGAGGTGGTCCCGGTGCCCAAGCCCGGTTCCCCGTTCGACGTCACCGTCTACGTGGTGCAGCGCGACGGCCGGTGCGGGGTGGACGTGGTCTACAACCCGGACCTGTTCGACGCCGACCGGATCGACGCGCTCCTGGCCGACCTGGCCGACCTGGTCGGCGCGCTCGCCGCCGACCCGCACACCCCGGCCGACACGGTCGCCGTGGCGCTGCCCCGGCCGACCGTGCGGGTGGCGGCGCTCGGCGCGATGACGGTGGCCGCCACCGCACCCGCCCCGGTCGCGCCGGTGCCGACCGGCCCGGACGAGCTGACCGAGACCGAGGAGCTGATCGCCGGCATCTGGCGCGAGGTGCTGGAACGCGACCGGGTCGGGGTCGCCGACAACTTCTTCGACATCGGCGGGCACTCGCTGGCCCTGGCCGCGGTGCACGCCCGGCTCACCGCCGCGACCGGCCGGTCGATCACCATGCTCGACCTGTTCCGGCACCCCACCGTCCGGGCGCTCGCCGCCAGCCTCGACGGGGCCGCCGACCGACCCGAGTTGGCCCGCGCCGCGCTGCGCGCCGCCGCCCGGCGCGGCCGGACCCGCCGTACCCCACCGCCTCGTCGACCGCACCAACCGTGACGCCGCTTCCCTCCTCACCGCCTCCGGGCGGCACCGCGCGACAAAGGACAACCCCGATGCAGAACGAGATCGACACCGCGCCGCCCATCGACGACGGCATCGAACCCATCGCCATCGTCGGGCTCGCCGCCCGGCTGCCCGGCGCCGCCGACGTCGGCGAGTTCTGGCGCAACCTGGTCGACGGCGTGGAGTCGGTCACCGAGCTGAGCCGGGACGAGCAGCTCGCCCGGGGCGCCACTGTCGACGAGGTCGACGACCCGGGCTGGGTGAGCCGGGCCCCGCTGATCGACGGGTACGACACCTTCGACGCCGGGCTGTTCGGGATGACCAGCCGCGAGGCGGAGATGACCGACCCGCAGCACCGGCTGTTCCTGGAGAGCTGCTACACCGCGTTGCAGGACGCCGGGTACGACCCGGCCCGCTACCCCGGTGCGGTCGGTGTGTACGCCGGCACCGGCGGCAACACCTACCTGCACCGGTTCGTCCTGCGTAACAAGCGGGTCGGCGGCAACCCGCACGGGGCGGTCTCGCTGGCCACCGGCAACTCGCCGAACTACGTGGCCACCAACGTGTCGTACCGGCTGGATCTGCGCGGGCCGAGCCTGACCGTGCACACCGCCTGTTCCACCTCGCTGGTCGCCTTCCACCTGGCCTGCGAGGCGCTGCGCAACCACGAGTGCGACATGGCGCTGGCCGGTGGCGTCAACGTGGAGCTGCCGCACGTCGGCTACCTGGGCATGGACGGCTTCACCTCGCCCGACGGCAGGTGCCGTCCGTTCGACGCCGGCGCCAACGGCACGGTCTGGGGCAGTGGCGTCGGGGTGACCCTGCTCAAGCGGCTCTCCGACGCGATCGCCGACGGCGACGCGATCCGCGCGGTGGTGCTCGGCAACGCCATCAACAACGACGGCGCCGGAAAGGTCGGCTTCACCGCCCCCAGCGTCGACGGACAGGTGGAGGCGATCGCCCAGGCGGTCGGGATGGCCGGGATCGACCCGCGCAGCATCAGCTACGTCGAGGCGCACGGCACCGGCACCGCGCTGGGCGACCCGATCGAGGTGGCCGCGCTGTCGACCGTGTTCACCCGGGACACCGACGAGCGGGGCTGGTGCGGCATCGGCTCGGTGAAGTCCAACATCGGGCACCTCAGCCAGCCGTCCGGCATCGTCAGCGTGATCAAGGCGGTGCTGGCGATGGAGCACGGGCTGATCCCGCCGACGATCAACTACGAGACGCCCAACCCGGGCATCGACTTCGCCGACACCCCGTTCTACGTGGCGAACACCCTGACCAAGTGGGACACCGAGGGCGGGCCGCGGCGGGCCGGGGTCAGCTCGTTCGGCATCGGCGGCACCAACGCGCACGTGGTGCTCGAGGAGGCGCCGGCGGCGTACCGGGTGGATCGCCGGGTCCGGCCGGCGCAGCTGCTGCACGTGTCGGCGAAGACCGCGACGGCCCTGGACACCGCCGTGGCGCGGCTCGCCGACCACCTGGCGGACGCCGCCGACGGCGGGCCGGAGCTGCTGGCCGACGTGGCGCACACGCTGCGGGTGGGCCGGCAGGAGTATCCGCACCGGGTGGCCGTGGTCGCCGCCGAACTGCCCGAGGCGGTGACCGCGCTGCGCACCCCGCGCCGCCGCCAGTCCGGGGTGGTCGACGGCGCCGCGCCCCGTACCGCGTTCCTCTTCTCCGGCCAGGGCGCCCAGTACGCCGGGATGGGCGCACAGCTCTACGCCGAGGAGCCGGCCTTCGCGGCCACTATCGACGAGTGCGCGACGCTGCTCCACCCGGAGCTGGGCCTGGACCTGCGGGAGCTGATCCTGGGCCGCGATCCGCAGGCGGCGGAGAAGCTCACCGAGACCCGCTACACCCAGCCGGCCCTGTTCGTCGTCGAGTACGCCCTGGCGCTGCTCTGGCAACGGGCCGGGGTCCGCCCGGCGGCGATGATCGGCCACTCGATCGGTGAGTACGTCGCCGCCACCGTCGCGGGGGTGCTGAGCCTGCCGGACGCGCTGCGGGTGGTCGCCGCCCGGGGCCGGCTGATGCAGTCGATGCCGGCCGGGGCGATGCTGGCCGTCTCGCTCGACGAGGCGCAGGTCGCCGCCCGGCTGCCCGAGGGGCTCGCCATCGCGACCGTCAACGGCCCCGGCACCTGCGTGGTGGCCGGCGAGAGCGCCGCCGTCGCCGCGTTCGCCGACAGCCTCGGCGGCAAGAACAAGAGCAAGCCGCTGCGCACCTCGCACGCGTTCCACTCGCCGATGATGGACCCGATCCTGGCGGAGTTCACCGCGCTGATGGCGACGGTGCCGCTGCGCGCGCCGGGCATCCCGTTCCTGTCCAACGTGACCGGCACCTGGATCACCGCCGAGCAGGCCACCGACCCGGCGTACTGGGCGGCGCACCTGCGCCAGCCGGTCCGTTTCGGCGACTGCGTGGCGACCCTGCTCGGCGCGGGCACCTGGGCACTGCTGGAGTGCGGGCCGGGCCGGCAACTGGCCAACCTGGCCCGGATGCAGGTCGCCAAGGGCACCCCGGAGCAGCGGGCGATGACCCCGCTGGGCAGCCTGCCCGGTCCCGGTGAGCCGGCCGGTGACCTGGCCTCCCTGCTCACCAGCGCCGGGGCGCTGTGGTGCGCCGGGATCGCGGTGCGGCTGGACGCCGACCCGGCCGCCCGGCGGGTGCCGCTGCCGACGTACCCGTTCGAGCGTCGCCGCTACTGGGCGGACCCGGACCCGGTGGCGGCGGTGGCCGAGGCACCGGTGGAGGCCGGTCCGCGTCCGCTGCCGCAGTGGTTCGCGGTGCCGGTGTGGCGGCAGGCCGCCGCCGACCCGGCGACCGTGCCGGCGGGCCGTTGCCTGGTGTTCGCCGCCGGTCCGCGCGCCGACGCGCTGGTCGCCGCGCTGCGGACCGCCGGCGACGACCCGGTCGTGGTACGCCCCGGCGCGGCGTTCGCGGCGGCCGACGACGGTTACCGGCTGCGCCCCGGCCACCGGGAGGACCACGACGCGCTGGTCGCGGCGTTGACCGTCGACGGGTTGCCGGACCGGCTGGTGCACGCCTTCGCCCTGGACGGCACGCCGGCCGGCATCGACGCGACGGCCGCCTGGGACGCCCAGCAGCGCGGCTTCTTCGACGCCCTGCACCTGGTGCAGGCGCTCGCCGGGGCGGGGTCCACCGCCGAGGACCGGGCGCTCACCCTGGACCTGGTCACCGCAGGCGTCGGCGACGTCACCGGTGCCGACCTGGTCCGGCCCGAGCACGCGACCCTCGCCGGCCTGGCCCGGGTGCTGCCGGCCGAACTGCCCGGCCTGGCCGTCCGGCTGGTCGACGCCGACCCGGCCGGCGACGGCGTCGATGCGCTCGCCGCCGAGCTACGCCGCCCGGTCGACCCGGAGCGGGCCGAGCTGACGCTGCGCGGCACCCGCCGTTGGGTGACCGGATACGAGCAGGTCACCGTCGCCGCCGAGACCGCGCCGGGGGCGCTGCGCGACGGTGGTCGGTACCTGGTCACCGGTGGGCTCGGCGGCATCGGCGTCACCCTCGCCGAGGACTTCGCCCGGCGGGCCGGGGCGAAACTGGTGCTGCTGGCCCGTTCCGGGTTGCCGCCGCGCGAGCGGTGGGACGACCACCTGGCGGTGCACGGTGGCGCGGACCGGGCGGGTCGGGCCATCGCGGCGATCCGCCGGATGGAGGCGGCCGGGGCGACGGTGTTGGTGCTCGCCGCCGACGTCACCGACCCGGCCGACCTGCGGCGGGTCCGGGCCACCGTCGAGGCCGAGTTCGGTGGGCTGGACGGCATCGTGCACGCCGCCGGCCTGCCCGGTGGCGGGATGGCCGAGGTCAAGGAGCGGGCCGACGCGGAGCGGGTGCTCGCCCCGAAGCTCACCGGCACCCTGGCACTGGCCGAGGTCTTCGGTGACCTGCCGCTGGACTTCGTGGTGCTCTGCTCGTCGATCACCTCGGTGATCGGTGGGTTCGGTCAGGTCGACTACTGCGCGGCGAACGCCTTCCTCGACGCGTTCGCCCGGTCCGGCGCGGGTTTCCGGGCCCCGGTGCTGTCGCAGAACTGGGGTGGCTGGGCGGAGGTCGGCATGGCGGTGGAGACCGCCGCCCCGGCCGCGTTCCGGGCCGCCGGCCGGGACACCGTCACCACGCCGGTGGACCACCCGGTGCTCACCACGAAGGTGGTCGGCCCGGAGTCGACCGTGCTGCACGGGCTGGTCTCCGCCGGCACCCACTGGCTGCTCGACGAGCACCGCATCGGCGGGGTGCCGGTGGTGCCCGGCACCGCCCACCTGGAGTCGGTGCGGGCCGCGGTGGTGGCCGGGCTGACCAGCCCTGCGCCGCAGGCCGCGGTGGAGCTGCGCGACGTGGTGTTCCTGGAGCCGTTCGCGGTGCCCGAGGGCACCGTCGCCCAGTACCGGGTGGAGCTGACCACGGCCGAGGAGGGCGTCGACTTCGCGGTCCGCAGCCTCGCCGCCGGCCAGCTCCGCACCCACGTGCGGGGGTCGGCGGGCTGGACCGTCGAGGCCGCCCCGGCGGCCCGGGTGCCGGTGGTCGACGGCCGGCGGGTCGACGACGACGCCTCGTTCGGCCGGGGCCGGACCAGCATGTTGACCTTCGGCCCGCGCTGGGCCTCGCTGGCCGAGCACCGGCTCGGCGACGGCGAGGAGCTGGCCCGGATCGTGGCGCCGGAGCCGGTCGGGACCGACCTGCCGGCGTGGGGGCTGCACCCGGCGCTGCTGGACGTGGCCACCGCCTTCGGCCGGGGCCAGGGCGACGGCACCTACCTGCCGCTGTCCTACGGGCGGATCGTCGTGCGCGGGCCACTGCCGGCGGTGTTCCACAGCCACCTGCGGCACCGGGCCAGCACCACCGACGAGGTGGTCGCCGCCGACCTGTCGCTCACCGACACCGAGGGGCGGGAACTGGTCGCGATCGGCGACTTCGTGCTGCGTCGGGTCGACCAGGGCGCGGTCACCGGCGGGTTGACCGGCACCGCCGACGCGGGCCCGGCCGAGCCGGCGGCCGGGGCGCTCACCGAGGACATCCGCCCGGTCGACGGCGCGGAGGCGTTCCGACGCAGCCTGACCGCCGGTCTCGGCGCGCAGGTGGTGATCGCCACCCGCCCGGTCGAGGAGATCCGGCGGCGGGCCGCCCGGGTGACCACGGACAGCCTGGAGCAGGACCCGGAGCCGACGACCACCGCCCCGGCGACGACCGGGGGCGGCTCGGCGGCCCCCCGTACCGAGTTGGAGATCACCATCGCCGGGGTGTGGCGGGACGGGCTGGGGGTGGCCGAGGTCGGCGTGGACGACGACTTCTTCGCCCTCGGCGGCAACTCGCTGGTCGCGGTGCAGTTGATCGCCGCGATGCGCAAGGCGACCGGGGTCCGGCTGCCGATGCGCAGCCTCTTCGAGACCCCCACCGTCGCCGGCCTGGCCGAGCGGATCGCCCACCTGCGGGCCACCGCCGCCGACGAACCGGCCGCGCCGGCCCCCATCCCCGCCATCCCGCGGCTACCCCGCGCCTGACGTCGAGAAATCAGGAGACCACGCCATGAGCGACACGATCGCCACGCTGCCGGTGGTCGTCGAGAACGACGGCACACCCTTGACCGAGCTGATCGACCGACGTCGGGCCGAGCTGCGCGCCACCCTCGTCACGCACGGCGGGCTGCTGTTCCGCGGCTTCGACGTGGGCGGGGTGGACGGCTTCGACGCGGTCGTCCGGGCGTTCTCCGGCGAGCCGCTGACCTACACCGAGCGGTCCTCGCCCCGGCACGCCATCAAGGGGAAGGTCTACACCTCGACCGACTACCCGCCGGACGAGGAGATCTTCCTGCACAACGAGAACTCCTACCAGGCGCGCTGGCCGCTGACGTTGTTCTTCTACTGCCTGACCGCGCCGCAGACCCTCGGCGCGACGCCGCTGGCCGACGTGCGCCGGGTGTACGCCGAGATCGACCCGGCGGTGCGGGAGGAGTTCGCCCGCCGGCGCTGGCTGCTGGTGCGCAACTTCCACGCCGACTTCGGCACCCGCTGGCAGGACGTCTTCGGCACCGACGACCGGGCCCAGGTGCAGGCGTACGCGACGGCGAACCGGATCGACCTGGAGTGGGTCGGCAAGGACGGCCTGCGGACCCGGGCGGTGCGCGACGTGGTGCACCACCGGCCCGGCTCGGACGCCCCGCGCTGGTTCAACCACGCCACCTTCTTCCACCTGAGCACCCTGCCGAAGGACTACCAGGAGGGGTTGCTGGCGATGTTCGGCGCCGAGGGGCTGCCGGCGAACACCTACTACGGCGACGGCGGCGAGATCCCCGCCGACGTGATGGACCACCTGCGGGCCGCATACCGGGCGGCCAGCGTCCGCTTCGACTACCGGCGCGACGACGTGCTGGTGGTCGACAACATGACCGCCGCGCACGGGCGGGAGCCGTTCACCGGTCCCCGCAAGATCGCCGTCGCGATGGCCGAACCGCACACCCCCGACACCGCTGGAGCGAACTGATGGCCGACACCCGATTCCTGGTCGTCCGCAACGACGAGGAGCAGTACTCGATCTGGGCGGCCGACCGCGACCTGCCCGCCGGGTGGTGCGACGCGGGCTTCACCGGCAGCCGCGAGGAGTGCCTGGCCCACGTCGACGAGGTCTGGACCGACATGCGTCCGCGTTCGGTACGGGAGCAGACGGCATGACCCGCGAGTGGACCTTCCCCGCCTCCTTCGCCCAGGAGCGGGTCTGGATCGCCAACCAGCTCGACCCGGCCTCCCCGGTCTACAACGTGTCGGTCCCGTGCCGGCTGTCGGCCGACCTGGACGCCGACGCCGTGACGGGGGTGTTCGACCAGGTCGTCGCCCGGCACGAGGCGCTGCGGACCCACCTGCGGGTCGACGACGGCACGCTGGTGCAGGTGGTCCGGGAGCACGAGCCGGCCCGGCTGCCCACCGACGACCTGCGGGACCTGCCCGCCGGGGAGCAGTTCGCGCGGTACACGGCGCTGCGCGCCGAACTGGCCCGGACCGCCATCGCGTTGGACGCGCCGCCGCTGTGGCGGGCCCGGTTGGTCCGGGTCGACGAGGGCTGGACGCTGCTGCTCGTGGTGCACCATGCCATCTTCGACAGCCACTCGGCGGTGCTGTTCGGCGCCGAGATCACCGCGTTCGCACAGGCCGCGGCGACCGGTGCGCCGGCCGCCGTGCCGGAACTGCCCATCCAGTACGCCGACTTCGCGGTCTGGCAGCGTGACCAGCTCACCGGCGCGGAGCGGGACCGGCAGCTCGCCTTCTGGACCGGTCACCTGGCCGGCGCCCCGAAGGCCACCGGCCTGCCACTGGACCGGCCCCGTCCGGCCCAGCTCGGTTTCGCCGGCGACGAGGTCCGCTTCGACCTGCCCGACGGGCTGCTCGAGCGGATCGCCCGGCTGGCGGCCGGGTCGGCGGTCACCCCGTACATGGTGCTGCTGGCGGGTTTCGCGGCGCTGCTGTCGCGGATCTCCGGCGACACCGACGTGGTGGTCGGGGTCTCCACCGCCGGCCGGGAGACCGCCGAGCTGACCCCGCTGATCGGGATGTTCGTCAACCCGGTGGCGTTGCGCTGCGACGTCGGCGGGGACCCGCGCTTCACGGACCTGCTGGGGCGGGTGCGCGACGGGCTGGTCGACGCCCTGGAACACGGGCAGACCCCGTTCCAGGCGATCGTCGAGGCGGTCGCCCCGGAGCGGGACCCGTCGGTGCAGCCGATCTTCCAGACCGCGCTGAACTTCATCCCCGACTCCGGGCTGGACCCGGTGGAGCTGGGCACCACCAAGGACGACCTGGCCTTCGACATCACCACGGGGGAGAGCCGGCTGGTCTACCGCACCGCGTTGTTCGACCGGGCCACCGCCGAGGCGGTCGTGACCCGCTACGTCCGGCTGCTCGACGCGGCGGTCGCCGACCCGCAGCAGCCGGTCTCCGCGCTGCCGTTGCTCGCCGACGCCGAACGGGACCTGGTGCGGGGCGCCTGGGCCGGGGTGGGCGCGGCCGGTCCGTCGTCCACCGTGGTCGACGAGGTGCAGCGGCAGGTGGCGGCCACCCCGGACGCCACCGCACTGGTCTGCGACGACGTCACGTGGTCGTACGTGCAGCTCAACGCCGCCGCGAACCGGCTGGCCCGGGTGCTGGTGGCCCGGGGCGCCGGCCCGGAGACCCGGGTGGCGCTGGCCCTGCCACGCGGCCCGGAGCTGCTGGTGGCGATCCTCGCCGTGCTCAAGGCGGGGGCCGCGTACGTGCCGGTGGACACCGGTTACCCGGTCGGCCGGATCGGCTACCTGCTCACCGACGCCGCCCCGGCGCTGGTGCTGGCGGTCTCGGAGACCGCCACCCTGGTGCCGGCGGACGCGCTGCTGCTCGACGGCGTGCTCGCCGGCGACCGGCCCTCCACCGGCCGCCCCGACGGCGACCGCACCGCCGCCGGCCTGGCCGACCCCGGTCGGGACGGAGCCGGCTCCACCGCCGCCCGCCGGGACGAGGCGGATCTCACCGACGCCGACCGGGTCGCGCCGTTGCGCCCGGAACACCCCGGTTACGTGCTCTACACCTCCGGTTCGACCGGCCGGCCCAAGGGCGTGGTGGTGGAACACCGGGCGATCACGGCGTACCTGGCCTGGGCCCGGGACACCTACCCGGGGCTGGCCGGCACCGCGCTGCTGCACTCGCCGGTCTCCTTCGACCTGACGGTGACCGGGCTGCTCGGCCCGCTCACCGCCGGTGGCACCGTCCGGCTGGCCGGGATCGACTCCCCGGCGGCCCGGGTGGGTGGGCGGCCGACCTTCCTCAAGGTCACCCCGAGCCACCTGCCGCTGCTGGACGCGGAGTTGTCGCCCACCACCGACCTGGTGATCGGCGGCGAGGCGCTCACCGGTGAGCAGCTCACCGACTGGCGGGCCGCGCACCCGGACGTCGCGGTGGTCAACGAGTACGGCCCGACCGAGGCCACCGTCGGCTGCGTCGCCGCCCGGCTCGCCCCGGGCCAGCCGGTGCCCGCCGGCCCGGTGTCGATCGGCCGGCCCACCGCCACCAGCCGGGTGTACCTGCTCGACGCCGCGTTCCAGCCGGTTCCGCCCGGGGTGGTCGGCGAGCTGTACGTCGCCGGTGACCAGCTCGCCCGGGGCTACCTGGGCCGGCCCGGCCTGACCGCCGAGCGCTTCCTGCCCTGCCCGTACGGCCCGCCGGGGCAGCGGATGTACCGCACCGGCGACCTGGCCCGGTGGCGGGCCGACGGCACCCTGGACTACCTGGGCCGCCGCGACGACCAGGTGAAGGTGCGCGGGATGCGCATCGAGCTGGGCGAGATCGAGGCGGCGATGCGGGAGCACCCGGAGGTCCGGGAGGCGGCGGTGGCCGTCCGCACCGACTCGGGGGAGCCGACCCTGGTCGGTTACCACGTCGGCACCGCCGAGGAGGCGCACCTCGCCGCCGAGCTGGGCCGGGAGCTGCCGGCGCACCTGGTGCCGACCGCGTTCGTCCGGCTCGACGCGTTGCCGCTGACCCCGAACGGCAAGCTGGACCGGGCGGCGCTGCCCGCTCCCCCGGAGTCCGTCGCGGGGGACGGCTACGTCCCGCCGCGCACCGACGCCGAGACCCTGGTCGCCGAGGTGTATGCCGACATCCTCCAGGTGGAGAAGGTCGGCGCGCTGGACGACTTCTTCACCCTCGGCGGCAACTCGCTGCGCGGGATGCGGGCGATGGCCCGGATCCGCGCCGAGGTGGACGTCGACCTGCCGATGCGGGCGCTGTTCGGCAGCCCCGTGGTGGCCGACCTGGCCGCCCAGATCGAGGCGCACATCGCCGCCGAGCTGGACGGCCTTTCCGAGACCGAAGTCGCCGCGCTGTTGGCGGCGGAGAAGGACACCCCCGCATGACGGACCTGAAGGATTCCCGGGATGCCGCCCGGGCGGCGCTGATCGCCCAACGGCTGCGCCGACGGCAGGCCACCCCCGCCGCCCGTGTCACGCCGAGGCCCGAGGACGCCGAGGTGCCGCTGTCGTACGCCCAGGAGCGGGTCTGGTTCATGGACCAGCTCGCCCCGGGCGAGGCGGCGTACCACATCGCGGTGCCGTTGCGGGTGCGTGGCCCGCTCGACGTCACGGCGCTGCGCGCCGCCCTCGCCGCGCTGACCGCCCGGCACGAGTCGCTGCGCAGCCGGTTCCCCGCCGACGCCGACGGCAAGCCGACCGTGGTGGTCGCCGACGCGGTCGAGGTGCCGCTGACCGTGGTCGACGCCCCCGACGAGCGGGCCGCACAGGAACTGGTGGAGGCGGCCTCGCTCGCGCCGTTCGACCTGGCGGCCGGGCCGCTGCTGCGGGCGCTGCTGATCCGGCTGGCCGCCGACGACCACGTGCTGTTCCTCAGCAAGCACCACATCGTGGGCGACGGCTGGTCGGTCGACGTGCTGCTGCGCGACCTGATCACCGCCTACCGGGGTGGCGACCTGCCCACCCTACCCGTGCAGTACGGCGACTTCGCCGTCTGGGAGGCGCAGGAACTGGCCGGCCCGGCGGCCCGGTCGCACCTGGACTGGTGGAAGTCCCGGCTGGCCGGGATCACCCCGCTGGAGCTGCCGCTGGACCGGCCCCGTCCGGCCACCCAGACCTACCGGGGGGACTTCGTCGAGTTCCGGCTGACCCCGGTGGAGACCGGGCGGCTGACCACCCTCACCCGGGCGGCCGGCGGCACCCTGTTCATGACGCTGCTCGCCGCCTACCAGGTCTTCCTGGCCCGGCACGCCGGCCAGGAGGACTTCGCGGTCGGCGCGTCGGTGGCCGGCCGGTCCGCCCCGGAGCTGGAGGACCTCGTCGGCATGTTCATCAACATGCTGCCGATGCGGGCCGAGTTGGGCGGCGACCCGACCTTCGTCGAGCTGCTGGAACGCACCCGGCGCAGTGTGCTGGACGGCTTCGAGCACGCCGAGGTGCCGTTCGCGAAGGTGGTCCACGAGCTGGGGCTGCCCCGCGACGTCAGCCGGTCGCCGGTGTTCCAGGCCATGTTCGTGTTGCAGAACTACGAGATGGGCCGGTTCACCGAGGTCTCCGACGCCACCGACGTGACGTTCGACTGGACCCCGATGGAGCTGCGGGCCACCCGGTTCGACTTCGAGCTGCACGCCGTGGAGACCGCCGACGGGCTCTGGGGCAAGCTGGTCTTCAACACCGACCTGTTCGACCGGGCCACCGTGGACCGGATGGCCGCCCGCTGGTGCGCCCTGCTGCGCGCGGTGGGGGCGACCCCGGACGTGGCGGTCTCGGCGCTGGACCTGCGCGCCGCCGACGAGCGGGCGCTGTTGGCATCCTGGAACGACACCGATGCCGACTTCCCCGCCGCCGAGACGCTGCACGGCCCGATCGAGGCCCGGGCGGCGGCCACCCCGGACGCGGTGGCGGTGACCATCGAGGGCGTCCCGACGACGTACGCGCAGCTGAACGCCGCCGCGAACCGGGTGGCGCACCGACTGCGGGCGGCCGGCGTCGGCCCGGAGACCCTGGTCGGGGTCTGCGCGGAACGCTCCGTCGCGCTGGTCGCCGGGTTGCTCGGCGTGCTCAAGGCCGGTGGGGCCTACCTGCCGCTGGACCCGGAGTACCCGGCCGACCGGCTGGCCTTCATGCTGACCGACGCCGCCGCGCCGGTGGTGCTGGTCCAGGAGCAGTTGCGCGACGTGCTGCCGCGCGTCGACGCGACGGTGCTGGCCCTGGACGACCCGGCGGTCTGGGCCGACCAGCCGGACACCGATCCGACCCCGCTGGCCGGGCCGGAGCACCTGGCGTACGTGATCTACACCTCGGGTTCGACGGGTCGCCCGAAGGGGGTGCCGAACACCCACCGGGGCATCGTCAACCGGCTCGACTGGATGCAGAAGACCTACCGGCTCGACGCCGACGACGCGGTGCTGCAGAAGACCCCGGCCAGCTTCGACGTGTCGGTGTGGGAGTTCTTCTGGCCGCTGCGCACCGGGGCCCGGTTGGTGCTGGCCAAGCCGGGCGGGCAGAAGGACGCCGGCTACCTGCGCGACGTGCTGGTGGCCGAGCGGGTCACCACCGCCCACTTCGTCCCGTCGATGCTGACGGTGTTCCTGGCCGAGGAGGGGGTGGAAGCGGCCTCGACGCTGCGGCGGGTGATCTGCTCCGGCGAGGAGTTGCCGCTGGCCTCGGCGGTCGACTTCACCGCCCGGCTGCCGCACTGCGAACTGCACAACCTGTACGGCCCGACCGAGGCGGCGATCGACGTCAGCGCCTGGCACTGCGACCCGGCGCTGCTGGCCGGGTTGAGCGGGGTGCCGATCGGTGGGCCGATCGCCAACCTGCGGCTGCACGTGCTCGACCCGGCGGGCCGTGAGTGCCCGATCGGGGTGGCCGGTGAGCTGCACATCGGCGGGGTGGGGCTGGCCCGCGGCTACCACCGCCGGCCGGCGCTGACCGCTGAGCGGTTCGTGCCGGACCCGTTCTCCGGTGTGCCGGGCGCCCGGCTGTACCGCACCGGTGACCTGGCCCGCTGGGTGCCCGACCCGGCGGGGCCGGCCGGGGTGATCGAGTTCCTGGGCCGGATCGACCACCAGGTCAAGCTGCGCGGCCTGCGGATCGAGCTGGGTGAGATCGAGAGTGCCCTGCGCGAGCAGCCCGAGGTGGCCGAGGCCACGGTGATCGTCCGGGAGGACAGCCCCGGCGACAAGCGGCTCACCGCCTACCTGGTGGGTGGGGCCGAGCACGCCGCGCTCAAGACGGCGCTGAAGGAGACCCTGCCGGAGTACATGGTGCCCGCCGCGTTCGTCACCCTGGACGCGTTGCCGCTGACCCCGAACGGCAAGCTGGACCGCCGGGCGTTGCCCGCGCCGGTGGTCACCCGTGAGGCGTCGGTGGCCCTGGTCGAGCCGCGCGACGACACCGAGCGGCTGCTCGCCGGGATCTGGTCGGAGGTGCTGGGGGTGCCGACGCTCGGCATCGACGACGACTTCTTCGACCTGGGCGGGCACTCGATGCTCGCCACCCAGGTGGTGGCGAAGATCCGTCGGGCGGAACACGGCGGCCGGGCGGTCGGCGTGATGGACCTGTTCCAGCAGCGCACCATCCGCGAGCTGGCCGTGTTCATGACCGGTGACGCCGAGGCGGCCGGCCCACGTCGGCTGCTCTACGAGCTGACCAAGCCGATCCCGGCCGGTCGGCGGGTGCTCAGCTACGTCTGCGTCCCGTACGGCGGCGGCAGCGCCATCGTCTACCAACCGCTGGCCGACGCGTTGCCGGCCGGGCACGCCCTGTGGTCGCTGGCCATCCCCGGCCACGACGTCGGCCTGACCGAGGCCGCCCTGCCGTTCGACGAGCTGACCAGCCGGGTGGCCGCCGAGATCGTGGAGCGGATCGAGGGTCCGCTCGCCCTCTACGGCCACTGCGGGGTGGGCAGCGCGATCATCGCGGAGGTGGCCCGCAAGGTGGAGGCCGCAGGCCGGGAGTTGGAGGTCGTCTACATCGGGGCGATGTTCCCGTTCGCCCGCCCGAAGGGCGCGTTCGCGGCGCTGCGCAACCGGCTGGAGCAGCTCAGCAGCAACCGGCACTATGCGAGCTGGCTCAAGAGCATGGGGGTGGACACCGACGAGCTGGAGCCGGAGCAGGCCGACCGGATCATCAGCAACATGCGGGCCGACTCCCGCGCGTCGGAGGAGTACTTCACCGGGCTGTTGGACCGGGGCGCCGAGAAGCTGCGCGCGCCGATCGTCTCGGTGGTCGGCTCCGAGGACCCGGTGACCGACTACCACGCCGAGCGGTACGCGGAGTGGCAGTTCCTCAGCGACACCCTCGGCCTGGTGGTGCTCGACCAGGCCGGTCACTTCTTCCTCAAGTACCGGGCCGACGAGCTGGCCGAGATCGTCACCCAGGTGCACCCGGCGGTCCGGGCCGGGGACGTCTCCGCGCTCGGCCCGGATGCCCGGGGTGAGGACGCCGGTTGGGTGGTCGCCGACCACCAGCGGATCGGCGACGCCGACGCGCCCGCCCCGGCGGTGGTGAAGCCGAGCATGGCCCGGTTCGTCGCGGTGACCACCGGGCAGCTGGTCTCCAGCACCGGCTCGGCGTTGACCGCGTTCGCCCTGCCGATCTGGCTGTTCACCCGCACCGGTTCGGTGGCCGACCTGGGCCTGCTGTGGGCGTTGGCGCTGATCTGCGGGGTGCTGATGCTGCCGGTGGCCGGCGCGGTCACCGACCGGGTCAGCCGACGGCGGATCATGATGATCGCCAGCTGTGCCGCCGGGTCCATCCAGCTCGTCCTCGCCGCCCTGCTGTGGACCGACAACCTGGCCCTGTGGCACATCTACGGCCTGGTGGCGTTGAGCCAGGTGGCCGCCTCGTTCCAGCGGATCGCCTTCCAGTCGGCGGTGCCGCAACTGGTGCCGAAGCGCTATCTCGGTCACGCGATGGGCATCACCCAGCTCTCCAGCGGTTTCGCCCTGCTGCTGATGCCGGTCTTCGCGGCCGGCCTGCTCGCCGCGATCGGCCTGAAGGGCATCCTGCTGATCGACGTGGCGAGCTACGTGGTGGCGGTGCTGACGCTGGCCGTGGTCCGCTTCCCCGACCTGCTCGGCTGGCGGCCCCGGGAGCGGCTGCTGGTGGCGATCGCCAACGGCCTGCGCTACTCGTGGCGGCACAAGGGTTTCCGGTTGATGCTCGGCTACTTCGCGCTGGGCAACATCTTCCTGGCCCCGGCCCTGGTGCTCACCACCCCGCTGGTGCTGTCGTTCGGCACCGCCACCCAGGTCGCCCAGGTGGCCCTGGCCGAGGCGGTCGGGGCGGTGGTCGGCGGCGTGCTGATGTCGCTGTGGGGTGGCCCCCGGCACCGGCGCATGATCGGGGTGCTGATCGGCAACCTGGGCACCGCCGTCGGGTGCCTGCTGATCGGTCTGGACGCCTCCGTGATCATGATCTCCTTCGGGGCGTTCTGGCTCGCGATGGCGATGACCACCGCCCAGTCGATCTACGCCACGATCGTGCAGGTCAAGGTGCCGCAGCGGTTCCACGGCCGGGTCTTCAGCCTGAACCAGACGATCTCCTGGTCGACCCTGCCGATCGGCTTCGCGTTGCTCGCCCCGGGCGCGACCGCCCTGTTCGAGCCGATGCTCGCCGACGGCGGGGCGCTCGCTGGTTCGGTGGGCGCGGTGATCGGCACCGGTCCCGGCCGGGGCATCGGCTTCGCGTACGTCTGCTTCGGGCTGGCCCTGGTGCTGATCACGCTCGGCGGGTTCGCGATCCGGATGCTGCGCCGGTTCGACATCGAGGTGCCCGACTCGCTCCCCGACGACCTGATCGGGGCGCAGGAGCGGCAGCGGCGGATCGCCGAGCGGGCGAAGTCCCGCCCGGAACCGGCGTCGGTCGCCGGCTGACCGATCCGCGCGGGTACGACGGCGTCGAGGCGTCGTCGTACCCGCGCGGCCGGGACACCCGACCGCGACGGTTTCCCCGGGGACGGTGCCGACTCAGGGGCAGTCGCCGCGGTCGGGGCTGGTCAGGCCGGTTCGGGCGGGTCGGCGAGGTCGCCGTCCGACGGTTCCTGCGGCTCGGCCACCCAGGCGGAGAAGACCGGCACCCCGTGCCACGGCCCGGTCCCGTCCGCGCGGTGGTCGGTGGCCACCGCCAGCACCGCGTACGGGTGCCCGAAGCGCAGCTCGGCGGTCCGGCGGACACCCTCTGGCGGGAGACTGGTCAGGGCGAAGGCCCCGGTCACCGCGGCGGCCTCGAAGCCGTACCGGCCGTAGTGGGCCACCGCCGCCTGCCGGGCCTCGACGCCCACCTGGGTGCCGAGCAGCCCACCCAGCGCCCGCCCCACCGCCGCGAACCCCAACCCGGGGGCGGTCAGATCGTGCTCGTCCTGCGCCGACCAGCAGGGCAGCACCGCGTGCCGGCGCTCCTCCCGACCGTCACGGGCCGAGGTGCGGACCCGCTCCTCCCGCAGCGTCCCGAGCGGACCCGCCCCCAGCGGCAGGTCGAACAGCGACCGCCGGCCCGGTTCCCCGTCCACCGCCGCGCCGGCCAGCGCGTAGCCGGCGGCGAGCACGTCGGCCGGGCGGACCGTCGGGTCGGCGAGCACCGAGAGCACCACCACCCCGGCCCCGTCGCGTTCCACCGCCGCGGCGGCGTGCACGGCGACGTCACCGGCCGATCCGGTCGACGCGATCCAGGCCCGGTGCCCGTGCTCCGGGGTGCGCAGCGCCCGGCCCAGCTTTCCGGCCCAGTCGCCGACCGTCCGGTCCGCGTCGGCGCCGGTGGGCCGGTCGGGGCCGAGCGCCGAGCCGGGTACCAGGTCGAACGGGGCGGCCCAGGAGATCCGGGTGGCCAGGGCGCCGGCCAGCGCCAGCAGCACCCGGGGGGAGACGGTCAGCGGGAACCGGTCGATCAGCCCCAGGGTGTGCTCGCGGGCCCAGGCGTCCAGGCCCGCCTGGTCGGGCAGCGGACCGGTGGCGGCAGCCCGGGGCAGCCCGTCCCGCCAGCCGGCCAGCGGGCCGGTGTCCGCGCCGGGGCGGTGCCAGACGGCGGTGGCCGACGGCACCAGCGGGTGTGGCCGGTCCAGCAGGGCGGCGGCCGTCGCCGCGGCGGTCTCCCCGTCGACGCCGAGCACCTCGGCCAGTTCCGCCCGGACCGCGCCGGTGGCGGCCGGCGCGGCGAGCGCCAGCAGCAGCCAGGCGCCGAGCGGGGAGGCGACGTGGTGCCGGTCGCCGATGGCGGCGTGCAGCCGGGCGGCGTACCGGGCCAGCGGGGCGTACGGGATCGTCGTCATGCCCCCACTGTGCCCACCGTTCGTGCTTCCGGCACCCCGGGTCAGGACCAGAGTTCGAACGGTTCGTCGATCCGGTCACCGGCCAGGAAGCCGGTGAGCAGCTCGGGCAGCCGGCCCGGGTAGAACCGGGCGGTGCTGGTGACGATCTCCTCGACCGGCCACCAGCGGAAGCCGAAGTAGTCCTCCACCTCGTAGTCGAGCCGGTCGGCGCCGTCGATGTCCGGCGCGGTGGCGTCGAGGCGTACCGTCAGGACCACCTCGTCCTGGACGTGCCGCAACCGACGGTGGATGAAGCTGGCCCGCCGCCGCCAGGTGGGCGGGCCGAGCTGCGCGGCCGTGACCACGAAGCCGGTCTCCTCGCGCAGCTCCCGCAACGCGGTCTGGGGGTACGTCTCACCGGGGTCGACGCCCCCGCCGGGCAGTTCCCACCAGGTGCCCAGCCGGGGGTGCTCCGGGTCGCGGGTGTGGAACAGCAGGATCAGGTCGTCCCGGTCGCGGACCACCAGCCGGACGGCGGTGCGTTCGATCACCGGCAGGTCCCGGGGCAGTTCGGTCACGGGTCTCCCTCGACGGGGCACCGGCCGGGCGGCGGCGGTGCGACGATGGCGATCATGGCGGAGCTCTTCGGTGAGGTGGCGGCCGACTACGACGAGATCCGGCCGGGGTATCCGGCCGCCCTCGCCGCCACCATCCTCGCCTATCACGGCGGACCGCCCTCCCGGCTGGTCGAGGTCGGCGCGGGCACCGGCCTGGCCACCGCCCTGCTGCGCGACCTCGCCGCCGCCGCTGCCGCTGCCGCCGAGCCTGCCCGCCCTGTGCCGGGCGTCGTCGGGTCGGGCGTCGTCGGGCCGGGATCGACCGCCCCGTCCCGCCCCGGCTCCGACGGTGCCGGCCGTGCCGACCGGGAGCGTGCCGGGCCGGTGCGGACCCGGGTGACCTGTGTCGAGCCGGACGCCCGGATGGCGGCGGTGCTGGCCGTCCGGTTCCCCGACGTCGAGGTGGTGGTGACCCGGTTCGCGCAGTGGTCGCCGCCACCGGGCGGCGTGCCCCTGCTGGCCTGCGCGTTGGCCTGGCACTGGCTCGATCCGGCCACCCGCAACCGGCAGGCCCACGACGCGTTGACCCCCGGCGGCACCCTGGCCGTCTTCGCCCACCGTTACGACTACGTCGACCCGGCGCATTCGGCGGCGGTCCGGGCGGCGTTCGAGTCGGTCGACCCGGTCCCGCACCACGACCAGCCGGAGGACTGGTTCCACGCGGACATCACTGCGAGCGGACTCTTCACCGACGTCCGGTCGGTGGCCTTCCATCGGCCGGTGCCACTGACCACGGCGGGATACCAGCGGCTCGTCGACACCTTCTCCCCGCAGCTGCGCCGCCCGCCGGAGCTGCGGGACCGGGTCCGCGCGGCGATCGGCGTCGCCGTCGACGGCTTCGGCGGCACCGTCACCCTCGACCTGCGGACCACGCTGGTGCTGGCCCGCCGGCCAGCCTGAAAAACCGGTGGGCGGGTCGTGTCGATCCCGCCGGGTTCCCGTTCGACCTGGGGATGAGAGGGTCGACCGGCGACCCGACAGCGAGGAGCGACGATGGCCAAGTACATGCTGATCATGCGGGGCACGGACGAGTCCATGGCGACGATGATGGACACGCCCTTCGAGGAGATGCTGGAGACGGTGGGGCGGTTCAACGAGGAGTTGATCCGGGCGGGCGTGCTGGTGGCCGCCGAGGGCCTGGAGGACCCGGCCCAGACCGTGGTGGTCGACTACAGCGGGGAGAGCCCGGTCGTCACCGACGGCCCGTACGGCGAGACGAAGGAGCTGTTCGGCGGCTTCTACCTGCTCGACGTGGCGTCGAAGGAGGAGGCCGTCGAGTGGGCCCGGCGGATGCCGGCGATCAGCGGCAGCAAGTGCGAGGTCCGCCGGGTGCCGGGCATCGACGAGTTCCCGCAGGACAACGAGTGGATCGTCAGGGAGCGGGCGTGGCGCGAGCGGACCGGCCAGCTCTGAGTACCGTGACCTCCGACGGCCCGCCGAGCGCCGGGTCGGCGCGGCGGGCCGTCGAGGCGCTCTGGCGCATCGAGTCCGCCCGGATCGTCGGGGCGCTGGCCCGGTTCACCGGCGACTTCGCGCTCGCCGAGGACGTCGCGCAGGAGGCGGTGGCGCAGGCGCTGGTCGGCTGGGCGCGCGACGGGGTGCCGGCCAACCCGGTGGGCTGGCTGCTCACCACCGCCCGGCGGCGCGCGGTCGACGCGTTCCGCCGCCGGGCGGCGCTCGACGCGCGGTACGCCGTGCTCGCCGGTCAACTCGCCGAGGGTACGGGCGGGTCACCCGCAGACGACCTGCCGTGGGACCCCGACCGGGTCGACGACGACGTCCTCGCGCTGATGTTCGTGGCGTGCCACCCGGTGCTCTCACCCGAGGCACGGTTGGCGCTGACGCTGCGGGTGGTCGGCGGCCTGTCGAGCGAGGAGATCGCCCGGGCGTTGCTGGTCCCGGTGCCCACCGTCCAGGCGCGGATCACCCGGGCGAAGAAGACGATCGCCGCCGCGGGGGTGCCGTTCGCGCTCCCCGAAGCACCGCAGCGGCGGGAGCGGCTCGGCGCGGTCCTGAACGTGCTCTATGTGATCTTCACCGAGGGGGCGACGGCGACCGCCGGTGACCAGTTGCTCCGCCCCGACCTGGCGTACGAGGCGATCCGGTTGGCCCGGACGCTGGCCGCGCTGCTGCCCGCCGAGCCGGAGGTGCACGGCCTGCTCGCCCTGTGCGAGTTGACGGCCGCGCGGTTCCCGGCCCGGGTCGACGCCGACGGCGAGGCGGTGCTGCTGGCGGATCAGGACCGGCGTCGGTGGGACCGCTCGGCGATCCGGCGGGGGGTGGCGGTGCTCGGCCGGGCCGTGGCGTTGGGGCGGGGCCTCGGGCCGTACGGGTTGCAGGCGTCGATCGCCGCCTGCCACGCCGGCGCCGTCTCGGTGGCGCAGACCGACTGGGCCCGGGTGGTGCTCCTCTACGAGGCGCTCGGCCGGGTGGCGCCGTCGCCGGTCGTCGCGCTGAACCGGGCCGTCGCGGTGGCGATGGCCGACGGGCCACAGCAGGCGTTGTCCCTGGTGGACGAGGTGGCCGCCGGCGGTCGACTGGCCGGGTCGTACCTGCTGCCGAGCGTGCGGGGCGAGTTGCTCGCCCGGCTCGGCCGGACAGTCGAGGCGCAGGCCGAGCTGGAGCTCGCCGCCCGGTTGTGCCGCAACGTCCGCGAGCGGGCGGTGCTGCTGCGCAAGGCCGACGCCCTCGGTGGGTGACCCGGTCGGTACGGCGGTAGGCTGCCCGCCGTGGCAGGTCTGTTGAGGAACGTGGCGACCCGGCTCGGCCGGGTGACCGGCGTGGTCGGCGCGCGGCAGGGCACCCCCGGGGCGATCCCGGCGCAGGTGGCCCGGCGTCGGCAGCTCAGTGCCCTGCAACGCCGGGAGCTGTCGTACGCCCCCGAGCCGGACGGGCAGGCCGACCCGGGGGAGATCGTCTGGACCTGGGTGCCCTACGAGGACGACCCGAAGCAGGGCAAGGACCGCCCGGTGCTGGTGGTCGGCCGGTCCAGTCGCACCCTGTTCGGGCTGATGCTGTCCAGCCAGAGTGAGCGGGACGGTCAGCGGCACTGGCTGGCGCTGGGCCCGGGGGAGTGGGACCGCGACTCCCGACCCAGTTGGGTACGCCTGGACCGGGTGCTCACCATGCGGGAGGACGGCATCCGCCGGGAGGGCGCGGTGCTGGACCGGGGTCGCTTCGACCGGGTCGGCCAGGCGCTGCGGGCCGGTTACGGCTGGCGCTGACCTCGGTCGGCCGCCCGACCGGCCGGCGGCGGTGGTGCGTCCCGCCGACCGGCGGTGGGTCTCAGCACTCGGCGAGGCGGGCCGCGTCGAGCAGTTGCCGGGGTGACTGACGGCTGGTGACGCCCTTCGCCCGGTACATCGCGGCGTCGGCCCGGCACAGCGCGTCGGCCAGTTGGGTGGGGCCGGTGACCGGGGCGAGCCCGACCGAGGCGGTGACCCGGACGCTGCACGGGCCCAGCGGGATGGGGGCGGCCATGGCCTCGCAGAGCCGCCGGGTGGCGTGGTCGATCCAGCGCCGGTCGACCGAGGGGCTGGCCAGCAGGCCGGCGAACTCGTCGCCGCCGAGCCGGGCGACCAGGTTGTCGCCGGCGAAGGCGGCCAGCCGTTGGGCGACGCTGACCAGCACCTGGTCGCCGGCGGCGTGCCCGAAGCGGTCGTTGACCTGTTTGAAGTCGTTGAGGTCGAGGACGACCGCGATGAGGGGTTGCCCGCCCGCGTCGGTGAGCAGCGTGGCGGCCAGCCGGTAGAAGGCCCGGCGGTTGGGTAGTCCGGTGAGCGGGTCGTGGCTGGCGGCGTGCCGTTCGGCGGCGAGTTCGGCCTGGAGGTGCTCCAGTTCCGCCTCGGCCTGCAGGGCCCGGCGGCGTAGCTGCCACACCGAGACCAGGGCCCCGGCTGCGGAGATGCCGGACGCGACGGTCAACGGATCCGGCACGGGTCCTCCCTCGCAGTGTCGGCGTACGACCCGTGCGGCGACGGCCGTCGTGCCGCGCCGGGCCCTCGTTTCCCCAGGTGAACGCCCTGGGAGTAGTAACCCAAAGTGAACGGATAAGTACCGCGCACGTTGGGCTATCATGCTCGCTGTCTGGTGCATATGCAATAGCAGATGCACGTGCAGCACGGCCGGATCTGATGTCGCACAGCCCCACGAACCCCGCACCATCCCCTTGTGACAGTGGGTCCGCACCCCGACAGAAAGACATCCATGCAGCAGCCTGAGAACGGCGTTCCCACCACCCAGCTGCCCCCCCTGAGGTGGGAGAAGAGCCGGCGAAGCAACCCGAGCGGCAACTGCGTCGAGTTGGCCGAACTGCCCGGCGGGGCCGGTATCGCCATGCGTAACTCGCGACACCCCGAGGGGCCGGCGCTGATCTACACGGTGGACGAGATAGCGGCATTCGTCCTCGGCGCACGCGACGGCGACTTCGACCATCTGATCGGCTGACGGTCGGCAGTCCCGCCCACGGGACCGTATCCGTCCGGAGGATGTTCTCCTCACCGACGGTCCATGGCATGCTTACTCGTCGGTCGGGCGGGGGCCCAGGGACCGTGACGGGGTGTGGGCACACGCGGAGGGGCGGGCACGTGACGATGGTTGCCGCCGAGGGGGGACCGGCCACCGGCCCCACGGTGTTGCGGATGCTGCTCGGCGCACAGCTGCGCCGGCTGCGGGAGGCCAGAGGTGTCACGCGGGAGGGTGCCGGTTGGGAGATCCGCTCCTCGGAGTCGAAGATCAGCCGGATGGAGCTGGGCCGGGTCGGCTTCAAGGAACGGGACGTCGCCGACCTGCTCACCCTCTACGGGGTCACCGCCGCCGCCGATCGCGACGCGCTGCTCAAGCTGGCCCGGGACGCCAACAGCCCCGGCTGGTGGCACCGCTACGGTGACGTGCTGCCCGGCTGGTTCCAGTCCTACCTGGGCCTGGAGGCCGCCGCCGCGTTGATCCGCAGCTACGAGGTGCAACTCGTCCCCGGCCTGCTGCAGACCCCGGAGTACGCCCGCGCGGTGGTCCTGCTCGGACACCGGGGCGCGGCGGTCGAGGAGGTCGACCGTCGGGTGGAACTGCGCGTCCAGCGTCAGCAGGTGCTGCACCGCGCCGATCCGCCGCAGCTCTGGGCGGTGATCGACGAGGCCGCCCTGCGCCGGCCGATCGGCGGCCCCCAGGTGATGCGGGGGCAGTTGACCGCGCTGATCGAGGCGACCCGGTCGCCGCATATCCGGCTGCAGGTCATCCCGTTCGACGCCGGTGGCCACGCGGCGGCCGGTGGCGCCTTCACCATCCTGCGGTTCGGCGACGACGACCTGCCCGACATCGTCTACATCGAGCAGTTGACCAGCGCGCTCTACCTCGACAAGCGGGAGGACCTGGACTACTACGCGGCGGCGATGGAACGCCTCTGCGTCGAGGCCACCCCGCCGGAGCGTACGCCGGAGGTCCTCACCCGACTGCGTGACGAGCTATACCCGCAGTGACCGTCCCACCGGCCCGCCGGCCACATCCGAGCGGGCTCTACGATGATCGGACCGCAGACAGTGGACGGACGCCATCGACGACGAGATGGCGCGGAGTCATGGAGGACCCGGTGACCACCGATGCCCCGACGGGCGCCGCCCAGCACCCCAGCGACCGGATCGACACCTCGGTCGCGCACCCGGCCCGCCGCTATAACTACTGGCTGGGTGGCAAGGACAACTTCCAGGCCGACCGGGATTCCGGCGACGCCATGGCGGCGGCCTTCCCGACCATCCGTACCGCGGCCCTGGAGAACCGTCGGTTCCTGCAACGCGCGGTGGCCCACCTGGCCCGCGAGGCGGGTATCCGGCAGTTCCTGGACATCGGCACCGGCATCCCGACGGCGAACAACACCCACGAGGTGGCCCAGGCCATCGCCCCGCAGTCCCGGGTGGTCTACGTCGACAACGACCCGATCGTGCTGGCTCACGCCCGGGCGTTGCTGACCAGCGCGACCGAGGGCGCCACCGCCTACATCGACGCCGACCTGCGTGAACCCGAGAAGATCCTGCACCACCCCGAGCTGCGGCGCACCCTCGACCTGGGCCAGCCGGTCGCCCTGATGCTGGTGGCCATCCTGCACTTCGTGGGGGAGGCCGAGGACCCGTACGGCGTGGTCCGCCGGCTGCTCGCGGAACTGCCGCCGGGCAGCTACCTGGCCGCGTCGCATGCCACCTACGACCAGCTTCCCCCGGACGTGGCCGAGGCGGCCCGGGTGGCGACCAGGGACGGCAACCCGCCCGGCGGGATCAACCTGCGCAGCCGGGACGACTTCGCCCGGTTCTTCGACGGCCTGGGGTTGGTCGAGCCCGGCGTCGTCTCGGTCGCCCGGTGGCGGGCCGAGACCGAACCGCAGCCCCGCCCCACGGTGGACGAGGTGAGCATGTACGGCGCGGTCGGCCGCAAGCCCTGACCGGTTCCCACCCTACGGAGTGGATGCGGTGTGGCTCCCGGCGCGTTGGCGGGTCACCAGGGATCCGCGGGCTGGCGTGTGACCTGGAGCCACCGCCGATCGGCGGATCTTCTCAGGTCACTGGGCCAGGCGGCGGGCAACCGGTGGTGCCCGCCAGCGAGCGGCACGGCATCAAGTCGGTACCCACCTGGCTATCGGGGGTTTCGTCGTTCAGCACGTGTCGCACTTCCCCGCGTGATCCCCGACGGCATCGGCCAGCGTGGCCAGCGCGGTCAACCGTTCGACAGGCAGCGCCTCGCCGCACTCGCCGCACTCCGCTCGGTCGACCCATTTAGGCCACCGCCACGCGTCGATGTTGACGGGCACGCGTATCGGCTTCTCCTCCGGCGGCATCGCTCCACCTCCGCAAAGAAACGGCGAGGCGTCCTGATCCTTGCCGGGGATCAGGACGCCTCCGAGGGCCGACGGTCCGCACCGACTCGATGTCCACTACGGGCCGTGCCTTCCCTGGAATCTAGTGCCAATGATGTCAGCAGGGCAAGTAGTGCCAGGTGTGTCAGTGGTGCCGATTCGGGTAGGCGGCACGATGACGCCCGTGCCTATCCCGCACTCTGCGCAAGAGATCGCAGACGACCTGACCCGCCGCATTGGTGCGGGGGAGTTCCCGCGTGGGGCGCGACTGCCGACCTACGACGCGCTGGCCGTCGAGTACGGGTCGGCTCGCCGGACGGTCGCACGCGCCGTGGATGCGCTCAAGGCGCGCGGCATCGTCGTGGGCGTGCCGGGGTCGGGAACGTACGTCGCGGAGGCGTAGGGCTAACGACGACCAGGTTGGACCGGTAGCGCGACACTGCCGCGCGGGGCAGGTCCAGCGCGTCCAGTCTGGCCGTGGTGACCAGGTGCAGCAGCGCGAAGTCGACCGGGCTACCCACGGGGCGACGCTGCCCAACGGGGTCCCGGTCACCGGTTGGTCGGCGTCGCCCCCCTCGGTCCCGCAGGGTGTCCGGGCCGGCCAGGTCCAGCACGGCGAACCGGCGGAGCACCGGCTACGCCCGAACCGTCAGGCTGTCGGGAGCGGTCGATCCGCGTGGTCGATTCGTCGACCGGCTCGTAACTTTGTCGGATGATTCCACGCTCCCTGGCGCTCAGCCCCCGTACGGTCGTGTCCGCCGCCGAGCCCTCGTCCGAAGGCCCGGTGGGTTTCGTCACCGGCCTGGTGGAGCGGCTCGGCGGCCCCGGCGCGGGGCTGGCGGTGGCGTTGGAGAACCTGTTCCCGCCGATCCCCAGCGAGGTGATCCTGCCGCTGGCCGGCTTCGCCGCCGCCCAGGGGCGGATCAGTCTGGTCGGTGCGATCCTCTGGACCACCCTCGGGTCCGTGGTGGGGGCCTGGGTGCTCTACGGCATCGGCGCGGCGCTGGGTCGCGACCGGATGCGGGCCATCGCGGCCCGACTGCCGCTGGTCAAGCTGAGCGATGTGGACCGCACCGAGGCGTGGTTTCTCAAGCACGGGGTGAAGGCGGTGTTCTTCGGGCGGATGATCCCGATCTTCCGCAGCCTCATCTCCATCCCGGCGGGGGTGGAGCGGATGCCGATCCTGACGTTCCTGCTCTACACCACGCTGGGCAGCCTGATCTGGAACACCACCTTCGTGCTGGCCGGGTTCCTGCTCGGCGACAACTGGCACGTCGTCGAGGAGTACGTCGGGTCGTTCCAGAAGGTCGTCATCGTGGTCTGTGTGGCCGCCGCCGGCTGGTTCGTGGTCAACCGGGTCCGCCGGGCCCGTGCCGCCCGCGCCGACACCCCGGCCGCCGACACCCCGCCCGGCGACGCCGCCGGGTGGTCGGAGCCCGGCGAGGGTACGACCTACCGGGGGACCATCTACCGGGGGACCATCTACCGGGGTGGCGTCTGGGGACGCGACACCGACTGACCCGGGGCCGGCCCTCGGCGGTGTTCGTAACCGTACGTCGACCGGATGATCCGTTGCGGTGGCCCGTACGTACTGCTGTGCGGGGACCGACAGGGGAGGCACGATGCCGGAGCCGGATCAGGAGCACCGTCCGACGACGGGGGAGCAGCGACCGGTCTTCGAGCCGGTGATCGAAGTGACCGGCGAACCGGTCGATCCGACCGGAGACCCGGCGTACGACCCGGCGTACCGGTCGCCGTGGCCCCGGGGTGTGCGCCTGCTGGCCGCCGCGGCGGTGCTGGTGGTGGCGCTCGGCGCGCTCGCGGTGGTGGTGACCTTGGCCAACCCGGACCGGCTGGGGGTGGTCTTCTCCGGTGGACAGAACGCGACGCCACCGGTGGCGGTGACCGCCCGACCGGGTGGCGCGGGCGCTGCCGAGGCCGCCGCCGAGCGGACCGCGACCGCCCCGGTGGGCGGGTTGCGCCGGGCCACCTTCGAGCTGATGGACGGGGTGACCTCGTTCCGGCTGCGCACCGACGACCTCGGTGCCGACCTGTATCGGATCAGCAGCCCGGCCGACGCCGGCCTGACCCCCCGGCCCGAGGTGTCCGGCGACCGGGTGCAGCTGCGGGTGACCCGCCGGGACAAGGCCGGCCGGGGCGTCGTCGACGTGGTGCTCAACTCGCGGCTGACCTGGCGGTTGCGGCTGATCGGCGGGGTCAGCGACCACGTTCTCGACCTCACCGGCGCGCGGCTGTCCGGATTGGAGCTGATCGGTGGCGCGGCCCGGGTCGACCTGCGGCTGCCCCCGACGACCGGCACCCGCACGGTGCGGATGA
This sequence comes from Micromonospora matsumotoense, assembly GCF_900091525.1. Classification (GTDB taxonomy): domain Bacteria; phylum Actinomycetota; class Actinomycetes; order Mycobacteriales; family Micromonosporaceae; genus Micromonospora; species Micromonospora matsumotoensis. Next base: position 86,339 of record NZ_FMCU01000002.1, read on the forward strand.
CCGGGGGCGTCAACCAGTTCGTGATCCGGGCACCCGACGGCCCCCCGGTCCGGGTCCGGGCCAGCGCCGGTGCCGGCAGCGTCGTCTGGTACGGCGATCGGCGTGACGGGCTGGCCCGGGGGGCGACCGTCGGCTCGCCGGACTGGGACCGGTCACCCGACCGGCTCTACCTCGACCTCGTCGCCGGGGCCAACACAGTCACCGTCGTGGAGGACTGAACCGCCCGGGGCACGCACCGCGGCGGGCGGGCCGGCATAGAGTCGGGCGGTGGACCGTACCGAATCGTTGCCGGCGCAGACCCGACCACCCGGCGTCGCCGACGAGGACCCGGGCAGTGTGCTGCTGCCCGGCCACGACGTGCCACTGGGCCGCTACACCACGGTGCGCCGGCTGCTGCCGCAGCGGGCGCGTCGGATGGTCGGGGCGTGGTGTTTCGTGGACCACTTCGGCCCGGATGACGTTGCGCAGCGGCCCGGCATGGAGGTGCCGCCCCACCCGCACACCGGCCTGCAGACGGTGACCTGGCTGCTCGACGGCGAGATCGTGCACCGGGACAGCCTCGGCAACGTCCAGCCGATCCGACCCGGTCAGCTCAACGTGATGACCTCCGGGCACGGCATCGCCCACTCCGAGCGGTCACCGGCCACCCATCCGCCGGTGATGCACGGGGTGCAGTTGTGGGTGGCGCTGCCGGACCCGGTCCGGGCCGGTGCGGCCGGCTTCGCCCACCACGCCGACCTGCCCCGCTGGCGCACCGGCGACTGGGACCACACCCTGCTCGTCGGTGAGCTGAGCGGCGAGCGGTCCCCGGCGGTGGTGCACACGCCGCTGCTCGGTGCGCAGCTCCAGGCCCACGGGCCGGCCCCGGCGACGCTGCACCTGCGACCCCGCTTCGAGTACGCCCTGCTGGCGATGGACGGCCGGGCCCGGGTCGACGGCCAGTCGCTGGAGCCCGGCGTGCTGCTCTACCTCGGCGCGGGGCGGGACCGGCTGGAGCTGACCGCCGAGCCGGGCAGTCGACTGATGCTGCTCGGCGGCGAGCCGTTCGACGAGCCCCTGGTCATGTGGTGGAACTTCGTCGGCCGCTCGCACGAGGAGGTGGTCACCGCCCGGGAGGACTGGATGGCCGGTCGTGACCGGTTCGGGCCGGTCGCCGACGACGCGGCCCCGCCGCTGCCCGCCCCGGAACTGCCGAGTGTCCGGTTGAAGGCCCGGGACCGGCGGGGCGACCTGCACGGTTGACCCGCCCACCCGCGTGTGCTCGCCCACAGTATTTCCATAATCAGCCGTACGGGTGATGGCGTGTCATATGATGATCGTGGCAGCGATGCCCGCCCGGTTCGGGTGGCCACCCGGCGGTTCGCCGGTGAACAGGCACGCGTGCGCCCCAGGTCGCGGTTCGTGACCCGGGGCGCCCGCCTTTCCGGACCCGGTGACCCGGCACCGGCCCTGACTTCGGCGGGCCGGCGGCGTCCGCCTTCCGGTTCAGATGCCCCGCAGGTGCTGCGCGACGCGCTGGCGTCGCTTGTCCCGCGCCTGTTGCGCCCGCGGGGCCGGGCCGACCTCCGGGGCCGGATCGACAGCGGCGGAGCGGGCCACCTCGGCGTCGTTGGCGTAGTCGACCGGCGGCAGCGCCCGCAACGCCCGCAACACGTCCGGTGGTGCGCCCTCCCGTTCGGCCTGGCGTACCACGGCGTCCTTCGCCGCCGGGTAGTCCAGCCGGGACAGATACCGCAGGACTTCGGTCCGACTGGTCATCGGTGAGCCTCCTCGCCGCCGTACTCCGGTCACGATCGGCGGCGGGTACCCGCCCGGCGGCCGGTCATTCGCCGTCGAAGCGGAAAATCACGCCGTTGCCGACGGTCCGACGCCGGGGCGGGATTCGGCGTCGTTACCGGACCCCGGGCCCGGCCGCAGGATGCGGCGTCGTTTCCGGGTCGCCGTGGCGGGTAACCGACCGGCCTCATGTCGAAGGGAGCCCCGCATGAACTACGACACCTTCGTCGACCAGGTGGCCCGACGGGTCCGCACCGATCCGGAGCGGGCCGTGGCGCTGGTCCACGCCACCATGGCGACCCTCGCCGAGCGGTTGACCGGTGGGGAGGTGCTCGACCTCGCCACCCAGTTGCCGGCGCCGCTGCGGCTGGCGTTGCGGCCCAGCCCGAGCACCGAGGCGGCCGACCGGTTCGGCGCGGCCGAGTTCGTCGCGCGGGTGGCGCAGCGGGCCGACCTGGACGAACCGGCCGCCCGGGACGTCGTGCGGGCGGTCTTCGTCACGGTCCGCGAGGCGGTCAGCGGCGGCGAGTTCGACGATCTGGTGACCCGGTTTCCCCGTGACTACCGGGATCTGGTGGAGTTGGCGCTCACCCCCGGGGTGTCCGCGCTGCGCCGGGCCTGACCGCCGGGCACCGGATCGGACCACCCACCGGGGACACCCAGCCGTTGACCAGGGCAACAACGCCGCCGCAGTGGTGCGCCCTGACTTGGCGAGTCGTTCGACCTGGCCTAACCTGGACCGCACGAGGGGAGTACTTCCCACGAACCATTCCGGTCAGTACGGCGTGCCCCGGGCACGCCTCGGGTGGTTGCCCACGGCGAACGTGGGTGAAGGAGACCTCGAACATGGCACGGTGTTCGAGGAGGTCCCATGACCGGTCTGTCATATCTTTCTGCCGGTGAGTTGTCGTCGGTCGGCACGCCCACCCTCTGGGCGGTCACCATCGTCGGCGTGCTCGCCCTGCTGGTGCTCGACTTCCTGGTCACCCGTCGCCCGCACGAGGTGTCGATGCGGGAGGCGTTGGGCTGGTCGGCCTTCTACATCGCGTTGCCGCTGGCCTTCGGCGGCTGGGTCTGGTCCCGGTACGGCTCCCAGCAGGGGGTCGAGTACCTGACCGGCTACCTGGTCGAGAAGTCGCTCTCCGTCGACAACCTCTTCGTGTTCATGCTGCTGCTGGCCGCCTTCGCGGTGCCCGCCGTGCTCGCCCAGCGGGTGCTGCTCTACGGCATCGCCGGCGCGCTGGTGCTGCGCGCGATCTTCATCGCCCTCGGCGCGGCGGCGTTGCAGACCCTCGACTTCGCCTTCCTGCTCTTCGCCGTCATCCTGATCGCCACCGCGGTCAAGCTGCTGCGCGACGCCCTCTCCGGGCACGAGCAGGAGGTCGACATCAACAAGATGCGGTCGGTGCGGCTGCTGCGCCGGTTCATGCCGGTGGTCAACGAGTACCACGGCACCCGGATGACGATCCGGCAGCACGGTCGGCGGGCGCTCACCCCGTTCGCCCTCGTGGTGGTCGCGGTGCTCGCCACCGACATCGTCTTCGCGGTCGACTCGGTGCCCGCCGTCTACGGCATCACCGAGGACCCGTACCTGGTCTTCGCCACCAACGCGTTCGCACTGCTCGGGCTGCGGGCGCTCTACTTCGTGCTGCACGCCGCGCTGAGCCGGCTGGTGCACCTCAGCTACGGCCTGGCGATCATCCTGGCCTTCATCGGCGTCAAGCTCGGCCTGCACTGGGCGCACGGGATCTGGTCGGGTGTGCCGGAGATCCCGACGCTGGCCTCGCTCGGCGTCATCATCGGTGTGCTGGTCGTGGTCACCCTCACCAGCCTGCGGGCCACCCGAGACCGGGAGCCCGGCGAGGCCGAGGTGGTCACCGAGAAGCACTGACGGCACGCGACCGGCGGCGGCCCGTCACAAGGCCGCCGCCGAAGGCGTGCCGGTGGGCGAGAACCCTCCCGCCCAGGCCCACCGGGTGGTACGACTGACGGGTGGGAATCGTGTCACCGGGCTTCCAGGGCCGCCGTCGTACGACCGACCCGGCCCTGCCGCCGGGGCAGTACCTGACCGAGGACTTCCCGGTGCTGTCCGCCGGGCCGACCCCCCGGGTCCCCCTGGACCGCTGGGAGTTCGTCCTCGCCACCGAGACCGGCGACGAGTTGCGCTGGTCCTGGGCGGAGCTGATGGCCCTGCCGCAGGAGACCCCCACGGTGGACATCCACTGCGTCACCCGGTGGTCCAAGTTCGGCACCAGCTGGCAGGGCGTCTCGCTGGACGTGCTGCTCGACGGGGTGGACACCGCCGCCGACTACGCCCAGGCCCACTCGTACGGCGGCTACACCACCAACCTGCCCCTGGACGACCTGCGCGACGGTCAGGCCTGGGTGGTGCACGGCTACGACGGCGAGCCGCTGCCCGCCGAGCACGGTGGACCGGCCCGGCTGCTGGTGCCGCACCTCTACTTCTGGAAGTCGGCCAAGTGGGTGCGCGGCCTGCGGCTGACCGTCGAGGACGAGCCCGGTTTCTGGGAGACCGCCGGCTACCACGACTACGGCGACCCGTGGCGCGAGCAGCGCTACCAGGGCGACTGAGGTGACCGCAGCCGCCACGGGTGGCCGGGTGGCCGCGCCGCTGGGCTGGCGGGTGGCCCGGCTGGTGCAGCGCCGGGTCGAGACGCCCACCGCGCAGACCTTGGTCCTGTCGGTGCCCGACTGGCCGGGGCACCTGCCGGGGCAGCACGTCGACGTCCGGCTCACCGCCCCCGACGGCTACCAGGCGGCCCGTTCGTACTCGTTGGCCGGGCCGGTCGACGGCGACCGGATCGAGTTGACCGTGCAGCGGGTGCCCGACGGCGAGGTGTCGCCGTACCTGACGGACGTCTGGGCCGAGGGGGACCCGGTGGAGGTACGCGGTCCGGTCGGCGGCTGGTTCGTCTGGCGGCCCGCGCAGACCGCGCCGGTGCTGCTGGTCGCGGGCGGCTCCGGGGTGGTGCCGCTGATGGCGATGGTGCGCGCCCGGCGGGCCGCCGGCAGCCGGACGCCGTTCCGGCTGATCTACTCGGTACGCACCCCGGCGGACGTCATCTACGCCGACGAGCTGCGCGTCCGCGCCCGCGACGACCTCGGCCTGGACGTGACCTACCTCTACACCCGCGAGGCCCCCGACGGGTGGCGGGGCGAACCGCACCGGGTCGGGCTGGCCGACGTGAACACCCACGGCTGGCCGGCGGAGCTGGAGCCGCTCTGCTATGTCTGCGGCCCGACGGGTTTCGTGGAGACCGTCGCGGACCTGTTGGTGGGGCTGGGCCACCAGACCCGGCGGGTACGGACCGAACGGTTCGGGCCCACCGGCTGACCGGCGAGGAGAACCGATGACCGAGATGTCCTACCTGGACGGCAACATGCTCGACGGGCCGCTGCGCGAGCTGCTGGCGGTGGACCTGAGCGCGGCGACCGGGCGGTGCGCGTCGTGCGGCATGGTCGGCCCGATGGCCGGCCTGCGCGTCTACGCCCACGCCCCCGGGCTGGTGGGCCGCTGCCCCGCCTGCGCCGAGGTGATGCTGCGGCTGGTCCGCGCCCCCGACCGGGCCTGGCTGGACCTGCGCGGTGCGACCTACCTCCAGGTGCCGATGCCGACCGCGCCATCGTTCCCCCGTCCACTCTGACCCGCCGCCCGGGTGACCTCCCGGGGAGCCGGGCTCGCCGCCGGCCGGCGCGGTGCGGTGTGTGCGGGCCCTGCGGTCGGTGCGGTGCGGGGGCCGCGGTCAGTGCGGTGCGGCGGCGACCGACGCCCGACGGACCAGCGGGCACGGCATGAGGACGTGCCGGGCCACCCGTCGGCGGGACCCCTTCGGCCGGTCGAGCAGCTCCACCATGGTCTCGACCGCCCAGGCGCCCATCCCGTGGTGCGGCAACGCCACGGTGGTCAGCGCGGGGAACAACCCGTCCGCGATGCCTTCCTGGTTGTCGAAACCGACCACCGACAGGTCGTCCGGGACCCGCAGACCGAGCTCGGCCGCCGCCCGGTAGACGCCCATCGCCATCCGGTCGGTGAAACAGAACAGCGCCGTGGGCCGGTCGGGGGGAGCGAGCAGGGCCCGGGCCGCCCGGTGCCCGCCGGCGGAGTCGCCGACATCGGTACGGACCAGTTCGGGCCGGTACGGCACCCCTGCGGCCCACAGCGCCTCCCGGTAGCCGAGCAACCGGCCCCGCGCGGCGGGGAGGTCGGCCGTGCTGGTGACGAACCCGATCCGCCGGTGACCGTGGGTGAGTAGCTCCCGCACTGCCGCCTCGGCGCCGCCGCGTTCGTCCGGCACCACCGAGGGGAGGGTGGCGTCGTCGCTGCGGGCGTTGAGCAGCACCACCGGCATCGGGCGCAGCTCGTCGGGGACCCGCACCACCCGGTGGTCCGTGGTCGCGTAGAGCACGCCGTCGACCCGGTGCCGGGCCAGGGCCCGGATCTCCCGTCGTTCGCCCTCCGGGTCGCGCCCGGTGGTGAGCAGCAGCACCCAACCGCGTGCCGACGCGGTCTCCTGCGCGCCGAGGATGAGCTGCCCGGCCTGACCGGTGGCGGCGATGACGTCGCCGAGCAGACCCAGGGCGTACGACCGTTGCAGCCGCAGCCCCCGGGCCAGCCCGTTCGCCGCGTAGCCGAGCTGCCGGGCCACCGCCTCGACCCGTTCCCGGGTCTGTGCGCTGACCCGGGTGCCGGACTTGTTGTTCAACACGTGGGACACGGTGGTCACCGAGACGCCCGCCGCGGCGGCGACGTCCCGGATGCTCGCCTTCGGTCCCATCGGCTCACCTTCGTGCTGCTCGTGGCTCGGCCGCCGGGGCGACGGTCCGACAACGCTAGCCGAACCGGCTGGGAAGCGGAGATCACGTGCGGCACCCGGTCCACGGGTTGGGCGGGGCGGCGACACCCCGGGCGCGTGTCGGGCCGGCGGGCGGTGCCGTCCGGCGTCGTCCCACGGGTCGATGCCCGCCCGTGCGGTGCACCGGCGGGCATCGACGTCCCGCTCAGATCCGGGAGGTGAAGGCCACCAGCACCTGGTACGGCGCGGGCGTGCCGGTGTTGTCGAAGCAGATCACGTCCACCGGGGCGTCCACCGCGTACGACCACGGCTGGGTCAGGTTGCAGTAGTTGGGTCCGGTGCCCTGCGCGGTGACCTGGGCGTGCGTCTCCTTCTGCCCGAGCTGCTTGAAGGTGACCAGGTAGCGGCCGGCCGGCGCGAGCGGCGCGATGGTGTTGACGCCCACCCCGAGCTGGGAGTTGTCGTTGGTGGGGCCGCCCGCCGCGCTGGCCAGGTGACCGAAGAACTTCGGCGGGGCCAGCGACCCGATCACCGACCGTCCCCGGTGGTAGGAGAGGGCGAAGTCGGTGTTCACCGGGGCTCCGGCCTGGTCGAAGCAGAACACGTAGACCAGCACGTCGGTGCCGGACGCGCCCCACCGGGCGACGGTGCACCGGCGCGGCGCGGCGTTCGGTTGGATCGCGGTGGCCTGCACGTTGCCGGCCAGCACCCCGGCCAGCCCGACCCCGGGCAGCCGCACCGACCACTGTCCGACCCCCAACGGGGCCAGCGTGGCGGGCGCCCCGGTCGACACGTACGACTGGACCAGGCCGCTGACCCCGCCCTGGACGTAAGCGTGTGCGGTGCCGGCCGGCAGCACGCCGGAGCTGGTGGTCCACAGCACGGTGAACCGGCTGTCGTCGCGGGTGCCGCCGGGGGCGAAGCACTGCACGTCGACGATCTCGTCGGTGCCCGACTGGAACCAGCGCACCACGGTGCAGTAGTGCCCGGCCCGGTCCACCGGGGTCACGTGCGGCACCCCGCGCGCACCGGCGCCGATCTGCGGGAAGCGCACCTGGAACCGGCCCGGGGCGAGCTTGATGCCGGTGGCCCAGGCGGCCGGGAAGGCGGTCCTCCAGGTTCCCCACTGCCGGGTGGTGTCCAGGACGGTCCAGCTGGTGACCGTGGGATTGTCGACGTAGGCGAAACCCCAGCGGTCCGCGGTGGCCGCCGCGGCGGGTGCGGTCGGCGCGAGCCCCACGGCCGCCAGCAGGGCGGCCAGTGCGACGGCGACGACACGGCGAACTCTCATCTGTTCCTCCGATCGGTGGTGGTCGAACAGGAACTCAGCGTGAGCGGAAGGCGCGCCCAAAGCAACGGTCTCGTCTACGCGGTGTAACGACAGTCGGGAGCCCGTCACTGATGTATCAAACGGCCCACGACGCCCTCGCCCATCGCAGGAGTCCTTGCGGGCGGCGGGAAGGGTGACTCCGGGTCGCCGGCCGCCCCGCTCCGGCGCGATCCGACACGTTTGTCGTGCTGGCCGCCGGGAACGGAGCGGACATGACGAAACCTCGTGTGGTGATCGTGGGCGCCGGTTTCGCCGGTTACCACGCGGCGAAGACGTTGCGTCGGCTGGCCGGCGGGCGGGCCGAGATCGTGCTGCTGAACTCGACCGACTACTTCCTCTATCTGCCGCTGCTGCCCGAGGTGGCCGCCGGGGTGGTCGAGCCGACCCGGATCTCGGTCCCGTTGACCGGCACCCTGCCCGGGGTGCGGGTCGTCGTCGGCGAGGCCGACCGGGTCGACCTGGCCAACCGCTGGGTCGGGTTCACCGACCCGGAGGGGAAACGGGGCCAGTTGGCCTACGACCGGCTGGTGCTCTCTGTCGGCAGCGTCAACAAGCTGCTGCCCATCCCCGGCGTGACCGAGTACGCCCACGGCTTCCGGGGCCTGCCCGAGGCGGTCTACCTGCACGACCACGTGGTCCGTCAGATCGAGCTGGCGGAGCAGGCGCAGGACCCGGCCGAGCAGCAGGCCCGCGCCACCTTCGTGGTGGTGGGCGCGGGCTACACCGGCACCGAGGTGGCCGCGCACGGGCAACTCTTCACCGACGCGTTGCGGGCGCAGCGGCCCCGGTTGACGGTCCGCCCCCGGTGGATGCTGCTCGACGTGGCCCCCCGGGTGCTGCCGGAACTGGACGAGCGGATGTCGCGGACCGCCGACCGGGTGCTGCGTCGTCGCGGTGTCGACGTACGGATGGGCACCTCGGTCGCCGAGGCCACCGCCGACGGAGTCCGCCTCACCGACGGCGGGTACGTCCCGACCTGCACCCTGGCCTGGTGCGTCGGGGTACGCCCCGACCCGTTCGTGGCCGAGTTGGGCCTGCGCACCGAGAAGGGCCGGTTGGTGGTCGACGAGTACCTCACCGTGCCCGGCTTCCCCGAGGTGTACGCCTGCGGTGACGCCGCCGCCGCGCCGGACCTGGCCCGCCCCGGGCAGATCTGCGCGATGACCGCCCAGCACGCGCAGCGACAGGGCAAGCTCGCGGCGCAGAACATCGCCGCCTCCTACGGTCACGGTCGGCGACGGCCGTACAAGCACCACGATCTGGGCTGGGTGGTCGACCTCGGCGGAAAGGACGCGGCGGCGAACCCGCTGAAGCTGTCGCTGTCCGGGTTGCCCGCCAAGGCCGTCACCCGTGGCTACCACCTGTTGGCGATGCCCGGCAACCGGGCGCGGGTGAGCGCGGACTGGGTGCTCGACGCCGCGCTGACCAGGCCGGCGACCCAGCTCGGCCTGGTGCCGGCCAACGCCGTGCCGTTGGAGAGTTCCTCCCCCGAGGTGCCGGCACGCACCCGCTGACCGAAGCTGATCGGTCCGGCCACCGGCTCACCCCGGCGGCCGGACCAGCGGTGCGTCGGTCCTGCCCCGGTCACCCTCGCCGACCGTCGGGCGCGGCACCAGCGGGCGCGAACTCCCGTAGCAGCACCTGGACGATCCCGGCGGCCGGGATGGCCAGCAGCGCCCCGACCAGCCCGGCCAGTTCGGCCGCGACGAGCACGCTGGCCAGCACGGTGAGCGGGTTCAGTCGGACCGCCCGAGACATGATCAACGGTTGCAGCAGATGGTTCTCCACCTGCTGGTAGACGACGAAGAAGACCAGCACCACGATCCCGGCGGTGGGGGAGCGCAGGAAGCCGGCCCCGGACGCGACGATCGCCCCGAGCGTCGCGCCGACCAGCGGGATCAGGTCCGCGATCGCCACCAGCAGCGCGATGACCGCCGCGAACGGCACCCCCACCAACGCCAGCACGACGTACGTCCCGAGGCCGCAGATCACGCTGATCAGCAGGTTCCCGCTCAGGTAGCCGGTGATGACCCGCGAGGTGCCCCGCCCGATCCGCCGCAACCGCGCCCCCGCACCGGCACCGACCGCCCCGAGGGTGGTCCGGATTATCCGGGGCGCCTCCAGCACCATCAGGTAGGCCAGCACGACGACGGTGACCAGGCCGGCAAGGGTCTGCAGGACGCCGCGGAGCAGATTGGCGGCCGGTTTGCGCAGCTCGCCGCCGTACCGCTGAACCTGGTTGGAGTGGTGGCGGGTGTAGTCCAGCAGGCCGACCCGGTCGAGCAGACCACCCAGCGGGCCCTGCCCGGCGCGGGTCTGCCGCAGCAGTTCGGGGGCCCGGTCGGCGAACCGCCCGAACTCGTCCAGCAACGGCACCAGGATCACCGCGCCCACGGCCGCCAACAGCCCGAACACGGCCAGGAAGACGAGCAGGGTGGCCGTGGCCCGGTGGCGCACCAGCCGGCGCTCCACCCGGTCCACCAGGGGCGTGAGGGCCATCGCGAGAAACGCGGCGATCAGGATCCAGATCAGCACCCGACGGGTGAACCAGAGCAGACCGAGCCCGACGACGACCGTCAGCACCAGACCGATCACGATCAGCGCCCGACGGGCGATGTGGCGATCGTCGGCGGTACCCATCCGGCGCGGCTACCCCGGGTCGGGGCCCGGAAACCCGCCCTGCCGGCCCCGGTGGGCACCGGCTTCACTCGCCGGGGGTGAGGGGCGCTCACCCGTTCGGGGCAGATCATCGAGGCGACCGGAGGTCTTCCGAGGCACGCGGAAGGGAAGGTCGTCATGAAGAGGATCGTCGAGATCGTCCCGGCTCGTCCCGGCTGGTACTCGCGGTGGCAGGTCGGCCCCGAGGTGACGCGGTGCTACCCGGTGAGCCTCTGGGCCCTGCTGGAGGAGGCCGACGGCTCGGGCCGTGAGGTGGTGGGTGTGGACTGCGCCGGGCAGTGGCCCGGAGCGGAGGAGAACGAGTCGGGCGGGGGATTCGTCCGGTACCTGTTCCAGCTGCCCGATGCCGGTCCTCCGGAGGACGTCGAACCGCCCTCTTCCGCCCAACTGCGGTCGACCGGGCCACGACGGCAATCCGCCGTCACGGCGCAGGAACCCGTCGTCACCGGGTGACCGTCGGTCGTGGCGCGCAGGCACTCCTCCCGGCCCCCGGCCCCCGGCCCCCGGTCCCAGGGCCGGGGGCCACCCCGGCAGCGGGGTGGCTCAGCCCACCTCGCGGACGTCGTCGATGACGTGTGCCGTCGGTTGCTCCACGGCCAGCAGCTCGGTCAGACCGGTGCGGTCGAGCAGTTGTCGGAGCCGGACGCCGACCCCGGTCAACCGGACCGGCCCGGCACCGCCCTGGCTGAGCACCAGGAAGGCGCTCAGCCCCGACGAGTCGCACAGGCCGAGCCCGACGAGGTCGATCGTCAGCTCGGCGCAGCCGTCCGCGCGGGCCCGGGTCGCCGCGTCGAGCAGCTCCGGCGCGGTGTCGAAGTCGAGGTCACCGGTCAGCCGCAGCCGGGCGTGACCGACGGCGAGCCGGGTCACCTCGATGGACCACAGCTGCGGGCGCATGCCCCCATGTTCCCAATAACCGGTGACCGGGAAACGTCGGGGGTTCGCGGGATCAGCGCCCCGGGGCCGGACGGGCCCGTCGCGGTCGCTCGCCCCGGTGCTCAGGCGGACGCGGCGGGTCGCCTCGGCGCGGTGACGGCGGACTGCTCCGGCACCGGACGCGCCAACAGGCCGGTGACCCCCGTCATGTCCAGGATGGTCGCCAGGAACCGGGGCGTGGCCCGCAGCCGGATCAGCGTCCCGGCCCGCTGGCCCTCGCGCCAGGCGTGGACGATGACCGACAACCCGGTGCTGTCGATGAAGGTCAGACTGGAGAAGTCGAGGACGATCACCGGTGGCCGGCCCGCCAGCAGCCGGTCGACCTCCGCACGCAACGGTCCGGAGGTGGTGTAGGCCAGCTCGCCGCCGACCGAGATGACCGGCGACCGGGGATCGGACCGGTCCACCGACATGGTCAACGGGTCAGCTTCGGGATTCCTTGCAGGGGATACCACCGCACGCCTTTCCGCAGGGTCGACGGTCCGGCCGGACTACGCCGGATCGTAACAACCTCCCGGCGGGCCCGCAGGAGCGCGCAGGAGCGCGCATTCGGGCTGCCCCAGGTGCTGTGCGGTGGCGGTACCCGCGTTCCGGCGTAGGCTGAGCGGCACAGATTGGCACATACGGACTACCTCCGCAGCTCGGCGGATGGCGACAAGGGGAGTGGGGCTCAGCTGGTGACTGCTGCCGACGTCAGGGGTTTCGACCCGGGCGACGGGCGGATCTCCACGCCGAGTGCCGAACGGGCTCCGGCCCGATCCGCGGGCGCCGCCGCCGGGCTGCCGCCGTTGGCCCCGGACCACCGCAGTCCCGAACCTGTCCGGTCCGAGCCCGCCCGGTCCGAGCCCGCCCGGTCCGAGCCTGTCCGGTCCGAGCCCGCCCGGTCTGAGCCCGCCCGGTCTGAGCCCGCCCGGTCCGAGCCTGTCCGGTCTGAGCCCGCCCGGTCTGAGCCCGCCCGGTCCGGGCCTGCCTGGTCCGAGGTCGTCGAGCACTTCCGCGAGGGCCTGATCATCTGCGACGCCGACGGCGTGGTGGGACACGTCAGCCCGGTCGCTGAGCGGTTGCTGCCCGAGGTGACGCCCGGTCGCCGCCTGGCGGCCGCCGGGATCCCCGTGCTGACCGAGGTCGCCATCGACCCCGACGGGTTCGGTCATCACGGCCGGCGGTTGCGGATCCGACGGGTGCCGCTGTCCGGGTCCCGCAGCTGTCTCTATGTCGAGGACGTCACCGACAGCATCTCCCGGGCGGACGCGCTGCTCGCCGAGCGGGCCCGCTCCGCCTTCCTCGCCGTCGTGGGCGAGAAGCTGGGCAACCCGTTGCACCCGGACCGGGCCGCCGCCGCCGTCGTCCGGCTGACCGTACCCACCCTGGCCGAGGTGGCGGTGCTGGTGCTGGCACCCCGGTCCGGGCGGGCCCGGTGGTGGCGGGCGACCCGGGCCGACCACGAGTCCCCCACGGTGGACAGCGGCGTGCTGCCCGCCGCCGCGCTGCCCCCGGCGATCGCCGAGGGTCTGTCCGGTGTCGAACCGCACGCCGTGGACTGGCTCGTCGAGCAGGCGGTCGAGGCCGGGTGGCTGCCGGGGCTGACCGCCCGGGAGGTGACCGCCCGGGTGGTCCTGCTGCCCGGCCGGGACGCCCCGGTGGGCGTGCTGCTGGTGGCCCGCCGCACCCGCTGGTACGACGACGCCGACCTGGAACTCGTCCGGGCCTTCGCCGCCCGGGCCGGTGCCGCGCTCACCACCGCGATCCTCTACCGCAACCAGGCCGAGGTGGCCGACACCCTCCAGGCCAGTCTGGTGCCGGTGGAGCCGGCCGAGACGACCGGCGTGCAGTGGGGGACGGCGTACCGGCCGGCGCAGGCGAGCCTGCGCATCGGTGGCGACTTCTACGGCGCGCACCGGCTGGCCGACGGCGGCGCGGTGTTCTTCCTCGGCGACGTGTCCGGTAAGGGGGTGGAGGCCGCGGTCTTCACCGGGCAGCTGCGCCAGTGTCTCCAGGCGCTCCATCGTGTCGAGTCGCATCCCGGCCGGTTGGTGAAGCTGCTCAACGACGCCCTGCTGGAGACCACCCAGGCGCACGGTCAGGGTCGCTTCGCCACCCTGGTGCTCGGGACGGTACGCCCGCACCGCGACGGCGGCCTGTCGCTGACCATGGCCGGTGGTGGGCACCTGCCGCCGCTGGTGCTGCGCAACTCGGGCGAGGTCGAGGCGGTGCCACTGCGCGGCATGCTGATCGGCGTGGTCCCCGACCCCCGCGTCGGTGAGGTCACCGTACGGCTGGCCGTGGGGGAGACCTGCCTGCTCTACAGCGACGGGGTGACCGAGGCCCGGGGCGGGCGGCGCGGTGACGAGCAGTTCGGCCAGGACCGGTTGGTCCACGCGGTGACCGCCTGTCACCGGATGCCCGCCCCGGCGCTCGCCGAGCGGATCGCGCAGGTCACCTGCGACTGGCTGGCGCACGGCGACCACGACGACATCGCGGTGCTGGCGTTGCGGGCGACCGGTCCGGGTGGCCGCCCCCGGCGTCATCTGCACTCCGTCCCGGCCATCCCGGGCACGGCCGAGGAGAGGACCCCCCGCCCGTGACCGCCGCGACCGCCCCGGTCGACCCGTCGCACGCCTTCGCCGACTTCCTCGCCTGTCTGGAGGAGGCGGACGAGTACGGCGCGATCGAGGTCGCCACCGGGTTGCTCGACGCCGGTGTTCCGGCGGAACGGGTGCTGCTCGATCTGGTCGTCCCGGCCCAGATCGAGGTGGGCGAGCGGTGGGCCCGCAACGAGTGGAGTGTGGCGCAGGAACACGCCGCGACCCACATCAGCGAGCGGGTGGTGGCGGCGATCGCCGGGTATGCGGACCCGCGTCCCACCCGGGGGCGGATCGTGGTGGCCTGCATGGACGGTGAGTGGCATGCCCTGCCGCCCCGGCTGGTCGCCGAGGTGCTGCGACTGCGCGGCTGGCAGGTGACCTTCCTGGGCGCCAGTGTGCCCGCCGCGCACCTGGTGTCGTACCTGCACCGGCACGACGCGTACGCGGTCGCGTTGGCCTGTGCCCTGCCGATGCGACTGCCGTACGCGCATCGGATGATCGAGGCGTGCCGACGCTCGGACGTGCCGGTGGTGGTCGGTGGCCGCGGTTTCGGTGTCGACGGCCGGTGGGCCCGGCGGCTCGGGGTCGCCTGGGCGGCGGACGCCCCGGGCGCGGCCGACCTGGTCGCCGACGAGCGGGCGTTGCGCCGGGTCCCGCCGGCGGACCTGTCCCACCTCGCCGATCACGAGTACGCCGGCCTGGTGAAACGACGTAGCGAGCTGATCGACTCGGCGGTGGCGGAGTTGCGGGCCCGGGTGCCGTCGGTCGAGGACTACACCTCGGCCCAGTGGGACGCCACGGTGGGCGATCTCGGCTACATCGTGGACTCGCTGGCCGCCGCCGTCTACGTCGACGACCCGGTGCTGTTCACCGACTTCGTGGCCTGGTTGGTGACGATCCTGGCGAGCCGGGGGGTCCCGGACACGGCGGTCGCGTCGACCCTGGGCCACTACGGGCACGCCCTGCGTGACTTCCCCCGGGCGGGCCGGTTCGTGGCGTTGGGCGCGGCGGCGACCGTCGCGACCGGGGGCGTCCGGCACTGACGCGGCGTTGCGGGGCTCCCGGGGAGCGCTGCGTATACTTGCTGCACTGCAAGGGTGTACCTGCGGTGGGAGCGAGAGGGACGACGTTGACCTTCACCGTCACGCACGACGAGCGGGATGGTGGCGGTGTGTGCCTGCGGCTCGCGGGTGAGCTGGATCTCGGTGCGGCCGGGGCGCTCAACGCCGAGATCGACCGGCTCGTGGCCGGCGGCGAGCGACATCTGCTGCTCGACCTCGGCGGCCTGACCTTCTGTGACTCCACCGGCATCGCGGCCTTCGTGCGCGGTGACAACATGGCGGCTGCCCACGGCGGCTGGTTGCGGCTGTCCGGAGCGACCGGCCGGGTGGATCGGGTTCTCCAGATCACCGGCCTTGCCGACGTGCTGCGTTACCAGCCGGAGACCGCCGACCCGCGGTCGTCGTCCGCCCGGTGATGGGCTAAATTTCCCCGCCAGCGGATAACCGAGCGGTTTCCCACCCTGCGGGTGACCGCGTTCGATTACCCCGCCGGCGGGGTACCGAGACCGTCGTCCCCCGATCGCCGAGACAGACAGGTTGGACCCATGGACCGAGGCGTTACGAACCCCGTCCGCATCCTGGTGGTCGACGACGACCCGGGTGACGTGCTGATGATCGAGGAAGCCCTGGCGGACTCCGAGATCGCCAAGGTCATCGACGTGGTCGGTGACGGTCAGGAGGCGATGGAGTTCCTGCGTCGGGAGGGCCGGCACGTCGACGCCCGTCGCCCCGACGTGATCCTGCTCGACCTGAACATGCCCCGGATGGACGGGCGTCAGGTGCTCGGCGAGGTCAAGCGGGACGACGACCTGCGGACGATCCCGATCGTCGTGCTGACCACCTCGAACGCGGACACCGACATCGTGGGCAGCTACAGCCTGCAGGCCAACGCCTACGTCACCAAGCCGATCGACCTGGACGACTTCAACGACGTGGTGCGCCGGATCGACGAGTTCTTCGGTCGGGTCGTGGTGCTGCCGAAACGTTCCTGATCGCGTGGTTCGCCCCGGCGCGTCCCCCGCGCCGGGGCCGCACCGGCCGCCCGGCCCGCAGTTGCTGAACATTTTTCCCGAACCGCCCCCGTGGTCGTCCGCTGCCACGAGGATCGAACGGGGACAGACGTACCAGCTTCCTGGGGGGCGACACGTGATGAGGTTCTCCGTCGTGGGGTCCGGCTACGACCGGCAACAGGTCGATTCCTACCTGGACGAGCTCGCGGTCCGGTTGACCCGACTCGCCGCGCGGGTGGAGGTGATCGTCGGCGCGGGGCGGGACCCGGACCAGATCCGCCAGGAGACCACCCTGCTCCTGGCGCTGGTCGATCGCCGGCAGGCCGACGGTGACCGGGCGGCCCGACCGGCGGCCGAGATCCTGGCCCGGGCGCGCGGCGAGCTCGACGCCGCCCGGGAGGAGGCCCGACACCTGCGTGAGCGGGTGTACGCCGAGGCGGTGCAGGCCCGCCGGGAGTTCGAGGCGTCGTTGCGCGAACGGCGGCACCGGGCGGCCCGGGTGGATCAGCTCCTGACCGGGCTGACCGTCGGGACCGTGCCGGTCGACACCCCGACCGCCGCCGCCGGGGGTGTTCCGGCGACCCGGGTGGCCGCCGGCGTCGACGAGGTGCCGGCCGACCGACCGGCGCCGGGGACCTGGGTGGCCTGACCGGCCCGCCGTTACCCTGAGACCGGCCCGCCGTTTGCCCTGGCTGCCCCCGCCAGGACCGTGGCTCAGGTCAGGGCCTCCACCACGGCGGTGGCCCGCTGCTCGTGCCGCGCGTAGGCGTCGGGGTAGGCGGAGATCTGCACGGCCTGCGCGGCGGCGGTGACGCTGAGGTCCCGCCAGCCGGGGATCTCGGCCAGCGCCGAATAGAAGGCCCGGGCCGCATAGTCGGGACGCATCAACTGGGCCACGCTGCCCCAGCCGCTGCTCGGGCGCTGCTGGAACAGGCCGAGCGAGTCGTGGTCGGACCCGCTGCCCTGGTGCGGGTGGTCGTACGACTCGGGCAGCACGTCGCTGGCGAGGTTGTGCAGGTCGCTCTCCTGCATGGCGGTGGCGACGGCGACCACCATGCCGCGCCGGGGCACGCCGAGGTCGACACCGACGTCGACGATCTTCTTGGCGTTGTCCATCTGGAGCGGGGTGAGGCCGGCGACCGGGCGGGGCCGGGCCGGTGTCGTCGTGGCGCTGCGGGCGGCCGGTGGGCGGGGACTCGCCGGGACCGGGGTGACCGGGACGGCCAACGGCGCGGCGGCCCGTTCCCGGGCCCGGGAGGCCCGCTGCTCGTCGGCGGCCCGGTCGGCCAGCACCTCCTGCACCGGCCGGGGCTGCCGGTCGACGTGGTGCGTGCCGGCGAACGCGAGCAGTCCCAGGCAGCAGGTGACGCCGCCGGCGAGAGCGATCCGGGCGGGGGCCGAGGTGAGCGCGGCGCGGGCACCCTGCCGGGGCGGCTCCGGTGCGCGGTGTCGGCCGATCCTCCGTTCGTCCGAGGCCACCCCGGTCGAAGGGCCAGCCGGGCACGGTCGGGCCGGTTGCTGCTCAGCGGTGTCGTCGGGGTGCACCCGCCGAGGCTAGAGAGGTTTCGGCCGTAGGCCACCACCGCTGCGGGTGGCCTGCACCACAACGGGCCACGAGCCGCCCGGACATCCATCATCAAAAGCGACTAGATTCGCTAAAGCGCTAAGTCAACCTTGTCTCTTATGGAGCCTTTTCCGTGCGGTAACGGACGGAAGTCGATCGTTCTCGACCGATGGCCGGGCCTGGGTCGTCCGGCGGAAGTGCCGGTGGCCGTACCGTCGATGGGCTGTCCACCGGACGGATGGGCGGCGCAACTCAGTGGCGGCCGTTCTCGGCCGCGCTCACCGTCAACCGGTGCCGGCTGTTGTCATCGCTGGAGAAGGGCCACAGCCGATCGGCGTACGCGACCAGCTCGGCCAGCTGGTCCCGGCTCAACCCCACCGACGAGATGCTGGCGTGCACGTCGGCCCGGTACCGGCCGTCGTCGTCGCGCCCCAGCTTGGCCTCGGCGGTCACCTGCACCGTGTGCGCCTCGTCGGTGATCGCCCCGGCCGCCTCGACCGCCGCATGGTGCAGGCAGGAGGCGAAGGCGGCGGCGAGCAACTGCTCCGGGGTCAACCCGGTGCAGTGCGGCGCGAGCGGCGACGCCAACGCGGAGGAGAGCCCGCCGTCGTCGGTGCGTACATGTCCGCCCGTGGCGGTCGCGCTGGCCTCGTGCAGCCAGGAACTCGGATCCGGCATCGCGTTCCTCCCTCACTCGTCGGCCGGATTCCCGGCCACGAACGGGTGAAACGCCGTGGCCCGCAGCGCCCGGCGGGCGGCACCGGGTCAGAGCGATCCGGTACGGGACCGGTCGTGCAGCGCCACCGCCTCGGTCGCCTCCGTCGTCGCCCGCTCGGTCCACGGCGCCACCGCCTCGGTCGCCTCCGTCGCCGCCTGCTCGGTCCACGGCGACATCGCGGCCACCCGGGGCCGGGGCACCGAGCTCAGCATCGGCACGTAGACCCGGGCGTCGACCACCTCCGCCAGCTCCAGCGCCGCCACCAGGCTGCTGGGCCGCTGGTGCGGGTCGTCGTCGAGGCAGCGTCGGCACAGGTCCACCACCTCGGGCGGCAACCCCACGATGGGTGGCAGCGGCTCCGCCGTGATCTTTCGACGGGCCCCGACCAACTGGGTGGCGGTGGTCCCCGCCGCGTACGGCAACCGCCTGGTGAGGCAGTAGTAGAGCAGCACCCCCACCGCGTACATGTCGGCGGCGGGGGTGGCCGGCTGCCGGTCGAACTGCTCCGGGGCCAGGTACGCCGGAGTCCCCACCACCATGCCGTCCGGGCTGTGGTCGCGGGCCCCGGCCGGGGTGGCGATGCCGAAGTCGAGCACCTTCGCCCCCGACGGGGTGAGCATGACGTTGGCCGGTTTGACGTCGCGGTGCACGATGCCGTGCGCGTGGGCCGCGGCCAGCGCGGCGGCCACCTCGGCGCAGACCCGCACGGCGATGCGCCAGTCCAACGGCCCGGCCCGCAGGTGCGCGGCGAGGGTCTCCCCCTCCACCAGCTCCATCACGATGTACGGCATCTCCCGGCCCGGCAGCGTCGTGGAGGTGCCGAAGTCGTGCACGCCGGCGACGTTGGGGTGCACCAGCCGGGCTGCGGAGCGGGCCTCGGTCCTGATCCGCTCGACCGAGGTCTCCTCGCCCCGGTGGGCGGGGGACATCAGCTTCACCGCGACCGGTCGGTCCAGCACGATGTCGTGGGCCCGCCAGACCTCCGACATCCCACCCATGCCGATGCGCTGTTCGAGCTGGTACCGCCCGGCGAGCGTCCTCATCGACCCGCTCCTGTCCATGCCGACCGCGTCGCCGGGATGGCGATGGCGCTCCCCAGCCGGTACCCGGCCGCTGGTCAGGGCAAACCGCTCCGCGTGCCCGGCGGGCCGCTGCGTAGGGCAAACCGTCGGCGTGCCCGCCGGGCCGCCACGGCAGCCGCCGGGCCTGCGCCGGCGGCGGTCGTCCGGTGGTGGGCTCGGCCGAGCGACCCCGCCACGGCCGGGGTGTGCGGTAGCTTGCCCGCCACGGCCGGGGTGTGCGGTAGCTTGCCGGGGTGGCCGGCGTGTCGTCGGCCCCAGAGGGAGGGCCGATGAGCGAGGTGACCGTACGCTTCGTCGGCGGGCCGGCCCACGACCTGGTCCGGGCGCTGCCGGCCGACCCGGCGGGCACGCCGCCGCTCCGCTGGGTGCTGCGCCACCCGGACGCCCCGCCGGCCCCCGGTGGGGGCGGCCCCGACCACCTCTACCAGCGGGACCGGCCAGCCGCCGACGGGGTCTGGACGATGTCCTTCGTGCACACCTATCCGATCGGGGTGGGCCAGTAGCGGCCCGCAGAACCGGGATCGGCTCACCCCGGCCCCATCCGGCCCGGTACGGTCGAGCGGGGCCGCCGCCGCGCACAGCCGGCGCACAGGATGCGCATAGGTCAGCGCCAGTAACCGGTCCCACGATGGGGGCATGGTGACCGACGGGCAGACCCTACCGAACCGGATCGAGCTTCGCCGTCCCGATGGGGAGCCTGTCCGGGTGCTGGTGGTCGACGACGAACCCACCCTGACCGACCTGCTCTCGATGGCGCTGCGCTACGAGGGGTGGCAGGTGCGCAGCGCGGGCAACGGCATGGCGGCGTTGAGTGCGGCCCGGCAGTTCCAGCCCGACGCGGTGGTGCTCGACGTGATGCTGCCCGACCTGGACGGCTTCCAGGTGCTGCGTCGGCTGCGCGAGCAGACCCCGACCGTCCCGGTGCTCTTCCTGACCGCCCGGGACGCGGTCGAGGAGCGGATCGCCGGGTTGACCGTCGGTGGCGACGACTACGTCACCAAGCCGTTCAGCTTGGAGGAGGTCATCGCCCGACTGCGTGCCCTGCTGCGGCGCACCGGCTTCGCGGTGACCGCCCGCGAGGAGGCCGTGCTCACCGTCGGCGACCTCAGCCTCGACGAGGACAGCCACGAGGTGCGTCGGGGCGACGACCTGATCACCCTGACCGCCACCGAGTTCGAGCTGCTGCGCTATCTGATGCGCAACCCGCGCCGGGTGCTGAGCAAGGCGCAGATCCTCGACCGGGTCTGGAACTACGACTTCGGCGGGCAGGCCAACGTGGTCGAGCTGTACATCTCGTACCTGCGGAAGAAGATCGACGTGGGACGCCGGCCGATGATCCACACCCTGCGCGGCGCCGGTTATGTCCTCAAGCCCGCGCCGTGACCGGGCCGGCTGGTCGCTGCGTCGCTGGCTGGCCGGCTGGTCGCTGCGTCGTCGGCTGGTGCTCGCGGTGGTCGCCCTCCTCGCCCTGGTCAGTGTGGGCATCGGCGGGCTGACCACCATCGCGCTGCGGCACTTCCTGGTCTATCAGGTCGACAGCCAGCTCGCCATGGACAACCGTCGTTTCGACAGCCGACTGCCCGGGGACCGCCCCCCGGACCAGCTGCGCCCCTCCGACCAGGCCTCCGGCCGGCAGACCCAGCCCGACCCGCCGCCGACGTTTCCGATCGGCTCGATCTCGGTGCGGGTCGCCCCCTCGGGGGAGACGTCGGCGCGGATCCGGACCAGCTCCGGCGCGACCGACGCGCTCGCCGCCGCCGAGGTGACCCCACTGACCCGCCTGCCCACCGGCCGCGCGCCGCACACCGTCGAGCTGGGCGACCGGGGGGACTACCGGGCGGTGGCCCGCCGGTTCTCCGACGGCGGCATCGTGGTCTTCGCCATTCCGCTGCGGCTGGTGCAGGAGACGGTGTGGTGGATGGTCGTCGCCCAGGCGGGGGTCGCGGCCGCTGGTCTGCTCGTCGCCGGCAGCCTGGGCGCGTTGATCGTCCGGGCCACGTTGCGTCCGTTGCACCGGGTGGCGGCCACCGCCGGGCGGGTCGCCGAGCTGCCGCTGGACCGGGGTGAGGTGGCCCTGTCGGTACGGGTGTCCGCCGCCGACACCGATCCGCGTACCGAGGTGGGGCAGGTGGGCGCGGCGCTGAACCGGATGCTGGGTCACATCGCCGCCGCGCTCGCCGCCCGGCAGGCCAGCGAGACCCGGGTACGCCAGTTCGTCGCCGACGCCTCGCACGAGCTGCGCACCCCGCTGGCTGCGATCCGGGGCTACGCGGAGGTGGCCCGCCGGGGCCGGGACCGGGTGCCGCCGGACGTGGCCCACGCGCTGCGCCGGGTCGAGTCCGCCAGCACCCGGATGACCAGCCTCGTCGACGACCTGCTGCTGCTGGCCCGGCTCGACTCCGGCCGTCCGCTGGCCACCGGGCCGGTCGACCTGACCGCGATGGTGGTGGACGCGGTCAGCGACGCCCACGTGGCCGGCCCCGAACACCGGTGGCAGCTCGACCTGCCCGACGAGGCGCTGGAGGTGCCGGGCGATGCCGTCCGGCTGCACCAGGTGGTGGCGAACCTGCTGGCCAACGCGCGGGTGCACACCCCACCCGGCAGCACCGTCACCACCCGGCTCGCCCCGGTGCCCGGCGCGGTGGAGATCAGCGTCGCCGACGACGGCCCGGGGGTGCCGGCGGAGCTGCGCGACGAGGTCTTCGAACGGTTCGCCCGGGGGGACAGCTCGCGGTCCCGGGAACACGGCAGCACCGGCCTGGGCCTGGCCATCGTGGCCGCCGTGGTGGAGGCCCACCACGGCACCGTCGCCCTGGAGAGCCGACCGGGCCGCACCGTCTTCACCGTGCGGTTGCCGGACTCCACCGTGCCCGCACGGCAGGCCGCCGATCTGCCCGCACGGCAGGCCGCCGATCTGCCCGCACGGCAGGCCGCCGATCTGCCCGCACGGCAGGCCGCCGATCTGCCCGCACGGCAGGCCGCCGACCTGTCCGCACGGCAGGCCGCCGACCTGTCCGCACCGCCGGATTCCGATACGCCCGCGTCGCGGCATTCCGCCGCCCCCGCGCTGCCGGATGCCGGCGCAGCCGGGCCGCCGGATTCCACAGCCCACGCATAGCCGGGTCATGGGGTCGACCCAACCAGCTCCCCCAGGCTGGCCGCATGGACAGAACCGAGAGCCTGGTGACGACGCCGGCCAGCCCGCCGGACGCCGCGACCGCACCGCCGTCGGCCGGGCCTGACGCCGCGACCGCACCGCGCTCGGGCCCGCCCGACGGCGCGACCGTAGGGCCGGCCCGGTCGGCGTCGGTCCACCCGGGCGCGGTCGACGCCCCACCACGACGTGATCCGCGCTGGGTAAGGCCCGCCCTGGCGGTGCTGCTGCTCGGCACCGGCCTGCTCTACCTGTGGGGCCTGGGGGCGTCCGGCTGGGCGAACTCGTTCTACTCGGCGGCCGTGCAGGCCGGCGCGGAGAGCTGGAAGGCGTTCTTCTACGGCTCCTCCGACGCGGCCAACTCGATCACCGTCGACAAGACGCCGGCCTCGCTGTGGCTGATGGCCCTGTCGGTGCGCATCTTCGGGCTCAACAGCTGGGCCATCCTGGTGCCGCAGGCGCTGCTCGGGGTCGCCTCGGTCGGTGTCCTGTTCGCCACCGTCCGCCGCTGGTACGGCCCGGCCGCCGGCCTGATCGCCGGGACGGTCCTGGCGCTCACCCCGGTCGCCACGCTGATGTTCCGGTTCAACAACCCGGACGCGCTGCTGGTCCTGCTGCTGGTGCTCGGCGCGTACGCCACGGTGCGGGCGGTGGAGACGGCCAGCACCCGGTGGATCGTGCTGGTCGGGGTGCTGGTCGGCTTCGGCTTCCTCACCAAGATGCTCCAGGCGTTCCTGGTGATCCCGGTCTTCGCCGGGGTCTACCTGCTGGCCGCGCCGACCGGCTTCTGGCGGCGGGTCCGGCAGTTGCTGCTGGCCGGTCTGGGGCTGATCGTGGCCGCCGGCTGGTGGGTGGCGACGGTGGAACTGGTCCCGGCCAGCGCCCGGCCGTACATCGGCGGTTCGCAGCAGAACAGCATCCTGGAGCTGACCCTCGGCTACAACGGCCTCGGCCGGATCACCGGTGACGAGGAGGGCAGCGTCGGTGGAGGCGCCCGGATGGGCGGCGGCGGTGGGCCGTTCTCCGGGCAGACCGGCTGGCTGCGGATGTTCGACACCGAGGTCGGCGGCCAGATCTCCTGGCTGCTGCCGGCCGCGCTGATCCTGCTCGTCGCCGGCCTGGTGCTGGCGGGCCGGGCGGCCCGTACCGACCGCCGTCGCGCCGGGCTGCTGCTGTGGGGCGGTTGGCTGCTGGTCACCGGGCTGATCTTCAGCTTCATGTCCGGCATCTTCCACGCGTACTACACAGTAGCTCTGGCACCGGCGGTCGGCGCGCTGGTCGGCATCGGCACCGTCCTGCTCTGGCGGGAACGCCGGGCCCTCGCTGCCGAACCCGCCACCCCGGTCACCGGCACCGCGGTGCCCGCCGGGCCGGTCGCCGCACCGGGTGGCGACGCCGCGACGGCCCCCGGTGTCGACGCCGCGACCGGGTCGGCTGTCGACCGCGCGACCGGGTCGGCTGTCGACCGCGCGACCGGGTCGGCTGTCGACCGCGCGACCGGGTCGGCTGTCGACTCCGCGCCCACGTCGGGTGTGGACTCCGCGACCGGGTCGGTGGCCGGTGGTCGCCGGTCCGTCCGGTGGCGGGGGTGGTTCGCCACCGTCACCCTGGCCGGCGCCCTCGCGGTGACCGCCTGGTGGTCCTGGCAACTACTCGGCCGCAGCCCTGACTTCCACCCCTGGCTGCGCCCGGTCGTGCTGGTCGCCGGCCTCGCCGTGGCGGTGCTGATCGTGCTCGCCCGGCGGCTGCCCCGGCGGCTGGTACCGGTGGTGCTGGCGCTCGGCGCGTCGGCCGTGCTGGCCGGCCCGGCGGCGTACGCGGCGCAGACCGCCGGCACCCCGCACACCGGGTCCATCCCGAGCGCCGGCCCGAACGTGCCGGGCGGCTTCGGCCCGGGTCGGGGCGGACCCGGCGGCCGGATGGGCAACGGCATGGAGTTCCCCGGTGGCGGTTTCCCCGGTCGCGGCGGTTTCCCGGGCGGCAACCGGGACGGCGGCACCGGCCAGAACGGTCCGCCTCCCGGCTTCCCCGGCGGCACCGCCAACGGCGGCACGGGCCAGTTCCCCGGCTTCCCCGGCGGCACCCGTCAGGACGGCGGCACCGGTCAGGACGGTGGCACGGGCCAGAACGGTGGCACCGGTCAGGATGGTGGGCGTACCGGGGGCGGCCAGGGGCGCACCGGCGGCGGGATGGGCGGCCTGCTCGACTCCCGGGAGCCGAGCGCCGCGCTGAAGGCGCTGCTGGCGGCCGACGCCGACGACTACACCTGGGTCGCGGCGACCGTCGGCTCCAACAACGCCTCCGGCTACCAACTCGCCACCGGCCGACCGGTGATGGCGATCGGCGGATTCAACGGCAGTGACCCGTCGCCCACCCTGGCCCAGTTCCAGGCGTACGTGGCCGAGGGGAAGATCCATTACTTCGTCGGCGGGGGCGGCTTCCGGGCCAACGGGGGCAGTTCCGCCTCCCAGGAGATCGCCGCCTGGGTCACCGAGACCTTCACGGCGCAGACCGTGGACGGGGTCACCGTCCACGACCTGAGCAGCGCAGGGGAGGGCTGAGCCATGACCCACACCGGTAGCCCCCGGCCGGCCGTCGAGACCCGGACCAGCACCCCGACCGCCGTGCTGGACGTGGTGGTCCCGGTCTACAACGAGGAGGTCGATCTCGGCCCCTGCGTACGCCGGCTGCACGACCATCTCAGCACGCACTTCCCCTACCCGTTCCGGATCACCGTGGCGGACAACGCCAGCGTCGACGGCACCCTCGCGGTGGCCGAGGCGCTCGCCGTCGACCTGCCACACGTCGAGGTACGCCACCTGACCGCGAAGGGCCGGGGGCGCGCGCTGCGGGTCGCCTGGTCGGCCTCGGAGGCCCCGGTGCTGGCGTACATGGACGTGGACCTGTCGACCGACCTGGCGGCGTTGTTGCCGCTGGTCGCACCGCTCATCTCCGGCCACTCGGACCTGGCCATCGGCACCCGGCTGGCCCGTACCTCCCGGGTGGTGCGGGGCACCAAGCGGGAGGTGATCTCCCGGGCCTACAACCTGTTGCTGCGGGGCACCCTCGCGGCCCGGTTCTCCGACGCGCAGTGCGGCTTCAAGGCGATCCGGGCCGACGTGGCCCGGGAGTTGCTGCCGTTGGTGCAGGACACCGGCTGGTTCTTCGACACCGAGTTGCTGGTGCTCGCTCAGCGGGCCGGACTGCGCATCCACGAGGTGCCGGTGGACTGGGTCGACGACCCGGACAGCCGGGTGGACATCGTGGCCACCGCCCTGGCCGACCTGCGCGGGATCGGCCGGCTGGGCCGGGCGTTGGTCACCGGGGCGCTGCCGTTGGCCGCGCTGCGCGCCCAGTGGGGTCGGGCGCCGCTGGCCGCCCCACCGGCGCGGGTGCCGGTCGGGCTGCCCGGCCAGTTGGCCCGGTTCGCCCTGGTGGGGGTGGTCAGCACCGTGGCGTACCTGATGCTGTTCGTGGCGACCCGGGGGGTGCTCGGCGCGCAGCCGGCCAACCTGCTGGCGCTGCTGGTGACCGCGGTGGGCAACACCGCGGCGAACCGGCGGCTCACCTTCGGCATCACCGGTCGCCGGGCGGCCGGGCGGCACCACCTCCAGGGGCTGCTCGCCTTCGCCCTCGGGCTGGCGTTGACCAGTGGTTCGCTCGCCGCCCTGCACGCCGTCGGCACCCCGTCGCGGCCGGTCGAACTGGTGGTGCTGGTGGCGGCGAACCTGGCCGCGACGGCGCTGCGCTTCCTGCTGCTCCGGCTCGCGATGCACCACCGCCGGAGCTGACCCGGCGGGCGGCGTCCGGCGGGCGGTGGCGCGGCCCGCCGGAACAGACGGCCCGGCCGGCGGTACGCCGCCGGTCGGGCCCTACCGGCCGGTCGCGGCGTCCGGGGAGAAGTCGGCGGTGGTCGCCCGCACGACCAGTTCCGGGGCCAGCCGCACCGACGTGGTGCTGCCCGAGCCGAGCAGGGTGAGCAGCGCGTGCAGGGCCTGCGAGCCCATGTCCCGCAGCGGGGTGCGGATCGAGGTGAGCGGCACCAGGAGTTGGGCGTCCACGTCGATGTCGTTGTAGCCGACCACCGCCACCTGCCGACCGACCCGCAGGCCGTGGTCGCGCAGGGTGCCCATCGCCCCGATCGCGGCGAAGTCGTTGACCGCGAAGACGCCGTCCGGTTGACCGGTGGCCAGCAGTCGGGCCATCGCCGAGGCCCCACCGGCGACGTCGAAGGTGGACGGCACCACCCACCGGGGGTCGACCGGGACGCCCCGGGCCTTCGCCGCGGCGAGGAAACCCGCGACCCGGTCGGCGGAGGTGCTGGCGTGGTCGGGGCCGGCGATCACCGCCGGCCGGCGGCACCCCACGTCGATCAGGTGCTCGGCGGCGAGCCGACCACCGAGGCGGTCCCGGCCGGTCACCGACGGAAAACCCCGCGAGGCCCGGCTGACCAGCACGAACGGCACCCGGTCGGCGGCCAGCCGGGCCAGCATCGGGTCGTTGCGCCGGGCGTCGCCGATGATCAGCCCGTCCACCCGTTCCCCGATCAACCGCTGGATGCGCAGCGCCCGCGCCTCGTCGTCGTCCCAGCTGCTGCTCACCACCGCCTGGTAACCCGCGGCGGCAGCGGCGGCGTCGATGCCCTCGAAGACGGTGGCCAGCACGATGTCGGTGATCCGGGGGACCAGCACGCCGATCACCCCGGTCTTGCCGCTGCGCAGGCTGGCCGCCCACCGGTCCCGGTGGAACCCCAACTGCTTGGCGGCGTCCACGATCCGGGTCGCGGTCGCCGGGCTGACCCGTACGTCGTCGCCGCGCAGCACCCGGGAGACCGTGGAGACGTGCACACCGGTGAGGCTGGCGACATCGCGCAACGTCACCCGTTTGTTCACTGTGCCTCCCGTGCCGCACCCGCATCCGTACCCGGCAACCTAGCTGAGATGACTGCCCCCGTTCACATCGAAGGTCATGCCGGTGACCGTGGCGCAGGAGTCGGAGAGCAGGAACAGCACGATGTCGGCGATCTCCTGCGCCGAGGAGACCCGGCCCAACGGCATCCGGGCCCGCAGTCCCGCCTTCTGTTCGGCGGTGAGCCGGTCGTGCATCGGGGTGGCCACCGGGCCGGGCGCGACGGCGTTGACCCGTACCCGCTGCGGTCCGAAGTCGACAGCCAGGTGCCGCATCAGGCCGAGCACCCCGGCCTTCGCCGCCGCGTACGCCGTACCCGACAGCCGGGTGCCGCCGTCGCGGGCGTTGAGGCTGCTCATCAGCACCAGCGACCCGCCGCCGGCCGCCGCCATCCGGGGCACCACGGCCTGGCTGACGACGAACGCGGCGGTGAGGTTGTTGCGCAGCGTGCGGTCCCACTCGGCGAGGCTGGTCTGCGCGATGCCACCGGCGCTGACCACCCCGGCCAGGTGGGCCACCCGGCGCGGGGTGCCGATCGCGTCGACGAACTCGCCCACCGCGACCGGGTCGGCGGCGTCCACGCCGGTGGAGACGTCCAGCACGTGCACCGTCTCGCCCCGGGCCCGGGCGGCGGCGACCACCGCCGCGCCGATGCCACTGGCCCCGCCGGTCACCAACAGGCTCACGGCGTACCGCCGAGGATCTCCTCGCGGGCCCGGCGGTAGGCGTCGGAGAGCAGCATCTCCGGCTGGGAGTAGACGACGAAGCGCACCCCCCGGTCGATCCACCGACGGGCCTCCTCGGCGGAGTAGGCCAGCATGCCGGCGACCCGTCCGGCCGCGACGACCTGCTCGACGAACGCGACGGCGTGCTTCTCCACCTCGGGGTGGGTGGGCTGGTAGCCCAGGCCCAGCTTGACCGACAGGTCGGCCCGGCCGAGCATCAGCACGTCGAGGTCGGCGGCGAGGATGTCGTCCAGATTGGCCAGTCCGGTGGGGGTCTCGACCAGGGCGACGACTGTGGTGTTCTGCCCGGCCCAGGTCAGGTAGCGGTCGAAGTCGCCCCGGGCGGTGCCGTGCCCGGCGGCCCGCGCCGCCGAGCACAGCGTCCGGTCGCCGACCGGCGGGTAGTGGGTCAGCCGGGCCGCCTCGGCGGCCTGTGCGCCGGTCTCCACCAGCGGCAGCACGACTCCGCCGGCGCCGCTGTCCAGGGACCAGAGCAGGTCCTTCTCCTCGATGCGGCGCAGCCGGACCAGCGGGGTGGTCCCCGCCGCGCCGGCCGCCCGGACCATCGCCAGCACGCTCTGCTCGTCGGCTGCGGCGTGCTCGGTGTCCACGACCACGAAGTCGTAGCCGAGGGCGCCGAGGATCTCGCCGATCGCCGGTTCCTGGAGCAGGGTCAGGCTGCCCAGGGCGACGCCACCGTCGCGCAGCACCTCGGCCAGCCGGCTCGGACGGGGATACATCAGGACTCCAGCTTCTGCACGCCGCCGCAGTCGCGGTTCACCGGCACCTCGCCGACGATCTTGAGCGCGGCGTCGACGACCGAACCGTCGTGCCAGTCACCGACCTCCGGCAGCTTTTCGATGATCTTGTTGTCGAGCAGCCACTTGCCGTCCTCGGCGGCCACCGTGGCGGTGTCCACCCGACCGTTCGGGTCCATGTACGGCCACTGGTCGGTGCCGTACAGCTTGCTGATCGTCGCCGCCGGGACCTTGGTCCGCTCCGCCACGATCTTGATCACGTCGTCCTTGTTGGCCGGGTCCTGGTAGTAGCGCACGCCCTCCAGCCAGCCGGCCATCCACCGGGCCGCCACGTCGGACCGCTTGCTGATGAAGTCCTGCGACATGGTGATCAGGCCCTGCTCCTGGTTGGGCGCGACCTCGTTCATCGCCAGCACCCGCTTGGCCTGCCCGTCCGTGATGAGCTGGTACGCCAGCGGCTGCACCACGAAGCCGGCGTCCACCGCACCGCTCTTGAGCGCGTTGGCGGTGTCCGGGTAGCTCAGGGTGACGATCTGCGCCAGGTCGGACTGCTTCAGCCCGACCTCACCCAGCGCCCGGTCCAGCCAGTACTCGGTGGTCGAACCCTTGGCCAGGATCGCGACCTTCTTGCCCTTGAGGTCGGCCACGCTCTTCAGCCCGCCGTCGAAGGACTGGGTCCGGGCCAGCAGGAGGTTGTCCGACGCGCACCGGTACTGCTGCCGGTCGGCGACCGCCCGCACCCGCAGGCCCTGGTTGACCGCGTTGAACAGCGCCCCACCGGTGCCCGGGATGTTCACGTCCAGCTTGCCCTGGCCCTGCACCGCCAGCCGGGAGTAGATGTCGGCGTTGCTGAACTCCACCTCGACCTGGTGCTTGCCGAAGAAGCCCTTCGCGTCGGCCACCATCATCGGGGCCAGCGAGAGGATCTCCAGCGAGTTGACAGTCACCTTGTCGGTGCCGCCGGCACCCTTCGACTCCGCGTCGTCACCGCACGCCGCGGTGCCGAGCAGCAGGCTCGCCCCCAACAACGCGGCGATGACGCCCTTTTTCTTGATTGTCATGATTGGCCCTCCGTCCAGCTGAAGAAGCGCCGCTGCACCCGCAGCGTCACCGTGGTGAGGAAAAAGCCCATCGCCGCGATCACCGCGAGCGTGGCGTACATGTTGTCGATCTGATAGATCTGCCAGTACCGCCAGGTCATCGACCCGACGCCGTCACTGGCGGCGAGGAACTCACCGGCGATGGTGCCCAGCAGGGCCAGTCCGGCGGCCAGCCGGATACCGGCGAAGATGGACGGCAGCGCGCCCGGCAGCACGATCTTCCACAGGATCTGCTGCCGACCGGCGCCCAGGTTGCGGGCCATCTGGATCAGCCGCTCGTCGACCTGGAGCACCCCGGACATCGCGTTCACCACGGCCGGGAAGAACGAGATGATGCCGGCGAGCACCACGATCGGCCGTCCGCCGGTGCCGAAGATGACCAGCAACAGCGGCAGGATCGCCACCACCGGGATCGGGTACGTGATGGCGATCAACGGGTCGATCAGCACCCGGACCCAGCGGGACCGCCCCATCGCGATGCCCAGCAGCGTCGCCGGGATCACGCCGAGCAGGAAGCCGAGCAGAATCCGCTGCGCGGTGATCCCGACGTTCGGCAGCAGTTCCCCGGAGGAGAAGAGGTCGACCAGGGCCTGCACGCACTCCGACGGGGCCGGGAAGAAGGTCTTGTCGATCAGTCCGGCCATGCTGCCGGCCTGCCACAGCGCCAGCACCACGACCACCGGGACCATGCTGCCCAGCCCGCTGCTGAGCAGCTTGAAGCCGCGGCCGGGCGGGCGTTCCGCGCGGGGGTCCACCGCGTAGCGGACCACGGGTTCGTCGGCCGCCCGCTCCTGGGTCGGCACGCTCTGCTCGCTCATCGGTCCCCCTTCGCTTCCGCCCACTCGGCCGCCAGGGTGGCGTCCCGCAACTGCCCCCACAGGTGGCGCTTCAGCTCGGTGAAGCGCGGGTCCAACTCGACGTCGCGGGTACGCGGCCGGGGGAACGGCACCCGGATCTCCTCGACCACCCGGGTCGGCCGGGGGCCGAGCACGATGATCCGGTCGGCCAGCAGCAGCGCCTCCTCGATGCTGTGCGTGATGAACAGGACCGTCTTGCGGTGCCGGGACCAGACCTGGAGCAGCTCGTCCTGCAACAGGGTCCGGGTCTGGGCGTCCACCGCCGCGAACGGCTCGTCCATCAGCAGGACCTCGGGGTCGCTGGCCAGCGCGCGGGCGATCCCGGCCCGCTGGCGCATCCCGCCGGACAGCTCGTGCGGCTTGTTGTCGGCGAACGCCTCGATGCCCATCATCGCCAGGTGTTCCCGGGCGACCTCCCGCCGCCGGCCGGCGGGCACCCCGCGCAGCTCCAGCCCGAAGCCGACGTTGTCCACGATGGACCGCCACGGGATCAGCGCGTAGTCCTGCCAGACGATCGAGGTGAGCGGCCCGGCGGCGCTGCGCTCGCCGACGAACCGGATCTCCCCGTCGTCCGGCCGGCGCAGCCCGCCGAGCAGGCCGAGCAGCGTCGACTTGCCGCATCCGCTCGGCCCGATCACGCAGACGAACTCCTGCGCCTCGATCGTGGTGCTGAGGCTGCCGACCACCGACAGTCGGCTCCCGTCGGCCCGGGGATAGCCCTTGGCCACGTTGTCGATCTCGATGCGCATGGTCACTGCCCTCCGTGGGCCGGCAGGTCGGAGTAGTGGTGGTGCCACCAGTCGGCGATGTCGCGCCGCCGGGCGAACCAGACGCCGGGCAGGTCCTGCGCCCAGGCGATCAGGTCGCGCAGCGCGGAGGCCCGACCGGCCTGACCGATCAGTCGGGCGTGCAGCCCGATCGAGATCATCTTGGGTGAGGTCTCGCCCTCCTCCCACAGGTACTCGATGCCCCGCCGGCAGTTCTCGAAGAAGTCGGTCGGGTTGCCGTAGCCGGGGCTGAAGGCGAACCGGCCGTCGTTGTAGGTGTGCGTGTACGGCAGCACCAGGTGCCGCTGCCCCGCCACCTGCACCCAGTACGGCAGGTCGTCGTTGTAGGCGTTCGAGTCGTAGCGGAAGCCGCCCTCCTCGACCAGCAGCCGACGCGTGCGGTCCGACGGGGCGTACCGGGAGTACCAGCCGACCGGGCGTTCCCCGCACAGCTCGGTGATCGTCGCCACCGCCTGACGGATCTCCGCGCGCTCCTCGTCCTCGGTCATCCCGGAGGGCTCCCGCCAGCGCAGGCCGTGCGAGCAGATCTCGTGCCCCGCCTCGACGAACGCCTTGGTCAGCGGCCGGTTGCGGGCCAGCGCCTCGGCGCAGCCGTACACGGTCACCGGGGTCTGCGTGCGGTCGAACAGCCGTAGCAGCCGCCACGCCCCGGCCCGGCTGCCGTACTCGTAGACCGACTCCTGGGACAGGTCCCGGTGTTCCGCGCTGGTCGGCGTGTAGGAGATCTCGCCGACCCACTCGTTGACGCTGTCGCCGTCGAGGAGGCTGTGCTCGGCCCCCTCCTCGTAGTTGAGGCACAGGCTCACCGCCACCCGGGCGCCACCGGGCCACTCGACGCGGGGCAGGTCCGCGCCGTAGCCGATGAAGTCCCGCGCGGTGCCGGGTTCGACTCTGATCACCATGACGTCATGTCCTTTCTGCCGGATGGGCCGGGCCCAGCGGGAACCGGCGGCGGGCCGCCGTTCGGATTCGGTGCCCCACCCCGGACCAGCGCGGTGAGGTCTCGCAGTCGGGTCGCCCCGGGTGCCCGGGTCAGCCCGTACAGCAGCTCTGCCGCCCCGGCCGGTGTCCCCGGGGTGCGCAGCAGCGCGGCGTCCACGGCCGCCAACTCGTCGGCCGTCATCGGGTCCTCCCGGTCGCCGTGGTGGAAGCGGGCCCGCCCGGCCAGCCGTGCCCCGCTGCGCGTGGTCACCTCCACCACCGCCGGTCGGCCCGCCGGATACCCCTGGTCCAGACCAGGGTCGTGGCGTACGGTCACCCGCTCGGCGAGCCGGGCGGCGCGGGCCCGCCGGTCGTCCGCCGGCGCGTCCGGGGCACCCGGGTCCGTGCCGAGCAGCCCGCAGGCCACCACCCACGGGATGCTGAACTGGCGGGCCAGCCGGCTGACCGGACGACGCTGCGCCAGCAGGGACGCGCCCGCGTAGGTGTCCACGGTCACCGTCGCCACCTCGTCGGCCGGCAGGTCCCGGGCCATCGCGCGGGCCACCGTCCACCCGGTCAGGGCGTGCGCGCAGACCCCCACCGGCTTGAAGTAGGCGTCCGGCAGCAGCGGTCGGGCCTGCAACGCGCCATCCGCCCCCGCCCCGTCAGGCGTGGTCTGGTGGGCGGTCCGGCCGAGGTGGGGCAGCGCCGGATCGGTGGCCGGGAACCCGGCGGCGGCGAGTCGGGCGACGGTCACGCCGTGGGCGGTGCCGAGGGCGGGCAGCAGGTAGTGGGCGGCCCGGCCCCGGCGGGTGTCGGCCTCCGGCCCGGCCAGCGCCACGGTCAGCGCCAGGTTCACCGTGTCTGTCACCCCGGCGGCGTCCTGACCGGCGACGATCCCGGCGGCGGCGGCCGCCGCGCCGGTGCCCCACCCACCGTGCGGGTGCACCCCGGGGCGGGGCGCTCCCAGCAGCAGACCGAGCCGGGCACCCACCTCCCAGCCGACCGCCAGCGCCCGCAGGAACACCCGCAGGCTCCGGTCGTCGGCCTCGGCGGTGGCCAGCGCGGCGGCGTACGCGTGCAGCCCCGGGTGGCCCCGGGACTCGCGCAGGCCCTCGTCGCACTGGCTGACGGTGATCGCCGCCGCCGTCGCCGCCGCCGCCCGCGCCGGCTGGTCGGTCCCGCCCGGGGCGGCCAGCAGGGTGCAACGGCCGTCCGGGTCACCGGCGGTGTCCAGCCCGGCGGGCAGGTGCCCGCGTGCCGCGACGGCGTTGGCGGTCAGCCGGGTCGCCACCTGCCGGACCAGCACCTGACCGGGGCCGGTGGCCAGCAGCGCGTCGGCGGCCTGCACCGCGCCGGCGACGAGCGCGGGCAGCACGTCGTCCCGGGCGTCGCTGCGCCGGTGACCGGTCACGGCGTGATCACCTGCTTGCCGAGGACCCGCCGGTCGGCGAGCGCCTGGTGGGCCCGTCCGGCGTCGGCCAGCGCGAGGACCGCGTCGACCCGGGGGGTGAGCTGTCCCGCCGCGACCAGGCCCAGCACCCGGGCGATCTCGTCGGGGCGCTGGCTGCGCGACCCGCGCAGCTCGTACTCGTTGCGGAAGGTCTCGATGAGGTCGAGGTGCGGGTGCTCCCCGGCGTGGCCGCCGCCGACGATCAGCCGACCGGTGGGGGCGAGGGTGCCCAGGGCGGCCTCGAAGACGTCGCCGCCGACGTGTTCGACGATCACGTCGAAGCCGGCGCCCCCGGTGATCTCCCGGGCCTCGGCGGCCCAGTCGGGATCGCGGGTGCTCAGCACCGCGTCCGCGCCGAGGGAGGCGACGAAGTCGGCCTTCGTGGGGTCGCCGATCAGGCCGACCACCCGGGCGCCGCCGAGCTTGGCGAGCTGGACCACCGCGTGCCCGAGTCCACCGGCGGCGCCCGGGGCGAGGACCCATTCGCCGGGCGCGAGCCGGCCGATGGAGTACAGGGTGCGCCAGGCGGTGCCGAAGGAGATCGGGGTGGAGGCGGCGACCACCGGGTCGAGGTCGCCGATGTCCAGCAGGCCGCGCGCCGGGGCCACCGCGTGCCGGGCGTAGCCGCCCCACCGGGTGATGCCGGGCATGTCGGCGTTCGGGCAGAGGTTGGCGCGCCCGCCCAGGCAGCGGGGACAGGCCCCGCAGGGCGTGTTGGGCAGCACCAGGACGCGGTCGCCCGCGGCCCGGTCGGTGACCCGGGAACCGAGCCGCTCCACCACCCCGACGACCTCACGGCCGAGCACGTGCGGCAGCCGCAGCGGCATCCGGGACACCCCGCTGCGCAGGTCGGCGTCGAGGTGGTTGACGGCGACGGCGAGCACCCGCAGCACTACCTCGTCCGGGCCGGGCTCGGGCAGGTCGACCTCGGTGAGGGTGAGCGTCTCGGGGCCGCCGTACCCGTTCATGGTCACTGCTTCGGTCTTCACGCGCGACGTCCTTCCACCATGGCGTGTAGGGCTTCCGGCACGGCGCCGGGTTCTTCGACGGCCAGGGCGAGGGCCAACGCCACCCGGGCCTGGGTGCCGGTGAGGTCACCGGCGAAGAGCGCGCCCGCGCGGGCGAGGGTGGCGCCGCCGCCGGCGTACACCGGGCGGACCCGGCCCGCCCCGGTCCGGCTGGTGATGACCACCGGTACGCCGCGCCGGCAGGCCTCCCCGACGGCCTCGGCGACCGAGGGCGGCGCGTTGCCGGCCCCGAACGCCTCGACCACGATCCCGGCGGCCCCGGCGTGCAGCGACGCGCGCAGGTGGGTGTCGTCCACCCCGGCGACGAGCTTGACCAGGTCCACCCGGGGAAGCGCGGTGGGGACCGGCCGGTCGGCGTAGTGGCCGCCCCGGGCGGCGGTGGAGACCCGCAGCACGCCGTCCGGGTCGACCAGGGCCAGCACCCCGGCGGTGCCGCCGGAGAACGCCGACACCGCCGAGGTGTGCACCTTGCGGCTCTCCACCGCGGCGTAGGCCACGCCGCCCATGACCGTCGCCGCGCCGACCGGCTGTGGCGCGGTGACCACCCTGATCGCGTCGGTGAGGTTGCGCCCGGCGTCGGAGTCGGGTTCGTCGGCGCTGCGTTGCGCGCCGGTCAGCACGACGCGGGCGTCGGGGCCGGTGAGCTGCCCGGTCAGGTAGGCGGCCTCCTCCAGCGTGTCGGTCCCGTGGGTGACGACCACGCCGGTGAACCCGTCGGCGAGCTTGGCTCGGACGGCCCGGACGGTGGCGAGCATGTCGTCTAGGGAGAGCGCGAAGCTCGGACGGCAGGACAGGTCGAAGCCGTGGAGTTCCACGTCGGCCGTGACGGTGACGTTCTTCAGCAGGTCCGTGACGGAGTCGGTCACGGCCAGGCCCTCGTCGGGGTCCCACCGCGACGCGATCGTCCCACCGGTTGCCAGAACCGCGATCCGCACCAGCCACACCCCCTTGCGCAAACGATTGCTCAATTGGGTGATGACAGTTGCACAAACGTTCGCCCTACACAAGAGCTGCGGGAACGCAAAACCGAGGAAGTTATGCGATGGCGACCCGCCAGATGACATCCCGGTATCCGGCCTGTGTCGGTGTCCTTCGTCGTCCGGTTCGGACCGGTGGCCGGTGTCGCGGCGCGGCCCCCGGCCGGCGACGTGACAGGCTGGGTCCGTGTACCGGGAACGGCCTGCCGAGGGGATCGCCGGCGCGGTGCTCT
Source organism: Micromonospora matsumotoense (assembly GCF_900091525.1). GTDB lineage: Bacteria > Actinomycetota > Actinomycetes > Mycobacteriales > Micromonosporaceae > Micromonospora > Micromonospora matsumotoensis. Next base: position 122,796 of record NZ_FMCU01000002.1, read on the forward strand.
GGGCGAGCGAGAGCCGGCCGGACGCCCCGCCGACGCGGGTGCTGCCCGACGGTTGCCTGGATCTGCTCTGGTCGAGCCGGTCGGGGCTGCTGGTCGCCGGCCCGGACCGCACGGCGCAGCTCAGCGAGTCCGGTCCGGGGGAGCGCTGGCGCGGTGTCCGGCTACCGCCCGGGCTGGGCCCGGCCGTCTTCGGCGTCCCCGCCGACGAGTTACGCGACCGCCGGGTGCCCCTCGACGCCCTCTGGGGGCGGACCGCCCTCCGGCTCGCCGACCAACTCGGCGCGTCGCCCACCGCCACCGACCTGGCCACGGTGGCGGCTGACCGGCTCGCCCGGGTGGGCGGCGCGGACCCGCTGGGCCCCCGGGTGGCCGCCCTGCTCGCCGCCGGTGCCACGGTCACCGCGACCGCCGCCGAGGTCGGCCTCGGCCCGCGCGCCCTGCACCGACGCAGCCAGGCCCTCTTCGGGTACGGCCCGAAGACCCTCGCCCGCATCCTGCGGCTGCGCCGCGCCCTCGCCCTGGCCGGTCGCGGGGTCGGCCTGGCCGAGGTGGCTGCCCGTGCCGGCTACGCCGACCAGGCCCACTTCACCCGCGACGCCCGGGACCTGGCCGGAGTCCCGCCGACCACCCTGCTCGCCCGGTGACCCCCGTGCCTCCTGCGGCGCTGCCTGGCAGCGCCGGTGCCTGGCTTCCGGCATCTGGCGGTGCCGGGCATCTGGCGGTGCCCGCCCGGTGCCCGTCGCGGCTGTGGGTGGCTACGTCGACGTCGGCGGGACCGGGTGGTGGCCTGGAAGTGCGCTGGGGAAGAAGCCACCATCGGACGCATCGGACGCACATCGGGGCGCGGTGGGCATCGCTGGTCTGATCGAGACGATCCTGGTGCTCCAGCCCGCGCGCCGAGCGCCGGACCACCTCCCGGGACAGCGGGCAGCCGGGGCTGACCATGTGTTGTCCGGGTCCTTTCGAGCTGATGACCCAAACGACTCACCAGTTCGTTCTCCGTCCTGGTGGTCTGGAGCTCTTGCCGGTGGCCAGTTCGTTCTCCGTCCTGGTGGTCTGGAGCTCTTGCCGGTGGCCAGTTCGCTTTCCGTCGTGATGGTCCGGAGCCCTTACCCGTGGCCGGTCCGTAGTCCGTCGCGGTGGTCCGGAGCCCTTGCCGGTTTCACCAGGACCTTCCCCGTGTCGGTCGGTTGGCTCGGCGCGGGACGGGCGGGCTGACGACGTCACCGACCGGTGAGGTCGGCTCGGGGTGAGTGAGCGGGTGGCGCGCCAGCTGTCCTCCCCGTCCGTCACGAACCGCCCGGCGGCGAAGCCGGTGGGCCTGTCGGTCGAGTGAATCGTTGACGTCATCAGCTCGAAAGGACCCGAACAGCACCCATCTGGCCCTGCTCCCGGCGGGTTCCCGCACCCGGGTGGTAGCCAGGCCAGGGCAGTGAGGAGCGGGCAGTGGAGGAACGGGCCGTGAGGAACGGGCGGTGAGGAGTGGGGCCGTGAGGAACGGGCGGTGAGGAGTGGGGCGGTGAGGAGTGGGGCGGTGAGGAGTGGGGCGGTGAGGTGAGGGGGAAGTGAGGAGTGGGGCAGCGGCGAGCGGGTGAGCCGGGAGCTAGCCGGGTTGGTGCGGCTCAGGTGCCCCGCAGGCACTTCCGCCGGCAGCAGGTGGGACCCCGGCCGACCCGTGGCCGGGTCAGGTCGGGTCGAGCGGGGCGAAGAGGTCGATGCCGTTGCCGTCCGGGTCGTGCAGGATGGCGTACCGCTGGCCCCAGAAGGCGTCCCAGGGGGCGATCTCGCCGTGGAAGCCCGCCTCGGTCAGCGCGGCCCAGTACCGGTCGACCTCGGCGGGGTCGGCGCAGCGGAAGGCGAGGCTGGCGCGCGGGCTGCCGCTGGGTGGCGTCCAGTCGGGGTGGAAGCCACGCAGCATCGTCACGGTGTCCCAGGCCAGCCGCAGCCCACCCGGCAGGGCGACCTCGACGTGGTCCTCGTGGTCGGCGTCGGCGGGGATGTCCAGCCCGAGCCGGCGGTAGAAGTCCAGGGTGCGGGCCATGTCGCTGACCGCGCTGCCGATGAGGTCGAACTGAGGCGTCATGCGGTCAGCGTAGGGCGGCACCGACGCCGGGGTCTTGAACGGAACGGACCGGGCGGAGGGAACCATGTGCCCCTCGCGGGAGGACCGGACGACGTACGGTGTCCAGGGAGTAATCCGTCTTTCAGGTGCAAATGCCTCATCGTGGCGTACCTGTCGGCGGTCCATGACGGCGAGGGAAGGGAGCGGCCGATGATGCACCTGGCCTACCTGGACGCGGGGTCCGGCAGTCTGATCGTGCAGGCGGTGGTCGGCGGAACGGCGGGCGCAGCGGTCGCCGCCAAGCTCTATTGGCGGCGGGTGGCCGCCCGGTTCCGCCGCCAGCCCTCGGCACCCGGCGAGGTCTCCCCGTCCGGCCGACCCATCGCGCAGGCCGAGGCCACCGCGACCGGGCGGCAGGCCACCGCGACCGAGCGGCAGTCTGCCGTACCGGCCGAGGCGACCCGGACCGAGCGGCAGCCGCGCCAGCCCGCCGGCAGCTGACGGGTGGGCGTACCGATGACCGCCGCCGACCTCCGCATCCGGCCGGAACCCGGTTCCTTCCGCGATCCCGCCAACCGGGTCTTCCACCTGGGCGAACAGGTGCTGCGCGGGCTCGGCCCACAGGGCACCGCCGACTGGCAGGCCCTCGCGGCCAGCGGGTTCTTCGCCGCGCTGCTCGCCGAGGGCAAGGTCTGCGCCACCTCGGCGGTGGACCCGGCGACGCTGCCGGACACCGGGTGGACCACGGTGCTGCGGCACGAGCGCATCCCGTTCGTCTCGCACCCGTACGAGTGGTCGTTCGGCATGCTGCGGGACGCCGCCCTGCTGCACCTGGAGATCCTGGGCCGGGCCCTGGAGGCGGGGTTCACCGTCAAGGACGGCTCGGCCTACAACCTCCAGTGGCGGGGGGCGATGCCGGTCTTCATCGACATCGGCTCGTTCACGCCGTTGACCGAGGGCGAGCCGTGGGCCGGCTACCGGCAGTTCTGCCAGACCCTGCTCTATCCGTTGCTGCTCCAGGCCCACCTCGGGGTGGACTTCCAACCCTGGCTGCGGGCCCGGGTCGACGGCATCACCCCGGATCAGCTACGACCGCTGTTCCGGGGCGTCCGCCGGCTGCTGCCCGGTGTGCCGACGCACGTGCACCTGCACGGCGCGATGCAGGCCCGGCACGCCGAGGCCAGCAGCAGCGCGGTCGCCGCCCAGCTGCGCGACGCGGGCTACTCCCGCCAGCTGGCCCTGGCCACCGTACGACGGCTGGCGCGGTTGGTCCGGCGGCTGGACCGGCGGGGCGGCGGCAGTCACTGGGTCGACTATCCGCGCACCTGCGGCTACACCACGGCGGACCGGGCCGCCAAGGAGAGCTTCGTCGAGGCGGCGGTGGCGGCGGGCGGCAGCACCCGGCTCGCGCTGGACCTGGGCGCCAACGACGGCCGGTACGCCCGGATCGCCGCCCGGCACGCCGCCCAGGTGGTCGCCGTCGAGCAGGACCCGGCGGTGGTCGACGCCCTCTACCGGGCGCTGCGTGCCGAGGGCGACCGGCGGATCCTGCCGCTGGTGATGGACCTGGCCGACCCGTCGCCCGGCGGCGGCTGGCGGGGCGTGGAGCGGGCCGGGTTCGCCGCCCGGGCCCACGCCGACGTGGTCCTCGCCCTCGCCGTGGTGCACCACCTAGCGATCGGCCACAACGTGCCGCTGCCCGAGGTGGTCGACCAGTTGGTCGGGTACGCCCGCCCCGGTGGCCGGCTGGTGGTGGAGTTCGTCGACCCGCAGGACCCGATGGCGCGGCGGCTGCTGGCGAACAAGCCGGCCGGGATCTTCCCCGACTACCGGCGCGACGAGTTCACCCGGCTGCTGAGCGCCCACTGCCGGATCGAACGCCAGCAGGACCTGCCCTCCGGCACCCGGACGCTCTACCAGGCGGTGGTGGGTGGCTGAGCCGGCCCTCATCAGTGCGCCGGTCCGGCGTCCGGCCTCCGTCGCGCCCACCGCGCCGGACGGGGCGCCCACCGCGGCCGGCTGGCGGGTCGAGCTGCGCCGGGCGGCAGAGGTGGTCGCCCTGGTCGGCCTGGCGGTCACCCAACCGTTGCTCGACGTGCTCGGGCGCAGCCCCGACTTCTTCCTGTTCCACCGGGCCACCAGCGGGGACGTCCTCACCCTGGTGGCGATGGTCGCGGTGCTGCCCGGTGCCGCCGTGGTGCTGCTCGGGGCGGCGACCCGGCTGGCCGGCGTCCGGGTCCGGGCCGTTGCCCACACCGTCGTCGTCGGGCTGCTGCTGGCCGGGCTGGCCGTGCAGGTGGGGAGGCAGGTGACGCCGCTGCGGGGCGTACCGCTGGTGGTGGTGGCGGTGCTGGTCGGGGCGGGTGGGGCGGTGGCGCACCGGCGTTGGTCGCTGCCCGGCCGGGTGTTGCGGGTGGCGGCTCTCGGACCGCTCGTCTTCGTCGGGTTGTTCCTGTTCGCCTCGCCGGCCTCGGCGGTGGTGCTGCCCCGTGCGCACGAGGGGGCCGCCGGGGTGGCCGGTCCGGGCTCGCACCCGCCGGTCGTCATGATCGTCCTGGACGAGTTGCCGCTGGTCTCGCTGCTCGGCCCGGACGGGCGGATCGACGCGACCCGCTACCCGAACTTCGCCGCGCTGGCCGGCGGCTCGACCTGGTACCGCAACGCCACCGGCGTCAGTGGCTGGACGCCGTACGCGCTGCCGGCCGTGCTGACCGGCCGCTACCCGTCGACGCCGGCCGCCCCGCACTACTCGCAGTACCCGGACAACCTCTTCACCGCCCTCGGCGGCCTGTACGACATCCGGGCGCAGGAGAGCATCACCCGGCTCTGCCCGCCCAGCCGCTGTGAGCAGCCGGTCGCCCCCGAGCAGGGGCTCGGCGTGCTGGTGCGGGAGAGCGGCGCGCTACTGGGCCGGATCGCCGCCCCGGTGGACAGCCGGGTCGATCCGCAGGAGTCGTTCCGGGAGCAGACCGCCGCCGAGGTGGGCCTGGACGCCGCCGAACCGGTCCCGGCCGACCCGAAGTTCCGCTGGGACAGCCTCAACGACAACCAGCCGGCCCGGTTCACCAACTTCCTGGCCGGCCTGCGTCAGTCCGACCGGCCGACCCTGCACTTCCTGCACCTGCTGATGCCGCACCCGCCGTGGGCGTACCTGCCGTCCGGGGCGCGCTACGAGGCGCCGGACGACCTGCCCAACGACGGCGCGGGGTGGGTGGACCTGGCGCGGGCCCGGCACCTGGCCCAGCTGCGCTACACCGACCGGTTGCTCGGCGAGACCCTGCGGACACTGCATGCCACCGGCCTGTACGACAGGTCGCTGGTCGTGCTCACCGCCGACCACGGGGTGAGTTTCCACCGGGACTGGCAGGGCCGGGGGATGGGCGCGATCACGCATGCGCCCGGCGAGGTGGCCTGGGTGCCGATGTTCGTCAAGGAGCCCGGTCAGCGGGCCGGCCGGGTCGACGACCGCAACTGGGAGCACGTCGACCTGCTGCCCACCATCGCCGACGAGGTGCACGTCCGGGTCCCGTGGCGGCTCGACGGCCGGTCGGCGAAGCAGCCGCCCCGCGACCGTGCCGAGAAGTACTTCTACGACCGGCCCGGTGAGCGGGTGGTCCTCTCCGGCGGGGTGCCGGCCCGGCCCGCCCCGTCCACTGCGCATCCGCTGGTCGGCACGACGGTGGGCGCGAAGCCGTCCGGCGGCACCGCCACGGTGGCGCACCTGGGCGCGTTCGACCACGTCGATCCGGCGGCGGGGGAGCTGCCGGCCCTGGTGTGGGGCACCGTGCCGCGGCAGGTGCCCGACGGCACGCTGCTCGCGGTCGCCGTCAACGGCCGGATCGGTGCGGTGGTCCCGGTGGTGCCGAAGGATCAGGGCGGCCGCCGGTTCGCCGCGTTCCTCCCCGACGACCACCTGTTCCGGGCCGGAGCGAACCGGTTGGACCTCTACCGGGTGGGCCCCGGTGGCGCACTGCGCCAATTGACCCTCTCCTAGGCTATCGCCGGCTTTCACCGCTTTTCCGCGTGCCGTCCCCGGCGTCCGGCTCCGGCCGTACCCCCGGTTCGGATCGGGTTTCCGCGCCGCAGGGTCGGGAATCGGGTGACGCATACCTCACCGCAGAACCACGGCGGGCGGTATCCCCGCGACCGCGATTACGGTAAAAGCGAAGGCAATTCAACGAAGATTCGCCGGCGAAGCGAGGAACCACATGACGGAAGTCAAGCTCGACCACCCCGGTGGGCAGCTTTCGATGCCGGTGCAGGGCGCGGTCGAGGGCCCTGCGGGCATCGGGGTCAGTAAGTTGCTCAAGGAAACCGGGATGACAACATACGACCCCGGTTTCGTGAACACCGCGTCCTGTTCTTCCGCGATCACCTACATCGACGGTGACGCGGGCATCCTGCGGTACCGCGGCTACCCGATCGATCAGCTGGCGGAGAAGTCCTCCTTCCTGGAGGTCTCCTACCTGCTCATCTACGGAGAGCTGCCGACCCAGCAGCAACTGTCCGAGTTCAGCGAGCGGATCCGGCGGCACTCCCTGCTGCACGAGGAGATGCGCCGGTTCTTCGACGGCTTCCCCCGGGACGCCCACCCGATGGCCGTGCTGTCCTCGGCGGTCAGCGCCATCTCCACGTTCTACCAGGACAGCCTGGACCCGTTCGACTCCGAGCACGTGGAGATGTCCACGGTCCGGCTGATGGCGAAGGTCCCCACCATCGCCTCGTACGCCTACAAGAAGTCCATCGGTCAGCCGCTGCTGTACCCGGACAACTCGCTGGGCTACGTGGACAACTTCCTGCGGATGACCTTCGGCGTACCCGCCGAGCCGTACGAGGTCGACCCGGTGGTGGCCCGGGTGCTGGACATGCTGTTCGTCCTGCACGCCGACCACGAGCAGAACTGCTCGACCTCCACCGTCCGGCTGGTCGGCTCCAGCAACGCCAACCTGTTCGCCTCGGTCTCGGCCGGGGTGAACGCCCTGTTCGGTCCGCTGCACGGCGGGGCGAACCAGGCCGTGCTGGAGATGCTGGAGAAGATCGAGGCCGACGGCGGTGACGTCGCGTCCTTCGTCCGCAAGGTGAAGGACAAGCAGGACGGCGTGAAGCTGATGGGCTTCGGGCACCGGGTCTACAAGAACTACGACCCCCGGGCCGCCATCGTCAAGAAGGCCGCCCAGGACGTGCTCGGCCGGATGGCCAAGCCGGACCCGCTGCTGGACATCGCGATGCAGTTGGAGGAGATCGCGCTCGCCGACGACTTCTTCGTGTCCCGCCGGCTCTACCCGAACGTGGACTTCTACACCGGGTTGATCTACAAGGCGATGGGCTTCCCGACGAAGATGTTCACGGTGCTGTTCGCGCTGGGCCGGCTGCCCGGCTGGATCGCCCAGTGGCGCGAGATGATCAGCGACCCGGAGACGAAGATCGGCCGGCCCCGGCAGATCTACACCGGTGCGCCCGAGCGGGAGTTCACCGCGATCTCGCAGCGCTGACCCCGGTCCCGACGAAGGCCGCCGACCCCGCTGGGGGTCGGCGGCCTTCTCGCGTACGGGGGACCGGGCGTCGGGGTCCGGCGGTCAGCGCAGGCCGGCGGCGACGAGCAGGTTGCCGGCCGGGATCGGGGCGGTGACCCGGCCGGTCGCCATCCGCTGCTCGGCCCGCTGCGCGGTGAACGCGGCGTCCCCGACGATCGCCGAGGCGTACGCCGCCGCGGTGCGCTGGGCGATCGCCGACCAGCCGTACTGCTCGTGCACCATGGCGCGGGCCCGGCGGGCGAGCACCCGGGCGCGGTCCCGGTCCGACAGCAGCGCGTGGACGGCCTCGGTGAGGTCGGCTGGGTCCTCCGGGGCGAAGGTCATCCCGGTCACCCCCGGCTCGACGATCTCGGCCAGCCCACCGGTCTCGGACACCGCGAGCGGCGCGCCGGCCGCCGCCCCCTCCAGGGCGACCATCCCGAACGGCTCGTAGATGCTGGGCACCGCGAAGCAGTCCGAGGCGGCCATCACGGCCGGCAGGTCGGTGCCGCCGAGGAAACCGGGCATGGCGACCGTGTCGCCCAACCCGAGCCGGTGCACCTCGGCCTCCAACTCCGCCTTGTACGGCCCGTCGCCGACGATCACCGCGCGCAGGCCGGGATGCCGGTCGCGCAGCCGGGGCAGGCCGGCGAGCAGGTGCTGGACGCCCTTCTCATAGACGAGCCGGCCGGCGAAGGTGACCAGCGGCCCGTCCCCGGCGAACCGGGCGCGGGCCGCGGTGACCGCCGAGGTCGGCACCTTCCAACGGTGCGGCTCGACCCCGTTGGGGACCACGTCGACCCGGCCGGTCGGCACGTCGAACAGCGCGCCGACCTCGTCGCGCATGTACCGGGAGCAGACGATGACCCGGCCGGACTCGGCGGCCAGCCACTGCTCGACGCCGTGGATGGTGCGGTTCATCTCGCCCGGCAGCCAGCCCTGGTGCCGGCCGGCCTCGGTCGCGTGGATGGTGCTGACCAGCGGCACGTCCAGGTGGGCGCGCAGCGTCATGGCGGTGTGCGCGACCAGCCAGTCGTGGGCGTGGATCACGTCGTACGCGCCGGACTCGGCGGCCCGCAGGGCGGCCCGGGTCAGCGTGTGGTTGAACGCCATCGTCCAGGCCAGCAGGGAGTCCGTGGCCAGCGGGAAGGTGACCGGGTCCTCGGCGGCCCGGACGATCCGCACGCCGTCGGCGTACTCCTCCAGCGGCGCGCCCTCGGTGTGCCGGGTGACGACGGTGACCTCGTGCCCGGCGGCGGCCAGCGCCACCGACAGGGCGTGCACGTGCCGGCCGAGCCCGCCCACCAGCACCGGCGGGTACTCCCAGGAGAGCATCAGGATGCGTCGGGTGCGCGGGGGCACGCCGGAGCCGCCGCCCTGCTGGGGGACCTGGGGCCGGAAGGTGGGGGTGGGCCGGCAGGTCCGGTCCACAGCGGTCGCGAGCTGGTCGCTGACCCGCAGGGTGGTCACATCAATCTCCGTCCATGCGCACGCGATCACGCCGGCAGCGGTGACGGCGGGAGGGGGCGGTGGTGGGGGTGGCCGAGGGCCGAGGGGCGACGTGCCCGCGCGGGCGCGTCGCGTCTAGCAAAGGGCATCGGGCGGCCCGGCGCATCTCGAAAGGGCCTATCGTGACGGACGACACCTGAAGGTGCGTGACCCCTCGGACGGGTGGAAGTCGGGGGCCGTCCGAACGGGTGGATTGACCGGCCCGGCCGCAGGGCATTAGCGGCGTGCGCCCGGCGGTCCCCGACTCGGCCGGTGTGCTCATGATCATGGGCCTAAGGAGCGACATGCAGGTCTGGCCGGGTGAGCGTTACCCCCTGGGCGCCACCTATGACGGGATGGGCACCAACTTCGCGATCTTCTCGGAAGTCGCCGAGAAGATCGAGTTGTGCCTGTTCGACGAGTGGGACACTGGCGCCGAGCGGCGGGTCGAGCTGCGCGAGGTCGACGCGTACGTCTGGCACGCGTACATCCCGGGGATCGAGCCGGGCCAGCGGTACGGCTACCGGGTCTACGGCCCGTACGACCCGGCCAACGGGGTCCGGTGCAACCCGCACAAGCTGCTGCTCGACCCGTACGCCAAGGCGGTCGACGGGGAGGTGAGCTGGGACCCGGCGGTCTACGACTACGAGCTGGGCGGTGACCCGGACCGAATGTCGGAGACCGACTCGGCCCCGTTCATGCCCAAGTCGGTGGTGGTGAACCCCTACTTCGACTGGGGCAACGACCGGCCGCCGCGCACCCCGTACCACCACTCGGTGATCTACGAGGCGCACGTACGCGGGCTGACCATGCGCCACCCCGACATCCCGGAGGAGCTGCGCGGCACGTACGCGGCGATCGCCTCCCCGGTGATGATCGACTACTTCCGGCGGCTCGGGGTGACCGCGATCGAGCTGATGCCGGTGCACGAGTTCGTGCACGATCACCGGCTGGCCGACCTCGGCCTGCGCAACTACTGGGGTTACAACAGCATCGGCTTCTTCGCCCCGCACCACGGCTACTCCGCGCTGGGCCGCCTCGGCCAGCAGGTGCAGGAGTTCCGGGGCATGGTCAAGGCGCTGCACGCCGCCGGCATCGAGGTCATCCTCGACGTGGTCTACAACCACACCGCCGAGGGCAACCACCTGGGCCCGACGTTGAGCTTCAAGGGCGTCGACGCCCCCAGCTACTACCGGTTGTCCGAAGAGGACAAGCGCTACTTCGTCGACTACACCGGCACCGGCAACAGCCTCAACGTGCGCAGCCCGCACTCACTCCAGCTGATCATGGATTCGCTGCGTTACTGGGTGACCGAGATGCACGTCGACGGGTTCCGGTTCGACCTCGCCGCCACCCTGGCCCGCGAGTTCTACGAGGTGGACCGGCTCTCCACCTTCTTCGAGGTGGTGCAGCAGGACCCGGTGGTCAGCCAGGTGAAGCTGATCGCCGAGCCGTGGGACGTCGGCCCCGGCGGCTACCAGGTCGGCAACTTCCCGCCCCTGTGGACGGAGTGGAACGGCAAGTACCGCGACACGGTCCGCGACTTCTGGCGCGGTGAGCCGGCCACCCTGGCCGAGTTCGCCTCCCGCATCTCCGGCTCGGCCGACCTCTACCAGGACGACGGCCGCCGCCCCTTCCACAGCATCAACTTCGTCACCTGCCACGACGGGTTCACCCTCAACGACCTGGTGTCGTACAACGACAAGCACAACGAGGCCAACGGCGAGGAGAACCGCGACGGCGAGGGCCACAACCGGTCCTGGAACTGCGGCGTCGAGGGGGAGACCGACGACCCGGGCATCACCGCCCTGCGGGCCCGGCAGCGACGCAACTTCCTGGCCACCCTGATGCTCTCCCAGGGCGTGCCGATGCTCGGCCACGGCGACGAACTGGGCCGCACCCAGCACGGCAACAACAACGCCTACTGCCAGGACAGCGAGCTGGCCTGGGTGGACTGGGGACAGGCCGACGACGAACTGCTGGCCTTCGTCCAGCGGCTCACCGACTTCCGCAACCGGCACCAGGTGTTCCGTCGCCGCCGGTTCTTCACCGGCCTGCCCGTCGGTGGCCGTACCGCCGAGGCGGGGCTGCCGGACCTGGCCTGGTACACCCCCGACGGCCGGGAGATGACCGGCGAGGACTGGGGCAACGACTTCGGCCGTTCGGTGGCCCTGTTCGTCAACGGCGACGGCATCCCCGAACGCGGCCAGTACGGCCAGCGGCACCGGGACACCTCGTTCCTGCTCTGCTTCAACGCCCACGACGCGCCGCTGGACTTCACCCTGCCCGGTGCGGAGTTCGGCCAGCGGTGGGAGTTGGTGATCAGCACGGCGGAACCGGACCCGGAGAAGCCGACGGTGGTCGAGGCGGGCGGCGCGGTCTGCGTGCCGGACCGTTCCCTGGTGGTCCTGGAGAGGACGGTCTGACATGCCCGCACAGCCCCCACCCGACTCGACGGCGACGGTCGGGTCGACGTACCGCATCCAGGTCCGACCCGGCTTCGACCTGGACACCACCGCCGAACTGGCCGACTGGCTCGCCGACCTGGGCGTCAGCCACCTCTACAGCGCGCCGCTGCTCACCGCGACCCCCGGCTCCGCGCACGGCTACGACGTGGTCGACCACCGCGCGGTCAACCCGGAGCTGGGCGGGGAGGCCGGCCGGCAGCGGCTGGTCCGGGCGTTGCGGGCGGCCGGGCTGGGCCTGGTCGTCGACATCGTGCCCAACCACGCCGGGGTCGCCCAGCCGGCCGCCAACCCGGCCTGGTGGGACGTGCTGCGCCGGGGGCGGGCCTCGACGTACGCCGACTGGTTCGACGTCGACTGGGACCGGGGCCGGTTGCTGCTGCCGGTGCTCGCCGACAGCCCCGACGCGACCGACGATCTCAAGGTCGTCGACGGGGAGCTGCGCTACCACGAGCACCGGTTCCCGATCGCCGACGGCACCGCCGACGGCAGCCCGCGCGAGGTGCACGACCGGCAGCACTACGAGCTGGTCTCCTGGCGGCGCGGCGACGCCGAGCTGACGTACCGCCGGTTCTTCGCCGTGTCCGACCTGGCCGGGCTGCGGGTGGAGGACCCGGCGGTCTTCGACGCCACCCACGCCGAGGTGCTGCGCTGGGTGGCCGCCGGTGAGGTCGACGGCATCCGCGTCGACCACCCCGACGGCCTGCGCGACCCCGCCGGCTACCTGACCCGGTTGCGGGCCGCCGCCCCGCACGCCTGGCTGGTGGTGGAGAAGATCCTGGAGTACGGCGAGGAGCTGCCGGACTGGCCGGTGCAGGGCACCACCGGCTACGACGCGCTGGCTGCGGTCTGCGGCCTGTTCGTCGACGGTCGGGCGGAGGGTGACTTCACCGCCCTCGACGCCCGGCTCACCGGCCGGCACACCTCCTGGCAGGACCTCACCCACACCACCAAGCACGAGGCCGCCACCCGGCTGCTCGCCGCCGAGCTGAGCCGGCTCGCCGCGCTCGCCCCCGACCTCGACCGGGACGCCACCCGGGCGGCCCTGGCCGAGCTGGCCGCCTGCTTCCCGGTCTACCGGGGCTATCCGCCGCACGGGGCCCGGCACCTGGCCGCCGCCCGCGCCGAGGCCGGCCGCCGCCGGCCCGAGCTCACCGCCACCCTGGACGCGGTGACGGCGCTGCTGCGCCGCCCCGAGCATGAGCTGGCCGCCCGGTTCCCGCAGCTCACCGGCGCGGTGATGGCCAAGGGGGTGGAGGACACCGCCTACTACCGGTGGAGCCGGTTCGTCGCCCTGAACGAGGTCGGTGGCTCGCCCGCCCACTTCGGGGTGCCGCCGGCGGAGTTCCACCGGTTCGCCACCGCCCGACAGGTCCGCTGGCCGGCCAGCATGACCACGCTGTCCACCCACGACACCAAACGCGGCGAGGACGTCCGGGCCCGGCTCGCCGTGCTCGCCGAGCTGCCGGCCCGTTGGGCGGAGCAGGTCGGCGACTGGACGAAGCGGGCGCCGCTGGCCGATCCGGCCTTCGCCCACCTGCTGTGGCAGACCGCCGTGGGGGCCTGGCCGATCGACCGGGAGCGCCTGCACGCCTACGTCGAGAAGGCCGCCCGGGAGGCGTCGGCGTCGACGAGCTGGGCCGACCCCGACCCGGCCTTCGAGCACGACCTGCACGCCCTGGTCGACCGGATGTACGACGACCCGCAGTTGCATGCCGAGATCAGCGCGTTCGCCGCCGAGCTGACCCCGGCCGGCTGGTCCAACGCGCTCGGCCAGAAGCTGGTGCAGCTCGCCATGCCCGGGGTGCCGGACACCTACCAGGGCACCGAGTTGTGGGAGAACTCCCTGGTCGACCCGGACAACCGCCGCCCGGTCGACTTCGCCGTACGCCGGGAGCTGCTGGCCCGGCTCGACGCCGGCTGGCGGCCGGCGGTGGCCGCCGACGGCGCGGCCAAGCTGCTGGTGGTCTCCCGCACGCTGCGGCTGCGCCGGGACCACCCGGAGCTGTTCGACGGCTACCGTCCGGTCGCCGCGCACGGGCCGGCCGCCGGGCACGCGGTCGCCTTCGACCGGGGTGGCGCGATCGCGGTGGCGACCCGGCTGCCGGTGCGGCTGGCCCGCGACGGCGGCTGGCGCGGCACCGTGCTGTCGATGCCCGGCAACAGTGTTACCGACGTGTTCACCGGACGGGTCTACAGTGGTTCTGAGCTGCTCCTTCATGATCTGCTGAGCACCTACCCCGTCGCTCTCCTCGCGCCCACCCCCCTGGCTCCCACCGACCCCGTGGAGGCTGCCGCATGACCGAGTTCACCGTCTGGGCACCCGACGTCGCCCGGGTCCGGCTGCACCTGCCCGGCGTCGCCGACCACGACATGCGGGCCGGGCCGGACGACTGGTGGCGGGTCGAGGTGCCCGCCGCCGGCCCCGGCACCGACTACGCGTTCCTGCTCGACGACGATGACACCCCGCTGCCCGACCCGCGCTCGGCCTGGCAGCCGGCCGGGGTGCACGGACCGAGCCGCCGCTACGACCACGCCGCGTTCGCCTGGACCGACCAGGGCTGGCCCGGCCGCCAACTGCCCGGCAGCATCCTCTACGAGCTGCACGTCGGCACGTTCACCCCGGAGGGCACCTTCGACGCGGCGATCGACCGCCTCGACCACCTGGTCGACCTCGGTGTCGACCTGATCGAGCTGCTTCCGGTGAACGCCTTCAACGGCGCGCACAACTGGGGCTACGACGGGGTCTGCTGGTTCGCCCCGCACCAACCCTACGGCGGGCCGGACGGGCTGAAACGCCTGGTCGACGCCGCTCACGCCAAGGGGTTGGGGGTGATCCTCGACGTCGTCTACAACCATTTCGGGCCCTCCGGGGCCTACGCGCCGAGCTTCGCGCCGTACCTGACCGAGCAGGACAACTCCTGGGGTCGCACGGTCAACCTCGACGGCCCGCACTCCGACGGGGTACGCCGCTACATCATCGACTCGGTGCTGATGTGGCTGCGCGACTACCACGTCGACGGCCTGCGGCTGGACGCCGTGCACGCGATGCCCGACTCCCGGGCCGTGCACGTGCTGGAGCAGATGGCGGTCGAGGTGGAGGCGCTCGCCGCCCACCTGGGCCGGCCGCTGTCGCTGATTGCCGAGTCCGACCTCAACGACCCCCGGCTGATCACCGCCCGCGAGGCGGGCGGCTACGGCCTGCACGCCCAGTGGAACGACGACGCCCACCACGCCCTGCACACCCTGCTCACCGGGGAGCGGCAGGGCTACTACGGCGACTTCGGCTCGCTGGAGTGCCTGACCGACGTGCTGACCGGGGCGTTCTTCCACGCCGGCACCTGGTCCAGCTTCCGCAACCGCAGCCACGGCCGCCCGGTGGACCGGCACGCCACCCCCGGGCACCGGTTCGTGGCCTACCTGCAGAACCACGACCAGATCGGCAACCGGGCCACCGGCGACCGGATCTCCGCCGGGTTGTCGCCCGCGCTGCTGCGGGTCGGGGCGATGCTGCTGCTGACCGGGCCGTTCACCCCGATGCTGTTCATGGGGGAGGAGTGGGCGGCCAGCACGCCGTGGCAGTTCTTCACCAGCCATCCCGAGCCGGAGTTGGCGGCGGCGGTGGCCACCGGCCGGCGGCGCGAGTTCGCCGCGCACGGCTGGCCACCGGGCGACGTGCCGGACCCGCAGGACCCGCAGACCTTCCTGCGCTCCCGGCTCGACTGGGCCGAGCTGGACAAACCCGAACACCGCGAGATGTACGACTTCTACCGGCGGCTGATCGCGCTGCGCAAGGCCCGCCCCGACCTGTCCGACCCCCGCCTGCACCAGGTGGAGGTGCGCCACGGCGACCAGTTCCTGGTGGTGCGCCGGGGCGGCTGCCTGGTGGTGGCGAACCTCGCCGGTCGGCCGCAGCGGGTCACCCTGCCCGGGGTGGCGCGTCGGGTCCTGCTCACCACCGGGGAGGGCGTCACGGTGACGCGCGACCGGGTCGAGTTGCCGGCGGAGACGGCGGCGATCGTGGCCCTCTGAACGCCGCGGCGCGCCGCGTGCGCCGTTGGAGGGGTCCGTGCTGCTCGCCCGGTCCTCGGGTGGCTTTTCGCGGCGGTTCGCCCAGTCTTTAGGCGGCCGGCGCGGTGATTCGTCACCGTGGGTCACGGTCGTAGCGGAAGTAGCATGCGCTAAGAGCGTTATGACTGTCTGTCATATTTATGCCTGCGCGTCATACGCCTCGTGGGGCGATGACACTCTCGCCTGGACGCCCGCGTTCGATGACAGCCGACGAGCCTGGTGCGGAGGGTGGGGAAGCTCAGGAACCCTCGGCCGATCTCCCGGTCACGTAGGTGCCCTTGCCCTGCCGCCCCTGAAGCTCGCCGGTGATCTGGAGATGTTCGATTGCCCGTCGCACAGTGCCGATGGAGCAGTCGTACTGCTCGGCGAGTTCAGGCAGTGAGGGAAGCTTGTCGCCCGCTTTGAGCTGTCCCGAGGCGATCGACTTCCGGATGTCGTTGATGACAACCCGAAAAGTCGGAACGTAGCCGCTCATGAACGCCAGTAGATCAGCTGTCACAGCTAGCCATGTCTAGTATGTCTGTTGTTACATCAGTGCTATCACTGTCTACTCTGCTAGTAGAGTTAGCTTCCTCAGGTCGAAATCGAGGATGGAGCCGCATGCCTAGATGGAAGTGGTACCAACGTCCGGCCGGACCTGCTGAAGATGATCAGCATTTATCGCCGGATTCTGGCGAGCGGGTCGAGGCGGTCGAGCGGGAGGCGGCTCGGCGTCGCATTCTCGCGCAGGCCGAGGCGGAGCGGATACCCGTCGAGGACACGACGCGCGCGGTGCCGGATCGGCGGTGGCGGCGTGGGCGCTGACGACCTGCCGGTCGGGCGGCGGGTGGCGCGCTGGCGGGTGCGGCGGCGGATGACCCAACAGATGCTCGCGGACCGGCTCGGCAAGTCGAAGAGCTGGGTGGACAAGGTCGAACGCGGGGTCCGCGCGTTGGACCGGTACTCGGTGATCCAGGAGATCGCCGAGGTGTTGCGGATCGATCCTGCGGTACTGCTCGGGACCCGGCTGCCGTCGTCGGCGCAGGTCGGCGAGGGGGACGGGGTGGATGGGTTGCGGGCCGCCCTCGCCCGCTACCACGTCGCTGCCGGCGTGGTGTCATCGGCGGAACTGCAACGGCACGTCGAGCACGCCTGGTTGACCTACCAGCACGCGCACTACGCGCAGGTGGTGCGGGCGCTGCCGGGGTTGCTCGACGCCGCGCGGAGCCGGCACGCGACAGCGCCCGAGGCGGCGGACCTGTTGGTGCAGACGTACCGGGTCGCCTCGGCGGTGCTGGTGAAGCTCGGCGAGGCTGACCTCGGCTGGCTGGCCGCTGACCGGGCGATGACCGTGGCCGGCGATGATCCGGTACTGGCGGGGACGGCGGCCGTGGCGGTGGGGCAGGCGCTGCGCGCGCTGAGCCGTGGTCAGTTGGCGCTCGCGGTGACCGTGGCCGCCGCGCGTCGCGTCGCCCCGAGGCCGGTACGCGACGCCACGGTGGCGCGGCAGGCGCTCTGCGGGACGCTGCTGCTCCAGGCCGCCCTGGCTGCCGCCGAGCACGGCGACACCCACCGGGCCGACGAGCTGATCGACCTGACCGCCGGGATCGCCACCCGGGTCGGGGGCGGTGACGATCCCCACCGGATCTGCTTCGGGCCGGTCGCCGTCGAGCTGGCCCGGGTGGTGGCAGCGATCGAGGTGGGCGACGGTGGGGAGGCTGTCTACCGGCACGAACAGGTGATCCGTCGGGCGGGGTGGCGGCTTCTTCCCGCCGAGCACCGGGCCGCCTACCTGGTCGACGCCGCACGGGCGTACCTCCAGGTCGGTGACCTGTTCGGGGCCGGTCGGGTGCTGGTCGACGCGGACGGCATCGCGCCGGCCGAGGTACGGTGCCGACCGGCGGCGCGTACGGTGATCGCCGAGATCGCCCGGGGCCGGCCCACCGCGGCCGGCGTCGCGCGACTGGCCACGCTGGTCGGCCTCACCCGGTGATGGGGCCGCCCTCCGGGTGCCCGGTTCCGGCCCGCGCCTTGCACAGTCGCCCCCGGCGATGGCCGCCGCCGAACCGCCACCGGCGCGCCGCCGGCCGGGCCGTCGCGTCGACCGGGGCGGCCCGCAGTGGTGGCCCGGCCGGTCCGACCGGCCGGGCCACCACCCTGACCAGGGCGGTTACAGGGTGACCTGCCGGCCGCCGAGGGTCACCACCAGCCGTCCGTCGGAGGCGAAGGACCAACCGATGGCCCCGGTGTACGACGCGCAGCGGGAGCCGTTGCTGCCGTTCCAGAACTGGTTGGAGCTGTCGCTGTTGCCGACGATCTTGTCGTTCGCGCCGCTGCCGCTGCGGCACGAGGTGTTGCTCCGGAACACCGAGCTGCCGCCGTCGAACGAGAAGTTGCGCTCGGTGTTGTCGATGCTCAGGTTGTTGGAGATCGACATCGAGCCGAGGTTGCGGTTGTAGGTGAACCCGTGCTTGCCGTTGCGGTAGGCGATGGTCCGCCGCACGACGTGGTTGACGCCGATGTCCTCGCCGCCGAGCTTGAAGCCGTTGCGGTCACCGTTGCCGTTCTGGGTGCCGTTGCTGAGCGTGCCGTTGTTGTAGGCCAGGGAATCCTCGATGGTCACCACGCCGATCGGCCCGGTGTCGGTCTTGGTGTAGAGGTCCCACCCGTCGTCGATGTTGTGGTGGGACACCGCGTACCGGAAGACGTTGCCGCTGCCGACGGTGAGCTTGGCGGCGAAGCCGTCGGCGTCCTCCCCGTCGGAGTCGGCGTTGTCGTGCGACTCGGCGCTCAGCACCAGGTTGTTGGCCGGCCACTGGTCGCGCGGGGTGCTGGAGGCGATCCGGGAGAGCTGGAGCCCGCTGTCGCGGTTGAACCGGGTCACCGTCCGCTCGATGATGTTGTTGCTGCCCCCCACGAAGATCCCGTTGTCGCCGGCCCGCTCGACGACGATGCCCTGGAGGTGCCAGTACGACCCGTTCAGGGCGAGCCCCCGGTTGGCCGGGTCCTCGCTCATCGCCGCGAAGCTCAGCACCGGCTTCTCACCCGGGTAGGCGAACAGCTTCTTACGGGCGCTGGCGGTGCCGTTGTTGCCGGGAGCGATGGTCACCGTCTGCGCCAGGTTGTAGGTGCCGGCCCGGACGTAGATCGTCCCGCCGGCGGTGACCCGGGTGATGGCCGAGGCGAGGGTGGTCGGGTTCGCCTGGGTGCCGGCCGCACCGGCGCTGCCGTTCGGTGCCACGTACAGCGTGCTGCCCGACGGCGGGGGCGTCGTGGGTGGCGGGGTGGTCGGCGGGAATGTGGTCGGCGGCGGCGTCGTGGGCGGGGGTGTGGTGGGCGGTGCGGTCGTCGGGGGCGGCGTGGTGGGGGTGCCGGTGGTGGGGGTGACGCCGCCGGTGCAGGCCACCCCGTTGACCGCGAAGTTCGTCGGGACCGGGTTGCTGCCGGTCCAGGTGCCGTTGAAGCCGAACGAGACCGTGCCGTTGGTGGC
Organism: Micromonospora matsumotoense; assembly: GCF_900091525.1. GTDB lineage: Bacteria > Actinomycetota > Actinomycetes > Mycobacteriales > Micromonosporaceae > Micromonospora > Micromonospora matsumotoensis. The sequence continues at coordinate 141,864 of NZ_FMCU01000002.1, forward strand.
GACCGCCCCGTTGTAGCCGGCGTCCCCGGCGCTGACCGCGCTGCCGCTCTGGCTGAACGTGGCGTTCCATCCCTGGTCGACGCGTTGCCCGGCACCGAACGTCCAGGTGGCCGTCCAGGCGCTGAGCGGGTCGCCCAGGTTGGTGAGGTTGACGCTCGCGGTGAAACCACCGGACCACTGGGTGGACACCGTGTAGTCGATCCGGCAACCGGCCGCAGCCTGGGCGGCGTTCGCGGTGATCACGACTCCGGCCGCGGTGAGCGCCGTCGCGGCCACTGCGGACATCCACAGTGCCGTCCGACGCTGTCGGTAGATCATGGTCTTCTCCTGGGGGTTGGTGTACGAAGCCCGCCTGTGCAGGCCCCGGCACCGGTGCCCGCCGGTGTCGGGGTAGGCGGCTGCTACCCGGACACCCATCGTGGAGATGGGCCTTCCCGCGTCGGACCGGCCCGGATCACCGGCGCGAGGTGGTGGCCCGGGTGCGACCTGGGCCGTCCCGGGGAGGTGCTGGGCGGTGGACGCCCAAGGTAAGCGCTTTCCGCCTCAAGGTACTGAGCGTTCTCGATGCCGTCAATCTACCCGCCGGTCCCCGGCCGCCCGGTGGATGTCGCGCCGTCCCCGCTGTCCGTCCGCCGGTCACCCCCCACCCGGAGGCCATTGGCGGCGTCGGCGACCGGACGGGCACGGCACTCCTCCACCCTGGGGAGGAGGTGGCCTCCGACCGGGGGCCGTGATCGGGGCCTCCGGTCGGGCGCGGTCGGGCCGGCGGCTGGCGAGAGTCTCCGTATGACTGATGTGATGTCCCGGGCGGCCGGCCGGCACCGCCCCCTGCTGGTGCTCAGCATGGCGGCGGCGGTGCTCGCCGTCGTCACCGCCGTCGGCGTGGTCGTCGACGGGCGGGTGCTCACCGGCGTGCCGATCTGGCTCAAGCCGTTCAAGTTCTCGGTGTCCTTCGTGCTGTACGGAGCTACCCTCGCCTGGATGCTGGCGCAACTGCCGCGCCGCAGCCGGGTCGCGGAGTGGTCGGCCGGCGTGGTGGTGGCGGTGGCCCTGGTCGAGATGCTGGTGATCGTCGGGCAGGTGTTGCGCGGCACGACCAGCCACTACAACGAGACCAGCGCGCTCAACGCCGCGCTCTGGCAGGTGATGGGAATGGCGATCATGGTGTTGTTCGTCGCGCACGTGGTCGTCGCGGTCGTGCTGCTGGTGCGGCGGGCCCGGGACCGGGCCACCACCTGGGCGGTGGGTCTGGGGCTCGGCTTGTCCGCGCTGGGGATGCTGGTGGCGTTCCCGATGGTGCGCCCGGATCGGGCCGGGGCGGAGGGGATCGCCGGGGCGCACAGTGTGGGCGTGCCCGACGGCGGGCCGGGGCTGCCGATCCTCGGGTGGAGCACCACCGGGGGTGACCTGCGGATCGGGCACTTCGTGGGGCTGCACGCCATGCAGGCGCTGCCGATCCTGGCGTTCCTGCTGCGCCGCTACCTGGACCGCTGGCTGGACGAGCGGAGCCGGGTCGGGCTGCTGGTCGTCGCGGGGGCCGGGTACGGCGTACTCACCGTGTTGTTGACCTGGCAGGCGCTGCGGGGCCAGCCGCTGCTGCGTCCGGACCTGACCACGCTCACCGCGCTGGCCGCCCTGGCGGCGGCGACCACGGTCGCCGTGGTGGCGGTGGTGGCCCGGCGGCGTCGTCCGGAACTGGTGCTGGCCGCGTGACCGCCACCTGGTTCTCGCTGACCTTCGCGCTGGCCGCGCCGTTCTGGGCGCTGATGATCCTGCTGCCGGGCTGGTCGTGGACCACCCGGATCATCCGGTCGCCGCTGATCGTGGCGCCGGTCCTGGTGGTCTACGCGGTGCTGGTGCTTCCGGCGCTCGGCGAGGTGCTCCCGGTGGTGATCTCGCCGACCCTGACCGGCGTACGTGACCTGTTCGGCACCGACGTCGGCGCGGCGGCGGCCTGGGCGCACCTGATCGGGTTCGACCTGTTCGTCGGCCGGTGGGTCTGGCTCGACAGCCGGGAGCGTGGGGTGCCGGCGCTGGTCATGGCCCCGGTGCTGGTGGTGACGATCCTGCTCGGGCCGCTCGGGCTGGCCGGCTACCTGGCGCTGCGGACCCGCTGGACCGGCCCGACCGGGGCTGCTGCTCCCGCCCCCCGATCCGTAGGCTGACTCCTGTGGGCTGGGTGGGACGACTGTTCGACGCACGGGACACCCTCGTACGGATGGTCCTGCTCGACCTCAGCGGCCTCGGCTACCTCCTGTTCACCGTGGAGGCTGGTCAGCCGCCGACGGGCGCGCAGTGGACGCTGGCCGTGACCGCGTTCACCGTCGCGCTGGTGTCGCACCGCCGGCCACTGATGAACCTGACGGCGCAGACCGTGCTGCTGGCGGTCGCGATCGTGGTCCTCGACGACACCACGATCAACCAGGTGGGGGCGAGCTGGGGGCTGCTCGAACTGACCATGCGGACCCCACGGCCGAGGACCGCCTGGTGGGGCGCCGGAGCGTTGGCCGTGATCGCGGGGTTCGGCCGCTCCGGCCACGCGTCCCAGGGCGTCACCGCAATGGTGTTCGGGCTGCTGGCGGACGTCGGCCTGCCGCTGTTGGTCGGCACGGTGGTGCGGACCAACCGGGAACTCGCCCGGCAGGCCGAGGAGCGGGCTCGGGCCGAGCAGCTCCGACGCGAGTCGGACAGTCGGGCGGCGCGCGCCGACGAACGCAGCGCCATCGCCCGTGAGCTGCACGACGTGGTCGCGCACCACGTGGCGTCGATGGTGCTGCGCGTCGGTGTCGCCCGGCACGTCCTCACCGACCTGGACCCCAGGGTGGGCGCGGTCTTCGACGACGTGCACGCGACCGGGACGGCGGCGTTGGCGGATCTGCGGGGACTGGTCGCGGTGCTGCGTGACCCCGACGTGGCGCACGGGGACGCGGCGTTGACCTCGATCGAGCCGTCGGCGCTGCCGACCGCGCTCGGCGCGGCGGTCGACCGGGCCCGGCAGGCCGGGGTGACGGTGGAGGCGGAGGTCGACCCGGCGGTGGGCGCGCTCGACGCGGTACGGGGCCTGGCGGTGCTCCGGTTGACCCAGGAGGCGCTGACGAACGTGGTGAAGCACGCCGGCACATCCGCGCGGGCGCGGTTGTCGGTGTCGGTCGTCGACGACGCCGTCCACTGGGAGGTGTCCGACGACGGGCGGGGCTGGGCCCCGGCGGCGGTGCCGCCCGGCGGTGGACACGGCATCACCGGCATGCGGGAACGCGTCGAGGTGCTCGGCGGGCGGCTGGACGCCGGCCCGGCCGGCACCGGCTGGCGGGCCCGCACCGTGCTGCCCGCCCGGGTGCCGACCGGCGTCGGCTCGCCCCCGGGCGGGCAGCCGTCCGCTCCCGGCTCGTTCCCGGCCGGGCCATCGCCCGTTGCCGCTGCGTCGCCGGCCGGACCGCCGTCCTTTCCCGGTGTGTCGCCGGCCGGTGCGGGCGCGCCTACGGCCGGGCGGGCCGGTGCGGCGTCCCCGCCACCCGGCTCCGGCGGGCCGTACGCGGCGGAGCCGGCGTGATCCGGGTGCTGCTGGTCGACGACCAGCACCTGATCCGCGCGGGCCTGCGGATGCTCTGCGAGGCTCAGCCCGACATCGAGGTCGTCGGGGAGGCCGACAACGGCCGCGACGCGGTCACCCTGGCCGCCCGGCTCGTCCCCGACGTGGTGGTGATGGACCTGCGGATGCCCGGTGTCGACGGGATCACCGCGACCGGTCGCATCCTCGCCGACCGGCCCGCAGCCCGGGTGCTGGTGCTGACCACGTTCGGCGACGACGACCACCTCTTTCCCGCGTTGACCGCCGGTGCCTGCGGTTTCCTACTCAAGGACGCCCCGCCGGCCGATCTGATCGACGGGGTCCGGCGGGCCGCCGCCGGGGCCAGTCCGTTCAGCGAGGAGGTGTTGCAGCGGTTGGTCCGACGGGCGGTGCAGGCCCGCGTGGAGCTACGGAGGCCGGTGTCGGGCCTGACCGCCCGCGAGCGGGACGTGCTGGATCTGGTGGCCGAGGGGCTGTCGAACACCGAGATCGCCGACCGGCTGCACATTGGGGTGACCACGGTCAAGACGCACATCACCAGCCTGATGACCAAGACGGACAGCCCGAACCGGGTACGCCTGGCCCTGTTCGCCCGGGGCGGCTGAACGGCCGACGGGCCGGCGGTCAGTGGGGCGGCGGTATGTGCGCGGGGCGGCGGTCCGCGCATGGGCCGGCAGCGGTGGTCAGGGCGCGGGCCAGTGGCGCAGCAGGGCGTCCAGGGCGTCGATGACCCGGGTCCAGGTCTGCTCGGTGTCCGGGGCGCTGTGGCTGAACCCACCACCCAGCTCCAGGCTGACGTAGCCGTGGAAGACGCTGCCCAGCAGCCGGACCGCGTGGGTCTGGTCCGGCTCGCTCAGGTGGTAGCCGCGCAGGATCGCCCGGGTCAGCTCGGCGTGCCGGCCACCGGCGCTGGCGGCGGCCGTGGCCGGGTCGAGCCTGAGCTGGGCGGCGGACCACCGCCCCGGATGCTCCCGGGCGTAGTCGCGGTAGACGCCGCCGAGGGCGGCCAGCGCGTCCCGGCCGGCCCGCCCGGCGAGGGCGTCGGCGGCCCGGACGGCGAGTTCGTCGAGGGCCAGCAGGGCGATCCGGGTACGCAGGTCCCGGGAGTTGCTCAGGTGTGAGTAGAGGCTCGCTACCGTGACGTCGAAGCGTCGGGCCAGGGCCGACAGGGTCACCTGGTCGAAGCCGACCTCGTCGGCCAACTCCGCCCCTGCCCGGGTGAGGCGTTCCGTGGTCAGTCCCGCGCGTGCCATAACCCATTATGCGTTTGCCTAAAGGTTTTAGGAAACCTACCGTGGCAGTCATGGAGCCCCTGACCGAGCAGCAGATCCGTGCCGCGTTCGTGAACTGCACCAAGGGCGAGTCCAAGCGGCTGCACGTGCCCCGCGACCTCGCCGAGCGCCCCTGGGCCGACCTGGACTTCCTCGGCTGGCGGGATCCCCGGTCACCCGAGCGGGCCTACCTGGTCACGGAGTTGGACGGCTCCCGGACCGCTCTGGCGCTGCGCTGCCCCACCCCCGGCACCCGGCAGCCGCCGCGGGGCATGTGCGCGATCTGCCTGACCTCCCCGGCCGGTGGCGTCAGCCTGATGGTCGCGCCGAGAGCGGGCAAGGCCGGGCAGCAGGGCAACTCGGTGGGCACCTACCTCTGCACCGACCTCGCCTGCTCGCTCTACGTGCGGGGGCGCAGGAACGCCGGCCCCGGTGCCCGCATGCAGGAGTCCCTGACCACCGCGGAGCAGATCCAGCGGACCGTGACGAACCTCGCCGCCTTCATCGCCCGGGTGACCGCCTGACCGGACCGTGCCGGCGGCGCGGGGCGGCTCACACCGCCCCGCCCACCCACGCGAACCCCAGGCGGACGAGCGCGGCCAGGGGCACCGCCACGGCCACTGCGAGCACCTGCCGTCGACGCGAACCGCCGACCAGCAGCACGACCAGGACACCCAGCGCGATGTCGATGGCGACATTCCATCCCACGCCCGATGGGTAGTTCGGATCACCGGTCCTGCCGGCGAACCGCGCTGCCTCCTCGAAGAACACGGCCGCCGGCAGCGCCGTCCCCACCACCTGCCGCCGGCCCGACCCGCGCGCCCAGACGCCGCTTATTCCGAAGACCACACCGGTCAGCACGCCGAGCGCCATCCAGAACAGCGACGTCGTCGCCCACAGCACGGCCAGGTCGTCGCCCTGCAGGAGCCACGCCGCCAGGTAGTAGCTGGGCACCGCGACGACGAGCAGAGCGGCGGCACCCAGGGCCGCCCGCAGCCAGGCCGACCGGACCCAGTAGCCGAACCCGAAGGCGGCAACCGCCCAGGTGGCCGTGGAATTGCCCAGTTCGGCCAGGGGGGAGGGCATCCACTTGATCCACACGAAATCGAGGAAACCCAGCAGGAAGCCGCCCGCCACGGTGACGAAAGCCAGCACACGAAGATCAGGTCGCATGGCGCGGAGCATACTCAGTATGTAAAGGCGAGGGAGCCTCGGGTGCCGCCCCGGCGCGTGTCGGGTCGGTCGTGATGGCGCTAGCGGGGGTGCCGGCCGATCCGCACGCCGAGTCCGACCGCGCCGATGACCAGCAGGCCGCCCAGTCCGACCCGCTCGGCGAACTCGCCGACGCTCATCTTGCGTTTGGCCAGTTCGACGTCGATGCGTACGACGACGGGCATCAGATCACCGCCGCCAAGCTATTGAAAGTCAATCGACTCCGGCGGGTGGGCGGTGACCCGGCACCGTCAGGGGATCGGCCACTCGTGGACCGGGCGGTTGCTGTGCATCAGCTCGACGTAGTGCCGGACCACCTCGCGCAGCGCCTCCGGCCGGTCGAGGTGGTCGGCGGATTCCAACCGGTGCAACGTCGCCACCTGCCAGCTCGCGCCGTTGCGCCCGGTCAGGCAGCGCTGCTCGATGATGCCGAGCAGCCGGTCGCGTTCGGCCGGGTCCACCCCCCACCCGTCCAGCCCCTGGTGCGCCAGCGGCAGCAGTCGGCGCAGCACCAGCTCGGTCGCCGGCAGGTAGCCCAGGCCCGGCCAGTAGACCTGCGCGTCGATGCCGTGCCGGGCGCCGCTGGTGAAGTTCTCCTCCGCCGCGCTGAACGACATCTGCGACCACAGTGGCCGGTCCGACTCGGCCAGCGCCCGGACCAGCCCGAAATAGAACGCGCCGTTGGCGATGGTGTCCACCACGGTCGGCCCGGCCGGCAGCACCCGGTTCTCCACCCGCAGGTGCGGGCGGCCCTTCCACACGTCGTACACCGGCCGGTTCCAGCGGTAGATGGTGCCGTTGTGCAACCGCAGCTCGGCCAGCCTCGGCACCCCACCGGCGGCCAGCGTCTGCGCCGGGTCCTCCGGGTCGCCGACCGGCAACAGCGCCGGGAAGTAGCGCACGTTCTCCTCGAACAGGTCGAAGACGCTGTTGATCCAGCGCTCACCGAACCAGACCCGCGGGCGTACCCCCTGGGCCTTGATCTCCTCCGAGCGGGTGTCGGTGGCCTGCTGGAACAGCGGCACCCGGGTCTCCCGCCACAGCTCGCGGCCGAAGAACAGCGGGGAGTTCGCGCCCAGCGCGAGCTGGATCCCGGCGACCGCCTGGGCGGCGTTCCAGTAGGCGGCGAAGTCGACCGGGCTGACCTGGAGGTGGAACTGGGTGCTGGTGCAGGCCGCCTCCGGGGTGATGGTGTCGGCCGTGGTGGCCAGCCGCTCCACCCCGCTGATCGCGATCCGCAGGTCCTCACCCCGGGCGGCGAAGATCTGCTCGTTGAGCAGGGCGTAGCGCGGGTTCGCCGACAACGCCCCGGCGGTCAGGTGCCCCGGCTCCAGGGTGGGCAGGATGCCGATCATCACCATGTGGGCGTCGACCGTGCGGGCCTTCTCCTCGGCGGCGTTCAGGCTGGCCCGGACGTGCTGCTCGAACTCGGCCGTGCCGGTGCCGACGAGCCGCCGGGGCGCCACGTTGATCTCCACGTTGAACTGGCCCAGCTCGGTCTGGAAACTGGGATCGGCGACAGCGGCCAGCACGTCGGCGTTGCGCATCGTCGGCCGGGAGTCGTCGTCGACCAGGTTCAGCTCGATCTCCAGACCGGTCATCGGCCGTTCGACGTCGAACCGGGACTCCCGCAGCATCTCGGCGAAGACGTCCAGACACCGCCGGACCTTCTCCCGGTACTGGGCCCGATCCTCCCGACTGAACGTGCGCGCTCCGACTTCCTCGCCCATGGTCACCCGCCCTGTCACCCGTTGGTTCTGTCAACCTCGCACGTCCCGGACGGACCGGGAAGACCCGAAGGACCCTCTACGTACCCACCGGCGACCCGGGTGATCCCCGTCGCCCGGCGGTCATCCCGCGACAGGTGACGACGAGGGCTGGCTACCATGACCCGATGCGCGAGAAGGTGACCCGGTTGTTCGTGGCGGCGGCGATCGCCGAGGCGTGCTCGTGGCTGGCACTGCTGGTCGGCATGGCGGTCAAGTACGGCCCGCCGGGCAACGAGATCGGCGTGCAGATCTTCGGGCCGATCCACGGCGCGCTCTTCGTGGCCTACGGGCTCCTGGTGCTCGCCGTGGCCCGGCTGCACCGGTGGTCCCTCGGCGTCACCCTCGTCGCCCTGCTCTGCGCGGTGCCGCCGTTCGCCACCCTGCTCTTCGAGCGCTGGGCCGCCCGCCGGGGGATGCTGCGGGCCGCCGGGGCGTCGCCCCGTCCGCTGACCCCGGTCGGCTGACCCGGGCCGGCGACCGACCCGGGCCGACGGCCCCGGGTGGTGCGCCGTCAGGTGAGGACCACGGCGGCGGCGACCAGCAACACCAGCACCGCCCCCAGCACCGCCTGGATCAGCAGCGGCGGACCGAGGTGGCTCCACACCGTGGCGGTACGCGGGGTGAGCAGCTGACCGGTGGTCAGGTTGACGATCCGTTCGATACGCGGGGGCAGGTCGACGTCCTGCGGACGGAGGGTCAGCTGCACCCAGTCGGACGGGTGCACCGCGCTCTGCGGCAGGTGCCCGTGCAGCTCCACCTCGTAGAGCAGGCCCTTGTCGTCGCGCACCCGCACCGGGGTGACCAGGAACTCCGGACCCTTCTTCAGGTCCTTCCACGTGCGGCGCGCGCCCCCGCCGGCCCGGGACAGGGCGGCGCGCACCAGCATCACCAGCAGGCCCGCCACGCTCGCCGCGGTCAGCACCGCCACCAGTACCGGCTGGCCGATCCTGACCTCGCGGGGGTAGCCGTCCATGAAGCGGACCACCCGCCCGGTGAGAATCCGCTGGGTCGGGCGTACCACCCGATTTCGGAGATCGCTGTCCATGTTCACCACCGAGAGTCCTTATCCGTGCACAGATGGTATCCGTCGCGCGGTCGGAACGACGTGAATGAACCGGAGAGTCACGGCCGTCGCGACAGCGGGTGAGACAGGCCGGCCGACCGGTGGCCGGGTCGAGGTGACATCCCGGGCGGCGCGGGTAAGCGGGCGGCCGAGCCGGAAAGGGGTCGAGCATGCAGCTGTCGTTCCTACGCCCGCTCTACGACCGTCCCGGGCCGTGGTGCTCGGTCTACCTGGACGCCTCCCGGGACACCCAGGACGCGCGTCCGGCGTTGGACCTGCGCTGGCGGGCCCTGGCCGACCAACTCGCCGCCGACGGCGCGGACGAGCCGACCATCGCGGCACTGGACCGGGTGGTCCGGGGCCACGACCCGCTGCCGGGCGACTACGGGTTGGCCGCGTTCGCCAGCGGGGGCCGGGTGGTGCTGTCCGAGTACCTCGCCGCGCCGCCACTGCGCGACCTGTCCGCGTACACCCCGCTGCCGCACGTCATGCCGCTGCTCGCGCAACGCGGTGAACAGGTGGCCTGGGTCCGGGTGCTCGCCGACCGCACCGGCGCGGACGCGGTCGCGGTCAGCGCCGGCGGGGTGCCCCGACGGGCCCACGTCACCGGCCGGCAGACCTACCCGCTGCGCCGGGTGCAACCCGGCGGCTGGTCCCAGTCCCGCTACCAGCGGGCCGCGATGGAAGCCTGGCACCACAACGCCGGGGACGCCGCCGCAGCCACCGCCGAGCTGGCCGACCGGGTCGGCGCGGACGTGGTGGTCGTGGCCGGGGACATCCGGGCCACCGGGATGATCGCCGCACAGCTGCCGGCCCGCTGGCAGGACGTGGTGGTCCGCACCGATGCCGGCTCCCGGGCCGGCGGCGCCGACCCGGCCGCGATGGACGACGTCACCGTGCAGACCATCGCCGAGGTCGCCGACCAGCACGTCACCGCCGCGCTGGACCGGTTCGGCACCCAGGAGGACGTCGGCGCGGGGCTGGACGCCGTGGTGGCCGCCCTGCAACGTAACCAGGTCGACACCATGCTGCTCGTCGACGACCCGTCGGCCATCGGTGAGCTGTGGATCGGACCCCGGCCCACCGACATCGCCACCGCACCCGGCCAGCTCGCCGCCGTGTCCGACCCGCAACGGGTCCGCGCCGACGCGGCACTGGTCCGGGCACTGGTCGGCACGGACGCGGACCTGACCGTCCTCGGGCCGGACGAGGCGCCCGAGCTGGCCGACGGCGTCGGTGCGGTGCTGCGGTACGTCGACCCGGCCACCCCGGGACGCGACGATGGCTGACCGTACGGTCGCACACCTGGTGGTGGAGCGGCTGCGGGCCTGGCGGGTGCCCCGCGTCTTCGGCTGCCCGGGGGACGCGATCGCCCCGGTGGTCGAGGCGCTGGACACCGCCGGCGGGGACCCGGAGTTCGTCCCCGCCCGGCACGAGGAGACCGCCGCCTTCATGGCGACCGGGCACGCCAAGTTCACCGGCGGCATCGGGGTCTGCCTGGCCACCCAGGGCCCGAGCGCGGTGCACCTGCTCAACGGCCTGTACGACGCGAAGCTGGACAGCAAGCCGGTGGTGGCGATCGTCGGGGAGGACGTCACCGGCCCGCTCGGTGAGGTGCACGAGGAGATCGGGCTGAGCCGCCTCTTCGGCGACGTCTGCCACCAGTTCGTCCGCTACGGCCGTACCCCGGCCCAGGTGCCGGCGCTGCTCGATCAGGCGTTCCGCACCGCCGCGGCGACCCGTAGCCCGACCTGCGTGGTGCTGCCCCGCGCGTTGCAGGTCGCCCTGGTGCCCGACCTGCAACCGGACGCGGCGGGCGTGCTCAACGCGACGCCGGGTGAACCGCTGGCCCGGGTGCTGCCACACCAGGCGGACCTGGACGCCGCCGCGGCGCTGCTCACCGTCGGACAGCGGGTGGCGATCCTGGTCGGGCAGGGCGCGCGGGGCGCCGCGGCGCAGATCACGGCGCTGGCCGACCGGCTGGGCGCCGGGGTGGCCACCTCCCTGCCGGGCAAGCCGGTGCTCGACGAGCGGTTGCCGTTCCACACCGGGGTGCTCGGTGAGGTCGGCACCACCGCCGCCGCGCAGCTGATGGGCGGCGCGGACACCCTGCTGCTGGTGGGCACCAACGACCCGTGGACCGACTACCTCCCGATGCCCGGCCAGACCCGGACCATCCAGATCGACATCGACGGGCGGCGGATCGGCAGCCGGTACCCGGTGGACGTGCCGCTGGTCGGCGACGCCACCGAGACCCTGCGCGCGCTGCTGGCCCAGGTCGCCGACCGGCCCAACCGGCAGTGGCGGGCCACCGTGGAGGGCTCCGTCGACCGGTGGCGCGTGGAGGCCGCGGCCCGCGCCGCCGAGCCGGCCGAGCCGGTCAACCCGCAGCTGGTGCTGCACGAGTTGTCCGCCCGGCTGCCCCGCGCCGGGTCGGTCGCCGTGGACGTCGGTTCGGTGCTCTACTGGTACGCCCGCCACCTGGAGCTGCCGCCCGGGGTCGACGCGCAGCTCTGCGGCGCACTCGGCTCGCTGGGGTGCGCCGTGCCGTACGCGCTCGCCGCGAAGCTGGACCGCCCGGACGAGCCGGTGGTCGCCCTGCTCGGCGACGGCGCGATGCAGCTCAACGGGCTCGCCGAGCTGATCACCGTGGCGCACCGCTGGCAGGAGTGGGCCGATCCCCGGCTGGTGGTGCTGGTGCTCAACAACCGCGACCACTCCGGGCTGGGCAACGGCCGGTGGGTGCCCGGTGTGCCCGGTCGACGGGCCGACGTGCCGTACGCCGGTTGGGCCCGGCTGCTCGGCCTGCACGGCGTCCGGGTGGACCGGCCGGAGCTGGTCGGCGCGGCCTGGGACGAGGCGCTCGCCGCCGACCGGCCGTGTGTGCTGGAGGCGGTGGTGGACCCGACGGTGTCGCTGCGGGTGCCCGAACCGGCCCTGGCCGACCTGCGGAGCCTCTTCGCCGACGGCGACGCCACCCGACGCATCCGGGACCGGATGATGTCGGCCGAGCGGTCGATCGTCGAGGCGGAGGATCTCGTTTAGCACCCCTCGGGCTGCGCACTCACCGTCCCGATCTGCCCCGGCCGGCGGAGCCCCGGCGGACCCCGTCCGGGCCGGGCCGGGCTGGGCGGTGGCGGCCCCCGCTGCACCGGTAGGGCCTACCGGTGGTGGTTCGAGGATTGCGCCCGGCGGGGCGGGATGCCCCGTTTAGACCCCAGAGGGAGGGGAAGCCGGGCCGCGTGGTGAGTGAGCGAGGCGGGGTGGAGCCGGCACCGGTGGTGCCGGCGGGGCTGACGGCCCAGGGTGCGGGACTGGCCGGCGACCGGGTCGTGGCGGTGGGCAGCACCGCGCGGGTGCTGGTGGCCGCCGCCGCCCGCGCGCTGCGCGGGGTGGACTGCGCCGACCTGGGACACCCGACCCCACCCTCCCGGTTGCTCGCCGCGCCGGAGCCGGTCCGGCGGGTGGCCGCCGCGCGGGCCGCCGGCCGGGTGGCGCTCACCGCCGCGCAGGCCGCCGAGGTGGACGGGGAACGGGTGGCCCGGTGGATCGTCGACCAGTACCCCCGGGAGCGGTACCCGGCGTTGGTGCTGGGCTCACCGCACGCCGCCGCCGTGCACCTGGCCGTGGCGCTCGGGGTGCCCTGGCTGCCCGCCGGGTTCGAGATGTCCGCGCACTGGACGCACGGCGCGGTGGACCGGCCCGGGGCCGCCCTGGACCAGGGTGCCGCGTTCGCCGCCCGGGTCCTCGCCGGCAACCCCGACCTGCACGTACGTCAGGTGCACTGCCCGGCGAGCCGGGGCGCGCTGGCCGGCGTCACCATCAGCCTGGTGGCCCGGTGGCGTGCACTGCCGGTGGCGTACGCCCGGTTCCTGGCCGACCGGTTGACGCCCCGGGCGGTGGTGCTGCTGGTCGGTGACGAGCGTCGGTGGCCGGTCTCGGACTCCGGGCAGGGGCACAGCTTCCAGCTCGGCTCCCCGGCCAGCGGGTTGGCGCCGGTCGACTTCCACCCGGACTCGCCCGCCCTGCGTCAGGTCCTGCGGGCGGCCGGCGGGACCGGGCAGGGCTGGGAGCCGCCGCCGGTCACCGCCGCCCGGGAATCCGCGGAGCACGGGCTGGAACCGGGCTTCACCCGGGCGCTGGGCCACTGGGCCCGCACCCGGGGGCACGAACTGCGTCAGGTACGGACGCCGCACCCCGGGGTGCTCAGCGCGGCGACCGCCGACCTGTACCGCCGGTGGCTGCGCCGGGCCGGCAAGAGCGGTGACCGGTTGGTGGTGGAGTGCGGCCGGCTGTTCGACCCGTGGCAGGTGGTGCGGGCGGGGCTGGTGCCGTACTGGTGCGAGAACGCGACCCGGCGCAGCGTCGAGGAGGTGGAGTGGTGGCTCGCCGGCAGCGAGCCGTTCAGCTCGGTGGACGTGCTGCCCGAATCGCCGGGGATGCGCTCACCGGCGCTGGCCGGGCTGCCGCAGTGGTTGGCGGTGGCGGCGTTCGGCCGTCGTCGCCGGGCCCTGGACCGGACCGCCGCCCGGGGCTACCCGGTCGCCTCGGTGGCCACCCGGCGGGCCACCGAGGTGCTGCGCGGTCAACCATACGACCTGCCGACGCCGCCGCCGCTGAGCGTCGACGACGCGCTGGCCGGGCTCCGGGACGCGGGCGCTGCGCTGGGGTTGGCCGTCTCCTGACCGGCCCACCCGTCCGGCGCGGACGCGACCGCCTCGGGCGGAGGATGGGCGGCCGGTAGCCCGGAAAGGGGACGCCGGGGGTGTCCGCGCCGTCCGGCCCGACCCGGCACACCGAAACATCCTCGCGAACCCGGGACCGCGTGGTTGAGTACCTGGGGAGCGGGAAGACCGCTCGCCGCGACGGTGCGATCACGCCGGGTGGCGACCGGTCATCGTCTCCGCGCGTCCGGTGATCCCGGCGCGGCACGTGACCCCACTTCCGACCCGGTGCGTGGTGCCACCACGCGCACGACCGGTTCGATCCGGGCGGGGACCTTCCTGAGGGAGGCGCGGATGTTCGGACAGACCACCACGACCACACCACCTCCGACCGAACGGGGTCTGGAGGACCTGGACTCCGCCGCGATGGCCTACGCCGCGCGGATCGCGGGCCTGCCACCGGAGCGCCGCGGAGAGGCGCGCGAGGACCTGGTCCGGTTCGCCCTGCCGTTCGCCGGCAGGCTGGCCCGCCGTTACCGGGGGCGGGGTGAGCCGCTGGAGGATCTGGAGCAGGTGGCCCGGCTCGGCCTGGTCAACGCCGTCGACCGGTACGACCCCGAGCGCGGCTCGTTCACCGCGTACGCGGCGATCACCATCGTCGGGGAGATCAAGCGGCACTTCCGGGACCGCACCTGGGGGGTGCACGTGCCCCGTCGGTTGCGCGACCTGATCCTGGAGGTCGGGCAGGCCACCTCGGCGCTGACCAGCGAGCTGTCCCGGGCGCCGAGCGTGGCCGAGTTGGCGGTCCGGCTGGAGACGCCGGAGGAGGAGATCCTCGCCGCCCTGGAGTCGGCCGCCGGGTACAGCCCAGCCTCGCTCAACGCGCCGGTCGGCGGGGAGAGTTCCGCCGAGTTCGGTGACCTGGTGGGCGAGTCGGACAACGCGCTGGAGTCGGTGGACGACCGGGTGACGGTCAGCGGGCTGCTGCACCGGCTGCCCTGGCGGGAGCGACGCATCCTGGCGATGCGCTTCTACGGCAACCAGACCCAGGCGGAGATCGCCGCCCGGTTCGGCATCTCCCAGATGCACGTGTCCCGGCTGCTGTCGCGGGCATTGACCTGGCTGCGTCAGGCGATGCTCGCCGATACCCCGCCGCCGTGGCAGAACGGCACCGCGGAGACGGAGACCGGCCGGAACCGGATCGCGGTCAAACGCACCGCGGAGCGGACGGTGGTGGAGGTCGGGGGCGAGATCGACCGCGACGGCGCGGACCAGTTGCGCCGGATGATGCTGGAGGCGGTCGCCGGGCAGCCCCGCGAGCTGGTGGTGGACCTGGACGGCGCGGGTGGCGTCGACGCCGGTGGCATCGCCGCGCTGGTGGCCGGCCGGGACGCCGCCGTCCGCACCGGAGTGCCGTTGCGGCTGACCCGGGTCCAGCCGGCGGTACGACGGTCGTTGGCCGCCGCCGGCCTGCCGGCCACCGTGGACGCCTGAGCCCCGGCCGCCCGGCCACCGGACCGTCCTGGTCCCCAGGTGGCCCCCCTGAGTGCGACGACGACCGCCGGGCCGGCACCCCCGCACGGGGTGCCGGCCCGGCGGTCGGTCGTCGGTCAGCGGTGCCCGGGTTCGTCGTCGGTGGCGTGCGGGTGACGCCACCGCTCGGGGGTGTCCGGGTTCGCGCCGCCGGGCTGGTCGCTCTCCGGGGCGTCGGAGTGCGCGAAGCCGGGCCGGCGGACGTCCTCCGGCTCGGGCACGTTCACCGGGCGGGCACCGGACTGCGGGGCGGGGTGGTACTCCACCGCCTCCCGGGCGCCGTGCGCGCCCTCGGCCGCCGGCGACTCGGGGACGTGCCGTTCGTGGTGCAGTTCGTCGTGCAGTTCCTGCGGTGGCCGGGTGGTGCGTTGCGGCAGGTCCCGGCCGAGGTCGGCGACGAGGGGACCGTACTTGGCGTCGAAGGCGGGCCGCTCGGAGCGGATCCGGGGCATCCGGTCGAAGTTGCGCAACGGCGGCGGGCAGGTGGTGGCCCATTCCAGCGAGTTGCCGAAGCCCCACGGGTCGTCCACCGTGACCAGTGCGCCGTACCGCCAGGACTTCCAGACGTTGTAGAGGAAGAACAGGGTGGACGCGCCGAGCACGAACGAGCCGACGGTGGAGATCATGTTGAGCGTGGTGAAGCCGTCGCTGGGCAGGTAGTCGGCGTACCGCCGGGGCATGCCCTCGTCGCCCAGCCAGTGCTGGACCAGGAAGGTGGCGTGGAAGCCGACGAACATGGTCCAGAAGTGCAGCTTGCCGAGCCGCTCGTCGAGCAGCCGGCCGGTCATCTTGGGGAACCAGAAGTAGACCCCGCCGAACGCGGCGAACACGATGGTGCCGAAGAGCACGTAGTGGAAGTGCGCCACCACGAAGTACGAGTCGGTGACGTGGAAGTCCACCGGCGGGCTGGCCAGCAGCACCCCGGTCAGACCGCCGAACAGGAACGTCACCAGGAAACCGATGGCGAACAGCATCGGCGTCTCGAAGGTGACCTGCCCCTTCCACATGGTGCCGATCCAGTTGAAGAACTTCACCCCGGTGGGCACCGCGATCAGATAGCTGAGGAAGCTGAAGAACGGCAGCAGCACCTGGCCGGTGGCGAACATATGGTGCGCCCAGACGGTCATCGACAGCACGGTGATCGCGACCGTGGCCAGCACCAGGCCGGTGTAGCCGAAGATCGGTTTGCGGCTGAAGACCGGGATGATCTCGGTGATGATGCCGAAGAACGGCAGCGCGACGATGTAGACCTCGGGATGGCCGAAGAACCAGAACAGGTGTTGCCACAGCATCGGCCCGCCGGTCGCCGGGTCGTAGACGTGGGCGTCGAGCAGCCGGTCCGCCCCCAGCGCCAGCAGCGCGGCGGCCAGCAGCGGGAAGACCAGGATCACCAGGACGGCGGTGAGCAGCATGTTCCAGGTGAAGATCGGCATCCGGAACATGGTCATGCCGGGCGCGCGCAGGGTCAGCGTGGTGGTGATCAGGTTGACCGCGCCGAGGATGGTGCCCAGGCCGGAGACGACCAGGCCGACCACCCACAGGTTCGCGCCGATCCCGGGCGAGTGCGTCGCGTCGCTGAGCGGGTTGTACGCCGTCCAGCCGAAGTCGGCCGCGCCACCGGGGGTGAGGTAGCCGCCGACGACCATGGTGCCGCCGAACAGGTACAACCAGTACGCGAACGCGTTGAGCCGGGGGAACGCCACGTCGGGCGCGCCGATCTGCAACGGGACGATGTAGTTGCCGAAGGCGAACACCAGCGGGGTGGCGAAGAGCAGCAGCATGATCGTGCCGTGCATGGTGAACGCCTGGTTGTACTGCTCGGGGGAGAGGAACTGCATCCGGGGCCGGGCCAGCTCGGCCCGGATGAGCAGGGCGAGCACCCCGCCGATCAGGAAGAACACGAACGACGTGGTCAGGTAGAGCAGGCCGATCTGCTTGGCGTCGGTGGTGCCGAGCAGCCGCAGCAGCTTGTTGCCGGGCAGCGCCGGGCGGACCGGGCCGGGGAAGCCACCGAACCGGGCCGGGGCGAGGATCGCCGGGCCGCGGTCTCGTGCGGGTTCCGTGGTTACCCGTCTGGGCATGGCTCTCTCACCCCGTCGTGACGACAGAAAGGACGGGCGCGACTACCCGTCCCTCCGCCCATGTAACCAGGCGAGAGAGGGAATTTCGGTCAATTCGCGGGCAGGAGTGCCCAAACCACCTTGCCGTCGGTCAGCGGGGAGCTGCCCCAGCGCTGCGCCATCTCCCGGATCAGCAGCAGCCCCCGGCCACCCTCGGCCGCCAGGCTCGGGCTGCCCGCGCGCGCCGCCGTTCGACTACCGTCGGCGACCGCGACCCGCAGGTACGGCTGTTGCAGGGTCAGCGTGATCCGCATCGGGGTGTGGGCGTGTCGCACCACGTTGCCGACCAGCTCACTGAGCACCAGCGACGCCGGCTCCACCAGGTGCGGCACGTTCCACCGGGAGCAGGCGTCACCGACCAGCTCCCGGGCCCGCCGGCAGGCCCCCGCCACCGGCTCCAACCGGACCCGCAACCGGGGTGCGGCGGCCGCCCCGGCCAACCGGGTCGCCTCGGCGCAGTCCTGCCGCACCGGCACCACCCGGCAGGTGGTGGAGAGGGCCAGCCAGGCCGCGACGTCCGGCGGGGGAGAGCAGAGCACCACCGGCACGGCCGGCCAGTCGGCGGCCTGCCGGGCGGTGGCGGCGAAGACCGACAGCGCCAGCCGGTCGGCGACGGTCACCCCGCCCAGGTCGACCACCAGCGCGTCCGGCTGGGTGGTCAGGCAGCGGTCCAGCACGGTGTGCACGGCGCGCATGGTACCCAGGTCGAGCGCGCCGGCGAGGCGTACGACGGTCACGGGTGACTCGTCGTGGACCTCGCAGGTTATCCGGCTGGCCATCGGCCCCTCGATTCGCTCGCGGTGCTGGGCAGAACCGCCAGGTACCCGCAGCCCGGCGGGACGAAACCGGGCCCGGACCGGGACGGTCCGGGCCCGGAGGGGGTCCGCTCGGCTCAGGCGGCCTGGAGCTGCGGCGTCCGGGCCGCGGCGCGGACCGTCTCGTAGAGGGTGACGTACCGCTGCGCCATCACCGCCGGGGTGAACCGCTCGGCGGCCTCCCGCCGGCACTCGTCCGGATCGAGCCGGCGTGCCGCCAGCAGCAGCTCACCCAGCTCCTCCTCGTCGTCGGTGAGCAGACCGGTGCGCCCGTGCGCGATCAGCTCGGGCAGGCAGCCCCGGCCGGTCGCCACCACCGGCGTGCCCAACGCCAGCGACTCCACCACGGCGGTCCCGCCGGGCTCCTCCCAGCGCAGCGGGAACAGCGACGCCCGCGCCCCGGCCAGCAGGTCGTCGCGCTCCCGGCCGGCCACCGTGCCCACCCAGCGGACCACGTCCCCGTCGATGTGCGGGGCGACCTGGTCGTAGAAGAACCGCACGTCCGGGTTCTGCCGGGCCTCCTCGCCCGCCGCGGCCAGGTCCGCCGGCCGGTGGTACGGCCCGACCGGGCCGGCCAGCACCAGCGGCACCCCGGTACGCCGGGCCAGCCGGGCGCCGACGTCCTGACCCTTGCCCGGGTTGATCCGGCCCAGAATGATCGTGTAGTCGCCCTTCTCCGGCCGGGGCGCCCGGTCGGCGTGCACGGCGAGCGGGGTGGACAGGTGCACGTGCCCGACCGAGTGCGCCCGCAGCGCCCGGGGCGCGCGGGCCAACTGGGCGGCGGAGACCCCGTTGACCCGGACCCGTGCCCCGGCGTCGAGGTTGCCGTACAGCTCGGGGTGCTTGGCCAGGTCCCAGTGCAGGGTGTGCAGCACCGGTGGGGCGGCCGGCCCCATCGCCGCGAGGGTGGCCAGCCCGACCGCCTCCACGTGGTCGTGCACCAGGTCGATGTCGGCCCGGCCGTGCACCTGCCGGACCACCCCGGCCAGATGCGCCTGGGACACCCCGCACACCTGGTTGTAGGGCCGTTGCAGCGCCGCGAACTGCCCGTCGTCGTAGACCGAGAACTTCTCGTCCACCGGCAGGGTGCTCGACCCCACCGAGGCCAGCACCACCTTCACCCCGAGCCGGCGCAGCTCGGGCACCAGGGTGGCGATGACGTTCTCGATGCCGCCGTAGCCGGGGGGTGGCACGGACAGCCACGGGCCGGCGTTCATCAGCACGGTGAGGCTCATGATCGGGAATTCCTCTCGGGACGGCCGGAGTCCCGGGCGGGCAGCCACCCACTCCTCGGGCGGCACTGTTGCGGGGGCCGCCGGGTCGGCGCGCTCCGCGGCGTCACGCGGCCACCCGCCGGCGCGGCAGCCGGGGCCGCAGCTCGGCCAGGGGTGGACGTTCCTGCACCGAGACGTCGTTGACGACGATCTCCCGGTCGAGATTCGGCAGCGCCTCCGAGCCACCCCGACGGAACTGGGTCAGGATGGTTCCCGGGCTGGTGCCCGGGGCGGCCCAGCCCCGTCGCTGCAACCGCGTCCAGGCGGTGTGCATGATCTGCGCGGACATCCGGCCGAGGGCCGCGGTGTCCTGGTGCCGGTGCTTGCGCTCACCCAGGTCGACCTGGGCCAACGCGTCCAGACCGACCAGTTCCAGCAGGTCGATCAGCATGGCCGTCTCGACCCCGTAGCCGGTGACGAACGGCACCCGCTCCAGCACCTCGCGGCGGCCGGCGTACTCGCCCGCCAGGGGTTGCACGAAGCCGGCCAGCTCCGGCCAGAACAGGTTCAGCAGTGGTCGGGCCATCAGCTCCGTCACCCGCCCGCCGCCGTCGGTCTCCACGCTGGTCGCTCCCACCAGCGGCCGGTGGTAGAAGCCCTTGACGAACTCGACCGACGGATCGACCAGCAGTGGGCCGATCAGACCGGTCACGAAGTGCGGCCGGAACTCCCGCAGGTCGGCGTCGATGAACGCGACGACGTCGCCCTCGGCGGCGGCCAGGCCGGCCCAGAGCGCGTCGCCCTTGCCGGTCAGCCGGGGCAGGCCCCGGGTCATCTCGTCCTGACCGACCACCTCCGCGCCGGCGGCCCGGGCCACCTGGGCGGTCCGGTCGGTCGACCGGGAGTCCACCACGATCAGCTCGTCGACCAGGGGAACCCGGTCCATCAGGTGTTCCCGGATCGTCGCGACGATCGCCCCGACGGTGGCCTCCTCGTTGCGGGCGGGCAGCACCACGCTGACCCGGTTCTCCCCCTTCGCGCTCATCAGCCGTCGCGTGGGCCAGTCCTGCGCCGACGTCGTCCGATAGGTGGCCCACGCCTCCACGAGAGGTGAGACGGTCGGTTCTGTATCCCGCACTGGCAAACCCCCCAGATCCATGGCGGAAAACCCGAACTTGGTTTTCCCACCCCCGTACAGCCGCTAACCGGATGATCCCTAACAGCTTGATCACATCGCTCCACCGGGCGGTTCCCGGCAGGTGAACGCTGTGTTGCGGGACTGCCCCGGGTTTCGCCCCACCCCGCCGGGGGGAGTGCTGACGGCGTTGGTCGTGACCGCGTCGAGGGGGCCGAAGGAATGCGTACGTGCCGGGTGGGGCTGGTCGGGGCCGGCGGGGTGGCGCAACGTCACGCCCGCGTGCTGGGGAGTTTCGCGGACGTGGAGTTGCTCGGTGTCACCGACGTGAACCGGGACGCCGCGGCGGAACTGGCCGCCGCGCACTCCGCGCGCGTCTGCGCCGACGTCGACGAGCTGCTGGCCGCCGGCCCGGACGCCGTCTACGTGTGCGTGCCCCCGTTCGCGCACGGGCCGGTGGAGGAGGCCGTGATCGCGGCCGGGGTGCCGATGTTCGTGGAGAAGCCGGTCGCGGTCGACCTGGACACCGCCGAGCGGATCGCCGCCCTGGTCCAGGAGAAGGGGCTGCTCACCGCCGTCGGCCACCACTGGCGTTACCTGCACGTGGTGGCGCAGGCCCGGCAGCTGCTCGCCGACCGTCCGGTCCGGATGGTCAACGGCGCCTGGCTGGACAAGGTGCCCCCGGTGGCCTGGTGGGCGGTGCGGGACCGCTCCGGCGGCCCGGTCGTCGAGCAGGCCGCCCACGTGCTGGACCTGATCCGCGCGCTGGTCGGTGAGGTCGTCGAGGTGACCGCGTACGGCGACGGCAGCCCGCCGCCGGTCGAGGGCGCCGACATCGACTCGGTGACCGCCGCCACGCTGCGCTTCGCCGACGGGGCGGTGGGCACCCTCGCCGCCGCCTGCGTGCTGGGCTGGAAGCACCGCGCCGGGCTGGAGATCCTCGCCGACGGGCTGGCCCTGTCGCTGGCCGAGGACGGCCTGACCATCCGCGACGCCGACGGGGAACGGCACCTGCCGGCCGACCCGGAGGACGCCCGGATCGCCGTCGACCGCGCCTTCGTCGACGCGGTCACCGGCGTCGGTGACGACATCCGGGTGCCGTACGCGGAGGCGTTGCGCACCCAGCGACTGGCGATCGCGGTCGCGCAGAGCGCCCGCACCGGCCGCCGCATCACCCTGCCCGCCGGCCCGGCCGCGCGGACGCCGGTGGTCGGCGGCGTCCGGCCCGTCGGCGTGCCGGCGGGGGTGGCCGCCGATGCGTGACACGGTGGTGGTGGTCACCGGCCCCGGGCGGGTCGAGCTGGCCGAGCAGGAGGCCGGTGAGCTGCGCGACGGCATGATCCGGGTGCGGACCCGCCACAGCGGGATCTCCGCCGGCACCGAGCTGAGCTTCGTCAAGGGCACCAACCCCTACCTCAACGTCACCTTCGATACCGGCCTCGGCCTGTTCCGGCCCGGGGCGGCCAGCACCCCGTACCCGGTGAACCGGCTCGGCTACATGCAGGTCGGTGAGGTGGTGCAGAGCCGTACCCCGGCGATCGCCGTCGGCACCGTCGGCGCGATGACGTACGGCCACCGCACCGGGTACGTCGTCGACCCGCTGGCCGAACGGTTCGTGCCGCTGCCCGACGATCTCGATCCCTTGCTCGGCGTCTACGTGGCCCACATGGGGCCGATCTGCGCCAACGGGCTGCTGCACGCCGCCGCCGACCTGTGCGGCACCGACGTCCGCTCGCTCGGCGACGGGGTGCGCGGCCGGCGGGTCGCGGTGGTCGGCAGTGGCGTGGTGGCCCTGCTCACCGCCCTGTTCGCCCGGCAGCACGGCGCGGCCTCGGTGGTGGTGGTCGACCCGACGCCGCAGCGCCGGCAGGTCGCCGAGGCACTCGGCCTGGAGACCCTGGACCCGGACGCCGACGATCCCGCCGTGGTGCTCAAGACCCGGTGGCACCACAGCGCCGGGGACCGGGGCGCCGACGTGGTGTTCCAGTGCCGGGGCCAGGACTGGGCGCTGCACCTGGCGCTGCGCCTGCTGCGACCCCAGGGCACCGTGATCGACCTGGCGTTCTACCAGGGCGGCGCGGACGCGGTCCGGCTCGGCGAGGAGTTCCACCACAACGGGCTGTCGCTGCGTTGCGCCCAGATCGGCCGGGTGCCCCGTGGCCTCGCCCCCACCTGGGACCGGGAACGGCTCTCCGCCGAGACGATCGACCTGCTGCGCCGGCACGGCAACCTGATCCGCAAACACCTGATCTCCGCCGTGGTCCCGTTCGCGGAGGCGCCCACCCTCCTCACCGACCTGGCCGCACGCCGCCGCCAGGAACTCCAGGTCATCCTCACCCCCTGACACCCCCTGCCCCCGCCCCGCCCCGCCCCGCCCTCGCCCCGCCCCGCCCCGCCCCGGTGATCAAGAGGTTTACGTCATGGTGGAACGGCTTTCTGACGTAAGTCTCTTGATCACCGCGGTGAAGAGGCGGCTGGTGGGGGCGGCCAGGCCAGGAAACGGCGGGTCAGGTCGGTGTGGCGGCCACTGTCGAGTGAGGTCAGGTGCTGTTCCGCCTCGTCCTTCATGGTCGTCAGGAGGTCGAGCAGTTCGGCCCGGTTGTTGGCGTACTCGCTGAGCAGGGCGAGTTTGGCCGGGCCGCAGGGCCAGGGGTGGGCGTCGATCCGGCAGAGCCAGGTCGGCCGCAATGGAGTGTGTCGGCCCGGCAGTTGGCTGGTCACGAAAACACCGCAGGTGGTCGGCACGGGGGTCGCGCCGCTCTCCCCGCGCCCTGCCGGCGCGGCCGAGGCGCTGCCGGTCCTGGCGGTCCTGGCGGTCCTGGCGGTCCTAGCGGTCCTAGCGGTCCTAGGGGTGCTGGCGGTGCTGCCGGTGCTGGCGGGCATCGGGTCGGTGCTGGCGGGCCTCGGGTCGGGGACGGGGGATCGGCGCGGCGCGTCGCCGGCATCGCGGTCAACCAGCGCAGGCCGTCGCGTCGGAGGTACCACTCGCGGTGTCGGACCGCCTCCCCGGCGGCGTTCAGCTGGTACGCGGTGATCCACACCCACCCGTCGTACGTGTGCCGGTCGACCAGCTCGCGGATGGCCCGTACGGTGATCGGCCTGGTGAACTGGGGTGAGGCGGCCCGGGTCAGGTGCAGTAGGTCGCCCGGCCTGATCGGGCGATGTCTCATCGCGCCGGCCCCCGGTTCCGACCGGTGATCCACTGTGCCGGCGGAGCGACGTTGATCATTCGGCCCGGTCCCCGGTACGGCGGGATGAACGGGCCGATCGGACCGGGCACGATCGGCGGCGCGGGCGGCGGGGGAGGCATCGGCGTCGGGCTGCTCGGGTTCGGCGCGGGCTTCGGACGGTCGTCCTTCGGCATGGTGGCGTCCTGTCCCTCGACGGTGTGGAGGGTGGGGCCGCCCGCCCTTCTCGAACGGCCCCACCCGACGGGCGCGACCGCTGGTGCGGGACCGGAGCGGCGGCGTCGTCCTGCCACCCACCTTGCCGAGGGTTGCTAGACAATCACACAGCGTTGTGTAATCTCTTTCGGGCGGTTGCTTTGTTCGGGGAGGGAATGGGCATGAATCACGCATTTATCAAGGCGATCACCGAGGCGGGCTACACGGCCGAGAGTCTCGCGGGCAAGCTCGGTCTGCACCCGAAGACCGTCGCCCGGTGGGCAAATCCTGGGCACATTCCGCAGAGCCGCCACCGGGCCACCGTCGCAGAACTGCTGGAGCGAGATGTCGATGCCCTCTGGCCGGACATCGTCAAGCGGCGCGAGCCGGTCTGGTTCCGGCCCTGGGTCGACATCGAGCGGGAGGCCACGACCCTACGGGCTTTTGAGCTGGCCTGGGTGCCCGGCCTGCTCCAGACCGAGGCGTACGCGCGGGCGACGCTGACCGGCGGAACGCTGACGGCCGAGATGATGGACGACCTGACCGACGCGCGGCTCAGTCGACAGGCGATCCTGCACCGTGAGCGCAGCCCTCTGCTGGTCGCCGTCCTGGATGAGGGCGTCCTGCGTCGACGGGTCGGTGGCAGCCGGGCGCTCATGGCAGCCCAGCTCGGGCACCTCCTCGCCTGCGCCGAGTTGCCGAACGTGCAGTTGCACATCGTCCCGGCCGACGCGCCGAGCTACCCGGGGCTCGACGGGCCGTTCGTGCTCGCCGACCTGGCGGAGGGGGCGAGAGTGGCGCATGTCGATGGTCCGGCGCAGGCACAGATTCTGGACAGGCCCTCTGACCTTGTTAACCTTGAGCGGCGGTGGGAGCGTATCCGTGGGGAGGCGCTCCCTCGTGGACGGACCCTGGATCTCCTGAGAGAAGCGGCTGCATCATGGACCTGACCGCTGCGCGGTGGCACAAGAGCACGAAGAGCGGCGGCAACGGCGGCAACTGTGTCGAGGTCGCGGGCAACCTTCCCGGTGTCGTCCTGGTGCGGGACACCAAGAACCGTGACGGCGGGGTGCTCACGTTCGCCCCGGCGGCGTGGCGTGGCTTCGTCGACTTCGCGAGTCGGGGGGCGTCGGCTCGCGCGGCAGAGTGAACCGCATCCGGGAAAATGATCTATAGCGCCCCGGCCCGGTGATTCGGCATCCCCACGCCCGAGGGGTGATTCTGCATCCCCGCGTACGCGGGGATGCTCCCGATGACCTCGGCCCGACCTGCGCCCCCGGCACTGTCCGACGGCGGCAGGGCAGCCGTCGGTGGGAGCGGTCCGGCGCTGCCCGACCGCTTCCGTGCCGCTGTCCCGGGATCGCGCTCCTCCCTCGCGCCGCCCCTGCCGGGGCCAGCCTCGCTGATCATCGACGACCGTCAGCCTGCGGCCTGGTCGGCCACCTGCCCGCCACCTTCCGGTGGGCCGCCGGCACCCCTCGCTGACCTGGTCGGATGGGCCGGGAACCGGACACCGGGATCGCAACGTGCGGACCGGGCAGCCTTTTCCGCCCGGGTTCGCGTACCGTTGCCGCTCATGGGTGTGTCGCAACGGTTGAAGAGCAGGTTCCGCCGGTTCCTCCAGCGCCCGGGGACGACGGTCGACCTGGCTCCGCTGGAGAAGCTGCTGCCGCGGATCGCCGCGCGTGAGGAAGAGCTGTCGGCGCTCGACGACGCCGCGCTGACCGAGGCCGCCGGTGCGGCCACGGAATACGCCGAGATCTGCGCGGTCGGCCGCGAGGCCGCCCAGCGTGGTCTCGACCAGCGACCGTACGACGTGCAGCTGCTCGGCGCGATGGCGCTGCTGTCCGGCAAGGTCGCCGAGATGGCCACCGGTGAGGGCAAGACGCTGACCGCCACCGTCGCCGCCTACGGACACGTCCGGCTGGGCAACGGCCCGGTGCACGTGCTCACCGTCAACGACTACCTGGCCCGCCGGGACGCCGAGTGGATGACGCCGGTATACCAGCTGCTCGGGCTGACCGTGGGCTGGGTCAACGAGGCGTCCACCCCGGCCGAGCGCCGGACGGCGTACGGCTGCGACGTCACCTACGTCTCGGTCAGCGAGGCCGGCTTCGACTTCCTCCGCGACCAGCTGGTCACGGACATCGCCGACCGGGTCCAGCCGCCGCTGGCCACCGCGATCGTCGACGAGGCCGACTCGATCCTGATCGACGAGGCCCGGGTGCCGATGGTGCTGGCCGGCTCCGTCACCGGCGAGCAGGACCCGGTGCACGCCAGCGCCGCGCTGGTGCGTGGCCTGCGCAAGGGCAAGCACTACACGGTCGCCGACGACGGCCGCAGCGTCGCCTTCACCACCGAGGGCCTAGCCGCCGTCGAGGCCAAGCTGGGCGACATCGACCTGTACGACACCGAGCACGTCGGGCAGCTCTCTGCGGTGAACGTGGCGCTGCACGCGCACTCCCTGCTGCACCGCGACGTCGACTACATCGTGCGCGACGGTTCGGTGGAGCTGATCGACGAGATGCGTGGCCGGGTCGCCCAGCGCCGCCGCTGGCCCGACGGCCTCCAGGCCGCGGTCGAGGCGAAGGAGGGCCTGGACGCCACCGCCGAGGGTGAGGTGCTGGGCACCATCGCCGTGCAGGCGTACATCGGCCTCTATCCCAAGCTGTGCGGCATGACGGCGACCGCGGTGCTGGTCGGTGACCAGCTCCGGGAGTTCTTCGGCCTCGAGGTGGCGGTGATCCCGCCGAACACCCCCTGCGTCCGTGAGGACGAGACGGACCGGATCTATGCGACCCGGGCCGAGAAGGAGGAGGCGCTGATCGACGAGATCCGGCGCTGCCACGAGGCGGGCCGTCCGGTGCTGGTCGGCACGCTCGACGTGAAGGAGTCCGAGGGGCTCGCCGCCGGCCTGCGCTCCGCCGGGGTGCCGTGCGTGGTGCTCAACGCCAAGAACGACGACGAGGAAGCGGCGATCATCGCCGAGGCCGGCGCGTACGGCGCGGTGACCGTCTCCACCCAGATGGCCGGCCGGGGCGTGGACATCCGGCTCGGCGGCAGCGAGCAGGTCGACCAGGAACGGGTGGCCGAGCTGGGCGGGCTTTACGTCATCGGCAGCGGCCGGCACGACAGCCGCCGGGTCGACGACCAGCTGCGTGGTCGGGCCGGCCGGCAGGGCGACCCGGGCGGCTCGGTCTTCTTCACCAGCCTGGAGGACGACCTGGTCGTCCGGCACGCCGGCGACACCATCCCGGCCTCGCCCCGGATGAACGCCGACGGCCTGGTCACCGACGAGCAGGTCGACTACGCGGTGGAGCACGCCCAGCGGGTCGCCGAGGGCGTCAACCACGAGATCCACCGCAACACCTGGCGCTACAGCGTGGTCATCGAGCAGCAGCGGATCGCCCTGGCCGAGCGCCGGGAGCGGCTGCTGACCTCCGACGTGGCCGCGCTGATGCTGCTCGACCGGATGCCGGACAAGGCCGGCGAGATGGACGAGGATCTGCTGGCCCGGGTGGCCCGGTCGATCGCCCTCTATCACACCGACCGGCTCTGGGCGGAGCACCTGGCCGAGCTGTCCGAGGTGCGCGAGGGCGTGCACCTGCGGGCGCTGGGCCGGCTCGACCCGCTGGACGAGTTCCACCGGGCGGCGGTGCCGGCGTTCACCAACCTCATCCCGGAGATCGAGACGCGGACCCTCGCCACCTTCGAGGAGACCGAGTTCGACGAGGACTGGGAGCCGGACGCCGCCAAGCTGGTCCGGCCGAGCGCCACCTGGACGTACCTGGTGCACGACAACCCGTTCGGCTCGGAGCTGGACCGGCTGATCGCCTCGGTCGGTCGCCGGCTGGCCGCAGCCCGCTGAGCGGGACAGGAACCTCTCCGGCCCGATCATGCGCCGGAGGGGTTCCTTTACGCGGTTTCGATCCGGTTTTGCGCGGGTAGTAGCCCGGGGCTCACGACGCGGGGGAGAGATCACGACGATGACACAGGCAACGACGCCGGTGGCGGGCAGGTGCAACACGGGGCCTGCGGCCCGGTGAACGTGGACATGCGGGAGCCGACGATCGACACGCTCGGGGTACTGGAGACGGCCGCCCTGCTGCGGGAATTGACCGCCGGGCTGATCGCGGTCGACGACTTCGACGAGGCGCTGACCGAACTGGTCCGGATCGCCGGGGACGCCGTACCGGGGGTGCTCTGGTGCGGGTTCACCGCCCTGCGGGCCGGGGAACCCGCCGGAATGGCCGCCTCCGACCCCCGACTGGCGGAGCTGGACGACCTGGGCCACGGGGTGGAGTCCCCGGCCCTGAGCGCGATCCGCCGCCGCGAGATGATCATCGCGGGGGACCTGACCGCCGAGGACCGGTGGTCGGCCTGGACCGACCGCGCCCGACGGCTCGGCGTCGGCGGGGTGATCTCCGCCCCGGTGGACGTCGACGAGCAGGCGGTCGGCTCGATCAACCTGTACGCCGGCCGGGCCGGCGCGCTGGGCACCCGGCACCAACTCACCGCGATGCTGCTCGCCGAGCACGCCGGGCTGCTGCTGGCCGCCGTCCGGGACCGGGCCAGGCGGGCCGCGCGGGCCAGCGAACGCGACGGCGCGCTGCTGAGCGAGAACGTGGTCGGGCAGGCCGTCGGGGTGATCATGACGCAACGGGGCTGCCCGGCACCGGAGGCCCTGGCCGTGCTGCGCAGCGCGGCGTCCTCGCTGGACATCCCGCTGCGGGAGGTGGCGGAGCGGCTGGTCACCACCGTCTCCCGCCCCCGCGAGTCCTGACCCGACCGCCCCTCGCCGCTCGCCCCTCGCCGCTCGCCCCTCGCTGCCTGCTGTCGCTGCCTCACGGCGTGTCGGCCGGTGTCGTTTCTCCCCGGCCCCGCGAATCCTGACCCGACCGTTTCGCCGAACCGGCCCCCGGGTAGCACCCTGGGCTGGTGAGCTGAGCCGATCCTGGGGAGGAACCGATGGAGAGCCGCCTGAGGGTGCAGGGGCATCCCATCCAACCGATGCTGGTGACGTTCCCGTTCGGGCTCTTCGTCAGTGCCACCGTCTTCGATCTCGCCCATGTGGCGGGCGGTCCGGCCTTCCTCGGCGAGGTCGGCTACTGGACGGCGATCGCCGCCCTGATGGCCGCCGGGCTCGCCGGCGTGGCCGGCATGATCGACCTGTGGGACGTACGCCCCGGGCCGCACCGTCGTACCATGATCACTTTCAACATGGTCAACGCGGGCATGGCCGCGCTCTTCCTGCTGGCCTGCCTGGTCCGGGCGGACGCCCCACAGCGTGGCGCGACCGGCATGCTGCTGGTGACCGAGTTGGTCGCGCTGATGGTCGGCGCGGTCGGCGTCGGGCTCGGTGCCCGGCTGATGCGCCAGTTCGAGTCCGGCCGTCGGGAGCCCACCGGCTTCGACGCCCTCGACGGTGTCCCCGCCGGCTCCACCGTGGAGATCCTCCGTCCCGCCCCCTGACCGCCATCCGCCCTCTCCCGGGGGATCACAAGTGGGCCGACGCAGCGGTTTCCCCGTCCCGGCAACCCGCCGTGGTGCGACCTGATGTGGATCATTGCTTGCCGGTAATCGGGTTGCCGGTCGGGGGCCGGTGCCGCAGGGTGGGCGGATGGTCGATCGGAGCTGCGCCGAGTTGATCGCCGAGGCGGCGGCGGCCCCCGTCGACGGCTGGGGTTTCGACTGGCTGGACGGCCGGGCCACCGAGGAACGTCCGCCGTGGGGTTACGCCCGCCAGGTGGCTACCCGGATGGCGGGGGTCGGGGCGGCGCTGGACATCGACACCGGCGGCGGTGAGGTGCTCGCCGAGGTGCCGCAGCCGCCCCCGCTGCTGGTCGCCACCGAGGCGTGGCCGCCGAACGTCGCGATCGCCCGGCGGACGTTGCGTCGGCTCGACGGCCGGGTGGTCCAGGTCGGCCCCGGCTCCCGCCTGCCGTTCCGGGACGACGCCTTCGACCTGGTCACCAGCCGGCACCCGGTGGACACCTGGTGGGCGGAGATCGCCCGGGTGCTGCGGCCCGGCGGTCGTTACCTGTCCCAGCAGATCGGTGCCGGCACCATGCGTGAGCTGAGCGAGGCGGTGCTGGGGCCGCTGCCACCGCCGGCCACCCGGCACACCGCCCAGGCGGTGGCCGCCGCCCGGGCCGCCAACCTCGACGTGGTACGCCTCGAGCAGGCCACCCTCCGGGCGGAGTTCCACGACATCGGTGCGGTGGTCTGGTTCCTGCGCAAGGTGGTCTGGACCGTGCCGGACTTCGACATGGACCGTCACCGGCCACAGCTGGAACGGCTGCACCGCCTGATCCGGGCCGAGGGCGTGTTCGTCGCCCATTCCCGACGCTTCCTGATCGAGGCGGTCAAGCCGGCTGCGTAGCCCCGGGCCGGGCCAGCCGGATGGGACGAGGGGGCAGAGCTGGCCGCGCGGCCTCCCGGAGCGCACGGCAAGCGGTCGAGCGCCGTCGGGTGGTGGAGTCGAAGCCGGGGCAGGTGGATCGGCCGGGCCGAGCATTCGGCTGCCGCCCGGTCGATGACGACAAGATCCACTCAGGGGGGCCGATGGTGCGGTATTCCGGCGACCGGATACCGCACCATCGGCCCAGGTGAGTGGATCAAGACTGGCCGGTCGGGCCGCGCTGGAGCGCGTCGGCATGCTCCGTGGCGGATGGGTCCCGCCCGGCGCCGGGCCGGGTCGGTGGCGGGTCAGCGGGCGGCGAGCAGGGTGAGCATCTCCGGCAGGTCGAAGAAGCGGGCCGTCTCCACCGCCGACGGCGTGCCGTGCTCCGGGTCGGCTCCGGCGTCGAGCAGTGCCCGTACCGTCTCGGCGTGGCGTCGGAACACCGCCGCGGCGAGCGCGGTCTGCCCCCGGTCGTTGACCCGGGTGTGGTCCGCGCCCCGGGCCAGCAACGCCGTCACAGTCTCCGGGTGGGCGTGGTAGGCGGCCAGGATGAGCAGCGTGTCGCCCTTGTCGTTGGTCATGTTCACCGGCAGGCCGGCATCGACGTAGCCGCCGAGTTCGGCGGCCTCGCCCGTCCGGGCCAGGTCGAACATCCGGTGGGCGAAGGCCAGCGCTTCGGCGTCGAACTTCTCGGTCACCGGTCCAGCCTAGATGTCCGGGTGCGGGCGGTGGCGTGGTCGGCAGGGGTCGGCTGGGCAGGGGACCCGCCACACCGCCGGCGACCGGCGGTGGTCACCTCCGCATCGTGCGTCCCATCATGCGGTATTACCTACTAAACCTATAGGCTTTAAAGTCTAGAGTGGTGCGGGACGCATCACTACGGGAGTGACCATGACCAGCATCCACGCCACCGACCTGCTCGCCGTCGCGGGTCGGTACACCGACCCGACCACCTGGGCGGTGCCGCTGCGCTTCGACCGCGCCGAGCGCTGGTACGCCCGGCTCGCCTCGGCCGACGACCACGAGGTCTGGGCGCTGAGTTGGCTGCCCGGCCAGGGCACCGACCTGCACGATCACGGCGGCTCGTCCGGGGCCTTCCTGGTCGTCGCCGGGGAACTGACCGAACAGACGGTCTCCGGTGGACGACTACGACCGCACCGCCTCGCCGCCGGGGCCGGGCGTCGGTTCGGCCCCCGCCACGTGCACGTGGTGACCAACCGTGGTGACCAGCCGGCGGTCAGCGTGCACGTCTACCGGCCCGCGCTGCGCCACATGACCCAGTACCGCCTCGTCGACGGCCGACTCCGGGTCGCCGAGGTCGCCCTGGCCGGCGTCTCCTGGTGACACCGCCTGTTCCCGTTCCGCCCGCCCGCCGGCTCGCCCATGGAAGGACCGCGACGATGCCGCAGCACCCCACCCGTACCGAGAGCTGTCCGGCCCCGCCACCGGGTTCGCGCGGCATCGACGAGATCCTCGCCGAGGCCCGCACCCGACTGCGTCGGCTCGACCCCGAGCAGGCGCACCTGGCCCACCGGGGTGGGTCGCTGATGGTCGACATCCGGCCGGCCGCCCAGCGGGCCGCCCACGGCACCGTACCGGGTGCTCTGGTCATCGAACGCAACGTGCTGGAGTGGCGACTCGACCCGCGCTGCCCGGCCCGGCTGCCCGAGGCGGTCGGCTACGACCTGCCGGTGCTGGTGATCTGCCAGGAGGGCTACACCTCGTCGTTGGCCGCCGCCGCGTTGCAGGACCTCGGGCTGCGCCGCGCCACCGACGTGGTGGGCGGCTTCGTCGCCTGGCGGATCGCCGGCCTGCCGACCCTGGGGCCGACGCCGTCGCACCGCGTCCCGTCCCTCGCGCCGCCGGTGACCGCCGGCCGGACGCCGCACTGACCGTCGCGCCCCACCGGGCGTGGCGGACGCACCGCCACACAGGAGGCTCCCATGTCCCTCGTCACCCTCACCGCGCGTCCGCACCCGCCGGGCCGCCCCGACCGGGTGGCACCGGGTCGGCCGCGGTCCACGCCGTCGCTGACCATCACCCTCGACCTGACCGCCGGGCCGCTGACGCCCCGGCTGGCCCGCCTGGTCGACCTGCTCGGCGAACTGGTCGAGACGGGGGAGGGGGCGGTCCGGCTGAGCGAGCCGACCGCGCCGCGCCTGCTGTCGTCGGTGCCGACCCCGCGCCCGACGCCGGCTGCCGGGGAGCCGACACCGGCCGGCGACGATCCGGCGACCCTGTGGATCCTCGCCGGCACCCGGGTGGTGCGCCAGGGCGACCGGGACATCCCGCTCACCCGCATCGAGTTCGACCTGCTGCTCTTCCTCGCCGAGCACCCGCACCGGGTCTTCACCCGGCTCCAGTTGCTCGCCAGCGTCTGGGGATACGAACACGCCGTCGCCCGTACCGTGGACGTGCACGTCCGCCGGCTGCGCGCCAAGCTCGGCGCGGACGCCCCCCTGGTGACCACCGTGTACGGAGTGGGCTACCGGCTCGCCGACGAGGTGAGGGTGCGGGTCGACCGGTTCCGCTGATCGTCGGACCAATTCGCGACGCACCCGGCTCGTCCGAGCGGGTGCGTCGCGTCGTGCCGGCCGTGCCCCGACGGGCAGGCACCCCCCGTACCGGGGCACTTCCGCCCTTCTGCTGTAATCATCTGGCTCGTACACAGAGCGAGGGCTCGGCTGCGAACTGTTCGTCAATTGTCACATTCATGCAACGCGGTCGCCCCTTGACCCTCGTCCAGGGGCCGGGAAGCATCGATGCAGCGGCGTCCCGGGCCGTGGGAGATACCCGGACCAGCCCTAGGAGGACCATGTCGGTCAGCCCCGCATCGTCGCGCGCCGGATGGCATACGTCCCAACCCTCGGTTCCGGGTCGGCCCCCCGGCGGACAGCGCCGCCCGGCCAACGGCGTCACCCCCGTGCTCACGGTGACCCTGTCCATTCCGCTGGCCAGTGAGGAGTCGCTCACCGCGCCGGCCCGCCGGCTGTTGGAGGCGGCCCGGGAGATGCTGGAACGGGGGGAGGGCACCATCACCACCACCGGCGTCCCCGCCGAGCGGCGACCCGACCAGGTCCCGGCCGGCCGGTCCCCGGGTCGGTCCCTCGCGGCCACCATCCCGATGCTGCACATCCTGGCGTCCTCCCGTTCGGTGCTGCGCGACGGCGAGCCGCTGCCGCTGACCCGACTGGAGTTCGACCTGCTGCTGCACCTGGTGGCCCACCCCCGTCGGGTGTTCACCCGGCTGCAACTACTCAACGCCGTGTGGGGCTACGAGCACGCCGGGGTACGCACGGTGGACGTGCACGTCCGCCGGTTGCGCGGCAAGGTCGGCATCGACGTCCCGCTGGTCACCACGGTCTACGGGGTGGGCTACCGGCTCGCCGACGACGCCCGGGTCACCGTCGACCGGACCGGCTGACGACGCGCAGGGCACCATGGGTGAATGCGCGTCCGTCCGATCTCGCCCGACCTGCTCGTCGCCGAGCTGACCGAACGGCTCCTCACGGCCGCGTCCGCGCCCGCCTCCGCCGGGTCCGCCCCGCCGGCCCATCTGCGGGTCGCGGTCGACGGCCCGCCGGCCGCCGCTCCCGACCGGCTCGCCGCCGCGCTGATCGATCCGCTGCGCGCCCGTGGCCGCCCGGCGCTGCACCTGCGTGCCGGGGACTTCCTCCGGCCCGCCTCCGTCCGCTACGAATTCGGCCGGACCAACCCCGACGCCTACTACGAGGGCTGGACCGACGAGGCCGGCCTGCGCCGGGAGGTGCTCGACCCGGCCGGTCCCGGTGGCACCGGGCGGGTGCTGCCGTCACTCTGGGACGCGGCGGCCGACCGGGCCAGCCGGGCGGCCTACCAGGAGTTGTCGCCGGGCACGGTGCTGCTGGTCAGCGGGGCGCTCCTGCTCGGTGGGGGCCTGCCGTTCGATGTCACCGTGCACCTGGTGCTCTCGCCTGCCGCGCTGGCCCGGCGCACCGATGCGGCGCAGCGGTGGACCCTCCCGGCCTTCGCCCGGTATGCCGACGAGGTCGTCCCGGCCGCCTTCGCCGACGTGGTGGTCCGGGTCGACGACCCCCGCCACCCGGCGTGGGTGCAGCGGGACGAGGTGACCGGTTGACCCCGGCCGCCAGGCGGCGTGGGGCACCGGAAAAAACGGGCACCGGGGCCGGGAAGTCCGGTGGTTTACCGGACCGGGAGGGTGGGTAATCGCGGGACTCACACGGCACGGATGATCTCATCCTGCCGTCCGAGTCCGGAGTGCGCCGTGTGCTCACGCCGGTCCCAGGAAAGGCAGGCAGCGATGCTCGTCCACGACACCGTCGGCACCGCCCGCACCACGGCGGAGGCCGACCAGATCCGGACCTCCCTGCGGGCCCGCTACGACGAGCTGTCCGCGGAGTACGAGCAGGCCGTCATGCAGAGCCAGGTGCTGCGGCTGGTGGAGGTCGGCGACACCGCCGGCGACGACCAGGCCGACAGCGGCACCAAGACCGCCGAGCGGGACACCGCCCAGTCCCTGCTGCGCACCATCCTCGACCGGCGGGCCCAGTTCGAGCACGCCCTGACCCGGTTGGACGAGGGCACCTACGGCTTCTGCGAGGGCTGCACCGCGCCGATCCCGGTGGAGCGGCTGGAGATCTACCCCTCGGCCACCGCCTGCGTGACCTGCAAGCAGAACCGGGAGCGGCGGGCCGCCTGACCGGTCGCCGACCACTGCCACCGGGCCGCCACGGACCCGGGTGCGCCGGGGGTACCCGGCCGACCCGGGTCTCCGCGCTCCACATCCGCGCTCCACAGGGGACCCAGGCCCGGGCCTGGGTCCCCTGTGGAGCGCGCGCCGGAGGTCGAGCGGCGTTGCCGTTCCTCCCCGCCGGTCGCCGAGTGTCGGCACGCCTCCTGGTCGGCGGGGGCGACCGCGAGGAGACCCCTGACGTTCCCGCGTGCGCACCGGTGGGCGTACGTCGCCATGGACGCCACGGGGGGCACCGCAGGTCGGTGCCCCCGGTGCTGGCCGCCACCGCTGGCCTGGCGGTGGCGCGGTGGCACGCGCACCGCGACAGGTGGGCCAGCGGCTTTCACCTCGTCCGGGTGAGGACGGCTCACCCCGCCACCGCGCAGCATCGATGGTGCCGGCCCGGTCTGGCGGCCGGGACGATGCCCCGGCCCTACCAGGCGGCCGGGGACGACACCCCGGTCGTCATACGCGGCCGGGACACCGAGCACGGGCACGGAGGTGACCGAGATGGCGGTGCGGGTGGTGGTGGATCCACGACGGGGCGCGGTGCTGCACGTCGTCGGCTCGGGTGGAGACACCCGCCGACCGGAGCGGGTCGGTCGCAGCGGCAGCCCGGCCCGGCAGGGGCGGGGCCCGTCGGGGCCGCCCCGACGCGCCGACGACCGGCGGTGGGACGGCGAACCGAAGGCCGGGGGGTGACCCGATGGCGGAGCAACTGATCTCGGCGTTCGAGTCCTCGGTGGACAAGACCAACCTGATCCTCAAGGACATCGAGCAGGCATACGGGTGGCCCCGGGCGCAGCGCAACCAGTCGTACGCGGCGCTGCGCACGGTGCTGCACCTGCTGCGCGACCGGATGACCGTGCAGGAGTGCGCGGAGTTCGCCGCCCAACTGCCGGTGCTGGTCCGGGGCATCTACTTCGACGGTTGGCAGCCGGAGAACGTGCCGGTCAAGCTCAACCGGGACGACTTCCTCTACGAGGTCCGGCAGGGCTTCCCGTACGACGTCGAGGGTGGTCCCCAGCGGGTGGCCCAGGTGGTGCTGGACGCCCTGCGCCGGCACGTCACCCAGGGTGAGTGGCAGGACGTGAAGGCCGGCATGCCGAGGGACCTGCAACGGCTGATTCCTTGACCCCGGGTCATGTGTTTCTCCCGACCTGGCCCGGCGATCCGTCCCGCGCGTCGGACGGGCCGTCTACGGTGTGGTTAGAGAAGATCGTGTGGGGGGTATCACCCGCACGACAGACCCCGCCCTGTGGCGGGGCGGCACACCCGAGGGAGCACCCATGGCACTGAACGACGACGACATTCAGACCACCAGCGGCGGCGGCCTCGAGGGTCCGGCCGACGGTGGCGCGACCCCGGGTCAGCATGACGGTGGCGCCGACGGTGGCGCGGAGGGTCCGGCCGACGGCGGGGCGACCCCGGGTCAGCATGACGGTGGCGCCGACGGTGGCGCGGAGGGTCCGGCCGACGGCGGGGCCACCCCGGGTCAGCATGACGGTGGCGCCGACGGTGGCGCGGAGGGTCCGGCCGACGGCGGGGCCACTCCGGGTCAGCACGACGGTGGCGCCGACGGCAGCGCGCGCTGACCGGCAGCATGACGACCATCGACCCGCCGGGCGGCCACGGCCG
Organism: Micromonospora matsumotoense; assembly: GCF_900091525.1. GTDB lineage: Bacteria > Actinomycetota > Actinomycetes > Mycobacteriales > Micromonosporaceae > Micromonospora > Micromonospora matsumotoensis. The sequence goes on from NZ_FMCU01000002.1 coordinate 178,384, forward strand.
CCCGGCGGTCACGTCGGCCGCGACGCGTGCCCTGGCACGTTGCGTCAGCGTCGAACCGGCCAAGTTCGCCGCCGCCCACTGGGGTCGCGCCCCGCTGCTGTCCCGCGCCGACGAGCTGCCCAACCCCGCCGGGTTCACCGACCTGCTCAGCCCGGACGACGCCGACGAGCTGCTCAGCCGGCGCGGTCTGCGTACCCCGTTCCTGCGGGTGGCCCGGGACGGCCAGTTGGTGCCGACGGCGCGGTTCACCGGCGGTGGCGGCGCGGGCGCGGAAATCGGCGACCAGGTCCTCGACGAGCGCATCCTGGAGCTGTACGCCGCCGGCGCGACGCTGGTGCTCCAGGGACTGCACCGGCTCTGGCCCGCCCTGGTCGACTTCGCCCGGGACCTGGGCAAGGCCCTGACGCAGCCGTTGCAGGTCAACGCCTACCTGACCCCACCGGGCAGCCAGGGCTTCGCCACCCACTACGACACCCACGACGTCTTCGTGCTCCAGGTCGACGGCCGCAAGCGCTGGCGGATCCACCCGCCCGTGCTGACCGACCCGTTGGAGCGGCAGCCGTGGGGTGGCCGGGCCGACGAGGTGTCCGCCACCGCCGACGGGCCGGCCGCGCTGGACGTGGTCCTCGAACCGGGCGACGCGCTCTACCTGCCGCGTGGCTGGCTGCACAGCGCCCAGGCGCAGGAGTCCCGCTCGCTGCACCTGACCGTCGGCATCCGCGCACTGACCCGGTACGCCCTGGTCGAGGAACTGCTGGCGCTGGCCGCCGAGGACCCCCGGCTGCGGGCCGGGCTGCCGTTCGGCACCGACGTCGCCGACCCCGACGCCATCGAACCGGAGCTGACCGAGACCGTGGAGGCGCTGCGCGCCTGGCTGCTGCGGGCCGATCCGGCCGCCGTCGCCGCCCGGCTGCGGGACCGGGCCTGGCCGGCCGCCCGGCCGGCCCCGATCCGGCCGCTCGCCCAGGCCGCCGCGCTCGCCAGCCTCACCGCCGACAGCCGGATCGCACCCCGGGGAGGGCTGCGCTGGCAGCTCGCCACCGCCGCCGACCGGGTGGCGCTGCGGTTGACCGACCGCACCATCACCCTGCCCGCCCAGTGCGCGCCGGCACTGCGTGCCCTGCTCGGCTCCACCGGTCTGCGGGTGGGCGACCTGCCCGGCCTGGACGACGACGCCGACCGGATGGTGCTGGCCCGCCGGCTGCTGCGCGAGGCGGTCGCCGTCCCGGTGTGAGCCGTCCCCCATCCGAGCCGTGCCGGGGTGAGCCGCCCGGCGAGCGTCCCGGGGCGCGCACCGGACCGGGAGCCCGGGGGCGGTTCAGCGGGTCGACACCAGCAGCAGCACCGTGGTCAGCACCCCGGCGGCCAGCACGATCGCCAGCGGGCGGGGGCCGAGCAGCGCGTGCCGGCGGTCGGCCAGCCGCTTCGCCGGCGCCAGCCCGGCCACCGGCCCGAGCAGCGTCACCACCAGCGCCAGCACCGGCATCCCTACCGCCAGGTCACCGCCGTACCGCTGGCCGGCCGCCCGGGCGCCGGCCCCGAGGGCGTACGCGACGACCGCCCCGGCCACCCCGCAGAGGGCGAGCAGCGGGTTCACCGACCCCGGCAGCTCACCGCGCTGGCCGGTCCGGTCCAGCAGTTCGCGTACGCCACGCAGCAGCGGCACCGGGTCGCCGGTGACCTCCCGGGCCGGCCCCGGCGGATCGCCGAGCCGACGGGTGCCCAGCCGGGAGCGCAGCTCGGCCCAGAGATGACCCACCTCGGTGTCGACCCGCTCCAGCATCGACCGGGCGTCGGTGGCCTCCTGCTCGGCGTCGCGCACCTGTGCGGTGGCCTGGGCCACGGCCCGTTCGGCGGCGGCGCACTGCTGGTCGTGCCAGGCCTGTGCCTCGGCCCGCTGGGTGGCCACCCGACCGGTCAGCTCGGCGAGCCGGCGGACGTGGGCGGCGTAGGTGTCACTGGCGACCGGTTCGTTCATCGGGACGGACCATAAGGGATGATCACCTGTCCGGTGCGGTGCACCGCCCGGTCGAAGAAGAGTCCCCGCCACGGACGCGGGTACCAGTCCGGCCCGCCGGAGCCCGGATAGAGCGCCGAGCCCAGCTCGCCGCCCTGCACGTCCAGGGCCACCCAGGCGCCGATCTGGTCGGTCCGGGCGGCCGGCCCCCCGAGGTCCGCCCGCATCCGGGCCACCCCCCGCCACCAGGCCAGCACATGGGTACGCCGCTCCGGCCCGTCATGCAGGATGCGGCGCAGCCGGTCCAGCCCGGTCGATCCGGGCGAGCCGGTCGCCAGCGCACCGGCCGCCGCGTCGACGGCGAACAGCAGCAGGTAGTGCGGGGTGGACGGGGTGCCCGGCCGGGTCAGCGCGGTCGCCGTTTCGGCCATCAGCTCGGCGACGGTCTCCTCGTCGTACCAGGCGGCGTCGTCGGCGAGATCCTCGTAGAGGGCACGGGCCGCCGGGTCGGCGTCCGGGTCGAGGCAGGCGATGGAGAACCGGGCGCTGCCGGGGCGGTGCTGCCGGGCCAGCGATCGGGCGGCGGCGTCGAGCACGGCGCATGCCTCGTCGACCCGGGTGCCCAGGACCGCGAGGTTGCGGCCGGGGGCCCGGGGCAACCGCAGCGCCGCCGACCGGGACTGCACGTCGATGATCTCCCCGAGTACGGCGACCGGGCCGCGCGGCGGGAGATCGTCAGGCGGCGGGGCGAGGGCCCGGAAGTCGGGGGCCTCGGCGAGCCGGGGAATGGCGTCGCCGTCGAAGAGCCGCGCCGGGGCGGCGTCGGCGGGCCGCATCCGCCACAGCCGGTGCTGCAACTCGCTCCAGGTCTCCCAGTCGCTGGCCGACGGGATGCGGGCCACCTGGTTGCCCTCGGTCATCCCCGACTCGGCGTTGACCACCGCGTGGTGCCGGGGCAGCGCCTGCGCGGCGTCGTTGCGTTCGGCGAGGATGCGTAGCGCCTTGGGCAGCGCGATCCGCAGGGTGAACTGGGCGACCAGGGCGGGCCGTCCCCACAGCGCCTCGATGCCCCGGACGTCCTGCGAGGCGAGCACCAGGTGGATGCCCTGCGAGCGACCCCGCCGGGCCAGGTCCTCCAGCAGGTCGGCGGCCTCCCGGGCCACCACGTCCCGGCCGGCGAGCAGCGCCTGGAACTCGTCGACCACCGCGACGATCCGGGGCCAGTGCCCGGTCGGGTCCACCGCCCGCAGCTCGGCCAGCTTGGTGACCTCGTGCTTCTTGGCCGCGTCGGCCCGCCGGCGCAGCTCCTCGGCGAGGAAGCGCAGCAGGGCCAGGCCGAACTCCCGGTCGGTGTTCACGTTGATCCCGACCAGCCGCATGTGCGGCAGCCAGCTCGGGTCGCGGCGACCCTGGGCGAACCGGGCGAAGGACACCCCCTCCTTGAAGTCGAGCAGATAGAACTCCAGCTCGGCGGGGGAGTAGCGGGCGGCCAGCGCGCCGATCCAGGCGAAGATGAGGTTGGTCTTGCCGGTGCCGGACGGCCCGCCGATCAGCGCGTGCGGGGGATAGTCGCCCAGGTTGAGCAGCACCGGCCGGCCGTGCGGTCCCTCGCCGATCGGGGCGGTCAGCCCGTGCGCCGAGTCGTCCTTCCACATCTGCTCCGGCGGGGGGAGCAGGTCGGTGAAGGGGGTCGGTGGCGGGCCGGCGTTGACCCGGGCGGCGACCTCCCGGCAGGTCTCGGTGACCAGGGTGGCCGGTGGGGGCGGGTCGAGGCGTACCGGGGGGCCGGGTGGGTCACCGATGTGGGCCGCGCCCGGCCCGGTGCGGACCCGGGTGAGGCTCGGGTCGTCCGGCAGGTCGATGCCGCGCACCACCAGGTGCACCCCGCAGGCCGCGCCGGTGCGGACCACCCGGTCGAGCTGGCCGCGTTCGTGCCGGGACAACTCGTCCCCACCGAGCAGCACCGCCACCCGCCACGGCTCCGGGCGTCGGCCGGTCGCCATGGCCAGGGCGCGCAGCGAGCCGTACTCGCCGGCCAGCACCGTCTCGTTGATCCGGCGGATCTGCTCCACGAGATCGTCGAGGAGCCGGGCCAGCCCGCCCGGCCCGACGAAGGTGAGCAGCCCCGCGGTGCCGAGCGGGGCGAAGCCGGCCAGTCCGCCGCCGAGGTGTTCGGGGTCGTAGCCGTAGAGCCGGACCGCACCCGGGTCGGCCCGGCCGACACCGCGCAGCAGCAGCGCCGACACCACCGCGTCGGCGCCCTCCCGGTCGTCGCCGGTCAGCTGCACGTGGCCGGCGTCGAGCAGGGGCACCAACGCCGGGACCGGTTCCGCTCCGGGCACCTGCAGGGTGCCGACGCGCAGCGGGCCGGGGCTCTCGCCGCGTCCCGCCGGGGTGGCCTGCCAGCCGGACCACGGCGCGCCGGCCGCACCGGGGGCCTCCCGGCGGGCGGCCTCGGTCGCCCGGTGGGCCAGCTCGGCGAGCCGCGCGGCATGTCGCTGGTCGATCTCGACCAGCCGCCGGTCGCGTTCGGCGCCGACCCGCGCCGGCACGGTGGTGGCGGCCCGCCGGACCCGGGCCAGCCGCTCCCGGGCGGCGGTCAGCTCCGCCTCCGCCGAGGCGAGCCGGGTACGGGTGACGCCGAGCGCCTCGGAGAGCATCCCCCGCACCCGCGCCGCCAACTGGGTACGCAGATCAGCCACGGGGTCCACCGTTCGCCCAGGGGCTCGTCCGGCCCGGCGTCGGGCGCGGGGCGGGCGGCTCGACGCGCGGTGGCGGGCTCGGCTCGGGCCGGCGTTGCGGGGCCGGCGCGGGCCGACGCGGCCCGGCGCGACGGTCGGTGGGCGGGCGGGGCGGGGACCGGTCGGGTTCCGGTGCCGGCTGCGGCACCGGCTCCCGCTGCCGGTCGGGTTCCTCGCGGGGCAGCTCCCGGCCGAGCCGGGCCAGCAGCACACCGGTCAGCACGCCGGCGGTGACCGCGGGATCGGCCGCGTGGGGCTGCGCGTCGTCACCCTCACCCCGGCGTGGCGGGGGCATTCGACAGACCCGGGTGAGCAGGGTGTCCAGCACCGGCGGGGGCAGGCCGGGGAGCAGGTCGCGGACCCGGCCGTCCAGTTCCCGGCGCAACCGGGGCAGGTCGTCGGCGCGGGGCGGATGACCGAGCAGTTCCCCGGCGAGGTCGCGCAGCAGCGGTGGGGCGATCGCGGCCAGGCCGAGGCCCACGTCGGCGTGCGCGGCGCGCAGCTCCCGGTGCAGCCGGTCCCGGTCGCCGGAACGGATGCCGGTGACCACCCGACGCAGCAGCTCCCGGGAGTCGGCGACCCGCTCGTCCGGCTGCGCGGCGGGGCCCTCCCGGCCGCCGGTCAGCTCGGCCACCCGGACCGCCCACCAGCGCTTGACGGTGGGGTCCTCCTCGGTGGCCGGTGGTGGGGCGGCCGGCCCGGTGGTCTCGCCGCGCGGCCCGTCGTGGCGCGGCGCGGGACCGGTGGTCCCGGGGGGAGGCGGGCCGTCGGGGGCCAACCCGATCGCGGCCAGATATCCGGAGAGCTGCTCCTGGGCGACCCGCAGGGCGTGCCCGGCCGACTCGGCATGCTCGGTGGCGGCGGCCAGCTCCGGCACCCCCATCGGGTTGGCCGATTCCTGGCGTACCCAGCGCAGCCGCTCGGTGGCCTGGCCGAACTTCTCCAGGGCCAGGGCGAGCTGGGCGAGCGGGAGCTCCTCGGCGGCAGCCCGCACCTGGGCTCCGACGTCCTCGATGATGGACACGACGCCCCGCTACAGCGACGACACGTAGAGCTGCGCCTGTTCCACCGCGACGAGCGTCGCGGCGAGACATTCCTCCAGCTCCTGGCCGGCCTGGGTGAGGGAGGCCTGGGCCGCCTCGACGGTCTCGTGCCCGCTGCCCTCCAGTGCCCCGGCGAGGGTCTGCTGCGCCTCGGAGAGTTTCTCCCCGGCGGCCTGCACGGCTGTCTGCCCGTCACCGATCTGTTGGAGGGCGATGTCGATCGCGGCCTTCAGCTCGGCGACGCTCGCCACGGTGACCTCCTGGGGGCGGGGAGATCTCCATTACAACGTATACCCGACGTGGAGAGAACATCCGCCCTGTCGGTGTTGCCGCCCGGGTGTCCGGTTACCGCCCTGACGTGCGGAAAAGCCGCCGACGGGTCCCGCAGGCGATACGCCTGGTCCCGTTGACGGCACTGGGCGGGGGTGGCCGCCCACCGGCATCCGGGTCGGTCGGGTCAGGAGGGCAGCCAGCGGGGGCCGTACACCTCGGCGCCCAGCTCGCCCACCCGGCCCCGCAGCTCCCGGTCGGCCGTGACCACCAGCCGACGCCGGTCCGGCGCGTCACGTACCAGGTCGACGATGGTGTCGTCGCCCGAGCCGGGTGCGGCGACGGTGCGTACCCCGGCCACTCCCGGCACGTCGCGCGCCGCGCCCTCGACCACCAGCACCACCTCGACGGGCGCGGACAGTTCCGGGGGCACTCCGGCGTCGGCCACCGGGACCAGCCGGTCGCGTAGTCGGGCCGCCGCGCCGGCCCGGTCGTGCCACCAGCCGTCCGGCCGGGAGCCGACCACGTTCGCACCGTCGACGATCAGCAGCGGGTTGGTGTCCATGCCCCCCACCCTGCCATCTGTCGGCGTTTGTCGGGGCGACCGTCGGGTAGCCACCGGCGATCGTGTCGCGCCTACGTGTCGCCCTCGGCGACCCTGCCGCGCCCGAGGAGCGGAGGACAGACATGATGGGACCCGGTGACTTCGGCTCCGACCCGTGGGACGAGTTCCTGGCCCGGTACTTCGGCCGGGGTGAGGGCGGACGCCGACCGGCCCATCGGGTCGACATCACCCGGCTGATGACCGCCGACGCCCGGGAGATGCTGGCCGACGCGGCCCGGCGGGCCGCCCAGAAGCACAGCACCGACCTGGACACCGACCACCTGCTCTGGGCGGCGTTGCAGCGCGACCCGTTGCGGGACCTGGTCCGCCGCGCCGGCGCCGACCCGGACACCCTGGTCAACGCGCTCGGCGGACGCGCCGACGGTGCCCCGGGCGGCGAGGTGCCACCGAACCTCTCCCTCACCCCGGCGGCCAAACGGGCGTTGCTCGACGCCCACCAGCTCTCCCGGGCGATGGGGGCGAACTACATCGGCCCCGAACACATCCTGATGGCGCTGCCGCTCAACCCCGAGTCGCCGGCCGGGCGGATGCTCGCCGCCGGGCGGATCCAGCCCGAGTCGCTCCAGGCGGCCGGTGCCGAACGGGGCCCGATGACCGGCCCCCGGCCCGACCGGGGCACCCCCACCCTCGACCAGTACGGCCAGGACCTCACCGACCTGGCCCGCAACGACCAGATCGACCCGGTGATCGGCCGCGCCGACCAGATCGAACAGGCGATCGAGATCCTCTCCCGACGCACCAAGAACAACCCGGTGCTCATCGGTGAGGCCGGCGTCGGCAAGACCGCCATCGTGGAGGGCCTGGCCGAGCGGATCTGCGACGGCGACGTGCCGCAGACCCTGCTCGGCAAGCGGGTCGTCCAGCTCGACCTGGCCGGCCTGGTCGCCGGCACCCGCTACCGGGGCGACTTCGAGGAGCGGCTCAAGAAGGTGATCGACGAGATCCGGGCGCACCGGGACGAGCTGATCATCTTTCTGGACGAGATCCACACCCTGGTCGGTGCGGGCGGCGCCGGCAGCGAGGGCGGCATGGACGCGTCCAACATGCTCAAGCCGGCCCTGGCCCGGGGCGAGCTACGGGTGATCGGGGCGACCACGCTGGACGAGTACCGGCGCAGCATCGAGAAGGACGCCGCCCTCGCCCGCCGATTCCAGCCGGTGCTGGTGCCCGAGCCCAATGTAGAGGACACCGTGGCCATCCTGCGCGGGCTGCGGGACCGGTACGAGGCACACCACCAGGTGCGGTTCACCGACGAGGCGCTGGTCGCCGCCACCGAGCTGTCCGACCGGTACGTCACCGACCGGTTCCTGCCGGACAAGGCGATCGACCTGATCGACCAGGCCGGCGCGCGGGTGCGGTTGCGTACCCGGACCCCCGCCTCGGACGTCCGGGAGCTGGAACAACAGCTGGAGGACGTCCGCCGGGACAAGGAACAGGCGGTCGCCGACGAGCAGTACGAGAAGGCGTCCGCGCTGCGGGACCGGCTCGCCGAGGTGGAGGCGCAGATCGGCCGGGCCCGGGGCGACGGGGGGGACAGCCGGGTCCCCTCGGTCGACACGAAGGAGATCGCCGAGGTGGTCTCCCGGTCCACCGGCATCCCGATCAGCCAGCTCACCGAGGAGGAACGCGACCGGCTGCTGCGCCTGGAGGGGCACCTGCACCAGAAGGTGATCGGCCAGGACGACGCGGTCAGCGCGATCGCCGAGGCGGTCCGCCGCTCGCGCACCGGGCTGGCCGACCCGAACCGGCCGATGGGCAGTTTCCTCTTCCTCGGCCCGACCGGCGTCGGCAAGACCGAGCTGGCCCGTGCCCTGGCCGAGGCGCTCTTCGGCGAGGCGGACCGGATGGTCCGGGTGGACATGAGCGAGTTCCAGGAACGGCACACCGTGGCCCGGCTGGTCGGTGCGCCCCCCGGCTACGTCGGCTACGAGGAGGCCGGCCAGCTCACCGAGGCGGTGCGTCGCCGCCCGTACGCGGTGGTGCTGCTCGACGAGATCGAGAAGGCCCACCCGGACGTGTTCAACATCCTGCTCCAGGTGCTCGACGACGGCCGGCTCACCGACAGTCAGGGCCGCACGGTCAACTTCAAGAACACCGTGCTGATCATGACGAGCAACCTGGGTTCGGAGCTGATCACCGGCGCTCAGCGTACGGTCGGGTTCGGGGTCGGCGCGCAGGGCGACCAGCAGGAGGCCGACGAGCTGCGGGAGCGGCTGATGCGCCGGCTCCAGGAGAACTTCCGCCCCGAGTTCCTCAACCGGATCGACGAGACGATCATCTTCCAGCGGCTGGAGGCCGAGCAGCTGCGCCAGATCACCGGGCTGCTGCTGGAGGAGACCCGTCGCCGGCTGCACGCCCAGGACATCCAGGTCGACTTCACCGCGGCCGGCACCGACTGGCTGGCCGAGCACGGCTACCAGCCGGAGTTCGGGGCCCGCCCGCTGCGCCGGGTGATCCAGCGGGAGGTGGACAACCGGCTCTCCCGGATGCTGCTGGAGAACCAGCTCTCACCGGGCCAGAAGGTCACGGTCGACGCGCGGGACGGACAGCTCACCTTCGAGGTGTCCGCCGGCGACCGCGACTACACCCCCGCCACCACCTCGCATCCCCGATGACCGGAGGGCGGAGATGACCGAACCCGAGGAGACCGAGGAGTACGCCGAGCAGACCCCACCCATCCTCGCGGTCCCGACGGCGAACCCGGGCCGGGTCCAGGTGCCGCCGGAGGGCCTGAAGCAGTGGACCGACGACGGGGACCCGGCACCACCCGGGCCACCGGAAGAGGAGGCGTGATGGCACGCGAACAGCGACTCGACCCCGAGGTCGAGGTGATCTGGGAGGACTTCCACGCCGAGGTGAACGTCCCCTCCGCGCAGTTGCGGCAGTGGCTGCTGACCCGGGGGTCGGGGGAGGAGGCGTTCGGCCCCGACCCGGATCTCGACCTGCCCGAGCCCGGCCGGCAGATCCTGGCCGTGCTGCGCAAACGCAAGGTCGACCTCACCCCGGCCGACATCGAGGTGATGCGCGTGGCGATCGACCGGATCCGGTCGTTGGTGGACGAGAAGCCCGGCGGCGGCAACGCCGACGACGAGTGGCGGCACGCCCTGCTCGACCTGGGCCACGACGTCCTCGTCGAACGCTGACCCGAAGGTCGGTCGGGCATGGCGGGGGCACCCGGGACGGCGTCCCGGGTGCCCGGTCGTCGGTGGGGCTACTCGGACCCGAGGCTGGGCAGTTGCAGGCCGGCGGCGTCGGCGGCGTCCTGCCGAGCGGCGCGGGTCTGCTCCTCCCGGGTGAGCAGCGTCGCGTACTCGGTGATGTCGGCCGGGTCGGGCACGTCGGGCAGGCGACGCAGGAACGTCTCGACGTCGCGGACGGCGGCGGTGTGCGCGGTGGCCGCCCGGCGCAGCAGTTCCCGCTGGTCGGCGGCCGGATAGAGATCGGTCATGCAGGGCTGATACCCGTCGTCACGCCGTTCGCACCCACCCGGCCGGGCGGGCCGCACCGGTGTCCCGGGCCCCGAACTCGGGATGTCGCAGCAACCAGGTCAGGTAGTCGGGGTGCGCGGCCAGCGAGTCGGTGTACGCGGCCACCGCGTCCTCCAGGACCGCCTCGGCGACCCGGGCCGCCGCGGACTCGGGGTGCCAGCCGAGCAGCAGTCGCCAGCGCAGCGGGGTGCCCGCCAGCCGACGGGTCACCAGCCCGGCGACCGGGCGGAAGGTGGCCTGGCACAGCGCCACCGCCTCACCGGCGTCGACCAGATCCATGCAGCCGCGCACGTCGGTCTCGTACACCTTGCGGGGGGTGAACCCGGCGCGGGCGCACGCGGCGGCGAAGCAGTCGCCGAAGCAGCCGTCACCCGGCGCGGCCACCCACTGCTCGTGGCGCAGCTCGGCCAGGCCGACCTCGTCCTGGCCGGCTTTCGGGTGGCCGGCCGGCAGCAGCACCAGCACCGGATCGACCGCCACCTCCTGCCAGGACAGGCCGAACTCCGCCGGTGGGGTGGCGTCGCCGCAGATCCCGGTCAGCGCGAAGTCGAGCCGGCCACCGGCGACCAGGGCGGCCAACTCGTCGGCCGACCACGACGCGTAGGTGGTGATCTGCGCGTGCGGTTGCTCGGCGGAGAGCCGGTGCACCAGCCGGCCCAGGATCGGGCTGTTCACCCCGCCGAAGCGGTACCGGCCGAGGGCGTCGTCGGCTCCGGCCAGCCGGGCCGCCTCGTCCTGGAGGCCCTTCATCGCCGGCAGCAGCACCCGGGCCCGGGACAGCACCAGCTCACCCAGCGCGGTCGGCCGGGCGCCCCGGCGGTCCCGTTCGAACAGCGGACCGCCCAGCGTCCGCTCGATGCGCTGAAGCTGGGCGGTCAGGGCCGGCTGGGCCAGGCCGAGGGTGGACGCGGCCTTCGTCACGCTGCCCGTCTCGGCGATCGCGCAGACCACCCGCAGGTGACGCAGCTCCAGATTCATATGGTGACGGTATGGCCACTCGTCGATAGACGGAAGGCCCTGGACGTAACCGGCTGGCCCAGCTGAACGGATCGGAGTCGACCGGTCACCGCTGCGCGCGGCGGGTGAGGTCGCTCAGCTGGGTACGCCGGCCGGTCACCGCGTCGCGCAGCTTGTCCACCACTCCGACGGCCGGCTCGACGATCCGGTTCCACGGCGGGGTGGCCGGGGTGCCCGGATGCGGTCGGGTCGGTGCCGCCTCCTCGGCGATCACCCAGCGGTTGCCCAACCGGATCAGCTCCGCGTCGGTGGCCACCTCGCGCAGCGGGACGAGCAGCGCGTCGACCGCGGTGACGTGCCGACGGATCTGGGCCGCCACGTCGGCCAGCGTCGGATCGTCCGGCCCGCCGAGGGCCTTCAGCGCGGTGAGCAGCGCCGCGTCCGCGGCGATCTCCCGGTCCACCCGTTCCGCGGCGTCGGGCAGCGCGGCACGGGCGCTGGGCAGCAGGTACTGCTCCTCGGCCGACAGGTGCCGCGACACCATGGCGGTGAGCACCTGTTGCACCTCCCGGCGCCGCTCGACCGCCAGGGTGGGGTCGGTGACCTGGTCGACGAGTTCGAGCAGTTGCCGGTGCTCGGTGTCGGCGAGGTCGGCCATGCTCCGCCCACCGGGGCGGTAGGCGTCGTCGGCGGCCGGGGGCAGCGGGGGCAGGGGAACGGCGGACATGACGCCCTCCTCGACGGGGGCCGGCACGGATCGCCGGCCGGTGCGACGGGCGGAACGGGGACGCCAGCGCCGGTACCCGTACCCGATGCTCGGCAAACCCCGGCCGGTGCGGGCGCTCCGGCGCGAGGCGGCGACTGGTAGAAAGAGGCGATGACGAGCGATGCCGCCTCCGCCCCGCCCGACCCCACCGCCGAGGTCGTCGACCTCTGCCGTGACCTGCTGCGCATCGACACCACCAACACCGGTGACAACGCCACCAGCGCGGGTGAGCGCCGGGCCGCCGAGTACGTCGCGGAGAAGCTCGCCGAGGTCGGCGTAAACGCCGAGATCCACGAGTCCGCGCCGGGCCGGGCCAACCTGGTGGCCCGCATCCCCGGCGTCGATCCGGGCCGGGACGCCCTGCTGGTGCACGGTCACCTGGACGTGGTGCCCGCCGACGCCGACGAGTGGTCGGTGCACCCGTTCTCCGGGGAGATCCGCGACGGCTACCTGTGGGGTCGGGGCGCGATCGACATGAAGGACTTCGACGCGATGGTGCTGGCGGTGGTGCGGCACTGGCAGCGCACCGGCGTCCGCCCGCCCCGCGACATCGTGCTGGCCTACACCGCCGACGAGGAGGCGGGCAGCGACTACGGCGCACACTTCCTCGCCCAGCACCACCGGGACCTGTTCGACGGCTGCACCGAGGCGGTCGGCGAGGTCGGCGGGTTCTCCTACTCGATCAGCGACACCCAGCGGCTCTATCTGATCGAGACCGCCGAGAAGGGCCTGGACTGGATGCGGCTGCACGCCAAGGGCCGCCCCGGGCACGGCTCGTTCATCCACGACGACAACGCGGTCACCGCGCTCGCCGAGGCGGTCGCCCGGATCGGCCGGCACCGCTTCCCGATCACCGTCACCCCGACCGTACGGGCGTTCCTGACCGAACTGTCCGACGTGCTCGGCGTCGAGTTGGACCCGGACGACCCGGAGACCGCGATCGCCAAGCTCGGCCCGATCGCCAACATCATCGGCGCGACCATCCGCAGCACCGCCAACCCGACCCGGCTGGCCGCCGGCTACAAGGACAACGTCATCCCCGGTCGGGCCACCGCCACCATCGACTGCCGCAGCCTGCCCGGCCAGTCGGAGATGCTGGAGCGGCAACTACGCGAGCTGGTCGGCCCGGACATCGAGATCGAGTACATCCAGCGTCAGCCGGCCCTGGAGACCACCTTCGACGGCGACCTGGTCGAGGCCATGTCGGCGGCGCTGCGGGCCGAGGACCCCGGAGCGCGGCCGGTGCCGTACATGCTCTCCGGTGGCACCGACGCCAAGGCGTTCGCGCAGCTCGGCATGCGCTGCTTCGGGTTCGCCCCGTTGCGACTGCCGGCGGATCTCAACTTCTCGGCGCTGTTCCACGGCATCGACGAGCGGGTACCGGTGGACGGACTACAGTTCGGCGTGCGGGTGCTCGACCGGTTCCTCCGCAACTGCTGAGCAGCACCGGTACCGCACCTCCCCCCATTTTTGTTGAAGGGACTGCCTCATGACCGACCAGCACGGTGAGCTGGACGCCGCCCTGGAGCGCGTGATCGACGCGGCCCGCGCCCACCTGACGGCGGTGCGCGCCGCCCAGGGGCGGATCGACGACGACGACGTGTGGCAGGCGTACGTGGCGTTGAACAACGCCTCCTTCGCCTACGACGAGCAGTTGCTCGACGCGTTCGGCGAGGTCACCCCCTGGGACGTCGAGTCGATCGACCCGGACGAGGCCGACGAGCGGTTCGGCGGCGCGGCCGAGGGTGCCGAGGCCACCGATCCGCACCCCCAGGTCATCTCGGTGCGGCAGCGCCGCGACTACCGGGTGCCCAGCGTCTCGGCGCTGCTGCGGGTCGCCGAGGTGGCCCGCCGGGAGGGCACCCCCGAGGACGACGAACCGGCGCCGGTCGAGGGGGTCGGCGAGGCGGTGCTGGAGCTGCTGCAGAGTGGCGACGGTTCGCTCAGCGCCCTGGACGTGCCGGAGCTGGAGCCGCTGGACGGCGTGGTGATGGTCAGCGAGGTGGGCACGCCCGTCGACCTGGAGTCGTTCGACGACGACGACCCGGTGGGACCGTTCGCCCCGGCCGCCGACGACCGGCTGGTGGGCCGGCTCGACGAGCACCCGTTCCTCGACGAGGACGAGCACGACCACGCCGGGCACCAGCACTAGGCGGCGCGCGGACCGGCCCGGGGTGGCGTGACCCCGGGCCGGCCGGTGCCCCCTGCACGCGCCGGCCGCGTCGGGCTGGTGGTCAGTAGGACAGGCCCGGCTGTGGTTGGTTGACCAGGCGGCGGCGCAGCATGACCTTGCGGGTGCCGTCCCGGAACAGCTGCACCCGGGCCAACTCCCAACCGGAGAACTCCGCCTGGATCGCCAGCTGCGCCGCAGCGGTCAACCGGTCGACGTTCGGCGGCAACCGCAACGGCGCGTATTCGTAGTCCATGGCATCCATGCTGCCCAGCCCGGCGGCCACCCGCCACCCCCTGGGCGGTGCGCCGTGCCACCGTCGAGCTTCGTGTGCGCCCACGGCACCCGGACGGGCCGGTCGCCCGGCTCCGTTCAGCCCGACACGCAGTCGGCCGCCCCGTGCTGCCAGGAGTGGTCGTAACGGCCGGCGATCCGCTCGATGAACTCCTCGACGGCCCGCTCGTCGAGGGTGTCCAGGCGGCCCAGCCGCTGCCAGCCGGTCAACCCGATGCCGTGCCCCAGCGGTGGGTAGGGGGCCACCACCACGTCACGGGGATGGCGGCGGCCGAGCCGCTCCAGCTTCTCGACGTCGCCGGGCGGGACGTCCGGGGCGTACTGCACCAGCACGTGGCCGTGTTCCAGGGCGTGCACCTGGAGTTCCTCCGGCACCGCGTCCCGGTAGATGCCCGGCACGACCACCCGGGGCGAGTGTGGCCCGGATGTCGGCGGGACCGTCCGGTACGGCTCGTGCGGCGCCCCCTCGTACGCGATGTGCCGGTCGCCCTCGAACGGCTGGGCCGTGCCGGGCAGCCGGTCGCAGGGCAGCGCGGTGTCCCCGCCGACCAGGCCGACCAGCACCCCCACCCCGAGGCTGGACATGGTCGCCACACTGAGCACGGTGACCACCACACTGACCACCGGGCCGAGCCATCTGCGGTTCACGTGGCCAACTTTCCGGCGCGGTAACGATTACGGGCGATCACCCCGAGCGGAAGCAGGACGTTGAGCGACGCGAAAGCGGCCAACGCAATTCCCTCCCACCAGTAGACACTGCCGAACGGTGCGCCGATCAGCACTCCGGCGGCCCACCCGAGTGTCACTTTTGCGCCCGGTAGCAGAAAATGGATGGCGAACCAGACCATCCAGATGACTCCGGCGACATACAACAATCGGTACCAGCGGGACACCCGCAGATCCCGGGCGTGCGCGTCCCGCAACACGTTCCGTTCGGCGGGGGTCAGCCGGCGGACCCATTTCTTGAGGCTGAGCCGGGTCACCTCGTGCAGGTTGCGGCAGCCGGTCGCCGTCGCCATCACCAGGTACATGTCGGTGCGCAGGTAGGCCAGGGTCTGGAAGGCCAGCTTGACGGCCTGGCTGAAGACCACCATGGCGAGGAACCGGACCATTCCCGGCGGCAGCTCCAGCCAGCCCCGCGACCAGGCGAAGCGTGGGGCGACCGCGGCGAACAGCAGTATCCCGTCGATGGCCATGCCGGCGAGGAACGGACCGTAGCGGCGTTCCGGCGGCAACGCCCACAGCCCGGTCAGGTCCGTCTCCAGGACCGGGAAGATCCCCCGGCGTTCCAGCCGCAGCTGCGACCGGACGCCGACGGCCGCGCCGGCGAAGGCGTGCCACGCCTCGTGCACCACCGTGAGCAGGGCCACCGTGACGTTGGTGATCAGCAGGCTGAGCACCACGTCGGGAAAGATGAAGGTGTCCTCGTAGGTCGGCAGCAGCGACGGCTCGGCGACGAACATCGCCAGGGTGGCCAGCAGCGCGCCGACGTAGATCGTCCAGGCCACCCGGCCGAACAGCGGCCGGACCAGCCGGGCCGGGATGCGGGACACCGACCAGGGGCGGGCCTGTGGCGGCGGCGGGCCGTCGGCCTGCGCCCTGATGATGCCCGCCTCGACCAGCACCTCGACGAAGTCCAGCGCGTCCACCGGCTCACCGGTCTCGCGCTCCACCTCGTCGGCGGCCTCGGCGACGGTCCGACCGGCGGCGAACAGCGCCACCAGCCGTGCCCCCACCTCGGGCACCACCACGAAGTTTCCGCTGGCCAGGTCGCCGACGACGTACTCGTCCTCCTCCTCCTGGCGGACCACCAGGTGCGCCACCGGCGGCCGGCTGTCCAACCCGAGCGCGGTCACCGTTCCTCCTGCAACCAGCCGCAGGTGTCGCACTTCGTGCCGGGCCGGGGATTGACCACGTAGTGGTAGGTCAGGTCGGTCAGGCTCAGGTGGAACATCCGGCCCCGGGTGGTGGTCGGGATGCCGGCGAGGTGGTGGACGGCGTCGAGCGCGGCCAGGTGCCCGGTGAGGTTGGCGGTGGGGGCGATCACCGCGTGCCCGGTGAACGGGAACAACTCCTCCGGCTCGGCACCGTGCTCGTCGCGCAGCCGGTCGGTGACGCTCGGCAGGCACGCCTCGCAGCAGGTCTGACCGGGCACGAAGAGACCGATCACCGCCATCGGGCCGGCGTACTGGGCCAGCATCCAGGGCGTGCCGGTGGCCAGGGCGGCCCGGTTGGTCCACTCCCGGATGGCGTGCCGGGGCTGGTCGGCGCAGAGCACCAGCAGGTCGCGGTCCCGCATCAACGCCGCCACGTCCTGCGTCGAGTCGACCCGGGCCTCCTCGCCGGTCACCGTCACGTGGGAGTTCATCCGGCGCAGCCGGGCCACCGCGGTCGTCACCTTGGCGGCGCCGATGTCGTCCTCGGTGTAGAACAGCTGCCGGGTCAGGTTGCCCGGCTCGACCACGTCGAAGTCGACGCAGTGCACCGTGCCGACCCCGGCGGCCACCAGGGAGGCGGCCACCGCCGAACCGGAGCCGCCGAGCCCCAGCACCACCACCCGGCCCGCCTTGAGCCGGGCCTGCACCTCGTAGCGGGAGGTGCGCGGGGTGAGGTCCACCCAGGCGTGGTACGTGAACGCCCGGTCGTACCGGTCGATCTCCTCGGGGCTCAGCTCGGGCGGGGGTGGCGCGGCGGCGTCCTCCACGTACCCGGCGTCGACGATCGTCTCCAGCGCGTCGGTCGCCTCGTCGGCCGTCATCCCCGGGTGCCCGGCGAGCAGCGCCGCCACGATCTCGGCCCGGGTCCGGGTGCCGTCCATCAGCCCGAGCAGCGCCCAGAGGCTGCCGTCCTCGTCGTCGATCTCCGCGCCGATGCCCACCTGACGACCACCGATGTTGATCAGGGTCGGGTGCAGGCGTACCGGCTTGTGGATGCCCTTGATCCGGGGCCGCAGCATCGGGCGATGACCTCCTGGCGGATGGCCGACCGGGGCGCGGCACGCCGCGCCCCGGCCGAAACGGGGTGGGTCAGCCGCAGACGTCGTTGCGGCAGCCCGGGTCGGTGATGATGGCGACGGTGGTCTCGAGCCGCTCGAGCTTGCGCACGACGACCTTGGCGGGCTTGCGCTTGACGTCGGTCTTACGGTCCACGGGTCCTCCAACGAAATGGGAGAAACGACGCGGCGGGGGTCGCTCACGCCGCAATCATTAGAGCACCGTCATTGGTTCGCCACAATGTTTCCCGGGACCCGATCGGATTACCTGCGACTGCGGGAATCCCTTTTCGGACAGGGCCACCAGAAACTGGACGGAAAAAGCTGGGCCAAAAGCGCGCCAGGGCAGTCGAAGCCGCCTATTCGGACGGAACATCCCCCAGTGGGTGGATCGAATTATGGGGGTGTGACAGTTGGTAAAGGATGATCGGTGGAATTGACGCGCTCCGGTGCGCTTTTGAGGCGTTCCGCCACCTTGTGTGGGGGCCGCCGGGGGCATGCCCGCCCGCGACCGGGCGCGGGCGGGCGGCGCGGATCGACGCCCCGGCCTGCGCGTGCGTCACGACGGCGTCCGGTCGCGGGCGGGGGAGGGGCGGGTCAGCCTTCGCGTTCCGGGTAGCCGACCGGCACGGCGGACACGTCGTCCAGGGCCGTGGTGATCTCCTCCGGCAGGGTCATCCGTTCCACCTGCAACGCGCCGAGCAGTTGACCGACCGTGCGGGCGCCGAGGATCGGCGCGGTCACCCCCGGCCGGTCCCGGATCCAGGCCAGCGCCACCTCCAGCGGGGACACCCCCAACCCGCCGGCGGCGATGCTCACCGCCTCGACGATGCTGGAGCAGCGCGGCTCCAGGTAGGTGGCGACGAACGGCTCGAAGTGCGCCGAGGCGGCCCGGGAGTCCGCCGGGCGGCCGTTGCGGTACTTGCCGGTCAGCACCCCCCGCCCCAGCGGCGACCAGGGCAGCATGCCCAGGCCCAGCGCGGCGCAGGCCGGCAGCACCTCCCGCTCCACCCCCCGCTCCAGCAGCGAATACTCCATCTGGGTGGCGACCACCGGGGCCCGCCCCGGCCAGGCGGCCTGCCAGGCGGCGGCGCGGGCGGTCTGCCAGCCGGAGAAGTTCGACACCCCGACGTACCGGACCCGGCCGGACGCGACGGCGTGGTCCAGCGCGGCGAGGGTCTCCTCCAGCGGGGTGTCCGGGTCGTAACCGTGCACCTGCCACAGGTCGACGTGGTCGGTGCCGAGCCGGCGCAGGGAGCCGTCCAGCGTCCGCAGCAGGTGCCCGCGGGAACCGTCGCGCCGTCGGCCGCTGCCCGGTCGCAGGCCCGCCTTGGTGGCGATCAGCACGTCCTCGCGGGGGACCAGGGTGCCCAGCAGGGAGCCGAGCACCGACTCGGCGTCCCCGTCGGCGAACACGTCGGCGGTGTCGACCAGGTTGCCGCCCGCGTCGAGGAAACTCTTCAACTGGGCCGCCGCGTCGTCGGCGTCGGTGTCCCGGCCCCAGGTCATGGTACCGAGCGCGAGCCGGGAAACCGCCAGCCCGCTTCGGCCGAGCGGTCGCTGTTGCATGGGTGAACCTTATTTCGAACCCGGCGCAACCGATATCCTCGCTCCCGGCATCTCTGCCTGTCGGGTCGCCGATCCGACCGTCACCACCGCCCCCGGTGGCGCGTTGTGCACCCGATGCGCCGATCCGGTCGCTGGTTGTCGAACCCCGCAGGCCGCGGTGCCGTCGACCGGGACCCACCCACCCCGCCCCCCGGCGGCAGGCCCGGTGCCCGGTGGCGAGCCGGTGGGCGGCGGGACCCATGCCATTGCGTAACCTGATGCGACCTGTGGTGCGGGATGGGGAGGATCAGTGCGACTCGGGCTCAGCCTCGGATATCAGACGGCGTGGAGTACGCCGGCAGACCACCTGGCGCTTGCCCAGGAAGCGGACCGCCTCGGCTACTCGGTGGTGTGGGCGGCGGAGGCGTACGGCTCGGACTCCCCGAGCATGCTGGCCTGGATGGCCGGCCAGACCGAGCGGATCGACGTGGGCAGCGCGGTGATGCAGATCCCCGCCCGGACCCCGGCGATGACCGCGATGACCGCGGCGACCATCGACGCGCTCTCCGGCGGCCGGTTCCGGCTCGGCCTGGGGGTCTCCGGCCCGCAGGTCTCGGAGGGCTGGCACGGCGTCCGGTTCGCCAAGCCGCTCGCCCGCACCCGCGAGTACGTCGACATCGTGAAGCTGGCGGTGGCCCGCAAGGAGGTCGCCTACGCCGGCGAGCACTACACGCTGCCGTTGCCGGACGGCCCCGGCAAGGCGCTGCGGCTGG
Organism: Micromonospora matsumotoense; assembly: GCF_900091525.1. Classification (GTDB taxonomy): domain Bacteria; phylum Actinomycetota; class Actinomycetes; order Mycobacteriales; family Micromonosporaceae; genus Micromonospora; species Micromonospora matsumotoensis. The sequence goes on from NZ_FMCU01000002.1 coordinate 198,008, forward strand.
GTTTCCACCCGCCGCGCGAGCAGATCCCGATCTACCTGGCGGCCGTCGGCCCGAAGAACCTGGAACTGGCCGGCGAGATCGCCGACGGCTGGCTGGCGGTCTTCTACGCCCCGGAGTTCGCCGAGGAGCAGCTCGCCTCGGTGCGGGCCGGCCGGGCGGCGGCGGGCAAGGAACTGGCCGGCTTCGACGTGGTGCCGTCGGTGCCGGTGGTGGTCGGTGACGACGTGGCCTCCTGCGCCGAGCTTGTCCGGTGGTACGCCGCCCTGTACGTCGGCGGCATGGGCAGCCGGCAGCAGAACTTCTACAACCAGCTCGCCACCCGGATGGGCTACGGCGACGCCGCCCGCCAGGTGCAGGACCTCTACCTGGCCCGGCAGCAGCGGGACGCGGCGGCGGCGGTGCCGATGGAGTTCATCGACCGCACCTCCCTGCTCGGCCCGAAGGAACGCATCGCCGAGCGGATGCGGGAGTACGCGGCGGCCGGGGTGACCACCCTGTCGGTCACCCTGTTCGTGGCCGACCGGGACAGCGGCGTGCAGACCCTGCGTACCGTCGCCGAGGCCCTCGACCTCTCGGGAGTCGGCGAGTGACCTGGGTCGAGGCCATCGTCCTGGGCATCGTCCAGGGGCTCACCGAGTTTCTTCCGGTGAGTTCGTCGGGGCATCTGCGGATCACCTCGGCGATCTTCTTCGACCGGGACGCGGGCGCGTCCTTCACCGCGGTCACCCAACTGGGCACCGAGGCGGCCGTGCTCATCTACTTCGCCAAGGACATCTGGCGGATCACCCGGACCTGGCTGGTCGGCATCCGGGACTCCTCGGTGCGGTCCAGCCTCGACTACCGGATGGGCTGGTACGTGATCGTCGGCTCGATCCCGATCGGGCTGTTCGGTTTCCTGTTCAAGGACCAGATCCGTACCGCCGGGCGCAACCTGTGGGTGGTCTCCACCACGTTGATCGTCTTCGCTTTCGTGCTGGCGTTCGCCGAGTACTGGGGTCGGCAGACCCGTACCCTGGCGAACTTCCGGATGCGCGACGGCATCGTGATGGGCTTCGCCCAGGCCATGGCGCTGGTCCCCGGGGTGTCCCGCTCCGGCGGCACGCTCACCGCCGGCCTGCTGCTCAACCTCACCCGGGAGGCCGCGGCACGGTACTCGTTCCTGCTGGCCATCCCGGCGGTGGTGATGTCCGGCATCTTCAGCGTCGGGGACGTCTTCGAGCCGGCCGCGCCGGGCACCTCGGTGCCGTCGGTGGCGCAGATGGTGGTCGCCACGATCATCGCCTTCGGCATCGGCTACGCGGCCATCGCCTGGCTGCTGCGGTACGTCGCCCACCACACCCTGTACGTCTTCGTGCTGTACCGGGTGGCGCTCGGCACCCTGGTGCTGGCGCTGTTGCTCACCGGCACGATCAGCGCCACCTGATCCGACGCCGCCCCACGGCCCTCGACACCACCGCCGGTGTCGGGGGTCGTCGGGGGTCGGGCTGCCCCTAGGGTGGGGGCGTGGCGACCCTTCTGCTTCTGCGACACGGCCGGACCACCGCGAACGCCGACGGTGGCCTGGCCGGCCGCCAGCCGGTCGAGCTGGACGACACGGGCCGGGCCCAGGCGACCGCGGTCGGCGAACGGCTGCGGCCGGTCCCGCTCGCGGCAGTGGTGACCAGTCCGCTGATCCGCTGCCGGCAGACCCTGGAGTTGGCGCTGCCGCAGGCCGAGCCGGTGGTCGAGGACGGGCTGATCGAGTGCGGCTACGGCGCCTGGGAGGGGCAGCCGCTGAAGAAGCTGGCCAAGGAGCCGCTCTGGCCGGTCGTCCAGCAGCACCCGAGCGCCGTGGTCTTCCCCGAGGGGGAGGCGATGGCGGCGATGGCGGCCCGGGCGGTCACGGCGGTACGTACCTGGGACGCCCGCATCACGGCCGAGCACGGCCCGGAGGCGATCTGGTTGGCGTGCAGCCACGGCGATGTGATCAAGGCCATCGTGGCGGACGCCCTCGGGGTGCATCTGGACCAGTTCCAGCGCATCGTCGCCGACCCGGCCTCGGTCACCGTGATCCGGTACACCGCGCTGCGGCCGTTCCTGATCCGGCTCAACGACACCGGCGGTGACCTGGCCGCACTGGTGCCCCCGCCGGCCAAGCGTCGGCGGCGGGCGGCCCGACCGGCCGACTCCGACGCGGCCGTCGGCGGGGGTGCGGGAACCGCCGGTTGAGCCGGGCCGCCCGCCACCGCGCTCGGGCCGCGCCGTTTCGCCCTCGGCTGATTCGGCGTCGGTGCCTTGCGCGACCGTTCCACGCTCCGGATAGGGTCGTGGGTATGACCCACCAGGTGCACGCCTTCGAGCCACCCGAGCGGTTCGTCGCCGGGACCGTCGGGGCACCCGGGGAGCGCACGTTCTTCCTCCAGGCCCGCGGTGGCGGCCGCCTGGTCAGCGTCGCGCTGGAAAAGGTGCAGGTGTCCCTGCTCGCCGAGAAGCTGGAGGAGTTGCTCTCCGAGGCGCAGCGCCGGTTCGGTGTCGAGCTGCCGGAGGCGCCCGTGGCCGTCGGCGACAACGATCCGCTGGACAACCCGGTCGACGAGGAGTTCCGCGTGGGCACCCTCGGGCTGGCCTTCGACGTGGACTCCGCCACCGTGGTGATCGAAGCGATCGCCGCCGGTGAGTCGGAGGTCGAGGTCGAGCTGGGCGACGACGACGAGGCCGACGAGGACGACGAGGACGAGGAACCGGACGAGGATCTCGACCGGCTACGGGTGCGGTTGACGCCCGAGGCCACCCGCGAGTTCATCGAACGGGCCCGCCGGGTGGTCAACGCCGGGCGTCCACCCTGCCCGCTCTGCGGGCAGCCGCTCGACCCGGCCGGGCACCTCTGCCCCCGGCACAACGGTTACCACCGGTGACCTCGTCGGAGGTGCGGCGGCAGGACGCCGACGCCGCGCTCCGGCTGCTGTGCGACGGTGAACTGGAGCTTGAGGGTCGGCTGGTCGACGCCTCCAACACCACCCTGCGGGCGATCCTGACCCTGGACGGCCGGACGGCCCGCTGCGTCTACAAGCCGGTCCGTGGCGAGCGCCCGCTCTGGGACTTCCCCGACGGCACCCTCGCCGGCCGGGAGGTCTCCGCCTACCTGGTCTCCCGGGCCACCGGCTGGGACCTGGTCCCGCCGACGGTGCTGCGGGACGGGCCGTTGGGGCCGGGGTCGTGCCAGCTCTGGATCGACGAGCCGGACGAGGCCGAGCCACTGGTCGGGTTCGTGCCGGCCGAGGCGGTGCCGCCGCGGTGGTTCCCGGTGGCCGCCGCCCGGGACGACGACGGCGCGGCGTACGCCCTGGCACACGCGGACGATCCCCGGTTGGCCCGGCTGGCCGTGCTGGACGCGGTGCTCAACAACGCCGACCGCAAGGGCGGTCACGTGCTGGTCGGCGCGGAAGATCGGATCTACGGGGTGGACCACGGGGTCTGCTTCCACGTCGAGGCGAAGCTGCGGACCGTCCTGTGGGGCTGGGCCGGTCGGCAGCTCCCGGCGGACGCGGTGCAGGTGCTCGACGCCCTCGCCGGGCAACTCGCTGGCGAACTGGGCGAGGAGTTGGCGGAGCATCTGACCCTCGGCGAGGTCGCCGAGGTGGGTGCCCGGGTGCAGCGGCTGCGGGACGCCGGCCGTTTCCCGTTGCCGCCGCAGGAGTGGCCGGCGATGCCGTGGCCACCCATGTGAGCCGTTGTCGTGTTGATCACCCGGGCGGTCGCTCCCGGCGGCGGGGCGGCTCGTTAGGCTGACGGTCATGGAGTCTTGGGCGGGACACGAGGTGCCACGGCTGCCGGGTGACGGCGGGCCACTGAGCTTGTACGACTCGGCGCGGCGCGGTGTCCACCCGAGCAACCCCGCCGGCCCGGCCACCATGTACGTCTGCGGCATCACCCCGTACGACGCCACCCACCTGGGGCACGCCGCCACCATGATCACGTTCGATCTGGTGCAGCGGATGTGGCGCGACGCCGGTCTGACCGTGCGGTATGTGCAGAACGTCACCGACATCGACGACCCGCTGCTGGAGCGCGCCGAGCGTGACGGGGAGGACTGGAAGGTCCTGGCGATGCGGGAGACCGCGCTGTTCCGCGAGGACATGGAGGCGCTGCGGATCATCCCGCCGGCGCACTACGTCGGCGCGGTCGAGTCGATCCCGGACATCGCCGACCGGGTGCAGGAACTGCTCAAGGACGGTGCCGCCTACCGACTCGACGACGGCACCGGCGACGTCTACTTCGACATCGCCACCGCCCCGGAGTTCGGCTACGAGTCGAACCTGACCCGGGAGCAGATGCTGGAGCTCTTCCCGGAGCGCGGTGGCGACCCGGAGCGGGCCGGCAAGCGCGACCCGCTCGACCCGCTGCTGTGGCGCGGCGCCCGCGACGGCGAGCCGTCCTGGCCCGGCGGTGAGCTGGGTCCCGGCCGACCCGGCTGGCACATCGAGTGCACCGTGATCGCGCTCAACCTGCTCGGTGACCGGCTGGACGTGCAGGGCGGCGGCAACGATCTGATCTTCCCGCACCACGAGTGCTCCGCCGCCCACGCCGAGCGGCTCACCGGCACGGCCCCCTTCGCCGACCACTACGTACACGCCGGCATGATCGGCCTGGACGGCGAGAAGATGTCGAAGTCCAAGGGCAACCTGGTCTTCGTCTCCCGGCTGCGTGCCGACCGGATCGATCCGATGGCCGTCCGGCTCGGCCTGATGTCCGGTCACTACCGGGCCGACCGGGCCTGGACCGACGACGTGCTGCACGCCGCCCACCAGCGGCTGGACCGGTGGCGGCGGGCCGCCGCCGCGCCGTCCGGGCCGTCCGGCGCGGCCTTCCTCGCCGGGGTACGCGAGCGCCTCGGCGCCGACCTGGACACGCCGGGCGCACTGGCCCTGGCCGACGACTGGGCGGACGCGGCGTTGGCCGGCACCGGCGACGACCCGCAGGCCCCCGCCCTCTTCGCCGGCACCGTCGACGCCCTGCTCGGCATCCGCCTCTGACGGTGATGCTGGGGGAGTGGGTCATCCGGCCGGGCTGTGAGCCAGGTCGGTGCGCTGGCGCCGGGGGCGTGACCGCTGTTCTGCCCCGCACCCCCCGACAGCGAGCACCCGCCGGCCGCCGTGGTCTGCCTGAGCGCGGCCGTCATCGGGTGTCCGCCTCCGGCGCGCTCGGCCGAGGGTGGGCTGTCGTCGGGTGCGCTCGGCCGAGCCCATGATCCAGTGCAGCCCGTGACCAGCCGGGTTCAGCCGAGGACCAGACCGGGGTCGGGGTCGGGGTCCGGCGCGGGGGCGGGGATCGGGTACTCCTCGGTGAGCGTGGTCATCGGGCCGGGCCAGGTGGCCTGGGCGACCTCGATCGGCTTGCGGTGGGCGTCGTAGGCGACGTGCAACAGGTGCAGCACCGGCGTGTCCGGGCGGATCTGGAGGGTCTCCGCCTCCTCCCGGCTGGGCTGGCGGGCGCTGATGGTGTCGGCGGCGGTGGTGTACCGCCGGCCGGTCGCCTCCTCGGCCTCCTGGTAGAGCGGTCGACCGAATGCCTCGGCCCGCTCCAGCGAGGTGCCGGCGGTGTCCCCGGGCAGGAACCAGGAGGCGCCCACCTCCACCGGGGATTCGTCGGTGCGCACCAGGTGCCGCCGGCAGAGCAGTTCGGTGCCGTCGGCGACCCCGAACGCGTCGGCCACCTCGGGCGGGGCGGGTGCCCGACCGACCGAGACGAGCTGCTGGCGGTACCGGGCGGCGAGGTCGGCGTGGTAGCCCCGGAAGCCGCCGTACCGGCCCCGGGAGAGCCGGTTGAGCCGCCGCCGGGTGCCCCGGACGTACGTACCGGAGCCGGGTTTGGTGATCAGGATGCCCTCGACCCGCAGCTGGTCGATGGCGCGCTGCACGGTCTGCTTCGCCACCCCGAACAGCTCGGCGATGGCCGGGATGGACGGCAGCCGCTCGCCCGGCCCCCAGTCACCCCGGCGCACCTGGGCCTTGAGCTGCGCGGCGATCTGCCGGTGCGGGAACTCGGCGGTTCCCGGGTTGATCTGCACGCCCGCCTCCTCCTGACAGCTAGGTTCCTAGGATGCCTTAGAGGGGGTGACCGCGCCACCCCGGACACGCGAAAGCCCCGGACGGGTCAGCATCCGGGGCGGACGGCGCAACGATCGGTCGAACAGCGCGGCCGGCACACCACGGCGCGGAGCAGCCGGGCGGCAGGCAACCGTCGGGTCCGGCGACCCGCGACGGCTGGCCGGTGTGCCGCCGGGCCGGCAGCGGTGGCTGTCGAGCCCGACGCGCGGGGCGGGAGTGGCCGCTACCAGGAACCGGCGGTGGGGCCGGCGGAGCCGCCCCGGCGGCGCAGGTACTTCTCGAACTCCTGGGCGATCTCGTCACCGGTCAACGGGGTGATGCCCGCGTCGCCGACCCGTTCCTCCAACTCGCGGACGTACTCACCCAGTTCGGCGTCCTGCTCGGCGGCGCTGCCCACCCGCTGCTCCCACTCGGCGGCCTCCTCGGCCAGGTCGGCCATCGGGACCGGCAGGTCGAGCACCTCCTCCACCCGGTGCAGCAGGGCGAGGGTGGCCTTCGGGCAGGGCGGGTTGTTGGCGTAGTGCGGCACGTGCACCCAGAACGACACCGCGTCGACCTCGGCCCGGGTGCAGGCGTCCTGGAGCACCCCGACGATGCCGGTGGGCCCGTCGTAGCGGGTCGGGGTGAGCTGGTAGCGCCGGGCGGCCTCGGCGTCGGAGGCGCTGCCGCTGATCGGCAACGGCCGGGTGTACGGCACGTCGGCCAGCAGCGCGCCGAGCAGCACCACCCGTTCCACCTCCAGGCTGTGGCAGATCTCCAGCACCTGCTCGCAGAAGGTGCGCCAACGCATGCTCGGCTCGATGCCCCGGATCAGCACCACGTCGCGTTCGGTGCCCTCGGGACTGGCGACCATGAACTTGGTGGTGGGCCACTCCACCCGGCGGGTCTCACCGTCGGACATCGTGATGGTCGGCCGGCTGACCTGGAAGTCGTAGAACTCCTCCGGGTCGATCTCGGTGATCTGCCGCGATTGCCAGACCTGCTCCAGGTGTTCCACGGCGGCGGTGGAGGCGTCCGCGGCGTCGTTCCACCCCTCGAAGGCGGCGATCGCCACCGGGGACCGCAACACCGGCAGCCCGTCGAACTCGGTCACGCCGTCACCCCGCCCCGCTCGTCGCCGACGGTGCCGGGGGTCGACCCGGTCACCCGCCCGCCGTGCATGGTGGCGTCCCTGATGTCCTTCACGTCCGCCAGCCTACGTCCCGGCGCGGCGCGTGGCCCGTCGGCCGCGCCGGTCCGCCGACCCGCCCCGCCCCGAACCGGTACGAACCGACCCGATGAGCGGATGGACACATAGTGGGACGGGGGCGGGCGTCGACAATCCTCGGAATCCTCGCACTAACCTGAACCTGTGCGGACTTCGTTGCGGGATGTGCTGGCCGACCGGATCCTCATCGCCGACGGCGCGATGGGGACGATGCTCCAGGCGGCTGACCTCAGCCTCGACGACTTCGAAGGGCTGGAGGGTTGCAACGAGATCCTCAACGTGACCCGACCCGACGTGGTCCGCGGCGTGCACGAGGAATACCTGGCGGCGGGTGCGGACTGCGTCGAGACGAACACGTTCGGTGCCAACCTCGCCAACCTCGCCGAGTACGACATCCCGGAGCGCATCCGGGAGCTGTCCGAGGCCGGCGCGCGGATCGCCCGAGAAGCCGCCGACGCGTACGCCACCGCCGAGCGGCCCCGCTTCGTGCTCGGCTCGATCGGCCCCGGCACCAAGCTGCCCACCCTCGGCCACGCCCCGTACGCGACGCTGCGGGACGCCTACCAGGAGAACGCCGCCGGGCTGATCGCCGGCGGGTCGGACGCGTTGATCATCGAGACCTGCCAGGACCTGTTGCAGGTCAAGGCCGCCGTGGTCGGGTCCAAGCGGGCGATGGCCGAGCTGGGCCAGCAGGTGCCGATCATCTGTCACGTGGCGGTGGAGACCACCGGCACGATGCTGGTCGGCAGCGAGATCGGGGCGGCGCTCGCGGCCATCGAGCCGCTGGGGGTGGACCTGATCGGGCTGAACTGCTCCACCGGCCCGGCCGAGATGGGTGAGCACCTGCGCTACCTGTCGCAGCACTCCCGGATTCCGCTGTCGGTGATGCCCAACGCCGGCCTGCCGGTGCTGACCGCCGACGGGGCGTACTTCCCGCTGAGCCCGGCGGAGCTGGCCGACGCCCTGGAACGGTTCGTCAACGAGTACGGCGTCGGGCTGATCGGCGGCTGTTGCGGCACCACCCCGGAGCACATCCGGGCGTTGGCCGAGCGGCTGCACGACGCCACCCCGGCGGCCCGCGAGCCCCGGCACGAGCCGGGTGTCTCGTCGATCTACCACCCGGTGCCGTTCGCCCAGGACGCCTCGGTGCTGATGGTGGGGGAGCGGACCAACGCCAACGGCTCCAAGGCGTTCCGGGAGTCGATGCTCGCCGCCGACTGGCAGGCCTGTGTGGAGGTGGCCCGCAGCCAGGCCCGTGACGGCTCGCACCTGCTCGACCTGTGCGTCGACTACGTCGGCCGCGACGGCACCCAGGACATGCGGGAGCTGGCCGGCCGGTTCGCCACCGCGTCCACCCTGCCGATCATGCTGGACTCCACCGAGCCACAGGTCATCGAGGCCGGGCTGGAGATGCTCGGTGGGCGTTGCGTGGTCAACTCCGTCAACTTCGAGGACGGTGACGGCCCCGACTCCCGCTACGCCCGGGTGATGCCGGTGATCGCCGAGCACGGCGCGGCCGTGGTGGCGCTGCTCATCGACGAGGAGGGGCAGGCGCGTACCCGGGAGTGGAAGGTCCGGGTCGCGGCCCGGCTGATCGACGACCTGACCAGCCGGTGGGGGATGGACCGGGGGGACATCCTCATCGACGCGCTGACCTTCCCGATCGCCACCGGGCAGGAGGAGACCCGCCGGGACGGCATCGAGACGATCGAGGCGATCCGGGAGATCGCCGCCCGCTACCCCGGGGTCAACTTCACCCTGGGCATCTCGAACGTCTCCTTCGGGCTCAACCCGGCCGCCCGGCAGGTGCTCAACTCGGTGTTCCTGCACGAGTGCGTGCAGGCGGGGCTGACCTCGGCGATCGTGCACGCCAGCAAGATCCTGCCGATGTCCAAGATCCCCGAGGCGCAGCGGGAGGTGGCCCTCGACCTGATCTACGACCGGCGGCGCGAGGGCTACGACCCGGTGCAGCGGTTCATCCAGGCGTTCGAGGGCGTCGACGCGGCCTCGGCGCGGGCCACCCGGGCCGAGGAACTGGCCGGGTTGCCGCTGGACGAGCGGCTCAAGCGGCGGATCATCGACGGCGAGCGCAACGGCCTGGAGGCCGACCTGGACACCGCGATGGCGCAGGGGCGCAGCCCGCTGTCCATCATCAACGACATCCTGCTGGACGGGATGAAGGTCGTCGGCGAGCTGTTCGGCTCCGGGCAGATGCAGTTGCCGTTCGTGCTCCAGTCCGCCGAGGTGATGAAGACGGCGGTGGCCTACCTGGAGCCGCACATGGAGGCGGTCGAGGACGGCGGCAAGGGTCGGATCGTGCTGGCCACCGTGCGCGGCGACGTGCACGACATCGGCAAGAACCTGGTCGACATCATCCTGTCCAACAACGGCTACGAGGTCGTCAACATCGGCATCAAGCAGCCGATCACCGCGATCCTCGACGCCGCCGAGGAGCACCGGGCCGACGCGATCGGGATGTCCGGGCTGCTGGTCAAGAGCACGGTCATCATGAAGGAGAACCTCGCCGAGATGGCCTCGCGCGGGGTCGCCGAGCGGTGGCCGGTGCTGCTGGGTGGGGCGGCGCTGACCCGCGCGTACGTCGAGGACGACCTGCGGGCGATGTTCCCCGGCCAGGTGCACTACGCCCGGGACGCCTTCGAGGGGCTGGCCCTGATGGACCGGGTGATGACCGCCAAGCGTGGTGGCGCCCCGGTGATCGACCCGGAGCGGGAGGCCGCGCTGGCCGCCCGCCGGGCCCGCCGGGAGAAGCAGCGCACCATGGTCACCGAGGCGCTGCCGGAGCTGCACGACGCCTCGGTCCGCTCGGACGTGGCGACCGACGTGGCCGTGCCCACCCCGCCGTTCTTCGGCACCCGGGTGGTCAAGGGGGTGCCGCTGGCCGACTACGCGGCGCTGCTGGACGAGCGGGCCACCTTCCTCGGCCAGTGGGGGTTGCGCGGCTCGCGCGGTGGCCAGGGCCCGTCGTACGAGGAGTTGGTGGAGACCGAGGGGCGGCCCCGGCTGCGCTACTGGCTCGACCGGCTCATCGCCGACCAGGTGCTGGAGGCGGCCGTGGTGTACGGCTACTTCCCGGCGTACGCCGAGGGCAACGACCTGGTGGTGCTGGACGAGAACGGCAACAGCGAGCGGGCCCGGTTCTCGTTCCCCCGGCAGCGGCAGGAGCGGCGGCTCTGCCTGGCCGACTTCTTCCGCCCGAAGAGTGACGGGCTGGACGTGGTGGCGTTGCAGTTGGTCACCGTCGGCCAGCCGATCAGCGAGTACACCGCGAAGATGTTCGCCGCCAACGAGTACCGCGACTACCTGGAGGTGCACGGGTTGTCCGTGCAGCTCACCGAGGCACTCGCCGAGTACTGGCACCGGCGCATCCGGTCCGAGCTGACCCTGCCGGGCGGTGGCACGGTCGCCACCGGCGACCCGACCGACCTGGCCGGCCTGCTGCGCAACGACTACCGGGGCTGCCGGTACGCGTTCGGCTACCCGGCCTGCCCCGATCTGGAGGACCGGGCGAAGGTCGTGGAGCTGCTCGGAGCGGAACGGATCGGGGTGCAGCTGTCGGAGGAGTTCCAGCTGGTGCCGGAGCAGGCCACCGACGCGATCGTGGTCCACCACCCGGAGGCGAACTACTTCAACGCCAAGTGACGCCGTCACCCTGCCTGAGCTGTGCGAACACCGTTCCGGCACCCTGCTAGGCCGTCGGGGGTCGTGGGGCCGTGCCCGAAGGCGGTGTCGATCGCCCGGCGGGTGCGGTCCTCGCTGGTCGGCAGGAGATGGGTGTAGACCCGCAGGGTGAAGCCGGGGTCGGCGTGGCCGAGGTACAGCGACGGCGCCTTGATGTTCTCGCCCGCGTCGAGCAGCACCGAGGCGTACGTGTGGCGTAGGACGTGCATGCCGTTCTGTCGGGTGTCCTCGACGCCGGCCGCCCGGATGGCCGGCTTCCAGACATTGGCGTTGAACGACGGTCGACTGAGCGGGTCGCCGTTGGCGGTGCTGAGGTAGACCGTGACCGTCCGGGGTTCGCCGTCGGGGGTGCCCCACGGCAGGGTCACCGGCACGGGGTCGACCTGGGCGGCGGGCTCGCGTAGCCGTGCCGCAACCGCGTCGGGTAGCGGGACCTCCCGCAACTTGCCGCCCTTGGGCGGGGCGAAGACCAGGGTTCCCCGCACGATCTTGATCTGGCGGACGACATGGAGCAGTCGCCGCGAGGTGTCGACGTCGTCCGGGCTGACGGCGAAGATCTCGCCCTGCCGGAGTCCGCAGCCGGCACCCAGGTCGACGGCGATCCGATAGCGTTCCCGCATCACCGCACGGAACGAGGCGAGGCGCTCCGTCGACCAGGGGACGACCTTGGCCGGGACGTACCGGGGAGCCCGGACCGTCTTGAGCGCGCAGGGGTTGCTGATCACCTTCCGGTCGTCGACGGCCGCGTTGAGGATCATCGACACGTCGTTGAACAGGTTCCGCCGGTACCTGGCCGCCATGCCCGAGCCCTGGAGCTGCTTGGCCCAGGCCCGGATCGTGTTCGGCTGGACGGCGGCGATGGGGCGGTCACCGAAGACCGGGTGGACGTGCAGGCGGAACTGTCGCTCCAACCGTTCGCGGGTCGACTCGTCGCAGGATGCGGCAGCGAGCCACTCGTCGGCGTACCTGCGGAACGTCACCCGACCGGCGTCCGGGTCGACGTAGGTGCCCTTGAGGATGTCGGCCTGGACCTGGGCAAGAAACGCCGAGGCGTCCCGCTTGCGCCTGTCCGGGAACGACTCCGAACGCTCCCGCCCATCCGGGCCGATGTAGCGCACCCGGTAGCGCATCCCCTTGCCGTGGGTGGCCTTGGGCACCTGGACGTTGCGGTCGTCAACGACGACCGTCTTGTACCAGCGATCCTCGATGTGAGCCATGGGTCGACGGCGAACGGGATGGCAGGTGGGGTGGGGTCATGCCAGTTCAGCGACGCGCACAGGCCTGTCAAACTGCGCCTGGAGTGCAGTAATCTCGCGCCATGACTTCCGGACCACCCTAGTGACGGCGCACACCGTCACTAGTCGTCTTTGCTCACCGGGAGTCTTTTCATGTCCGCCGAACGTGTGGGCACGTCTTACCGTGCCCTCTTGTCCTTGCCACATGCACTGCGGCTGTTCCTGCCCGCCACCGCAGGCCGCCTCGCCTACGGCATCCTGCCGCTGGGGATGTTCTTCTCCATAGCCGACGCGAGTGGGTCCCTCGGCACCTCGGGACTCACCGCCGCAGCCCTCAACCTCACCGTCGTACTTTTCGGCCCGTCGCGGGGCAGGCTCGTCGACCGGCTCGGACGCCGGATCCTTCCCGTCATGGCCATCGGGTACGCGCTGAGCACCGCCCTGCTCCTGGTGGCCGCTCACGCTAGGGCACCGCTGCCGGCGCTGCTGGTGCTGGGGGCGTTGACTGGCGCCTGCCCGCCGCCGCTGGGGCCGGCGATGCGCACCGCCTGGGCCGACCTCACGCCGGAGGGCCCGCTTCGGATGCGCGCATTCAGTCTCGACGCCGTCGTTGAGGAACTGCTGTTCACCGCGGGCCCGTTGCTGACCGGGTTGGCGATCGCCGTCGCCGACCCACAGCTGGCGGTTGTCCTCGGGCTTGCCTTGATGATCGGCGGCGGAACGGTGTTCGGATTCGGCCCGGCGACCCGTCCCGCCACCGTGCCCATGACCGGCGGTGCAGTCGAGGCGGCCGATGCGCGTGAGGGGGTGCTGCGAACGCAGGGCTTCGCCCCGATGCTGATCACCCTGGCCGGTGTCTTCTGCGCCCTCGGGCTCATCCACATCGCCGTTCCGGTGACCGCCGCGCACGCTGGCAACCCCGCAGCCGCGGGCTGGCTGGTGGCCGGGCTATCAGCCGGCAGCGCCGCAGGCGGGCTGCTGTTCGGCCGCCGGACCTGGGCAACTCCGTTCGCCCTCCTCCTGCCGCGGCTCACGCTGCTGCTTGCCGGTCTGGTCGCCGCGTTGACCCTGGCCGGATCCGTCGAGGTGCTAGCGCTCGGGCTCGTGGTGACCGGAGTGCTCGTCTCTCCCAGCTTGATCATGGCTTACGCCCTGGCGGACGCGCTGGCCCCGCAATCAGCCAGGACGCAGGCCTCGACTTGGGTGAACACTGCGGGCAACGCTGGCGTCACCGCGGGCACAGCGTTGGCCGGGGTGCTCGCCGACCGGGTGCCCAGCTGGCTGCTCTACCTGCTAGCCGCGGTGGTGCTGCTAGCGACCGCAGCAGGCCCCGGGCGGCTGCTCGCCCGCCTTCAGCGGGTCGTCGAGCAGCCATCCACCGCCGCGGCGCTGAGATGACAACCACATAGGCGAGGCGAACGGGCTCACGGATCGCTGTGTGGGCCCGCTCGCCGGGCCGTCAAAGCTAACCGCGTAGCCGAAGCTCAGCGGAGGGCATCCCTAGGTTCCGCTTCAACGATCTGACGCTGAGGTTGGGTGACCAACTGGGTGACGACGGCCGCGAGCAAAGCCGGACGTCCATGGACTCTGGTGGACCGTTCGGGCAGCTCAGCCCTGCTACTCGCACAGCTCAGCGCAGGGTGATCGTTCTTTCACACCAAAGCAGTCACTCGACGAACGTGCCATCCGGATCCATGACCTGGTCTCGCACCAGCGGTTCGAACGCCGACCAGGTCCCGTCATCCACGGCCACCGACATGCGGATACGCCTATCGCCGTCATCAAGGGCGTAGCTGACCACGCTGTACCGCTTGCCGTCCTCGCCGACGACCTGGCGTACATCCTTGTCATCGAGCATCGTGCGCCACTCGTCATAGTCGATGCCTTGCCATTCAACCAGGCGCGCATCGGCAAGTCCTGCCGCTATCTCCTTGTCCAGCCCCACGCGCTCAGCCTCTCACCCGGATGACGGTGGCCTCGATCGCATGCCCGATCCGTGCCCGATGCAGAGGTCAACACTGGCCAAGGCCGGCTTGCCCCGCGCCGCAACCTGGACGCCCCGTGTTCACTAACTAGACGATGCGGTTACTCAGGGTGTAGATCAATCCCGATTCCCAAGCTGACAGTCCGAGCAACCCGGGCCCTGTCGTTGCCAGGCCGTCGCCAGGCCGTGAGACGTCGACCAACGGTGCCTAACGGTGACGGTCGATGCCTGATGTTCGCGCAGCTCAGCAGGGGATGGGCGTCTTTGTCCAATTAGCCTGGCATCCGGTGACAGCTCAACGCCAAGTGACGCCCTGACCCGGACCGGTGGGGCTGGCCCGACCACGGGCCGGCCCCACCGCAGGTCACTCGGGGATGACGAACTGGGCGGTGCTGGTGGCGTCGTAGTTGACGCCGTTCTTCTCGGCGTGGTGGGTGCAGCGGACCGTGACGGTGCGGGACTGGACGGGGACCCCGGTGACCGGGACGGTCGGAGACCAGAAGGTCACGTCGACGAGCGCCCCGTTGTTCTCGGAGTCGTAGTCGTTGGTGACGTAGGCGAGCACGGTGGCGGAGCACCGGACGTTGATGTAGTTGGCGTCCACCCGGTCGTTGCTCCAGGTGGCGAGCCGGGAGTAGCCGCGGACCTTGATTCCGCCGACGCGTAGCGGCCAGTTCCCCTCGTGGCCGACGCTCTCCAGTTGGATGACGCCCTGCAGGTTGTACGCAGGTCCCGGCGGAGACGTGGGCGTGGGCGGGACGGGGTCGCCACCGCTGCCGCCGCCGTCGCAATTCAGGGAACACTCCGGTTCCGAGGCGTACGCCGGTATGGCCAGCGCGCCGGCGCCTGCAATGCAGGCCAGCAGGGTGATTGCGACCGTTGCAACGCGTTTGAGCACGTCATCTCCTGTCAGCGGGCCCCGAGGAAATTGACCGGGGTGGGTGATTCGGTGGGTAGGTTATCCCTGTCATTTTCGGAAACGCAATGGATACCGGTCGGTACGGTCGATCCGGCATTGGTCCGCTCGTCGAATCAGGGGCACGGTCGGGTGTTATTCCTGTTCACAGGCTTTAGAGCCCCCATTCGCTGGAGAAAAACGACCGGAGTCCAGCCATATCGGCAGATGCTGGCCGGGCGTGCGGTGTGCGGTGGGATCAGGCGTGTGGTGAACTGGTGGTAATTGTCTGAGGCGGAGGGTTATGCGGGAAGCCAGACTGTTTTATCCATGCCGCCCGGCCGGCCAGTTGCCGCCTGACCCCATTAATTGACCGGCTTCCGTGTAATTGCCACCGAAAGGGGTGTGGTGTGGGGCGGAAGTCGCGATATCGGCGACACCGGTCGGTCGCGAAGCGTGTCCCCCGCCCACGCCCGCGGTGGCGGTGGCGCTACGTGGTCTGGTCGTAGGTCCGGCGCGCGGCCTCGATGGCGCTCAGGTGCTGGTCGGCCCAGTCGAGCAACACGTCGACCGGGTTGCGGAGCGTCTTGCCCAGCGGGGTGATGCGGTACTCGACGGCGACCGGCCGGGAGGAGAGGACGTGCCGCGCGACGATGCCGTTGCGTTCGAGGCGGCGCAGGGTGGCGCTCAGCGACTTCTGGGACACGGCGGGGATGGCGTGGCGCAGCTCGTTGAACCGGGACGGTCGTTCGCAGAGCTGGTGGAGCACCTCCAGCGACCACTTGTCGAGGACCTGGTCCAGGAGTTCGCGGTGCGGCGGGGTGATCTGGAGGCGTTCCGCCGGGAGGGGGTCGGTAGCTGGCATGACACGTAGTCTCGTTGAAGTTTCCTCGGCGCACCAGGTATCCATGAGCTACTCAGAGACGCGAGCTGCTCCAGGAAACGTGAGCTGCTCCACGAGGAAGGAAAGTTCGATGGGGGTCCAGTTTCTCTCTCCGCAGGGCATGATGCAGCCCGTTCCCTACCACCACGTCGCCGTCGCGTCGGGGTCGCGCCACGTCCACGTGGCCGGTCAGATCAGCCGGGACGGGGCCGGCCGGCCGGTCGCCACCGGCGATCTGCGGGGCCAGGTCGCCCAAGCGCTGCGCAGCACGGGGCACGGTCTGGGCGGTGCCGGAGCGAGCTTCGCAGACGTCGTCCGCCTGACGTTCTATGTGACGAACTGGTCGCCGGAGCGGATCGGCGACTTCATGGCCGGGGTGGAGGACGTCGCGGGGGAACTCGGCCTGCCGCAGCCGCTGCCCCCGTCGTCGCTCATCGGCGTCGACCACCTCTTCGAGCCCGACGTTCTCGTCGAGGTCGAGGCGACGGCGATCGTGGACTGACTGTCCCGGTCCGGGGGAGACGGGTCGCTCACCACGTCGGCGATCCAGCGGTATCCCACGCTCCGATACCGCTGGATCGCCGACATTGGGTCGATCATGTGGGGCGGCCCAGGGTGGTGGGTCGGGGCGGGGGAGGATCATGCGGGCAGCGAGGGCGGGCCGGACCCGCCCGACGGAGGGGGAGACGCGATGACGGACGACCGCTCACCCGGGCCGTACGGTGCCGACAGCCACGATCTGATCCGGGTGCAGGGCGCGCGGGTGAACAACCTGCGCGACGTCGACGTGGAGATCCCGAAGCGCCGGCTGACCGTGTTCACCGGGGTCTCCGGCTCGGGCAAGAGCTCGCTGGTGTTCGGCACGATCGCCGCCGAGTCGCAGCGGTTGATCAACGAGACCTACAGCGCCTTCGTGCAGGGTTTCCTGCCGACGTTGGCCCGTCCCGAGGTGGACGTGCTCGACGGGCTGACCACGGCGATCATCGTGGACCAGGAGCGGATGGGGGCGAACGCCCGCTCCACCGTGGGCACCGCCACCGACGCCACCGCGATGCTGCGCATCCTGTTCAGCCGGTTGGGGCAGCCGCACATCGGCCCGCCCAACGCGTACTCGTTCAATGTTCCCTCGGTGCGGGCCAGCGGCGCGATCACCGTCGAGCGGGGTGCCGGGCGGACGAAGACCGAGAAGGCGACCTTCACCCGGCTCGGCGGGATGTGCCCGCGCTGCGAGGGCATGGGCGCGGTCACCGACATCGACCTGTCGGCGCTCTACGACGACGGCAAGTCGCTCAACGAGGGCGCGCTGACCATCCCCGGTTACAGCATGGAGGGCTGGTACGGCCGGATCTTCCGGGGTTGCGGTTACTTCGATCCGGACAAGCCGATCCGCCGGTACACGAAGACCGAACTGCACGACCTGCTGCACCGGGAGCCCACCAAGATCAAGGTCGACGGCATCAACCTGACGTACGCCGGGCTGATCCCGCAGATCCAGAAGTCGTACCTGGCCAAGGACGTCGACACCCTGCAACCGCACATCCGGGCGTTCGTGGAGCGGGCGGTGACCTTCACGACCTGCCCCGACTGCGCCGGCACCCGCCTCGGCCCGGAGGCCCGGTCGTCGAAGATCGGCGGGAAGAACATCGCCGACGTCTGCGCGATGCAGCTCAGCGACCTCGCCGACTGGCTGCGGGGCGTCGCCGACCCCTCGGTGGCCCCTCTGCTCACCGGGCTGCAACGGCTCCTCGACTCGTTCGAGGAGATCGGCCTCGGCTACCTGTCGCTGGACCGCCCGGCGGGCACCCTGTCCGGTGGGGAGGCGCAGCGGACCAAGATGATCCGCCACCTGGGGTCCTCGCTGACCGACGTCACCTACGTCTTCGACGAGCCCACCGTCGGGCTGCACCCGCATGACATCCAACGGATGAACAACCTGCTGCTGCGGCTGCGGGACAAGGGCAACACGGTGCTGGTCGTGGAGCACAAGCCGGAGGCGATCGCGATCGCCGACCACGTGGTCGACCTGGGCCCGGGTGCCGGCTCGGCCGGCGGCGAGGTGGTCTTCACCGGCACCGTCGCCGGGCTGCGCGACAGCGGCACCCTGACCGGACGGCACCTGGACGACCGGGCCGCCGTGAAGCCGGCGGTGCGCACCCCGTCGGGCGTGCTCCCGGTACGCGGCGCGGACACCCACAACCTGCGCGACGTCGACGTCGACATCCCGTTGGGCGTGCTGGTGGTGGTCACCGGGGTGGCCGGGTCGGGCAAGAGTTCCCTGGTCCACGGCTCGGTGTCGGGGCGCGACGGGGTGGTCGCGATCGACCAGGGGGCGATCCGGGGTTCGCGGCGGAGTAACCCGGCGACGTACACCGGGCTGCTCGACCCGGTCCGTAAGGCGTTCGCGAAGGCCAACGGGGTGAAACCCGCCCTGTTCAGCGCCAACTCCGAGGGGGCCTGCCCCGGCTGCAACGGCGCCGGTGTCATCTACACCGACCTGGCGATGATGGCGGGGGTCGCCACCGTCTGCGAGGAGTGCGAGGGCCGCCGGTTCCAGGCCGCCGTGCTGGAGTACCGCCTTGGCGGTCGGGACATCAGCGAGGTGCTCGCGATGTCGGTGACCGAGGCGGCGGAGTTCCTCGGTACGGGCGAGGCGCGTACCCCGGCGGCGAGCGCCGTCCTCGGCCGGCTCGTCGACGTCGGGCTCGGTTACCTGCGCCTCGGCCAGCCGCTCACCACGCTCTCCGGCGGTGAGCGGCAGCGACTCAAGCTGGCCACCCGGATGGCCGACAACGGCGGTGTGTACGTCCTCGACGAGCCGACCACCGGCCTGCACCTGGCCGACGTGGCGCAGTTGCTCGGCCTGCTCGACCGGCTGGTCGACGCCGGCACCTCGGTCATCGTCGTGGAGCACCACCAAGCGGTGATGGCGCACGCCGACTGGATCATCGACCTCGGTCCCGGCGCGGGCCACGACGGCGGGCGGGTCGTCTTCGAGGGCACCCCCGCCGACCTGGTCGCCGCCCGCTCCACGCTCACCGGCGAACACCTCGCGGCCTACGTCGGCCGCTGACGCCACCCTGTGCCCGCCGGACCCGCACGGGCCGGGCCGGCTGGCCGGGGTGCGGACCGGTCGGTGCCGGGGGCGGCGGGGAGCTGCCGCCTCCGGCACCGGGACGGCATCGACGCACCGGGTCGAGGCCGCGTCGCGGATACGCGAGCTACCTGCCCTGCGTGAGAAAGCCCTCCAGGGCGAGGGTGGCCGCGCCGAGGCTGACGGGGTTGCCGGGGACGGTGGAGCGGACGATCTCGGTGGCGGCGAGCGGGCGGCGCAGCGCGTGCTGGGCGACGACGGTGCGGACCTCGTCGCGCAGCCGGTCGCCGAGTCGGTCGGCGACCCAGCTGCTGAGCACGACGACCTCCGGGTTGAGCAGGTTGACCAGGTCGGCGACGGCGACGCCGAGGTAGCGGGCGGTCTCGGCGACCACCTTGGCGGCGGTGGGGTCGTCGGCGGCGAGCCCGGCGGCGAGGGCGTCGAGGGTGGCGGTCTGGTCCTCGGGGTGCAGCAGCGGACTGGTCGGGGCCAGGTCGCGCAGGGTCTGCATGATCCCGGGCGCCCCGACGTACGCCTCGACGCAGTCCCGGCTGCCACACCGGCAGAGCCGTCCGTCGAGGACCAGGGTGGTGTGACCCCACTCGCCGGCGCTGTTGCTGCGGCCCCGGTAGAGGACGCCGCCGAAGGCGAGCCCGGCGCCGACGCCGGTGCCCAGGTTGATCACGGTGACGTCGTCGTGGCTCCGGGCGGCCCCGGCCCACAGCTCGGCGAGGACGGCCGCGCGCAGCGGGTTGTCCAGGTGCAGCGGCAGCGGCAGGCGGTCGGCGAGCAGGTCCCGCAGCGGTACGTCGTGCCAGTCCCAGTTCGGCGCGAAGACCGACACGCCGCCCTCCCGGTCGACCTGCCCGGGCACGCTGACCCCGACGCCGAGCACCCGGGCGTCGGTGCCGGCCAGGACGACGTCGACGCCGCTGACGATGTGCCGCACCACCTGGTGGGGGCGCCGCTCCAGCGGATGCAGCGTCTCCTCGGCCCCGGCCAGCCGGGTCAGCGTGGTGTCGAAGAGGTCGACGTGCACGTACGTCTCGGCGACGTCGACGCCGACCAGCAGCCCGCCGTGCGGGTCGGCGGTGACCAGGCCACGGGGCCGGCCGCCGCCGGAGTCCTCCCGGCCGGCCTCGACGAGCAGCCCGAGGGCGGTGAGTTCGCCGACCAGGGTGGCGACGGTGCCGAGGCTGAGCCCGGTGTCGGCGGCGAGGCGTTGCCGGCTGGTGGTGCCGGCGGCGACGACCTGTTGGACGACGGTGAGGCGGTTGGCGGAGCGGATGTCGCGGGAGGTCCGTGCCATGGCTTATCGCAACACTTACGAAAAACGTTGGCAATAGTGCAGGATGACGACTGTCGATTTATATGGAAGAGGTGTGTCGATGGGACGTCTCCGGTACGCCGCTCTGGCGGCGGTGCTCTGCGTGCTCGGTGGCCTGCTGGTCGCCGCACCCGCGCGGGCCAACGCCGCCGGGCCGGTCCCGCACTACCTGATGACCGCGTTCACCAACAGCAGCGAATCCAACATGTACGTCTACGACTCGGCCGACGCCACCCGGTTCACCCTCCAGCGGGCCAACGCGTACACCCCGCCGTCCGGGCTGGTCCGCGACCCCAGCGTCATCCGGCACACCGACGGCTACTACTACCTCGTCTACACCACCGGCTGGACCGGCAACACCATCGGCATCGCCCGCAGCGCCGACTACCTGAGCTGGACGTTCCAGCGCAACGTCACCGTCGGTGTCGCCCCGGCCAACGGCAGCACCTGGGCTCCCGAGTGGTTCGTCGACAGCGACGGCAGCGTGCACATCGTCGTGTCCGTCTCGCAGACCGGCACGGCCGGGCAGTTCCAGCCGTACCGGATCACCGCGACGAACACCGCGCTGTCGGCGTGGAGCGCCCCGGCGGCGCTCAGCGGCATCGGCACCAACCACATCGACAGCTTCATCGTCAAGGTGGGCGGCACCTACCACAACTTCATGAAGAACGAGACCACCAAGTACATCGAGCACGCCACCGCCACCGCGCTGACCGGCCCGTGGAGCTGGGTCGGCACCGGCAACTGGGCCGGTTGGGGCTCCGGCCTCGAAGGCCCCGCCCTGGTCCGGCTGCCCGACAACCGCTGGCGCATCTACTTCGACCAGTACGGCGCCGGCCGCTACTACTCCGCCGACAGCAGCGACCTGTTCGGCTTCACCGCCAAGACCGAGCTGGCCGGCCTGTCCGGCACCGTGCGGCACTTCACGGTGCTGCGGGAGAGCGTCGGGGACAGCTCCGCCCCACCCACCGGCAACCGCTCGCTGCGCTCGGCGAACTTCCCCGACCGCTACGTGCGCCACCGCGACAACCTCGCCCGCATCGACGTACTCAACAGTGGCAGCACGCTCGCCGACCGGCAGGACGCCACCTTCCAGATCGTCGCGGGGCTCGCCAACTCCTCCTGCTACTCGTTCCGCGCGGTCAACGGCTCCTACCTGCGGCACTGGGACTTCACGATGCGGCTCGCCGGCAACGACGGCAGCGCCGTCTTCGCCGGGGACGCCACCTTCTGCAGCCGCAGCGGGCTGGCCGGAGGGGGCAGCTACTCGTTCGAGTCGTGGAACCATCCGGGCCGCTACCTGCGGCACTACGACTACGTGCTGCGGGTCGACCCGTACGCCGCCGGCAGCACCTTCGCCGGGGACGCCTCGTTCACCCTCACCGCGCCGCTGGCCTGAGCCCCGGCCCGGGTACGGCCGGTGGACGCAGCCACGTCCACCGGCCGTACCCGCGCCGTCAGCGGGTGGCCGGCAGGCCGAAGACCGGGAACAGCGTGCTGTCCAGGAACGAGGTGAGCTGGGCGATCCGGCCGTCGCGCACCGTCAACACGGTGATCGACCAGGGCAGGTACGGGCCGGTGTCGCCCGCGCGCAGGTAGTTGGCCACCGCCGGTTGCCCGTTGGCCGCCACCGTCGCGTGCCGCCAACTGCCGCAACTGGTCAACGGCATCGTCCGGGCGAAGTCGAGCACCGCGTCGCGGCCGGCGTACCAGTGCGGCAGCGGCGGCATCGACCAGGTGACGTCCTCGGTGAGCAGGGCGACCAGGGCGTCGGCGTCGCCGTTCTCCAGGGCGGTGGCGTAGCCGGCGGCGATCTCCCGCAGCCGGGCGTCGCCGAGCGCCCGCAGGGTCCGCTGCTGGCTGCGGGCCGGCACCCGCTCGGCGACGACCCGACGGGCCCGCGCCAGCGCCGAGTTGACCGAGCCGGTGGTGGTGCCCATCATGGCGGCGATCTCGGCAGCGGTGAAACCGAGCACGTCGAACAGCAGCAGCGCGGCGCGCTGGTTGCCGGGCAGGTGTTGCAGCGCGGCGACGAACGCCAGTTCGACGGCCTCCCGCTGCTCGTAGCGGGTGTCGGGGGTGGCCGGGCCGGCGGCCAGGGCGGCGTCGGGATACGGGCCGAGCCACCGGACGTGCTCGGCGGCGACGCTGCCCGGCACGGCGTGCTCGCTGGCCGGCCCCAGGTCGACCGGTAACGCCCGCCGGCCGCGTCCGGTGGCCAGGTCCAGGCAGGTGCGGGTGGCGACGGTGTAGAGCCAGGTCCGCAGCGAGCTGCGCCCCTCGAACCGGGGCAGCGCCCGCCAGGCCCTCAGCAGCGCCTCCTGCAACGCGTCGTCGGCGTCGTGCGGGGAGCCGAGCATCCGGTAGCAGTGTGCGTGCAGTTCCGGCCGCAGCGGCGCGACCAGCGCGGTGAACGCGGCGTCGTCCCCGCCCCGGGCCCGGGTCAGCGCCGCCTCGTGGTCGTCGGCCGTAATCTCGGCGAGAATCATGCTCACGACCGACGATTCTGCCCCACGCCGGGAGTCTGCACCGTGTAAGAGCCGCACGTCACGACCCGGAGGACCCCACAATGAGCAGTCCCACCACCATCCCGGTGACCACCGCCACCCTGGCCGTCCCCGACGGGACCCTGCACTTCGAGGTGCGCGGGCAGGGCCCCCTGGTGGCGCTGGTCGCCGCCCCGATGGACGCGCGGGCCTTCGCCCCGCTGGCCGACCTGCTCGCCGCCGACCACACCGTGCTCACCACCGACCCGCGTGGCATCCGCCGCAGTCGGCTGCACGACCCCGAGCAGGACTCCACGCCGGAACTGCGCGCCGACGACCTGGCCCGGCTGCTGGCCCACCTCGACGCCGGCCCGGCGACGGTGCTCGGCTCCAGCGGCGGCGCGGTCACCGTGCTGGCGCTCGCCCACGCCCACCCGCAGGCGGCGCACACCGTGATCGCCCACGAGCCGCCGCTGCTGCTCCTGCTCGACGACCGCGACGAACTCCTCGCCCGGGAGGACGACATGGTCGCCACCTACCTGCGCGGGGACCGGCTGGGTGCCTGGCGGAAGTTCCTCGCCAACGCGAACATCGCCATGCCGGAGGAGATGATCCAGGGGATGTTCGGCCGCGAACCCGACCCGCAGGACGCCGCCGACGAGCGCTACCAGTACGTCCACACCCTGCGCGGCACGACCCGCTATCAGCCGGACGTCGCCGCGTTGCGCGACGGCGCGACCCGGGTGCTGGTCGGCCTCGGCGAGGAGTCGGCCGGGGAGTTGTGCGACCGCAGTTCCCGGGCGCTGGCCGCCGCCCTGGGGGTGCCACCCACGATGTTCCCCGGCGGGCACATCGGCTTCGCCGACGACCCCGCCGGGTTCGCCGTCCGGTTGCGGGAGGTCATCGCCGGGTGACCGCGCGGCCCGCCGGGTAACGGTCCGGGGGACGCGGCGACCGATTCGCGACAGTCGCGCGAATGGCGGGCACCCCCGGTCCTACAGTGCCGCCCATGAAGGTGATCGTGCGACTCGCCGGCGGGTTCGCCGTCCTCGTGGCGGCGTTGGCGGCGGGGCCGGTGGCGGCCTCCGCCGCGCCGGCCGGCGGGGGTCTCGGGCTGGACCTGCGGACCACCGCGCCGGGATACGCGCCGGGTGCGGCGATCCGGTTGACGCTCGCGGTCACCAACGCCACCGGCGCGGCCTGCGGCCTGGCCACCGTGGCCGACGGCACCGTGCAGGTGACCTCGGTGCGCCGGGACGGGCAGGAGTTGGTGCCGGCCCTGGGCCGCAGCTTCTACGGCGACGGCATCGGTGCCGCCGCCACCGCCGGCGCGGCGATCGTGGAACCCGGCGCGAGCGTGACCGTGTCGCTGGTCAGCGCGCGGGTGCACGACGGTGCCGACGCCGGTGCCGTGGTGCTGCGGTCGGTGGCGGCAACCCCGGACGGCGGGGGATTGGACACCCTCTGGCCGGTCGGGGCAGTCGGCCGCTACGAGGTGACGGCGAGCTACGCGGCGCTGCCGGTGACCGGTCTCGACGCCCCGTGTGCGGGCGCGACGGCGCTGCGGACCACCCGCTTCACCGTCGGCGACGACCCGGCGGGCCCGGTGTGGTGGCGCTGGCTGCTCGGTGGGGCGGTGCTGCTGCTGGTCGTCGTCGGCGCGCTGACGGTCCTGCTCCTGCTCCTGCGGCGTGGTCGCCGTCGCCCGGCCGCCGCCGTGGCGCTGCTGCTCGTCGGCGTCGGGGCCGTCGTCGGGGGGACCGGCAAGCCGGCCCGGGCCGATTACCAGGTCGATCCGAGTTCCGGGGTCCCGGTCAGCGGCGTCGACTTCCAGGCGGCGGTCGACGGCTGCCTCCAGGGGTTCGCGGCGGCCGGTGGTGACCCGGCGGGCATCCTGCCCCGGCTCAAGGACGCCAAGACACCCCGGGTGCGGATCATTCCGACCCCCGGCGGATCGGGGTCCTTCGAGACCCCGGGCAGCAAGGACGGCAAGGGATCGTCCACGGTGACCTGGAACCCGACATCGGTCGAGCCGTACGGCGACGGGATCGCCCGGGACCCGTGCGCGGCGCTCTACCACGAGCTGAACCACTCCGACGACATCTCCCGCGACGCGGTGCCGCCGGGCGACTGCGGCGGCACCGGGATCAGGACCGCCGAGGTCAAGGCGACCCTGGCGGAGAACAGGTACCGCGCGGCCAAGGGCCTGCCACCCCGCACCGAGTACGACGGCAAGACCCTGCCGAAGAGCCTCGACGAGTGCAAGAAGCCCGCGAAGAAGACCCCACCGCCGAAGGGACCGGTCAAGCTCTGCGAGGACGGGGCCGACTGTGGTGGCACCAACGGCGACCCGCACCTGGTGACCTTCGACCGGCACTACTACGACTTCCAGGCCGTCGGCGAGTTCGTGCTGGTCGGTTCCACCTCGGGTGACCCGCTGGCGGTGCAGGTCCGACAGACGCCGATGGGCGACTCGCGGACGGTGTCGGTCAACTCCGCCGTCGCCTTCCGGCTCGGCGACCACCGGGTCGCCCTCACCCTGGTCGACGGCGGCACCGAGGTCCGCGTCGACGGCGCCGCCCGGGTCCCGTCGCCGGGGGAGACGGACCTGCCCGGCGGCGGCACGCTCACCCGCCGCGACTCCGACACCGGTGCCGCCGACGGCTACGACCTGCGCTGGCCCGACGGCTCCGCCGCCGCCGTCGACCAGATCGGCCCCTACGGCTACCGGGTGCTGACGAGGCTGGCCCCGGGCCGGGCCGGGAAGGTGCGGGGCCTGCTCGGCGACTTCGACGGCGACCCGACCGACGACGTCGGCGCGCCGTCCGGGGCAGCCCTCACCCCGCCCGTGCCGTTCGAGAAGCTCTACCCGTCGTATGCGGACAGTTGGCGGGTCACCCGGGACAGTTCCCTGTTCAGCTACGCCGACGGCCAGGACACCGGGTCGTTCACCGATCGCGGCTTCCCGGAGCGGGCGGTGACCGTCGATGACCTCGACCCGGTGCAACGGGCCCGCGCCGAGCAGGTGTGCCGGTGGGCCGGTGTCACCGACCCCTGGCAGCTCGCCGAGTGTGTCTTCGACGTCGGCGTGACCGGCCGTCCCGAGTTCGCGGTCAGTGGCGTCGGCACCGAGCGGATCGCCCCGCCGGCCGCCGCGCCGATCGCCGCGACCCCGATCGCCACCGGGGCGCTGACCCCGGGCGGCGACCCGCTGACCTTCTCCGGCCGGGCCGGCGAGGCCGTGTTCGTCGACATCAGCGCGCCCGGCCTGGCCGACCGCTGCTCGCCGTACCGGCTGCTGGACCCGACCGGGACGGAGGTGGCCAGCGGCTGCAACATCAACGGTCGCGGCCACATCGACCGCACCGACCTCACCCGCGCCGGCAGGTACACGGTGGTGGTCGACGATGACGCCGGTGGCACCGGCCGGGCCGCGGTACGGGTCTACGCGGCCCGGGACACCACCGGCACCCTGCGACCGGACGGTCCGGCGGTCTCCGTGGCGGTCACCGCGCCGGGCGGCCAGGCCCGCTACCGGTTCACCGGCGTCGCCGGCCAGCGGGTCTTCGTCGAGGTGCCGGAGAGCACCCTGCCGGACCAGTGCTCGCCGCTGGAACTGCGCGATCCGGACGGCAAGCGGCTCAGCAGCGGCTGCGTCGTCAACGGCACCGGCGACATCGACGGCACGGTGCTGCCCACCGACGGCACGTACACCGTGCTGGTGGACCCGGTGGACCGCACCATCGGCACCGTGGCGCTGCGCCTGTTCGCCACCGAGGACCGGATCGACGACATCTCGGTCGGCGGCCCGCCGGTCGTCGCCACCGTCGGCCGGCCCGGAGCGGTGCTCGGCTACCGGTTCACCGGCACGGCCGGCACGTCGGTGACCGTGACGGCCACCGACGCCACCCTGCCGGACCAGTGTTCGCCGCTGGAGTTGCGCGACGCCGACGGGACACCGGTGAGCACCGGCTGTGTGGTCAACGGCGTCGGTGGCATCGACGCGACCGTCCTGCCCGCCACCGGTGTCTACACCGTCGTGGTGGACCCGTCCGGGGCGGCCACCGGCACCGTCACCCTCACCCTGCGGCAGTGACCCGACGACGGGCGGGTCGGGCACGCAGGTGAGGGCGGTGCGGGTCAGGTGGCGTTCACGGGCCGGATGGCGTCGGGCCGGGGCTTGAAATCCTATCGCTTCGATAGGAAAATGAGGCCATGCTGCCCGTTCGGCTGCTCACCTCCCGCCGGGTCGTCGACCTGATGCGGGTCGCCGCGCAGCGCTGTCCCGGAACCCCCGTCGCGGCCTGACCGACCGTGCCACCGCCGCCGCGCCGGTCGCCTCCCGCCGGCCCCGGGTCACCGGCCGGCGCGGCCGGCTCCGGCCCTCCCGCCCGCACGTGGCCGCCCGGCCCCGCCCCGCACTTCTTCCACGACCTCGTCGTCCGACCGGGGGAGTCCCGATGACCGACACACTGCCCGACACCGCCGCCTTCGTCCGCGACCGGCAGGACTGGCACCGGCGGCACGAGGAGGCGTTGGCGGCACCGCACGGCTTCCTCGCCGTCACCGGGCTGCACTGGCTCACCTCCCGGCCGCAGCGCTTCCCCGACCTGCCGGGGCGTGCGGCCCCGCCGCCCCGACCACCCGCTGCGCACCGGTTTCCGGGGCACCCCGGCCTACCCGCCGACGCCACGCTGGGTCCTCGACGGGCGGTGCGTGCCGTTCGACGTGTCCCGGCCGACGACGGTCGGCGCGGCGGTGGAGGGGTTGGCGCACGGCCCCGCCGCCCCCGACGCCCAGGGGCGGGTGACGCTGGATTTCCACCGGGCGCCCAACCTGCCCTGCGCCTACACCGACTTCGCGACCTGTCCGCTACCGCCGGTGGAGAACCGGCTGCCGGTCGCCGTCGAGGCCGGCGAGAAGCTCCCGTACGAGCGGCACGCGTCCGCCGGGCAGCCGTGACCCGCCGACCCGCGCGTAGGAGGTCTCCCAGATGACCGCGCCCGACCATCGCCCACCGCCGGTCGACGCCGATGTCGACGCGCTGCGTACGCTGCTGCGCCATCAGGCCAGCACCGTCGTGGTGGTCACCGCGCCCGGTGCCCCGGCGGTCGGCTTCACCGCCACCTCGTTCACCTCGGTGTCGCTGGCCCCGCCGATCGTCTCGTTCTGTCTGAACCTCGGCGCGTCGAGTTGGCCGACGGTGGCCCGGAGCCGGCACGTGGTGGTGCACCTGCTCGCCCACCACCAGCAGGAGTTGGCCCGTACCTTCGCGACCAGCGGCATCGACCGGTTCGCCGCGCCGACCCGGTGGCGGACCGGGCCGGAGGGCGTGCCCATTCTCGACGACACCCTGGCCTGGCTGCTCTGCCGGGTGGTCGAGCGGGTGACCGTCGGCGATCACGCGATCGTGCTCGCCGAGCCGGAGCTGATCCAGCACGCCGACGTGGGTTCGCCGCTGCTGTACCACCGGGGCCGCTACGCCGGCCTGGCCGGTGGTCCGGACGGCGCGACCCGCCGTCCCGCCGCCTGACCGACCGGGGATGACCGACGCGGGCCTGACCGGGGATGACCGGCCGGGCCCGCGTCGCGGCCGGTGGCTGCTGCGCCGGGTGCCGGTGGTGTCCCTGCCGCTGGTCCCGGTGTCGGCGTCGCTCATCCTGGGCCCGGTGTGCATCCCGCGCCGGGTCGCCGCGCGGGACACAATCCCCGCAAATCCTATAGCCTTAGTAGGTATTGCGTCAACGGATCGACACTCCCGGGTGCGATAGCCGACATCCGCCGTGCGATTCGTTGACACCACCGGCGCCCCAGAGGTGGACTCGCCTCATGTCCAGCGAGCTGCGGTTGACGATCCGCGGCCACATCGACTTCGGTCGGGTGTGGTCGAGTTCCTGTCTGGCCTGACCCGGCACCCACACCCGGACCCGACGCGCCGTACCGGCCGTCGAGGTGGGGCTCACCGCCGAGCTGACCGCCGCACCCCTTTCCCGACACCCGCCATCGGCCCGTGCCCCGTGCCCGGCCGGGTGTCGGCGTACCCGCTCCCGCCTGCCTGGACAGGAGACCCCGCCATGTCCGTCCGCCCGCTGCGGACCCTCGCCGTCGCCGCCGTGCTCGCCGTCGCCGCCGGCTGCGCCACCGCCACCACCCCGGCCGTCGAGGCCGCCGGACAACCCCGCTCCGGCGGTGCCCTCACCTGGGCCGTGGAGACCGAACCGATCACCCTCAACCCCCACCAGTACGCCCAGGCCAAGGCCCGGTTGCTGGTGTGGAACAGCTTCGAGGCGCTGCTCACCTACGATGCCCGGGGCGCACTGGTGCCCTGGCTGGCGACCGGCTGGCAGGTCACGCCCGACGGGCTGCGCTACACCCTGTCGCTGCGCGCCGCAGTGACCTTCACCGACGGCACCCCGTTCGACGCCGCCGCCGTCAAGGCCAACATCGACAAGCTCCGCGAACCCGGGTACGCACCCGCCGTCGCCGCCGTGCAACTACGCCACCTCAAGGCCGTCGAGGTCGTCGACCCGCGCACCGTACGGCTCACCCTGACCGCCCCCGACGTGCTCATCCTCGACTTCCTCGCCTCCCCGCAGGGCGCCCAGGTGTCCCCGAGGTCGCTGCGGGAGGCCAGGAACCTCAAGGCCGGCGGCGTCGACGTCGTCGGCACCGGACCGTTCGTGCTGGACCGCTACGTCCCCGGCCAGGAACTGCACTACCGGCGCAACCCCGGCTACGACTGGGCGCCGCCGACCGCCACCCACACCGGGCCGGCCCACCTCGACGAGATCACCTACCGGTTCCTCAAGGAGTCCGCGGTCCGGGTCGGCGCCCTCACCTCGCAGCAGGTGCAGCTCATCGAGGGGGTGCCCGCCACCGACCAGCCACTGATCACCGGCAACCCCCGGCTACGGCTGAGCCGTCAGCTGAACTCCGGCTCCGCCTACTCCTACTACCTCAACGTCTCCCACGCCCCCTTCGACGACCTGCGGGTCCGGCAGGCGTTCCGGGAGGCCGTCGACGTCGACACCGTGCTGGCCTCGGTCTACCGGGACACCGCCACCCGGGCGTGGAGCGTGGTCAGCCCGTCCAGCCCGCTGTACGACAAGCGGCTGGAGGGCAGCTACGGCGGTGACACCGCCAGGGCCAACCGCCTGCTCGACCAGGCCGGCTGGGCGACCCGCGACGCCGACGGCTACCGCACCAGGGCCGGCCGGCGGCTCACCGTACGGCTGGTGCAGGCCGCCCCGTACGTGCGGGACCGCCGCGACGTGCTCGCCCAGGCCGTCCAGGCGGCGGTGAAACAGAGCGCCGGTATCGACCTGAAGGTCTCCCTGGTCGACCAGGGCACCGCCCAACAGGCGTTCGCGCGCAACGAGTACGAGGTCTTCGACAACTCCCGCGCCGACACCGACGCCGCCGCGGCGCTGAACCTGCTGCTGCACTCCGGTGGCGGCATCAACCGCACCCGGATCAACGACCCGCAGCTCGACCGGCTCCTGGAAGCCGGGCAGGCCACCGCCGACCCGACCCGCCGGGCCGCCGGTTACGCCGACCTGCAACAGCGGGTCGTGGCCGACCAGGCGCTCGCCCTGCCGCTCTACGC
The DNA here is from genome assembly GCF_900091525.1 of Micromonospora matsumotoense. GTDB lineage: Bacteria > Actinomycetota > Actinomycetes > Mycobacteriales > Micromonosporaceae > Micromonospora > Micromonospora matsumotoensis. Next base: position 228,507 of record NZ_FMCU01000002.1, read on the forward strand.
CCCGGCCGACCAGATCGCCGCCAGCACCGCCGTGGGTGGGGTGCGGTTCGAGCCCACCGCCGGTGTGCCGGCCAGCGCGTACGACCTGTGGATCGCGCGATGAGCCTGCTGCGGGCGGTGGCCCGCCGGGTGGCCACCGGCCTCGTCGTGTGGTGGGCCGCCGCCACCGCGGCCTACCTGGCGCTGCTGGCCGCGCCCGGGGACACTGTGGACAGCATCGTGGGCGACGGCGCGGACACCCCGCAGATCCGGGCCCAGATCATCGCCGAGTGGGGTCTGGACCGGCCGGCGGTCGGCCAGTACCTCGACTACCTGTGGCGGCTGGCCGGGGGCGACCTGGGCCGCTCCTACCTGCGGCAACGCCCGGTCGCCGAGGTCATCGGCGAGCAGCTCGCGCCCACCGCGACACTCGCCGTCACCGCCGCCGGCCTGGGGGTGCTGCTGGCCGTCACGGTGGCGGTCGGCACCGCCGGCCGTCGCCGGCGGTGGCCGCGCCGGGTCAGCTCCGGGGTCGAACTGCTGCTGGTCTCCACCCCATCGTTCCTGATCGGCATCGTGCTGCTCAGCGTGCTGTCCTTCCGGTACGGGCTGTTCCCCGTCGCCGGCGACCAGGGGCCGGCCGCCCTGGTGCTGCCGGCGGTCACCCTCGCCCTGCCCATCGCCGGTCTGCTCGCCCAGGTGCTGCGCGACGGCCTGGACCGGGCGTGGGACGAGCCGTTCGTGCTGACCGCCCGGGCCCGGGGGGTGCGGGAGCGGACGGTGTTGTTGCGCCACGCCCTGCGGCACGCCCTGCTGCCGGCGGTCACCCTCGCCGGCTGGCTGTTCGGCATCCTGCTCGGCGGCGCGGTCATCGTCGAGCAGGTGTTCGGTCGCCCCGGCCTCGGTCAGGTCACCCTGAACGCGGTGACCAGCAAGGACATGCCGGTCGTGCTGGCCGTGGTGACGCTCTCCGCCGCCGGCTACGTGGTGGTCAACACCGCCGCCGACCTGACCTACCTGCTCGTCGACCCGCGCCTGCGAAGGAGCTGACGATGACCGTCACCCTGGGCACCACGCCCACCGCCGTCGTGGCGGCCACCCTCGTCACCGACCCGCCCGCACCGGCCCGCCGTCGGAGGGGCCGGCCACGGCCGGGACTGCTCGCCGCCGGGACGTACCTGATCCTGCTGGTCGTCGCGGCGGTCGTGCCGGCGCTGCTGGCCCCCGGCGACCCGCTCGCCGCCGACCCGCGTGCCGCGCTCACCGCCCCGGGCGCGGCGCACTGGCTCGGCACCGACCAGCTCGGCCGCGACGTCTGGACCCGGGTGGTGCACGGCGCGGGGCACTCGTTGACCATCGGGCTCGCCGCGACCGCGATCGCGGTCACCGGCGGGGTGCTGCTCGGGCTGCTCGCCGGGCTGGCCCACCGGTTCGCCGACGAGGCGCTCAGCCGCTCCTTCGACGCGCTGTCGGCGTTCCCGCTGCTGCTGCTGGCGCTGCTGCTGATCACGGTCGCCGGCCCCGGCACGGCCAGCCTGATCGTCGCCATCGGCATCGCCACCCTCCCGCACCACGCCCGGGTGGTACGCGCACAGACCCTCCTGGTCCGCCGGGCCGGCTACGTCGAACAGGCGGTCAGCTTCGGCCTGTCCCGGCCACGTCTGGTGCTGCGGCACGTGCTGCCCAACGTGATCGGGCCGGTCCCGGTGCTCGCCGTGATCGGGCTCGGCGAGGCGATCCTGGCCGCCGCCGGGCTCAGCTTCCTCGGCCTCGGCCCGCAACCGCCGTCACCCGAGTGGGGCGCGATGCTCTCCGAGGGTCGCAACTATCTCCAGGTGGCCTGGTGGATGACGGTGCTGCCGGGTGCGGCGGTCACCGCGACGGTGGTGGCGCTGACCGTCGTCGGCCGGCACTGGCAGGCCCGCTTCGACGGGCGGCAACACTGATGGCCCCGCTGCTCGCCGTCGAGGACCTGCACGTCACCTTCGACTCCCCGACCGGTGTGGTGGAGGCGGTCCGGGGCGTCAGCTTCACCGTCGGGGCCGGTGAGTGTGTCGCCGTCGTGGGGGAGTCCGGCTCGGGTAAGAGCGTCACCGCCCGTACCCTGGTCGGCCTCGCCGGTGCCGGTGCCCGGGTCCGCGCCGCCCGGCTCGACCTCGCCGACCGGGACGTGCGGAGCTACCGACCGCGGGACTGGCGGCGGGTGCGGGGTCGGCTCGCCGGGCTGGTGACGCAGGACGCGCTGGTCGCCCTGGACCCGCTGCGCACCGTCGGCGCGGAGGTCGGCGAGGTGCTCGCCGCACACGACATCGTCGGTCGGCGGGAACGCGCCGGCCGGGTCGTCCACCTGCTCGATGAGGTGCACGTGCCGGAACCCGGACGGCGGGCCCGGCAGTACCCGCACCAGCTCTCCGGCGGGCTGCGGCAGCGTGCCCTGATCGCCTCGGCGATCGCCGGGGAACCCGCCCTGCTCATCGCCGACGAGCCGACCACCGCGCTGGACGTCACCGTGCAGGCGCAGATCCTGCGGCTGCTCGCCGAACGGCGGGCCACCGGGGCGGGGCTGTTGCTGATCAGTCACGACCTGGCGGTGGTCGCCCAGGTGGCCGACCGGGTCCTGGTGATGCGGGACGGCCGGATCGTCGAGCAGGGTCCGACCGGCCGGCTGCTGCGGGCCCCGCAGCATCCGTACACCCGGCAGTTGCTCGCGGCGGTGCCGTCGGCCTCGTCGCGGGGGCGTCGACTCGGCGAACCGGCCCAGGTCCGCGACGGCTGCGCGGTGCCGGTGCTGAGGCGTACCCCACTGCCGGCGCGGCCCGTCGTCCGCCCGGACGACGCCGTGCTCGACGCGGTCGGCCTGACCCGGCGGTACGGCCCGCACACCGTCGTGCGGGACGTCTCGTTCCGGGTGGCCCGGGGCGAGACGCTGGGGCTGGTGGGCGAATCGGGCTCCGGCAAGAGCACGATCGCCCGGCTCGTCGCCGGCCTGCTCGCCGCCGACGCCGGCACCGTCACCTTCGAGTCGGCCCGGTGGTCCGGGGTGCCGGAGCGGACCCGCCGTCCGCTGCGCCGCCGGCTGCAACTGATCTGCCAGGACCCGCTGGGCTCCTTCGACCCCCGCTACACCGTCGGCCGGGTGGTCGCCGAGAACCTCGACCCGGGGCCGGACCGGACCGACCGGGTGCTCGCCCTGCTGCACCGGGTCGGCCTCGGTCCGGACCTGCTCCACCGGCATCCCCGGTCGCTGTCCGGCGGGCAACGTCAGCGCGTCGCCATCGCCCGTGCCATCGCCCCCCGACCCAGCCTGATCATCTGCGACGAGCCGGTCTCCGCCCTCGACGTCTCGATCCAGGCCCAGGTCCTCGACCTGCTGGGCGAGCTGCGCGCCGCCGACGGCACCGCCCTGCTGTTCATCTCCCACGACCTCGGCGTGGTGCACCATCTCGCCGACCGGGTGCTGGTCCTGCACGACGGCGTGGTGGTCGAGCAGGGCCCGGTCGGCGACGTCTTCAGCTACCCCCGGCACGACCACACCCGGTCCCTGCTCGACGCGTTGCCCACGCTCGTCACTGCCGGCTGACCGTAGGAGGAAACCCATGCCCGATCCCACCCTGCACCTGGCCGTGGCCCTCGACGGTCTCGGCTGGCACCCCGCCGCCTGGCGGCTGTCCCACGCCGACCCGGCCGCGCCGCTGTTTCCCCGCTGGTGGGCCGCCCTGGTCGGGCAGGCCGAACAGGCCGCCCTGGACCTGGTCACGATCGAGGACTCGCTCGACCTCCAGTCGTCGCTGCCCGACGGGCCGGACGGCCGGGTCGACCAGGTCCGGGGCCGGCTCGACGCGCTGCTGGTCGCCGCCCGGGTCGCCCCGTTGACCCGGCACATCGGGCTGGTCCCGACCACCAGCGTCACCCACACCGAGCCGTTCCACGTCTCCACCGCGGTGGCCACCCTCGACCACGTCAGCGGCGGCCGGGCCGGGTGGCGGCCCCGGGTCTCCGCCCGCCGCAGCGAGGCCGGGCACTTCGGCCGGCGGGACCTCCCGCCGCTGGACCCGACCCGGCTGGGGGAACCGCAGACCGCACGGCTCGTCGGTGACCTGTTCGCCGAGGCCGCCGACGCCGTCGAGGTGGTCCGCCGGCTCTGGGACAGCTGGCAGGACGACGCGGAGATCCGGGACGCCCCGACCGGCCGGTTCATCGACCGGGACCGGCTGCACCACACCGACTTCACCGGCCGGTGGTTCTCGGTCAAGGGGCCGTCGATCGTGCCCCGACCACCGCAGGGGCAGCCGGTGGTCGCCGTGCTGGTCCACTCGACGGTGCCGTACGCCTTCGCCGCCCGGCACGCCGACGTCGTCTTCGTCACCCCCACCGACGCCGCACACGCCGAGGCCGTCGTCGCCGAGGTGCGGGCGACGGAGGAGACGGTCGGCCGCACCGGGCCGCCCCTGCGGATCCTCGCCGACCTGGAGGTGCTGCTCGATGACACCCCGGACCAGGCCCGGCGTCGCCGCACCCGGCTCGACGAGTGGCACGGCGCGGAGTTCCACTCGGACGCGGCGAGCTTCACCGGCAGCCCCGCGCAGCTCGTCGACCTGCTCGCCGGCTGGCGGCGGGCCGGGGTGCAGGGGTTCCGGCTGCGCCCCGCCGTGCTGCCCGACGACCTCACCACGATCACCCGGGCGGTGGTGCCCGCGCTGCGGGACCGGGGCCTGTTCCGTGCCGGCTACCCCGGCGGCACGCTGCGCGACCTGCTCGGTCTGCCCCGACCGGCCAACCGGTACGCCGTCGCGGGCCCCCGCTGATCCCAGGAGACGACCCGTGCCCAAGCAGATCATCCTCGCCGCGCACTTCCCCGGCGTGAACAACACCAGCGTGTGGAGCGACCCGGCCTCCGGCAGCCACATCGACTTCGCCTCCTTCGTCCACCTGGCCCGCACCGCCGAACGGGGCAGGTTCGACTTCTTCTTCCTGGCCGAGGGGCTGCGGCTGCGTGAACAGCGCGGCCGGATCCACGACCTGGACGTGGTGGGCCGGCCGGACACCCTCACCGTGCTGGCCGCGCTCGCCGCCGTCACCACCCACCTGGGGCTGGCCGGCACCCTGAACACCACCTTCCGGGAGCCGTACGAGCTGGCCCGGCAGTTGGCCAGCCTGGACCACCTCTGCGCTGGCCGGGCCGCCTGGAACGTGGTCACCACCTCCGACGCGTTCACCGGAGAGAACTTCCGCCGGGGCGGCTACCTCGACCGGTCGTTGCGCTACGAACGGGCCGCCGAGTTCGTCCGGGTCGCCCGGCGGTTGTGGGAGTCGTGGCCGGCGGACGCGGTCGTCGGTGACCGCGACGGCGGCCGGTACGTCCGCGCGGCCGACCCGGGGGCCTTCGCCCACCACGGCGACCAGTTCGACATCGCCGGGCACTTCACCGTGCCGCGCAGCCCGCAACTGCACCCGGTGATCATCCAGGCCGGCGACTCGCCCGACGGGCGGGAGTTCGCCGCGTCCACCGCCGACGCGATCTTCTCCCGGCACGGCACCCTGGACGAGGGTCGGGAGTTCTACCGGGACGTGAAGGCCCGGCTGGCCCGGTACGGCCGTACCCCCGACGACCTGAAGATCATTCCGGGGGTGACCTTCGTGCTCGGCGACACCGACGCCGAGGCCCAGGAACGCGCCCACCACATCCGCCGCCAGCAGGTCAGCCCGCAGACCGCGATCCTGCTGCTGGAACAGCTGTGGAACCGGGACCTGTCCGGGTACGACCCGCACGGTCCGCTGCCGGCCGAGGACCCCGACGTGGACGCCGACGCGATCAGCCGGGGCCGGGCCGGCATGTACCCGGACCCGGTCGGCACCGCCCGGCAGTGGCGGGCGCTGGCGCAGGAGAAGGGACTCGGCATCCGCGACCTGATCATCGAGGTCACCGGCCGGCAGTCCTTCATCGGCACCCCGCAGCGGGTCGCCGAGCGGATGAACCACTTCGTGCAGTCCGACGCCGCCGACGGGTTCATCCTGGTGCCGCACCTGACCCCGGGTGGGCTCGACGAGTTCGTCGACCGGGTCGTCCCGCTGCTCCAGGAGCGCGGCGTGTTCCGTACCGAGTACACGACCACCACCCTGCGCGGGCACCTCGGCCTGCGGCCGGCCCGGCCGGCCACCCGGGCCGGTGTGGCATGACCGGCCCGGACGCGTCCACCCCGGTCACCGTCTGCCGGCTGCGCTGGGACGACCCCGACGCGGTGGCCCTGCGGGCGGCGATGACCGGGGAGCTGCGCCAGCGCTACGCCGACCGCCCGCACGACCCGATCCACCTGCCCCCGGCGCGGGTGCTCATCCCGGGCTCGGTGGCCTGGACCGGGGTGGCGTACACCGTCGACGCCACCCCGGTCGGGCACGCCGCGTTGCGCTGGCACGGCCCCGACCTGGAACTGAAACGGATGTACGTGGTGCCCGCCCACCGGGGGCGGGGCATCGCCGACCAACTCCTGGACGCCGCGCGGGAGGCGGCCGGGCAGTTCGGCGCGGGCCGGATCGTGCTCCAGACCGGCGACCGGCAGCCCGACGCGGTCCGTCGCTACGTTCGGGCCGGCTACCGGCCGGTCCCGGTCTTCCCGCCGTACGACACGTTGCCCTACTCCCGCTGCTACGCCCTGGTGATCCATCCCCGCGCTCCACGGAAGGCCCCGGTCCCGGCATGAAGTTCCTGCTGGTCACCCTGATCGCCCACCTGCCCGACCCGGTCACCGGCCGACTCCGCAGCACCACCGCACGCTTCCGGGACGTCGTCGACACCGCCGTGCTCGCCGAGGAACTCGGCTTCGACGGGTACGGCGTCGGCGAGCGCCACGAGCGGCCCTTCATCTCCTCCTCGCCACCGGTGGTGCTCAGCCACATCGCGGCGCGGACCCGCACCATCCGGCTCTTCACCGCCGTCACCACGCTGAGCCTACTCGACCCGGTCCGCGCCTACGAGGACTACGCCACCCTCGACCACCTCTCCGACGGCCGGCTGGAACTGATCATCGGCAAGGGCAACGGCACCGCGCAGGCCGAACTGTTCCACGTCACCGCCGAGGACCAGTGGGACCGCAACCGGGAGGGCTACGAGCTGTTCCGCCGGCTCTGGCGGGAGGACCGGGTCACCTGGTCGGGCCGGTACCGCCCGGCGCTGACCGAAGCCGAGACCTGGCCTCGTCCGCGGCAACAACCGATCCGGGTCTGGCACGGCAGCGCCACCAGCCGGGAGTCGGTCGACCTGGCGGCCCGGCACGGCGACCCGATCTTCTCCGCCAACGTCCTCAACCCCATCGAGCCGTACGCGGAGCTCGTGCGGCACTATCGGCAGCGGTGGGCGCACTACGGCCACGACCCGGCCGACGCCCTCGTCGGCGCGGGCACGGCCGGATTCCACGTCGCCCGCACCTCGCAGGAGGCCGTCGAGACGTACCGGCCGGTCTTCGCGGCCCGGCTCGCGGCGCTCCGCCAGCGCGGCGTGGAACCGGTCTTCCCCACCCTCGCCGACGCGGTCGCCCGCAGCTCCCTGCTGGTCGGCAGCCCGCAGCAGGTCATCGACAAGGTGCTGCGCCAGCACGAGCAGCTCGGCCATGAGGTCATCCACCTCCAGGCCGACCACGACGGGCTGACCGACGAGCAGCACCGGCAGAGCCTGGAGCTGTTCCAGGCCGAGGTGGCGCCGGTGCTGCGCCGGGAAATCCCCAGCCGTCCCTTCCGCCCGCCGGCGACCGCCGCCGCGCCGCTCTGACCAGAACGGGGAACCCCATGTCACCGACCGCGCTGTCCGTGCTCGACCTGTCCCCGGTGTCCGCCGGCGGCACCGTCACCGACGCCCTGCGGCACACCGTGGACCTGGCCCGCCGGGTCGAGCAGTTCGGCTACCGCCGCTACTGGCTGGCCGAGCACCATCTGGCCGCCGGGGTGGCCAGCTCCGCCCCGACCGTGCTCATCGGGCAGGTCGCCGCAGCCACCAGCGTGCTGCGGGTCGGCTCCGGCGCGGTGCAGGTCGGCCACCGCACCGCGCTGTCGGTGGTGGAGGAGTTCGGCACCCTCGCCGCCCTCCACCCGGGCCGCATCGACCTCGGCATCGGCCGGTCAGGTCAGCGACAGGCCGAGGCCGCCCGGGAACGCGCCGCACCCACCCCGGCACCGACCGGGGCCCGGGTGGTCGACGGGCTGCTGCTCCCCGCCCCGTTCTCCTACGCCCACCTCGTCGGCGCACCCCGGTACGCCCTCGCCACCGCGCTGCTGCACCAGGCCGGTGCGCAACCGCCCGCGTTCGCCGGGCAGCTCGACGACATCCTCGCGTTGCTGCGCGGCGACTACCGGGACGCCGACGGTCTCGACGCGCACGCCGTGCCGGGGGAGGGGGCGGACCTGCAGGTGTGGCTGTTGGGCAGCAGCGGCGGGGAGAGCGCCCGGCTGGCCGGGGCGCGGGGCCTGCCCTTCGCCGCCAACTACCACGTCAGCCCCGCGACGGTGCTCGACGCGGCCGAGGCGTACCGGGCCGCGTTCCGGCCGTCGGCGGCGCTGGCCGAGCCGTACCTGGTGGTCTCCGCCGACGTGCTGGTCGCCGACACCGACGCCGAGGCGCGTCGGCTGGGCAGCCCGTACGGGTCGTGGGTGCGCAGCATCCGTGGCGGTGACGGTGCGATCCCGTACCCGAGCCCCGAGCAGGCCGTCACCCTGCCGTGGACCGACGCCGACCGGCAGCTCGTCGCCGATCGGGTGGACACCCGGTTCGTCGGCGCACCGGAGACGGTCGCGGCACGGTTGCGCACCCTGCGGGACGTCACCGGCGCCGACGAGCTGCTGATCACCACGATCACCCACGACCACGCCGACCGGGTGCGGTCCTACCAGCTGCTGGCGAAGGAGTGGGCCCAGTCCGGCGACACCGGCCGGGTCCGATAGCACGACGGCGCGTTCACCCTGGCCCGGACGGGGACCACGGATCGGGGGTGTCCGGGTCGGGATGTCACGTCGTCGCGCCGAGCAGCCCGACCCGCGGGCACAGGTGCCGTCCCGGCCCAATGCACCGGAAGTCGGAACTCCGCCATCACCGTGGCGCGCCGGGCTATATTGACGCAAGTCACTTACTGCTCTGGAGGTGCCCGACGTGAGAGTCCGTTCGATGGTGGCGGCAGCGGTCGTGGCGGGGGTCGCGGCCACCGGTGCCGGCACCGCGACGCTCGCCGGCGCCGCGCCGGCCGATCCGGCCCCGGCCGCCACGACCCTGGCCGTCGGCGACTTCGACTTCACCCGTCCGCAGGTCGTGGCCACCGGCCTGACGGTCCCCTGGGGGATGGACTTCCTGCCCGACGGCAGCGCCCTGACGGCCCTGCGCAACTCCGGCCAGGTGGTGCGGGTCCGCCCCGGGCAGGCCCCGGCGCAGGTGGCCCAGATCTCCGGCGTGACCGCGACCGGCGAGGGCGGCCTGCTCGGCCTGGCGGTCTCCCCGGGGTACGCCCAGGACGGTTACGTCTACGTCTACCTGAGCACCGCCACGGACAACCGGATCGTCCGCTTCCGGCTCACCGCGCCCCAGAACCAGGAGCCGGTCCTCACCGGTCTGGCCCGCTCCACCATCCACAACGGCGGACGGATCGCCTTCGGCCCGGACGGGATGCTCTACGCCGGGGTCGGCGACGCGGGGCAGACGGCCAACGCGCAGAACCCGCAGAGCCGCAACGGCAAGATCCTCCGGATGCGGCCGGACGGATCGGTGCCGTCGGACAACCCGACGGCCGGTTCCCTGGTCTACAGCCTCGGGCACCGCAACGTGCAGGGCCTGACCTGGGACGCCCAGGGGCGGCTCTACGCCGCCGAGTTCGGGCAGAACACCTGGGACGAGGTCAACCTCATCGTGGCCGGTGGCAACTACGGCTGGCCGACGGTCGAGGGGCGGGCCAACGATCCCCGGTTCCGGGACCCGCTGCTGGTCTGGACGACCGCGGAGGCGTCCCCGAGCGGGGCGGCGGTCGCCGGCAACCGACTCTTCGTCGCCGCGTTGCGCGGCACCCGGCTGTGGAACGTGCCGCTCACCGGCACCGGCGGGGTCGGCACCCCGACGGCCGAGTTGACCGGAGCCTACGGACGCCTGCGCACCGTGGAGTACGGGCCGGACGGCTGGCTCTGGGTCACCACCAGCAACCGGGACGGGCGGGGCACCCCGGCGGCGACCGACGACCGCATCCTGCGTTTCCCGCCGAGGGACACCACCCCACCGCCGACCACCACCCCACCGCCGACGACGGTCCCGCCGACGACGCCCCCGCCCACCACCGCCCCGCCCACCACCGGGCCACCGTCCACGCCCCCGCCGGTGTCGTGCCGGGTCATCTGGCAGCCCAACCAGTGGACCGGTGGGTTCACCGCCGAAGTGTCGATCACCAATCTGGGCTTCTCGGTGACCAGTTGGACGTTGACCTGGACCTTCGGCGCCGACCAACGGGTCACCAACGCCTGGAACGCGCAGGTGACCCAGTCCGGGGCCACCGTCACCGCCCGTAACGCCGCCTGGAACGGCAACCTGCCGCAGAGCAGCACGGTCAGCTTCGGCCTCCAGGGCACCTTCGGCGCGAGCAACCCCCGCCCCGCCGCCTTCCAGTTCAACGGGGGCGTCTGCCTGGTCCAGTGACCCGCGCCGGGGCCGCCCGGAACACCACCGGTCGGCCGCCGTGCGCCGCGCCACCGCCCACCGGGACCAGGCGATCGTGCGGTCACCGTCGACGACGGCGGACCGGCGTCGGTCGAACCGGGGCAATATGCCCGATTCGCCGACGCCGGCCCCCGTTCCGGTGGAGCCTGCGAGGGACGCCATCGCGGACGGCCGTCGCGGCACGGGGGTGATCGTGAGTCGAAGGTTCGTCGGGCTGCTGGTGCTGACCGGCCTGATGCCGATGATCGAGGCCGTCGTGCTGGTCATCCTGGGATTCCGGGCCGCCGAGGGGGTGCCACCCCAGGTCACCGCCCTCTGGCCGTACGACACCTACCACGATCTGCGGTGGCTCTACGTCTACCACCGGTCGTGGTGGGAGTTCGCGCTCTGGCTGTGTTACATACTGGTCGCCCGGGGTCTGTTCACCACCGGCCTGGTGGTGCTGGCCTGGCCGGCCGAGGTGCGCCGGCCGTCGTTGGGGTGGCTGCTGCGGCGTAACGTCGTGCTCGGTGTGCTGGTCGGCGTGTTCGTCGCGCCCTGGGCGGCGATCTCGGTGGCGGCGTCGGTGGTGGCGCTGTCCTGGGTGCTGCTGGCGTCCCTGCTGCCGATGTTCCTGCTCGCGCCGTTCCTGCAACGGGTGGCCGTGGTGGAACACTGGTGGCGCGGACTGCCGTCGATCTCCCTGGTCGGTTGGTCGCTGCTGAACTTCGTGGTGCTCACGGTGGCCGGCGCGTTGTGCTGGGTCACGCCCGGCTGGTGGACGGTGCCGGTCGCCGGCGTGGCGGGGGTGCTCAACGGGCTGCTGTGGAACCGGACGGTCCGGGCGGCGCTGCTGCCGTCGCGGGTGCGCTGGGCCCGGGTGCCGGTGACGCCGCTGGCGGCGCTGCTGGCGGTCGCCGTACCGCTGGTCATCCCACCGGTGACGGACCTGGTCCCGGGGAACGAGCAGTGGATCAGGACGGCGGTGCTGGAACGACCGCTGCCGTCCGAGGTCACCCACGCGGTGATCGTGCTCACCGGCTACGGCTCGGACTACGGGGGTGAGCAGCCGGCCGACCCCCGGGTGCAACGGTTCTCCTACCGGGGGCTCGACCCCGACGGGAGACCGCTGGCGTACCGGTCGTCGGACACCACGAAGTCGATGGCGGACAGCGTGTCGCTGCTCGCCCGACAGGTGGAGCGGCTGCACCGGCGCACCGGGCGGCGGGTGGCGCTGATCGGCGAGAGCGAGGGGGCGTTGGTGGCCCGTACGTACCTCGCCCGACGCCCCGACCCGGTGGTCGACACCCTCGTCATGTTCAGCCCGCTGATCTACGCCGGCCGGGCCTACTACCCGCCGCCGCACCACGACCGGGGCTGGGGGGTGGCCACCGGCTGGCAGCTACGGGCCATCTTCGGGCTGGCCGACGTCGGCGGCGGTCCGGACGAGCCGTTCATCCGTTCGTTGCTCGACGACGCGCCGTTCTACCGCAACCAGCTGATGTGTCCCGTGCCGGGGGTGCGGATCGTGGCCTTCCTGCCCACCGCGACGGCCACCGAGGCGCCGCCGGGCGAGTACAGCCGGATTCCGGTGTTCCAGATCCCCGGGGTGCACGGCGGGCTGCTGGACCGCAGGCTGGTCCAGGATCGGCTGATCGACTTCCTCCTGGGCAGGCCGATCGCGCAGACCCGGGCCGAGTATCCGCTGCTCCAGAGCTTCGCGGCGGCCTGGCAGGCGCCACCGTTGCCGATCGAGGCGAATCCGGCCTGGGCGGGCAACCGGCAGCCCGATCCGGCGTTCACCGGCAAGGTCTGCCTGCCGGCGGGATGACCGTCCGGCCCGGCCGCGTCACGCCGTCCGCCGACCCGGACCCCGCGTCAACCCACAGCAGGTGGACGACGACCAGCACGGCGACCAGGTCCGGGCCGCGCAGCACCTGACGGACCAGGTCGACCGGCACCATCGCGAAGGGGGTGTTGACCATCGCCCCGCCGTAGCGCATCGGTGGGCGGGTGCCGGCCCAGAAGGCGGCCGTCACGATCCCGAGCAGCAGCACCGCGTCGAGCGGGCCGGGGACCGGCCGCAGGGCGGGCAGGGTGGCCAGGTACCAGAGGGTGGCGCCGACACCCGGCACGACGAGGTGCGCCAGCCGCAGCAGGGTGTCGTTGCCGCCGAGGGATCGCCGCAGGCCCGGTGAGCGGCTGACCGCGCGGAGCCCGCCGGTGAGCCGGCCGGTCGCCAGGTACGCCAGGACCACGTGCGCGGGACCCGCGATCGACGGCAGCGCGACCGCGACGGCGTACATGGTCAGCAGGGCCCCGGCCCAGCCGAGGAGAGCGCCCCGGTGCCGCGACAACCGGCGTACCTCGGCCTGGAGGAGCACCGGGAAGCGGCCGCCGGCGCGGAACCGTCGGCCGTGTACCAGTCCGATCGCGCGCCACCGGCGGCTCTCCACCAGCGCGGCGAGCAGCGACGGGTCCAGCAGTACGGCTGCGGTGGTGGCGGCGTTGGCGAACTGCGCCCCCGTGGTCAGCGCCGCCCGGTCCACCCGGGGGAGACGCCGGTGCGCGCGGACGGTCGACGCCACCGCGACGGGCAGCAACGCCAGGCCGACGCCGGCGGTGAGCGGCACCGGCGGCAGTGGGAGGGACCATCCGACGGCGTGCCCGAGCACCACCAGCACCGCGATCGCGGCACCGGCGGCGGGCAGACCGAGGGCGAGCAGCTCCGCCCAGCGGGGTGTGCTGCGGGCGCTCTGGGCGACGACGGCCCACCCGGTCGCGGTGGCCCCGCAGGTGAGGCCGGCCAACGCCGCCCAGCCCAGGTCGGCGGGCCGGTCGTGGCCACCGGCGAAGGCGGCGGCCACCGCCAGCAGGCCCGCCCCGGCGGTGACGCCGCCGACCAGCCCGCCGAACCGGGGGAGCAGCCACGCCCGGCGGTCCACCGGAGAGCTGACCAGCCAGGTCTGGGCGGCGGGGGTGACCAGCAGTGGCCCGATCAGCCGCAGGCCCCACCAGGCGAGCCCGGCCCCCGCCGTCACGGCGGCGACGGCGATCCAGTACCGGTCGCCCGGGTCGGTAAGGGCCACCTGCGGGGCCGCCAGGTGGTCGCGGATCGCGGCGACCGCGAACCAGCCGTACAGGGCGACGAACAGGACCAGGACGTAGGCGTCGGTGAGCACTTCGCCGACCGAACCGGGATGGTGCCGGCGACGGGTCTGTCGCAGCCGGGCCCGCAGCTGCCGGGGCGCGGGTCCGACCACCGGCGGCGGGGAAATCCTGGTCGACGTCACCTCAGCCGCCGATCTCGATCCGCCGGTCGGCGACCCTGTCGATCAGATCGGTGTCGTGGGACGCCATCAGCACCGCCGTGCCGGCCGCCTTCTCCCGCAGCAGCCGCTGCGCCAGCCAGGCCCGGCCCCGGACGTCGAGGCGCTGCTCCGGTTCGTCGAGGACGAGCAACCGGCGCGGGCGGACGAAGCAGGAGGCGAGGGCGAGGCGGCGGCGCTGGCCGCTGGACAGCGTCGCCGGGAGCTGGTCGCGGGCCGGTTGGAGACCGAGTTCGGTGAGCACCTCCTCGACCGGGTCGGCGGTGCCGCCGTGGGCGTAGGCGACCAGTTCGAGGTGTTCGACGACGGACAGGTCCGGAAAGAAGTCGATGTCGTCGAGGGCGGCGGCGACCGCCGCGCGGACCCGGGGGTCGGTCTCGTCGCAGCGTCGGCCGTCGAGCAGGACCTCACCCTCGTCGGGGCGGTCCGCCCCGACGACGCAGCGCAGCAGGGTGGTCTTGCCGGAGCCGTTCGGCCCGACGACGACGGCGACCTGCCCCGCGTCGAGCTGGAAGCGCACGTCGTCGAGGACGACCAGCGCGCCGAACCGGCGGGTCAGCCCGCGTACGGCAAGTGTGCTCACAACTGCCCACTGTCGCACGCGGGCCGGTGCGGCCGTCGACCCGGCTCGGCCCGGCGGGACGGTCAGCCCTTCACGGCACCGATCAGCACACCCTTGATGAAGTGCCGCTGGATGAACGGATAGACCGCGACGATCGGGGCGACGGTGAGCACGACCACCGCCATCTTGATCGCCTCGGTAGGCGGCATGGACACCCCGGTGCTGCCGCCGGAGGTGTGCGGGGCCTGGCCGGCCAGCAGGTAGCTCTGCAACACCCGCTGGATCGGGTACATGTCGTTACGGTCGATGAACAGCAGCGCGTCGAACCAGACGTTCCAGTAGCTCACCGCGTAGAACAGCCCCACCACGGCGATGACCGCCCGGGACAGCGGCAGCACGATCTGGGCCAGGGTACGGAAGTGACTGGCCCCGTCGACCCGGGCGCTGTCCATCAGTTCCTGCGGGATGGCCTGGAAGAAGCCGCGCACCACGACCAGGTTGAAGACGCTGATCGCCGGCGGCAGGATCAGCGCCCAGATGGTGTCCTTGAGGCCCAGCCCGGTCACCACCAGGTACTTCGGCACCAACGGCGGGTAGACCAGGAACGGGACCAGGAAGTAGATCAGCAGCCAGCGGTAGCCCACCGAACGCGGCTGGGACAACCCGTACGCGGCGAGGACGGTCACGGTCAACGCCAGCGCGCTGCCGATGACGGTGACCAGCGTGCTGATCCACAACGCCCGGGTGACCGCCCCACCGGCGAAGATCGTCTCGTAGGCCGAGGTGTCGATGCCCCGGGGGATGACGACGATGCCGCCGGCCTCGGCGAGGGTCTCCCGGGAGGACAGGCTGGTCACCAGGATCACCCAGAGCGGGAAGAGCACGCTGAGCACGAGCAGGGCCAGGAAGGCGGCCTTGAACCCCTGGCCGATGCGGGTCGGTGGCTCCTCCCAGATGGGCCGGCGGTCGCGCCCGGCGCGGGCCCGCAGTGCGACGGTCTCGGTCATTTCGAGTAGATCCCCCGTTCGCCGAGCAGGTGGGCGACCCGGTTGGCGGCCAGGATCAGGCCCAGCCCGATCGCGGCCTTGAACAGGCCGGCCGCCGCGCCGTAGCCGTAGTTCCCGGTGGCGATGGAGAAGTGGTAGACGAAGGTGTCGAGCACCTCGGCGGCCTGCCGGCCCACCGCGTCGCGTTGCAGCAGGAACTGTTCGAAGCCGACCGAGAGCGCGTCACCCAGCCGCAGGATGAGCAGCAGCACGATCACCGGGCGCAGGCCGGGCAGGGTGATGTGCCACAGCCGACGCCACCGGCCGGCGCCGTCGGCCGCCGCCGCCTCGTAGAGGCTGGTGTCGATGGTGGACAGCGCGGCGAGGAAGACGATGGTTCCCCAGCCGACGTCCTTCCAGACCGCCTCGGCGGTGACCAGGATGATGAACGTGTCCGGGTTGGTCATCACGTTCCACGGCTGCATGCCGGCCTCGCGCATGGTCTGCGCGAGCAGGCCGGCGCCGCCGAGCATGGCGACGAAGAAGCTGACCACCAGCACCCAGCTGAAGAAGTGCGGCAGGTAGACGACGGTCTGCACGAAGCCGCGCCACCGGCTGGAGAGCAGGTTGTGCAGCATGATCGCCAGGAAGATCGGCAGCGGGAAGAAGAAGACCAGCTGGAAGGCGGTGATCGCCAGGGTGTTGCGGAACGCCTCCCAGAAGGCCGAGTCCTCGAAGAGCAGCTGGAACTGGCCGAAGCCGATCCAGTTGCTGCGGGCGAACGCCTGCAGGGGATTGTCCCCGAGGTAGGGGTTGTAGTCCTGGAAGGCGATGACGTTGCCGAGGATCGGCAGGTAGCTGAAGACCAGCAGGATGAGGAAGCCGGGCGTCACCATGGCCAGCAGTTGCCAGTCCCGGGCGATCCGGGTACGCAGCGGCACCCGCCGCCGACGGGCGGAACGGCGGCTGCGCCCCGCTCTGGTGGGCCCGTCGGGCCGGGTCCGGTCGGACCCGGCCGCGACGGTGGTGTCGCGAGTGGTCATCGCCCGGCCTTGGGCAGCGACTTGGCGAGCAGTTCCCGCGCTTCCTCGCCCCCGTTGGCCTTCCACTCCTGCACGATGGCGTCGGTGTCGGAGAGCGGCCGGCGACCGCGCAGCATGTCGGTGAACTTGTCCTCGGTGGGCACCTGGTTGGCCTTGTACGCGGCCGGCATCTCCAGCTTCACCCCGTCCCAGGGGTCCTTCTCCAGGTACTTCACCATGGCGTTGGAGTAGGTCAGCATGTCCTGGACGTAGTTCGGGGTCTCCGGGTACGGCCCGATGGTGGGGTTGCGGCCGCTGATGAAGAAGTACTGGTTGGCGATCTCCTTGAACGCCAGGTCGGTCTTGACCGGCCCGTTCGGGGTGCTGTTGTGGTGCTTGCCCGCCACCCCGTAGTCGCGCAGCTGCGCCTCCTGCGAGCCCAGTGGTGCGGAGCACCAGTTCATGATCCGCAGCAGTTCCTCGACCCGCTCCTTGCCCAGTCCCTTCCTGACGAAGGTGAAGGAGATCGGCTCGTCGTCCCCCCAGACCAGCGGGTCACCGCCGGTGGCGGAGAAGATCGGCACCGGCTGGATGTTCAGCTTGGGGTTGACCTTCTGGTGCTCGGCCTGGGCGCCCTGCCAGAAGCCGAGACCGTTGCGGGTGAAGACGATCGCGCCGTTCTTGGCGAACAGCTGGGCGTTGTCCGCGCCCTTGCTGGCGACGATCTCGGGGTGGACCAGACCGTCCTTGTAGATCTTGGCCATCACTTCGAGGGCCTGCCGGTACTCCGGGGTCTCGTACTTGAACTCCGGGGTCCCGTCGGCCTTCAGCCGCCAGCCCTGCTTGGAGGCCGGCACCTTGTGGTACATCTGGATCATGTCGAAGACGTTGTCGAACGCCCACACCTTCTTGGCCGGGTCGGTGACCTGCTTGGCCGCGGTGAGCAGGTCGTCGAGCGACGCCGGCACCGCCAGCCCGCGCGCGTCGAGCAGGTCCTTGCGGGTGAACAGCGCCCAGGGGAACGGCCCGTCGGTGGGGTTGGGCACGGCCACCAGCCGCTCGTTCCACAGCGAGTTGCGCCAGGCGCCGGTCGGGAACGAGGCGAGCATCGGGTACGCGTTGGCCGCGTCGCCCTTGAGGTAGTCGGTGAGGTCCTCGAAGAGCACCTTGATCGCCTCGGAGAAGCGCGGGATTTTGTCCACTTCCCATTGGGGCACGCAGAGCAGCTCCGGGACGTCCCGGGCGCCGAGCATCGCGTTGAGCTTGTCGGCGTAGGTGTTGCCGTCCTGGATGGTGAAGTTGACCGGGGTGCCCAGCTCGGCGTTCACCGCCTGCAGGTAGGCGCTCTGGGTGACCCCGGGCGGGGCCGGACCCCACGCCGGGGTCATCGCGGTGACCTGCTTGCCGCTGGTGCCCGGCCGTTCGGTGATCGCGTCGACCAGCGAGCTGGGGTACTTCGTGTAGCCGTCGGGCACCGGGCGGGTGCCGATGATGTCGGGCTTGGTGCTCTGGGCGAGGTCCTTGTGCGTCGGCAGCAGGTCGGCGTAGGCGTCCAGGTTCTGCGCGCCGCCGGAGCCGGCCGGCTTCTCGGAGCACCCGGCGAGCAGGGGGCCGCCGGCGACGGCGGCCGTGCCGAGGCCGACCAGGCCGAGGAAGTGTCGGCGCGAAGCTGTCGAGCCGGGTTGCTGGGGTGTCATCGGTCCCCCTTCGAGAAGGGCTAGGTAGTGGGTTCGCAGGTTGGGGTGGAGCTAGTTGGTCTGGATGTTAAACAAACTAATGGACGGCGGGAGATTCCGACAAGAGGCATCGACGGCCGCCGTACCGGTGCCGGTGGCGCGCCCCGCCGTCGCGGCGGCGCACGGTCGGCGCACCCGCGGCCGGAACCCCGCCAGGGGACGACGAGCGGCCCCCGCACCGGCTGCGTAGGCTGCCCAAATGAGCGCACCGTCCCGCATCCTGGTCTACGGGGTGTACGGCGCGGGCAAGTCGACCCTCGCGGCGGTGCTGGCCGACCGGCTGCGGTTGCCGTGGCATCCGGTCGACGACCTGCTGTGGCAGCCCGGCTGGGTCGAGGTGCCGGTCGCCGAGCAGCGCAGCCGGATCATTGCGGTCTGCCGGGGCGACCGGTGGATCCTCGACGGGGCGTACCACGGGTGGCGGGACGTGCCCCTGGACCGCGCCGACCTGGTCGTCGCCCTGGACTACCCCCGCTGGCGTTCCTTCGGGCGGCTGCTGCGGCGTACCCTCCGCCGGCTGGTCACGGGGGAGGAGATCTGCAACGGCAACCGCGAGTCACTGGGCAGCGTGCTGTCCCGGGACTCGGTCCTGCTGTGGCACATCAGCGCATTCGGTCGGGCCCGGCGACGGATGCGGGCCTGGCAGGCCGACCCGTCGGGGCCGCCGGTGGTGCTGTTCCGCTCCCCGACGGAGCTTTCGCGCTGGCTGGCCGCCCTGCCCCGACGGTGAGCGGCCGGGACGCCCCCGCGCCCCGGCCCGTCACTGTTTGGGCGCGGCGCCGTTGTCGACGAACCGGAACACCGTTTCCAGGGGGGCGTCGCCGAGCTCCTCCAGGATCAGCCCGCGCTGGTCGGAGTACTGGAGGTACGCGGAGTTGTTGCTGAGGGCATAGGTCCGCTGGCCCCCCTCCGAGCCGTGCACCACGATCGAGAACAGTTGCCTCGGCTCGTCCGGCGAGCAGGCGGCCGCGACGACGGTGAGCGGGTCGGAACCCGCCGACCGGACCTGCCAGCAGTCCCGGTTACCGTCGGCGTTCGGTTCGGCGGTGCGGACCAGGTAGGTGCCGGACCCCTGAGGCACGAACACGAACAGGCGACGGCCCTCGTCGCCGTCGACCTCGCCGAGGCTGCCGTCGTCGAGCAGGGACACCACGGACTCCATCGCGGCCGGCCGCAGGAGGACGTACCGGCGCCCGCCGAGCCGCAGCGGATCGGTGGGCGCCGAACTCTTCGGCGCGTCGGGCGTGGCGCTGGGTGTGGCGCTGGGCGATCCGGACGTCGGTGCCGCGGTGCTCCGGGTCGGCCCCGCGGACGGGGTCTGCGGTGACGGACCCGGCGTCGTGCCGTTCGGGCTGGCGGGCAGGGTGGTGCGCGCAGGCCCGGCGAGGTGGACCACGGTGGCGCCGGCCCCCACCGCCCCCAGCAGGGCGACACCCAGCGCGGCGGTCGCGAGGTGCCGACGCCGACGCCTGCTGTCACCGCGTCGACGGACCTCGGCCACGGCGGTGAGCCGACCGGTCTGTCGGGCGTGTCGGGCCAGCCCGTGCAGGGCCTCGTCGAGCATGTCGTCAGGCCCCATGGCTCCTCCCGGCCGTCGTCTGATGTCCGTCACCGGTCAGGTATCTGGCCAGGCCCTGACGGCCCCGGGCCAACCGGGTCTTGACGGTGTTCGGATTCGCCCGGGTCTCCGCGGCGATCTCGGCCACGCTGAGGCCGACCAGATGGTGCAACACGATGGCCCGGCGCTGCTCGGTGGGGATGTGCCGTAGCGCGTCGACCAGCACCACGTGATCGACGGAGACCGGTTCCACCTCCTGCCCGGTCGCCTCCCGCCGGTGCGCCCTGACCCGGTTCACCGCCTTGCGCCACGCGCTCACCGCCACCCGGTAGGCGACCTTGCGTACCCACGCCTCGGGGCTGTCGCACTCCCGCACGGTCGACCACCGGCTCCAGGCCCGGGCGTACGCCTCGGCCACCGCGTCCTCGGCCTCGGTACGACTGCCGAGCATCGCGTACACCTGCCCCAGCACCCGTTGTGCCGACGAGGCGTAGAAGGCGTCGAACTCCTCGGCGTCACGCATCGGTCACGCTCTCCCAGCGCCCGGTCGGCGCTGATCCCGCCCCACCCGGCCCGGGGACCGCCCTGCCCCGCGCCGGCCCGGTCGGACCGGACGGGGTCGCTCTCCCGCCCGGTCCGACCGGCCTGCCGTCAGCGGTTGGCGGGCGCCGGTCCGTTGTCGTTGAACCGGAAGCTGCTCGTCGGCGGGGCGTCACCCAGCTCCTCGAGGATGAGGCCGGAGCGTGCGGAGTCCCGCAGGAACGCCCCGGCGTTGCTGATCAGGTAGGACGGCGTGGTGCTGGTCGCGGCGACGATCTCGAACTGCTGGCGGGGATCGTCGGTCTTGCAGGTGGCAGCCCGGACCTCCAGCGGTCGGGTGTCGCCCGGATTATGCACCCGCCAGCAGAGCGGGCCGGCACTGGCCCGCGAGTACGCCTTGATGAGGTACTTCCCCCCGCCCAGCGGGGTCGGCACGAAGAGCTGTCGGCCCTGGTCGTCGTCGACCTCGGCCAGCCGACCGGAGTCGGGCAGCGACAGGCCGCTCTCGAACGCGCCGACCCGGACGATCGTGTACTGACGGTTGCCCGGGAACCCTCTCGGGGCGCTGCTCGTCTTCGGAGGCGTGGCGGACAACCCCACCGGGACGCTGTCCGTGACGCCCGTCACGTCCTGCCCCGCCACGGCCGGCGGGGCGGCGTCGGCCCCGGGCCGGGTGTCCACCGCACAGGCCGCCAGTGCTCCGGTCAGTGCCAGCAACCCGGCACCCGCGAGCCATCGTTTCATCGACATTGTCCGCTCCTCCACCTCGGGACGTGGTCGGCAGGTCCGCCGTGGCACCGGCCCGGTGCCGACGTCGTTGCCCGACTCACCTCTCAGGACGTTCGGCGCGGCCGCCAGGTTTCAGCCCCACCCCACGATCTTTTCGGCACCGCCGACATCGTCCTGGCGGCGAAACCGCGACGCCGACCGCTGCACGTACCGCTGGATCGTCGAACACGAGCGGGTGCGCGGCGGGATCGCCCTGCGCCACGACCGCGACGAACACACGCAATGGGTCGGCCACCTCGGGTTCGGTATCCGCCCGTCGGCGCGACGCCGTGGGCTGGCCAGTTGGGCCCTGGGCCGGATGCTCGACGAGGCGCGCGCGCTCGGGCGGGACCGGTTGCTGGTCGTCTGCGCAACCGGCAACGTCGCCTCGGCACGGACGATCGAGCGGTGCGGCGGAGTCTTCGAGGGCATCGGGGAGACCCGGTTCGGTCCCACCCGACGCTACCGGATCACGCTGTACGGGTAGGGCCGGCGGCCTGCGGCGCGACACGCGGTGCCGGCCGACGGGCGGTGCCCGGCCGGCGACTTTGGGATGCTGTGACGGTCCAGCAGGTGATCCATCCGACTCGAAGGGACCTTTCCGATGGCAAAGGTCATCTCCACGCTCTTCATCTCGGCCGACGGTGTGGCCGAGATCGACCCCGACTGGCACTTCCCGTACTTCGACGACAACATGGGCCGGGCCGTCAGCGAGGACTACGACACCGCCGACGTGTTGCTCATCGGCCGGGAGACCTACGACAGCTTCGCCGGGGCGTGGCCCGGCCGGGAGAGCGCCGGCGGCGACGACGCGCCCTTCGCCAAGCAGCTCGGTGACCTGCGCAAGGTGGTCGTGTCGCGGCAGTCCCGGGAGTTCCCTTGGCGCAACTCCGAGCTGCTCGACGGCGATCTCCTCGAGGTCGTCGCCGCGTTCCGGAACGACACCGGCATCGGTGGCGTCCTCATCCCCGGGTCGATCTCCGTGGTGCAGCAGCTGCTCGCCGCCGGACTGGTCGACGAGCTGCGGCTGCTGGTGCACCCGGTGGCGGCGCGGAAGGGCCGCAAGCTGTTCGACGACGGTGACGCGCCCTACCACCTGCGGGTGACGACGACGGAGGTGTTCCCGACCGGGGTGATCCGGGTGGTCTACGCGCCGGTCGAGGCGCCCGCCACGGTCGGCTACGACGAGGTCAAGGAGCAACTGCCCGCAGGAGAGTAGCCGCGCCCCGCGCGGGCCGCCTCGGCCGTCGTCCCCGCAGGTGGCACACCGCGCCACCGTCGTCGAGTGGTGCCGGTCCGGCCGGTGGTCCGCGCGGCGACGCGGTCGGCGTACCGGCTAGGGGGTTGGTCCGGGCGGTTGCCGGTCCCGCTCGGCGGCGGTGACGCCGCCCCGCGCCCGCAACCAGACGACCAGCTCGGTGGCGCCGCGCCGGACGGCCGCGTCCAGGGCGGTGCGGTGCTCCCACGGCGGTATCCAGTTGAGCCGTGCGCCCCGCTCCCACAGGTACCCGGCGCAGGACTGCCGGCCGCCGTGGCAGGCGCCCCAGAACGCCGCGTCGATCTCGTCCGCCGACGGCGGGACGACGCCGGTGCAGGCCCGCTCCACCCGGTCGAGCAGGCCGAGCGTGGCCGCGTCGGTGAGGGTGGTGCGGGCCCCCCGGACGACGAGCCGGTACGCCGCCCGCCACTGGGCGAAGGCCCGCGCGTCGGCGAGCGGCGTACCGCCGGCGATCACGCCCCCGGCCGCCTCGATGTCGGCACCGGCGTCCAGCAGCGCGTCGACGACGTCCACGTCGTCGCAGCTGGCCGCCCAGTGCAGCGGGGTCTCCCGGTGCGGTCCGGCGAACCGGGCATCGACGTCGCCGCCGGCGGCGACCAGGGTGGCCACGGTGGCCGCCCCGTGCGGAAACCGGCCCGGCCAGTCGGTGACGACGTGCAGCAGCGTGCGGGACGTCGCACCGGGGGCCCCGCCGACGTGGTCGACGAGACGCGCGGTGGCCAGCCCCGGGTGTGCGGTGAGCAGCCGCCGCAGCGTGGTGAGGTCGCCGGTGCGGATCGCCCCGGTCACCGTGACCGCCAGCGGGTCGTCGACCGCGAGTAGCAGGAGGTCACCCGTCACCTCCGCGACCCTACCCGCCGCCGGGGAGCAGCCGGTCCAACGGTCGGGGGACGTGGTCCAGATCGAGGGCGTGCACCAGTGCGGCGGCGTACCTCGCCTTACGGCCGCTGGTGGTGCCCAGGAACCGGCGTAGCTGCCGCTCGACGGACCGACCGCGCTGGGCGGGCTGGTTCTGGAAGACCCGGAATCTGGGCAGGTCGCCCTCGGTGGCGAGGACGTCCTCGACACCGGAGGGACCCAGCGCGCGGATCAGCTCGTCCTCCAGGTCGGCGACGCACACCGGGAAGCCGAGCGCCTCCATCGCGGTCCGGCTCAGGTCGACACCGAGGCCGACCTGCTCCAGGCCGCGCCGGAACCAGCCCTCCTCGGCCTCGTCGCAGAGACCCCGGACGGTCAGGCCGAGACCCGGCGGGCCGAGCAGCCGCAGGAACCGGCCGGCGCTCATCGCGCCCCCGATCGACAGCACGCAGACGCCCTCGCCGGTCAGGTCGCGGCCACGCCGCACGGCCAACGCCTCGACCGCGCTCCGGTCGCTGACCCCCTCGACGAGCACGACCGTGGCCACCCCGTCACCGGCCAGGCGGCGGGCGGTCACCGCCGCCCCTGCGGCGTCCGCGCCGCCGGCCGCCCAGGTGCCGACGGCGGCGCGGAAACGGTCCGGCTCTCGCACAGGTGGCAGTCTCGCAACCACCGTCCCGGGCCGCCACCCGGATTCGCCAGGCGGTCGCCCGCCTGGCGGCACACCCCGACCAGGCAGGCGGACCGTGGCACCGGGAAAGGCGGCGGACTGCGCCACCGGGAATGGCGGCGGACTGCGCGGCACTGGGAATGGCGGCGGGCCAGTGGTGGGCGCGGCCCCCGGCCGAGCAGTTCCCGGAGCACGGCCGGGGACCGGCGGCCCGGGTGATCACCCTGGCGGCCGGCGTTCCGAACCCGATCCGACCTGCGGTGCGGTGAACTGGAGCTGCCACCGGGAGCCGTGCCGGCTGAGCCGTACCACCGCCAGCGGGGCGACGTCCAGTCGGGGCAACGCGGCCATCGGAAGCCGCAACGCGTGCACGATCGCCACCCGGACCACCATCGGATGGGTCACGGCAGCGATCCGGACGCCCGGGGCGAGTTGATCGTCGAGCCAGCCCCCGACCCGGTCGCGCAGCGCGGCGAGGGACTCCCCGCCGTGCGGCGCGGCCTCCGGCGTCCCCCACCACTGCCGTAACGCCTCGGGCTCCCGCGCCCCCACGTCCGCCAGGCTCCGCCCGGCCCAGCCGGCATAGTCGCAGTCGGCCAGCGCGGCCTCGACCGTGGGGCGCAGCCCGATGGCGTACGCGGTCTGCACCGCCGCCGGGGACGGGCTGGTCAGGCAGACGTCCACCCTGCCCAGGGTGGCGTGGCGGCCGGGGCCGACCAGGGCGAGAGCGGCCTGCCGGCCGCCCTCGTCCAGGTCGTCGTCACCCGCGCCGAACACCGCGCGCCGCAGGGCGGCGGTGTGCGCGTGGGCGACCAGCCGCAGGCTGGTCGCGGTCACAGGTGGGCCGGTGTTCCCTGACCGATCGCCGGCTCGCCGGAGCGGTCGTCCGCGTGCCGCGCGCTCTCCGGCCGTCCGCCGCCCCGACTCATCAGGGCGCTGAACAGCAGGCCGATCGCGGCCCAGAGCACCACCTGGGTGCCGAGGGAGGCCAACCGGAAATTCCACAGCAGGGTCGCCGGGAAGTCGTCCGGAACCTCCTGGAACGACGGCAGGACCACATAGCCGACGACGGTGACCAGGAGGAATCCGCCGATGCCGGCACCGAACCGTTGCCAGACCGGCGCGTCGGCGCGGACCGACCGGTAGCCGAGGGTGCCCGCCCAGACCGCCACCAGGCCGAGCACCACCAGCGCCAGGTAGGCGACGGTGCGCTGATCGATGGTGTCGGGATCGCCGACCGCCGGGGGATTGGCCGGGTACTTCAGGAACGGCACGAGCACCGCGCCGAGCAGGGTGCCGCCGGCGAGCAGCAGCGCCGACCGGCCGTCGTCCGTGGCACGCAGGCGACGGCGCAGCAGGACGTACGCGGTCGCCAACAGACCACCCATCGCGGTCCCGAACAGCCCGGTGGCCAGGAACAGGCCGGCCCGCTGACCGTCCCGACCGACCAGTTCGTCCTCGTGGTGGTCGTCGGCCACCGGACCGGTGTGGGTGGCCGCCTCCTCGATCGCGATGGCCGCCTCGATGCGCGGTTCTCCGACGAGATAGCCGAACGCCCCCGCGAGCAGGCCGGCCACGAGACCGGCGAGCAGACCGCGGAGCAGGACGGTGGCGAACGTGGGTGGGTTGTGGGTGGTGGTCAGTGGCACGGGACACCGAGCAGGTGCCGGCCGTCGTGCATGAGTTCGTGCAGGTACATGCCGCTGCGCGAGACCGCGCCCTGGTCGAAGGCGACCAGGTAGGTGAGCAGGAGGAGTACGCCGACGACGGCCAGAGCCGTCCCCCACACGCGGGCCGACCCGACGGGGTGGACCAGCGGCTGGGCGGGAGTGGAACTCGACATGGGACACGAACCTTCCCGGGGATGACGCGTCCCCATCGCAAGGCTGCGGACGACCGAGCGTCCTGGCTCGCGGACCCGTCGATGACGGGACCGCTCACAGTGGCGCGACCGCGCCGGAATCTCACCGGCTTACCTCGCGACGCCGCAGATAGTGGCTCGACCGTAGCGGCGCGACCCCCGGCCGGTCAATCGCCGTCCCCGCCGAATGTGAGACACCCGGCGGGGACGGCACGTCATCGACCGGCGGGCACCGGTGAGATGGGGGCGGCGGCGCGACGACGCCGTCGGGCCGCCGCCCCGACGACGGTGTCGATGGTGAGGAAGGCGAGGAGGGTGAGTCCGAACAGGGGTAGCGCCCAGCCGATCGCCGCGGTCAACGGCACGCCGACGAGCAGGACCCACCACGGTAGGGCGCGGATGCCGCCCCGGGCCGGTGGGGTGCCGGCGAGGGCGCGCCGGTCGGTGCGGGTGGGGCGGCGTTGCCACCACATGCGGTAGCCCCAGACGATGACGCAGAGCAGCCCGAGAGCCAGCGCGGCGAGCAGGAGTTGGTTGATCGGGCCGAAGAGCACACCCATGTGGGCCTGGATGCCGAGGCCGCTGAGCTTGGCCAGCAGCGGCCAGTCGGCGAAGTCGCTGCGGGCGGTGACCGTGGCCGTCGCGGGGTCGACGGCGACCCGGTCCTTCGCGACCGGCCAGGTGTTGTCGACCTGGGTGACCGTCCAGGCCGAGCCCGGCTCGGCGGGCGGGGCGATCTCGACCGGGCCGGCCAGTCCGGCCGTCCGGGCGGCGGTCAGCACCCGGTCGAAGGCGGCCGACTCGACCACCCCGCCCGCCCCGGACGCACCGTGATGGCCACCGCCGTCGGTGTCGGCCGGGCCGTTCGGCGTCGCGGTGAGGGCGGTGGACAACAGCGGGGCGCGGGCGTCGAGGGAGTCGAGGCCGGCGCCGAAGTTCGCGCCGGCGTACCGGGACCAGGTCAACCCGGTCGCGGAGAGGAACAACAGGCCGACGGTGAGCCAGACCCCGAGGGTGGCGTGCCAGCCCCGGGTCCGGCGGACACCCCGGGCGGCGGACAGGTCCGGCACGAGCAGATGCCGCACGGTGGCCCGGGAGGCCCGGGAGGCCCGGCGGCGTCGCCACCACAGCACGACCCCACCCAGCGCGATGATCCACAGCCAACTCGCGGCCAGCTCCGAGTAGTGCCGGCCGACCACCCCCAGGTGCAGGTTGCGGTGCAGGTCGTCCAGCCAGGTGGTGGCCGGCGTGGAGCCGAACCAGGTGGTCAGCTGCCCCTGCACCCGTGCCGTGTACGGGTCGACGTACACGGTGTGCTGCTTCTCCCCGTACTCCGGGGCCGCGAACACCACCCTCGTGGCCTGGTCGCCCGCTCCTGGCTGCACCGAGGCGACACTGCCCTCGGGGTGGGCGTTGCGGGCCGCCCCGACCTGGTCGGCCACCGGCAGCGGCCGCTCACCCACCTCGGCCACCGTCATCCGGTCGCCGTAGAGCACCCCGTCCACCTGCGGCGCGACCGTGTACGCCAACCCGGTCAGCGCGGCGACCACCAGGAACGGCGCGACCAGCACACCCGCGTAGAAGTGCAGCCGCAACAGCAACGCGCCGAAGGGGGAGCCGCCACGGGCCGGCCGGATGGGCGGGTCGGCGGGTGGCGCGGCTTCCGGCCTCGACGTGCCGGGCAACTCAGTGACAGACATACTCATCCGATCGGAATAGTCGGGATGTACCCGATGGTCGCCCCGTGCCTGCGGACGGGTCAGCCCGCGTTCGTGGTGCCGGCGTCGCCCGGTGAGATAGTCGGAGCGGACGCCCCTACGGTTCCCGGGAATGTCCCGACGGGACGCGACGCCGCAGGACCACCGTCGCCGCCGGTGCCGGAAACCCCTGCCGGCACCGGCACCGGCGGTGCCGGTGCCGGCCGACAGCGACCGGGGTCGACACTGGACGGTCCGTCGTCGTGCCGGCGGACGACCGGCCCTCGGTGGCGCAGCGACCGGCGTCGCGCTGGCCCGCGCTCAGCGGCGCAGCGACCGGCGTCGCCACCAGAGCGCGCCCACCGCCACCGCCAGGGCGACCACCGCGCTACCGGCCACGCCCAGGACGGTGCCCCGGCCGCCGCCGTCGTCCCCGGCCGTGGCGGCGGCCGGGGAAGCCGACGCGGTGGTGGGGGCGACGGTCGGCGCGGCGCGGTCGGCGGGGTCGGCCACGGTGAACGGGTACGACCCCTGCACCGGGTGCCCGTCGGCGGACACCACCCGGTACGCGACGGTGTACGTCCCGTTGGGCAGGGTGTCCGTCACCTGGACGGTGCTCTTCGTCCCGTCGACCACCGGATCGCCGGTGGGGACGCGCCGTTTCGTCCCGTCGGTGAGCACGATGGTGGTGAAGGCCGGGTCCAGCCGGGCCAGGAACTCGAGCGTGATCTCGGTGGGCGCGCGGGACAGGGTCGCCTCCCGAGCCGGGGAGGCCGAGCTGAGGCTGTTGTGCGCCCAGGCCGGCGTTGCGGCGACGAGCAGCGCCAGTCCGGTGGCCAGCAGTGCGGCGGCGAGCCGGACGACGGCGGGCCGGCAGGTCGAGGTGATCATGACGCTCCGCGGGACCGGCTCATCCGAGCACCTGCTGGCCGATCCAGCCGTCGGATGGGCAGCCGGGCGGGACGGCGAAGACGGCGGAGCCGATCGGGGTGGTCCATTCGTTGAGCAGGTCCCGGTCGGCGAGTCGTCGTTGGATGGGCAGGAACTGGGTGGTGATGTCGGCCTGGTAGGCGGCGAAGATCAGTCCACTGTCGGCGTGCCCCTGCGGGGTGGGTGTGCCGTCGTAGTTGTAGGGACGGCGCAGGATCTTCAGCCGGTCGTCGGTGACGTGCGCCCGGGTGAGGTGGGAGAAGTCCGGGATGACGGTGAGGCCGTCGTCGCCGGTGGCGGCGAAGTCGGGTTCGTCGTGTTCGGCGGTGCCGGTGAGCGGGGCGCCGGTGTCGAGGCGACGGCCGATGGCGAGTTCCCGGTCGGTGCGGCCGAGCAGGTCCCAGGTCTCCAGATTCATGCTGATCCGGCGGACCACCAGGGTGGTGCTGTCCTTGAGCCAGGCCGGGCCGTCGGGCACCCACACGGCGGTGTCCAGCGGGGGCCCGGGGCGGGGGTTGGCGGTGCCGTCGAGTTGACCGAACAGGTTGCGTTGGGTGTGACCGGCGGGCTCGACGCCGGGGCTGCGCCGGAAACCCTGCTGCACCCAACGGACGGTGGCGAAGGGCCGGCTGTCCTTGATCAGCACCCGTTGGGCGTGGGCGACGGTGACCGCGTCGTCGGCGCAGATCTGCACCAGCAGGTCACCACCGGACCAGGCCGGCTGGAGCCGGTCGACACGGAACGCCGGCAGGTCCACCACCGACGGCGGCCGGCGGTCGTCGACACCGGCGGCCCGGTAGAGGCCGGGGCCGAAACCGAAGGTCACGGTGAGTCGGGCGGGCAGCAACCCGAGTTCCGCCTCGGTGTCGGCCAACGCCGGCCGGCCCTGGGTGAGCCGGGCGGCGTCGTCGCTGAGCAGCCGCAGCAACCGGCCCAGCGCCGCCCGGTCGGTCCCCGGTCGCAGGGTGAACGCGACGAACGCTCCGTGCGCCTGTGGCTCGGTGGTGACCCCGGCCTGCCGGGGACCATGGAACGGCTCCACCAGCGCACCGACGGCCGCCACCGGGCTGGGCGCGGCCACCGCCGGCCGGCCACCGGCCTCCCGGTCACCGGTGGCGGCGGCGACCACCGCCCCACCGGTCACCGCCCCACCCGCAGCCAACGCCCCGCCGGCGAGCAGACCCCGCCGGCTCACCACCCGGGCGGTCGGGGTCGCGGTCACGACGCCGGACTCGCCGTCGGCTGCCCGCTCATGCCCGGCATGGGCGCGCCGTGGCCGGGGGCGTAGCTCTCCTGCGCCCCGGTGAACGGCTTCGCCACCGCGGTGAACTGCTGGGTCCGACCATCGCCGAAGGTGAGGGTCACGGTGAGGGCGTCACCGGCCTTCACCGGCTGACGCAGATCCATCAGCATCAGGTGGTCACCGCCGGGCTCCAGGACATGGGTGCCCTTCGCCTTGATCACGATGCCCCCCTCCTTCTGCCGCATGACCATCTTTCCGTCCTTCATGGTCATCTCGTGCAGCTCCATCGACGACACCGACGTCGTGGCGCCGGTCAGCGTCACGTCGGCGTCGCTGTCGTTGACCAGGGTCCCGAAGGCCGCCGTCATGCCCTTGTCGGCCGCCTTCATCCACGGGTCACGGATGTCGACCACCCCCCCGACCGCGCTTGCCGGGGCCGAAGCGCTCGACTGCGGAGCTGCGGCCGGATCGGCCGGGCCACAGCCGGCGATGCCGAGCGCCAGCAGCGCTGCGGCGGTGGCGAGGAGGACTGACGGGCGTCGATTCGAGCCGAGTGGACCGGTGGGGCGCATGGGTTCTTCCTCCGTTGTGCTGATGCTCTGTCCCGTTGGTCGGTCACCGGGCCCCGAAAGTTCCGGCCGGTCGGCATCGTCGTTTCGTGGTGGGTCAGGCCGCCGACCGGTCGCGGACCCGCGCCGAACCGGGGTGCGGCGGCACCAGGCGCAGCGTCGGCGTGGTGGTGGGCACGTCGTGCGCGGTCAGCCGCCACGCCGGACGGTCGCGCTGGCCACGCCCCGCCGGACCGTCCGGTCGCAGCCGGGGTCGGGACAGGGCGACCACGATCAGGTAACCGGTGAGCAGGAAACCGTGACTGACCAGCCGGGCCGGCTCCACCCGACCGGTGACCAGGTCGTTGGCCGAGAGCAGCACCAGCGCCCCGACGAAGGCGCTCAGAGTCGGCAGGAGCCCGCTGGTCGGGGTGCGCCGGGTCGCGACGAAGAGGAAACCGGCGCCGACGGCGATGTTCCAGGCTGCGGACTCGTGCCACAGGTGCCCGGACGCCAGCGTGTCGAGCGGGCCGTGGGCGTGGCCGGCCGCCGGGCCCCGCCCGACCTGCGCCAGCCCCAGCACCAGTTGCAGGGCGCCGATGAGGGCCAGCCCGGTGCGCAGGGTGAGCACGACCCGGTCCCGGATCCGGCGGGGTGCGGGGAGCGCGGCCAGGACGACGTCGGCGAGGTCGGGGCGGGGGTCGGGGCCGGGGACGGCCAGCGTGAGGCGCTGCCGGTCGGGACCGGGGGCGGAGAGGGTCAGGCGGCACCGTCTGGTCACCGTCGCGGCCCGGTCGCACCATTCCCGGCAGCCCGCGCACCCGTCCAGGTGGGCGTCGGCCGCGATCCGCTCGGCGGTGGTCTCCTCGCCGTCCAGCTGCGCCGACAGGACTTCACGCCACTGCTCACACCCCATGTAGCGGTAGTCGTACCGCAGGGCGTCATGGTTCCCGCAACTTTCCCCGGGCTGCCGTCGCGGCCCAGGTCAGCGGTCAGCCGGCGGCGCTTCCCGGCCTGCGTCGGATCGACCGGGGGTTGCCGTCGACCGCCACCACGAGATCCTCCCGGGCCCGCGCGACCCGGGACCGGATGGTGCCGACCGGGCAGCCGCACACCTCGGCCGCCTCGGCGTAGGACAGGCCGAGGACCTGGGTGGCGACGAACGCCTCCCGCCGGTCGGCGGGCAGGGACCGCAGCAGGTCGTTGAGGACCACCTCGCCGTCGAAGCCGCTGCCCCGGGGGTCCGGGGTGTCGTGCCACTCGGACAACGGCACCGTACGCGGCCTCGACGTGGCGGCCCGTACGTGGTCGACGGCGGTGCGGCGGGCGATGCCGAGCAGCCAGGTCCGGGCCGACGAACGGGCGGCGAACGACGGCAGCGACCGCATCGCCCGCAGGTAGGTCTCCTGGGTGAGGTCGTCGGCCTCGGCCGGGCTGATCAGGTGGGCGACGAACCGTCGTACGTGCTGCTGGGTCGCCCGGATGAACCGGGCCGCAGCCTCCCGGTCACCCCGACCCGCGGCCAACGCCCACGCGGTGACCTCCGCGTCGTCGTCGCTCACCTGCCCACCTCCGTGTCCGGTTCCGCCGCCCGTCAACGGTCACGACGGGGTGTAGTAGGTCCCGGGCGAGCGTACGGCATGCCCGGTGTCACCCTCGCCCACTGGTACGGGCGGAAACGGCCAGCGGATCACCGCATCCACGGCGGAGAGCATCCGCCCGGTCTCCGCCGGGTGCGGGGTCCGGAGCCGTGGGTGAGCTTTGAGCACATCGGCCTCATGTTGGGACGCTGTAGCCAAAACTTTTGCCATCTGCGTAAAAAGTTGGTGAACTATTGATCGAAGTCCGCTCTTCGTGAGGATGATCCGATGCGCTGTCCCCCTCCAGCCACCGGGCCCACCGGGCGTGCCCTCGCGGCCCTCCTCGCGTTCGTGCTCGCCTCGGCGGTCGTCCTGCTCCCCACCGCCCGCCCGGCGCAGGCGCACGGCACGCTGGCGATGTCCATCCCGGCGGCCAACGCCACGGTGACCGAGGCGCTGACGACGGTGGAGCTCTATTTCACCGAGCAGGTCGCCGCCAACGCCTACTTCACCGTCACCGGGCCCGGTGGTGGTCGGGTCGACAACGGCTGGCAGCAGGGCTCGCCCCGCCCCCTGGACAAGCCGGTACGGGAGTACCTGCTGGTCAACGGGAAGTTCGAGCCGAAGGAGTACAGCACCGGGTTCCCGGCGGTGGTGACGCTGGCCCACCTGCCGGCGGCGGGGCAGTACGCGGTGAGCTACCTGTCGGTGGCCTCCGACGGAGAACCGGTGCGGGGCACCATGAGCTTCCGGTACAGCGGACGGGCGACCGCCGCGCCGCAGGGCTGGCGGCCACCGGTCGACCAGCCGGACCCGGCACTGGTGGCCGCCGCCGAGCAGCACGCCACCTCCGGCCACTCCGGCGGCGCGGCACCGGGCGGGCCGACCGCCTCCGCCGTCCCGCTGGCCCCCTCGACGGCCGCCGCCGCGGCCTCCCCGTCGGCCGCCGCCCCCGGCGACGACGAGGGGGGACTCGGGTGGCTGGCCTGGACCGGCGGCGCGGTGCTGGTCGTGGCGGCGGTCGGCTTCGCGGCCTGGCGTCGTCGCCCCGTCCCGGCCGCCCGGCCCGTCGGTCGGCCCGCCGGCCGCGCCGGTGGCCGGCCTCGCGGCCAGGGGGCGGTCGCCCGGTCCGGCACCGGTGCCCGGGTCGGACGGTCGAAGTCGGCGGGCGGTCGCCAGGGGGTGACCCGTCCCGCCGCCGCCCCGCGTGCGGTGGTCACCGAACGGGTGGGGGTACCCGTCG
Organism: Micromonospora matsumotoense; assembly: GCF_900091525.1. Lineage (GTDB taxonomy): Bacteria > Actinomycetota > Actinomycetes > Mycobacteriales > Micromonosporaceae > Micromonospora > Micromonospora matsumotoensis. The sequence goes on from NZ_FMCU01000002.1 coordinate 261,550, forward strand.
CGACCGGGGCCGCACCCACCACGACCGGGACGACAGCCACCACGACCGGGACGACAGCCGCTGTGGCCGAGGTCGCGTCGGCCCGGGGGTCGCGGCTGGGCAACACGGGTCTCGCACTGCTCGTCGGAGGGCTGGTGGTGGCCCTGCTGGCGGGGTTCGGGCTCGGTCGGCTCGGCTCCGGCACCCGGCCCGTCGACCGCACCGCCGCAGCGCCGCCGGTCACCGGGGCGGCGGTGTCGGCGGGGGACGGGCACCAGCACGGGCCCGGCACCGGAGCGCACACCCATCCCGGTGACGGCGCGGCGCAGGTGACCGGGTTGTCGGTGAACGCCGGCGGTTACACCGTGCAGCCGGAGGCCAGGACCCAGCCGGCGGGCGTACGGGCGGACTACCGGTTCCGGATCGTGGGCACCGACGGGCAGCCGGCGACCCGCTTCGCCGTCGTCCACGACAAGCAACTGCACCTGGTGGTGGTGGGTCGCGACCTGAGCGGCTACCAGCACCTGCATCCCACCATGGCGGCGGACGGCACCTGGACCGTCCCACTGACACTGGCCCGGCCGGGCGGCTACCGCATCTATGCCGACTTCTCGGTGACCGCCGCCGACGGCAGCACGGTGCCGCTGGTCCTGGGCGTCGACCACCAGGTGCCCGGCGCGCACACCCCGGTCCCGCTGCCGCCGGCCGCACCCCGGTCCACGGCCGGGCCGTTCACGGTGACGATGACCGGTACGCCGACGGTGGGCGTGACGGTGCCACTGTCCTTCCGGCCCGACGGCGTCGAGCCGGCCCGGCTGGAGCGCTACCTGGGGGCGTACGGGCACCTGGTCGTGGTGCGGGAGGGCGACCTGGGCTACGTGCACGTGCACCCGGAGCAGGAGTTGGTGGACGGGACGGTCCGGTTCTGGCTGACCGCCCCGAGCACGGGCCGCTACCGCGCGTTCTTCGACTTCCAGGTCGACGGGAAGGTGCACACCGCGCAGTACACCCTCGACCTGTGACCTGTGACCTGTGACCTGGGTGCCGGTCCCGGTGACCCGTACCCGGCGATCCCGGGGGGACCCGTGCCCCCCGGCGGGCCCGCGTGCACCGGGGCCGCGCCGGGCGGGCTGGCGGAGGCGGGCCGGCGGGATGAACCAGCAGGGTCGGCAGGGTGAATCGGTGGGCCCGTACCCGGGGTGTCGGTGGGAGCGGCCATGATGGGCCGGTGAAGATCCTGTCCATCCAGTCCTCGGTCGCCTACGGCCACGTCGGCAACTCGGCGGCCGTGTTCCCCCTGCAGCGCCTCGGACACGAGGTCTGGCCGGTGCTCACCGTGCACTTCTCCAACCACACCGGGTACGGCGCGTGGCGTGGGCCGTTGCTGGCCCCGGCCGACGTGGCGGAGGTGATCGAGGGCATCGCCGACCGTGGGGTGCTCGGCACGGCCGACGCGGTGCTGTCGGGCTACCAGGGGGACCCGGCGATGGGCGCGGTGATCCTCGACGCGGTGGACCGGATCAGGGCGGCCAACCCGGACGCGGTGTACTGCTGCGACCCGGTGATGGGCGACACCGGTCGGGGGATGTTCGTCCGGCCCGGTATCCCGGAGTACCTGCGGGACGTGGTGGTCCCGCGCGCCGACATCATCACCCCGAACCACTTCGAGCTGGACTTCCTTGCCGGCCGGACGACCACCACGCTGACCGAGGTGCTGGACGCCGTCGACGTGGTACGCGCGACCGGGCCCCGCGACGTCCTGGTCACCAGCGTGCTGCACGGCGACGTGCCGGACGGCTCGCTGGAGGTGGTGGCCGTCTCGGACGGGGGTGCCTGGGCGGTGACCACGCCCCTGCTGCCGATCAGCCCCAACGGCGGTGGTGACGTCACCGCCGCGCTCTACCTCGCCCACCTGCGCACCACGGGCTCACCCGCGACGGCCCTGGAGCGGACCATCGCCTCGGTCTTCACCGTGCTGGAGCGGACCCTCGCGGCGGGCACCCGGGAGATCCAGTTGGTCGCCGCCCAGGACGCCATCGCCGACCCGCCGGCCCGGTTCACCGCCCGCAAGCTGCGCTGACGGGCCGGCAGGGGCGGGAGGCACCCAGTCGGCCGCCGGTCGTGGCGGGTGCAGGTCCTGCCACGACAGCGCCCGACGCCGGGCGCGGCGACCTGGCCGTCATCCTGGCCGGCAGGGCCGGCCCGCGTCGTCGCGGTGACCACCGCGCGGGCCGGTGTGCCCTCACCGGTCGGCGGTGACCGGCGTGCCGTCGCGCCCACCGGCCGGCAGGGCGCGGGCGAGCCGGCGGACGGCCTCGTCCATCAGGTCGGGCGGGGCGGACGCGTAGCTCAGGCGCAGGTGCGGGGCCGGGGGTTCGGCGGGGTACCAGGGGCGGCCGGGGAAGACGATGACGCCGGCGGCGGCTGCGGCGGCGGCCACCGCGACGTCGTCGGTCCCGTCCGGCAGGCGGACCCAGAGGTGCAGGCCGCCGCGCGGGACCGGCGGCCCGTCGAGCGCGGGCAGGTGCCGGCGCAGTGCGGTCAGCAGGGCCTCACGGCGGGCGCGCAGCGCGGTACGCAGGACACGTCGGTGCCGCTCCCAGGCGGGTGCGGTGACGAACTCCATGGTGGCCTGTTGCAGCGGCCCGGCGACGAAGAAGTCGTCGAGCAGCCGGGCCGCCCGCAGCCGGTGACCGGCCGGGCCACGGGCGCCGATCGCGGCCACCCGCAGCCCCGGGGCGGCGGATTTGGTCAGCGAACGCAGATAGACGACGTGTCCGTCGGGATCGTCGGCGGCCAACGGCGGTGGGGTCGGCCCGTCGATGGTGAGGTCACGGGCGTAGTCGTCCTCGATCAGGAACGCCCCGGCATCGCGTACCACCTCGGCCACCCGGGCCCGGCGGTGGGCCGCGAGCGTCGCGCCGTGCGGGTTGGCGTACAACGGCTGGCAGTAGAACAACCGCGCGCCGGTCCGGGCGAACGCGCCGGCGAGCTGGTCGGGGCGTACCCCGTCGGGGTCGGCGGGCACCGGGGCCACCCGCAGCCCGGCGGCCCGGGCGGCGGCCAACGCGCCCAGGTAGGTCGGCGACTCCACGAGCAGCGTGTCGCCGGGCGCGGCGAGGGCCCGCAGCGTGGACGACAGGGCGGCCTGCCCACCCGAGCAGATCACCATGTCCTCCGCGCGCAGCCCGCCCCCGGCCTCCCGGGCGAACCAGGCGCGCAGGTCCGCCCGACCGTGCGCCGGGCCGCGCTGCCAGGACGCGGGCTGCCGGGCGGCGCGGGTGAGCGCGGCGCCGAGCGCGGCGGCGGGCTGGAGGTCGGCGTCCAGGTAGCCACCGGAGAGCGCGATCGCCCCGGCGGGCGGCAGCGCCAGCAGCGCCTGCATCTCGTCCTCGCCGGGCTGTCCGGGGCCGAGCGCCACGGTCTGCCAGGACAGGTCGGCGACGTGTCGCTGCCGGGGCGGGGCGGCCACGAAGGTGCCCCGACCGGCGCGCGCCTCGATCAGGCCCTCGGCGACGAGGTGCCGGACGGCTGCGGCGACGGTGACCGGGGAGGCGTGGTGCCGGGCGGTCAGCTCCCGCACCGACGGCAGGCGCGCACCCGGATCGGCGGCGGCCACCAACCGGCGCAGATCTTGGATAACACGATCAGCTGCGTTACCGTCATCCATGAGAGACCACAGTAGCGCTACCGCGCCGACAGCGGTAACAGCCAACCGGTTGACCGGCCTCGCCCTCGGCGCGCTGGGCGTGCTCGCCTTCAGCATGTCGCTACCGGCCACCCGGGTCGCGGTGCAGCAGCTCGACCCGTGGTTCGTCGCCTTCGGCCGGGCCGTCGGCGCAGGGCTGCTGGCCTGGGCCTACCTACGGTTCACCGGCGCACCACGGCCCACCCGCGCCCAACGCCGGCGACTGGCGATCGTCGCCTTCGGCGTGGTGGTCGGCTTCCCGCTGTTCACCTCGCTGGCGCTGATCGACCGGACCGCCGCGCACGGGGCCGTCGTGATCACCGCGCTGCCCGCCGTGACGGCCGTGTTCGCGGTACTGCGCAGCGGCGAACGCCCGCCGCCGCTGTTCTGGATCGCCAGCGGCGGCGGACTGCTGGCGGTGCTGTTCTTCCTCGGAGTCGGCGGCGCGGTGCGCGGCGCGCTGGCCCCGTCGGACCTGTTCCTGCTCGTCGCGGTCCTGCTCTGCGGCCTGGGGTACGCCGAGGGCGGCGCGCTCGCCCGCGAGCTGGGCGGCGCCCGGACGATCTGCTGGGCGCTGCGCTACGCGTTGCCGGCCACCGGTGCGGCCACCCTCGTCGCCGCCGTGGCCCACCCGCCGCAGGCGGACGCCTCAGCCTGGTCGGCGTTCGGCTACCTGACCGTGGTCTCCATGTTCCTGGGTTTCTTCGCCTGGTACGCGGGCCTGGCCCGAGGCGGGGTCGCCCGGGTCGGCCAGCTCCAGCTCGCCCAGCCGGTGCTCACCCTGCTCTGGTCGGCGCTGCTGCTCGGCGAGCGCGTCCCGGCGGCCTCACTCGGCGCCGCCCTGCTGGTGCTGGTGCTGGTCGTGCTGATCCAGCGCACCCGCGACCGGACCCCGGCGTCGACCCCGCCCCCGGCCCGTGACCCCGTCCACGGGTAGCCCCGGTCAGGGTTCCGGTCGGTCGCCACCAGATCGTTGCGTGCCGGCGGGAACCGCGGGCCCGGCCCCTGCGGGGGGTTCCCGTGACGCTGGCTGTTCCGGCTCTCCCGGCCGTTCTCCTTCCCACGGCCGTTCCTGTCCCGGCGGTCGCGGTGGCTCCGGTGGTCGTGGTGGCTCCGGCGGTCGCGGTGGCGAGATCCAGGTGACCAGGACCACTGAAATGATCATGAGGAGGAACCATGAGGCGAGCTTCGTCGGCGACACCGGGTCCCAACCGGCCACCTGGCCCGGGTAGAGCCAGGCCTGTGACCAGGTGGCGATGTTCTCCGCCAGCCAGATGAAGAAGGCGACCAGGAGGAAGGCCAACAGCAGCGGCATCCGCAGCCGGAACCGGAAGACCCGGAAGTGCATCACGCAGCGGCCGAACACCATCGCGACGACGGCGATGAGCGGCCACCTGACGTCCGGAAGGTAGTGGTTGGTGAAGAAGTTGGCATAGATCGCGACCGCCACCAGGGCCGTCACCCCACGCCGGGGGTAGCGGGCGAAACGCAGGTCGAACAGTCGGTTGACCCGTACCAGATAGGAGCCGACCGCGGCGTACATGAAGCCACTGAACAGCGGCACCGCGCCCAGCCGGAGCATGCCGTCCGGGGCGTAGGACCATGAGCCGACGTGCGTCTTGAACAACTCCATGGCCGTCCCGACCAGGTGGAACAGGAGCACCACCCGCAGTTCCCGCAGGGTTTCCAGGCGTCCGGCCAGCATGGCCACCTGGATGGCGACCGCGGCGGCGGTCAGCAGGTCGTTGCGGGCGAGGGCGGCGTCCTGCGGATACCAGAGCCGGGCCGCCAGGATGACGGCCAGCATCGCCCCTCCGAACACACACGCCCAGGCCTGTTTGAGCCCGAAGACCAGGAACTCCACCAGCCAGCCGGCCGGTCCACGTCGGGGCAGCCGGGCCAGGACCGCGCGGAAGCGGGCATCGACCGCACGTTCCGTCGTGGTCAGACCGGCCGGTCCGGGCGCAGGAGGCATCGGTGGCGACGCTACCGGGTCCCGGCCGGGCGGGGGCCGACGGTCAGGGGGACGTCGAGAGCGCGGCGACGAGACCGAAGCCACCGCAGCAGAGCACCCCCAGCACGGCCAGCGTGACCAGCAGGATGCTGTAGTTCGACCACATGCCGAACTTCGTCACGTCGGTGCCCTGCCCGTCGTGGACCCGGTTGCGCCAGCCACCGAAGCGGAACGACAACGGGTACACCACCCCGGGCTGGGTGACCAGCGCGGTGGTGATGACGGGGATGCCCATGAAGTCGGTGTAGCGCACGTCGTGCGGCCCGGCCGGCACGGCCACGTACCAGGTGCCCTCGCCGGGGATCGCCACCAACCGACCGTCGACCTTGAACCGGCTGGTGGACGGGGCGGGCACCAGGTAGGGCCCCCGATTGACCGAGACGGTCAGCACCGCGTGCCCCGGGGGCGGCGGGATCGGGTGGGGGTAGGCGATCATCGGTGTGACGCCGCCGGGCGCGGCCGGGTACGAGGGCTGAGGGGGATACGACACCGCCACATCCTGGCATGGCCCCCGGACACGGTCCGCGCGGGCGACGTACGACCGACGGGGTGGGACGCCACCGCTGGACCACCCCGTCGCGCAGGCCGACTCCGCTCGGGTTGAACCGTCGGCACCCCGGTTCGTACAAGGGGGCCGGGACGGGAGGATGTCGGTGGGATCGAGGTGTGGAGAGCGATGGTGGGGATGCGGCGAGCCTAGTCGCGGTGCTGCTGGCCTGCGGCACGGTGCTGCTGGTCGGGATCGCGCTGGTGGTTCCGGCGGGGCCGGCGCGTGCGGTGCCCGCCGAGACCGGCCGGTACAACGTGGTGGGGCCACCCGTCGACGGGCAGCGGGATTACCTCTCCGTCATCCCGCTGCGTACCCTCGGTAACGGCAACCGTGCCGCACTGCCGGCGGCCCTGCCCCTGGTGCTGGGAACCGGGGACCCTGGCGGTTGCACGTCGACCTGGGCCAGGAGCCTCTGCCGCAACCCGTCGGCACCGGTGTGCCGCTGCGTCATCGAGGTGATGCGGCGGCACACCGGGCCGCAGGCGTACCGGCGGTGGGCGCACCCGGGCGACGCCCTGCCGGGCAGGCGGACCGGCCGGTCAGGCCTGCCTGCCCGGCAGGGTGAACCGCCAGCGGCGGGACCTCAGCACGGGCGCGACGCGGTCGACCGCGTCGACGGTCTGGCTGCGGTCCCCGCCGCCGTCGTGCAGCAGCACCACCGCGCCGGGGGTGACCCCGTCGAGCAGTCGACGGACGAGTTCGTCGGTGCCCGGCGGCTCCCAGTCCCCGACGGCCAGCCGCCAGCCGAGCGGCTGCATGCCCAGCGCGGCGGACACGGCGGGACTCGCCCCCCAGGCCCCGTAGGGCGCGCGGAAGTACCGGATCCGAGCCGCTGGTACGGCCCGCCGGATGGCCTCGTTGGTCGCCCGCAGATCCGCCTCGATCCGGTCGGGTGACCAGGAGGTCATGTCGTCGTGGTGCATGCTGTGGTTGCCCAGGTGGTGGCCGTCGGCCACGATTTTTCGTACCACCTCGGGGTGTGCGCTGACGTGGTCGCCCCACAGGAAGAACACGGCGGCGATCCGGTGCCGGCGTAGGACGGTGAGCAGCCGCAGCGTGTCGGTGGGATTGGGGCCGTCGTCGAAGGTGAAGCTGACCGTCCGTCCGCCGCCCCGGGCCGTGTCGACGATGTCGGCGCTCACCGCCGGCCTACCGGCGCGGCTTCGGCGTCGCCCGGGTCCGCACGTAGGGCGGGCCGGCGTAGATCAGGTCGGCCTTCATCAACTGGTACGACCGCTTGGGCTGGTAGTTCTCGTCGTAGATGGTGGCCAGGCCCTGCGGCGGGTCGTCGAAGGTGCCGGGCACCCAGGAGTGTCGGTCGGTGAAACCCCAGACGGTGAACGACAGGCAGCGCGGCTCGGCCAGGCAGGCCTGCAACAGCACGTGGAAGTTCGCGGCGGACGCCTGCAGCCGCGGGTTGATCTCCTCGGAGTCGCCGGCCTGCACCCCGTCGGTCAACCGGCTGCGCACGTCGACCTCGGTGAACGCGGTGGACAGCCCCAACCCGGCGAACCGGTGCAGCGCGTCGGCGACCTGGAGGGTGTCGTAGTTGCCGTACTGGGTGCCCAGGTGGCCCTGGCTGCCGACCCCGTCGATCGGCACGCCCCGGCCCAGCAGGCCCTTGACCATGTCGAAGACGAACTGGGTCTTGTCGTTGGCCGGGTCGCCGGAGCCGAACGCCTCGATGTTGTAGTCGTTGTAGAACAGCAGGGCGGTCGGGTCGGCGGCGCGGGCCCAGCGGAACGCGTCCGCCACGTAGCCCGGGCCGAGGTGCTCGGCCCAGAAACCCTTGTAGTGCAGGGTGGACGGGGTGTCCCAGGGGTCGCTGACCGCCTCGTTGACCACGTCCCACTGCCAGATCTTGCCCCGGTAGCGGCTGGCCACGGTGGTGATGTGCCGGCGCAGGATCGACCGCAGCTCGGCGTTGTCGATGGAGCCGTCGGCCACCCCGTCGGTCAGCCACTTCGGCAGTTGGCTGTGCCAGACCAGCACGTGACCCCGGACCTTCTGGCCGTTGCGTCGGGCGGTGGCGACGAGTTCGTCGGCCGCCGACCAGTCGTAGTTGCCCCGGGTGGGTTCCAGGGACTCCCACTTCATCACGTTCTCCGCGGTGACCGTGGAGAACTCATCGCGCACGATCTCCCGGTAGCGGGGTTCGGCGGGGTCGGCGAGGGCGGCCATGTCGACCGCGGTGCCGACGTACAGGCCGTGGCGCTGGCCCAGGGCGCGCAGGCTCTGCGCGGTCGGGTCGTACGGTCGCTGCGCCGTGGCCGGCACGGCGTTCAACACGCCGGCGGTCGCGACGGCGACCAACCCGGCAGCCATCCACCGTCTGAGCATCATCTGCGGTCCTTTCCCGAGGCGCGTCGACGGGTCGACGGCGGCGAGGGTGGGGGAGGGGCGCGGCACCGGCACCGTGGGGGTGGCCGGTCGCACCGGAGCGTCCGATAGTTGAACATCGATTTCCGGAAGCCGCCTGGAACGTTACGAGCGCGAGCCCCCCGGGTCAACCATCGAAACTTCCGGAACTCCTGGTCAACCCCCTTGGTCGATCATCGCAACAGTTTCGAGAATCGATCGGATGCTGCCCCCGGGCACGACCACGACCGGCTCCACCCGGAGCCGGTCGTGGTGGGTGTGGGACGGTCAGTGCTCCTGGTAGGTGGCCCGGTCGAAGTCGGCGTGGCCGCCGTCGCCGCCGAGGTCCTGGACCCAGAGCCCGAGGAACGCCCCGGTGAACCCCCAGGCCGCCGGCTCACCGTCGATGATCAGCGCGGCGTGTTCGTCGGACAGGATGGTCGCGTCCAGGTCGATCGGGAGCTGCTGCCAGCCCGCGCCCAGGTCGTAGCCGAAGCGGACCACTGGGCCGTCGAACTCCGCCCGCAGGCCGACCCGGGTGCCGCCGTCGGTGTCGACGGTCAGCTCCGGGTGGGCGGTGCGCCGGCCGTTGTCGGAGCTGAGCAGCTCCAGGACGGTGCGCCCGTCGTCCGTCCTGGTCAGGTAGAGGTGATGCCAGTTGAGGGTGTTGTAGTAGGCGGTGATCCCGGCCAACTGGCGGTGGTCGACCGGGTCGAACTCGACCACCGTGTCGAGGGCGCACCGCGTCGCGCCGACCCGCCGGGCGACCAGGCTGGGGGCCTGCCGGCCCACCGGGGACTGCCCACCGTGCACCCGCAGGTGCGACGGGCGGGACCGCAGGTCGATCCAGTCCGGGGTGGCCGGTCGGCGCAACGTCGACCAGGCCGGGCCCAGCTCGGCGGCGTCGAAGTCGTCGGTGGCGGGCTCCGCCGGCCACGGGTGCGCCGGCAGGTCGGGCGCGACGACCTCGTCCGCCGGCACTCCGCCGGGGATGCGGGGCCAACCGTCCGTCGGCCACTCGACGTGCTGGATGGCCGTCTCCCGGCCCAGCACGCAGCTGCCCAGCGGGGAGTAGGGGCGGCCGACCAGGTGGGCCAGATACCACCCGCCGTCCGGGGTGCGCACCAGGCTGCCGTGGCCGGCCTTCTGCAACCGCAGGTCGGGGCGACCCACGGAGGTGAGCAGCGGGCCGTCCGGGTCCACCTCGTACGGCCCGAACAGCTCCCGGGACCGGGCCACGGTGACCTGGTGCTCCCAGCTGGTGCCGCCCTCGGCGGTGATCAGCCAGTACCAGCCGTCGTGCCGGTAGAGGTGCGGACCCTCGGTGACCCCGACCGGGGTGCCGGTGAACAGGATGCGGGGCCGGCCGACGAGGCGGCGCGCGGCCCGGTCGTACTGCTGGATCTCGATGCCGCCGAAGCGGTCCCGGCCGGGTCGCCAGTCGGCGCTCATGGCGAGCAGCCAGCTGGTGCCGTCGTCGTCGTGGAACAGGGCGGCGTCGAAGCCGCGCCCGTGCAACTTCACCGGCTCGGACCAGGGGCCGGTGATGTCGGACGCGGTGATCAGGAAGTTCTGCGGGTCCCAGTAGCCGCTGGCGAAGCTGGCCACGTCGCTGTAGACGAGGTGGAACTGGCCGTCGTGGTAGGTCAGGTCGGGTGCCCAGACCCCGTTGGAGTCGCCGCAGCCGCGCAGGTCGAGCAGGCGGCGGTCGGTGATGATCCCGCCCAGCTGTCGCCAGTGCACGAGGTCGCGCGAGTGGTGCAGGCGCACCCCCGGGTACCACTCGAAGGTCGAGGTGGCCAGGTAGTAGTCGTCGCCGACGCGCAGGATCGACGGATCCGGGTGGAATCCGGCGAGGACAGGATTGCGGATCGACCGGGCAGCGGTCGCCACTTCAGCGGTGTCGGTCGACACGGGCACTCCTCGGGGCAGCTCTCGAAACTTTCGGAATCATGGCCATGGTCGGTGAAGCCCTGCACACGCTAGCCGTTTTCCTCGCGATAGGACAGAGGTCTTGACCCGCGCGGAAACAACTCGTAGCGTGCCCGCCATCGATCGGTAATACCGGCGACGCTCTGAAAGTTCCGGAGATACACGTTTCGAAATCGCCGGCTCGACCGGCACCCGAGCACCTCGTGAGTCCCCCGAAGGGATTGATCATGACCGCGCACCTCTCCCGCAGATCGCTGCTCGGCCTCGTCGGCGCCGGTGCCGGCGCGTACCTGCTCAGCGGTTGCAGCGACGACGCCTCCGACGACCCGGACGCCCCGCAGACCATCAACTGGTGGCACATCCAGAACACCGAGCCGATGCTGCCGGTCTGGGCGGCGGTCGCCCAGGAGTACCAGGGCGCACACAGCAACGTGAAGATCGAGATCCAGCCGCTGGAGAACGAGGCGTTCAAGGCCAAGCTGACCACCGCGACCCAGGCCGGCTCCCCGCCGGACCTCTTCCAGTCCTGGGGTGGTGGGGTGCTCAAGCAGCAGGTGGACGCGGGTCTGGTCAAGGACCTCACCGAGACGGTGGCCCCCTGGAAGGACAGCCTGCTGCCGCTGTCCCTGGAGCCCTACACCGTGGACGGCAAGATCTACGGGGTGCCGTTCGACATCGGCATGGTCGGCTTCTGGTACAACAAGGACCTCTTCGCCCAGGCCCAGATCACCGCGCCGCCGGCCACCTGGGCCGAGCTGCTCGACGTGGTCCGCAAGCTCAAGGCCGCCGGGATCACCCCGGTCGCGCTGGCCGGCAAGGACAAGTGGCCGGCCCACTTCTACTGGGCCTACCTGTCCATGCGCATCGGCGGGCTCGGCGCGCTCCAGCAGGCCGCCAAGGACAAGAACTTCGAGACCCCCGACTTCGTGGCCGCCGGTGAGCGGCTCAAGGAGCTGGTCGACCTCCAGCCGTTCCAGAAGGGCTTCCTGGGCGCGGAGTACGGCTCGCCGGACGGGCAGGCCGCGACGATGGGCAACGGCCGTGCCGCCCTGGAGCTGATGGGGCAGTGGGCCCCGTCGGTGCAGGCGTCCAGCTCCACCAGCAAGAAGGGGCTCGGCGACAAGCTCGGGTTCTTCCCGTTCCCGGCCGTCGACGGCGGCAAGGGCTCGGCCACCGAGGTGTTCGGTGGCGGCAACGGCTTCGCCGTCGGCAAGGACGCCCCGCCGGCCACCCTGGACTTCCTCAAGACCCTGCTCAGCGTCGACGTGCAGCGCCGGAGCACCAAGACCGGCGCGGTGCTGCCGACGGTCAAGGAAGCCACCGACGCCGTCGCCGACCCGAACAACAAGGTCGTCGCCCAGACGCTGGCCGCCGCCACCGGCTTCCAGCTCTACCTCGACCAGGCCTACCCGCCGGCCGTCGGCCAGCAGGTCAACGACAGCGTCGCCGCCCTGGTCGCCGGCAGCAAGTCACCGGCACAGATCCTCAAGGACATCACCCAGGTGGCGAAGACCCAGTAGTGACGTCCCCACCCCATCGATCACCAGCCGCCGGCGAGAACTGAGTGGAGCAGGCATGACCACGCCATCGACCGTGTCGAGTGCGGTACCCGGCGGCCGAGTGACCGACCCGTCGGAGCCGGGGCCGGGCGGCGTACGCCGTACCGGCCGCCGGCCCCGGCCGGGCCGACGCCGGGCCCTGGCCGTCTTCCTCACCCCGTCCCTGCTGCTGTTCCTGCTGCTGGTGCTGGCGCCCATCGTGGTGGCCAGCTACGCCAGCCTCTACAAGTGGAACGGCTTCGGCCTGCCCGAGAACTTCATCGGGCTGGACAACTACACCCGGGCCTTCGCCGACCCGGTGTTCCGGGGCGACCTGTGGCACGGGCTCGTGCTGATCGTGCTCTCCCTGGTGGTCCAGCTGCCGGTCGCGATGGGCCTGGCCATGCTGCTCAACCAGCCGCTGCGGGGACGCGCGATCTACCGGGTGATCTTCTTCGCCCCGTACGTGCTCTCCGAGGTCACCACCGCGGTCCTGTTCAACCTGGTGTTCTCGCCCAACCGGGGGTTGGGTGACGCGATCTCCCGGTTCCTGGGGGCCGATGCCGGCGCCGTCTTCGCCGACCCGGACACCGTCCTGTACGCCGTCTTCCTGGTGGTCTCCTGGAAGTACTTCGGCCTCTACATGATTCTCTTCCTGGCCGCCCGGCAGAACATCCCCAAGGAGCTCAACGAGGCGGCGGTCACCGACGGGGCCAACGCGTGGCAGGCGTTCCGGCTCGTCACCCTGCCGCTGCTCGGTCCGACCATCCGGATCAGCGTGTTCCTGTCGGTCATCGGCACCATCCAGTTGTTCGACATGGTCTGGGTGCTCACCGGCGGTGGCCCGATCCACGCCTCGGAGACCATGGCCGTGACGATGTTCCAGTTCGGCTTCCGCCGCTTCGAGGTCGGCTACGCCAGCGCGATCAGCATCATCATGTTCCTGCTGAGCCTCGTCTTCGCCCTCATCTACCAGCGCGTCGTCCTGCGTCGGGACACCGAGGGCGCTCTCACCGTCCAAGGAGACCAGCGATGACCAGCCCGGCGAACCCGGCCCAGCGGGCCCGCCGCCTCGTGTTGCACCTCGTCTGCATCGTCGTCGGCGCGCTCATCGTCGTGCCGGTCTGGTTCGGGGTGATCGGCGGGTTCAAGGACAACGGGCAGCTCTCCACCAACCCGCTCGGCCTGCCCGACCCCTGGGTGCCCGGCAACTACGTCGAGATCTTCACCGCCGAGGTGTTCTGGCGCAACGTGGGCAACAGCGTCCTGATCGCCGTGGCCAGCACGTTCGTCGTGGTCGCGGCGGCGGCGATGGCCGCGTACGTCTTCGCGCGGTTCGCCTTCCGGGGGCGGGAGTTCCTGGTCACCATCTTCGCGATCGGGCTGATGTTCCCGTTCGCGGTGGCGATCCTGCCGCTGTTCATCCTGCTGCGCGGGATGGGGCTGCTGGACAACCCGCTCGGGGTGATCCTGCCCCAGGCCGCCTTCGGTCTGCCGATCACCATCATCATCCTGCGGCAGTTCTTCCGGACCATTCCCGGCGAGGTCGAGGAGGCGGCGACCCTCGACGGCTGCGGTCCCTTCGGGTTCTTCTGGCGGGTCCTGCTGCCGATGGCCCGGCCCGCCCTGGCCACGGTCTCGGTGCTGGCCCTGGTGAGCAGCTGGAACAACTTCATGCTGCCGCTGGTGGTGTTCACCGACCAGAGCTGGTGGACGCTTCCGCTCGGGGTCCAGGCGTTCCAGGGCCAGTACTCCGACGACACCGCGAAGGTGCTCGCGTATGTCGTGCTGTCGATGATCCCGGCGCTGGGCTTCTATGCCATCGCCGAACGTCAGCTCATCGGTGGTCTGTCCGGCAGCGTGAAGGGGTGACGCCGACCTGCTGCGATAGCCTTCTGCGACCGTAGTTCCCCCCAGACGAAAGGGCGACCGTGGGCTCCGAGAACGGCAGAAACGTCACCATCGCGATGATCGCGCGGTTGGCGGGCGTCTCCGTGCCCACGGTCTCCCGGGTGATCAACGGCCGGTCCGACGTCGCCCCGCAGACCCGGGAACGGGTGGAGGAGTTGCTCACCCGGCACGGCTACCGGCCCCGCTCGGCGGCGCGACGGACCCAGTCCGCCCTGATCGACCTGGTCTTCAACGACCTGGACAGCCCCTGGGCCGTGGAGATCATCCGGGGGGTGGAGGACGTCGCGCAGGCCAGCGGGGCCGGCACGGTCGTCTCGGCCATCCACCGGCGCACCTCGTCGGCCAAGCAGTGGCTCGACAACATGCGCACCCGGTCCACCGAGGGCGTCATCTTCGTGACCTCGATGGTGGAGCCGCCGTTGCAGGCCGAGCTGCGCCGGCTGCGGCTACCGGTGGTCATCGTCGATCCCGCCGGGGTCGCCCCCCAGGAGGCCCCGACGATCGGGGCGACCAACTGGGCGGGCAGCCTGCGCGCCACCCAGTACCTGCTCGGCCTCGGCCACCGGCGGATCGGCTTCATCGCCGGCCCTCCGCAGTTGATGTGCAGCCGGGCCCGGATGGACGGCTACCGGGCCGCGCTCGACGCCGCCGGCCTCGCCGTCGACGACCGGCTGGTCCGGCCGGGCAACTTCTACCACGAGTCCGGCTACACCGCCGGCATGCACCTGCTGGGCCTGCCCGAGCCGCCCACCGCCATCTTCGCCTCCAGCGACCAGATGGCGCTCGGGGTCTACGAGGCGGTCCGCAAGCGTGGCCTGCGGGTGCCCGACGACGTCAGCGTGGTCGGGTTCGACGACCTGCCGGAGGTCCGGTGGTGCTCCCCGCCGCTGACCACGATCCGCCAACCGCTGGCCGAGATGGGCATGCTGGCCGCCCGTACGGTGCTGCGGCTGGCCCGCGGTGAGACGATCGAGAGCCCCCGCGTCGAGCTCGCCACCGATCTGGTCGTCCGCGACAGCGCCGCCGCACCGGGTAGCCGCTGATCCGATCCGACCCGACCCGGGTCTGCGGTCGGCCGATCGTCGCCGGGAGCGGTGCGTCGTGGCCGATCGGACGGGCCCGGGCGGCCCGATCGGACGGCATTGCATCGACAGTCATCGAATGCCAGACTGTTCTGGCGTCGTCACGCTCGGGAGCCAGCGTGACCACTCGTGCGCCGATCCGTCGGACACGCGAGGTGGCCGCGCCACCCCGCGCCGGGCAGTCCGCGACGGTGACCACCGGTTAGGGCCGCCGTCGGGCAGGTCGCCCTCGTCCATCGATCGTGGCCGGCCGTCGTCCGGCGTCCACCCGGTTACGACAGCCGACGGTCGCGCAGCACCTCACGACAGTCCCGAATCCGGCACCTCAAGCCTGTCCCGGCCGCCGGTGCCCCCGCAACCCCTCGGAGGTACGGATGCTCCGCACGTTCGGCGTGGTGCTGGCGACCACGACCCTGACCCTGGCCGGCTGGGCCGGCACGCTCACCGGCGCCCAGGCGCAACCGGCCCCGGCGGCCACCCCCACGCCCGGTCCCACCTACACGTGTCCCCCGGCGCTGCCGGTCTCCGGTCAGTTCCTGTCGGCCACCACCACGAGCATCACCATCCGGTACTCGATGCTCCTCAGCCCGCCGTGCGGATACGACCCGCCGATCACCGTCGTCCTCTTCGCGAGCCGGGAGGACGCCACGGCGTGGCGGAACCCGGTGGCCTCGGCGGTGTCCGGCCCGGAACGGTACGGGGACCTGACCGTTGGGGGACTGACCCCGGACAGCGAGTACTGGTTCCGGTTCAGCGCCGGGGACAAGCACGACCCGTACGTGGTCAGCGGGCCGGTACGGACCCTCGCCGTCTCGTCGGCGGCGTGTCAGGCGACGGTCACCATCGACAACCGGTGGACCGGCGGATACGCCGCCACCGTCAGCGTGCGCAACACGTCCCAGCAGACGCTCAACGGCTGGCAGGTCACCTGGCGGTGGTCCGGTGACGAACGCATCTCGGCGCTCTGGAACGGGGTGGCCAGCACCTCCGGTGCCGACGTCACGGTGCGCAACGCCTCCTACAACGGGACGCTGACGCCGGGTGGCGGCACGACGTTCGGCATGCTCGTCTGGACCAGCGCGGTGACCGGCGGGCTGACGCTGACCTGCGGCCGGTGACCGTCGGCTCCGACCGGCAGGTGGCGGACGTGCCGGTCGGAGCCGAACAGGCCGCAGCGGGGTCCGCACCGGCGTGCTGCCGTCCGCCGGGTGGCGGCACGCCGGTCGGTGGCCCGGGCGGCGCTGACCGTGCCGATCCCCGGTGATCCAGAAGGACCGGTCGACGAGGTGCGGCTACCGCGCGTCATGCGGGGAGCGACTCCGTGATCCGCGCGTACTCGGCGGCCATCTCCGGCGTGGCCAGGAAGTCGTCGAGCGCGGCCGGGACCCGGTAGTCGACCTCCTCGAGGGAGCGGATGGCGAGTTCGTACAGCTCGCCCCGCCGCTGCTCCTCCCGGTAGGTGGTCCAGTGTTCCAGCGCCGAGAGCACGATCAACAGTCCGGGGTCCATGTCGCCCCCGGCGAGGATGCCCTCGTCGATGCGGTTCAGGTGGGCGCGCAGTTCGGTCGCGTCGGCCGAGGCGATGTGCTCCCGGGCGGTGGTCAGCGCCGCCCAGGCGTCCTCGTCGAGGTCGTCCTCACCGGCCTCGACGAGCAGGTCGGCCCGAACCAGGCGGGTGATGGTCGACAACCCGAAGGTGCGCAGGGCGTCCTCGTCGGCCGCGTCGACCAACTCGCGGATGGCCGCCTCGCACTCGTGGTATCGCACCGCGCCAGGGTAGTGCCCGGCCCCGACGATCACCACGTCCGTCTCAGTGGGCACGTGCCACCCGGGGGGACGCCGAGGTGGCCGGTGCCGGCCGGGCCGGAGCGCCCCGGCCGGCGCCGGTGACGCCTACGGCCGCCAGCGGATGCTCGGGTTCACCCGACCGGTCCAGTTGAAGATGGCCATGTTGTCCCACTGGTTGCCGGTGCCGTTGATGTTCGCCGGGTCCCAGCCGTTGCCGGGCACCGCGTACCAGGTCGGCTCCCAGTAGAAGACCCCGATCGCGCCGGCGTTGCGGGCGGTGTCCTGCACCCAGGAGAACTCGGTGGCCTGGCCGCTCCAACTCGCCTGGTGGCCCGCGCAGGGCTCGCCACCGTTGATCGCGTTCGCCTCGTTGTCGGCGTTCGCCGCGGTGAACGGGTACGCCGTCTCGGTGAGCACGACGGGCTTGCCGTACCGGGAACGGACGTCGGTGATGACGTTGTAGAGGTTGGTCAGCGTGCCGTGCCACATGCAGTAGTAGGACAGCGCGGTCAGGTCCCACTGCACGCCCTTGGCGCGGATGCCGTCGTAGAACCAGCGGGCGTGGTCCATGCTGTCCGAGTTGGCGGTGTGGATGATCACCTGGGTGCCGCCGTTGCACTGCTTGGTGGCCTGGTAGCCGGCCTTGAGCAGCAGGCTGAGGTTGGTGAAGTCGTTGTTGACGACCTTGCCGTCGTTCCAGAGCATGCCGACGTTGATCTCGTTGCCGATCTGCACGCTGTCCGGTGTGGTGCCCTGGTTGCGCAGGCTGGTGCACACGTCGTAGGTGTAGTTGTAGACGTCGGTCTGGAGTTGGCCGATGCCGTGGTTGGCCCACGCCGCCGGCTTGTACTGCTTGCCGGGGTCGGCCCAGGTGTCGGAGTAGTGGAAGTCGATCATCAGCTTGAGGCCCTTGGCCTTGACCGTCTTCGCGTACGCCAGCACCTTCGCCTTGTTGTTCCAGCCGCTGGCCGGGTTGTTCCAGACCCGCAGCCGGACGTAGTTGACGCCGACGCCCTTGAGGATGTCGAGCGGGTCGCGGGCGGTGCCGCCGGCGTCGTAGTACCGCGCCCCGAGGTCCAGGCTGCGCTGCACGGAGGAGACGTCCGCGCCGAGCATGGTCAGGGTGTTCGCGGCCGCCGCCGGTGCCGGCGGGCCGAGCAGGGTGGCCGGCAGGGCGACCGCCGCGAGGAACGCGACGGCCCAGGCCCGCAGGCGGGAGCGGTACGGAGTCATCCGGACCTCCTCGGTGGTGGGGGTGGTGGTGGGGTGACCTGCCCGGCGTCACCGACGGCGGCACAAATCGACAACCATGACTATAGCGGGGTGCGGGGCGGTCGACTCCGTGCCGGCAACGCGAAGCGGGCCACCCGGGAACCCGGATGACCCGCCCGCTGTGTCACGGTCAGAGGTTCAGGCTCCAACTGTTGACGTAACCGGTGTCGAGGCTCGCCGTGTCCTGGACCCGCAGCCGCCAGCTTCCGTTCGCCGCCTCCGAGGAGAGGTTCACGGTGTACGTCTGGTCGATGTTGTCGGTGCTGCCACCGGAGCGGTTCTGCAGCGTGTACACGCTGCCGTCCGGGGCGACCAGGCTGACCACCAGGTCACCGATGTAGGTGTGCACGATGTGCACCTCGACCTTGCTCGCGGTCGACGGGGTCGCCGCGCAGCCGCTGATCACGATCGCGCTCTCCACCGTCGTATTGTCGGCGATCGTGACGTCGGTGCCGTTCGTGCCGGAGCAGCCCGGCAGCCCGTTCACCGTCAGGTTCAGGGTGGCCGTCCGGGCGATCGAGGGCGAGGTGCCCACCACCGTGATCGCCACCGTGCCGCTGCCGGCAGTGGCGGCGGCGCTGACCGTGACCGTGGTCGACCCACCCGCGGTGACCGACGTCGGGCTGAACGAGACGGTCACCCCGGCCGGCAGCGGGCCGGTCGAGAAGGTGACCGTCTCGGCGGTGCCCCGGACGACCGTGGTGGAGACCGTGGCGGTGCCCGAGGTACCCGGGTTGAGGGTGAGCGTCGTCGGGGCGACCGAGACGGAGAAGTCGTTGGCGGCGCAGGACTCGGTGCCGGTCACGTTCACCGCGGTCCAGGCGGCCATCACCGCCTTGTACTCGGTGGAGCACAGGCCGTAGAGGTCGGTGGCGGCCGACAGGGTGTGCAGCCGCGCGGTGTTGGTCGGCTGGGCGGTGTTCACGTAGCGGGTGTTGGAGACGAAGTACGCGTCCAGGGCGCGGAACCAGATCTTCTCCGCCTTCCCCCGGCCGATCCCGGTCACCGGCGGGGCCGAGCCGCACAGCGGTGAGGTGCCGTACGAGGTAGCCCCGGAGCCCTCGGCCAGGTTGAAGAAGAAGTGGTTGGCCACGCCGGACGAGTAGTGCACGTCGATGCTGTTGGTGCTGCTCGACCAGCAGCCGTGCGAGGAGCCGTCCAGCGTCGGGTTGTACATGTAGCGCAGCGGGGTGCCGTTGCCGTTGATGTTGATCTTTTCGCCGACCTGGTAGTCGCCCGGGTCGGCGGTGGTGTTGGCGTAGAACTCCACCATGTTGCCGAAGATGTCGCTGGTGGCCTCGTTCAGGCCGCCGGACTCGCCGGAGTAGGTCAGGCCGCCGGGCACCACGTTCTCGGTGACACCGTGGGACATCTCGTGGCCGGCCACGTCGAGCGAGACCAGCGGCTTGGCGTTGCCCGCGCCGTCGCCGTAGGTCATCTGCGCGCCGTCCCAGAAGGCGTTGACGTAGGCGTTGCCGTAGTGCACCCGGCTCGGCACGCCGGTGCCGTTGCCGAAGATGCCGTTACGGCCGTGCACGTTGGTGAAGTAGTCGAAGGTCGCCGCCGCGCCGAAGTGCGCGTCGACCGCGGCGGACTGCCGGTTCGAGGCTGCCCCGGTGCCCCACACGTTGTCGGCGTCGGTGAACGTGGTGCAGGTCGACGTGCCGTTGTTCATGTCGCAGGTCCGACCGTTGCCCCGGGCTGGGTCGATCATGCTGTAGGTCGAGCCGGACAGCGTGGTGTTGACCGCGACCGGGCCGGAGTAGACGCTGTTGCCGGTGCCGACGACGGACTCGATCTCGTCGTACGAGCCGATCCGGGCGCCGGTGAGCGCGTCGCTGATCACGTGCAGCTTGGAGGGGGTCTGCCCGTCCGGGGCCCAGCCGGTGACGACGGTCTCCCAGGCGAGTCGGCCGGTGCCGCTGCTGGCGTCGACGAACAGCTCCGCCGCCCCGGTGCCGGTGACCTTGCCGGAGAACGCGGCGGTCGCCGCCTTGCGCGCCTTCGCCGCGCTGACCTTCGGGGTGGTGGCGAGGGTCAACGGAGCGGCCAGGCCGACCGAACTGCCCGCGTAGTCGCCGTCGGCCTCGGTGCGGATCACGAAGTCCCCGCCGTAGACGCGCAGCCCGTCGTAGGTGCGGGTGTAGCGGACCGCGCCGCCGCCCTTGGCGTCCCGCCGGCTGCTGTGCACGGCGTAGCGGTCCTTCGCCGAGGACCTGACGGCGCCGGCGTGATCCTTGAGGGCGGTGTCGGCGGCGGCGACCAGCGCCGGCCCCGGGGTGGAGGGTGGGGCTGCGGACACACTCGTGGTGGTGACCACGAGACCGCTGCCGACCAGCATGGTGACGCCGGCCAGCGCTAGGGCTGATCTCAAACTGACCTCCCCGATCCGAGATGCTCTCGCATCCATCGATATGGAGATCATCGTCGGCTGTGGAGAGTCTGGGAAGACGGTTGTCGATGGCTATTCATACCGAGTTGCCCATCCGGGCGATGTTATGACCGACGAGTTGTGCCCGGGGTGTTCCATCCCTGTTACGGACGGAACACCCCGGCAACACCCGCTCGCGCCGTCAGCGCAATCCGGCGAACAGGTCGTCCTCGGGCAGCGCCGCCCCGGTGGTGTCGCGGACCCGGACGAAGGTCTCCCGACCCATCAGCTCGACGAACCGGTCCCGGCCCATCCGCAGGAAGAAGATGTTCTCGGTCTGGCTGGCGTGGGCGGCCAGCGCGTCGAACTTCTGCGTGCCGTAACTGCTGGTGTCCACCCAGGTGGTGATCTCGTCATCGGGCAGACCGAGCTGCGGCCCCGGTGCGTCCCCCGCGTCCGGCTCGGCCCACTCGACGCCGAGTTCCTTCATCACCCGGCCGAACTCGGCGAACGCGGTGTGCGGGATGGTGGTCCAGTAGACCTTCGCCGGGATGTCGGTCATCGCCACGGCGGCCATGGTGATCCGGTGGGCCTGGATGTGGTCGGGGTGGCCGTAGAAGCCGTTCTCGTCGTAGGTGACCACCACGTCCGGCCGGTAGCGGCGGATCAGCTCCGCGAGCCGGTCCGCCGCCTCCACCACCGGCGTGGTCCAGAACGCGCCGGGCAGCTCGTTGTTCGGCCAGCCCATCATCCCGGAGTCGGCGTAGCCGAGCGTCTCCAGGTGGCTGACCTTCAACGCCGCGCAGCTGGCCTCCAGCTCCTCCTGCCGCATCGCCACCACCGCCGCCGGGTCGTGCCCCGGCTCACCCGGCTTGACCCCGCCGGGACCGTCGCCGCACCGCCCGTCGGTGCAGGTCACCAGCACCGTGGTGATGCCCTCCGCCGCATACCGGGCCAGCACGCCACCGGTGCTCGTTGCCTCGTCGTCGGGGTGCGCATGCACCGCCATCAGGGTCAGACCTCGCTCAGCCATGTCCTCACCCTAGGCGTCCCGACCGACGACGGTCGGTACCGGCCCGGTGAGGGAGCGGGGCCTCGGCCGATCGTCGCCGCCCGGACAACCCGCCCCGGAGCGTCGGTGTCGTCGGCCGGTCCGGGTGCCCCACCGCTCGCGCACCGACGCACCCGGACGCACCGCCGGGACACGCGCGTCGGGGCGTGGGCAGATAATGGACGTCATGACCACCACCTGGAACGTCCCGGGTCTGCCGTTCGTCCTGTCACCGTCTCCCGAGGAGGCGTGGACGATCGCCGAGGCGGACGGTGTGGTGACCGGGTCGGCGGCCCCGCGCAGCGACATCTTCATCGACCCGGCGGCGGGCGACCCGCTCCACGCCGAGCCGACGCTCACCGCGGCGACCCTGCTCGGCCTCCCCCCGGACGGCGACTTCCAGTTCAGCGCCCGGGTCACCGTCGACTTCGCGGCGACCTACGACGCCGGGGTGCTGCTGCTCTGGGTCGACGAGCGGCACTGGGGCAAGCTCTGCTTCGAGTTCTCCCCCGACGGTGAGCCGATGATCGTCTCGGTGGTCGGCCGGGGTGTCGCCGACGACGCCAACGCCTTCGTCGTCGACGCCCGTACGGTGTGGCTGCGGGTGTCCCGGATCGACCACGCCTTCGCCTACCACGCCTCGGTCGACGGGCGGACCTGGCGGATGGTCAGGTACTTCACCGTCGACGGCGCGGCTACCGCCACCACGATCGGCTTCGAGGCGCAGTCGCCGACCGGGGAGGGCTGCCGGGTCACCTTCGACGACATCCACTTCACCCGCGACCGGCTGGCCGACCTGCGCGACGGCTCCTGACCCGCGCCCCGGCCGCCGCCGATCCTCCGGACGGGTGCGGACGTTCGACCCGGACGGCGTCGCCCCGGACGAGTTCGTCGTGGATGCGCCGGCGGGCGGCGGTGACGGCGCGGCCGGCGCGTACGTCGCCGTCGGCGAGACGCTGCCGCAGCAACCGCAGGGCAGCGGCGCGGTTGAGGCTGAACTGCCGTTCGGTGTCCACCACGACGACGAGGCCCGAGGGCCGGTGGGTCGCCCGTGCCGCCGTGCTGACCTTGTTCCGGTGCTGGCCGCCGGGCCCCCCGGTGCGACAGGCGACGATGTGCACGTCGGCCTCGGTGAACGTCGTGGCCGGGGTGTCCACCCGGCACGGCCGGGCGGTGACGTACCAGTTCTTCCGACCCGTCGCGGGCCGGTACGGGCTGGGGGCCTGCCAGCACAGGGTGCCGGTCCACGCGGCGGCGACCGCCTCCGCCTCGGCCCCGGCGAGCCGGACCAGGACCGAGCGGTAGGTGGCGGGCCGGTCACCGGCGACGGTCTCGACCCGGTGGGTGGTCACCCGGTGCCGGGCGGCGTCGGCCGCCAGCCGGTCCAGCAGCCGGGCCACCGCCCAGGCGCACTCCTGCGGGCCCCGCCCGGCCGACAGGAGTAGGTGGACGCTCATGTCCGACCTCGCCGCCGACGCTCGTCCCGACGTGCCGGTCGCAGGTCGGACCCGAGGTCGGGTGTCTTGTAGGTGACCAGTGGGACGGTGCTCGCCACGGGAGTGGCCAGGTCGTGGTCGACCAGGTCGGCGATCACCTGCTCGATGCGTTTGTAGGCCGTCGGCGCCTCCTCGAAGAGCAACTGCCGGTCGCCGCACACCACCAGCGAACCGACCGGCGTCCGCCGCAACTGGGCGACCGTGTGCTTGGCCCGGCCCCGACGCAGCGCGTCGGCGCGGGACATCTTGCGGCCCGCGCCGTGCGCCACGGAGTGGTTGGCCGCCGGCCCCGCGTGGCCGGCGACGAGGAAGGACCGGGTGCCCCGGGTGCCGGCGACCAGCACGTCGCGGCCGTCGCCCGGAGCCGCACCCTTGCGGTGCAGGTAGCCGCCGTCACGGACCTCGACCAGGTTGTGGCACTGGTCGACGATCGGCGCGGTGGGCTCGGCCCCCAGGGCGTGGGCGACCCGGGCGGCCAGCAGCCGCCGGTTGAGCGCACCCCAGCGGACGGCGTCGTGGTGCCGCGCCAGGTAGGCGGCCGGATCGGGGGCGGGCCCCGCGCCGTGGGCCTCGGTGTGTGCCCGCAGGATCCGCTCGCCCAGGCCCCGGGACCCGCTGTGGACGATGAGCACGAGATCGCCGGCGGCGAGCCCGAGCCGGCCCGCGTGGTCCGCCGCGAAGACGGTCTCGATCCGGGCCAGTTCGACGAAGTGGTTGCCCCGACCGACCGTGCCGAGGCCCTCGACGTGGCCGGCGGGCGGATCGCCGGCCGCGACGACCCAGGCCGGATCGTCGGCGTCCCGCGCGGGGTCCAGCGCCCGGTCCAGGTCGGGAAAGCGGGCGGCGAGCCGTTCGGGTACGGCGCGCCTGAGGCTGATCGGGAAGACGGCGATGCCGCACCCGATGTCGGAGCCCACCAGATGTGGGTAGAGCACGGTCGACGCCATCGCGGCGCCGATCGGGGCGCCCTTGCCCGGGTGCAGGTCGGGCATGGCGGCGACGTGGCGCATGCCGTCGAGGGCGGCCACCTGGTGGCACTGCCGGACGGCGTCGGACTCGATCCAGCTCTCGGGGGAGGCGAAGACGGTGACGGTGGCCATGGTCGGCTGCGGCAGGGAACCCTGCCGGGGGTGGTGCTCGGGCACGGACGCTCACTTCGGGAACGGGAGTCGACGGACGGCGTGACGGCGCGATGCGGCGTCACGGGCCTGCGGGGACAAGGGGGTGGTGTCCGTCAGAACGTCATGCCCACCAGCATGGCTCGCCGGACCGGTCGCGCCAACCGGTTTTCCGGTCGGCCGGGCGCTCAGCCGACCCGCACGCCCAGCGGATCGGCGAGCAACCGCGCGAAGCCGAGTTCCGCCGCGCCGACCAGGGTGGCGTCGTCACCGAGGGCACAGACCCGCAGCTGCGCCCGGGTACGCGAGACCGGCAGGACGTTGGCGGCGATCCGTTCCTGGACGTGCGTCGCCGCGCCCCGGTACACCTCCCGCAGCACGCCACCGAAGATCACCATGCCGGGATTGAACAGGTTGATCACGTTGGCCACCCCGATGCCCAGCCAGTCGCCGACGGTCCGCAGCGCGTCGCGGGCCGCCGGCTCGCCGCGATCGGCCGCCTCGACCACCTCGCGGACCGCGTCACGGCCGATCAGGTCGGCGGGGCGACCGGCCGCGTCGAGCAGCGCCCGCTCACCGACCTCCGCCTCCAGGCAGCCGCGCGAACCACACCCGCACGGCCTCCCGTCGTACGGGTTGACGAGCA
The DNA here is from genome assembly GCF_900091525.1 of Micromonospora matsumotoense. Classification (GTDB taxonomy): domain Bacteria; phylum Actinomycetota; class Actinomycetes; order Mycobacteriales; family Micromonosporaceae; genus Micromonospora; species Micromonospora matsumotoensis. Next base: position 286,344 of record NZ_FMCU01000002.1, read on the forward strand.
TGTGACCGACCTCGGAGCCGTACCCGCCGTCACCGCCGAGCAACTCGCCGCCGACGATGATCCCGCCGCCGACCCCGACGTCGCCGTGCAGGTAGACCAGGTTGCGCACCCCGACGCCCACCCCGCGTTGGTGCTCGGCCAGCGCGCCCAGGTGGGCCTCGTTGCCGACCAGGACCGGCAGGCCGAGATCGAGCCGACGCCCCAGCTCCGCGCCGAACGCCTGGTCCACCCAGCCCAGGTCGGGACCGAACCGCACCATCCCGTCACCGGGCCGGATCATCCCGCAGTACGACGCGCCGAGCCCGACGCAGACCGCCCCCGGTGTCGCCGTCCGGTGCAGGTCACGCCCGAAGTCGGCCAGCACCCGTACCACGGTGTCCAGATCGACGCCCGCGCGGGCCCGGTGCGCCTCCCGGCGGTCCTGGATCTCCCCACCCAGCCCGACCCGGGCGGCCACCAGCCGGTCCACCGCGATGTCGAAGGCGAGCACATAGGCCCGGTCGGTCGCCGGCCGGACCACCAGGGACGGTCGACCGGCCCGCCCGGTCAGTTCGGGGAACCCCTCCCGCACCAGGCCGGCCGCGACCAGGTCGGTGGTGAGCGCCAGGACCGTGCTGCGGTTGACACCCAGCCACTCGGCCAGCCCGGCGCGCGACACCGGGCCGCCGAGGTGCACCCGCCGCAGCAGCGCGCTCAGGCTCCGGCGACGGCTGACACCCGCCGACTGCCCGTCCATGGTCGGACTCTTCGGCATCACGAGGCGGACCCTGTCGATCGGCGGCGGACTACCCGTCGAGCGTAGTTGCCGCTGCCGCCGTGCGTCACCTCGCGCGCCCGGCCGGTGACCGTCCCCACCCACCGGTGCGGGCCCCGCGTGTCGCACAGCCCGCACCGGGCGTCGGGTCAGCCGTCGATCCGGGTGATGTTGCGGATCTTGTTGACCGCGTCCAGGGCGGCGACCTTGTACGCCTCGGACAGGGTCGGGTAGTTGAAGACCGTGTCGATCAGGTAGTCGACCGTGCCGCCGCAGCCCATCACCGTCTGCCCGATGTGGACGATCTCGGTCGCGCCGGTGCCGAACACGTGCACCCCGAGCAGCCGGCCGTCCTGCGGGGAGACGAGCAGTTTCAACATGCCGTACGAGTCGCCGACGATCTGCCCCCGGGCCAGCTCGCGGTAACGGGCGATGCCGACCTCGAACGGGGTGGAGCTGTTGGTCAGCTCCTCCTCGGTCTTGCCGACGAAACTGATCTCCGGAATCGTGTAGATGCCGATCGGCTGCAACTCCTGGAGTTCGCGGGCCGGCTCGCCGCAGGCGTGCTGCGCGGCCATCCGGCCCTGCTCCATCGAGGTGGACGCCAACGCCGGGAAGCCGATCACGTCACCCACCGCATAGATGTGTTCCACGCTGGTGCGGTAGTGCTCGTCGACCGAGATCCGGCCGCGCTTGTCGGCCTCCAGGCCCGCCGCGTCCAGGGCCAGGTCGTCGGTCTGCCCCTGCCGGCCGGCGGAGTACATCACCGTGTCGGCGACGATCTTCTTGCCGCTCTTGAGGATGCACAGCGCGGCGTTCTGGTGCTTTTCCACCGCGGCGACCTCCTCGCCGAAGCGGAACGTCACCGACAGGTCACGCAGGTGGTACTTGAGCGACTCGATGATTTCCTCGTCGCAGAATTCGAGCATCCGGTCGCGGCGCTCCACCACGGTCACCTTCGTGCCCAGCCCGGCGAACATGGAGGCGTACTCCATGCCGATCACGCCGGCACCGACCACGACCATGCTGCGCGGCACGGCCTGCAGGTTGATCACCCCGTCGGAGTCGACGATCGTCCGGTCGTCGAAGTCGACGCTGTCCGGCCGGGCCGGTCGGGTGCCGGCGGCGATGACGGCCTTGTCGAAGGTGATCCGGGTGTCGTGTCCGGAGCCGCCGTCCACCCAGATCGAGTGCGGGTCGGCGAACCGACCGGTGCCGGTGATCAGCGCGACCCGGTTACGGGACAACTGGTTGCGGATCACGTCGGTCTGCCGCTCGATCACGTGCTGGGTCCGGGCGGCCAGGTCGGCGACGGTGATCTCCTCCTTGACCCGGTAGCTGCTGCCGTAGAGGTCCCGCTGGCTCAGGCCGGTCAGATAGAGCACGGCCTCCCGCAGCGTCTTGGAGGGGACGGTGCCGGTGTTGATGCACACCCCACCGATCATGTCGCGGCGGTCCACGATGCCGACCCGCCTACCGAGCTTCGCGGCGGCGATCGCGGCCTTCTGACCGCTGGGCCCGGAGCCCAGCACCAACAGGTCGTAGTCATACACGGCACCCAGCCTTGCAAGCTGCCGCAACTTCCGCCAGTCGTGATCGTCGCGCGCCGGACGGCAGCACCTTGTCATCGACGGCTGACCGGCCCGGTGCTGCTACCCTGACCGGCCCGAACTCCGCGACTGCCCGGCAGAGCGCCGTGGGACGACGCTACGGTGGGCCGGTCGCCCCAGCCCACCGCCGTGGCCGCGTCCCGACGGGGTACGCGCCGACGGGCGACGCCGGGACGCGACGAGGGGATCAGGTGACGGCAGCGTCATGACCGACTACGGACACGAGTTGCTGTTCGGCGGCTTCCTGACCCCCGACGCCCGGCAGCCGGCGCAGGTCGTCGCCCGGGCCAGGCTCTGCGAGCAGGTCGGCCTGGACCTCGTCACCTTCCAGGACCACCCCTACCAGCCGGGCTTCCTCGACACCTGGACGCTGATGTCCTACCTGGCGGCGGCGACCAGCCGCATCCGGTTGGCCGGCAACGTGCTCAACCTGCCGCTGCGGCAGCCGGTGGTGCTGGCCCGCAGCGTCGCCAGCCTGGACCTGCTCAGCGGCGGCCGGGTCGAACTCGGCCTCGGCACGGGCGCGTTCTGGGACGCCATCGAGGCCAACGGGGGTCGACGGCTCGCCCCCGGGCAGGCGGTGGACGCGCTGGACGAGGCGATCCGGATCATCCGGGAGGTGTGGGCCGCCGACCGGCGCGGCGGGGTACGGGTCGACGGCGAGCACTACCGGGTGCTCGGCGCGAAGCGCGGTCCCGCCCCGGCGCACCCGGTGGGGATCTGGGTCGGCGCGTACAAGCCGAGGTTGTTGCGGTTGGTGGGGCGGACGGCGGACGGCTGGCTGCCGTCGCTTTCGTACCTGCCGAAGGGGTCGGCGGAGCTGGCAGACCTCAACGCGCTCGTCGACGAGGGCGCGTCGGCGGCCGGGCGGGACCCCGCCGAGGTGCGGCGGCTGCTGAACGTCTCCGGCCGGTTCACCCGTGCCGGTGCGGGTTTCCTCGACGGGCCGCCGCAGCAGTGGGCGCGGGAACTGGCCGACCTGGTGCTGACGCACGGCACCTCGGGTTTCATCCTTGGCACCGACGACCCCACCAGCATCCAGCTGTTCGCCCAGGAGGTCGCCCCCGCCGTCCGCGAACTGGTCGCCGCCGAGCGGGCCGGGTCGACCGCGCCCGGGTCGGCCGGGTCGGCCGGTTCATCGGGGCCGGCGGGCGAAGGCGCACCGGCCGGGTCGGCCGAGGACGCTCCGGCCGGGTCGGGCTCAGTGACGCCGGCCGGGTCGGGCGAGGGCGGGTCGGCGGCGGGCTCCGGCCGTCCGGCCGGTGCGCAGCCGGGGGAGGTCGTCCGGGCCGGGGGTATCGCCGGGCTCGCGGTCACCCCCACGCCCGCCCCGCAGGTACGGCACAGCGACCACCGGCTCTGGGACGAGTCGACCCGGCCGGTCGCCCCGCCCGCCCCGCAGGGGCACGTCTACTCCCCGCAGGCCCAGGCCGCCGGCGGGCACCTCGTCGACGTCCACGACCACCTGCGTCGGGAGCTGAGCGAGATCCGCGACCTGCTCGACCAGGTCCGGCGGGGGGTGGTCTCCGCCGGGGACGCCCGGGGCGTGCTCAACCGGATGACCCTGCGACAGAACAACTGGACGCTGGGGGCGTACTGCGCCGCGTACTGCACGCTGGTGACCCAGCATCATGGGCTGGAGGACGACGCGATCTTCCCGCACCTGCGGCGGGCCGACCCGGGGCTGGTGCCGGTGATCGACCGGCTGGCGCAGGAACACGTGGTGATCCACGACGTCGTCGAGGGCGTCGACCGGGCCCTGGTCGCGCTGATCGAGGACCCGGGTCGGCTCACCGAGCTGCAACGGGCGGTGGACGTGCTCACCGACACCCTGCTGTCCCATCTGTCCTACGAGGAACAGAACCTCGTCGAACCGTTGGCCCGGTACGGCTTCTACCCCGGGCAGCTCTGACCGGTACGCCCACCCTCGCCCGGCGGCTGGTCGACCCGCTCGGTCGACCAGTCCCGTCAGCCCGGCTGCCCGAGCTGGTCTGGCAGGAGGTGCTGACCTCCAGCGACATCATCGACCAGTCCAGCCGGGTCGCCGACTACGTCGTGACCTTCGCCGAGGCGCAGGAGCGGGCGCTAAGCTCGGAGGACTCGCTGGCCCTGATCCGGCGGATCGCCGAGGAGATGACGTGATCACCCCAAGCCGTGACTGGTTCAAGTCGTCCCGCAGCTCCGACAACGCCAACTGCGTCGAGGTGCGGTTCGTCGGCGCCGAGGTGGGTGTCCGCGACTCCAAGGACCGCAGCGGCCCCACCCCCGCCTTCGCCGCTGCCTCCTGGGCCAGCTTCACTCAGGTGCTCAGGCTGCCCGAAGTCCCGCGGTCCTGACCGGCGCGGTAGTCATCGCCGGGGGTGCCCGCACCGTCGACAGCGCCGTCGTGGTTCACCTCGACGCCGTCGCGCAGCAGTCCGAGGAGCCCTGGGCGGTGTGCCATGTTCGCGGGTCCTGGCGGCGCAGGGGTGCCGGCGTTCGGCACGTGGTGCCATAATCGTGACGGTGCCCGTGGCCGTCGCCACCGGGCCCGGGGGGCGCCTCCGCACCGCGCGGACGGCGGGGACCGACCCCCGGAGGCCACCGTGGACACCATCCCCCTCGCCGACCTCGTCGACCTGCTCGATGGCCTGCTGCAACTGGGCGCCGCAGCGCTCAGCCTCGCCGCCGCCGTCGTGGTGGCCCGCGCCGGCCGCCGCTCCGGCCGACAGCGTGACGACTGACCCGGGACCTGCTGATCGACTCATTGGGGCCGATACAGCGGTGTCCAACCCGCCCGGACACCGCTGTATCGGCCCCATGGCGAACCAATCGCCCGAGCCAGCGGAGTGGGACGCGCTGTCGTCGTCGACCATTGACACATCTCGTGGTCCACTTCATCGTCGGGGGAACCGTCTCCGCGTCGAAGGGTTACCCGATGGTCGACACCGCGCACACGTACGTCATCGTCGGAGCCGGGCCCGCCGGCCTACAGCTGAGTTACTACCTCCAACAGCAGGGCGCCGACTACCTGACGCTCGAACGTGGTGCCGAGCCGGGCGGCTTCTTCCGGCGGTTCCCGCGCCACCGTCGCCTGATCTCGCTCAACAAGGTGCACACCGACAGCACCGATCCCGAGATCCGGTTGCGGTGGGACTGGAACTCGCTGCTCAACGACGATCCGGAGCTGCTGTTTCCGAAGTTCAGCGAGGAGTACCTGCCGGCCGCCGACGACCTGGTGAGTTATCTCGCCGAGTTCCAACGGGTCCACCAGCTCCGGGTCCGCTACGGCACCACTGTGGAGCAGATCAGCCGCGACGACGACGGGTTCGTCGTCTGCACCGACCGCGGGGTCGTACGGGCGCGCAGCCTGATCGTGGCGACCGGCTGGGGCCGGCCGTTCGTGCCGGAGATCAAGGGCATCGAGCACGCCACCGGCTACGAGGAGATGGACGTCGACCCGGCCAGGTACGCGGGCAAGCGGGTCCTGATCATCGGTAAGGGCAACTCCGCGTTCGAGACCGCCTCGGCCATCCTCGGCAAGGCGTCGATGGTGCACCTGGCCAGCCGGCAGCCGCTGCGGCTGGCCTGGAACACCAAGCACCCCGGTGACGTCCGGGGCCAGTACGGCGCGATCCTCGACAGCTACCAGTTCAAGACGCTGCACTCGGTGCTCGACTGCACCATCGACGAGATCCGGCCGGTCGACGGGCGGTTCCGGGTCTCCATCACCTACACCCACGCCCAGGGGGAGACCGCCGAGCTGGATTACCACGAGGTGCTGCGCTGCACCGGCTTCCGGATGGACACCTCCCTGTTCGACGCCTCCTGTGCTCCGGAGATGGTGCGGGACGGCCGGATGCCCGGTCTGCGCCCCGACTGGCAGTCGAGCAACGTCGACGACCTGTACTTCGCCGGCACCATCGCCCAGGCGCGGGACGTGAAGCACGCCTCGTCGCCGTTCATCGACGGTTTCCGGTACAACCTGCGTACCTTCACCCGGATGCTGCGGGAGCGCTACGACGACGTGCCGATGCCCGTCGCCACCGCACCGGGCGAGCCGGCGTCGCTGACCAAGGTGATGCTCGACCGGGTCAACTGGAGTTCGGCGCTGTGGACCCAGTTCGAGTACCTCTGTGACGTGTTCGTCCGCGACGATGCCACCGGCGACTTCCGGCACTTCGAGGACCTGCCGGAGGACTACGCCGTCGAGCGGTTCGCCGACGCCACCCACGTCTACACCCTCGCCCTGCGCTGGGGCCGCGACGACTACGGCGACGTCTTCGCCATCGACCGGCACCCGACGCCGGACCGGGCCCGGGAGAGTGCCTTCATCCACCCGGTGATCCGGCGGTACCGCCACGGGGAACTGGTGGCCGAGCAGCACCTGCTGGAGGATCTGCTGGCCGAGTGGCGGCGGCCGGACCGGCACGTCGAGCCGCTGGTGGAGTTCCTGACCGGGGACCTCACTGGCGGATCATGACCTCGTCGAGCGGTTTGCGGGCCAGGTCGGGGACCCGGGCGTCCGGCGCCGGGTACCCGACCGGCAGCACCAGGTTGGGGCGTTCCTCCGGCGGGCGCTCGCACACCTCGTTGAGGAACCGCATCGGGCTGGGCGTGTGGGTCAGCGTGACCAGTCCCGCGTGGTGCAACGCGGAGATCAGCAGGCCGACCGCGATGCCCACGGACTCCTTGACGTAGTAGGGCTTGGGGCTGTGCGGCCCCTGGTGCACCTCGAACACGACGATGACGGCGGGTGCGGTCTCCAGGAACGGCTTCTCCCAGTCGGTGCCGAGCTGGGCGATCGCCCCCAGCCACTCCTGCGGCGCGCGGCGCTGGTAGAAGTCGCGTTCCTCGGCCTCGGCCGCCTCCCGTAGCCGGCGCTTGCGGGCCGGGTCGGTCAGCACGACGAACCGCCACGGCTGCACGTTGGCCCCGCTGGGGGCGGTCGACGCGGCCCGGACCGCCGCCTCGACCACCCCCTCGGGTATCGGGTCGGGGGCGAAGTCGCGTACCGAACGGCGGCCGGCCATCCGGTCGGCGAACGCCTCCGCCGCACGCACCATGTCCGCCGCCGGTCGGCGTTCGTGTCGGATCGGGACCGTGGGTAGCAGGACCGTGTCGGCCATCTGTCGCCTCCCTGGGAGAACCGGGCCGCCGGGCACCACGCAGTGGCATCCACAGTGGACGCGCACCCCGCGGGTCGGCTGCTCCCAGCATTTCCGAGGTGGGGTGGTTCGTCGTTACGCCAGTGTGCTTTCTTGCCCATCGGGCACGTCCGGAGCGGTCGCGGTGACGAGGGCGGCGACCACGTCGGTGAGGCGGCCCCGGGCTGCCGCCGCCGCCCGCTGCCGGGTCGCCCCGTCGCCGTCGGCGGCCAGCCCGGCCAGCCACCGGGCGATCCGGGGGCCGTCGCCGGTCTCCTCCAGCGCCGGCCGGGCCAGTTCCACCAGCCGCGCCGCGAGGACCCCGGCGGGCAGCAGCAGGCCGGTGCCCACCTCGACGCCGTGGCCGCCCATCCCGTCCCGGGCGGCCCGCCAGTACGCCAGCCGCATGAGGTCGGGGTCGGTGCGGGGTCCCTCGTCGCCCCGGTCGACGGCCGCCGTGGCGACCATCGCCAGGGCCCGGACCAGGGCGGCGAACCCGGCGGACTCGGCGGCGGTGATCGGCATGTCGGCGACCCGTACCTCCAGGGTGGGGTGGTGCGCCGACAGCCGCAGGTCCCAGAAGATCGTCCCGGAGTCGACCAACGCGCCCGCGTCGAGCAGCAGGTCGATGTGGGCGTCGTACTGCTGGGCCGAGGTCAGGTAGGGCGGCGGGCCGGCCACCGGCCAGCGTTGCCAGGTGAGGCTGCGCCAACTCGCGTAGCCGGTGTCGCGTTCGCGCCAGTAGGGCGAGTTGGCGGTGAGCGCCAGCAACACCGGCAGGTGCGGGCGCAGGTGGTTGCCGACCAGCACGGCCCGGTCCCGGTCCGGCTGCTCCACGTGTACGTGCACCGCGCAGATCGCCAGGTCGTCGTGCAACCCCCGGTAGGTGGCGTTGCCCCGGTCCTGCCGTGGCCCCTTGGTGATCGGCGGCGGCACGGCCCGGCCACGCACCGGGGAGCCGGTGGCGATCACCCGCAGCCCGGCCCGGCCCGCCGCCGCCTGCAGCGCCGCCCGGGCCTCGACGAGTTGCGCGTCGATGTCCGCCACGGCGTGGCAGGGGTCGGTGCGGGTCTCGATCTGGAGCTCGGTGATCTCGCCACCCACCCGGCCGCCGAGCGCCGGACGGGCCAGGTCGACCACCGTGGCGGCCGCCGGCATGACCTCGCCCCGCTCGGCGTCGACCACGAGGAACTCCTCCTCGACGCCGAGCAGGGGAATGGACGACCCCGACCGCTGTGCCGTAGTCATGCGCGCGTCCGACCCCTCGCCGTCGGTCGCTCGCCGACAGGGAGCAGCCTACGGCCCGTTCGGCCGCGCCGTCATCAACGCCACTCCACCGTGGACAGCTGGTCGACCAGTCCGGCCAGAAGGGCCGTTCGCTCCGGCATCCGGTCGAGCTGGACGTACTCGTCCCGGGCGTGCGCCCCACCACCCACCGCGCCCAGCCCGTCCAGCGTCGGCACCCCCAACGCGGCGGTGAAGTTGCCGTCGGACGCGCCCGCCGCGTGTGCCCCGCCCAGGGTCGGCATGCCGAGCTGGCCGGCGACCGACCGGGCGATCTCCAGCAGCGGCCGGGCCAGCTCCGGGGTCATCGGGTGACGGCCGATGTTGCCCTCCACCGCCAGTGTCGCCTCGGGCAGGAACGGCACCAGCTCGTGGATGGCCCGGTCGACGCGTTCGAGTTCGGCGCTGGTCCACGCCCGCACGTCGACCGCCAGGCTGGCCAGCTCCGGCACCGTGTTGGTGGTGGTGCCGGCCGCCAGCAGCGTCGGGGTGACCGACGTGCCGGAGCTGTGCCCCGCGCCGAGGGCGCGCAGCGTGAGGATCTGGTGGGCGACCTCGACGGTGGCGTTCACCCCCCGCTGGGGTTCCACCCCGGCGTGGGCGGCCCGGCCCTGCACGATGACCCGGTACACCGAGCCACCCTTGCGGGCCACCTTCACCTCCCCCTGCGGGGTGGCCGCCTCGCAGACCAGCACCGCGTCCGAGCGCCGCGCCTGGCGCTCGATCAGCGGCCGGGACGTGCCGGAACCGGTCTCCTCGTCGCAGGTGAGCAGCACGCCGACCGCGGAGGTGTCCGCCAGCAGGCCCAGCGCGGTGAACATCTGCACGATCCCGGCCTTCATGTCGCACACCCCGGGACCCGTCGCGATGTCCCCGCGAACGGTGAAGGGCCGGGACCGGACGGTGCCGATCGGGAAGACCGTGTCGAAGTGGCCGAGCAGCAGCACCCGTTGCCGGGCCGCCGGCCACAGCAGGTGCGGCAGGCCGTCGACGACGACCCGTTCGGCAGGCCGGCCGAGCACCTCCTCGCCCCAGCGGGCGAGCAGGTCGGCGCAGGACTCCAGGTGTGGCAGGTCGCCCGGGGCCGACTCGGCGGAGACCAGGGTACCCAGCCGCTCCACCATGTCGGGGCGGAGTTTCGTCGCGGCATCGAGCAGATCGCGCGGATGGTCCATCGAGCCCTCCAACTTCGCGGACAGTGACGGGCCTGGCCAGGCGACCCATCCACCATCGCAGCGCCGCCCGACGACGGTCATCCGTTGGCGTGCTCACCGTCCACGGCGTCGGCCAGCCGGGCCGCCCGGCCGTACAGGTAACGCTGGCGGGGGAGGTTCATCGACCGGCGGGCCGCGTGCGCGTACGCGGCCCGGGCCTCGGCGAGCCTGCCGCAGCGCTCCAGCAGGTGGGCGCGGGCGGTGTGCCGTCGGGGGTCGTCGCCGATCCGGGGATCGGCGGCCAGCGCGTCGAGCAGGCGCAGCCCGTCGACGGGGCCCCGGGCCATCGCCACCGCCACCGCGTGGTTGAGCGCCACCACCGGGTTGTCCGAGATCCGCATCAGCACCTCGTAGAGGGCCACGATCTGCGCCCAGTCGGTCTCCCCGGCGCTCGGTGCCTCGTCGTGCACCGCCGCGATCGCCGCCTGGAGCTGGTACGGCCCGACGTCCCCGCGCGGCAGCACCGCGCTGATCAGGGCCACCCCCTCGGTGATCTGACCGGCCCGCCACAGGTGACGATCCTGCTCCGCCATCGGCACCAGCTCACCCTCCGGACCGACCCGGGCCGGACCGCGGGCGTCGGTGAGCAGCATCAACGCCAGCAACCCGGTCACCTCCGGGTCGTCCGGGAGCAGCCGGTGCAGCATCCGGGCCAGCCGGATCGCCTCGGTGGACAGGTCCACCCGGCGCAGGTGCGGGCCGGCGGTGCTGGCGTACCCCTCGTTGAAGATCAGGTAGAGCACCTGCCGGACCGCGTCGAGCCGGGCCCGGCGCGCGGCGGCGTCGGGCAACGCGAACGGCAGCCCGCTGTCCCGGATGCGCTGCTTGGCGCGGGTGATCCGCCGGGTCATGGTGGCCTCGGGCACCAGGAACGCCCGCGCCACCTCACCGGTGCTCAGCCCGCCGACGGCCCGCAGGGTCAACGCGATCTGGGCGGCCGGCGGCAGCGCCGGGTGACAGCACAGGAACAGCAGAACCAGGCTGTCGTCGCCCGGGTCCCGGTGGTCGGCCGCCGGGGCGAGCCACCGGTCGGCCGGTAGTGCCCGGCCCTCGTCGCCCTCCCGGCGGCGGCGGGCCTGCTCGCTGCGGAGCAGGTCGGTCAGGCGGCGGGCGGCCACGGTGATCAACCAGCCCCGGGGGTGCTCCGGCAGCCCTTCGACCGGCCAGCGCGTCGCGGCGGCCAGCAGCGCCTCCTGGACGGCGTCCTCGGCGGTGTCGAAGTGGCCGTACCGGCGGACGACCGCGCCGAGGACCTGCGGCGCGAGCACGCGCAGCAGGTCCTCGACGGTGGGCGGGCCCATGGCGACCGGGTCAGCCGTCCAGGTCGTCGATGCCGTCGGCGACCGGCCGCACGTCGACGTACCCGCCCTCGGCGTCCGGGTCGACGAACCGGGCGGCGATCTCGGTGGCCCGGTCGAAGCTGACACAGTCGACGACGGTGAACCCGGCCAGCACCTCCTGCGTCTCCGGGTACGGCCCGTCGGTGACCACCGGCGTGCCCTGCCGCAGCCGCACCCGGCGGGCGTGCACCGGCGCGGTCAGCCCCTGCCCGTCGACCAGCTCACCGGATTCGGCCAGCTCCTGGTGCACCGCCGCCATGTGGGCGTGCATCGCGGCGACCTGCTCGGGCGACATCGGTGGCCGCGCACCGGGGCGGCCGGCCATCGCGTCGTAGTCGTGCTGCGAGCCGTACAACATGATCAGGTATTTCATGGTCTCTCCTCTCGCCGGCCGTGGCCCGGCCGGACAGCAGAGACGTCGGGGCCGCCGGACCGATCCGGACAACAGCCCCGAGGCTAATCGCGCCGGCCGGGCGGGGGACCGTCCGGTGGGCGGCGACCACCTGTCGTGGTCCCATGAGGACATGTGGGTGGTGCTCGGGGCGGCGGCACTGGTGACGGTGGGCACGGTCGGCTGGGTCGCCTGGCGTGACCGGGCCGCGCCGCCGGGGCCGAGGACCACGCCGCCGGGCGGGACGCCCAGGCCAGACAGCATCGGTACGAGGGGAGCGAGCCTTCGCCCAGGGTGACCCGATCCGTCGGGGCCAGGAGCACCACTGAGCGTCCGACCCGGGTCGACCCGGCTTGCCCATGGTCAACGGGACGCCGGCCGGGCATGATCGTTCCACGGCCGGGGTACCACCGACCGCAGGACCGGGACGCCTGGGAGGCACACGGTGACGGCAGGCTCGCAACGCCGCTCGCACGGACCGCTGGTCGCCGCGTTGACGGCGCTGGTGGTGGCGGTCGGCTGTGCGGCCGGCGGGGTGGGGGAGAGCGGCCCACAGGCACCCCGGGAACCGGCACCGCAGCAGTCGCCGCGCCCCGCGGCCCCGGCCTCGCCGGAGGCGGAGACCACCCGCGCCGACGGCACCACCAGCGTGGCCGAGTTCAAGAGCGACATCGCCGACGCCGTCACGATCGCCGAGCGGTACTGGGCCGCCCAGTTCCGGGCCTCCGGTCAACAGTTCCGGCCGATCCGTCAGATTCTGCCCTACCAGCGGGAGGGCGAGATCTCCTGCGGCGGTCAGGCGCTGCCCCGCAACAACGCGGTCTACTGCTCCCAGGGCGACTTCATCGCCTACGACGTCAACTGGTCGGTGGCGGCGTTCCGGCAGGTCGGTGACGCGTTCGTGTTCTATCTGCTGGGCCACGAGTACGCCCACGGCATCCAGATCCGGCTCGGCATCCGTGCCGACTTCACCATCCAGCAGGAGTTGCAGGCCGACTGCATGGCCGGGGCGTACCTCGGCGGCTCGGTCCGCGACGGCACCCTGAAACTCGACGCCGGCGACCTGGACGAGTTCCGCGACGGACTGCTCGCCGTCGGCGACGACCCCGACCAGCCGTGGTTCGCCGAGGGGTCGCACGGCACGGCCGAACAGCGCACCGACTGGTTCTTCCGCGGCTACGAGAAGTCCCTGGACGCCTGCAACCTGGGCTGAGGATCAGGTCACGTCCGGGCGGTACGGCGACGGGCGGTCCGGGCCGGGCTGGCAGGATCGCCCGGAGACCACCCGTGACCGCCAGGAGGACCCACTGAGCAGCCCACACCCCGCCGCCGTGCTCTTCGACATGGACGGCACCCTGGTCGACAGCGAGAAGCTCTGGGACGTCGCCCTGCACGAGTTGGCCGCCGAGTACGGTGGCACGCTGACCGGCCCGGCCCGGCGCGCGATGATCGGCACCGCGATGGCCGCGTCGATGCGCATCCTCCACGACGACCTCGGTCAACCCGGGCGGGACCCACAGGCCAGCGCCGAGTGGATCAACGCGCGGATCCTGGAGCTGTTCCGCACCGGGCTGCGCTGGCGGCCGGGCGCGTTGACGCTGCTGCGGGCGGTCCGCGCCGCCGGCATCCCCACCGCGCTGGTCACCTCCAGCGGCCGGCCCCTGGTCGAGGTGGCCCTGGACACCCTCGGCCGGGACAGCTTCGACGCCGTGGTCTGCGGGGACGAGGTGGACTCGGCCAAGCCGCACCCCGAGCCCTACCTGACCGCCGCCCGGCTGCTGGGCGTGCCGATCGGCCGGTGCGTGGCGATCGAGGACTCGCCGACCGGGGTGGCCAGCGCGCTCGCCGCCGGTGCGGCGGTGCTGGCCGTACCGGCGGAGGTGCCGCTGCCGCCGACCGACGGCGTACACCAGGTGGAGAGCCTGACCTCGGCGGACCTGGAGCTGTTGGCGGCGCTGCTCGGCGAGCCACCCGCCTGAGTCGCCGCGACCGACCGGCCGTGACCGGCGGTGGGGGCGGTCCGGGCAGCCACGACGAGGGGGGCTCCGCCGACCGGCGGAACCCCCCTCGCGGTGTGCGGGATCAGTCGTGCGCGATGGCGCCCAGCACGTTGATCCGGGCCGCCCGCACCGCCGGGAGCACCGCCGCCACCACGCCGATGATGGCCGCCAGCAGCAGGAACAACCCCATCTGGCCCCACGGCAGGATCAGGTCGGTGATGCCCTCGTCCTTGAGCGCCCGGACCACCGCCGCGCCCAGGCCGACACCGACGACGATCCCGAGCAGCGCCCCGAAGATCGAGATCACCACCGCCTCGACGGTGATCATCCGCATGGTCTGCGCCCGGCGCAGCCCGATCGCCCGCAGCAGACCCAACTCGCGGGTCCGCTCCAGCACCGACAGGGCCAGCGTGTTGACGATGCCGAGCACCGCGATCACGATGGCCAGCGCCAACAGGATCTGGATCATCGTGAGCAGGCTGTCCAACGAGCCGGTCTGCTGCGCGACGAACGCGTCCCGGTCGGCCACCGACACCTCGGGGCTGTCGGCCAGCAGCGTCTCCAGCTGTGGCTGTACGTCCGCCACCCGCGCCCCCGGCGCCAGCTGGATGAACCCCTGGTTGGGCTTGGGGATGGCGAAGTCCTTCACCGCCTGCGGCGGCAACTGCACCGGGCTGGTCAGCTCGGAACTCTCGTAGATGCCACTGACCGTGTAGGTGCGCGGCTCGCCCCGGGAGGCCTGCACGGTCACCGTCGAGCCGACCGACACGTTGCGGGACTTGGCGGTGTCCGAGCTGAACAACATCTGGTCCGGGCCGAGCCGGCTGATGTCACCGGCGGTGGCCTTGGCCCCGAAGATCCGCTGCAACGCGGTCACGTCGCTCGACGCGGCCAACCAGGTGACCTTGCCGTCGACCATGCCCATGTCGCCGTACTCGCCGTCGGCCAGCTGCACACCCGGCAGCGCCGCCGCCTTCTCCAGCACCGCCGGGTCGAAGCTCGCCGGACGCGGACCGGCCGACGCCCCCGAGATCACCAGCTCGGCCTTGATGTTGTCCCGGGCCAGCGCGCCGATGCTGCCCTTCGCCGAATCCAGGATCACCGTCACCCCGGTCACCAGGGCGATGCCGACCATCAGCGCCGCCGCGGTGATCGCCGTCCGGCGCGGGTTGCGGCCGGAGTTGAGCCGGCCCAACTTGCCCGGCACCGACCAGGCGAAGATCGCCCCCAGCAGGGACACCACCGGTCGACTGATCAGCGGGGTCAGCAGCGCCACCCCGATGAAGGCGAACAGCACCCCACCCAGGATGACGGCCAGCGTGCTGCCCCCGGCGGTGCCGCTGAGCCCGAGGAACAACAGCACCGCGCCGATCCCGGTGATCACCCCACCGGTCACGGTCACCCTGGTCAACGGCCGATCCGGATTGGCCACGTCCTGCATCGCCGCGATGGGCGGGATGCGCGCCGCCCGCAGCGCCGGCAGCAGGGCCGCCACCACCGTGATCACCAGGCCGACCGCGAACGAACCGATCACCGCCGAGGCCGGCACCCCGATCCCGGCCAGCGTCAGCCCACCGGCCAGGTTGCCGAAGACGTACGCCAGCAGCGCGCCGATGCCGATGCCGGCGCCCAGCCCCAGCACCGAGGCGATCAGGCCGATCGCCACCGCCTCCAGCACCACCGAACCGATGATCTGCCGGCCGCTGGCGCCGATCGCCCGCATCAACGCCAGCTCCCGGGTCCGCTGGGCCACGATGATCGAGAAGGTGTTGAGGATGAGGAAGGTGCCCACCAGCAGCGCGACGGCGGCGAAACCGAGCAGGATCTTGTTGAAGAAGGACAGGCCCTCCTTCAGGCTCGCCGAGGCGTCCGCCGACAGTTGCGCGCCGGTCTTGACCTCGAAACCGTCGCCGAGCGTCCGGGCCACGTCGTCACGCAACCTGGTGTCGCTGACCCCGTCGGCCGCCCGGACCGTGATGTTGGTGAAGACGTCCCGCTCGCCGAGCAGCAACCGCTGCGCCACCGGCGTGGTGAAGGCGATCTCGTTGACCCCGCCGATCGAGTCCCGGTCACCGCTGTAACCGAAGACCCCCACCAGGGTGAAGGTCTGCTTCGGCGCCAGCGGGGTCTGCACCCCGACCCGGTCGCCGACCTTCACCTTCCCCGCCTGCGCCAGCGCCGCGTTGACGACGATCTCGTCGTCCGCTCCGGGCGCCCGGCCCTCCCGCAGCTTCACCAGGTCACTCTCGCCCTGCCAGTTCGACCCGAGCTGCGGCGGCCCGAACGAGGTGACCACCTTGCCGTTGCTGCCGATCAGCTGGGCCCCGTCGGTGGTGACCACGCCGGTGGCCTCGGCGACCCCGGCGACCGCGTCGACCCGCTGCACCGTCGCCGCCGGCACCGTGGTCGGCACCGGCTCACCCTGCATCTCGCTGAGCGCCACCTTGGGCTTGCCGGCGACGTTGACGTCGATGCCCTCGTAGGCGTCGGCGAAGACCGCGTCGAACGACCGGCCCAGAGTGTCGGTGAGCACGAACGCCCCCGAGACGAACATGACGCCCAGCACCACGGCCAGGCCGGACAGCAGCAGGCGCACCTTGCGCGCCAGCAGACTCTTGAGGGTGGCCCGCAACATCAGCCGGCCACCTCGACCGGGGTGTCCAGCTTCTTCATGGTGTCCAGCACCGTGTCGGCGGTCGGCTCGATCAGCTCCGAGACGATCTGCCCGTCGGCGAGGAAGACCACCCGATCGGCGTACGCGGCGGCGGTCGGGTCGTGGGTGACCATCACGATGGTCTGCCCGTGCTCACGTACCGAGTTGCGCAGGAAGTTGAGCACCTCCGCACCGGAACGGGAGTCCAGGTTGCCGGTCGGCTCGTCGGCGAAGATCACCTCGGGCCGGGCGACCAGCGCCCGCGCGCAGGCGACCCGCTGCTGCTGACCCCCGGAGAGCTGCGAGGGCCGGTGCCCCAGCCGGTCCCGCAGGCCCACCGTGTCGATCACCGTGTCGTACCAGGCCGGGTCGGGCTTGCGGCCGGCGATCGACATCGGCAGCAGGATGTTCTCCTGGGCGGTGAGCGTGGGCAGCAGGTTGAACTGCTGGAAGATGAAGCCCACCTTGTCCCGGCGCAGCTTCGTCAGGCCCGAGTCACCCAGCCCGGTCACCGTGGTGTCGCCGATCTGCACGGTGCCCTTGCTCACCGAGTCCAACCCGGCCAGGCAGTGCATCAACGTCGACTTGCCCGAGCCCGACGGGCCCATGATCGCGGTGAATCTGCCCCGCTCGAACTCGGCGCTGACCCCGCGTAGCGCGGCGACCTGCGCCTCGCCGGTGCCGTACACCTTCCACACGTCGTTCGCCCGGGCCGCGGCCTGCGAGTGCCGGCCTACCGTCGCGGTCACGTCATCTACCTCTTCCGTCTGGCTGTGTTGCCCCACCGCCCCCGCTGGTCGGTGGGGTCGATCTCATCCTCGGTGCCGGTCGGCGGAGATCCGTCCGACCACGGGGTGACCCGAGGCGGATTTCCCGCTGCGGGTCGGCCCGGAGACCGGCTCAGGGTTGCCCCTGAGTCGACGACCGGTCACTGTTCGTGCCGCCGCCACGGCGGTGTCGATGCTAGAACCTGACGCCGTGTCATGGTCAACCGCGCCGCGTCGTCTTTCGTCACGGTAGGTGAGCGAGGCAACGCTGCCGTCGGCCTCCCGGCCTCACCCTGGGTACGCCCTGAGGGGGACCCGCCGTCAGTTGGCTACGCCTTGGGGCGGACCAGCCCCGACTCGTACGCCAGCACCACCGCCTGCACCCGGTCCCGCAGCCGCAGCTTGGTCAGCACATGCCCGACATGGGTCTTGATTGTCGTCTCGCTGACCGACAGTGCGGCGGCGATCTCCGCATTGGACAGCCCCCGGGCCACCTGGACGAGCACCTCACGCTCCCGCTCGGTCAACGTGCCCAACGCCTTCGGTGGGGTCGCTGCCGGGTCCGGCAACACGGTGGCGAACCGGTCCAGCAGCCGCTTGAGGATGCGCGGCGCCACCACCGCCTCCCCGGCGGCCACCGTCCGGATGGCGGTGACCAGGTCCTCCGCCGGCACGTCCTTGGCCAGGAAACCGCTCGCCCCGGCCCGCAACGCCCCCACCACGTACTCGTCGAGGTCGAAGGTGGTGAGGATGAGCACCCGGACCGGCAGCCGGGCGTCGACGATCGCCCGGGTCGCGGCCACCCCGTCCATCCGGGGCATCCGGATGTCCATCAGCACCACGTCGGGCAGCAGCCGGCGGGACAGCTCCACCGCCTCCTGACCGTCCCCGGCCTCGGCCACGATGTCCAGGTCGTCCTCGGTGCCCAACACCATCCGGAACCCGGTACGCAGCAACGGCTGATCGTCGGCGAGCAGAATCCGCACCGGCCGCCCCGGTGTGCGCGAGGGGCCCCGCGTCCCGTCCTCCGTGAAGGAAGGGGGGCTGCCGTGCGTCTGGCCCATCTGCTCTCCCCGTTCTGCCGTCATGTCGGGACCGCCCCGACCGGTTCCACCGGGATTCGCGCGTACACCCGGAAGCCGCCACCGGGGCGTGGCCCGGTGTGCAGGATCCCACCGTAGAGGCCGACCCGTTCCCGCATACCGACCAACCCGTGCCCGATCCGGTCGGGTTCCGGGCGGGGACCCCGCCCGGTGTCGGTGACCACCACGGTCAGACAGCCGTCCGCCACCCCCAGCCGGACCGTCGCGGTGGCCCGCCCGGCGTGCTTGAGCGCGTTGGTCAACGCCTCCTGCACGATCCGGTACACGGTCAGCGAGATGCCCTCCTCGACCGCCGGCACCGGGTCCGCGACCTCCAGGATGACCGGCAACCCCGCCTCGCGTACCTGTTCGGCCAGCGCGGCGATGCCGGCCAGACCGGGCTGCGGGGTGAGGTCGGCGGCCGGCTCCGCGTCGGTACGCAGCACGTCGAGCAGCCGCCGCAGCTCCCGCAGGGTGACCCGACTGGTGTCCTCGATCGTGGCGATCGCCTCGTCGGCGGCGGCCAGGTCCCGGCGCAGCACCCGCCGTGCCCCGGTGGCCAGCACCCCCATCACGCTGACGTGGTGGGCGACCACGTCGTGCAACTCCCGGGCGATCCGCCGCCGCTCGTCGGCCACCGCCTGCTCGGCCAGCGACCGTTGGTTCTCCTCGGCCACCCGGGCCCGTTCCCGCAGCGCCCGCAGCGAGGTGCGCCGGGCCCGCACCGCCCGACCCACCGCGTAGGCGAGCAACGCGGTGAGCAGGTTGTTGAGCACCAGGTACGCCGGGCCGACGTCGAGCCCGGTGTCCAGCGGGGTGAGCACGTTGAGCGCCGCCACCGGCACCCAGAGCAGCACCGTGGCGGCGACCGCCGGGAGCACCTGCCGGTCGACCGCCATCGAGTAGGTCAGCACCAGGAACGTCAGGCTCTGCGTGGTCGGGGCGTGCCCGAGCAGCGCCGGCACGGCCAGGGTGGCCAACGCCGCTCCCACCGCCGGCCACGGGGCGACCCGGCGCAGCACCGCCGGCACCGCGCACAGCACGCTCCAGCCCAGCACAAACGGCAGCTGTCGGGGCCAGAACTCGCGCGGGGTGAGCAGGGTGAAAGCGACCTCCAGCACCACCAGCGCGACGGCGAAGAGGGCGTCACCGGCCAACGGCCGGCGCACCCACCACCGCTCGCCTCCCTCGGTCATACCGCGACGCTAGCCGCCCACCGGGCCGTCCGGTCGTCGCCGACGGTGAACCTCGCCTCCTCCTCGCGGATGAGCGCCTCTCCGCCCACCGGGCGGTCCGGCGGGCGCTACTCGTCGGCGCCCGGGGTGGCCGGCCGGGACCGGGCGTCGCGCAACGGATCGGCTGCCCCGGCCCGCTGCGGGAACGGCGGCGGGGTGCCGCCGAAGGTCGGGCAGTGCGCCTGGTGGTTGCACCAGTCGCAGAGCCGACTCGGCCGGGGTCGGAAATCCTGCCGTGCGGTGGCCTGCTCGATGGCCTGCCAGAGCGCCACCACGGTGCGCTCGAACCGCAGCAGCTCCTCGGCGTCGGGGGAGTAGTCGCAGACCTCGGCGTCCTTGAGATAGAGCAGGCGCAGCACCCGGGGCACCACCCCCCGGGTGCGCCACAGCACCAGCGCGTAGAACTTCAGCTGGAACAGCGCCCGCGCCTCGAACGCCTCCCTCGGCGCCCCGCCGGTCTTGTAGTCGACCACCCGCAGCGCCCCGTCGGGGGCCACGTCGAGCCGGTCGAGATAACCCCGGATGAGCAACTCGTCGTCGACCACCGCGGAGATCAGGCTCTCCCGCTCGGCGGGCTCCAGCCGACGCGGGTCCTCCACCGCGAAGTAGCCCTCCAACAGCGCCGCCGCCGACCGGAGGAACTCGGCGGTGCCGGCCTCGTCGCCCGGGTCGAACAGGCCGGCCAGCTCGGGCTGCTCGGTGACCAGCCGGTCCCACTGCGGGACGACCAGGTCACCGGCGGCATCGGGGGTGCGCCCACCCGCCGGCAGGTCGAACAACCGCTCCAGCACCGCGTGCACCAGGGTGCCCCGGGCCTGCTCGACGCTGGGCCGCTCGGGCAGCCGGTCGATGCTGCGGAACCGGTAGAGCAGCGGGCAGGTCTTGAAGTCGGCGGCCCGTGACGGCGACAGCGAAGCCCGGACCGTGGCGGGCAGCGCCGCCGGAGGATGCTGCTGGTCGATCACCGGTTCCGCCGTCATGCCCCGAAGGTTAGGACACGGGTGTGACAGGGCCGCGCTCGCCGCACCGGCATGATCGAATCGGCGCGTAGCATCGTGGCGGTGGAGTCCCGTCCCCGTGCGCCGCGCCGGCCCCGCCGGCGTACCGGCCTGACCGTCGGCCGGGTGTTCGGGGTGCCGCTGCACCTCAACCTGTCGATGCTGCTGCTGACCCTGCTGGTGACCGTCACCTACGCGGAGTTCGCCCGGGAGCGCCTCGGGCTGTCCCCGCTCGGCGGTTACCTGATCGGTCTCGGCTTCGTGGTGTCGCTGCTCGGCTCGGTCCTGCTGCACGAACTGGGGCACGCGCTGACCGCCCGGCGGTACGGCATCGGTGTGCGCGGGATCACCCTGGAACTGCTCGGCGGCTACACCGAGATGGACCGGGACGCCCCCAACCCCCGGGTGGAGCTGCTGGTCGCGCTGGCCGGCCCGGCCGTCTCGGCGCTGCTCGGCGGGATCGCGGTGGCCGCCACGCTGGCCATCCCCGACCACACCCTGGCCCACCAGCTCGCGCTGCAACTGGCGTTGAGCAACGTCATCGTGGCCGTGTTCAACATGCTGCCCGGCCTGCCCCTGGACGGCGGCCGGGCGCTGCGCGCCGTGCTGTGGCGGCTCACCCGGGACCGGCACCGGGCCACCGAGGTCGCCGGCTGGGTCGGTCGGGCCGTCGCGGTGGGCACCGCCGGGCTGGTCGTGCTGCTCACCGTGCAGCGGGTCCTGGTGCCGCTGGCGTTACCGCTGATGCTGCTGGTCGCGGTCACCCTGTGGCGGGGCGCCGGCCAGTCGATCCGGTACGCCCGGATCAGTCGCCGGGTGCCGCTGGTCGACCTGGGCCGGCTGGCCCGCCCGGTCTTCGCCGTGCCCACCGGCACGCCGCTGGCCGAGGCGCAGCGCCGGCACGCCGCGCAGGGCCCGCCCGGGTCCGCCGTCCTGGTGGTCGACGGTGCCGGCCGGCCGGTCGCCCTGGTCGACCCGGCGGCGGCGGACGCCGTACCGGTGGATCGTCGACCCTGGCTGGGGGTGGACGCGGTGGCCCGACCGCTGGCCGCGCTGCCGACCCTGCCGCTCGGGCTCGACGGCGAGCGGCTGATGGCGGCCGTCCAGGCCCACCCGGGCGCGCGGTACGTGGTGACGGCAGGCGAAGATGTGGTCGGCGTTCTGCACATCGCGGATCTCGCCCAGGTCCTCGAACCCACACGGAAGATGAACAGGTGACCGCAGCACATCCCCCCGTACTCCCGGCCCGCAACGGCACCCCGACGCCCACCGTCACCGCGGAACTCCCCCCGGTGCACCGGGGGGAGTTCCGCCCCGGTGACCGGGTGCAGCTGACCGACCCCAAGGGGAGGATGCACACCGTCACCCTGGAGCCCGGCAAGGAGTTCCACACCCACCGGGGCATCCTGGCGCACGACGCGCTGATCGGGCAGCCCGACGGCAGCGTGGTCAGCACCGCCGGCGGCGGGACGGCGTTCCTGGCCCTGCGTCCGCTGCTGTCGGACTACGTGCTGTCGATGCCGCGCGGCGCCCAGGTGATCTATCCGAAGGACTCGGCGCAGATCGTCGCGATGGGTGACATCTTCCCCGGCGCCAAGGTGCTGGAGGCCGGCGCCGGCTCCGGGGCGCTGAGCTGCTCGCTGCTGCGTGCCGTCGGCACCGGCGGCGAGCTGCACTCCTACGAGATGCGCGACGACTTCGCGCAGATCGCCCGGCGCAACGTGGAGGCGTTCTTCGGCGCGCCGCACCCCGCCTGGCGGCTGCACGTCGGCGACGTCGCCGACTGCCCGGAGACCGGGTTCGACCGGATCATCCTGGACATGCTCACCCCGTGGGAGACCCTCGACATGGTCGAGCGGGCGCTGCTGCCCGGTGGCGTGTTCATCGGCTACGTGGCGACCACCCCGCAGCTGTCCGAGCTGGTCGAGGCGCTGCGCGAGCGGGGCGGCTGGACCGAGCCGCGGGCCTGGGAGTCGATGGTGCGGGACTGGCACGCCGAGGGGCTCGCCGTCCGACCCGACCACCGGATGATCGCGCACACCGCGTTCCTGGTCTCCGCGCGTAAGCTCGCTCCGGGCGTCACCGCGCCGCCGCGCCGCCGCAAGCCCAGCAAGGGTGCCGAGGCGTACGCCGAACGCAAGCAGGCGCTGCGCGAGGCGGCGGCGGCCCGGGAGGCGGCAGCGCAGGCCGCCGCCACGTCGTCCGTCGGGGCCGACGAGGTGGACCGGCCGTGACGGCGGATCGGAGCAGCTGGGCGTGAACGGGCAGAACCCGACGGCCGGTGCGGGCCGACGGTGCGACCTGGGGGAGTGGGCATGAGTCGGCCGGGTTTCGGCGGCGGTGAACTGCCGGCCGTGTTCCCGGACTGGTCGCCGTACCAGGATCTGGAGTCGGCGGCGCGCGCCTACCTGCGCGACCCGGACATCGCCCTGGAGGCGCTCGGGGGGGTGCTGCGCGGCGCCTCGGTGCTCGGCTTCACCCTGGAACGCTTCGTCAACGAGGTCAACGGGGTGTGGCAGGAGGTCGTCGTCTGTGACGGCAGCCGACTGGTGCTCTGGCACGGCGAGGACGTGCCGCCGGGGGAGGGCCCGCCCGGCTCGATGACCTCGTCGCTGCGGGTGGTGCCGGTCTCCACGGTCACCGAGGTCGGGTGCCGACGCCGGCTGACCCGGGCCGACAACGGCGAGGTACGGGTCGACAGCATCGACGTCTACCTGCTGCTCACCTCGCTGGACGAGGCCCCGCCCGGTGACGAGATGGTCGGTGCGCCCCGGCACGACGCGCTGCGCTTCGGCAAGACCCTCGACGACGGCGGGGCCGGTCAGATCGCCCGGCTGGAGGAGTTCGCCCGGCTGGTCGCCTCGGTGGTCGGCCGCCCGCTGCTCTGACACCGCCGACGGGGCGTGGACGGTGGCGGCCGTCGCCCACGCCCCGTCGATCCGTCACGTGACGGGCCGGTGCCGGAGCGCCGGCTCCCGGAGTGGCTTCTCCTGTCGTGCCGTCTTGGGCCGCGGCGGGTCGGCTTTCGGACTGTCGCTGCCGGCGGTGCCCGGCCGCCGGGGCTGGTCCGCCCGCCCGGTCAACCCCGGGAGCGCCCGCGGGTGATCAGCCCTGCTGGCGGATGGCCGGCCCGGTGGTCGCGCGGTGGCCCGGGGCGGTCAGTCGTCCGTCGCCTCGGGGCCGGCGACCTCGACGCCGTCGCTGCCGCGCACCACGTGGATGCAGTCGCCGGGGCACTCCTTCGCGGAGTCGATCACTTCCAGCCGCAGGTGTTCCGGCACGTCGACCCGGCTGCCGGGGGCGAGCCGCAGCTCGCCGTCGGTGCCCTTGACGTACGCCAGGCCGTCGATGTCGAACTCGAAGACCTCCGGCGCGTACTGCACGCAGAGCCCGTCACCCGTACAGAGATCCTGGTCCACCCAGACCTGCAACTGGTCGGTCGCGACGTCGGTCACCCGGCACCCCCCATGTTCTCCCGGCCCACCCCACGACGGTACCCGAACGGCCGGACCCACCCCTCAGGCGTACCTTGGCGATCAAGGTTCAGTGACGAGGGCGTTGCGTGGGACCGAATCGGCCTCATAGCGGCTAGTGTTAGGGCAGAACGTTCAAGCCCCCCGGGGAGGTGGGACGTGGCACGCAGCGACGACGCGGACTCGCGCGCCGCACGGTGGGAGAAGGAGGCCCACGATCTCTCCACGCAGGTCGCGTTCCTTCAAGAGGAACTCGCTCTGGTGCGGCGCAAGTTGACCGAAAGCCCCCGACACGTCCGGCAGCTCGAAGAGCGGCTGGCGGCCACCCAGGCACAGTTGGCGCGGCTCACCGAGAACAACGACCGGCTCGTGAGCACCCTCAAGGAGGCTCGCGCGCAGATCGTGACGCTCAAGGAGGAGATCGACCGGCTGGCACAGCCGCCGTCCGGCTACGGCGTCTTCCTCGCGCGACACGACGACGGCACGGTGGACATCTTCACCGGCGGACGCAAGCTCCGGGTAGCCGTCTCACCCTCACTGGACGCCGAGGAGTTGCGGCGTGGCCAGGAGGTCCTGCTCAACGATGCGCTCAACATCGTCGACGCGTTCGGCTACGAGCGGGTCGGCGAGGTGGTGATGCTCAAGGAGATCCTCGCGGGTCCCGAGGGCAGCCCGGGTGACCGGGCGCTGGTGGTCTCGCACTCCGACGAGGAGCGCATCGTCCACCTGGCCGACACCCTGATCGGCACGTCGATCAGGGCCGGCGACTCGCTCATGATCGAGCCCCGCTCGGCGTACGCGTACGAGCGGATCCCGAAGAGCGAGGTCGAGGAGTTGGTGCTGGAGGAGGTGCCCGACGTCGACTACACCGACATCGGCGGCCTCCAGTCGCAGATCGAGCAGATCCGCGATGCGGTGGAGCTGCCCTTCCTGCACGCCGACCTGTTCCGGGAGCACCAGCTCCGGCCGCCGAAGGGCATCCTGCTCTACGGTCCGCCGGGCTGTGGCAAGACGCTGATCGCCAAGGCGGTGGCCAACTCGCTGGCCAAGAAGATCGCCGAGCGGCTGGGCAAGGACCGGCACACCAGCTTCTTCCTCAACATCAAGGGTCCGGAGCTGCTCAACAAGTACGTCGGCGAGACCGAGCGGCACATCCGGCTGATCTTCCAGCGGGCTCGGGAGAAGGCCGGGGAGGGCACCCCGGTCATCGTGTTCTTCGACGAGATGGACTCGATCTTCCGGACCCGTGGCTCCGGTGTCTCCTCCGACGTGGAGAACACCATCGTCCCGCAGCTGCTCAGCGAGATCGACGGTGTCGAAGGCCTGGAGAACGTGATCGTGATCGGCGCCTCCAACCGGGAGGACATGATCGATCCGGCCATCCTGCGCCCCGGCCGGCTCGATGTGAAGATCAAGATCGAGCGTCCGGACGCCGAGGCGGCCAAGGACATCTTCTCCAAGTACATCCTCGCCGGGCTGCCCCTGCACCCGGACGACCTGGCCGAACACGGCGGCGCGCCACAGGCCACCGTGGCGGCCATGATCGACGCGGTCGTCCTGCGGATGTACTCGGAGACCGAGGAGAACCGCTTCCTCGAGGTGACCTACGCCAACGGTGACAAGGAAGTCCTCTACTTCAAGGACTTCAACTCCGGCGCGATGATCCAGAACATCGTCGACCGGGGCAAGAAGATGGCGATCAAGGAGTTCCTCACCTCCGGGCGCAAGGGGCTGCGGTTGCAGCACCTGCTCGACGCCTGCGTCGACGAGTTCCGGGAGAACGAGGACCTGCCCAACACCACCAACCCGGACGACTGGGCCCGGATCTCCGGCAAGAAGGGCGAGCGGATCGTCTACATCCGTACGCTCGTCTCCGGCGGCAAGGGCACCGAGGCCGGCCGCGCCATCGAAACCGCCAGCAACACCGGCCAGTACCTCTGACCGGCTGATCGGACGGGCCCGCGACGCGACGCGTCGCGGGCCCGCTCGTGTGCGTCACCCACTGTTACCCGGACCACCCCGCGTCGGACGGGTGGGACGCCGGACACGTGGTTAGACTTCCCCGACCGCGTAGTCGACTCCGAGGAACCGCGTGCCGCCCGAGCTCTCCGTCGCCGATCCGCCGCTGTCCCCGGCGGTGGATCAGACGCCCCCCACCGTCCCGGCGGGCCGGCCGGCCCGCCGCTGGCGGTGGATTCCCCTCCTGCTGGTCGCCCTCGCGGCCGCGTGGGCCGTACCCCTCGCCGGGCACGCCCTGCACCGGGACTGGCTCCTGCCCCCGGTCGTGCTGATCGCCACGGCGAGCGTGCTGCGTGGTGGTCGAACCCTGCTCGACCGGCTGATGCTCGCCCTCGGCCTGCTGCTCGGCCTGGCCGCCATCGGTGGCCTGATCTTCCCGATCTGGCCCTGGGGGATGCGGCCGGTGCCGCTCACCGGGGTCGCCCTCACCGCGCTCGTCCTCGCCGCCGCCACGCTGCGCCGCCGCCCCCGGCTGCCCCGGCCCGGCTGGGCCGACCTGTTCCCGCTGGCCGGTGCCGCCGCCATGGTGCTCTACCTGCGGCAGCCGTGGCAGCGCGCCACCGACCTCGCCGACCGGCTCACCGTGCTCGGGACGGGCGAGGACAACTGGCGGCACCTGGCGCTGTTCGATGCCATGAGCCGCCTCGACGGCTACACCTTCGTCGACCCGGCCGCCGCCCGGGAGCAGATCACCGCCCAGCTCATCTACTACCCGCAGGGCTGGCACCTGATCACCGCCCTGCTCGACGGCTTCCTGACCCCCACCGCGCCGCGCGCCGACGACCTCGTCGCCCACTACTTCGGTTGGACCATCGCCGGGTTCGGGCTGTTCACCCTCGTGCTGGTCTGGGCCGCCCAGCGGCTCTCCGGCCCGATCCACCTGCTGCACCGCACGGTGCTGACGGTCGTCGTCGGCGCGCTGGTGCTCGGCACCCAACTGCCCCGCCTGCTGCACGCCGGCTACCCCACCGAGGTGCTCGGGCTGACGCTGACCGTGTTGATCGCCACGCTGGTCGCCCGGCCGGTCCCCGGCACCCGGGAGCAGGTCGTGCTGCTGTGCACCCTGCTCGCCGCCGTCGGGTTCAGCTACTACCTCTTCCTGCCCGCCGCCGCCGTCCTGGTCCTCTGCTGGGTGCTCACCCACTGGCGGGAGGCGCTGCGCCGGTGGTTCACCGTGCTGACGGTCGGCCTGGCCGGCGCGGCCCTCGCCCTGATCGCCCCGTTGCTCGGCGTGCTGCGGGCCGGGCAGACCGAGGCGCTGGTCATCGGCTCGTCCCAGGCGGTCGAGGGGTGGCGGGCGCTGATCTGGCTCGGTGGCATCGTCGGGGTGGCCCTGCTCGTCCAGATCGCCCGCGCCGATCCGGCCTGGCGGCGTTGGCTGCTGGTCTGTGTGGTCGGCGCGGCCCTGCCCCTGACCATCGCGCAGATCAACACCGACGCCGGGGTGACCCCGGGCTACTACTTCGTCAAGGGCACCCACCTGGCCACCGCGTTGCTCATCGTCGGCACCGCCGCGGTGGTCCGGCTGCTGCCGGTGCCCCGGCCCGCCCTGAGCTGGCGGGGGGTCGCCAGCACGACGGCGGGGGTGCTCGCCGCGGCGCTCACCATGACGGTCGCGGTGGCGCTCTGCGGGGTCACCGGTTGGCACCGCAGCCTGCTGGTGGTCGACGAGCAGACCTGGGCGCAGCGCTGGGTCCACCAGGACCTCACCCTGCCGTCCAGAGTGGCGTGGGTGTGCGCCGATGCCCAGCAGCGCTATCCCGAGGTCCCGGGCACCACCACCCTGGTCATCGACCGGGGGCCGGTACGGTCCTACCTGATCTCACTCTGCCTGTCGGCGTTGCACGGCACCACCGCGGCCACCGACCCGGGCATCTACAGTCTGCCGTTCCTCGAACCGGACCGCACCGACATCATCGTCCGGCGGGTGGCCGGCCCGATCCGGTTCATCACCTCCGATCCCAAGGGTGAGCGCCGGGTGCACCGGATGCTGCGCGACGAACCCGCCCTGCGGCACCGGCTCAGCTGGGTGCCGTTGACGGTCCCCGAGTGCGAGGTGGCCCCCTCCGACGAGCCGCCCCCGTTGACTCCGGAGACCCCGACACCCGACCCGGCCGAAGCGGCATGCCCCCTTCCCCGGTAAGGCGGACTACGCTCGACGTGACGGCGGACCGGGTGAGGCGAGCGGAGCGGGTAGGTCGATGAGCGTCAGAAGGATCATGGGCACCGAGGTCGAGTACGGGATCTCCGTGCCCGGCCAGGCCGGAGCAAACCCGATGGTCACCTCGTCCCAGGTGGTCAACGCGTACGGCGCGCGCCCGGAACTCAACCGTGGCGGCCGGGCCCGCTGGGACTACGAGGAGGAGTCGCCGCTGCGCGACGCCCGGGGGTTCACCTATTCCGGGGCCGCCTACGACCCGGCGGAGGCGCTCGCCGACGAGGATCTCGGCCTGGCCAACGTGATACTCACCAACGGTGCCCGGCTCTACGTCGACCACGCCCACCCGGAATACTCCACCCCCGAGGTGACCAACCCCCTCGACGTGGTGCGGTGGGACAAGGCGGGGGAGCGGGTGATGGCCGAGGCGGCCCGACGGGCGGCCTCCATTCCCGGCACCCAGCCGATCCACCTCTACAAGAACAACACCGACAACAAGGGCGCCAGCTACGGCGCGCACGAGAACTACCTGATGCGGCGGCAGACCCCGTTCGCCGACATCGTGGCGTACCTGACGCCGTTCTTCGTCACCCGGCAGATCGTCTGCGGCGCCGGCCGGGTCGGCATCGGGCAGGACGGCGGCCAGAGCGGCTTCCAGATCTCCCAGCGGGCGGATTTCTTCGAGGTCGAGGTCGGCCTGGAGACCACCCTCAAGCGGCCGATCATCAACACCCGCGACGAGCCGCACGCCGACGCCGACAAGTACCGCCGGTTGCACGTCATCATCGGCGACGCCAACCTGTCGGAGATCTCCACCTACCTCAAGGTGGGCACCACCGCGCTGATCCTCACCATGATCGAGGAGAAGGCGCTCGGCGCCGACCTGGGCATCGCCGACCCGGTAGCCGAGCTGCGCGCGGTCAGCCACGACCCGTCCCTGACCCACCGGATGCGGTTGCGCGACGGTCGCCGGCTGACCGCCCTGGACCTCCAGTGGGCCTACTACGAGCGGGTGCGTTCCTTCGTGGACGAGCGGTACGGCGCGGACGCCGACGCGCAGACCCTGGACGTGCTGGAGCGTTGGGAGCGGGTGCTGGACCGGCTGGGCCGCGACGTGTTCCTCTGCGCCGACGAGCTGGACTGGGTGGCCAAGCTGCGGCTGCTGGAGGGTTACCGGGAGCGGGAGAAGCTGGGCTGGGGCTCGCACAAGCTCCAACTGGTCGACCTGCAGTACTCCGACGTACGGCCGGAGAAGGGCCTCTACCACCGGTTGGTGACCCGGGGGTCGATGAAGACCCTGCTGGACGGCGAGCAGACCCGTCGGGCGATGACCGAGCCTCCGGAGGACACCCGGGCCTACTTCCGGGGCCGCTGCCTGGCCCAGTACGCCTCCGAGGTGGTCGCGGCGAGCTGGGATTCGGTGATCTTCGACGTGGGCCGGGAGTCGCTGGTCCGGGTGCCGATGATGGAGCCGGAGCGGGGCACCCGTCAGCACGTCGGCGCGCTGTTCGACAGGTGTGACACCGCCAAGGATCTGCTGGAGACCCTGACCGCCGGCTGACCCGACCGGTGACGGTGGCCCGTCGTGCGTCGGATGCCGGCGCGCGGCGGGCTTTTCGTCGTCTCCGCGAGGTAAGTTCATCGCAGACGATCGTGGAGGAGGCAGCGAGATGGCTTCACAAGAGGGCGGCCAGACCCAGTCGGGCAAGTCGCACCAGGCCGAGGAGATCGACGACGTCACCACCGAGGCCAACCCGGAGGTCGCCGAGCGGCACGCCGAGATCACCGAGGACGTCGACGACCTCCTCGACGAGATCGACTCGGTCCTGGAGGAGAACGCCGAGGAGTTTGTGAGGGGTTACGTACAAAAAGGAGGTCAGTGAATAAATCAGGGCGAAACGGACATGCCGCTCCCCTTGGATGATCAGAACGGCCGTCGTCGTTGCCGCGACTGCGGGGAATGGAAGCCGCTCGGCGAGTTCTGTGCGAGCAGCAAGCGTCCCAGCGGTCGTGGCAGCTACTGCAAACCCTGCTTCAACAACCGTTCGACGGCCAGTTACGCCAGACGGGTCAAGGAGAAGCACGGCCGAGAGGTGTGGCTCACGCGGGAAGTTCCGGAAGGTCATCGTTTCTGCGCCGACTGTGGAACCGTCAAGCCTGTGGTCGACTTCCCCCGTAACCGGGCCGACAGTACGGGCTATGCCACGTACTGCAAGCCGTGCCACCACAGCCGCACAAAGGAAGTCAGGCAGCGGCTCTACGGCGGTAGCCGCGAGTACCACCTGCGCCGCCGCTACGGGATCGGCGAGGAGGAGTTCCAGGAGTTGCTCGCCGAGCAGGGCGGTGTCTGCGCCATCTGCGGCGCGGAAGATCCTCAACATCTGGACCACGATCACCGCACCGGATGGGTGCGCGGGATACTCTGCTTCAACTGCAACGGTGGTCTTGGCCAGTTCCGTGACAGTCGCACGAGGCTGGCCAGGGCGATCACGTACCTGAGAGGAACCACGTGGCAGCGGGCTTTGATCCATCCGGGCGTCTACCAGATGTGTTCACCAACGCGGGGACGTCCTCCTTCACGACCTTCCTGAGTCGGGTGGCCCCGGAGATGCTGCCCGGCCGCCGGCCGTTGCCACCGGGCATGGCCGCCGACCTGGCGCCGCACGCCACCACCATCGTGGCCATCTCGGCCGCCGGTGGCGTGGTGCTGGCCGGCGACCGACGGGCCACCATGGGCAACCTGATCGCGCAGCGGGACATCGAGAAGGTGCACCCGGCCGACGCGTACTCGCTGGTCGGCATCGCCGGAACGGCGGGCATCGGCATCGAGCTGATGCGACTGTTCCAGGTGGAGCTGGAGCACTACGAGAAGATCGAGGGCGCGATGCTCTCCCTCGACGGCAAGGCCAACCGGCTCGCCTCGATGATCCGGGGCAACCTCGGCGCGGCCATGCAGGGGCTCGCGGTCGTCCCGCTCTTCGCCGGCTTCGACCTGGCCGCCCGGGATCCGGCCCGCGCCGGGCGGATCTTCAGCTTCGACGTCACCGGTGGCCCCTACGAGGAGACCGGCTACGACGCGATCGGCTCCGGCTCACTCTTCGCCAAGTCCGCGCTCAAGAAGCGGTACCGCACCGGCGTGTCCATCGACGATGCGACCCGGCTCGCCGTCGAGGCGCTCTACGACGCCGCCGACGACGACACCGCCACGGGCGGCCCGGACCTGATCCGTCGGATCTACCCGGTGGTGATGACGGCGACCGCCGAGGGCACCCACCGGCTCACCGAGGCCGAGACGGCGGCCATCGCCGAAGGCGTCGTCGCCGGGCGGGCGGAGAACCCGGGCGGCTGACCCGCCGCCACGTCCACCAGCCAGCAGTCGTCAGCACAGCGCCAGAAGGAGAACCGCCGCCGTGGCCATGCAGTTCTACGCCTCGCCCGAGCAGATCATGCGCGACCGCTCCGAGCTGGCCCGCAAGGGCATCGCCCGGGGTCGCAGCGCGGTGGTCCTGAGTTATACCGGCGGGGTGCTCTTCGTCGCGGAGAACCTCTCCAGCGCCCTGCACAAGGTCAGTGAGATTTACGACCGGATCGGCTTCGCCGCCGTCGGCCGGTACAACGAGTTCGAGAACCTGCGCCGCGCCGGGGTGCGGATGGCCGACCTGAACGGCCTGAGCTACGACCGGCGCGACGTGACCGGCCGGGCCCTGGCCAACGCGTTCGCGCAGACCCTGGGCGCGATCTTCACCGAGCAGTCCAAGCCGTTCGAGGTGGAGATCTGCGTGGCGCAGGTTGGTGCCACGGCCGATGAGGACGAGCTGTACCGGCTCACCTACGACGGGTCGGTCAACGACGAGCCGGGCCGGATGGCGATGGGCGGCCAGGCCGAGGCGATCACCGGGGTGCTCAAGGCCGACCACCGGCCCGACATGTCGCTCAGCGAGGCGGTCCAGATGGCCATGAAGGCGCTGAGCAGCGTCGGCGGGGAGGGCGGCGCGGCCCGTACCATCGCGGCCAACCAGCTCGAGGTGGCGGTCCTGGACCGGGGCCGGATCGGGCGGACCTTCCGCCGGATCACCGGGGCGGCGCTGACCGCGCTGCTGGAGGGTGACCCGGCGGGAGATCTCGCACCGGCCGAGGGCCGGGCCGAGACCCCGACGGTGCCGACCGAGGAGGCGCACAAGCCCACCACCTCGGCCGGCTCGGCCGACCTGGAGGGCCAGCCCCAGGAGAAGCCGGAAGCATAGCGACACCGGAACGCCGCAGGGGCCGAAGAGTGCTCTTCGGCCCCTGCGGCGTTCCGTCACCCGTGTCGACAAGCCACCCCGTGCCGACTCTGGCGGGGTGGAAGGCGGATCTTGGAGCGTTTCGGCCCTTCTGGGGGCCCTTCCTTCCAAGATCCGTCCAGGGGTCAGGTCCACGATCCGCCGGACTCCCTTCGACGTCCGGCGGCGGTGGGCATCCGGCGGCGACGAGCACCCGGAGGTGACGGCAGTCCGGCGACGGTGGGAGCCCGGAGGCGGCGAGGCCCAGGCGGTGGAGGGCCGGGGATTGGTCAGGACCGGCGCAGCAGCGGCTTGGCCAGGGCCCAGTAGCCGGCGGCGATGACGTTGAAGATGCCCATCCCGGGTGGCGACTCGACGTTCGACGGGTCGACCTTCGCGGTCATCAGTTCGGCGATGACCCCGTCCGGGACCATCCGCTCCTGCTGGAGCTGCCGCCGCCGGGCCCGCACCCAGGCCCGGTGGGTCCACAGCCAACCCCAGCCGCGCGCCTTCTCCTGCCCCCAGCCGCCGAGTAGCGCAGCCACCAGCATCGCCGCCTCGGTGAGCAGCAGCATCGGCGTCAGCACCACCAGGGTCCGCGTCTCGTACGCGGTGAGCAGCGAGATCAGCCGGTTGCGCTCCAGCAGGTAGTGCTTGAGCTTGTTGCGGGAGAACTCGTAGTGGTGCACCACCACCGCGTCCGGGACGTACTCCTGGCGCAGCCCGCGCTGCCACAGCCGCAGGCTGATCTCGGTGTCCTCGTGGTAGGCGAAATACTCGGCGGCGAAGCCGTCCAGCTCCCGCCACAGCGCCCGGTTGATCACGAAGCAGCAGCCGCTGATCGACGGCACCGTGGTCCGCCGGGCGTGCGCGCTGGCGGGCTGGCCGTTGCCACCGGCCCAGGAGAGCCCGATGTAGTGCAGCGGGTTGCCGGACGTGTTGATCAGATCGGGGTTCTCGGCGAGCCGGATCGAGGCCATCACCGCGCCCACGCCGGGCTCACCGGCCACCGCCACCGTCCGGGCCAGCGCGTCGGGGGCGACGATGGCGTCGGAGTTGACGAAGGCCAGCCACTCGCCGGTGGCCTCGGCGGCGCCGACCCGGCAGCCGCCGGAGTAGCCGGTGTTCTCCTCCGGCCGGACCACCCGCACCCCGGCGAAGCCCTTGACCACGTCGATGCCGTCACCGGTGCAGCCGTTGTCGACCACGATCAGCTCGATCTCGACGTCGGTGCTGGCCAGGACGGCGCGGGCGGCGTCGACCAGATAGGGCTCGGCACCGTAGGCGAGCATCACCGCGGACACCTGGGGGCGGGTCATCTACAGACCTCCGGAGACGCCGGTGGCCACCACGTCGTCGAGCGGCCGGGAGGGGGTGGGGGTGGTGGGGCGGGTGCCCCGGCGCAGCAGCAGGACGGCCATGGTGGCGGCCACCACGACGGAGCCGACGGCGTAGGCCAGCTCGACGCGGAGCGCGACCGGGGCCGGCACGACCGTGACGGCGAGCAGGGCGGCCACCCCGATCATCCAGGAGACCGCCTGGGCGCGGTGCCGGTCCAGGGCGAGCAGGGCCTGGCCGAGCACCATCGCCCACAGGTAGGCGAGGGTGCCGACGGCCAGCCAGGCGAAGTCGCCGTGGCCGAGCACGCCGGGGGCGTCGAAGAGCCGGCGGACCAGCCACGGGCCGAGGGCCACCGCGCCGACTGCGCCGGTGACGCCGAGGGCGGTGACCACCCCGAGCGACCGGCGCAGCAGGCCGTGGAAGCCGGCGACGTCGCCGGTGGTCGCGGTGGTGGCCAGGCCGGGCAGCAGCGACGCCTGCATCGAGCCGAAGACGAACAGCGGGATGCGCACCAGCACCAGGGCGGAGAGCAGCGCACCGGCGGTGGCCACGTCGGCCGGGTCGATCAACCGGGCGTTGATCACGCCGATGTTGACCACGACCTGGGAGAGCAGGCTGGAGACGGTGAGCAGGCCGAGGCCGCGCAGCAGGGTTCCCCAGGCGACGGGGACGCCGCCGCCGACGGCCCGCAGCACCGGGGGGAGGGTCACCAGCACCGACAGCAGCGGGGCGACGACCAGCACCGCGCCGTACCAGACCGGGTCGGTGACGCCGCTGATGCCGAGCCCGGCGACCAGCACGATGCGCAACCCGCCGTCGACCCCGAGCTGGGTGCCGTACCAGGGGAAGAGCTGCAGGCCGGACAGCACGCCCCGGGTGGTGTAGGCGACGGCCATCGAGACCAGCGCGCCGATCAGCACGGCGACCATCGTGGCGTCGCCGGCGAAGAGCCGGTCGGTGAGCGTCCGGTAGCCGGCGAGGGTGACCACGACCAGCAACGCCAGGACGGCGGCGGCGACGGTGGCTCCCCGGGCCAGCACCGGCCCGGGGGGCAGCCCCTGGCTGCGGCGGGCGGCGACGACCCGGGCCACCTCCTGCTCGACGGGGATGAAGACGCCGATGCCGAGGGTGAACACGATCGACCAGAGCACCGACAGCGAGGAGTAGTCGGCGAGGTCGAGGGCGTGCCCGGCCACCGCGAGGTGCACGTAGGAGGCGAGCCCGAGCAGGGCGAGCCCGCCCCCGACGGCGAGGGTGCCGGGCGGGACGAGGTGGAGCAGTCGCCGCATCACCGGCGGATGAGCGCCAGGGTGAGCACCGCGAAGGCCCGGCCCAGGTAGATCATCGCCTTGGCGGGGGAGTGGCTGGGGGTGCCGGCCATCCGCTTGCGCATGGCCACCGGCACCTGACGGATCCGGTAGCCGCGCCGGGCGGTGTGCACCAGCGTCTCCACCGTGTCGCCGAGGTACTCCGCCGGGTACCAGCGGGCGAACATCTCGATGACCCGCCGGTTGGCGGCCCGGAAACCGGAGGTGGTGTCGGTCAGTTTGGTCTTGGCGACCCGGGAGAGCACCCCGGACAGCATGACCATCGCCCAGCGCCGGGGACCGCGTACGGAGTAGTCGCCCTCGCCGGCGAACCGGGCGCCGATGACCAGGTCGTTGTCGTCGAGCAGGTCGACCAGCTTGGGCACGTAGCGCGGGTCGTGCTGGCCGTCGGCGTCGATCTGGATCGCCACGTCGTAGTCGTTGTCGCGGGCGTACCGGTAGCCGAGCCGCATCGCCCCGCCCACCCCGAGGTTGTACGGCAGCTTCGCCACCCGGGCGCCGGCGGCGGCGGCCACCGCGGCGGTGCGGTCGGTGGAGCCGTCGTCGACCACCAGCACGTCGACGCCGGGCAGTTCACCGCGGACCTCGCCGACCACGTCGGCGATCGACCCGGACTCGTTGAGCGCGGGGATGATGATCAGGACGCGCTTGCCGTTAACCATCGTGGGACACCAGTTCGTCTCGGCCGGCTGCGGTGGTCCGGGCGGCTTCGGTGAGGCGGGCGGCGCGCTCCGCGTCGATCTGGGCGCGGAGCAGGGCGAAGTCCTCGGCCAGGGTCCGGGTCTCCTCTTCCAGGGCGCTGACCTCCCAGCTCAGGTGCACGCAGACCAGCAGCAGGAAGACGATGCCGAGGAAGAGCACGAGGCTGACGCCGGAGACCACGCCGAAGAAGCCGGCCACGTTGTCCAGCAGTCGGGGGAACAGCGACAACGGGATCACGATGACCAGGACGCCGAGCCAGAGCATGCCGTACTTCTCGCGGAGCTGCCGACGGCGCAGCAGCTCGACGATGGTGGCGAGCAGGATCAGTCCGGTCAGACCGGTGACGAGGGTGAGCTTCATGCGACCTTCCACGGGGCGGGTGCAGTGGGGGAGTCGAAGGCGTCGGACAGCGCGTCGCGCCAGTCCGGCAGCGGGGGCAGGCCGGCCTCGGCCCACCGGTCGTGCCCTAGCACACTGTACGCCGGTCGCGTGGCAGGACGCGGAAACCGGTCACTGGTGGTGGGTCGGACCCGGTCGGGGTCGAGTCCGGCCAGGGTGAAGGCGGCCCGGGCCAGGCCGTACCAGGTGGTCCGGCCGGTGCAGGTGCCGTGGTAGATCCCGGCGGGGGCCCCTCCGGCCAGGGCCGCGTCGGCGAGCGCCACCAGCCGGGTGGCCAGCGCGTACGACCAGGTGGGTTGGCCCTGCTGGTCGTCGACCACGTCGAGGTGCTCGCGGGTGGCGGCCAGGCCGATCATGGTGGTGACGAAGTTGCGGCCGTGTGCCCCGTAGAGCCAGGCGGTCCGCACCAGGTAGCCGGTTTCGGGGAGGAATCGGGCCACGGCCCGCTCCCCGGCGAGCTTGCTGCGGCCGTACGCGTTGATCGGGTCGGTGGGGGCGTCCTCGGCGTACGGGGTGTCCGCGTCGCCGGCGAAGACGTAGTCGGTGGAGACGTGCAGCAGCCGCGCGCCGTGCCCGGCACAGGCGCGGGCCAGGTGGGCCACCCCGTCGCCGTTGATCGCGGTCGCCGCCGCCTCGTCGCGTTCGGCACCGTCGACGTCGGTCCACGCGGCGGCGTTGAGCACCACGTCGTGCCTGGCGACGGCGGCCCGGACCGCCTCGGCGTCGGTGATGTCGAGGTCGGTGCGGGTGGCGGCGGTCACCTTGAGGTCGCTCCGGGCGGCCAGCACGGCGAGCAGGTCCCGGCCGAGCATGCCGCCCGCGCCGGTGACGAGTACCCGGGTCATGCGGCCGGCGCCGTCTTCAGCGGCTCCCACCAGGCCCGGTTGTCCCGGTACCAGGCGACGGTCTGGGCCAGGCCCCGGTCGAGGTCGATGCTCGGGGCGTACCCCAGCTCGGTGTTGATCTTGCTGATGTCCAGCGAGTAGCGGCGGTCGTGGCCCTTGCGGTCGGTGACCGGGACGACCCGGTCCCAGCCGGCGTCGCACGCCTCCAGCAGCCGGCCGGTCAGCTCCTTGTTGCTCAGCTCGGTGCCGCCGCCGATGTGGTAGACCTCACCGGCGCGGCCGGCGTGCGCCACCATCGCGATGCCCCGGCAGTGGTCGTGCACGTGCAGCCAGTCCCGGACGTTGCCGCCGTCGCCGTAGAGCGGCACGGTGCCACCGTCGAGCAGGTTGGTGACGAACAGCGGGACGACCTTCTCCGGGAACTGGTACGGCCCGTAGTTGTTGGAGCAGCGGGTGACCACCACGTCCATGCCGTGGGTCCGGTGGTAGGCCAGCGCCAGCAGGTCGGAACCGGCCTTCGAGGCCGAGTACGGCGAGTTCGGGGCGAGCGGCCAGCCCTCCGTCCAGGAGCCGGAGTCGATCGAGCCGTACACCTCGTCGGTGGAGACGTGCACGAACCGGCCGGTGCCGTGGCGCAGCGCGGCGTCCAGCAGGGTCTGGGTGCCGAGCACGTTGGTGGTGACGAACGGGGCGGCGCCGGCGATCGACCGGTCGACGTGCGACTCGGCGGCGAAGTGCACGATCACGTCCTGGTCGGCGACGACCTCGTCGACCGTCGCCGGGTCGCAGATGTCGCCCCGGACGAACCGGAGCCGGGGGTCCTCGCGCACCGGGGCGAGATTGTCCAGGTTGCCGGAGTAGGTCAGCTTGTCCAGCACGGTCACCGTGGCGGGTTCGACCGCGGGCACGCCGGAAGCGTCGCCGCCGGGCACACCCAGCAGCATCCGTACGTACTCCGACCCGATGAATCCGGCTCCGCCGGTGACGAGAATCCTCACGGGGACGGAAGTGTACGCGCATCGGCCCGCCGACCCGGGGACCGTGACCCCGGTGTCCGGTTCGCGCCGGTCCCGGTAGGCTCCCCCGGTGCGTGGAATCCTTCTCGCTGGTGGCACTGGGTCCCGGCTGTGGCCGATCACCCGTGCGGTGTCCAAGCAGCTGATGCCGATCTTCGACAAGCCGATGGTCTACTACCCGCTGTCGACGCTGGTGATGTCCGGGGTGCGGGAGATCCTCGTGATCACCACGCCGGAGGACCAGAGCCAGTTCCAGCGGCTGCTCGGCGACGGCAGCCAGTGGGGGCTGCGGCTGGAGTACGTCGCCCAGGCCCGGCCGGAGGGCATCGCGCAGGCGTTCGTCCTCGGTGCGGACTTCATCGAAGACGACTCGGTGGCGCTGGTGCTGGGCGACAACATCTTCCACGGCGTCGGCCTCGGCCGGCAGTTGGCCGACAACGGCGACCTGGTCGGCGGGCGGGTCTTCGCGTACCCGGTGGCCAACCCGGAGGCGTACGGGGTGGTCGACTTCGACGCCGACGGCCGGGTGCTGTCGATCGAGGAGAAGCCGGCCCGGCCGAAGTCCCGCTACGCGGTGCCCGGCCTGTACTTCTACGACAACCGGGTGGTCGAGATCGCCGGCAACCTCACCCCGAGCGCCCGGGGCGAGTTGGAGATCACCGCGGTCAACGAGGCGTACCGGCGGGCCGGGGAGCTGTCGGTGACCGTGCTGGACCGGGGCACCGCCTGGCTGGACACCGGCACCTTCACCTCGATGATGCAGGCCGGCGAGTTCGTCCGGGTGATCGAGGAACGGCAGGGGATGAAGATCGGCTGCGTCGAGGAGGTCTGCTGGCGGGCCGGCCTGCTCGACGACGCCCAGCTCCGCGCGCTGGCCGAGCCGCTGACCAAGAGCGGTTACGGTGACTACCTGCTGGGCCTGCTGGCCGATAAGCGGGACGAGGCGGTGCTGCGCGCGGCACAGTCGTCAACGGAGGGGGTGCGGTGAAGATTCGCCCGCTGAGCATCGAGGGCGCCTGGGAGGTCACCCCGCAGCAGCACGGTGACCCGCGCGGCCTGTTCATGGAGTGGTACCGGTTCGACCAGCTCGCCGAGGCGGTGGGCCACCCGCTGCGGCTGGCGCAGGCCAACCTGTCGATCTCCGGCCGGGGCGTGGTGCGGGGCATCCACTTCGCCGACGTCCCGCCCGGCCAGGCCAAGTACGTCACCTGCGTCCGCGGCGCGGTGCTCGACGTGGTGGTGGACCTGCGGACCGGTTCGCCGACCTTCGGCCATTGGGAGGGCGTCCGGCTGGACGACACCGACCGGCGGGCGGTCTATCTGGCGGAAGGGCTGGGGCACGGCTTCTGCGCGTTGAGCGACGACGCGACCCTGAGCTACCTCTGCTCGACCACCTACAACCCGACCGGGGAACACGCCGTGCACCCGCTCGATCCGGAACTGGGCATCGAGTGGCCGGCCGAGGTGCCGCAGTTGTCGTCCCGGGACGCGGCGGCGCCGACGTTCGCGCAGGCCCGTGCGGCGGGACTGCTGCCGGACTACGCCTCCTGCCGGGCCTTCGTGGCCGGGCTGGGGCCGGACGGAATGTCGTACTCGGACGGGATTTGAGCGACCGGACCACACTACCTGTGCTGTGACAGTGACGAACCGACCCTCCGGGCGGCTAGTGTCACATCATGGAGCGGCGAATCTTCGGCCTCGAGACCGAGTACGGCGTCACCTGTACCTACCGCGGGCAGCGGCGGCTGTCCCCTGACGAGGTCGCCCGGTATCTGTTCCGCCGGGTGGTGTCCTGGGGACGGTCGAGCAACGTGTTCCTGCGCAACGGGGCCCGGCTCTACCTGGACGTCGGGTCGCACCCGGAGTACGCCACTCCGGAGTGCGACTCGGTCACCGACCTGGTCGCTCACGACCGGGCCGGCGAACGGATCCTGGAGGGCCTGCTCGTCGATGCGGAGAAGCGGCTGCACGACGAGGGCATCGCGGGTGAGATCTACCTGTTCAAGAACAACACCGACTCGGCCGGCAACTCGTACGGCTGCCACGAGAACTACCTGGTGTCCCGGCACGGTGAGTTCGGCCGACTGGCCGACGTGCTCATTCCGTTCCTGGTCACCCGGCAGCTGATCTGCGGGGCGGGCAAGGTGTTGCAGACCCCGCGCGGGGCGGTCTACTGCCTGTCCCAGCGGGCCGAGCACATCTGGGAGGGCGTCTCCTCGGCGACCACCCGCAGCCGGCCGATCATCAACACCCGCGACGAGCCGCACGCGGACGCCGAGCGCTACCGGCGGCTGCACGTCATCGTCGGTGACTCCAACATGAACGAGGTCACCACGCTGCTCAAGGTCGGCTCGGCCGACATCGTGCTGCGGATGATCGAGTCCGGCGTGGTGATGCGCGACCTGTCGTTGGAGAACCCGATCCGGGCCATCCGGGAGGTGTCACACGACATCACCGGCCGGCGCAAGGTGCGGCTCGCCTCCGGCAAGGAGGTCAGCGCCCTGGAGATCCAGCAGGAGTACCTGGCGCGGGCCACCGAGTTCGTGGAGCGCCGGGGCGGCGACCAGACCGCCAAGCGGGTGGTGGAGCTGTGGGGCCGGGTGCTGAACGCGGTGGAGGACGGCAACCTCGACCTGGTGGCCCGGGAGATCGACTGGGTGAGCAAGCTCCGGCTGATCGAGCGTTACCAGCGCAAGCACGACCTGCCGCTGTCGCACCCCCGGGTGG
Source organism: Micromonospora matsumotoense (assembly GCF_900091525.1). Lineage (GTDB taxonomy): Bacteria > Actinomycetota > Actinomycetes > Mycobacteriales > Micromonosporaceae > Micromonospora > Micromonospora matsumotoensis. The sequence continues at coordinate 327,068 of NZ_FMCU01000002.1, forward strand.
CGCAGATGGACCTGGCCTACCACGACCTGCGCCGGGGTCGGGGCCTGTACGGGCTGCTGGAGCGGCGCGGCCAGGTGGACCGGGTGGCCACCGACCCGGAGATCTTCGAGGCCAAGGAGACGCCGCCGCAGACCACCCGGGCCCGGCTGCGCGGCGAGTTCATCCGGCACGCCCAGGAGAAGCGGCGGGACTTCACCGTCGACTGGGTGCACCTGAAGCTCAACGACCAGGCGCAGCGCACCGTGCTCTGCAAGGACCCGTTCCGGGCGTACGACGAGCGGGTGGAGCGGCTGATCGCCAGCATGTGACCCGGTGGGGTCGGCGGCCGGCACCGGCCGCCGACCCCACCGGTACGCTGGCGGGGCGATGAACACTTCCGAACCTGCCGACCGCGAGCGCGGTGACACCGAGCGGCTCAACTGGATCGACCGCCGCCGGGCGAAGATCCGCGACGAGGTCGCCCGCAACCGTCGGGGCGAGTACACCGTGCCGACCTGGGTGCTGACCGTCGCGCTGGTCGTCATCGTGGCGGGCTGGCTCGCGTTGATCCTCCTGGTCGGCTGAGTCCTCCCCGGCCGCGCCCTTACCCGCCGGGCCGCGCCGGTCGGCGTTTCCTCGCCCGGGCCGCGCCGGTCGGCGTTTCCTCGCCCGGGCCGCGCCGGTCGGCGTTTCCTCGCCCGGGCCGCGCCGGTCGGCGGCTCTCGCCCGGGCCGCGCCGGTCGGCAGGTTGATCCGGTTGCGCAAGCCAGAAGATGAGCCGGTCGGCTGGAACTGGCACCCTGGTGCGACGGCGGCCCGTCGGGCGGCCGACGACGACAGGGGGTGCCGGTGGCGCACATCGATCTGGGTCTCGACGAGAAGGCTTTCCCGGGGATCACCGGGCCGATGCGCTACCGGCCGGAGACCGCGAAGCCGCTGAACGCGCTGGCCGAGGTGCTGCTGCGGGCCCCGCACCCGACCCTGACGCCGGGGGAGCGGGAGCTGATCGCGGCCTACGTCTCCGGTCTCAACGAGTGCCGGTTCTGCTGCGCCTCCCACTCGGCGTTCGCCGCCGCCCAGCTGCCCACCGGGATGACCCTGGTCGACCAGGTGCGGGCCGACCCGGACACCGCGCCGATCAGCGCGAAGCTGCGCGCCCTGCTGCGGATCGCGGCGGCGGTGCAGGCCGGTGGCCGGCAGGTCACCACCGAGCTGGTCGAGGCGGCCCGCGCCGAGGGCGGCACCGACCTGGAGATCCACGACACGGTGCTGATCGCCGCCGCGTTCTGCATGTTCAACCGGTACGTCGACGGCCTGGGCACCTTCGCCCCCGAGGGGGAGGGTTACGAGGCGACCGCCGCGCGGATCGTGGCGCACGGCTACACGGCCTGACCTGCCGACACGTCTGCCGGCAGCGGGCCGACCGGCCGCCGGGCGGTAGCCGTCAGCCGACCAGGGCGGCGGCGTGCCGTCCGGCGGCGGCCGCCGCGAGGAAGTAGGCGTGGTCGGCGTCCAGACCACGGCCCATCGTGGACAGTCCCACCGGCAGGGCGCGCAGCGCGGCGTCCAGGCCGTCGGTGTCGACCCGGACCAGGGTGTGCCGGGCGGCCAGCGGGGCCAGCGCGGCATCCACCCGGGCCGCCAGTTCCGCCGCGAGGCCGTCCGGCACCACCAGCTCCGCCGGGGCCAGCGCCACCCGGCCGTACGCGGTGAGGCTGTGGTGGGACACGCCCTGGTGCCGGGGGCGGGCGTCGGCGTCGGAGATCCGCAGCGAACCGACCGGGCGGCCGCCCAGCACGGCCACCGCGTTGACCGCCTCACCGACGGCGACGCCGGAGAACCCCCACCGGGTGCCGGTGCCCAGGTTGCCGGGCCCCTGCGCGACGATCGCCACGTCGGCGCGGAGCACGTGCCGGGCGGCCAGCAGGCCGGTGTGCAGGGTGGCCGCCTCCAGGTCCCCGCCGAACGCCTGACCGACGCTGACCGTGCCGACCAGCGCGTCCCGTAGCCCGTCGAGGGTGCGGGAGAACCAGGCCGGCAGGGCGCCGCCGTCGGTGAGCAGGTAGGCCACCCGGGCCTGCGGGGCGTCGGCGTGGATGCCGGCGAGGATCGCCGGCAGGGCGGAGTGCAGGTCGGCGGTGACCACCGGCATCCCGTCCAGGCTGTCGACGGTGGCGAGCAGCGCGTGGTGCGGCGACGCCTCCTCGTCGACCCCCAGCATGATCGGCTGGAGCGGGGTGTAGCGGGCCTTGACCAGGTGACCGGCGTCGCGGGTGTCCCCGGACTGCGGCGGGTCGGCGGGCAGCCGGTCGGGCAGGGCGACCACCAGGGCGTACCCGCCGGTGCCGAGGCCCATCAGCAGCGCGCCGGCGTTGAGCAGCACCCGGTCGCCGGGCCCGGGGTCACCCACCAGCTCCGGGTAGGCCAGGGCGCGCATGGTGGCCCCGTCGGGCAGGGCGACGTCGATCTCCACCGCGCCGGCCCACCGTCGTCGCACCGCCGTGACCGTCCCGGACCGCCATCGCACCATGCCCGGCACGCTATCGCCGGCCGGCCGGGCGACCGCGTGCGGGGCCGTCGCTCAACCCCGTCCGTCCGCCCCCGGGTCGGGCGGCCCGCTGACGGGGCCGGCGTCGGCGGTCGGGTCGGGCCGTTGCGGGCCAGGTCGTTCCGGGTCAGGCGGGATGGTGGGCGTCGCACCGGGTCGCTCCCTGCTGATCCGGGCGTCGGCCACCGGCCCCGACTCCTCCTGGGTACGCCGGGCACGTCGGCCGGCGGCGCCGGGCAGCGACCGGGTGGGGTCGAGGAAGACGTACCCGATCTCCGGGTAGCGGGCGGTGAGCCGGCGTTCGGCCTCGTCGGCGTCGGCCTCGATGTCGCCCCCGGTCGCCTCGTCCCGGAAGTCGACCTTGGCGGCGACCAGGATGTCGTCCGGGCCGAGCTGCATGGTCAGCAGGGTGTCGATCCGGTCGACCGTCGGCAGGGCGGCCAGCTCCCGCTCGATCTCCTGGTGCAGGCGCTCGGGCACCGCCCGGCCGACCAGGAGCGAGACGTTGCTCCTGGCCAGGATGGCGGCGACGACGAGCAGCAGCAGGCCGATCAGGATCGAGGCGAGGCCGTCCCACAGTTCGTCGCCGGTCCACTCGGACAGGCCGAGGCCGACGCCTGCGATGAGCAGACCGATCAGGGCGGCGCTGTCCTCCAGGAACACCGCCTTGACGGTGGTGTCGGCGGTCAGCCGCAGGAACCGGCGGGGGGTGGTCCGCCAGCGGCGGGACTCGCTGCGCACCTGGCGTACCGCGCGGGCCAGGGACACCGACTCGATGGCGAAGGAGATCGCCAGCACGACGTACGAGATCAGGTAGTTGCCGCTGTGTTCGTGGACCAGGATGGTGGTCACGCCGTGGGTGATGGCGAAGCCGGCCCCCGCCACGAAGGTGAACAGCGCGGCGATGAACGCCCAGACGTAGCTCTCCTTGCCGTACCCGAAGGGGTGCCGGACGTCGGCGGGCCGGGCGCCCCGACGCAGCGCCAGAAAGAGCAGGACCTCGGTGGTGGTGTCGGCCACCGAGTGGGCGGCCTCGGAGAGCATCGCCGCCGAACCGGAGACGATTCCGGCGACCAGTTTGGCCACCGCGATGGCGAGGTTGGCCGCTCCCGCCACCACGACGGTGCCGACGCTCTCGTTCTTGACTGCGGCTTCCGACATGCGGTCACGGTAAATCCGCGGGCCCGCCTCCGCCCGGAGAGGCTGGCGGGCTTGCCCCGTTGATCAAGAGCTTTACGCCAAGTTGATCTCTACGGATGACGCAAACCTCTTGATCACCGCAGAAGGGTGGGGCGGCGGTGGGGGATCGTGTTCAGGTGGGTTGGGGGCGGGCGGCATTACGCTGGGTGTGGGTGCACGGGTATCCCGTCCGGGCTGCTAGCGTTCACCCGTGTCGCGGAGTCGTACCGAACGCCTGGTCAACCTGGTGATCTGTCTGCTGTCCACCCGACGGTTCCTGACCGCCGCGCAGATCGCCGCGACCGTGCCCGGCTACGAGCACGATCCGGACGACGCCAAGGAACACGAGGCGTTCCAGCGCAAGTTCGAGCGGGACAAGGCGGAGCTGCGCGAGCTGGGCGTGCCGCTGGAGACCGGAACGGCCAGCGTCTTCGACGCCGAGCCCGGCTACCGGATCGCGCACCGTGAGTACGCCCTGCCCGACATTCCGCTCGCACCGGACGAGGCCGCGGCGGTGGGCATCGCCGCCCGGCTCTGGCAGCACGCCGGGCTGGCCGCCGCCGCCTCCTCGGGGCTGGCCAAGCTGCGCGCGGCGGGGGTGGACGTCGATCCGCAGGCCACCCTGGGGTTGGAGCCGATGGTCACCGTCGACCCGTCGTTCGCCCCGCTCACCGCCGCTGCCCGGGACCGCCGCGAGGTCACCTTCGACTACCGGGTGCCGGACCGGGACGCGCCGACCCGACGCCGGTTGCAGCCGTGGGGCGTGGTCTGCTGGCGGGGCCGCTGGTACGTCGTCGGCCACGACCGGGACCGGGCGGCGACCCGCTGCTTCCGGCTCTCCCGGGTGGTCGGCACGGTCCGGGTCACCGGTGCGCCGGGCGGCTACGAGCCACCCCCCGGACTCGACCTGATCTCGCACGTGGCCACCTGGTCCGGGCCGGTCGAGCGGACCGGCCGGGCCACCGTGCTGGCCACCCCCGGTCGGGCCGCCGGCCTGCGCCGGTGGGCGATCCAGAGCGTGCCCGGTCCGGACGGCGACCGCCTGGTGCTGCCGTACGCCGATCCGGAGTCGCTGGCCGGTCAGCTCGTCGGCTACGGCCCGGACGTCCGGGTCCTGGACCCACCCGAGGTACGCGACGCGGTGATCCAACGGCTCAAGGAGATCGCCGCCCGGCACGACGAACTGGCCGTGGCCGGGGGTGCCCGATGACCCGCCCCGCCGCCCGCACCTCCGCCGACCGGCTGGCCCGGCTGCTGAACCTGGTGCCCTATCTGCTGGCCCGACCGGGCATCGAGGTCGCCGAGGCCGCCGGTGACCTGGGCGTCACCGAGCGGCAGTTGCGCGAGGACCTGGAGCTGCTCTGGGTCTGCGGCCTGCCCGGTTACGGCCCGGGTGACCTGATCGACATGGCCTTCGACGGCGATCGGGTGACCATCACCTACGACGCCGGCATCGACCGGCCGCTGCGGCTCACCCCGGATGAGGCGTTGGCCCTGGTGGTGGCGTTGCGGATGCTCGCCGAGACGCCGGGCGTGGCCAACCGGGACGCCGTCGAGCGGGCCCTGGCCAAGATCGAGAACGCGGCCGGTGACCTGGTCGGCGCTCCGGTGGCCGTCCGGCTGCCCGGCGAGGGTCGGCGGGTGCAGGAGTTGCGGGCCGCGGTGGAGCGGCGGCGGGCGCTGCGGATCACCTACTACACCGCCGCCCGGGACGAGAGCACCGAGCGCACCATCGACCCGCTGCGGATGCTGATGGTCGACGGCCGGGCGTACGTCGAGGCGTGGTGCCGCCGCGCCGAGGCGGTCCGGTTGTTCCGGGCCGACCGGATCGACGCGGTGGTCGAGCTGGACGAACCGGCCGTGGTGCCGCCACAGGCCCGACCGCACGACCTGCGCCAGGGGGTGTTCCGTCCCTCCCCGGACCTGCCGCTGATCACGTTGCGGATCGGCCGGGGGGAGCGGTGGATCACCGAGTACTACCCGTGTGAGCGGGTCGAGGTCGACGGCGACCGGTGGGTGGTGTCGCTGCGGGTGACCGATCTCGGCTGGGCCCGCCGCTTCGTGCTCGGGCTGGGCCCGGACGTCACCGTGGTCGCCCCGGTCGAGTTGGCCGCCCAGGTGCGTGCCCAGGCCACCGCCGCACTGGAGGCGTACGCCACCCCGGTGCTCTCGGCCGGTCCGGCGGGCCCGGTGACCGCCCGGTAGGCTGACCGCCGTGGTGAAGTGGATCGTTCTCGCGGTGCTGCTGTTCGCGCTGGTCGTGTTGGCCCTGGCGGTCCGTCCGGTGCTGGTGCGGCTGCCCCGGTTGCGCCGCGCGGCGGTGGCGTTGCAGCGTCGCCAGGCCGACGCGGAGGCGCTGCGACACAGCGCCGAGGCGTTGCAGGAACGGGCCGAGGCGCTCCAGCGGCAGGGCGAGACGACCCAGCAACGGCTGGAACTGATCAAGGCCAAGCGCGGGAAGTGATCGACACCGGTCGGTGGACCGCGCGTCCGCTGCCCGCCCGGCGTCCGTTTCACGCAGCTCTGCACCCGTACAGGTGGTTGACGGGACACTCAGCGGTGGTCAAGACTTCACCGGCCGGGCCGCATCAGCGGTGGCCCGGCGGGTGGCAACAGCCCGTCACGCACGTACGATGGGCGGCAACCACCCTTCGACACAGAGCGACTGGAGCTTCCCATGGGTGCCCTCAAGCCGTGGCACATCGCCGTACTCGTGGTCGTGCTGATCCTGCTCTTCGGCGCGAAGCGGCTTCCCGATGCGGCCCGCTCGCTCGGCCGTTCGTTGCGGATCATCAAGGCGGAGACCAAGAGCCTGGCCGACGACGACCGTGACCTGGCCGAGAAGGCCGACGCGCAGTCCGGCTACCAGCCGCTGCCGCCCCAGCAGCAGCCCGTGCAGCAGCAGCCGTACGCGCCGCAGCAGCAGGCCCAGCCGCAGTACGCCCCGCAGCAGGCTCCGCAGCAGCCGGTCGCCCCGCCGGTCGACCCGGTGCAGCGCGTCCGCGACAACTGACCGAAGGGCCCGATCACCGTGGCCTTCGCACTCCGTAAGCGCGGCCCCAGCACCTTCGAACGGGCCGCCGACGGTTCCATGAGCCTGATGGAGCATGTCCGCGAGCTGCGGAACAGACTGTTCCGCGCCTCGCTGGCGATCGTGGTGGGGTTCGGGTTGGGCATCTGGCTGGCCGGCCCGGTGCTGCACCTGCTCCAGCAGCCCTACTGCGACCTGCCCAAGGCCCGGCTGGCCAACGGCACCTGCAACTTCGTCCAGCTGGGCCCGGCCGACCTGTTCCTGCTCCAACTGAAGGTGGGGCTCTGGGTCGGCCTGATCGCCGCCGCCCCGGTCTGGCTCTATCAGGTCTGGGCGTTCATCGCCCCCGGCCTGCACCGGCACGAGCGGCGCTACGCGTACATCTTCACGGCGCTCGCTGCGCCGTTGTTCGCCGCCGGCGCGGTGCTGGCCTACTTCGTCACCTCCAAGGGCCTGGAGTTCCTGCTCAACGTCTCCGGCGGCGGGGACATCACCACCACGCTGGACATCACCCGCTACATCTCGTTCATCACCAACCTGATTCTGCTGTTCGGGGTGGCGTTCGAGTTCCCGCTGCTGGTGCTGATGCTCAACTTTGTCGGGCTGGCCAGTGCCCGCAAGCTGCTGAGCTGGTGGCGGGTGGCGATCTTCGTGTTCTTCGCCTTCTCCGCCGTGGTGACGCCCACTCCCGACCCGTTCGGGATGACCGCGCTGGCGCTCTGCCTCTCCGCGCTCTACTTCGCCGCGGTCGGGGTGGCCTTCATCAACGACCGGCGCAAGGGCCGGCGCAAAGCGTCCTACGCGGGGTTGAGTGACGACGAGGTGTCGCCGCTGGAGCTGGACGACGACCCGGTGGTGGCCACCCCCGAGCTGGAGTTGTCCGAACCGGTGAGCGCCTCTGAACCGGTGGCCCCGCCCAGACCGATCGACCGCCGTTTCGACGACATGACCTGATCGTCCGGGACTCCGCACCATCCGACGCCGCTTCCGCCCTGCCGGGAGCGGCGTCGTCCGTCCCGCCCCGGTCAGGGCGGTCAGAGCACCTGGGACAGGAACCGGCGCAGCCGGGGGTGCGCCGGTGTCTCGAAGACCGCCGCCGGTGCGCCGGCCTCCAGCACCACCCCGTGGTCCATGAACGCGACGGTGTCGGCGACCGAGCGGGCGAAGCCCATCTCGTGGGTGACCACCACCATCGTCATGCCCCCGGCGGACAGCTCGGCCATCACCCCGAGGACCCCCTTGACCAGCTCCGGGTCGAGCGCCGAGGTGGCCTCGTCGAAGAGCATCACCTGCGGTTGCAGGGCCAGCGCGCGGGCGATGGCGACCCGCTGCTGCTGCCCGCCGGAGAGGTGGGCGGGTCGGGAGTCGGCCTTGGCGGCGAGGCCGACCAGCGCCAACTGCGTCCGGGCCAGCGCGACCGCCTCGTCCTCGGGCAGCTTCTTGAGCCGGCGCAGCGCCAGGGTGATGTTGCGCAGCACGGTCATGTGCGGAAACAGGTTGAACTGCTGGAACACCATGCCGACCCGCTGCCGCAGGGCGTCCGGGTCGTCGCGCAGCACACTGCGCCCGTCGAGCAGGACGTCACCGGCGTCCGGCTCGATCAGCCGGTTGACGGTGCGCAGCAGGGTGGACTTGCCGGAGCCGGACGGGCCGATGACGCAGGCCGTCGCGCCGCGGGCGACGTCCAGGTCGACGCCGCGCAGCACCCGGTTCGCCCCGAAGGCCAGGTGTACGTCGCGGACGGCGAGGCTGACCGAGCTGGTGGTCGCGGTGCCGGCGGTCATCGGGGATCCTCCCGGGGGGAACGCGGTTGCGGTAGGGCGGTTTCACCGGCCAGGGCCAGCCCGCCGTCGTCGTCGGGGTCGATGGTGACCGTCCGGCCCTGGCGCAGCCGCCGGTCGATGGCGTTGACGGCGTGGGTCAGCGGCACGGTCAGCACCAGGTAGCACAGGCCGGCCAGCAGCAGCGCCGACTGGTTGCCGGTGTTGGCCGCGTAGTCCTGACCGATCCGGAACAGTTCCCGCTGGCTGGCCAGCAGGCCGAGGAAGTAGACCAGGCTCGAGTCCTTGATCAGCGCGATCAGCTGGTTGACCCAGGCCGGCAGCACCCGGCGTACGCCCTGGGGGACGATGACCAGGCGCATCGCCTCACCCCAGGAGAAGCCCAGCGCCCGGGCCCCCTCCAGTTGCGCCGCCTCCACGCTCTGGATACCGGAACGGAAGATCTCCCCGATGTACGCGGCGGCGATCAGCGACAGCGCCAGGATGCCCAGCGGGTAGGGGTTGGGGCCCCAGACCTGCATTCCGAGCGGCGCCAGGCCGACGCCGATCAGCAGGATGGTGGCGGCGGCCGGCAGCCCCCGGAAGACGTCGGTGTAGACCCGGGCCGGCCAGCGCAACCATCGGGTACGGGAGATGCCCGCCACGGCCAGCGCCATGCCGAGCACCGAGCCGAGCAGGGCGGCGGAGACCGCCAGGATCAGCGTGTTGGGCAGCCCGACGGTCAGCATCTCGGGCAGCGCCGCGCGCATGGATTCCCAGTCGAAGAAGGTCTCCCACAGGGTGCTCAACGGATCCATCGAGTTCTCCTACCGCCCCGCTCGCTGGTCTGGTCGTACCGTCAGGAGGTGGCCGACGCGGACGGCGTCGCCGCGCCCGGGGCGGCGACGGTGCCGCTGCCGGGCGTGAAGCCGGCCGGGATCGGGCGACCCGGGTAGTACTGCTGCTGGAGCCGGGTCCAGGTGCCGTCGGCGATGACCTCGTCGAGGCCCTTGTTCAGTGCCTCGCGCAGCGCGTCGTTGCCCTTGGCGAAGGCGTACGCGGTGGGGGCCGGGCTCAACTCCTTGGCCGCCACCGTGATCTTGCCGTTGCTGTCGGCGGCCGACTTCTCGCCGATCTCGGCGGGGGCGATCCAGGCGTCGGCCGTGCCGGCCTTGAGCTGGTTGATCGCCCCGTTGTAGTCGGGCACCCGCACCGGGTCGAGGCTCTTTCCGGTGGCGTAGTCGTCCTGGACGGTGCCCTGCACGACCACCACCCGCTTGCCGCCGAGCTGGTCGAAGCCGGTGAGTGGGGAGCCGGCCGGTACGTCGAGGCCGGAGTAGCCGAAGTCGTAGCCGTTGCCGAAGTCGACGGTCTTCTTCCGGGCCTCGGTGACGGTGATCGAGGAGCTGCCGATGTCGAACTTGCGGTTGTTGACCTGGGAGAGCAGCGCCGAGAAGTCGGTGCCGACGAACTCGACCTTCAGCCCCACCTTGCCGGCGGCCGCGACGAGCAGGTCGTTGTCGAAGCCGGTGAACGTGCCGTCCTTGAGATAGACGTTCGGTGGTGCGTCGGTGAGCGTGCCGGCGCGCAGCACACCCGGCTGGAGCAGGCCGTACGGATTGTCGGCCGGGTCGGCGGACTCGCCGCCGCAGGCGGTCAGCCCGGTGACGGCGAGCAGGGCGGCGACGCCGAGCGCGGCGGCCCTGGTCAGGGCGGGCCGGGGCCGCCGGGTCGTGGTCAGGGCAGGAAGGAATCGCACGGGTGTCTCCAGGGTTGATCGGGCGACGGCGGGCGCGCGTCGCCGACGGGGTGCCCGCCGGGCACGCCGCTGAGGTGGTACGGGAGGAGGGGGTCGACTACCGGGGGCGACAGGAGTCGCTGTGGACCCGCATCAGGTCGACGTGTCGCCGTCTGACCAGCCGGACGCCGCAGGTCCGCACGCCGGCCCGGGACACGGGGGCGACGCCGTCGGTGGGCGGGGCGGGTGCGGGGGCAGACATGGGTTCTCCCGGAGTCGGAGTTGACCTGGGGAAACCAGGCCACGCTTGCACCGGTGGTCTACCGGTGCCTGGTCCTCACCCGGAGCACCCCACCGTGGCGGAGGGTTGCCGGCCAGCGAGCCGGGGCTTGACGCTGGCGCTCATGACCTGTCCGAAGGCTAGCAGCCGGGACCGGGCGATCGTCCACCCGTTATGACGGCCCTCACGTCCGCTCCTTACCGCCGGCTGGGGCGGGTGGGACGCGCGGTGCCGGTGGGCGATCGACGGGGGAGGTCGGCGTCGTAGCGGACCCGGGCCGCCTGCACCTCGGCCAGGTGGGTGGTGGCCCAGGACTCCAGGCCGGAGACCAGGTCGAGCAGGCTGCGGCCCAGGCCGGTGAGGGCGTAGTCGACCCGGGGCGGCACGCTGGCGTGCACCGTCCGGGTGACCAGGCCGTCGCGCTCCAGTCCGCGCAGGGTCTGGGTGAGCATCTTCTGGCTGATCCCGTCGATGTGTTCGGCCAGCTCGCCGTAGCGCCGGTCACCGTCGGCGAGGGTCAGCACGACCAGCACGCTCCACCGGTCGCCGATCCGGTCGATGACCTGCCGGCTACCGCAGTTGCGCTGGAACGGGTCGGGTCGCATCCCTTTACTCTCCATCAGTGCGTCACAAACTTCAAGGTGCCTACTCTCCGATGGGAAGTATTGCGGTTCACCTGGGTGTTTGCCAGTACGACTGAAGTAGCCACCCGAAGGAGAGCGCCATGTCTGTCGTCGTCACCGGAGCCACCGGCCAGCTGGGCCGCCTGATCGTCGAGTCCCTGCTGCGCCGGGGCGTACCCGCCGGGAAGATCGTGGCGCTGGGGCGGGACACCAGCCGACTCGCCGACCTCGCCGACCGGGGGGTCGAGGTCCGGCCGGCCGACTACGCCGATCCCGACTCGCTGCGGTCCGCGTTCGCCGACGCCGAGCAGCTGATGTTCGTTTCCGGCAGCGAGGTCGGCCAGCGGGTGCCCCAGCACCACCACGTGATCGAGGCCGCCCGCGAGGCCGGCGTCGGGCTGGTCGTCTACACCAGCATCGCCCACGCCGACACCTCCGACCTGCTGCTCGCCGCCGAGCACCGGGCCACCGAGGAGGAGCTGCGCGCTTCGGGCCTGCCGTACGTGCTGCTGCGCAACAGCTGGTACCTGGAGAACTACACCGGCCAACTCGCCGGCTACCTGGCCCACGGGGTCGCCGGATCGGCCGGTGACGGCCGGGTCAGCGCCGCGACCCGGGCCGACTACGCCGAGGCCGCCGCCGAGGTGCTCACCACCGAGGGACACGCCGGTCGGGCCTACGAGCTGGGCGGCGAGGCGTTCACCATGGCCGAGTTGGCCGCCGAGGTGTCCCGGCAGAGTGGACAGGACGTCCGCTACACCGACCTGCCGGTGCCGGCGTACACCGACCTGCTCGTCTCGGCCGGGCTGCCCGAGCCGTACGCCGCCACCCTGGCCGACGCCGACCGGGGCATCGCCCAGGGCGCGCTGTACGTGCCCGTGGAGGACCTGGAGAAGCTGCTCGGTCGCCGCCCCACCGGCCTCGCCGAGGCGATCCGCGCCGCCCGCTGACCCGACCCGCCCGCCTCCCGACTCCGACCGGCCTGCCCCGGCGACACCCGGGGCGGGCCGCGCGGGATAACCGGTGGAGCATCGCCGCCACCCACCCGACAATGCTCGACATGGATCATCAGACGCTGGTGCGGGTCAGCAAGCGGATCTCGCTCGCCCTGCGCCACCAGCCCGCCCGGTTCGGCCTCACCCCCGACCCGGGCGGCTGGGTGTCCGTGGTCGACCTGCTGGCAGCCCTGCGGATCGACCGGGCCGACCTCGACGTCGTGGTCACCGGCAACGACAAACAGCGCTTCGCGGTGACCCGGGACGCCGACGGGGTCGAGCGGATCAGGGCCAACCAGGGCCACTCGTACCCGGTCGACCTGGGGTTGGTCGCCGAAGCGCCGCCGCCCCGGCTCTTCCACGGCACCGGGGCCGCCGCGCTCGACTCGATCCGGGCCACCGGGCTGCACCGGGGCGGCCGGCACCACGTGCACCTGTCGCCGGATATGGCGACCGCCCGGCGGGTCGGGGCCCGCCGGGGTGGCGCGGTGGTGGTGCTGACCGTCGACGCGGCGGCGATGGCCCGCGACGGGCACGCCTTCTATCGCAGCGCCAACGGCGTGTGGCTCACCGACGCGGTGCCACCGGCCTATCTGACCTGATCAACCCGGTGTCGGCGGTCGCGGCGCCGGGCGGGTACGCCGGGCGGTTCACTGCGGCGGCGGGTATCGTGCGGTTGTCGTGCCTCGGGGCGGCCCGGCGAGCCGAACCCGACGCCGTGGCCGAGGGCCGACACCGCTGCTGCCACCACGCGTCCCCCGCCGCAGCGCGAGGGACGCCCGCCGGGAAGGGACCGCGCGATGGCACCGCTCCGGCTGAGCCCGCAGGACGCCCTGGTCGAACTCAGCCGGATCCGGCTCGACGAGGTCGGCTTGGACGAGGTGTTGCAGCTGATCGCCGACCTGGCCCGCCGCAGCCTGCGTGGGGTGGCCGAGGTGTCGGTGACCCTGCTGCGCGGCGGCAGCCCGCAGAGCGTCGCCGTCACCGGCGACGTCGCGCTCCTGCTCGACGAGTGGCAGTACCGGCAGGGCCACGGGCCGTGCCTGGACGCCGCCATCACCGGCGACACCCTGCTCGTGTCCGACACCGCCACCGAGGAACGCTGGCCGGTCTGGGCGGCCCGGGCGGTCGACGGGGGCATCGGCAGTACGCTCGCCATCGGTCTGCCGATCCAGGAGGCGGTGGTCGGTGCCCTCAACCTCTACGGGCCCACCCCCCGCGCCTTCGACGCCGAAACGGTCGAGCTGGCCCGGACCTTCGCCGCGTACGCCGCAGTGGCCCTGGCCAACGCCCATCTCTACGCCGGCACCGCCGCACTGGCCGAGCAGATGCGGGCGGCGATGGAGAACCGGGCCGTGATCGAGCAGGCCAAGGGCATCATCATGGGTCAACGCCGGTGCACGGCCGACGAGGCCTTCGGCATTCTCGCCCGGCTCTCCCAGGACACCCACCGCAGGCTGCGGGACGTCGCCGCCGCCCTCGTCGGCCGGGCCAGCAGCCCGACGCACTCAGGTTCCGCGGGTCACTGATCCGGCCGGGTGGGCTGACCGGACGCCGGTTCGACGACCTGTTGGACCAGGGCCTCCGCCACGTCCCGCAGCTTACGGTTGGAGTTCTGCGACACCCGGGCCAGCAGGGCGAACGCCTCGTCGGCCGTGCACCGTCGCTGGCCCATGATGATGCCCTTGGCCTGCTCGATCACGGCGCGGTTGCGCATGGCCTCCTGCATCTGCCCGGCCAGCGAGGCGGTGCTGTCGTAGAGATGGGCGTTGGCCAGGGCCACCGCGGCGTGGCCGGCGAACGTTCGGGCGGGCTCGGCCACCTGGCTGAAGGCGTCGGGCCGGGTGCCGTAGACGTTCAGCGCGCCGACCATCGCCTCCTGGATCGGCAGGCCGAGGGACATCGAGGAGAGCACCCCGGTCGTGTGGGCCCGCGCCGCCCACTCCGGCCAGCGACGCTCGTCGGTCATGTCCGCGACGATCAGCACGGTGCCCATGGTGGCCGCGTCCAGGCACGGGCCGCGACCCTGCTCGTACTGCCACTGGTCGAGCCGGAGCGCGAGGTCACCGGTGTGGGCCGCGGTGTGCGCCTCGGTGCCGTGCACCAGGGTCACCGAGACCTCGGCGGCTCCCGGAATGCTGTCCCTGGCCACCTCGGTGATCCGGGACAGGACGGCGTCGAGGTCCATCTCTGCGTGGCGGATGGAGCCCAACTGGAGGACAGCCTCGGTGATGTCCAGTGGTGACTGCGGCATGTCGTCTGACGTCCTTGCGAACCGGCGCAAACCTACCGGAGGAACCGGCAGCGCGTGACGAGCGGTCCTTGCCAGGGGACCGCAGGTGCGGCTGCCCGGGGGCGGACCGGGGACCGCGCCACTGCTTGACGCTCGCTCGCGACACCCCATGGGACGTCGAATGCGGAGCATCACCTTACCGGTCCGCCGGGGGTGACACGCGAGGACACCACCGGGCGCCCAATTCCGGGTGGTGTCCTGGACGGACACCGGGGATGATGACGGGCGACGACGACAGGGGAGCGGACGGATGACGGTGGAACTGCCCCGCGCGGGGCGGGTGTTGTTCATCGGCGACAGCATCACCGACGCCGGACGGGACCGCGCCGACGAGGCCGACCTGGGGGTGGGCTGGGCGATGATGGCCGCCGCCTGGTTCACCGCGCGGCATCCGGGCCACCGGGTGACCTTCCGCAACCGGGGCGTCGGCGGTGACCGGGTACGCGACCTGCGGGCCCGCTGGGCGGACGACTGCCTGGCGCTGGCCCCGCAGGTCGTGTCGGTGCTGATCGGGATCAACGACACCTGGCGGCGCTACAGCAGCGGCGAGGTCACCACGGTCGAGGAGTTCGCCACCGACTACCGCCACCTGCTGGCCACCACCCGGGAGGCGCTGCCCGACGTCCGGCTGGTGCTGATGGAACCGTTCCTCATCCCGGTCGACGACCTCCAGCGACGCTGGCGCGAGGACCTGGACCCGAAGGTCGACGTGGTGCGCAAGCTGGCCGCCGAGTTCGACGCGACGTTGGTTGCGGTGGACACGGTGTTCCACCACCCCGACGTCGACGACCGGGTGTGGACCGACGACGGGGTGCACCTGACCCCGGCCGGTCACGCGGTGCTGGCCCAGCAGTGGCTGGCGGCGGTCACCCCGGCCACCTGATCCCCTGCCGGGGCGGGACCCGGGCCCGCCATCCGGGCCCGCCGTCGCGGTCAGCCCACCGGCCGCTCAGCCACGCCGCCAGGGCAGCCGTA
The DNA here is from genome assembly GCF_900091525.1 of Micromonospora matsumotoense. Taxonomy (GTDB): domain Bacteria; phylum Actinomycetota; class Actinomycetes; order Mycobacteriales; family Micromonosporaceae; genus Micromonospora; species Micromonospora matsumotoensis. Next base: position 342,469 of record NZ_FMCU01000002.1, read on the forward strand.
GCCGGCGGCGGGACGGCTCGACGCCCAGGTCCAGCTCGGGTTCCGTCCCGCCCCGGCGTCGCCACCGGTTGCCCTGCTGGTCGGTGAAGCACAGCTCGACGGCGGCCGACGCGTACCCGGTCAGGTCGACCGAGCGGTCGACGGTGACGAAGAGTTCACCCTGGTCGCGGCCATTGAGTCGATCCACCGGGCCGGTCAGCGCACTGACCCCGACGGCGACCTCGTCGGCGGAGTCGGCGGTGCGTACCCGGGGCGTGGCGGTCAGGTCGAACACCGGCCCGTCGCTGTCGTTGGTGACCCGCACCCGGAGCACCCCGCCCCCCTCGATCCGGGCCGAGGTCGAGACCAGCCGCGCCTGCCGGGCCCGGGCCGCCCGGTCCTCGCGCCGCCGGGACCGGATCTCCCGGCGCAGGCTGAGCACGCCGAAGAGCAGCGTGCCCACCGTGCCGAGCCCACCGAACCAGTCCGGCACCGATCCCCAGTCGATGTGCCCGTGCCCGGGCAGCCACGCCAACAGCTCCACAGTCGACATGACCGGCACGGTAGCGCCGGCCCGCCAACATTCCGGGGTGGCCGGCTGCGCGCGGCGTGCCGTCCACTGCTCGGCCGGTGCCTCCCGCCGTCCCGTCCACAAGACCCGCACGTTCGGGCCGGGTGGTCCACACGCAGTGATACCGCTGCTGCGGACGGGTAGGGTTGGGGTAAGGATCACTGCAACGGACTGTCCTCGTCGTACGAGTCCCACGTGCCGTGACCCCTGTCGTCCCGCCCCTCCGGGAGGTCAGATGAGTTTCCTCGGTCCTGTCCACAAGACCCGAGTGGCCCGGCCCGCAGCGACGCGGTCGCCCGGCCTCCCGTCCATGCCCCGGTCCGGTCGTGCCGTGGCCCCCGGCCCCGGTCGACGATGACCGGCTCGGCGCAGGACGCCGGTTTCTCCATCACCCCGCCCCGCCCCGGCCGGCTGCCGCTGCGGGGGCGGGACGCACTGGTCGAGACGATCCTGCGGGCCGCCGAGCCACCGGCCGGGACGACCCGCGCCCCCGAGGAGTCGGCCCAGATCCTCTGGGGACTGGGCGGCTGCGGCAAGAGCGCCACCGCCCTGGAGGTGGCCCGCCGGCTGGAGGCACGCGGTCGCCGGGTCTGGTGGATCTCGGCGAAGGACTCGGCCCGGGTCAGCGCCGGCATGCGTGAGGTCGCCGGCCAACTCCAGGCCCCGGAGAGCCAGCTCGACCTGGCCTGGGCGGGCAAGACCCGCAGCCCGGTGGAGCTGGTCTGGGCGCTGCTCAACGAGTCGGACCGGCCCTGGCTGCTGATCTTCGACAACGCCGACGAGCCGTCCCTGCTGGCCCCGCTCGACGGTCGGGTCGCCGAGGGCACCGGTTGGTTCCGGCAGCCGCGTACCCGCAACGGGCTCGTCCTGGTGACCACCCGGGACGGCCGGCAGGAGACCTGGGGCGACTGGTCCACCATGCACCCGGTCAAGGAGTTGTCCCCGCCGGACGCCGCCCAGGTGCTGATCGACCTGGCCGGCGACGCGCCCGGCACCCCGGCCCAGGCGACCGGCCTGGCCACCCGGTTGAAGGGGCATCCGTTGGCCCTGCGCGGAGCGGGCACCTACCTCGCCGAGGCCAACCGCATCCCGGTGGGCGGTGCCGGGGTCTCCATCCGCACCTACGACGGCTACCGGGAGGCCCTGGACCGCCGCTCGGCGGCCGGCACCACCCGCACCGTGTCGCAGGCGTTCGACCGGGCGGTGCGGCCGGTCGTGCAGTCCTGGGAGATGTCGCTGGACCTGCTCGCCGGGCGGGAACTGGCCCAGGCCCGCCCGGTGCTGCGGCTGCTGGCGTCGCTGGGGGACGCGCCCATCCCGTACCAGATCCTGCTGGACCCGGCCCGGCTGTCGGCGTCCCGGCTGATCGGCGAGATCGGCGAGGACCGGCTGCGCGAGGTGCTCCGGTCGCTGGCCGACTTCGCCCTGGTCGACCTCGGCGTGATCGAGTCGCTGCCGGTGCGGTCACCGGTCGCCCACGTGGTGACCCTGCACCCGCTGGTGCGTGAGCTGGTGCACGACCATCCCGACGTGATCGCCGACCGGGCCGCCTACCACGAGCTGGTGCTCACCCTGCTGGACGTGCTGCGGCTGCGGGACCCGGACCGGCCCCGGGAGGAGGAGTTCGACCCCGACGAGCCCGACAAGTGGGCCAGCTGGCACGTGCTGGCCCCGCCGACGACCGGGGCGGTGCTGGCGTTCTTCGACGCGGGGGAGTTGCCGCGCACCGAGCCGGAACTGCTCACCACCGCGCTGGACCTGGCCCGGTTGATCGCCCGCTACCTGCTGGCCGTCAGCCTGCCCGGTCAGGCCGAGATCTTCCTGGAGCGGTGCCTGGCCGCCTGCCGCCGGATCGGCCTGGACATGCGCGAGCGGGCGGTGCTGAGCCTGCGGCACGAGCGGTCCCGTGCGGCGTTGGAGCAGGGGCAGCTGACCTGGGCCGAGAAGGAGCTCCGGGAGATCATCCCGGCCCGCGAGGCGCTGCTCGGCCGGGAGCACCGCAACACCCTGGCCAGTCGGCACAAGCTCGCCCGGACCATCCTCGAACAGGGCCGGTGGGCCGACGCCGAGCAGGAGTTGCGGGACATCGTCCGGGCGGAGTTCCGGGTCCGCGGGCCGGAGGACCGGGACACCATGACCGCCCGGCACAGCCTGGCCGACGCGGTGGTCGCCCAGGGCCGGTACGCCGAGGCCCGCGCCGAGCTGACCGAGATCCTGGAGATCCGGCTGCGGCACTGGGCCCCCGACCACCTCCAGACGCTGACCGTCCGGCACACCCTGGACCGCTGCCGGTTGCTGGAGGGGCAGGCCGCCGAGGCCCTCGCCGACCTGCGGGCGATCCTCGCCACCGACACCGCCAAGCGGGAGGTTCAGCACCTCGGGATGATCAATGCCCGGCACACCCTGGCCGAGGCGCTGATCGCCACCGGCGAACGGGTCGAGGCCGAGAAGGTCCTCGCCGCGGTCGTCGCCGACCGACGGCGCATCCTCGGCGACGACCACCCCGAGACGGTACGGGCGGAGGCGGGCCTGCGACAGCTACAGGGCGGATGAGCACGGCCGTGCCGCAGCCGGCCCGACGAGGGAGTGACGTGAGCCAACACCTGCGCCGCAGCGACCGACTGACCCCCGGGTCGCTGCGGGAACTCGCCACCGGGGAGATCGACCTCATCTGGCACCGGGAGTACTACCCGCCGGCCGAGTGCGACGCCGCGCTGCCCCGGGTGGTGGCCGCCGTCGATGCGGCGAACTTCTCCCTCACCAAGGAGTTCACCAGCGTCGGGACGTCGATGGGGCAGGTCGCCAACGGCGGTGAGGTGGTCCGCCGCTACCTCGACGACGCCCCGGCGACGACCCGGCTGATCCGGCACGAGGTGTTCGCCGGTCGGCAGTCGCCCACCGACCTGATCCGGCTCGACCTCGACGAGATGTGGCCGGCCGGTGCGACGGTCGGCCGGCACGAGGGGCGGATGATGCTGCCCGGGGTGCTGCGCCGGATGACCCCCGGTGGCCGGGGCCGCCCGCACATCGACCGCCGGCAGATCCCGCTGCTGGACACCTACCGGCTGCGGCGGCGGCTCGGGGTGAACATCTACCTGGAGGTCCCGACGCCCGGCGCCGGCGGGGAGATCGACTTCTGGGGGCACCTGGGCGAGGAGGAGTTCGTCGCGCTCAAGACCGACCCGTTCGATTACGGCCTCGAACCGGAGCAGGTCGGGCCGCCGCACGACACGGTGCTGCCCGGCAAGGGTGACCTGGTGATGTTCGAGGCGGGGCGGATGCACGGGGTGCGGGAGGTGCGCGAGGGCTGCCGGACCTCCGCCGCCTGCTTCGTCGGGGTACGCGACCGGGCCGACCCGCTGCTGCTGTTCGCCTGACGGGCCGTCCGGGCGTTGCCACGGCCCGGGGTGATCCTCTACGGTCGGTCCAGCGGTTGGCGGTGCGGTCCTACCCAACCACCACCGCCGAGCGGCCCCGTGGCGGGCCGGGGCCGGTGGGGCCCCGGGACGCCCCGCCGGTGGCCCGACGGCGGTCCCGTGTGTCCTCCTACCCCCTCGCCGGTCTGCGCCCTTTGCCGCGTTCGGAGTCGGTACGGTGGGAAACACGCCGAGCCGCCCGGGAGATCCCGTGTTCCTCACGCCCCACGAGCAGGACCGCCTGCTCGTCCACGTCGCTGCGGACGTCGCCCGTCGACGACGCGAGCGCGGACTGCGCCTCAACTACCCCGAAGCCGTCGCCCTGATCACCGCCTTCCTGCTGGAGGGCGCCCGGGACGGCCGGACGGTCACCGACCTGATGGCCGCCGGCCGGACCGTGCTCAGCCGCGACGACGTGCTCGACGGAATCCCCGAGATGCTGGGGGAGGTGCAGGTGGAGGCGACGTTCCCGGACGGCACCAAGCTGGTGACGGTGCACCACCCGATCCCGTGATCCCCGGGGAGATCCTGCCCGGCGACGGCCCGGTCGAGATCAACGCGGGCCGCCCGGTGACCACCCTGCTGGTGGTCAACACCGCCGACCGGCCGATCCAGGTCGGCTCGCACTACCACTTCGCCGAGACCAACCCGGGGCTGCGCTTCGACCGCGACGCCGCGTACGGGCAGCGACTCGCCGTACCGGCGGGGACGTCGGTGCGGTTCGAGCCGGGGGTCAGCCGCACCGTCGACCTGGTGCCGCTGGGCGGCGCCCGGATCGTGCCCGGGTTGCGCGGCGAGGTCGCCGGCCCGCTCGACCGGGAGCCGAGCCGACCCGCCGGGCAGCCCGGCCCGCGTGACAGGGAGGCCGGCCGGTGAGCACCGTGGACCGGCGGCGCTACGCCGACCTGTACGGCCCGACCGCCGGCGACCGGATCCGGTTGGCCGACACCGACCTGCTGATCGAGGTGGAGGTCGACCACTGCGTCGGCGGGGACGAGGCGGTCTTCGGCGGCGGCAAGGTGATCCGCGAGTCGATGGGCCAGTCCCGGGCCACCCGGGCCGAGGGCGCCCTGGACACGGTGATCACCGGCGCGGTGGTGCTGGACCACTGGGGGGTGGTGAAGGCCGACGTCGGGCTGCGCGACGGCCGGATCGTGGCGCTGGGCCGGGCCGGCAACCCGGACACCATGCCCGGCGTCCACCCCGACCTGGTGATCGGTCCGTCGACCGAGGTGATCGCGGGCAACGGGCGGATCCTCACCGCCGGGGCGGTGGACACCCACGTGCACCTCATCTGCCCGCAGATCGTCACCGAGGCGCTCACCTCGGGGATCACCACCCTGGTCGGCGGGGGCACCGGCCCGGCCGAAGGCACCCGGGCCACCACGGTCACCCCGAACGCCTGGCACCTGGCCCGGATGCACGAGGCACTGGACGCCTTCCCGGTGAACGTGCTGCTGCTGGGCAAGGGCAACACGGTCTCCACCGAGGCGCTGTGGGAGCAGTTGCGGGCCGGCGCGGGCGGGTTCAAGCTGCACGAGGACTGGGGGACCACCCCGGCGGCGATCGACGCCTGCCTGCGGGTCGCCGACGCGTCCGGGGTGCAGGTCTCCATCCACACCGACACCCTCAACGAGGCCGGCTTCGTGGCCGACACGCTGCGCGCGATCGCCGGCCGGGCGATCCACTCGTACCACACCGAGGGGGCGGGGGGCGGGCACGCGCCGGACATCATCACGGTGGCCGGGGAGCCGAACGTGCTGCCGTCGTCGACGAACCCGACCCGCCCGTACACCCGCAACACCCTCGCCGAGCACCTCGACATGCTGATGGTCTGCCACCACCTCAACCCGTCGGTGCCGGAGGACCTGGCCTTTGCGGAGAGCCGGATCCGGCCGTCCACGATGGCCGCCGAGGACCTGCTGCACGACCTCGGCGCGATCTCCATCATCGGCTCCGACTCGCAGGCGATGGGGCGGGTCGGCGAGGTGATCACCCGGACCTGGCAGAGCGCCCACGTGATGAAGCGGCGGGTGGGCGCGCTGCCCGGCGACGGCCCGGCCGACAACCACCGGGCCCGCCGCTACGTGGCGAAGTACACCATCTGCGCGGCGATGGCCAACGGCCTGGAAGGCGAGATCGGCTCGGTGGAGCCCGGCAAGCTCGCCGATCTGGTGCTCTGGGACCCGGCGTTCTTCGGCGTCCGCCCGCACCTGGTGATCAAGGGCGGGATGATCGCGTACGCGCAGATGGGTGACGCGAACGCCTCCATCCCCACCCCGCAGCCGATGCTGCCGAGGCCGATGTTCGGCGCGTACGGCGTGGTGCCCGCCGCGACCAGCGTGGCGTTCGTGGCGCCGGCGGCGTTGGAGGCGGGCCTGCGCCTGGACGTGCGTCGTCCGCTGGTCCCGGTGGCCGACGTGCGGTCGCGGGGCAAGGCGGACCTGCCGGAGAACGGGGCGCTGCCGCGCATCGAGGTCGACCCGGACACCTTCACCGTCCGCATCGACGGGGTGGTGGTCGACCCGGAGCCGGTGTCCGAGCTGCCCATGGCCCAGCGGTACCACCTCTTCTGATGACCCCGTCGAGCATGGTACTGCTGCTGGCCGACGGCAGGTTCCCCGCCGGGGCGCACGCCCACTCCGGCGGGTTGGAAGCCGCGGTGGCGGCCGGCCTGGTCACCGATCCGGCCACCCTGGGCGAGTTCCTGCGCGGCCGGTTGGCCACCGGCGGACTGGTCGCCGCCGCGTTCGCGGTGGCGGCGCACCGGGCCGCCGGGGTGGTCGACCGTCGGTCCACGTTGGCCCGGCTGGACGCCGAACTGGACGCCCGGACCGCCGCACCGGCGCTGCGGGCGGTGTCCCGCCGGCAGGGCCGGGCCCTGCTGCGGGCCGGCCGGGAACTCTGGCCGACCGGCGGGTTCGAGGCCCTGCCCGCCGGCCCGCCCGGCCCGCACCAGCCGCTGGTGCTCGGCCTGGTCGCGGCCGCCGCCGACCTGGACCCGGTGGCGGTGGCCACCATCGCCGCGTACGGGTCGATGACCGGCCCGGCCAGCGCGGCGGTGCGGCTGCTCGGGCTCGACCCGTACCGGGTGCACGCGGTGCTGGCGGCGCTGGCCGCCGACTGCGACGCCACGGCGGCCCGTGCGGTCGCCACCGCTGCCGATCCACCCGAGCGGTTGCCGGCCCCGGCCGCCCCGCTCACCGACATCCACGCCGAAGTCCACACCACCTGGGAGGTGCGTCTCTTTGCGTCCTGAATCCGTGTCGCCGACCCCGCACGAGCCGGTCCCGCACGACGAGACCGTGCCACACACCCACCCCGAGCCGGGGGTCGACCCGCACGCCCCGCTACCGTCCACCGTCCGCCCGCTGCGCGTGGGCATCGGCGGGCCGGTCGGATCGGGCAAGACCGCCCTGGTCGCGGCGCTGTGCCGGGCCTTCGCCGACGAGCTGCGCCTGGGCGTGGTGACCAACGACATCTACACCACCGAGGACGCCGACTTCCTGCGCCGGGCCGGGGTGCTCGACCCGGCGCGGATCCGGGCGGTGGAGACCGGCTGCTGCCCGCACACCGCGATCCGCGACGACATCGGCGCGAACCTGGACGCCATCGACGAACTGGTCGACGGGGTCGGGCCGCTGGACCTGGTGCTGGTGGAGAGCGGCGGGGACAACCTCACCGCCACGTTCAGCCGGGGGCTGGTCGACCGGCAGATCTTCGTGGTCGACGTCGCCGGTGGGGACAAGGTCCCCCGCAAGGGCGGCCCCGGGGTGACCGCCGCCGACCTGCTGGTCATCAACAAGACCGACCTGGCGCCGATGGTGCGCGCCGACCTGTCGGTGATGGACCGCGACGCCCGCGCCCGGCGGGGTGACCTGCCGACGGTGTTCCTGTCCATCGTGGTCGACCCGTTGGCATCCGCGGTGGCCGACTGGGTCCGCCACGAGCTGGCGCACCACCGTGGCCGGCTGGCCGTCGGCTGATGCGCGCGGTCGCCCGGTTGGTGGCGGTGGCCGACGGCAGGGGCGGCACCGTGCTGCGCGAACTGCGCGGGGAGTCGCCGCTGCTGCTGCGGCAGGCCGCCGCCGAGGACGGCGTCGCCACGGTGTACGTCGTCGGCGGTGCGGCCGGCCCGTTGGCCGGTGACGACCTGCGGTTGACGGTCGAGGTGGGGCCGGGGGCGGCGGTGCGGGTGCGTACCGTCGCCGCCTCGGTGGCCCTGCCCGGCCGGCCGGGGGCGGTCTCCCGGATGCGGGTGGAGGCGGTGGTGGGCGTCGCCGGCACCCTGCACTGGCTGCCGGAGCAGTTGGTGGCGGCGGCCGGCGGCGACCACGTCGCCGAGTCCCGGGTGGAGTTGGCCGAGGGCGCCCGGCTGACCTGGCGTGAGGAACTCGTCTGCGGCCGGTACGGCGAGTCCGCCGGCAACGCCGTGCTGGCCACCTCGGTCGACTACGCCGGTCGGCCGCTGCTGCGGCAGTCCCTGGCGGTCGGCCCGGCGGCACCGGGCTGGGCCGGGCCGGCGGTGCTCGGCGGGGCGACGGCGACCGGCTCGCTGCTGGTGGTCGACCCGGACCGCCGGCCCGGACCGGCCGAGGTGGAGGCCGTCGGCGGGGCAGCCCGGGGCCGGGTCCTCCAGACCCCTGGGGGCGCGCTGGCCGCCTGGCTGCCGCTGACCGGTGGCCCGGCCGACCTGCTCACCGCCACCGCCGCCGATGCGCACACCCTGCGTGTCCTGCTCAGTGCCCCCGCCGGGGGCGGTGTCGGCCCGGTGGGGGGCGCGGCGGCCGGCCCGTTGCCCGTCACCACCGTGACGGCCCCTCGCCCGGGGGCCGCCGCGGGCACCGCGCGGGTGGACGCCGTCGGCCGCCGCTGAGCTGTGGCTGCGGGTCGCCCGGTCAGCCGGCCCGGACCGGGCGGCGGCGCGGGTCGAGCCGGGCGACCAGGCCGACGAGCTGACCGGTCAGCGCCGCGTCGTCGATGATGCCGGTCAGCTCGGCCCGGACCAGGGCGTCGACGCGTTCGTGTTCGCGGCGGCCCCGGGGGGTGAGGTAGGCCCGGATGCGTCGCCGGTCGAACGGGTCGATCCGACGGTGCACCAGGTTCTGGTCGACGAGTTGGTCGACGATCTTCGTGAGGGTGCCCGGCGGCAGCGACTCCTCGGTGGAGACCTCGCTCATCGGATGGCCCTGCCCGTCGGCGAGGCGGCACAGCACCCGCCACGCCTCGACGGTGAGCCCCTCGGTGGCGAGCACCGCGCCGACCCGCCGGGCGAGCAGTCGTTCGGCGCGGGTGAGCGCGCGCATCAGGTCGACGGGCGTTGCGGGATCGTCGGCCATGTCTCTCCCCGTTCGGTGGGTTGCCATGTTACCGAAGCGTCCCGGTTTTCGGTCGGGTCTGGTGGCCCGCCAGGGTTGCCGGCAATCATGTCAGCATGTCCGTGCCGGTGCCGGGTCCCCACGGTGTGCCGGAGCCGTTCCCCCGGTCGGGCGGCACGACCGGCGCAGCGCCCTGGCTGACCGTCGACCGGTCGGTGGTCAGTGTCGCGCTGGTCTTTCCGATGCGGGGCCCCGCCGGCATGTTCGGCCCCACCTGTGAGCTGTGTGCCCAGTTGGCCGTGGAGGAGGTCAACCGGGCCGGCGGGGTGCTCGGCCGGGAGTTGCGGCTGGTGCCGGTCGACGGCGGGGCGCCACCGGCGCAGGTCGCCGCCGAGGTGGAGGCACTGGTCTCGACCGGTGCGGTGCAGGGGGTCACCGGCTGGCACATCTCCTCGGTCCGGCAGGCGGTGGCACCCCGCATCGCGCACCGGGTGCCGTATGTCTACACCGCCCTGTACGAGGGCGGGGAGCGTACCGAGGGGGTCTTTCTGACCAGCGAGACACCCGATGCGCAGCTCTGGCCGGCGATGCGGCTGCTCGCCCGGGAGCAGGGCGTACGCCGCTGGTACGTGGTGGGCAACGACTACGTCTGGCCGCGCCGGACCGCGCGGGCCGCCCAGCGGTACGCCCGGGACAGCGGTGCGCGGGTGTGCGGGCGGGCGTTCCTGCCGTTGGGTACCGAGGACTTCGGGCCGGTGCTGCGGGAGGTCGAACGGGCCGAGGCCGACGCGGTGCTGATGCTGCTCGTCGGGGCCGACGCGGTCCGGTTCAACCGGGCCTTCGGTCGGTCCGCACTGGACCAGCGGTGCCTGCGGTTGAGCACCCTGATGGACGAGAACATGCTGCTGGCCAGCGGGATCGGCGGCACCCGCCGACTGTTCAGCACGGCGGGTTTCTTCGCCGGCCTGGTCACCCGGGAGAACCTGGATTTCCACGGGGCGTTCGCCCGCCGCTTCGGGGTGGACGCGCCGCCGCTGGGCAGCCTGGGGGAGTCCTGCTACGAGGGCGTGATGCTGCTCGCCGCCCTGATCGCCCGGGCCCGCACCCTGGACGTCCGGGCGATCGGCGCGGCGGCCGACGCGGTCACCTACCACGGCCCCCGCGGCGAGCTGCACCTGCGCCACCGCCACGTCCGCCAACGCATCTACCTCGCCGAAGCCGACGGCCTCGACTTCACCGTCCTCTCCCAACTCTGACCCCCGCCGCCGCCGCCGCCGCCGCCCCCGCCCCCGCCCCCGCCCCCGCCCCCGCCCCGCCCGTCCCGCCCCGGTGATCAAGAGGTTTTGGCCATCCGGCGGCGCTCTGGTGACGTGAACCTCTTGATCACCGTGGAGATCGGAGGGTGGGGGAGTTGGGAGGCGGGTGGGGCGGGGGTGGGATGGGGTGGGTGGTTGACAGGGGGGTGGGTGGGGGTTCTAGGATGCTTCCTGCGTGAAGTATCCGCCATTCCTGCCATTGTTGAGGGCGCGTCCAGGCGGTTGACTGTTTGCCTGCGCAGCGCGGGCGGCCGGCGTGTGCCGTGCATTTATTCGGGGCCATCGTCCATTGTGACGGTGGCCTTTTTGCATGCGTCGAGATCGGTTCGGGAAACAGCCAATTAAGGGCTGGGAAACGTGGTGGCAATCAACTGGGCAGAAGCTGTGGCTGCCCGAAAGTCCACTGCGGACCGCGTGGTGACGCCCCACCCGTCACCCGGTGGCACCGCCGACGAACATCGTGACCGCACCGCTTGCCAATCATTCACAGCAATACCTGTCGACCAGTGCTGGTCGGCACGGAAAATCGTCCGGCGAACATCGCTCCGCAGGGAGATTGAATGTCACAGTTCCGGGGCCGCCGCATCCTGGCGGGCGCCATGACCCTGATTGCCGCCGCCGCACTGGCCGGTTGTGGCAGCAAGACCTCCGACGAGAAGTCGACCGCCGGTGTCAGTGCCGACGTCTCCGGTGACACCGTCAAGGTCGGACTGCTCAACTCGCTCTCCGGCACCATGGCCATCAGCGAGGTCACCGTGCGGGACTCCATCATGCTGGCCGTCGAGGAGATCAACGCCGGCGGTGGCGTGCTGGGCAAGAAGATCGTGCCGGTCGGGGAGGACGGCGGCTCGGACTGGCCCACCTTCGCCGAGAAGGCCGAGAAGCTGATCTCCCAGGACCGGGTCGCCGCAGTCTTCGGCTGCTGGACGTCGGCCAGCCGCAAGGCGGTCAAGCCGGTCTTCGAGAAGAACAAGGCGCTGCTGTTCTATCCGGTGCAGTACGAGGGGCTGGAGCAGTCGCCGTACATCTTCTACACCGGGGCCACCACCAACCAGCAGATCGTGCCGGGCCTGGACTACCTCAAGGCGCAGGGCAAGAAGTCGGTCTACCTGGTGGGCAGCGACTACGTCTTCCCGCGTACCGCCAACAAGATCATCAAGGCGTACGCGGCGGCGAACGGGATGACCGTGCTCGGTGAGGACTACGCCCCGCTCGGCTCCACCGAGTTCGGCACCATCGTCAACAAGGTCCGCTCGTCCAAGGCCGACGCGGTGTTCAACACCCTCAACGGCGACAGCAACGTGGCGTTCTTCAAGGAGTACACCTCCGCCGGGTTGACCGCCGCGAGCATGCCCGTGGTGTCGGTGTCGATCGCCGAGGAGGAGGTCAAGGGGATCGGCACCCAGTACCTCAAGGACCAGCTGACCGCCTGGAACTACTACCAGACCACCCCCGGCGCGGCGAACCAGAAGTTCGTCGCCGCCTACAAGGCGAAGTACGGCGCGGACAAGCCGACCAGCGACCCGATGGAGGCCGCCTACGTCGCGGTGCACCTGTGGAAGTCGATGGTGGAGAAGGCCGGCACCTTCGAGGTGGAGAAGGTCCGGACCGCCTCCGGCGGCATCACCTACGACGCCCCGGAGGGCCTGGTCACCGTGGACGGCCCCACCCAGCACATCGCCAAGACCGCCCGGATCGGCAAGGTCGGTGGCGACGGGCTGATCACCGAGGTGTGGAACTCCGGCAAGCCGATCACGCCCGACCCGTACCTGAAGAGCTACCCCTGGGCGAGCGGCCTGAGCTGACCGATCCCGGCCCGGGCGGGAGGCACCCCCGCCCGGGCCGACCCACCCCTTCGGAGCGCGAACGTGACAGTCCTCTTCGGTCAGCTCTTCACCGGCATCAGCATCGGCGCGGTGCTGCTGCTCATCGCCCTCGGCCTGGCGCTGACCTTCGGCCAGATGAACGTGATCAACATGGCGCACGGCGAGTTCATCATGGCCGGCGCCTACACCACCTATGTCCTCCAGCAGACCGTGACCGCCGCCGGCTGGTCGCTGCTGGTGGCGCTGCCGGTCGCCTTCGCGGTGGCCGGCACCATGGGCGTGCTGCTGGAGGTGCTGCTGATCCGCCGCCTCTACGCCCGCCCGTTGGACACCCTGCTGGTCACCTGGGGCGTCTCGCTGATGCTCCAGCAACTGGCCCGGGACGTCTTCGGCAGCCCCAACGTGCAGACCCGCGCCCCGGCGCTGCTGACCGGCAACGTGTCCCTGCCCGGCGGCCTCACCGTCGCCAACAACCGGCTGTTCATCCTGGCGCTCGCGCTGGCCGCCGTGCTGGCGCTGACGCTGGCCCTGCGGCTCACCCCGCTCGGGCGGCGGATCCGCGCCGTGGTGCAGAACCGTGACCTCGCCGCCGTCTCCGGCATCCCCACCGCCCGGGTCGACCGGACCACCTTCTTCATCGGCTCCGGGTTGGCCGGCGTCGCCGGGGTGGCGCTGACCCTGCTCGGTCCGATCGGCCCGACGATGGGCACCAACCTCATCATCGACGCCTTCCTGGTCGTCGTGGTCGGCGGCATCGGCCAGCTCAAGGGCAGCGTGATCGTCGCCTTCGCGCTGGGCGTGCTCCAGGCCACCGGCGAGTACCTCACCACGCTCAGCGTCGCCAAGGTGATCGTCTTCGTGGCGATCGTGGCGTTCCTCCAGTGGCGGCCCCAGGGGCTGTTCACCCTGCGTACCAGGAGCCTCGCATGACCGCCGCGCCGCTGGTCCGCACCGATCCCGCCGCCGTGGCCGGGACCCCGCCGGGTGGTCGGCGCGGTCGCCGGTTCGACGGCCCGGCCCGGACCGCCGTCGGGTTCGCCCTCGGCGCGGCGCTGCTGTTCGCCGTGGCCCCGCTGGCGCTGTCGGACTTCCGGCTGTCGCTGCTGGCCAAGTATCTCTGCGTCGCCATGGTCGGCGTCGGCATCGGCATCGCCTGGGGCCGGGGCGGCATGCTCACCCTCGGCCAGGGGGTGTTCTTCGGCCTGGGCGGTTACGCGATGGCGATGCACCTCAAGCTCGCCGACGCCGGTCCCGGCGAACTGCCCGACTTCATGCAGCTCTACGGCCAGCTCGACGAGTTGCCGCTGTGGTGGCGGCCGTTCGCCAGCCCGTGGATCGCGCTGCCGGCCACCGTGCTGCTGCCGATGGTGGTGGCGTTCGGCCTCGGCTCGCTGGTCTTCCGCCGCCGGGTGCGCGGCGCCTACTTCGCGATCCTCAGCCAGGCGCTCGCCGCCGCGATGGTGATCCTGCTCGTCGGTCAGCAGGGCACCACCGGCGGCACCAACGGCCTCACCGACATCCAGGGCTTCTTCGGGTACGACCTGGACGACCCGGTCAACCAGCGGATGGTCTACTTCATCATCGCCGCCAGCCTGCTCGCGTTGCTGGCGCTGGCCCGGCAGCTTTTCCGCAGCCGCTACGGCGAACTGCTGGTGGCGGTCCGCGACGGCGAGGAACGGGTCCGCTTCCTCGGCTACGACCCGGCGGGCGTCAAACTCGTCGGCTACGTGATCGCCGCCGGGATGGCCGGCCTGGCCGGGGCGCTCTTCGTCCCGGCGGTGGGGATCATCTCACCGGCGCTGATCGGGATCGTCCCGTCCATCGAGTTCGTCATCGGCGTCGCGGTGGGTGGCCGGGCCACCCTGCTCGGTCCGGTGCTCGGCGCGGTGGCGGTGGCCTGGGCGCGTACCGCCCTGTCGGAACGTTTCCCGGGCACCTGGACGTACCTCCAGGGATTGCTGTTCGTGCTGGTGGTGGCGTTCCTGCCGGGCGGCCTGGCGTCGCTGTGGGTGCTGGCCCGGCAGCGCCGGTCCGACCCGGCCGGTGCGCGGTGGTGGCGGCGGAGCCGGCCGGTGGAGCCGGCCGAGAACCGGACGGAGGTGTCGGCGGCATGACCGGCCCGCAACTCGACGGCCTGTGCGTACGCGACCTGCGGGTGACCTTCGACGGCTTCACCGCCGTCGACGGGGTCGACCTCGACGTGCCGCCCGGCGACATCCGTTTCCTGATCGGCCCCAACGGGGCGGGCAAGACCACAGTGGTCGACGCCGTGACCGGGCTGGTCCGGGCCACCGGCTCGGCCCGCTTCGGTGACCGGGAACTGCTCGGCCGCGACGTGCACCGCATCGCCCGGCTCGGCATCGGCCGCACCTTCCAGACCGCCTCGGTCTTCGAGGAACTGACGGTGGTGCAGAATCTCGACATCGCCGCCGGCGTCACCCGGAGTTGGTGGACGCTGGCCCGCCGGCGCAACCGGATCCCCGACGAGGTGGTCGCCGCGCTGGAGACGATCGGGTTGTCCGATCGGGGTGACCAGTTGGCGGGCACGCTGGCGCACGGGCAGAAGCAGTGGTTGGAGATCGGCATGCTGCTGGTCTCCGACGCCCGGCTGCTGCTGCTCGACGAGCCGGTCGCCGGGATGAGCCACGAGGAACGCGACGCCACCGGCGCCCTGCTGGAGACGGTCAGCCGGGACCGCACCGTGGTGGTCATCGAGCACGACATGGACTTCCTGCGCCGGTTCGCCCGCAGCGTGACCGTGCTGCACGCCGGTCGGGTGCTCAGCGAGGGCACCGTCGCCCAGGTCCAGGCGGACCCCCGGGTGCAGGAGGTCTACCTCGGCGTCGACACCGCAACGGAGGCGTGATGTTGGAGTTGCGCGGCGTGCACGCCGGCTACGGACGCAGCGAGGTGCTGCACGGGGTGGACGTGGCCGTGCCGGCCGACGGGGTGGCCGCCGTGCTCGGCCACAACGGCGCGGGCAAGAGCACCCTGTTGCGGGTCGCCGTCGGCCTGCTGCGCCCCCGCGCCGGCACGATCACCCTGGACGGTGAGGACGTCACCCGGCTCGCCCCGCACCAGCGGGTCGCCCGGGGTCTGGCGTACGTGCCGCAGGGGCAGCAGTGCTTCCCGCACCTGACGGCGGCGGAGAACCTCCAGTTGGTGGCCGACGGTCGCCGCGACGGGGCCGCCGCCACCGCCGAGGCGCTGGACCTCTTCCCGGCACTGCGCCCCCTGCTGCGTCGGCGGGCCGGCCTGCTCTCCGGCGGCCAGCGGCAGCAGTTGGCCATCGCCCGTGCGCTGGTCACCCGACCCCGGCTGCTGCTGCTCGACGAGCCCACCGAGGGCATCCAACCCTCGGTGGTCGCCGAGATCCAGGACCGGATCGTCGAGTTGGTCACCCGGGCCGGCATCCGGGTGCTGCTGGTGGAGCAGCACCTCGGCTTCGCGCTGCGGGTGGCGACCCGGCACTACGTGCTGGAGTCCGGCCGGGTCACCGCCACCGGAGACGGCGGCCGGGACGCCGAACGGTCGGTCCGTCAGGCGCTCGCTGTCTGAGCGCACCGGAGCGACTTCGCCGATCCGACCACGGGCTATCCCGCCTGGATCGACGTGGGATCGTTCGTCGACTCGTTCATCGTCAACGAACTGACCCGCAACTTCGACGCGTACGCCCGCAGCTCGTACTTCCACAAGGATCGCGGCGGCAAGATCACCGCCGGGCCGCTGTGGGACCTCGACCTCACCTACGGCATCGGCGGCGGGGACAACCTGGAGACCACCGGCTGGCAGTACGCGCAGCCCCGGTGGCCGAAGCCCAACAACTGGATCAACCGGCTGGTCACGGACCCCGGGTTCATGGCGCTGGTCCGGGCCCGCTGGGCCGCCCTCCGCCAGGGCCCGCTCTCCGCCGCCGGGCTCGACGCGCGCCTCGCCGCTCTCACCGCGCCGCTGGCGAACGCCGCCGACCGGAACTTCCAGCGGTGGCCGAACCTGACCACCGAGAAGATCGGACCCATCGTCACCCCGACCGCCGACACCTGGCCGGGGCAGCTCGGCTATCTTCGGGACTGGCTGACCCGGCGGATGGCGTGGCTGGACTCGGCTGTCTAGGCCAGCCGGATGTCGTCACCGTCGACCGTCACCGCCCGGGGCGGCAGCGGGCGACCGGCCGGACCGCTCTGCACGGCGCCGTCGGCGATGCCGAAGACGCTGTTGTGGCAGCCGCAGACGATGGTGCCGTCCTTGACCGAGGTGACCGTGCAGCCCTGGTGGGTGCAGGTCGCCGAGAACGCCTTGATGGTGCCGGCGGCCGGTTGGGTCAGCACCACCCCCTCGGCCTTGAAGATCTTGCCGCCGCCGACCGGGATGTCCGTCACCGCGGCCAGCGCCGCGGGCGCGGGCGGCTGCTCGCCACCTCCGGCGGGGGAACCGCTCGGCCCGGCGGCGTCCGGGGAGGCGCCGGCCGGGTTGCCATCCGCAGGAGCGCCGGCGGATCCACTGGCCGCCGGAGCGGCCGCCGGGGCCGTCGACTCACCGTACGTCTGGCAACCGGTGAGCAGGGCGACCACGCCCACCCCGCCGGCGCCGGCCAGCAGGGTCCGCCGAGACGAACACCCCGCCCCACGTTCGTCGCACATCTGCCCGTCGTTCCTCTCGTGTGTCACACGCCCGCCCTGTTCACATGCCACCCCTGCATCCCACGTCCACCCCGCGTCAGGTGCCGTCCCCGCGTCAGGTGCCCACCCCGAAGGTGGTGAAGTACCACAGCGACGAGGTCACCCAGATTCCCATCAGGACGGTGAAGAGCAGCCCACCGACGACCGGCAGCACCCAACCGGCCAGCCCCCGCTTGGGCAGGGCCAGCATCTTCATGGTGAACACCCCGAAGAAGAGGCAGCCGAGCAGCGAGTGCAGCAGGGTCCGCAGGTCATAGTCGGCGAAGCCCAGCGCGTAGAGGCAGTGCACCGCCACCGGTACGGTCAGCAGGAACGCCACCCGGCCGCTCCACCGGTGCAGCCCGCCCGCCCAGGAGGGCGAGAAGCTGCCGAGCCGGCCCCACATCGACAGCGCGGTGACCAACTGCACCACGGCGAAGAAGGCCGCCCCGCTGCCCAGCCAGACCTTGACCGCCTGGGGGCTGGAGAAGCCGGCCACGTTGACCGCGATCCCGGTGGGCTGGTGCACCCGGGCGTACGCCCCGATGGCCACCGCGACCGCCGCCCCGACCAGCAGCGGCACCACCACCGAGGCGGGCGGCGCGTCGGACCCGGCGGACGGCGTACCGGTCGGGACGGGCGGGAGGTCGGCGGGTGGGAGGTCGGACAGGACCCGGACGGACGGCCCGTCGTCGAGACCGCGTCCCACGTCGGTCTCGAATCTGCGGCGGGCTGTCATCACTCACCGGCACCCGGGTCGGCCGCCACCGGCGCCGCGGTGACGGTCCGGCCGTCCAGGATGGTGGTGCCGAACGCGGGGTCCAGCGGCGGGGCCGAGACGGGCGTGCCGTTGCGGGTGACCACCCCGATCTGGCTGCCGTCGGGCAGCATGATCCAGCCGCCGTCGACGCCGGAGCGGCGCTGCTGCGAGGTGGCCCGGTAGAGCACCGGGTCAGGCTTGCTGGTCTGCTTGGCGGTGAACTTCCACCGCCGCTGGCCCACCACCATCTCGCCGGAGGCGGCACCGTCGCCGAAGGAGCCGGTGAGCACCTCGCCCTTCTTGCCGGTCAACTTCATCTTGCCGTTGGCGGCGGTGCCGTTGAGCCACACCTCCAGCTTCTTGCCGTCGCAGACGTACGCCACCGCCTTGCCGTCGGTGACGGTGATCGCGATGGTGGCGCCGCCGTCGAGCCGCCCGGTCCAGTTGGAGTCGGCCTTGGCCGCAGGCGGCGTGGTCGGCGGTGCTGTCTGCGACGGAGCGGGCTGGCCCCGCTGCTCCGACGGCTCCGCCGGGGCAGCGTCCGGTGGCGGCTCCGCCGGTGCGGCGGGCGACACGACGGCGGCCTCGGGCGGGGCCGCCGCGTTCGCGGCCGTCCGGGGGTCGACCGTACGCGGTGCCGCCTGGGCGCTCATCGCGAACAGGACGGCGGCCATGCCGGTCCCGGTCAGCAGGGTGAGCAACGGGGTCATGCGCTTCATGAGCAACTCCCTTCACCGGGATGTACGAAGTCCGGGCGTCGGTCGTTCAATGTCGCGGCGAGAAGCTGTGACCGGAGGTGGTCGGTGCCCGATCCGTCGCCGTCGGTGACCGTCCGGGATGGCCGATAGGGTGTCGGCATGGCTGCCGCGTTCCCGTCCCGCCGCGGGACCCGGTGACCAGTGCCGCCCCTGCCCGTTCCCGCCCGACGGCGGGCCCCTGAGCCCGGGCCGGCCCGCCCGTCCGGCCTGGCGCAGTGGTGTGCCCGGATCGCCCGGTCGCGTCCCTTCGAGGCGGCGATCGTGGTGCTCATCATGGCCAACGCGGCGGTGCTCGGAGTGGAGACCTATCCGGATCTCGGCCCGGCCCGGCCGGCGCTGCACTGGTTGGAGCTGAGTTTCCGGGTCGCCTTCGTCGTCGAGATCGCCGTCCGGGTGCTGGCGTACGGGCGTCGGCCGCAGGACTTCCTCCGGCACGGGTGGAACGTCTTCGACCTGGTGGTGATCGCGGCGATCTTCCTCCCCGGGCTGCACGGCGACTCGGCGCTGCTGCGCGTCGTCCGGGTGGCCCGGGTGCTGCGCCTGGTGCGCTTCTCGCCCGGCCTGCGCACGATCGTGGCCGCGCTCTGGCGCAGCCTGCCCGGGGTGGGCGGGTTCCTCGCGCTGGCCATGGTGACCCTCTACGTCTACGGCATGGCCGGCTGGTTGATCTTCGGTCGGGCCTACCCGGAGCAGTACGGCGACATCGGCCGGTCGCTGCTGACCCTGTTCGTGCTGCTCTCCCTGGAGACCCTGCCGGATCTGGTCGAGCAGGGCATGGCGCTGTCCCCGTGGACCCTCCTCTACTACGTCAGCTACGTGATCATCACGGTCAACCTGCTGCTGAACATCCTGATCGCGGTCATCGTCAACTCGATGGAGGAGGCCCGCCGGTTGGAGATGACCGAGCGGTTGGCCCCCGGCTACGACGGCGACGGCGACGGCGTGCCCGACGAGGTGGACCGGATCGCCCTGACCCAGCGCCTGGACGACCTGCGGGCGGTCATCGCCGAGTTGGAACGCGAGCTGCGTATCGACCGCGACGAGCCACCGAGCCGCCACCGGTCCGCCGAACGCACCGAGGTCCGCTGACGCACCGCGTCGATGCCGGCCGCCCGTCCGCCGGCCGGGCCGACCGCCGTTGACCGGGCCGGTGCCGGTCGCGGGGCCCGCTCCGGTCGCCCCGCGGCTGCCGAGGGTCCGTCGAGGTGGGCGCTGACGTCCAGGTTTCCCGCATCGCGGGACGGTGGAGGTGGGCGATCACGCCTGATCATGATAGGGATGAAGGGGCGAGCGGCCGTTACCGGTCGACGCCCCCTGGACAGGTGGGCGAGGGAGGTCGGCATGCGGTTCGAACGTACGGTCATTCCCGGGGTCGGACTCTGCCAGCGCTTCGCCACCACGCACGGCCAACAGGCCAGCGTCATCTCCCACCCCGGTGGGCGTCGCGACGTGGTGATCTACCACCCCGACGACAGCGACACCGCGCTCTGCACGCTGGTGCTCGACCAGTCCGAGGCGCAGGCCGTCGCCGGGGTGCTCCACCAGGCGGTCACCGTTGACCACCTCGCCGAGCTGGAACGCCAGCTACCCGGCGTCACGGTCGTGCGAATACCCGTCGCCGTGGGCGGCGTCGCCGACGGAAGACGCTGGCGGGACACCGCGTTGTCCGGCCGGCCGCTGTCGCTGCTGGCGGTGGTCCGCGCCGGCCGGGTCGTCCCGACCCCCGGCGACGACTACGTCCTGCTCACCGGCGACGAGGTCGTCGTCGCGGGGGCGGAAGCGGCCACCACGGCCGCCGTGGACGTGCTCGCCGGCCACTGACCGGGTACCACGACACACCGACAAACCATGGGTGACGCCACCGCTGCGGTGGCCGCGCGACCCGGGGACGCCCGTCCCCGCGCCGCCGGTCCCGCACCGCCCCGGCCGGGTGGGTGGCTCCCGACTGTGATCTTCGAGGAGGGTATGTGCTGGTCCTGGTGGCGGTCCACGCACTGGCAGCCGTGGTCGCCCCGGGGCTGGTACGCCGCTTCGGCCGCCGTGCGCTCTACGCCGTGGCATTGGCCCCGGCCGCCACGCTGGTCTGGGCGCTGACCCGTACCGGTGGGGTCCGGTCGGGCGAGCCGGTGGTGGAGACCTGGCCGTGGGTGCCCCGGATCGGCCTGGAGATCGCCCTGCGGATGGGCACCCTGTCCTGGCTGATGGTGGTGCTGGTCGGCGGGGTCGGCGCGCTGGTGCTGGCGTACAGCGCCCGGTACTTCCGCTCCGACGACCCCGGGCTGGGCCGCTTCGCCTCGGTCTTCGTCGCCTTCGCCGGCTCCATGCTCGGCCTGGTCGTCTCCGACGATCTGCTGCTGCTCTACGTCTTCTGGGAACTGACCACCGTCTTCTCCTACCTGCTGATCGGCTACGACCCGGCCAAGCGGGCCAGCCGGCGGGCCGCCATGCAGGCGTTGCTGGTCACCACCCTGGGCGGGCTGGCCATGCTGGCCGGGTTCGTCATGCTCGGCCAGCACGCCGGCAGCTACCGCTGGTCGGTCGTCGCCACCGACCTGCCCGGCGGCGGCTACCTGGTCACGGCGCTGATGCTGATCCTGCTCGGCGCGCTCAGCAAGTCGGCCATCGTGCCGTTCAGCTTCTGGCTGCCCGGCGCGATGGCCGCGCCCACCCCGGTCAGCGCCTACCTGCACGCCGCGGCGATGGTCAAGGCCGGGGTGTTCCTGGTCGCGTTGCTCGGCCCGGCGGTCGCCGGGGTGACCGCCTGGCGGGTGGTGCTGCTCGTCGCCGGCCTGGCCACCCTCTTCCTCGGCGCCTGGGTGGCGCTGCGCCAGACCGACCTGAAACTGCTCCTCGCCTACGGCACGGTCAGCCAGCTCGGGCTGCTGATGGTGGTCCTCGGCGCCGGCACCCGCGACGCCGCGCTGGCCGGCGCGGCGATGGTGCTGGCGCACGCCCTGTTCAAGGCCACCCTCTTCCTCGTCGTCGGGATCGTCGACCGCACCACCGGCACCCGCGACCTGCGCGAACTCAGCGGGCTCGGCCGGCGCGCACCGGCGTTGGCCGGGATCGCCGTGCTGGCCGCCGCGTCGATGGCCGGGCTGCCGCCGATGGCCGGCTTCGTCGCCAAGGAGGCCGCCTTCGAGGCGTTCCACCACGGCGGTACGGCCGACCTGCTGGTGCTGGCCGGGGTGGTGGCCGGTTCGGCGCTGACCGTGGCGTACACACTGCGGTTCCTCTGGGGGGCGTTCGCCACCAAGCCCGGTGTCGCGCCGGCCGATCCGCACCCGGCGGGCTGGTCGTTCCTCGCCGCCCCGGCGCTGCTCGCCGTCGCCGGGCTGGCGGTCGGCGTCGCCGCCCCGGCGTTCGACGGGCTGCTCGCCCCGTACGCCGACGGGTTCTCCGCCGCCGAGCCCGGTTACCACCTGGCGCTGTGGCACGGCCCGACCCCGGCGCTGGGGTTGTCCGCGCTCGCGGTGGCGGTCGGCGGTGGCCTGTTCCTGCTGCTGCACCGGGGACGGCTGCGGGCGACCCGGTGGACGCCGCTCGACGGCGCCGCCGGTTACGAGCGGGTGGTCGCCGGGGTGGACCGGCTCGCGGTGGAGCTGACCGGTGCCACCCAGCGGGGCTCACTGCCGTTCTACCTCGGGATCATCCTGGTGGTGCTGGTCGTGCTGCCCGGCGGGGCGCTGCTCACCGGGGGGCCGTGGCCCCGGCAGTTCCGCGCCTGGGACACCCCGCTGCAGGCCGTCGTCGCCGCCCTGGTGATCGTCGCCGCCGTGATGGCCGCCCGCGCGCTGCGCCGGCTCACCGCGATGATCCTGGTCGGCGTCGCCGGCTACGGCACCGCCCTGATGTTCGTCCTGCACGGCGCGCCGGACCTGGCACTGACCCAGTTCCTGGTGGAGACCGTCACCATCGTCATGTTCGTGCTGGTGCTGCGCCGGCTGCCGGTGAAGTTCTCCGCCCGGCCGATCCGGGCCAGCCGGCGCGGCCGGATCGCGATCGGGGTCGCCGTCGGCGCGGTCGTGTCCGGGATGGCCTGGGTCGCGGCGAGCGGCCGGCTGGCCACCCCGATCTCCGACCGGTTCCCCGACGAGGCGGTCTCCTACGGCGGCGGCAAGAACGTGGTCAACGTGATCCTGGTCGACATCCGGGCCTGGGACACCATGGGCGAGATCGCCGTGCTGGTGGTGGCGGCCACCGGCGTGGCCAGCCTGATCTTCCGCCGCTCCCGCGACCTGGACCGGCGCAGCGCCGTCCCCGACCCCCGGCCGGCCGGCGGCGGGCCACGCTGGCTGACCGCCGGCTTCGAGGCGCACCGGCACTCGGTGATCCTCCAGGTGGTCACCCGGCTGCTCTTCCACGCCATCGTGCTCTTCTCCGTCTATCTGCTCTTCTCCGGGCACAACGCCCCCGGCGGCGGGTTCGCCGCCGGGTTGGTCGCCGGACTGGCCCTGGCCGTGCGTTACCTGGCCGGCGGACGCCGGGAACTCAATGCCGCCGCCCCGGTCGACGCCGGCGCGGTCCTCGGCGCCGGGCTCTTCCTCGCCGTCGGGACCGGGGTGGCCGCGATGCCGCTGGGCGGGGAGTTCCTCCAGAGCGCGGTGCTCGACCTCCACCTGCCACTGCTGGGCAAGGTCCACTTCGTCTCGTCGGTCTTCTTCGACGTCGGCGTCTACCTGATCGTGGTGGGCCTGGTGCTGGACATCCTGCGCAGCCTCGGCGCCGAGATGGACCGTCAGCAGGAGGACGCCCGCGACGACGTACGGGACAAGGAGCTGGTGTGACCCCCAACCTCACCTACATCGTGGTGGTCGGTGTGCTCTTCGCCGCCGGGGTGACCCTGCTGCTGGAGCGCAGCCTCACCCGGGTGCTGATGGGCGTCATCCTGCTCGGCAACGGCGCCAACCTGCTGCTGCTCACCGGTGGCCGGGCCGGTGGCCCGCCGATCGTCGGCACCACCGACGCCGGGGAGATGAGCGACCCGCTGCCCCAGGCGATGGTGCTCACCGCCATCGTCATCACCCTCGGCATGACCGCGTTCCTGCTGGCGCTGTCGTACCGCAGTTGGCACCTCAACGGTCACGACGAGGTGCAGGACGACGTGGAGGACCGGCGGATCATGGACCTCGCCGACCGGGACGAGGGGCCGGGCACCGACGACGCCGACCAGCCCGACTCCGACGACCAGCTCGACCCCGACGGCCGGCCCGATCCGGACAGCCGACGGTCGTCGGCGGCGTCGGTGGCGGCAGCGGCCGGCGAGCGGGGGCGGGACGCATGAACTACCTCGTCCCACTGCCGGTGGTGATGCCGCTGCTCGGCGCGGCCCTGACCCTGCTGCTGGCCAGCCGGCCCCGCGCGCAGCGGTGGGTCAGCCTCACCGTGCTCACCGCGACCGTGGCGGTGGCCGCCACCCTGCTGGTCCGCTCCTCGATCGACGGGCCGCTCGTCGTCGAGGTCGGCGGCTGGGTGGCGCCGCTGGGCATCGTGCTGGTCGCCGACCAGCTCGCCGCGCTGATGCTGGTGGTGTCCGCCGCCGTGACGCTCTGCGTGCTGGTGTACTCCATCGGGCAGGGCATGGCCGACGGGCACGAGGACACCCCGCTGTCGGTCTACCACCCCACCTATCTGGTGCTGACCGCCGGGGTGTGCAACGCCTTCCTCTCCGGTGACCTGTTCAACCTCTATGTCGGCTTCGAGATCCTGCTGGTCGCCAGCTACGTGCTGCTCACCCTGGGCAGCACCGAGACCCGGATCCGGGCCGGCACCACGTACGTCGTGGTCAGCCTGCTGTCGTCGCTGATCTTCCTGGTGGCCATCGGGCTGGTCTACTCCGCCACCGGCACCCTCAACCTGGCCCAGCTCGTCGACCGGCTCGACGCGCTCCCGGACGACCTGCGGCTGGTGCTGCAGGGGATGCTGCTGCTCGCCTTCGGCATCAAGGCGGCGGTCTTCCCGTTGTCGGCGTGGCTGCCCGACAGCTACCCGACCGCGCCCGCGCCGGTCACCGCCGTCTTCGCCGGCCTGCTCACCAAGGTCGGCGTGTACGCCATCATCCGCACCGAGACGCTGCTGTTCCCCGGCGGTCGGACCGCCGACCTGCTGCTGGTGGTGGCGGCGTTGACCATGCTGGTCGGCATCCTCGGCGCGGTGGCCCAGTCCGACATCAAACGACTGCTGTCGTTCACCCTGATCAGCCACATCGGGTACATGTTGTTCGGGGTGGGGCTCAGCTCGTCGCTCGGGTTGGCCGCCGCGATCTTCTACGTGGTGCACCACATCACCATCCAGACCACCCTCTTCCTCGCCGCCGGACTGGTCGAACGCCGGGGTGGCAGCACCGCGCTGGACCGCCTCGGTGGGCTGGCCCGGCTGTCGCCGCTGCTCGCCGTGCTGTTCTTCGTCCCCGCGCTGAACCTGGCCGGAATCCCACCGTTCTCCGGCTTCCTCGGCAAGCTCGGGCTGGTCCAGGCAGGGGTGGACGACGGCGGCCCGCTGGCCTGGGTGCTGGTCGCGGGCGGGCTGCTGACCAGCCTGCTCACCCTCTATGCCATCGCCCGGGTGTGGAACCTGGCGTTCTGGCGTCGCCCGCACCCGGAGATGCCCGAGCCGCAGGACAGCGTGCACACCGTCCGCACCGACGGGGTGGAGCAGCCCTACCGGGGGCCGGACCGTGACGCCCACCCGGGCGCGATGCTGCCCCGCCTGATGATCGCGCCGACGGTCGCCCTGGTGGTGCTGGGGCTGGGGCTGACCGTGGTGGCCGGACCGCTGTTCGACCTCAGCTCCGACGCCGCGGACGACCTGCTGCGGCGCACCCCGTACGTCGAGGCCGTCTACCCCGGGGGTACCCCGTGAGCCACGATCCGCCGCCGCAGCGGTCCGAGGACCTGTCGCCGCCGCCACCCGAGGACCTGTCGCCGCAGCGCTCCGGGGACCCGGCACCGCCGGAGCATCCCGAGGATCTGCCGTTGACCCCGGCGGCCCGTCGCCGCAACCGGGCCGTCGCGATGATCGTCCTGGTCACCGTCTGGGTGCTGCTCTGGGGGACGCTGAGCTGGGCCAACGTGCTCGGTGGGCTGGTCGTGGGGATGGTGGTGCTGACCGTCTTCCCGCTGCCCCCGGTGACCTTCGCCGGGCGGCTGCACCCCCTGCCGCTGCTGCGGTTCACCCTGCGCTTCCTGCGCGACCTGGTGGTGGCCAGCGTCCAGATCGCGGCGCTGGCGCTGCGGTTCGGGCACCCCCCGCTGGGCGCGATCATCGCGGTGCCGTTGCGGGTCCGCTCCGACCTCAACCTGACCCTGACCGCCGAGGCGCTGTCGCTGGTGCCCGGCAGCCTCATCGTCGAGGTCGACCGGGACGCCGGCATCCTCTACGTCCACATCCTCGGGGTGCGCGACCGCGCCGAGGTCGAGCAGTTCCGCCGCGGGGTGCTGGAGTTGGAGGCCCGGCTGATCGAGGCGATCGGCTCGGCGCAGGAGCTACGCCTGGTCCGTGAGCACACCCCGCCCGCCCTGGAAGGGACTTCGAGATGACCGCTGTCGCCGTGATCGTCACCGTGCTGCTGGCGGTGGCCGGCGCGCTCACCCTCACCCGGATCGTCCGGGGGCCGTCCGTGCTCGACCGGGCGGTCGCCACCGACGTGCTGCTGGCCATCGTGGTCGCCGCCGTGGCCACCGAGGCCGCCTACAGCCGGGACGCGACCGCGCTGCCGATCCTCGTGGTGCTGGCCATCCTCGGCTTCGTCGGGTCGGTGAGCGTCGCCCGGTTCGCCTCCCGGCGGAACGACCGGTGAGCGTCGACGCGGTGCTGGACGTGGTGGCCGCGGTCTGTCTGCTGGGCGGCGCGCTGCTCAGCCTGGCCGCCGGGGTCGCCCTGGTCCGCTTCCCCGACCTGCTGTCCCGGATGCACGCGGCGGCCAAGCCACAGGTGCTCGGCCTGCTGCTGGTGCTGCTCGGGTGTGCGCTGCGGCTGCGGACCGGGGTGGACGTCACCACCCTGGTCCTGGTCGGTGCGTTCCAGTTGGCTACCGCGCCGGTCGCCGCGCACATGATCGGCCGGGCCGGCTACCCGCACGACCGGATCCGCACCGACCTGCTGATCACCGACGAACTCGCCGCCCACCTGGACCGGCTGCACGCCGACCGCCGCGCCTGATCGCCGGGGCCGCCGCGCCCGACCGCCGGGCCTGACCGCCGGGCCTGACCGCCGGCCGGGGCCGTCCCGACGGCCGGGTCGGGGAACGTCCCGACCCGGCGGGTGCTCAGGGAGCCTCGACGACCTCCCGGCCGAGCGGCCAGAACGCCGCCGGGACGAGCTTGAAGTTGGCGATGCCGAACGGGATGCCGATGATCGTGACGCAGAGCGCGATCCCGGCGAGCAGGTGGGTCAGCGCCAGCCACCAGCCGGCCAGCAGCACCCACAGCACGTTCGCCAGCCCGGACGGCACACCGGCCCCCGGCTTGGCGACCAGGGTGCGACCGAACGGCCACAGCGAGTACGACGCCAGCCGCAGCGAGGCGACGCCGAACGGGATGGTGATGATGAGGACGAAACAGATCACCGCGGCCACGAAGTAGCCGAGCGCCAGCACGATTCCGCCACCGAGGATGAGCCACAGCAGGTTCAGGACGAAGCGAATCATTACTCCATAGTGACCGGTGCCTGCCACCCCGTCACCATTCCATGATCTTATGTCTCCATGATCACTCCCACTCCTCTCATGAGTCTCGTCGCCGGTGTCTGGGGCTTCAAGACCCTCGCCGTCGGGGTCGAGTTCGGACTGTTCACCCGCCTGGCCGGCGGGCGGACGGTCACCCTGGCCGAGGCCGCCGCCGAGTTCGGGCTCGACGAACGCCCCGCCGACCTGCTGCTCTCGGCCAGCGCGTCGCTGGGGCTGCTCGACAAGGTCGGCGACGGCTACCGCAACTCCGCGCTGGCCGAACAGTTCCTGGTCGAGGGGCAGCCCTACTACTTCGGGGCGCAGGTGCGCTACTCCGACCTGCGTACCTATCTGCCCTGGCACCGGGTGGGCGAGGCGTTGCGCGGCAACCGGCCGCTCACCTGGGATCCGCAGCAACAGGACTCGTTGTTCGACACCGCCGACCCGGAGTTGATCGCCCAGTTCTGGGACGCCATGTTCGCCACCTCCCGGTTCACCGCCCGCGCGCTGGCCGACGCGTACGACTTCGGCGCGCACCGCCGGCTGCTCGACGTGGGCGGCGGCGCGGGGGCGTTCCCGATCGAGTTCTGCCACCGCCTGCCGCAGCTGCGGGCGACGATCCTGGACCTGCCGCACGTCTGCGTCCGGGCCGAGGAGCGGATCGCGGAGGCGGGCCTGACCGGCCGGATCGACGCGGTCGCCGGTGACTTCCTCGCCGACCCGGCCCTGCCGGACGGGCACGACGTCATCCTGCTCAGCATGATCCTGCACGACTGGGACGAGCCGACCAACCGGGCGCTGCTGGCCCGCTGTCACGCCGCGCTGCCGCCCGGCGGGGTGGTCGTGGTCTGTGAGCTGCTGCTCAACGACGAGCGCACCGGTCCGCCGGAGGCCGCCCTGATGGGCATGAACATGCTCGTCGAGACCGAGGGCGGCAAGAACTACTCCGGCGCCGAGTACGCCGCCTGGCTGGCCGACGCCGGTTTCGTCGACGTCCGCACGGTGCCGTTCGAGGCACCCGGCGCCAACGGCGCGGTGCTGGCCCGCCGCCCCTGACCCGCACCGCCCGGCGTCGACGGGAGCAGCGTCGACGCCGGGCCGGTGGGGTCAGCCCGGCTTGTACGCGGTGATCAGCTCCCACCCGCCGGGCAGCACCGCGACCCGGGTGAAGCCGACCTCGGCGAGCAGCCCGGTGTAGAACTCGACCTCCCGCAGCCGGCTCACGCAGCTGTCCACCCCGATCAGGAAGTAGCTCCAGAAGAACTGCACGGCCAACCGGTCCGGGGTGCGGAACTCCTCGCCGATCAGCAGCAGCCCACCCGGCTCCAGCGCGGCGTACGCCTGCTCCACCAGGTGCCGGGCCACGTCGTTGGGCCAGTCGTGCAGCACCCGGACGAAGGCCATCGCGTCATAGCCCGCCGGCAGCGGCCCGGCCAGGAAGTCGCCGCCGACGAACCCCAACCGGTCGGGGTGCCCCCGGGCGACCCGGGTGGCCGCCACCAGGGGTGCCACCGGCGCCAGGTTGAACACGTCGGCCCGTAGGTCGCCGGCGGTGTCGAGGATGTGTGCGGCGAGCGTGCCGTCGCCGCCGCCGACGTCCAGCAGGCGTCGCCGGTCCGGCCACAACCGGTCGGCGTGCCGGCGCAGCGTCTCGATCACCGGGCCGAGCCCGGCGGCCATGCTGCGTTCGAAGTCGGCGGTCTGCGCGTCGGTCTTCGGTGGCCAGGCGAAGTCGTCGTCGGTCATCCCGACCTCGCCGCGCAGGCTCTCGGCGAGCCGGCCGTGCAGCAGTCGCCACGGGTAGCGGTCCCGGTCCCGGTCGATCGCGTCCGGGCCGACCACCGCCAGCACGGCGTCCCGCAGCCCCGGCACCGCCCGGTAGCTGGCCCCGGCGATGTCGTCACCGGGTTCGTGGCGGGTGACGCAGCCGAGGCTCTCCAGGCAGTCGAGGAACTTGTAGAGCCGCAGCGGGCGCACCCCGAGCCGGGTGGCCAGCGCGTCGAGGCGTACCGGGCCGGCTTCCAGTGTGTCGAGCAGACCGAGGGTCAGCGCGGTCTCCAGCACGTCGACGGCCTTGGGGCCGTTGACGAGCAGGCTCATCAGCGCCCGGGGCGACAGGGTGACGGTCACCGGCTCGACTCCTCGGCCAGCGCGTCCATGAACGCGTCGACCTCGTCGAGGGTGTTGTAGACGTGCGGCCCGACCCGCAGCCAACCCCGCCAGCTGCAGATCATGTTCCGCGCGGCCAACCGCCGCTTGACCGCCTCGCCGTCGGGGACGTCCAGGCACACCACCCCACCGCGGTGCTGCGGGTCGGTGGGGCTCACCACCGCGATGCCGGCCGCCGCCGCCCGGTCCAGGACCCGCTGGGTCAGGGCCAGCGAGTGCGCCCGGATCGCCCCGATCCCGACGCCCGCCAGCAGGTCCAGGCCGACCTGGGAGATCAGCGAGGTCAGCGGGTACGGCGTGCCGCCGGCGAAGCGTTGCGCCCCCGCCGCCCACCCGGTCGACACCCGGAAGGTCAACGCCCGGTCACCGGCCTGCCAGCCGGTCGCCGCCGGTGCCAGCCGCTCGACCAGGTCGGGGCGGACGTAGAGGAACGCGGTGCCGGCCCCGCACAGCCACTTGTGCGCGCCGCCGAGCACGATGTCGACGCCGAGCGCGGTCACGTCCAGCGGGACCGCGCCGACGGTCTGGAAGGCGTCCACCACCACCAGGGCGCCGACGTCGTGGGCGCGGGCGACCAGCCGGGGCAGGTCGATGGTGGCCCCGGAGGAGAAACTCGCATGCGGTACGCAGACCAGCAGCGTCCGTTCGTCGACCCGGGCCTCGATGGCGTCCTGGTCGAACCGGGGTCCACCGGTGCCGACCACGTCGAGCCGTGCGCCGTAACGGCGGAACGCGGCGCCGATGAACGGCACCGTCGGGTACTCCAGGTCGGTGGTGACGATCCGGTCACGCGGTGGGCGGTAGTCGAAGCAGGACAGCACCCGGGCCAGCAGGGTGCTCAGGTTCGCGTCGGTGACCACGCTGCCCGCGGGCGCACCGAGCAGCGCGGCGATCGAGTCGGCGTACCGGTCGAGACCGACGTGCCAGCCCTGCCACACGTCGTCGCGCCAGCCGCGCAGGGTCTCCCAGTAGTCGGTGAGCACCCGTTCGACGCCCCGGGGCGTTGCGCCGGTGGAGTTGTTGTTGAGATAGACACAGGTCTCCAGCAGCGGGAACTCGGCGCGCAGGGCGGCGTGCGCGGCGGCGTCCAGGCAGCCTGCCGGGAGGGTGTCGGGTCCGCTCACTCGGAGCAGCCTCCAATCGGGTCGGTCCGGGGGAGACCCGGGTCTGCGGAAACGGTGGTGAAGACCGGATCGGCACGCACGGCCGCCAGGTAGGGGGTGCCCTCGGTGTAGCCGGTGCCGGAGCGCGCACCGAGCATCCGGACCGCCAGCCGGTGGTGGGTGCGTCGCCAGGTCAGCAGCGCCTCGGCGAAGGCCGCCATCCGCTGCCGTACCAGCGCGTGGTCGGTGCCCCGTAGCAGCCCGTCGCGGACCGCCGTCCGGTAGGCCTGGTCGATCGACGGCTGGCCGGCCCGCACCAGGTCGCGCACCTCCGGCACCGACCGGTACGCGGTGGAGTCCAACCGGTCCGGCGCGGGGGGACGGCACAGCGACTCCATCAGCTTGTAGGAACGGGACTGGATCGCGCTGGCCCCCTCGGTGTACTCGCGGAACGTCCGGAACGCCGTCGGTTGCATGGTGGCCAGCAGCGAGAAGAGCGGACCGGTGCCGCTGATCAACTCCTGGGCGTACGCCAGCCGGGCGGCGGCGCGGCGGGGACGGGCCGTGGCCAACGCGGTGATCGTGCCCCGCAACTCCTCGGCGACCCCGGCGAAGACACACTCGTACGCCTGGAGGACCCGGATGAACAGGTACTCGTCGTGGGAGACGTAGACCGGCAACATGCTCAGCCGCAGCACCCGCTCGCGGGCGGGGTCGCGACCGGTGCCGGCGAGCCGGTGCAGCGCCACCGCTGCCGCCACCGGGTCCGGGTCGTCGACCAGCCCGGCCAGGCCGAGCCGGGTCAGTGCGGCGCGCACGGCCCGCACCCCGAGCCGGTACCGCTTGGCCACCAACGCCGGACCCGGCCGCTGCTCGGGGAACAGGTCGGTCGCGCCGGTCGCGGCGGCCAGCTCAAAGGCGAGGGCGTCGGCGACCAGGTCGATCAGCAGCCGGTCGCGTTCCCGCCGCCCGCTGGTCTGGGCCACCTGCCCGGCCGGCCGGCCCGCTCCGCTCCGTCCCGCCGGTCCGCCCGCTGGGGTTGCGTCGGCCGGCGTGACCTCCGGGCGGCCGGCGGAGGCGGCGGCGGTGGGTAGGGGGAGCAGGGGCAGGGCCAGGTAGCTGCGGTAGTCGTACCGGTCGTCCCACTTGTCGAGCGCCACGTCGAGGAAGGCGGACAACTGGCGGGCGACGGCCGTCGGGGCGTTCACCTGGGCGCGGACCTGGTCCAGCAGGGCCAGCAGTTCCTTTTTGACGAAGTGTTTACCGGCGCGATGAAATTCCGCGAGTACCGGGTCGTAGGGAAATTGCTCGGGATCGGCCGTGTCGGACGACCAGCTCGTCAGCTCATGCACGAACCGCACCTCGGATGGGATCTGTCAGGGGGAGCGCCGACGATTTTTCGAGTGGCGCGGCTCGTCATGCCTCTGCGGGGCGGGAATGGGTCGCTGCCGCCAGGTCGGTGTCCGGTCGGGTCGGCCTCAGTTCGGGGAAGAACCGGTGCTCGGTGAGCTTGGCGAGCACCGTGGCCGGGCTGCCCGGGCTGCCGTCGGGAGGGTGGCCGCCGACCGCCAGGGCGACCTGGTAGTGGCGTGCCCGCCACTGGGCGACCTGCTCGTCCCAGGCGATCATCGCCGTGGCGAGCCGGTGTGTCGGGTCGCCCGGCGGCAGCGTGCGGAGCGTGTCGCCCCGGGCGGTGAGCTGTTCGGCGAAGGCCCGGCCGAGCTGTCGGCTCACCGACGCGACCTGCCGCCAGCCGGGTGACTCGGCGCCGGACCCGTTGCCCAGCGCGGGTTGCATCGCCTGGAAGTCGACCGGTGACAGGTGGCCGAACATCGCCAACTGGTCGGTGACCAGCCGGACCGCGAGCGTCGCGCGGGCCAGCAACGCCGTTGCCGCCAGCGGGTCTGCGGCCTCGGTCCGCGCGACGGCGGCGGTCAGCTCGGCGCCGGCGAGCTTCAGCCACAACTCGGCGGACTGGTGCACCACCTGGAAGAGCAACTCGTCGCGGTGGAGCATCTCCTCCGGGCGGCGCTGCAGATCGAGCAGCTCATCGGTGCGCATGTAACGGGCATAGTCCGTAGGGCCGTCGCCCGGCAGCACGGGTGACTGGTCACGTTTCACGACTGTCCCTCCGGTAAGCGCCGGCGCGGCACGGGTGCCGGCGCTCAACGGCGGCAATTATCCAACGAAGAAAGGCAATGTGTCACCCCCTGTCCGAGGCGCAGGACGGTCGGGTGCCGGGGATGAGGGACGCCTTTCTTGCCCAGGAATGTGAGCGCTAACATAATGAATTACTTCCGTCAATACTGAGCAGTGCCTGACATGTCACAGTTGACCGGCTCGACCCGGAAGTGGGGCGGCGACCGCGTCGATGCTGGTCGACGAGGTTCTCCGGGGTTGCCGAACCGGGTCCACTGCCTTCGCTGTCGGCCGAGACATGCGCGGAGTGTTCGGTTGCTTACTGTGCGAGTGCGTGGTTGGGTCGACCTTACCTACGAGGCGGCGGCGCGAGGTGCGACTGCGCGGTGGCCGACAGTGGTCGGCGGTGTCCGCGGGATCGGTCCCCGGAAGGAGTGCCATGACGGCGGCGTCGACCTTCGACTCGGGTCCGATCGACGGCTTCGGTGAGGTGTCCATCCGGCCGGTGGCGCCCGACCGGGACGTCGTGGTGATCCACGACTGGGTGACCCGGGAACGGTCCCGGTTCTGGGGCATGGGTGATGCCAGCCTCGAGCGGGTCCGGGAGATCTACACGTACCTCGACTCGCTGACCACCCACCACGCCTACCTGGTCCATCGGGACGGCCGGCCGGTGGCGCTGTTCCAGACCTACGAGCCGGCCGCCGACCCGGTCGGGCGGTGCTACGACGTGCGTCCCGGCGACTTCGGCATCCACCTGCTCATCGGTCCCCCGGACGGGGGTGTCGAGCCCGGTTTCACCGGCGTGCTCCTCGACGCGTTCCTCGCGTTCGTGCTGGCGGACCCGACCAGGCGGCGGATCGTGGCCGAGCCGGACGCCCGCAACACGCGGGCCGTCGACCGGCTGGCCCGGGCCGGCTTCGTGCCCGGCCCGCAGATCGACCTGCCGGACAAGCGCGCCCAACTCATGTTCCTCGACCGGGAGCCGATCGGTCACTGACCGCCGGCCGGGCCGCGTCACCCGCACCGGCCGGGCCGCGTCACCCGTACACCGGGGCTGGGTCATCCGCACCGGCGAGGCCGCGTCACCCGTACCGGCGGCCGTGTCACTCGCGTCGGCCTGAGCGCGGTGCCGAGGCGGCGGCGTCCCCCGAACGGGGGTGAGCCGGCCCATGTCGCCATTCATCTTCTTGGTTAGGTTAGCCTCACCTACGTGCTTAGTGATCGAGTTCGTCCGGCGGGGACGCCCCACCACGCCACCAGCACCGGGACCCTACCCGTCACCCCGTGGCGGCTGTTCGACGTGCAGGTACGCGCGGCGCGCCGGCTCAGCCCGTCCTTCCTGCGGGTCACCTTCACCGGCCCGGATCTCGACCGGTTCGCCGACAACGGTTACGACCAGCGGATCAAGCTGGTGCTGCCGCTGCCCGGCCGGCCCGGCGTGCACCTGCCCGGCGGCGTCGACTGGTACACGCACTGGCGTGCGCTGCCCGAGGACGAGCGCTGTCCCCTCCGCACGTACACCGTCCGGGCGGTCCGGCCGCACCTGAGCGAGGTGGACATCGACCTGGTGCTGCACGGCGACAGCGGTCCGGCCGGTCGGTGGGCGCTGCGCGCCCGTCCCGGCGACGAGGCCGGCCTTCTCGGGCCCGACGCCGGTTACCACGGTGACCACGGCGGCATCGAGTTCCGCCCGCCGGCCGCCGGTCGGCTGTTGCTGGCCGGTGACGAGACCGCCGTGCCAGCGATCAGCGCCATCCTGGAACGCCTGCCCCTCGACGCCCGGGGCCAGGTGCTGCTGGAGGTGCCGGACCGGGCCGACGTGCTGCCGGTCGTCGCCCCGCCCGGTGTCACGGTCGACTGGCTGGCCCGCGACGGCGGCGGCCACGGCAGTCGGCTGCTGCCCGCTGTCGCCTCGGCGGCCCGACGCCTGCTCTCCCGCACCGGCGGGCTCCCCGCCGGCCCGAACTCCCACGTCGGCATCGACGCCAACGTCGACGTCGATGCCGACCGGACCCCGCTCTGGGAGGTGCCGACCCCGACCGCGCCGGTGCCGGTCTACGCCTGGCTGGCCGGCGAGGCCGGAGTCATCCGCGCGCTGCGCCGGCACCTGGTCACCGAACGCGGCATGGACCGTCGCGCGGTCGCCTTCATGGGGTACTGGCGGCTCGGCCGGGTGGACCCGGCCTGAGCGTGACCATCGGCTGTGACCCGCGTTACCTCTCGGTGGAGCGGGAATCAGACCAGCGGATCCGGATTTGAAGCCAGGTGTGACTGTCGCACTCTCTTCCACCCGGCCGCACCACGACCGGGCGGAGCTTTCCCGATGACCGATGTCGTCCACGACCAGCTGTCGAAGACCGCGCCGACGCCGGGTGACCTGATGACCCGCCGGCAGCGGGTGCAGCTCGTTCTCGTCCTCGGCTCGCTGATCGCCATCGGCCCGCTGACCATCGACATGTACCTGCCGGCGCTGCCCGCCATCGCCGCCGACTTCGCCACCACCTCGGCGGCGGTCCAGTTGACCCTCACCGGCACCCTCGCCGGGCTGGCCATCGGCCAACTGCTGATCGGACCGCTCTCCGACGCCGTCGGACGACGTGGCCCGCTGATCGCCGGCCTCGCCGTGCACATCGTGGCATCGGCGCTCTGCGTCGTCGCTCACCACATCGCCGTTCTCGGCGCGCTGCGGGTGGTGCAGGGCCTCGGCGTCGCCGCCGCCACGGTGGTCGCGATGGCGGTGCTGCGTGACCTGTTCAGCGGCACCGCGTTCGCCACCCTGCTCTCCCGGCTGCTGCTGGTGATGGGCGCGGCACCGATCCTCGCCCCCACCCTCGGCGGTGGGGTGCTGCGCTGGACGGACTGGCGGGGTGTCTTCGTGACGCTGGCGGTCTTCGGCGTGCTGCTCGTCGTGGTCGCCGTGGTCGGCCTGCCCGAGACCCTGCCGGCCGAGCGTCGCCAACGCGGCGGCGCGTGGACGACCGTGGGCCTGTACGGTTCGCTGCTGCGCGACCGCACCTTCGTCGGGCTCGTCCTGGTCGCCGGCCTGGCCATGGCGGCGCTGTTCGCGTACGTGGCCGGCTCGTCCTTCGTCCTCCAGGAGGGGTACGGGCTCGACGAGCAGCAGTTCGCGCTGGCGTTCGGGGCGGGCGCGGTGGGCCTGATCGGGGCGGCCCAGTACAACGTGCGGCTGCTGCGTCGCCACTCACCGCAGCGCATCCTGGTCACCTCACTGAGCATCGGCACGCTGGCCGGGCTGGTGCTGCTGGCCTTCGCCGCGACCGGGTTCGGTGGGTTGCCTGCCCTGTTGGTGGCGCTCTGGGTGGTATTGGCGGCGGCCGGACTGGCGATGCCGAACGCCCCGGCGCTGGCGCTGTCCCGGCACGGCGAGGCGGCCGGCACCGCGTCGGCCCTGCTCGGTGCCGTGCAGTTCGGCGTCGGTGCGGTGGCCGCGCCGATGGTGGGGGTGCTGGGCAACGGCGCGGTGGCGATGGCGCTGGTGGTGGCCGGTGGCATGGTGGCGGCACTGGCGGTGCTGTTCCTCGTGGTGCGACCGTCCCGGCTCGTCGACCTGGAGCCGAACTCGGCGGTCGTCGCCGTGCACTGACGGGCACCGGCCGGACAGCTCGATTCGGGTACCACCACGGTGAAGTTGATCTCGTAGGATGCGCGGAAGACCGCCCCTCCCGACTTCACCACGGGTCCGGCCGTGGCCTACCTGGAGCTGGTGCCGCCGCGTACGGCGTTGCGCGACGGTGACTGGCCGGCAGCCCGGCGTCAACTGGCCGATCTGCCGGCCGGCACCCGTACGTCGCTCGTCCAGCTGTCGTCCGAGTACGGCAGCCGGGAGCTGCTGGCGTCGGCGGCCGCCGACGCCAGGGGGCGTCCGGCGGCCTCGGCGGCGGCGCGGGCGACCTGGCCGACCGCGCCGGCCCTGCCGACGGGGGGCCGGTGGAGGCCCACGGACGGTGTCGGCCCGGGCCGACACCGGGGGCGTCGGCGGCAGATGGCGAACAGGGCGGGCCCAGTGGGCCCGCCCTGTCACTGTTGGCGACTACCAGAGGATTTGAACCCCTAGACCACATCTGCAATCCGCAACCGTGCTAAGTGGCAGTCACCGAAAGCGTAGTCCCGCGCAGCGGGTCGACGCAGTCGTGCTCGTGACACTCAGCTGACGTTGCCGGAGCTGCGTGCACCCCCGCCCACCTGGATCGAGCCGTTCGACGAGACGTTGTCGGTGACCGACCACAGCCGCTTCGTCGGCGCCCCACTCCAGGACGGGTTGCACAGGATCGCCGGCTCGCAGTTCTGTACGAGATTGTCGCGGATCGCCATGATCGGGCCACCGGCGGCGAAGGCCCAGATGCCGACGCCCGCCCCGGCGGCCACCGAGATCCGGTTGTCGGAGACGAACACGTGCCGGATGCTGCCGATCTTGACCCCGCGGATCGTGCTTGGTGTGCGCCACCACGCCTGGTAGAGATGGATGTCGTTGCCGGTCACCCGGATGGTGCGCCCCTGGATCGGCGGTCCCTTGTGGTAGGAGACCCCGATGTGGATACCCTCGGCGACCTGGTCGAAGCGGCAGTCGGAGACCTCGACGTCACCGACCGCCGTACCCCCGCCGATCACCACCGCGCAGGCACCCACGGAGACCTCCGCCGCGGCGGTCAGGTCCCGCCGGTAACCACCGGCGTACT
Source organism: Micromonospora matsumotoense (assembly GCF_900091525.1). Lineage (GTDB taxonomy): Bacteria > Actinomycetota > Actinomycetes > Mycobacteriales > Micromonosporaceae > Micromonospora > Micromonospora matsumotoensis. The sequence continues at coordinate 379,847 of NZ_FMCU01000002.1, forward strand.
TCTCGCCGAAGGCCGGCTCCAACAGGATCCGGTCGGCGACGCTGCGCAGGTGCTTCGCCGCCGCCGACGGGGTCTGCACCGGGCTCGACGGCGGTGACGCGGCCACCGCCGCCTCCCAGGCACCCTGACTCAACGCCGAGTCGAAGCGCAGGCTGGCCCCCGGCACCGGCAACGCCACCTCCCGACGGCTGCGGGCGATGTCGTCGGCCTCCCGCACGTCGATCCCCTCACCGACCAGGTAGTCACGCAGCGTCTTGCGGCCCTCGTCGGTGTCGAAGATCCGCCCGGCGTTCTGCCCGAGCCGCCCCTTGAGCGAGACGAGCTGCCGCTTGTACGAGGGCAGCTGGGCCGGGTCCTCGGTGGCCAGATCCGCCAGCCGCAGCACGTACGCCTCGGCGCTCCCGGCGCTGCGCTGATCCTCGGCGGTGGGCGGACGCAGGGTGGTCAGGGTCCTCCACTCGCTCTGCGGGACCATCGAGTTCATCCGCACGCCCCACCGGCCGACCCGGACCACGGTGTTCCACTCACCCGCCTCCAACCGGTCGTCGCGGTCCAGGGCGAGCCGGCCCACCAGCTGGGTGGCCAGCTGGCTGCGGAACTTCTCGTCCTTGACCAGCTCGGCCAGGGTCAGCGACGCCGGCCGGGGCGGGCAGGAGAACCGGCACCGGGTGATCACCGCGTGATCCGGGTTCACCAGCAGCACCCCCTGCTGGCCGTGGCCGATGAGGAAGTCCGAGTCGAGCACCCGGACCTTGCCGGGCGGCGTGCCCTGGTCGTTGCGGACGGTCAGGCAGGTGCTCTGCGGCGACGCGCCGGCCACCCCGGTCAGCTGACAGTGCTCGATCGTCACCTCGGCGCAGTTGACGGCCGACACCGGGCCGAGCCGGCCCTCGGCGCCGGCCGGGCCGGGGGTCTCCACCGCCAGGTGGGCCACCGACACGGTGCCGCAGTTGACGAACATCAGCGCGAACTCCTGGCTCTGCACCCGGATCCGGCTGGCCGGCCCGCTGCCCAGCAGCCGGATGTTGGCCCGGCCGGTGAAGGTGACCGGGACGGTGCTGGTGTAGAGGCCGGGGGCGAAGCAGATCAGCACGTCCCCGGCCGGCAGCGTGTTGAGCGCCTGCACCCAGTCGATGCCGGGCCGGATGGTGATGGTCGCCCACCCACCGGTGGCGGTCGCCGCGAGCTGGTTGATGGCGGCCTGCACGGTGGTCGCCCCGGCCAGCGACGGCCGCCCGGTCGGGTCGTACGACACCCGGTCGGCGCGGGACAGCCCGGCGGTGAAGGTCAACGGCAGGTGGGTCGGCTGGCCGGCCTCGTCGAGGAGTTGGGCGGTGACCTCCTGGGTGGCGGCGGCCGAGTCGAGCTGCCAGCCGCAGCGGGCCCGGCCGTCGGTGCCGGTCTCCACCGTGACGGTGCTGGCGGTGACCGCACCGGCCAGGACCCGGCCGACGCCCCCGGTGACGGTGAACCGGACCCGGGCCTTGGCGACCGGCTGGCCGCCCATCGCCACCCCGGCGACCAGGTCGTGCCCGAGCGGCACCAGGGCCGCCGGATTGGCCGGCACCGGCACCGCCTCCTGGCCGTCCCCGCCGAGCAGGCTCAGGGTGGCCTGCCCGGTCAGCGGGGCGAACACCGGCCGGCAGTCGCGCAGCACACTCCACTGGGTGCCGTCCCAGCTGACGATGCCGACCCGGCCGTGCGACCGACGCGGTCCGTGCGGGGTCTGCGCCACCGGCGTGGTGCCGACCCGGGGCCACTGCACGTCGTGCAGCGCCGACCGGGCCGGGAACGACCACCAGTCGCCGGTGCGGAAGCTGCCCGCCGCCGAGAACCGGATCTTGATGCCGAGTTCCAGGTCCAGCTCGACGCCGCCGGCCGGCACGGTGCCCCGGCCGTCCCAACGCCGGACCCGGGGGCGGGACGGGAAGTCCGCCCGGTCGAGGCTGCCGGTGGCGGTGCCCGGCCGGATCACGATCCGGTCGCCCTCCACCCGGTCGACCTGCACCAACGTGCCGGGCAGGCCGTTGAGCTCCCGGCCGTCGTCGGTCAGCTCCACCCAGGAGCCGTTGGTGAAGCCGGCGCTGCCGTCGCGTCCGGGCACCTTCACGGTCAGCACGTCGACGTCGATGCTCTCCCAGGTCGCCACCGTGGCGGCGTTGTCCCGGGACCAGACGAAACCGGCGACGCCGGGCGCCCCGCCGGTCAGGATCTCCACCCGGTAGAACTGGTTGTCCAACCCGGTGTAGGGCGACCCGGTCGGGATCACACAGTCCCCGCCGGAGCTGCCCGTCGGGTCGGCGCGTACCGCGAGGGTGCCGGTGGAGGCGGCGGTCAGCTCCGCCCAGCCGGGTGGGGTGTCCGCGCAACCGACCGGGGTGTTCGGCGGCCCGGCCTGCAACAACCGCACCTGCCACACCGTACGCAGCCGGGTGGTGGTGTCCGGGCCGCCGAGGGCGACCTCCCGCAGCGCCGGGTCCTCGATCGCGGTCACGTGCTGCGACCACACCTGGAGCCAGGCGGCGTACACCCCGGGTGGCACCGGGGTGCCGGCGGCCAGCCAGGTGCCGTCGAGCCTACGGACGAACGGGCCGGCCGCCGGCAGGTCCGGCTGACCGAACACGGAGACCGGGGAGTCGTTCTCGCAGAGCACCCCGTCGAGGTAGTAGCGGCCGGCCGACAGCTTCAGATCCGCCCCACCGGTCACCGCGAACGCCCCGCCGACCAGCGGCGCACCGACCGCGCCGACCACGTCGGTCAGCGCGGTGGCCCGCAGGTGGGCCTGGATGTCCTGCTGTTCGTTCCAGTCCGCGTCCAGATCGACCCGACCCTGCTGCTTGCGGACGCTCGTCGCGTGCCGCCGCTGGTCGAACGTGACGCGGCTGATGTCGCCCTTCATGGTGTGGTTCCTCCGGTCGGCAGGACGGGCAGGGCAGCGGCCACCCGCCCCAGCGGCAGGTACTCCGCCAGCGCGAGGGTGAGATTGTGGAGACGTTGCGGGGTGAGAGCGCGGCGGAACGCGCCCAGCTCGGCACCGGACTCCGCACCGGTACGCAGCTCGGCGGCGGCGGTGGCGGCGAGTCGGCCGTAGGTGGCGTCGCCGTACCGGGTGCTCGCCCACGCCGGGCCGACCCGGGTCGCCACGTCCGGGTCGCCGGGATGGGCCTGCTCGGCGAGATCCGGTTGGCAGCGGTAGCGGCGCGGGGTGACCGAGCCCGGGCGCAGGTAGCTGAACCGGACGTACCCCTGCTGCCGGCGGGCCACCGTCACCGGTTGGTCGAACAGGCAGTCGGTGGCGGTCAGCACCCGCGCCGTGGTGCTGCCCAGCACCGTCACCCCGGCCAGCTCCGCCGCCGCGTCCCCGGCGGCGACCGGGCCGTGCACCAGCGTGTCCGTCACGGCCAGCGGGCCGTCGGTGGTGGTCAGCGCGCCGGTCACGCAACGGTGCACCACCACCCGGGTCCGGTCGTTGCCGGCGATGACGGTGAGCCCGGTCGCCGCCGGACCGACCGTGCAGTGCCGCAACTCCACCAGGCCCAGGCCCGGCCCGCCGGCACCGGGCGCGGCGACGGTCACCGCCCCGGCGACCAGCAGCCCGTCGACGACCAGCTCACCCGGGCGGTCCCCGGTGCCGACGCCGGTGACCGTCACCCCGCCGAGCAGGCAGGGACGCACCCCGACCGGGTCGAGGTCGGTCTGCCGGCGGGGCCGGTCCGGCGGCCGGGGCCACTGCGCGGCCAGCACGCTCAACCGGCTGCCCTGCCCCACCCGCACCGACAGGTTCTCCCGGTAACGGTGGCTGTCCAGCACCACGATCCGGCCGGTGCTGCTCGGATGCGCGGCCTGGAAGTCGTGCCAGGCGGTCACCGCCTCACCGAGCGAGGCGACCACCTCCCCGGCGCGCGGCGGCTCGGTCACGCTCACCGCGAGCTGCCAGTCCACCGGGCCGTCCGCCGCGCCCAGATCACCCCGGCGCGGGTACGGGCCGGCACCGACGTCGGCGCTGAACGCGTACCACCAGGAGACCGCGAGGCGGTGCACGGGCCGCCCGGCGGCGACGGTGACCCGGCCACGCACCGGGTCGACCCGCACCACACTGCCGGTCGGCAGCTCCCATCCGGCCAGGTCGCAGATCCGCAGCAGGTCCAGCGGGACCGGCCGCAGCTCGTCGGTCGGGGTCGACTGGATCCACACCACGAACGACGGGTCGTCGTCGCGGAACCAGCGCCGCTGCTCGGGCGGGGGAGGGGCGTCGGAGGCGAGCGCCACCAACTCGTCGCGCAGCGGCCGACGGCGCAACGGGCCGGGGACGTTCGCCTCGTCGGCCCGGTGGTCGACATCCGGCTCGGTCACCGTCGGCCCGGTCAGCTGCCGGCCCACCCCCACCGGGTCGATCCACCACCGACCGTCCGCCGGCACCACGGCCGGCGCGGCGGTGGCCCGGTCCAGCCGGTACGACGGCAGCGGCCACACGTACAGGCCGATGTGCCCGATGTTGGGGCGGCCCGCACCGGCGTCCATCGCCCGCACGTCCACCGTCCGGCAGACCGTCTCGAACGGCCCGCCGACCAGCTCCAACGGTGCGGCGGCCCGCAGCTGCGCGGTGGCCGGCGCGGACCGGACATGGTTGACGTGCTGGGTGACCACCAGGCGTTCGAAGAACTCGACGACCGCGGCGCTCCAACCGGTGTTGGCCCGGGTCAACTCCTCCAGCGCGGCGGCGGTGCCCTTGCGTCGCCGGAACCGGATGGTGTCGGCGACCCGGGCCCGGTCGGACAGGCCGGTGCCGTCCGACAGCGGATGCAGCTGACCCGCGCCCACCAGCTCACCCAGGTAGGGCACCACCCACTCGGCGCAGGTCTCCACGAACCAGTCGTCGGTGAGCTGGTCCACGTCGTCGCCGAGTGCGCCGGCCTGCTCGGCCATCACCTCCACCAGCGCGTGCAGCATTCCACCGGCCGCCTCGTCCTGGCTGCGCAGGGCGGCCGGCAGCAGGCCCCAGATCTCCTCGGCCCTCACGATGCCTCCAGCAGGGTGACGTCAGCGGTGTCCACGGTGAGCAGGTCGGCGGGGAACAGCAGGTCACCGACCCGGCGGGCGGGGGCGGCGGTGATCACGTCGAACCGGCCCGGCGGTTGCTCGGCGTCGTACAGCAGCTCCAGCACCACCGCCGCGACGCCGGGCACCCCGTGCAGCAACGCCTGCACCTCGCCGGCGCGGACCGGCCGGGCGTAGTCGCGGGCGTCGAAGCTCAACCCGGTCACCAACGCCGCGCGGGCGGCGGACGAGACCAGCGCGAACCGGTGCCCGGGGGCCAGCAGCAGCCGGGCGGTCACCGCCACCCGGCGACGGTGGTGGCCGAGGATGCGCACCGGCACCGTCGCCTGCCGGGCGGCATCCAGGGCGCGCAGCAGATCGGCGCGCACCGGCGCGCTCTGCGGGATCTCCGTCCCGTCCGGGCCGGCGACGGTGAGCAGGACGAGCTGCCGGGCGTCGTCCCAGACCAGGTCCGCGCGGGCCTTGCCGATCCCGGCGAAGGCGCGGGCGAAGTCGGCGTAGTCGTCCAGCGAGACGACCCGGCCCAGGGTCCGGACCGCCAACGGCGCGTTGCGGCGGGCCCGGTCCACCCCCTCCGGGTCGTCGGCCCCGGCGGCGGGCACCGGGTTGACCACCTCCATCAGGCCCAGCGGCCTCGACAGCGCAATCGTCAACCGGCCGGGTGCCAGGTCGGCCAGCCGCCCGATGCCGCTGCGGTAGGTGGCCACCACGTTGTCCTGCCCGGTGGGCAGCCGTGCCCCGGTCAGGCCGTCGCCGAAGGTGACCGTGACGGTGCCGTCGTCGGCCCGGCGGACGGTGTAGACCCGGGCGGTGGGGGCCTGCCCGAGCAGCGCCGGCACCTCCTGCCAGCGCACCCCGTCCACCCAGATCGCCAGGGTCGTCCGGGAGCCGCTCGCGGTCGCGGCGGGCACCTGGGTCAGCGGCACGTGCCGCAGGGTGAACCGCGGAAACGCCCGCCGCGCGTCGCCGCCCCCGAGCACCTCGGCCCGGCTCTCACCGTGGGTCGCCGACGTCACGTTGCCCAGCACCCGGACGCTGTCGCGCCGGTAGCGCTGCGCCACGTTCGCCGTCAGGTCGACAGTGGTCGCGTCCCGGACCCGCAGCACGGTCACCACCTCGCAGACCGGCCCGCCGGCCGGGTCGACACCGGTGAGCACCAGCGGCCGGCCCGGCTCCAGCCCCGGCGTCGGCCGGGCCAGCTCCAGGGTCGACGTCGCGGCCAGCGGGGTGGTCAGCGGCGCTGCGGCCGGCGGCAGCAGCCGGCTGTCGCCGAGCACCGTGGTGGTACGCCGGGAGAAGCTGTTCGAGTCGCCGCCGGCCACGGTGACCCGGGTGGTGCGGGCGGCGATGCCGAAGTCGGCCACCGGCTGTTCCGTCACCGCGTCGACCCGGCGTACCTGCGGCACCCCGGCGGTCTCCAGAACCAGCCACGACCCGGCCACGATCGACGGGTACGACTGGTCCAGGTGCAGCGCCCGCTCCTGGCTGCCCAGCGGGGCGTCGACCCAGCTGTCCCTGCGGGTGGCGTACACGCCCGGCAGCACCTGGTTGGTGCCCGGGTTCAGCTCGCCGACCCGCAACGCCACCGGCAGCGCCGACCACGGCTGCGCCTGGTGCCCGAAGAGCGCGGCCCGCTGCGCCAACAGGTGCACCTGCACGTCCCGTCCCGGCTGGCGCAGCTCCGCGCCGAGCGGCTGGGCGGTCACCGCCGCGTCCAACCCGACCACCGTGTACGCCGGCACCACCGCACCCCCGTCCAGCGCGGTGGCCGCCGCCGGCAGCACCGCGGTGGCCGCGCGCACCCGGCGGACGTCGCACCAGTCCGGGCCGAGCACCAGCAGCGCGCTGCCCGGGGTGAGGACGGTGTCGGCGCCGGCCAGGTACAGGGTGGCGTCGCCCGGACGGGGCGCGCGGGGTGCGGTGACCCGCAGCCCCACCGCGTTCAGCTCCGGCCGGGCCAGCAGCGGCGTCACCGTCTCGAAGACCTGCGGCAGCTCGCCGGGGCCGGGCACGCTCTGCGCCTGGCTGCCCACCGGGATCGGCACCCCGTCCGGGGCGCCCGGGGTGGCGGTGACGGTGAACGACAGCCAGGTGGTGGCGGCCACCCCGGGGCGCAGCTCGTAACCGATCGCGCGGGCCAGCATCAGCACCGAACCGCGTTCGGTGGCGGTGCCGAGGAAACCCTCGTTGGCGATCCGCTCCTGATAGAAGGCGAGCACGTCCAGGGTGGTCGCCCAGGCGTGCAGCAGCGCCACGGCCGGGTCGTCGACCTCCCGGGTGGTCAGCCCGGCCAGCTCCGGCCGGGCACCCAGCCGGGCCACCAGGTCGGCGGCGAAGTCCGCCTGTCGGCCCAGCCGGTACGCGATGTCGCGGCGGCCGGGCGGGTTCGGCTCCCGGCCCACTCGTGTCGTCACAGTCCACCCACCAGGTCGAGGTGCAGGATGCCGTGCTCCGGCACGCTGGGATCGTTGTCGAGGCGGATCACCTCGGTGTCGCCGGCCCGCAGCACCCGGTCGGTCAGCTCCCCGCCGGGCGCCACCCCCACCGGGTGCAGCTCGGTCACCCGTACGTCGGTGACCCCGGGGACGGTGACCGCGGCGGCCAGCAGTTGGCTGACGTGGAGCGCGGTGCCGAAGCTGAACCGGTCGGGGTGGAAGAACCCCCGTACCCCACCCGGCAGGTCACGGGCGGAGAAGAGGTCCAGCATGGCCCGGCGGACGTCGGACCGGAACGCGCCGGGGGTGACGCACACCCACAGCCGCAGCTCCACCGGCAGGTCGACCGGGTCGCGCAGTTGCAGGTCGTAGCCGGCGATGCGGAACCGGTCGAGCCGCCCGGCCAACCGGCGGGCCAGCTCCGGTTCGTCGGTCAGCCGCTGCCCGCCGGTCAGGTCGAGGGTGAGGAAGACCGTCCACCAGGACCCCGTCCAGCGGACCCGGGCGGTGGCGTTGGCCACCTCGGGCAGCCGCAGCGCCGCCGCCACCCAGTCGGCGGTGGTGACCGCCCGCTCCTGGGTGGCGAAGGCGACCGGGGCATGCTGCCGGGCGTGCTCGATGTTCTCCGGCTCGGTGCCACCGACGGCGGGCAGCGGATTGGTCGCGGCGAGCAGCCCGACCCGGTCGGTGACCAGGGTGGTCAGCGCGTCGTGGCCGAGGTTGCCGGCCGCGCCGCCGCCGCGCCACCAGGCGACCTGGAAGACCGTGCCGGCCGGTGGCCGCCGCCCCGACACGTCGTCGCCGAACCGCAGGCTCACCCGCCCGTCACGTTCGCGTTCCGGGACGAAGCCCTGGTCGAAGCGGTCGGCGTTGAGCAGGTCGCGGCGGGGCCGCCAACTGCCCTCGGTGGTCTCCAACCGGATCAGCGGCACCGCGGCGCGCGGGTCCTGGTCGAGGGCCTGACTGGCCGGGGTGTCGGTCGGGAACGGCACGGCCGCGGCCACCGGTTCGGCGGTCAGCACCGGCCGCCACCGGTGCTCGGCGGCGGCCGGGAGCTGCCCGGACACCGCGATGGCGTGCTGGACGGCCACCAGGTTGGCCCGGGCCACCGCGCAGGTCACCAGGTGGTCGGTGCCCGTGCCGGCGACGGATGCGGTGACGGTCAGCGGGAAGGCCAGCCGGTCGGCGGCGCTCCACTCGACCTCCCGCACGGCCACCCCGGTCACCGGGTCGGTGGTGGGGCGTGCCGAGACCAGCCGGACCACCTGCCGGTGGGTGGGGTCCGCGTCGGCGCGTCGCCCGGTCTGCGGGGAGAGCACCTCCTCCAGCAGCAGCAGGTCACCGGCGGCCAGGCCGGTCGCCGGCAGGTCGACCAGGGTGGCCCGGGTCGCGCCGACGGGCAGGCCGCAGTCCCGGCCGCCCCACACGTACAGGGCGATCTCGTTGCGGGCGGCCCGGGGGGCGAGCGGGGTCAGCGTCTCGAAGCCGGTCGCACCGCCGGCCAGCAGCGCCGCCGCGTCGGCGGGCCGGACCGCCGGGGTGGCCCGGTCGGCGGCGAGCACCGCGGTACCGGCGGGCACCCCCCGGCTCTCCACGTCCGAACCGGCGGCCACCCGGACGCTGAGCCAGGCGCGGGCCGCGCAGCCGTCGTGCACCGCGTAGTCCAGCAGCCGGGCGTGCCGGCGTACCGAGATCCGGCTGCGGGCGGTGCCCAGGTACGCCTCGGTGCCGGCGGCGTCCTGCCGGTAGGACAACCGGTCGGCGACGTGCGCCAACGCCTCCACCACCGTGATCAGCGGGTCGGCCGGGTGGCGTTCGGCCCCACCGGGCAGGGCGGCGAGCCGGTCGAGCATCAGCCGCCGGAAACCGGCGTAGTCCTTGGCCAGGTAGTCGGCCGGCGCGGTGGTCGGCGGCGGCGGCGCCACGGTGGGGGCGGCCGGCGCCGGGTCCAGATCGCTGGGGCAGTTGGCCTTGAAGGAGAACTCCTGCGCCGACAGCACCGGGTCGAAACCGGGCGGCACCCGGTCGTCCACCGCCGACCGCACCAACCGCAGGGTGTACGGGGAGAAGTCACCGGCCCGGTCCACCCGGACGGTCAGCTCCGCACCCGCGGCGGTGACGCTGAGCCCCCGGACCCCGGTGATCCGGACCCCGCCGTCGACCACCACGTTCCCGACCGAAAGCGTCGCCCCGGCGGGCACCCCGCCGGGTTGACCGGGCAGCGGGTGCAGGAAACCGACGTGCAGCAGCCGCTGGTCGGCGGCGTCCACCTCGACCCAGTCGATGCCGTTGAACGCGCTGCCGGGCCGGGCCACCTCGGCCCGCCGCGCGTCGTCGTCGCACCGCACGCTCATCCGTCGCCCCTCTCCACCGAGACCTGCGCCGGTCGGCCGGTGGCGCGCAGCCGGTATCCGACGTGCACGCGTACCGCCGCCTCGGCCAGGTCGACACGGACGTCGTCGACCTCGATCAGCTCGCCGAGCCAGCGCTGCAACGCGCTGCGGGCCTGCAACTCGGCGGTGCCCACCACCGCGTCGTCGACCGGGGCGAAGAGCAGTTGGCCGAGGCCGGCGCCGAAGTCCGGCCGGTTGACCCGTTCGCCGGGCGCGGTGAACAGCACCGCCTCCACCAGGTCGGCGATGTGCCGGTCCGGGCCGGCCACGCCGGAGCGGCCCCGGTTGTCCGGCCGCCACGGAAACGCCGGGTACGTCATGACGCCACCGCCCGGACCTGGAAGCCGGCCACCGTCGGCGGCCCCTGCGGGATGCCCTCCGCGCTCACCCCGACCCCCACGCTGGTGGCGAGCACGGCCGGTTGCCCGTTGACCAGGACCCGGGCCGCCGGGGTGGTCCACTGGACCTGGACGCAGGGCTGCGGTGTGGTGCCCGCGCCCACCGGCACCTGGAAGGGGCACCCGGTGACCGGGTACGTGTCGGTGGCGGTGACCACCGGCAGGCCGTTGACCAGCACCCGCGAGTTGCCGGTCTGCGGGGTGACCGGGCCGGTGTGCGGGCAGGACAGCACCGCGCCGACGTGCAGCACCGGGCCGGGCATCAGGTCACCGTCAACGCGGTCTGGTTGACCGCCACCGTCGGCCCGACCAGGGTGATCGAGGCACCCTTGCCGTTGGAGATGATGATCCCGGTGTCGTTGATCGAGATCATCGCCCCGGTCAGGGTCTTGAGCAGGATGCCGCCGGTCGGGCCGGGGGCGTCGGAGATCATCAGGGTGGCCTGGCCGGGGGTCTGCAGCACGATCGGTGGGGTGGGTGGCGGGGCGGACGACACCAGCGCCGGGATCTCCGCCTTGGAGCCGTACCAGCAGCCGGTCCAGATCGGATGGTCGGCGTCGCCCTGCTCGAACTCCACCCACACCCCGGTGCCCGGCAACGGCACGGCGAACATGCCCGCCTGGACGCCGGCCAGCGGGAAGCAGGGCATCGCCCAGCTCGACGGAGGGAGCGTGACGTCCGGAACGGTCACCTGGATGCGGCCCTGCTGCAACGGGTCGAGGTGGTTGACCACCGTGCCGCGATACTTGCCGTAATACCTCGTCGTCATGGTTGTGCCCTTCCGGAACTGGAGATCTGGGCGTTGCGGCCGAGGGTGAACCGCTGCTTGACTTCGCCCGCCTTGACGGTGGTGGTGACGCTGCGCACCACGTACTCGCCGTCGTAGGCCCGGCCGGCGCCGCGGACCCCGACCAGCCGCCGGCAGCGCAGCAGCCGGCCGTAGCGCAGCACGTCCAGCGAACCGGACCCGCTGATCACGTTCGCCGACTGGGCGGCCCGGGCCAGGCCGCGGGCGAGGGTCTGCACCACGTCCATCCGGGCGGTGGCGTCGTCGGTCCCGCTGGGGTTGGACCGCCCGATGTTCATCCGCCGGTACGACAGCGGAATCGGGATCTTGCGGCCGAGCGGCGGGTTGAGCGGGCTGACGTCCGGCACCGGCAGCGGAATCGGCACCCGTACCTGCTCCGGGAACGCGGTGAGCAGGTAGACGGTCTTCTGCGTCCCGTCGAACGAGAACGACAGCGACTCCACGTTGGCGCCGGCGTCGGCGTTGACCGTCAACACCGGTTGGGGCTGACCGGTGCGGACCTCCGGCCCCCAGTAGGCGGTGTTCATCCCCGGGGTGGGCCCCGGCTCCACATAGAACGTGTAGCCCACCTCGTCGGCCAACTGCGACACGTACGCGAAGGTGGTGCCGCGTACCGCCGGGATGCGCTGCACCGGGTTCGGCGCGAACACCAGCACGCTGGGCACCACCATCGGCACCACCCCGTACGCGGCGAACGGGGCGAGCAGGGTCAGCACCCGGGCCTCGGCCGGCATCGGCATCGGCAGGTCGGACAGGTCGATCAGATCCATCATCTGGCTGACGTCCACCCCGGTGAGGGTGAGCGTCGACGCGCCCGCGTCGTTGCTGCGGGCCACGTCGTGCCGGGTGACCACCCCGTCGGAGAGCACCTGCGGACGCCCGTCGAGGTGCAGCACCAGCAACACCCGGGTCGGCGGGTCGAGGCTGCCGTCGGCGAGCATCCGCTCCACCAGCGAACCCCGGCCCAGCGCGAGACGCAGTTGGAAACCCGAGCGCTGGCCGGCGTTCTGGGTGACCTGCGCCTCCTGCACCGCCCCCACCAGCTCCATCGGGGCCGGCCGGAAGGTCAACGGCCCGATCAGCACCTGCAACCGCACCCCGCTAGGCATCGGACCCTCCCGGGAACCCCTCGGGCAGGGCGACCCGGACCACCCGGCCCGGCTGCTCCAACTCGGTCGGGTCGAAGACGCCGTTGGCGTCGCAGAGCTGCCAGAACGCGGTGGGGTCGCCGACCGTCCGACCGGCCAGCAGGTCCACCCGGTCCCCGTCGGCGACCGGCTCCCAGCCGGCGGTGGCGAGCCGCTCGGCGGGTGGCACGAACCGGCGACGCAGGTGCACGATCTCCTCGCCGGTCTCCGGGTCGACGGTGACCGTGGTGCCCACCGTGGCGTACCGGCTGTCCGGGGCGACGGCCCCCGGTGTCGGCAGGCCCACGCCACCCGCGCCGGTGGCGGCGAAGAGGGTCTCGGCGACCCGGCTCTGCGCGGCGACCAGGGCCGGATCGGTGTCGGTCGGCCCGGTCACGGCAGCCGGTCGATGCCGAGGTCGGCCAGCCGCCCGCCGCGTGCCCGGCCGGCGAGCTGTTCGAGCTGCTGGTGGGCGGCCATGGCCAGGCCACCGGCCCGGCCGTCGGTGCCCACGTCGTTGACGGTCAGCACCCGCAGACCCAGTCGGATCTTGGCGCGGATCGGGTTCAGCATCGGGTCGAACGCCTCCTCGGTGATGGTCAGCTCGGTGATCCGTACCGGCCAGAGCCGGCGTCGTCCGAAGGCCAGCAGCACCAGCGGCGCCGGGGGCGGCACCACCTCCAGGGTGCCGGCGGCCAGCAGCGCCGCGGCGTCCTGCACCGCGGCCAGGCTGGGGTAGGCCAGCGATTCCAGCGCGGCCAACTGGGCGGTCAGTCCCAGCTCCACCGCGTCCGGGTCGGTGAGCTGGTCGGCGGCGTCGAGGTCGGCCTCCAGGGTGAGCGTCTGCACCGGTGGACCGGTGATTCGCAACGCCTCACCCCGGGCCCCGCCGTCGGCCCCGGCGGTCTTGAGCTGGAAGCCCCGGGTCAACGAGTCCGGGTTGTACTGGAGAGTGATCACCCGCCGGCTGCGCCCGCTGTCCGGGTCGAGCACGACCAGGCCGGCGCGGAGCAACCGGGGGCTGAGGGGACTGGTCACGGGCTGCCTCCAGAGGTGGGACGCCGCCAGCGGATCCGCTCCGCCACGGCCCGGGTGATCCGGCCTTGCATCAGCAGCGGGTCCAACCCGCTGAAGTCGACCGTGCAGTCGGTCAGGTCGGTGATCCGGATCTGGCCGGTGGACAGGCCGAGACCGTCGAAGAGCAGGTTCACCCGGGCCACGGTGGCGCTCTGCAGCGAGACCGGCCGCAGCCGGCCCGGTCGACCGCCGCCACCGGCGGCCCGCCGCACCCCGCCGCCGACGGCGAGGTGCACCAGCGCGTCGGGGGCCAGCACGATCTCGTTGCTGCCGCCCAGCGGCAGGGTGATCTCCCGGGGGTTGTTGATCGACAGGTCCACGTCGACGTTGCCGATCGCCAGCAGACCGGGCGGGCCGGTCGACGGCTCGTCACTCTGCACGTCGGCGACGGTGTGCAGCAGGTCGTCGCGGGAGGCCGTGGTCGGTCGCAGCAGCCGGTTGAGGCGTACCAGGTGCGCGGTACGGGCCTGGCTGACCTCGCCGGTGTCGAGTTGCCACCGCAGGAGGTCGACGTCGTTGTCCGGCGGGGGAGCGCCCTCCGCCGCGAAACTGGGCAGGTGCACCCGGTAGACCAGGTCGTCGCCCTCGACCACGAACCGGCCCGGGGTCCACCACGGCAGCGCACCGGTCAGCCGGCGGTAGTCGACCGCCCCGTCGCGCAACGCCAGCCGCACCTCCCAGCTGCGCTCGCCCCAGAGGAACCCGTCGTGGGTCACGTCGAAGTCGATGTGCCCGTTGAGGCTGTCCAGCACCTCACCGATACGGTAGGCGTCCAGCACCCGTACCAGGGCGTCCCACTTCCCGGCCAGGGCGGCCCGCCGCTGCGCGCTGGTGGTCCGGGCGGGCGGCGGGGCCGCGATCGGGGAGCCGCCGCCGAGCATGGTGGCCAGATCCAGCACGAACCGGGCGTTGCGGATGTCCAGCGACGGCAGTTCACCCGAGCCGCTGGTCAGGTCGTGGGTGAGGTCGCCGAGCAGCCCCTGCTCGACGAAGAGGTACAACCCGAGCCCGCTGTCGGTGAAACTCAGCCCGGTGACCTCACCACCGCGTACGGCGATCCGGCGGCCGGGGGCCGCCGTGCCGTCCGGCCCGGCCGGGTCCTGCTCGTAGCCGATCGAGGTGAACCGCAGCCCGTACTCGGGGCGGCCGGTCGGCGCCCCGAGGAACAGCAGTTGCCGACGCGGGTCGGCGGTGACCTGGGCGCTGATCGCGGTCAGCGTGGGCTGCGCCAGGTGCAGCCGCAGCCCACCGTGGTCGAGGAAGTCGACGCTGAGCCCACCGGCGGCGAAGTCGGCCGTGCCGCCGGACAGGAACGTGCCGATGTCGAAGCCGACCCGGGCCGCCTCGATCGCCCCGATCCGCAGGCCGCCGAGGACCCGCATCCCCTCCGCCGTCCGGGTCGCCTCCACCAGGAAGCCGTCCTGACCGGCGGCGGGCACCAGCCGCAGCTCACCGAGCACCGCCTCGATGTCCGGGTGGAGCCGGATGGTGGTGCCGTCGTGCAGATCCACCAGCAGCCCGCTGGCCCGGGTCTGCTGCACCACCAGCTCCCGCAGCAGCAACCGGCGGAACCGGCCGCCGGGCGTGCCGGCCGGGTACAGGTCGACCCGGGCCCGCGCGGTGATGCCGAGCAGGCTGATCGCCCCCGCGCCCGGGGGGATCCGCAGGCCGAGCGCCGCGCCCTGCCAGTTCAGCGCGTCCACCGAGATGGTCGCCAGGTGCAGCCCCGGCTGCCCGTCCGGGCCGATCTCGATGTGGTCCGGGCCGACGCTGACCACGCCGGTGTCCAGCCCCTGGATGCTGACGTGCTGGTCGTGTTCGCCCGGCCGGGGACCGACGCCGAGGTGACCCTCGCCGCCGACCACCCGCGCCTGGATCCGGCCACCCCGGCCGAAGGCGAGGGTGAGCTGGGCGGCCCACAACGCGCCGTCGACGTGCAGCGCGGCGTCGATCCGGCCGGCGATCTCCACCCGGGTGGCCCCGGTGGTGAGCCGCCCGGCGGTCAGCCCCGCCGCCGCCGACCAGCGCAGGCCGCGCAGGTCCACGTCGAGGATCTCCAACGGCGACAGGTCCGGCTCACCCGCCGGGGTCGGTTCGGCCCGGCCCAGACCGACGTCGAGGACCCCGTCGCGGTAGCGCAGGTCCCGGCCGGTGACCCGGGCGATGTGCAGCCGCTGCACGTGCAGCGCGGCGGTGGCCGGGACGACCCGACCGGCGGCGTCGCGCTGCTCCGGCGCGCTGTCCCAGCGACCGCTGACAGTCAGCCCGTCCAGCACGGTCGGTCCACGGGAGACGATCCGGCCGTCCCCGGCCCGCCAGTCGATCGCGCCCAGCTCGATCCGGGCCGGGCCGACGTCCTCGAAGCGCAGCCCGCCGGCCCGCTCGGTGACCAGCCGCCCACCCAGCCCGGCCCGGCGTACGGTGACCGCGCCGTCCGGGGTCCGCAGGGTGGTGTCGGTGAGGGTCAACCCGTCGAGCTGGATCCGCTGGCTGTCGGTGGGGTCGCTGACGATCCGGCCGGTCACCGGGTCGACCTGGTGCGGCCCGGCCCGGATCAGGTCCACGGTGACCGAGGCGGCGTTCGGGCCGGCCGCCCGGCCACCCACGGTGCCGGTGATCGTGGTCGGGCCGCCCTGCACCGCACGGGAGATCACGCTGAACCGGAGCCGGTCGAGCTGGCCGACGGTCAACCGCCCGCTGTAGGTCAGCTCCTCGCCGGTGAGGTCCACGTCGAGGTCGTGCAGCCGCACCCCGATCAACGCGCCGGAGACCACCTCGACGCTCATGCCCGGTGCCGGGTCGGTGACGTCCATGCCGATCCGGTCGGCGTCGATGCGGTCGATGACCAGGTTGCGGACCAGCGCGCTGCGGACCTGCCGGCCGGTGGCGGTCACGCCGGTGCGGACCTGGACGTCGAGGCTCATCCGACCGATCCGGGTGCTGCCCCGGGAATAGAGGCTGCGGCCGGGGGAATTCATGGTCAGCCCGGTCAGCTCGGTCTGCTCCACCACCAGGTCGGGCAGGCGCAGGTCGTCACCGACGGGCAGCACCCGGCCGTGGATCGCCTCGCCGGGCGTGCCGTCGGCCCGGGTGGGCGCGGTGAAGGCGATCCGCCGGGCCTCGACGCCCGGCCCGGAGAACCCGGTCACCGCCAGCTCACCGACGCCGAAACGGACGGCGGTCCGGCCGACCGGCAACCCCGCGGCGGCGGCCGGGCCGGCCAGCTCGGCGGGGAGCGGACCACCGCCGACGGCGTCGAGGTCGGCGCGCACCCGCAGCCGGGACGCCGCCAGCCGCTCCACGGTGGTGGCCCCGGCCCGGACGTCGGTGGCGGTCAGCTCGGCCAACCGCACCTCCACCCCGAGGGTGGCCGGGTCCATGGTGACGCCGAGCCCGGCGACGGTCAGCCCGCCGACGGTGACACCGAAGTACCGGCCGGCCCGCTCCCGGAGCAGCTGCAGCTCCTGCTCCTGGGCCCGGGTGCGGTGCCCCGGCAGGTACCGGCCGGCGGGGTCGACCGGCTCGGCGGCCAGCGACTCCAGCTCCCGCAACCGGTCCAGGTCGGTCAGCCAGCGGGTCAGCTCGGCCCGCCGGTCCGCCCCGCGGGGCTCGGCGGACAGCGCGGCGAGCTGCGCGGTGACGTCGGCGCGGGTGGGCAGGCTACCCGCGGTGATCCGCAGCGCCGGCTGGCCGGCCGCGCCGGGCAGCAGGCGTACCCCGGCGAGGGTGGCCGACCCGGCGCTGCCCCGGGCCGTCGTCGCGGCGTCGACCGGGACCCGGTCGCGGCGGAACCGGGTGATCAGCTCGTCGTCGGGCAGGTACTCGCCGGACCGCGACGGCGTCGAGCCCTCGGCGTGGATCGGGTCGATCTCCACCCCGGCGGCCTCGACCCCGCCGGCCAGCCCGGTCACCCGGATGCCGCCGATGTCGATCGCGCCGCCGACGGACTGGCGCAGCTGGTCGGAGAGTTCGACCAGCCGGCGGCGTTCGGCCTCGGACAGCGACTCGGCGTGCCAGCGGTGCCGGGCCTCCAGCCGGTGCAGCTCCCGCTCCGCCGGCTCCAGCGCGGTGAGCTGGGTGCCGACGGCGCTCAGCCGCTCCTGGAGGGCGGTGCGCTGCGTCCCGTCGGCGGTGCCGAGCCGCAGCCGCAGCGACTCCTGTTCGGCGCGCAACCGGGCCGGCAGGCTGTTGGCCACGCCGATCAGGGTGCGGCCCACCTCGATCCGGCCGATCTGTTGCAGGCCGGCGAAGGAGAGCCCCTCGGCGGTGGCGCTGGCGAAGCTGACACTCAGCGAGTGCATCATCTCCACCGCGTCGGTGACCCGGTCGCCGATCCCCCTAGGTGGGCGGAACACCCCGTCGGTGAGCAGCCCGATCGTCGAGTTTGCCAGCGGGGTGAAGATCTCCCCGGCGGTCAACGAGGTGAACTGCTGGGCCAGGAACGGCGCTCCGGCCGTGTACGGGGCCAGCAGCGCGTCGCTGATCTTGGACAGGAACGGCAGCCCACCGTAGAACGAGATGACGTGGTGCAGCAGATGGATCAGCGGGTCGATGATCGGGATGCCGACCCAACCGTGCCGGCCCGGCTCGGTGACGTTCTCCTGCCCGGTCGCCCCGGCCCGGAAGGCCAGCGTGGACAGGCCGAACCGGCTCAGCCCGAGCAGCCCGCCGGGCAGCCCGTCGCTGGCGTACACCACGTCGGAGACGCTCAGCGCGCCCATCCCGGCCTGCGCGCCGACCGGCCGGTCGTAGCCCCGGTCGGAGAACGAGGCGACGATGTCCAGGTCGGTCAGGGTGACCCGGCCGGTCCGCAGCGAACTGCCGGTGAAGGTGCGGTGGAACCCGTCGAGTTCCAGCCGGGGCAGCCGGACCCGCAGCACCCCCTGCCGGGCGTCCACCGACAGCGAGAGCCGGTTGGTGCGCTCCCGGTCGGTGTCGCGCAGCCGGGCGCCACCCAGGTCGCCGCTGATCCACTGGGCGTCGTGCAGGTCGAACTCGTCGACGGTGACCTCGTCGGTGAACAGGCTCAACCCGGTGCGGCTGAGGAACAGCAGCTTCAGCCCCACCGCGACCAGCCGGGCCAGGTCACCCACCACGGTCGGCAGCCCGTCGGTGCGCAACGACTCCGGGTCGAACGAGGGTCGGCGGGTGGCGTGGTAGAGCCGCAGCTGCGCCACCAGCGTCGCCAGGTCGGGCAGCAGGTCCGCGCGGACCTCGCGGGAGCGCAGGAACACCCACCGCCGGTCGTCCAGCGCGTACGACTGGATGATCAGCGACCGCAGTTCGGTGGCCCGCCCGGCGCGCCAGAGCCGGTCGTCGCGCAACCGGTCCCGCAGCTGGTCGCGGGCCTCCACGCGGCGGGGACCGGAGATCGCGGTGGTGGCGAGGGAGGCCCGCATCTGCGGGGTCATCCCGGACTGCATCCGGGCCCACCGGTCCGGGTCGTCGGCGGCCAGCCGGGCCTGGTCGGCGACCGGCAGGTTCCGCACCAGCTGGAACGCCAGCCACGCCTCCCGGGGGTTGACCGCCCAGTCGGTCAGCCCGGTCGCGAGCAGGCTGCGGGCCTGCCGCTCCAGGTGCGCCGGGTCGCGCAGCGCGAGCAGGTCGAGCAGTTCGGCCCGCCACGTCTCGTGGGTCAGGTACGCGTCCGGCAGGGCGGCGAGGATGCGGTCCAGGTCGCGCAGCGCGTCCAGCCGGTGCACGGCGGTCCGCAACGCCTCCCGACCCCGCGTGCCCGGGTCGGCGGTCGCGCCGGTCGGCCGGTCGTAGCCGATCAACCGGCGGACCAGCTCGACGGCGTTGACCCCGTCCAGGCCACCCTGCACGACCCGGTGGATGTCGGCGACGAGCCGCTCGGCGTCGACCTGCCCGGCGCTGCGCCGACGGCGGTCCCACGGCTCGGCGAGGGTGCCCACGCCGGTGTAGCCGCCACCGAGCACGTCCTCGGCCGGGATGTTCTCCTCCAACCGGTCGAACCAGCTGCCCTGGTCCCGCCGCCGCCACCGGTCCTGGGCGGCCAGCGGGAGGCTGCGCAGCAGCAGGTACGCGAAGCGGGCCTCGTGGTCGCGGATCGCCCAGTCGAACACCCCGTACGACAGCAGCCCCTCCACCCGGGCCAGGTTCCGGTGTTCCGGGCGGGCGGCGAGGACGACCAGCAGCCGGGGGCCGAGCGGGGCGTCGACCCGCCGCTCCTCCCACGGCAGTTGGTCGAGCAGGGTGTCCAGGTGGCCGCTGTCGTCGAGCTGGCGTACCGCGTGCCGCAGTCTCGGCCCCGGCTCGGGCGGCCCGGCGTCGACCGACCCGGTGCCGGCCGGGGTGCCGGTGGGCGGGGTGCCGGCGGTAGGCGGGGCGGGGGCCAGGTCGGTCAGTAGGCGCAACGCCTCGACGGCCTGGCGTTCGCCGATCAGCCGTTCCACCCGGCGCAACCGGGTGCCCAGGTCGGTGTCCCGGTCGAGCCGGGCGTCGTCGGTCTCCGCGCCGCCCAGCGCGGTGATCTGCTCGCGCAGGTCGGCGGCGTCGCTGCCCGACGGGGGACGTTCGGCCAGCAACGCCCGGAAGTGTGCCTTGCGGTCACCGCCCAGCAGCTCCCGCAACACGCTGGTCCGCAGGGCCCGCAGCACGTGCAGCGCGGTGCGTCGCTGCACCGGGTCGAGCCCCTCGGTGCGCAACCCGTGCACGTTGTCGGCTTCGAGCACCCGCAGCAGATAGGGGGTCTGCCCGCCGAGGGCGGCCAGCGCGGCACGCGGATAGGCCCGGTGGTGGTCGTCGTCGAGGTTGCCGGCCAGGTCGGTGCGCCGGGGCGCGGGCAGGCTGTGCACCAGGCTGCGGGCGACCACGAACGGCAGGGTGTCCAGGATACGCAGGCAGCCCCGCACGTCGTCGCCGGAGACCCAGAGGCCGTCGAGCAGGTCGATCATGCGGGCCCGTTCCGCCCGGTACCGACGGTCCACCAGCGCGCCCAGCTCCGCCTCCAACGGCCCGCTCCCGGCCTCGTCGGCCGGTGCCCGGTCGGGGGCCGGCGGGCTGGCCGGGCGGGGCGGGGTGGCGACCGCACCGGTGTCGGCGGCGACCGCACCGGCCGGCAACCACGCCACCGGCGTCCACAGTGCCCGCCCGGCCGAGGCGGCGTCGGCCAGCGCCCGCGCCTCGGCCTCCGGGTCGGTCGCCCGCTGCCCCGGGTACGCCGTGCCGCCTCCCGCCTGCGCCAGGTGCCCCAACTCGTGCACCAGCAGGGCCCGCCCGGCCGCCCGGGACGGGTCGAAGCCCGGGGCCAGGTGCACCGCGCCGTCGGCGAGCAGCCCGTGCGCGCCGTGGTTGGCGGCCCGTCGACCCGCCGCGCCGAGGCGTACCCGCACGGCGTCCGGCCGTAGGCCCAGCGCCGGGGCGTACCGGTCGACCAGTTCGCGGGTCAGCGTGGCGAGGGCGTCGTCGCGGCCCGGTGCGGGTTGCCTCGTCGGTGGGGGAGCCCGGTGGGCGGCCGTCTCCCGGGCGGCTCCCGCGCCGGTGGCCGGGTCGGAGGTGGTCATCGGTCCACCCTCGCCAGACCCAGCCGGGCCCAGATCGTCTCGGCCAGCGCGGTTGGCAGATCATCGGTGACCGGTGGGTCGCCGGCCGAGCCGTCGGCCGACGGCAGGCCACGGTCGGCCAGCAGCCGGCTCAGCCGGGCGCCCACCTCGGCCGCGAGGGTGGCGTCGACCGGCACGTCGACGCCGGTGAGGACCAGCCGGCGGATGTCGACCTCGATGGTGGTGACCTCGATGTTCATGACCACAGCCCGGGGTCGGCGGGCCGGTCGTGCTTGGCGTACTCGGCGGCGACCGCGTCGAGCACGTGCCGCATCCCGACCGGGTCGCCCTCCCCGGCGGCGACCAGGGCGGCGCGCAGCGCGACGGTGTGGATGTCCCCACCGGTGAGGTCCAGCGCGGCGAGGCGGGGCAGGTCCAGGTCGGTGGTGGCGATCGCGGGAGGGAAGGCCCGC
Source organism: Micromonospora matsumotoense (assembly GCF_900091525.1). Taxonomy (GTDB): domain Bacteria; phylum Actinomycetota; class Actinomycetes; order Mycobacteriales; family Micromonosporaceae; genus Micromonospora; species Micromonospora matsumotoensis. The sequence continues at coordinate 401,121 of NZ_FMCU01000002.1, forward strand.
CGCCACAGGCCGGCCCGCTCGGCGGGACCGGGGTGCCCGAACGGGACCACCACCCGCAGCCGGCGCAGGAACGCCGGGTCGATGGCGGTCCGCATGTTGGTGGTCAGCACCGCCACGCCCCGGTACTGCTCCATCCGTTGCAGCAGGTACGACACCTCGATGTTGGCGTACCGGTCGTGGCTGTCGCGTACCTCCGAACGGCGGCCGAACAGGGCGTCGGCCTCGTCGAACAGCAACACGGTGCCACCGCGTTCGGCGGCGTCGAAGATCCGCCGTAGCTGCTTCTCGGTCTCGCCGATCCACTTGCTCACCACGGTCGCCAGGTCGACCCGGTGCAGGTCCAGCCCGAGCACACCGGCGACCACCTCGGCGGCGAGGGTCTTGCCGGTGCCGCTGGGCCCGGCGAACAGCGCGGCCACCCCGAGGCCCCGGCCGGTCCGACCGGCGAAGCCCTGCTCGGCCAGGAGCGTCCGGCCGGCCGCGGCGGCGGTCAACTGACGCAGCTGGGCCAGGGCCGCGGCGGGCAGCACCAGGTCGTCCCAACCGGCCCGTACGTCGATCCGTTCGGCCAACCCGTCCAGGTCCCGCCGGACCCGCTCACGCACCAGCCCCCGGGCCAGCCCCACCGGGTCGACGGTCGGGCCGGGGACGGCGGGGGTGGCGGAGTCGAGGATCTCCCGGTGTCCCAGGTCGAACTCCCGGGCCAGGAGGGCGGCGGCTGCTTCGGCGCGGCCCGGCAGCAGCTTCCGCCAGAGCGCCCGCTGCTCGGCCCGGGTCGGCCGGTCCACCGTCGGCCCGGGGGTCACCCCGTCGAGGGCGACCGCGCGGGGGGTGCAGACCACCACGTCGCCGACGAGCCGGGCCATGAGCTGCGCCACGGCGGCGCTCGCCTCGGGTGGCTCGTCGCCGGTCAGCTCGACGACCAGCACCGGGTCGGCGAGCACCACCTCCCGGTTCCACAGCCGGGCGAAGGCGTCCCGGTCGGTCACCGCGCGGGGCAGGTCGGTGGCGGTCACCCGGTGCCCGGCCCGGCCCACCGTCGCGCAGGCCGCCGCCAGCACGTCGACCCGGTCGGCGTGGTCGGGTCCGCAGACCCGCAGCGGGCGACGGCCGGCCTGCCACGCGGCGCAGAGCTGCCGTGCGGCCCGGCGACGGCTGGCCGGCAGGACGGTCGGCGGCGGGGGCAGCTCCACCAGGTAGGGCCGTAACCGTTCGTCGAGCCGCCCGACGCCGCGCAGCTCGTGCAGGATCCGCTCGTCGGCCCGCAGCGGAGCGTGCGGCAGCGGTCCCTCGCCCAACTCCACCAGCCGGGCCGCGCGCAGCGGACGGTCGGCGGCGAGGGCGTCCCAGTGCCCGCCGGGCAGGGCGTCCAGGCACCAGGCGAAGGTGGCTGGCCGGTCCAGCAGGCCCAGCTCCCCGGCGACCGAGGCGACCAGCACGTCGCGTTCGAAGGCGGTCAGCCCGAACCCGGTGGCGATCCGGCGCAGCGTCGAGGCGTCGGCCGGGCCGTCCGGTGTCGGTTCGCCCTTGAGGAGCAGGTGTATCCGCGCCACCTCGGCGGCCAGCCCGTCGTCGTGCCCGGCGACCGGTGGTGGGCCGGGCCAGCGGGCGGCCGGGCGCGGGGCGGGCATCACAGCACCACGGCGGGGCCGTCGTACCGGCCGGTCGGGTCGGCGTGCAGTGGACTGTCCACCCCGTCCACCCGCAACCGGGCCAGGTAGGTGCCGGCGGGCAGGTCCCGGAAGGCGAAGCCGATCCGCCCGGTGCGCGGCCCACCGGACGGCACCCCGTTGTCGGCCGGCGCGGCGAGCACCGTGCCACCCGCCCCGGTCAGACCGAGGGTCACCTGCTGGCCGGCCTCGACCTCCGGGACGACGTCGACGGTGACCGTCCCGGTGCGCAGCACCACTCCGTCGACCGTCCGGCTGGACCCGACCACCACGTCGCCGGGGGCGACGGTGATCGTCGGGCGGTAGCTGACCGGCACCGCGTCGGAGCTGATCGCCGGCCGGGGTGTGGGTGGGTCGCCCAGCGCCACCGCGTGGGTGACGACCAGACCACGGATGCCGGCCGCGACGGGTCGGTCGAAGTCGGACAACGGCACCCGCAGCTCGCCGGCCGAGGCGGTGGCCGGGCTGGCCGAGGCCGTCCCGATCCGGACCCGGACGTCCGGCCCGGCCAGGTTGCGGCCGGTCACCACCAGGGTCGCGCCCGCCGTGACCGGGGTGCCGGTCGGCCCGTCGGCGCGGACCTGGTCGACCTCGGGGCCGTCGACGTCGACGGTGCCGGCGGTGACCGCGCGGACCGGCAGCGGCTCCCGGGCACCGCGCAGCGGGTCGATCAGCACCACCGACACGTCGAAGAAGACGCTGCTGCGGTACGGCGCGCTGAACGCCGACCAGAGCCGGAAGCTCTCCTCCCCGCCGGGGCTGTTGGTGACGCTGACCCGGAGCAGTTCGACCTGCTCGGCGAGGCGGGAGTCGGCCACCGCGGCGGGCAGCGTCGGGTCGGGCGGGTCGGGGGCGAGCGACCGGCGGATCGCCGCCCGGGTCAGCACCGGCGTCTCGTGCAGCATCGCCAGCAGGTGGCCGAGCAGGATCTCCCCGGTCAACGGGTCGTGGCCGTAGACGCTGGCCACGTAGTGCAGGTCGACGCCGAGCGGCGGCGCGGCGACGTCGTCCCCACCGGTGCTGCGCGGGGGCGGCCCGAGGTTGGCCCAGGTCGGGTTCCGGGTCACCCGGCTGAGGAACAGGTTGACCTGGTTGCCCTCCTGGTTGCCGACGGTCACCCGGTCCGGTGGGCCGGCGGAGACGGAGACCCCACCGACCGCCGACGAGGCGCCGGTGGCCCGCAGGTAGGCCATCAGCTGCCCGCGCAGCACGGCGGTGACGGCGGCCAGGGCGTACCCGGTGCTCATCGCGTCGCCCCCGACCCGCGCAGGTACGACTCCAGCTCCGGGGCCGGCCCCGGAGCGACGGTGGGGGTCGTGGCGGCGGTCGGGGTGCCGGCGGGCACGGCGGTCGTCGTCCGCCGGTCGCCGGTGAGGCGTACCTCGATGCGGCCGATGTGCACGTGCACGGTGACCGGCTCCGGGGTCCGGGCGGCGGCCCGGGTCACCGGGGCGCGACTCGCGGGCGCGGCGGGCGGTCCGGGGTGGGCCACCGGGCCGGCGATCACCGGCGGGACGGCCGGGGGCACGACGACGGGGTGCGGGGCGGGGGTGCGGGGCGGCGGTTGGTCCGGGGCGTCCCGGCGGGGTGGCTGCGGTGACCGGTCCGCGACGGCCGGGGCGACCGGCGGGCGGGGCGGTGTGGCCCGGCTCGTCGGTGCGGGCCCGGTGGCGGGTGTGGACGTGGTCGCGGTCGGGCCGGCGGCAGCCGTGGGGGCCGGCACGGGTACGGGCAGGTCCGGTCCGGCGGCCGCGGGGGTGGCGGGGGCGGGTGGCGGCGCCGGCCGGGGTCGGACGGCGGGCTCCGGCGTCCGCGGGACCGGTGCCGGTGGCGTCCCCAGCGGGACGGCCGGCGGCGTCGCGACGTGGGCGCGGGGTGCCGGCGGCGGGTCCGTTACCGGCGGGGCGACCGGGCGGCCGGCCGGCGGGGGCGCGGTCCGCTCCTGCTCGTCGGTCAGGAACCCGTCCGCCTGCGGGGTTTCCGGCTCGAAGCGGCCGTGGCCGCGCGGGCGTAGCCGGGGGGCGGTGCCGACGGCCAGCGCCGCCAGCGCGGCCAGGTAGCCGGTCACGGGACCCGCTCCAGGTACGCGGCCCGCCGGTGCGGGCCCAGCGCCAGCACCTCCGCCTCCGACCAGCCGTAGGCCCGGGCGAGTCGGTGCACCTCGTCGAGCAGCCGGCGGACCCGGGCGTCGGCGGCCTGCCACGCCCAGGCCGGCACGTCCAGCAGCGCCTCGGTGGTGCCGCCACAGCTCGGGCAGGTCAGCGACACCGCGACGACGCCGAGCGGGTCGCGGTCGGCCATCGCGGCGGACACCGCCGGCAGCGCGGCGGACGGGTCGGCCAGCGGTGGAACGGCGTCGAGCAGGCAGGCGTCGAACAACCACCGCTCGGCCGCCGCCGCGTCGCCGGCCCGGGCCGCCCCGGCCAGGTCGGCGGTGGTGGGCAGCCGCAGGGTGAGCAGGTGTCCCCGCCAGGTCAGGGTGAACGGCCCGGCGGTCCGGTCCGGGTCGGTGCGTTGCGGCGCGGCGGCCAGCAGGTCGGCGACGGTGAGGGTCACCTCCAGGTGCTCCGGGCAGGCCCGACAGTCCACGGTGGCCGCCACCCGGCCGCCCGTCCAGCCGGCGGCGGCGGCCAGCAGCAGGGCTGTCACCTCGCCCACCGGCAGCCGGTCGGCGTCGGCCCGGCCGAGCAGCAGCAGCCCCCGGCCCGGCCCGGGCCGACCGAGCGCGCTGTCCCAGGTGTGCACCAGCTCCACCTCGGTCAGCGGCGGCCCCACGGTCACGACCCGAGCCGTGGTTCGGCCGGTTCGGGCACCGCCTCGTCGCGTTCCCAGCCCTCGTTCTCCAGCTTGATGTGCTCGATCGCCACCGCGTTGGCGTTGGCGTCCAGCTCCGGCAGCGCCTGGTACTCCGAGACCCAGCAGCGGAACAGCCGGTACGACTGGGCCACCTGGCCGGCCTCGTTGAGCAGCTCGATGGTGATGTCCCGGCGGAAGTCGGCCAGGGACACCTCCGCGCCGGGCCCGGCGTGCAGCGCCCAGATCCGGCCCGCCCACTGGGCGAACTCGGCGTCGTGGGTCAGCCCCCGCTCCAGGGTGACCGCCTCGAACTCGGTGCGCCCCGGCGACTTGTGACTGGTCGAGGCGTTGCCGCCGTCGCGGTGCTTGACCACCTCGGTGGTCCGTTTCAACGCGCTGACCTTGCTGACCCCGGCCACGTAGCGGCCGTCCCACTTCACCCGGAACTTGAAGTTCTTGTACGGGTCGAAGCGCGTCGGGTTGACCGCGAACTGCACCATGACTCACACCTCTCAGGACGGGCTCTGGCCGGCGAGCTGCTGGATCCGCACGATGACGAACTCGGCGGGTTTGAGCGGGGCGAACCCGACGACCACGTTGACCACGCCCCGGTCCCGGTCGTCGCTGGTGGTGGTCTCCGCGTCGCACCGCACCAGGTACGCCTCGCGCGGCGTACGCCCGGCGAACGCGCCCTTGCGGAACAGGTCCTGCATGAACGACGTCAGGTTCAGTCGCAGCTGTGACCACAGCGGCTCGTCGTTGGGCTCGAAGACCGCCCACTGGGTGCCCCGGAAGACGCTCTCCTCGATATAGAGCGCGAGCCGTCGGACGGGGGTGTACTTCCACTGGCTGGCCAGCACGTCCGCCCCGGCGGTGGTGCGGGCGCCCCAGTTGACCGTGCCGGTCACCGGGAAGGTGCGCAGGCAGTTGAGCCCCAACGGGTTGAGCACCCCGTTCTCGGTGTCGGTCAGCGGATAGACCAGGTTGGTCACCCCGCGCAGCTGGGCCTCGGTGCCGGCCGGCGCCTTCCACACGCCCCGCTCGGTGTCCTGGCGGGCGTACAGGCCGGCGAGGGTGCCGCCGGGGGCGACGGTGCGGGGGCGGAAGCCGTCGGTGGGGTCGGGGATGCGCAGCCGGGGGAAGTGGGCCACCGCGTTGGGGCCCTTGACCCCGAGCTGGTTGATCCAGTCCAGGGCGCGGTCCGGGTCGTCCACGCCGGGCGGCGGGTCGACCAGCAGGATCGCCCGCCGCCGTTCGCAGACGTCGTAGGCGGCCGACCAGACCGCCTCCGGGTCCAACCCGTTGTCGACGACGCCGGGGTCGCCGTGCCGGGCCCGGGTGGCGTCGGGGATGCAGAGCAGGTTGAACAGATCGGTCTTGAGCAGCGCATAGATGCCGGAGTAGGCGGCCTCGCTGCCGATCAGCGCGGCAGTGCCGGGCAGGGTGGTGCCGTCGGAGCCGGTGACCAGGTCGCCCTGGCCGAGCCGCTTGGCGCCCACCGGGCTGAACCGGCCGACGTTGGTGGTGGCGCCGGACAGGCCGAGCAGAGCCGCGCCGTCGGCCACGTCACCGGCGGGGGAGACCCCCGCGACGGTGAAGGCGGCGTCCACGGCCGCCGGGGCGACCAACGCGTCCACGTCGCCGAGGACGCGCAGCCCACCGGCGGCGGTGGGCGTCACCCGTACCCGTAGGCCGGCCGCGCCGTCGGCGGCGCCGAGCGCGGTGTTGATCTTCCGTTGCAGCAGCGCGGCCACCCCGGCGGGGGAGGACGGCAGCCGCTCGCCCTTGTCCAGCACGGTGACGGTCACCGCGGCGACCGCCGGCAGGGTCTTGGCGGGGTCGTTCGGGTCGGGTTTGGTGGGCCGGTCCGGCTGCACGGTGAGCCGGTAGTTCTTCGCGGCGTCCACGGTGGGCGTGCCGATCGCCGCGCCGGCCGTGCCGCTGGGCACCGGCCGGCCCGCCCCGGCGGCGCCCGCCCGCGCCCGGACCAGCGCCGAACCCCGGTCCGGGTCGTTGAGCAGGGCCACCGCGTACGCGGCGCTGGTCGGGTCGGCGGACAGGCCGGTGAACCGTTCGGTGTCGCCGGTGGCGGTGTCGGAGACGCTCAGGTTGAACGACTTGCCGTCGGCGACCCCGTCGTGGTCGACGTCGAGGAGCAGCCCGCTGCCCCACGCGCCGGTGCTCGTCGCGTCCAGCAGCAGCGCGGACTTCGCCCCGGCGCCGATCTTGTCGAGCAGGGTCACCGAGGCGGCCCGGGCATCGGCGCGGGGCACCCGCACGACCAGGGCGGCGGCCCCGCCGTTGCGGAAGAACTGCTGCACGGCCAGGCTGAGTTCGGAGTCCCGGTCGACCCCGCCGAAGCGGCGTTCGAAATCGCCGAAGGTGTCCACCCGGACGGCGCGGTTCTCCGGCCCGGTCCGGACGTACCCCACGAAGGCGGTCACCCCGGTCGCCACGCCGATCACGGGGCGGACGGAACTCGCGACTTCCTCGATGTACACGCCGGGATAGCTCGGAGTGACGGGCATGACTACCTCGTCTCGCAGTGGCGGGTCGACTGGTGTCACCCTCCGCTCACCCCACACCCACCTCTAGCGGGCACCCGACTACGCTGCGTCCACTACCCGACACCCGTTGTCGACTGCCGTTGCCGGCCATCGGCTCCCGGAGGCGATTCGATGCTCCGGCGCCGGGCCTGCCGGTGTCCTGCGGTCACCGGTAGAGCTGGAAGTTGTCGAACTCGAAGACGCCGGTGCTCGTCGCGATGACCCCGCTCTGCCCGTCGGTCAGCTCCACCGCCGGCACCGTCCTGCCCCGGGTGTCGTTGAGATAGAGGTCGAGCCGGTCACCGTGGCCGACGATCCCGATCCGGTTCCAGCCGTCGGGCCGGACCCGGTCCGAGACTTCGGTGAGCTGGTAGGACAACCCACCGCCGGTCGGCCGGCGGACGGCGAACGAGTAGGTGCCGTCGGACGAGACCAGGAAGGCGTAGTACGCCCGGGGCTCGCCGGCACACCGGTAGAGCAGGCCCGCCGAGCTTGCCGGCGTGCCGCGCTCGGGAATCCGGACGTCGACGGTGACCGGTCGGTCGGCGGCGTCGAGCGCCGTGCCGGTGGCGTCGTCCCGGACGCTGACCCAGTGGTAGCGCACGGCGTTGCGGTCCGTCCGGTTGGTGAGTCGGAACAGGCCGCTGGTGGTGTCCACCTCGGTGGTCCAGGAGTCGTCCGGGTCGGGGTCGCGGTCGGGGACGATCCAACTCGCGTAGTAGCGGTCGGCCTCCTGCGGGTCGGCCAGCGGCGAGTTGAACGCCTCGGAGAAGGCCGACTCGGCGAAGGGCGAGGGCGGGGCCGGGTGCGGGATCAACGCCACGACTCCGCCCACCACCCCCACCACCCCGGCGAGTACGGCGACGATGGTCGGAATCGACCGGACCAGCCGTTGTCGGCGCGTCGGCCGAGCGTCGGCCGACGGCTCGTCCGCGCCGCTGCCGGGCGGACCGGGGTCGCCGTCCCCGTCGTCGGGTCGGGCGGGTCCGGCGTCCGCTGTCCGCTCCTGCACCGGGATGCGGTCCTGCTCGGCGGTGCGGTCCTGCGCGCGGCGCGCGGGGGCGGCGGCGGAGCCATCGATGTGATCGGAAGATGACATGGAGTGATCATCTTTGTCGTGCGCACCCGTTCGTCCCGGCCGGCCGTCGGCTACTCGACACCGGTCGTCGGGGGTGGCTGAGCATGCGGCGAGATGACCGACGGGACCGGTCGATGCCAGGCTGCAACGAAGAAGGTCAATGTCATGTGGGAGGGTGGTGGGTCATGGGTTCCGGGTTGTCGCTTGCCCTCTTTCCGGTCGCCCTCGGCATCGTCATGCTGGGCATCGGTCTCAGCCTGACCGTCGAGGACTTCCGCCGGGTAGCCCGCCATCCCCGGGTGGTGCTGATCTGCCTCGGCTGCCAGATGCTGATCCTGCCGGCGATCTGCCTGGGCCTGGTGGCCGCCTTCGACCTCCGCCCGGAGTTGGCGGTGGGGATGATGCTGCTCGCCGCCTCGCCGGGCGGCAGCACGGCCGGTCTCTACAGCCACCTGTTCCGGGGCAACGTCGCGCTCAACGTGTCGCTGACCGCGATCAACTCGGTGCTCGCCCTGTTCACCCTCCCGCTGATCGTCAACCTGTCGGTGGCCGGTTTCGTCGGCGCGGACAGCACGATCGGCCTCCAGTTCGGCAAGGTGGTCCAGGTCTTCGCGCTGGTCCTGATCCCGATCGCCGTCGGCATGCTGCTGCGGCGACGGTTCACCGCCTTCGCCCTCCGGATGGAACGCCCGGTCAAGATCACCTCCGTCGTGGTGCTGGCCGTGATCATCGTGGGGGCGGTGGCCGGCATCAAGGACGACGTCCTGGCCACCCTCGGTGAGATCATCGGGGTCGTGGTGCTGTTCAACCTGATCAGCCTCGCCGTCGGATACCTCGCGCCACGCCTGCTGCGGGCCGGGCACCGGGACTCGGTCGCCTCCTCCTTCGAGATCGGCCTGCACAACGCGACCCTGGCCATCACCATCGGGATGAGCCCGACCCTGCTGGACAACGCCACGATGGCCATGCCGTCGGTGGTCTACGGCAGCCTCATGTTCGTCACCGCCGCCGCCTTCGGACTCGTCGTCGCCCGTCGCTCCGCCGCCCCGTCGCCCACCGTCGCCGGGGAAACGGCCCGACAGACCCTCCGTTGACCCACCCCACCCGTCGTCGGGGTGGCGGAGCAGGATGGGTGTGTGCAGATCGAGCCGGTCGACCCCGCGCCCGTCCCGACGTTCCCCCGTACGCTGCTGCGCCAGCGCTGGGCGGACCTGACCTTCCTGCACTGGGCGGTCGCCCCGGAACTCGTCGCGCCGCTGCTGCCGGCCGGCACCCGCCCGGACACCCTCGACGGGACCACCCACGTCGGACTGATCGGCTTCCGGATGGTCGGCCTCGGTCTCGGCCGGGGGCCGGCCGTCCCGTACCTGGGGACCTTCTGGGAGACCAACGTACGGCTCTACTCGGTGGACCAGGCCGGTCGGCGGGCCGTGGTGTTCCGCTCCCTCGACGCGTCCCGGCTGATCCCGGTGCTGGTCGCCCGGATCACCCTGCGGTTGCCGTACCTGTGGTCGGCGATGCGGCTGGACCACGACGGTGACCTGCGCAGCTACCGGTGTCGTCGGCGCTGGCCGGGGCCGGTCGGGACGACCAGCCGGATGGTGGTCCGGGTGGGTGCGCCGATCCGCCGGCCGACCCCGCTGGAGCACTTCCTCACCGCCCGGTGGGGCCTGCACACCCGGGCGTACGGGCGCACCCGGCACCTGCCGAACTGGCATCCGCAGTGGCCGTTGCACCGGGCCGAGTTGCTGCACCTGGACGACGAACTGGTCACCGCCGCCGGACTACCGACGCCGACCGGACCGCCGGTCAGCGTGCTGTACTCACCCGGCGTGCCGGTCCGGTTCGGTCCACCGGCCGCGCTGCGCCGTCCCCGGTGACCCGGCGGACGCCAACCGATCGGGCGTACGCCGCGGGCTCCGATGACCGGGCGTACGCCTACCGGATCGGCGGACGCCGCGGGCTCCGATGACCGGGCGTACGCCTACCGGATCGGCGGACGCCGCGGGCTCCGGTTGACCCTGACACGGTGTCAGGGGCAACACTGCGCCGGGGAGGTGGTCCGGATGACCAGATCGGAAACGGACACGACACGGGCGCTGCGAGGGCTGGCGAGTGGTGACCCGTCGGTGCGGCTGCGGGTCGCGCTGGCGATCGGCACCACCCCCGACCCGGGGTTCGTGGACCCGCTCGTCGCCCGCTGCGCGACCGAACCGGACTTCTCCGTCCGCGAGATGCTGACCTGGGCGCTCACCCGTCACCCGCCGGCGGCGACGGTGCCCCGGCTCGTTGCCGCCCTGGGGTCGACCGGCACCCGGGCCCGCAGTCAGGCGTTGCACACGCTGTCCAAGATCGGGGACCGGCGGGCCTGGCCGGCGCTCACCCGGGCCCTGCTGACCGACACCGACGACGAGGTGGCGCGCAGCGCCTGGCGGGCGGCGGTCGCCCTGGTGCCCGACGGCGCAGAATCCGGACTGGCCGAGGTGCTGGCCACCCAGCTCGGCCGGGGCGACCGTGCGACGCAGTGGAGCCTGAGCCGGGCGCTGGCCGCGCTCGGCGAGGTCGTCGCGCCGCTCCTGCATACTGCCGGGACGGATCCGGATCCCCGGGTACGCGCGCACGCGGTCGCCACGCAGCGGCTGTTGCGCGACCCGGACGCCGGATTCGAGTTCTCCCTCGGGGAGGCGACGCGCATCGTGGCTCTCGGCGGGACCGGCGGGCAGGGGTGAAGCGGTGCTGATCGGTGACGTGTCACGACGCTGCGGCGTCAGCGCCCGGATGCTCAGGCACTACGAGTCGCTCGGCCTGCTGCGACCGACCGGCCGTACCGGCGTCGGTTACCGCGAGTACTCCAGCGCGGACCTCCGACGGATCTTCCACATCGAGAGCCTGCGCTCGCTGGGGTTGTCGCTGCGGGCGGTGGGGCGGGCGCTCGACGATCCCGCCTTCACCCCTTCGGCACTCGTCGACGACCTCATCCGGCAGACGCGGGCGCGGATCACCGCGGAGCGGGAGCTGCTCACCCGCCTCCGGCGGATCGACGCCGCCGGGCCGACCGACTGGCAGGACGTCCTCCGGGCCGTCGCGCTCCTGCGGGACCTGGGCTCACCGCGCGCGGGCCAGCGTCAACGCGCGGCGCTGGCCTCGGTCGGTGAGGTCCCGGTGCCGGTGGAGGCGCTGGTCGAGGCGGCGTTGGGCGAGTCCGACCCGAACGTCGCCGGGGCGTTGCGCTGGGCGCTGGCCCACGCGGGGGCCGACGGGCTGCCCCTGCTGGCGGAGGGGCTCGACGCACCCGCGCCCGAGGTGCGGGAACGTGCCGTCCGGGCCGTCGTCGAGATCCCGGGCGGGGACGCCACCACGCTGCTCCGCGACGCCCTGCGCCACCCGGACCCGGTGGTCGGCAGGTACGCGGCGCTGGCGCTCGGGACCCGTGGCGAACCCGATGCCGTACCGACGCTCATCGACATGATCGTCGGTGAGGTGAACGACGTCGACGCCGCCGACGCGCTGAGCGCGCTGGCGACCGATCCCGCCACGGCGGAGCGGATCGCCGCGCGCCTGATCGACCTGCTCACCCACGGCAACCTCGGGGCGTCGGCGCGTGGCCGGCTGACCCAGGCGCTCGCGGGCGTCCCGGGGGACACGACGTCCCGGGCCCTGGCGGGGCTGACCGGGGACGACGACCGGGCCGTCGCGCTCACCGCGAGCTACGTGCTCACCCTCCGTACCGCCCCCACCGGCCGCTGAGCACCGGCCAGTGGTGGGCCGGTCACCGGAGGCGGCGGCCGGCCCACCATCGGCCCCGCGCCGCAGGCGGGCCGGCCCGGCGCCCCCGTGCGCCGGTCACCGCCCCCGGCGGTGCCGGACGATCAGCGTCCCCGCGCAGAGCACCGCCACCAGGCCGCACGCGGAGCCGATCCACGGGTCGTCCAGCGCGGTCGTCAGCACCACGTTGGCCGCCACGCTGACGAACAGGACCAACCACAGCAGCGGGCGGAGCAGGCCGACCGGCCGCTGCGGCGGACCGGCCGGGGCGTCGACGATACGGTACGGATCGGTCATGGCTGCCTCCTCGGGTGGACGTGCATCGACCCGTTCGACGCTAGGCGGGAGGCTGCGGCGGGACGATCCCGCCAGCGCCACCAGCGGCGGTACAGCAGGCGGTACTTTCCGCGCCGGCCGCTGCCGACCGGGCCCCCTGGTGGCCTATGTTGGCGCGGGAGGTCTTCCGATGACACACCTGCGGGACCGGGCCCGTGCCTCGGTCGACGCCCTCGAACACCTCGTCGGTGGGCTCGGCACCGCACTGTTGGCGTTGGCCGCGCTGCTCTGGGCGGTGTGCGTCGCGACGGCCTGCCTGGTCTGGGTGGGGCTGCCGGCGGCACCCGGCGCGCTGCGGGCGGTACGCGCGGTGGCCGACCGCGAGCGCGCCCGGCTGTCCCGCTGGGGCGGGCCGATCCCCGCCCCGGGGCCGGTGCCGGCCGCGCTGCGGGTGGCGGTGCGCGACCCGTTCGTCCGCCGGGAGCTCGGCTGGGTCACGCTGCACTCGGCCACCGGCCTGATCAGCGGGCTGCTCGGCCTGGCCCTGCCGCTCTATGCCGTGCAGGACATCACGTTCCCGCTGTGGTACCGGCTGCTCCCGCCCGAGGCCGGCGCACCGGGGATCGTCTGGTGGCGCATCGACGGGCTGGCCGAGGCGCTCATGGTCGGGTTGCTCGGGGTGGGCTGGCTGGCCGCCACGGTCGCGGTCGGCCCGGTGCTGGCCCGCCTCCAGGCCCGTCCGGGCCGGTGGCTGCTGCCCCCGCCGCCGGGTGTCGACCTGTCGTTGCGGGTCGCCGAGCTGACCGCCACCCGGGCCGCGGCGCTGGACGCCCACGCGGTCGAACTGCGCCGCATCGAACGGTCCCTGCACGACGGCACGCAGAACCGGCTGGTCGCGGTCAACGTGCTGCTGGGGGCGGCCCGTCGGGCGGTGCGGCGGGACCCGGACCGGGCCGACGAGATCCTCGGGCAGGCGCAGGACGCGGCGGAACAGGCGCTCGGCGAACTGCGGACGGTGGTGCGCGGCATCCTGCCGCCCGTGCTCGACGACCGGGGTCTCGCCGGAGCCCTGGCCGGGCTGGCCAGCGGCTGCGCGGTGCCCTGCCGGCTCACGGTCGACGTGCCGGTACGCTGCGCCGTCTCGGTCGAGGCCACCGCCTACTTCGTGGTGGCCGAGGCGTTGACCAACGTGGTCCGGCACAGCGGCGCCGGCCGGGTCGACGTGACCGTACGCCGTGAGCAGGGTCGGCTGCTGGTGACCGTCGAGGACGACGGGCACGGCGACGCCGACGAGACCCGGGGCTCGGGGCTGACCGGCATCCGTCGGCGGGTCGGGGCGTACGACGGTCGGATGACCCTGACCAGCCCACCGGGTGGGCCGACGAGAATGGAGGTGGAGCTGCCGTGCGGATCGTGATCGCCGAGGACGACCCGCTGCTGCGGGAGGGGCTGGCCCTGCTGCTGCGGGCGGAGGACCTGGATGTGGTCGCCACGGCGGGCACCCCGGGGGAGTTCCTGACCGCGGTCGACGCGCACGCGCCGGACGTGGCGATCGTGGACGTGCGGATGCCACCGACGCACACCGACGAGGGCATCGTGGCCGCGGTGGAGGCCCGTCGCCGCCAGCCCGGCCTCGCGGTGCTGGTCCTCTCGGCCTACGTGGAGCAGGCGTTCGCCACCGACCTGTTCTCGGTCGGCGCGGTCGGGCTCGGCTACCTGTTGAAGGAGCGGGTGGGCCGGGTCGAGGAGTTCCTCGCCGCGCTGCGCCGGGTCGCCGACGGTGGCAGCGTGATCGACCCGGAGGTGGTGGGGCAGTTGCTGGCCCGCCACCGTCGGCCGGACACGGCCCTGAGCGAGTTGTCGCCGCGTGAGCGCGAGGTGCTGGGGCTGATGGCCGAGGGGCTCGGCAACACCGCGATCGCCGAGCGGCTGTTCGTCACCGACGGCGCGGTGCACAAGCACATCCGCAGCATCTTCGCCAAGCTCCAGCTGCCCCCGGACGACCGGGTCGACCGCCGGGTCACCGCGGTGCTGCGCCATCTCGACGGCGGCCGGGGGTAGCGCCTGCGGTACCCCCGGCCGGTAGTCCGCGGGATGGTCCGCGGTCGCTGACCTGCATAGCGTTCCTGGTGCGCGCAGCCCACCCCCGCTGACACGGAAGAGGCCACCAGGATGCCAGTCCATCCGGCACACCCCATCGACACCGCGTGGCCCGTCGACCCGGTCGGGCCCGTCGCCCCCGCCCGCCCCGTCGGCACGGCGGTGCGCGTCGCCCGGCTCACCCGGGTCTATCCGGCCGGCCGTACCCCGGTGACGGCGCTGGCCGGGGTCGACGTCGGCTTCGACCGGGGCACCTTCACCGCGGTGATGGGCCCCTCCGGGTCCGGCAAGAGCACCCTGTTGCAGACCGCCGCCGGGCTCGACCGGCCCACCTCCGGCCGGGTCGTCATCGGCGACACCGACCTGTCGGGGCTGTCCGAGACCCGGCTGACCGAGCTACGGCGGACCCGGATCGGGTTCGTCTTCCAGGCGTTCAACCTGATCGGCGCGCTCACCGTCGAGGAGAACATCGTGCTGCCGCTGCGGCTGGCCGGGGTCCGCCCGGACCGGGCCTGGTTGCGCCGGGTGGTCGCCCGGGTCGGCCTGACCGACCGGCTGCACCACCGGCCGGCGGCGCTCTCCGGTGGCCAGCAGCAACGGGTGGCGATCGCCCGCGCACTGGCCACCCGGCCCGAGGTGATCTTCTGCGACGAGCCCACCGGCGCGCTCGACTCGCACACCGCGGCCCAGGTGCTGACGCTGCTGCGGGCGGTGGTCGACGAACACGGGTTGACCGTGGTGATGGTGACCCACGACCCGGTCGCCGCGTCGTACGCCGATCGGGTGCTGGTGCTGGCCGACGGCCGGATGGTCGCCGAACTGCCGCAACTCGGCGCGGCCCGGATCGCCGAGCACCTGGCGACGCTGGACGGGCGGGCCGTCCGATGACCGGGCTCGCCGCCCGGCTGCTGCGGCACCGCGCCGGACCGGCCGTCGCCACGCTGCTCGCCCTGGTCGCCGGGGTGATGATCCTGGTCGCGATGGGCACGCTTGTCGAGTCCGGGCTGCGGTGGCGCCCGGAGCCCCGGCTCTGGGCGGCGGCCGACCTGGTGGTCGCCCACCGCGCGGTCAGCCACCAGGTGCGGGAGTTCGACGGGGACACCACCACCAGCACCGTCGGCCTTCCCGAGGGGGGCTCGGTGGACGCGGCACTGGTGCAACGGCTCCGTCGGCTGCCCGGCGTCGCCGCGGTGACCGGCGACGACCGGGTGCCGGTCGGCGTACCCGCAGCCGTCGGGCACGGCTGGGGCACGTACGCCTTCGCCGGCCGACCGGTCACCACGGGCGGCGCCCCCCGCGCCGACGACGAGGTGGCGGCCGACGCCCGGCTCGGCGTGTCCCCCGGCGACCGGATCGACCTGGTCGTCGGCGGGGTCGGCCGGTCCTACCGGGTGAGCGCCACCGTCGACACCGGCACCGCCTCGGTGTTCTTCACCGACGCGCAGGCCGCCCGGTTGTCCGCCCACCCGGGTCGGGTCGATGCGATCGGCGTGCGGCTGACGCCCGACGCCGACCACGACGCGGTCGCCGACGCGGTCCGCCGGATCGTCTCGCCCACCGGCGCCACGACCTACGTCGGCGCGGACCGGGGGAAGGCCGAGCAGTCGGCGCACCTGGCCGCCCAGGGCCTGCTGGTCGCCGCCGGTTCGGCATTCGGCGGGTACGTCGTCCTGTTGATCGTCTTTGTGGTGGCCGGCACGATCGGACTCTCCGTGCGGCACCGCCGCCGGGACCTGGCGCTGCTGCGCGCGATCGCGGCCACCCCGGGCCAGGTGCGCCGGATGCTGCTCGCCGAGGCCGCCCTGCTCGCCCTGGTCGCCGCCGCGTTCGGCGGGCCGGCCGGTCTGCTGGCCGCCCGCTGGGTGCACGGTGAGCTGGTCGACCGGGGGTTCGTCCCGGCCGATTTCCCGATGACCGGCGGCCTGCTCGCGGTGCCGGCCGCCGCCGGCACGGCGGTGCTGGTGGCGGTGCTCGCCGCCCTGCTCGCCGGGCGTCGGGTCACCGCGATCAGGCCGGTCGAGGCGCTCGGCGAGATCGCTGTCGAACCTCGGCGTCCCGGCCGGGCACGGCTGGTCGCCGGTGGCCTGACGCTGGCGGGCGCCGGCTTGTCCGGGGCGTTCACGGTCGGCAGCACCGGTTCGACCGGCGCGCTGGCCGGCGCGACCGGCATGCTCTACCTGTTCGTCGTCGCGGTGGCGCTGCTCGCGCCGTGGATCAACGGGTACGCCGCCCGGCTGCTCACTCCGGTGCTGCCCCGCCTCTGGGGAGTCAGCGGTCACCTGGCCGCGGCCAACCTGCGGGCCAACGCGCAGGGCACGGCGACGGTGCTGACCGCCCTGGTGCTGTCGGTCGGGCTCGGCGGCTCGGTCTGGTTCCTGCAGACCAACCTGGAGCGGCAGACCGTGGCCCAGAGCGGTGCGGGGACGCGCGCCGAGCGGGTGCTGACCGCGCCGGGCGGGCTGCCCGCCGACGCCGCCGGCCAGGTCCGCGAGCTGCCCGGGGTGCGGGCCGCCACCGGGGTACGCCGTACCCAGGTGGTGGTGCGGTCCATCGACGGGATCGCGCCGGTCGACGCGCAGGCGGTCGACCCGGTCGGCCTCGCCGACACTCTGGACCTCGACGTGCGCGAGGGCGACCTGGCCGACCTGGTCGTGGGCACCGTCGCGCTGTCCGCGACCCAGGCGTCCGCATCCGGGTGGCAGGTCGGCGACCGGGCTGACCTCTGGCTGGGCGACGGCACCCCGGTCACCCTGCGGGTCGTCGCGATCTACGGGCGGGGCCTCGGCTTCGGCGACGTCACGCTGGCCACCGGGACGGTCACCGGGCACACCGCCGAGGTCACCGCCGACGAGATCCTGGTCCGGGCCGGCCCGGACGCCGACGCCGCGCTGGCCGCCTGGTCGGCCGGGCACCCGGGCGGTCAGGTGCGCGACGCGGCCACCCGTACCCGGCTGATCGGCACCGACCTGGCCCTCGGCGCCTGGCTGAACCGGCTGCTGATCGGCGTGCTGGTGGGCTATGCGGCGCTGGCCGCGGCCACCACGATGATGCTGGCGGCGCTGGCCCGCCGCCGCGAGCTGGCGCTGTTGCGGCTGGTCGGGGTCACCCGGCGGCAGGTCCGGCGGATGGTCCACGCCGAGCAGGCCGGGCTGCTCGGCAGCGCGGTGCTGATCGGCGCGACGATCGCGGCGCTGACCCTGGGTGCGATCGTCGGCGCGCTGACCGGCAGCCCGCTCCCGTACGTGCCGCCGCTGGGCGCGGTGGCGGTGCTCGGCGGCGCGACCCTGCTGGCGATGGCGACCACGGTGTGGCCGATCCGCCGGCTGCTCCGGGTTCCGCCGATCGACCACATCGGCCTGAAGGAGTAGCGGCGGGGAACCCCTCCGGCCGGCACCCGGGGTGCCGGCCGGAGCCGTCGGCGTGCCGTGCGGGCGCTCTCGGCGTGCCGAACCCGACGGCGGCGGGTTCTGTCGGGGGTGCCGCCTAGGCTGGCCGGATGATCGACCGGCGGCAGGTGCTGCACTTCCGCGTGCAGGCGCATCAGCTCGACCGGCCCGGGGGCACGCTCGCCGACACCGCGATCCTCGACATCGGGGCGCAGGACACCGGCCCCGACGGCGGCCGGTGGGCGCTGGCCGTGCGCGGGGTCGAGGTGCCGGCACCGTCCCTGGCGGACCTGGTCCTGCTCTGGACCGTGCGGGGTGCGCCGCACCTCTACCGACGCGCCGACGTGGGCGAGGTGGCGGCGGCGGTCGCGCCGTACTCCGACGCCGACGCGGGCAAACGTATCTATGACGCCGCCAAGCCGTTGAAGGCGGCCGGCATCGGAAACCTGGCCGCCCTCGACGAGGTGGCCGCGCGGCTGCGGGACGTCGTCACCACGCCGACGGTCAAGGGGGACGTCTCCGGTCGGTTGGCCGAGCTGCTGCCCCAGCCCTACCTCCGGTTCTGCCGCCCCTGCGCCGCCACCCACCTCTACGAGATGCCGTTCCGGCTGGCGGCCGTGCGGGCCGGGCTGGAGCTGCGCCCGGACACCTCGCCACCGGTCCTGCACCGCATCCCGGGATTCACCAGGGCCGCCACGTCGGGTGACCGGTTCGACCTGATCCGCGCCTACCTGCGGCTGCTCGGCCCGGCCACCCCCCAGCAGGTGGCCGACTATCTCGACGCCGCGGTCAGGGACGTGAAGGCCCGCTGGCCCGAGGACGTGACCGAGGTACGGGTCGACGGGGAGGCCCGCTCGGTGCTGGCCGCCGACGCGCCGGCACTCGTCTCCTGCGACGACACCACGGCCGTCCGCCTGCTCGGCCCGTACGACCTGTTCCTCCAGGCCAGGGACCGGGCGACCCTGGTGCCGGACGCGGCCCACGCCAAGGAGTTGTGGCCGGTGCTGGGCCGCCCCGGCGCCGTCCTGGCCGGCGGCGAGCTGGTCGGCACCTGGCGTCCCCGCAAGTCCGGCCGGACGATGAAGCTCGCCGTCCGGCCGTGGCGCAGGCTGTCCGCCGCCACCCGCGACAGCATCGTCGCGCAGGCGCAACGCCTCGGCGCGCACCGGGGCGTCTCCCGCGTCGACGTCGACGTCGCCGGATGACCCCGGCGGCTTGACACCGGTCCGCCGTGGTGGGGGAGGATGAGGTGTGCGGGTACCGCTCTCCACGCCACCGACCATTCCCGCCGGGGCCCTCGCCGCCGGCCCGCAGCCGATCCTCTCCGCGCCGGGTGGCCTGGTCCTGCGCCCCTGGGAGCCAGCCGACGCGGCGGTGTTCCTGGCCGCCTACCAGGATCCGGAGATCCGGCACTGGCACAGCCGTCATCCTGCCTCCGAAAGTCAGGTCCGGGAGTGGTTCGTGGAATACCACCAGGCCTGGGCGCGGGAGACCGGTGCCAGCTGGGCGGTGACCCGGGGCGGCGGTGAGGTGCGCGGCCGGATCGCCCTGACCAGCATGGATCTCGACGACGGCGTCGCCGGATGTGCGTACTGGGTGCTTCCCGCCGCCCGGCGGGCGGGGGTGGCCTCCCGGGCGTTGACGGCGCTGGGCGACTGGGCGCTGGACGGGGCGGGCTTCCACCGTCTGCACCTGGATCACTCGACCCGCAATGCCGCGTCCTGTCGGACCGCGCTGCGGGCCGGGTTCCTTCTGGAGGGCACCAAGCGCAGCGACGCCGTCCATCGCGACGGCCGGCACGACATGCATCTGCACGCCCGCATCCGGGGCGATCGACCACCCCTCTGACAGTCGCCGGGGCGGTACCCCCCGGCTGGTCACCGCCGGCCGGGCGGGGTGTCGGGGCCACGGCCGGACGTAGCCCGGTCCCGGTCGACGCCGCGGTCCCGCTGACTGCCCGGCGGACCTCGGTGAGCCTGGTCCGGCCGAGCCGCGCGACGGCATGGTCTCTTCTGCGCTCCGCATCCTCGGTCACGGCATCGCCGCCCCACAGGGGAGGATCTACACTGCCGTCGCCGTCGCCGCTTCGACTTTACGGATGATGTCTGTCGACAGGGGACCCGTCATAGCGTGTGCTTCCCGGGACAGCCCGGCGTGGCCCACGAACGCCACGCCATCCGGCCCGTTCCCCGACCTCGTGAAGTGAGGCCCCCTCGATGACGGTTCCACCCCCCGATTCCGCCGGTCCAGGCCGTCGGCGGCTGGCCGGCCTGCTCGCCGCGGTGCTGGTCGCCACCGCGCTGCCGTTGACCGGCGGCGCTGCGGCGGTCGCCGCGCCGGCCGACGCCGGCCCGTGGCGGCAGCTACCCGGCGAGTTGTCGACGAACGCCCGCGACGGGCGGGTGCCCGACATCCGCGCCGAGCGGTTCGCCGCGTACACCCTCGACCGGGCCAGCCTGGCGGACACCCTCGCCGACGTGCCGGCCGAGCGGGCCGGCGCGGCCCGGCGGGGGCAGTCGGCGTTGACCGTCGCGCTGCCCACCCCGACCGGGCGGTTCCAGCGGTTCGCGCTTGTCGACTCGCCGGTGATGGAGCCGGGGCTCGCCGCCCGGCACCCCGAGATCAGCACGTACGTCGGCCGGGGGCTGGACGACCCGACCGCGACCATCCGGGCCGACCTGACCCCGTTGGGCTTCCACGCCTCGATCCGGTCGACCGGCGGCAGCTGGTATCTCGACCCGTACTACCACGGCGACCAGAGCGTCTACGCCAGCTACTTCGCCCGGGACCTGCTCGACACCGACCCGGCCCTCGTGGAGCGGGAGGACGTCGCGGCGGCGGCCGAGGCGCTGACGCCGGAGGCGGCCGGGGACGAACCGGCGGGTCCGCCGGTCACCCTGCGCACCTACCGGCTGGCCCTGGTCACCGACCCCTCGTACGCCACCTTCTTCGGCGCGGAGAACGTCACCGCGGCCAAGGTGACCCTGATCAACCGGGTCACCCAGATCTATGAGGACGAGACGGCGATCCGGTTGGTGCTGGTCAACGACACCGACAAGACCAACCTGAACACCGCCGCCCTGGCCACCGAGGCGAACGGGCCCTGTGGCGCGGCGGCCTGCTACACCCCGGCGCAGATCTCGTCGTGCACCAGCTCGCTGCTCAACCGCAACCGGATCGTGCTGGGTCAGCTCGTCGGCGCGGGCAACTACGACGTCGGGCACATCGGGCTGGGCCTGCCCGGTGGCGGGGTGGCCGGTCTCGGCGTGGTCGGGCTGGACGGCAAGGCCCGGGGCTGCACCGGCCTGCCGACGCCGGTCGGCGACTTCTACGCGGTCGACTACGTCGCGCACGAGGTCGGGCACCAGTTCGCCGGCAACCACACGTTCAACGGCACCCAGTACAACTGCTCCGGCAGCAACCGCAGCGCGGCCAACTCGTACGAGCCGGGCAGCGGATCGTCGATCATGGCGTACGCCGGCATCTGCCAGCAGGACAACCTCCAGCCGCACAGCGACCCGTACTGGTCGCAGCGCAGCTACACCGAGATCAGCACGTTCGTCACCGGCACCCGGGCGGCGCTCAACGAGGTGCAGACCGTCTCGCTGTCCGGTTTCGACACCGACGGTGACTCGTTCACCATCAGCTACGCGGGGCAGTCCTCCGGGCCGGTCGTCCGGGGCGGCAACTACACCGCGGCCGGGATCAAGGCGGCCATCGAGGCGATCACCGGCTGGCCGGCCGGGGCCACCGTCAGCGTGACGGCCTTCGGCGGGCTCGGCGCGCCGAACGACACCGGCTTCCAGGTCACCTTCGGCGGCGGCCCGCTGGCCGGGGTCGACGTGTCGTCGCTCGGGCTCACCGACACCGTGGGGATGACCGGCTTCGTCGGCGAGACCGCCCGGGGCGGCGCGGCGGGCAACGGCGGCTTCGCGACCGCGCAGACCGGCAACCGGGCCCCGGTGGTCACCGTGCCGGCACCGGCGCACACCATTCCGGCGCGGACCCCGTTCGCGCTGACCGGTGGCGCGACCGACGCCGACGGCGACACCGTGAGCTACCTGTGGGAGCAGAACGACCGGGGCGGCAGCACCGGCACCGCGCTGGTCAACAACACCAAGACCAACGGGCCGCTGTTCCGGCAGTTCGGTGAGGCGGCGGCGGTCAGCCCGACCGACACGTTGGAGTACCACTCGCCGGGCGAGAACGCGGTGACCACCGACCCCACCCGGCACTTCCCCAACCTGACCCAGATCGCCGCGAACAACACCAACGCCGCCACCGGGGCCTGCCCGGCCGCGCCGGCACCACCGGCCACCGGCGGAGCGAGCAACGTGCCGGCCGCGACGGTGGACTGCTACTCGGAGTTCCTGCCCACCGCCGACTGGGTCGGTGCCACCTTCGACCGGACCCTGCACTTCCGGCTCACCGGCCGGGACCACCACCCCGGTGGCGGCGGCATCGGCAGCGCCGACGTGGCGCTGACGGTCGCCCCGGCGGCCGGACCGTTCCTGGTCACCTCGCAGGCGACGCCGACGGCCCTCCTGGGCGGCGGCACCACCCCGGTCACCTGGGACGTGGCCGGCACGGACACCGCGCCGATCAACGTGAGCGAGGTGCGGATCTCGCTGTCCACCGACGGCGGGTCGACCTTCCCGTACGTGCTGGCCGAGCGCGTCCCGAACACCGGTGCGGCGACGGTGACCTTGCCGAACGTGGACACCGCCCGGGGCCGGCTGAAGATCGAGGCGGTCGGCAACGTCTTCTTCGACCTGAGCGACGCCGACCTCGCCATCACCCAGGTACGCGCGGCCACGGTCACCTACACCGGTGACGCCCTGGCCTCCCCGGTGGACGACGCCGACTCGACCGGCGTGCTGCTGCGGGCCACCGTCCTTGGTGGTGGCGGTGACGTCCGCAACGCCACGGTGACCTTCACCGAGGGCGGTGAGACCCTCTGCACGGCGGTCGCGACGCCGTTCGGCGCGGCGGCGGACGACGGCTCGGCCAGTTGCCGCGCCGTGCTGCCGCACGGCGCGCACCCGGTCACCGCCACGCTGTCGGGGGCGTACACCGGCAGTGCGACGGCCACCGTCACGGTGGCCGGCGGGTACGGCCGGTCGGTCGCCGGCTCGGGCTACCTCAGGGGCGGGGCCACCGCCGGTGGTTACCCGCTCGACGATGACCGGCGCATCGAGGTGACCCTGGACGGCCGGATCAACAACGGCAAGAAGTTGGTCGGCAGCGCGAAGGTCGGCTACAAGTCGGCAGGCAAACGGTACAAGTTCCAGAGCACGGCGCTGGAGTCGTTCGGCGTCGCCACGGGGGCCGGGGAACCGGTCGCCGACCTGCGCTACCAGGTCACCCTGTACGACATCTCCACCGCGCAGGACCCGGTCGCGGTGGCGACCGGGCTGACCATGCGGGTGACCGCCACCGACCGGGGCGAGCCGGGCCGGCGGGACGGGCTCGGGATCACCGTCTGGGACGGTGACCGGTTGCTGTTCTCGTCGGACTGGGCCGGGTCGACGACCCGGGAGAGCACCCTGACCGCCTCCGGCGGCAACCTCACCATCGGCTGACCAGGCCGACCGCGACACCCGACGTCCTCCTCCGCCCACCCGGCGGGGGAGGACGTCGGCTTCGCGCCGGGCGGTGGGTGGGGCGCGACGGGCACCCGGCACGATGCAGGGGTGACCGCCCCCGCCCCCGCCTCCGCCCGTGCGCCGCTCGCCACCCTGGACGCGGTCCTCGAACGGCTGACCTACGTCAACGAGGAGACCGGCTACACCGTCGCCCGGGTCGCCACCGACCGGGGGAGCGACCTGCTGACGGTGGTCGGCGCGCTGCTGGGCGCACAGCCGGGGGAGAGCCTGCGGCTGTCGGGGCGCTGGTCGTCGCATCCGAAGTACGGCCGGCAGTTCGAGGTGGACTCCTACACCACAGTGCTGCCGGCGACCGTCCAGGGCATCCGCCGGTATCTGGGCTCCGGCCTGGTCAAGGGCATCGGTCCGGTGTTCGCCGAACGGATCGTGGCGCACTTCGGCCTGGACACCCTGCGGATCATCGAGGAGGAACCGGCCCGGCTGGTGGAGGTCGCCGGGCTGGGGCCGAAACGCACCGCGAAGATCACCGCGGCGTGGGAGGAGCAGAAGGCGATCAAGGAGGTGATGGTCTTCCTCCAGGGGGTCGGGGTGTCCACGTCGCTGGCGGTACGGATCTTCAAGCAGTACGCCGACGCGTCGATCGAGGTGGTGACGAAGGAGCCGTACCGGCTGGCGGCCGACGTGTGGGGGATCGGGTTCAAGACCGCCGACACCATCGCCCAGGCGGTCGGCATCCCGCACGACAGCCCGCAGCGGGTGATGGCCGGCCTGCGGTACACCCTGTCCGAGGCCACCGACTCGGGCCACTGCTACCTGCCCGCCCCCGCGCTCGTCGCCGACGCCACGAAGATCCTCGACGTGCCCGGTGACCTCGTCACCCGCTGCCTGGACACCCTGATCGCCGAGGAGGGGGTGGTCCAGGAGTTCCTACCCGACGGCGACGGCGATCCGGTGCCGGCGGTGTACCTGGTGCCGTTCCACCGGGCCGAGCAGTCCCTCGCCGCCACCCTGTTGCGGCTGCTGCACGACCGGGCCGACCGGTTGCCGCACTTCACCGACGTCGACTGGCCCCGGGCGCTGGCCTGGTTGCGGGCGCGCACCGGCAACGACCTGGCCCCCGAGCAGGAGCACGCCGTGCGGTTGGCGCTCACCTCGAAGGTCGCGGTGCTCACCGGCGGGCCCGGCTGCGGCAAGAGCTTCACCGTCCGCTCGATCGTCGAACTCGCCGCCGCCAAGAAGGCCAGGGTCACCCTGGTCGCCCCGACCGGTCGGGCCGCGAAACGGCTGTCGGAGCTGACCGGGCACCCCGCCGCCACCGTGCACCGGCTGCTGCAACTGCGGCCCGGCGGGGAGGCCGCCCACGACCGGGACAACCCGCTCGACGTCGACCTGCTCGTCGTCGACGAGGCATCCATGCTCGATCTCATCCTGGCCAACAAGCTGGTCAAGGCGGTGCCGCCGGGGGCGCACCTGCTCCTGGTCGGCGACGTCGACCAACTGCCCAGCGTGGGCGCCGGGGAGGTGCTGCGCGACCTGCTCACCGCGTCCGCCATCCCCCGGGTGCGGCTGACCCGGGTGTTCCGCCAGGCCGCCGAGTCCGGCGTGATCACCAACGCCCACCGGATCAACGCCGGCCGGCCGCCCGTCCTCGACGGCCTGCCGGACTTCTTCCTGTTCGCCTGCGACGACACCGAGGCGACCGCCGCGCTGACCGTCGACGTCGCCTGCACCCGGATTCCCGCCCGGTTCGGTCTCGACCCGCGCCGGGACGTGCAGGTCCTCGCCCCCATGCACCGGGGGCCGGCCGGTGCCGCCGCCCTCAACACCCTGCTGCAACAGCGCCTCACCCCGCACCGCGAGGGCCAACCCGAGCGGCGGATGGGCGGGCGGGTCTTCCGGATCGGCGACAAGGTCACCCAGATCCGCAACAACTACGACAAGGGTCAGGCCGGCGTCTTCAACGGCACCCTCGGCATCGTCACCGCGCTCACCCCCGAGGAACAGACCCTCACCGTACGCACCGACGAGGACGAGAACCTCGACTACGAGTTCGACGAACTGGACGAGTTGGCCCACGCGTACGCGATGACCATCCACCGCTCCCAGGGCTCGGAGTATCCCGCCGTCGTCGTGCCCCTGACCACCAGCGCCTGGATGATGCTGCAACGCAACCTGCTCTACACCGCCGTCACCCGGGCCCGGCAGCTCGTCGTCCTCGTCGGCTCCCGGCGCGCCCTCGCCGCCGCCGTGCGCACCGTCGGCGCGGGCCGCCGCCACACCGCCCTGGACCACCGCCTCGGCGGATCGGCCGGATAGCGGGTGTGGCCTGCCGGTCTTGGTCGGGCCTGCCGGTCGCGGTGGGCCCGCCGGGTGCGGGACCTCCCTGCGGTGGTTCCGCACCCCGCCGCCCGCACCGACAGCTGACAGTCGGCTGTCGCGCCGGTCACCGTCCGAGGGCGGTGACCGGCGCGACGATCCGGTCAGGTGGTCGGCACCGGGGTCAGCGGTAGCCGGCGGCGGTGATGTTCGCCTGGACCGCGTTCTCGGTCGCGTCCGACGGGTAGCCGGCGACCATCGCCCCCTCGTAGAAGGTGCCGGCGCTGAGGTTCGCGCCGCCGTCGGGCTTGCAGCAGTCCCCGCCGCTGCCCAGGATGATCGCGCCCTGCTTCTTCATCGGGCTGTAGCCCGGGGGCAGGGAGCCGTCATAGAGGGTGTAGAGGCTGCCGGACTGGGCGTTGCTGCCCTTGATGGCGAAGCGTGAGGTGCCGTTGTTCTTCAGGGTGGCGGTGACGAACTTGCTGGTGAACGCCCGCTGGTTGGGGTTCCAGGAGCTGCTGCCCCCGGGGAACAGGCCCCACTCCAGGTCCGCCTGCACCCACGGGCCGGAGCCGGAGCAGCCGCCGAACCAGCACTGGGTGCCGAAGTTGAGCGCGTCCATCGCCCCGGCGGCGTCGGCCTTGCGGGTGGTCTCGCTGTTGCCGTAGTCGAAGCAGCAGCCGTTGTTGACGTGGGTGCCGCTGGTGACCATGTACATGCCCTCCGGCGCGGCGCCGGTCGGCACGCCGGTCAGGTGACCGTCGCGCCAGTAGCTGTTGCCCGGGTTGATGTAGAGCGAGTACGCCTTGGCGCCGCCCACCGTCAGCGACTCCGACGTCGCGACGGCCGGCCGGCTCTGCGGCGAACCGGGAACCACGCTGGACCCCTGGTACCAGAGGTCGTTGCCGCGACCGGACTGGTCGAACACGACGGTCACCACACAGGTGGTGCCGGTGCAGAACGAGTCCTGGGTCGCCGCGTTGGCGGTGCCGCCCGCACCGGACAGTCCGATGTTGCGGGTGGTGTTGTCCGAGGAACGGCGTACCTGGTAGAGGTTGCCGGCGTACGCCGCGTAGAGCGCCCGGGTGGTGCTGTGGGCGGCCACACACGGGGTGCCACCGGCGGCGTAGATGTCGCACGGCAGCGCGCCGCCCGGCGGGGGCGTGGTGGGTGGGGTGGTGGGCGGCGGCGTGGTCGGCGGGGCGGTGGTCGTCGGCGAGGTCCACCGCTGGTTCGTCTGACCGTTGCAGGTCCACAGCAGGATCTTGGTGCCGTTCGCGGTGCCGTTGCCGTTGGCGTCCAGGCACAGGCCGGACTGCACGCCGACGATGCTGCCGTTGGCGTTGACGTTCCACTGCTGGTTGTTCTGGCCGTTGCAGTCCCAGATGATCGCCGCCGTGCCGGCGGTGGTGCCCCGACCGGAGGCGTCCAGACACTTGTTGCCGTACACGGTGAGCTGACGGTTGGCCGTCCAGGTCCAGGTCTGCCCGGCACCGCCCTGGCAGTCCCACAGCTGCGTCTGGGTGCCGTTGGTGGTGCTGGCGTTGGGGACCTCGAGGCACCGGCCGGAGGCGGTGCCGACGATCCGGGTGCTCTGCCCCGGCTCGATGGCGGCCAGCGCGGGTGCGGCGGCGGCCTCGGCGCTCGGCGAGGTGAGGCCGGGCGTGGCCCCGGCGACGACGAGGACACCGGCCAACGCACCGACCAGCATGGTCAGCCGGTGGAGACGACGGCGTCGGGGGATGGGATCGCGGACCTGACCTGGTCCGCTCGGGGACGGGGTGCGCACGAAGCGGCTCCTTGGTTCGTCGGCGGCGCGGGCCTGGCGGGCCCGCCCACGGGTGGTGGCGGTGGTGGTGGCGGTGGCGAATCGGTTCGGAACTCCCCAAGGATCACCGAAAAAGCGACATCAATCAATGCCTGAGGTGGTTCGTCTGCTGTCTCCCGTCACCCGGGCGGCCGGCCGGGTGACGGCCGCCCGGTACCCGACCCGTGGTCCTACCGGCCCCAGATCCGCCACGTCTGGTTCAGCGGGCTGCTCTGGCTGACCGGCTTGCAGGTCCACTGCAGGATCCGCGCCTGGGCGGCGGTGGAGACCCCGTTGACGTCGACACACTTGTTGCTGTGCCGGGCGACGAGTTGGTAGTCGTGGGAGTCGTTGCCCCCGTAGGTCACCCTGCGCAGGGTGAACTGCTGGCTGGGGCCGTTCTGGCAGGTCCCCTGCTGCACGGCCGCGCCGTCGGCGGTGGACGCCCCGCTGACGTTCAGGCACTTGCCGCTCTGCTGGTTGACGACCGTGTAGGTGTTGGCCACCCCGTCGACCGGGCGGAAGTTCCACAGCTGCTGGTCACCACCCTCACAGGGGAACTGCTGCTGGGGGTTGCCGTCGGTGGTGCCCGAGCCGGTGTTGTCCAGGCACTGCTGCGAGTGCTGGGCCACCGCCACCGACTGGAAGCCGGTGTCCGAGGGCGGCAGCAGGGTGACCGTGTAGGTGTCGTTCTGGTTGCCGTACGGCAGGGTCACCGTGACGTTGTTGTTGGCCACGGTGACTACGGTGTTCGACACCGTGACCGGCCCCTGCACCGCGCCGCCGTTGTTGTACGGGATGCGCTGGGTGAGCACCCGCACCTGGTTGTTCTGCACAATGCCGCTGGTGGCGTCCAGCCGTTGCAGGTTGACGGTCAGGTTCCCGGTGGTCCGCCCGCCACCGACCAGGACCTTCGCCACCCCGGTCGCCCTGGTGGCGAAGGCGTCGTAGGACTGGCTGGCGGTCACCGCGGCGATCTGCCCGGTCTGTGAGGCGTAGTAGCGGTAGACCCACCACTCGCCCTTGGGCTGGTGCTGGCCGGCCGAGTTGCGGATCAGCAGGTTGCCCAGGTCGTTGTGCAGGTTGCCGCCGCCGGCCCAGTTCGCCCGCAGGCCGTCCGCGCGGGCCCGCTCCAGCCGGGCGACGTACCAGGCGCCGTCCGCCGGGTTCTGCTCGTTGGACGCGCCGTACTCGTTGATCTGGTACGGCCGGGGGTGGGGGATGCCGCGCGGGTCGAGGGTGGCGTTGGCGGCGGCGACGTTGGCGACCGGGTCGCCGGGCAGCGAGTGCCAGCTGACGATGTCCGGCACCGTGTTGGTGGAGCGGACGAAGTCCAGGTACTGGTTCCAGAACGCGTGGTTGGTCGACGGCACGCAGGCGCAGCTCGGCCCGACGATGAGCTGGTTGGGGAACTCCGCCCGCAGCCGCTGGTAGGTGCGCCGCCACAGTTCGAGGTACTGGGAGATCGGGCGGTTCCAGAAGATGGTGATGTTGGGTTCGTTCCAGATGTCCCACTGCACGGTCAGGCCGGCCGCCCGGACGTCGCCGATGAGGCGGGTCAGGAAGTTGTCGTAGTCGGTCCAGTTGCCGTTGTCACCGGGAAAGCGGGAGATCCCCGCGCCGTCGGCGCCCCACAGGTCGTGCGGCAGGATGATGAACTGACCGCCCAGGGCGGCGGTCCGCCGGGCCTGGGCGAGCGTGGCGTTCCACCGGCGGTCGTAGTTTCCGCCGACCCAGCCGCTGCCCGGTAGCTGCGCGCCCCCGGCCCGCATGTACTGGAACTTGACGTCCCGGTAGAAGTGGTCGGCCGGGCCGCTGGCGTTCTCGGTCATGCCGTAGATCCAGCCGGAGGCGCGGTAGGTCGGCGTGCCGTCGGCGGCGGAGAAGTTGACGCTGATCGACTCGTCGGCGGCCTGGGCCGGGGTGGCGGCGACGGCGGTGGCGGCGACGGCGAGCAGGCCGACGGCGAGTCGGGTGACGATCACGCGGATTCGTCCGGGCCGGCTGCGGGACGGGGTTTTCACGGGCGGCTCCTTGGTGGGGCGCGGGGACGCTCTCCGGAGGGCTTCGCATGCGAATCGATTCGCAGGGATCGTAGGGCGAGACTGTGACGGATGTCAATGAAATGACAGGGCGATGAAGTCGACGTTTCCGCCGATGATCCTGTTTCTGGGCAACTCCTCTTGACCCGGTTGCATTGACGGCCCTATGTTCGTTCGCACCGGTGCTTCGAATCGATTCGCCTCATGATCGGGCTGCGCCCCACCCGCGCGGTGGTCACCGCCCTCCCCGCCACCTCCTGACGTCCCACCCGAATTGAGGCAGCAGATGACAGCAACCAGCCGACGGCGGTGCCTGGCCGCCGCCGTCGCCACCCTCGTCGCGTTGGCCGGCGGTGCCTGCTCGTCCGCCGACGAACCCTCGGGCGGCGGCAGCTACCTGGTCTGGGACCCGTACCCCCAGTTCGCCGACGACTCCGCCTGGGTCGCGCTGCTCAGGAAGTGCGGTGAGGGGGCCGGGGTGACGGTGGAGCGGACCGGTTACGACACCACCGACCTGACCAACAAGGCCCTGCTCGCCGCCCAGCAGGGCAACTCGCCGGACGTGCTGATCGTGGACAACCCGGTGATCTCGACCCTGGCCGAGGCCGGCGCGCTCACCACCACGGACGAGAACAAACTGGACGTGGAGGCCATGGCGGCGAACCTGCTCGGCGCCGGCCAGCGCGAGGGCCGGACCTACGGGGTGCCGATCGGGGCCAACACCCTCGCCCTCTACTACCACAAGGAGGTGCTGGCCGCCGCGGGCGTCGACCCCGCCACCATCACCGACTGGGCCACGCTGAACAGCGCGTTGACCAAGGTGAAGGCCAAGGGCAAGAAGGGCATCACCTTCTCCGCGATCGGCACCGAGGAGGGCAGCTTCCAGTTCCTGCCCTGGTTCTGGGGGGCCGGTGCCCAACTGACCGCGCTGGACTCGCCGCCGGCGGTCTCCGCGCTGACGCTGTGGGCCGACTGGCTCAGGCAGGGTCACGCCCCCAACTCCGTCATCAACAACACCCAGACCACGAGCTGGCAGGAGTTCGCCACCGGCGACTACGCCTTCGCCGAGAACGGCACCTGGCAGCTGGCCAACGCGGAGAAGCTCGGCTTCGGGTACGGCATCATCGCGATCCCGGCCCGCGCGGGTGGCCCGGCGCCGGCACCCACGGGCGGTGAGTTCGTCTCCATCCCGGTGCAGCGCGACAGCGGCCGGTACGCGACGTCGCGGCAGCTCGTCACCTGTCTGACCAGCGCCGACAACCTTCTCGCCACCGACACCACGCTGTCCTACGTCGCGCCCGTCACCGCCGTGCAGGATCGGCAGGTGGCAGCCGACCCGAAGCTCACGGTCTGGGTGGAGGCGGTCCGGGCCGCCAAGGGCCGCACCGGTGACAACCTCGGCACGAGGTATCCGAAGATCTCCGAATCCCTGTGGACCGGGGTGCAGGCGGCGCTCAGCGGGGCGAAGACACCGCAGGAGGCGCTGGCCGCCGCGCAGCGTACCGCCGGATAGTCGGGTCGCGCCGACATCGTGACCGCCACGGGACCCACCGCCTCGCCCCCGACCACCTCGGCCCTGACCACCTCGACGGCTGCCGCCACCGCCGGGCGGAGCCGTCGGGGGATGGCCGCCACCGTCCCACCCGGGCACCGCGTGTCCCGGGCGGGACGGTGGTCGGCCTGGGCCTTCCTCGCCCCGGTGACCGGTTACCTGGTCGTCTGCTACGCGTACCCGCTCTACCGCAATGTGGAGTTGA
Source organism: Micromonospora matsumotoense (assembly GCF_900091525.1). GTDB lineage: Bacteria > Actinomycetota > Actinomycetes > Mycobacteriales > Micromonosporaceae > Micromonospora > Micromonospora matsumotoensis. The sequence continues at coordinate 432,266 of NZ_FMCU01000002.1, forward strand.
GCCTGCGGGAGTACACCGTCCGGTCGTTCGTCCAGGGCGGGGCGCCCTTCGCCGGCCTGGACAACTACCGCACGACGCTGGCCGATCCGACCTTCGAGCCGGCGCTGACCCACACCCTGGTCTTCACCGTGGCCTCGCTGGTCCTCCAGTTCACCATCGGGATGGCGCTGGCCCTCTTCTTCCACCAGCACTTCCCGCTGTCCCGGACGCTGCGGGCGGTGATCCTGGTGCCCTGGCTGCTGCCGTTGATCGTCTCGGCGTCCACCTGGTCGTGGCTGCTCAACAGCGACGCGGGCCTGGTCAACGCGGCGCTCGGGGTGGTGGGGGTGGACCCGGTCCACTGGCTCACCTCGCCCCGCTGGTCGCTCGTCTCGGTGATCATCGCGAACGTCTGGATCGGTGTCCCGTTCAACCTGGTGGTGCTGCACAGCGGCCTCCAGGCGATCCCGGCGGAGCTGTACGAGGCGTCCGCCCTCGACGGGGCGACCGGCTGGCAACGGTTCCGGTCGATCACCTTCCCGCTGCTGCGCCCCGTCTCCGCGATCACCCTGCTGCTGGGCCTGATCTACACGCTGAAGGTCTTCGACCTCATCTGGATCATGACCAGGGGTGGCCCGGCCGATTCCTCCACCACCCTGGCCACCTGGTCCTACCGGCTCGGCTTCGGTAACCTGCTGCCCCGGTTCGGCCCCGGCGCGGCCGTCGGCAACCTGCTCATCGTGCTGGCCCTGCTCGCCGGGCTCGGCTACCTGCGGCGGCAACGGAGGCAGCAGTCGTGACCACCACCGCCCCGCCGCGCCGCACCTGGTGGAAGACCGGCATCGGCCTGGTGCTGACCGGGCTGATGCTCTTCCCCGTCTACTGGATGATCAACGTGTCGTTCACCCGGGAACGGGACATGCGGGCCAGCCCACCGCACCTGTTCCCCGTCGACGGCACCGTCGAGGGCTACCGCGCGGTGTTCGACCAGCAACTGCCGTACCTCGGCACCAGCTTCCTGGTCGGGCTCGCGACGGTGGCGCTGACGGTGGCGCTGTCCGCCCCCGCCGGCTACGCGTTGGCGAAGCTCCGGCCGCCGGGCGGTCGGGCGCTCAGCTTCGTGCTGCTGACCGCGCAGATGATCCCGGGCATCATCATGGCGATGGGCTTCTACGCCGGCTACCTCGAACTCGGCATCCTCAACACCCTGCCGGGGCTGATCCTGGCCGACTCGACCCTGGCGGTGCCGTTCGGCGTGCTGATCTTCACGGCCTTCATGTCCGGCATCCCCGACGAGTTGCTCCAGGCCGCCGTGGTCGACGGCGCCGGTCGGCTGCGTACCTTCTGGTCGGTCGTGCTGCCGTTGAGTCGCAACGCGGTCGTCACGGTGTCGTTGTTCGCGTTCCTCTGGGCCTGGTCGGACTTCGTCTTCGCCTCGACGCTGGCCGGCGGCGGCGGGCACCAGCCGATCACCCTGGGCATCTACCGCTACATCGGCAACAACAGCCAACAGTGGAACGCCATCATGGCCACCGCCGTCGTCGCCTCGATCCCCGCCGCCGTGCTGCTGGTCCTGGCCCAGCGGTACGTCTCGACCGGGATCACCGCCGGCGCGGTCAAGGACTGACCACCCGAACCACAGAAGGGCGTCACCAGCCATGACCGTCGCACCGTCCGGTCCGGAGTTCTCCATCCAGGACATCCCGTTCAGCTACCGCGGCTCGTGGCTCAACATCTCCCCGGTGGTGGCCGAGAAGACGTACGCCGACGACCTGCACCTGGTCTCCCACCAGACCGGACTGCACCCGGTGCTCCGCCTCGCCCCCGACGCCGGCACCACGGTCGTCGCCACCCCCGCGCTGTTGACCTGGCGCAGCGGCAGGGGCCGGATCGACGCCGCCTACCAGGGGCCGGACACCCTGCGGCTGCGGGGTCGGGGCCTCGGGCTGCGGATCGCCGCCGCCGCCGGCACCCTCACCCCGTTCAGTGGCACCTACCTCTACCGTGACCCGGTCGACGGGTCGACCGTGTTCACCTCCTACGAGACGGGCCGCCGCTACCGGGTCACCGTGCTGTCCGGCGCGCTGTGCGCGGCCCGGGGACTGGAGGCGCTCGGCCCGGCCGACCGCTGGCTGGACCTCCCCGCCGACCAGCCCTGGGAGATCGCGATCGAGGAATACCGCACCGCTCGCCAGCCCTACCCCCGAGCCGGCACCTTCGACCAGCTGTGCCGGGACCGCAGCACCGAGTTCGCCAGGTTCGTCGACGCGGTCGCGCCCTGGCGTGGCGTCGACACCCCCGCCGCCGAACTGGCCGCGTACGTGCTGTGGTCGGCCACCGTCGACCCGGCGGGTTTCGTCACCCGGCCGGCCGTGCTGATGTCCAAGCACTGGATGGACAAGGTGTGGAGCTGGGACCACTGCTTCAACGCGATCGCCCTGGCCGCCGGTGAGCCCGAGCTGGCCTGGCACCAGTTCCAGTTGCCCTTCGACCACCAGGACGACGCCGGTGCCCTGCCGGACTCGATCACCCACTCGGAGGTGCTGCACAACTACGTCAAACCACCCATCCACGGGTGGGCCCTGGGCCAGCTGCGCCGCTGGCTGCCCGCGCCGCCGGACCGGGCGGAGCTGGCCCGGACGTACGACCGGCTGGCCCGGTGGACCCGGTTCTGGCTCGACGCGCGCCGTGCCCCCGGCCACGACCTGCCCCACTACCAGCACGGCAACGACAGCGGCTGGGACAACGCCACCACCTTCGACGACGACCGGGTCCTGGAGACCGCCGACCTCGCCGCGTTCCTGGTCAGCCAACTGCGCTGCCTGGCCGACCTGGCCACCGAGCTGGGCGAGCCCGCCGACCGGTGGACCGCCGAGGCCGACCGGGTCCGCGCCGCCCTGCTGCGGGACCTGTGGGACGGCGCACGCTTCACCGCCCGCAGCCCGCACACCGGTCGACGACGGGCCAGCCGCAGCCTGCTCGACCTGATGCCCGTCACCCTGGGCGGCGACCTGCCCGCCCCGGTGGCCGAGGTGCTGGCCCGGGGCATCGAGGCCCACCTGACCACCCACGGGCTGGCCACCGAGCCGCCGGACTCGGCCCACTACCTCGCCGACGGCTACTGGCGTGGCCCGATCTGGGCGCCCTCCACGGTGCTGGTCGAGGACGGCCTGCGCCGGGCCGGGCACACCGCGATCGCCGACGAGGTCAGTCAGCGGTTCCTCGCCCTGTGCGAGAAGTCCGGGTTCGCGGAGAACTTCGATGCCGAGACCGGTGCGGGGCTCCGCGACCGGGCGTACACCTGGACCGCCAGCAGCTATCTCATCCTCGCCGCCGCCCAACAGGCACGCCGGGCCGCGGCGACGGGTCCGACGCGGGGCGACGCGTGATCCCTGCGCCGGGCCCGCCAGGGCGGGGTCCCGGCGCGGCGGCGTCCGGCACCCGGGGTGCCGGCCGTTCCGGCCCGCGACCGGGACGGCCGGCCCTGCGGGAGGTCGGGACCGGGTCAGCGGGCCCGGACCGGGCCGGTGCTGGAACGCAGCGAGATGGGCGGCGCATAGAGCCGGTGCCGGGGTGGGCCGCCGGGCGTGGCGATCAGCTCCAACAGCAGCGACACCGCCTCGGCGCCCATCTGGCGCATCGGCACGTCCGCGGCGGTCAGCGGTGGCCGGAAATCCTCCGCCCAGTGCTGGGCGGCCACCCCGGTGACGGAGAAGTCGCCCGGCACCGACAGGCCGGCGGCGTGCAACGCGCGCTGCATGCCGGGCAGCGCCGCCTCGTTGATGGTGGCCACCGCCGTGACCTCCGGATGCGTCGTCAGCAACTGTTCCACGCACACTTCGCCGGAGGTCGTGTCGTCGCCGCAGCAGACGTCGACGCCGGTCAGGCCCCGCTCGGCGACGGCCGCCCGGAAGCCGGTCAGGGCGCGGTGGCTCGGGCCGTAACCCGCGGCGACCAACTCGGCGGACCGGTTCACCAGGGCCACCTGCCGGTGCCCCAGGTCGGCCAGGTGGTGCACGCAGCGGGAGATCAACGTGGCGTAGTCGATGTCGATCCAGCTCATCCCGTGCGGCTCGGCCGTCCGCCCGATCGTCACGAACGGCACCCCCGCCGTCGCCAGCCGGGTCACCCGGTCGTCGGTCAGCCGGATCTCCATCAGCACCACCCCGTCGACCCGCCGCCCGGTGACGATGCGCTCGAACGACCGGTCGTGGTCGCCGCCGGAGGGGGACAGCAGCACGTCCAGATCGTGCCGGGCGGCCGCCTCGACGACGCTGGCGACGAAGCCCAACTGCATGTCGGTCAGGCGCTGGTTGGCCGGGGGGATCACCAGACCGAGGGTGCGGGTGCGCCCCTCCTTCAACGCGCGGGCGCTGGCGTTCGGCCGGTAGCCCAGCTCGTCGATGACCGCCTGGATCCGCTGCCGGGTCGTCGTCGACACGGTCCGCTTCCCGCTCAACACGTAGGACACGGTGCTGCGGGACACCCCGGCCCGCCGGGCGATCTCCCCGATGTTCATGCCCGCCCTCAAGCCGAGTTCCGGTATCGACACGGGAATGCGCCATGTCTCCCGCTGGAGCATAACGGTCCCCGGCACCCGGTTCAGGAACGGCTCCGCAACCGTCGTCGACGACCACCGGTGTTCGACGGTCCCGACCGGTGCCGTGGAAAGGCCCCGGTGATGGCGCATTTAATAGATCGACCTTAATGTAAAAGGTGTGACGTGTGACGTCACGGGGGCACCTGGTCGCCACCACCGTCCGGGGCGTCCGGACGGGACGACTCCGCAGGGCCGGGTGCCACCCACCATCACCGTGCCGGAGAGGGAACTGATGATCGTGAAGAGAAGGTTGGGCCGCCTGTTGGCGGCGGTGGGGGCCTCGTTGGTCCTTACCGTCGGTGCCGGCGGTTACGTGGTGTCGGGCGCGCCGCAGGCGCGGGCGGCCGGCACCGGTCCGTGTGACATCTACGCCTCGGGTGGTACGCCGTGTGTGGCGGCGCACAGCACCACCCGGGCCTTGTACGGGGCGTACAACGGTCCGCTATACCAGGTGCGCCGGGCGTCGGACAACACCACCCGGGATGTGGGGGTGTTGAGTGCCGGTGGTGTGGTCAACGCGGCGACGCAGGATTCGTTCTGCGCCAACACGAGCTGCCTGATCACCATTCTCTACGACCAGTCCGGCCGCAACAACCGCCTTACCCAGGCGCCCGGCGGCTACTGGCCGGGCCCCGCGCCGGGCGGCTGGGACAACCTGGCCGATGCGAAGGCGGCCCCGATCACGGTCGGCGGCCAGAAGGCGTACGGCGTCTACATCTCACCCGGCACCGGCTACCGCAACAACAACACCAACGGCGTCGCCACCGGCGACCAGCCCGAGGGCATCTACGCCGTCGTCGACGGCACCCACTACAACCAGTGGTGCTGCTTCGACTACGGCAACGCACAGACCGACGGCTTGGCCGACGCGCCGGCCATCATGGAGACGGTCTACTTCGGCGCCAACAAGCAGTGGGGCTACGGTGCCGGCGCCGGCCCCTGGGTGATGGCCGACCTGGAATGGGGGCTGTTCTCCGGGGTGAATGCGGGATACAACAACATCGCCCCCATCAACCACCGCTTCGTGACCGCGATGGTCAAGGGCGAGCCGAACCACTGGGCGATCCGGGGCGCGAGCGCCCAGTCGGGTGGTCTGACGACCTACTTCGACGGGCGGCGGCCCAACGGTTACCACCCGATGAAGAAGGAGGGGGCGATCCTGCTCGGCATCGGCGGCGACAACAGCGTCTCCGGCCGCGGCACCTTCTTCGAGGGCGTGCTGACCTCGGGTTACCCGTCGGCGGCCACCGAGGACGCGGTACAGGCCAACATCGCGGCTGCCGGGTACGCGCCGGTTGGTGGCGGCAATCCGCAGCAGGGTGTGCAGGTGGTGGGTGGTCAGTCCGGTCGGTGTGTCGACGTGCCGAACGGCAGCACCACCAACGGCACCCAGGTGCAGCTCTGGGATTGCACGGGTGGCACCGCGCAGCGTTTCACCTACACGGCGGGCAAGCAGCTGCAGGTGTTGGGTAAGTGTCTCGATGCGAGTGGGCAGGGCAGCAGCAACGGCACCAAGGTGATCATCTGGGACTGTAACGGCGGGGCGAACCAGCAGTGGAACGTCAATGCCAATGGGACCGTCGCCGGCGTGCAATCAGGGTTGTGCCTGGACGCCAACGCCGGGGCCACGGCCAACGGCACCAAGCTGATCCTCTGGTCCTGCAACGGGCAACAGAACCAGCAATGGAACCTGCGTAGCTGACCACTGCGCCGACCCCGGTCGGCCGGGCCTCCCCACCACGGGGAGGCCCGGCCGACCGGGCCCACCCGCCGGATGACCGCTCCGCGCCGCCGTCGCTTCTTGCCTGCCGTTCCGCATGGTCACCCTCGCCAGGTGTCGCTGTACTCGTGGTAGCCGGATGGCGTCGGCCCGCACGGGAAGGGCCGCACCGACGACAGGAGGAGCGAAGGGTGACAGTCAGGATGGGTGGCACGAACTGGCGGGGAGTCCTCGCCCGACTGGCCGCGACGATGATGCTGGTGGCCGGGGCCGCGGTGTGGACCGCCTCCCCGGCGGCGGCGGCCTACACGTTCACCGGGCAGTTCCAGAACTTTGCGACCGGCATGTGCCTGGACAGCAACAGCGCCGGGTCCATCTACACACTGCCGTGCCAGGCCGGCAACAGTTGGCAGATGTGGACCGTCTCGTACGCCGACAAGGCCCCGTCCGGATACGACCGGGTGACCATCCGCAACCGGCAGTCGGGCCTGTGCCTCGACATGTGGGAGTTCGGCGGCCCACAGCAGCACGCCAACCCGTGCAACGGCGGCCTGCGGCAGCTGATCGAGGGCTACGGTTCGAACTGGAACCAGGTGTCGCTGCGGCTCAACTTCTTCGACACCCGCTACATCTGCGTCGACACCCACGGCAGCGGGGACGCATACGCCCGGGCGTGCAACTACGGCAGTTTCCAGACGTGGCGGCTGAACGGTCGGTGATCCGACCATGCGCTACGTCACTCGTCGATGCCTGGAATCTCGGGCGGTGATCTGTGAGGGTGTGCTCGGTGAAGCCGATACCGAGCGCACCCGAACGGCCGACGCTGGGTGCCGTCCTGCGCGGTCGCCGCGTGGCGGCGGGCCTGTCGATCGAGGGGCTCGCCGAGCGCTGCGGGGTCAGTGCCCGGGCGATCAGCGACATCGAACGCGACCGGGTCCGCCGGCCGCAACGGCGTACCCTGACCGTCCTGCTCGACGTGCTCGACGTGCCGGACGACGAGCGTCGTCGCCTGGTCGAGACCACCTCCGTGCGGCCGGCCGGCGGGGGACTGCCCGATCCGCCGCGTTACTTCAGCGGCCGGGCGGCGGAGCTGCGGACCCTGGGCGACATCGCCCGTCGCCCGTCGGGTGACCGGCAGCAGGCCACCGTGCTCGTCGTCACCGGGCCGGCCGGGGTGGGCAAGACCAGCCTCGCCCTGCGGGCCTCGGCGGATCTGGCCACGGAGTTCCCCGACGGTCGGTTCTTCGTCGACCTGCGGGGCATGGACGACGTTCCCACCACACCCGGCGAGGCGCTGCACCGGCTGCTGCGCGCCCTCGGTGTGCCGGAACCGCGGATTCCCGCCGGGCTCGACGAGCGGTCCACGGCGTACCGGTCGGTGCTCTGCCAGCGCCGGGCCCTGGTGGTGTGGGACAACGCCGCCGACGAGGCCCAGGCGAGGCCGCTGCTGCCCGGGGCCGGGCCGGGTCTCGTGCTGTTCACCAGCCGGCGGCGGCTCAGCGGTCTCGACACCGCACAGTGGCTGTCCCTGGAGCCGTTGCCGGCCGAGGACTCCACCGCGATGCTGCGGGCCATCGCCCGGCCCGTCGCCGCCGACCCGACCGAGCTGCACGAGCTGGCCCGGCACTGCGGTCACATGCCCCTGGCGCTGCGCGTCACCGGGCAACGACTGTCGGACGAGCCGGGGCTGTCCGTCGCGGAGCTCAACCGACGGTTCACCGGCGAGCAGGCCCGCCTGCGGGTCATCGACGCCGGCACCGCCGGCATCCACACCGCGCTCAGCCTGTCCTACCGGCGGCTGGGGGCCGACCTGCGACGGACCTTCCGTCGGCTGTCCCTGATGCCCGGTCCGGACTTCGGCCCGGACCCGGTCGCCGTGGTCACCCAGGTCTCCGACGAGGAGGCCGAACAACGGCTGGAAGCCCTGGTCGAGAGCGGTCTGGTGGCCGCCGTTCCCGCAGACCGGTACGGGCTGCACGACCTGGTACGCGACTTCGCCGTCGACCGGATGACCGCCGAGGAACCGGACTCGGTGGGCCCGTCGCGGACGTGCTCGCTGCACTGGTGGTTGGCGCGGACCGCGGCCGCCGGGCGGCACTTCGAACCGAACGGGCCGACGTCGCTGACGGAGTTCCCCGATCGCGCGGCGGCGACCGCATGGCTCGACGCCGAGCGGGGCAACTGGTTCGCCGCGCTGCGGTCGGCCGCCGCCGAGGGCCTGCACGCCCCGGTGGTCGACACCGTCGACGCGCTGCACTGGTTTTCCGACAGCCGGGTCCATCTCGACCTCTGGGCCGAGGTCTTCCGGTTGTCCGCCGAGTCTGCCGCCCGACTGGGCGACCCGCGTACCGAGGCGGTCCATCTCAACTATCTGGCCTGGGCGCAGGCGATCTGCCAGCGGGAGTTCGCCGGCAGCGTGGCCACCGCCGGCCGGGCGCTGGACCGGGCGGTCAGCGCGGACGACCCGGCCCAGCAGGGCTGGGCGCTGCTCTATGCCGCCAGCGGCCACGCCGGTTTGGGCGAGCACGCGGCGGCGCTGCGGCAACGGCAACGGGCCTGGGTGATGCTGCGTCGCTCGACCGACCGCGAGGGCCTGCCGCAGGCGATGGCGTCGCTCGGCTCCTCGCTCCTGGCGCTCGGTAGGCCGGCCGAGGCGCTGCGGGTGCACCAGCGGACGCAACGGTTGCTCCGGGATCCGCGCTATCCCATCGCGGCCTTCGCCCGGGCCGCCACCGACGCGCTGAACTGCCGGCGCATCGGCGACGATCTCGCCGCCCTCGGCCGGTGGCCGGAGTGCGTCACCGCCCGGCGGGAGGCGGTCGCGCGTCTGCGCGCGACCGCCTTGCCGGCGATCGAGGCCCTGGCGTCGGTGGAGCTGGTGGAGGCGTTGCGGCGCACGGGGGAGACCCGGGAGGCCCCGGCGCACCTGGTACGGGCGATCGCGCTGGCCGAGGAGTGCGACGATCCGGACCTGGCCGGTCGGGCCGCGACGCTGCTGGCCGAGCTCTCCCGCGACGGCCTCACCCCCGGGTGAGGATCAGGTGCCGGGCGCGACGCGGGCGAAGGCGCGTACCAGCGGGTGCGGCTCGTAGCGGTGCTCCCGGCCGGCGGTGACCCAGCCCCGCTCGGCCAGATCGAGGAAACCCGCCTCGGCGGGGACGGGGCCGGCCGGCCGGGTCAGCAGCCGGACGGCGCGGCGGGCCCGGGCCGGCAGCCCGGCATAGGTCCGCTCGAACGCGTCGCGCACCGACAGGTCGCCGGCGACCAGCGCGTCCAGGACCCGCTCCGGCCTGCCCAACCGGTCGATCAGCCACTGGGCGCTCCACTGCGGCCGGGTCAGCAGCCGGTTCGCGGTCACCCGCAGCGCCAGCGGCAGCCCGCCGCAGCCGGCGGCCAGCGCGGCGACCGCGGGGGCGGGCGCGGTGCCGTCCACCATCGCGGTGAGGGCGGCCCGCGCGTCGGCCGCCGGCAGCGGTGGCACCAGCCGTCGATCGGTCGCCGGAAGACCCGTCAGCGGATGCCGGCCGGTGATCAGGGTGACGCCGAGGGCGTCGGGCGGCAGCAGCGGCCCGACCTGCCGGTCGTCGCGGACGTCGTCCAGCAGGACCAGGATCCGTCGGTGGCGTAGCAGGTCGCGGTACGCCCCGATGGCCACCGGGTCGGGGCCGTGCGACGCCGGGTCGGACGGTGGCAGCAACCGTCGCGCGATCGTGGCGGCGGTGGCGTCCGCGACCGGGCCGGGGAACCGCACCCCGTCGGGGAACCGCTCGGCCAGCACCGTGGCGGCCTGCACCGCCAACGCCGTCTTACCCGCCCCGGGCAGGCCGATCAGCTGTACCGCGGGGCGGCGTCGCAGCTGCCGGGTCAGCCAGGCGATCTCGTCGTGGCGGCCGGTGAAGTGTGCGGTCACCCCGGGCAGCCCGGTGACCCCGGCGACCTGTTCGCCGGCCGCGTGCAGTTGGCCGGCGTCGCGCACGTCCAGTCCCAGTGCCGCGCCCAGGGCGCGCAGGGTGCCGTGGTGCGGGCGGTGGATCCGGTGCCGTTCGATCCCGCCGATGGTCCGGGGGCTCACCCCGGAGCGGACGGCGAGTTCCTCGATGGTCAACCCGGCCACGATCCGCAGTGACCGTAACCGGTGGAGCTGTTCCTGCGTGTTGTCCCGCACCCCGTACCCCCGCCAGGACGACTGCTGTCCGGCCCAGTAGACGGCACCGGGGCGCCACCTGGAGTGACGACCTCGTCACACCGGCGCCTGGGCAGCCGGTACGCGGGGGTGGCATCCGGCCGCCGTCCCGGTCTGCGGGAGCCGGGACGGCGGCCGGGTCGGTCAGGAGGCCCCGACCCGCTGCCACTGCTGGTTGGCGGCGGTGCCACAGGTGTACTGGATCACCCGTGCGCCGTCGGCGGTGGAGTAGCCGGTGACATCGAGGCACCTGCCGCTGTGCCGGGCGACGATCTGGATGTAGCCGGAGCCCGCGTCCCGTAGCTGCCACTGCTGGTCGGTGCGGCCCGACTGGCACCCGGACTGCTGCACCTGCGCGCTGTCGGCGGTGGCACCGCCGGCCACGGTGAGGCACTTGTCGCTGTGCCGGGCGACGATCTGGACGTAGCCGGAGCCGGCATCCCGTAGCTGCCACTGCTGGTTGGTGCCGTTGTTGCAGGCGTACTGGGCCACGGCGGCGGCGTCGGCGGTGGACCGGTCGAGCACGTCCAGGCACTTGCCGCTGTGCCGGGCGCGCAGGGTGTCGAAGGTGTAGCCGCCGTTGACCCCGGTGACCACTCCGGTGGCGGTGTCGATGGTGAGCTGTGGATACCAGCTCATGGTGAGCGAGGTGGTCGTGGGGAAGTTCAGCGGCAGCCAGACGTACCGGGACTGGTTGACCGGGCCGCCCGTCGCGCCGGCCCACCGGTCGCCGAGGTAGAGGTACGACGTGGCGGCGCTGCCCTGCACCGGCAGCACGTACGCCGACTGGGAGTCGTAGGTGGTGCCGTCGCCGACGTTGGTCGGGTTGGTCCAGGTGCCGGCGACGCTGCTCGCGGTCGCGTACCGGCCCTGGTTGGGTGACCAGCCGGTGGCGCCCGAGGTGACCAGGAAGTAGACCCCGTTGCGTTTGAACATCGCCGGGGCTTCCCGGTAGTTGTCCGGCCACAGCGTCCGGACCAACGAGGCGACCCCGGTGTAGTCGGCGGTGAGGCGGTAGATGTTCAGGTCCGCGTTGTTGCGGGTGGCGGAGATCAGGTACGCGGTGCCGTCGTCGTCGCGGAACACCGTCTGGTCCCGGGAGTCGTGCCCCAGCGGCCGGAAGCTGCCCAGGTAGCGGTAGTTGCCGTCGACCGTGCTGGAGGTGGCCACCGCGACCCGGGCCTGGTGGTAGTCGACGCCGTTCTCCCAGTGCATCCAGAGGACGTACTGGCCGGTGCCGGCGTTGTAGATCACCTTCGGTCGTTCGATGTTGGCCGTCGCCAGCTCGTTCGCGGAGGACTGGGTGAGCACGTTGTTGCGGAACTCCCAGGTGCGCAGGTCGGTCGAGCGGTAGACCGACACGTACCGGAAGGTGTTGTTGTCGTTGCGGTTCTCGCCGAACCAGTAGTAGTAGTCGCCCACCTTGATCATGCCGCCGCCGTGGGCGTGCACCCCGGCGCCGGCGGTGTCGGTGAACTGGGTGCCGTTGGCCACGGTGACCGGTGCGGCCCGGGCGGCGGGGGCGGTGAGGGTGAGCGGGGCGAGCAGGGCCGCGCAGGCGGCGAGGGCGAGGACGATCCGGCGGAGGGTGGTGGTGGGGTGGGGCGCGGCAGGCATGGCCGCCTCCTCTTGCGATGGGCACGAGGTGCCCGCAGGGACGCGCGGGCCCTTTTCTCGACCCTCACGATAAGCCGGCCCACTGTCGCATGCCCATACTTTGATGTGATCTACATCGATGCCTGGTAGGCGAAGTGGGGTGCGCGTCCCGTATCGCCGGTTGGCCCGGTCGTCGCGCTTGTCGAGATCGTGATCAATGATCTACATCACATTGTGAACCGTTTTCGCAGTGCCCGGCACGGAAGGCGCGTTCCGGGCCGAATCCCTTCCCGCACCTCGCTTTTCGCCGTCGAAGGCGCCTGTGGCGGGTCGGTGAGCCCGACGGTGAGCCCGAATTCGCCACTCAGCGTAGTCAACTCTCAGCCGCCCGTGGTCGGTCGGGGTTCGTTGCCCTCCGACAAAGAGCGCCTCGGTTTGTGCCGCTCACTACCCTGACCGATGATCCAGTGCCTGGGTACCGTCGACAGCGATAAGGGCTTCAGATGAGCAACAGTCACCCTCCGTACGGAGAACAGCCGGATCCGAACGTCACCCCGTGGAGCGGGCCACCGGCCCCGCCCGCCGGTTACCCGGCGTACGGCCAGCCGGGCCAGGCCCCGCAGTACGGCCAGGCCCCGCAGTACGGGCAGGCCCCCCAGTTCGGTGTTCCCGTGCCGCCGCAGAAGTCGAACCGCGGTCTGGTCATCGGCCTGATCGTCGGCGCGGTGGTCCTCATCCTCGCGCTCTGTGGCGCCGGCATCGGGCTCGCCCTGGTCGGCAACGACGACGAGACCGACCCGACGCCGACGCCGAACGCGACCACCGACCGCGGTCCGGGGCCCGGCACGGGCACCTCGGCCGTCCCGCAGCCGTCCGAGTCGTCGCCGGAGCAGCCGAACAGCAACAACAACAACGCGGTGACCGCCCGCTACTCCAGCGACATGTCGTCGGTCTGCGACGGCAGCCCGATCCTCAACGCCGCCACCTACAGCGGCCCGGCCACCGCCAAGGCGTACGTCTTCTCGAACAACCCCGAGCGGCCGACGCTCTGGTCGTCGAAGCTGGTCGGCTCCGACAAGCGTTACTACGCCAAGTCGGCCGACTTCACCACCGTGTCGGTGGTCGGCTGCATGTCGATGGTCCCGGGCAGCGAGGGCGCGCCCAAGAAGTGCGACTACAAGGCGAGCGACGGCAAGAGCGTCAGCGTCTCCTACATCTCGTCGCGCTACCAGCTGACCTTCTTCGCCGCGAAGACGGCCGAGAAGATCGGCGACGGTGGGGTCGTCAGCGCCCCGGCTACCCGGTGCCCGAGCTTCATCTCGTACAACAAGACGACGATGAAGGCGTACGCGGCGCCGGACAGCGGCACCATCGAGGCCGCTCTGGACAAGTTCCTGTCCTGATCGGCTCCTGACGGCGGTGCCGGGGGCGGGAGCATCCTCCCGTCCCCGGCCTTCCGTCGCCGGTCGGGCCCGGTGGGTCAGGTGTTGACCGGCCGGCGGGCGACCAGCAGCACGTGCGTCACCGGCCAGTCCAGCGGTGCGCCGCCCAGCGTGGACAGCGCGGCGGCCGGCGCGAGCCGGTGGTCGACGATCCAGTCGTTGCGGTACGGGCCGCTGGCCGGGTCGACCTCGAAGCCCACGTCGGCCAGCAGGGCCTTCCAGTCGGCCCACTCCAGCCCGCAGAACTCCTCCTGGGTCTCCGACAGCCAGTTGTCGGTGTAGTCCTTGCGGGTGAGGAAGTCCATCGCCGCGCCGAGTGGCAGCTCGACCACCGCGCCGGTGCCGTCGTCGACCGGGCGGTGCGGGAACGGGAAGCGGTAGTCGACGGCGAACTGGTCCAGCCGGGCCCGCGTCGACAGCCCGGCGAGCCGTTCGGCCACCCGCTCGGCCGGCAGCGACGCCAGGTCGGGGTGGGGCTGCGCCGGGTTCGCCCCGTCGGTGGTCGACAGCCGCAGCCGCACCGTCCGGTCCCGGCCGTCCGGGCCGCACACGTCACTGTTGATCCACACTCCGCCGGGCACCGTGTGGTCGTAGATGGCCTGCACGAACCGGCGCAGCGAGGCCATCTGCTCGCCGTACGACCAGATCTCGTGGGTCAGCGCGAAGGTCAGCGTGGTGTCCACCGAGCGGGGCGCGAACACCGCCCCACCGAGCACGTTGCGGCGGTAGAAGAACACGTTCGGGTTGGCGAAGAAGCCCTGGGCCTTCTTGTGCACGCACTCCTCGTACAGGTGCCGCGCCACCTCCACCCCGATCAGGTCGCTCTCCCGCAGGGTCGGCTCCCGGTCGGCCAGTTCCAGCACCGCGCCCGCACCGCAGCCGACATCGACGATCCGGCCGGGCCGCACGTGCTCGCGCACCGCCGCCCACTTGCGCTGCGCCGCGTCGGCGAACGCCTCGGCGTACGTCCGGTAGTCGCGGGTGGCGGTCAGCCCGCCCTCGTCCCCGACCACCGGGTCGTTGACCACCGAGCGGACCAGGTCGTCGAGCCGGTAGCGGGCGTACACGTCGATGGTCGCCGGATGGGCCAGCTCCCGCCACGACGGGTCGTCGGCGGCCAGCCGCAGCAGCACGTCCCACGGCCGGGCCGGCGTCGGGTCGACGTCGGCCTCCACCCCGGCGATCGGGAACCCCAGCGCGGCGTACATCGCGGCGACCTGCGGGGTCGAGCAGGCGACCACGGTGTCCGCCGGGGTCAGCTCCAGGCCGGCGGTCGCCGCCACGTTCTTCAGGGTCACCTCGGCGAACCGGTCGGTGGCGGCGGTGTCGAAGACCGGCACCACCACCGACCGCAGCCCCGCCAGCACGCTGAACCGCTCGATCGCCGCCTCCCGCCGGTGGTAGGGGACGGGGTTGCGGCGGGTGTTCTCGTGGTTGGCCGAGGTGACCGCCCAGACCACGGTGACCGGGTCGTCGCCCGCCGTCGCGGTCGGCACGCCGTCGGCCGCAGCGTGGTCGCCGTCCGGATCGTCGTGGTGACCGGTGGTGGCGAGCCGGTGCAGATAGGCGGCCTGGAACCGGGTCAGCAGGTGATGTCGGCCGGGAAACAGCAGGTAGCGGGGCATGCACCGTTCCTAGCCGACGCCGGTTGCCCGGCGCCGCGCGGGGTGCCCGGGCGGAGGGCTCGGCTGCGCGCGGGTGCCCGGGTCGGGTGGGGGCGGCACCGCGCGGTGCCGCCCCCACCCTGAGGGGCCTTACCCCACCACGGAACGCAGCGGGATCTGCGCGGCCCGCAGGGTCCGCACCAGGTCACCCAGGAACGGGTGCTCGTCGATCTGGAGCCCTGCCGGGTTCGGGATCACCAGGTACGCCGAGCCGTCCGCCACGGAGACCCGGGCGGTGTCGGTGTACCGGTCGACGACCGCCTCGGTGCGGGCCAGGTCGCCGGCGGCCACCTGGATGGTGAACGGCCGCCACTCGCCGCCCAGGTTCTCCGCCACCGGCGCCGCCGCCGCGGCGGCGCGGGCCGGGTCGACCTGGACCGGCGACGCGGTCCGGGCCGCGGTGCCGCTGCTCGGGTAGAGCAGCGCGTTGGCCACCAGGTGCAGACCACTCTCGTTGTACGCCCGGAACAGCGGGTTGAACGCGAACAGCACCGCCCGTCCGGCCCCGGTCGGCTCGTCCACCACCGCGACCGTGCCCTTGAGCGTGTCACCCTGCACGGTGTAGCCGTTGGCCCAGAACGTGTCACCGCTGGGGTAGCGGAGCACGTTGCGGCCGGTGCTGCTCGGGTTGAGGATCGGGTCGTTGTTGTGGAACTCGAAGTCCTCCGCCGGCCGGCCCAGCCCGACCGGGCTGTCCGGGTCCACGTCGACCCGCAGGTGCGACCCGATCACCGTGTAGCCGGTCGGCTTCGGCTTCTCCGTGGTGGAGGTGAGCCCGGCGGCGCGGGCCAGCCGGGTGCCCTCGTTGCGCAGTCCGAGGTAGGTGTGGCCCTGGGCGATCCAGGCGCGCAGGTTGGCCTGCCCGGTCGCGGTGAGCCCGCCGGTCGCGTTGCTGCCGTCCGGCACCAGCAGCACCGTCCGGTTGGTGAAGGCCGGGGTGTTGTCGTTGATGTCGGCCGTGCTGACCGGGGTGAGGTCGAGGCCCCACCGCTTGCCCAGCACGTACCGGGCCTCGCCGTGCGAGCCGGAGGTGGTGGAGATGCCGGTGCCGGCGAACAGGCCGACGTCCGGCCGGCTGATCGGGGTGCCGACGGCCGCCGTGGTGTACGGGGTGAGCGTGACGCCCAGCTTCTTGGCCGTGGTGTTCAGCTCCGGCGTCAGCCCGCCGGCCGGCATGCCCACCTCGCCGCTGTCGAGGTCCCGGACCAGCTGCACACCCTTACCCAGCAGGGTGAAGGTGAACTCGGCCGCGGCGGCGGAGTCCAGCGCGTAGGTGTACGAGCCCTTCCACGGCGGGGCGGCCAGGATCTTGCCGCCACCGGTGTTCTGGATCTTGTCGATCAGCTCCGCGTTGGGCTTCACGTCGGCACCGGTGTAGACCGCGTTCACCCCCATCAACAGCGGGTTGCTCCACGACGACACGTCATAGAAGTACGGGAACGGCGTGTACGGGTCCTCACCCATGACCGCCTGGATCCAGTGCTTCTGCGGCTGGTTCATCGGGATCCAGTACGACCCCACCGGCACGGTCAGGTTGGTCGCCGAGCGGCCACCGAAGAGCTTCGCGGTGGGCAGCTTGACCGCCTTCTTGACCTGGTAGACCTCCACGTCCATCCGGCGCAGCCGCTCGACCAGCTGGCGGGCGTCGGCGAGCTGCCGGTCGGGCAGCAGGAAGTACGACCGGATGGTCTGCTCCGGCACCGGGAACTGCACGGTGTTGGTCGGTTCGACCACCTCGTTGGGCTCCAGCGCGCCGGCCCGGCCCTGGGCGAGCGCGTCCTTCCAGATCTTGAACCAGCCGGCGAGCACCTCGCTCTTGTGCGCCGCCGCCCAGCCGAGGGTCGACCACTGGGTGTGGAACTGCTGCTGCACCCGGTCGGCCACCGCCGACGCGCTGCCCTTCTCGAAGGTCATCCCGGCGGCGCCGAAGCCGGCGGCCGGCACCGTGTCGCCGTACCCCATGAAGAACAGGTCGTAGGTGGAGTAGTTGAAGTAGCACTCGGTGGTCACCGTGGCGCTGCACGCGCCGTGGTAGCCGAAGCCGGCCTTGTTGGCCTCGCCGATCCGGTTGATCCAGTCGACCGCCTCGCCGGCGATCTCGTGGTGGATCGGGTCGGCGTTGGGCGGGAAGAAGTACTGCCGGCCGCCCATCTCGTGCGCGTCGATGAAGACCTGCGGCGGGTACTTCCGCATCAGTTCGAGCTTGCCGTCGGTCTCCTGCTGGGTCCGGGCGAACCAGTCCCGGTTCAGGTCGAAGCCGTACTCGTTCTGCCGGCGGCTGGCGTCGCGGCCGTCCGGGTTCTGCGTCGGCACGATGATGGTGATCAGGTTGTCGTTGCGCTGCTGGACCTCGCAGGACAGCCCGGCGGCCAGCTCGTACAGCGTCTTGAGGGTGGCGTCGGTGCCGCTCTTCTCGCCGCCGTGCACGTTGGCGGTCACCCAGGCGATCGCCGGGGCCGCCTCGGCGATCTCGCCGGCCTGCTGCTGGTCGACCAGTCGGGGGTCGCGCAGCGAGCGGACGTCCTCGGCGATGCCCTTGAGCACGGCCGGCCGGACGTTGCGCTCGTTCGACACCACCGCGTACGGCAGCGGCTGGCCGAGCACGCTGGTGCCCATGACGCCGGTGACGACCCGCTTCGAGGCGGTGTCCACGGCGGCGAGATAGCCCCGGACCTCCTCGTTGGTGACCACCCGTTCCTGGCCGGTGCCGAGCGGGAAGCCGAGGAAGCTCTCCGGGCTGGGCACCGTGGACATCCGGGCGGTCGGGTCGCTGCCACAGGCCGGCGTCAGGGGCGCGGCCCCGGCCGCCGGCCCGGCGGTCAGGGCCGACGTCGCGGCCAACATGACGATGACGGCGGCACCGGCGAACCGTCGTGGGAAAACCAGGGTGGAGCTGCGCTGTGCAGGTCGCATGGGGCTTTCGTTTCCCTTCCCGGGAAAGGAATCAAGGGTGATCGAAGCCTAGGGGACGTCTCGTACCCGGGAACTGGGCGGGCTGCCGCCCGGTGAACCGAAAGATCCATTTCGGTGGAGCCGGGGACCGCCCGGGCGCGAGCAGCATCCGGGCGGCCTGAACCGATGTCCTGGCCTCACCGGACAGGCGCACCGACCGGGGTGGCCGTGGGGACGGTGGTGGGGGTGGTGCCGACGGGAGCGGGTGGACGCCGGGTCGACGTCCACAGTGCCGCCGCGGCGACCGCGACGAGGGTCACGACGCCGGCCTCGCGGCCCAGCGCGGCGACGGCGTCGGGACTGTCGGTGGCGGTGCTGGCGACGGCGACGGTGAGACCCATGTTGAACGCGGTGTGCATGATCACGACGGGGTAGACGCTTCCGCTGACCTCGCGGAGCCAGCCGTACACCTGCCCGGCGCAGGTGAGGACGGCGAGGAAGACCGGGACGATGATCCAGCGGTTGCCCTCGGTGAGGTACCCACCGGTGGCGAAGAAGACCAGGGGCAGGTGCCAGATGCCGTGCAGGAGCCCGGTGAGCAGGTGCGGCACGCGTCGCCCGGTGGACGCCAGCAGCGGACCGAGGTACCCGCGCCAGCCGATCTCCTCGAAGAACACGAAGACGAGCATGACCGGCAGGTCCACGAGCATGGCGACACTGTCGGCACCTGCGGGGAGGTGCCACCCGGTGAGCCCGGTCAGTCGGAGCACCGCCTCCGAGACGAGCAGGACGGACACCGGCGTGACGACGGCGACGGGCCAGCGCCGGGTGCCGAGCCGGCCCAGCCCCAGCGGCGTCCAGCCACTGCGGCGCCAGCCGTCCCGGGTGACCACGAGCTGCATGACGAGAACGGACAGCAACGGCGTGACCATGGCGAAGACCGCGGCGGCTTCGCCGTTGGGCCAGGTGAGGGCGAGCACCACGCACATGGTGAACGCCATGACGTAGAACGTCACCGCTCGGGCGGTGGCTGACAGATTCGTGAACACGTTGCACTCCGGTTGCTCGGGGGCCCTTACCGTCTCCTGCCGCCTGCCCGGTGCACCTCTGCCGGCAGGCCCGACGATCGCCGTGGGCCTCTGTCTGCAGACAGAGGCGGGGTAAGCCGCACAGCGGAGGCCCGTGGCTCCACCGGTCCGTAGCATTCGCCGCATGACCCGACCCGAGATCGGCGCGCTGCCCCTGCCGGTCCGGCGCGCGCCCGACTGGGTCGACGCCGCGCTGGCGGTGCTCGCGGCCGTGCTGGCCGTGGCGGTCCTGGTCAGCGCCGACGTGGCCGCGATCGACCCGGCCCTGCACCGGGCGTCGGTGACCGCAGTCGTGATCACCGCGGTGGGGGCCGCCGGGACCGGCCTGCGGCGGCGTCGCCCGCTGCTGGGGCTCGCCCTGGTGGCGGTGGCCGCCTTCGTCGTCTCGGGCGGCTCGTACTTCACCGGTGTATTGCCGTACCTGACGATGCTGGCCCTGTACTCGGTGGCGGCGCACGGCACCCGTCGCGAGGCCGTCATCGGCCTGGCCCTCGTCGTCGTGGCGTTCATCGCGTTGCGGGGCGCGGGCGTCCCGGACCTCGCCGTGATCGACGTCGCCACGAGCGCGGCCATCTGTGTCGCGGTCGTCGCGGTCGGTGACACCGTACGGCAACGGCGTGCCCATCAACGGGACCTCCTGGCCGCCGCCGGCGTGCGGGCCGACATCGCGTCCCGGCAGGCGGTCGTGGAGGAGCGACTGCGGATCGCGCGGGAACTGCACGACGTGGTCGCGCACAGCATGTCGCTGATCGCGGTGCAGGCGGGCGTGGGCGCACACCTGCTGCGCGGCGATCCGGACGCGGCCGAGCGGGCGCTCGTGGTCATCGCCGAGACGAGCCGCCGCGCGCTGGTGCAGACCCGGTCCGTGGTGGGCCTGCTGCGCGGTGGTGACGACGCGTCGCCGTCGGTGCCGGGTCTGGTGTCGCTGGAGACCCTGGTGCAGGGGGTTCGCGAGGCGGGGCTGAGCGTCGATGTGCGGATCGACGGGACGAGGCGCGACGTGCCCGCCGTGGTCGACCTGGCCGCCTACCGGGTGGTGCAGGAGGCCCTCACCAACGCGGTGAGACACGCGCCGGACCACCCGGTGACGGTGCGGATCACCTACGCGCCGACGGCCCTGCGGGTGGTGGTCGGTGCCGCCGGCACCGGCGAACGGGCCGACGTGCCGCCGACCGCGCCGGGCTACGGGTTGTTGGGCCTGCGCGAGCGGGCCCGGGCCGTCGGGGGCAGCCTGACCGCCGGAGCCACCGCCGACGGTGGGTTCCAGGTCTGCGCGGACCTGCCCACGGGTGAGGACCCGCCATGATCCGGGTCGCGGTCGTCGACGACCAGGAACTGGTACGGAGCGCGTTCGTGCTCCTGTTGCAGTCGCACCCGGGGCTGGCGGTCGTCGGACAGGCCGGTGACGGGCGGGCCGCGGTCGCGCTGGCCCGCTCCGCCCGGCCCGACGTGGTGCTGATGGACGTGCGGATGCCGGGCCTGGACGGGCTGGAGGCGACCCGACGGATCGTCGCGGACGACCGCTGCCGGGGGACCCGGGTGTTGATGCTGACCACCTATGACGACGACGATCTCGTGCACGCGGCGCTACGCGCGGGCGCGAGCGGCTTTCTCCTCAAGGACGTGCGCCCCCAGCACCTGCTCGACGCCATCGAGGTCGTCGCGGGCGGTGAGGCGCTGCTCGCACCCACCGTCACGCGGCGGCTGATCGAGCTGTTCGCCACGCTTCCGGCCCTGCGGCCGGTACACGCGAGCGTCACCGAACGCGAGCGTGACGTCCTGCGGGCCGTGGCTCGTGGGCTCGCCAACCGGGAGATCGCCGAAGCGCTGAACCTGGGCTACGGCACGGTCAAGACGCACGTGAGCTCGCTGCTGCTGAAGTTGGGCTGCCGCGATCGGGCACAACTGGTGATGTACGCCTACGAAACCGGCCAGGCCGTCCCCGGCACACCCACTGCCGAAAAGTAGCGGCGCTGCCCGACCCCGACATCGGCGGGAGCGGTGTGGACCGTCCGCCGCCGACGTCGGGCCGCAATGCGGTCAGCGCACCTGCACGAACACCGGGTTGGAATAGAACCACAGGTCGCTCCACGGGCTCTCCAGCCCGTCGGCGAGCGGCTCGGCCTCGTCGGTGCTCGTGCCGCGTACCCGCAGGTAGCTGTCGGTCTCGACGTTGCGCAGGGTGTGCCGGATGACCTGCTGGGCGCCCTGCTGCTGCCAGTCGCGCGGGCCGAACCGGGCGACCACGGCGGTGCTCGGATTGGTGTCGGCGTCCCGGTCGGCGCTCGGCCCGGTGACCTGGCCGACGATCAGGTCCACCCGCCGGACCTGCGGTCGGTCCCCGTTGCCGTTCGTGCCGGTCGGCGGCCGGAACCGGATCTCGACGTCCACGTCGGTGCGGTTACGGCGGTTGACCGTGACGGTCTCGCCCGACCCGGCCGAGTGCCCCTGGCTGCTGGCCGTCACGTCGAGCCGGGTGATCAGGTCACCGGTGGTCACGAAGATCCGCCCGTGCCGCAGCCCGTCCATGATGTCGCGGTACTCCTGGCGGGCCAGCACGTAGGTCTTGCTGTACTCGCCCGGCCAGAAGTCGGTGCCACCCCGGGTCCAGTGCACGTGCGAGTCGGAGGTCGCGGTGATCCACCACCGACGCCCCTCACCGAGCAGCGCGTCCCACAGCCCGCCGACCCGGGCGGTCGCCTGGTCGAAGCCGCCGTAGGTGGGGTGGTTGCCGTAGCCGCCGCGCGCGCTGCCGTTGAGCGGGCCGGCCTGGTGCCCCGGGGCGCCCTCGAAGCCGACGTACACGTCCGGGGCCGCGTCGTTGCCGTTGCGGAACTCGTGCGGCAGGTCCTGCCCGTAGACGCCGAGCCCGGTCGCCGAACGGGAGGTGTGGTGGGCGATCACCAGCGGCTTGTGCGGCATGGTCCGGGCCACCTTGAGGAACTCCACCATCTTGGCCTCGGTGTCCCGGCCGGGATCGGCCGGGAACGGGTCCCGCTTGGCGAACCGGCTCTCCAGCTCGAAGAGCTGCTTCGCCTCGTCGGCGTGCCGGGGAATCATCAGGGTGTGGTGGTCCATCGCCGGGGCGTCGAACTCCATCCCCCAGAACTGCAACACCTCGGGCACCAGCCGGCGGGACCGCAGCAGGTCGGGGTACGCCTGCTCCAGGTTGACCTTGGAGTGTGTCGGTCCACCGTGGTCGGTGCACATCGCCCAGGTCAGTCCGAAGTTCTTCGCCATGATCGCGTTGGTGACGATCGGGTAGACCGCGTCGGCGCCCTTGCGGAACGTCGGCGGGTTCGTCGTGGTGTCGAAGTCTCCGCTGTACTCGGAGTGGATGTGGTGGTCCCCGGCCCGCCAGATCCGGTTGTCGGGCCGGCCCGCGCCGGCCTGCGCCTGATCCTGCCGGTCCGGGTCGGCGTGGGCCGCCTCGACGCCCACGAACGGGCCGGCGGCGGCGAGCGTCGCGCCGACGCCCGCGTACTTCACCAGTTGGCGACGCGACAGCTGCCCGCCTGTGGCGTCCTCGGATTCCCTGTGCTGCGCTGCGGAGCCTTCCGCTCGATCCGGTGTTGACCGTGTCGATCACGAAGCCTGGGAGAGGGCGGTGAACAGCCGTTGCACGGCGGTCGGGGGCGGCGTGAACGCCGCCCGACCAGCCGAGGGCCGCCGGCCGGTCCGCGCCCGAAGGTGGGCGTCCCGTCGCGTTGCGCGATGGGGGCATCCGATCATCGTCCGGCATGTGGCGACGTACCGACGGATCGGCAGCGACCGCGAGGGTCTCGGGTGGGCGTCGGCCGGCCCGTGGGTGCCGGGGCCGTCGCCTGCCGACCGCCGTGCGCGCCGGTTGCTTCCTGCCGAGCGGCGGCGACCGGGACACGCCGCCGGATGCGCAAATTGATCGAAGTGTCTCAATGGAGTAGTCAATCCGACAGTCGGCTACGAAGTTTGCTAGATAGGGTCTGAGCAGGGAAAACGCCTTCAGGCTTCTCCCTTCGGGGTGGTCCGGGCCGCCGCCCTGCCGAGCAACTCGCTCGCCTCCTACCCGAAAGGTTCTCCCATGCGCCATCTCCTCCATCGAGGGCTGCTGACCGGAGTGGCCGTCGTCGTCGCACTGTCGGCCACCCCGGTCTCCGCCGCCGCGTCGTCGGGCCCGTCGTCGGGCGCTGCGTCCGCCAGCCGTCCGTCGCTGGCCGCCGGCACCTGCTCGATCCTGTGGGACCTGCTCAACCTGGGTGGCCGCAACGGCCTCGTCGCGGTCGGCCTGACCGAGGATCAGCAACTCATCAAGTTCGCGGCCAACCGGCCGAACCTGACCTGCACCATCGGCACGGTCGATCTACCCGGCGCCGAGACTCTGGTCGGCATCGACTACCGGGTCCAGGACGGCAGGCTCTACGGCGTCGGCGACGCCGGGGGCGTCTACACCCTGTCCACCCGCGACGCCACCGCGACGCAGGTCAGCCAGTTGACCGTCGCCCTCAGCGGAACGTACTTCGGCGTCGACTTCAACCCGGCCGCCGACCGGCTACGGATCATCAGCGACACGGGCCAGAACCTGCGGCACAACGTCAACTTCGGCGGGACCACCCTCGTCGACGGAACGCTCACCTTCCCACCCGCGGTCGGCACCGCCCTCGGGGTGACCGGTGCGGCCTACACCAACAACGACCTCAATGCGAACACCGCCACCACCCTGTTCGACATCGACACCACCGGTGACCAGGTCGCCGTCCAGTCCCCGGCCAACTCCGGCCAGCTCGCCGCGACCGGCAAGCTCGGAGTCGACGCCGATCAGCGGGCCGGCTTCGACATCTACAGCACGATTCGCAGCGGCCGGGCCGTCGGCAACACCGGCTACGCCGTGCTCAACGGCACCGGCCCCAGCCGGCTGTACGCGGTCGACCCGCTCACCGGCGAGGCCAGCACCACGGGCGCGTTCGCCCAGGTGGTCGTCGACCTCGCCCTGCAACTCAAGCAGCCGTAACCACCGGCCCCGGCGGGCACCCGGACGGCGACGGCGGTGGACCTCCGGCGTCGCCGTCCGCCCGGATCGGCCATGCGCTGCCGTGTCCCGTCCCGCACCCGGCAGCGCATGGCAGGCCGTCACCACCGGACCAGCATCACCCCGCCGGCACGGTCGCCCACGGCGACCCCGATCACCCGCCGCCGAGCAGTGCCGCGACCGCCTCGACGGTGTCCGGATGCGCGGCCACCAGCGCCGACTCCGACGGCCCCGCCGGCGTCGCCTGCGGTGTCGACCACCCGCCGTCGCAGCCGAGCAACGCGGCAACCGCCTCGACCGCCGCCGGATGCGCGGCGAGCAGGGTGTGCACCTGCCCCACCGGCCCGACCCGTACCGCCGACGGGGTGGGCGTCGGGGCCGGGGCCAGCCACGGCGGCACCCAGGCGTCCAGCTCCGGCAGCGTCCCCGGGAAGGTGCGCGCGGCCTCCCGCACCAGCAACGGCACCAGCTCCGGGCCGTGCTCCCGCAGGGTGGTGATCAGAGTGGGCAGCCAGGGCAGCAGGACCGGGTCGGGCAACCGGGCGAAGGCGGTGGACATCGTCTCCACCACGAACGGCGCGAGCCCCGGCACCGGTTCCAGCGCATGCACGAAACCGGAGAGATACCTCGGGAAGGCCGGCACCACCAGCGGGTTGGCCAGCAGTTCGGCGCAGCGCTCCCGCAACTCGGCCAGCGGCAGCAGGCCGAGCTGGTGCCGGGCCGCCCAGAGCAGGGCGACCTTCGCCGGGCTCTCCGGGTGCGACTGGGCCACCGCGAGTTCGAGCTGGGACCGGTCGCAGCCCAGCGAGAGCGCCAGGCTCTCCATGCTGAACAGGAAGCCCAGCATCGCCCCGACCTGCCGGACCCCGGTCTCCTCCTCGACGAACGCGGTCGGCAGCAGGGTGCAGTAGTGCGCGTAACCGGTCGTCACGAACGCCTCGCACCAGGCCGGCAGGGCCGGGGCGGTGGCCCGGTGGTGGGCCAGCAACCGGCGGATCCGCCGCAGCACCTCCGGGGCGTCGTCCACGGTGCGTTCGGTGGCCAGCAGCTCCACCGCCCGGGCGCCCAGCTCGTCGACCAACCGGGGGCTGTTCAGCAACCGGATGGCGTCCTCCACGGCGGCGAGGGCACCGGCGGCGGTCGCGTCGGTGCCCCGGACCGCCCGGCGCAGCCGCTGCTCCAGCACCTGCTCGACGGTCACCCCCTCGTAGCCCAGCTCGATCAGCGCCCGCTGGTGGCGGCCCAGCGCCAGGTCCCAGCTCTCCTGGATCGACCGGTGTCCCAACCGGCGCTCACCCATGATCGGGCGGACCGCGTCGGCGGGCAGCAGGTGCCGCAGCATCCACAGCAGATCCGAGCAGCCGGTCAGGGCGGGGGTCGCGTGCAGGTCCAGCAGGGCCCGTCCGATGGTGCGCTTCTCCAGGTCCAGGCCGAGCGGCTGGAGCCGGTCGAGCACGTCGCGGGCCAGCGGCGGCAGGGCGTCGTAGCCCACCTGCCCGATCCGGTCACCGCCGAGCAGGATCTCGCAGAGCCGTCGGACGTCCCGCCGACCCGGTACGACGTCCTTCTCGATGCAGGTCACCGCCGCGTCGGCGAAGTCGTACGGGGTCGGGCGGGCCCGGTTACGCAACCCGGCCAGCAGGATCGAGGTCTCGAACACCGCGATCGCGTCGGCGGTGCTGGCCAGGTATCCGTTGCGGCGGGCCAACCGGACGATGTCCACGCACCAGCCGCGCAGCTCCGCCTCGTCCAGCCCGTCCAGGGGTGGCGGTGCGGCGAGGAATCCGCTGAGCCGATCGGCCATCGGCCCGGTCGGTGCGGCCACCGCAGCGACCTTGCGCCGGCCCCGACCCTTTCCGCCCCGTTGGCCGTCCAGCCGGAACGGCGTCAGGCCCGACCCGCTCACCGCCTTGGTCCAGGTGGCGGCGGCGATCGACACCGAGCCCGGCGCCAGCCCGAACTGCGCCTCGATGGCCGAGTGGCTCGACGGGATCAGCCCGTACCGCCAGCGGGTGCCGGTCCGGGGGGTGATCGCGAAATCCGGGGCGGGGGAGTCCAGGCCGAACTGCGCGACCCGACTGGCGGCGTGGAACGCGCCGCACACGTAGAGGCAGTCCGCCGGGTCGGCCCCGGACGCGGCGAGGTGCTCGCGCATCCGGGTCCACATGTAGCGCTCCCGGTCCTCGTCGCGCTCGGTGCGGTCCGATCCGGCCGGCCGCAACCGGCGGAACAGGCTGCCGATCAGCACCATCACCTGTCGGTAGGTGTCGTGGTCGGCGCCGGCGAGGGGACGCTCGACGTACTGGTCCCACCACTCCGACCAGTGCCGCACCTTGCCGTGGTGCAGCAGGTACGCCTCCAGCTCGGCGAACCGGGGCCGCAGGTCGCCGATCTCCACGCCGACCGCGTCGCCGTGCAGCGCCGCCTGCTCACCCGCGCCGCCGGTCGACGCGGTGACCGCCGCCGGCCCGGT
Organism: Micromonospora matsumotoense; assembly: GCF_900091525.1. Classification (GTDB taxonomy): domain Bacteria; phylum Actinomycetota; class Actinomycetes; order Mycobacteriales; family Micromonosporaceae; genus Micromonospora; species Micromonospora matsumotoensis. The sequence goes on from NZ_FMCU01000002.1 coordinate 458,908, forward strand.
GCCGTCCGTGGGCCCGGCATCGTCCGTCGGCCCGGTGGCTCCCGCCGGCCCGGCGTCGTCGCGCGGCGACCACTGGAAGACGTGGTCGGTAGAACGGTCCACCAGCACCAGCTCCACACCCGGCGTCTCCAACGCGTATGCGATCGCCTGGTATTCGGCGGACGCCTCGGTGACCGGGGCGACGACGCTGAGCGGACCCCATTCGGCGGGGAAGCCGTCCAGCTCGGAGGCGAACGCCTGCACCGCCACCGGCAGCCGGCAGTTGCGCAGCTCGCCCAGGAGCGGCTGGAGGTCCTCGCACAGCTCCAGATAGATCACCTTGGGTTGCTTGTGCCGCAGCCGGCGTACCATCGCCAGCGCCGAGGCCGGCGAGTGGTGACAGACCGGGAAGATCTCCAACCGCTCGCCCAGCGCCCGGTCGACGTCGTCGACGATGCCGGCGAGGATGCCGGCCAGCGCGTCGGCGGAACCGGCGAAGGTGGCCGCCGCGTCGGTGAGCTGCTCCCGCAGCGCGCCGAACGGCCCGGCCGCCACCCCGGCCCCGGCGGTGCCGCTGCCGTCCCCGGTGGTGCGGTGGGGATCGTCGGGGGCGGTGGCGGTGGTCATGACAGCGAGGCGATCGCCTGGCGACCGCCGTCGAGGAAGCCCGCCCAGCCCTCACCGTTCTGCTTGGCCCGGGGCTCCACCACCCCGTGCAGGTACTTGTTGAGGATCGCCAGGTCCTCCGGGTTGCGTCGGGCCAGCGACCCCATCAGCGACCCGGCCAGCGTCTCCACCCGCAGGGTACGGTCGCCGAAGAACTGACTGTGCAGGATGGCGTCCTCCAGCACGCCGATCTGTTCGGCGGTGGACAGTGCCGACTCCAGCTTCTCGTCGTCGCTGGTCGCCGACGCGGCAGCGGCCCGCAGGTCGGCGAAGCTCTGCAACAGGATGTCCAGCAGGGTGGGCGGCACGTCCAGCTCGATGCGGTGCCGGCGCAACAGCTCCTCGGTGCGGAACCGGACGATCTCCGCCTCGCTGCGCTTGTTGGTGACCACCGGGATCCGGACGAAGTTGAACCGGCGCTTCAACGCCGACGACAGGTCGTTCACGCCCCGGTCCCGGCTGTTCGCGGTGGCGATGATGGAGAAGCCGGGTTGGGCGAAGACGATGTTGTCGTCGTTCAGCTCGGGGATGGAGACGTACTTCTCCGACAGGATGGAGATCAGCGCGTCCTGGACGTCGCTGGTGGAGCGGGTCAGCTCCTCGAACCGGCCCACCACGCCCTGCTCCATCGCCGTCATGATCGGCGACGGGATCATCGACTCGCGGGACTGCCCCTTGGCGATCACCATCGAGACGTTCCAGGAGTATTTGATGTGGTCCTCGGTGGTACCGGCGGTGCCCTGCACCACCAGGGTGGAGTTGCGGCAGATCGCGGCGGACAGCAGCTCGGCCAGCCAGCTCTTGCCGGTGCCGGGGTCGCCGATGAGCAGCAGGCCCCGGTCCGACGCCAGGGTCACGATGCTGCGTTCGACGAAGCTGCGGTCGCCGAACCACTTCTGCGGGATCTCCCGCTCCAGACCGTCGGCCCGTTCCGAGCCGAGGACGAACAGCCGGACCATGCGCGGGCTCAGCCGCCACGAGAACGGCTTCGGGCCGGTGTCGACCGACTCCAGGTAGTCGAGTTCGTCGGCGTACTTGACCTCGGCGGGGGCACGCAACATCTCGGACATGAGGGGTGTCTCTCCTAGGTGAGGAAGCTCTTGAGCTCGAAGACGAGTTTGCGGATGTGACCGGAGAGGACCGGGGTGCCCAGGTCCTTGAGGCGCTGCCGGAACCAGGGGTTGACGCTTTGCTGGCCGGAGCTGCTGACCGAGCCGACCGGGATGAACCGCACCCCGGAGCGGTGCACCGCCTCGATGCCGTCGAACAACGGTTGAGAGCGGTTGAACTCGTAGAAGTCCGAGATCCACACCAGCACCGTGTTGCGCGGCTCGACGATCTTGGGGCGGGCCATCGCCATCGCCACCGGCCCGTCGTTGCCGCCGCCGAGCTTGGTGCGCAGCAGCACCTCGAACGGGTCGTGCACCCACGGGGTCAGGTCCAACGCCCGGGTGTCGTACGCGATCAGGTGCACGTCCACCTTGGGCAGCCCGGCGAAGATCGAGGCCAGGATGGTGCAGTTGACCATCGAGTCGACCATCGACCCGGACTGGTCCACCACCACGATCAACCGGGACGGAGTGGTCTTGCGGGCGGTCTGCCGGTAATAGAGCCGGTCGACGTAGAGGCGCTCGTCCTCCGGGCTCCAGTTGGTGAGGTTCTGCCAGATGGTGCGGTCCAGATCGAGGTTGCGGTAGACCCGCTTCGGCGGCACCGACCGGTCGATCGCGCCGACGGTGGTCTGCTCGACCTGGGTCCGCAGCACCTCGGCGACCTCGTCGACGTACCGCCGGATCAGCGACTTCGCGTTGGCCAGCGCCACCCCGGACAGGTTCGCCTTGTCCCGCAGCAGCTGCTCGATCAGCGACATGCTGGGGGTGAGCTGGCTGGCCAGCTTCGGATCGGCCAGCACCTCGCGCAGGTGCATCCGGCGCACCAGGTCGGCCTCCAGGTTGCCGAGGGTGCCGCCCAGCCCGGTGCCGCCCTGCCGGCGCAGCTCACCCGGCGGGCAGCCGAGCGCCTGCTCGAACCAGCCCGCGTCGGACTGCCAGCGGGCCAACTGACCGGCGCTGACCGGCCCCGACCCGGTGCCGAAGACGTTGAGCAGCAGCTTCGACACCAGCGCGGCTCGGCGGACCTCGGCCTCGCCCGGCCGGTGCCTGCCGAGGTCGCCGGAAGCCGGACCGCCGGCGGTGTCGGCCCCGCCCGACGCGGTCGCACCGTCACCGCTGGTCCCGTCCTCGTCGCCGGGGGCGGCGGGACCGCCGGCGGTGTCGGGGACGCCGCTGGTGCTGTCGGGGTCGGCGGCGGTCGTGGGGTCGGCGGGGGCGGCGAGCAGGCCGCGCAGTTCGTCGGCGAGCACGGGGAAGCGCTGCACGACAGTGTCCACCGAGACGGTCGGGTCCAGCAGGGCTGCGGGCAGGCCGAGGTCGTCGACCACGGCCACGCTCGCCGACTCCAGGGTGGGCTGCTCGTCGGGGTCGAACAGTCGGCCCAGCAACCGCCAGTAGAGCACCTGCCGGCGGTTCTCGGCGGCCAGGTCGCCCGGGGTCACGGCGTCGTCGCCCGGTGGCACGGCGTCGCCCGGCGGCGTGGTGTCGCTCATTGCGGTGGGTTCGGTCATCGGCGCAGCAACCGTCCCGCGCGTTCGCGCAGCACGGCCACGGCGTCGCCCGACCTGGCCTCGGCCTTCGCCACCTTCGGGTCGGTCACCCCGTCGGCCCAGTCGCCGTTGTGCGCCTCGACCGGCCGGCGTTTGACGGTGGCCTGCACCGCCAGCGGCTGCACCAGCCACCGGCCGTCGTCCCAACGCACCAGGCCCAGGCAGGACGACGAGGCGGCGACCAGCGCGGGAGTGAGCGGCCCACTGGCCGGCAACCGGTCGAGGGCGACCGCGAGGCGGTGCCCGTCGAGGTCGACGGCCAGCCCGCCGTCGTGCACGACGTAGCCCTCCAGCAGCACCGGCTCGGCGATCGCCACCGGGTGTCGGTCCAGCGGCGGGATGGCCGTCGCCGCCGCCGTGCCGAGCAGCACCCGGGCGGTGGCGAACGGGTCGGCGGGCTCGCCCGCCTGCGCCTGCCCGTCGACCCAGTGCAGGTCGCCACCCTGCGCCGGCAGGTCGATGACGGCCAGCGCCCGTCGCTGCGCGATCGCGGTGAGCAGCACGGGGTACGCCGACAACAGCCGCCACACCGCGGGCCCACCGATCGTGGCGACCTTGGCCGCGCCCACCGTCACCCGGACCAACCGGGGCGCGGTGGCGTCGGCCGGTTCGAGGATCGCGTGCAGTTGCACCTGGACGGCGGTCTCGTGCTCGTGGACGTCGACCCCGAGCGGCAGCAGTCGACCGGTGACCCGTTCGGTGGCGGTCACCGTGGCCGGGGCGGGCCCGTCCTGGGCGAGCAGCACACCCCGGGCCCACAGGTCCGCCCAGCGGCGTACCGGCACCTGCGGCATGGTCGCCACCGGCAGCCCGGCCCGCAGTTCGGCGGCGAGCCCGTCGAGCAGCACCGCCAGCCGGCGCGACTCCGGCTCGGCCAGCGCCGCCTCGACCGGCGTCCCGACGGCGGAGAGCAGCTCGTGGTCGACGCCGCGCCAACCGGCGAGGGCGGTCTCGTGCAGCCAGGACCGGGCGGCGGCGCGGGCGGGGGAGGGGTCACCCGCTTCGCCGGTCGGCGCCCACGGGGTCCGGTGCCGCCCGAGGGCGGTGTCGAGCTGGTCGAGCAGGGCGTCGTGGGTCGCGCCGAGCAGCGCCGTCCGGGCGCCGGCCAGCGCGGCCAGATGTTCCTGCCCGACCGAGCCGGCGGTCACCTTGCCCACCGCCTCGGCCCCCCGTTCGCCCAGCGGGGTGCCCGCCACCGCGCCGGCCAGGGCCGTCAACGCGGTGGCGTCCTGTTCGCCGACCCGGGCGAAGCCCCGCAGCAGGGCGTCGTCGAAGCCGGCGACCACGTCGTCGGCGTCGGTCAGCCCGGTGGGGGTGCTGTCGCGCAGCTGCGCCAGCTGCGTGCCGAGCATCAGCGACCTGCCCCGGTGGAGGGGAACCAGTGCAGCTCGGGCAGCACGGTGGTGCTGGCCGGGAACTCCAGGTAGGCCAGATGGCGCAGGAACCGGCTGAACACCACCGCGGCCGAGGTCGGCTCGTGCCGGGCGTCGAGCCGGGACAGCAGCTCGACGCCGGTCTGCGTGCCGTCACCGGCGTCGACCCGCAGGTAGCGGGCGACCCGGTCGACGCCGTACTGGAGCACGGCCTCGTCGGCGAGGGACTCCAGGTGCTTGCAGGGCGCGCCGCGCAGCCCGCCGCAGGGCCGGTTGTTGTTGGTGCTGCAATGGTAGGCGTGGCTGCCGGCGGTCACCGACGAGACGTACACCCGCTCGATGTCGGACCCGCTGGACACCACCCCCTGCAACCGCCCGTCGGCCAGCTCGACGAAGGGCACCTTGGCCAGCTTGCGGGGCCGGGCCGGCGGCACCACCGCCAGCACGCTCCGCCGCCGCGCGGCCCCGTCAGCGTCCGTCACCGCACGTCCTCCCACCCGCCGTAACACCGGCGTCGACCATGGTTGATGGCGCGCGCCGGCCGAGGCCGGCGTCGCCGTGACCACAAGATCATGGCCCCCGGGTACGACAGTTCCCGGGGTGGCGACCATCCGGTGCGCGGGCCGTCCGGTGCTCCCGATGATCGTTGGCGGACGTCCCGGGAGGGCGGCCGGCACCCGGTTGGCCGGTGGCGCGGACGGCGTGGACCGCACCGCGCACCCCCACCGCCACCCCACCCATCTGGAATGCCGCTCCCATGACCGCCTTCCCCCGACCTTCGCCGATCAGGTGGTCGCCCAGCCGGTCCGTGCCCAGTTCGAGGCGTTCCTCGACGAGCACCGCAGCGCGCTACGCAGCTGTCTGGACGGGTGGACCGAGAAACAGGCACGCCGATCGTTGGTGGCCTCCCAGACCACGCTGCTGGGCCTGGTGAAGCATGCGACCTTCGTGGGGAAGGTCTGGTTCGACGAGGCCGTCACGGGGCGGTCGCGCGCCGAGATCGGCATCCCCGCCACGTCGGACCAGTCGTTCGTCCTCGCCGACGACGACACGGTCGCCGCCGTGCAGCAGGCCCATCGGGAGGCCTGCGCCGCGTCGCGGCGGGCGACGGCCGCCCTGGGTCTGGACGACGTCCTGTCCGGGCACCGGCGGGGCCCGTGCCCGTTGCGGTGGGTGTACCTCCACGTGCTGCGGGAGTTGGCCCAGCACTGCGGGCACGCGGACATCCTGCGGGAGCAGTTCGTCGATGCTCAGCCCACGGGGTCGGTCCGCCCGGCCGCCGTCGGGGCGCCTGCGCCGACCGGGGCGGGGTGCGACACCACCTGACCGTGGGGCCGTGCTAGCGGTCCCGGTTGCGGGGGTGCCGCTTGGCCGTGCGTTCGTTGCCGTGTTTGTAGTTGCCGGTGAGGCGCGCCATCAGCTCCTGCGGATCGTCGCTGTCCACGTCGACCAGGAACCGGGCTGCGGCGGCACCCCGGAGCACCGAGGCGGGGCGGCCGTGGTGCAGCACTTCCACGTCCCCGTTCTTGCGGAGACGATAGGTGAATCCCTCGGGGGTGCCAGACATCGTTCCATCGTCCTCGCGGACCGGCTCGCACGCGACCGGATTAGCCGCTCCGAGGAGTCGTCGTATCGATCATCGCGAGGTGGGGTCCGGCCACCGACCGTGACCCGGATCGACGTGTCCTCGCTGTCGACGGCCGCCCGCGCCCCGGGCCGTCAGTCGTCGTACTGGACCAGGCAGAACTCGTGACCCTCCGGGTCGGCCATGACCACGACCACACCCTGTTCGTGGTCGTGCCGCTCACCGGTGTACCTGCCACCGAGGTCGATGACCGTGGCCATGGCCTCGTCGACGTGGTCGACGGCGACGTCGAGGTGGAGCCGTACCTTGCCCGTCCGGGGCTCCGGCACCGGCTGGAACACCAGCCGTGGCTGTGGGTCACCCCGCTCGCCGAGGTAGACCCAGCCCTCCTGCGACGGGCCGGGTTCCCGACCGAGCAGGACGCCCCAGAACCGGGCCACCCGCTCGGGGTCGAGGCAGTCGATCGTGACACCGGACCAGACGTTCGCCATCGGCTGATCATGACAGAACGCCGGTCGGCCGTCCGGTCACGTCGCTGCCCGCCCGCCCGGCCTGCCGGGCGGGTCGGTCCCGGTCAGCCGTCGTCGCGGCTCGCCATCGCCGGTCGACGTGGTCCATGTCGCCGGCCTACCTGGTCCCTCGCGCCGGTGTGTCGGGACAGCTCACGCCTGCCGCACCACCCCGGCCGGGCCGGTGGGGCGTTGACCGCCCGGGTGGTCGCCGAGCAGGTGGCGCGGCGGGAGCGCGAACCCCGAAGCCCTAGACCTCCAGCCGCAGCCCGGCCCACCGGCCGCACCACCCCTTGGCCGTCACGCGCTCGCGTACCTTCGCGCGGCCTGCGGCGTGGTCGAAGGCCGGTGAGGGGCGGACGACCATGCCGACCAGGTCGGCCACGCCGTGGCAGCACACCAGGTGGACCGAGTCACCCCGCAGGGTGACCGCGACGCAGGTGGCCGTCTCGGGCCAGCGCGATATCGCGTCCAGGGTGCCGAGGTAGGGACCGTCGCCGTTGCGCAGGTGCATCCGTGCCTGGTTGCGGATCTCCCATGGCACCCCGGGCAGGAGCGTCGCGGCCCGGGCCTCGGCGCGGGTCTCCTCACGGGGGTCCCGCTCCTGCGGGTCGAAGTAGGCGACGTCCACATCGCGCGGCGGCGCGGCCGGCAGGTCGCTGATCGCGTCCCAGACCCGGTTGCGGACGAAGCCGGCACCGATCCACCAGTCCGGCAGACCGAGGTCGGCGGTGGCCCGGAGCACTCTCATCGCCGCCGGGTCCGACTCGATGAGGCCCACCACGTCCTGTGTGCTCACGACCACCCCGAGGAGCCTAGAGCAGCGCCCGTCCGGCCCGGGTCACCGTGGCCGGGACGGGTCGTCGCCGAAGGCCGCCGCGAGCGCCATCGTGATCAGGTCGGCCAGGTCGGTGCGCCCGTCGTCCTGTGCCCACCGCACCAACGCGGTGTGCATGACGGCCAGGCAGGCACTGGCCGCCGCCGCCGCGCGGAAGGCCGCATCGGGATCGGTGGCCTCGTCCCCGAGCCCGTCCACGATGGCCTGTTGCAGCAGGTGGTGGTTGTCCAGGTGCCGGGCGCGCAGGGCGGGCGTCGAGATCATCAGCCGCAGGCGGGCCAGCAAGAACCGGTCGTCACCGGCGGTGAGCGTACGCGCCGACTCGACGAGCGCGGTGCCGATCCGGCGTACGAGGGGCTGCCCGGCCGGTGTCGCGGCGATGCGGTCGGCGACCAGTGGCCCGTTCTGGTCGGCCAGCACGAGATCCTCCTTGGTCGGGAAGTGCCGGTAGACCGTCATCGGGGACACCCCCGCCGCCGCGGCGACGTCGTTCACCGTCGTGCCGTCGTAGCCGCGCCGGACGAACAACCGCACCGCGTGCGCCTGGATCATGCGCTGCGTCTCGGCCCGTCGCTGGTCCCGCAGGGTGGAGTGCCGCTCATTCACGTGATAGACACTACCTTGGTGATAGTGACTACCAAGTGGGGAGTGGCTCACACATGAGCGACCTGAGCGGCAGGACGGCCCTGGTGACCGGGGCGTCGCGGGGCATCGGACAGGCGATCGCGGTCCGGCTGGCCGCGCGGGGAGCGGCCGTCATCGCGCACTTCGGCACGGGCGAGGGCGGCGCGCTGGCGACGGTCGACCAGATCGGGCGGGCCGGTGGGACGGCGTACGCCGTCGGCGCGGAACTGGGTGTGGACGGAGATGTCGAGACGCTGTTCGCCGGGGTGGCGGCGAGCCTGGCCGGGCGACCACTGGACATCCTGGTCAACAACGCGGCAGCGCCACCCGCCGGCCCGCTCGGCGTCACCACCCGGGCCGCCTTCGACCGGCTGTTCGCGGTCAACGTCCGCGCGCCGTACTTCATCATCGAACGGGCGTTGCCGCTGCTGCGCGACGGCGGTCGGATCATCACGATCTCGTCCGTGGCGACCCGGATGGCCAACCCGGACCAGACGTCGTTCGCCATGACCAAGGGCGCGGTGGAGACGATGACCCTGGCCCTGGCAAACCAGCTCGGGGCCCGGGGCGTCACGGTGAACGCGGTCGCGCCCGGCGCCACCCGGACCGCGACCAACTCACCGGCCTTCGCCACGCCGGGCCTGGTCGAGTTGATCACCTCGATGACGGCCCTCGACCGGCTGGGTGGGCCCGGTGACGTCGCCGACGTGGTCGCGTTCCTCGCCTCCGACGCCGCACGCTGGGTCACCGGGCAGGTCATCGACGCCAGCGGCGGCCTCTTCCTGGGCCCGCGCGCCTGACGTCGGCCCGGCGACCCGCGATCGCCGGCCGGTTCAGGCCGGGACGGGGTGGTCCGCCTCGAACCGCTCCCGGGTGAAGAACGCCAGTTGGGCCCGCTTGTCGGGCATGTCGATCTCGTCGGCGAAGGTGAACCCCTCCCGTTCCAGTCGCCGCAGCGCGAACCGGTTGCGCACGTCGGGCTCGACCACGATCCGCAGCCGACTTGGGTCGCGGAACAGGAAGCGGGCCAGCGCCGGGCCGATCGCGTCGGTGAGCCCGCGCGGCGGTCGGCGGCCGGGGGCGAGCAGCAGGTGCATGCCGATGTCGCCGGGCCGCACCCGGTAGCGCTCGCCGACCGGGTCGGCCTCCGGCTGGTAGGTCTGGAACAGGCCCACCGGCGTGCCGTCCAGCCCGATCAGGTACGCGTGGTGGGTGCCCAGGCCGTCGACGTACGCGTAGATCTCACGTACCTCCTCGACGGTGTACGACCCCATGCCCCAGAACGACGCGCGGGGCTCGGTCACCCAGCCGTGCAGCAGCGCGGCGTGGGCGGCCGGATCGACCACGGTGAGGGTCAACTCACCGAAGCCGGGGATCTTCTCCTGGTAGGTCACGCGGTCCTCGTCTCGGGGTGCTCGGGTCAGGCCACGCCAGTCGGTGCCGACGGGGATCAGCTCGCCGGTGGCCCACAGGGGCAGCTGGTCGGCGAAGTGCGGGTCGTCGGGGCGGCCCGAGACGCCGAAGGGGACGATCCAGCGGCTCGCCGACCGGTCGGTCAGGTCCCACACGTACCGGGCGACCGGCCCGCGCCAGCAGGCGTCGGAGACCCCGGGCACGCTGGAGGTGGACAGCACGCAGTGGGTGTCGCCGCCGAGGTCGGTGCCGTCGCGCATCGCGGCCACCCGGTCCGTGACCGCCTCGGACACGCCGAGGTGCAGCGGGTGCAGCAGATGCCGCCGTCCCCAGGGGCCGGGTGGGTCGCCGGCCGCGACCTCCTCCAGCGCGGCGGCGGCGAGCGGTTCGACCGCACCGCCGAGGCGGGGCAGTCCGGCGACCACCCCCTCCACCGCGTGCCCGATCCGGGCCAGCGGGTCGGTCCACGGGGCGAAGAGCGGGTCGTAGCCGCCGGGGGCGTGCAACGGGCCCAGGGCGGGGTGCGCCGACAGGTGCCGGACCAGCGCGGCCCGCCAGGCGGCGAACGCCCCGGCGTCGATGCTGTCGGCCTCCATCCGGCCGTCCCAGCCGGTCAGCCGGTCCCGCAGCAGTCGGGCCGGCCCGCTGAGCGGCCCCGGGTCGAGCCGGTCGAGCAGACCGCGCAGGACCACCGACCCCAATTGGGTGTCCGTGTGGACGTCCGGCGCGGCGACGCCGTCGGCGAGCAGTTCGCGGATCCGGCGGGCCCGGTGCGGCGGGGCGAAGTCGACACCGAGTTCGGCGACGTCGTCACGCCGGTCGTTGGCGCAGACCGCCGGCTCGCCGACCGCGACCGGTTTGGCGGCGGCGTAGTCGCCGCGCCACCGGTAACGGGGGTCCCAGCCGGGCACCGGTTCCCGCCGGCACCCGTCGTCGCGGTGAGGCACCAGGCCGGCGACGAGCTGGTGCACCGCCCCGTGCCGGTCGGCGACGAGCACGCTGTTGACCGGTTCGACCCAGCCGCGCAGCGCGTCGGCGACGTCGTCGGCGGTGCGGGCCCGCAGCAACGGCAGCAGCGCGTCGAAACCGAGGCTCTCCGTCACCCGGGCCGGGGTCCGCAGGCTGAGTGCGTCGCCGGTGTGCCGGTCGTGGTCGATCACCGGGCCACGCGGGGTCTCGATCACCTCGACGGTCTCCGTCGCGCCGCCGCGTACCTCGATCCGCTCGTCGTGCCGGTGGGCGGGCACCCAGCCGTCGGCGTCGCGGACCAGCACCAGGTCGCCGTCGCGGCGCAACTGTTCGCGGTAGAGGTCCTGGTAGTCGGCCATCGCGTTGGTGACCGCCCAGGCGACGTCGCCGGCGTGCCCGAAGTGCGGCAGCCCCGGTACCCCGGGGAAGGCCAGTCCGACCACGTCGAACTCGGGGCAGGCCAGCCGGATCTGCTGGTAGATGCCGGGCAGTTCGAGCAGCCGGTGCGGGTCACCGGCGATGACCGGGGCACGGCCGGTCACCGGGTCGGCGGGCAGCGCCCAGGCGTTGCTGCCGGAGCCGCCGGGCCCCTCGACGGCGAACAGGTCGCGGGCGGCCGGGCCGAGGGTGGCGGCGACGTGGGCGTGCCACAGCTTCTGCGGAAAGGTGCCGAACAGGATGTGCTGGACCAGGAAGACGCCCAGCGGCGTCCACGGTCGCCACCGGCCGGGCGCGCTGCCGGTGGCGGCGAACTCGGGGGCCGCCGCCGCGCCGGTCGCCAGGCCCGCGTTGACCCCGTCGGCGTACGCGGTGACCCAGCGTCGGGTGGCCGGGGCGAGCCGGTCGAAGCAGCGCCGGGCGGTGTCGTCGAGCCGGGCCCGCCGGACGAACCGGTCCCAGTCGAGTGCGGCGGGACCGATGTGGGCGGCGAGCCGGCCCTCGGCCCGCCAGCGTTCGACCTCGAGCTGCCACGCCCGGTCGGTAGCGGTCACCCGCCCCTGCCATCGGGCCAGCTCATCGACGGTGTCGGCCCACAGGTGCGGTACGCCCCACCGGTCGCGGTGCACGCCGGCGGCCGGCCGGTCGCCCGGCGGCATGCCGGTCCCACTCTCCACAGGACTCCTCGCCTAAGTTACCCTCGCCTAACTTAGGCGGACCTTACCTGGAGGACGTGTGAAACGGAACTGGGAGGCCCTGGTGCTCAAGGCCATGGGCGGCCGGGACTTCCGGCTGACCGTGCGGAGCACCGAGCCGGTCGGCGGGCACTACCAGCGTCTGGTCATGGACGACGGTGGCCTGCTGGCGGCGGGCAAGGTGCACCCCACCATGTGGATCCGGCTCTGGTTCGACGACGCCGGCCGGGCGCACCAGCGGGCGTACACGCTGGTCGACCCGGAGCCGGAGGCCGGCCGGTTCACCCTCGAGTTCGCCCTGCACGACGGCTGCGCGGCCCGCTGGGCGAGCACCGCGCAGGTGGGTGACACCATCGTCGCCACCCTCCAGGGCAGCGCCTTCGCCCTGCCCGACCCGGCACCCGCCCACCTCTACCTGGTCGGTGACGCCGCCTCGCTGCCGGCGGTGAACAGCCTGCTCGACGCCGCGCCCGACACCCCCGCCACGATCTGGTTGGAGTACGCCCACGACGGGGAACGGGCGCTGGCCCTGCGTACCCGGGAGCAGCACCGGGTCACCTGGGTGCCGCGCGGCGACGACGGGCGGCAACTCGTCGACACCGTCCGGGCCGCGCTCCCGGTCGCACCGGACGCCCACTACTGGGTGGCCTGCGAGGCGACCAGCACCCGGGCCCTCACCCGGCACGTCCGGCGCACCCTCGGGATGGGCAAGCAGCAGCTGACCTCGCTGGGCTACTGGAGCGCCCGGTGAAGGGGCGCCTCGGCACGCTCACCACGCTCTACGTCACCCAGTACCTCGGCATCGGATTCATCACCGTCGGGCTGACCGCCATCCTGCGCGACGGTGGCACCTCACTGGACACCCTGGCCCTGCTGCAGTTCGTCGGCCTGGTCTGGCCGCTGAAGTTCCTCTGGGCCCCGCTGCTCGACCGGTACGGCTCTCGCCGGCACGGCCACTACCGGTCCTGGCTGCTGCCCCTGCAGGCCGGTCTGGTGCTGACCCTGCTGGCGCTGCTGCCGTTCGCCGATCCGACCCGGCAGCTCGGCCCGGTGGTGGCGATCTGCGCCGCCTACGTCTTCCTCTCCGCCACCCAGGACATCGCCGTCGACGCGGTCGCCGTCCGGGTGTTGTCCGAGGGGACCCGGGGCGCCGGCAACGGCATCCAGGTCGCCGCGAGTTACCTGGGCAACCTGCTCGGCGGTGGCGCGTGCGTGCTGGTCTACGACCGGTACGGCTGGGTGCCGGCGATCGGGCTGTTGGCCGCGCTGACCGCCGTCGGGCTGCTGGTGGTGTGGCGGCTGCGGGAGCCGGCCCGGGTCGCCCGGGTGGCCGGCACCGGGCAGGCGTACCGGGCGTTGCTGTCGGTGTTCGGCCAGCCCGGGTGCCGCTGGTGGACCTTCGGCGTGGTGCCGCTGGTCTACACCGGAGCCGGAGCGGCCTATGCCCTGGTCACCCCGGCGCTGGTCGACGCGGGCTGGTCGCTGGCGCGCATCGGCGTGGTCACCGGCGTGGTGATCAGCGCCCCGGCGATCGTGGCCGGCCTGCTCGCCGGGGTCGGCGTCGACCGGTTCGGCCGGGGACGGCTGCTCGTCGTCGGGGGAGCGGCCCTCGCGGCCTCCACGGCGCTGCTGCTGCCGCTGATGACCGGCCGGGCCCCGCTGGGCGCGACGGTGGCCGCGCTGTGCTGCTTCATGGCGGCGTACACCGTCGCCAACGTGGTGCTCTACGTGGTCAACATGGACTACTCGCGGCCGGAGACCGGGGGGTCCGACTTCACCGTGCTGTCGTCGTTCGGGCTGGTCTGTTCGTTCCTGGCGGCCTCCCTCGGACTGGCCGCGGCCGATCGGGTCGGCTATCCCGCCGTCGCGATCGCCTCCGTCGTGCTGGTCGCCCTCGGCGTCGTGGTGGGGCTCGGGCACCAACGACGGTTCCAGGGCACGCCGATGCGCGCGCCCGAGCCGGCGGCGGAGCCGGTCCCCGCAGCGGGTTGACGGCCGCGTCCGGGGTGTCGGCATTGACATGATTTTAGGTTAGGGTAGCCTAACTTGTAGATCAACTGGGCCACCAGGACGCCCCATGTCCCCGCCGCCCGTCGCCCCGCGTGTCCGTCACCGACCGTCGAGGACTGCCCATGAGCCTGCCCGGATCCACCGTCGAGGCCCCCGTGACCGCCCCGCGCCCTGTCCCGCCCCGCGCCCACCTGCTCAACGCCGGCACCGTCGCGGACTACCGTCGGGCCGTCGTCCAGGGCATCGAGCGGGTGGCCGCCCGGGTGGCCGAGGTGGACCGACCCGGGACCGGCGTCACCCCGGACGAGTTGGCCCCCCGGGTCGCCGGCATCGACCTGGACCGTCCGCTGGGCGACACCACCGCCGCCCTCGACGAACTGCACGACGTCTACCTGCGCGACGCGGTCTACTTCCACCATCCCCGCTACCTGGCCCACCTCAACTGCCCGGTGGTCATCCCCGCCCTGCTCGGCGAGGCGGTGCTCAGCGCGGTCAACTCCTCCCTGGACACCTGGGACCAGAGCGCCGGCGGCACCCTGATCGAGCGCCGGCTGGTCGACTGGACCGCCGAACGGATCGGCTTCGGCCCCGCCGCCGACGGCGTCTTCACCAGCGGCGGCACCCAGTCCAACCTGCAGGCCCTGCTGCTCGCCCGGGAGGAGGCGTACGCCCGGATCGTCGGCGGCGGCACCGACCGGCCCAGTCGGCCCGAGGTGCTGTCCCGGCTGCGGATCATCACCTCCACCGCCGGTCACTTCAGCGTCCAGAAGGCCGCCAAGCTGCTCGGCCTGGGCGCCGACGCGGTGCTCACCGTCGCCACCGACGCCGGCCGACGAATGCGTACCGACGAACTGGCCGAGACCCTCGACCGGTGCCGCCGCGAGGGTCACACCGTGCTGGCCGTGGTCGCCACCGCCGGCACCACCGACTTCGGCACGATCGACCCGCTGGAACGGATCGCCGAGATCTGCACCGCCGTCGGGGTCTGGCTGCACGTCGACGCCGCGTACGGCTGCGGACTGCTGGTCTCGCCCACCCGGCGGCACCTGCTCACCGGCATCGAACGGGCCGACTCGGTCACCGTGGACTACCACAAGTCGTTCTTCCAGCCGGTCAGCTCCAGCGCCCTGATCGTCCGCGACCGGCGGGTGCTACGCCACGCCACCTGGCACGCCGACTACCTCAACCCGGCCCGGATGGCCGAGCGGCGCATCCCCAACCAGGTCGACAAGAGCCTGCAGACCACCCGCCGGTTCGACGCCCTCAAGCTCTGGCTCACCCTGCGGATCATGGGCGCGGACGCGGTCGGCGCGCTCTTCGACGAGGTGATCGACCTCGCCGCCGCCGCCTGGCGGCTGCTCGCCGACGACCCCCGCTTCGAGGTGGTCACCCGCTCGCAGTTGAGTACGGTGGTGTTCCGCTACCTGCCGCCCGGTGTCAGCCGCGACGTCGTCGACGACGCCAACCTGTACGCCCGCGAGGCGCTGGCCGCCTCCGGCGCCGCCCTCGTCGCCGGCACCAAGGTCGACGGCGCACACCACCTCAAGCTCACCCTGCTCAACCCCGAGACCACCCTCGACGACATCGCCCACGTGCTCGACCTGATCGCCGAACACGCCGGCTGGTACGCCCGCACCTGCGCCACCGCCGAGCTGTCCAGCCCCGTCGGCTGACCACCCGCCCTGGAGAAACCCCTGTGTCGACCCCCGACTTCATCGCCATCGGGCTGGGCCCGTACAACCTCGGGCTGGCCTGCCTGACCGCGCCGCTCGACGATCTCGACGGCCTGTTCCTCGAAGCCCGCGACGACTTCGACTGGCACCCCGGCATGCTGCTGGACGCCACCCGGCTGCAGACGCCGTTCATCGCCGACCTGGTCACCCTGGCCGACCCGACCTCCCCCTACTCCTTCCTCAACTACCTGAAGGAATCCGGGCGGCTCTACCCGTTCTACATCCGGGAGAGCTTCTTCCCGCTGCGCCACGAGTACAACGACTACTGCCGGTGGGCCGCCGCGAAACTGCCCTCGGTGCGCTTCGGCCACCGGGTCACCTCCGTCGAGTACCACCCCGCCGACGACCGGTACGTGGTGCACGCCGTGGTGAACGGCGAACGGGTCACCCACCGGGCCCGGCACCTGGTGCTCGGCACCGGCACCCCGCCGCACGTCCCGGACGCCTGTGAGGGCCTCGGCGGTGACGTCATCCACAACTCCCGCTACCGGGAACACCGGTCGGCGCTGCGCGCCAAGCGCAGCATCACCGTCGTCGGCAGTGGACAGAGCGCCGCCGAGATCTACCACGACCTGCTCACCGACCTCGGCAGCCACGGCTACCAGCTCAACTGGGTCACCCGGTCGCCGCGCTTCTTCCCCCTCGAATACACCAAGCTCACCCTGGAGATGACCTCACCGGACTACGTGGACTACTTCCACGCCCTGCCCGAGGAGACCCGCTACCGGCTGGAGGGCACCCAGAAGAACCTGTTCAAGGGGATCAACGCCGACCTGATCAACGACATCTTCGACCTGCTCTACGCCCACCGGGTGCACGGGCCGGTGCCGACCCGGCTGCTGACCAACACCGAGCTGACCAGCGCCCGGTACGACGAGACCGCCGGCACCTACCGACTCGGGCTGCGCAACATCGAGCAGGACCGCGACCTGACCCTCGACACCGAGGGGCTGGTGCTGGCCACCGGCTACCACTACCGGGTGCCGGAGTTCCTCGCCCCGATCCACGACCGGCTGCGCTGGGACTCCCACGGCCGGTTCGACGTGGCCCGCAACTACAGCATCGACCACACCGGTCGGGGGGTCTTCCTCCAGAACGCCGGCACCCACGCCCACAGCATCACCTCGCCCGACCTGGGCATGGGCCCGTACCGCAACTCCTGGATCATCCGGGAGTTGACCGGGCGCGAGCACTATCCGATCGAGGAGCGGATCGCCTTCCAGGAGTTCGGGGTCCCGGCCGGCGGCACCTCGTGACCGACGTGGTGTACCGCCGGCACGATCCCGCGCTCGGCGAGTTCGCGCTGCGCACCCTCGACCCGGAGGGCGACGCCGGGCTGCTGCACGGTTGGGTGACCCACCCGAAGTCGGCGTTCTGGCTGATGCAGGACGCCGACGTCGACCGGGTCGCCCGGGAGTACCGGGGGATCGCCGACCACCCGCACCACGACGCGTACCTCGGGCTGTGGCGGGGCGAGCCGGCGTTCGTCGCCGAACGCTACGATCCGGCCCGGGTGGAACTGGTCGGCCTCTACCCGCCGGTCGACGGCGACGTGGGCATGCACTTGCTGTGCGCGCCCACCGACCAGCCGGTGCACGGCTTCACCCGGGCCGTCATCACCACCGTCCTGGACTGGCTCTTCGCCGACCCGGACACCCGACGGGTGGTGGTCGAACCCGACGTGCGCAACACCGCCGTGCACGCCCTCAACGCCGCCGTCGGCTTCACCGCCGTCGGCCCGATCCGCAAGCCGGAAAAGGACGCCCTGCTCAGCGTCTGCACCCGCGACCAGTTCCTGGCCGCCACCCGAGGAGACCTGCCCGCGTGAACCCCGCCGCTTCCGTGGCCCACCTGACCCCCGCCACCTGGGCCCACGCCAACCGGCTGCTGGTCGGCAAGGCGCTGGCCGAGTTCGCCCACGAACGCCTGGTCACACCCGCCCCCGCCGGCGAGGGGCGATGGGTCGTGCGCACCGACGACGGCACGGTGGACTACCACTTCACCGCCCGCCGCTTCGCCCTCGACCACTGGCAGATCGACCCGGACAGCATCACCCGGCGACGCGGCGACCAGGAGTTGCCGCCCGACGCCGTCGACCTCTGCCTCGAACTGCGCGGCACGCTCGGCCTCACCGACCAGGTGCTCCCCGTCTATCTGGAGGAGATCACCTCCACCCTGGCCGGCACCGCGTACAAGCTGGCCCGGCCGGCGCTGGGCGCGGCCGAACTGGCCCGCGCCGACTTCCAGGCGATCGAGACCGGCATGACCGAGGGGCATCCGTGCTTCGTGGCCAACAACGGCCGGATCGGGTTCGGCGTGCACGAATACCACGCGTACGCCCCGGAGGCCGGCCGACCGGTCCGGCTGATCTGGCTCGCCGCGCACCGCGACCACGCCACCTTCAGCAGCGCCGCCGACCTCGACTACCCCACCCTGCTGCGCACCGAACTCGGCCCGGACACCCTGGCCCGGTTCGCCGCCACGCTGACCGACGCCGGTGTCGACCCGGACGACTACCTGCTCATCCCGGTGCACCCCTGGCAGTGGTGGAACCGGCTCGCGGTCACCTTCGCCGGTGAGGTGGCCCGGCAGCGCCTGGTCTGCCTCGGTGAGGCGCCGGACGAGTACCTGGCGCAGCAGTCCATCCGGACCTTCTTCAACGCCACCAGCCCGCACCGGCACTACGTCAAGACCGCCCTGTCCGTGCTGAACATGGGCTTCCTGCGGGGCCTGTCGGCCGCCTACATGGAGGCCACCCCGGCGATCAACGACTGGCTCGTCGACCTGGTCACCGGCGACCCGGTGCTCGCCGGCACCGGGCTGACGATCCTGCGGGAGCGGGCCGCCGTCGGCTACCGCCACCCGCAGTACGAGGTGGCCACCGACCGCTACTCGCCGTACCGCAAGATGCTCGCGGCGCTGTGGCGGGAGAGCCCGGTGCCCGGCCTGGCCCCCGGCCGGCGGCTGTCCACCATGGCCGCCCTGCTGCACACCGACCGTGACGGACGGTCGCTCGCCGCCGCCCTGATCGCCGAATCGGGCCTGCCCCCGCAGGAGTGGCTGCGCCGCTACCTCGACGCCTACCTGGTGCCGCTGCTGCACAGCTTCTACGCCCACCGGCTGGCCTTCATGCCGCACGGTGAGAACGTCATCCTGGTGCTGCACGACGGCGTGGTCGAGCGGGTGATCTTCAAGGACATCGCCGAGGAGATCGTGGTGATGGACCCCGACGTCGACCTGCCGCCGCTCGTGCAGCGGGTCCGCGTCGCCATCCCCGACGACGAGCAGCTGCTGACCATCTTCGCCGACGTCTTCGACAGCTTCTTCCGCCACCTCAACGCCGTGCTGGCCGGCGAGGGGGTGCTCGACGAGGACGACTTCTGGCGTACCGTCGCCGACTGCGCGACCGACTACGCCGCCCGCGTGCCGCACCTGGCCGACCGGCTGCGCCGGCACGACCTGTTCGCCGAGGAGTTCACCCTGTCCTGCCTCAACCGGCTGCAACTGCGCAACAACCAGCAGATGGTCGACCTCGCCGACCCGTCGGCGGCGCTCCAGTTCGCCGGGACCCTGACCAACCCGCTCGCCCGTCACGCCCCGCCCCGATGAGCACCGCGCTGTCCGCCGTGCGGCCCGGCCCGGCGGTGCCGCTGCGGTCGCGCTGGCTGATCCTGGCGGTGCTCTGCCTCGCCCAGTTGACAGTGGTGCTCGACAACACCGTGCTCACCGTGGCGGTGCCGGTGCTCACCACCGAACTGGACGCCAGCACCACCGACATCCAGTGGATGATCAACGCGTACGCGCTGGTGCAGTGCGGGTTGCTGCTCACCGCCGGCAGCGCCGCCGACCGGTACGGCCGACGCCGGATGCTCGTCGCCGGCCTGGTGCTGTTCGGCGTCGGCTCGTTGGCCGCCGGGCTGGCCCGCTCCGGCGACCAGCTGATCGCCGCCCGCGCCGGCATGGGGATCGGCGGGGCGCTGCTGGTCACCGCCACCCTGGCCGTCGCCATGCAGGTCTTCGACGGCGCCGAGCGGTCCCGGGCGATCGGCATCTGGGCGGCCACCAGCGCCCTCGGCTACGCCGCCGGCCCGCCGATCGGTGGCATCATCCTCGCCCACCTGCCCTGGGGTGCGATCTTCCTGGTCAACGTGCCCATCGTGCTGATCTGCCTGGTGGCCGGCCGGGCGTTGGTGCCGGAGTCCCGGGACCCGGTCGGCGGGCGACCCGACATCGGCGGGGTGCTGCTGTCCACGGCCGGCCTCACCGGCGTGGTCTGGGCCATCATCGACGGCCCCGGACGCGGCTGGACCGCTCCGGCGGTGCTCGGCGCGGCCGGCGGCGGCGTGCTGCTGCTCGCCGCGTTCGTCTGGTGGGAACGGCGCATCGCCGCCCCCATGCTGGACATGCACTTCTTCACCGACCGCCGGTTCGTCGGCGCGGTCACCGGGGTCGTCCTGATCACCTTCGGCTCCACCGGCGCGCTGTTCCTGCTCACCCAGGACCTCCAGTTCGTCCGCGGCTACCCGGCCTGGGAGGCGGGGCTGCGGATGGTGCCGTTCGCGCTGTCCATCGTGCTGCTCAACCTGGGCGGCATCGCGACCCGGCTGATCCGCAGGCTCGGGGTGCCCGGGGCCATCGCGCTGGGCATGGTGCTGCTCTCCGCCGGCCTGACCCTGGTCACCCACGTCCGCTCCGACGGCTACGGCGTGCTGCTGACCGGACTGCTGGTGATGGGCTTCGGCTGCGCCCTGGCCAATCCCGCGATCGTCGAGGCGGTGATGAGCGCCATCCCACCGTCGAAGGCCGGCGTCGGCGCCGGGATCGACGGCACCATGGCCGAGGTGGGGGGCAGCCTCGGCATCGCCGTGCTCGGGGCGGTGCTCAACGCCCGGTTCGCCGCGCTGGCGCCGATCGTGGTGGCCGGCGCCGGGTCGTACCCGGCCGCGCTGGCCGCCGCCGGAGGCGAGAGCGAACGGGCGCAGGTGACCGACGCCTTCTCGTCCGCGCTGGTCACCGGGCAGACCGCCGGGGCGGTGGCGGTCCTGGCCGGTGGGTTGCTCGCCGCCGGGCTGCTGCGCCGCGCCGAGCGCACCCGCTGAGCGTCGGGGCCCTCAGCGAGCGGGACCCGGGGCCGTCCCCACCGGCCAGGCAGCCGGAATCCGTTCCAGCACCCCACCGGCGAACACGTCACGCAACCCGAGCGGCTTGAGGTGGACGTACCCGATGTGGCAGTCGCAGAGCGCGGCGTCGCAGGCCCGGGGCTTCAGGGCGGCGCGCCACGATCCGTCGTAGAGGTTGCCGATCGGCGCGGGCCGGAAGTGGCAGCGGCGCACCGTGCCGTCACCCGCGACCGAGATCGCCGTCTCCCCGGCGTGGCAGGGCCGGTCGAGCGACGGGTGCGCACGGACGCTCCACCCGAACAGCGGGTCCAGCGCCGTCCAGGCCGCCTCCTCCTCGGCGGAGTAGTGGTGCCCGTCGGCGGCGTTCACCCAGAGGTAGACCGCCTCGGGCAGGGCGGTGCGCAGCGCCCGCGCCTCGGCCAGGTGTGCGGGCAGGCCGACCACGCCGACCGAGTAGCGCACGCCCAGCGCGGACAGCCGGGCGCAGCGGGCGAGGAAGCGGTCCCGGGCGACCTGCCCCGGGTGGTACGTCGTCCACAGCGCCGCCGTCGCCCGGTCGGCGTCGGCCAGCCAGTCCACCCGGGCGGCCAGGTTGGTCTGGATGACCACCCGATCCACGTGCGGCAGGTGCGAGAGCGACACCATGGCGTCCCGGTACCAGCTGCGGGTCAGCCCCTCGCCCCACGGGGTGAACAGCACCGACAGCCGCCGGTCGGTGGTGGCCGCCACCCAACCGGTGAACCGCTCCAGCGCGGCCCGGTCGGCGCGCAGCAGCTCCGGCGGGTCGACCCGCTTGGCGAAAGGGCAGTACGGACAGTCGTAGTTGCAGCTCGCCAGTGGCCCCCGGTAGAGCACCGCCAGCTCCGCCCCGACGTCGGCGGGTCCGGCACACCTCGGCTGCGCCGCCCGGGACGCGACGGGCTGCACCGGCAGGGCCGCCCGGGGTGGGACCGGGTGCAGCGGGAGCGGGGTGGCGGGTGTCATCGGGGCACGTACCCGGTCATCGCCTGGTGGACGCGGGCGGAGGTCAGCCACGGGCCGATCGCGTCGGAGCGGGCCAGCCCGGCCGGGGTGAGCCGCAACCCGTCGGCGCGGGCCCAGCCCCGGGCGGCCAACCGCCCCAGCTCGGGGAAGTCCTCGCCCGGCGGCCGGCCGAACCGGGCGGCGTAGGCCGCCGCGTCGACCCCCTCGGCGCGCAGCAGCGACTTGAGCAGCCACCGGCGACGCTGCTCGGCGCCGTCGAGGGCGAAGCCGAACTCGGCACACCGGAAGTCGTCGGCCGGGCGGGCCAGGTAGTCGTCCAGCACCGCCCGGACCTGCGACACCGCGACCGCGTAGTCGAACGAGTAGTGCAGGGCGGTGGTGTAGGAGCGCGCCCCGCACCCGAGCCCGACCATGCCGTCGTCCTGGCAGCAGTAGTCCGGCCCGTCCGGGGCCGGCACGTCGGCGCGGCGGAACTGCCGCATCGACTCCTGGCGGTAGCCGGCCGCACCGAGGATCTCCACCGCCTGCCGGTAGAGGGCCAGCCGGTGGGCGTCCCAGTCGGCCCGGCCGTGCGCCCGCCGACCCAGCCCGGTCAACGGCCGGACATAGAGCGGATAGAGATACAGCTCCTCCGGCCGCCAGGCCAGCGCCGCGTCCAGGCTCTCCTGCCAGGTCGCCGCCGTCTGCCCGTCGATGCCGTAGATCAGGTCGATGTTCAGCACCGGGACGGCCGCGTCGCGGATCGCGCCGAGCGCCGCCTCCACCTCCACGCGCCGCTGCGGGCGGCCGGCGGCCCGCGCCTCGACGTCGAGGAAGCTCTGCACCCCGATGCTCACCCGGTGCACCCCGTGCGCCGCCAGCACCGCCAGCCGGTCCGGCGTCGCGGTGGCCGGTGAGGTCTCCACCGACAGCGGTACGCCCGGCAGCCGGGCCCCCGAGGTGCCCGTGACGATGTCGAACAGCTCGGTCAGCTCGTCGGCGGTCAGATAGGTCGGGGTGCCCCCGCCCAACGCCACCCGGGCGTACCCGGCGTCGTCGCCGAGCGCGTCGGCGACCCGTTCGGCCTGCCGGCGCAGCTGCCGCAGGTAGGCCGTCACCTGCTCCTGCGGCGCGTTGGCCCGGGTGAACAGGTTGCAGAAGCCGCAGCGCATCTCGCAGAACGGCAGGTGCACATAGAGGAACAGCGCGTCGCGGGCCTCGGCCCGCCACACGTCGGCCAGCAGCGGCCGGGGCCGCAACGCCCGGTACGAGGTCTTGTGCGGGTACGCGTAGAGGTACTGCTGGTACGGCGAGCCGTCGAGGCCCGTGTCGGCGCTGGTCACCATTCCCCCGGTCGCAGAGTGAAGTGGGCGTACGGGACGGTCCACACCACGTCGTGGCCGATCCGGTGGCCGGTGTGGCCGTCCTCGCCGTACGCGGTGCCGTGGTCGGAACAGATGATCGTGAACACCGGCCGCCCCCGGCCGGTGAGCAGGGCGAACAGCCGGTCGACCCGGGAGTCGACGTACTCCAGGGCGGCGGCGTGACTGTCCCGGCTGTCCTGCGCCGCGCCCGGCAGGTGGTGCCGGTTGGGCTGGTGCAGCGCGGCGACGTTGAGGAAGGTGAACACCGGCCGGTCGACCGGCTGGCCGGGCAGCACCTCGGCCAGCCGGTCGAGCTGGGCGTCCAGGCAGGTGGGGGAGGTGACCCCGAACTCCGGCTCCCAGTGCGCCTCGGCGAACAGGCCGGGCAGCACCGCCCCGAGCGGGCTGCGCCGGTTGAAGAAGCCCACCCCGCCCAGGCAGAGCGTGTGGTAGCCGGCCCTGTCCAGCGCGGTGGGCAGGTCGGGGGCGTCGAAGACCCAGGTGTCCCCGCCGGCGGTCTCGCTGCCCGGGAACGCCGCCGCGTACAGCCGCTCGTGCCGGCCCGGGCCGGCCGGGGTGGGCAGGAAGCCGGCGAAGAAGGCGTGGTGCGCGGCGTAGGTGAAGCTGGCGGGGGAGTGCCGTCGCTCCCACCGCCCACCGGGCAGCACCCGCGCCAGCCTGGGGGTCCGCCCCGCCCCGGCCAGCTCGGCGGCCACGTCGAAGCGCAAGGTGTCC
Source organism: Micromonospora matsumotoense (assembly GCF_900091525.1). Lineage (GTDB taxonomy): Bacteria > Actinomycetota > Actinomycetes > Mycobacteriales > Micromonosporaceae > Micromonospora > Micromonospora matsumotoensis. Next base: position 482,584 of record NZ_FMCU01000002.1, read on the forward strand.
AGGGTGACCAGGCAGATGTCGTGACTGCCGATCAGCGTGCGCATCCGACCTCCTCCCGCCGCGTCGTCGCCGGTCCGCCGGCCGTCGGGCGGGCCGGCCCCGTCGCCGGGCCGGCCACCGCGTCGCGCCCGGCCGGCCCGGTCGCTGCCGTGTCGTCGCCGGTCGGGCGGGCCGGTGCTGCCGCCCGCCACCGGTCCCACCGGCCGCTGGTCAGCGCGTGCACCTGCTCGGCGTAGGTGTCCCGGCCGTCGGTCAGCACCCCGGGCAGCAGGTCGCCGAACGCGTTGACCTCGGCCACCGCGTGCCGTCGCCAGCCCACCAGGAACATCAGGTCGACCCCGACGTGCAGCGACCGGGGGAAGCACGCCGCCGCCTGTGCGCAGGTCCGCATCGCCGCCGCCCAGGACTCCGGGCCGGCCGCCGCCCGCAGCGCGTCCAGGTCGCCGCGGGCGTTGCCCAGGTGCAGGTTGGTCAGCGGTCCCCGGGCGGCCCGGACCACGGCGTGGGTGGGCCGGCCGGCGACCACCACCACCCGCAGGTCGACCACCCGGTCGGCCAGCCCGGCCTTGGGCAGCCACTGCTCCACGTGCAGGCCCTCCGGGGCGAGCCGGTCGACCAGCGCCGCGACGGTCGCCTCGTCGTCGTAGCGGCGCAGCCGCAGCGAGTTGAACAGCCCGTCCGGGGCGATCTCGATCGGGGTGACCGCCTGCACCCGGCGTGGCCCGACCGCGAGCGCGATCACCCCGGCCGCCGACGACCCGTGTGCCGGCTTGACGAACACCCGGGGCCAGCCGGCCGCCGCCATCGCCGCCCGCAACTGCGGATAGCCCTCGACCGGCGGCAGCGCCGCCGGCACCGGCACCCCGGCGGCCGACAGCAGCGCGTGGCAGCGGCGCTTGTCGCACAGCGCCGCCACGTCGTCGGAGTGGTTGAGCAGCGTCGCGCCCCCGGCGGCCACCCGGCCCATCCCGGCCACCAGCCCGGCGTACGTGTCGGCGAGGCCGATCAGCTCTCCGTGCCGGGCGGGGGTGGCCGCGCCGCGCAGCAGCCGGTCCACCTCCGCGTCCTCGCCGGGGGAGTCGACCCGAACCAGGGCATCGGCGTCCGGCGGGGCCGACCCGGTGAGCACCCGCGCCCAGGGCAGCACCGCCGGGTCGGGCAACCCCGCCTCGCGCACGGACCGCCGGAACAACGCGACCCGCCGGTTGTCGGGGTTGCCCACCACGGTCAGTCGCATGTCACTCCGACACCGCCGTGTAGCGGTAGAAATCCCCGTCGTCCTCGTCCGGTTCCTGCGGCTCGCAGACGTCGACCTCGACGCCGGGCAACGCGGCGACCACCCGGTCGGCAGCCTCCTCCGACAGGTAGTGGTGGTGCAGGTCGAGGGCGGACAGGTGGGTCAGGGACTGCCCGGCGAGCAGCGCGGCCAGGCCGTCGTCGGAGAGGGTGCCCAGCGACAGGTCGAGCCGCTCCAGCCGGGGCACCACGGCGGCGGTGGCGAGCGCGGCGGCGAGATCGTCGGTGATGTCGGCGTTGCGCAGCCCGAGCCGGCGCAGCGCCGGGAAGAGCCTGCCGGCCAGCAACGCGTCCAGGTCGGCCACGGTGGTGTTCCCGCCGTAGTCGTCGGTGCCCAGCCACAGGTCCAGGTGGTGCAGCGCGGGCAGCTCCGAGCTGAGCACCGCGCCGACGAACTCCCGGGACAGCCCGCCGCTCTGCACCGACAGCTTCCGCAGCCGCTCGTGCCGCACCGGGGAGAAGGCGAAGTTCTCGCCGCCGCGTACCCGCAGCACCTCCAGCTCCGGGTAGGCCGTCAGCAACGGACTGACATCGCCGACCCGCATCCAGGAGACCTCGCACTCCTCGGTGACCATGTCGCCGAGGAACAGGGCCCGCAGCCGGGGCAGCCGGGGAGCCGCCGCGCAGAGCTGGGCGATCGGGGCGTGGTGGAACGCCGCGTATCCCCAGGCCCCGACGACCAGCGCCTCGACGCGGTCACCGACCTGCTCGACGAACCGGTCGAACCGGTCCCGGAACTGCGCCGACAGGGTGTCCTGCCGGGTGTTCCCGTCGAAGTGCCAGTCGGCGATCCGCCAGCAGACCTCGCCGTCCACGACGGGCAGCGGCCCGTCGGCGGGGAACTCGACCACCGGCCGGCCGGCGAACGTCTCGGCGTGGGAACCGAAAGTCATCGACGCTCACTCCCCGACCGCGGTGAAGCGGTAGACGGTGCCGTGGTACTCGTCCGGTTCCTGCGGCTCGGAGACGTCGACCTGGACGCCGGGCAGCGCGTCCGCCAGCCGCTGTGCGACCTCGGGCGAGAGGAAGTGGTGGTGCAGGTCGAGGCGGCGCAGGTGGGTCAGCGGCTGCCCGGCCAGCAACGCCTCGGCGCCGGGGTCGGTGAACACCCCCATCGACAGGTCGAGCACCTCCAGCCGGGGCACCACCGGGGCGGTGGCCACCGCCTGCGCGATGTGGTCGGCGAACTCGGCGTTGCACACCGCCAGGTGCCGCAGCGCCGGCAGCCGGTCCCCGGCCAGGATGGCGGCCAGGTCGTCGACGCCGGTGTCCCCGCCGTAGTCCTGCCGACCCAGCCACAGGTCGAGCCGGCGCAGCGCGGGCAGGTCGCAGTCGCCCACCGCGCGGGTCACCTCGGCCGGCAGGCCGCCGGTCTGGAAGCCCAGCTCCCGCAGCCCGGTGTGCCGCACCGGTTGCAGGCTCAGCTCGTTGCCCCCGCGTACCCACAGCACCTCGAGGTCCGGATAGGCGGCCAGTAGCGGGGTGAGGTCGCCCTGGGTGATCCAGGAGATCTCGCACTGCTCGCTCACCAGGTCGGCCAGGAACACCGCGCGCAGGGCGGTCCAGTCCTTCGCCGCGTCGGTCAGCAGGTCGATCGGCAGGGCCCGCTCGTACGTGGAGCCCCACTCGCCGACCACCAGCGCGCGGACCGCCTCGCCGGGGACCTCCGCCCGCAGCGCGGCGACCAGGCCGGCGAACTCCTCCGGCTCGGCCTCGAAGTCCTCGACCTCCAGCCGCCAGGCGACGGCCGACGGATCGTCGGGCAGGGTCATCCCCGGTGTGAAGGGGACCACCGGCATTCCGGCGAACGACGACATGTGCGAACGGATCACGCCTACCTCCGGCTCGACTGGTGTGACAGCGGCGCGACCGTAACAGGCCCGCCCGACACGATGATCAGTGCCGGCGGGGCCCGGCGGCCGGGCTTCCACGCGGAGTGCCGGGCCGGTGACGCTTTACAGCGGCAGGCGGGTGTGCGAGTCTCGTGTCAGCGCTCCCACGGCTGTCCGTGTTCGGATACCCCGGGGAGTTCGCTCGTGAGAAATCGCACCCGGCGGGCGGCGTTCATCGTCGCCACCGCCGTCACCACCACCCTCGTCGCCGGTGTCGTCACCGCCGTCTCGGCGCAGGCCGCCGCCGGCTGTCAGGTCACCTACCAGGTCGGCTCCCAGTGGGCCGGTGGCTTCACCGCCGCCATCACGATCAAGAACCTGGGTGACCCCGTCAACGGCTGGCGTCTGGGCTGGACCTTCCCCGCCGGGCAGGCCGTCACCAGCGCCTGGGGCTTCACCGCGAGCCCGGCCAGCGGCAACGTGGTCGCCACCAACCTCGACTACAACGCCGTTATCGCCACCAACGGCAGCCTCGACGTCGGGTTCAACGGCACCTGGACCGGCAGCAACCCCGACCCCGCCGGTTTCACGCTCAACGGCACCGCCTGCACCGGCACGACCACCCCGACCACCGCACCCCCGACCACGCCGCCGCCGACCACCGCACCCCCGACCACCGCACCCCCGACCACCCCGCCGCCGACCACCGCGCCGCCGACCACCCCGCCCCCCACCACCCCGCCGCCGACCACGCCGCCCCCGACCAGCGGGACGCCGACGGTGGCGTCGGACGGCACCGGGAGATACCGCACGGTCCAGGCCGCCATCGACGCCGTGCCGGCGAACAGTTCGAGCCGGGCCACCATCACCATCAAGTCCGGCACCTACCGCGAGGTCGTCCGGGTGGCGTCGAACAAGCCCAACATCACCCTGCGGGGGCTCGGCTCGGCACCGTCGAACGTCGTGCTCGTCTATAACAACTCCGCCGGCACCCGGAAGCCGGACGGCACCACCTACGGCACCTTCAACAGCGCCAGCATGTTCGTCGACGGGGCGAACTTCGTCGCCGAGAACCTCACCATCTCCAACGACTTCGTGGAGAACTCCTCCGGGGTCGACCAGCAGGCGGTCGCGCTGCACCTGAACGCCGACCGGGCGGTGCTGCGCAACGTCCGGCTCCTCGGCGACCAGGATACCTTCCTGGTCAACGACAAGACCCGGGCGTACGTGGTGAGCTCCTACGTGGAGGGCACCGTCGACTTCATCTTCGGCGGCGGCACGATCGTCATCGACAGCACCTCGATCTACGAGAAGCGGTCGACCGGTGGGCCGATCACCGCCGCCCGGACGGCCGCCAGCAAGACGTACGGGATGCTGATCTACCGCTCGACGATCACCGGCGCGACGAACAACACCACCCAGCTCGGCCGTCCGTGGGGGCCGGACGCCCAGGTCCTCTATCGGGAGTCGTCGCTCAGCGCGACCATGAAGACCGCCCAGCCGTGGACCGACATGTCCGGCAACGTATGGCAGAACGCGCGGTTCCGGGAGTACCGCAACACCGGGCCCGGTGCCGGCACGAACGGCAACCGTCCCCAGCTCAGCGACGCCCAGGCCGCCACCTATACCCCGCAGCGGTACCTCGCGGGCAGCGACGGCTGGAACCCGATGTGAGCATCCTGCCGGGGAAGCGCGGCGTCGACTGAGCGTCATCTGGTGTTGACCGTTCCCCGCGTCGGTGCCTGACGCGGGGAACGGCCCGGCCGGGGGAACGGCAGGGCAACGGCGCGGCGGAGTTGGCGCGGCGCTGGTGCGGCACGGACCGGTACCGAAGCTGCAATGTCTTGCGGATCATTGCCGGTGGGTGTCGAGGAGTTTGCCGCAAGGTCTTGCAAAACCTTTCATGGGTGCCGCATCGTCTTCTCACCGGACAGCCGTCCACACCCACCAGTGCCTCTTCGACCCCCGGAAGCAGGTCCACTCCCGATGTCCACACCCCGCGTCCCCCGGGGAACCCGTCTGCGACGGGGTCTCCTCGCCCTCGCTGTCACCGCCTCCTCCCTCGCCGCGCTGAGCGCACTGCCGGCCACCGCCCCCGCGACCGCCGCCGTGGCCCTCAACGACAGCGAGGTCACCGCCAACCTCTGGGAATGGAACTGGCGCTCCGTCGCCTCGGCGTGCACCGACCACCTGGGCCCGGCCGGCTACGGCGCGGTCCAGGTCGCCCCGCCGCAGGAGTCGATCAGCCTGCCCACCAGCGCCGACGGCGTACACCCCTGGTATGAGGTGTACCAGCCGGCCTCCTACCGGCTGGACAGCCGGTTCGGCACCCGCCAGCAGTTCGCCGACATGATCACCACCTGCCACCACGCCGGCGTGCGGGTGTACGTCGACGCGGTGGTCAACCACATGGCCGGCACCAACAACGCCGAGTCGGTCGTCGGGTACGCCGGCACCGACTTCTCCGGCCCCGGCTACAGCTTCCCGGCCGTGCCCTACGGCACCGGCGACTTCCACCGCCCGGGTGACAACTGCCCGACCTCCGGTGCGATCAACGACTGGGACAACGAGACCCAGGTGACCAGCTGCGAGCTGCTGTCCCTGACCGACCTCTACACCGAGAAGGACAGCGTCCGCACCAAGATCGCCGGCTTCCTCAACGACCTGATCGGCCTCGGCGTCGACGGCTTCCGGGTGGACGCGGTCAAGCACGTCAAGAAGGACGACTTCGCCGCGATCCTCGGCAAGCTGCGCAACACCACCGCCGAGAACAAGCGGCCGTACGTCGCCCAGGAGATCTTCGACGGCGCCAGCAACGACGCCCTCAAGGCCCGCGCCTTCATCGGCAACGGCGACGTGCTCGACTTCGGGTACGCCAAGGGGCTGAAGTCGGCCTTCCAGGGCTCGATCGCCAACCTGGCCAACGTCGGGAGCTGGAACCTCGACGCGCCCAGCGCCAACGTGTTCGCCATGGTCACCAACCACGACCTGGAGCGCGACGGGGTGGTGCTGTCCTACCGGAACGGCAGCGACTACACCCTGGCCAACTACTTCGCGCTGGCCTACCCGCACGGCAAGCCGTCGGTCTACGACAGCTTCTCCTGGTCCGACCGCAACCAGTCGCCGCCCGCCGACGGCAACGGTTACGTCACCGACACCGTCTGCGGCAACAGCTGGAACTGCCTGACCCGGTCGACCGGCATCAAGGGCATGGTCGGCTGGGCGAACACCGCGAAGTCGGTCCGGACCGTCTCCGACTTCACCGTGGTCAACAGCAACGTCATCGGCTTCCACCGGGGTGACCGGGCCTGGATCGGGATCAACGACTCCGGTTCCGCCAGCACCGCCACCTTCACCACCGGCCTGGCCGACGGGTCGTACTGCGACGTCATCTCCGGGGCGCGCGGCGGGGCCGGCTGCACCGGCACGACGGTGACCGTCGCCGGCGGCCGGGCCACCGTGCAGATCCCCGCCAACGGCGCGGTGGCGCTGCACGCCAACGCGAAGGGCGGCAGCACGCCCACACCGACCGCCCCCGCCGGCACGGTCGCCACGACCTTCACCGTCACCGTGTCCCTCGCCGGTGACCAGGACGCCTACGTCGTCGGCAGTGTCCCGGCGTTGGGTTCGTGGGCCCCGGCCGGCGCGGTCAAGCTGACCGCACAGGGCGGTGGGGTCTACCGGGCCACGGTCAACCTGCCGGCGGCCACGACGGTGGAGTTCAAGTTCCTCAAGAAGACCACGGCCGGCGTGGTGACCTGGGAGTCGGGGAGCAACCGGACGGTGACCACGCCGACCAGTGGCACCTCGACGGTCACCGACACCTTCCGGGGCGACCCCGCCGGCACCCAGGGCGCATCCTTCACCGTCAGCGCCACCACCTCGTACGGGCAGAACGTCTTCCTGGTGGGCAGCGTCGCGGCGCTGGGCTCGTGGAACCCGGCCAACGCGGTGGCGCTCTCCTCGGCCGCCTATCCGCTGTGGCGGGCCACGGTCAACCTGCCGGCGAACACGACGGTCGACTACAAGTACCTCAAGAAGAACCCGGACGGCACGGTGACCTGGGAGTCCGGCGACAACCGCAGCGCCACGATCCCGTCTACCGGCACGTGGAGCAGCAACGACACCTGGCGGTGACATCGGGCGGGTGCGGCGGCCGGTCCCTCTCCAGGGGTCGGCCGTCGCGCCGGTCCGGGCCGGGGCACCGGACCGACGCCGCCTCGGCGGGTGGGCCGGACCCGAGACCGGGACCGTGGGCCGGACCCGAGACCAAAGGTTGACGGGTGTCGATTCTTGCTCGTATCGTCCGGAAAGCGCTTTCTCTACCCGCCGCCACCACCCCACCCCGTCGGAGGTGCGTCCCATGCGCCCGTCCCGCCAGCGCCGGCTGGCCCTGCTGCTCGCCGCGGTGCTCGTTCCCGTGGCCACCCTCCTGGTCGGACCGGTCACCACCGCCTCCGCCGCCACCATGTTCAGCGACGACTTCGCCGACGGGGACACCGCCGGCTGGTCGAAGTCGGGCGGCACCTGGGGAGTCGTCACCGACGGATCCCCGGCCGTCCGGCAGTCGAACGTCGGCAGCGAGAACGCCCGGCTCTTCACCGGCAGCACCGGCTGGACCGACTACCTCGTCCAGGCCAGGGTGAAACCGCTCAGCCTCGGCCCCGGCGGCCAGGTCGGCCTGCTGGCCCGCGCGGCCGGGGCGACGCGCTACTACCGGTTGGCGCTGCTGCCCGGCAACCAGGTGCAGTTGCAGGCGGTGAACGGCGGCGCGGTCACCGTGCTGGCCGGCATCTCCCACCCCGTGGCCACCGGCACCTGGCACACCCTCGCCGTCGAGGTCACCGGCGGCACCGTGCGGGGCCGCGTCGACGGGGTCTTCGTCGGCGAGGTCACCAGCTCGCTGATCGGGGCCGGCCGGATCGGGTTGCAGACCGCGTACTCGTCGGCATCCTTCGACGACGTCCTGGTCAGGAACGCCGACATCCCGCCGACCACACCGCCGGTCCACACCGACACCCCGTCACCGAGCGTCACCCCGCCGGCCACCACGTCGCCCGTGACCCCGCCGGCCACCACACCGCCGCTGACCCCGCCACCCACCGTGCCGCCGCCCGGGACCGTCGTGCTGGTGGTCGCCACCGACGGCGACGACGCCAACCCCGGCACGCTGGCCCGGCCGCTACGCACCATCCAGCGCGCGCACGACCTGGCCGAGCCCGGCACCACCATCGCGGTACGCGGTGGCACCTACGCGCCGACCAGCACCATCAAGATCCTCAAGGACGGCACCCCGGACCATCCGATCACCCTGATGAACCACCAGGGCGAGAAGGTGGTCATCGACGGCGAGAACATGCCGTACACGCCGGGCGCGGTGGGCTCCAGCATTCCCCGGGCCGACCGGGGTGTGCTGCACGTCGAGGCGGACTGGTGGCGGTTCGTCGGCCTGGAGATCGTCCACGGCCCGTACGGCATCTTCGGCGTCGACACCAACTACGGCAGGTACGAGCGTCTGGTCACCCGGGACAACTACGAGTCCGGACTGCACCTGCAGGGCGCGTCCAGCGGCAACCGGATCATCAACCTGGACAGCTACGGCAACCGGGATCCCCGTAAGAACGGCGAGAGCGCCGACGGGCTGGCCATCAAGGAGGGCTCGGGCCTCGACAACCGGGTAAGCGGCGCGCGGCTCTGGCGTAACTCCGACGACGGGTTCGACGCCTGGCTGTTCCAGTCGCCGATCCTGATCGAGGACAGCGTCGCCTACGACAACGGTTACAACTACTGGAACCTGCCCGGTTACGCCGGGGACGGCAACGGCTTCAAGCACGGTGGCGGCAACGACCCGCGCCCGGCCGTCGACCATGTCACCCGCAACAGCATGGCCTGGGGCAACTCGGCCGGCGGGTTCATCGACAACGGCAACCCCGGCACGCTGCTCTTCGACCGCAACACCGCGTGGCGCAACGGCAGGGCCGGTTTCGACGTCTCCCGTTCCACCTCCCAGCTCCACCGCAATCTGGCGGTCGGCAACACCCCCGACGTCTCGCCCGGCTCCTCGACCGGGGCCGACAACTCCTGGAACCTCGGCGGCGACTGGCCGCTGGCCAGCACCGACCCGGCCACGATCACCGGGCCCCGGGCAGCCGACGGGTCCATCCCGACGTCGACGTTCCTGCGTCCGGCCGACGCTGCCGACGTGGGTGCCCGGCTCTGAGCCACCCGACCCGGCCGTGCTCCCGTCCGCACCGGCGGGAGCGCGACCGACCCACCCGGCGGCCCGACCCACCCGGCGGACCGGGCCGCCGGCCCCCGACCGGCGTGGTCGGCGGCCGGCCGGCCGGGCGGCGCGGCGTCGCTCGACGGCGGCCTCAGCGCCCCTGGAGGGTGCGGACGTTGTCGCCGAAGGTCCAGCCCTTGGACCCGTCCCAGTTCACCGACCAGGTCATCAGGCCCTTCAGGCCGCCCCGGTAGGTGTTCCACGCCTGGGCCACCGAGGCCGGTGCGAGGTGACCGCCGCCGGCACCCGGCTGCGCGGGCAGGCCGGGCACCTGCCTGTCGTACGGGACCCGGATGGTGGTGCCCTGGATGACCAGGCCGGTGTCGAGGCAGTCGGTCTGGGCGGTGAAGCCGCCGACCGTTCCGGCCGGATACGAGTCACCGGCGCAGCCGTACATGCTGCCGTTGTAGTACTGCATGTTCAGCCACCAGAGCCGCCCGTTGTCGACGTACCGCTTGATGACCGGCAGGTACGCGCCCCAGATGGCGCCGTAGGTGACGCTACCGCCGGTCACGTAGGCGGTCTCCGGGGCCATGGTCAGGCCGAAGCCCGCCGGCAGTTGGGCCAGCACCCCGTCGATGATGCGGATCAGGTTCGCCTGCGAGGTGGACAGCCGGGTGATGTCCCCGCTGCCGGTCAGCCCGGTCTCGATGTCGATGTCGATGCCGTCGAAGTGGTACCGCTTGAGGATCGGCACCACGGTGGCGACGAACCGGTCGGCGACGGCCGCCGAGCCGAGGTCGATGCCGGCGGTGGCCCCACCGATCGACAGCAGGACGGTCAGACCGGCGGCCTTGGCCTGGCACATCTCCACCGGGGTGGGGACCCTGACGGTGGCGTCCATGCCGTCCTCCCAGAGCACCGTGCCGTCGGCGCGGATCACCGGGAAGGCGGCGGTGACGACGTTGTAGCCGTGCCCGGTGATCCGGGGGTCGGTGATCGGTATCCACCCCAGCGGCGGGTGGACGCCGTTGGCCGCACCGTCCCAGTTCTCCCAGTAGCCCTGGAGCACCTTGCCGGCCGGCCGGGCCTTCAGCGCGCAGCCCGTGCCGTCCGGCGGCGGCGTCGTCGTGCCGGGGGTGGGCGTGGCGGTCGGGGTCGGGGGGCGGGTGGGCGTGACGGTGGGTGTCGGCGACGGCGTGGGGGAGGGCGTTCCGGTGCAGACGCCGAGGTCTCGCCAGAGCGCCGGGACGGCGGCCGGGTTCCAGCCGGCGCCGGCCGGCGGGGTGTGGGTCACCAGCGACTCGTAGCGACGGCCGAGGTAGCTGACCCGGGTGCCGGCCGGGTAGCTGACGCCCTCGGCCCAGGCCGGTGCGGAGCAGGCCACCAGGGCGCTGGCGTCACCCGTGGTGGTGGTCGGCGCGGCCACACCGTTCGCTGCGGGCAGTGCGACGGCGAGCAGCACCGCGCCGGCCAGCACGGCCGTCGTCCCGGGTCGAAGTCGCATGACATACCTCCTCGTCGATGGCGGGGAGGCTATCAGTTAACTTTGTTAAGTGTAAATGCCCGGTGAAGCGGTGGCCGCCGGCAGGGCCGTGCTGCCCGGCGGGTCGGACTGGCCGGCGGGGCCGTGCCGAGCAGCGGCCGGACCTGCCCGGCGGGTCGGACTGCCGCCCGCCACGACCGGGTCGCGGCGGGCGACAGTGCGCATCAGGGGATCGGATTCCAGCCGTCGACGCCGGCCAGGTACCGCTGCGGGGTGTAGGTCGGGGCCTGCGTGTCGGTCAACTGTGGCCGGTCGGTGGTGACCGTCGACCCGGGACCGCTGTTGCGGTATTCGGCGAACCGGGCGTCCCGCCAGGAGAAGCCGGACATGTCGCTCCACGGGGAGTCCTTCACGTGCGCGCCGAGCACGCTGTCGCGGAACACCGCCTGCCCGATCGCGTTGACGTCCCCGCTCGGATGCCACGGCCGGCCGAGGTGCACGCTCTGTGCCGCCGCCGAGTCGGTGGTCAGCACGCAACCGGTGAAGAGCAGCCCGTACGGGTTGCCGATCATCGTGGAGGGGGCGGTGACGTACCCGTTGTTGCTGCTCGAACCCCGGCTGAGCGACCGGATCTCGCAGCGGTCGAAGACCCCGGTGCCCCGGCCGAAGACGAAGTCGACATCGCCCTCGACGTAGCAGTCGCGGAAGTACGCCCGGCCGACAGCGTCGACGTTGGCGCTGTTGTGGTAGAGCGTGTCCTGGTTGCCGAGGAACCGCACGTCGTCGAAGACCAGCCGGTCGGCCCGGGTGAGCACGGCCACCGCCTGCTCGGCCCCGTAGTCGTGCGCCGCCTCGTCGAAGTCGTTGGCGAAGGTCAGGTGCCGGGCGGTGAAGTCGTTGCCGTCGATGGTCACCGAGGCGCTGCCCGAGGTGCCGTAGGTGCCGCCACCCGGCTTGGGGGTGCCCGAGGCGTTGTCGTAGACGATCACCACGTCCCGGGCGTCACCGGTCGACCCGACGAACGACACGTACGGCTTGCCGGCCGGGATCGTCACCGTTTCCCGGTAGGTGCCCGGCCGGATGGTGATGGTGTACCGGCTCGCGTTGCCCACCGGCACCGCGTCCACCGCCGCCTGCGCGCTGGTGAAATCCCCACTGCCGTCCCGGGCGACCACCGAGGACCCGTCGGCCGGCGCAGTGCCGGTCGGTGTGGGCGTCGGGCTGGTGGGAGGCGGAGTGCCCGACGGGGTGGCGGTGGGGGTGCTGCTGGGGTTCGGAGTCGCGCTGGTCGGGGTGGCGGTGGGGCTCGGTGGTGGGCTGGTCGGGGCGGTGCCGCCCCGGGTCACCACCACGTCGTCGAAGCGGGCGGTGGCGTGACCGGTCTGCACGCCGATCCGGCCGGTCGCGGTGAGCGTGCCGGTGCCGGAGCCGACCGGGACGCCGTCGACCCAGCCGCGTACCGCCGTCCCGGCGACCTCGATCCGCAGGGTGTGCCAGGCGTCGGTCGTCACCGGGTGGGACACCGTGCCCAGCGGGGTGGCCCGGCCGCTGCGTACCGCCTCCAGCCGGACCTGGTCGCCGGGGAGCAGGGCGAGCCGGTAGTAGCTGGTCGCACCGCTGGCACGGGCCAGCAGCGCGACCATGCCGGTGCTGCCCAGCGTCATCGGCTTCACCCGGGCCTGGACGGCCTGGTCGGCCCAGGACGCGCTGCCGGCGAACAGCCGGGCGTCGGCGGTGTCGCCCCTGGCCTGCTGCAACGCCGGGCTGTCGTCGGAGGCCACCGACCACGAGCCACCGGATTTCGACCAGCCGGCGGTGTCGCCGTCGGCGAAGTCGTCGCTGAACAGGGTGGCGGCGTGCGCGACCTGGGCCCCGCCGAGTTGGCTGAGGGTCAGCAGCACGGTGGTGAGCGCCGCAGCGGCAACGGCGGGCAGGGATCGTCGGCGGTTTCTGCGCATGACGGGTGGACCTCCGGGGCCGGAAGGGAGGTGGGGAGCAGTGCGTGAAAGCGCTTTCCTGGCGCACCGTAGCCCCGCCCGCGCACGACTGTCAATGCGTTCGGCCCCGGAGGACCGGCGTCGAACGAAGCTCATCCGTCGCCCCCGCCGGTACGTCACCGTTGTCCACCGGCGGCGACTCACTGCTGTCCACGACGCCACCGCCGGTCGGGCACGGCCCGGGTCGTCTCCTCGGCCGGTATCCGCTCCTTCTCGGCCTGGGCGAGAAGCCGTTGCTTCGCTTCCTCGTGTTCCGCCGCCTGGATCTGCTCGCCCCGGCTCGCTGCCGCCCTGTCGCCCTGGTCTCGCATGCCGCCTCCGTTGGTGGGGCGCGGCGACAAGATCCTGGAAGAACATCACGCCGTGTCCCGCGTCCGTCACCTACTTCAACGAGCAGGCGACCGGGGCATGGGCTGTCGTGACTCAGGGTGATGGGGCAGGTGCGAGTAATGCGACGCAAGGACCGCCTCTCACCCACTCGGGTGTGCCGTACCAGTCAGGGGGGTGCAGCCCCTGTCACCTCGGCCAGATCCGCCAACTCGTCCGTGCTCGCGCGACGGCGACCGGTGGCGATGGAGTCCTCGATGTCCCGCGCGTACCGCCAGATGGGTGCGTGTACCGCAACTGCGTCAGCGCCGCCGTCGCTTTCCGTGCCCTCGTCACCGCGTGGAGGCCCCGGTCGGGTCCCGCCGATGTCGCCGCCACGCTGATCCGCTGATGATGGGTGCCGGCGGCAGTAGCGCGTGCGACTCCGACACCCGGCCCCCGGCCGCTGCCTCTTCCGCTGCGACTCGGCGTTGCCGACATCTTCTCGGCGGGTGCTCTCGGCGTGGTGTGGTCAGTCCTCGGTCTGGGGGCCGAGCAGGCGGATCTCCTCGATGTCCAGCGTCGCCTGCACCTCCCGGAGCACGCTGTCGTCGATCTCGTTGTTGTCGCGCAACCGGGTCACCTCGCGGCGCTTGTGTTCCAGCACGCCCAGCCGCAGCCGGTCGTCCAGCTCCTGGACCCGGTCGGCGTCCGGCCCGTCGCTGGTCGCCGTCACCAGGTCGAGATGCCGCTGGTAGTCGGCGCGCAACCGGTCCACCGCCTCCCGGTCGACCTCGAGTTCGGCGGCGACGTCCGGCAGTGCCGTCAACGCCGCCTCGGTGGCCCGGCGGTGGGCGTGCCGCACCTCGTCGCCGCGTGCCTCGTCGCCGCGCAGGCCGGCCCAACGGGCCACCGCCGGCAGGGTGGTGCCCTGCACCACCATGATCGACACGATCGCCACGGCGGTGCAGAAGATGATCAGGTCCCGCTCCGGCACCGGCAGGTGCGTGGTGGCCGTGGTCACCGGCACCGCGAGGGCGGCGGCCAGCGACACCGCCCCCCGGAAACCCGCCCAGCCCGCCGCCACCCGGACCCGCCGGCTCACCCCGGCACCCCGACCCACCACCGGCAGGCCGTAGGAGAACAGTTGCAACCACACCAGCCGGACGACCACCACCATCAGGGTCACCGAGGCGGCGATGGTCACCGACCGCACCAGGGACGTGCTGGTCACGTGGTTCACCGCCCGGGGGATCTGCATCCCGAGCAGCACGAAGAGCGCGCCGTTGATCAGGAAGGTGGACAGGTCCCAGAAGGCGTACGCCAACAGCCGGGACCGGGCCCGGATCACCCGTGGCCCGGCGTACGACAGCAGCAGCCCGGCGACCACGACGGCGAGCACCCCGCTGGCGTGCACCACCTCGGCGAGCAGGAACGCGGCGAACGGGGTGAGCACGCTCAGCGCGCCCTCGCGCAGCGGGTCGTCCAGTCGGCGGCGGATCAGCACCACGACCAGGCCGACGGCCAGCCCGGCGGCGATACCCCCCGCGGCCGAGCCGACGAACCGGCCCAGGAAGCCGAACACCCCCGGCGCGGTGCCGCCGACGATCAGCCCGACCGTCACCGAGAACAGCACCAGCGCGGTGCCGTCGTTGACCAGGCTCTCCGCCCGCAACGTGGTCAGGATCCGGCGGGGCATCCGCTTCGCCAGGCCGGCCACCGCCGCCGCGTCGGTGGGGGCGAGTACCGCGCCGAGCACCCAGGCCGCCTGCGGGCTCATCCCGAGCCCCTTGGCGACCAGCGCCACCGCCACCATGGTCACCACCACCAGCGCCACCGCCAGCGAGGCGATCACCAGCAGGTTCGCCCGGATCTCCCGCAGGCTGATCACCAGGCTCTCCCGGTAGAGCACGGCGGGCAGGAAGAGCAGCAGCACCACCTCGGGTTCGAGCACCACCTCCGACAGCGGCGGCAACAGCGCCAGCAGCCCGCCCATGGTGATCAGCAGCACCGGCGGGGCCACCCGGTACCGGCTGCCGATGGTGGTGCCGACCAGCACGGTGGCGGCCAGCACCACGATCAGGACCAGGACCTCCACGGCACCCTCCCGCCTCCACCCGACATGCTGGTACGAAGTCGGCGGCGACGCGGGGGAATCCGGGATCTGTCCGGACCGGCTCAGGTGACCCGGGACGGCTCCGTCGGCACTGCGGTCCAGGCCTGCCGCTCGGCGATGTCCCGCAGCCGGTCCATCGCGTCCCACACGTCGACGTAGCGGGTGTAGAGCGCCGCCGGGCCGAGCCGCAGCCGGTCGGGCACCCGGTAGTCACCGACCACCCCGGCGTCGACCAGGGCGCGGGAGATCCGCAGCGCCTCCGGGTGGTGCAGCGACACGTGCCCGCCGCGCCGGCCCGGCTCGCGCGGGGAGGCGAGCCGGAAGCCGTGCGGGACGAGCCAGGCGTCGGCCAGTTCGATGATCAGCTCGCCGAGCCGTACCGACTTCTCGCGGACCCGGTCCGTCCCGGCGTCGGCCAGCACGTCCAGGGCCGGGTCGAGGGCGGCCATCCCCAGCACCGGCGGGGTGCCCACCAGGAACCGCTCCGGGCCGGGCGCGGGGTCGTAGCCGGCACCCATCCGGAACTGGTCGCGCTGGCCGAACCACCCCCAGATCGGCTGCCGCAGCGACTCCTGCAACTCCCGCCGCACATAGAGGAACGCCGGTGCGCCGGGGC
Source organism: Micromonospora matsumotoense (assembly GCF_900091525.1). Taxonomy (GTDB): domain Bacteria; phylum Actinomycetota; class Actinomycetes; order Mycobacteriales; family Micromonosporaceae; genus Micromonospora; species Micromonospora matsumotoensis. The sequence goes on from NZ_FMCU01000002.1 coordinate 498,456, forward strand.
CGCCGTTGAGGTACTTGTAGGTGCAGCCGACCGCGAGGTCGACACCGGCGTCGGTCAGCGCCAGCGGCACCGAGCCGACCGCGTGCGAGAGGTCCCACAGCACCAACGCGCCGACCCGCCGGGCGGCGGCCGTCACCGCCGCCACGTCCAGCAGCGCCCCGCAGCGGTACGACACCGCCGACAGCACCACCAGGGCCACGTCCTCGGTCAGCGACTCGACCAGGGTGGCCTGGTCCAACCCTTCGTCGAGGTCGGAGGGGAGCAACCGCAGGGTGTGCCCGCGCTGCGCGGCCAGCCCCTCCAGCAGGTACCGGTCGGTGGGGAACTCCTCGGCGTCGGCCAGGATCGTGCCCCGGCCCGGCCGGGCGTCGAGGGCGGCGGCGGCCAGCTTGTAGAGGTTGACCGAGGTCGAGTCGGAGACGATCACCTCGCCCTCGCGGGCGCCCAGCGCGTGGGCGGCGATCCGGTCACCGATGCGGCGCGGCCACTCGATCCAGGTCGGCCAGCTCCGGACCAGTTCGGTGCCCCAGCCGTCGCGGACCAGCCCGGCCAGGTGGCCGCCGGTGGCGGACGGCAGCCGGCCCAGCGAGTTGCCGTCGAGGTAGCACAGGTCGTCCACCACGAACCGGTCCCGCAGCCCGGCGAGCGGATCGGCGGCGTCCCACTCCTGCGCGACCCGCCGGGATGTCTGTGCGGTCATGGTGCCCTCCCTCCGCCCGGATACCCGGGCCGATGCAGGCTAGCCGATCGTCCCGCCGACCCACCGCGCCCACCGCCCCGGGCCCCGCCCTGGCCCCAGCTCCGGGCCCGGCCACTGCCCCGGCACCCGGACCCTGCCGCCGCCGGCCGGCCGGACGTCCCGGCCGGGCCGACCGCCGGTCAGCCGACCGGCACGGTGGCCGTGACGGTGGCCTGGTCGATGTCGCTGGTGCGGACGGTGAACCGGATCGTCCATTCCCCGCGCGCCGGGAGGCTGATCTCGGCGCTGCCGTGGTGCGGCTCCGGGGTGTCCACCGGCACGACCATCGGTTCGATCCCGGCCGACGGCAGGGCGAGGCTGACCGTCCACTGCACCACCGGCAGCGGCTGCCCCTGCGGGGTGTAGACGTAGGCGTGCAACGAGTTCGGCACACCCACCCGTACCGGATAGATGTCGAACTGGAGGGTGTAGCTACCGCTGGTGAGGGTCTGTGCGACGCCCTCGCGGGTGGCGCGGGCGGCCTGGGTGTCGGCGGTCCGGCCCGGCGGGGTCTGCACCAGCACGGCGGTCAGCGCCAACACCACCGCGGTGGCGGCGAGTTCCACCCCGGCCGCCCGCGCCACCCGGCGGGGCCGGTCGGCGGCCTCGCCGCCGCGCACCATCCGGCGCTGCCAGGCCGCGACGCCGAGCACGGCGGCGAGCAGGGCCGCCTTGGCGCAGAGCAGCCGACCGTAGTCGGTGCCGAACAGCGCGCCGGGCCGACCGAGTTCGATCGCGGCCTGCCCGACCCCGGAGGCGACCAGCCAGCCCACCGCGATGGTCGCCCACCGCGACCAGGCCGGCAGGACCCGGGCCAGCACCCGCCGGTGGGTGCCGGGCAGCAGGAACACCGCCAGGGTGAACAGCCCGCCCAGCCACACGCTCATTCCGGCCAGGTGCACCACGTCGGCCAGGATGCTCACCGGCGGCAGCGGGGAGGCCACCGGATGCCCGGCCAGCGGCCAGGTCAGCAGGCCGGCGAGACCCACCACCGTCAGCGCCACCCGCCGGCCCCGACCGGCCCGCCCACCGGCCACCGCCGGCAGCAGCACGGCGGCGGCCCCGGCCAGCGCCAGCCGGGCGCCGAGCACCGGCCCGATGTCGCTGCCCGCCACCGCCGCGAGGTCACCGCGCGACAGCCCGCCAACCGGCACCCCGACCATGTCCGCGGCCTGCGCCACCCAGGTCCCGGCGGTGCCCACGGCCACCAGGGCGAGGCCGACGTACCCGGTGGCGGTCACCGCGCGACGGCGACGACGGCGGGGCCACCGGACGGCACCGAGCAACGTGGGGCCGACCGCCAGCACCAGGCCCAGGTAGCCGACGTACCGGGCGGCGGGAGTCCACGCCCCGGCGGGCCGCTCGTCCACGGCCACCGGCTCCGGCGGTGTCGCCGACGGCGCACCGGCGGAGTAGGCGAAGCTGCCGGCGACCGGGTGGCTGTCCGCCGAGATCACCCGGTAGCTGACCAGGTAGGTGCCGAGCGGCCGGTCCGGCACCCGCACCGGAATCCGCAGGGTCGCCCCCTGCGCGACCGGCTCCCCGACGGTGACCCGTCGCCCGTCCGGGCCGAGCACCTGCACCCGGCCGATGACCGGCGAGACCGCCTCGCTGAAGACCAGCACCACCTCCCCGGGCGGGGCGCTGATCACCGCGTCCCGGACCGGGCTCGTCGCGACCAGCGCGGCGTGGGCGGCGGCCGGGGTCGCCGGAGCCAGCGGTACGGACAGCAGCGCGAGGAGCAACCCCAGCAGCACGGCGGAACGGGTGGTACGCACACCCAGTGGTTCGGATCTGATGATCACATGGTTCAACCGGAGCGGTACCGATCTGCGCCCCCGGCCGGTCGCCGGTCCACGCCGTCGGCGAATCGCGGGTCCGCACCGCCGGTCGGCAGCTGGTCTTGCGCGCGGTCCGGCTGCTGGTCCGCCGCGCCGGTGGGCTGCTGGCGCAGGGCCAGGGTCAGCACGAGTCGGGCGTCCGGGTCGTCCAGGGCCGGGCCGAACAGGGTGCGCAGCTGCCGCATCCGGTAACGGACCGTCTGCGGGTGGGTGTGCAGGTCCTCGGCGACCGCCACCACCTGCCCCTGCCGGCGCAGCCAGCCGTGCAGGGTCTCCGCCAGGGCCCGCCGGGCGGTCGGCCGGAGCCCGGCCAGCGGGGCCAGCACGGTGTCGGCGAGGTGGGCGGCCAGGCCCGGCTCCCAGGCGGTGAGCAGGCCGAGCAGATGGTCGTCGCAGGACACCACCGGCTCCCGGCCGAGCGCGCCGTGCTGGTGCAGGGTCAACGCCCGACGGGACAGCCGGTACGACAGCCGCGCCCGGTGCCGTTCGACCGTCGGCCCGAGGGCGGCCCGCCGTCCGACCAGCGCCTGCCGGGCCCGGTCGAGCCGACCCGGCGTACCGGGATCGGGCAGCACCACCCGGACGGCGTCACCGATGACGGCGGCCACCGCGCCCGCGCCGATGCCCCGGGCCACCTGCTCGGCGTCGGTGCCGTCGACGCTGAGCACCGCCAGGGTCGTCGGCAACGGCCAGCGGGCCGCGTCCGCGGCGGCGCGCAGCACCGCCTCGGCCGGCGGGTCGGGCTGCACGAGCAGGGTGACCAGGCGACGTCGGGTGGTGGCCCAGTCCTGGGCGGTGTCCCGTTGCTCGTCGAGGAACCCCTCGGCGGCGGCGCCGGCCAACGCGTCGACGTAGCCGAACAGCGCCCCGGCGATCACGTACAGGTCGGCCGGGGCCGGGCCGGGGTTCCGCCCCGCCGCGCTGGTGGTGTGTTCGACCAGGAAGGCCCAGATGTCGCGGGCCCCGAGGGTCAGCACGGTACGCAGGGCGTCCACCCGGTGACCCTCGCGGTATTCGGTGCGGCCCAGGGCGTGGAACACCTCCCGGGTCGCGGTCAGCTCCCGCCCGGGGTCGGCGACGGCGTCGACGAAGGTGTCGACGGCGGTCTGCACCCCCAGGGCCAGGCCCTGCCCCTGCCCACCGGTCAGCGACCGGCCCTGCTCCCGCATCGCCGCCCGGACGGTGCCGAGGATCCGCGCGTGCAGGGCGCCGCGCAGCCCCCGCAGGTGGTCGCCGACGGCCGGGGCGAGGCCGGCGAGGCCGGGCTCGATGTCGAGCAGAGCATCCGACACGACCGACCTCCATTTGTCATCTGGATGACAACCTCAGGGGTGAATCCTGCACCCCGGCGCGGATCATTTTGGCACCCCCGTACGTAGGGTCGGCCCATGGACACGGATGTCATCGTGATCGGCGCCGGCCTGGCCGGCCTGGTCGCCGCCGCCGAGGCCGCCGATGCGGGCCGTCGGGTGCTGCTGCTGGACCAGGAGTCGGCGGAGAATCTCGGCGGGCAGGCCTTCTGGTCGTTCGGCGGGCTCTTCTTCGTCGACTCACCCGAGCAGCGGCGGATGGGCATCCGCGACTCGGTCGAGCTGGCCTGGCAGGACTGGACCGGCAGCGCCGCCTTCGACCGCCCGGAGGACCACTGGCCGCGTCGCTGGGCGCAGGCGTACGTCCACTTCGCGGCCGGGGAGAAGCGGGCCTGGCTGCGGTCGATGGGCCACCGGGTCTTCCCGGTGGTCAGCTGGGCCGAGCGGGGCGGGGGAGCGGCCCACGGGCACGGCAACTCCGTCCCCCGGTTCCACGTCACCTGGGGCACCGGCCCCGGCGTGGTGGAGCCGTTCGCCCGGCGGGTCCACGATGCCGTCACCCAGGGCCGGGTGACGCTGCTGTTCCGGCACCGGGTCGACGAACTCGTCACCACCGGCGGTGTGGTCACCGGGGTACGCGGCACGGTCCTCGCCCCCGACGACGCGCCGCGCGGACGCAGCAGCTCCCGGGAGGTCGTCGGCGACTTCAGCCACGGCGCGCAGGCCGTGATCATCACCTCGGGCGGCATCGGCGGCAACCACGACCTGGTCCGGCGGGCCTGGCCGGCCCGGCTCGGCACCCCGCCGACCCGGATGGTCGCCGGGGTCCCCGCCCACGTCGACGGCCGGATGCTCGCCATCACCGAGACCGCCGGCGGGCAGGTGATCAACCCGGACCGGATGTGGCACTACACGGAGGGGCTGCGCAACTGGGACCCGATCTGGCCCGAGCACGGCATCCGGATCCTGCCCGGCCCGTCCTCACTCTGGCTCGACGCCACCGGGGCGCGACTGCCAGCGCCACTGTTCCCCGGCTTCGACACCCTGGCCACCCTGCGGCACCTGCGCGGCACCGGCCACGACTACAGCTGGTTCCTGCTCACCCAGAAGATCATCGAGAAGGAGTTCGCGCTGTCGGGCTCCGAGCAGAATCCGGACCTGACCAACCGCAGCGTCCGGCAGGTGCTGCAACGGGTCCGGCCGGGCGCACCCGGGCCGGTGGAGGCGTTCAAGCGCAACGGGGCCGACTTCGTCGTCGCCGACACCCTGCCGGAGCTGGTGGCCGGGATGAACAAGCTGGCCGCCGAGACCGGCGGGCCGCAGCTCGACACGGCGGCCCTGACCGCCCTGGTCGAGGCGCGTGACCGCGAGGTCGCCCACCCGTTCGGCAAGGACGCCCAGCTGACCGCGATCCGGGGCGCGCGCCGCTACCGGGGCGACCGGCTGATCCGGGTCGCCACCCCGCACCGGCTGCTCGATCCGGCGGCCGGGCCGCTGATCGCGGTGCAACTGCACGTGCTGACCCGCAAGAGCCTCGGCGGGCTGCACACCGACCTGTCCGCCCGGGTGCTGCGCCCGGACGGGGAACCGCTGGGTGGGGTGTACGCGGCCGGTGAGGTCGCCGGCTTCGGCGGCGGGGGCATGCACGGCTACAACGCGCTGGAGGGCACCTTCCTCGGTGGCTGTCTGTTCTCCGGCCGTACCGCCGGGCGCGCTGCGGCGGCGGCCACCGCCACCTGACGGCGGCCTCTGCGGCACGGCCGGCGCCGCTCGCTTCGTCCGTCCCGACCGCGCGCGCGGTGCTGGCGGGGGCCCGTCCGGGTCGGCCGCGGCCCCAGTACGATCGTCTTTCGTGGACGACGACGCGCTGACCGCGATGGTGACCGTCGCGCCGGGCCGGGTGACCCTGTCCGACCGGCGCACCGAGCGCCGCTGGTCGGTCGGGGTGGCCGCGTACCGGCTCGGCGTCGTGCCGGTCACCCAGGGGTGGTACGCCCGGGTGACCGGGGAACGGCCGAGCACCGCCCGGGGCGACCGGCTCCCCGTCGAGGGGGTGTCCTGGGCGGACGCGGTGCGCTTCTGCGTCGCGCTGTCCCGCCGGGAGGGGCTGACCCCGGCGTACCGGCTGCCCGACGACGGTGCGGACGTGGACGGCGACCGGAGCACCGTGGAGTGGGACCCGACCGCCGACGGCTACCGGCTGCCGACCGAGGCCGAGTGGGAGTACGCCTGCCGCGCCGGCACCACGGGCCCGCGCTACGGGCCGCTCGACGAGATCGCCTGGTACCGGGGCAACTCCGGTGAGCGGTTGCACCCGGTGGGCGACCGTGAACCCAACCCGTGGGGCCTGTACGACATGCTCGGCAACGCCTGGGAGTGGTGCTGGGACGTCTACGACGCCGAGGTGTACGGCAGCTACCGGGTGCTGCGCGGGGGCGGCTGGTACGACGAACACTGGAGCTGCCGGGCCTCGGTGCGTCGTCGCAGCCACCCGACGTTCCGCATCGACGACGTCGGCTTCCGGCTGGCCCGTTCCCTGCCGGGCTGAGTCCCCGCACCGGCACACCCCGGGTCGACGCGACGACGCCCCGCGGGGAGGGGGCGTCGCGCGGTGGTGGTACGGCTCAGCTGGTGGGGAAGTTGTCCGCCGGTTGCGCAGGTAGACGCCCGACTCGGTGAGCACACCGGTGCCGGTGTAGGTGCCGCCGGAGCGGGTGCCGGGGCGGAAGGCGGCGCTGCCCTCGTCGGCGTCGGAGTAGGTCCAGTTCGCGTAGCTGATCTTCAAGCGGTCCAGCAGGTCCAGCCACGCGTTGCTGCTCGCCGCGTCCACGGCGCCGCCGCCGGTGTAGGTGACGGCGCCGAACTCGGTGACGAACATCGGCGGCCGGGCGGCGGCCCGCTCCAGTTCGGCCCGGTAGTTGTCGCGGTGCGACGCGGCGTAGAAGTGGAACTAGGGTGCCCTTAACGTCCCCGCAACATGTCGGTGCCGGGTGAGTCCGGCAGCAGCCGCCGCCCCGGTCGGCGGTTGCTCCCGGGGACCCGAGGCGTGGGAGTTGCCGCCCGCCCGGCGGGCACGGGTCTTTCGTACCGGCCGGGCGTCGACGGTCGGGGTCAGGGCACGCGTCGGGTGCTGTGCCGCACGACCAGCGGCGTGGCCAGCTCGATCCGGTGGCTGTCCAGCCCTTCCCCGGCGATCAGGGACAGCAGCATCCGGGTCGCCATGCCGGCCATCTCGGCGAGCGGCTGACGGACGGTGGTCAGCGGCGGGGCGGCCCAGCGGGCGGAGTCGAGGTCGTCGAAGCCGACGATGCTGATGTCGTCGGGGACCCGGGCGCCTCGCTCGTAGAGCGCCTCGTAGGCGCCCAGCGCCATCTCGTCGGCGCAGGCGAACACGGCGGTGGGCGGCTGGGCGAGGTCGAGCAGGGCGTTCATCTCCCGGTAGCCCGACGGGGAGGTGAAGTCGCCGTGCCGGATGTACCCGGCGGGGATCTTGCGGTTGGCGGCGTTCATCGCGGCCCGGTACCCGTCGACCCGGGCGCGGCTGCACGGCACGGTCGGTGGCCCGCCGATCACCGCGATCCGGTGGTGACCCAGGTCGAGCAGGTGTTCGGCGGCGGCCACGCCCCCGGACCAGTTGGTCGCGCCCACCGAGGGGATGCCCGCGCCGGGCTGGCCGGCCGGGTCGATGATGACCACCGGGATGCCCAGCTCGTCGAGTTGGACCTGCTGGCTGGGGGACAGGTCGGACAGGACGAGCAGCACCCCGTCGCACCGGCGCTTGGAGAGCTGTTCGATCCACCTCCGGTCGGGGCGGGTGCGGCTGCGGCCGTGCACGGCGGAGACGACCACCCCGACGCCCGCCCGGTAGGCCAACTCCTCGACGCCGTCGAGGATCTGCATCGCCCAGGGGCTGCCGAGGTCCCGGAAGACCAGATCGATGAGGCCGGCGGCACCGGGCATCGAGGGTGCCCGGCGGGCCGTGTACGACCGTCGGTCGAGCAGATCCTGGATGCGACGTCGGGTCGCCGGAGCGACGTCGGGTCGGCCGTTGAGCACCTTCGAGACGGTGGGGACGGACACCCCCGCGGCGGTTGCGATCTCCGACAGCGTCGCCCGGTCCTCCGCCATGCCCGTCTCCCTTGCAGTCGTACGCCCGTCGGCAGCATAGCCCGAAAGTTTCGGAAGTCGGGGGACGGCCTGCCCGGCTCGGCGGTTCGGCGGCTCGCAATCGACGTTCGTCGGGGCCCGGGGGTGCCGGAGCCCGACAGTGGCGTCGAAACTTTCCCGAAACGGAAGTGTCCGGTACGGCTTTCATGTCCCGGATGCGGGGCTGATCCGTCCGCCCTCGGCCGGCCGTCCGGGTCAACCGCCCGCCCGACCCGATTTCGACTCCGGTTGTGCATACGGCATGCTGGTACGCGGACGGCAGGAACCTCTGTCGGTGGCCGGCGGCGACCCGCGGACACGCGGTCGTCCCTGCGCGAGACGTGCGGGAGGACAGGGCGGCGATGGCCGAGGCTCAGGCGTGGCGTTCCGTGTTCACCGGCACCAGCGAGATGGCCGCGCGGATGCGCGCCTTCGACTGGTCCGCCACCTCCCTCGGCGCGGTCGAGGGATGGCCGGCCAGCCTGCGTACCGCCACCCGGATCTGCCTGACCTCCCGGTTCCCCATGATCGTGTGGTGGGGGCCGGAGCTGCGGTTCATCTACAACGACGCCTACGGCCCCCTGCTCGGCAGTAAACACCCCGCATTGGGCAAGCCCGGTGACCAGGTGTGGGCCGAGATCTGGCACATCATCGGGCCGATGCTGCGCGGCGTGGTGGAGACCGGCGAGGCGACCTGGTCGGAGGACCTGCTGCTGCCGATGAACCGGCACGGCTACTGGGAGGAGACGTACTGGACGTACTCCTACAGCCCGCTGCACGACGACGACGGCGTGGTGCGCGGCGTCTTCACCGCGGTCAGCGACACCACCGAGCGGGTGATCGGCCAGCGTCGGCTCGCCGCGTTGCAGGACCTGGGCGCCCAGGCCGGCACCGCCCGGACCGTGGACGAGGCGTGTGAGCTGGTCGCCGGGTCGCTCGGCCGGTCCGCGGTCGACGTGCCGTACGCGGCGGTGCACCTGCGTACCCGCGGTGACGAGCTGCGCCTGGCCGCCAGCACCCTGGCCGGTGAGGTCGACCGGTGCGACGGGTCTGCGCCGCCGGTGTGGCCGGTGGCCGAGGTCCTTGCCGACGGCCGGCCGGCCCACGTCACCGATGTCGTCACCCGCGTCGGCGAACTGCCGACCGGCGGCTGGCAGACCGCGCCGACCGAGGCCGTCGTGCTGCCGTTGCACGGCGAGACCGGCGCCGAGGACATCGGCGTCATCGTCCTGGCCGCCAGCGCCGGCCGGGCGCTCGACGACGGCTACCGCACCTTCCTCGACCTGGTCGCCCAGCAGACCGCCGCCCTGATCAACGGTGCGGTGGCCTACGAGGTGCAGCAGCAGCGGGCCGAGGAACTGGTGGAGCTGGACCGGGCCAAGACGGCGTTCTTCTCCAACATCAGCCACGAGTTCCGTACCCCGCTCACCCTGATCAGCGGGCCGTTGCAGGAGCTGCGGGCCCGGCTGGGCGACCAGGACGAGCAGGTCCGCGACGAGCTGGAGGTCATGCACCGCAACGCGTTGCGACTGGGTAAGCTGGTCACCGCGCTGCTCGACTTCTCCCGCATCGAGGCCGGCCGGATGCAGGCGAGCTACGAGCCCGTCGACCTGGCCCGGTTCACCGCCGAGCTGGCCAGCGTGTTCCGGGCGGCGGTCGAACGGGCCGGCCTCACCCTGGACGTGGACTGTCCGCCGCTGTCCCGACCGGTCCACGTCGACCGGACGATGTGGGAGAAGGTGGTCCTCAACCTGCTCAGCAACGCCCTGAAGTTCACCTTCCAGGGCGGCATCCGGGTCTCCGTCGCCGAGCGCGACGGCATGCCGACGGTCCAGGTCGTCGACACCGGCGTCGGGGTGCCGGCCGACGAGATCCCCCGGTTGTTCGAGCGGTTCCACCGGGTGCCGCAGGCCCGGTCCCGGTCCCACGAGGGCAGCGGCATCGGACTGGCCCTGGTGCAGGAGTTGGTCGGCCTGCACGGTGGCACGATCACCGTCGACAGCACCCCGGACGTCGGCACCGCCTTCACCGTACGGCTGCCGTTCGGCGTGGCCCACCTGCCCGCCGAGCACGTCGTCACCGGCGTCGGCGCGCCGGTGCCGTCGGACACCGCCGAGCCGTTCGTTCGGGAGGCGCTGCGCTGGCTGCCCGCCGGCGACGTCGACGACCGGCCGGTGCCGGAGCCACCGTCGACCGACCACCCCGGCCCGGACCGTCCCCGGGTGCTCGTCGCCGACGACAACGCCGACATGCGCGACTACCTGCACCGGCTGCTGCGTTCCCGGTACGACGTCACCGCCGTGGGGGACGGACTCGCCGCCCTGGCCAGGGCCCGGGCCGACCTGCCCGACCTGATCGTCAGCGACGTGATGATGCCCGGTCTGGACGGCCTCGAACTGGTCGCCGCGCTGCGCGCGGAACCCCGCACCATGGGGGTGCCGGTGCTGCTGCTGTCGGCCCGCGCCGGTCAGGAGGCCGCCGTCGAGGGGTTGGAGGCCGGTGCCGACGACTACCTCGTCAAGCCGTTCCCCGCCGAGGAGTTGCTGGCCCGGGTCCGGGCCAACGTCGACCTGGCCCGGTTGCGCAACCACCATGCCAACTGGCGGGCCGCGATGATCAACTCATTGCAGGAGGGTTTCTTCGTCCTCGACGCCGACGGCGCGCTGGTGGAGATGAACACCGCCTTCGCCGACCTGTTCGGCTACGGCCCGGAGGGCCTGCCCTACCGTCCCCGGTATCCGTGGTGGCCCGACGACGCCACCGACCCGTCGGCGCACCGGTTGGTGGCCGACGCGTTCTCGCAGGCCATGACGGTGACCCACGGCTCGTTCGTGGTGCCGCTGCGGCACCGCGACGGCCACCGGCTCTGGACGGCGGTCGCCTTCAACGCGGTCACCGACGACCACGGCCGGCGGATGGTGGTCGGCACCATCCGCGACGTCACCGCCGAACGGTACGCGGTGCAGCGGGAGACCGCCCTCAGCGCCCTCAACCAGCGGCTGTCCCGGGCCGCCAGCACCACGGAGGCGTTGCGCGCCGGGGTGGAGGAGCTGCGCCAACTGTGGCAGGCGCACCGGGTGCTCGCCGCCCACTGGCAACCGAACGGCGTACCGACGCTGACCGGCACGCCGGTCAGCGACTGGGCGCAGCTCCCCGGGCCGGTCCGCGACACCGTCACCGCGCTGCGGTCGCAACCACCCCTGCGGATCACCATCGACCCGGCCACCGGTGTCCGGCCGGCCGGCGCCGGCACCACTGTCGACTCGCCGCAGGGTCCGCTGGTGATCTGGCTCGAACTCGACCCGGCGCGGGGTTTCGGCACTGAGGACCAGATGCTGCTGCTGCTCCTGTGCGGCGCGCTCGGGCAGGCACTGCACCGGGCGCACGCCGCCGATCAGCAACGCGAGGTGGCGGTCGCGCTGCAACGGTCCATCCTCGGCCCGGCCGAGCTACCCGACGGCTTCGCCGTACGGTACGAGCCGGCGACCCGCCCCCTGGAGGTCGGCGGCGACTGGTACGACGCGGTGACCCTGCCCGACGGCCGGATCGGCATCGTCGTCGGTGACTGCGTCGGCCGGGGCCTGCCCGCCGCCGCGGTGATGGGGCAACTGCGCAGTGCCTGCCGGGCGCTGCTGCTGGAGGCGTCCGGCCCGGCCCAGGTGCTCACCGCCCTGGACCGGTTCGCCCTGATGCTGCCCGGGGCGGCCTGCACCACGGTGTTCTGCGGCATCCTCGACCCGGAGAGCGGGAAGCTGACGTACAGCAGCGCCGGGCACCCGCCCGCGATCCTCACCCACCCGGACGGCCGCACCGAGCTGCTGGCCGGCGGGCGGGGCAGCCCGCTGGGCATTCCGTCCCGGGGCGGACGCCCCGACGCGATCAGCGTCGTCCCACCCCGTGCCGTGTTGCTGCTCTACACCGACGGCCTGGTGGAACGCCGTCGCCAGTCGCTCGACAGCGGGATCGCGCAGGCCGCCTCCGCCGTCCGGGAGGATCACACCGCCGGGGTGGAGCAGCTCGCCGACCGGGTGATGAACCGGATGACCCCGCAGGGCGGTTACGACGACATCGCCCTGCTGCTCTACCGTCACCCGGCGCCGCTGGAACTGTCGTTCCCCGCCGACCGGTCGCAGATGGCCCCGGTGCGTTCCACCCTGCGACAGTGGTTGCGGCGCACCGGCGCCGACCCGCACCTGGCCCAGGACGTGCTCGTCGCCACTGGTGAGGCCTGCGCGAACGCGGTCGAGCACGGCCACCGCGACGCCCGTCCCGGGTTGATCCGGCTGCTCGCGGTGGCCGCCGGTGCGGACCTGTTCGTCACGGTGGTCGACTCGGGACGGTGGAAGGTGCCCGAGATCGACCACGACCGGGGACGCGGCATCAACCTGATGCGCGCGCTGATGGCACACGTCGACATCCAGACCACCGACGCCGGCACCACCGTCGCGCTGCACACGAGGATTCCCGCATGAACACGCCTCTGGACCTGGCTACCGGCGTACGGGCCGACGGCGCCCCGGTGCTGACCGTCACCGGCGAGATCGACATGAGTAACGCCGACGAGTTCCGGGCCGCGATAGTGGACGCCGTCGTCGACGGACACCGGCTGACCGTGGACCTGACCGCGGTGGAATACCTGGACAGCGCCGCCCTCGCCGCGCTGTTCGCCCACGTCGACCGCCTCCGGGTGGTGGCGAATCCGTTGCTGGACAGCGTCCTGACGATCTCCGGTCTCGGCGCCCTCACCACGGTGACGATCCGCGACTGATCCGACCGGCCGACCGCACGGACGGCGTGCCGACGGGGGTGCCCGGGCGAATCCCGGGAGGCTCCGGCGACCGGTCCGCTGTTCCCGCACGGGTGCAGGTGGGGCGGTGACCGACGCACCTGGTCCCTGCAGATGGCGAACAGTGCAGATCCGGGGGCCGGGCGATCAGCTCGCCGTCACGCAGAACTCGTTGCCGTCCGGATCGGCCAGCACGACGTCGCCGTCCGCACCGACCTCGAGCCGGGTGGCCCCGAGCGCCACGAGTCGGTCGACCTCCGCCTGCTGGTCGCCCTCGGGCGCGAGGTCCAGTCGCTGCCGGTTGCGGCCCTGTTTGGGGGCCACGGGCGGGCCACCCCAGGCGACCTTCGTGCCACCGTACGGCGACTGGACCGCGGTTTCCTGGTCCTGGTCCCACACCAGCGGCCAGCCCAACGCCTCGCTCCAGAACAGGCCGACCTCCCGGGTGCCGTCGCAGGCGACCTCCCCGAGCAGGCCGCACCCGGCGAGGTAGTTGTTGCCCGGCTCGATGACGCAGAACTCGTTGCCCTCGGGATCGGCCAGCACGATGTGCCCCTCCTCGGGACGCTGCCCGACGTCGAGGTGGCTGCCGCCGAGATCCAGCGCGGTCGCCACCTGCCGCTGCTGGTCGTCAGGGCTGGTACTGGTCAGGTGCAGGTGCATCCGGTTCAGCCCGGCCTTGCGGGTAGGGCTCGGGACGAACCGGAGGCCGAGCTGGGTGTCCGTGCCGGATAGGAGCGCGCCACCGGTGGCGTCCTCGACGACCTCCCGGTGGAGCAGGCCGGCCCAGAAGCGCGCCAGTCGGCTCGGGTGTTGGGCATCGAGGGTCAACGTCAGGGGTCCCGAGAGCATCACCGCACAGTAGACGCCGACCGGTGGGGCAACAAGGCGATTGCGCCGGGCCCGGCCGGGGGTCTCGGCGATGGTGGCGGGAGGTCCGGGCGGTGGACGATGGTCACCGCCCGGACCGCTGTGCCCATGCTCACGACGCCTTGGCGCGGGTAACCGCCGACGGCTGGTCGCACGTGATCCTCTGGCGCTGGGGGGCCTTTGCGGTGCCGCTCGCCCCGGCGACGCGCGTCCGTTGCTCACGATGGGTAGCCGGTGGACGTGGGCCGTCGCCTGAATCGTGGCAGGAGCGGAGTTTCATGCTTGCCGGCGTTCCCACGTCGAGGGGCCGCTGTGGCGGGTCTACTCGCCTGCGTCTGCGTGGGTGAGTAGGCGGGCGGCCAGGGCGCGCACCTCGGCTCTGAGTGCGGCGGGTTGTTCGATGGTGAAGGGCCAGCCGAGTCCGGCAAGCATCTGGGCGGCACCGTCGAGGTGTTCGGCTCGGGTCGTCAGCCGTACTCCGTCGGTGACCTCGGTGAGTGTGCCGACAGATGGAGGGATCCGCCGCTGTGCCTGGGCGAGGCTGGTGTGCAGCAGGACCGAGATGTCGTGGGCGTAGGCCACTGAGGCGAGTCCGGCGAGGACGTGTCCGGTGGGGTCGAACCCGGCCGGCACCTCGAAAGCTCCGGCGGTGGCGTGAGTGGTGCCGATGCGATCGAGTCGGAACGTCCGAACGGACCCGCTGGCGTGGTCGCGACCGGTGACGTACCAGCGACCGTGGTGGAAGACCAGCCCGTACGGGTCGAGGTCGCGTTCGCTGGAGCGGCCGTGCCAGCTGGTGTACGTCAGCTGTACCGGGTGTCGGTGGCGGGCTGCCTCGGCGAGCACCAGCAGCACCTCGGCGTCGGGCGGGGTGGGCTGCCGGACCGGCCCGGTGACGTCCATGGTGACCAGTAGGGCGTCGATGCGCCGGGCAAGGGCGGCTGGCAGTACCCGGCGCAGCTTGGCGGCGGCGTTCTCGGTGGCCGCGTGATCGGTGACCAGTCCCGCGCTGCGGCCGGCGGCAAGGCCGAGGGTGATGGCGATGGCCTCTTCGTCGGTGAGCATGAGCGGCGGCACCTTGTATCCGGGTGCGAGCCGGTATCCGCCGTAGCGGCCGCGGCGTGCCTCGACCGGGATGTCCAGGTCGAGGAGGTGGGTTACGTAGCGGCGGACGGTGCGTTCGTCGACGCTGAGCCGGCGGGCCAGGTCTGGGACGCTGAATGTGCCGCCCGACTGGAGGATCTCCAGCAGGGCGAGGACCCGGGCTGTCGGCCTGGCCAAGGAGATCCTCCTAATCCGGGCGGAAACTGTCCGGTATTGAGCGTAGCGTGCCGGGCATGACGACATTCGTACTGGTCCCGGGGTTCTGGCTCGGCGCCTGGGCCTGGCAGTCGACGGCCGCTGAACTGCGCCGGCACGGCCATGACGTGTACCCGATCAGCCTGACCGGCCTCGGGGAGCGGGCCCACCTGGGTCGTCCCGACACCGACCTCGACGTCCACGTCACCGACGTGGTCAATCTCCTGCGCTACGAGGGCCTTCGCGACGTGGTACTCGTGGGGCACAGCTACGCCGGTAGCGTCGTCACCGCGGCTGCCGACCGGGTCACCGACCGCGTCGCCCAGTTGGTCTATGTCGACACCGGCCCGCTGCCCGACGGGGTGGCCCAGGTCGAGTTCACCCCGCCGGCCGAGCGCGAGCGCAACGCGGCATTGGTGGCCGACCACGGTGCGGGGTGGCGGCTGCCGCCGCCATCCTGGACCGACGTGGCCGCCAGTGTGCCCGACGTAGATGACTCGATCGTCGCGTTGCTGCACGAGCGGTCGGTCGACCAGCCGTGGGCGACCGCCACCGCCCCGGTCCGGCTGACCGGGGCATGGGAGAGTCTGCCCAGACTCGGCGTGCTGTCGAGCTTCACCGCCGAGCAGGCGCAGGGAATGGCGGCGACAATGCCGCTGTACCGCCACATGGCCGGCGACGTGTGGCGCTTTGAGGAACTACCGACCTGGCACTGGCCGATGCTCAACCGGCCGGTCGAGCTGGCCGCGATCCTGCACCACGCGCCGTTGACGGCGTAACCGCCGCTGCCGGGTGACCAACCACCAGCTCACCCGGCAGCGGTGAGCGGTCGACGACGGAACCGAACGACCCGGCCATGCCACCCACGGCGACGTCCTCAACTCGGCTAGATCCGGACGCCGCCGGGTCGACCATCATGACTGACTGTCGTTGATCGCAGAGCAAGCTCGGCCGTGATACCTACCGGATTCCTGCTGAGATCACCCGACGCGCGACGGGCCAGGCGGGGGAGCCCTCCTCAGCGGCAGGGCCGGATCAGCCGCCGTGCCAGGAACGCCACAGGGACGCGTAGACGCCGTCGGCGGCGACCAGGTCGTCGTGCCGGCCGATCTCGGTGATCCGGCCGTCCTCCAGCACCGCCACCCGGTCGGCGTCGTGCGCGGTGTTGAGCCGGTGCGCGATGGCGATGACCGTCCGGCCGGCCAGCACCGCGCCGAGCGCCCGTTCGGTGCGCCGGGCGGTCGTCGGGTCCAGCGCGGCGGTCGCCTCGTCGAGGATGAGGGTGTCCGGGTCGGCGAGGACGATCCGGGCCAGCGCCAACTGCTGGGCGTCGGCGGGGCCGATCTCCCGCACCCCGTCGCCGAGCGGGGTGTCGAGACCGTCCGGCAGGTCGGCGTACCAGTCGGCACCCACCGCGGCCAGTGCGGCCCGCAGTTGGGTGTCGGTGACGCCCGGCGCGGCGAACGCCAGGTTGTCGCGCAGCGAGCCGATGAAGACGTGGTGTTCCTGGGTGACCAGGGCGATCCGGCGGCGTCGTTCGGTCGGGTCGAGGTCGGTGACCGGGACCCCACCGAGGCTCACCACACCCTGGTCGGGCACGTCGATCCCGGCGAGCAGCCGGGCCAGCGTGGACTTGCCGGCACCGGACGGGCCGACCACGGCGATCCGTTCCCCCGGGGTGACCGTCAGGCCGATGCCGTGCAGCACCTGCGGGCCGTCCGCATAGCGGAACGTCACCCCGCGCACCTCCACCGCCCGCCCGGCGGGCAGGGCCGCCCGGCCGCGTGGCTCGGGTGGCACCTGGCCGACACCGAGCACCCGGGCGAACGAGGCGATGCCGCGCTGCGCCTGCTCCACCCACAGCAGCAGCCGGTCCAGCGGGTCGATCGCCTGTTGCAGGTAGAGCGCGGCGGCGACCACCTCACCCAGGCTGACCCGCCCTCGCGACAGCAGGAAACCCCCGGTGAGCAGCACGGCGGCGATCGGGATCGGATAGCTGCCCTCCACCACCGGAAAGAACACCGACCGCAGCGCGAGGGTGGCCCGCCGGGTGGCCCAGACCGCGCCGATGCGGGCGGTGCCGTGGGCGACCCGGTCATGGCCCAGCCGCAGCGCCTCGATGGTGCGTGCGCCTTCGGCGGTCGTGGTCAGCGCCTCGGTCAGCTCCGCCGTCGCCGCCCCCTCGGCCAGGTAGGCCGGGGTGGCCCGGCGCAGATACCGGTGGACCGCCGCCCAGATCGACGGGAACCCGGCCAGCGCGACCAGGCCGAGCAGCGGGTCCAGCAGGAACACCGCGCCGAACAGCAGCGTCAACTGCGTTCCCGCGATGACCAGCACCGGCACCACGTCGCGCAGCATCGTGCCCACCGTGGACACGTCCACCGAACTGCGGGTGGCCAGGTCACCGGTGCCGGCGTGCTCGACCACCGAGACGGGCAGTCCGAGCAGGCGGGTCACGAAGTCCTCGCGGAGCCGGGCCACGGCCCGTTCACCGAACCGGTGCCCGGCGTACTGGGCGTAGCGGGCGAGCAAACCCTGAGCCAGCACGCAGCCACCGATGGCCAGCGCCAACCGGTCCACCGCGCCGGCACCCGAGCCGGCCGCGACCTCGTCGACGATCCGACCGATCAGCCACGGTGCGGCCAGCCCGGCGAGGGCGGCGGCGCCGTGCAGCACCAGCACGACGACGACCGCCTGCCGGTCGCCGGCGAGCACGTCACGGGCGGCCCGCCGGACCACCGTCGGACCCGCGACCGGAAGCTTCGTCATCGGACGGGCCGTCCCGCCGGGGCGTCGTCCGTACCGCTGGTGCGCGACACCAGGTGTCGGTAGCCCGGGTCGGCGGCGAGCAGCGCGGTGTGCGGGCCGCTGCCGGTGATCCGGCCACCGCACAGGTGGGCGACCGTGTCGACGTGGCCGAGCAGCACCGGCGACGTGCTCAGCAACACCGTCGTCCGGCCGGCCCTGGCCTGGCGCAGGCGCTGCGCCACCCGGGCCTCGGTGTGCGCGTCCACCGCCGAGGTCGGGTCGACCAGGATCAGCACCTCCGGGTCGGCGAGCAGGGCGCGGGCCAGCCGGACCCGTTGCCGCTGGCCGCCGGAGAGGGTACGGGCCCGGTCGCCGATCGGCGTGCCGAGGCCGTCGGGGAGCCCTTCGGCGACGTCGCGGGCCGACGCCACGTGCAGCGCCGCGCCGATCCGGGCATCGTCGACGGTCCCGTCGGCGCCGGCGAGGATCTGCCGCAGGGTCCCGGCGAAGAGGTACCCGTCGTGGTCGGCGACCAGGATCCGGGCCCGCACCTCGTCGAGCCCGACGCTGGTCAGCGGCACCCCGCCCCAGGTCACCTGGCTGGTGACGTACCGGCCCAGCCGGTCGGCCAGGGCCACCGCGTCGGCCGGGTCGTCGGCGGCGACGCCGACCAGCTGTCCCGGGGCGACCGTCAGGCCGGTGTCCGGGTCGTGCAACCCGGCCGGGCCGGCCGGGGCGGCGCGGGTCGCCGGACCGCCCACCGGGTCGGGGGTGAGCCGGAGCAGGCCGACGATCCGCCGGGCGGCGACCCGGCCCTGGATCAGCTGGTAGCTGCCCTCCAGCAGGAACCAGACCGGCACGATGAGCACCGCCACGTAGCCGTAGACGGCCACCAGTTGCCCGATGGTGATCCCGCCCTCGGCGGCCATCCGGGCGGCCAGCCACACCACCGCCGCCAGGAAGACCCCGGGGACGACTGTGGTCAGCGCGTCGATCCAGCTGAGCACCGCACCCACCCGGTACCCCTCGGCCCGCAGCCGCTGCGAACGGGCGGCGTACCGGCGGGCGAACAGGTGCCGACCGCCCACTCCGGCGAGCACCCGCAGCCCGGCGACGATGTCGTCGGCCCGGGTGGTCAGCTCACCCTGCTGCTGCCGGTAGACCGACTCGGCCCGCTCCAACCGGCGCAGCAACGGGCCGATGACCACGGCGATCACCGGCACCCCGAGCAGCGTCACCAGCGCCAGCACCGGGTCGATCGACCAGAGCACCACGGCGGCCACCGCGTACGCCAGCACGGCCCCCACCCCGGGGCCGGTCAGCGTGAGCACCTGCGAGGTGCGCACGATGTCGTATCCCCCGACGGTGGCGACGTCACCGGCGGCGAGCCGGCGGGGCAGCACCGCGCCGATCCGGGCGAGCTGCCGCAGCAGGACGGCCGCCGAGCGGGCGCTGGCGTCCTCCCGGATGAACGTCATCGTCCGGTGGCGCATGATGCCCGCCCAGGCCAGCGCCGCCCCGGCGACGACGATCGCGGCCACCCAGCCCAGCAGCGCCCCGGTGTCACCGGCGCGCAGCCCGTCGTCGATGGCCCGGGCGATCAGCAGGGGCCGCACCGCGAGCCCCACCATCCAGACGGTGCCGAACAGCGCGCCGCGCAGCACCCGCCACGGCTGACAGCGGACCAGCCACCAGATGTACCGCAGCGGCCCGGCCGTGTCCGGAGTGCCCGGGTCCTGGTGGGGCAGGCGTGGGGGCATCGATCCAGGCTAGTCACCGGCGGCCGGGCGCACCGGCCCGTCCGGCCGTCCGGCGCGGTGGCGTACGCCTCAGTCCGTCGGCGGCGGTGGCGACATTGACGCGGCGGACGGTGACCGGACAAGCTCCTGTCCTCGGATCTTCGACGGCGGACCGCCGTCGGCGGCACGGCACGGCGGGGGAGAAGCGATGACGCGGCGAGCGGGAACGCGCGCACGGGCCGGCTGGCCGGCCCTGCTCGCCGTGCTCACGATCGTCCCGGGTGTCGCGTCGGTGGCCTTCCCGGGCACGGCACGGGCGGCGGCCCCGACGACCGTGTGCCAGATCCGTGACGAGCGGCTGACCGAGATCTCCGGGATGGTGGCCACCGACTCGGGCTTCGTGCTGGTCAACGACGGCTCGGACGAGGCGTCCCGGCGGCGGATCTTCTTCCTCGACGCCCGGTGCGCGGTGGTGCGTACGGTGGCCTTCCCGTCGCGGCCCCGCGACACCGAGGACCTGGCGGTCGGCGCGGACGGGACGATCTGGGTCGCGGACATCGGCGACAACGACCGGACCCGGTCGACGGTGGCGCTGTGGAAGCTGGCCCCCGGGGCCCGCCGGCCGGTGCTGCACCGCCTGACGTACCCCGACGGCCCGCACGACGCGGAGGCGCTGCTGCTCGGCGGGGACGGTCGACCGGTGGTGGTGACCAAGCAGGGCGGCGAGGCCGGCCTGTACGCCCCGACCGGGCCGCTGCGGGCCGCCGCGACGGTGCCGTTGACCCGGGCCGGGCAGCTCCGGTTGCCGGGCACCACGACCGCGAACCCGTACTCGTTCTTCGGGCGTCGGCTGGTCACCGGCGGGGCCACCGCCCCGGACGGTCGTCGGGTGGTGCTGCGCACCTACGCCGACGCGTTCGAGTTCGACGTCACCGACGGCGACGTGGTGGCCGCACTGACCGGCGGGACACCCCGGGGCGTCGCGCTGCCGGACGAGCCGCAGGGCGAGTCGATCACCTACAGCCGGGACGGCCGGTCGCTGCTCACCGTCTCCGAGACCGCCGGCCAACCCCCGGGCACCCGGCCGACGGTGCTGCGCTACGCCCGGCCACAGCCGTCGGCGACCCCCTCGCCCGCCGGTTCGTCCCCGTCCGCCGGGTCGCCGCCCGCCCCGGCGGTGTCCGATGGGTCGCCGTCGGCCCCGGACGCGACCGCCGCCGACCCCCGGGCCGGCGGCGGTGGCGTCCGGTCGCTGCTGCTGGGGATCGGGGGGATCGGCGTCGGCCTGCTGATGATCGCGCTGGTCGCGGTCGGGCGGGCGCGGCGCACCCGCCGCTGACCCGGGACGGGCGACGGCCCGACATCCGGGTGGGGGATGCTGGACCCGTGCAGATCACCATCCTCGGGCCGCTCGCGGTCGACGGCCGGCCGGTCCGGGGTGAACGGCTCGCCGCGGTGATCCGGGCGCTCGTCGACGCCCGGGGCCGGGCGGTCTCCACGCCGCTGCTGGTGGACGCGGTGTGGGACGGCGCGCCGCCCGACGACGCGACCGGCGCGGTGCAGGCCCTGGTGTCCCGGGTACGCCGGCTCGGGCTGCCGGTGGCCGCCGTGCCGGGGGGCTACCGGCTGCCCGTCGACGAGGTCACCGTCGACGCGGTACGGGCCCGGTCCCTGGTCGAGCGGGGGCGGGCCGCGCTGCGCGCCGGTGACGTGCCGGCCGCCCGGGACACGGCAGATCGGGCCCGGGCCCTGTTCCCGCAGGTGCCGGCGCTGGACACCGCCGAGCACACCCGGCTCCTCGCCGACGTCGTCGCGCTGCGCGCCGAGACGGCACTGGCCGGCACGGGTCCGTACGACGAGGAGGATCTGCGTCGGCTCGTCGCGCGTACCCCACCCGACGAACCGTCGGCCGCCCTGCTGGTCCGGGTGCTCGCCGCCCAGGGGCGCGACGCCGAGGCCCAGGAGGTGATCGAGCGGCTGCGGGCCGAGTTGGCCGACCGCTACGGCACCGACCCGTCGCCGGTGATCACCCAGGTCCACCTGGCGTTGCTGCGCGGCGAGTTGACCACGTCGTCGGGCCGGGTGCCCCAGGCTGGGCCGACGCGCAGCGTCCTGCCGGCGGCGTGGCGGCGGCCGGTGACCGCCCTGGTCGGTCGGGAGCGCGACGTCGAGACGGTGGGCGCGGCGCTCGCCGAGGCGGCCCTGGTGACGATCGTGGCGACCGGCGGCGCGGGCAAGACCCGGCTCGCCGCCGAGGTGGTACGCCGGGCGACGGCAGTCGGCCGGCCGGCCCGGGTGATCGAACTCGCCGGCCTGCGGGCGCCCGAGGAGGTGCTGCCCACCGTGCTCGCGGCCCTCGGCGGGGCGGACACCACGACGGTCGGCGTCGGCACCCTGGGCCTCGATCGTCGGGTGCTCAGCCCCGAGGAACGGTTGCGTGCCCTGGCGCCGGATCTCGACGGTCTGATCGTGCTGGACAACTGCGAACACGTCCTGGACACGGTGGCGGCCGTCGTCGCGGACCTGGTTGCGGTGACCCCACCGGAGGTGGCCGTGCTGGCGACCAGCCGGGCCCCGCTGGGCCTGGCCGGCGAGCGGGTCCACCGGCTGACCGCGCTGCCCGACGCCGACGCGCTCGCGCTGATCGAGTCCCGGGCCCGCGCCGGTGGCGCGGTGTCCACCTGGGACACCACCCGGGTGCGGGCGCTGTGCCACCGGCTGGACAACCTGCCGCTGGCCCTCGAACTCGCCGCCGCCCGGCTGCGGCACATGCCCATCGACGACGTGCTCGCCGGGCTGACCGATCGGTTCGCGCTGCTCGACGCCGCCCTGCGCGGCCTGCCGGAACGACACGCCAGCCTGTGGGCGATGGTCGACTGGAGCCGGGAACTGCTCGCACCCGCCGAGCGTGACCTGCTCCAGCGGGTCGCGGTGATCCCTGCCCCGTTCACCGCCGACCTCGCGGCCGCCGTCGCCGCGACCCCCGACGTCCGACGTGGCCTGGCGACGCTTGTCGAACAGTCCCTGCTGACCCTGGTCGAGGGGGACGGGCCGCCCCGCTACCGGATGTTGGAGACCGTCCGCGAGTACGGCGAGGCCCGCCTCGACGCGGCCGGCGACCGCCCTGCGGCGATGGCCGGCCTGGTCGGCTGGGCCCGGGAACAGGCGGTCGGGCTCGCCGCCCGGTTCACCGGCCCCGACCAGCTCGACGCGTTCGACCGGTGCGCCGTCGAGCAGGACAACCTCGTCGCCGGCCTGCGCTGGGCGCTCGGGCACGACGACGAGCCGGCCATCGTGGACATCGCCACCCCGCTGTTCCACCTGTGGGCGGTGCGGGGCCTGCACCTGGAGGTCTCCGGGTGGGCCCGGGGCCTGCTGCACCTCGACGTCCCCGACCGGCGACGGGGTTCGGCGATCCTGTCCGGCCGGGCCAGCGGTCGGCCGCTGCCCGACGCCGACCGGCTCGCCTGGATGTGCCTGCTGATGATCGTCAACGCCGGTATCAGCGGCCCGGTCCGGCTCGCCGTGCTCGCCCGGCGGGCGCTGCGCCGGCTGCTGGCGGAGCGACCGGGGGAGATCTCCTCCCGGCATCGGGTGCTCAGCTCGGCGCTGCCGGCGTTCGACCGGTTCGACCTGGCCGAGTCGCTGCCGGCCACCACCGCGCTGATCGCCCACCCGGACCCGTACGTGCAGGGGTTCGGCCTGTTCGCCCGCGCGGCGATCCAGGACAGCGGTGGTGTGCCGGACACCGCCGTGGTCGACGCCGAGCATGCCTACCACCGGTTCGAGGCGGCCGGCGACCACTGGGGGATGGCGATGGCGGCACAGGCTGTCGGGCACGGCCTGACCGCCCGCGAGGGCAGCCGGGCCATCGAGTGGCTGGCGTGCGGCGTCCACCACATGGAGTTGATCGGCGCTACCCAGGACGCCCGGGGGATCCGGGTGCTGCTGGACGTGCAGCTCGCCCTGGCCGGCGATACGGCGGCCGAGCGGCGGCTGGGTGAGACCGCGGTGCCCGGGCAGGGGGAGGAGTTGGACACCGCGCAGGCGTCGCTCGGGTTGGCCCGGCTCGCCTGGAAACGCGGCCGGTACGCCGAGGCGCTCGACCACGCCGACGCGGTGGTCCGGGCGTTGGCGGGCTGGGCCGGCCCAACGCCGCAGCCCCGGGTGGTGCTGCGGGTCGCGGTGGCGGTGCTGCACCTGCGGATCGCCGAGGTGTGGCCGGCCGCCGGGCGTGCCGTCGACGCCCGGGCCGCCGGGTTGCTGGCCCAGGCCGGCGGGGAAGCCCTGTCCTCCCGGGACCTGCCGGTGATCGGGACGTGGGCGTTGGGTGGCGCCGAACTCGCTGCGTACCGCGACGAGGACGAGACCGCCCGGGAGTTGTTCGCGCTCGGCACCCGGCTGGGCAGCAACTCGGCGACCTTCTTCCCGCCCGGCGTCGGCGAACGGCTCGCCGCCGCCCTCGGTGGCGAGGAGCGGCGGGAACCGTTGCTGGCCGGGTGGCGGGCGCGACCGCCCATCGCGGCCACCGCCCGCATCCGTGAGCTGATGGACGACCTGCTCGGCCGGGTCACACCCGCCGGCGGTACGCGCGCAGCGCCAGGGGCATGAACACCACCACGAAGCCGGCGCACCACAGCAGCGTCCACCACACGTGGTCGCCGACCGGGGTGCCGAGGAACAACCCGCGCATCGCCGTCACCAGGTGGGTCAACGGGTTGACCGTCACCACCGCCTGCATCCAGCCCGGCAGGGTGCCGGCGGTGACGAACACGTTGGACGCGAAGCTCAGCGGCATGATCAGCGCGAACATCACCCCCTGCACCGCGCCCGGCGTGCGGACCTTCATCCCGACGTAGACCGGCAGCCAGCTCAGGCAGAGCGCGAACAACACCGCGAGCAGGCAACCGGCGAGCGCCCGCAGTGGGCCGGCCTCGATCCGGAAGCCGAGCAGGTAGCCGATCGCCAGGGTCGACACGGTCACGATCACGTACCGCACCACGTCGCCCAGCACCGCGCCGAGCAGCGGTGCGGACCGGGGGACGGGCAGGGACCGGAACCGGTCGAAGATGCCCTTGGCGATGTCGGTGTTGAGGTTGACGCCGATCGCGATGCACCCGGTGGCGATGGTCTGCGCCAGGATGCCGGGCAGCAGGTACTGGAGGTAGTCGTGGGTGGAGCCGGCCACCGCGCCGCCGAAGACGTAGACGAAGATGACCAGGAACAACGCCGGTTGCAGGGTGACGTCGATCAACGCCTCGGGGGTACGCCAGGTCTTGATCAGGCTGCGCTTGGCCAGCGCCAGCGAGTGCCGCACCAGGCGCAGGGGTCGGGGGTTCGCCACGACCGTGGACAGTGTCGGACCCGTCCTCGGCGGGGTACCGGTCAGGGTGCTCATGCGGCGGCCTCCGTACGGGTGGTGGTGTCGTCGTCGGCCGCGGTCCGGCCGGTGAGGGTGAAGAAGACCTCGTCGAGGCTCGGCAGGTGCAGCGAGAGTTCGGTGACGGCGATGCCGGCGGTGGCCAGCCGGGCGACGCTCTCGGTCAACGCGGAGTCGTCGGTGACCGGCACCGCGAGCACGCCCTTGCGGACTTCGTCGGCGGGTGCGCCGGAGCCCACCCGGGACAGGATCGCCGCGGTCGGGGCCAGGTGCGCCGGATCGGCCGGCCGGACCTCCAGGGTCTGGCCGCCGACGACCCGCTTGAGCCCGTCCGGGGTGTCGTGCGCGATCACCCGGCCGTGGTCGATCACCGTGATGGCGTCGGCGAGCGCGTCGGCCTCCTCCAGGTACTGGGTGGTGAGCAGCACGGTCGCCCCGTTGGCGACCAGCGAGCGGACCACGTCCCACATGTCCTCGCGCTTGGCCGGGTCGAGGCCGGTGGTCGGCTCGTCCAGGAAGATCACGTCCGGCGAGCCGACCAGGCTGGCGGCCAGGTCCAGCCGTCGGCGCATGCCGCCGGAGTAGGTCTTGGCCGGCCGGTGCGCGGCGTCGGTCAGGTCGAACCAGTCGAGCAGTTCGACGGCCCGCCGCCGGGCACCGACGCGGCCGAGCTCCAGCAGGGTGCCGAACAGCTCCAGATTCTGCTGCCCGGTCAGGTCCTCGTCGACCGAGGCGTACTGGCCGGTGAGACCGATGGACTGTCGGACCCGCTCGGCCTGGCGGACCACGTCGAGACCGTTGATCCGGGCGGTGCCGGCGTCCGGGGTCAGCAGCGTGGACAGGATGCGTACGGCGGTGGTCTTGCCGGCCCCGTTGGGGCCGAGCACCCCGAGCACGGTGCCCCGGGGCACGGCGAGATCCACCCCTTGCAGCGCCCGGGTGCGCCCGAAGGACTTGACCAGGCCCTCGGCCTCGATCATCAGTTCAGCTGTCATGCCGTGCAGCGTGCGCCGGTCGGCCGACACCACGCCGACACGGCACCGACACCCGCTGACGCCGGCCCGGGGGATGGCGCGGAGACCCGGGGGGATGGTGCGGCGGCCCCACCGCGGGGCGGTGGGGCCGCCCGGGCGCGGGTCGGTCGGTTCAGCAGCGGCTGATCGTCGAGTTGGTCAGGGTGACGTTGCTGATGGTCAGGTTGTCGGCGCAGGGGTTTTCCACGATCCGGTTGTTGACCAGGGTGAAGTTGCGCAGGGTGAGGTCCCGGTTGCCGGGGAACTCGGTGCGTTCGGCCAGCCGCACCTCGCCGCCGCCGCTGATCGTGCCGCCGCTGGTCGCCAGGCTCACGCCGTAGCAGTTCTCGATGAGCACGGCGTTGTTGCCGGTGTTGGCGATGTCGATCCGGTCGATGATCGCGCCGCCGGACTCGGAGACGCAGAACACGCCCCGGCCGCCACCCCAGGCCCGGACGGTGCCGACCCGGATGTTGGTCGGGTAACTGTCGCCGATCCGGCCGTTGCGGTTGGCCATCCGGAACGCGGCGTACCCGGTGCCGGTGCCGGCGTTCTCGGCGTCGACGGTGGACACCGTGGCGTTGATGGTCTGGTTGAGCAGCAGGCCGGACTCGCCGACGTTGCGGGCGGTGACGGTGCCGATGGTCAGCCCGTCGACGCCGTACGTCTCCACCGCGTGCGAGCTGGCGCCGGAGACGTACACGGTGTCGATGCGGACGTTGCGGGTCCACTGGCTGGTGTCGCCCCGGTTGTCGATGCGGACGCCGAGGCCGGCGGAGAGCCGCATGTCGAGTTGCCCGAGCACGACGTTGGTGACGTTGCGCAGAAAGATCCCGTAGAGCGGCGTGCCGGTGAGGGTGAGGTGCTGCACCTCGACCTGGGTGGTGCCCCGGGAGTAGACGGGCGCCTGGTCGCCGGAGCCGGTGCCGGTGACGTTGATCGTGCCGCACACGTCGAGGGTGGTGTAGCTGGGCAGCGAGATGCGGGAGTTGGCACTCATCGTGCCCGAGCCGCGGACCACCACCCGTTGCTTGCTGGTCCGGCCGGCGGTGAGGCTGTTCACCCCGGCCTGCACGGCGGCCCGCAGGTCGGTGCCGGTGTGCACGGTGGTCCCGCCGTTGCGGACGGTCCAGGTGCCGCCGCTGAGCACCGCCTCGGCCTGGAAGGCGCCGCTGCCGCAGTCGGCCGTGCCGCCCGGCCGGGCCAGCTGCCACTGCTGGTTCGCGCCGTCGACATCCTGGTACTGCGAGATCATCGCCCCGTCGGCGGTGGATCTCTCCCACACGTCGAGGGCCTTGCCGGAGTGCCGGTTGAGCAACCGGACGTAGCCGCCGGCGGAGTCGACGAGCCGGAAGTGTTGTCTGGTGTTGCCGCTGGTCGCCGGGTTCTGCACCAGGGCGGTGCCGTCGAGCGCGTTGGGCAGTTCCAGAACCTTGCCGCTGTGCGCCGAGCGGATCTGGTAGTAGCCGCTGCCGACGTCGACGAACCGCCACTGCTGCACGGCGAGATCGTTGCGGGCGTACTGGTTGATCGGGGCGCCGTCGGCGGTGGACCAGCCGTACAGGTCCATCGCCTTGCCGCTGTGCCGGTTGACGAGCACGTAGCTGGCCCCGGTGTCGACGGTGGCCGCCGAGGCGGCCGGTGGGGCGACGGCGGTGGCGGCGGCGACCAGGGCGAGCGTGCCGGCGGCGAGCAGGCCGAGCCGCCGGGGGCGGGAACCTCGGGTGCGGGTGGCAGGTGGCATGGGACTCCCTCGGGGACGGTGGGGCGCCGGGACGGGCGGTTCCCGCCTGCACCATATCGACCCATATGGATGTGCGGCAAACCCTCTCCGGCCCGGACCGCCGGTGGGACCGCCGGGTCGGGACACCGGTCCCACCGCCACGAGAACGGCCGGGCCGGCGACGGTGGCCCGGCGACGGCGCTGTTATCGTCGGCGGCTGGGCGGCGACTGGGCCGCCCGTACGGATGCGAACAGGTGGTCGCCGTGACCCGGGCCCGTACGCTCGTCCCCCCGGTGTTGCTGGGTCTCGTCGTCGGGGCGCTGGTGCTGTCCGGCATCCGACCCCACGACCGGCTGACCTGGCTGTTGGAGACGGTCTGGGTGATCGTGGGGGTGCCGGTGGTGCTGCTGGTGTGGCGGCGCTTCCCGCTGAGCACCCTGCTCTGCTGCCTGCTGGCGGTGCACGCGCTGATCCTCATCATCGGCGGCCATTGGACCTACGCCCGGGTTCCGCTCGGCGACTGGGTACGCGACGCGCTCGACCTCTCCCGCAACCCGTACGACCGGCTCGGCCACTTCGTGCAGGGCTTCGTGCCGGCGATCCTGGTCCGCGAGATCCTCGTCCGGCGCTCCCCGCTGCGGGGCAGCCGCTGGCTCGCCCCGCTGGTGGTCTGCGCCTGCCTGGCCTTCAGCGCGATCTTCGAGATGATCGAGTGGTGGTCCTCGGTGGCCGGGGGCTCCGCCGCCGACGACTTCCTCGGCACCCAGGGCGACGTCTGGGACACCCAGTGGGACATGTTCCTCGCGCTGGTCGGCGCGGTCACCTCGCTGCTCCTGCTCAGCCGGTGGCACGACCGCCAACTGCCGGTCGGGACACCCGTGCGCCCGGCCCCCGCCGTCCCGGTGCCCTGACCACCCCCCACCGCAGGACGGCCCTGCACCGCCGCCGGTCAGGGCCACACCGCCGGCGGGCCACACCCCGGGCCACGACCGGCCGGCCCCGGTCACGGCCCCCGGCAGGTCACCGCCGGCCGGCCCGGTAGGTCACGGCCGGCCCCAGCTCACCGACCGCCGGGTTCACGAGTCACCGACGGTCGGGCCAGCTGTCGAGGACGGTGGTGACGTCCAGCGGGTGCGCCGGGTCCGGAGCCGGTCGCGGTGGTGGCGTCGGTGTCCGCGCGAACCGGGGTGCCGGGGCCGGTTGCGTCTCGTCGCCCACCCGCACGAACGTGCCCCGGGCGGCGTTGTGCGGATGGCGGTGCGCCTCGGTGGGGACGAGCACCGGTGCGACACACCCGTCGAGGTCGGCGAAGAGCGCCGCCCACTCGTCGCGGGTGCGCTCGGCGAACCGGGCGGTGAACCGGCGGCGTAGCTCCGGCCAGCCGACCGGGTCGTACTGGGCGGGCAGGCCCGGGTCGTCGGCCAGGCCCAGTCCGGCCAGCAGCGCGGCGTAGAACGCCGGCTCCAACGCGCCCACCGCCACGAACCGGTCGTCGGCGGTGCGGTAGGTGTCGTAGAACGGTGCGCCGCCGTCGAGCAGGTTGCCGCCGCGCGGCGCGGACCACCGGCCGGCGGCGACCAGGCCGTGCAGGAACGCGGTGAGCAGCGCCGACCCGTCGACCATCGCGGCGTCGACCACCTGCCCGAGGCCGGAGCGTTCCCGTTCCAGCAGCGCGGCCAGCACCCCGGTGGCGAGCAGCATCCCGCCCCCGCCGAAGTCGCCGAGCAGGTTCAACGGGGCGTGCGGGCGCTCGCCGGGGCGGCCCAGCGGCTCCAGCGCCCCGGCCACCGCGATGTAGTCGATGTCGTGCCCGGCGCGGGCGGCCAGCGGGCCGTCCTGGCCCCAGCCGGTCAGCCGGGCGTACACCAGTCGGGGGTTGCGGTCGTGGCAGACCCGGGGCCCGAAGCCGAGCCGCTCGGCCACCCCCGGCCGGTACGCCTCGACCAGCACGTCGGCCTGCTCGACCAGGCGCAGCAGGTCGGCCACCCCGGCGGGGGACTTCAGGTCGAGGGCGGTGACCCGACGGCCCCGGTGCAGCGGGCCGGTCGTCGGGGCGGCCAGCCGTCCCGGGCCGGGGTCGCCCGGCCGGTCGACCCGTACCACGTCGGCGCCGAGGTCGGCCAGCACCATGCAGCCGAACGGGGCCGGCGCGAGGCTGGCCAGCTCCACCACCCGCACCCCGGCCAGTGGCCCGGCGGTGGGCGGGCCGGCGTCAGAGGGCACGGGCGATCAGCTCCTTCATGATCTCGTTGGTGCCGCCGTAGATCTTCTGCACCCGGGCGTCGGCGTACATCCGGGCGATCGGGTACTCGGTGGTGTAGCCGTAGCCACCGAACAGCTGCAGGCAGCGGTCGACGACCTCGCACTGCCCCTCGGTGAGCCAGGACTTCGCCATCGCCGCGGTGGCCACGTCCAGCTCGCCCCGGTCGTGCCGGCCGATGCAGTCGTCGAGGAAGACCCGGCTGACCCGGGTCCGGGTGGCGCACTCGGCCAGCACCATCCGGGTGTTCTGGTGGCCGATCAACGGCTTGCCGAAGGCGGTGCGTTCCTTGACGTACGCGGTGGTCAGCTCCACCGCCCGCTGCATCGCCGCGACCGCCCCGATGCCGATGACCAGGCGTTCCTGGGGCAGTTGCCGCATCATCTGGCCGAAGCCGAGCCCCTCGGCCCCGCCGAGCAGGTGGGTCGCCGGCACCCGTAGGTCGTCGAAGAACAGCTCGGCGGTGTCGTTGCCGTGCAGCCCGATCTTGGACAGCAGCCGGCCCCGCCGGAAGCCGGCCAGGTCGTCGCCGACCTCGCAGACCAGCAGGGAGATGCTGGCGGCCCGCTGCGCCGGGTCGGTCTTGACGGCCAGGATGAGCAGGTCGGCGAGGCCGCCGTTGCTGATGAACGTCTTGGCCCCGGTGACCAGGTAGTCGTCGCCGTCGCGGACGGCCCGGGTCCGCATCGCCTGGAGGTCGGAGCCGCCGTCCGGTTCGGTCATCGCGATCGCCCCGACCAGGTCGCCGCGGCACAGGGCGGGCAGCCAGCGCCGCTGCTGTTCCGCGCTGCCGTAGGCGACCAGGTAGCCGGTGACGATGCCGCTGTGCACGCCCAGCCCGAGGGTGCTCTCCCCGGTGTGTGTCTGCTCGTGCAGCAGGACCGCCTCGTGGGTGAAGCCACCGCCGCCACCGCCGTACTCCTCGGGCACGGAGAGGCCGAGCAGGCCCAGTTCACCGGCGCGCCGGTAGTGGTCGCGGTCCGGGTGGCCCTGCGCCAGCAGCCGCTCGGTGTGCGGCAGCACCTCGCGGGTGAAGAAGCTGCGGGCCAGTGCGGCGAGGTCGTCGTGCTCGGGCTCGCGCCACGGTGAGGTGTAGTTGTCGAGTCCAGGCGTCGGCATGGATACACCCTCACGCCCTGTTGGCGGCCTGTCAACAATCCTTGATCACTCTCGGGCGGCGGCCACCCCGCAGCGACCGTCGCCGATCGCTGCGCCCGGCTGGCGGGACCGGCCCGACCCGGGGCGCACGCCGCTGACCGGCCGATAGGGTCGATGGGTGAGTGTCGACACGGAATCGCCGCGACGGCGGCTGGAGCCCGACGCCCGGCGGGGACAGATCCTCGCCTGCGCGGTGCGGCTGTTCGGCGTACGCCCGTACGCGGACGTGTCGACCACCGACATCGCCCGCGAGGCCGGGGTGGCCCGGGGCCTGATCAACCACTACTTCGGCACCAAGAAGCAGCTCTATCTGGAGGTCATCCGGGTGATGGTGACCGTCCCCGAGGTGGCCGTCGAGCGGTTGCCGGCCGGTGACCTGCGCACCCGGGTCGATGCCAGCGTCACCTGGTTCCTCGACGTGGTCTCCCGGCACCGCACCTCCTGGCTGGCCGCGGTGACCGCCGGGGGGATGGGCCACGACGCCGACGTCGCCCAGGTGCTGACCGGGGCCGAGGAGGTCGCGGCGGACAGCGTGCTCGTCGCGGTGGGGCTGGCCGACGTCACCGCGTACCGGGCCGAGTTGCGCGGCATGATCCGGGCGTACGGCGGGCTGGCCACCTCGACCGCCCGGGAGTGGCTCCAGCGGGGCACCCTGGACCGGGGTCAGGTGCACCTGCTGCTGACCGCCACCCTGCTGACCATCGTGGAGCAGGTCTTCCCGGCGATAGTCGGCAACCGTCCGGGGTGGGCCGCCGGCTGCTGCGGGGCACCCGGTCGGCGACCCGCACCCGGGTCGAATCCGGTTGCGTGACGACCGGTGGCTCTGAGTGGTTGCAGGCCATGTCGAGCCCTGAGGCAGCCAAGGTGGGGGCTTTCGGTCACGCCGTCAGCCCCCTGAACCACTGAGTTCACCGCCCGCGTCCCCGCAGCCCGTGCTGCCGGAGACCGTCGCGCGCACCCCTGGGCGCTGACCGCGTGGTGACGAGACGTCTTCCCGTTCTCTCCCACCTCGGAGCTCCTCGCGCCCCTGTCGCTCTACCTGCTTGCCCTGGCGGTCTTCGCCATGGGCACTCGGAATTCATGCTCGCCGGCCTGGTGCCGGACATCGCCACGAGCCTCGACGTGTCGGTCGGGGCCGCCGGGCTTCTGACCTCGGCCTTCGCCGTCGGGATGATCGTCGGCGCGCCGCTGATGGCGGCGCTCGCGCGCCGCTGGCCGGCCCGGACCAGCCTGCTGGGCTTCGTGCTGGCCTTCGCCGTGGCTCACGTGGTGGGCGCTCTCACCACGAGCTTCGCGGTGCTGCTCGGCACCCGGGTGGTCGCCGCCCTGGCCAACGCCGGCTTCCTCGCGGTGGCACTGAGCACGGCGGCCACGCTCGTCGCCGCCGACCGGAAGGGGCGTGCGCTGGCGGTGCTGCTCTCGGGGACGACCGTGGCCGTCATCGCCGGAGTTCCTGGCGGTGCGTTGCTCGGCATGCTGCTGGGCTGGCGGGCGACCTTCTGGGCGATCGCCCTGCTCTGCCTGCCCGCCGCCGGTGGGGTCGTCATGGGCCTCCCGGCCCGGGTCGCAACGAGCCCTCGGGGCGCTCCGGTCGGCTCGTCCCTTCGGGG
Source organism: Micromonospora matsumotoense (assembly GCF_900091525.1). Taxonomy (GTDB): domain Bacteria; phylum Actinomycetota; class Actinomycetes; order Mycobacteriales; family Micromonosporaceae; genus Micromonospora; species Micromonospora matsumotoensis. The sequence continues at coordinate 531,079 of NZ_FMCU01000002.1, forward strand.
CGAGATCGCGCAGCTGGCAAGGCCCAGGCTGGTGCTGGTCATGCTGGTCGGCGCCCTCGTCAACGCCGCCACCTTCGCCACGCCAGCTGTTTCCTGGTGGCGATCGCCCTGCTCGTCGTCCTGCCGCTCCGGCGTTTCGGGGCAACCCGCGTTCGCCAGCCGGCTCCTTCGCCGGCCTTCGGGACGCCGCGGTGGCGACCGACCGGATGCCGGCGGCCAGGTCCTGGTCGGCCAGGGCCCAGCCGCGCGCCCGCACCTCGCGCAGTTCCCGGTCCAGCTCGGCGCGTTCCGGCTGCCAGCGGGCGGCGATGCCGGAGCGGCCCGGGACGGCCAGCACGGCGGTGAGTTCGGCCGGGGTGAGGGCCGGCACTCCATGAGCGTGCGGTTACCCGTCGTGGGCCGGGGCGGTCCCGGGTCGTGCCAGCACCGACCGGGCCGACCTCGCCTTCGGATGACGCACGACCAGGCAGAAAGAACGGTATGCCGACTTTACTGTTAACAAACTTTAATTTACGGTGGAGTCAATCGCCTGACGTCTATCCCCGCGGAGCGGCGCAGGGCAGCCGGTGCCCGTCCCCATCGTCCGACGACCGCCCCCAGCTTCGAGGAGTCCCCATGCGTCGAACCCTCACCGTCCCCCTGGTGGCGACAGGTGCCGTCGTCACCTCCCTGGGCCTCGCCGCGCCCGCCCAGGCCCACGGCTACGTCTCCGCCCCACCCAGCCGCCAGGCCCTCTGCGCCCAGGGGAAGGTGCCCGACTGCGGCCAGATCCGGTACGAGCCGCAGAGCGTCGAAGGCCGCAAGGGGTTGCGTAGTTGCAGCGCCGGGATCACCCAGTTCGCCGTCCTCGACGACGACGACCGGGGCTGGCCGGCCACCCCGGTCGGCAGCACGGTCACCTTCACCTGGGTGAACACGGCCCGGCACGCCACCAGCAACTGGGAGTACTTCATCGGCGGCACCCGGGTCGGTGTCGTCGACGGCGGCGGCCGGCAACCCGAGGCCACCGTCTCGCACACCGTCAACCTGGGCGGTTTCTCCGGCCGGCAGAAGATCCTCGCCGTCTGGAACATCTCCGACACCGCCAACGCCTTCTACGCCTGCGTGGACGTGCAACTCGGCGGCGGTGGCCCGACCCCGAGCCCCAGCCCGACGCCGACCCGCACCCCGGGCCCGACCCCGACCCGGACCACCCCGCCCCCGACCACCCCGGCCCCCTCGCCGACCGTCGGCGGCACCTGGGCCGCCGGTCGCAGCTACCAGGTCGGCGACCTGGTCACCTACCAGGCGGTGAGCTACCGGTGCCGGCAGGCGCACACCGCGATCCCGGGCTGGGAACCGCCGTACGTGCCCGCCCTGTGGACCCAGGTCTGACCGGAGTCGACCGTGCCCGACCGACGATCACCAGCCGCGCTCCTGCCTCGGCGGGCGGGTGTCGGGGGTCCACCGTCCACCGTTGACCGCTCCCGCCCCGGCCGCCACCGACCCCGCGGTGTGCCGCGACGCCTGGCCGTCGTGGTCGCCGCGGTGCTGCTGCTCGCCGGGTGCGCGCCCGCCGCATCCCCGGCCACCCCCGTGCCGTCCCCGTCGAACGGGTCAGGTGCGTCGACCGTGGTCGGCGGACTCGACCGGGTGTTCCTGCACGCCATGACGGCCCACCAGGAGCGGACCCTGGCCATCGTCCGGGTCGCGCCACAGCGGATTCGGCAGCCGGGACTGCGTACCCTGGTCGCCGCCGTCGAGGCGACCGAGACCGACGAGGTCGCCCAGGCCCGCGAGTGGCTCCGCGCCGCCGGGCCGGACCCCGGCGGGCACCGGCACGAGCATCCCGACCCGAGCGGCGCACCCGACCCGGTGTCCCGGCTGCGGGACACCCCGGCCGCCGGATACGACGCCGTCCTGGTGGCGGTGCTGGTGGCGCAGCAACGGCAGGCGGCGGAACTGGCCCGGGCCCACCTGGCGCTGGCGGCCTCCCCGGCCGTCCGCGACCTGGCCCGACGCATCGACGAGTCCCGTACCGCGCAGATCCGCCTGCTCACCGCGCTGCCGGTCGCCCGGGTCACACCCTGACCCGGGCCCGGCGGCCGGTGGACGCCTCGGCGTCGTCGCCATAGCGCAAGCGGCTGATTTCACCACCCGTACGGCCAGCGGGTGGAGTCGTTCGGCCAGCCCGTCGGCATCGATGTTCCTCGTGTTCCTCGGGCCCCGGTATAGTCCCGTCGATCCCCATTGGAGTGTCGCAGGGAAAGCACGTGATCTGCGTGATGGCAGCCGGGCTGGAGAATGTGGTGTCCGGCCCACCATTCGTCGGACGGCGGTCGGAGGTCGCGCGTATCCGCGCCGCTCACGTCGACAGCGTGCGCACCGGAACGCAGGTGGTCTGCGAGGTGGTCGGCGACCCGGGAATCGGCAAGACCCGCCTGGTGCACGCCGCGTTGGCCCGCTGCGCGCCGACCCTGCCCCTCGTCGTCGGCACCGGTGTGGAGGCCGAGCAGGGCATCCCGTTCCACGTCTTCCGGCACGCCTTCGGCGCCGCCCGGCCGCCCCGTGCCGACCCGCGGCGGCACCCCGGCGGCGGGGCCGAACCCGACGGTGCGCTGCTGCCCCGTGTCGCCGGCCCGGTCGACGTGCGGCTGTTCCGCACCTACCAACTGGCCCGTCGGTTGCTCGCCCTGGCTGCCCGGGACGGGCTGACCCTCGTCCTGGACGACCTGCACTGGGCCGACGTCTCCTCCATCGGGCTCGTCACCCACCTGCTGCGCTACCCGGTGCCCGCACCGCTGCTGCTGATCCTGGCCTACCGGCCCCGGCAGATGGCGACCGCGATGCCGTTCGGCCCGCCCGACACCGGCGTCCCCGCAGGCGGGTGTCGGGAGCGGATCGAGCTGGGGCCACTCAGCCTCGCCGAAACCGTCGAGATGTACCCGCAGGACGACCCGGGCGAGCTGGACGAACGCCATGACCGGGCCGCCGGCAACCCCGGCTACCTCGCCGCGCTGGCCGTCGTCGAACCGGCCGGCGGCGACCGGGACGCCCCGTCGACCGGCCCGCCCCGGCTCACCGACCGGGCGGTGGCCACCCTGCGCGCCGAATGGGCCGGCCTGCCCCCGGCCGACACGGCGTGCCTGCGCGCCGCGGCCGTGTTCGACACGCCGTGCGCGGTGGAACTGCTCGCCGAGGTCGCCCAACTGCCGGCGCAACTGGCCGGCGAGTCCGCGTGGCGGCTGGTCCGTCGCGACCTGCTGCGGGTCGTCCCGGCGACGGCACGGTTCACCTTCCGACATCCGGTGCTGCGCTCGGCGGTCCGTCAGGACACCGATCCGGCCTGGCGGGTCGAGGCCCACCACCGGGCACTGACCGCGCTGCTCGCCCGGGGCGCGCCTCCGGCGGAGCGGGTGGCACAGGTCGACCAGCTGCTCGGCCTGCCCCACGACCGGCCGGTCGAACCGTACGTCGAGGTGCTCTGCCGGGCCGCCCGGGAGATCCGCCGCGATGCCCCGGAACTGGCCGTCCGCTGGCTGCGGGCGGCGTTGCGCGCACTGCGGCCACCGGCCGGCTCCCCCGACAGCCGGCACGACGTCACCCTGCTGCTGGCCCGGATCACCGGGGAGGCGGGGAACCTCGCCGAGAGCCGGACGCTGTTGCGGGAGGTCGTCCCCGAGCTGCCCGTCGACCCGACCGGCCGTCGGGCCGCCGCCGTCGCCCAGTGGGTCCGGGTGGAACGGCTGCTCGGCAACTACGCGGAGGCCGCCGCGATCAGCCGCCGTGAGCTGATCGGCATGCCGACGCCGACCGCCGGGGCGTACCAGCTCGCCACCGAACTGGGCGCCGTCGGCATCCTGTCCGGCCACCCCTCGCCGGTGCCCGGCGGTGCACCCGACGGCGAGGCCAGCGGCATCGACCGGGCCGGTCTGCTCGCGGTACGCGTACTCGCCGCCGCCCACGACGGCGACGTCGACATCGCCCGCGGGCTGCTCGCCACGGGTGTGCCGATCATCGACGCGCTGCCCGACCGGGACCTGCGCGACCATCCCGACTGCCTGCTGGCGCTCGGGCTGGCCGAGCTGTTCCTGGAGCGACCCGCCGACGCCACCCGGCATCTGGACCGGGGGATCGCCCTGGTCCGCGACGCCCACCGCGACGACGGTCTCTGCCAACTGCTGCTCGGTCGGAGTCAGGTGGCCTACCACCGGGGTCAGCTCGGCACGGTGATCGCGTTGGCCACCGAGGCCGGGGCCGTCGCCCGCCGGATCGGCAGCCGCTCCCTGCTCAGCTTCGCGCTCGCCTTCGAGGCGCAGGGCACCGCCTGGCGGGGCGGCCCCCGCGACGACGAACGCGCGGTGGCGTTGGCCCGCAGCGCGGTGGAGCTCGCCAGTGACCTGGACAGCTGGTCCGGACGTACCGCGGCGACCGCGTTGGCGACCGCGACCCTGCTCGCCGGCGACCCGGCCACCTGTCGGGAGATGCTCACCGACGCCGGTGGGGACGGCCGGCTGACCCGCCTCCAGGCGTCCCTGCGTCCGATGTGGCACGAAGTGCTCTGCACCGCCGCGCTGGCCGCCGGGGACCTGCCCGAGGCGCAGCGGCGGGCCCGGGCCGCGTTGGCGGCCGCCGACCTGATCGGTCTGCCGGGGCAGCGCGCCTTCGCCGAGTCGGCGTACGGGGAGGTGCTGCTCGCCCAGGGGGAAGTGTCGGCGGCCATGCCCTACCTGCGCGCCGCGGCGGACCGGTTCCGGGCCGCCGGCATGGTGCTGCGGCACAGCCTGGCCCTGGTCTCGATCGCCCGGGCGTCGGAGGCGGTGGACCAGGGCGGCCCCGCCGCCGCCCGGGCCCGCCACCGGGCACTGGAACTGGCGGCCCGGTGTGGCACCGAACGGGTCGCCCTGCGGCTGGCCCGACCGTTGCGGGCGCTCGCCGAGACCGCACTGACCGACCGGGAGTGGCACATCGCCCGGCTGGCCACCACCGGCGTCACCAACCGGCTGATCGGCCGTCAGCTGCACATCAGCCCGCGCACCGTGGAGGCGCACCTGACCCGGATCTACCGCAAGGCGGGGGTGGAGTCCCGGTCCGGTCTGGTTGCCTGGGTGTCCCGTTTCGATGACACCGACCGGTGACCGGGTGGCGGTGTGGACGACCGTCCGGTGCGTCGTCGCCGGCCCCGTGCCCGGGCCCGGGTCAGCCGTTGTCGCCGGACGGCTCGGGGCCGGGCTGATTCTCCAGCAGTTCGGCGACGTGCGCCTCGGCCTGGCTCTCCACGGCCAGTCGGAACGCCTCGGTGAGCACGTTGACCACACCCTGGGTCAGCAGGATCGTCTCCCGGTCGGCGTCGGACCACGACGGGCGGGACCCGGCGCCACCCAGTTCGGGGGCGAGGGCCAGCATCCGGGCGGTGACGGCCGCGACCAGCTCGTCGGCGAGGGGCTTGACGCTGTCCAGCACCTCGCTGAGCGCCTGCAACGCCGGCACCGTGCCCATCCGCACCCGGTGCAGGTCCAGCGCGGCCCGCAGCGGCCGGGGCCGTACGGTGCGGACCGTCCCGTCCGGGGCCCGTCCGATCACCCCGTGCCGGGTCAGCGCATGGGTCAGCGCGGGCCGTTCGGTGGCCAGCCGTTGCAGCATCGCGGTCAGTCCGTCGGGTGCCTCGTCGCCGTTGCGCACGCCGAGCATCGCCTCGATGGAGACCAGGTTGAAGCCCTGCCGTTGCAGGGTCAGGATGGCCTCGAGGCGGCGGACGTGCGTGTCGTCGTAGAGCGCGACCCGACCTCGGCGCACCGGTGGGGCCAGCAGCCGGCGGGCCTGGTGGGCGCGGATGTTGCGCGCCGACATCCCCACCTTGCGGGCGAGCTCCTCCACGGTGTATCCGACCGCGGTGCCGGCGGTAGCCGGCCCGGTCGTCACCCGGTCGATGGTCACGGTGGCCTCCGCAGGCGTCGGGGACGGGGTACGGCGACCTGCCGGCCGGTTGCGGCGGACGGCGGGCTCCCCGGGGCCGAGCGTATGGCCGGGTAACTACCGGGCGACAGGAGGGGAACCACTACTTGTCCGCACCGGCGATCAACCACTATCCTCCGTGATTGCGCGATCACTGCCTTCCGTATTGCCCGGATCTCGCCGCTACTGCCCCGATCGCCGGGCCGACCGGTCAGCCGGCGTGGGCGGGCGCGGTGAACGGCAGCAGCACCCGGAACACGGTCGACCCCGGCACGGTGTCGACCCGGATGTCTCCGTGGTGCTTGTTGACCACGATCCGGTACGAGATGTCCAACCCCAGCCCGGTGCCCTCACCGACGCCCTTGGTGGTGAAGAACGGTTCGAAGATGCGCGGCCGGACCGCCTCGGGAATGCCCGGTCCGGTGTCGGCGACCTCGACCGTCAACAGGTCGCCGGCCCGCCCGGTGCGCAGCGTCAGCACGCCGTCCGCGCCCATCGCCGACAGGGCGTTGTCGATCAGGTTCGTCCACACCTGGTTCAGTTCCGCCGCGTACGCCGGGATGGGCGGCAGGTCCCGGTCGTACTCCCGGACCACCCGCACCCCGGGTGGGATCTTCGCCTTGAACATCACCAGGGTGGCGTCGAGCAGGTCGTGCACGTCCACCACCTGGTGCGGGGCCCGGTCCAGCTGCGAGTACTGCTTGGCCGCGCCGACCAGGGTGGAGATCCGGGTGACCGCGTCGTCGATCTCGGCCATCAACTGCTCGGTGTCCAGTGTGTACGACAGCCACCGCACCGCCGACTCCATGTCCTGCGGGCCGACCACCTCGCGTACCTGCTCCAGCCAGCCGGTGTCCAGGCCGGCGGCGACCAGCGTCGGCGCCAGGTCCCAGCCGGCGGTGACCTGGTGTTCGTCCAGCCAGTCGGCCAGCTCGTCCTCGGCGTCGCTGGCGGCCATCGGGGACAGTTGCGGCGCGCGGGCGGCCCGCTTCACCGCCTCCTCCTGCAACTCCACCAGGGTGTGCAGCCGGCGGCCGTCGAGCCGGCCGTCGGCGATCATCGCCAGCTTGTGCCGCATCCCGGCGACCCGGTCGCGGAGCGCGGAGGTGGCCCGTACGGCCGCGCCGGCCGGGTTGTTCAGCTCGTGGGTGAGCCCGGCGGACAACGAGCCCAGGGCGAGCAGCCGTTCCCGTTCGCCGATGATGGTCTGGGTGTCCCGCATCCCGAAGAACAGCCCCTCCAGCAGGTGCATCGCCATCGGGAACCAGGTCCGCACCGCGTGGGCGAACGTCTCGGCGGGCAGCACCAGGAACTCGGCGTCGGTGATCGCCCGCAGGGTGTTCAGGTAGACCTGGTCGACCTGCCCGCCCAGGTACGCCTGGGTGGCTCCGCCGTACACCCCGCGCTGGTCGGTGCGGTTGACCTCCAGGTCGTCGCCGTGCACCCGCCGACTCATCGACACCGTGCCGGACAGCAGGGTGAAGAAGCAGCTCGCCGGCTCACCCTCGGCATAGACGACGGTGCCGCCGGCCCGCTGCTCGACCCGGCCGTGCTCGGCCAGCCAGTCGAGCTGTTCGGGGTCGAGGGCGGCGAAGAGGAACAGCTCCCGTAGCTGGTCCGGGGTGAGTCGTTCGTCGGTGTCGCTCACTGTGCCTCCAGATAGCGGTGTACCAGCGAGACGGCCATCGCGCCCTCACCGACCGCCGAGGCGACCCGCTTGACCGACGAGGCCCGCACGTCACCGGCGGCGAACACCCCCGGCAGGCTCGACTCCAGGTGGTACGGGTCGCGGGCGAGGGTCCAGCCGGGTGGTTTCCGGCCGCCCGCGGTGAGGTCGGGACCCGCGACGATGAAGCCCCGCTCGTCGCGGGCCAGCACCCCGTCCAGCCACTCGGTGCGTGGCTCCGCGCCGATGAAGATGAACAACCAGGAGGCGTCCACCTCGCGGACGTCGCCACTGCGGGTGTCGCGCAGCCGCAGCCGTTCCAGATGCCCGTCACCCGCGCCGCCGACCACCTCGGTGTGCGGGTGCACCACGATCCGGTCGTTGCGCTCCAACTGCTGGATCAGGTACGACGACATCGACGCGGTGAGGTCGGCGCCCCGGATCAGCAGGTGCACCCGGCTGGCGTACCGGGAGAAGTGCACCGCCGCCTGGCCGGCCGAGTTGGCCCCGCCGACGATCCAGACGTCCTGGTCGACGCAGCTCGGGGCCTCGGTGGACGCCGCGCCGTAGAACACCCCCAGACCGGTCAGGTCGGCCAGACCGGGCGCGTCGAGCACCCGGTAGGACACTCCGGTGGCGAGCACCACCGTGTGCGCGGCGATGGTGCTGCCGTCGCCGAAGTGCAGCAGCCGGGCCGCCCCGGCGCTCTCCAGCCCCACCACCTCGCGGGTGCTGAGCAACTCCGCACCGAACTTCAGCGCCTGCCGGCGGGCCCGGTCGGTGAGCTGGGCGCCGGACACCCCGTCGGGGAAGCCGAGGTAGTTCTCGATCCGGCTGCTCTGCCCGGCCTGGCCGCCGGTGGCCCGCCGCTCCACCAGCACGGTGCGCAGCCCCTCCGAGGCCCCGTAGACGGCGGCACCGAGCCCGGCCGGCCCGCCACCGACCACCACCAGGTCGTAGAAGTCGGCTGCCGGGGCGACGGTGAGCCCGGCCACCGCGGCCAGTTCCGCCTCCGTCGGGGCGACCAGCGCCTTGCCGTCCGGCGTGACCACCAGCGGTACGTCGGTCGCGTCGGCCCCGGCGGCGGCGAGCAGCCGGCCGCCCTCCGGGTCGTCGGTGAGCAGCCAGCGGTAGGGCACCAGGTTGCGGGCAAGGAAGTCCCGGACCGCGAACGACGGCGCCGACCAGCGGTGCCCGACCACCCGGATCTCGTCGCTGGCCTGGTCGGGGCTGGCCGCCCAGGCTTCCAGCAGGGTGTCGACCACCGGGTAGAGCTTCTCCTCCGGCGGGTGCCACGGCTTGAGCAGGTAGTGGTCCAGGTCGACCACGTTGATCGCGTCGATCGCCGCGTCGGTGTCGGCGTACGCGGTCAGCAGCACCCGGCGGGCGGCCGGGAAGAGGTCCATCGCGGCCTCCAGGAACTGGATCCCGTTCATCTCGGGCATCCGGTAGTCGGCCAGCAGCACCGCCACCCGTTCACCGCGCAGCTTGATCTCCCGCAGCGCGTCCAGCCCGCCGGAGCCGGAGTCGGCCCGGACCACCCGGTACCGGTCGCCGTACCGGCGGCGGATGTCCCGGGCCACGGCCCGGGAGACGGCGGGGTCGTCGTCGATGGTGAGGATCACCGGCTGTGCCATGGTGCCCATGTAAGCACAGCCGGCGGTCCGGGCCGCCGCGCCGCCGATGGCGGTCCGGCGGCGGGTGTCCGTGGCGTTATCCGTTGGCTTTCCTCGGGGCGCGGCCTATGGTGGGCCTCATGTCCCTGGCCGTTCGACTGCGCCGTCCCGCCGCCACCGGTTCTCCGGTGACGGCGGTCGTGGTCGGCCGGTTCGAGGCGGTGGTGCCCGGTGCGGCACAGTCCGCCGTGGTGCCCACCCAGGGGCGGCCGAGCCCGATCCCCGCCGGGCGTGGCCCACCCGGAGAAACGCTCCTCCTCCGGATCGGCCACCAGGGCGAAGCCATTTCGGCTTCGGCCCTTTTTCTGTTTCCGTCCCTTTTTCTGCCCGTCGTTCCCCGCTTCCCGAAGCGCGGTGCCCCGAAAGGACACACCATGAGCACCGACCTGCACCACCAGGCCGAACAGCACCGGCTGACCATGCTCCGCCAGGCCCTCACCGATCAGTTCGCGACGCAGACGGCCCGGTTGACCGAGCTGACCGCCGACACCGGCGACCCGGCCGAGGCGCACACCCGGGGCGCGTTGATCGCGGCCACCCGGCAGAGCCTGGACCACCTGGCCGCAGCGCTGCGACGGCTGGCCGAGGGCGGCTACGGCCGCTGCGAACGCTGCGAGGCGGCGATCCCGGCGGAACGGCTGGAGGTGCTGCCGCAGGCCCGATTCTGCGTCCCCTGCCAGCAGAAGGCGCACGGCTGACCGGCCGTCCGTAGCCGGCGGTGGGGCGTGACGGGGTCGGGGACCCCATCCGCTGATTGCCCTTTCCGATCGATGGCCTCGCCGGTGGCCGGCCTTTCCGATCGACCGCCTCGCTGGTGCCGGGCCGGCACCAGCGAGGCGGTCGCCCCGGCGGGCGGCTTCTTCCCCGGCCTCCCGGCAACGGTGTCCTGCCGGGAGGCCGGAAGGAGGCTCGGAACCCCACTGCGCCCCCGCCACGATGCCGGGGAACCCACCCACCGGCCGCCGGGCCCGACGACCGCCCCACCAACCACCTAGCTACCTAGGATGTGTTACGCGAGGTGACCCCCGGAGCGTGGTACGAACGGGTACGGTGCTCGCCGTGACCGCAGACGATCACCGGGCGGCCGGCCCGGTCGCCGTGCTCGCCAATCCCACCGCCGGCCGGGGCCGCCATCGGGGTCTGCTGCCCCGGGTGCTCGACGGCCTCGCCACGGCCGGTCGGCCGGTGGAACTGCTCACCGCGCACACCCCGGCCGAAGCGGAGGCGGCCTGCCGCGCGGCGGTCGCCGCCGGAGCGTCCGCGCTGGTCGCGGTCGGCGGTGACGGTACCGTCCACCAGGCCCTCCAGGTGGTCGCCGGCACGGCCGTGCCGTTCGGCCCGGTGCCGGCCGGCACCGGCAACGACTTCGCCGCCGACACCGGGTTCCCGGCCGACCCGCTCGCCGCCGTCGAGGTGATCGCCGCCGCGCTGCGCGCCGGTCGCACCCACCCGGTCGACCTGGCCCGGATGTCCACCGCCGGTGGCGCCGACCGCTGGTACGGCGCGGTTCTCGCGGCCGGCTTCGACGCGATCGTCAACGAGCGCGCCAACCGGATGCGCTGGCCGCGCGGCCCCCGCCGGTACGACCTGGCGATCCTGGTCGAGTTGGCCCGGTTGCGCCCGCGTCGCTACACGCTGCGCCTCGACGGCACGGAACACCACGTGGACGCCGTGCTGATCGCCGTGGGCAACTGCGCCAGCTACGGCGGTGGGATGCGGATCTGCCCCGCCGCCGACCCCACCGACGGGCTGCTGGACGTGGTGGTCGGCGGCCGGTTCGACCGGCGCACCCTGATCCGGGTCAAGCCGCGCATCTACGCCGGCACCCACGTGGCGCATCCGCTGGTGCGCAGCTACCGGGCCCGTACCGTCGAGGTGGCCGCCGAGGGCATCACCACGTACGCCGACGGCGAGCGGTCCCTGGACCTGCCGGTGCGGATCACCGCGGTGCCCGGGGCGGTGCGGCTGCTGCGCTGAGCGGCCCCTGCGGCGGCAGCGCTGATCGGACCGTCCACCGGCGGCACCGGTCTGGGCAGGGCAGGACCGCCCCACCCGCCGGCCACCTACCCGCCGGGAGGGGCGGCGACGCGCGGGGCGGCGGCCCGGACCGCGCCGATGCTGGCGACGACCACCAGGCCGATCGCCAGCACCTCGACCGGGTGCAGGTCCTGGCCGAGGATCAGCCAGCCGGCGAGCGCGGCGAGCGCCGGCCCGAGGCTCATCAGCACCGCGAAGGTCGAGGTGGCCAGCCGGCGCAGGGCCAGCAGTTCCAGGGTGTAGGGCAGCACCGAGGCGAGCAGCGCCAGCCCCGCGCCGAGCGCGAGCACCCCCGGGTGCCACAGCCGGGCCCCGGCGTCGATCAGCCCGAGCGGCAGGGTGAGCACGGCGGCCAGGGCCAGGGCGAGGGCCAGCCCGTCGGTGCCGGGGAACCGGCCGCCGACCCGCGCGGAGCAGACGATGTACGCGGCCCACAGCGCGCCCGCCCCGAGCGCGAGGGCGACGCCGACCGGGTGCAGCCGGTCGAATCCGCCCTGGCCCAGCAGGACCACCCCGGCCAGCGCCAGCCCGGCCCAGCACCAGGCGGTCCACCGGCGGGCGGTGAGCACCGACAGGGTGAGCGGCCCGAGCACCTCCAGGGTCACCGCCAGGCCGAGCGGGATGCGTTCGATGGCCTGGTAGAAGACCGAGTTCATGCCGGCCAGGGCGAGCCCGAAGGCACCGACGGCGAGCCAGTCGGCCCGGTCGTGCCCGCGTAACCGGGGTCGGCACACCAGCAGCATGAGCAGGGCCCCGATGGCCAGCCGCAGGGTCACCGTGCCGGCCACCCCGACCCGGGGGAAGAGCAGCGCGGCGACGGCGGAGCCGAAGTGCACCGACAGCGCCCCGCCGAGCACCAGCCCGACCGCCGCGGTCCGGCCGGAAGTGTCGATCATGGGGATGGCAGGACCAGGTCGAGCACGGCGCCGAGACCACTGGGACGACCAGGGCCGGCGGCCGGCAGCACCAGCACCCCGCAGCCGGCGGCGACCGCCCCGGCGTCGGCGGGGGTGTCGCCGACCATCAGGGTCCGCTCGGGGTCCACCCGGAGCATCCCGCAGGCCCGCAGGAAGATGCCCGGGTCCGGCTTGCACCGACCCACCTCGTACGACAGCGCGTAGGCGTCGATCAGGTCGGCCAGCCCCCAGGCGGCGAAGAACGGCCGGAGGTCGAAGCCGATGTTGCTCACCACCGCCACCGGAATCCCGGCGGCCCGCAGCGCGGTCAGCACCGGCGCGGTGTCCGGGTAGGGAACCCAGCCCTGTGGCACCAGCACCCGTTCGTAGAGCGCCTCGGCGAAGCCCTCGATGCCGGCGTCGACCGTCTCGGCCAGCCCGGTGTAGGCGGCCCGGTGGGCGTGCTCGTAGAGATCCCGGTCGGCCCAGAGTTCGGCCAGTCGGGGCGGCACCCGGGCCGGCAACGGACCGCCGGCCCGACCGGCGGTGAGCAGCCGGTCGGCCAGCGCGGTGGCCCGCATCCGCTCCAGGCTCACCCCGCATGTCGCCGCCGCGGCGACCACCCAGTCGTGGGCCTGTTCGACCTGGGCGAGGGTGCCGTGGAAGTCGAAGAGCACCGCCTCCACGGGGCGGCGGGACGCACCCGCGGGGGTGGCGTCCCCGACGCCGTTCGAGGCGTCGGGCGGTTCGGCATGATCCGGCACGTCGTGCACCCTACCGACCCGCCCCGAGCCCGTTGCCGGACGGCCTTGGCGGGTGGTCGTCGGTGGTACCGATTAATCTTGCTGACATGTCGAGCCCCGCCGAGCGGTACGCCGAGGCACGCCGCCGGGCTGCCCAGGCCGCCCAGTTCCCGGCCCTGGAAGAGTTCGCCCTCGACCTGGGGTTCGATCTCGACGATTTCCAGCGCGAGGCGTGCCAGTCCCTGGAGCGGGGCAGCGGGGTGCTGGTCTGTGCCCCGACCGGGGCGGGCAAGACGGTGGTCGGCGAGTTCGCCGTACACCTGGCGTTGCGGGGCACGCCTGCGGCGGTGTCGGCGGCGGCCGACGAGCCGGCGACGCCACCGGTGCGGCGCAAGTGCTTCTACACCACGCCGATCAAGGCGTTGTCCAACCAGAAATACCACGACCTGGTGCAGCGCTATGGTGCCGCACAGGTCGGCCTGCTCACCGGCGACAACGCGATCAACGGGGACGCCCCGGTGGTGGTGATGACCACCGAGGTGCTGCGCAACATGCTCTACGCCGGCTCGGCCACCCTGGCCGGGCTGGCCTACGTGGTGATGGACGAGGTGCACTACCTGGCCGACCGGTTCCGGGGCGGGGTCTGGGAAGAGGTGATCATCCACCTGCCCTCCTCGGTCACCCTGGTGTCGCTGTCCGCGACGGTCTCCAACGCCGAAGAGTTCGCCGACTGGCTGGTCACCGTGCGCGGTGAGACGGCGGTGGTGGTCAGCGAGCACCGGCCGGTGCCGCTGTGGCAGCACATGCTGGTCGGCAAGCGGATGTTCGACCTGTTCCACGACGCCGACGCGGCCCGCAAGCACGACGTGCACCCCGAGCTGTTGCGCTACACCCGGGACCAGACCCGGCGGCTGGAGCTGGGGGAGGGGCGCAGCGCCGGCCCCGGCGGCGGGCGGCGTGGCCCGCGCTGGCGGGGCCCGATGCGCCCCGACATCGTCGACCGGCTGGACCGGGAGGGGCTGCTCCCGGCGATCCTGTTCATCTTCAGCCGGGCCGGCTGCGCCGCCGCCGTGCAGCAGTGCCTCGCGGCCGGTCTGCGGCTGACCTCGGCGGAGGAACGGGCCGAGATCCGCCGGGTGGTGGAGTCGCGGGTCACCGCGATCCCCGGTGAGGATCTGACCGTGCTGGGCTACTGGGAGTGGCTGGACGGGTTGGAGCGTGGTCTGGCCGCCCACCACGCCGGGATGCTGCCGGTGTTCAAGGAGGTCGTCGAGGAGCTGTTCGTCCGGGGTCTGGTCAAGGCGGTCTTCGCCACCGAGACCCTGGCGTTGGGCATCAACATGCCGGCCCGGTGCGTGGTGCTGGAACGGCTGGTGAAGTTCAACGGCGAGGCCCACGTCGATCTCACCCCGGGGGAGTACACCCAGCTCACCGGGCGGGCCGGCCGACGGGGCATCGACGTCGAGGGGCACGCCGTGGTGGTCTGGTCGCCGGAGACCGACCCCCGGCACGTGGCCGGCCTGGCCTCCACCCGTACCTACCCGCTGCGGTCGAGCTTCCGGCCGTCGTACAACATGGCGGTGAATCTGGTCGGCAGCGTCGGCGTCGAACCGGCCCGCGCGCTGTTGGAGTCGTCGTTCGCCCAGTTCCAGGCGGACCGGTCGGTGGTCGGGCTGGCCCGCCAGGTGCAGCGCAACACCGAGACCATCGACGCGTACGGCGCGGAGGCGGTCTGCCACCAGGGTGACTTCGACGAGTACTTCGCGTTGCGGGTGGCCATCGCCGACCGGGAGCGGGCCATCGCCCGGCAGGGGCAGACCCAGCGCAAGGCCGCCGCGGTGGCCGCGCTGGAGCGGCTGCGGGTCGGTGACGTGATCCGGGTGCCGTCGGGGCGGCGGGCCGGGCTCGCGGTCGTCCTCGACCCGGCGACCGGGGGGTTCGGTGAGCCCCGGCCGCTGGTGCTCACCCAGGACCGGTGGGCGGGCCGGGTCAGTCCCGGCGACTTCACCACTCCGGCCGAGGTGCTCGCCCGGATCCGGGTGCCCAAGCACTTCAACCACCGTTCGCCGGCCGCCCGCCGGGATCTCGCCGCCGAGGTCAGCGGCACCGGGCTGGACCGGCACGGTGGTCGTCGGGGTGGGCGCTCCCGGCAGGCCGCCGGTGAGGATCACCGGCTCAGCCAGCTCCGCACCGAGCTGCGTCGGCATCCCTGCCACGCCTGCCCGGAGCGGGAGGAACACGCCCGCTGGGCGGAGCGGCGACGGCGGTTGGAGAACGACACCGAGGAGCTGCGGCAGCGGGTCTCCGGGCGGACCGGTTCGTTGGCCCGGACCTTCGACCGGATCGTCGCGTTGCTGACCGCGCGGGGTTACCTGTCCGTCGAGGGCGGTGTCACCGACGCCGGGCGGATGCTCGGCCGGATCTGGACCGAGGCGGACCTGCTGGTCGCCGAGTGCCTACGTCGGGGTGTCTGGGACGGTCTGTCCCCGTCGGAGTTGGCCGCCGCCGTGTCGGTGGTGGTCTTCGAGGCCCGCCGGGACGCCGACGAGCGGGCGTCGCTGCCGCGTGGGCCGGTCGCCGACGCGGTCGACGAGACGCTCACGTTGTGGAGCGAGATCGAGGCCGACGAGGCACAGCGCGGCCTGACCGTCACCCGCGAGCCGGATTTCGGGTTCGCCTGGCCGATCTACCGGTGGGCACGGGGGGAGACGCTGGCCAAGGTGCTCGCCAGCGGGCACCAGATCGACGGCGAGATGCCCGCCGGTGACTTCGTCCGGTGGGCCCGGCAGGTTGCCGACCTGCTCGGTCAGCTATCCGACTCCGGCGGTGCGCCGACCGAGCTGCGGGCCACCGCGCGGCAGGCGATCGCCGCCGTGAACCGGGGCGTACTCGCCCATTACACCTCCACCTGATCATCACTTTCGGTCACCGGAGGGCGGTGAATCGACGCATCGGAAGGTCACCGTGACGGCACCCGCCAGAAAACCGGGGGGTCGATGTTGCGCCTGCTCGGAGCCTCCCCGATCATTGCTCGGGCGCGGTCTCCTACGCGCCGGTAATGAGTGGGGGGAAGGCCGCCGTGGCGGAGATCAATCACTTTGAGTACGGGTGGATCACACCCGCCCTGAGTTACGCGCTGTCCGTGCTCGGTTCGTTCCTCGGTCTGGTCTGCGCCGGGCGGATCCGCACCGCCACCAGCTCCGGCCAGAGCGTCTGGTGGGGCCTGCTGGCGGCGTGGGCGATCGGCGGCACCGCGATCTGGGCGATGCACTTCATGGCCATGCTCGGCTTCGCGGTCACCGGCACCCGGATCCGGTACGACGTCCCGCTCACCGCCGCCAGCACGGTGATCGCCGTCACCGCGGTCGGGATCGGCCTGGCCATCGTCGGCACCGGCCGGCTCGGCGCGGCCAAGGTCCTCGGCGGCGGCCTGTTCACCGGCATCGGTGTCGCCGCCATGCACTACACCGGGATGGCCGCGATGCGGCTCAACGGTGACCTGGACTACGACGGCGCCCGGGTGGCCCTGTCGGTGGTCATCGCCGTCGTCGCGGCCACCGTGGCGCTGTGGCTGGCGATGACCGTCCGCCGGGGCCTGGCGATCGCCGGCTCCGCGCTGGTGATGGGGGTCGCCGTCAACGGTATGCACTTCACCGGCATGAGCGCCCTGTCGGTGCACCTGCACGGGCAGCGCGGCGAGGTGAACGGGGCGGGGGTGAGCACCCTGCTGGTGCCGATCGTCCTTGCGGTGATCTTCGTGGTGGTGGGGCTGGTCTACGCGTTGCTCGCCGCCCCCACCGACGACGACCGGGCCGCCGCCGCCTACCTGGACGCCCGGCAGGTCACCCCGCCGGCCGCCGCCCCGGAGCCCGCCCCGGACCCGGTGGGCCTGCGCAGCCGGTCGGCCACCCTGGGCCGCCCGGGCACCCCGTTCCCGTCCCGCCGGGACGTCCCACCGCCGCGCTGACCGGGTCCGTCCGTCCGGCTGGCGAGCCGGACGTGCGGGTTGCCGGGCCGTGCGGGGCTGGCGGCCCGGCCGGGACGGTGCGGCCCGGTGACCCAGCCCTGACCGGCCGGGTCACCGGTCAGGGCTGGGTGGCGAGGGCGTCGACCAGCCGTCGGCAGGAGCCGGCCAGGTTCCACAGTTGCGCCAGCTCCAGTAGCCGGTCCGGGTCGACCGGTGCGGTCGGCAGCGCGGTGGACAGCGTCGGCAGCGGCACATCGGTGGCGACCCGGACCACCTTCGGGGCCACCGCCAGGTAGTCGCGGGCGCCGTCGAGCTTGGCCCGCAGCCCGGGGGCGAAGCCGGAGCCCGGGTCGTCGAGCGCGGTGAGGATGCCGGGCAGGCCACCGTAGCGGTCGATCAGCCGGGCGGCCGTCTTCTCGCCCACCCCGGGGACCCCGGGCAGCCCGTCGCTCGGGTCGCCGCGCAGTGCGGCGAAGTCGGCGTACCGGTCGGCGGGCACGCCGTAGCGGGCCCGGACCGCCGCGTCGTCGCAGTCGTCGAGCTTGGCCACCCCGCGACCGACGTAGAGCAGCCGGACCCGGCGGGCGTCGTCGATGAGCTGGAACAGGTCCCGGTCTCCGGAGACCGCCTCCACCGGACCGGGTTGGGTGACCGACAGGGTGCCCAGCACGTCGTCGGCCTCGTAGCCGGTCGCCCCGACGGCGGGGATGCCGATCGCGGCCAGCACGTCGAGGATCACCGGCACCTGGGGGGAGAGGGTGTCGGGCACCTCCTCACCACCCTCCGGGGCGACCCGGTGCGCCTTGTACGACGGCAGCAGCTCCACCCGCCAGGCGGGCCGCCAGTCGTGGTCGAACGCGCAGACCATCCGGTCCGGCCGGCGGGTGCGGACCAGTTGGGCGAGCATGTCGAGGAAACCGCGCACGGCGTTGACCGGCTGGCCGTCCGCGGTCCGCGCGGCCGACTCGGGCACGCCGAAGTAGGCCCGGAAGTAGAGGCTGGGGGCGTCGATCAGCAGGATCGGGGGTTGGTCTGCCACGCCCGACAGCCTGGCACAACCCACCGACGAGAGGGGGGATGACCGCCCCCGCCCCCGCAGCGCGCTGCGGACGGCGTCGAGGTCGTCTCCCGTACCCGGCGGGGCCGGGTCACCAGCGCACCGGCGCGGTGGCCAGGAACGCGCCGAGCCGGTCGGCGATCAGCTCGTGGTCACGCCGGGACGGGTGCCACCGGCAGCCACCGTGGTCCAGGCCGGTGCTGTCCTGGTACCAGTAGCGGACCCGGTCGTGGCGTTCCCGGACCACCTGCTCGGCGGCCTCGGCGAACGCGGTGGTGGTCCACTTGCTGCGCGGTCACCACGATGAGGGTGTTGCGGCCGCACCGGGCCCGCAGCCGGTCGAGGAAGCCGTGGTAGGCGTCCCGGTAGGCGCGACGCAGGGTCTGCGGCGTCCACGCCTCGTCGCGGACTGGACCAACGCCACCGGGCTGCCGCGCCGGTCGGGTCCACGGCCCGGCCCTTCCACGGGCGGTCCTTCCTGGTGCTCGACGCGCCTCGCCTCGCCGCCGCGCTGCGGTCGGCGGTCGTCGACCCGGCCCTGCGGGACCGGCCGCTGGTCGGGGCCGTGGACCAGTACGTCGACAGCGTGGACGTCCTGACCCACCCCGACCGGGCCCGCCGGGTCGCGGGGGCCGTCACCGGCTGACCGGCGACGGCGGTCGTGCCGCTGCTCCGGCCGGGGCAGCCGCCCGCGCCACCCCGGCCGGAGCCGACGGTCAGCCGGCCGTGCCCCGGATGCGGGTACGGATGAACTCGCCCGACTCGGTCAGCACGGCGGTCCCGGTGAAGTCGGTGCCGGCGCAGGTGCCCTGCCGGAAGACCGAGTTGCTCTCCGGTCCGTCGGAGTAGCTCCACATCGCGTAGCTGACCTTCAGGCTCTTGAGCAGGTCCAGCCAGGCGGTGGCGCTGTCCAGGTCGTTGGGGCCGTCCCCGGTGAAGGTCTGGGTGCCGAACTCGCTGACGAACAGCGGCAGGCTCCGGGCGGCGCGGGCCACCGTAGCGCGTTGCAGGTCCCGGTGGGACGCGGCGTAGAAGTGGAAGGTGTACATGATGTTGGCGGCGTCGACCGGGTCGTCGAGCACCTCGGTCTCGTCGGCGCCCTCGGAGACGCCGAGCGAGGAGAATCCCCGGGTGCCGACCAACACCACACTGTCCGGGTCGGCGGCCCGGATCACCGGGATGACCTGCTCGGCGTAGCTCTTGATGTCGGCCCAGCCGACCCCGTTGGGCTCGTTGGCGATCTCCCAGAGCACGTTGGTCCGATCGGCGTGCCGGGCGGCGACCTCGGCGAAGAACGACTGGGCCCGCTCCAGGTTGAACCGGGGGTCGCCGGGGGTCAGGATGTGGAAGTCGACCACCACGTAGAGGCCGAGCGCGCTGGCGGCCACCACGGCCTCGTCGACCTTGCGGGTGAAGCCGGCCGGGTCGGTCTCGAAGCCACCCTCCTGGACGTACATGGCCACCCGGACGAAGTCGGCCCGCCAGTCGGTGCGCAGCGCGGCCAGCGAGTCCGGGTTGAGGCAGTTCGGAAAGAACTGGAGGCCGTGGCTGCTCATGCCGCGCAGCTGGATCGGCTCGCCGGCCTCGTCGCACAGATTCACCCCGCACACCCGCAGCCGGCCGTGCACGGCCACCGGGGAGCCGGCGGGCGCGGTGGCCGGTGGCCCGGCGGTCGGCGATTCGGTGGTCGTGGCGTCGGCGGTGGCCGGTGGCCCGGCGGTGGCGACCGGGCCCGCGGTGGCCGGCGGCGTCGGCTCGGTGTCGGCGCTGGCGGTGGGGATGGCCAGGGCCGCCCAGCCGGCGACGAGCGCGGCGAGGGCCACCCCCGTCGAGGTCAGTACTGCGCGTCGGTGCATCGGAGACTCCGGTCGGGCTCGTCGGGACCGGGGAAGGCACCCGGTGGTACGCAATCGCCGCAGCCTCGGTTCACCGGATCGCCGTCGGTCCCCGACCACCGGACTGGGCCGCGGCCCAAACGACCGTTAAGCTGACGGGGTGGCGCCCGACGACGGGCAACGGCTCACCACCACCCCTGGAGCTCATCGCAAAATGACTGTCGACCGGATCCTTCCCACCGACGAGGCCCACGACCTGCTCGCCCTCGCCACCGAACTCGCCGACCGGGAGCTCGCGCCGAGGGCCGTCGACTTCGAGGAGCGCGCCGAGTTCCCCCGGGAGGTGCTGCGCACCCTGGGCCGGGCCGGCCTGCTGGGTCTGCCGTACGCCGAGGAGCACGGCGGCGCCGCCCAGCCGTACGAGGTCTACCTCCAGGTGTTGGAGATCCTGGCCGGGCGCTGGCTCGCGGTCGCCGAGGCGGTCAGCGTGCACACCCTGTCCTGCTACCCGCTTGCCGAGTTCGGCACCGACGCCCAGCGCACACTGCTGCCGGACCTGCTGGGCGGGGAACTGCTCGGGGCGTACTGCCTCTCCGAGCCGCAGGGGGGCTCGGACGCGGCGTCGCTGACCACCAGGGCGGTCCGCGACGGCGACGACTACCGGGTCACCGGGGTCAAGGCGTGGATCACGCACGCCGGGGTGGCGGACTTCTACAACGTCTTCTGCCGCACCGGCGAACCGGGCCCGAAGGGCATCTCCTGCCTGCTGGCCGACCGGGACACGCCGGGCATCGTGCCGCAGGCGGCCGAGCGGACCATGGGACTGCGCTCCTCGCCGGTGGCGCAGGTCGCCTTCGACGACGCCCGGGTGCCGGCGGACCGGCTGATCGGCGGCGAGGGGGCGGGGTTCACCATCGCGATGTCCGCGCTGGACTCGGGGCGGCTCGGCATCGCCGCCTGTGCGGTCGGCCTGGCCCAGGCGGCGCTGGACTACGCCGTCGGTTACGCCCGGGAACGGCAGCAGTTCGGCCGGGCGATCATCGACTTCCAGGGGCTGGGCTTCCTGCTGGCCGACGCGGCCACCCAGATCTCCGCCGCCCGGGCGCTCACCCTGGCCGCCGCCCGGCTGCGCGACGCCGGCCGGCCGTACTCGATCGAGGCGGCCAAGGCGAAGCTGTTCGCCACCGACGTGGCGATGCGGGTGACCACCGACGCGGTGCAGGTGCTCGGCGGGTCCGGTTACGTCTCCGACCATCCGGTCGAGCGGTACATGCGCGAGGCGAAGGTGCTGCAGATCGTCGAGGGCACCAACCAGATCCAACGGCTGGTGATCTCCCGGGCGTTGGCGAAGGACTAGCCTGTGCCGGTGACCTTTCCCCGGATCACCATCGACCCCGAGGTGATGGGTGGCGCACCCTGCGTGCGGCAGTCCCGGATCCCGGTGGCGACCCTGCTGGCGATGATGGCGGAGGGGATGTCGGTGACGGACATCCTCACCGATCTGCCCTTCCTCGACGAGGAGGATCTGGCCGAGGTGTTGACCTTCGCGGCGGACGCGGTGCGCGACCGGGCGGCCCGCTGAGCGTCACATCCGGCGGGACGTCGTCGCCAGGGGAGCGCTCCACCGGGTAGGTTGCACGCGTGGAGGAGATCGACCGTGCCATCGTCGCCGCGCTGACCGCCGACGGCCGCCTGTCGTACACGGACCTGGCGGAGAGGGTCGGCCTGTCGGTCTCGGCCGTGCACCAGCGGGTCCGCCGGCTGGAACAGCGCGGCGTGATCAACGGGTACACCGCCCGGGTGTCGTTCGAGGCGCTGGACCTGCCGATGACGGCGTTCGTGGCGATCCGGCCGTTCGACCCGTCCCAGCCGGACGACGCGCCGGAACGGCTGGCCCACCTGCCCGAGATCGACTCCTGCTACTCGGTGGCGGGGGAGGACTTCTATCTGCTCCTGGTGCGGGTGGCCGGGCCGGGCGACCTGGAACGGGTGCTCCAGGAGATCCGTACCGCCGCGAACGTCACCACCCGCACGACGGTGGTGTTGTCGACCCCGTACGAGGGTCGGCCCCCGAAGGTCACCGTCGGTGAGCTGCGGACCCGCGCCCGGGGCGGCGCGGAAGCGTCGACCTGAATCCTGACCGGTGTCCTGCGGGTCCGTGGTCGACGGGGCTGACGTCGACGAACCGACGGCGGTGACCGGGGCCGTGCTCAGCGGCCGTTCCAGCGCAGGATCACCGGTCGGCCGTGTTCGTGGCCGAGCACGCTGACGGTGGCGGTGTCCAGGCGGAGTTTGCCGCCGCCCGCAGCGGGCAGGCCGATCCACCGGGCACCGACCACCCGCAGTTGGTGGGCGTGTCCGACCAGGCCCACGCTGCCCCGCTCCAGCAGCGGAGCGAGCCGGGCGAGCAGCCGGTCGACCCGGATGCCGATCTCGTCAGGGGACTCCCCGTCGGGGCAGCCGTCGGTCCAGATGTCCCAGTCCGGCCGGTCGGTGTGGATGTCGGCGGTGGTCCTGCCCTCGTACCGGCCGTAGTTCCACTCGACGAGGTCGTCGTCGGTGCGGTCGACGGTGAGGTCGGCGAGCTGCGCGGTGCGCAGCGCCCGTAGCCGGGGGCTGGCGAGCACGGTGGCGGGGTGCTGGCCGGCCAACACCCCGGCCAACGCGCGGGCCTGCCGCTCGCCGTCGGGGGTCAGCTCCAGATCGGTGTACGAGGTGTGCTGCCGGCTGGCGCTCCACGTCGTCTCGCCGTGCCGGATCAGGATGATCTCGCTCATCTGCCCAGTCAACCAGCATCCGTCGGCACCGGCCCGGCCGCGCCCGCAGTTTCCGGCGGAGGGACGCCGATCCGTTTCCTCTTGGTGCAGGTGGCCGGCACCGCATCCGGGAGCGCAGAGCGTGCCGTCGTCCTCCGGGTTCCTACCGGTGGCGGGAGGGGATCGTCACCCCGCCGGTCGGGCGAGTTTGGCGGCCACGGCGTCGAGGACCCAGTCCAGGCCGGTCGCGAAGGAGACCTCGGCGGCCACCTCCGTGCCGTCGTGCACGGCCCTGCTCAGCGCCGGGAAGCGGCCGGTGGCCAACATCTTCGTCACGTGCGGGCCGGAGGCACGCTGCCAGTCGCGCTTGGACAGGCCGGTGGCGCGTTCGGCCCGCAGGTCGGCGACCTCGCGCCTGATCGCGCCGGTGAAGTAGGCGCTGACCGTCTCCACGGCGCGCATGACGGTGTCGACGTCGGCGAGGCCGTCGAGGGCGGCCAGCGTGGCCTCGGTGACGGCGAGGCTGTTCGGGCCCAGGGCCGGGCGGCCGCCGAGCAGGTCGGCCAGCCATTCGTGCCGCAGCGCGGCCTGCCTGGTGCGGTGGGCGAGGCCGCGCAGCGCCTCCCGCCAGTCACCGGGCCGCTCCCCGGGAACGATCTCGGCGTACACCTCGTCCACCATGAGGTCGAACAGTTGGTCCTTGGTGGAGATGTAGCCGTACAGCCGCATCGGGCCGGCGTTCAGCCGGGCGGCGACCTTGCGCACCGACACCGCCGCCAGCCCGCCCTCGTCGGCCAGCGCGATGGCGGCGGCGATGATCGACCCCCGGTCGAGCGGCACGGGGGGATGCGGCGGCTCGGGCCGGTCCCAGACACTCATGATCACTCCCTGTCGTTGCGCTGCATTGTACGGGCGCTATACGGTGTATCGCCATGAGACATCGTATAGCTGTGGTCGGCGGCGGCCCAGGGGGCCTGACCTTCGCCCGTGTCCTGCACCGTCACGGCCACCCCGTCGCCGTCCTCGAACGCGATCCCGCACCCGAGGCCCGGCCGCCGGGCGGGACGCTGGACCTGCACGAGGGGTTGGGTCAGCTGGCCCTGGACAAGGCGGGGTTGCTGGCGGAGTTCCAGGCGCTGTCCCGTCCCGAAGGGCAGGCGATGCGCATCCTGGACGCGGCGGGGACCGTGCTGCGGGACTGGCGGCCCGCTCCGGACGAGCGGGCCAACCCCGAGATCGACCGCGGGCAACTGCGGGACCTGCTGCTCGGCTCCCTCGACGTGCGGTGGGGGCGGGCGGTGACGCGGGTGGTGCCGGTGCCGGGGGAAGGCGTCCTGGTGCATTTCGCCGACGGGCGGCCGGAGACGTTCGATCTCGTGGTGGGCGCGGACGGCGCCTGGTCCCGGGTCCGTCCGGCGGTCTCGCCGGTGACGCCGCAGTACACCGGCGTCACCTCGGTGGAGACCTCCCTCGACGACGTCGACATCCGTCACCCTGACCTCGCCCGGCTGATCGGCGACGGTTCGGTGTCCGTGTACGGCGTGAACCGGTCTCTCGTCGCCCAACGCAACAGCGGCGGTCACGTCAAGGTGTACGCCAGGCTCCGCGCGCCGCTGGACTGGCACGCGCACCTGGACCTGACCGACGTCGAGGCCACGCGATCCGGTCTGCTGGCGCTGTTCGACGGCTGGGCCGCTCCCGTGCGCGACCTGCTCGGCCACGGCACCGCCTTCGCCCACCGACCCGTGTACGTCCTACCCGGGTCCCACACCTGGGCCCACGTCCGGGGGGTGACGCTACTGGGCGACGCCGCCCACCTGATGCCGCCGTTGGGGGCAGGCGCGAACCTCGCGATGCTGGACGGTGCCGAGCTGGCGGAGGCCATCGCCGCCGACCCGGAGAATCTGGACGAGGCAGTCCGTGCCTTCGAGGAACAGATGTGGGCCCGGGCCGCCAGCTGGTCGAGGATCACGACGGCCGGTCTGGAACGCCTGGTGAGCCCGGACCCCGCCGAAGCCCTCGCCCTCTTCGACCAGGTCCAGCCCTCCTGATCGCCAGCAGCAGGGCGCCGCGACCGCACGGGCACGGTGCCGTCGCGGCGCTCCGCACCGAACCACCGCGCGACGAACGCGGCCCGCCGCGCGGGATGGCAGGCCCCGCCGGAGCGACCCGGTCAGTCGGCCGGCGCACCGACACTGCGCACGCCCGCCGCCAGCAGCAGCCCGCTGCCGCCTATTGTCCTAGGATGCCTTACCCGTGGTGTGCCAGGGCACACCACGAACACCAGCGCCTACGGCGCAAATTCGTTTCGGGCCGGACAGAACGGGGACCCCATGGACCCGGGGCGTCGGCCCCGGGTAACCGCCGGAGCGACAGGAGGCGACATGAGCTTCACCGACAAGGCGAAGAACAAGGCCCAGGAGCTGACCGGCGCCGCGAAGGAACGAATCGGCGACGTCACCGACAACGAGCGGATGCGGGCCGAGGGCGCCACCGAGCAGAGCGAGGCGAAGGCCCGGCAGGCCGGTGAGCACGTCAAGGACGCCGGTCGTGACGTCAAGGACGCCATGCGCTGAGCAACGTCGCCGCAGCGGATGGCCCCCTGGAACGCCCGGGGGCCATCCGCGTTAGCGTGCGGTCATGCTGGTCGCCCGTTCGCTGGTGTTGTTCGTCCTGGCCGCACTCGCCGAGATCGGTGGCGCATGGCTGATCTGGCAGGGCTGGCGGGAGCACCGCGGGCTGTGGTGGATCGCCGGCGGCGTGGTCGCGCTGGGCGGGTACGGCTTCGTGGCGACGTTCCAGCCGGACGCCCACTTCGGCCGGATCCTGGCCGCGTACGGCGGGGTCTTCGTGGCGGGCTCGCTGGCCTGGGGAATGCTGGTGGACGGTTTCCGGCCGGACCGGTGGGACCTGACGGGCGCGGCGATCTGCCTACTCGGCGTCGCTGTGATCATGTACGCCCCACGCGGGGCGTGACGCCCGCCGCCCCCGTGACCGGTGGGGTCACGGGGGCGGCGGGGTAACGGCGTGGGGTCAGTCGTCGCGGTGTGCGGCCCACCACTGCTGGCCGGTCTCGGGGAGGGTGTCGATCGGGTCGTAGTAGGCGTAGCGCTTGTTGAGCGCCTCCAGGTCGGCCGACTCGATGGAGGTGCGGTAGTTCTTGGTCCAGTAGGAGATGCCGCGCTCCCGGTCGTACTCGGTGAGCATGTGCACCCAGCGCTTGCCGACGAAGGGGACGTCGCAGACGATCCGGGGGGTGGCGTAGCCGGGCAGGTAGCCCATGATGTCGTGCTGGAGCTGCTGGGCGTGCCAGACCGGGACCCGCCAGTGTTCGGCGTTGGGGATCATGTCGCACATGTAGAAGTAGTAGGGCAGGATGCCGGCTTCGCCCTGGAGGGCGAAGCAGAGGTCGAGCAGGTCCGGGGCGGTGGCGTTGACGCCGCGCATGAGCACGCCCTGGTTGCGGACGTCGCGGACGCCGACGTCGAGGGCGGTCTGGGTGGCCCTGGCGACCAGCGGGGTGATCGACTGGGCGTGGTTGACGTGGGTGTGGATGGCCAGGTTGACGCCGCGGCGGGCGGCGGTGCGGGCGACCCGTTCCAGGCCCTCGACGACGTCGTTCTGGAGCCAGTGCTGGGGGAGGCCCATCAGGGCCTTGGTGGCGAGCCGGATGTCGCGGACGGTTTCCAGTTCGAGCAGCCGCATGAGGTACGACTCAAGGTTGCGCCAGGGGACGTTGGCCACGTCGCCGCCGGAGACGACCACGTCGCGGACGCCGGGGTGGGCCTTGAGGTAGCTGATGTGGGCGTCGTAGCGGTCGACGGGCTTGAGGGTGAGCTTGAGCTTGTCGACGGCGGGGGTGGAGTTGCCGACCAGGTCCATCCGGGTGCAGTGCCCGCAGTACTGGGGGCAGGTGGAGAGCAGTTCGGCGAGGACCTTGGTGGGGTAGCGGTGGGTGAGGCCCTCGGCGACCCACATGTCGTGTTCGTGGAGTGAGTCGCGGCTGGCGTAGGGGTGTGACGGCCAGTCGGTGCGCCGGTCGGCGGCGACGGGGATCATGTAGCGCCGGATGGGGTCGGCGCGGAACGCCTCGGTGGTCATCGGGGCGAACGGCACCATCGTGTTGATCATCTGGGGTGGCACCAGCATCGACATGGTGGCCAGGGCCTGCTGGTCGGCGACCAGGTCGGCGTAGAAGGTCTCGTCGACGGTGTCGCCGAGGACGGCGCGCAGCTGCTTGATGTTCTTGACGCAGTTGACGCGTTGCCACTGGGCGTTCTCCCACTGCTCGCGGGTGATGTGACGCCAGCCGGGGAAGCGGGTCCAGTCGGGTTCGACCAGGGGGCTGCGGCGGTATTCGTAGGGCTGTCCGGCGGTCGGCACGGTGACCGGGGCGGGGCGGGGCCCAGGGATGGTCGCCATCGGTTGGGTCTGGGTCACGGCCCCTCCTCGTGGTGTGCGTGGCCGGGGTGACCGGCGAGCGGTGATCGGCAGATTCGAAGGCTACTGGAAAATATCCGGCGAAGAAATTAGTCTGCCGTAAGTTTTCCCGCGATGCGAGTCCTGGCCGGGGCTTCGGGCGGTGGAGAGGGGGAGGTTGGTGTGACATCACCGGTGGGCCTGCACCGCGTCGTGGAACCGGCGGGGGTGCTGCCGCAGGCGGCCTGGCGGCTGGACGCCGACCCCCGGATCGCCCCGAACGAGGTGCGCATCCGGGTCGAGCGGCTGAATCTCGACGCGGCGAGCTTCCGGCAGTTGGCCGAGAAGCACGGCGGGGACGGTGCGAAGGTCCGCGCCGAGGTGCTGGAGATCGTGTCGACCCGGGGCAAGATGCAGAATCCGGTGACCGGGTCGGGTGGGATGCTGATCGGCACCGTGGAGGAGGTCGGTCGCCGGTCACCGCTGGGGTTGACGGCGGGTGACCGGGTGGCGACGCTGGTGTCGTTGACGTTGACGCCGTTGACCATCCTCGACGGGTTGGCCCGTTGGGACGGGCGCAGCGAGCAGGTGCCGTGCGACGGGTACGCGATCCTGTTCGCCCGGTCCATCGCGGCGGTGCTGCC
Organism: Micromonospora matsumotoense; assembly: GCF_900091525.1. Taxonomy (GTDB): domain Bacteria; phylum Actinomycetota; class Actinomycetes; order Mycobacteriales; family Micromonosporaceae; genus Micromonospora; species Micromonospora matsumotoensis. The sequence goes on from NZ_FMCU01000002.1 coordinate 558,709, forward strand.
GGCGGATCTGCATCCGGAGTTGGCGCTGGCGGTGCTGGACGTGTGTGGGGCGCCGGCGTTGACCGCCCGGGTGGTCGCCGAGCAGGTGGCGCGGCGGGAGCGCGCCGGTGACCGGTCGGCGGTGACGGTGGCGGTGATCGGTGGGGGCGGTAAGAGCGGGTCGTTGTCGTTGGCGGCGGCGCGGCGGGCGGGCGCGGGTCGTACCGTCGGGGTGGTGCCGGTGGCGGCGGAGCGGGACGCGCTGGTGGCGGCCGGTCTGGCGTCGGTGGTGGCGTTGGCCGATGCCCGGGATCCGGTGGGGTTGTCGTCGGCGGTGACCACGGCGTTGGGTGGGCCGGCGGACGTGACGGTGGTGTGCGTGGACGTGCCGGGGTGTGAGCACGGGGCGGTGTTGGCCACGGCGGACGGCGGCACGGTGATCTTCTTCTCGATGGCGACGAGTTTCGCGGCGGCGGCGTTGGGTGCGGAGGGGCTGGCGGCGGACGTGACGATGCTGGTGGGCAACGGTTACGTGCCGGGGCACGCGGATCTGGCGTTGGGGTTGTTGCGCGCGGAGCCGGGGGTACGTGGTCTCTTCGAGTCCCGGTTGGCGGCAGACTGAGTGCCATGACGAACCCCTCGACGTTGTACTGCGGTGGAGTGCTGCACTGTCCGGCGGAGCCGAGCGCGACGGCGCTGTTGGTGCGGGACGGGCGGATCGCCTGGTTGGGTGGTGACGCGGATGCGCCGGCTGCCGATCGGGTGGTGGAGTTGGACGGGGCGTTGGTGACGCCGGCGTTCGTGGACGCGCACGTGCACGCCACGGACACCGGGTTGGTGTTGTCGGGCCTGGATCTGTCGTCGGTGCGGTCGTCGGGGGAGTTGCTGGCGTCGGTGTCGGCGTTCGCGGCGGGTCGGCCGGGTGACGCGGTGGTGTTGGGGCACGGCTGGGACGAGTCGACGTGGGTGGATCCGCGGCTGCCGGGGGCGGTGGAGCTGGATCGGGCGGCGGGTGGCCGGCGGGTGTACCTGTCGCAGGCGTCGATCCATTCGGCGTTGGTGTCGCAGGCGTTGCTGGCGGCGTGTCCGGAGGCGGCGGGGGTGCCGGGTTTCGACGCTTCGGGGTGGTTGCGGCGGGACGCGCACCATGTGGTGCGGGTGGCGGCGCAGGGTTCGGTGGGTCGGGCGCAGCGGGTGGCGGCGCAGCGGGTGGCGTTGGCGCATGCGGCGTCGTTGGGGATCGCGGCGGTGCACGAGTGTGGTGGTCCGCAGATTTCCGACGAGGAGGACTTCACCGGGTTGTTGGCGTTGTCGGGTGCGGGGTTGCCGGAGGTGTACGGGTACTGGGGTGAGTTGTCGGGGGCGGCGCGGGCCCGGGAGTTGGGTGCGGTGGGTGCGGGTGGTGATCTGTTCGCGGACGGGGCGTTGGGGTCGCGGACGGCGCACGTGTCGCGGGACTACGTCGATGGTGAGGGTTGCGGGCACGGTTATCTGAACGCTGTTCAGGTGCGTGACCATCTGGTGGATTGTGCGGCGCACGGGATGCAGGGCGGGTTCCATGCGATCGGGGATGCGGCGATCTCGACGGTGTTGGCGGGGTTCGCTGCGGCGGCGGCGGTGTTGGGGACGGACCGGGTGCGGGCGGCCCGGCACCGGGTGGAGCACGCGGAGATCATGAGTAAGCGGTTGATCGCGGGGTTCGTGGAGTACGGGGTGGTGGCGAGCATGCAGCCGGCGTTCGACCGGTTGTGGGGTGGTGCGGGTCGGATGTACGAATCGCGGCTGGGTCTGGCCCGGTCGTTGGAGTCGAATCCGATGGGGGCGATGCACGGTGTGGGGGTGGCGTTGGCGTTCGGGTCGGATTCGCCGGTGACGCCGTTGGATCCGTGGGGGTCGGTGCGGGCGGCGGCGGCGCATCACAGTGCGGCGCAGCGGATGAGTGTGCGGGCGGCGTTCGCGGCGCACACCCGGGGCGGGTGGCGGGCGGTGCACCTGGACAACGAGGGTGTGCTCGCGTTGGGGGCGCCGGCGACGTTCGCGGTGTGGGACACCCCGGTGGGGGTGGAGCGGGGGTTGCCGGTGTTGCAGGCCGACGATCCGGAGTTGCGGGGGCCGGCGGATCCGACGCCGTTGCCGGTGTGTCGGCGCACGGTGTTGCGCGGTGAGGTCATCTATGAGGAAGGCATTTCGTGAGCGAGCGATCCATCGGTACGGCGCGGCAGGGCGGGTCGGGCAAGCTTGGTCTTGATCCGGTGTTGGTGGGGCGGGCGCGGGAGTTGGCGCGTCGGGCCGGGCAGCCGGTGGTGGATCTGGCGCGTAGTCACACGACGGTGTCGGTGGAGCGGGCGGTGTTGAGGCTGGCCGGGGTGTCGGGTGCGGATCCGGATGGGATTCCGTGGGTGAACCGGTTGGTGGATGCGGTGGTGGCGGATGTCGGTCTGGGTCACGGGGTGGCGTTGCCGGTGTTCGACGCGCTGGTCCGGGAGGGTGTCCCGGATGTGACGTTGTTGGCGCAGAAGGCGGCGGCGGGGTCGGTGCGGTTCGTGGTGCCGTCGGGGAAGGCGGCGACGGCGGCGCGGCGGGCGTCGCGCCGGGCGGTGGCGGCGGGTGTGCGGCAGGTGGATCGGCGGCGGGCGGAGCGGGAGCGTCTCGTCCGGCGGTACGGGGATCCGAAGCGGCGGCCGTGGATCTATCTGATCGTGGCTACCGGGGACATCTATGAGGACATTCCGCAGGCGCAGGCGGCGGCGCGGGCGGGTGCGGACGTGATCGCGGTGATCCGGTCGACGGGGCAGTCGTTGTTGGATTATGTGCCGGAGGGGGCGACCCGGGAGGGGTTCGCGGGGACGTACGCGACGCAGGAGAACTTCCGGTTGATGCGGGCGGCGTTGGATGAGACGTCGAAGGAGTTGGGCCGCTATGTGCGGTTGACGAATTACGCGTCGGGGTTGTGTATGCCGGAGATGGCGACGTTGGCCGGTCTGGAGCGGCTGGACATGATGCTCAACGATTCGATGTACGGGATTCTGTTCCGGGACATCAATCCGATTCGGACGTTCGTGGACCAGCGGTTTTCGCGGCAGGTGCACGCGCGGGCGGGGATCATCATCAACACCGGTGAGGACAACTATCTGACCACGGCGGATGCGGTGGACGAGGCGCACACGGTGACGGTGTCGCAGTTGCTCAACGAGTTCTTCGCGCATGAGGCGGGGTTGGCGGACTGGCAGTTGGGTCTGGGGCACGCGTTCGAGATCAACCCGGATGTGCCGGAGTCGTTCCGGTTGGAGTTGGCGCACGCGTTGTTGGCGCGGGAGTTGTTTCCGGATGCGCCGTTGAAGTGGATGCCGCCGACGAAGCACATGACCGGTGACGTGTTCCGGGGGAATCTGTTGGACGGGTTCTTCAATCTGGTGGGCGCGATGACGGGGCAGGGGATCCTGTTGGTGGGGATGATGACGGAGGCGGTGGTGACGCCGTGGTTGTCGGATCGGGACATCGCCCTGCAGAACGTGCGGTACGTGTTGGGTGCGGCGGGTGGGTTGCACGAGGATTTCGTGCCGGCGCCGGGTGGGTTCATCCAGCAGCGGGCGCACCGGGTGCTGGGTGAGGCGGTGGATCTGCTGGAGCGGATCGGGGACCAGTCGTTGTTGACGGCGATCGCCGAGGGCACGTTCGGCATCATGAAGCGGCCGGCGGACCGGGGTAAGGGGCTGGCGGGGGTGGCGCGGCACGAGGCGGCCTACTACAACCCGGCGACGGAGATCCTGGAGCAGGTGGCATGAGCGGGCGCACCGAGCGGAGCGAGGGCCGCGAGAGCATGACCGGCGAGCCCGGCGTGGGCGTCGTGGAGTCCGGTGGGAAGCGGGTGGTCCGGCCGTACGGGGACACCACCGGTGACGGGATGGTGCAGGTGTCGTTCACGTTGCCGGTGCCGCATGACAAGCGGGCCGAGGGTGCGGCGGTGCAGTTGGCGAACCGGATGGGTATCGATCCGGCGATGCTGGTGCACGCGAAGCCGATGAGTGACGGGTTCACCTTCTTCGTGGTGTACGGGCGGGTGCACCATCTGGTGGACCTGGATCGGGTGCAGGTGGTGGAGCGGGACTTTCCGTTGCTGGGCGCCAAGGAGGTCAATGCGGTGGTGAAGCAGCGGTTGCGCCGGAAGTTGTCGGTGGTGGGGGCGTGTATCGGCACGGACGCGCACACGGTCGGTATCGACGCGATCCTGAATGTGAAGGGCATCGCGGGGGAGAAGGGTCTGGAGTATTACCGGGAGTTGAAGGTGACCAATCTGGGTGCGCAGGTCAGTGTGCCGGAGTTGGTGGAGGCGGCCCGGCGGGAGCGGGCGGATGCGGTCCTGGTGTCGCAGGTGGTGACGCAGCGTGATGCGCATCTGCACAACACGCGGGAGATGTCGGCGGCGTTCCGGGAGGCGTTGCCGGCGGGGAAGCGGCCGTTGCTGATCGTGGGTGGGCCGCGGTTCGACGAGAAGATGACCGCCGAGTTGGGGGTGGACCGGATCTTCGGTCGGGGGACCACGCCGGGTGAGGTGGCGTCGTATCTGGTGCATGCGTTGGTGACGGACAGGAAGGCGAGGGTATGAGTGACTCCCGGGTCGGGTTGACGGTGACGCACCGGCGGTACGTGCCGTATGCGCACGCCCATTACGCGGGGAACCTGGTGGACGGGGCGTACGCGTTGGGGTTGTTCGGGGATGTGGCGACGGAGGTGTGTATCCGTACCGATGGGGACGAGGGGTTGTTCGCGTCGTACGCGGATGTGCAGTTCCTGGCGGCGGTGCGGGCGGGTGACGTGGTCGAGGTGACGGCGACGGTGGTGCGGGTGGGCACCCGGAGCCGGACGATCGACTTCGTGGCGCGGGTGGTGTGTCGGGGGCGGCCGGAGCGGGGTGGGTCGGCGGCGGAGGTGTTGGCGGAGCCGGTGGTGGCGGTGACGGCGACGGGCACCGTGGTCGTTCCCGGGGCGGCGTGAGTCTGGTGGTCTGCGCCGACGTCGGGTCGACCTGGACGAAGGCGGCGGTGGTGGACCTGGACGCGGGGCGGTTGGTGGGGGCGTCGTCGGCGCCGACGACGGTCGGCACGGATGTGCTGCACGGTCTGGATGCGGCGGTCGGCGTGGCGGTGGGCCGCGCCGGTGTCACGGCAGACCCCCACCGCCTGCCGTGGTACGTGTGTTCGTCGGCCGGGGGTGGGTTGCGGCTGGCGGTGGTGGGTTACGAGCCGTTGGTGACCGCGCAGGCGGGGCGTCGGGTGGGGTTGTCGGCGGGGGCGAACGTGGTGCACGTGGCGGCGGGCCGGTTGGCGGCGGCGGATCTGGCGGCGATGCGGGCGGCCCGGCCGGATGTGGTGTTGCTGGTCGGTGGCACCGATGGTGGGGATGTCGACACGGTGACGCACAACGCGACCCGGTTGGCGCGGGCCCGGTGGCGGGTGCCGATGGTGTTGGCCGGCAACGTCGATGTCCGGGACGGGTTGCGGGAGGTGTTGGCGGCGGCGGGGGTGCCGGTGACGGTGGCGGACAACGTGCTGCCCCGGATCGGGGTGTTGGCCCCGGCGTCGGCGCGGGCGGCGATCCGGGAGGTGTTCCTGCGGCACGTCATCGGGGGTAAGCGGTTGTCGCGGGGGCCCCGGTTCGCCCGGTTGGTGCGGGCGGCCACCCCCGATGCGGTGTTGACCGGGGTGGAGGTCCTCGCCGACGTGGTGGGTGGGGATCTGGCGGTGGTGGACGTGGGTGGGGCGACGACCGACGTGTATTCGGTGCTGACGCCGGACGAGCGGGCCGGTGGGCCGGGTGGGGAGGTGGCCGGGGTGTTGTGGCGGGCCCGCACCGTGGAGGGTGATCTGGGGATGCGGTGGAGCGCGCCGGGGGTGGTGCGGGCGGCGGTGCAGGAGCGGCTGCTCGATGCGGCCGGGCAGGAGGCGTTGGCGGCGGCGGCGGCGGTGCGGGCGGCTGATCCGGGGTTCCTGCCGGCTGACGGGGAGGGTCTGGCGGTGGACGGGCGGATCGCGGCGTTGGCGGCGACGGTGGCGTTGCGGCGGCATGCCCGGGGTGCGGCGACGGGGGAGCGGGCCGGTCGGGATCTGCGGGATGTGCGGCTGCTGGTGGGTTCCGGTGGTGTGTTGCGTCACGCGCAGGCCGGTGCGGCGGTGGGGGTGTTGACGCAGGTGCTCACCGATCATGCCGGGGGGTGGCCGTTGCCGCGGGCGGCACGGCCGGTGGTGGACGTGGATTACGTGCTGGCCGCCGGTGGGTTGCTCGCCGGGGAGCATCCGGTGGCGGCGGGGGCGTTGCTGGGTCGGCATCTCGGTGGGGAGTGAGCCGCGCCGACGCGACACGCCGGGTTGGTGGGTGCGACTGGCCGGGGGTGGGTTGACAGCGGCGGGGGTGTAGGCCGTACCGTCTTTGAGTCCTACTACGGGAAGCGGCTGTTGTTCGCTTCGTCCCTTCGTCCGCTGGCCGAGCGACATTGTTGGTGCGTCTCGTCGCGGCGGCCAGGTCCAGCGGGCGGGGGTCGGCGGGGCGGCGCGAACCGGCCGCGGTTACCGGTGTACGGGCAGGGTGAGGGGTACGGCCAGTAGACAACGGCCGGGCGGGGGCAGCCAGTCCACCGTCAGGTCGGTCCGAAGGTCGGCGCCGCTCATTCTCGCCCCACCGGCCGGGAAGGGCCTGGGAGCATCGGGGCGCGGCTTAGGCCGCGCCCCGATTTTGTGTCCGCCCGTGGTGGCCCGCTACCGGTGTCCGTTTTCCCGGTGGCGCGGTGCGGTCCGGCCTTCGGTGGGCGCGGTGGTGGTTGGTCGGGCTGCCCATCCGTCGCCTGTTGCGGCGGCCCCTGCTCGGGGGTTCCGGGGTGTCGGGGTGGGGCGGGTAGCCTTCGGCCCGTGATCGTGGTGAGGTGCCGGTGACGACGCTCGACCGGGATGAGACGCGTACCCCGATGGTGGTGCGGGCGACCAGTGGGCCGTTGCCGGTGCGGGTGGCGGTGCCGGTGGCGGTGGCGGCCGGGGTGGCGCTGTTGGTGGCGTTCCCGCCGTACGGGTGGTGGCCGTTGGCGCCGGTGGGGGTGGCCGGGTTGGCGGTGGCGGCGCACCGGCGGCGGCTGCGCGCCGGTGCCGGGTTGGGGTTCCTGACCGGGGTGGCGTTGTTCGCCCCGTTGTTGGCGTGGACCAACCTGCACACCGGTTTGTTGCCATGGGTGTTGCTGTCGTTGTTGCAGGCCGGCTACCTGGCGGTGCTGGGGGCGGCGACGGCGTGGGTGTCGCCGGTGGTGGACCGGTGGCGGTGGGCGTGGCCGGCGGTGACCGGGGTGTTGTGGGTGGGGCAGGAGGCGCTGCGCGACCGGACGCCGTTCGGGGGGTTCCCGTGGGGGCGGTTGGCGTTCAGCCAGGATGCGTCGCCGTTGCTGGGGTGGGCGTGGCTCGGTGGTGCTCCGCTGGTGACCGGGGTGGTGGCGGTGGCCGGCGGGTTGCTGGTGGTGGGGTGGTGGCGGCGGTGGCCGGGTCCGGACGGGGTGTGGCGGCCGGTGGCCGGGGTCGCGGTCGGGTTGTTGCTGCTGGTCGGGGTGGGGGTGGCGGTGCCCACCGGTGCTCCCGGCGGCGGCCGGTCTTTACAGGTGGCGATCGTGCAGGGCAACGTGCCGCGGTTGGGCCTGGATTTCAACGCCCAGCGGCAGGCGGTGCTCAACAATCACGTCGATGCGACGGTGACGTTGGCCGGGCAGGTCGCCAGCGGGGCCGTGCCGCGTCCCGACCTGGTGGTGTGGCCGGAGAACTCCTCGGACATCGATCCGTTGCGCAATGCCGCCGCCGGGGCGCGGATCTCCGAGGCCGCTGACGCGATCGGTGCGCCGATCCTGGTCGGTGCGGTGCTCGCCGGTCCCGGTGCCGGTGAGGTCCGCAACGCCGGCATCCTGTGGCGGCCCGGCACCGGCCCGGATCTGACCCAGCTGTACACCAAGCGGCATCCGGTGCCGTTCGCCGAGTACGTGCCGATGCGGTCGCTGGCCCGGAAGGTGTCGTCGCAGGTCGACCGGGTGCGCGCCGACTTCGTGGCGGGGACGACCCCGGGGGTGGTCGACGCGGGCGCGGTGGTGCTCGGTGACGTGATCTGCTTCGAGGTCGCCTACGACGGCCTGGTGCGGGACACCGTCGACGGTGGGGCGCAGCTGCTGGTGGTGCAGACGAACAACGCGACCTTCGACGTGGCGGAGGCCCGACAGCAGTTGGCGATGGTGCGGTTGCGGGCGGTGGAGCACGGTCGTGCGGCGTTGATGGCCTCGACGGTCGGGGTGTCCGGGTTCGTCGCCCCGGACGGGCGGGTAAGCGACGCCACCGGGTTCAACACCCGGGCGGTGGTGGTGCGGCAGGTGACGCTCTCCGACGGGCGGACCCCGGCCACCCGGGCCGGGAGGTGGCCGGAGTTGGCGTTGGCGGGCCTGGCGGTGGCGGCGTTGGCCGTCGCGGGGGTGCTGCGCCGTCGACGGGAGGTCACCGCCGCCGGTTGAGCCGGCAGGAACGGGGGAGAGGCGTGGGTCAGGCAGTCGCGGGGCAGCCGGGGGTGGGTCGGGTGCTGGTGGTGATTCCCACCTACAACGAGGCCGACAACGTGGCCGACGTGGTGGCCCGGGTCCGCCGGGCGGCTCCGGCGGTGGACGTGCTGGTCGCCGACGACAACAGCCCCGACGGTACGGGGGTGCTGGCCGATGCGATGGCCGCCACCGACGGGCAGGTGCACGTGCTGCACCGGCCCGGCAAGGAGGGGTTGGGTGCGGCGTACCTGGCCGGGTTCGGGTGGGCGCGGCAGCGCGGCTACGACGCGGTGGTGGAGATGGACGCCGACGGTTCGCACGCCCCGGAGGATCTGCCCGCCCTGCTGGCTGCGGCCCGTGACGCGGATGTGGTGATCGGGTCGCGGTGGGTGGGTGGGGCGCGGGTGGTGAACTGGCCGTGGCGGCGGTTGGTGCTGTCGCGGTGCGGGAATCTGTACGCGCGGTTGGCGTTGGGGATGCCGGTGTCGGATGCCACCGGCGGTTTCCGGGTGTACCGGTTGTCGGCGTTGCGGGCGATGCGCCTGGAGTCGGTGTGCTCGCAGGGGTATTCGTTCCAGGTGGAGTTGTCGCGGTTGGCGTACCGGGCGGGCGTGCGGATCGTGGAGGTGCCGATCACGTTCGTCGAACGGGAGCGGGGGGCCAGCAAGATGAGCCCGTTGATCGTGGCCGAGGCGTTGTGGCGGATCACCACCTGGGGGTTGCGGGACCGGCGGCCGGGTCGACGGCGTCGCGGTCATGACCGGTGGCCGTGACGTGGGGCGTGGCATGCTGGAGGGGCGGTCCTGTCGCCCCGGGTTCTGTCCGGCCGGTGGTGGTGAGCGGGTGCCGCGCGATGCGGATGAGGTGAGATGCGCCGATACCTGAGGTTCGTGCCACCGGCCCTGCTGCTGGCGGTGGTGGCGGAGTTGGCGGTGTTCATCGGGGTGGGCCGGGCCGTCGGGTTCGGCACGGCGGTGCTGCTGGTGTTCGCCGCGTCCCTGGTGGGTCTGGTGTTGCTGCGCCGGGAGGGGATGCGCGCCTGGCGGGGGTTCCGCACGTCGGTGGAGTCCCGGCAGCCGCCGGGCCGGCAGGTGACCGACGGTCTGGTCGGGTTGGCCGGCGCGTTGCTGCTGGCGATCCCGGGCCTGCTCAGCGGGGTGGTGGGGCTGGTGCTGCTGGTGCCGCCGGTGCGCCGGTTGGTCCGGTCCGGGGTGCAGCGGGCCACCGAGCGGCGGGTGTCGTCGATGGTCGCCGGTGACCTGTTCGGTCCGCGTACGGTGCGGGTGCGTCGGGGTGAGCCGGCGGCGTCGCCGCCGGTCGACGGTGACGTGGTGGCCCCGCCGGTGGTCGACGAGGGGCGGGCCATCGAGGGTGAGATCGTGGAGCCCCGCCGGCCCTGACCGGTCGGCGGTCCTGCGTGCGGGGCTGCCGCCCGACGGTGACGAAGCGGTGGTGACGCGTGACGGCGCCCCCGGGAGTAGCTCCCCGGGGGCGCCGTCGTTGCGGTACGTCAGGCGCGACCGCGGCGGGTGCGGACCTCCTGGAGCCGTTCGGCGAGGATGTCCTCCAGTTCGGCGATGGAGCGCCGTTCCAGCAGCATGTCCCAGTGGGTGCGCGGCGGCTTGGCCTTCTTCTGCTCCGGTTCGGTGCCGTCGACGAGCCGGGCGACACTGCCGTCGAACTTGCACTCCCAGGTGCTGGGGACCTCGGCGTCGACGGCGAAGGGGACCTCGAACTGGTGGCCCTTGGCGCAGAGGTACTCGCGGGTCTGGCGCGGCGCGAGCTCCGTGTTGCGGTCGGATTCGTAGCTGACCGCGCCCAGACGGCTTCCGCGCAGCATGCGCTCGCCCATGATCGACTTCCCCTCGCTCGTGGTGCTGGTCTTCCGGTGTAACGGCCGGTCACCGCCGGGGCATTCCCGCCCGACGGGTGGGACGACCCCCGCAAGGGTAGCCGGCCACCACACCGACCCGGCGGGTTCGTTTCCGGCCGGGTCGACATCGGTGCCGTGTCTCGGTGTGCACCGCGATGGTAACCGCCGCCGGGGGTTGCCGCGCCGACGACGGGCCATGCGGCGGCGGCCGGTGGCGATAGCATCCGCGGCATGGCCACCACCGTGCATCCCGGCGCGTGCCCCCTGGACTGTCCGGATACCTGTGTCTGGCAGCTCACCGTCACCGACGGCCGGCCGGTGGCGCTGCGCGGTGATCCGGGGCACCCGTTCACCCGGGGCGCGTTGTGCGGCAAGGTCAACCGTTACCTCGACGCGGTCACCGGGCCCGACCGGCTGACCACCCCCCTGGTGCGGGTCGGCCCCAAGGGGGTCGGGCCGGTGTCGTACCGGCCGGCGAGCTGGGAGGAGGCGGTACGTCGGGTCGCCGGCGGGTTGCGCGCCAGCATCGACATCAACGGCCCGGAGTCGGTCCTGCCGTACTACTTCGCCGGCACGATGGGGTTGGTGCAGGGCTGGACGATGGGTCCCCGGCTCTTCGCCCACCTGGGGGCGTCCCGGTTGCGCACCACCATCTGCACCGCCGCCTCCCGGGCCGCCCTGGGTTCGGTCTACGGCGGGTCCGTCGGCTTCGAACCGGAGTCGGTGGTCGAGGCGAAACTGATCGTCCTGTGGGGGGCGAACCTGCTCTCCACCAACCTGCACCACTGGCCGTTCGTGCGGCAGGCCCAGCAGCGTGGCGCGTACGTCGTCACCATCGACCCGCTGCGTACCGACACCGCGGCCCGCAGCGACGCGCACGTGGCGCCGCTGCCCGGCACCGACGCCGCCCTCGCCCTGGGGTTGATGCGGCACGTGCGGGACCTCGGTGGTGTCGACCGGCCGTGGCTCGCCGCGCACACCGTCGGCTGGGAGCGGCTGGAGGCCCGCCTGGACGAGTGGCCGGTGGACCGCGCCGCCGCCGAGTGCGGCCTCGACGTCGACGTGGTACGCCGCCTCGGCGAGCGGATCGCCACCACCCGGCCCACCGCCATCCGGATCGGGCTCGGCCTGCAACGGCACGCCGGGGCCGGGCAGGCGGTCCGGGCCATCGCGTCGATCCCCCTGGTCACCGGCGATTTCCGGTATCCCGGTGGTGGGGCGTTGGCCACCACCAGCGGGCACCACCGCATCGACTCCGACCGGGTGGCCCGGCCCGCCGGGATGCCCGCCCCACCGGCCCGGTCGATCAACATGAGTCGGCTCGCCGCCGCGCTCACCGGGGAGGCGGACCCGCCGGTCACCGCGTTGGTGGTCTTCGACACCAACCCCGTCGCCACCGTGCCCGACCAGAACCGGCTGCGTCAGGGACTCACCCGCGCCGACCTGTTCACCGTGGTGCTGGAGCAACGCTGGACCGACACCTGCGACTTCGCCGACGTGGTGCTGCCGGCCACCATGCAGCCCGAACACCTCGACCTGCACACCTCCTACGGTCACCACTACACCACCCTGAATCTGCCGGTGCTCGACCCGCCGGGGCAGGCGCTGCCCAACACCGAGATCTTCCGGCGGATCGCCGCCGCCCTCGGGCTGGACCATCCCCGGCTACGCGACAGCGACGAGGAGTTGACCCGGCAACTGCTCGACGGCACCGGGATCAGCTACGAGGAGTTGACCCGTCGCACGTACGCGCGGGCCACCGGGGTGGCGGTGGGTTCCGCCCCGTACGCGCAGGGCGGGTTCCCCAGCCTCGACGGGCGGGCCCGGTTCCACGACCCGCGGCTGACCGCGCAGGGCGTCGACCCGTTGGTCGGCTACACCCCGCCGGTCGAGGTGGGGGACGCGACGTTGGCCCGCCGGTTCCCCCTGGCGTTGATCTCCCCGGCGGGCCGGTTCTTCCTCAACTCGACGTTCGCGTCGCTGCCCTGGCACCGGGGCCGCACCGGCCCGCCCCGCATCCACCTGCATCCCGTCGACGCCGCCGCCCGGGGCCTGGCCGACGGTGACCCGGCGCGGGTGCACAACGACCGGGGGGAGTTCCTGGCCGCCGTCGCCGTGGACGACGCCACCCGCCCCGGGCTGGCGTTCACCTACAAGGCGTACTGGGCGCGGTTGAGTCCCGGCGGCAGCACCGTCAACGCGGTCACCGGGGTCCGCGACACCGACCTCGGTGGTGGGCCGACGTTCCACGACACCCGGGTCGAGGTGCAGGCCGCCCCGGCGGACCTGCTGCCGGCGGACGACGCGGGGCGACCGGCGCCGACCCCCACCGCGCCGCCGGGGTCGCCTCAGCCCGGCTGACCGGTGCCACTGAGCCGGGCCAGCGCGGTGGCCAGGTCGCTGACCTGGTCGGCGAGCTGACCGGCCCGTCGGTGGGCGGCGTCGCGGTCGGCCTGCGCCGCCGGCAGCAGCTGGTCCAGTTCGGCCAGCCGGGCCCGGTCGGCGGCGGCCGCCCGGTGCGCCTGCGTCACCTCGTCCTGGGTGCGGGTCAGTTCGGCGGTCAGCGCGTCCACCCGGGCCAGGGCCGCGGCCACGTCCTCGGCGGCGCGGGCGGTCGACGCGGCGGTCTCCTGCCGGGCGGCATCGGCGGCGTCCCGCGCGGCGGCGGCATCCCGCTGGGCCGCCTCGGCGGTCGCCTCGGCCCGCCGGGCCTGCTGCGCGGCGCTGTCGGCCCCGGTGCGGGCGGCCGCCGCGTCGGCGCGGGCCTGTCGGGTCTCCTCCCGGGCGGCGGTGGCGTCGGCGGCGGCCCGCTGCGCGTCGGCCTGCTGCCGGGCGGCGTCGGCGCGGGCGGCGTCGCGTTCGGCGGTCAGGTCGGCGGCGCGCTGCCGCTCGGTGTCGCGTTCGCCGCGCAGGGTCCGCAGTTCGTGGCGGGCGGCGTCGCGGTCCCGTTCGGCCTGCACCCGTAGCGCCTGCGCGGCGCTGGCGTCGCGGCGGGCCGCGTCGGCGGCCGTGTCGGCCTGACCGGCCCGTTCCTGCGCGGCGGCGGCGTCGGCGTCGGCCTGCGCCGCGCGGGCCTGCGCCGCGTCGGCGGCGGCGGTCGCGGCCCGGGTCTCCTGCCGGGCCCGGGCGGTTTCGGCGGCGGCCGTCTCGGCGGCCTCGCGGGCCTCGTCGCGGGCGGTGTGGGCCTGGGCGATCTCGGTGGCGGCGTCGGCGCGGGCCTGGGCGAGCTGCCGTTCCACGCCGACCGGGGACAACTCGGCGTGCAGCGCCTCGGTGAGAGTCTCCACCACATGGTCGAGCCGGTCGACGGCCTCCCAGGTGCGGGCCACCTGGCCGGGCAGCCCGGGGGCGTTGCGGTGGCGCATCCGGGAGTTGCGCGACGCGCGCTGGCAGGCGCCGTCGTTGTCCCGGCAGTAGCGGAACGGGCGTCCCGCGCCGGCACGTTGCGGCACGTCACGTCCACAGTGCGCGCAGGGACGCAGGTCGGTGGGGGAGGGCTGCGGGTCCATCGACGGGGAAGTCTAGAGGCTGCCCGGATGTGCCGGCGGTCCGCCCACCCGGGCCACCCGGTCCAGGGTGTAGCGGCGTTGCCGCAGCAGCGCGCCGAGCATCAGCACCGCCGGCAGCAGACCGAAGCCGTACCGGACGGCGGCCAGTGCGCTGTCGGACTGGAGCACGGTCTGCCCGGCGGTGGAGGCGACGAACCCGCCGCCGGCCAGGCAGAGGGAGTAGGCCCACGGGCCGAGCGCCCCACCGAGGGCCTCGGTGGCCGTCCACACCCCGGTGTAGGTGCCGGCGGCGCCGGCACCGGCACGGATCACGTCGGGCAGCATCGCGAACGGCAGCAGTTGCATCCCGGCGAACGCCACCCCGAGCACCACCACCGCGGTCACCAGCACCGGCAGTCCGGCGGCCGCGCCGACGGCCAGGACCAGTGACCCGACGGCGAACGCGGCCTGCGCGGCCAGCAGCGCCCGCTGCTTGCCGATCCGGCGGGCCACCGCCGACCAGCCGGGGGTGACCAGCAGCGCCGGGGCGACGAACGCGGCCACCAGCACGGTGGTCAGCTGCGGGCGGCCCAGTTCGTACTCGGCGTAGTAGGGGGCCGCGGCCAGCACCAGGTGGGTGCTGGTGGACATGGCCAGGTAGGCGGTGACGAGCCGGCGGAACTGCGGGTCCCGCAGGGTGGCGACCAGGGCCCGTCGGCCACCTCCGGGCGCGACCGGGGGTGCGGCGGCCACCCGCCGCAGCCGGGTGATGCCGGTGACGCCGATCAGCAGGGCGGCGAACATTCCCACCGCCAGCAGCAGACCCATCCGGCGGTAGCCGCCCCGGGTGGCGTCGTCCCCGCCGGTCAGCAGTGGCGCGAGCAACCCGGAGGCGAGGATGCCGACGGTCAGCGCCACCATCCGGAAGGCCATCAGCCGGGTCCGCTCGTGGTAGCCGATCCGCAGGTCGGCGGGGGTGGCCAGGTAGGGAACCTGGTAGGTGGCGAAGAGCAGGTTCGCGGCGACGAACACCACCGCCACCCAGGCGGCGGCCGGCCCGCCGGTCCACCCGGCGGGCACCGCGAACAACGCGGCGAACCCGGCCGGCAGCGCGCAGCCGAGCAGCAGCAACCGACGGCGGTCGCCCCGGCGGGTCTGGGCCACGTCGCAGCGGTGCCCCACCCACGGGTGCAGCAGCACGTCGGCGACCTTCGGCAACAGCAGGGCCAGCCCGGCCAGCCACGGGGTGACGGCCAGGACGTCGGTGAGGAAGTAGAGCAGCAGCAGCCCGGGGACGGTCACCCAGACGCCCATGCCGACGGAGCCGGCCGCGAAGCCCAGCAGCGGCCCCCGGGGCAGTGCGGTGGTGTCGTCGGTCAGCGGGTCCGGCCCGTGCATCGCCGTCCCCTCCCTGCCAATCCCACAGTCGTCGGATTGTAGGGGCAGAATGGCGGCCATGACCATCGCCCGTCGCCGTCCGGGTCGGCCCCGGCGGGACCAGAGCCGGCCGACCCGTGAGGTGGTGCTCGCCGCCGCGACCGAGTTGTTCGCCCAGCGGGGCTTCGACGCCGTCGGGTTGCGGGAGGTCGCCGCCGCCGCCGGGGTCGACGTGGCCACGGTCGCCCACCACACCGGCACGAAGGCGCAGCTCTACGACGCCTGTTTCGCCCGGGTCTTCGCCGCCGAGCAGGAGGTGCTGCAGGCCGCCGCCGAGTCGGCCCGGTCGGCGTTGACCGCCGGGCCGCAGGCCGCCCGGCAGGCCCTGCACGACCTGGTGGACGTGTTCGTGGACTTCTCCGAGGACCGGCCGGAGACCACCGCGCTGTGGCTGCGGCGCTGGTTGGAGCCGCACCGGCACGCCGACCTCGACGCCCGCTACGCGGTGCCGCTGTACCGGTTGGTCACCGACCTGCTCGTCGCCGCCGCGCAGGTCGGGGCGCTGGTCGAGCCGATCCCGCACACGACGGTGCGCAGCCTGGTCTGGGCGGTGCACGGGCACGTGGTGGCGTTGGCGACCGCCGACGGGTCGCCGGCCCGGGAACGCCGGGAGTTCCGGGTGTTCGTGCACCGGTTCCTCGACGCCCTGTACGGCCCGGCCGGGTCTTGACGGGCCGTCCCGCCCCGGCCATTATCCGACAGTCGTTGGATTGAGGGGCGGGTGGTGATGGCGGAGCGACCCACGGTGGCGGTGATCGGGGCGGGTCCGGCCGGCCTGGCCACCCTCAAGGCGCTCGCCGACGCGCAGGTGCCGGCCGTCTGTTTCGACTCCGGCGACCGGGTCGGCGGCCTGTGGGTGTACGGGGCGCCCGGTTCGCCCGCGTACCGCACCTTGCACCTGAACACCAGTAAGGCGCGTACCCAGTTCGCGGACCACCCGATGCCCGCCGACTGGCCCGACTATCCCGACCACGGCCGCGTCGCCGGCTGGCTGGCCGACTACGCCGACCGGTTCGCCCTGACCCGGGCGGTGCGGCTGCGGCACACCGTCGACCGGGTGGTGCCCGAACGCGGCGACCGGTGGACCGTACACGCCGACGGTCCGGCCGGCCCGACCTCGGTCACCGTCGACGCGGTGGTCGTCGCGAACGGCCACAACCGGGTGCCCCGGGCGCCCGACCCGGTCGCCGGCACGAGCACCGCGAAGCAGATGCACAGCCACGCCTACCGCAGCCCGGAACAGCTCGCCGGGCGGCGGGTCCTCGTCGTCGGCGGCGGCAACTCGGCGATGGACATCGCCGTCGACGCCTCGTACGCCGCGGAACGGACCCTGTTGTCGCTGCGCCGGGGGGTCTGGGTGGTGCCCAAGCACCTGCTGGGACGCCCGTCGGACACCCTCAACGGGGCGCTGGCCCGGCGGTTGCCGTGGCGGCTGCGCCAGCGGATCAGCCAGGGCATGATCACCGCTGCCGTCGGCAGCCCCACCCGCTACGGGCTGCCCGCCCCCGCCCACGGGTTCCTCCAGGACCATCCCACCCTCTCCGACGGCCTGCTGTCCCGACTGTCGCACGGGGAGATCCACCCCCGCCCCGGGGTCGCGGCCCTCGACGGCGACCGGGTCACCTTCACCGACGGCCGCACCGACGAGGTCGACCTGATCATCTGGTGCACCGGCTACCGGGTGGAGATCCCGTTCCTCGACCCGGCGCTGCTCGGCGACGGCGCGGACGCCCTGCCGCTGTACCGGCACGTCTTCCACCCCGACGTGCCCGGCCTCACCTTCGTCGGGTTGGTGCAGTCCACCGGGGCGGCGTTCCCCCTGCTGGAGGCGCAGGCCCGACTGGTCGCCGCACACCTCGCCGGCCGGTACGCGCTGCCCGACCCGGCCCGGCAGCACGCCGACATCCGGGCCGAGTGGCGGGCCGCGGCCCAGCGGTGGGGGCAGCGGCGGCCCGCCATGCGGGTCGACTTCGACCTCTACCTGCGCCAGCTCGGCCGGGAGCTGACCGCCGGGTCCCGGCGCGCCGCCCGCGACGAGGGCCGGGGCGTCGCGGCGGCCCCCGCCGGGAGGGACGGGTGACCGGCCTGGCCGGACGGCGGGTGATCGTCACCGGCGCCCGGGGCACCTTCGGCCGGCAGCTCTGCGCCACCCTGCACGCCGCCGGGGCCCGGGTGGTGGGCCTGGACCGCTGTCCGGGCACCACCGCCGGGGTGGTGGTGCTGGGCTGTGACCTGACCGACGCCCCGGCGGTGCCGGTCGCGGTACGCGCCGCCGTGGACCGGCTCGGCGGGCTCGACCTGCTGATCAACAACGCCGGTGTCGGTGGTCCCGCTCCGGCCGAGTTGCCGCCCGACGACACCGTGCGCCAGCAACTGGAGGTGAACCTGCTCGCCGCGTGGCGGACCACCGCCGCCGCCCTGCCCGACCTGATCGCGGCCCGGGGGCGGGTGGTCTTCGTGGCCAGCCGGATGGCGGTGCTGCCACTGCCGTTGGCCGCCGCGTACGGGGTCAGCAAACGCGCCCTCGTCGGGTACGCCGACGCGCTGCGCCACGAGGTCGGCACCCACGTCGGTGTCAGTGTGATCTACCCCAGCATGGTGGCCTCGCCGATCCACGACAGCACCGCCGCCGCCGGCCTGTCGCTGCGCGGGGTGTCCCGGCCGGAGCCCGTGCGGGGCGTCGTCGCGGCCGTGCTGCGGGCCGCCACCGCCCGCCGGGCGCCCCGCGACGTCGCCACCACCCGCCGTGGCCGGCTGGAGTTGGCGCTGGCCCGACACGCCCCCGGCGTCGCCGACCGGCTGGTCCGGCGGGCCGTCGCCGCCCGGATCGCCGCCGGGGACCTCGACGCCGCCCCGCTGGCCGCCGGGATGGTCCACCGGCACCGCGACCGTTAACGTGGGCCGGTGGCCGTCTCCCCGTACATCGTCAAGCTCCGCGCCCACGTCGGGCACGACCTGTTGCTGCTGCCCGGGGTGACCGGGGTGGTCCGCGACGACGCCGGCCGGGTGCTGCTGGCCCGCCGGGGCGACAACGGCCGCTGGTCGCTGCCCGCCGGGGTGGTCGACCCGGGTGAGCAACCCGCCGAGGCCGTCGTGCGGGAGGTGTGGGAGGAGACCGGGGTACGGGTCGTCGTCGACCGGATCGCCGGTGTCGCCACCCACCCGGTGGTCTACCCCAACGGCGACGCCTGCGAGTACCTCAACGTGTGGTTCCGGTGCCGGCCGGTCGGCGGGCACCCCCGCGCCGACGGTGACGAGTCCACCGAGGTGGCCTGGTTCACCCCCGACGCGCTGCCGGAGCTGGACGAGTGGGCGCGGCTGCGGCTGGACACGGCCGCCGCCCCCGACGACACCCCCTGGTACGCCCGGCCCGGCGAGCACCACCCCGCCCTGTGCCGGCCCGACGCGCTGTGACCGGCCGGCCGGCCGGGCGCCGGTAGTCGCGCACCGGGGCGGGCGTGGCGTCGACCGTCAACGCCAACCCCGGGTGGTATGGCTGTGCCCACGCGAGCGGCCCGCCGCCCGGTGCGCAAGGCGTCCGGCCAGTCGACGGCGGGGGCGTCGTCGCGGAGCGGGTGCGCTGCCGCCGGTCACCGCCGGACCTGCACGGTCGGCGCGGCGGTGCTGTCCCGGATGGTCAGCCGGGGCGGTAGCAGGGTCACCTCCGGCACCGGCTCGTCGTGCAGCTTGCGCATCAGCAACGCCACCGCCTGCCGGCCGATCTCCTCGGCGGGCACCGGCACCGAGGTGAGCCGGGGTGCGGCCTGCTCGGCGAACTGGTCGGGACAGATCGCCACCACCGACATGTCCTGCGGCACCCGCCGGCCGAGGGTGGGCAGGCAGGCCAGCACCGGCCCGACGGCCGCCTCGTTCTGCACCACCAACGCGGACAGGTCGGGGTGCCGGTCGAGCAGGGCGGCGAGTTCCTGACGGATCGACGCGGGTCCCTCCTCGAAGGGTTGGGTGACGACGGTGACGCCGTGCCGGTCGGCGGCGGCGGCCACCCCGGCGCGGGTGCGGTGGGCGAAGCCGGTGCCCCGGTCGTAGACGGCGGCCGGGGCACCGAGCAGCGCCACCCGGCGGTGCCCCAACCGGGCCAGGTGTTCCACGCACACCTGGCCGGCGCGGTGGAAGTCCAGGTCCACACAGGTCAGCCCGGTCGGGTCGGCGGGGACACCGATCAGCACGCTGGGCCGGGTCAGGTCCCGCAGCAGCGGCACCCGGGAGTCGTCCAGCTCGACGTCCATCACCAGCATCCCGTCGACCATGGCGCTGCCGGCGATGCGGCGCAGCCCGGACGGTCCCTCGTCGGAGGTGACCAGCAGGACGTCGTGGTCGCACCGGCGGGCCGTGGTGACCACGGCGATGGCGAACTGCATCACCACCGGCACCTGCATGCCGGCGCGCAGCGGCAGCACCAGCGCGATGGTGTTGGCCCGTCGGCTGGCCAACGCCCGCGCCCCGGCGTTCGGGTGGTAGCCCAACTCGCGGATGCTGGCCAGCACCCGGGTACGGGTCACCTCGGAGATGGCCCGTTTCCCGCTGAGCACGTACGACACGGTGCTGACGGCCACCCCGGCGTGCCGGGCGACGTCGACGATGGTGACGTGGTCGGGCGACCTGCGGCTACGCCCGGGGGTGCCGGTCACCGGGCACCGCCGCCGGCCGGTACCGCCGTGCGGGGCTGCTGCGGGGCGGGGCGGGCGTGCACGGTCACCGCGCCGACGGCCCGGACGTCGCGGGCGGAGCGGCCGACGAGCAGGCTGTGCGTGGCGTCCTCCACCACGGGGCCGCCCAGGTGTGCGTCCCACCAGGACAGATCGGTGGTCCGCAGTCGCAGGGTGACCGTCTGCCGTTGGCCGGGGGCGAGGGTGACCCGGGCGAAGTCGCGGAGCTGCCGCAGGGGCTGCTTGACCCGGGAGCGCCGCTGCCGGGTGTAGAGCTGCACGATCTCCGTACCCTCCCGGTCGCCGGTGTTGGTCACCTCGACGCTCACCTCGACCTCGTCGCCGACGGACACCGTCGGTGCGCTCACCCGGAGGTCAGCGTAGTCGAACCGGGTGTAGCTGAGGCCGTGGCCGAACGGGTACAGCGGCTCGCCCCGGTAGTACAGGTAGGTGCTGTCCGCGCCGATCACGTCGTAGTCGAGCAGGTCGGGCAGGTCGGCGGCGTCGGCGTACCAGGTCTGGGTGAGCCGGCCGCTGGGGTCGGCGTCGCCGAGCAGCACCTGCGCCAGCGCGGTGCCGTGTTCCTGCCCGCCGTGCGCCGACCACAGCACCGCCGGGACGTGCTCCTGCGCCCAGCCCACCGCGTACGGGTAGCTGCTGGTGAGCACCAGCACCGTCCGTGGGTTCGCCGCGTGCACGGCGCGCAGCAGCCGCTCCTGTCCGGCGGGCAGGGCCAGGTCGACCCGGTCCTCGGTCTCCCGGCCGTTGACCATCGGGTGGTTGCCGAGGACGACGACCGCGACGTCGGCGGCGGCGGCCAACGCGGCGGCCTCGGCCGCGCCGTCGGCGACGAGTTCGACGGTGAAG
Organism: Micromonospora matsumotoense; assembly: GCF_900091525.1. Classification (GTDB taxonomy): domain Bacteria; phylum Actinomycetota; class Actinomycetes; order Mycobacteriales; family Micromonosporaceae; genus Micromonospora; species Micromonospora matsumotoensis. The sequence goes on from NZ_FMCU01000002.1 coordinate 579,568, forward strand.
GCGGTGGCGGTGTCCGGGTCGGTGGCGTCGGCGCGCAGCCGCCCGTCGTCGTCGACCCGCACGTACGCGCCGGTGGCGAGGTGGTGCAGCAGGGTCGTACCGTCGGGGCGGGGGTGCCACCGGAAGGTCTCCCGCACGATCCAGCCGCCCGGTCCGGGCCGGTCGTTGGCCAACGCCCCGTCGTCGTCGGCGCCGACGTGGCGGCCGTTGGCGACGGCGCGCAGCGCCACCACGTCCTGTCCCCAGTCGAACACGTCGAACCAGGTGCCGTCGCGGCCGTCGTCGGCGGTCAGCGGCCCGCCCTCGGACGAGCGGGGGCAGCGTACGTACCGGTCGCCGACGCGCAACGCGATCCGGTCGGCGCCGGGGTGGTGGGTGACCGTCGGTAGCAGGCGGGCCAGGCCCTCCCGGGCGGTGACCGCGTAGGGCAGGGTGCCGCTGTACCAGTCCTCGTAGACGGTGTCGGCGAGCGGGCCGAGCACCGCCACCCGGGTCGCCGGGTCGGTGGGCAGGGGCAGCAGCCCGTCGTTGCGCAGCAGCACGATCGACTGGCAGGCGGCTTCCCGGGCCAACTCCCGGTGGGCGGGGCTGTCGAGCACGTCGGGGGACACCCCGGCGAACGGGTCCTGCCCGGGTGGGTCCAGGTCGCCCAGGCGGACCCGGACGGTGAGGATGCGCCGCACCGCCCGGTCCACGTCGGATTCGTCGATCAGCCCCCGGTCGAGGGCCTCGGTGAGGCGTCGGACGGTCTGCCCGCTGTCGGTGTCGTCCTCGGTGAAGTTGTCGATGCCGGCGCGTAGGGCGGCGGCGAAGCCGGTGACGTGGTCGGGCAGGTGGCCCTGCACCCCGGCGATGTTGGTGGCCGCCCCGGCGTCGCCGACGACCATCAGCTCGTCGGAGGTCCACCGCCGCAGTTCGTCTTCCAGCAGCGGGCTCAGGTGCGCGGGCACCCCGTTGACCAGGTTGTACGAGGCCATCACGGCGACCGCCGCGCCGGCGGCGAGCGGGGCGCGGAAGGCGGGCAGTTCGTACTCGTGCAACACCCGGGGTGGCAGGTCGCTGGAGGTGGTGGCCCGGTCGGTCTCGTTGTTGTAGCCGAGGAAGTGCTTGACCGTCGGGGCGGTACGCAGCCGGTGGGGGTGGTCGCCGCGCAGCCCGGACGCGTAGGCGGTGGCGAGCCGGCCGGTCAGCCACGGGTCCTCCGACCAGCCCTCCTCGTTGCGGCCCCACCGGGGGTCGCGCAGCGGGTTGACCACCGGTGCCCACACGTTGAGCCCGACGGCGACCGGGTCGGCCTGGTGCTTGACCCGGACCTCGTCACCGACGGCGACGCCCACCGCCCGGATCAGCTCGGGGTTCCAGCTGCTGGCCAGCCCGACGGCCTGCGGGAAGACGGTGGCCGGGCCGAGCCAGGCGACCCCGTGCAGCGCCTCGGTGCCGGTGCGGAAGCCGGGCAGTCCCAGGCGCGGCACCGGGGCCTGCCACTGGTGCAGCAGGCCGATCTTCTCCGGCAGGGTGAGCCGGGCCAGCAGGTCGTCGGCGTGTGCTTCGGGGGACGGTCCGGTGGGGTCGTTCATCTGCGGTTACCTTCCGGTGGGCTCGCGGTGAGGCGCCGGCCGGCCGTCGAAGCGCTTCGACGGCCATGGTGACGTGCGGCATCGCGCGGTGGTGGTGGCGGTCGTCGGCCCGGAGCGGCGAAGCGCTTCGACGACCGCGGAGAACATGCCGCCCCGGATGCCCGAACGACGAGGCGGCGGTTCGAGGTTGGCACCTGCGCGTCGACCGGTCAAGGGGTGACCGGTACCCGGATCAGCCGGTGGGGAGTCGACCGGCCTCGATGGTGGCCAACGCGGCGGCGGCGCCGCCCAGCGCGGCGGCGGCCGAATCCAGCGTGGAGGCGGCGAGCCGGCAGCCGCCGGCCTGCGGGGCGAGGGTCCGGGCGGCCAGCTCCGTGTGGGCCGTCGGCAGCAGCCAGGGCGCCAGGGTGGCGAAGTGTCCACCCACCACGATCGCCTCGGGGTTGAGCAGGTTGGCCAGAATCGACGCCCCGTGCCCGAGGTGTCGGCCGATCTCGGCGAGCCCGGCCAGCACGGCCGGGTCATCCTGGCGGGCTGACGCCACGATCCGGTCGATCTCCGGCAGGTAGTCGGTGACCGGGCCGTCCTGCCCGGCGTCGGGGAGTAGCCGGTCGACCACGGCCGGTAGCGCGGTCAACGCGGCCAGGCAGCCGCGTCGCCCGCACGGGCACGGTGGCCCGGCCGGGTCGAGGCAGAGGTGGCCGAGCTCGCCCGCGTGGCCCCGGCTGCCGCGCAGCAGCCGGCCGCCGGCGAGCACCCCGGCGCTGACGGAGACCCCGCCGGTGAGGTGGACCAGGTCGGTGACGCCGGCGTACCCGCCGTGTCGTTGCTCGGCGAGGACGGCGAGGTTGGCGTCGGTGTCGACGGCCACGGTGAACCCGGTCTCCCGCAGCGCGGCCCGCAGGTCGGCGGCGAGCGGCACGTCCTGCCAGCCGAGGCCGCTGGCCAGGGGCACACCACCGGCGGTGTCGACCAGGCCGGGCACCCCGACGGTGAGGCCGAGCACGGTGCGCCCCTGCCCGGTGATCCGGCCGATCGCCCGCCGGGCCAGGGTGGCCAGGGCCCGGACGGTCTCGGCGGGGGAGGCGGTCGGGGTGGGGAACGCCCGTCGCCAGGTGAGCAGCCGGTTGCCGCCCAGGTCCACGGCGACCACCACCAGATCGTCCGCGCCGATCTGCAGGCCCAGCGCCGCGTACGGGGCGCCGTCGAGGACGAGCATGGTGGCCGGCCGGCCGACCCGGTTGCCGGTCAGCCCGGTCTCGCGGACCAGCCGCCGGTCGAGCAGTTCGGTCACCAGGCTGGACACGGTGGCCTTGTTGAGCCCGGTGGCGGCGGCGATGTCCGCCCGTGAGCAGGGGGCGTGCAGGCGGACGTGTCGCAGGACCACGGCCCGGTTGGCCACCCGGACGTCGCCCAGGTCGGTCGGCTGCGGTTCGTTGTGGATGCTGATCACGATCTGCCCGCTCCCTGCGCCCGACGGTGGGTGGTGCCGTGCCGGTGCATCATCGTCCACCGCCCACCCCGGGCGGGTACGCCGGGGCGGCGGTGGGCGACGCTGCCGGCGGACCGGTGCACCGTCGGGAAGTCTGTTCGGCTGGAAACTCAACTAACTCTAGCGGCCCCCCGGGTCCGGTGCCCCACCACGGCGGGGCGGGGCACCGGTGCGGCCGGTCAGCCGTCCGGGAACCACTGCGCGAACGGGGTCGGGGTGACCGGTTCGCCGTTGAGCAGCAGCCGCCGCGGGCTGCCCTCGCCGACCACACTGAGCCGCCGTACCCGCAGCGGCCCGTCGGTGCGCACCCGCAGGGTGTCACCGTCACGGACCGCCTCCACCACCGTGTCGCCGTCGACGTCGTGCAGCACCGTCCGGGCGTCCACCCCACCCCAGCTGACCAGGGTGACGTCGTCGAACGGGCCGTCGGCGACGGTGCCGGCCGCCGCGACGAGCGGGATCAGCGCGCCGTGGCGTACGAACAGCGGCAGCCGGTGCAGCGGCACGGTCACCCGCAGGTGCCGACCGCCGTCGTGCCGTTCGCCGGTGCCGACGTCGATCCAGTCGTCGCCGGTGGGCAGGTAGACGGCGCGCTGCCCGGACGGGTCGGTGACCGGGGCGACGAGCAGGTCGGTGCCGAGCCGGTACTGCAGGTCGCTGGTCCACGCGGTCGGGTCGTCGGGGGTGTCGACGAGCAGCGCCCGCATCATCGGCGCCCCGGTGCGCGCCGCCTCCACCGCCGCCGACCACAGGTACGGCATCAGCCGGTAGCGCAGCCGCAGCGCGGCCACCGCGTCGCGTTCGGTCTCGGCGGGGAAGTCCCAGGGCAGCCGGCTGGTGGTGCCGTGCAGCCGCACCAGCGGTGACAGTGCCCCGAACTGGGTCCACCGCACGTACAGCTCCGGGTCGGGGGTGCCGTGGAAGCCGCCGGTGTCGTGGCTCCAGAACGGCACCCCGGACAGCCCGTGCGACAACCCGCCGCGCATGGTGCTCGCCAGGCCGGGCCAGGTGGCGTTGACGTCGCCGCTCCACTGCGCGCTGTGCCGCTGCCCGCCCAGGTACGACGAGCGGGCCCACACCGTACGGTGCCCGGCCACCTCCTCGGTGAGGTCGGCGACGAGGTCGTTGAAGAGCAGGGTGTAGACGTTGTGCAGTTCGACGCCGGTCATCCCGTTGTGTGCCACCGCGTCGGCCGGCACCGCCTCGGCGAAGTCGGTCTTGAACACCGCCACCCCCTGCTCCAGCAGTGGCCGCAGCAGGCCCCGGAACCAGGCGACCGCGTCGGGGTTGGTGAAGTCGACGATGGCGCTGGCCGGGTAGCTGCCGTGCCACACGTCCGCGACGTACGTGCTGCCGTCGGGGCGGTGCAGGAAGTACCCGGCCCGGGCCGCGTCGGCGTAGAGCGGGCTGTCCGTCATCAGGTACGGGTTCATCCACAGGCAGACCCGGAAGCCCTGCCCGGTCAGCGTCGCCAGCATCCCGGTCGGGTCGGGGAACGCCTCGTCGTCCCAGCGCAGGTCCGACCAGCGGCCGGCGACCTGCCAGTAGCAGTCCAGGTGCAGCACGTCGCAGGGGATGTCCCGCTCGCGGATGCGGCGGGCCCGCTCCAGCACCCGCTGCTGGCTGTCGGGGAAGAACCCCGACGAGATCCAGGCCCCGAAGGCCCACTTCGGCGGCAGGTAGGGCCGGCTGGTCAACTCGTCGAAGCGGTCCAGCACCTCGGTGGGGGTGGGACCGGCGAGCACGTAGTAGTCGATCAGGTCGTCGGGGACGAGGATCTGCACGCTGCTGTGGGTGGACTGGCACATGTCGAACTCGACGGGCATGCCGCTGTCGACCAGCACCCCGTAGCCCCGGTCGGACAGGTAGAACGGCACGTTCTTGTGGGAGCGGTCGGACTCGCCGCCGAAGGCGTCGTAGTTCCACATCAGCGCCCGTTGGCCGCGCTTGTCCAGCGGGGTGAACTTCTCCCCGAAGCCGACGAACCGTTCGTCGCCGAACGCGACGAAGCTCTCGTGCCAGGCGACGGGTGCGCCGTCGGCGGTGGACCGGCCGAACGGCAGGGTGCGGCGTCGACCGCTGATGTCCCGGGTGCCCGGGTCCTGGTCGAGCAGCAGCCGGCCGTCGGGGGTGAGGAACCGCAGGTGCCACGGGTCGAGGCGGATCTCGGCGACGATCGCTCCGGCGTCGATGTGCACGTGGGTGTCGTCCACGGTGATCGCGGCGGGGTGGGCCCGGGGATGGACCAGGGCCAGGGCGCGGGCCGAGCGGGTGCGGGCCTGGGGGTCGTCGGCGAGGCGGACCCGGATCACGCCGTGACCGGCGACGTCGAGGCGCAGCACCAGGCTGCCGCCGTCGGACAGGGCGGCCTTGAACGTCACCCCGTGCGGGTCCGTGGCGACGACCTCGGCCCGGCCGACGGTGGCCACCCCGTCCTCGCCCGGCTGCCGTACGGGCAGGTCGGGCGGGTCGGCCACGAACGTCTCGTACGGGACCAACGGCGGTCGGTACGGCATCGGCGTCTCCTCGGGAACGTTTTCCAGCGGTACCGACAGTTTCTTTGCTTTCCCAACGAACTGTCAACGAGGGAGTTCGATTAGCCCACGATCCACCGATTGACATGGGTAAATCGTCTCCATAGTTTGGACACCTATCAAACAAAGTTGACGGGATGGTGGGTATGTGGGACGACGGGCGGCTCTTCCACGGCGGTGACTACAACCCCGAGCAGTGGCCCGCCGCCACCTGGCGCGAGGACGTCGCCCTGATGCGCCGGGCCCGGGTCAACCTGGTCACCGTCGGCGTCTTCGCCTGGTCCCGACTGGAGCCGGCCCCCGGCCGCTACGACTTCGGCTGGCTCGACGAGGTGCTGGACCTGCTGCACGACGGCGGCATCCGGGTCGCCCTCGCCACCCCCACCGCCTCCCCGCCGCCCTGGTTCTCCCTGGCGCACCCCGACGCGCTGCCGGTCACCGCCGACGGCGTACGGCTGCACCACGGCAGCCGCGACACCTACTGCGCCGCCGCCCCCTCCTACCGGGCCGCCGCCCGGGGCATCGCCGCCACCCTCGCCGCCCGCTACGCCCACCACCCGGCGCTGGCGATGTGGCACGTGCACAACGAGTACGGCACCACCTGCCACTGCCCGCACACCGAGGCCGCGTTCCGCCACTGGCTCATCGACCGGCACGGCGACCTGGACACCCTCAACGCCGCCTGGGCCACCAGCTTCTGGAGCCAGCACTACACCGACTGGGCCTACGTGAGCACCCCCCGGGCCACCCAGTACCTCGGCAACCCCGGCCACCTGCTGGACTTCCGGCGGTTCTGGTCCGACACCCTGCTCGCCGCGTACGTCGAACAACGCGACCTGCTGAAGGCGGCCAACCCGGCGCTCCCCGTCACCACCAACTACGTCCTCGGCGACTGGGTGCCCGTCGACCACGCCCGCTGGGCCCGCGAGGTGGACCTCGTCGCCATCGACCACTACCCGTCGGTGGTCGACGGCGGCGCCGAGGAACAGACCGCCCTCGCCGCCGACCTGGCGCGCGGCTGGGCCCGGCACGGACGCACCCGGGCCGGCACCCCGCGCGGCCCCGCCGGCCCGACGCGCGCCGACCCGCCCGCGACGTGGCTGCTGATGGAGAGCGCCGCCAGTCAGATCCACACCACCGGCCGGGCGCACACCAAGGAGCCCGGCCGGATGGCCCGGCACAGCCTCTCCCACGTCGCCCGCGGCTCCCGGGGGGCGATGTTCTTCCAGTGGCGGGCCCCGGCCGGCGGCGCGGAACGGTTCCACTCCGCCCTGGTGCCGCACACCGGAGCCGACAGCCGGGTGTTCCGGGAGTCGGTACGGCTCGGCGAGACCCTCGACCGGCTCGCCGAGATCACCGACGGTGAGACGACCGCGTCCGTCGCACTGGCCTGGGACGCCGCCAGCGGCTGGGCGCTGCGCCAGCCCGGAATGCCGTCGGCACTCCTCGACGGGCACGCCGAGTTGGCCGCCGCGCACCGGGCGCTGTGGCGGGCCGGATACGGCTGCGACGTGGTCGTCCCCGGTGACCCGCTCGACCGGTACCGGCTGCTCGTCCTGCCCGCCCTCTACCTGGCCGACGACGCCACCGCCGGCTGGGTCCACGACCACGTCGAGGCGGGCGGGCACCTGCTGGTCAGCTACCTCAGCGGGGTCGCCGACCAGCACGCCCGGGTCCACCTCGGCGGCTACCCCGGCGCCTACCGGGACCTGCTCGGCCTGCGGGTGGAGGAGTTCCATCCGCTCGCCGCCGACGAGCAGGTGCTGCTCTCCGGCGGCGGGACCGGCCGGATCTGGTCGGAGACCGTCCACCTGCGCGGCGCCGAACCGGTCGGCACGTACGTCGGCGGGGTGCTCGACGGCCGACCGGCGGTGACCCGGCACCGGGTCGGCACCGGCACCACCTGGTACCTGTCCACCCGGCCCGACGACGGCACCTACCGCCGCCTGGTCACCGAGGCGGCCCGGACCGCCGGTGCCGACCCGGTCTGCCCGGCCGCCCCACCCGGGGTGGAGGCGGTCCGTCGCGCCGCCCCCGGGACGAGCTGGCTGTTCCTGCTCAACCACACCGACCGGCCGCAGCGGGTGCCGGCCGACGGGCTGGACCTGCTGACCGGTGTCCCGGCCGACCGGGAGGTGACCCTGCCGGCCGGTGGCGCGGCGGTGCTCCGCGAGCACCCCCGGTGACCTCCGACCGGCCGGTCCCCGCGACGCCACCGCCGATGACGCCCGTCACAGCCACTCCGCCGATGACCGACCGGGCCGACCCCGCCTACCCTTTCCCCGGTGTGGACGAGAAACACGGCACCACAGCGGGCCCTGCCGCTCTGGCCGCTGTACGTGATGTTCGCGGCGATGCCGGTGTGGTGGCTGCTCGGCGGCCTCTACCTGGGCTGGACGCTGTTCGGGATGCTGCTGGCGGTGGTCCTGCTCACCCACGGCCGGGTGGCGTGGCCGCCCGGCTCGGCGTTGTGGTTCTTCCTCGTCGGGCTCATCCTGATCAGCGCCACCCGCCTGGAGAAGGCCAGCGGGCTGCTCGTCTACGGACTCCGACTCGGCTTCGTGCTGACCGCCTTCGTGGTCTACCTGTACGTCTACACCGCCGCACGGCAGGGGGCACGCTGGGAACGGCTGTTCCAGCCGGTGCTGTTCTTCTGGCTGGGGATGGTCGCGCTCGGCTGGCTCGGCGTGCTGGCCCCCCGCCTGGCGTTGACCACCCCGGTGGAGTCGCTGCTCCCCGATGGGCTGGCCGGGCAGCGGATGATCCGGGCGGTCACCCACGTGCACTCCACCGAGTTCAACCCCACCGGTCGTAACCCGTACTACCGCACGGCGGCCCCGTACCCGTACACCAACAACTGGGGGACCGGCTTCGCGCTGCTCGTGCCGTGCGTGCTGGCATACCTGTCGGCGGTGCGGACCGGCCCGCTGCGTCGGGTGCTGGTGGTGTCCCTGCCGCTGGCCCTGGTGCCGGCGTTCCTCACCCTCAACCGGGGGATGTTCATCGGCCTCGGGGTGGGGATGGCCTACCTGGGGCTGCGGGCGCTGCTGCGCGGCGACGTCCGGCTCATCGGCACGATCACCGCCGGCGTGGCGGTGGCCTGGGTGATCACCCTGGTCGTCCCCGTCGGCGACATGATCATGAATCGGGTGGAGAACACCGACTCGACCCGGGACCGCGCCGACCTCTACCGGCAGACCCTCGACGCGGTCCTGCGCTCACCGCTGCTCGGGTACGGCGCGCCGCGTAGCGCCGACACCACCACCGGCGCGGAACCGCTCGGCACCCAGGGGCAGGTCTGGCTGACCATGTACAGCCACGGCATCCCCGCCCTGCTGACCCTGCTGGCACTGCTCGTGGTGGTGGTGCGCAGCACGGCGATCGCGGTGTCCGCCGCCGGCCGCTGGTTGAGCGTGGTGCCGGTGGTCGCCCTCGCCCTCGCCCCGTTCTACGGGTTCACCGACATGAACCTGTCGGTGATGTTCTTCGCCATCGGGCTGGCGGTGGCCGCCGTGGACGGCCCCGTGAACCGGGAGCTACCGACGGGGGTGCCCCGACCGTCACCGGTCTGAGCGGTTCAGCCGGTGGCCACGGCGGCCCGGGACCGGTCCGCCGCGATCCGCACCGCCATCGCGGCGAGCACACTGCCGGTGACCCAGCGCTGGACCCGTGCCCAGCCCGGCCGGCGCACCAGGAACGCCGAGACCGACCCGGCGGTCAGCACGATGAGCGTGTTCACCGTCAGCGCCACGGTGATCTGGGTGCCGCCGAGCAGCAGGCTCTGCACCGCCACGTCACCCCGGGCGGGGTCGACGAACTGCGGCAGCAGCGACACGTACAGGATGGCGATCTTGGGGTTGAGCAGGTTGGTGAGCAGTCCCATGGCGAACAGCCGGCGCGGCCGGTCCACCGGCAGCGCCTGCGGCGTGAACGCCGACCGCCCACCCGGTCGCAACGTCCGCCACGCCAACCACAGCAGGTACGCCGCACCGGCCAGCTTCACCGCCGTGTACAACGGCGGCACCAGCACGAAGACCGTGGCGATGCCGGCGACGGCGGCGGCCAGGTAGACCCCGAACCCGGCGGCCACCCCGAGCAGGGAGACCAGCCCGGCGCGGCGGCCCTGGCTGACCGAGCGGGACACCAGGTAGACCATGTTCGGCCCGGGGGTGAGCACCAGACCGAGCGCCACCAGGGCGATTCCCAGCACCGCACCGACCGTGACCATTCGCCGCCCCCGCTCTGCCGTCCCTGACCGGCACCCTACGCCGCCCCGTGGCCCCGGGCCGTCCCGTCCGGGCGCGGCCGCAGGCGCGCGCATGCACCCCTGGCCTCCGGACCTGGCCCTGCGCTCCGCGCGACGGCAGGGGTTCCGGGCGGCGGTGACAGCCGCCACACTGCTCAGATGTCTGTGACCCTGCGGGCCGCCCCCACCGCCGTCGCCCCCGGACTGGTCCTGCGCTGCTGGCGCGTCGAGGACGTCGACGCGCTGGTCGAGGCGCACCGGGACCCGGAACTGCGGGCCCGGACCCGCAACCCGTTGGCCACCCCGGCGCAGGCGAGACGCTGGGTGGCCGGAAACCGGCAGGGCTGGGCGGCGGGTCGCCGGTTCAGCTTCGCCGTCTGCGAGCCGCTCCCCGACGGTGAACGGCTGGTCGCCTGCGTCCTGCTCAAGGACGTGGTGCCGGGGCGGGCCGACGCGGAGATCGGCTACTGGACGGCCGGGCCGGCACGCGGCCGGGGGGTCGCTCCCCGGGCGGTGGACGCGGTGAGCCGCTGGGCGTTCACCCGGTTCGCCGCGACCGGGCTGAGCCGGCTGGAACTGCTGCACCAGGTGGACAACCCGGCGTCCTGCCGGGTGGCGGAGAAGTCGGGGTTCCCCTTCGTCGAGGTGCTGCCCGCCCGGCCACCGTTCCCCCGCGACGGCCACCGCCACGTCCGGCACCGGGGCTGATCCGACCACCGCACAGCCGGGAATGCCACCCGCCCCGCCGGCGCTGCGCCGGTGACGGCCAGGGCGGATACGGTGGGCGGGGAGGTGTCCGGGGATGGTGGACGCGTGGCAGGCGGCGGTCGAGGCGCAGATCCGCAGCGCCCAGGAGCGGGGCGAGTTCGACGACCTGCCCGGCATGGGCAAGCCGATCCCGGGCCGTGACCTCCCCTACGACGAGTCCTGGTGGATCAAGAGTTTCCTGGAGCGGGAGGCGCTGCCCACCGATCTGCTGCTGCCCACCCCGTTGCAGTTGCGCCGCCGGGTCGAGCAGGTCCCCGACGAGGTCCGTGACCTGCCCACCGAGGAATCGGTCCGGGAGTTCGTCGGGGTGCTCAACCGGGAGATCGTCGCCTGGCTGCGGTTCCCCTCCGGTCCCCGGGTGGTGGTCCGCCCGGTCGACACCGAGGCGGTGCTGCGCCAGTGGCGGGCCCACCGGGCCACCCGGAACGCGGCCGTCGCGGCCGGGCCGGCAGCACCGGCACTCCCGCCGCGTCCCGGGCGACGGTGGCGCTGGCCGTGGCGACGGGCCTGACCGGCTGCTGCCGCCGACCCGGCGGAGGTGTCCCCGGGTAACTGCCCGGCTGATCGTCGGGTCAGCCGACGGCGGCCCGCCAGGTCCAGTCGGTGCGACGCGGCCGTCCCGCCAGTGCGGTCCGTCCGGTCATCCACAGCAGCACGGCGGCCGGATCACCGGCGGGCGCCTCCGGAAAGAGCCGCCGCAGCACCGCCACGCTGGGTGCCGCCGGCGGCTGCCACGTCACCGCCAGCCCCCGGGTGATGTCGTACGTGTGCAGCAGCGCCTCGGCGATGCCCATGGCGGCGAAGCCGGGCGGGTCGCAGGGCCCCCAGTGCCAGGCCCGGGTCGACGCGGGGACGGTGTCGATCGCGGCGGCGAGCAGCCCGCCGCAGGCGGCCACCACGACCAACACCTGCGCCGGGGTGGCGTCGGGGCGTACCCGCAGGTCGAGGGGGAGGTAGCCGGTGTCGGGCCGGCCGGTGAGCTGGGTGGCGTAGCCGAGCAGGTCGTGGGCGATGTGCGCGGCGGTCGTCCAGCACGACCAGTCCAGGTCGCCGGCAGGACCGGTCCAGTCCCGGTCGGTGTACGGGCCGAGCACCCGGGCCAGCTCACCGACCGTCTCCCGCACCCCGCCCCCGGACAGCCATTCCTCGATGGACATCAGGTGATCCTCGCACCACTGCGTCCCGCGCGCCCGGTGGAATTCGACTCCTCCGCGCCCGCCGGCCCGTCAGGTGCGGGTGGGGGCGGCGGCGATCGCCTCGATCACCGACCGGGCGGGCGTCGGACGCCGCCCGAGCAGGGCCCCCAGGGTCGGGTCCGTGACGGCGAACTCTCCCCGTCGTGCCGCCCGGTACATGCCGAGGGTGAAGTCGGCGGCCGCCTCGGGCATGCCCCGTCGTACGGCGGCTGATCTCCATTCGTCGTCTCCGACGACGATCCGGGAGATCGTCCGCCCGGTGTGGTCGGTGAGGACGCCGGCCACCGCGTCGAGGTCGAGCATCTCCGGGGCGGTCAGCGGGGGTGTGACCCCGTCGAGCGCCCCCTCCTCGGTCAGGGCGATGGCGGCGACCTCGGCCAGGTCGTCGTGTGCGGTCCAGGACACCGGCCCGTCCGCCGGTGCCACCAGGTGTCCGCTCTCCAGGGCGTCGCCGATCACGAACTGGAGGGCGCTGGCGTAGAAGCCGTTGCGCAGGGCGGTGAAGGCCACGCCGAGCCCGGCCAGGTGCTCCTCGGTCGCGGCGTGGGTGAGTTGGGCCGGGAAGAGTGAGTCCCGGGCGGCGGCCTGGTGACTGGTGTACAGGATGCGGCGGGCTCCCGCCGCATGGGCGGCGTCGGCGGCGGCGCGGTTCGCGACGACCGCGCCGCCGCCGCGGATGGCGGCGGAGACGATCAGCACCTGGTCGGCGTCCGCGAAGGCGTGCGCCAGCGTGGCGGGGTCGGTGAAGTCCCCCCGCCGGACCCGCACCCCACGGGCGGCCAGGTGCGCGGCCCGGTCGACGTCACGCACGCTCACCCCCACGGCGTCGGTGGGAACCCGGGTGAGCACCTGGTCGACGATCCGGGAGCCGAGCTGGCCGGTGGCACCGGTGATGACGAACACGATGGCGACTCCTTCGGCGATCCACTGTTACGTCGCCGACGTTATCACTGATAACTCAGCGCTAACATGCTGCTGTTAGCATTGGTTCATGACCGTGCCGCCGGACACCTCACCCCGTGACGACGTCCGATCCGACATCATCGAGGCCGCCACCCGGCTGCTGCGCGAGCGCGGCGCCCCCGCGGTGACCACCCGGGCCGTCGCCCAGGCGGCGGGCGTCCAGGCCCCCACCATCTACCGGCTCTTCGGCGACAAGAACGGCCTCGTCGACGCCGTCGCCGAACACGTGATGGCCGCCTACGTCGCCGCCAAGTCGGTCGCCGTGGCGGGTGACCCGGTGGCCGACCTGCGCGCCGGATGGCGGATCCACGTGGAGTTCGGCCTGGCCAACCCCGAGTTGTTCCGGCTGCTCGGCACGCGCGGGCCGGGCGACCCCTCGCCGGCGACCGTCGCGGGCATCGAGGTGCTGCGTTCCCGGGTGCGCCGGCTCGCCGTCGCCGGCCTGCTCCGCGTCGACGAACAGCGGGCCACCATGATGATCCACGCCGCCGGCACCGGTGTCGTGCTCGCCCTGCTGGAGACACCCCCGCCGCAGCGTGACCCCGGCCTGGCGGAGGCCATGTGCGACGCGGTGCTCGCCAGCATCCTCACCACCGCCCCGGTGACCCCCGACCCGACCCCGGGTGCCGTCGCGGTGACCTTCGCGGCGATGGCACCGGACCTGCCCGGCCTGACCGACGCCGAACGGGCGCTGCTGACCGAGTGGCTCCACCGGGCCCTGACCCCACTGCGCCACCCGCACGGGTGACGACTGCCATCTCCCTCAGTACAGCATCCGGTGTACCTTGAGGGCTGTGGAGACGTTGGCGTACGGGCAGGTCCTCGCCCGTTTCGGGCAGGCCCTGTCGGACCCGACCCGCGCGCGGTTGCTGCTGGCACTGCGCGACGGGCCCGGCTACCCCACGGAGTTGGCCGTCCTGCTGGGCACCACCCGGCAGAACCTGTCCAACCACCTCACCTGCCTGCGTGGCTGCGGACTGGTCGTCGCCGCCCCCGAGGGGCGGCGTACCCGTTACGAGTTGGCCGACCCGCGGCTGGCGCACGCGTTGGGCGACCTGCTCGGCCTGGTCCTCGCGGTCGACCCGGCCGGCTGCCCCGATGCCGACGCGCAGGGCTGCTGCTGATGAGCCTGCCGGCCCACGCCACGCCTCCCCTCTCGCCCGCCCGGCGCGCGGTGCTCACCCGCCGGGTCCGGTGGTTCGTCGCCGCCACCATCACCTACAACGTCGTCGAGGCGGTCGTGGCGATCACCGCCGGCACCCTGGCCTCCTCGACCGCGCTGATCGGCTTCGGCCTCGACTCGATCATCGAGGTGGCGTCCGCAGCGGCAGTGGCGTGGCAGTTCGCCGGCCACGACCCCGAAGCCCGGGAGAAGACGGCGCTGCGCATCATCGCGGTGTCGTTCTTCGCCCTCGCCGCCTACGTCACCGTCGAGTCGGTACGCGCCCTGCGCGGTGACGCCGACGCCGCGCACTCCGCCGTCGGCCTGGTCCTGGCAGGCCTGTCACTGCTGATCATGCCGGCCCTGTCGTACGCGCAGCGCCGCGCCGGCCGCGAAGTCGGCTCCCGCTCGGTGGTGGCCGACTCCCGGCAGACCCTGCTGTGCACCTACCTGTCCGCTGTCCTGCTCGTCGGTCTGGCGGTCAACAGCCTGTTCGGCTGGTCCTGGGCCGACCCGATCGCCGCCCTGGTGATCGCCGCCGTCGCGGTCAAGGAGGGCCGCGACGCGTGGCGGGGCGACACCTGCTGCGCCCCGAACACCGCCCTGCACGTGACCGTGGGAGTCCGCCCTGTTCCCACGGCCACCACCGGCGATGCGTCGCCCGAGGTGGCGAGGGCCGACACCGGCGCGAGGGACGCCTGCGGTTGCCTGATGTCCGGGCGGGCGAGGGCCGGCACAGGCCCGTGAGCCGCCGCAGCCGGGGCCGGCCCGTCGACCGGGACGGCCGGCCGGGTGGTACGGGCCGCCCCACGGCGCAGGTCATCGCGCCGTGGGGCGGCCCGTCATGTCCGCTCGGGTGACAGCGGTGGGGTGGTGACGACGAGGAAGGTGAAGTCCTCCCGGGCCTTGGCGTCGAGGGGCAGGGGCAGGCGGATGCGCCCGGAGCCGACCATGCCTCGTACGGCGGCACGACTCAGGCCGAACCCGGCGGTGAGCAGCTTCTCGACCCGGACGGGTGCCGGGAGTTCGAACCTGACGACGACCTTGAGTGGTGCGGCGTCCGCGCGCTGGAGATCGTAGAACGGTATGTCGGTGTCCAACTGCCAGGTGCCGGTCCAGTCGAGCCGGTACGCGGCCCGGTGGGCGAGCGTCGCGTCCATGGTCAGTTGGCGCACCATGGCCGGATCGTTGTTCTCGAACATCACCAGCCGCTCGTGGTCCAGCGCCCGCACGTTGATGCGCTCGTGGACGGGCACCTTCGACGTGCGGCCGCACAGGTCGCAGCAGATCAGCAACCACACGTCGAGCAGCTTGTGGTTCGCGTTGACCCGGATCTTCCCGGTGGGACGGTGACGGGTGGACCTGCACGACACGCAGGCTTTGACGATGGTCGGCAGTCCGAGCTCACTGACCACCCACAGTGCTTTGCGGTCGATGCCGGGTCCGCGACCGTCGGCCGGCACGCGGACATGGCGGAAACTGTTCATGGCTTCGGCGATTCCCAGGTCTAGGCAGGAGGCGCCCGGCAGCGCGATGGCGTGCCGGGGGATGCCTCCCGGATCCAGTGGCGGGCAGCCGGCGTCTCGGTGGGAGCACGCCGGCTGGCGCGACGTCGCAGCTCACGTCGCGTGAACGAAGCCCGCACCGGCGGAACCGGTGCGGGCTTCGGGTGGCACGGCGGACCGAGACGGGGAGGTGACTCGAACCCGTCTTCGCTACGCACGTGCGCCACTGGTCATCGATCCATGCGCGTCAGCATGGTCGACCCGTGGACCGCCGGGCAACGGATTTGCGCAGGGCCCCGGCACCGGGGGAATCCGCTGTCGGTTGCCGCAAGCAGGTGGTAGAAAGCCGCGGTGGAAGAGACCCTGGAGTTCGCCGATCTGTTGCGGCTGATGGACGAACGATCGACCGTTTTCCGGGCGGCGGTCGCCGCGGCGTCCAGCCTCGACGTGCGGGTGCCGACCTGCCCCGAGTGGACGTTGTTCGACCTGGTGCAGCACTTGGGCGAGGGACGCCGCAGGTGGGCCGCCATCGTGGCCGCCGGGCCCGCCGACGCTCCGCCGGTGGTGTCCGCCCCGGTGCCGCCCCGGGATCGGGAGGCGCTGCTGGCCTGGTTCGCCGCGTCGACAGAAGAACTGCTCGGTGCGCTGCGGGAGGCCGGCCCGGATCGTGGTTGCTGGACGTGGTGGGGTCCGTCGCAGTCGCCGCAGACGACCGGTGCCGTTGCCCGGCACCAGCTTCAGCAGGTCGCCGTGCACACCTACGACGCCCAGGTCGCCGTGGGCGCCCCGCGGCCGTTACCGGACGAGGTGGCCCTCGACGGTGTCGACGAGTTCCTCACCACCTGCGTGGCGACGACGGCCGCGTGGCCGCATCAGCCTGCGGTCGTCGACTACCACGCCACCGAGGGCCGCAGTTGGCGGCTGTGGTTCTCCGCCGACGGCGCCCGGACCGCCCGCGTCCCCGCGTCGGTCGCCGGCGAGGGGCCGGAGGTGGCCTATGTCTCCGCCCGGGGCACGGCCCATGAGCTGGTGATGTTCTGCTACGGCCGGATTTCGATGGACGCGCTGCAGATCGACGGCGACCGGCGCGTCTTCGACCAGCTGATCGCCTGGGAACCGGAGGTATAGGGCGCGACGACCGGGTCAGGAAGGGCCGGCCGCCACTGCGACACCTGCTCGGGCATAGCGTTCGGCGATGTCCTCCGGCATCGGGGATCTCATGAGTACGAGTTCGTAGAAGATCGGTGCGCTGGACGCGACCAGCACGGTCCGCGCGTCGACACCTTCGACGGCTTCACCACGGCGGGCTGCTCGTTCGACGGCGACGGCAGCGCTGGCATAGCGGTTCTCCCAGAATGACCGCAGCGCGTGGGCGGCGGCCGGTGAGCGGAACGACGCCGCGACGAGGGCCCGGGTGATCGATGGTTCTGCTGTCACGGCGGCGACGATCTGGCGGTTGATGGCGACCAGGTCGTCCAGTAGTGAGCCGGTGTCCGGTGGTTCCCAAGGTTGTTCGCGGGCGGCGTCGAGAGAGTCGGCGAGGAGGCCGCCGGGGTCGCGCCAGCGGCGGTAGACGGTGGTGCGATGGACTCCCGAACGCGCTGCGACGGCATCCATGGTCACGGCGTCGTAGCCGCCTTCCAGCAGCAGTGACGTGACGGCGTCGAGCACCCGTTCGCGCGTACGGGCGGTTCGGCCACCGGGCCGGGTTTCTCCGGGGAACGTGGAAGGGACTTGCGCAGCCGACGCCATGCACCTAATGCTACATCTGTAGTTTTTAGGGAGGGGGAGCTGATGCCACCGCTGGAGGCAGCACAGTGCCGTGAGGTGGTCCTGCCGTCGGGTTGGGCCCCGTACGCCGTGGCGGGGGACGCCGCCGGGAACCTGTGGATGACCCTCCTGACGCCGCCGGGACTCGCGCGGTTCACGCCTGCCGACACCTCTGCCGACGGCGAGACGGCCGCTGCGTTCCGGCACGAGCGCCTCCCTCGCGGCGACGGTCATCCGATGCTGCTGACCGTCGCCTCTGACGGCGCGCTCTGGTGCACCCGCACCGACGATCGACTGAGCCGCCGCGACGTCTCCGGCGACCACACGGCGATCGGCCTGGCACCCGGATCGGCGCCTTACGGCATCGCCGCCGCACCCGACGGTGGAGTCTGGTTCACCGCACCGGGGCTCAACCAGATCGGCCGGGTGGTCACCGCATCGGGTGGCATCACGATGTTCGACCTGCC
Organism: Micromonospora matsumotoense; assembly: GCF_900091525.1. Classification (GTDB taxonomy): domain Bacteria; phylum Actinomycetota; class Actinomycetes; order Mycobacteriales; family Micromonosporaceae; genus Micromonospora; species Micromonospora matsumotoensis. The sequence goes on from NZ_FMCU01000002.1 coordinate 597,248, forward strand.
GGTTCCCGACGCGCGGGCGGCGATGCTCACCGTCGATGTCGCCGGCCGGCCGTGGGTGGCGCTCAACGCCGCCGGCGCCCTCGCTCACGTGCACGACGGTGCGGTGCGGATCGTCGAACTACCCAGTGGTCGTGCGCCGGCCGCACCGGTCGGCATCGCCGCCTCCGCGGCGGGGATCTGGTACGCGGACATCGCTGGAGGCTGCGTCGGTCGTGTCGATCCGTCCGGCTCGGTGGAGAAGATCAGCTTCGCTGACCCGGCATGCCGGCCACACGCCGTCGCGGCCGACCCGGACGGCGGATGCTGGGTCACGCTGTGGGGCTCCGCCCAGCTGGCCCGGATCACCGCCGACGGTGACGTGACCCTTCACCAGCTGCCCGGTCGAGAGCCGCACGGGCTGTGGGTGGAGGACCGTCTGGTGTGGGTGGCGATGGAGACGGGCTCCGTGGTCGCGGTCGACAAAGGAGAAAGCGCGTGAGCGAAGAAGGAAGATGATCCTGCCTACCGGGGCCTTCTCGCGCGTCAGTCCGCAAGGCCCCGAGCCGGAGGCGTGGGACACCCCCGGGCATCGTGAAGTGTGCCGAGCCGTACCGACGACGTGCTTGCCCTTGGCGGTGGTGGTGTCGGCGATCCTGCTGGTTGGCGACTGACCCGGACTCCGCGGAGAACGATCCACCCACGCGACGATCCACCCACGCGACGTTCCGCCCAGCGCCTCCGTCCGCCCAGATTGTTGGATTGTATTTACCGACAATCCAACAATCTGGGCGGACGTATGGGGCATATCGTACGCACACCATAATGACTGTTCTGTTGTTTCCCTGCTCGGGCGCAGGGGTTGGCCGTCCGCTGCGGTTGTTGTCCTGCCCCAGCGGAGTTGACATGTCCCCGTGAGGATGGCGGTGTCGGCCCAGCTATCTGCGACCTGGCCCACTGAATCTGATCAGTGGCTGCCACACTGGCGGACCGGGTGGAGCGGATGTGGGGGCGAACGCCGTAACTGATCTGCCGGGTGTCTTCTTCTAGATCGACGGTCGGACGGGGGCGGAATCGGGCACGGGAGCGGCGGTGGGGGTGATGGTGGCCACGGCGGCGTCGGAGCCTCGGTGACGCAACTCGGTCGGCAGCACTGCCAGCGCGGTCAGCGCGCCGAGTAGGCCCGTCGCGGCGAAGCCCCAGGCCGGCGCGGAGGCGTCGATTACCGCGCCGGCCAGCGGGGCGCCGAGCGCCAGCCCTGTCACCATCGCCGAGGCGTGCAGGCCCATCGCCTCACCCCGTGCGCTCGCCGGCGCCAGCCGACTCACCGCGTCGGCGGTGGCGGCTACGGTGGGCGCGGTGAGGGCCCCGGATGGCAGCAGCATCAGGGCGAGCAGCCACCAGTCGTCGCTGCCCAGACCAATCGGAATGGTGACCAGACCGAGTAGCAGGGTAAGGGCCAGCGACGGCACGGGGCGGGACAGCGCGCCGTAGGTGAAGCCGCCAACCAGCGAGTACGAGGCCCAGAGCGCCAGCACCACACCGGTCCAGTTGACCTGCCCGGCGTCACGCAGGACCGCCACCAGTGTCACATCGACGCCGGCGATTGCCAGCGTGCTGGCTGCTCCACCGGCGAGCAGCCCGATCAACCGTGGGGTCAGCCACTGCCGGCGGGGCAGCGGCTGCGCGGGCGTCGTCTCCTCGTCCCGGGCCCGGGTCGGCGGGTTGAGCACCAACAGGGTGAGTCCGGCCAGCACGATGCCGCCGCCGACGGCGTACATGGTCAGAGTGGGTGAAACCCTGGTGGCCAGGGCCACCGCTCCCGCCGGCCCGATCATGAAGCTGAGTTCGACCGACATCGAGTCCAGGGCGTACGCCTGGCGGCGCTGGGCCGGCGGGACCAGCGCGGCGATCGACTGCCGGACCACGGAGAAGACCGGGAGGGTGAGCAGTCCGCCGACGAACGCTGCGCTGAGCAGCACCGGGTACGGCAGGATCGGCGCCGTGGCCCAGAACAGCGCCTCGATCACCGTGGTCAGCAGCAGCATGGGCCGTAGGCCGCGCCGGTCGACCAGCCGGCCGAGCAGTGGTGCGCCGAGCGCCGAACCGACCGTCAGCACGGCCCCGACCAGTCCGGCGGCGAAATAGCCGTGGCCCAGATCGAGGACGTGCAGCGTCATTACCACCGCGGTGGCCGCCACCGGCACCCGGGCCAGGATCGCGACCAGCAGTAGGGGTCGCAATCCTGGCAGCGCGAGCGCGTCCCGATAAGGCTTCAGATCCAACACGATCCGCACCTCCCGGGGGAGCCAAGGCCGAAGCTGTCCCCGTGCACACCGAGGCCCCAGTCGTCCTGGCGCTCAGAAGGAGCGGCATGCAAACCGCTGGTCGGCAGTATCGGTTCGGGCATGCGGCCGACCGTATTACCGGTCCCGCAGGTCAGACCAGCGATCCAATCGCAAGATCAACAACGCTCAGGGGTCGATTCCGCCATGACGACCGCCACCCCCCTAGGCGAAGTAGAGGGGGGCGCCATGCCGCGCTCCAGGGCCACACCAGGAACCTCAGCGAGAACTTTCAGCACGGGAAAGGCGGCAATCAGGCTCGGTTTCAGATCGGCCAATTGTGATGTGCACCACAACCTTCTCGGCCGAAAGGTCTTAGCCGCGATCCGTTTTCATCCGTCCGGTCACGTCCGCGATGCAGTGACCGAACGTAGTCACAAGTTGCCTCCGGACGATCGCGGGCGGAACAACCGGAACTACCTTGCGCGCTGCTGGTCACCATGGCCGTCATCCTTAACTGTCAACAGGACGCGACAGATGTCCCCACTGAGGTCGCGGGCTTACCCGATGAAGATGACACCACCCCAGGCCAAGGAGCGCCAAGCGCATCTCAACTTCGTTGGGCCAGGACAATTGTCCTGGCCCGACGTGGTCCGGCGTGAGCCGGCAGCCGAGGCCCGGAGCGGCGCCGCACTGCCCGGCGTTGGACAAAGACGAGGCGTTCGTGCGTCAGTTCCGTGCTGGCCGCAACGTGCTGGGCGTGGCGGTTCAGTTGTGCACGCTGCCGTGGCTCGGGTTCGTGCCCGATGAGGTGGCGTTGGCTCCGGACGCCGTGGTGGGCCGGTTGTCGCAGCGGCTGGGATCGTGTGGGTGAGCTGCGCGGGTACGGCGAGCGGGAGCAGACCCGGACGGGTCATCTGCGGGAGGTGGCCGGCTTCGCCGGCTGGCGGTCGATGGACACCGCGGAGTGGGAGGACCTCGACGAGTTTCTGTTCGCCCGGGCGATGGAGCATGACTCGCCGAAGTTGCTGTTCCGGCTGGCCTGCGAGTATCTGCTGTCGTCGGGTGCTCCGGCCCGGGGTGATTCTGTTTGCTGCGGCGGGTGGCCGCGGATCGGGCTCATGCGAGGACGGAGACGTGGTCGCGGGTGCGGCATCTGCTCTCCGAGCGGCGGTGTGCCGAGCTGGATCTGCTGCTGGCCCCGGACGCCTATCTCGGCCAGACCCCGCTGGCGTGGCTGGGTGTGGGGCCGACGTCGTCGAGCCCGGGCGCGGTGAAGGCGGAGTTGGAGAAGCTGGCCTACCTGCGGCGCCTCGACGCGCACACCGTAGACCTGTCGATGCTGCCGGCGGAGCGGCGCCGGCCGGCGGTTGACGGGGCAGGCGTTGCAGCGGCGCGAGCCGGAGCGTCGGTATCCGATCCTGCTGACGCTGCTGGCGCAGTCGGCGGTCGATGTGCTCGACGAGACGCTGCTGCTGTTCGACCAGGCGATCAGCGGCCGGGAATCGGCGGCGAAGCAGAAGGTCGCCGAGGCCCCTGGCCGAGCCCGGCCGCCGTCAGTAGAAGACAGCAACCTCGACCGCCGCGCGGCGAGGACAGCGAAGCCGACCTGAAAGCTGAACGCGGCGACCAACGCCGTAGCCGTACGTCGAACGCCTACGGGAAGGTGCCCTGCCGGATCGCGCTGGCGGTCACCGGCACGCCGCACGCGGTGGTCAGGTACCTGTGCGGCGCCGGGGCAGCCCGGCGCCGCACAGGTACTCAGCTTCCCTGCATCGTCGCTCCGCGCCGGCCTCCGATCTCCAGGCGCGGCCAGTCGGCAAGATCTCGTAACAGTTGCCGGTCGTGCGTAGCGACCACGACGGCGGCGCTTGTATGGCGGATGGCACTGGTCAGCTCGTCAACAAGGATCGACGACAGGTGGTTGGTCGGCTCGTCGAGCAGGATCATGCTGGGGCGCCCGGCCAGCGCGAGCGCCAGGTCCAGGCGCCGCTGCTGTCCCTGCGACATCCGTCCGACCGGGGTGGCCATGGCGTCGGAGTCCAGCAGCCCGAGCGCCCCAAGAGGGACAGCGTCAGCGTCGCGTAGCGCCCGGCAGGCCACGAGCCGCCCGACATGGCGGACGTACACGTCGCGGGCGGCCAGGCCGGGCTTGTGCTCAGCGGTTTCCTGCGTGATCAGGGCGACCCGCGCCTCCCTCGCCGTCCAGAGGTTTCCCTGTGTGGGCTGCAGCGCACCGGCCAGCACCGCGAGCAGCGTGGACTTGCCGGCGCCGTTGGCTCCGGTGATGAGCAGCCGGCCACCGCCGTCGAGGGTCAGATCGATGGGATCGACCAGGCGCCCCTCCACGGCGACGCCGTGTGCCCGCACCTGCGGCGCACCGGGCCGGATGTCCAGCTCGGGCCAGCGCAACATCGGCGGCGGCTCCGGCACGTCGATCCGGTGCTCCTTCAGGGCTTCCTGCTGACGGTTCAGTGCCTGAACGACGCCCGGCGCACGGGATTGGCGCTGATGCTTGCCGGTCCCTTTGTCCGGCCGCCAGCCGGTGGAGAGCCGGTCACGGGCCTTGGATACCGCGTCCTTCAGCCGCCGGTGCTCGGCCTGCTGATCTTCGTAGTCCTGCCGCCAGCGCTCACGGTCGCGACGCCGTGCGTCCTGCCAGGCGTCGTAGCCTGCGGCGTACAGGCGCGGTCTGCTGTCACGGCTGGGGTCGAGGTCGAGGAACCGATCGGCAACGTCGCGTAGCAGCGCCCGGTCGTGGCTGACGACAGCCAGGCCGCCCTGGTGCTCACGCAGCCGATGGGTCAGAAAATCCAACCCACCTGCGTCAAGGTGGTTGGTCGGCTCGTCGAGCAGCAATACGTCGTGGCGCGCGCCGAGCAGGCATGCCAGCCGCACCCGGTAGCGCTGTCCGACCGACAGCGTCGACAGGGGGCGGTGACGGTCCGTGCAAGCGCCGAGGGACTCAAGAGCGACGTCGACGCGGCGCTCCGCGTCCCAGGCGTCGAGCCTGACCGTAGCATCGAGCGCCGTGGCGTAGCGATCCTCGGCCGCCGGGTCATCGCCGGTGGCCAGGGCATCGGTCGCCTGCTCCAGCGCGGTGAGGGCCGCCAGTGACGGCGCGAGCACCTCGGACGTGAGAGTGCCGACGCTCTCCCCATCCCGCGCGGCCAGTTCCTGGCGGGCCAGGCCGATCGTGCCGGCCCGATGCACGGTGCCGTCGTCGGGCGAGATCAGGCCGGCGAGAACGTGCAGCAGCGTCGTCTTGCCGCGGCCGTTCTCGCCGACGACGGCGACTCGGGACCGGGCCGAGACAGTGACCGAAACATCGTTCAGGACGTGCCGCGACCCGCGGATGACGATGACGTTTTCGGCGCGGACGTGTGCGCTCTGGCCCGCCTCGACGGGCAGGGACATGGGTTCGAAGTTCGGGGTGAGGTTCAACGGTGCTCCGCAGCTCGCAGGGGAGCCGGGCAGCAACAAGCGGCCGCCCGGCGAGAACCGGGACGGCAAGCGCGGATTCAGCAAACAGGGACGCGCCGCCGTCAGCGGGCGGGGCGCACCTTCTGCGACCAGATACCTCGTGCCACGACGGGCACGTTAGCAGTCCTGGCGGTATCTCTCATTCGATATCTGTCCGGTCGGGCGAGCTGACCGCAGAGGTGAAGTGGCTCGATGCGAGGTTCTTCATGTGACACAGAGTTCCGTATTCTCTGTCACAGAGTCGATGATCCACCCGCTCCCACCTGCGGGGCGCCGTCACCGCGGTGACGGCGACTCGGCCACATTCTGTGTCACATCACCAGAAGGAGCCGCCGAGGTGTCCGTAATCCCGCTGCCGACCAGCCACCGCCCGGCGGCGCTCGTGGTCGCCGTCGACGCGTTCCTCGACCGGTACCGTGACGATCCCGGCACCCGCGCCACCTACACCGAGACCCTGCGCCGCCTGCGCGAGACCGCCGGGGACCAACTCCCGGTCGCCGCGCTCACCCCGGAGCTCTACGAGCAGACGATGGCCCGCTGGGACCAGGGGGCCGCGAACACCTGGAACAAGCACCTGTCCGCGCTCACCTCGTTCACCACCTACTGCCACCGTCAGGACTGGCTGACCACCGACCCGGGCCGGCGCCTGGAACGCCGCAAGGTCACCCGGACCCGCGACAAGGCCATCCCCCGCGCCCGGCTCGACCGGCTGTTCACGACGACCGCAACTCACTGCGCGAGCGGGTGCTGTGGCGGATGTTCCACGAGACCTGCGCCCGCGCCGAGGAGATCCTCAGCCTGAACGTGCCCGACCTCGACATGGAGTTCCGCCGCGCCCTGGTCACCGAGAAGGGCGGCGACCGCGCCTACGTGCACTGGGAAACCCCGACCGCCCGGCTGCTGGCCGGCCGGCGTTCCTCGCCGATCGGCGTGCTGCGGCAGCTGGGCGCCGTGCGCCGGCGTTGGGCGACATCTGTCCGGAGACCGGCCGGGGCCGGCTGTCCTATCCGCGTGCCGAGTACCTGTTCAAGCAGGCTTCCAGGCTCCACGATCCGTACGGCGCCGGGAACACGCTCCACCAGCTGCGCCACTCCGGGCTGACCCACCTCGCGGCCAAGGGCCGCAGCGCCGCCGAACTCCAAGCCAAGTCCCGCCACCGGCACCTGGCCACGCTCGGCATCTACGTCCGGATCGGCTCGCGACCGACACCGGCACCAGCCCGCCCTGCGGCGAGCCCGTTCCGAGATCAGGATTCCGGTCGCCGGTCTGGCCGGCCAGCACCGCAGCACCGCCGCTACGCCGGTCCGGTCAGCGGCGGAACCTCTCGATCGCCTCGGGGGTCACCGGGGTGAAGAAGTTGACCATGTTGCCGTCGGGGTCGCGGAAGAGCAGGGCGCGGTTACCCCACGGCATGGTCGTGGGTTCGTTCACGAAGTCCTCCACCGCGTTCTTCAGCTTCTCGTAGATCGTGTCCACGTCGTCCACGAGGAACTCGATGATCACGGTGTGGTTGTCGGCCGGGCGGGCCGAGCCCGGTGCGAACAGGGCGACCGTGCGGGTGCTGCCGATCGCCAGCGTGCCGTGGGTGGTGCGCAACTCGGCGAAGTCCTCGTTGCCCCAGGCCGCCTGCACGCCCGTGACGTTCTCATAGAAGCCGACGAGTCGGCGGATGTCGCCGGTGATGATGCGGATCGAGATGAAGTCCATGTCTTCTCCCTGCTCAGTACGGATCGCGTCGGAGGCGGGACCCACGCTAGAACAGATACTGGACAGATCTAGTCCAGTATCTGTTGTTAGAGTCCAGGCCGTGGCACGACCAACAGCTCAGGTGCTCACGCTGCTGGAACTCCTTCAGTCCGGTGGCGTCCGGACGATGGCCGAACTCGCCGAGCGCCTCGGTGTCGAACCGCGCACGGTGCGCCGCTATGTGGGTCATCTGGTCGACCTCGACGTGCCGGTCGAATCGGTGCGGGGTCGCTACGGCGGGTACCGGCTCGCCGCCGGATACCGGCTGCCGCCGCTGATGCTCAGTGACGACGAAGCCCTGGCCGTCCTGCTCGGCCTGGTTGCCGGCCGACGCGCCGGGTTGGCGACGGCAACGGGTACGGCGGGAGAGACGGCCGCCGCGAAGATCCGGCGCGTCCTGCCGCCGCGGATCGCGGACCGGCTGGACGCCGTACTCACCTCCCTCGCCTTCACCGCCGAACCCGGCGAATTCCCTGCACCGCAGACAGGTGTACTGCTCACCGTCGCCGACGCGGTCCGCCATCACCGGCCGATCTCGCTCCAGTACACCTCGCGTGACGGCCGGCGAAGCGCTCGCGTGCTGTATCCGTCCGGGCTGGTCAACCATGCCGGCCGGTGGTACGTCACCGGAGCCGATCCGGAGGTCGGCGAGGATCGGACCTTCCGGCTCGACCGCATCGCCGACGCGAGGACCCTTCCTGGCTCCTTCGCGCCGCCGCCCGCCGGAGACGATCCGGCAGGGCACCTTCTCACCTCGATGGCACAAGCGCCGCACCGGCATGCCGTGACGCTGCGGATGCAAGGAACACTCGCGCAGATCCGCACGAGGCTACCGGCCAGCATCGCCGAGGTGCGAGAGGAACATGATGACGAAGGCTGGCAGTCCGTGGAGATCCGGGCCGATAGTCTCGACTGGCTGCCCGCCGTGCTCGCCGCGCTCGACCTGCCGTTCGTCATCGAACGCCCGGACGAGCTGCGCGACCGTGTCATCGCGCTCGCCGACCGGCTGGCGACCTCGGGACGGACACTGTGGTAGCGATCCTGGAATACGGGGTCACCCGAGAGGCGGCCCTGCTTGACCCATCATGAAGCGTCGATAGACGTGGCCACCCCGCAGAGGCGGCTGCTGCTGCTCGGCGGGTTCGCAGTAGTCCACCGGGTTCGGGGAACTGGTGGCGACCCGGTCGGGCTGGCCGATGCAGGCGCATGAGACCCGGCGGGCGACGCGGGCAGCTCTGTCGAGCGCCTCACGGCTGGGCCTGACCGTCCACGACGCCGCCGTCCTGCACAACTCCAACAAGCTCACCCTGCGCCTGCGGCCCTGCGACGTGCTGGCCCGGGTGGCACCGGCGGCAGACCAGGGCGCCCAGCGTGAAGTGGATGTCGCTCAGCGGCTGGCCGAGGTCGGGAGCCCGGTGGCCGCGCTGGAATCGCCCGAGGTCTTCGTCCGGGACGACTACGTGGTCACCCTGTGGGCCTACTACGAGCCGGTGACCACTCGCGCGATCCCCCACGCGGAGTACGCCGACGCGCTCGAACGTCTGCACGCCGGGATGCGCAGGGTCGACCTGCCCACCCCGCACTACACGGATCGTGTTTCTGCGGCCCGGGCGCTCGTGGCCGACCAGGCCCGAACGCCGGAACTGGCCGACCCGGACCGGGTCTTCCTCGCCAACACGTTGGACCGCATGCGACGGGCGGTCAGCGAGAGCGGCCGGCCCGAGCAACTCCTGCACGGCGAACCCCATCCGGGCAATCTGCTCGTGACCCGGTCCGGCCCGCTTTTCATCGACTTCGAGACGTGCTGCCGGGGGCCGATCGAGTTCGACCTGGCCCACGCGCCCGACGAGGTTGGGGACCACTACCCGGGCGTCGATCACCAGCTGCTCCGAGATTGCCGGACCCTCGTACTGGCGATGATCACCGTGTGGCGCTGGGATCGCGACGACCAGTTCCCCGACGGCCACCGGCTCGGTGTCGAGTGGCTGAACGAACTCCGGCAGGCAACGGCTCAGCCCGGATAGGTACGCCGACTCACGTTGTCGGCAGGACAGCCGACCATTCCCGTTCCGGCCTTCTGTCGGATGGATGTCCCGATGGAACTGACCGCCCCCGGCTCACCGGGGCGGCGACATGTCATCTGGATCGGCCAGCCGCCTGGCCGTGGGGGCGGTAGCCTGCGCCGATGCCGGTCAGGGACTTTCACGAGGACGACTGGCCCGCGGTTCGGGCGATCGTCGAAGCCGTCGTCGCCGCGGGCGACACCTTTCCGTACGACCCCCGGTGGTCGCCCGCGGCGCTGCGCGACGTCTGGGTGGAGCGTCCGCCCGGTCGGACCACGGTCGCCGTGGTGGGGAACCGGGTGCTGGGCACCGCGAAGATGCGCCCGAACCGGCCGGGCCCCGGCCGGCACGTCGCCACCGCCAGTTTCATGGTGGCCCGCAACGCCCGGGGGCGGGGGGTCGGTCGCGCCTTGGCCGAGGAGGCTCTCGACTGGGCACGCGACCAGGGCTACGCGGCGATGCAGTTCAACGCGGTGGTCGAGGGAAACGAGGCCGCCGAGCGGCTGTACCGGCGGCTGGGGTTCACCGTGGTCGGCACCGTGCCGGCGGCCTTCGACCATCCGACCCGGGGGAGGGTCGGGCTGCACGTCATGCACCGCTTCCTCTGAACGGCGGTGCGGTGGCCCTCGGTCCGGGTGCCAGGATGGTGCGATGAGCGACGAGCCGATCGACCTGTTGACCGCGCTGGCCTCCTTCGACCAGTTGTGGAGTCCGCGCATCGTCACCCGGGTCAACGACTACGACGTGCGGGTGGCGAAGGTGGCCGGGGAGCACGTGTGGCATGCCCACGACCACACCGACGAGTTCTTCCTGGTGCTCGACGGTGAGCTGCGGATCGGGCTGCGTGACGGGGACGGCGCGCGGACGGTGGTGCTGCCCCGGGGCGGGGTGTACGTGGTGCCCCGCGGGATGGAGCACCGTCCGTCCGCTCCCGGTGGGGCGTCGATCCTGATGTTCGAGCCGTCGGGGACGTCCAGTGTGGGCGACCGGCACGACGAGGTGCCCGCACATGTGGACGCCACCACGGGTCACGCCCTCTGAGCCTGACGGCCCCACCCCGCCGGGCGGGGCGTCCTCCGGCGGGGTGGGGCCGCTGCCGGCGCAGACGATCCCGCCGCAGGATGGGGCCGGTCGCGTCGGGTTGACGCGCGCGCCGCGACGCGGTAAATACTGAAGTACGAGTTGAGCCGACCTGACTCAACTCAAGAACCTTCGGCCCGAGGAAACCGAGGAGGCACGATCATGCTGATGCGTACCGACCCCTTCCGTGAGATCGACCGGCTCGCCGAGCAGCTCTTCGGCACCACCAGCCGTCCCGCGGTGATGCACCTGGACGCCTGGCGCGACGGCGACCACTTCCACGCCGCGTTCGACCTGCCCGGTGTGGACCCCGACAGCATCGACTGCACCGTGGAGCGCAACGTGCTGACCGTCCGCGCGCAGCGCCGCCGCCCCACCACCGACACCGTCGAACTGGTCGCTGCCGAGCGGCCGATGGGCACCTTCTCCCGGCAGTTGTTCCTCGGCGACACCCTGGACACCGACCGCCTGGAGGCCGCCTACGAGCACGGGGTGTTGACGCTGCGCATCCCGATCGCGGAGCGGGCCAAGCCGCGCCGGGTTCCCGTCACCGCCGGTAACGGGCGCAGGCAGCTCACCGCCTGAGGGCCGCCGGCCCGGTGGAGGCCCGCGGGCCTCCACCGGGCCGGGCCCGTCGGGACACCGGCGCGCCTCACGGTGAATCCCCGCCGAGGCTGAGAGGCTTTTTCGCATGTTGCGCCCCGACGTCCCCGTCCTGCCCCGCGCCTCGGTCCGCCCGGCGCTCACCGGCACACCGGTCGACTTCACCGAGGCGTGGCTGCGTAACCGTCGGTTATCGGCGCACACCCGCGACGCGTACCGGCGCGACATCGCCGGCTGGCTCACCTGGTGCGCCGCCGGTGACCTGGACCCGCTGCGGGCCAACTTCCTCGACGTCAACGCCTACGCCCGGCAGTTGGAGGCCACCCCGTCGGCGCGCAGCGGGCGGCCGTTGACCCCGGCCACCGTCGCCCGGAAACTCTCCGCGCTGTCCAGCTGGTACGAATTCCTGGTCAAGCTGCGGGCGGTGGACGCCAACCCCGTCTCCGGTGCCGACCGTCCGCGCATCGACCGGGACCACTCGGCGACCGTCGGGCTCACCCCGCAGGAGGTCGACGCCCTGCTGGCCGCCGCCGACACCGACACCGGTCCGACGGCCGCCCGTAACCGGGCCGCCGTCGCCCTGCTCGCCGACCTCGGCCTGCGGGTCGGCGAACTGGTCTCGCTCGACCTGGCCGACCTCGGGGCCGAGCGGGGACACCGCAGCGTCCGGTTCGTCGGCAAGGGCGGCAAGCCGCGCCGTCGTGCGCTCACCCCCGGCACTGCGTACGCGGTGGACGCCTACCTGGCCGACCGGGCGGCGACGGCGGGAGTCAGCGTCGACGCGTTGACCGGCCCGCTGCTGGCCACCGCCACCGGTGGCCGCCTCGACCGGCACTCGGTGTTCCGGCTGGTCCGCCGGTTGGCCGAAGCCGCCGGCATCGCGGCGGCGGCGAAGCTCTCCCCGCACTCGCTGCGGCACGCCTTCGCCACCACCGCCCGCGAGGAGGGGGTCCCGTTGGAGGACGTCCAGGACGCGATGGGGCACGCCGACCCGCGGACCACCCGCCGCTACGACCGGGACCGGCACAACCTCGACCGCGACCCGGCGTACGTCATCTGGGCGGCCCGGGCACGGCGGCGCAGCTGAGAAAACCGATTGACGGAGTAAGCGCTCACTCCCGAGCCTGATGTCATGACGGCACCCGGGGGACGTCGGCGTCGCGCGCCGGCCATGAACGCCGACCGACGCCGCGCCATGATCGTGCAGACGGCCCTACCGTTGCTGACCCGCCGGGGCACCGCCCTGACCACCGCCGAGGTGGCGCGGGCCGCCGGGATCGGCGAGGCGACGGTGTTCCGCGCCTTCGCCGACAAACAGGCGCTGCTCGACGCCTGCGTGGCCGAGGTGCTGCGACCTGACGCGCTGCTCGACCGGTTGACCCGGATCGACCGGGAACAGGCCCTCACCGGCCGGCTCACCGAGGCCGCCACGGTGATCCACGCTCACCTGGCCCGACTGGGTGCGGTGCTGGGCGCCCTGCACGCCGCCGGCCGGTCCCGCCAGACCCCACCGCCGACCGGCGCGGCGGTGGGGGCGGTCCGGGCGGCGGTGGCCGCGCTGTTCACCCCCGACTCCGACCGGTTGCGCCTGCCGGCCGACCGGCTCGCCGACCTCTTCCTCGGCCTGCTGTCCCCACCCGGGCCGCTGGGCACCGCACCGCCGTCGACCACCGCACTGGTCGACCTGTTCCTGCACGGCACACTCACCCACCCCGACGGCCACTGACCCCCCGGCCGTCGGGGCGACGGGACCTTGTGGTCAGCAGAGCAGGTCGAGGTGGTGGTGGGCGTCGGCGGAAACGTCCTCGTGCCGCAGCCACCGCCGGGCCCACAACCGGGCGGCCACCTCGGCCTGCCCGTCACCCCACCCGGCGTGTTCGACCAGCAACGCCGTGGCCAGCGCGTACGCCATCCGCAGGGCGAGCCCCCGCGCGCCGGCCAGCACCGCCACCGCAGCCGGGTCGGCGGCGACCTCGTCGAGGATGACCCGCAGCTCCCCGGCCACCGTGGCGAGGGTGTCGGCCAGTGCCGGGGCCAACGGCCGGGCCAGGTCCACCGCCCCGGCCAACCGACGCAGCAGCGGTGCACCGGCGTCCTCCCGGGTGACCGCACGCAGCACGTCCAGGGCCAGCACGTTGGTGGTGCCCTCCCAGATCGGCAGCACCTGGGCGTCACGCAGCAGCCTCGGCACACCGGTGTCCTCGACGTAACCGGCCCCGCCGAACGCCTCCCCGTACTCGGCGGCGGCGGCCACCGCCAACCGGCCGGTGGCCAGTTTCGCCAACGGCGCCACCACCCGCAGTTCGGCGGCGGCCGCCGGGTCGGCGCCCACCTCCACCCGACCGAGCAACGCGAACGCGTGCCCCGCCAGGGCGAACGCCCCCGCCGCGTCGACCGCCAACGCGCCGAGGGTGGCCCGGTGCAGGGGGTTGTCCGCCAACGGCCCACCCGCGACGTGCCGGCTCCGCGCGTACGCCCGGGCGTAGGCCAGGCCCCGACGCATCCCGGACGCCGCCGCCGACGCGTTGTGCACCCGGGTCACCACCACCAGGGTCATCGCCCGCACCAGTCCCGGCACCGTCGGGTCACCCAACGGCAGCGCGTACGCGTCGCGCAGCCCGATCTCGGCGGTCGGCAACGCCCGGGTGCCCAGCTTGTCCTTGAGCCGGCGCACCACCACCCCGGGGGCGGGGCCGTGCGGCGCGGCGGTGGCCCCGGCCAGCGGCGAGTCGACGGCGTACCGGGGCACCAGGAACGGGGCGAGGACCCGGCTGCCCCGGCCGGCGCCCTCCGGCCGGGCCAACGCCACCGCCATCGCCGCGTCGGCGGCCGAGCAGAACCACTTCTCCCCGCTCAGCCGCCACGACCCGTCGGCGGCCGGCCGCCCGAGCGTGGTGGTGCGCGACAGGTCGGAGCCGCCCTGCGACTCGGTCATCCACTGCCCACTGACGATCGCCGTGTCCGGGTCGGTGGAGATCAGCCGGGGCAGCCAGGCGTCGCGTACCTGCGGGTCGACCTCCGGGGTGCTCAGCAGCGCGGCCGCGCCGTCGGCCATCGCCACCGGGCAGGAGAAAGTGGCCGACTCCGGCCCGTACAGGTGCAGCAGGGCGTGCTGGACGACGCGGGCGGCGGCCCCCCACGTGCCGCGCGCCGACTCCAGGTAGGGCAGGGCGACCACGGCGTGCCGGGCGGCGGCGGCCCGCTGCGCCCGCCAACCGGCGCTGGTGTCGATCCGGTCGACGCGGGCACCCCACGGGTCGTAGCGGACCAGCGTCGGCGGGTGGGCCTCGGCGTCGGCGTGCGCGACGCGCAGCGGCCCGACGACGTCGGCGGCCAGCGCGGTCAGCCGCCCCTGCGCGGCGGCGTGTCCGGCCTCACCGAGTTGCCGGGTCAGCCAGGACCGCAACAGCGGATCACCGGCGTACGGGTCGTCGATGTCCGGCACCGGCTGCACGTGGCGGCTCATCCGTCGCTCCTTCACCAGGGTGTCCGCCGACGGTAGACGATCGCACCGGCGGCGCGACAGGGGGCGAAGCGGCTGCGCGGGGCGGCCCCGGCGCATACCGTCGCAGGTGATGGGCGTGGAACAGGCGTGGACCCGGCCGGCGCGGCGGCACCGCCCGGTGCGCACCGGGCTGTTCCTGGGCGGCCTCGCCGTCGGCCTGTGCCTGGTCGGGGTGGCCGGGTTGGGCCTGTGGAACGTGCAGGTCGTGGTGGGCGCCACCGGCCCGGTGCGGGAGAGCGCCGACGGGTTCTTCCGGGAACTGTCCGCCGGGCAGGTGGACCAGGCCTACCGGCGGCTCTGCGCGCAGACCCGTGGCCGGTGGAGCGAGGTCGGCTTCGCCGGGTGGGTCCGCACCCCGCCGGTGGTCACCGGCTACGAGATCCTCGACGTGTCGGTGCGCACCAAGGGGGGCCGGCCGGCCGGTGAGGTGGCCGTGCGGGTCACCCGTGACGGCGGGGCCGCCGAAGAGCGTGGACTGCCGGTGGTGAAGGAGGACGGGAAGTGGCGGATCTGCGGCGACCCGTACTGACCGCGCGGCCGACTGGTCACGGGTCGTGGTGACTCAGGCGCGCGGGCCGAGATCACCCGAGCGGTAGTGCCGCCGGCACAGCACCTGGTAGCGCACGTCGGCGGTGTCGACGGTGTCACCGATGACGACCTGGGCGCCCTCGCGGACCACCCGGCCGGCGACGACCCGGGCGTTGAGCAGCCCCTCCCGGCCGCACCAGCACAGCACCTCCACCTGGATGCGGGCCACCTCGTCGGCCAGTTCGAACAGCCGCCGGGCGGCGGGGAACAGGCAGGACCGGAAGTCGGTGGCCAGGCCGAAGGCGTACACGTCGACGTCGTAGCCGTCGACCA
This sequence comes from Micromonospora matsumotoense, assembly GCF_900091525.1. Taxonomy (GTDB): domain Bacteria; phylum Actinomycetota; class Actinomycetes; order Mycobacteriales; family Micromonosporaceae; genus Micromonospora; species Micromonospora matsumotoensis. The sequence continues at coordinate 612,850 of NZ_FMCU01000002.1, forward strand.
GTTCGGCCATCTGCTCGACGTGCGCCACGTCGTAGAACGACGCCTCGTCGCAGATCAGGTAGTCGATGCGGACCCCCTCGGCCCAGGTGTCGCGGACCAGGGCACGCAGGTCCAACGTGTCGGTCACCTCGACCGCCGAGTGGGCCAGCCCGATGCGGGTGGTCACCTGCGGGCCCAACGACCGGTCGATGCGGGTGGTGACCAGACCCCGCCGCCCCTGCCGGGCGTGGTTGTAGTTCATCTGCAACGCCATCGTCGACTTGCCGCAGTCCATCGGACCCCAGAAGAACTTCAACGCGGCGGCGTGCAACGGGCGGCCGTCGACACCCCGCGCGGCGGCACAGCCGGTCCCCCCGTCGTCCGGGCCCGGGAGCGGGCGGGCCAGGCAGGTGGGGGTGGCAGCGGCGTCGTCGGTCACGTCGGGGCAGCCTAGCCCATCGGCACGGGTGGATCGGGCCGGTGGTCAGAGCACCCGGGGCGGGGTGTTGCCGGCGGCGAGGATGGCCCGGCGCATCGGCACGGCCGCCAACAACGCGAACCCGACCACGAAGAAGATCAGCAGCGAGACCAGACCCACCCGGTAGGAGGAGGTGAGCTGGAAGACCAACCCGAACGCCAGCGGGCCGAGCCAACTGGTGCCCTTGTCGCTGATCTCGTAGAACCCGTAGTACTCGCCCTCCTTGCCGGCGGGGATGAGCTGACTGAACAGCGACCGGCTCAACGCCTGGCTGCCGCCGAGGACCAGGCCGATCGCCGCACCGAGGATCATGAACGGCAGCGGCGCCTCGGCGGGCAACCGGAACGCGCCGAGGATCACCCCCGTCCACAGCACCAACGACAGCAGCACCGTCTTCCACGCGCCGATGCGCCGGGCCAACGCGCCCAACCCCAGCGCCCCGCCGAAGGCGAGGAACTGCACCAGCAGGATCGTCACGATCAGGGTGCTCTGCCCCAGCCGCAACTCCTCGGTGCCGTACTGGCTGGCCAGGGTGATCACCGTCTGGATGCCGTCGTTGTAGACCAGGAACGCCAGCAGGAAGTACAGCGTCAACGGATACGCCTTGATCTCCCGCAGGGTCCGACCCAGTTGCCGGAACCCGTCGGTGACCACGTTGCGGCCGCCACCACGCACCGCCTCGACGGTGGGATGCTCCCGCAGCCACCGCAACGGCACCAGGGTGAACACCGCCCACCACACCCCGGCCGACACGATCGACCAGCGGGCCAGGTCCAGGGTGCGCTGCGGATTGCCGTCCTCACTGAGCAGGGTGACGGCCACCAGGTTCAACGCCAGCAGCACACCGCCGCCGAGGTAGCCGATGGCCCAGCCGCGACTGGACACGGCGTCGCGTTCGTCGGGGCCGGCGAGCTGCGGCAGGAACGAGTTGTACACCACCACCGCCGCCCCGAAGGCGATGTTGGCGACCAGGAACAGCGCCCCACCGAGCAGGTACCGCTCGCCGGTGACCAACGCCATCGCGATGGTCGCCCCGGCCCCGGTGAACGCCGCGCCGGCCAACAGCCGCTTCTTGTGCATGGTCCGGTCGGCGATCGCCCCCACCACGGGCAGCACGAACACGGTCAGGAACACCGACAACGAGATCAGGTACGGGTAGTACGAGCCGGCGGCCACCCGGATGCCCAGCGGGTGCACGTACCCGTCGCAGCTGTCCGCGCCGAGTTCACAGCCGGCGGCCAACTCGGTGACGGTGGTGAGGAACGGGCCGAGGAAGACCGTGATGACGGTGGTCTGGAAGGCCGAGTTGGCCCAGTCGTACAGGTACCAGCCACGCCGTTCCCGGCGCAGGCCCGCCGGGGCGTCGACGACGGTGGGGGTGGTGACCGGGTCGGCCATCGCGGTCCTCGGGGCTCAGGCGGCCCAGAGGCCGCGGCTGCGGTAGACGTCGCGCAGCACGCCGACGTGATCGGTCATGATGCCATCCACACCACGATCAAGTAAGTCGTGCATCTGGACAGGTTCGTCGATCGTCCAGACGTGCACCTGCAACCCCAACCGGTGGCAGTAGGACAGGAACCGGCGGTCGACCACCGGCACCCGCCCGTACCGGGGCGGCACCTGCGCGGCCACCACCGACGGCGGCAACCGCACCGGCCGGCCGTGCCGCGACGCCCACCACAGCCGGGCCACCCCCCGCATGCCCAGCCCGGTGGCCACCCGCCCCGCGGTGGCCGCCCGCAACCGGGCCAGCCGGGCGTCGCTGAACGACGCCAGCAGCACCCGGTCGGCCGCGCCGACCCGGGTCACCGCCGCCACCGCCGGGGTGACCCCACCGTCGGCCTTCACGTCGATGTTGAACCGGACCTGCGGCCAACCGGCCAGCACCTCGTCGAGCCGGGGTACGACCGCCGCGCCGCCGACCCGCACCGACGCCAGGTCGGCCCAGCGCAGGTCGGCGAGGCGTCTCCGGTCCCCGGTGACCCGGTGCAGGGTGGCGTCGTGGAAGACCACGCACACCCCGTCGGCGGTGCCGTGCACGTCGGTCTCCACGTACCGGTAGCCCAGGTCGACGGCCCGGGTGAACGCGGCGACGGTGTTCTCGTCGCCGTCGGTGGCGCCACCGCGGTGGGCGAAGGCCAGCGGGGTGGGGGCGTCCAGGTAACCGGGACGGGTCAGCACGCAGCGCAGTATGCCCGCCCGGCGTGACCGCCGGGTGGCCGACCGGCGATCTTTCGTGGGCGGCGGGTCAACTGGCGGTGGGGCGGTGGTGGGTCCGGCTGCTGTCGACGGGGCGGCCCGGGTCGACGTGCCGGGGCCGGTCGGGTTCGTCGGCGCGCAGCGGGGCCAGGGTGTCGGTGATGGCGTCGATGATCCGGTCGGTGCCGCGACGCGCCGCGCCGGGCGCGGCGGGGGAGAGGTCCCGCAGGTCCAGTGGCGCCCCGAAGCTGACCCGGATCACCGGGCGGCGCACCAGCGCCCGCCCCAGCCCGCGCAGCATGCCCCGGGGCGCCTGGTAGGGCAGCACCTCGTGCGACCCCCACTGGGCGACGGGCACCACCGGGGCGCCGCAGGCCATGGCGAGCCGGGCGGTGCCGGTCTTGCCCCGTTCGGGCCACATGCCGGGGTCGAGGCCGATCCGCCCTTCCGGGTAGACCAGCACCACGGAACCGGCGGTGACCGCGGCGGCGGCGGCGTCGAGCGCCTGGCGTACGCCGGTGGTGCCCCGGTCGACGCGCAGGTGCCCGGCGTGGCGCATCAGCGCGCCGAGCCCGGGGGTCCGGAACAACCCGCCGGTGGCCATGAAGCGGGGCGCCATGCCCCGGGCCCGGCAGGCGGCGCCCAGCACGATGGGGTCGAAGGGGCTGATGTGGTTGGCGGCCAGGATCAGCGGTCCCCGGCGCAGGTGCGCGGGGACGTCCCCGCTGACCTCCAGCCGGGCCAGCGCGGCGACGACCAGCCGGGCGAACAGTTGGGCGGCACGCCAGAACAGTGGTGGCTGCCAGCCGGGGCGCGGGGTGTCCATCAGTCGCCGATGGTCGCACGGGCGTGGGGGAGGACCGGACCCGGGTCGGGCGGCCTGCGGTGATCAGGGTCATTGGTCCCGGGCCGGATCGGGACCCCTGGCCCTGCCACCCGCCCTACGACAGGCAGTAGTATTTACTACGTCTCGTAGTATTAACGGCAGGGGGATCTCGGTGGACGCGTTGGACGTCGCCCGCTGGCAGTTCGGTGTCACCACCGTCTACCACTTTCTCTTCGTACCACTCACCATCGGGCTGTCCGTCCTGGTCGCCATCCTCCAGACCCGATGGCACCGCACCGGCGACGAGAAATACCTCAAACTCACCAAGTTCTACGGCAAACTCTTCCTGATCAACTTCGCCATGGGAGTGGTCACCGGCATCGTGCAGGAATTCCAGTTCGGCATGAACTGGTCCGACTACTCCCGCTTCGTCGGCGACATCTTCGGCGCACCCCTGGCCATCGAAGCCCTGGTCGCCTTCTTCCTCGAATCCACCTTCATCGGCCTGTGGATCTTCGGCTGGGACCGGCTACCCCCACGCCTGCACCTGGCCAGCATCTGGGCCGCCGCCATCGGCACCAACCTGTCTGCCTACTTCATCCTCGCCGCCAACTCGTTCATGCAGAACCCCGTCGGCTACCGCTTCAACCCCGACACCGGACGCGCCGAACTCACCGACTTCGTCGCCGTCCTCACCAACAAGGTCGCCCTGATCACCTTCCCGCACACCCTCGCCGGCGCCTTCCTCGTCGCCGGCTCCCTCGTCACCACCGTCGGCCTCTGGCACCTCATGCGCCACCGCACCAGCCCCGACACCGACGCCTACCGGTACGCCACCCGCTTCGGCGCCTGGGTCGTGCTCATCTCCTCGACCCTGGTCCTGCTCACCGGCGACATCCAAGGCAAGATCATGACCCAGGTGCAGCCGATGAAGATGGCCGCCGCCGAAGGCCTCTACACCACCGAGAGCCCCGCCTCATTCTCCGTGCTCACCATCGGCAGCCTCGACGGCAGCCGCGAGGTCTTCGCCCTCAAGATCCCCTACCTGCTGTCCTACCTCGGCACCGGCGACCCCCACGGCACCGTCCACGGCATCAACGACCTCCAGGCCCAGTACGCCAGCCAGTACGGCCCCGGCAGCTACACCCCGATCATCCCGGTCACCTACTGGAGCTTCCGCTTCATGATCGGCTTCGGACTCGCCGCCGCCGCCATCGCCCTGCTCGTCCTCTGGACCCAACGCAAAGGCCGCACCCCCACCAACCGCTGGCTGCTGCGCGCCGGCCTGATCATGCCCGCCCTGCCGCTGCTCGCGAACTCCTTCGGCTGGATCTTCACCGAGATGGGCCGCCAACCCTGGATCGTCTTCGGCGAAATGCTCACCCGCGACGGCGTCTCCCGCAGCGTCTCCCTGACCGAGGTCCTCACCTCCTTCACCGCCTTCACCCTCATCTACGCCGTCCTCGCCGTCATCGAATTCAAACTCCTGCTCCGCTACGCCCGCGCCGGCGTACCCGACGTCACCCCCACCCCCGACGACACCGACGACGCCGAGCGCCCGCTCGCCTTCGCCTACTGATCCCCGGAGCCCCCCGTGGAACTGACCACCATCTGGTTTCTCCTCGTCGCCGTGCTCTTCACCGGCTACTTCATCCTCGAAGGCTTCGACTTCGGCGTCGGCATGCTCCTGCCCGTCCTCGGCCGCGACGACCGGCAACGCCGCGTCCTCATCAACACCATCGGCCCCGTCTGGGACGGCAACGAGGTCTGGCTCATCACCGCCGGCGGCGCCATGTTCGCCGCCTTCCCCGAGTGGTACGCCACCCTCTTCTCCGGCTTCTACCTGCCCCTACTACTCATCCTGCTCGCCCTCATCGCCCGCGGCGTCGCCTTCGAATACCGCCACAAGCGCCCCGAAGCCTCCTGGAAACGCCGCTGGGACCACGCCATCTTCTGGGGCTCCGCCATCCCCGCCCTACTCTGGGGCATCGCCTTCGCCAACATCTTCCGCGGCGTACCCCTGGACGCCGACCACGAATACGTCGGCGGCCTACTCCACCTGCTGCACCCCTACGCCCTGCTCGGCGGCCTGACCACCCTCGGCCTGTTCCTCACCCACGGCGCAGTGTTCCTCGCCCTCAAGACCACCGGCGACATCCGCCACCGCGCCGGCACCCTCGCCGTCCGACTCGGCCTCGGCACCGCCGTCGTCGCCGTCGCCTTCCTCACCTGGACCCTCACCATCCGCTCCAGCCCGGCCGCCGTCGTACTCGCCGCCAGCGTCGCCCTCGCCCTGCTCGGCGCCCTCGCCGCCGCCCGGGTACGCCGCGAAGGCTGGGCCTTCACCGGCACCGCCGTCGCCATCGCCCTCGCCGTGGCCACCCTGTTCGCCGCCCTGTTCCCCAACGTCATGCCCTCGACCCTGGACCCCGCCGGCACCCTCACCGCCACCAACGCCGCCTCCACCCCCTACACCCTCACAATCATGACCTGGGTGGCGGTGATCTTCACCCCGATCGTCCTCGCCTACCAAGGTTGGACCTACTGGGTGTTCCGCAAGCGAATCGGGGTACAGAACATCCCGCAACACTGAAAGACGCGCGAGGGGCGCGGGGACGCGGGGCCGGGGCGAGGGGGTCGCACCGGCCCCGCAACGCGCCCCACACACAAACCGATCGCCGCCCCACCCACCCACCGCTATCGTCGCCGCATGCGCCACACCCCCCACGTCCGGGAACTCACCGACGACGACGCCACCGCCGCCTGGCACCTCGGCCGCACCGCCTTCGGCTCCGACCCGCAACCACCACCACCGACCACCACCCCCACCCCCGGCACCACCCGCTACGGCGCGTTCGACCACACCGGCCGCCTCATCGGCAAAGCCGCCGACCTCCACCACGACCAGTGGTGGGACGGCCGCACCGTCGCCGCCGCCGACATCGCCAGCGTCGCCGTCACCCCCGAAGCCCGCGGCCGAGGCGTCGCCCGCGCCCTGCTCACCACCCTGCTGCGCGGCGCACACGACCGGGGCGCCGCCATCAGCGCGCTCTTCCCCACCGTCGCCGCCCCCTACCGGGCCTGCGGCTGGGAAACCGCGGGCACCCTACGCACCGTCGCCCTACCCACCGCCCTGCTCACCCGCCACCAACCCACCCCACACCTCACCGTCCGACCCGGCACCTCCGCCGACCTCACCGCCGTCGACGACCTACACACCCACACCACCCGCCACCGCCGCGGCCTACTCGCCCGCAGCGGACCCCTGCACGAACACCACCGCGCCCGCCACACCACCGACGCCACCCTGCCCTACGACGGCCTCACCCTCGTCGAACACCACGGCCACCTCGTCGGCTACGCCGGCTGGAACCGCCGCGACGGCTACGGCGACCACGGCACCCTCACCATCGAAGACCTCGCCGCCACCACCGCCGACGCCGCCCGCGAACTCGTCGGCATCCTCGCCAGCTGGCACAGCGTCGCCCCGACCCTGCGCCTGCCCCTGCTCCCCGGCGACCCCCTCACCCCCCACCTACCGGTGGAGAAGGCCCGCGAACACGAACAGGACACCTGGATGCACCGCCCCGTCGACGTCACCCGCGCCGTCCGCGACCGGGGCTGGCCGGCACACCTGCACGGCACCGCCACCTTCACCCTCGACGACCCCCTCGCCGACTGGAACACCGGCACCTGGCACCTGGAGATCACCAACGGCAGCGCCGACCTACGCCGCACCACCACCCCCGCCGACCTGCACCTCACCGTCCGCGGCTTCGCCCTGCTCTACACCGGCGCCGCCACCGCCCGCACCATCGCCCAGGCCGGCCTGCTGCACCACCCGACCGGCACCGACCCCGCCACCCTCGACCTGCTCGCCGCCGGCGGCCCGGCCCAACTCGGCGACTACTTCTGACCCACCACCCCGGCCCGGCGTGTCCCCACCCACCGCACCGACCGGCGTCACCGCCGCACCACACCCCCGACCGCCGCGGTGACGCCCCGACCGCCACCCGAACACGGGAAACCAGCCGTCGGGCCGCCCACCACGAACCGACCTCAGCGCGCCTCGCGCAACTCCGCCAACCGCGCCTCGATCTCCGCCAACTCGGCCCGCAGCTTCTCCGCCTGCTGCTCCGCCTCCGACCGCTCCGCCGACAGGATCTGCTCCACCGCCTCCTGCACCCCCGGCACGTCCACCAGCGCCACCATCCGCAACGCCTCCGCCGGCTTCACCACGTACGGCTTCGCCAACGCCTTCGCGCCCTGCTGCGCCGCCACCGTCCACTCACCGTCGGCATACGCCAACGTCACCGTCAGCCCCGCCGGCCCCTTCGGCTTCACCACCTTCGCCGGCCGACGCGCCACAGGCTTCTCCACCACCGGCACCGGCTCCACCCTCGACTCCTCCCGACGCGGCACCGGCACCGGCACCCGAGGCGTGTCCAGCACGAACTCCGGCTCCGGCTTCGATACCGACTCCACCTGCTCCACCACCGGCTCCGGCTTCGGCTCCGCCACCCGGCGACCCGCCCCGCGCGGCGCCACCGCCACATCAGCGGGGGAGAAGGGCAACTCGTCGCGGCCGAACCGCACCACCACGAACTCGTCGGACACCGCCGGATCGGTCAGCTCCACCACCTGACCCACCTGGCCGGCGATCTGCCCCGCCGACGCGGTGAACACCACCTTCGGTTTCCGCCCCGCCGTCAACGCCTCCCGGATGCCCCGCACCTCGTCATCGGACAAACCCTGGCCCACCATCACAGCCCTCTTTCGTACACGTGTGTCATTCCTGCCTTGATACCAGCCGACGGCGACAACCGGAAGATCAGCCCCCCAGAACCCGCAACGCCTCATCGGCATGCTCGTTCATCCCCAACTCACTGTGCACCACCGCCAGCACCCGCCGATCCACCCCGATCACGAACGTCATCCGCCGGGTACTCAACGGCCCCAACGGCAACCGCCGCCGCACCCCGAACGCCTGCGCCACCACACCCTCGACATCCGACAACAACGGATAGTCGAACCCGTGCAACCGGGAGAACTCCGCCTGCTTCGCCACCGGATCCCGACTGATCCCCACCCGCTGCGCCCCCACCGCCGCGAACTCCGCCGCCAGATCCCGGAAGTGACAACTCTCCGCCGTACACCCACGGGTCATCGCCGCCGGATAGAAGAACAACACCACCGGCCCCGACGCCAACAACTCCGACAACCGCCGCGGCGTACCCGTCTGATCCGGCAGGACGAAATCCTCCACCAGACCACCGACACTCACACCCACCACACACCTCCACCGATCCGTCCGAAACGCGGTGAGCGTAAGCGATCACCCCGCCCACCACCGCACCACCGCGCCACGTGACCGCCCACACCCCGCCCACCCCACCGGCCGGGCGGTACCGTCACACCACCGCACCACAGGCCGACAGGGGAGCAGGGCATTGACTCCGGTCACCGTCATCACCGGCGGCAGCCGAGGCATCGGCGCCGCCACCGCCCGACGACTCGCCGCCGAGGGCCACCACCTCGCCATCGGCTACCGCCGCGACCACGCCGCCGCAGCCACCGTCGTCGCCGACATCCACCGCCTCGGCCGCCGCGCCATCGCCGTACCCGCCGACACCACCGACCCGAACCACATCGACCGCCTCTTCACCGCCGCCACCGACCTCGGCCCCCTCACCGCCCTGGTCAACAACGCCGGCGTCACCAGCCCCATCGGCCCCTTCACCGACCTGCGCCCCGACGACCTACGCCGGGTCGTCGACGTCAACCTCATCGGCTACGTCCTCTGCGCCCAACAGGCCGCCCGCCGACTCACCCACGGCGGCGTCATCGTCAACATCTCCTCCGCCGCCGCCACCCTCGGCAGCCCGGGGGAGTACATCCACTACGCCGCCGTCAAAGCCGCCACCGACACCCTCACCATCGGCCTGGCCAAGGAACTCGCCCCCCGCGGCATCCGGGTCAACGCCGTCGCCCCCGGCATCATCCGCACCGACATCCACGCCGACTCCGGAGTGCCCGACCGCCCGGACACCGCCGCCGGCCGCATCCCACTCGGCCGCGCCGGTGAACCCGACGAGGTCGCCGGGGCCGTCGCCTGGCTACTCGGCCCCGACGCCACCTACACCACCGGCACCGTGCTGCGCGTCGCCGGCGGCCTGTAGACCGGCGGACGCGGGACCGGTAGTCCGGTCGAGAAACGACAGGTAGTCCGCGAGACGGGCGGCACCGGTCAGCATCGCCCGCCCGCAGCCCGTGATCCGCCCCCGCCACTGGTCGATCGAGGCCGCCAGCGGGCCGGGCCCACCCGCGGCGTGCACCTGCCCGATCACGGCAGCGATGCGATCCAGCGGGTAACCGCCGCGACGAAGCAGATGAGCGAGTTCGGCATCACGCACGTCATCGGGGGAGTAGGACCGCGCGGTCCCCGACCGGGCCGGAGCCAGGACGCCGGCACGTTCCCACTTGCGCAGCGTGGCCGGGGTGACACCGAGCCGGCGGGCAAGGACACCGACCGGGACGGGCCCGCCCGGACCCGGAGCGGCAGGCACACCGGAGGCAAGCACGACAGCCGTCGAGGCGACCCCGTCCAGGATCTCCCGGTCACGTTGAAGCTGCACATGGGCGGTGTCGAGCACGGCCAGGGCCGTCGGAAGATCGCCGCAGAGCACCGACCGCATGACCTCACCGGCCCTGCGGTAGCCGTACCCCGGAACAAGCGCGACGTAGGCGTCCAACGCGCCCGCATGGTCGTCGGTGTAGACCCGGTAACCACTCTCCGTCCGCGCGGCGGGAGGGATCACCCCGGCCTGCTCGTAGTTGCGAACCGCCTGCGCAGACAGCCCGTGCGCCCGCGCCAGATCCACCGGCCGATACACCGCCTTTTTAGACTTCAACCAGTTCCCCCCAGGTCAGTCCAGGAAAAAGTCTCCACCGCAGGTTCAACGATACGGTTGAGGTCATGGCTTTCGACACCGAGCTGCAGTCCCTGATCACCGCCCACCGGCCGCACCTACTCGCGATCGGTGAGCCCTACCACGGCGAGCCGGCATTCCCGCACCTGCGGAACCGGATTCTCGAAACACTCGCCGAGCACGGTTTCCGGTCGATCGCCATCGAGTCGGACCGGGCCGCCGCCCTCGCCGTCGACGACTACGTACAGGGCCGGCGCGACGACGTGGACCTGGCCACCGGCATCAGCCACGGCTGGGGCGCCCACCCCGCCAGCCGTGAACTGGTCGACTGGCTGCGCGCCCACAACGACATGCTGCCGGCCGGCGACCGCATCGCCTTCCACGGCTTCGACGCTCCCACCGAGATCACCGGCGCGCCCAGCCCCGGGCCACTTCTCCGCGAGCTGCGCGACTACCTCGGGGTGCCAGCGCCAGACCTGGACCGCATGCTCGGCGACGAGGGACGCTGGACCGCGCAGGAGATCATGTTCGACGCGACGCGATCTCCCGGCCGGTCACCGGAGGCAACCGCGCTGCGCGGTCTCGCCGAGGATCTCCGAGCCCAGCTGTACGCCGACGCGCCCCAGCTGATCAGGGACACCTCCACGGCACTCTGGAACCGCGCCAGGGTGCTCGCCAGCACGGTCATCGGCCTGCTCACCTACCATGCGGCGATGGCCGAACCGGGCACCCCGTCGCAGCGGGTCGGCCGGCTGCTCGCGGTGCGCGACGCCCTGATGGCGCAGAACCTGCTCGACATCCACGCGCACGAACGGGACCGTGGGCCGACCCTGGTGTCCGCGAACAACGCCCACCTGCAACGGCACCCGAGCCGGTGGGCCACCCACTGGGACGGCATCGACCTGGCAACACAGTGGAACGGGGCCGGCTCGATCGTGTCGCCGCTGCTCGGGGACAGGTACGTGTACGTGGCCGGCAGCCTCGGGGCGAGCGGCCCGGTCGGCCTCGGGCAGCCGGAGCCCGGAACCTACGAGGAACGGCTCGGCCCAGAGACCGGGATCTTCCCACCGCCGGCCGGTAGCGATCTGCGCGCACGTGTGGTGGACCTGCTCGGGCACTTCCCGCTGGACGCGGGCACGATCGAGACCTGCGACGCGATCCTGCACATCGGCTCCGCGCCGGGGGCGGCCGACGCGGCCCGGATCGTCGGCCTTCCCGGGGTGACCGAGACCCGGATTCCGCCGGGCTCCGAGATGCCGCCCTACACCTGGGGCGACCGGTTCTTCTTCGCCGGCGAGGACCGAACGCGGCCGTTCGCCACGATCGTCCTGCACGACGTCCCGACCTTCGACGAGCGGTCGCGCCTGTCCGAGCCCGGACGGTACCGGCTCAACATCGAGGTGGGGCGTGCCGAGTTCCGGAACCTGTTCGGCTACGGCCCGGAGGAGTTCGCCGCACGCAGCGGCGGGGTCGACTTCGCGGAGCCGGACCGCTTGATGCCACATCCGATGTACGCCGTGCAGGGCTGGGCGAGTGTGGTCAACCCCGGGCCCGGCCACCGCCGACGAGGTGGCGCGGCTGGTGGCGCAGGCACGCTCCCGCAGCGCGGAGCGTGCGCGACGCAGGAGCTGACCGCAGGTCCAGCGGCGGACGCGACGCGCGGCCGGGCGTGGCCACGACGCATCCGTCCGCACCTCGGCCACCTGCAGGACATGGATTCGATAATGTACATTATGTAAAGTAGAACGCCCGGCGGTCTCCTCCGGGCAGCGGGCGCCTCAGCGCGCCACCCACCGACGAGGGCGGCCCGACGCCGGGAACCGCGCCGCCCTCGCCCCGAGGTGACGCCGGCCGTCAGGATCAACCAGGCGCGGCTCGGGTACGGCGGCGGCGGGTCGGCGGCGATCCAGCGCCAGGACCTCCGGCAGGATCCGGGCGAAGACGGTGCCCGCACCGACCCTCGGGCGGTGGGCCGATCATGGCAACCGGCACCGGGATGTCGTTCCGGGCACCGCTGGCGGACGGGATGATCAGGCAGGTGGGTGCCGACGGGCAGGCACGTCGCTCCCGCCACGCCTGCCCGGGGCCGCGCATGCGGGAGCATTCGGCGGTGGGGCGCCGACGCACATCGTGTGCGCCCCTCCCCTTCCCCGGTGGCCAGGAACCCGAGAAAGCTGCATAATATCCCTTATGCATGATAGACGGGACGAATCGGTTGGACGGCTCATCGAGGAGTTCCTGACGGCACGGGCCACCCGCAAGCCCTCCCCGCACACCCAGGAGGCCTACCGGCGGGACCTGCGCGCCGTCGCGACACTGGCCGGTGCGGAGCACACCCCTCCCCTGTCCCCGGACGCCCTGATGATCTCCACCCTCTCCCCCAGGGTGATGCGGGCGGCGTTCGCCCGGTTCGCCACTCCCCGGGCGGCCTCGTCGGTGCACCGGGCCTGGTCGAGCTGGAACGGGTTCTTCTCGTTCCTGGTTGCCGAACAGGTGGTGGCGGGCAATCCGATGCCGGCGGTGGGGCGACCCCGTACCCCGCTCCCCCAGCCCAAGCCGTTGCGGGGTGAGGACACCCCGGAGGTGCTCCTGGCGTCGGTGTCGCGGGAGGACGCACGGCAGCGCGATCCGTGGCCGGAGCGGGACGTCGCGGTGCTGGCGTTGGCGTTGTGCGCGGGGCTGCGCCTGGCGGAGCTGTTGGCGTTGCGGGTGTCGTCGGTGTCGGGGCGGGCCGGTGAGCGGCGGGTGGCGGTGGACGGCAAGGGCGGCCGGCCGAGGGTGGTGCCGGTGGAGCCGGAGTTGGACGAGGTGGTGTCGGCCTACCTGGACAGCCGGCGGCGGCGGTTCGGGGCGCGCAGCGTGCGGCCGGACGAGGTGTTGTTGGTGGATCGGCGGGGTGAACCGCTGCGTCGGGGTGGGTTGCAGTATCTGGTGGATTCCTGTTACCGGCGGGCGGGGATCACCGATCGGGTGCCGGCGGGGGCCCGGTTGCACGCGTTGCGGCACACGTTCGCCACCCGGTTGGCCGAGGACGGGGCGGGGGCGGCGGAGATCATGCGATTGCTGGGGCATGCGTCGTTGGCGTCGTCGCAGACGTACATCGAGGTGACGGCGGGTCAGCAACGGGCGGCGGTGCGGTCGAACCGGACGAACCGGGTGTTGGTGGGGTTGATGTCGGGTGGTGGGCGCGACTGAGGGGGTGGCGTCACCGGTGCGCGCCGCGCGGGCGGACGGTGTCGGCCGGGTGGGTGCGGTTGTGGCATGGTGGGGGGTGGATGCGACTGGCGGCACGGGGATGGGTCAACCATCGGGGAGCTCGTCGCGGGGGTCGACCGCCTGGGCCTCCGTGGTCGAGGTGAGCCATGTCTGTGTCTTTCTCTTCCTCCCCTGTGGCCGGTTCGGCGCGGTTGCTGCCGGGTGGGCCGGTGGCGGATCGGATTCTCGCCGAGGTCGCCGAGGGGGTGGCGGCGTTGCGGGCGGCCGGGGTGGTGCCGACGTTGGCGACGGTGCTGGTGGGTGACGACGACGCGAGTGTGGGATACATCCGGATAAAGCAGCGGCAGGCGGCGGAGTTGGGTTTCGCGTCGCCGCATGTGCGGTTGCCGGCGTCGGCGACGCAGGCGGATCTGCACCGGGTGTTGGCGGATTTCAACGACGACGCCGGGGTGCACGCGGTGTTGGTGCAGCATCCGGTTCCGGGGCACCTGGACTATGACCGGGCGTTGCAGGTGTTGGATCCGGATTCCGACGTGGACGGGATGCACCCGGTGAACATGGGCCGGTTGGCGTTGGGGTTGCCGGGGCCGTTGCCGTGTACGCCGGCGGGGATCGAGGCGTTGTTGGCGTTCCACGGGGTGCCGGTGGCGGGGCGGGAAGTGGTGGTGCTGGGTCGGGGTGCGACGTTGGGTCGTCCGTTGGCGATGTTGCTGGCGCAGAAGCGGCCGACGGCGAATGCGGCGGTGACGGTGGTGCACACGGGGGTGGCGGACTGGCCCCGGTATACCCGGCGGGCGGAGATTCTGGTGGCGGCGGTGGGGGTGCCGGGGATCGTGCGGCCGGAGCATGTGCGGCCGGGTGCGGTGGTGGTCGGTGGTGGGGTGCGTTACGCGGGTCGGCGGTTGTTGCCGGACGTGGACGAGTCGTGTGCGCGGGTGGCGGGGGCGATCACGCCGCGGGTGGGTGGGGTGGGTCCGACGACGGTGGCGATGTTGTTCCGTAACGCGTGGTGGGCGGCGCGGCGGGCTGCGGGGCGGGGGTGACCGGTGGGCGGGTCAGCCGAGGTCGACGATGAGGGGCCGGTGGTCGGAGATCGTCGAGCGGGGGGTGTCGACGGCGGTGACGGGGGGCAGCCGGTGCAGGCCGTGGGGGTCGGCGAGGATGTGGTCGAGTTGCACCCGGGGTGCGGTGGCGGGGTAGGTGGGTCGGCGGGCCAGGGGTCGCCAGCCGGTGAGCAGGCGGGCGGGGCCGGCGGGGAGGTTGAGGTCGCCGAGCAGGATGCGGGGGGCGGGTAGCGCGCGCAGGGCGCGGACGACGCGGCGGAGTTGGTGGGCGTTCCAGCCGGGGACGAAGGACAGGTGGGTGGCGGCGACGGTGAGGGGGCCGTGGGGGGTGTCGAGGACGGCGGCGAGGACGACGCGGGGTTCGTCGCGGAGCAGGAGTAGTCCGCCGCCGGGGCCGGGTGCGTAGATGGGCGATCGTACGGGTGCGGGTGGCAGGCGGGTGATCTGCCAGGTGCGGACGGGGTGGCGGCTGATCAGGCCGATGCCGTAGCAGGGTTCGCCGTGGCCGTCGTCGTCGTGGCGTAGGGGGCGGAACTGGACGCCGGGGGTGCCGACGACGGCGGCGGCGAAGCGGTGTTCGGGTGCGTCGAGGGCCTGGGCGGCGAGGGTGGTGAGGTCGTGGTGGCCGCTGCGGGACTGGTCGCGGTCGACTTCCTGGAGGGCGAGGACATCGGCGTCGAGGGCGCGGACGGCGGCGGTGAGCCGGTCGGGGTCGACGAGCCCGTCGGTCAGGGAGCGGCCGTGCAGCAGGTTGAAAGTCGCCAGGCGCACCTGTGCACCCTACGTCCGTGGCACAGTTACCGGATGATCAAGTTGTTGTGTTGTTCGGTGTTGGTGTTCGTGGCGTTGGGTGCGGTGGGGGTGTGGGTGCGGCGGCGGCGGGGTCGGTGAGGTGGGCCACTCGGGTGGGCGGGTGGCCGGGTTGCGTGGGGAGAATGGCCGGCCGTGGATGCTGCCTCGTTGATCACGCTGCTCGCTGCGGCTGCCCTGGCTGGTTGGGTGGATGCGGTGGTGGGCGGTGGTGGGTTGTTGTTGTTGCCGGCGTTGTTGGTGGCGGCGCCGGGGGTGCCGGTGGCGACGGCGTTGGGGACGAACAAGTTGGCGGCGATCGCGGGCACCTCGACGGCGGCGGTGACGTTTGCGCGGCGGACGCAGGTGGACTGGGCGGTGGCGGGTCCGGCGGCGGTGTTGGCGGTGGGGTGCGCGGGGGTGGGGGCGGCGTTGGCGGGGTCGGTGCCGGCGGGGGCGTACCGGCCGGTGGTGTTGGTGGTGTTGCTGGCGGTGGCGTTGTTCGTGGTGCTGCGGCCGCGGTTGGGGACGGTGGCGGTGCCGGCGCGGCGGACCCGGGTGCGGGTGGTGGCGGCGGTGGGGGTGGCCGGGGTGGGTATCGCCCTGTACGACGGGTTGATCGGGCCGGGTACGGGGACGTTCCTGGTGGTGGCGTTCACCGCGTTGGTGGGGGCGGATTTTCTGCACGGTTCGGCGATGGCGAAGGTGGTCAACGCGGGGACGAATCTGGGGGCGTTGGTGGTGTTCGCGGCGACCGGGCATGTGTGGTGGTGGTTGGGGTTGGCGATGGCGGTGTGCAACGTGGTGGGGGCGGCGGTGGGGGCGCGGATGGCGTTGCGGCGGGGTGCGGGGTTCGTGCGGGTGGTGTTGCTGGTGGTGGTGGTGGCGTTGGTGGCGAAGTTGGGGTACGACCAGTGGCTGGCCGGCTGAGCGCGTGGTGGCGCTCGGCCGGCCAGCCACTGGTCGGTGCGGGGGTGTCGGTGGTTCAGGCGTGCCGGACGACGGTGTCGTAGTCGAGGCGGGGCAGGCGGGGGTGCCAGGCGTCGGGGCCGGGGTGGCCGATGTTGACCAGGAGCAGGGACTTCCAGCCGGTGTCGGTGAGGAATTCGGTGTCGACTCCGGTGGCGTCGAATCCGCCCATCGGGCCGGCGGCGAGGCCGGCGGCGCGGATGGCGAGCAGGAAGTAGCCGACCTGGAGGCCGGCGTTGAACCTGGCCATGGCGTCGCGGGTGGTGGGGTCGGCGGCGAAGTGTTCGCGCATGCCGGGGCGGATCGGGAAGACGGTGTCGAGGTGTTCGTGGAAGTTGGTGTCGGCGGCGAGGACGGCGACGACGGGTGCGGTGGCGGTCTTGGCGCGGTTGCCTTCGGCGACGTGGGTGAGGAGGCGGTCGCGGCCTTCGCCGGGGCGGACGAACAGGACCCGCAGCGGTTGGACGTTCATGGCGGTGGGTGGGTACTTGGCGAGGTCGAAGATGGCGCGGAGCTGGTCGTCGCCGACGGGGGCGTCGGTGAAGGTGTTGGCGGTGCGCGCCTCGGTGAACAGTTGGGCCTGGGCCTGGGGGTCGAGGGTGATCAGGTGGTCGGGCAGCACGTCGGTCATGGTGTCCTCCGGTCGGATCGACAGTTGCTGCGGCTACAGTAGCAGCTAGCTTTTTCGTAGCGGCTAGGGTGAGTTGCAGACCACGTATGCTGGGACGATGACGACGTGCTCCCCGATCGACGATGGGCCCCGCGCCTGTCCCGGGGGGCTGTCCCGGGCGTTCGCATTCCTGGGAAAACGGTGGAACGGCATGATTCTGGGCACCCTCGCCCAGGGGCCGGCGGGCTTCGCCGAGTTGGCCCGGGCACTGCCGGGGATCAGCGAGTCGGTGCTGTCGGACCGGCTGGGTGAGCTGGCCCGGGTCGACCTGGTCAGCCGCCGGGTGCGGGAGGGTCCCCCACTGGGGGTCAGCTACCAGCTGACCGAGCGTGGCGCCGCCCTGCTGCCGGCATTGGACGCGCTGGCCCGGTGGGCCGACGAGAACCTTCCCGCCCGGGGTTGCTGACCGGTGCCGGTCCGCGCCGAACACGACCGTGCCGTGCTGGCCGGGCTGCTGCGTCGCGATCCGGTGCTGCACGCCTACCAACTGGGTGATCTGGACGACTTCTTCTGGCCGTACACGTCGTGGTTCCGGCGCGACGAGCAGGTGGCGTTGCTCTACCACGGCGCGGCGGAGCCGGTGCTGCTGGTGTTCGCCGCCGACCGGGACCGGTCGACGGCGGCCGCGCTGCTCGACGAGCTGGCCCCGGTGCTGCCCGCCCGGCTGTACGCGCACCTGTCCCCCGGGCTGGAACGGGCCCTCACCGACCGGTACGTCGTCAGCCCCGCCGGGGAGCACCTGCGGATGGCGTTGACCGACCCCGGTCGGCTGGCCGGGGTGACCGCCTCGGGTGAGGTGCTCGACGGTGCGGACCTGCCGGCGTTACGGGCCCTGTACGCCGCCGCGTACCCGGGTAACTGGTTCGACCCGCGGATGCTCGACACCGGCCACTACGTGGGCGTACGCGAGCACGGTGACCTCGTCGCGGTGGCCGGGGTGCACGTGTGGTCACCGACCTACCGGGTGGCCGCGTTGGGCAACGTGACGACCCATCCGCGGGCGCGGGGCCGGGGACTGGCGGGGGCGGCCGTCGCCGCGTTGTGCGCCCGACTGCGCGACAGCGTCGATCATGTGACGTTGAACGTGCGGGCCGACAACACCGCGGCGGTGCGCCTCTACGAGCGGCTCGGTTTCACCCGGGTGGCCCGGTTCGGTGAGCACACGTTGACCACCGGGCCCCGCTGAGCCCCGTCAGCGGGGGCGGCGGGGCGAGTCGAACCGGCCGGCGCGGATCTCCCGCAGCGCCTTGCGGCGGATGTCGCCGCGCAGGGTGTCGACGTAGAGCCGGCCCGCGAGGTGGTCGGTTTCGTGCTGCAACGCGCGGGCGAGGAACCCGCTGCCGGAGATGGTCAACGGCTCGCCGTGCCGGTCGACGCCGTGCACGGTGGCGTGCATGGCCCGGCGGGTCGGGAAGTACAGCCCGGGGATGGACAGGCAGCCCTCGTCGTCGTCCTGGACCTCGTCGGACAACTCGATGGTGGGATTGATCAGGTGGCCCCGGTGGCCGTCGGCGTCGTAGACGAACACCTGGGCGTCGACGCCGATCTGCGGGGCGGCGACGCCGGCCCGGCCGGGCGCACCGAGCAGGGTGTCCATCAGGTCGTCGACGAGGCGTTGCAGGGTGGCGTCGAAGTCGGTCACCGGGGTGCAGGCGGTGCGCAGGACGGGGTCACCGATGATCCGGATCGGGCGTACGGTCATGCCCGGAAGGCTATCGGGGGGTTACCGGCGGCGTTCACCCGGCGCACCGGTCGGCCACCAGGGTGGCGATGCCGTCGAGGACCCGGGCCAGCCCGAAGTCGAAGGCGCGGGTGGGGTCGGTGGCGGCCTGGTACTCCTGGCCGGCGGTGGCGCCGACCCGGGCGGCGGTGGGGAACCGGGCCGGGTCCATCACCTTCTCCAGGTAGGGGGCGTGGGCCTGCCACCACTGTTCGTCGGTGAGTCCGGTGCGGGCGGTGGCCTGGGCGGCTTCCACCGCGCCGCGTACCGCGCCGTGGACGTAGGAGTCGACGAGGGTGATCACGGCGTCCATCTCCAGGTCGGTCAGGCCGATGCCCTCGATGGCGCGCAGTTCGTAGTCGTAGCGGGCGGTGACGTGGGGGCCCAGGGGTGGGCGGGTGGTGGCCACCTGCAACAGCCACCGGTGGCGCAGGTACAACGCCCAGTTGTCGCGGGCGATGCGTTCCAGCCGCCCCCGCCACCCGCCGGGGACGTCCGCCGGTCGGGGGGTTTCGCCGTGCACGGTGTCGAGCATGAGGTCGAGCAGTTCACCCTTGCCGGGCACGTGGGTGTAGAGGGACATGGTGCCCACGCCGAGGCGTTCGGCGACCCGACGCATGGACAGCGCGGCGAGTCCGTCGGTGTCGGCGACGTCGATGGCGGCCCGGACGATCCGGTCGACGCCGAGGTCGCCGCCGCGGCTGGTGCGCTCGCGGGTGCGCCAGAGCAGGGCGAGGCTGCGGGCGGGGTCGCCGGTGCCGCTGTACTCGACGTGCATGCGGCCACCCTAGCGGCCGGTGTGGTCAGCCGGCGGTGAGCAGGGCGCGCACCGGGGCGGCCTTGGCGGCGGCCTCGGCGACCTCGGCGGCCGGGTCGCTGTCCCAGGTGATGCCGCCGCCGGCCCACAGGTGCAGCCGGTCGCCGTCGGCGGCGGCGGTGCGGATGGTCAGCCCCAGGTCGAGGTGGCCGGGGCCGACCCAGCCGAACCCGCCCATGCCGGCGCCCCGGCCGACGGGTTCGACGGCGGCGATCAACGCCAGCGCGGCGTGTTTCGGTGCGCCGGTGACCGAACCGCCGGGGCAGGTGGCGCGCAGCAGGTCGGCCAGGCCGACCCCGTCGGCGAGCGCCGCGGACACCGTCGACTCGGCCTGCCACAGGTCGCACCAGCGGCGGACGGCGAACAACTCGTCGACGGTCACCGACCCGGTGCGGGCGACCCGGGCCAGGTCGTTGCGTTCCAGGTCGACGATCATGATGTGTTCGGCGCGTTCCTTGGCCGAGGCGAGCAGGTCGTGGCGTCCGGCGGCGGTGGCCGGGCGGGTGCCCTTGATCGGGCGGGTGACGACCCGGCCGGCGTGCACCGCGACGAGGGTTTCCGGTGAGGCGCAGCCGAGGGTCCAGCCCTCGCCGCGCAGGGTGCCGCCGTAGCGGGCGCCGGGCAGCCCGGCGAGGCGGGCCAGGGCGGGCCCGGGGTCGCCGGTGTAGGTGGCGGCGGCGTGGCCGACGACGTTGACCTGGTAGACGTCGCCGCGGCCGATGGCGGCCCGGACGGTCCGCACGGCGTCGGCGTGCTGCCCGGTGGTCCAACTGTCCCGCCACGGGCCGACCCGCAGGTCGCCTGGGTGTGGGCGGCCCGGGGGGAGGCCGGCGCCGTGGTCGTAGACGACCACGGCCACGTCGGGCAGGCCCGGCACCGGGCTGGGCGGGCCGGTGGGTGCGCCGACCATCCGGGCGCCGGCCGCGGCGGAGACGAACAGGGCGGCGCCGCAGGGGCCGTCGGTGCGGTGGGTCGCCGGGCGGGTCAGGTCGTCGACGGGCAGGCCGTGCGCGGTGAGGAATGCGGCGATCTGCGCGGCCGGGTCGCCACCGTCGGTGAGGTGCCAGACGTAGCGGTCGCGTTCGACGAGCACGCTGCGGCAGCGCGCCGGCACTCCCGGTATGTCGACCGACGCCGTTGGGAGCGTTTCCACGCCGGGTGGCCCATTCTTACTCATCCGTTCAGCGGATTTCGGGGCAACATGACCGAAGGCTGCTCGATCCGGTGCGCTGTCCCTTGGTACTGTGCGTCACTGGTCATGTGAACCATGACACAGTGCCCCCACAGTCCGGAGAACCCGATGTGCCAGCACCAGATCACCTGCCCCTCCGCCGAAGCGACCGACCGGGACGCCGCCCGGGTCATCGCGTGCTTCCCTGAGCAGGGCTGGAGCCTGCTCTGCAACGGTGTCATCGTCTTCGAGGACACCGGTGAACTCCTTCCCGACGGCAGCACCATCGCCCCGCACCGCGGGCCGGCCCGGCACGCCCTCGTCGCCTGACCCGATCACGGTCCGTCGGCGTCACCAGACACATCATCGCAGGCTGGCCCCCGGGCAGGGGCCGCCCTCCCCCGGTCGCCGCACCGGGGCGGCACGTCCGCCGCCCCGGCACCGCGCCTCAGCCCTCGAACGCCTCCGGCGCCGGGCACGAACACATCAGGTTCCGGTCGCCGTACGCGCCGTCGACCCGCCGCACCGGCGGCCAGTACTTCCCCGCCCGGTCCACCCCACCCGGGTACGCCCCCACCGACCTCGGATACGGGTGCGGCCACTGGTCCCCCGCCACCATCGCCGCGGTGTGCGGCGCATTCGCCAGCGGATTGTCCCCCGCCGGCCACTGCCCCGAGGCCACCTTGTCGATCTCCACCCGGATCGCGATCATCGCGTCGCAGAACCGGTCCAACTCGGCCAGGTCCTCACTCTCGGTCGGCTCCACCATCAGCGTCCCCGCCACCGGGAACGACATCGTCGGCGCGTGGAACCCGTAGTCGATCAGCCGCTTCGCCACGTCGTCGACACTCACCCCGGTCGCCTTCGACAACGGACGCAGATCCAGGATGCACTCGTGCGCCACCAGGCCCTTGTTGCCGGCGTACAGCACCGGGAAGTGCTCCCGCAGCCGCACCGCCACATAGTTCGCGGCCAGCACCGCCACCCCGGTCGCCCGGGCCAGCCCCGCCGCGCCCATCATCCGCAGGTACGCCCACGGGATCGGCAGGATGCCCGCCGACCCGTACCGGGCCGCCGAGATCGCCGGCGCCCCCTGCACCCGGGCACCCGACGGGTCACCCGGCAGGTACGCCGCCAGGTGCGCCCGCACCGCCACCGGACCCACCCCCGGCCCCCCGCCACCGTGCGGGATGCAGAACGTCTTGTGCAGGTTCAGGTGCGACACGTCCGCCCCGAACCGGCCCGGCTTGGCGAACCCGACCAACGCGTTCAGGTTCGCCCCGTCGACGTACACCTGACCACCGGCGTCGTGGACCTTCGCGCACAACGACGCGATGCCCGTCTCGTACACCCCGTGCGTCGACGGGTACGTCACCATGATCGCCGCGAGGGCGTCCCGATGCTTGTCGATCTTCGCGTCGAGGTCGACCAGGTCGACGTTGCCGTCGGTGTCGCACCCGACCACCACCACCCGCATCCCGGCCATCACCGCCGACGCGGCGTTCGTGCCGTGCGCCGACGACGGGATCAGACACACGTCCCGGTGGGTGTCCCCCCGGTCCCGGTGGTAGGCGCGGATCGCCAGCAACCCCGCCAACTCCCCCTGCGACCCCGCGTTGGGTTGCACACTGACCGCGTCGTACCCGGTGACCTCCGCCAACCAGCCCTCCAACTGGCCGATCAGCTCCCGGTACCCGGCGGTCTGCGCGTCCGGGGCGAACGGGTGCAGATGGGCGAACTCCGGCCAGGTCACCGGCTCCATCTCGGTGGTCGCGTTGAGTTTCATCGTGCACGACCCCAACGGGATCATGCCCCGGTCCAGGGCGTAGTCGAAGTCCGCCAACCGGCGCAGGTACCGCAGCATCGCCGTCTCCGAGTGGTGACTGCGGAACACCGGATGGGTCAGGAAGTCCCCGTCCCGCGTCAACGCCGCCGGCAGGGCCCTCTCGACGTCCCCGTCGACCGGGTCGACCCCGAACGCCGCCCACACCGCCGCCAGGTGCGCCACCGTCGTCGTCTCGTCGCAGGACACCCCCACCCGGTCGGCGTCGACCAGCCGCAGGTTCACCCCCCGTGCCTGCGCCGCCGCGACCACCCGCGCCGCCCCACCCGGCACCACCGCCGTCACGGTGTCGAAGAACGCGACGTCGTCGACCCGCACCCCACCGGCGCGCAGCCCGGCCGCGAGCCGCACCGCCATCTCATGGGTACGCCAGGCGATCCGCCGCAACCCGTCCGGCCCGTGGTACACCGCGTACATGCCGGCCATCACCGCCAACAGCACCTGCGCGGTGCAGATGTTGCTGGTCGCCTTCTCCCGCCGGATGTGCTGCTCCCGCGTCTGCAACGCCAACCGGTACGCCGGGTTCCCGGCGGCGTCCCGGGACACCCCGACCAGCCGGCCCGGCAGCATCCGCTCCAACCCCGCCCGCACCGCCAGATAACCGGCGTGCGGCCCACCGAAGCCCATCGGCACCCCGAACCGCTGGGTGGTACCCGCCGCGATGTCCACCCCGATCCGCCCCGGCGCCCGCAGCACCGTCAACGCCAGCAGGTCCGCCGCCACCGTCACCAACGCCCCCACCGCGTGCGCCGCCGCCACCAACGGCGCATGGTCGCGCACCGCACCCGACGCCCCCGGGTACTGCAGGTGCAGACCGAAGAACTCCGCCGGCAACTCCTCGACCGCCAGGTCCACCACCCGCACCTCGATACCGAGCGGCTCGGCCCGACCGGCGAGCACCGCGACGGTCTGCGGCAACGCGTCCGCGTCGACCACGTACACCGTGCTGCGGCTCTTCGACGCCCGACGGGCCAGGGTCATCGCCTCCGCCGCCGCCGTCGCCTCGTCGAGCATCGACGCGTTCGCCGTCGCCAACCCGGTCAGGTCGGTCACCATCGTCTGGAAGTTCAGCAGCGCCTCCAACCGGCCCTGGCTGATCTCCGGCTGGTACGGGGTGTACGCCGTGTACCAGGCCGGGTTCTCCAGCACGTTGCGGCGGATCACCGCCGGGGTGTGGGTGCCGTGATAGCCCAGACCGATCATCGACACCGCGACCGTGTTACGGGCCGCCAACGCGCGCAGCTCGGCGATCGCCTCCCGCTCGGTGGCCGGCGCCGGCAGGTCCAGGGTCCCGTGCCACCGGATCACCTCGGGAATCGCCGCGTCCATCAGCTCATCGATCGAGCCGTGACCGACGGCCTCCAACATGCGGCGTTCGTCATCCGGGCCGGGGCCGATGTGCCGGTCGGCGAACTGCTCTACGGTCATGCGTGCGCTCCAGGAGGCGAGGTCGACGGATCGGCCTCCCCCTGAGTCACGCCGCACGGCGCTCCACAGTGCCTGCCCGTCGCGGTCCTTCTGCCTGAGAGGTTCCGGGGAGAATCTGCCCCTTCGGCGCCGCCCGATACTGCTGGGCGATCTCTCCCGCGCGGGTGGTGTCGGCATGGTCAACGCTACCAGCGCCACGGTTACCGGCGGATGTCGTACCCCCGGGTCGACCCCACCGGCCGGAGATCAACCGGCCACGGGCGTGACCACCGCCACCGGGGCGGACCCGTCGACCCCGTCGCCCGGGGCGCGGGTCACACCCGGGGCCACCCGGTCGACCAACCGGGGCAGCAGCCGCCCCAACGGGGCGTCCACCCGCAGCGCCGCATACCCGTCACCCCGGGTGACACCCTGATTGGCGATCACCACCGGAATACCCAACTTCGCCGCCCGCAGCACGAACCGCCGCCCCGACAACACCGTCAACGACGACCCCAGCACCAGCAACGACCGCGCCCGACCGACCATCGCGAAACACCGCGACACCCGGTCCGCGGGCACCGTCTCCCCGAAGAACACCACGTCCGGTTTCAGCATCCCCGCACCACAGCACGTGCAGTCGACCATCCGGAACCCGGCCACCCGCTTGTCGTCGAGTTCCACGTCACCGTCCGGATTCACCACCGCGACCGTCGCGTCGAACCGCGGGTTCGCCGCCACCAACCGCCGATCCAGCTCCTCCCGCGACGACCGGTCACCACAACGCAGGCACACCACCGTGTCGAGACGACCGTGCAACTCCACCACCTGCCCGCTACCCGCCGCCGTGTGCAGACCATCGACGTTCTGGGTGATCACCCCGTCGACCAGGCCGGCGGCCTGCAACCGGGCCACCGCCCGGTGCCCGTCGTTCGGCGCGGCCCGCGCGATCATCCGCCACCCCAGGTGACTACGCGCCCAGTACCGTTGCCGGGCCGCCGCCTCCCGGGTGAACACCTGATAGGTCATGGGCGTGTGTCGGCGGGCCGCACCGGTCGGCCCCCGGTAGTCGGGAATGCCCGACTCGGTGGACAACCCCGCCCCACTCAACACCACGACCCCACCGGCGGCGACCAGGCCCGCCAGCACGTCGATCGTCTCCGTCACCCGTCCATGCTGCCTCAGCCACCCCGCCCGCGGCGACCGGGACGACCCCCACCGGGCCGGTTCAGCCGCCCAGCACCGCCCGCAACTGGGCGCTCGCCCCACCGGCCGCCACCGCGTCCGCCCGCAGCTGCTCCGACTGCGCCGACAGATACGACTGCCACCGGTTCAGCTGCTGCTGCGCCGCCGCGACCGCCGCCAACGCCGCCGCGTGCCGCTCCTCCAACGCCTGCAACTTCCCCGCCAACTCCGGCGACGGCCCCCCACCGGCCAACGGCCCCGACCCCACGTCACCGGCCCGCCGGTGCGCGTCGGCCAGGATCTCGTCGGCCTGCCGCCGCGCATCGGCGATGATCTCCGCGCCCTCCGCGCTGGCCTCACCGATCGTCCGGTTCGCCTCGTCCTGCGCCCGCATCGCCAACTCGACAGTCATCGGGTCCGGACCCTGCGGCGCGTTGCTCGGCAACGTCCCGTGCCGCAGCATCTCCACCTGACTCAGCAGCCCCTGGTTCTCCCGCCGCTGCCGCTCCAACTCCGCCGTCAACAACCCGATCCGGTCATCCGCCGACCGGACCAACGCCGCGACCTCGTCGGCGGACAACCAGTGGCTGCCCCGGAACCGCCGCTCCTCCAGCACGGACAACTGGCGGGCGATCTCACCCTGCTCCGCGCCGAGCCGGTCGGAGTGGTCCACGCTCATCGGGCACCTGTCCCACTGAAGTCGCGCGGAGCACCGGCACCGGCCTCGGCGAGCGGCGGATAGAGGGAATGATCATAGCTTTCCGTCAGGATCTGCTCCGGACCCACACCCGAGCGCGCCAGGATCGCCACCGTCTCCCGGGTCATCTCCGGGCTCCCACACACCAGGATCTCGGTATCCGCCCACGGCCCCAACCGCACCGCCGTGTCACCGGCCCGACCGATCGCCCCCTGCCAACCCCAACCCGTCTCCACCGTCGGCACATACCGCAACCAACCCGTCCCACCGTGCGGCCAACCCGCCGCCGGCGACAACGACGCCAACCGCGACACCGCCGGCTCGTCATACAGGTCGTCCGGGGTACGCCCACCCACCACCAGCGTCGTGCGCCGCCCCGCACCCTGCTGCACCGCCTCCACCACCGCCCGCAACGGCGCCAACCCCGTCCCCCCCGCGATCAACAACAACGGCAACTGCGGCGACCGGTCGTACGACGACAACGCCGCCCCCGTCGGATGCCCCAACAACAACCGGTCACCGGCCCGCAACCTGCGCACCAGATGGGTGGAGAACCGGCCCGCCGCCCGGACATGGAACTCGATCGTCCCGTCCGCCCGCGGCGCGTTCGCCGGCGACAGATACCGCCACGTCCGCAACTGCGGCACCTGCACCGGCAACGACTGACCCGGCCGGTAGGTGCACAGATAATTCGGACGCACCGTGAACACCACGATGTCGGCGCGACGCCGCTCCGCCGTCAACACCTCCGCCTCCCAGTGCGGCGGCGACGTCCGCTCCGCCTCCGCGGCACCGTCGAGCATCAACTTCGCCACCAACTCGTACGCCGCAGCCCACTGCGCCCGCAACGCCGGCGTGAAGTACGGGCCGAGGAACCGCTCCAACGTCGCCAGCAACGCCTGACCCACCCAGATGTAGTGCCGCTCCCCCAACACCACCGGATTGCCCCGCTGATCCTGACCGTGGAACCGTCGATGGTCGGCGCCCAACCGCTGCGCGAACGCCGTCAACGCCCCCGGATCGTCCAAACTGGTGATGATGTGACCCAACGCCGCCAGGAGCTTGTCCTCCTGATACTGCATGTTCGTCGGGAACATCGACCGGGCCTCCGGCGCCACCACGAACAACGTGGCATAGAAATACTTCGCCGCCTCCGGGCCGGCAGCGGAGAACTGGCTCCAACTCTGGCGCAACGCCGCGTTGTCCATCCTCAGTCCTCCTGCGCGCGAGCCACGTCATGACGCTCACGCAACGTCATCTCCACCACACCATCCGGGTCGTAGGCGCGGTCAGTCTGCCAGAGATTCGGATTCGGGACCCGGGTGTCGTAGTAGCGGTGATGCACCGCATGCAACGCCGCCCACCCCACACTCCCGTTGAGCCACGACCAGTCACCGTGCACCGGCCGACCCGCCCGCTCCTCCTGCGCACAGAACTTCATGAACAACTCCGACTCGGTGTGCGGATCGGACACCCGCACCCCCGCCTCCCGGAACGAGTGCAACACCGCCTGGTTCAACACCAACGCCGCATGCTCCCGCCACAGAGTGTCCTCCCGCGACGTGTCCAACCCCAACCCCGCCGCCACCACCGGCAACTGGTCGTACCGCTCCCGGTCACCCATGTTCCGGGTCCCGATCTCGTCACCCAGGTAGTGACCGTTGAACGGCGCGCAACTGTAGTCGACCCCGCCGATACGCAGACGCATGTTACTGATCACCGGCAGCGCATGCCAACGCAGCATCAGATCCGCGAACCACGGGTGATCCGGATGACTCAACGCCACCTCCCGCACCAACTCCCGCGGCACCTGCCACACCGACGGCGACTCGTGCGCCGTCTCGATCACCCACGGCAACAGGTCGAACCGACCCGGCACCGGCGGCGGCCGCCACCCCAACCGACGGGCCGCCCGCACCATCCCCACCTGCGCCGGATCACCCACCACCCCACCGTCGTCGCGCAGATGACCGCAGTAACGGACCAACTGGTCGTTCCAGATCCGCGCCCGCGGACCCACCCCCGGCCGGTCCGGTGCGAAAACCGTGATCACCGACTGGATGCGACCCCCGTTGTCCCCCGCCGCCAGATGCGCCGACAACTCCCCGGCGATACCCGCCGCCGTCATCACGTGCCGGCGGTCACGCACCCGCAACCCCGCCCACCGGACCCGCCCCACACACCGCGCCGACTGCCGCCACGCCACCCGCGCCCCGTAGACCAACTCCTCCCGGGTGTGCCGGTACGAGCCGGTCAACGCGATCTCCTCGCGCACCTCCGCCAGCCGCACCGCCAACCCCGGCAACTGCCGCTCGGCGTGCAACGACTCCAGGAACTCCGTCGCCTCCGCCACCACGTCCCCACCGGAGTGGACCGGCTCACCCGGCGGTGGCACCGCGGTGACCGGGCAACGCGACCCGGCGTCATGATCGGCGACAGCACCGCCGGCCCGCGCGGAACCCACGCCGACATAGTGATCAATGTGCACTGTGGTTCGTTTCCCGTCCTCGGCGGGACCACGGATGCGACCCCCGCACCATGCTCCACGCATCAGCCCGACGTCACCACCAACCGTCACTCACCGTGAGCGGTTGATGTCTCTGGTGATCGCCCTGGACAGGATTCCCGGCCGAACCGCGGCTGTCAACAAACCCCACTCCACCCGGGAATGTCCACCCTGGACCCCACACCGCTCGTACCCATCCACCGGACCGCCCAGGTCACGAGCCAGATCGATACGACAACCATCACCACCCACACACGAAAGCGCCGCGACCGGAACCCCGGCCGCGGCGCTGTGCACCACCACGAAACTAACCCGCCCGCCGCCGCGCCCGCCGCGCCGCCAACTCGTCACCCACCACCTCCGACGAACCCTGCGCGACACCCCCCGCCGCCGGCACCGGCTCCCCGCCACCGGCCACCGCCGGCTCCGCCGGCAGATGCGACAACGAACCCTGAATCTCCTTGAACGCCCCACCGATCGCGATACCGAACACCCCCTGGCCACCCTGCAACAGGTCGACCACCTCCTCCGCAGACCGGCACTCGTACACCGTCGTGCCATCCGAGATGAGCGTGATCCCCGCCAGGTCCTCCACCCCACGCGACCGCAACGCCTCGATCGCCTTACGGATGTTCTGCAGGGACACCCCGGCATCCAACAACCGCTTCACGACCTTCAACACCACCAGGTCCCGGAACGAGTACAACCGCGACGTACCCGAACCCGACGCGTCCCGCACACTCGGCACCACCAGCGTCGTCCGCGCCCAGTAGTCCAACTGGCGGTAACTGATCCCCACCGCCGAACAGGCCGTCACACCCCGGTACCCGACCGCGCCGTCACCATCCAACGACGACGACACCGCCCCCGACGCGCCCCGCTCCACACCTGGCTCAGGCTCCCGCGGCTCGTGCATCCCGACAACCTCCCCGTCAGTGCGGCACCACGTCGACTACGCCGACGCGCACCCCTCGACACGGCAACCCTAACGCCGCACCCAGGGGTTACCACGGAGAAACCGCCGCGACACGCCGCGCGACGACACACCACACCCACCGGCGCCGCCATCCGCGACACCACGACGACCCGGCGCTCAGCCGGCGAAATCCTCCGGACGCACCTGCTCCAGGAACTCCCGGAACTTCTCCACCTCGTCCTCCTGCTCGTCGGGAATCACGATCCCCGCCTCACTGAGGACCTGCTCCGCACAACGAATAGGCGCACCCACCCGCAACGCCAACGCGATCGAATCACTCGGCCGGGCCGACACCCGCACCCCGTCACCCAGCAACAGATCGGCGTAGAAGACGTTCTCCTTCAACTCGGTGATCTCCACCGCCCGCAACGGCGCCTTCAACGCCGCCAGCACGTCCCGCAACAGATCATGCGTCAACGGCCGGGCCGGTTTGACCCCCTGCTGCTCATAAGCGATAGCCGTGGCCTCGACCGCACCGATCCAGATCGGCAGATAGCGGTCGCCCTCGACCTCCCTGAGCAGGACGATCGGCTGGTTACTGGGCAGCTCCACCCGAACCCCGACCACGCTCAGCTCGCGCACCGCCGCCTCCGTGTCGTTGTCACCTACGCCCGCCCGCACCTGTCCCTGCACGGTACACGGACCTCGTCACGGCCGTCCCATCCGCATCAGCACCCGCACCGCGCCGGAAAAGGGGTTACCCCGGCAAGCCTACGGCACGCTTCCCGGGGCAGAACCTTCCGCACACACCACCGAACCACTCACCGACCCAACGTCGACCGCAACCCCACCCGCACCAACGCCGCATGCAACTGCTGCGACAACGCCACCAACTCGCGCGCCGTCTCCGCCGCCCGCGCCCGCGCCGCCGGATCCGACTGCCGCGCCAACGGCGCCACCAACTGCGCGAACAAACCCACCTCACGATCCGCCGACGACCGGTAACCCCGCAGATGCCGAGGCTCCAACCCGTACGCCGCCAACCCCGCCACCGCCCGCGCGATGATCAACGCATCCGCGTCATACCACCCCGGCGAATCCGGCACCAACACACCCAGCCGCTCCAGCTCACCCAACGTCGACTCGGCGATCCCACTGCGCGCCACCAGATCGGCCCGCCCGAGCCGCACCTGCGACTCAGGCTCCTCCACCGACCGGCCCGGCACCTCACCACCAGGACCCACCGCCACCAACGTCGGCCGCTGACGGCCCGGCGTCTCGTCACCGCCATCCCACTGCGCCAACTGCTCACGGATCACCCGCAACGGCAGATACTGATCCCGCTGCGCGGTCAGCACGAACCGCAACCGGGCCACATCGTCCCAGCTGTACTTCCGGTAACCCGCCGCCGTGCGCTGCGGCTCCACCAGGCCCTCGGCCTCCAGGAACCGCAACTTCGAAATCGTGACGTCCGGAAACTCCACCCGCAGCTGACCCAGCACCTCACCGATACTCATCAGTGGATGCGACCGGGCCGCCCCGGACGGCATGGAGGCCGCAGGCTCGTTCACCCCCGGCCGGCCTCCTCCTCCGGGCGAGGACCGGCAATGAACACCACCCGGAACTTACCGATCTGCACCTCGTCACCATTGCTCAACGTGGCCGCCTCGACCCGCTCCCGGTTCACGTAGGTGCCGTTCAGGCTCCCCACGTCCCGCACCGTGAACATCCCCGAGTCCCGATGGAACTCCGCATGCCGCCGCGACACCGTCACATCGTCCAGGAAGATGTCACTGTCCGGATGCCGGCCACTCGTCGTCACATCATGGTCCAACAGGAACCGGGCACCCGCATTCGGGCCCCGACGAACCACCAGCAGCGCCATACCCGGCGGCAACGAGCCGGACATCCGACTCGGCACCACATCGGGATCCGGACCCTCCAGCACTTCGTCCAACGAACCGAGATTGAGCGTCGAAGTGACGTCGAGCGGGGGGAACTCGTCGCCTGGGCGCGTCATGGGACCACCTCACGGATCAGTTCGGTCAGCATCAGGATAACGGCGGGTATGGCCACCGGGCAGATCACACACCCGGCGGCTGGCTCCCCGTGCCCCGGAAGGCAATTACCCGACGCTCCACCATTTTGGGGTTCTCGGTCGACTGGGCGAGCCTAGCCAGCGCCGAAATGCAGGGCAACCGGACGCGCGGCAAACACCACCCACGCCCGGCACGACGCCACTCAGCTCTCGGTGAGCTCACGGTACGCGGCGGCGGTCAACAACCCGTCCAGCGCCGCCGGATCGGCCGGCACGATCTCCACCAACCAACCCGCACCGTACGGGTCCGAGTTGATCACCTCAGGAGAGTCGCCCAACGCCTCGTTCCGCGCCGCCACCGTCCCGCTCACCGGCGCGTAGATCTCCGACACACTCTTGGTCGACTCGATCTCACCCAGCGAATCACCGGCCCCCACCACCACACCGGGGTCCGGCAACTGGACGAACACGATGTCACCCAACGCATCCTGCGCGAACTGGGTGATACCGACCCGGACAGTGCCGCCCTCGGCACCCACCACCCACTCGTGCTCGGCGGTGTAACGCAGATCCTCAGGAATCACCAGCGCGTCCCTCATCCATCGGTGCACCGGGACCACCCGGCGCGGCCGCGCCGGTCAGGAGACCGGACGGGCGTGTTCCAGCTTCAACGGCGCGTGCAGCGCCGAAACCTCGGCAACCTCACGATCCTCGACGCTCACGTTACCGCCGTCACCACGAACCGATGCGGCCACCCCGCCCGGAATGTTCAACGCGGTACGCATCGTCTCCGGATCACCGATCACCGTGATCGTGAACGGACCCGTCAACGTCCGCCCGTCCACCACCAACGCATCCCCCGGCCCGTCCAGGAAGTACGTCGAGGCGATGATCCGCGCCGACGCCCGATCCCCACCGGAGATCTGCATCGCCTCCGCGCCGGCACCCCGCAACTCCTGCACCGCGTCCAACACCCGGTCCGCCCGGATCGGCCTACCACCCGGCTCGAACCGCACCGCCAACCCCGGCCCCCGCGCCGGCAACGTACCCGCCAGGATGCCCAACTCGTCGGCCCGCTTCGTCGCCTCCTCCAACGCCGCCTGCCGACCCTGCTCACCCGAACGCAGCTGCCGCTGGCTGTCCTCCAGGCCCTCGATGTCCTGCTGCAACCGCTTCTCCCGGGAATCCAGATCAGAAAAGATCCGCACCAGATCCTCCTGCCGGGTCGCCGCCAACGTCGGATCCGTCGAGGTGGTCTTCAACTGCACCACCAACGTGAACCCCAGCAACGCCAGCAACGCCGCGATCATCACCCCCGCCGACGACACCTTCCGACCCGACGGCCCCGCCGACGGCGGTTCCCCGGACTCCGCCGGCCGCGCCCCCGCCGACGCCACCTCCGCCAGGTTCACCGTCTCCCCGCCGTCGTCACCGGCCTCCACCGCACGACCCTCCGGCGGCTCCACCGGCACCAGCGGACTCAACTCGTCCGGATCCGGCGCGTCCGGCCGCGGATCCGGCTCCACCGCCGGACGAACCGGCTCCGCCGGCTGCGGCCACCCGGTGCCCGTCTCCCGATGCTCGTCGCTCACGTCACCAACCTACGCCCGGAACAGGTGCCGACGGATCGCCGCCACATTCCCGAAGATCCGCACCCCCAGGACGACCACCACGCCCGTGGACAACTGACCACCCACCCCCAACTGGTCACCCAGATACACGATCAACCCGGCCACCAACACGTTCGAGATGAACGACACCACGAACTGCTTGTCGTCGAAGATCCGATCCAACTTCGCCCGCACCCCGCCGAACACGGCATCGAGCGCGGCCACCACAGCGATCGGCAGGTACGGCTGCAACGCCGCCGGCACCGTCGGATCAAGGTAGATCCCCAGCACCACACCGGCGAGCAACGCCAGCACCGCGATCATCGGACACCTCCGGAGGGGCTGGAAGACGAACCCGGACCGGACGACCCGGTACCGGACGGACGAACAGCACCCGAACCCGCCGGTGACGGGTTCGGACTGACCGACGGCTGCGCGTAGCGTAGCCGTGGCTCCGGAGCGGCCGGCAGCGTGAGGTCGTCCGCCCGGCGCACCTCGAACGACAACCCCGTGTCCCGGGCCACCCGACGCATCAGATACGCCGACCGGCTGTCGTCGAACCGGTCCCGCAACGACCTCGGCCCGATCGCCGAAACCTCGTAAGGGCTGGTCACCGGACGGAAGTCCACCAGGATCGCCGCCCCCGCCGACCGGATCGTCGACGTCGCCGTCAACCGCTGACCGTTGATCGCGATCGCCTCCGCGCCCGCAGCCCACAGATCGTTGGCGACCTTCTGCAGATCCGAGTAGATCACCCGGGACGGACCGGCCCCCGAGTCACCGGTCACCGCCCCGTTGTCCTGCACGGGGGCGTCGGCCAACCGCACCACCACGCCGTCACCCCGCACCCGGCCGAGCCCGGTCCCCGCCTCCAGGTTGCGCAACCGGGCCGCCTGCGAACCACTCAACGCCGCGTCCCGCTGCCGACCGACCTCCTCACGCAGCCGCCCGGCCCGCGCCGTCATCTCGTCGGTCTCCGCCTCCCGCTGCTTGATCTGCGCGATCAACGCGGCCCGCGCCTGGCTGCGACTCGGCTCGTCGGCCACCGTCTCCCGGTAGGCCACCGCGAACAGGAAACCCACCGCGACGACCACCACGATCGCCACCGCCCGCGCCGAGACACCCCGCCAACCGGCAGCCGCCGGCGCCTCCCGACGACGGGCCGCCGCGTCGGCATAGCCCGGGTCCAACGGATTCTGGAACAGCTCGGTGAGGAAGTCCGGGGTGAACAACCGGGCCGGCGGCTTCGCGCCGTCCTGCGGCGCGCTCATGCGCGGGCTCCCCCGGGACCCGGCCGTGCCGCGCGGACCAGCCGGGCCGCCTGCATCACGTACATCGCCCCGGCCACCCAGTACAGCACCAGACCCCACCAGGCAGCCCCCCAGCCGATCGCCCCGATGGTCGTGGCCGTCACCGACGTGGTCACCGACGCGACGAGCAGCAGCGGGAAGGCGGCCAGCAGCATGAAGGTGGCGGTCTTGCCGACGTAGTGCACCGGCGGCGGGCCGTAGCCGTACCGGCGCAGCACCGCCAACGAGCCGAGCAGCAGCAGCTCCCGGGCCAGCAGCGCCGCCGTGAACTGCCACGGCACCACCTCGCGGGCGGTGAAGGCGAGCAGTGTGGCGAGGATGTAGAGCCGGTCGGCGAGCGGATCGAGCAGCTCCCCCAGCCTGCTGACCTGCCCGAGCCGGCGCGCGATCCACCCGTCCACCCAGTCGGAGGTGCCGCCGAGGGCGAGCACCACGATCGCCGCGACGTCCGCCTCCACGACCAGGAACAGCCAGAGGAACAGGGGTACGCCGAGCAACCGGACGAAGCTGATCAGGTTCGGCAGCGTCAGGACCCGGTCTGCCGCGGTGGTGCCGCCGCCGGGTTCATCCGGATGCTCTGTCCGAGCCGGCCGACGTGACACCGAACCTCCCTCCGCAGCACGGATCCGGGCACCCGCATGGGCACCACGGTCGCTCGTGCGCTACCGGGCCGGCAGGTGCCGGCGTCTCGGTGATCCCGGCCGGGACCTCCCCCTGATGTGGCCCGGGCCGGTCGAGCCCCGGGCCGGCAGCCACTATATCGGGCTTGCTGCGGGTGGCCGGTGGGACGCGTTCGGCGTCGGTGTCGCGGTGCGTTGTGTGCTGCGTCACCGACGCTAAGGCATCCTAGGATACTAGTGGCGCAGGGATGCCGGCTCAGGCGGTGCGGACGGCGGCATCGGTCTGCGGCGTCGGCGTGCCCGGCGCCGCCGCCTGGCCGAAGGCCAGCAACGCCGACAGCAGCTCGTGCTGGGTTCGGGGCGGCATCCGGTCCAGCACCGCCTGCACCGCCCGGTGCCGGCGTTCCCGCACCTCGGCCAGCAGGGTCACCGCCGCGGCCGTGAGGACCAGTCGCACCTCCCGCCGGTCCCGGGGGTCCGGGGTCCGGCGCAGCAGACCGGTGGCCTCCAACCGGTCGCAGAGGCGGCTGGCCGACGACGGCACCACGTCCAGCAGCTCGGCCAACCGGTTGACGTTCGTCTCCGGCCGCTCCCTGATCAGGGACAGCACCCGCAGCTGGGTCGGCGGGACCGTCACCTGATGACGGGAGGTGGCCGAGTCGAGCACACCGACGAGCGCCTCGGCGGCGGCGTCGATCGCCGCGGCAAGATCCGGAGGTCGATCCACCCGCTGTCCCCTGCGATTGTCCGCTGTCGTGTGTCGCTGACGGCCGATCACCGTTCGCACCGCCCGCCCGGCCCGCACCAGTCCAGGCACACGACGACGGCGTCGTCACGTAGATCAGTGTCGGCATGATATGCGAACAGCTCGCGCATCACCGTACCAACCGCCTCCGTCGCCGGTTGCAGCCGAGTCGACCGCATCGACCTGGCCATGGCCCGCTCACCGTAGGCCTCCTGGCCACCGGGTTGCGCGTCGTACACGCCGTCGCTGACCACGAAGAGCCGATCGCCGGGCAGCACGTCGAACTCCTGCACCGTGTACCGGGTCTCGGCGAACATGCCCAGCGGCAGTTGCTGCTCCAGGGCGATCCGCTCGACGGTGGTCCCCCGCAGCCGCAGCACACGCGGCGAACCGGCGTCCACCGCCCGGGCACGACCGGTGGCGGTGTCCACCGACAGCAGCAACGTCGCCACGTGCCGCTGCCCCCGATGCTGATAGAACAGGGTGTCCGAGGCGAGCTCGGCCTGCTCCACCAGACCACCGCCCGATCGTCGCGCGTTGCGGATGGCGTTGACCGTCAGCGCGGTGAGCATCGCGGCGGACAACCCGGTGCCGGCCCCGTTGAGGGTGGTGAGGGTGAGCCGCCCGGGATCGACCGACCAGTCGAAGTGGTCGCCACCCACCGAGTACGCCGGTTCCAGCTGGCCGGCCAACTGGAACGCCTCGTGGGTGACGCTGCGCCCCGGCAGCAGGTCCCACTGCATCTCGGCGGCCATGCTCAACCGTTCCCGACGCCGCGTCCGCCGGTACCGGTCGGTCTCCCGGTCCGCGGCCCGCAACGTGGTGGCCAGGTCGACGGCCAGTCCGGCGACCAGGTCCACGGTCGGGCGGTCCGGGCTCGCGGTCAGCTCGACCAGGAACACGCCCAGCCGTTCCCCCCAGGCGGTCAACGGCACCCACACCCGGCAGCGCCCACCGTCGTGCGGATCGAGCACCGGCTGCTGGCTGCTGAAACAGCGTTGCGCGGCACCCTGGCCGCTGAGCGAACCGGCGGACAACTCCGGGTCGAGCACCGACCACAGCCCACTGATCCGGTAGTCGGCCAGGAACACGTCCACCCGCACCGCGGCGAAGGCGGACCGGAGGGCCCGGTCGGCGGCCTCCACCACCTGGTCGGGTGGCGCCTCACGTAGCGCACGCGACATCGCTGCGAGCGCATCCGGCATGATCGTCCCCTCCGAGATTCTTGCTACAGGGCAAGCATCATACGGAGCGAGCGACCCCGTCCCGCCCGGGGTCACCCGGTCCCCCGAGCACGCCCCGCCGTCGTACCGGTGCCCACCGGAGCCGCCCACACCCCCGCGCGGCCGGGCACCGGCGGGACGGCCCCACCGGCCACGGTCGCGGTATCGGCCCGCCGCACCCCGGCCGGCCGCGATACTGGCGCAGGCAGGAGGTGCACGGGTGAACTCGGCGAACGGCGCGGCGGTCGTGGTGGGCGTGGACGGCTCGGAGCCGGCGCTCCGCGCCGTCCGGCTGGCCGCGACGGAGGCGGTCCGGCGGCACCGACCGCTGCGGGTGGTGCACGGCTTCATCTGGCCGTTGCTGCGGATGCCGATCGATCCGGTCGCCGGCAACCCGCCCGGGGGCGGGCTACGTCAGCAGGCGCAGAACCTGGTCGAGGCCGCCGTGGCCGAGGCCCGCACGGTCCACCCCGACGTCCGGGTGACCGGCGAGATCATCGACGGCGAGGCCTCGGCGGTGCTGCTGGGCGAGTCGCCCGGCGCGGCGATCATCGTGCTGGGTGACCGGGGCCTCGGCGGGTTCACCGCGCTGCTGGTCGGTTCGGTGGCGATCCAGGTCGCCACGCACGCCGACTGTCCGGTCCTGGTCGCCCGGGGCGAGGAACACGCCGACGCGCCGGTGGTGGTCGGCGTGGACGGATCGGCGACCTCCCGCGCGGCCGTGGACTTCGCCGCCGCACAGGCGTCCGCACGGGGTGTCCGACTGCGGGCCGTGCACGCCTACACCCACCCCGCCTCCGCCCGCCCCGGAGACATCCAACCCCTGGTGTACGACGAGACCCGGCTGCGTGACGAGGAGGACGACGTGCTCGCCGGGGCCCTCGCGGGGCTCGCCGAGCGACACCCCGACGTGCCGGTCGACCGGGAGCCCGTGCACGCCCGGCCGGTCGCCGCCCTCACCGAGGCGTCCCGCCGGGCGCAACTGGTGGTGGTCGGCGGTCGGGGCCACGGTGCGCTGGGCGGCCTGCTGCTCGGTTCGGTCAGCCACCGGGTGCTGCACCACAGCGCCTGCCCGGTGGCAGTGGTCCACACCCCGGCCTGAAGGCTGCCGGCCCCGCACCGGACGGGACGGAGCAGCCCGGGCGGGACGGGCCGGGCGGGTCGTCGGCGCGGGGTCGTCGGTGCTGCGGTGGACGGGGTGCGGTTGGCCGGGCCGGGGACGGGTAGTCGGCGCGGGTACCGCAGGTGCGACGGACGGACCGAGGAGGCGGCATGCCAGGACCACGGCCGGGAAGCAACGCGTACGACAAGGAGCGGGCACGGCTGCGTGATCTGATCGAACAGTCGGGGCGCGCGTCCGACCAGGAAGCCAACCAGGCGGCCAACCGGATCCTGCAGGACGACCGGGGCCAACGGGGCGTGGTCCGGGGTGAACGGACCTACGGTCCCAAGGGGGAACGCGAGCCCGGCGACCCGAAGTGAGACGCCGCCACCCCGCTGTCACCCGCCCCGGCTCCGTCGGCGGGTGACAGCGGGTCGCCCGCCGACCCGGTCCGAACGAGGTATCGGCCGACGCCGCCACCGACGCCAGGACGACGGTCCGGGCGGGGACGGTGACCGCCCCCGCCCGGGCGGCCGGTCAGCCCTGGTTGCTGTCGTCGTCGGCGGTCTGCGCGCCCGGACCGTACGGGGACGCCTGGCCACGGGGCGTCGGCCGACCCCGGTCACCGGGCGAGGTGCCCCGGTGGGCGGGATGTGCGGTCGCGCCGGGCCCCTTGCTGTCCTGCACGGTCGGGTTCTTCCCGTTGCGGCGCATCTCGGGCTGCTGCACGTTCGTCACGGGTGTCTCCTTCCGGGTGGACGGGCACGGTGCTCCGCGCCCGTCAGCGGTTACCCGCCAACGGGGGGCGCATGCGAGCCCCGCAGGTGGACCCCGCGGACAGGGCTGAGCCGCGGCAGGACGGGTAGTAGCGGGTGATGGGGGACGACCGACGGGTGGCCCGGGCGCTACTGGACCGGCAGGGCCGCACCTATGCCGAGGAGGCCGGCATCACGCTGGCCGACCGGCCCGGCCCGCTCTATCAACTGCTGGTGCTCACCACGTTGCTGAGCACCCGGATCCGGGCCCAGGTCGCGGTGGCCGCCGCCCGGGAGCTGTTCGCCGCCGGCTGGCGTACCCCGCAGGCGATGGAGGCGGCGCGCTGGCAGGACCGGGTGGACGCGCTGGGTCGCGGCCACTACCGCCGCTACGACGAGCGGACCGCCACCATGCTCGGCACCGGCGCCCGGCTGTGCCTGGACCGCTGGCACGGTGACCTGCGACGGATGCACCGGGAGACCGGGGGCGATCCGGCGGCGCTACGTCGCCGGCTGACCGAGTTCCCCGGCATCGGCCCCACCGGGGCGGACATCTTCCTGCGGGAGGCGCAGACCGTGTGGTCGGACGTGCGCCCGTACGCCGACGGGCGCACCCTGGCCGGCGCGAAACGGCTCGGCCTACCGGCCGACCCGCACGGGCTGGCCGGGTTGGTCGCCGAGCCGGACTTCGGTCGGCTGGCGTCGGCGCTGGTCCGGGTGGCCCTCGGGGAGGAGTCGGCCGGCGAGGTGACCCGCACCGCCGCCGCGACCCGCTGAGGTGTCGACGGCGGCGCGCACCGGCGGGTCACGTCGGTGCGTGGCGTGCGCGGGGCGGCCTTCATGCCGTCGACGAGCCGCGCTGATCGGCAGGTCAGCGGCGTGGCAGGTCAGTCGACCGGCTTGTTGCCCGCCGGCTTGGTCAGGTGCCACACCAGCACGGCGGCGAGCAGGGCCAACAGCACCACCCCGCCGGAGACTCCGCCGCCGTCCTCGGTGGAGCTACGCCCGGTCACCCCGAAGTAGATCACCGCGAGGCCGGCGACCACCGCCAGAAACGTCCGCATTCCTCGGTCCTTCACGTCCCGCACGGTACGAGCAGCGGCCAGGCCGGACCAGACGATCGGACCCGGTTCCCCCTTCCGGGCGACGGGTCTGCAGGACCACCGGGCACCTCGACCCGGCGGCACGGACCCGTCGGACCCGTATGCCGACGGTGCACGCCACGACGACGGCGACGAAGGGCTCCGGGGTGACGCCGGTCCCGCCCGGGTCAGTCGGTCTCCAGGTCGTCCAGGGAGATGGCGTGGGTCATCAACCAGCGGGCCAACGCGGCCATGCCGAACAACCACAGCGGCGCGGACTCGGTGGGACCGTTGGTGGCGAAGATGGCGAACCGCAGGTCCGGAGCCCGGTACGCCTCGATCCGCCAGCGATGGTTCCGGTCCCGCCAGACCGCCGAAGGGTCCATGGCGTCACGGTAGGCGACCCGGCGGCCGGGGGAGGCCGGTTCGCCGTCGGAGCTGCGCCGCCTGCGCCGGCACGCCCCGGTGCCCGGCCGGCGAGGCGGTCAGGGCGACCGGCGAGGCGATCAGAGCCCACCGCGTGCGGCGGACCGGTCAACCCGCCCCGGTCACCTCGCGGGCGTCGTCGGGCAGCCGACGGGTCACCCCGCGCCGGTCCAGCAGCTCCAACAGCGGCACCGCCACCCGACGGGTGGTGTCCAGGGCCTGCCGGGCGGCGCTGAGGGTGAACGGCTGCGGCAGCCGGGCGAGCACCCGTACCGCCTCGTCGGCCGCGTCGGGCAGCAGCACCACGTTCTCCGCCAGCCGCAGCAACGCGCCGGCCCGGACGGCGGCACCGACCTCCCGCGGGCCCAGGCCCAGCGCGGCGAGCCGGTCGGCCTCCGGCGCGCGGAACGGGTGGGCGGCGTACTCGCGGCGGACCCGGTCGACCGCGCGGGCCACCGGCTCGGGCAGGCCCCCGGTCCCA
The DNA here is from genome assembly GCF_900091525.1 of Micromonospora matsumotoense. Lineage (GTDB taxonomy): Bacteria > Actinomycetota > Actinomycetes > Mycobacteriales > Micromonosporaceae > Micromonospora > Micromonospora matsumotoensis. Next base: position 653,623 of record NZ_FMCU01000002.1, read on the forward strand.
CCGGTGCCGATCCGGCCGGCGCGCAGCATCAGCGGCGGCCGGACCAACGCCTCCACCAGGGCCCGGTCGGGCAGGCCGAGGCGCTGCCGCAGCGCCTCCACCGGGGCGCCCGCCTCCAAGGGATGCGCCGCGGCCCAGGCGGTCACCTCCTCGACCAGCCGTACGCCCAGCAGTTGCCAGTGCCCGGGGTCGGCCAGCCAGTCCCCGGCGACCGGGGCGACCTCGCCAGTGACCCCCATCCGCCGCAGCTCGCCGGCCCGGACGAGCCGGCGGCGGCGCAGCTCGCCGGCCAGGTCGGCACGCCCGTCGAGGTCGGCGAGGACGGCGGCGCGGGCGGCGGCGGCACCCCGTCGGGTCAGCGGCGGGGGTGCCACGTCCAGCACGGTCGCTCCACCGCAGACGTGGTGCCGGCCCGGGTCGCGCAGCAGCGCCCGGTCCCCGGTCAGCAGCGGCAGCGGACGGGCCAGCCGCAACCGGAGGGTGTCCCCGCCGAGTGGTCGGACCCGCGCCGGCACGGCCGCCGACCCGATGTGCAGGGTCAGCGTGGCCGGCAGGTCACCGGCCGGGTCGCCGGCCAGCCGCACGTCGAGCAGGTCGGTGTGGTGGAACTCGCCGGGGGTGAGCAGGGCGTCGCCCCGGCCGAGCCGGTCCCGGGGCACCCCGCGCAGGTTGACCGCCACCCGGGCCACCGCCGCGACCCGAGACGCGGGCACGCCGAGGCGGTGCAGGCCACGGACCCGGACCGGCTCCCCGGTGGCGGCGACCGCCAACTCGTCACCGACGCGCAGCCCGCCGGCACCGAGGGTGCCGGTGACCACGGTGCCGCTGCCCCGGATGGTGAACGCCCGGTCGATCCACAGCCGTACCGGCCGGTCGGTCTGCGGGGCGGGCAGCCGGCCGACCAGCCGGGCCAGGGCGGCGCGCAGCTCGGGCAGGCCGACGCCGGTGACGGCGCTGACCGCCACCGACTCGACCGCGCCGAGCGAGGTCGCCGCGAGCTGCGCGCGGGCCTGCGCCGTCGCCGGCCCCGGATCGGCCAGGTCGGCCCGGGTCACCACCAGCAGCCCGTGGGACACCCCGAGGGCGTGCAGGGCCGCCAGGTGTTCGGCCGACTGCGGCATCCACCCCTCGTCGGCGGCGACCACGACCAGCGCCGCCGGCACCGGCCCCACCCCGGCGAGCATGTTCGGCACGAACCGTTCGTGCCCCGGCACGTCGACGAAGGCGATCGTGGCACCGGTGGGCAGGGCGGTCCAGGCGAAGCCGAGGTCGATGGTCATCCCCCGGCGACGTTCCTCCGCCCACCGGTCCGGTTCCATCCCGGTCAACGCCCGGACCAGGGTGGACTTGCCGTGGTCGACGTGCCCGGCGGTGGCGACGACGTACATCTCAGTCGGCCACCCGCAGCACCACGTCGCGCAGCGTGCCGTCGGCGTCGGCGGGTACGCAGCGCAGGTCCAGCAGGAGCCGGCCCCGGAGCACCCGGCCGAGCACCGGCGGATCACCCCGGCGCAACGGTGCGGCGTACCGCTCGGGCAGGCTCAGCGCCCAGGAGTCCAGCTCGACGCCGGGGGCACCGCCGCCACCGACCACGGCGACGCTGGGCACCACCTCGGCCTTGTGGCCCTCGGCACCGAGGGCGTCGCGCAGCCGTTCGCAGCGGTCCCGCAGCACGGCCGGGTCGGCGTGCAGGGCCATCCGGGTCGGGGTGGCCGGCCCGTGCAGGGTGGCCGCCAACGCGGCGAGGGTCAGCTTGTCGACCCGCAACGCCCGGGCCAGCGGGTGCCGACGCAGCCGGTCGACCAGGTCGGCGTCGCCGAGGAGCAGCCCGGCCTGGGGACCGCCGAGGAGCTTGTCACCGCTGGCGGTGACCAGGTGCGCCCCGGCCCGCAGGGTGCTCGCGGCATCCGGCTCGGCGGGCAGCAGCGGGTCGGCGGCGAGCAGGCCGGAACCGATGTCGGCCACCACCGGCACCCCGAGGGTGGCCAGCTCCCCGACACCGACGGCCGAGGTGAAACCGGTGACCACGAAGTTGGACGGGTGCACCTTGAGCACGAAACCGGTGTCCGGCCCGATCACCCGGGCGTAGTCGTCGCGGGTGGTGCGGTTGGTCGTACCGACCTCACGCAGCCGGGCACCGGTGCTGGCCAGCAGGTCGGGCAGGCGGAAACCGTCGCCGATCTCCACCAGCTCACCCCGGCTGACCACGATCTCCCGGCCGGCGGCGAGCGCGGTCGCGGCGAGCACCAGGGCCGCCGCCCCGTTGTTGACCACGTGTACGGCGGCGGCGTCGGGCACCGCAGCGGCCAGCGCGTCCAGCGCGTCCCGACCCCGTCGGGCCCGCCGGCCGGTGCGCAGATCCAGCTCCACGTCGGTGCAGCCGGCGGCGGCGACCAGCGCGGCGACGGCGGCCCCGGACAGTGGGGCCCGGCCGAGGTTGGTGTGCAGCACCACCCCGGTGGCGTTGAGCACCGCGCGGGGGGCGGGGGCGGGCAGGGCGGCGAGGGCAGCGTCGCGTACCTCGTCGGGGGTGATCTCTCCGTGCCGGGCCCGCTGCTGGGCGCGGGCGACGGCGACCTTGACCCGGTCCCGGCCGAGGGTGACCGCTGCGGCGGCCAACCCCGGGTCTGCCAGCAGCACGTCGGTGCGCGGCACCCGCCGTCGCGGATCGACCGACGCCTCGCCCATGCGTGTCAGCTCCCCCGGTGGTTGGCGGAGACGGACGGGAATCGAACCCGCCTGGCCCGGGTCCCGGACCACACCAGCTTTGAAGGCTGGGAGGGGCACCAGCCGCCTGAACGCCTCCGCCCCCGAGTCAACCACAGGGCCGTCCCGGCGGCGCGGTGAGGTGTCAGACCTGCCCGGACTCGCGGCGACGGATCCGCTCCCGCTGCGGCAGCACCGTGTACTTCGGGTCCCGCGCCGAGGCCACCCCGCCGTGGAAGATGCCGAACCGGGTGGCCACCGAGGCGGCCAGCAGCGCCGTGCCGGACAGCGCGGACACCACCCGGCTGCGCCGACCGGCCAGCGCCCCGACCACCCCGGCGGCGGTGAGCAGGCGACCGGCGCGCAGCAGCCGACCCGCCGTGCCCAGCCGGTAGGGCTCGCTGAGCAGGCCCAGCCGGGTCTCCACCGAGTGGGCGCCCCACAGTTCCAGGGCCGCCCCGGCCACCGCCATCCGGCGGGCCGGCCCGGCCTGCGCGCAGGGCGCGGCGAGCAGCCCCACACCGGCGCCGCTGGCCAGCGCGCTGCCCGCGAAGATGGTCGGCAGTTCCGGGTACGCCTCGTGCCAGGACGGCACGGCCGTCCCGGCCAGCAGCACCCCGGTGTACGTGGCCAGCGCCGGCGCGACGGCGGCGGCGGCCAGCCCGGCGACCTGCCCGGCCGGCGGCAGCAGTCGACGGGCCAGCCCGGACACGCCGCGCTCCGGCAGCAGCCGTGCGCCCTCGGCGACGGCGGCGAGCCCGGCGGCCGGACCGTAGGCGGTGAGGATCCAGGTGCCCACCGACATCGGTGAGGTCGGTTTCGCCACCCGCAGCATGTGGTGGAAGCGTGCCGGCCGCCCCAGGTCGTTGACGAGGAAGTACGCGCTGGCGGTGACCGCGCCCAACGCGGTGACCCGGCCGGCCCGCCGCAACGCCGGCCGGCCGGTGAGCTGCCCCCCGGCGGCCAGCAGCGACGACCCGGCGGCCAACCCGCCGGTGAACAGGTACGCGGCGATGTCCCACCGCCACACCGGTGCCTTGAGGATCGGCCGGCCGTAGTAGGAGGTGAACTCCGCCTCCGGGACCCGCAGCTCCTCGCCGCCCCGGCCGCGCCGCCGCCGGGCCACCGGCGGCACGTCCCGGGGCGGTACGACGACCGGCACGTCGGCAGCGCCCACAGCGTCGGCCGAACCCGGGGCGCCGGCCGGGTGCGCACCGTCGGCCGGGCCGGCGCCGACCTTCGGGCCGTGGCCGAGCCGCACCGAGGAACGCTGCGGCCGGAACACACCGTCGGCGGCGAGCCGGGCGCGGAAGCCCCGGAACCGCTCCCCCACCGGAATCCGGCCCGTGGTCACGACGATCCTCCGACGAACGCGGCGACGGCCGCCGCCGTCATGACCAGCGCGGCGAGCCCCGCCCGCCGCCACATCCTCGGCAGGTCCCGGGTGGTGACCACCGGGTCCGGGGGCAGGCCGTACACCTCGGGCTCGTCGAGGAGCAGGAAGAACGCGCCGTCGCCGCCGACGCCGTCGGTCGGGTCGTGGCCGTACAGCCGGGCCTCCGGCACGCCCCGGTCGTGCAGCGCGGTGACCCGCTGCGCGGCCCGGTCCCGCAACTCGTCGAGGGGGCCGTACTGGATGGACTCGGTCGGGCAGGCCTGGGCGCAGGCCGGGGTCATGCCCGCGCCGAGCCGGTCGTAGCACAGCGTGCACTTCCACGCCCGGCCGTCGCCTTTACGCTGGTCGATCACCCCGTAGGGACAGGCGGAGATGCAGTAGCCGCAGCCGTTGCAGATGTCCTCCTGCACCACGACGGTGCCGAACTCGGTGCGGAACAGCGACCCGGTGGGGCAGACGTCCAGGCAGGCGGCGTGGGTGCAGTGCTTGCAGACGTCCGACATCATCAGCCAACGGAAGTCGGTGCGTTCCGCCGCGCCGGTGCCGCGTCCCGGTGGCTGTGCGCCAGGCATACCGAGGAACTGCGGGCCAACGCCGGACGGTCCGTCCGGCGGGGTGCCGGCGAACGGCGCGCTGCGGTGGCCGGCCGGCACCGGCTGCTCGACGAAGGCCACGTGCCGCCAGGAGTTCGCGGTCAACGCGCCGGTGTTGTCGTACGACATGCCGAGCAGGTCGAAGCCGGACTCCGGGACGGCGTTCCACTCCTTGCAGGCCACCTCGCAGGCCTTGCAGCCGATGCAGACGCTGGTGTCGGTGAAGAACCCCATCCGGGGACCGGCAGACGTCCAGCCCGCGTCCGGGGCCGGATCGAGCGGGCCGTACAGGCTGTTGCCGTCAGGCATGGTCGGCGCCCTTCTCCCGTGGCCCGTCGCCGCTTCGACCCGCCGGCCGGCGGACCCGGGTCGTCACCGTCGGCGGGCGCTCACCGGGCACGATCCCGGCCCGTCGACGGTAGTCGTCCACCAGGTCCCGCAGTGGTGGGCCGGTCGGCCGCCGCCCCGGAAGGATGTCACAGGTGCCGACCTTGCTCTCCTGGATCAGCACGTTCGGGTCCAGGGTGATGCCGAACAGGTCGTTGGCCGAGTCGCCGGTGACCAACCCCTCGTACCCGAAGTGGTACGGCAGCCACAGCTGGTGGATCACCCGACCGTCCACCCGCAACGGGGTGAGCCGGTCGGTGACCAGCACCTTGGCCTCGATGACCGCCCGTCCGCTGATCAGGTGCGCCCAACCGAGGTGGGTCAGCCCCGCCTCGGCGGCCAACTCCGGGGACACCTCCACGAACATCTCCGGTTGCAGCTCGGCCAGCGGACTCACCGTCCGGCTCATCGCCCCGGCGGTGTGGTGCTCGGTGAGCCGGCTGACCGTGAACACGTACGGGAAGACCGCGCTGTGCTCCTGCGGCGGGCTCGGGTTCACCGAGTTCACCGGATGGGCGTAGACCTTGCGGGTCGGGTTGGCCTGCTGGCCGTAGAGGGGGTTACGCATCGGTGACTCCGCCGGCTCGTAGTGCGTCGGCAGCGGACCGTCCAACACCCCGCTCGGCGCGTACAGCCAGCCCTTGCCGTCGCCCTGCATGACGAACGGGTCGTCACCGGCCAGCGCCGCCGGACCGGACGCCCCCTGTGGTGGCCGGTACGTCGGTGGCTTCGTCCGCTCGAAGTCCGGCACGTCGTAGCCGGTCCACTCGCCGGCCTGCGGGTCCCACCAGACGTACTTCTTGCGCTCGCTCCACGGGCGGCCCTGCGGGTCGGCGGACGCCCGGTTGTAGAGGGTGCGCCGGTTCGCCGGCCACGCCCAGCCCCACTCGGCGGCCACCCAGTCCTGCTCGTGCCGGGACCTGCGCCGGGCGGCCTGGTTGACCCCGTCGGCGTAGACACCGGAGTAGATCCAGCAGCCGACGGCGGTGGACCCGTCGTCCTTCGCCTCGGCGAACGAGGCGAGCGGGCGGCCGGTGGACACGTCGTACCCGTTGATCTCGCGCAGCACCGCCTCGGCGCTCGGCTCGGCCAGCGGGCCGTGCGTGGGGTAGTCCCAGGCCAGGTCGAGCAACGCGCGGTCGCGCCGGTGGGCGGAGCCGGCCAGTTTCTCCCGCAGCCGCCGCCCCAGGTGGTAGAAGAACCACAGCTCGGAGCGGGCGTCGCCCGGCGGTTCGACCGCCTTCTCCCGCCACTGCAACAGCCGCTGGGTCTGGGTGAAGGTGCCCTCCTTCTCCACGTGCGACGCCGCCGGCAGGAAGAACACCTCGGTACGGCACTCCTGCGGCACGATCTCGCCGGTGGCCACCTCCGGGCCGTTCTTCCAGAACGTGGCGCTCTCGATCATGAACAGGTCCCGGACCACCAGCCAGTCCAGGTTGGCCATGCCGAGGCGCTGCGCCCGGCCGTGCGCGGAGCCGACCGCCGGGTTCTGACCGAGCAGGAAGTAACCCTTGATCTTGCCGTCGATCATGTTCAGCACCTGCTGGTAAGTGCCGTGGTCGCCGGTCATCCGGGGCAGGTGGTCGTAGCAGAAGTCGTTCTCCGGCGTCGCCGCGTCCCCCCAGTACGCCTTCAACAGGCTCGCCGCGTACGCCCGCGCGTTGCCCCAGAAGCCCTTCTGGCCGGGGTGCCGGATGCTGTCCACCCAGTCGTCGAAGGTCGGATGGTCGGCGTGGTGCGGCATCGGCAGGTAGCCCGGCAACAGGTTGAACAGGGTCGGGATGTCCGTCGAGCCCTGGATGCTGGCGTGCCCGCGCAACGCCAGGATGCCACCGCCCGGCCGACCCATGTTGCCCAGCAGCAGCTGGATGATCGCCCCGGTGCGGATGTACTGCACACCGACGCTGTGCTGGGTCCAGCCCACCGAGTAGACCAGCGCGCCGGTGCGTTCCCGACCCGAGTTCTCCGCCCAGGCCCGCGCCAACTCCAGGAACTTCTCCCGGGGGATGCCGCAGACCCGCTCGACCATCTCCGGGGTGTAGCGGGCGAAGTGCCGGCGCAGGATCTGGTAGACGCAGCGCGGATGCTGGAGGGTCTCGTCCCGCGCGGTCTGCCCGGACACCTGCGCGCCGTGCGACTCGTGCTGCAGGCCGGCCGCGCCGTCGCGCTCCTTGGCGGTGTGCCCGCTGCCGGAATCCTGTTCGTGCCCGGCGTACTGCCAACTGGTCTGCACGTAGCTGTCGGTGTGCGGGTCGTAGCCGGAGAACAGGCCGTCGCCGTCCTCGGTGTCGGCGAACTGCTCGCTGACGATCGTCGCCGCGTTCGTGTACGCCAGCACGTACTCCCGGAAGTCCAGCTCGTTGTCCAGGATGTAGCGCACCACGCCACCGAGCAGGGCGATGTCGGTGCCCGCCCGGATCGGCAGGTAGGTGTCGGCCACCGCGCTGGTGCGGGTGAACCGGGGATCGACGTGGAAGACCTTCGCGCCGCGCCGCTTGGCCTCCATGACCCACTGGAAGCCCACCGGGTGGGCCTCGGCCATGTTCGAACCCTGGATGACGATGACGTCAGCGTTGGCGAGGTCCTGTTGGAAGTCCGTCGCGCCACCGCGACCGAAGCTGGCCCCCAGACCGGGGACGGTGGCGGAGTGTCAAATCCGGGCCTGGTTCTCGATCTGGAGCGCCCCCATCGCGGTGAACAGCTTCTTGATGAGGTAGTTCTCCTCGTTGTCCAGCGTCGCCCCACCCAGGCTGGAGATGCCCAGGGTGCGGTGCAGCGGACGGCCCTCGCTGTCGACGTCCTCCCAGGTCTGCTCGCGGGCGGCGAGGAGCCGGTCGGCGATCATGTCCAGCGCGGTGTCGAGGTCGAGGTCCTCCCAGTCGGTGGAGTACGGCCGGCGGTAGCGGACCGTGGTCTGCCGTAGCGGGCTGGTCACCAGGCTCTTGCTGGCCGAGCCCTTCGGGCAGAGCCGGCCCCGGGAGATCGGGCTGTCCGGGTCGCCCTCGATCTGGGTGACCCGGTCGTCGGAGACGTACACCCGCTGCCCGCAGCCGACCGCGCAGTACGGGCAGACCGAGCGGGCCACCCGGTCGGCGGTCTCGGTGCGGGCGGTCAGCCCGGCGGAGCGGCCCGACTGCGCCGCGACGCCCCGGCCGAGCGGGTCGGTGCCGGTGAGCTGGCGGTAGACCGGCCAGCCCGCGATGAAGGTACGCAGACCCACTGCGCCCCTCCCTCCCCGGCATGATCCGCCGACCGGCCGACCCCCTGAACATAGGCCAGCGCGGCGGAGGATGCGACCCGAGCGCGAGGATCTCTGCGCACCGACACGACGCCGCCCCCCGACCCGGACGGGTCGGGGGGCGGCGGCAGAGCGTCGGTGTGCATGTCGCCTCTCGGCGCGTGGCGCAACGCGGCTCCAGCCGAACGGAACTCCGCGACGGCAATTCAGGTGAGGCCCGGGGACACTGGACACACCGACGCTCCTGCCCCCAGTTTACCCCGCGCCGCCCCGGCCCGCCCCCGTCGCGCGCGGTCGAAAGGGTCCGGGCAGTGGCGGTTCGTCGCAAGCCGCGTACCTGAGCTGGTCGTACCGGCGTTACCCTGACACCATGCAGGCCACCCTGGCGAGCACCCATCTGGCCCGACCGGGCCGCCCGGTGGTGGTGGCGCGCACCCTGGCGGAGTTGGCCGGCCCCACCGGCGGGATGGTGGAGCTGCCGGTCCGGTTGATGTGGAGCAGCGAGCGCACCTTCGACCTGGCCGAACCGGACGATCTGCTCTGGTTGTACGAGAACGTGCTGCGGGAGACCACCCGCGCCGACGACCTGCGGGCGCTGATCGACGGGCGCACCCTGCGCCGGGTGTGGCGGCGGCTCAACCTGCCCCGGGGGGTACGCCAGGCATGGGAGAGCCGACACCGGGGCCTGCGGACCGCGTGACCCACCTGCACGACTTCTACCGGGAGGTCGCCCGGGTCGCGCTCACCGCGGCCGGGCCGCACCGGTTCGTGCTCGGCGGCGGGGTGGCGTGGGCGGCACACGGGCTGGTCACCCGACCCACCGAGGACGTCGACCTCTTCGCGGACGTGGAGGGGGCGGCCGAGGCGGCGGCGGAGGAGGTGTGCGCGGCGCTGGAACGGGCCGGCTACACCGTCGCGGCGGCCGACCCGGGCAGCGACCTCGGTGACCTGTTCGAGGGCTACGACCGGGACATCCGGGATTTCGTGGTCGGCCGGGACGACCGGCAGATCCGGCTCAGTCTGGCCCGGCTCGACCGGTACCGTTCACCGGTGGTGATGGACCTCGGCCCGGTGATGGACGTCCGCGACCTGATCGCCAACAAGACCGCCGCCCTGGTCAACCGGCGGGAGGCCCGCGACTACATCGACGTGTCCGCCGCGCTGGCCCACTATCCCGTCGACGAACTGCTGACCCTGGCCCGGCAGGTGGACCCCGCGCTGGCCGACGAGGACGTCCGGGCCGCCGGCCGTTACCTGGACCGGCTGCCGGACCGGCGGCTCGCCCGCTACGGCCTGGACCCGGCCCAGATCGCGCAGGTACGCCGCCAGCTGGCGGGCTGGCCCCGTTGACCCACCCGCCGGCCGGACCGGGGCACGCCCGACCCGGCCGGGGTGGGGCGGCTCACTTGGTGAACCGGCCACCGGTGACCCCGAGGATCTCCCCGGTGACGTAGCTGGACTCCTGGGAGGCGAAGAAGACGTACGCGGGGGCCAGCTCGGCGGGCTGCCCGGCCCGGCCCAGCGGGGTGTCGGTGCCGAACTGCTTCACCTTCTCCGGCGGCATGGTCGCCGGGATCAGCGGCGTCCAGATCGGGCCCGGGGCGACCGCGTTGACCCGGATGCCCTGGTCGGCGAGCTGCGCCGCGAGACCCTTGGTGAAGTTCGCGATGCCCGCCTTGGTGGTGGCGTAGTCCAGCAGCGGCGGCGACGGGTCGAACGCCTGGATAGAGGTGGTGTTGATGATCGTCGCGCCCTCCTTCAGGTGCGGCACGGCGCTGCGGCAGAGCCAGAACATGGCGTACAGGTTGGTCTTCATCACCCGGTCGAACTGGGCGGTGCTGATCGACGTGATGCCGTCGTCCTGCGCCATCTGGTAGGCCGCGTTGTTCACCAGGATGTCCAACCCGCCGAGGTCGGTGACGGTCCGGTCGACCAGGTCACGGCAGTGCTGCTCGTCGGTCAGGTCGGTGCGTACCGCCACGCCACGCCGGCCGGCCTCCTCGATCAGCCGCACCGTCTCCCGGGCGTCGGCGTCCTCCTCCTCGTCGAGGTAGGAGATGACCACGTCGGCGCCCTCCCGGGCGAAGGCGATCGCCACCGCCCGGCCGATGCCCGAGTCGCCGCCGGTGATCAGGGCCCGCTTGCCCGTCAACCGGTCGCTGCCCCGGTACGACGTCTCACCGTGGTCGGGCTCCGGCCCCATCCGGTCGGTCCGGCCGGGGGCCGACTGCTGCTGGGCCGGCTGGCCGTTCTGGTGGCCGTACTGCTCGGTGGGGTCCTGCGGGGTGTACTGGTCCTGGCTCACCGTGCTGCTCCCTGCCTGGTGTGGTGCGTTCCGGGTCCCTGGCTGACCTACCCCGACCGGTACGCCGGAAACAACAGTCGTGGGGCCCGGCGGTTGACCCGGAGGGGACAGCAGGATGACCGGTGGGGTCGATGTGGTGAAGCACCCTCGACCACTGTGGCGGGAGTGACGGCTGGTCGTTATGGTGCGCAACGGCGCCCCACGAGGCGCGTCCACCCCCGATGAAGGGCACCTCATGACCTCCTCCTCCGGCGCCTCGCGCCGCCAGGTGCTGGCCGTCGCCGCCGCCGCGGCGACCGCCCCGCTGATCGCCGGCGCGCCCGCCCAGGCGGCCGAGCGGAAGGGCCCGCAGGGTGCGAAGACCTGGGACCTGACCGTCCTGGGCACCTCGGACACCCACGGCAACGTCTACAACTGGGACTACTACCGCGACGCCGAGTTCGACGACAGCAAGCACAACGACGTCGGCATCGCCAAGCTGGCCACCCTGGTCAACCAGATCCGCGCCGAGCGCCGGGGCCGGGCCACCCTGGTCCTCGACGCCGGCGACACCATCCAGGGCACCCCGCTGGCCACGTACTACGCCAAGCAGGAGCCGATCACCACCACCGGCGCGACGCACCCGATGGCCCGGGCGATGAACATCCTGCGGTACGACGCCGTGACGCTGGGCAACCACGAGTTCAACTACGGCCTGCCGCTGCTGGCGACCTGGATCGACCAACTGGGCTTCCCGGCGCTGGCCGCGAACGCGGTGAACGCCCGGACCGGCAAGCCGGCCTTCCGGCCGTTCGTGCTCAAGCGGGTGCGGCTCGGTGGGCCCGGGACGCCGACACTGACGGTGGGCATCCTCGGCCTGACCAACCCCGGGGTGGCCATCTGGGACAAGGGCAACGTCGAAGGCAAACTGGTCTTCCCGGGCATGGTGGAGACCGCTGCCAAGTGGGTGCCGATCATGCGGCAGCGGGGCGCGGACCTGGTCATCATCTCCGCCCACGGTGGCGACAGCGGCACCTCCAGCTACGGCCCGGAGCTGCCGAACGAGAACCCGGTCGCGCTGATCGCCCAGCAGGTCCCCGGCATCGACGCGATCCTCTTCGGCCACGCCCACAACGAGGTGGTGGAGAAGTTCGTGACCAACACCGCCACCGGAGCGCAGGTGCTCACCGCCGAGCCGTCCAAGTGGGGCCAGCGGCTCACCCGGATGGACTTCACCCTGGCCCGGGAGCGGGGCCACTGGAAGGTCGTCGGCAAGGGCGCCACCATGCTCAACACCAACACCGTGGTCGAGGACCCCCGGGTGCTCGCCGCCGTCCGGCGTCAGCACGCCAAGACCGTCGGCTACGTCAACACGGTGGTCGCCCGGTCCACGCAGGAGTTGTCCGCCGCCGAGTCACGCTACCGGGACACCCCGATCCTGGACTTCATCAACCACGTCCAGACCGAGGTGGTCACCGCCGCGCTGGCCGGCACCCCGTCCGGGTCGCTGCCGGTGCTGTCGATCGCCGCGCCGTTCAGCCGTACCGCCGTGTTCCCGCAGGGCGACGTGCGTATCCGCGACGTCGCCGGGCTGTACGTCTACGACAACACCCTGGAGGCGGTGGTGCTCACCGGCGCCGAGGTGAAGGCGTACCTGGAGTTCTCGGCGAAGTACTTCACCACCCTGCCGGTCGGCGCACCGGTCGACCCGGCGACCATCAGCGACCCGGGCGTCCCGGACTACAACTACGACGTGTTCTCCGGCGTCGACTACGACATCGACATCTCCCGGCCGGTCGGCCAGCGGATCACCCGGCTCGTGCTGCCCGGCACCGACACCCCGGTCGCCGCCGACGCCCGGTTCGTCGTCGCGGTGAACAACTACCGGCGCAGCGGCGGCGGGAACTTCCCCGGCATCGTCAAGACCCAGGTCTACAACGCGCAGCAGGAGATCCGCCAACTGCTGATCGACTGGGCGCAGGCCCGGGGCACCATCGACCCGGCCGACTTCTTCGTGCCGAACTGGCGGCTGGTCCGCGCGGGCGTGCCGGTCTTCTGAGCGCACGGGTAGCCGGGTCGGGTGGGCGCGTCGCCGCGCGCAGCGGTGCGCCCACCCGACGGGGCCCGCCGACCGTTCAGCCGCCCGCGCGGGAGTCCTGCTCGTACTGGCCGGGGGTCGGGTCGGGACTGAACCGGGGTGGCTCGGTCTCGGTCGACGCCACCCGGTCCTCGGGGCGGACCGGCGGCGGCAACTCGCCGAAGCGCACGTGCCGCAGGAACGCGTGCTGCTCGTCGGTGAACGATGCGGTGGGTTCGCTCATGACTCGTATTGTGCGCCCGGCATCAAGGCTGGCGGGAGGGGTAAGCGCGCGGTGGCGTCGGCGACGAGAGGACGAGACATGCGCGCGGTACGGATGACCGCTCCCGGGGTGCTCGAACAGGTGGAGGTGCCGACCCCGACGCCCGGCCCCGGCGAGGTGCTGGTACGCGTCGGCGCGGTCGGCGCCTGCCACTCCGACCTGCACATCCTCGACGCCGGGCCGGGGGTCTTCCCCACCCCGCTCACCCTCGGCCACGAGATCGCCGGCACCGTGGACACGGTCGGCGACGGGATCACCGGATGGTCCGCCGGTGACCGGGTCGCCGTCTACGGGATCATCGGCTGCGGCACCTGCCGGGGCTGCCTGCGGGGCCGGGAGAACCAGTGCCGGAAAGTGCCCGTGGGTGGCATCGGGCTCAGCCGCGACGGAGGGCTGGCCGAGTACGTGCTGGTGCCCGCCTCCCGGCTGCTGCCCATCGGCGATCTGGCGGTGACCCAGGCGGCGCCGCTGACCGACGCCGGGCTGACCCCGTACCACGCGATCGCGCTGGCCCGGCCGGCGTTGCGGCCCGGGACGTCCTGCGTGGTGATCGGCATCGGTGGGCTGGGGCACATGGCGGTGCAGATCCTCGCCGCCACCACCACCGTGCGGATCATCGCGGTGGACAGCAACGTGGCGGCCCTGGACCTGGCCACCCGGATGGGCGCGCACCACGTGGTGCCGGCCGGCCCGGACACGGTCGACCGGATCCGGGAACTCGTCGGCCCCACGCCGGACGGCGCCGACGTGGTCCTCGACTGCGTCGGGGTGGACGCCACCCTCACCACCGCCCGCACCGTCGTGGCCACCGGTGGCCGGCTGCTGCTGGTGGGCCTGGGCGGCGGCACCCTGCCGGTGCGGCCGGTCGCCGACGAACCACCCACCGTGCCGTTCGAGACCAGCGTCGAGGTCCCCTTCTGGGGCACCCGGGCCGAGTTGCAGGAGGTGATCGCCCTCAGTCGGGACGGGCTGCTCACCGCCGACGTGCAGACCTTCCCGCTGGAGCGCGCCCCGGAGGCGTACGACCTGCTGCGCGCGGGCGAGATCCACGGCCGCGCGGTGATCGTGCCCTGATCGCCGAAGCGGGGTCAGCGGGCGGGCGCGGGGGCCTGCGGCCGCCCGCGCCGGGTGGACGGCCGGTCCAGCAGGGCCAGCGCCGCGCGCACCGACCCCCGGTCCAGGGTCCGGTCGAAGCTCGACCGGCCCTGGCAGAACCGGACGAACATCGCCCAGCCGACCGGGGTCGCCAGGAAGGCGTGGCACACCGCGGGGCGACGGGCGAAGACCTCCAGCAACCGGTGCCCGGCGCGCATCGACGGCACCAGGCGCTCGTGCACCTCCCGGGGGTAACGGTCCAGGTCACCGGCGGCGACCGCCGCACCCGCAAGCGTCCCGGACCGCAGCGCGTAGCTGATCCCCTCCCGGGTCCACGGCTCCAGCAGGCCGGCCGCGTCACCGGCCACCAGTACCCGGCCGTGGCGCAGCGGCGCGTCGTCGGCCCGGCAGCGGGTCAGGTGCCCGGAGTCGTGCGCGGCGGCCACCCCGGCCAGACCCAGCCGGTCCAGCAGGTCCCGCAGGTAGGCCCGGGTCCGGTCGCCCTCACCCCGGGCGCCGATCACCCCGACGGTGAGCACGTCCCCCTTGGGGAAGACCCAGCCGTACGCGCCGGGGAACGGGCCCCAGTCCAGCAGCAGCCGCCCCCGCCAGCGGGCCGCCTCCGCGGGTGACACCGGCAGCTCCCGCTCCAGGCCCAGATCCACCTGGCGGAACCGGACGCCCACGTGCCGGGCGGTCACCCCGGCGGAACCGTCCGCCCCGATCACCGTGCGGGCGGTGAGGGTGGTGCCGTCGGCCAGTCGGACGCGTACCCCGTCGGGGTCCTGGTCGAGCGCGCGGACGGCGACGCCCTCGCGGACCTCGGCCCCGGCGGACACCGCCGCCGCGCGCAGCCGGTCGTCGAACTCGTCGCGGCGCACCATGGTCACCAGCGGTGTGCCGTGCCGGCGGGTGAAGCCCCACCGGCCGTCCCGGGTGAAGGTGACCCGCTCGACCCGGTCGTGCGCCGGCACCTCGATCCGACCGGCCACCATCGACAGCGAGGTGCCGATCAGGCCGCCTCCGCAGGTCTTGTAGCGGGGGTGCACCGCCCGGTCCAGCACCAGCGTCCGCACCCCGGCCGCCGCGGCCTCCCGGGCCGCGCTGAGTCCGGCCGGCCCGGCGCCGACCACCACGAGATCCCAGATGATCATGCCGGTCAGCCTAGGGCACCCGACCCCGCGCCGAGGCGCACGACCGGCCGTCCGGCAGGCATTGTCGGGTGACCAGTGGGTAAACCGCGCCACCCGGGCCGCCCGACCGGCCGGGCCGGGGTCACGGCAAGGAGGGCACCATGCAGCAGGTACGTCTGTCGGAGGCCGAGGTACGCGTCTACGAGGCGGTGACCGTGCTGGAGACCCGCGGTCAGGTGCCGTACCCGGACCTGATCGCCGAGGAGGCGGGGCTGGCCGAGCAGGACGTGCACGCGCCCCTGCACCAGCTCACCGAGAAGGGTCTGCTGCACCGCGAGGACTCGCCGCTGGCCGGGCTGGACTTCGGTCCGCGCTGGTGTGCCCGCCAGCCGGCGTGAGCGTCGGGCCGCCCCGCCGGGCCGCCGGCTCCCGGGCCGGTTCGCACCGGCGGCACCCGGGTAGCGCTGTGGCATGCCCGATCACCGGTCCGTACGGGATCATCGGTCCGTGCCCGATCGCCGTCACACGCCTGATCGCCCGTCCGTGGTGACGCCGCCGACGGACGACCGACGACGCTGGCGCGCCCTCGGGGTCGGCCTGGTCGCGGCGTTCATGACGCTGCTGGACGTCAGCATCGTCAACGTCGCCATCCCGTCGATGGACCGGTCGCTGCAGGCCAGCCCGAGCGACCTGCAGTGGGTGCTGTCCGGGTATGCGCTGACCTTCGGGCTGGTCCTGGTGCCGGCCGGCCGGTTCGGCGACGCCCGGGGCCGGCGCAACGCCTTCGTGCTCGGGGTCGCCCTGTTCACCGTCACCAGCGCGCTGGCCGGGCTGGCCCAGTCCCCCACCTGGCTGGTCGCCGCCCGGCTCCTGCAGGGCGCCGCCGCCGGGGTGGTCAACCCCCAGGTGACCGGCCTGATCCAGCAGCTGTTCCGGGGCGCGGAGCGGGGTCGCGCGTTCGGCCTGCTCGGCGCGGTCATCGGCATCTCCACCGCCGTCGGCCCGCTGCTGGGCGGCCTGCTCATCCAACTCGGCGGCGAGGACCACGGCTGGCGGTGGGTGTTCTTCGTGAACGTGCCGGTGGGGGTGGTCGCCGTACTGCTCGGCTGGCGGCTGCTGCCGACCCGGGCCGCCGGCCGACTCGACCGGCACCGGCTCGACCCGGTCGGGGTGCTGCTGCTCGGGGTCGGCGTGACGCTCCTGCTGCTGCCGCTGGTGCAGCGGGAACAGTGGCCCAGCCCGTGGAAGTGGGCGCTGATCCCGGCCGGGCTGGTCGTCCTGGTCGCCTTCGGCCTCTGGGAGCGCTGCTTCGGCCGCACCCGGACACCGCTGTTCGACCTGGCACTGTTCCGGTTGCGGTCGTACACCATCGGCGCGGTGATCGCGCTCATCTACTTCGGCGGCTTCACCGCGATCTTCTTCATCTTCACCCTCTACCTCCAGAACGGCCTCGGCTACCGCGCCCTGACCGCCGGCCTCGCGATCACCCCGTTCGCCCTCGGCTCGGCGCTCGCCGCCGCCCTCGGTGGCCGGCTGGTCAACCGGTACGGCCGCCCGCTGGTCGCGATCGGGCTGGTCCTGGTGCTGGTCGGCCTCGGTGGGGTGGTGTTCGTGCTGCGCGGCGACCCGCACGGCGCGATCCCGCTGCTCACCGCGCTGCCGCTGCTGCTCGCCGGGCTCGGCAGCGGCCTGGTGATCACCCCGAACCAGACGTTGACCCTGTCCGAGGTGCCGGTGCCGCAGGCGGGCAGCGCGGCCGGGATGTTGCAGACCGGGCAGCGGATCGGTTCGGCCGCCGGCATCGCCGCCGTCGGTGCGCTGTTCTTCTCGTCGCTGGCCGGCACCGGCGACCAGTGGTCCACCGCGTTCCGGCACTCCCTGCTGCTGGCCATGGGCATCGTCACACTGGCGCTGGTCGCCGCGGCGGTCGACATCGCCCTGAACCACCGTGCCGCGCACCGCCACTGAGGCTGCTGTCCACCGGCATCGCCAACCGCAGGGGAACCGTCGGCGAACACTCACCGCACGGGGCTGCGGACACACCGCAACAACCGGTAGACACATAGACCATGACGAACACCCTCGACCGTCGTACCCTGCTGCGCCTCGCCGGTGCGTCCGCCGGCACCGCCGTCCTCGCCGGCACCACCCTCGCCGCGAGCGGCCCCGCCCACGCGGCGGCCGGCGCGTTCCGGCACGGGGTCGCCTCCGGCGATCCCCTGCCGGACGGCATCCTGCTCTGGACCCGGGTCACCCCCGTCCCGGAGGCGCTCCCCGGCTCCGGGCTCGGCCCGGACGTCGACGTCCGCTGGCAGGTCGCCACCGACCCCGACTTCGCCACGGTGGCCGCGCAGGGCGTGGCACCGACCGGCCCGGCCCACGACCACACCGTCAAGGTGGCGGTGACCGGGCTGGCCCCGGCCACGACGTACTGGTACCGGTTCGGCCACGGCGACGGCTGGTCGCCGACCGGGCGGACGATGACCGCCCCGACGGTGGACGCCGCGATCGACCGGCTACGGCTGGGCGTGGTGTCGTGTGCGAACTGGGAGGCCGGGCACTTCGCCGCCTACCGGCGGCTGGCCGACCGGGGCGACCTCAACCTGGTCGTGCACCTCGGCGACTACCTCTACGAGTACGGCACCGGCGAGTTCGACGCCGGCGGCACGGTGGTCCGCCCGGTCGTGCCCGAGCACGAGACGCTGACCCTGGCCGACTACCGGGTGCGGCACGCGCTCTACAAGACCGACCCGCACCTGCAGGCGCTGCACGCCGCGCTGCCCTGGGTGATCACCTGGGACGACCACGAGGTCGCCAACGACGCGTGGTCCGGCGGGGCGGAGAACCACACCCCGGGCACCGAGGGCGCCTGGTCGGACCGGGTGGCCGCCGCCCGGCAGGCGTACCAGGAGTGGATGCCGGTGCGGTTCGGCGCGGACGGGACGATCTACCGGCGGTTGCGCTACGGCCGGCTCGCCGAGCTGTCCATGCTGGATCGGCGGTCCTACCGGTCGCAGCAGGCCACCGGCACGGCGGTGGACGACCCGACCCGCACGATCGCCGGTGCGGCCCAGCTCCGCTGGCTCGCCGACGGGCTGGCCGGCTCGACGGCACAGTGGAAACTGGTCGGCAACCCGGTGATGATGGCCCGGGTCGACCTCGGTTCGCTGCCGGCGTGGCTGCTCGGCCCGCTGGGCAAGCTGCTGGGCATCCCGCAGAACGGCGCGGTGCTCAACCCCGACCAGTGGGACGGCTACAACGCCGACCGCGACCGGCTGGTCGACCACCTGCGGGCGACCGGGACCCGGGACGTGGTCTTCCTCACCGGCGACATCCACACCTCCTGGGCCAACGAGGTGACCACCCGGTCGACCGGGTTGACCAACCCGGCCGCCGCCGAGTTCGTGGTGCCCTCGGTGACCAGCGACAACCTCGACGACGTCCTCGGGCTGCCGGCGGGCAACGGGTTGAGTCTGCTGGGTGCGACCCTGCTGCGGTCGACGAACCCGCACGTGAAGTGGACGGAGCTGGACGGGCACGGCTACGGCGTGCTGGAGGTGACCCCGCAGCGCTGCCGGATGGACTGGTACCACCTGCTCGACCGGACCCAGCCCGACAGCCCGAGCCGCTGGGCCGCCGGGTTCTCGGTGGGCACCGGTTCGGCGAAGCTGCGCCGGGAGGACGCCCCGGCGTGACGCACGGACGCCGGCCGGCCGGTCCCCGGGGCGGGAACCGGCCGGCCGGGCCTACTTCAGATGCTCACCAGTGCTGCTGGACGAGGTCCGCCGCCTGCTGCTCCCACTGCGCGTACGCGTACGGGTAGGCCGAGACCTGCACGGTCTGCGCGGCGGTGGTCAGCGGCAGGTCCTGCCAGCCGGGCACGTTCTTGAGCGCGCCGAAGAACGCCCGGGAGGCGTACCCCGGGTCGGTGATCTGCTCCGGCGTGCCCCAACCCGACGACGGACGCTGTTGGAACAGCCCCTGCGAGTCGTGGTCGTTGTACGCGCCGAGGTGCCCCAGGTTGTACAGCTTCGACTCCTGGAGCGAGGTGGCCACGCCGATCACCGCGCCGCGCTCCCCCACCCCGGTCCGCTTGGCCTCCGCGATGATCGCCTTGGCGTTGGCGACCTGCGCGTCGTCCAGCGGGACGCGGGACTGGGCACCCTCCAACCCGTGCGGGATGAGGTCGTCGGTGCTCGGCTTGCCGGCCGGCACCTCGGTGGTGGGGCTGCCCGTGGTCAGGCCGGACTCGACGGTGACGCCCTGCCGGCTCTTGCCGGTGGCCAGGTCGATCGCGGCGCGGGCTCCCTCGTGGGGGCCGGTGGCGAGGGGGGCGGCCACGGCCGCCGGGCCGAATGCCAGGCCGCCGAGGGCGGCGACGCCGGCGATGCTCAGTGCGGTCCTGCGGTCCTTCGCGATGGCCGGGAGCCATCCAGTGAAGTCCAGCTTCACGATGGTTGCCCTTTCGATCGTGGCGACGCGCTCCGGGGTGAGCGGGCCTCGGGGGAACTTCCCCGCCGGCCGCAGGTGTGCCGACCGGCGTACGGGGGACACAACCAGCCGGGAGTGTCGGTCATTCCGGAAATGCCAGGCGGAGGGTCGACTGCGGTCCGAGCCACTCGACAGACCAGACACCCGACCTCTGACGGGACATCCCGCCGCCGCGCACGCAAAATCGCCGAAATAGCGGCATCCCGGCGATCGGATACCGCTATTTCGGCGAAAGTGCGACGCAGCGCGCGGAAGGCGTCCAGCGGTGGGCCGGGCGGTACGCGCCGCCCGGCCGGTGCCGGTCAGTGGCCGCGGGTCAGCCACTCCTGGAGGTGGGGGGCCTCCGCGCCGATGGTGGTGTCGTCGCCGTGCCCGGTGTGCACCACGGTGTCCGCCGGCAGGGTGAGCAGGCGGGTCCGGATCGACTCCACGATCGTGGCGAAGTCGCTGTACGACCGGCCGGTCGCCCCCGGACCACCGGCGAAGAGGGTGTCACCGGTGAACACCGCGCCGAGCGACGGGGCGTGGAAACTGCACGCGCCGGGGCTGTGGCCGGGGGTGTGCAGGACCCGCAGGACGGTGTCGCCGACGGTGATCTCCTGCCCGTCGGACAGTTCCCCGTCCGGGGCCAGGCCGGGGTGCACCAGATCCCACAGCACCCGGTCGTCGGGGTGCAGCAGGATCGGCGCGCCGGTGACCTTCGCCAGTTCCGGGGCGACCCGGACGTGGTCGTCGTGGGCGTGGGTGGCGAGGATCGCCACCACCCGACGGTCGCCGACGGCCTGACGGATCGCGGCGACGTCGTGCGGGGCGTCGAACACCACACACTCCGTGTCGTCACCGACGACCCAGACGTTGTTGTCGACGTCGAAGATCTGCCCGTCGAGGGAGAACGTGCCGGAGGTGACGGCGTGGTCGACCCGGGCGGTCACGGGAACACCACCACCGAACGCAGCACGTCACCGTCGTGCATCCGGCGGAACGCCTCCTCCACCTGGTCCAGGGCGATCTCCTCGGTGACGAAGGCGTCCAGGTCGAGCCGGCCCTGCAGATAGAGCTGGGTGAGCAGCGGGAAGTCCCGGCTGGGCAGGCAGTCGCCGTACCAACTGGACTTGAGCGCGCCACCGCGGCCGAAGACGTCCAGCAGCGGCAGGTCCACGGTCATCTCCGGGGTGGGCACCCCGACCAGCACGACGGTGCCGGCGAGGTCCCGGGCGTAGAACGCCTGCTTCCAGGTCTCCGGCCGGCCCACCGCGTCGATCACCACGTCCGCGCCGAAGCCGCCGGTGGCGGCCCGGATCGCCTCGACGGCGTCCTCGGCGGAGGCGTCGACGGTGTGGGTGGCGCCGAACTTCCGCGCCCAGTCGAGCTTGCGGCCGTCGGTGTCCACCGCGATGATCGTGGTCGCGCCGGCCAGGACGGCACCGGCGACCGCCGCGTCGCCGACCCCACCACAGCCGATGACGGCCACCGAGTCACCCCGGGTGACCTGTCCGGTGTTCATGGCCGCGCCGAGCCCCGCCATCACGCCGCAGCCGAGCAGCCCGACGGCGGCGGGCCGGGCCGCCGGGTCGACCTTGGTGCACTGGCCGGCGTGGACCAGCGTCTTCTCCGCGAAGGAACCGATGCCCAGGGCCGGGGTCAGCTCGGTGCCGTCGGTGAGGGTCATCTTCTGGGCGGCGTTGTGGGTGTTGAAGCAGTACCACGGCCGGCCACGGCGGCAGGCCCGGCACTCACCGCACACCGCCCGCCAGTTGAGCACCACGAAGTCGCCGGGGGCGACATCGGTGACCCCGGCGCCCACCTGCTCCACCACCCCGGCCGCCTCGTGGCCGAGCAGGAACGGGTAGTCGTCGTTGATGCCGCCCTCGCGGTAGTGCAGGTCGGTGTGGCAGACCCCGCAGGACTGCACCCGCACCACCGCCTCGCCGGGCCCCGGGTCGGGCACCACGATGGTGGTGACCTCGACCGGAGCGCCCTTGCTCCGTGAAATGACGCCCCGGACTTCCTGGCTCACGCTGTGTCCTCCCTGCTTGCCGGCACGACGGCCGGGTGGGTCCCGCTCACCGCCGAACCTACCGCGATCATGCCGCCCGCCCCATCGGTCCGCCGGACTCACCGCCCGCCGGCCGGTCACCCCCACCGTCGGGCCGGTCCCCCGGGGGTACGCGCGCCGCGTCGTCCGGTTCCACCGTCCGGGCCGCCGCGGAGCCGGTGTGCCGGCGGCGGGCGGCGTTGCGGTACCGCAGCACCTGGACCGCGCCCAGCGCCCAGAGCAGGTACTGCACGGCGAACGCCCAGCGGAACGCGTCCAGCGGCGGGGCGCCCGCGCCCGCCGGGGTGGTCAGGTCGAGCACCACCCCGATCGCCAGCACCAGCACGATCGAGGCGACGAACCCGCCCACGTTGACGATGCCGGTGGCGCTGCCGATGCGGTGCACCGGGTTGAACGTCCGGGCGTAGTCGAAACCGATCACCGCGCCGGGGCCGTTGAGGGCCAACACGAGCACCAGGATCACCAACAGCCAGAACGGTGCCCGGCCGGGCCAGGCCAGCACCACCGCCCACACCCCGGCGCTGGCCCCGGTGACCGCGAAGATCAGCACCGACCGGTGGAACGGGTGCCGGGCGCACAGGTAGGCGACCAACGGCCCGGCGACCAGCGCCCCGACGGTCATCAGGGTGAGCAGGGACGCCGCGACGGTCGGCGGCAGACCCTGCCCCTGCACCAGGAACGGGTAGCCCCACAGCAGCGCGAAGACCGCACCGGAGAACTGGGCGACGAAGTGCGACCACAGCCCCAGCCGGGTGCCCGGCTGGGCCCAGGCGGCGGCCAGCTCCCGTCGTACGGTGGACAGGGACAGGGCGGGGGTGGCGACGACGCCCGGCCCGACGTCCGGGCCGTCCCGGACGACCACCAGCACCAGCACCACCGCCGTCGCCCCGAGCCCGGCGGCCACCAGGAACGCCGGGGTCCAGCCGGCGAGGTGCAGCAGCGCCACCAGCGGCACCGCGGCGAGGATCGCGCCGACCTGGCCGAAGGTGCCGGTGAGCTGCACCAGCAGTGGGTTGCGTCGGCCCGGGAACCAGAACGCGACGATCCGCAGCACGCTGATGAAGGTCATCGCGTCCCCGAGGCCCACCAGCACCCGGGCGGCGACGGCCAACCGGACGTCGGTGGCGACGGCGAAGCAGAGCTGGCCGGCGACCATCAGCGCACCACCGGCCAGCAGCAGCCGACGCGAGCCGTACCGGTCCAGGAGCACCCCGACCGGGATCTGCATGGCGGCGTACACGGCGAGCTGGGCCACCGAGAACACCGCCAGGGCGGAGGCGTTGATGTCGAACCGGTGCGTGGCGTCCACCCCGGTCACCCCGAGGGAGCTGCGGTGGAACACCGCCGCCAGGTAGGCGGTGACGGCCACCGCCCAGACCGCGGTGGCCCGACGGCCGGCGGGGGCGGCGGCGACGCTCACCGCCGCGCCGACCCGGTGCCCAGCACGCCGTACCCGACCGGCCGCCGGTCGGCCCGCGCGGCGGGCACCCGTGCCGGCGTACGGCGTGTCGTCATACCGCCATGGTGCGTCGCCCGGGTCCCGGTTGCCGGCGGCGGGTGGACCGCCGGTGGTCCGCGCCACTATCGACCGGCGCACCACCGGAGGGGGTCACCCCACCGATCGACCCCGCCACGCGGGGTGATCAGATGACTGGGCACAATCGACGCATGTCTCCC
The DNA here is from genome assembly GCF_900091525.1 of Micromonospora matsumotoense. Taxonomy (GTDB): domain Bacteria; phylum Actinomycetota; class Actinomycetes; order Mycobacteriales; family Micromonosporaceae; genus Micromonospora; species Micromonospora matsumotoensis. The sequence goes on from NZ_FMCU01000002.1 coordinate 677,039, forward strand.
CGCCGGTGGTTGCTCGCCGATCAACTCGGGCCGCACTTCCTGGACGACGACCACCAACCGGTGCTGCTGGTCGAGGTCAGCGAGCTGTTCCGGCGTCGGCGGCTGCACCGGCAGAAGGCGCACCTCGTCCTCAGCGCCCTGCGACACCGCGCCGCCGAACTGGGCGACCGGGCGCTGCTGCTGCGTGCCGGGACGTTCCGGGAGGCCCTGGCGTCGATAGACGGTCCGGTCGAGGTCTGCCACCCGAGCACCCGGGCCACCCGCGACTTCGTCAGGTCCGTCCCGGGGCTGACCGTGTTGCCGCCCCGCGGCTTCATCACCGACCGGGCCGACTTCGCCGACTGGGCGGACCGGCCCCGGCGGGGGCCGCTGCGGATGGTCGACTTCTACCGGTACGCCAAGCGCCGCCACGGGGTGCTCACCGGCCCGGGACCGACCGGCCGCGCAGGTGCCGCCCCCACCGGGCGCACCCTGGACGTACCGGCCCCACCGCCGATCGTCGAGGACGACATCGACGCCGAGGTCCGGGCCGACCTGGACCGGTGGGAACGCGACGGCGTGCGGTTCGTCGGCCGGGACGCCCCCCGCGCGCACCCGGCCAGCCACACCGAGGCCGAGGAGCGACTCGACCACTTCCTGCGGCACCGGCTGCCCGAGTTCGGCCGCTACGGCGACGTGATCAGCGCCGAGGACCCGGTGCTGGCCCACGGGATGCTCTCCGCCTCGTTCAACCTCGGGTTGCTCGACCCGGCGGTGGCCGTGTCCCGGGCGGAGGCGGCCTGGCGGGCCGGTGACGCCCCACAGGACTCGGTGGAGGCGTTCATCCGGGGCATCCTCGGCTGGCGCGAGTTCCTCTGGCAGCTCTACTGGTATGTCGAGCCGCCCTACCGGGGCACCGGTTGGCTGGCCGCGACCGAACCACTGCCACAGTGGTTCCTGGACCTCGACGCCGACGCGGTGGAGGCCCGCTGCCTCGCCGACGTGCTCGCCGGGGTGCGCGACCGGGCGTGGGCGCACCACGCCCAACGGCTGCTGGTGCTCGGCAACCACGCGTTGCAGCGCGGCTGGCGTCCGACGGAACTGGTCGACTGGTTCCAGCGCAGCTTCGTCGACGGCGTCGAGTGGGTGATGAACACCACCGTGATCGGGATGAGCCAGTACGCCGACCTGGCCCGGGTGGACACCCGCCCGTACGCCGTGGACGGGCGGTACATCGACGAGATCAGCGACTACTGCACCGGCTGCCGCTACCAGCCGGACCGGGAACTCGGCGATCTCGCCTGCCCGTACACCGGGGGGTTCGCGGCGTTTCTGCACCGCAACCGGGCGAAGCTGGTCGCCGACCCCCGGCTGGCCGCGGAGCTGGCCGCCCGGGACGACCCGCAGCACCGGGAGGCGGTGCTGGCGCAGGAGGAGAAGCGGGGCAGCAACCCGCCCTGACCGACGGTGCCGTGCCGGGGCGGGGGTCCCTCACGCGACCTCGCCGGCGGGCAGGTCGGTCGGGACCGGGGCCGCCGACCGGGGAGACAGGGCGGACCGTCCGCTCGGACCACCGACGAGGCGGACACCGGCGGCGAGCAACCGGCCGTACGAGCCGGGCACGACCCGACCCAGCAGGTCGGGCAGCTTCGCCGACCAGCCGATCAGCACCCGGCCGCGACGGCGTTCGACCCCGCGCAGGATCACCTCGGCGGCCCGTTCGGGCGCGATGGACAGCAGCTTCTCGAACTGCCGCAGCGTGGTCTCGAACTCCTCGCGGGCCACCCCGCTGCCGACCCGGGTGTTGCGGGCGATCCGGGTGGCGATACCGCCGGGATGCACCGACGTCACCCCGATGCCGTCCTCGACCAACTCGTGCCGCAACGCCTCGGTGAAGCCCCGCAGGGCGAACTTGCTGGCCGAGTAGGCGGTCTGTCCGGCCGGGGCGATCAGGCCGAACAGGCTGGAGACGTTGACCACGTGCGCGCCGGGCTCGGCCTTCAACGCCGGCAGCAGGGCATGGGTGAGCTGCACCGGCGCCCGGAAGTTGATGTCCACGACCCAGTGGAACTCGTCCATGGTGACCTGGTCGAACCGGCCACCGAGGGCCACCCCGGCGTTGTTGACCAGCAACCGGATCCGGGGATGCCGGGCCTGGATCTCCTCGGCCACCCGGGCGGTGGTGCACAGGTCGGCCAGGTCGACCAGGTGGGTGTCGACTCGGCGGGGGTGGACGGCACGGATCGCGGCGGCGACCGCGTCGAGCCGGTCGGCGTCCCGGTCGAGCAGGACCAGATCGCTGCCGCGCCGGGCCAGCCCGTGGGCGAGCGCCTCGCCGATTCCGCTGGCGGCACCGGTGACCACGGCGGTCCCGGCCGGGAAAACGAAGCTACGCACGTGGCCTCCTTGCTGCGGTACAGGGACGCATTGCAGTGTGGTGGACGATGGGCCGGCTCAGCCGACCGGGGTGTCGGCGGTCGCCCGGGAGAACCGCACCCCCTCGTCGTCGAGCCGGCCGTGTTTCATCAGCAGCACGTCGCGGACGTAGTTCTGGTGGAGCCGCCACGGTGCCCGGGAACCCTGCTTGGGCAGCCCGTCCACACTGCGCAGCACGTACCCGGAACGCAGGTCGATGATCGGCGACAACGCGTCGTCGGTGGGCGCGACGGGGGTGACGACCTGCTGACCGGTGGCGTCCAGATGACGCAGCAACCGGCACACGTAGCCGGCGACCAGGTCGGCCTTCAACGTCCAGGAGGCGTTGGTGTAGCCGATGGTCAGCGCGAAGTTCGGCACCCCGGACAACATCATGCCCTTGTACGCCACCGTCGCGCCGAGGTCGACGTCGACACCGTCCACGGTGAGCGTCATCCCCCCGAGGGCGAGCAGTTGCAGGCCGGTGGCGGTCACCACGATGTCGGCGGACAGTTCGACGCCGGAGCCGAGCCGGATGCCACCGGGGGTGAACGTGTCGACGGTGTCGGTGACCACCGAGGCGCGGCCGGCCGCCAGGGCCGCGAACAGATCCCCGTCGGGCGCCACACAGAGCCGCTGGTCCCAGGGGTCGTAGCGGGGCGAGAAGTGCCGGTCCACGTCGTAGCCGGCCGGCAGCCGTCCCTTGGCCGCCCGCAGCAGGAACGACCGCACCACCTTCGGCGCGCGCCGGCTGAGCTGGTAGTTGACGGTGCCGAGCAGCACGTTCTTGCCACGCACCACCGGGTACGCCAGCCGGGCCGGCAGCCGGCGGCGTAACAGGTCGGCCAGCCGGTCCCGGGCCGGCAACGCGAGCACGTACGTGGGGGAACGCTGAAGCATGGTGACGTGCCCGGCCCGCCGCGCCAACGCCGGCACCAGGGTCACCGCCGTGGCGCCGCTGCCGATCACCACCACCCGACGGCCGGCGTGGTCGAGGTCCCCGGGCCACTGCTGCGGGTGCACCAACCGGCCCGCGTACCGCCCGACACCGGGGAAGTCCGGCGTGTAGCCGGCGTCGTACCGGTAGTAACCGGTGCAGGTGAAGAGGAAATCGCAGGTCAGGACCACCTCTTCGGCGGTGTCGTCCCGTCGGGCGTGGACCGTCCACCGGGCGGTGGTGCTGTCCCACCCGGCGCGCAGCACCCGGTGGCGGAACCGGATGTGCTCGTCGACGCCGTACCGCCGGGCGGTCTCGCGCACGTAACGCCGGATGGCGTCGCCGTCGGCGATGGCCTTCGGGTCGGTCCACGGCTGGAACGAGTAGCCGAGGGTGAACATGTCCGAGTCGGAACGGATACCCGGGTAGCGGAACAGGTCCCAGGTGCCGCCGATCGCGTCACGCGCCTCGAACACCGCGTACGTCTTGTCGGGGCAGTCGCGCCGCAGGTGACAGGCGGCACCGACACCGGACAACCCCGCACCGACGATGAGCACGTCGACATGCTCGGTGGCCATCGCATCTCCCGGATTCCGAGGCGGTGACCGGACGATATCCCACCCCGTCGTCGGCGGGGTGCCGCGCGGCGGACAATGGTCGGGGCCGGGCCGGGCGGATTTCCGGCGTCCCCCCGGCCGGCACGACCGTCAAGGCAGGGAGAACGGGCAGCATGTCGGAAACCACCGGGCTGCGGGCCGACTGCGCCCGTTGCGTCGGGCTGTGCTGCGTCGCCCCGGCCTTCGCCGCCTCCGCCGATTTCGCCCAGGACAAGCCCGCCGGCCGGCCCTGCCCCCAGCTGCGCGCCGACTCCCGGTGCGGCATCCACGACGAGCTGCGGGAACGCGGCTATCCCGGCTGCGTCGTGTTCGACTGTTTCGGTGCCGGCCAGCGGGTCAGCCAGGTCACCTACCCGGGGCGGGACTGGCGCGACGACCCGGCCACCGCCGCCGGCATGTTCGCCGCGTTCGCCGTCGCGCGGCCCCTGCACGAACTGCTCTGGTACCTCACCGAAGCGCTGACGCTCACCCCCGGCGGCCCGCTGCGCGACCAGCTGCGCGCCGCCCGGGACGCCACCGACGCCCTGACCGCCGGCACCCCCGAGGAGCTGACCTCGGTCGACGTGGACGCCCACCGGAGCCGGGTGAACCCGCTGCTCTCGGCCGCCAGCGAGGCCGCCCGCGCCGGCACCGGCGGGGCCGACCGGCGGGGCGCGATGCTGCTCGGGGCGAACCTGCGCGGCACGAACCTGGTCGGGGCGAACCTGCGCGGCGCGTGCCTGGTCGGCGCGGACCTGCGCGGCGCGGACCTGCGCCGGGCCGACGTCACCGGCGTGGACCTGCGCGGGGCGGATCTGCGCGGGGCGAACCTGTCCAGCACCCTGTTCCTGCACCAGTCCCAGCTCGAGGCGGCCCGGGGCGACCGGCACACCGCCCTGCCCGCCCGGCTGCGCCACCCCGGGCACTGGACCGGACTGACCATCACCCCGACCCGCCGCCCCGGCACCGCCGGCCGTGGGCGCCTTCCCCGCCGCTGACGCCCCGGCAGGTGGTGACCCGGGTGCGCCACAGCCCGCGCCGAGGCACGGCGGGGTTTGCCGGGCGGCGTGGCGGGCAGGTAGGACGGCATGACGGAGGAACGACGCACCGACCGGGCCGACACCGACGAGCCGGACGGCGTACCGGCGTACGAGGCGTCGCTGCGCCCGCCGGGCGAGTCGCTGGGCGGCGGCGGGGACACCGGCGACGACTTCGCCGACCTGCCGGCCGAGGAGCACCTGTCCGCCCGGGAGACCAGCCGCGCCGGCTACGACGTGGACGCGGTCTCCGGCGCGGGCGACCCCGCCGAGGAGGAAGCCGCCCACCCGCCCACCGAGTAGTCCGGGCCCATCCCCACCACCCCGCCGAGGGCGTCCCCCGGGCACCGGCACCGGTGGGGCGACGACGCAGGGTTCCCGGCCGGCGCCGGTGGGCGACGACGAGCGGGTTCCCAGGCCTGCGGGCGGCGGCGACGCCGCTGCCCCGACCGGGCGGTGACGCCGGCCCGCGCTCAGCGGGGAGTACCCACCGCCGAGCGCGCCTCGGTCATGCCCCGGTTGGCCAGTGCGTCGGCGCGCTCGTTCTCCGGATGGCCGTTGTGCCCCTTCACCCAGTGCCAGCTCACCTCGTGCCGGGTGCAGGCCGCCTCCAGCCGCTGCCACAGGTCGGCGTTCTTCACCGGCTGCTTCGCGGCGGTCCGCCAGCCGTTGCGCTTCCACGACGCCAACCAACTGGTGATGCCGTTACGGACGTACGTGCTGTCGGTGTGCAGCCGCACGACGGCCGGGCGGGTCAGCGTCTCCAACGCCTCGATCGCGGCGGTCAGCTCCATCCGGTTGTTGGTGGTCGGGGCGGCCTCGCCACCGCACAGCTCCCGCTCGTGCCCGCCGTAGCGCAGCAACACACCCCAGCCGCCCGGCCCGGGGTTGCCGCTGCACGCGCCGTCGGTCCAGATCTCCACGACCCTGCCGGCCGCCTCGTCCACCATGCGCCGAACCTACCGGTACCGATGCACACCGGACACCCGGCACCCGCCACCACGCCGATGCTCACGGCCCGGCACCGGCCGGCACCAGGCCGGACCAACGAGCCGGCAGCGACCGGCCGGCACCGGCGCCCCGGCACCACGGGCCCGCGCCGAAAACCGGCGGCGGAGCCGGCACCGGTTCTGGCAGAGTCGGCGACCATGACCGACGGCACGGACGGCCTGCGGGCCCGGGTACGCAGGACCATCGGCGACCTGGTCGACTCGGGGCGGGAGGCGGGCGTGCAGGTAGCGGCCTACCGGCACGGCCGGCTGATCATCGACGAGACCGCCGGCACCGCCGACAGCACCACCGGACGGCCGTTGACCGCCGGCACCCCGATCTTCAGCGTCTCCACCGGCAAGGGCCTGACCAGCACCGTGGTGCACGTCCTCGCCGAAGCAGGCCGGCTCGACTACGACCTGCGCATCGCCGACGTCTGGCCGGAGTTCGGCCGGCACGGCAAGCACACCGTCACGCTGCGGCACGTGCTCACCCACACCGCCGGGGTGCCGGACCTGCCCGCCGACACCACCCCGGCCGACTTCACCGACTGGGACGCGATGTGCGCCCTGATCGCCGACGCGGTGCCCCGCTGGGCGCCCGGCGAACGGATCGCCTACCACGCGTGGACGTACGGCTGGCTGGTCGGCGAGGTGGTCCGCCGGGTCACCGGCCGACGGATCTCCACCGTGCTGGCCGAGGACGTGGCCGCCCCGCTGGGCGTACCCGAGGAACTGTTCTTCGGCGTGCCCGAGGCGGACCTGCCCCGGCTGGCGACGCTGGAGGACCACGGCCTCGCCGACCTGATGGCGTTCGCCTCCGCACACCTGCCGCACTTCGACGCCGTCGCCCCACCGGCCGTACGCCCCGACGCCGCCATCGGCAGCCGACCCGACGTGCTACGCGCCGACGTGCCCGCCGTGGGCACCCTCACCGCCCGCGCCGCCGCCCGGCTGTACGCCGCGCTCATCGGCGACGTCGACGGGGTACGCCTGATCTCCGCCGACCGGCTGCGCCAGGTCAGCGCGGTGGCCGTCCGGGGCGTCGAGTGGGTGTTCGGGCAGGAGACGGCGTTCGGCCTCGGCTACGCCGTCGACGACGACGGGTCGTTCGGCACCGCCGGCAGCGGCGGCAGCCTCGCCTACGCGTACCCGGAGCTGGGTCTGACGGTGGCAGCGACCCGCAACCGGCTCGGCGCGAACGACGGCGACCCGATGGAGGGCCTGCGGACGCTGATCCGCGACATGGTCCGCGCCACCGGCTGACCGGCGCGGCACCCCTGCTCAGCGCCGGATCAACCGGGCCCGGAGCCGACCGGCGGCGTCACCGGCCACCGCCGAGGTCATCGGCAGCAGCGGACTCGACCGCATCAGCGCCAGATCCTCCGCCGGGCTCGTCGCCCCGTCGAGGAAACGCAGCACCCGCGACGCCGGGTTCCGGTCGAACAGCCGGTCGAAGAACTCCGGACCACCGACCGCGCCGGAGTTCCACGCCCGCAACGCCACCGCGTCCATCCACCGGTGCCGCCCCGGGTACGCCGGCCGGGGCACCGGCGGCCGACCCGCCGCCACCGCAGCCGCGACCTGCCCGGCCTGCCGGTGCATCGCCGAGAAGGTGAACCCGGTCGACGGGCGGGTCGCCCCACCGGCGGTGCCCAGCCGCACCACCCGGGGCGACGGTCGGCGGTCGAACGGCGCGTCCGTCATCGGGATCACCCCGTCCTCGACCTCCCGCACCGTCAACGCCGCCAGGTCCAGACCCAACAGCCCGGCGTAACCCTGCAGCCCCGCGTCGTACCCCGCGTCGGAGAGCAGCGCCGGGGAGAACTCGGTGTACTCGACCAACGCGTACCGGTCACTGACCGGCAGCACGTAGCCGAACGACACACCCCGGTCCGGCTGCGGGGTGCGGAAGTCCATCAGCACCGCCCGCCCCGGATCGAACACCGGCGTCGACGACTCCAACCACCAGCCCCGGAAGTGCTGCAACCACGCCGTCCGGCCGGGCCGGCGCGGTGGACGGGGACGCGAGTCGAGCACCCAGCCGGCCCGCAGCACCGCCCGCCCGTCGGTGTCGCGCACCGTCACCGACGCACCGTCGTCGTCGAGCGCCCCCACCGCCACGTCGTACCGGGTCGCACCGAGCCGCAGCTCCGCCTCGGCGGCCCGCGCGTACAGCGGCGCGGACCGCAGCATCGCGTACCGCAACGGGGTCAGGTCCAGCACCCGGGCGACGGCCGGGGTGGTCACCTCCACCCGCGACCAGCTGGCGCTGAGCATCGGCTCCAGATCACCACCGGGGGTGCCCCAGAACGCCCAGGTGCGGTCCTGACCGCGCTTGCGCACCGGGTCCACCACGGCGATCCGCAGCCCCGGCAGCCCGTGCCGGGCCAGCGCGGTGAGCACCAACGAACCGGCCCCGCCGCCACCGACGACGGCCAGGTCGACCTCGGCCGGTACCCGCACACCCACCCGGCCACGCTGTCACACCACCGCCGACCGGCGGCAGGGACCCCACCCGCCTCTGCCGGCCCGCCTCCGCCAGCCCGTGCCGCCGGCCGGGCCCCCGGACGTGCACCGTGCCGCCGGGCCGGGTGCTGCGGGTACCGTGCCGCCCCATGAGCCCGTCCGCCAACGACCTCACCGCCCGCTGGGCGTCCCGACTGGACGACCGGCAGACCGTCCTGTCCGGCGCCGGGGTGTACCCGCTGCTCGCCCTGCTCGCCCGGTTCGCGACCGGCCCGGCCCGCGACGAGCTGCACGCCGTCGCCCCCACCCCGGGCACCACCGTCGACTCCCCCACCACCCGGCTGGCAACCGGCTTCTGGTCCCGTGCCGGCCTGCCCCTGGGCCGGCGGTGGCGCACCGAGCTGGACAGCACGACCCGGGGTGAGCTGACCGGCGACCCGACAGTCGACCAGCCACGGCTCGACCGGTGGGCGCGGGAGCACACCGACGGCCTGGTCGACCGGATGCCAGTCCAGGTCGGGCCGGGTACCGCCCTGGTGCTGGCGAACGCGCTGACCGTGCTGGTCGACTGGGCCACCCCGTTCCGGCCCGCCCCCTGCCAGCCGACGACCGGGCCGTGGCAGGGCCGCCCACTGGCCGGACTGCACCGGCCCGGCGGCGACCCGACCGCGCTCCGGGTGGCCGACACCCCCGCCGGCCCGATCAGCCTGCTCACCGTCCCCGGGGACGCCGACGTCGACGTGCTGCTCGCCCTCGGCCCGGCCGGACAGCCGGCCGCCCGGGTGCTCCCGGCCGCACTCGGCGCGCTCGACCACCCCGCGACCCTGCCCACACCGGCCGGACCGGGCGTCACCGAGGACACCGTCGAGGGGTACGACGACCGACCGGAGCTGCTGGTGCGTACCGTCGGATTCACCGTCACCGGCGACCACGACCTGCTCGACCACGCCGACCTGTTCGGCCTGGTCGCCGCCGGACGCGACGGCGACCACTTCCCCGACATCAGCCCGCAGTTGTCGGTGTCCGACGCCCGGCAGAGCGCACGGGCCGAGTTCACCGCCACCGGATTCCGCGCCGCCGCCGTCACCGCCGTCGGCATGCGGGCCGGCTCCGCACCACCCCGCGCCACCGTCCGTCGACGACGCATCCGCCTCGACGTCGACCGCCCGTTCGGTTTCCTCGCCGTGCACCGCCCCACCGGCCTGGTGCTGATCGCCGGCTGGGTGACCGACCCGACGGGGGCCTGAGCCGGGCCGGCCACCGGCGTTCCCCCGGGCGACGCGTAGGTTCGGTGCGACCGGACGACCAGCGCCGACGATCGGGGAAACCAGCATGACGGACAGCACGCGGCAGCCACTGCGGGTCGGGCTGCTCGGCTACGGCGTCGCCGGCCGGGTGTTCCACGCCCCACTGATCGCCGCCACCCCCGGGTTGCGGCTGACCCGCGTCGTCACCGCCGACCCGCAGCGCCGGGAGCAACTGGCCGCCGAGCACCCCGACGCCCGGGTCGTCGACGACGTCGCGGCGCTGTGGGCCGACCCGGACGCCCTCGACCTGGTCGTGGTGGCCACCCCGAACGCCTCCCACGTGTCCCACGCCCGCGCGGCAGTCGCCGCCGGGCTGCCGGTGGTGGTGGACAAGCCGCTCGCCGCCACCGCCGACGACGCCCGTGCGCTGGTCGACGAGGCGCACCACCGGGGCGTCCCCCTGACGGTGTTCCAGAACCGCCGGTGGGACGGCGACTTCCGCACCGTACGACGGCTGGTCGAGGACGGCGCGCTGGGTCGGGTGACCCGCTTCGAGTCCCGCTTCGCACGCTGGCGCCCGCAGATCAGGGCCGGCTGGCGGGAGGGCGGCAGCCCGGCCGACGCCGGTGGCGTCCTCTACGACCTCGGTGCCCACCTCGTCGACCAGGCCGTACAGCTGTTCGGGCCGGTCGGCACCGTCTATGCCGAGGTGGACCGGCGGCGACCGGGAGCCCAGGTCGACGACGACGCGTTCGTGGCGCTCACCCACGTCGGCGGGGTCCGCTCCCACCTGTGGATGAGCGCGGTGACCGCCCAGCTCGGCCCCCGACTGCGGGTCCTCGGTGACCGGGCCGGATACACCTGCCACGGGCTCGACGGACAGGAGGACGCGCTGCGCCTCGGTGGCCGACCCGACACCCCGGGCTGGGGCGAGGTCACCCCCGACCGGTACGGCCTGCTCGGCGCGGGGGACGACCTCCGGCCGGTGCCCACCGAACCGGGCCGCTACCAGGACTTCTACGCCCAGGTCGAGGCGGCGCTGCGCGGCGGCGGGCCGCTGCCGGTGGACCCCCGCGACGCGGTACGCACGGTGGAGCTGATCGCGCTGGCGCACCGCTCGGCCGCCGAACGGACGGTGCTACCCGTCCCCGCCTGACGCGACGGGCTGCCGGGGTGCCGTGCCCGCGTAGGCGGCGGCGACGGCGGACCGGTCGAACACCCGCCAGGTCGCCGCGGACACGGCAACGGCCACCACGAACCCCGCCCAGTAGGGCGCGGTCAGCCCGAACGTGCCGGCCACCACCCCGCCGAGCAGCGCGCCCACGCAGTTGCCGCCGGCCGCGATGAACAGCGTCGTCGCACCGACCCGGCCACGCAGCTCGGACGGGGTCAGCCGCTGCCGCAGCGAGTGGAACACGATCCCCCACAGGGCGCCGTGCACGCCGAACGCGAACAGCGCGAACCCGACCAGCCAGGCGCTGGTCGAGGCGGCCAGCGCCAGGTGCAGCCCCGCCTCGACCAGCAGCCCGACCCGCACCGTCCAGGTCGGGGTGACCCGGGCGATGAGCCGGTCACCGACCACCGCGCCGAGCAGCCCACCGACCGACATGCTGGTGAACAGCAGGCCGTAGCCGACCGAGTCCAGGCCGAGCCGCTGCGTCGCGAGCAGCACCAGCACCGCCATCGCGGCCGTCAGAGTGAGGTTGAGTAGGCCGATCAGCACGGCCATCGCGCGCAGCAACCGCTGGCCGAGCAGGAACCGGAAGCCCGCCCCGATCTCCGCGCGCACCGACCGGGCCACCGACGGGACCGCTTCCCCACCGCCCCGGTACGACCCGACGATCAGCGCGACGAGCACCGCGCTGAGCGCGTACGTGCCGGCGTTGACCAGGAACGGGAGGCTCTCGGCGAGCACGAACAGGAAACCGCCGAGCGGGCCCGCCACCATCCCCTGGGCCAGCGTGGTGCCGCCGCCGAGCCAGCCGTTGGCCCGTTCCAGCCGGGACGTCGGCACCAGCGTGGGGAGCATCGCCTGACTGGCCGACCGGAACACGATCTCGCCGGTGTTCACCACGAACAGCACCGCGTACAGCAGCGGTATGCCGGCCCGCCCGGTCAGCATCGCCACGCCCAGCGACACCAGGGCGGCCACCCGGACCCAGTCGATGACCACCATCAACCGCCGCCGGTCCAGCCGGTCGGCCAGCACCCCACCAGGCAGGGCGAAGAGCAGCCAGGGCAGCCAGGCCGCCCCGGCGGCAGCGGCGACCACCAGCGGGTCGTCGCTACGGGCGGCCGCGTACAGCGGGGCCGCCACCGTGGCCATGCCACTGCCCAGCGCCGACAGCGTGCTCGCCGCCCAGAGCCGGCCGAACCGGGCGTCCAGGCCCTCCCCCGTCACGGTCCGGCAACCTACCAGGCAGCTCGGACACCCGCCGTCGTCCACCAGGTCCGGGCGGCCGGCCGCCGAATTGCCGTTGAGCGGGCCACCGGCATCTGCCACTGTCAGCCGGTGACTGACAACGACGATCCGGGCCCCGGTCGGCCCGGCACCGACTACCGCACCCTCAACCGGGCCAGCTGGGACGACCGGGCCGCCGCCCACGCCGCCTCGCCGGACTACGCCGTGGAGCGTTTCGCCGCGGACCCCGCCCACCTCAGCGAGGTGGTCCGGTTCGACCTGCCCCGCCTCGGTGACGTGGCCGGGTTGCGCGGCGTGCACCTGCAGTGCCACATCGGCACCGACACCGTGTCGCTGCACCGGCTCGGCGCGCGGATGACCGGGCTGGACTTCTCCGGCGCCTCGCTGACCCAGGCCCGGTCGCTGGCCGACCGCACCGGCGCGGCCGTCGACTTCGTCCAGGCCGACGTCTACGACGCGCCCGACGTCCTCGGCGGCGGTTTCGACCTGGTGTACACCGGCATCGGCGCGCTGTGCTGGCTGCCGGACATCCGCCGCTGGGCCGGCGTGGTCGCCGCCCTGCTGCGTCCCGGCGGGCGACTGTTCCTGCGCGAGGGGCACCCGATGCTGTGGGCCCTCGACGAGACCCGCCCGGACGGTCTGCTGGTGGTCGACCAGCCGTACTTCGAGCGCACCGAGCCGGTGGTCTGGACCGAGGGTGGCACCTACGTGAGCACCGAGGCGATCTTCACGCACAACACCACGCACGAGTGGAACCACGGGCTCGGGGAGGTGGTCACCGCCCTGCTCGACGCCGGACTGGAGCTGACCATGCTGCACGAGCACGACAGCGCCCCATGGGACGCGCTGCCGGGGCGGCAGGTCCGCGACGCGCACGGTGAGTGGCGACTGACCGAACGCCCGTGGCGGCTCCCCCAGACCTACACCCTCCAGGCCCGCCGCCGCTGACCTCCCGCCGGGGTCGCTGCCGCCTCCTGCTCCTGCGGGAGGCGGCAGCTTTTCGGTGGTGGGAGTGGTTTGTGGCGTGCGCGGCGGGTCACCTCGGCTACGGCATCCTAGGAGGCTGGGCTGTAGTCGGGGCGGGGTGTCCGCACTGTCCCGGCATTTCCGCCGCTCTGCGGCGCGGGGGAAAACACGTGACGGCAACGAAGATTTCTCATTTACCCCGGTACGGGGGGTCAACCCTCCTAGTGTTGGCCACACCGGTGAGTTACGGAGTTGGCCACCCGAACGACGTCCCACGCAGACAGCGGACGAAAAGTGAGGGAAGACGCATATGAAGGCACAGAAGGTTCTCGTATCGACGGCGCTCGGCGTGGGACTCGGCACGCTCCTGCTCCCTACAGCAGCGCTCGCGGACACCACGGTGTCACCGGCCAGCACCCCGGTCGGCGGAACGGTCGTGCTCACCGCGACGACCTGCAACCCGAAGTCGGGTGACGTGCTCTTCCACGTCACCGGCCCGGACCGGGACCAGAACGTCCGCTCCACCACCGCCGCCGCAGGCGGTGGGCTGAGCGCCGAACTCTTCACCGCCGGCTTCACCCTGGGCAGCTACACCGTCGCCGCCACCTGCGGTGACGGCAGTGCCGCCGGCAGCGCCACCTTCGCCGTCACACCGATCGGCGCGGCACCCGCCGGTGGTGGCGGCGGCACCGGCAACACCGGCCTGCTGGCCGCCGGTGGCGCACTCGCCGGGGCCGCCGCGCTCGGCACCACCGTGCTGCTGCGCCGCCGACGCCGGGCGGCGACCACCGTCGCCTGACGGTTGGCGGCGACCCCGGCCGGACCGACACCGGGTCGCCTGACGACGAGCCACACCAACCCTGGGACGGGTGCCCGCACCGGCGCGAACCGGTACGGGCACCCGACCACATCGGACGTCGGGGAGGACGGGCGATGCGCGTACCCGAGTGGGCGGTCCGGACCCGTACCGCCGTCACGGCGGTCACGGTCAGCGGCACCGCCGGGATCGCCCTGATCGCCGCCGGACTGACCATCGGACCGGTCGGGCCACCCCAGCCGAGCATCGACGTCAGCGGCGGCAACAGCAGCCGCTCCCCGATCCCGGCCCTGCCCCGCTCGACGCCGGTCCGCATCGACATCGCGGCCATCGGCGTACACGCGGAACTGGTGCCGGTGGCCGGCGACCCGAACGGCACCCTGGAGGTGCCCCCACTGGACGCTCCCGCCGTCGCCGGCTGGTACCGGCCCGGGGCCAGCCCCGGCGAGGCGGGCAACGCCGTCGTCGTCGGACACGTCGACACCCGGGACGGGCCGGCGGTCTTCTTCGATCTCGGGCGGCTTCGCCCCGGCGACACCGTCCGGGTCACCCGCGCCGACGGGCGGGCGGTGACCTTCGCGGTCGACGGGGTCGGCACGTACCCGAAGCGGAGCTTCCCCACCGCGCTGGTCTATGGACCGGGCGGACCCGGGCCGGCGTTGCGCCTGGTCACCTGCGGGGGACGGTTCGACGAACGGTCCCGCGACTACTCCGACAACATCGTCGTGCGGGCCACCGCCGTCGGCTGACCGCCGCCCGACCGCACCACTGTCGCGCCGGCCTACTACGGTGGGCCGGCGGACGGGCGGCGAGGCGGAGGTACGCGGTGGAGCGGCGAGCGCTGACGACCCTGCTCGGGCCCCGGCTCCACACCCTGGTCGGCCGGCTGCGCCGACAGGCCGGGGAGACCGCCACCGGCGCCACCCGACGGGTCAACCCGGATGCCGTCGTCGACTGCGCGGTCTATGTCAACGGCCGCCGGGAGACCGGCCGGCTGCACTACGCCGACGCGTACGCCCGGGCCCGGCGCAGCCGCAACGCGTTCGTCTGGTTGGGACTGCACGACCCGGGCGCGGCGGTGCTCGCCGCCGTCGGGCAGGTCTTCGGCCTCGACGAGCTGACCGTCGCACAGGCCCTCACCGACGGGCACCGGCCCACCGTGCAACGGCACGGCCCGGTCACCCTGCTGGTGCTGCGCACCGCCGCCTACGTCGCCGAGGGGGAGCTGACCGCGACCTCCGAGGTGGTGGACACCGGTGACGTGATGGTGCTGCTCGGCGACCGGTTCGTGGTCACCGTCCGGCACGGCGCCTCCGGCGCCCTCGCGCCGGTCCGCCGCGAGATCCAGGGCCGCCCGTCACTGCTCGCCGAGGGCCCGTGGGCGGTGGCGTACGCGGTGACCGCCCGGATGGTCGACCTCTACCTGGAGGTCGCCGCCCACCTCGAGCAGGACCTGGAACGGGTCGAGGAGAGCGTCTTCGCCCCCGACCGCAACGCCGACATCCAGCAGATCTACCAGCTCAAACGGGAGTTGGTGGAGTTCAAGCGGGCGGTGCTGCCGCTCCAGGAGCCGCTGCGCGCCCTGGTCTCCGGCCCGGACGGCGGCCCTCCTGCGGGGCTGCGCCGCTGGTACGTCGACGTGGAGGGCCGGTTGACCCGGGCCGTCGACCGGATCACCTCCTACGACGAACTGCTCAACTCGATCCTCCAGTCCCGGCTGACCCAGCTCGCGGTCGACCAGAACAACGACATGCGCAAGATCGCGGCGTGGGCGGCGATCGCCGCCACCCAGACCGCGGTGGCCGGCGTCTACGGGATGAACTTCGCCCGGATGCCCGAACTGTCCTGGCGGTACGGCTACCCGGCCGCGCTGGCGCTGATGGCGACGGCGGCGTTCACCCTGCACCGGATGTTCCGCCGCTCCGGCTGGCTCTGACCCCGCGGGCCGGCTCTGACCCTGCGGCCGGGGCGACTCCGCCCCATCGCGCCGAATGTCCGTTTCGACCCCGCACGGGGTCGGTCGGGGCGGGGCGGCGGCGTCGTCCCGTGGGCGGACGGCGGCGCGGTCCACCGGCCACTCGTCCAGGCGGGCTTCCAGCCGGCCCCGGTCGGGGCGGTGATCCTGGGGACGGGTGCCCGCCGCCGGTGTCCGATTCCGCTGCCGGGCGGTGGTGTGGTGACCACCGGCGCGTCCGGTTCCGGGCCCGGTGTCCCGTGGTCGGGGCCACCCCCACGACGGAATCGCCGCCGGGGCCACGGCGTTATACCTGGCATACCACCGCCACTCCCCCGGGAGACGGCCCCGGAACACCGACCACGGAATGCGGTCGCCACCGGGCTGGTTACACCCCCTCGGACACCCGCGCAGGTCCCCCCGACCGCCGGGCCGATCCCCACCCGGACTTCCCCCTCCCGGCGACGCCCATCCCCCTCTGGGCGTCCGCCACACCCCCGACCAGAGGAGCACGCCACCATGCGTACCGATCTGATCCGCAAGACCGCCCTCACCGCCGCCGGCCTCGCCTTCACCACCGGCGCCATCGCCGGCCCCCTCACCGCCGCCCACACCGCCCACGCCGCCACCCCCACCGCGTCGGTGCAGACCGACCGCAAGCCCCACGGCGAGCGTGAACTGAAGGTCGACTACGCCGCCCAGCCCAACTTCTACTACTGCGGCCCCGCCGCCACCCGCAACGCCCTGACCGTCCAGGGCAAGAACATCGACGTAGACGCCATGGCCAAGGTCATGGGCACCACCGAGGACGGCACCAACAGCATCAACGACATCACCCCCGTCCTGAACAAGGAAACCGGCCGCAAGGCCTACGAAAGCACCGAGATCCGCAGCACCAAGGCCGACGACAAGCAGACCGACGAGTTGCGTGCCGACATCGTCCGCACCGTGGACGACGGCCGGGCCGTGGTCGCCAACATCGCCGGCACCGCCACCGACACCGACGGCAACACCCACGCCTTCGAAGGCGGCCACTACATCAGCGTCGTCGGCTACCGCGACAACGGAAAGACCGTCACCATCGCCGACTCCGCCAACCCCGACACCGCCGCCTACCGGATCAGCGTCGACAACCTCGCCGACTGGATCGCCACCCGCGGCTACACCTCCTGACCCACACACGAACCGGGCCGACCCCCACCACGGGGGTCGGCCCGGTTCGTGGGGCATGCGGCAGGATGGACGTCGTGGCCAAACACGCATCCCGGCGGTCCTGCCCCTGTGGCACCGGCCTGCCGTACGACGACTGCTGCGGGCCCCTGCACCGGGGCGACGGCGCGGCCCCGACGGCGGAGGCGTTGATGCGGTCCAGGTTCAGCGCCTTCGCCGTCGGCGACCCCGGCTACCTGTTGCGCAGCTGGCACTCCCGCACCCGGCCGAGCCGGCTGCGACTCGACCCCGCCCAGCGGTGGACCCGGTTGGAGATCGTCGACCGCACCCGCGGCGGCCTGCTCGACAGCACCGGCACGGTGGCGTTCCGCGCCCACTACCGGGACGCCGGACAGCCGGGCATCGTGGACGAGCACAGCCGGTTCGTCCGGGAGGACGGCAGCTGGGTCTACCTGGACGCGCTACCGCGCTGATCCCGGCAGCGCCGCCCCGCCGCCGGGGCCCGGGCCCCGGCGGCGGGCGTCGGCCCTTCGGCAACGCGTCCGACGCCGCCCGCCCGCCGCCGCGGTGCCGGCTCACGAAACCACCCGTGCCGGCGGGCGGGCCTGCGGCACCGCACCGGACCGCCCCGACACCAGCAACGCGGCGGCGACCAGCAGGTAGGGCACGGCCGCCACCATGAACGCCGCCGGGTGCCCGGCCGACGCGGCGACCACCGCGTAACCGCCGTAGGCGACGATCATCGCCAGGTCGGTGCCCATCCCGGCGACCGAGGTGACGGTGGCCCGCCCCGGGCCGGTGATCCGGGCCTGCAACCGGGCGTCGGCGAGCACGGTGGCCAGTTGCAGGGCGCAGAACGCCACGCCGAGCAGCACGAAGCCACCGGGATGTCGGACGGCGGCCCCGCCGACCAGCGCGACCACGGCCAGGACGAGCAACGCCGCGTACCCCCGGGTGGACAGTCGCTCCGCCGTCGGGGCGAGCAGACCGCCGACGGTCATCCCGAGCCAGACCGGCAGGAGCAGCAGCGGCACCGTGGACGCCGGGACGCCGGTGCCGCGGGCCAGCAGCGGGGTGTACTCGTCGAGGGTGCCCCAGACCGCCGTCACCGCCGGGACGAGCAGCACGGCCGCCCGTACCCGCCGGTCGGCGCGCGCCTCGGTGAGGCCGGTGCGCAGGCTCACCCACCAGCCCTGCTCGGCCCCCACCCCGTCGGGCACGCCGTCCGGCGACGCGGTCGGGCCGGTGGGTGGCAGCGGGGCGGGCACGGCGGGGCGGTGTTCCGGGAACCGGGTGGCCACGGCGGCGGCGAGCACACCGGACAGCACGCTCGCCGCGCCGACCGCCGGGTATCCACCGACGGCGAGGACCGGGCCGGCCAGGCCGAGCGAGGCGAGCACGCCGAGCACCCCGGCGGTCCGGGCGCGACCCATCGTGCGGGCATACCGGCCGGCAGCGCCGAGCCGGTCGAGTTCGGTGTAGACCAACGCCTCCAGGGCGCCGGAGCCGAGCGCGCCGGCTGCCCCCCAGAGGACGAAGCCGAGCGCGAACGCCCACCACGACGGCGTCAGCACCCACAGCGCGAAGCAGGCCCCGGTGAGCAGCGGCGCGAGGCAGAGCAGCAGGCGGCGGGAGACGGTGTCGGCCCAGGCCCCGGACGGGACCTCCAGCACGATCGCGGTCACCGACCAGAGCACGAAGAGCCCGGAGATCTGACCGACGGTGAGGCCGATGTCGCCGAACAGCAGGACGTACACCGGGTAGAGCAGCACGAGGTCGCTGAGGAACAGGTAGCAGTAGAGCATGGTCGACAGCCGGCGGACACGGGTGTCGGGCACCCGCGAGCAGGTGAGGGTCATCAGGGCCTTTCCACGGGACGGAACGGACGCGGGAGGTACGGCGTCCGCGGCGGCCCGCGGTTTCGGCCTTCAGGGCCGGATCAACATCGCCAGGTCATGCGCCGATGCTAGCCCGACCCGGTCCGGAGCGCGGCCCCGGCGGAGGTGCAACGGCGGCGGGGCGGGACCGTCCGGTCCCGCCCCGCCGCCTGCGCCCGGTCAACGGCGGGGCATGCCCGGGTCGAGCGGGGGGATGACCATGGTGGCCTCACTGTCGGTGGTGGACCCGTCGACCGGGCCGGCCTGGCGCGGCACCGGAACGCCGGACGCGTCGGTCGCGTGCGGGCCCGGGGTTACGGGTGGGGTCGGTTCCCCGTCGGCAGGACGGGACACGACCTGGGTCTGCTCCGCCTCGTCGGGTCGCGGCACGACCTGGGTCGCCTCGACGTCGTCGGGGCGGGTCACCACCTGGGTACGCTCGGCGTCGTCGTCCCGCGGCGTCGGCGGGGTGGGCGCGACGACGGTGGGCACCGACGGGGTGCGCTCGGCCTCCGCGTACGGGCTCAGCCGGGCCTCGACGTCCCGCCGCCCCGCCTGGTAGGCGCGCGCGTGGGTGGCGATGGTGCGGGACTCCTGCTCGGCACGGGTCAGCCAGGACTCCCAGCGGGCCTGCATCGGACGGATCAGACCGCCGCCGACCCCGACGACGAGGATGCCGCCGACGGTGGCGAGGACGGCGATCAGCACCGGCGTGGTGACCGCGGTGGCGACACCGATCTGATTGAGCGCGGCGATCACCCCCAGCCCGAGGATGAACACGGAGGCGATGTTGGCCAGCACCCGGCCGTAGGACAGGCCACCGAGCGCGCTGCTGATGATGTCCTTGACCGCGTTGGCGATCGCGGCGGCGACCACCACGATGACGATCGCGACGAACGCCCGGGGCAACCAGGCGATCACCCCGGCGATGAGGTCGGAGATCGGGTTGGGCCCCCAGATGCCGAAGGCGAGTTGGAGGGTCACCAGCAGCACGCCGTAGTAGGCGAGCTTGGCGACGATGTCGCTGGCGTCGTAGCGGGAGCGGGCCAACGCGGTCTTGATGCCGCCGCGCTCGACGGCCCGGTCGAAGTGCACCCGGTCCAGCACCCTGTCGACGATCTTGCGGACGGCCTTCGCGATCAACCAGCCGGCCACCAGGATCGCCGCGAAGGCGACCGCCTTGGGCAGGAAGAGCAGCACCGCGCGGAGGGCGTCACCCGCTGCGTCGCCGAAGTTGTCTGTCATCCGTGTTCCTCCACCGTCAGTCGGTCGACCCCCGAAGCTACCCCCGGCCGGGCCGCCGGAAACTCCGGTGGGGATCGGCCGGTCAGTCCGACGTGCAGGCGGGCAGCAGGGACACCACCACCGGGCCGGCGGGCGCCGAGGCGTTGCCGGCGTCGTCGACGGCGATCACCTGGACCGCGATCCTGGTGACCGAGGCGGGCGTCGGCAGGTCGCCGAGGGTGCCCTGGTAGGCATCCGGACCGGTCCGGGCCATGGCGACGGTGCGGGTGGTCCCGTCGAGGGTGTAGCGGAACGACACCCGGAGCAGGTCGCCGGCGGCCCGGTCGTCGACGACCGTGGCGGTGACCGTGGTCGAGGTGACCGCGTCGGCGCAGCCCTTCGGCTCCACAGTGGCCGAGCTGGCGTCCAGGGACGACACCGTCGGTGGGAACACGTCGGGGGGCAGCAGCGGGCTGATGGCCGTGGCCGGTGGCGTGGGGCCCGGGGTGCGTACCCGGGTGGTGGTCGCGGCGACCGACCGGGCGGGGGCGGTGGTGGGCGGCGGGCCGGTGGTGGTCGCCGCCGGGTTGGGGCTGCGGCTCGGCTCCGGCGGCACCACGCTGATGGCCGGCGCGGCAGCGAGCGGCGCGGGGCTGCGGGTGGCGGCGGCGGTGGCGCCCGGCCCGGCGGCCCCGTCGGCGAGGGTGAACGACCCGGGCCGGCGGGCGACGTAACCCAGCCCGACGACACCGACCAGCAGGGCTGTGGTCAGCCCGACCCCGACCAGGGCGTTGCGGGTGCCGCCGCGCCGGTAGCCGGGGCGCGGCTCGGCGGCCGGGTCGACGGCAGCCGGGTCGGGGTGCGCGGGCGCACCGTCGGGGAAGGGGAGGAACGCGGCGAGCAGCGCGACCCGCTGGGCCAGCTGACGTCGGCCCCGCTCCTCCCAGTCCCCGCCGTACGAGCGGGCGGCGGTGTGTTCCAGCTCGGCGAGGAAGATCTCGGCGGGCTGGGTGCGGTCGGCGGGGCACCAGGCCAGCCCGTGGTGGAGCAGGTCGTGCACGGGGGCGGGGGTCGGGGTGCCCGGGATCGGGGCGGCGCTGTGCTGCGCGCGCAGGGTGGCCAGGTCCCGACCGTCGTAGGGGGGCCGGCCGGTGAGGCACTCGAAGAACGTCGCGGTGGCGGCGTAGATGTCACCGGCCGGCTCGGCGGGAGCACCGGTCCACTGCTCGGGGGCCAGGTGGTCGGGGTTGCCGGCCGGCGGGGCGAGGCCGAATCCGGTGAGCTTGGGCCAGCCGTCGCCCGTGACGAGGACGTTCTCCGGCCGGTGGTCGCGGTGCACCACGCCCCGCGCGTGCGCGGCGGCGAGCCCGGCGAGGGAACCCTTGAGGATGCAGAGCGCGGCCTCCGGCCCGATGGGCCCGTGCGCGCGCAGCAGGTGGCGCAGCGTCACCCCGTCGACCAGTTCGGTCACGATCGCGGCGGCCGAGTGCGTCTCGGCGTACTCGAAGAGGCGGCAGACGTACGGGTCGTCCACCTCGACCAGCAGTCGCGCCTGCTCCCGGAAGGCCATCCGGAAGGCGGGATCGTCGCCGAGGGACGGCGGGAGGTAGCGGATGGCGACCGGGGTGCCGGTGGCGTCGTGGGTGGCGAGCAGCACCCGGCCGGACGTGCCCGCGCCGAGCTGCCGTACCGGGGTGTAGCCGGACAACCGCCAGTCGCCGGTCACCCGCCGGCCTTTCCGGTCCGTCGGGACTGGTCACAGGTCAGGGCCACACTGATCATTCTCACCCGGGGCGAGCTGCGGTGAATCGGCGCAACGGGTGTTTTCTCGCGTCCGGACGTCTGTCCCCGGAGATTAGTTCCGGTCACCCCGGTGCCGGCTACGGTCGTCAGGCGGGGTGACCGGGCCGCCGTCGGTGGGGCCGGCGGGGACCAGGTCGGGGGCGACGTCGGCGATCCGCTGCCGCATCGACCGCTGCCGCAGCGCCGCCAGCGCCTCGTCGACGAGCCGGCTCAGCGGGTACGCCAGCTCCGCCTCGAACCGGCGGGCGGCGGTGACGGTGGCCGCGTACTCGGCGTGCAGGACGGGCAGCAGGTCCCGGGCCCGGTCGGTGGGGGTGACGACGCGTTGCCGGGCGTCGGTGCCGGGAGCGAGGGTGACCAGCCCGTCGGCCGTCATCCGGGCGACGGTCTGGCTGGCGGCGGAGTGGGTCACCCCGGTCGCCTCGGCCAGGGTACGGATCGACGCCGACCCGAGCCGGTCCAGCGCGATCAGCACCGGGGTGTAGCGGGGTCGGAAGCCGGTCAGTCCGAGGTCGGCATAGCCGGCGGCGACGTCGCCGTCGAGCAGCTCCAGCAGGTGGCGCAGCCGGGTGCCGAGCAGTGCGGGGTCGGACGGTTCGTCAGCCATGCCGTATTGTAACAGCGCTGTTGTATCTCACGCCCCGGGGAGGCCCACCGATGGACGAGCGGTACCCGCCGATCGAGCCGTACGACCACGGAATGCTCGACGTCGGCGACGGCAACCGGGTCTACTGGGAGGTGTGCGGCAACCCGGCTGGCCGGCCCGCGCTGGTCGTCCACGGTGGACCGGGCTCCGGCTGCGGCCCGTTGGCCCGGCGCTACTTCGACCCGGACCGCTACCGGGTGATCCTTTTCGACCAGCGCAACTGCGGGCGCAGCACCCCGCACGCCGGTGACCCGACCACCGATCTGCGGCACAACACCACCGCGCACCTGATCGCCGACATGGAGCGGCTCCGCGCGCACCTGGGCGTCGACCGGTGGCTGCTCTACGGCGGCTCGTGGGGCTCGACGCTGCTACTGGCGTACGCGCAGCGGCACCCGGAACGGGTGTCGGCGATCGTCATCGCCGCCGTCACCACCACCCGCCGCTCGGAGATCGACTGGCTCTACCGGGGCGTCGGACGGTACTTCCCCCGCGAGTGGGAACGGTTCCTCGCCGGCGGTGGCGTCGGCCCGGACGACGATGTGGTCGGCGCGTACGCCCGGCTGGTGGAGGACCCGGACCCGGCGGTACGCGAACGGGCGGTGCGGGACTGGTGCGCCTGGGAGGACGCGGTGGTCTCCGCCGAGGGGGTGGGCAACCCGTACGGTGACCGCCCGTCGGCGGACCGGACCGCGATGGTGCGGATCTGCGCGCGCTACTTCTCCCAGGGGGCCTGGCTGGCCGAGGGTGAGCTGATCCGGCAGGCCGGCCGGCTCGCCGGCATCCCGGGGGTGCTGATCCACGGCCGGGTCGACCTGGGCGGCCCGCTGACCACGGCCTGGGCGCTGCACCGGGCCTGGCCGGGTTCGCAGTTGCAGGTGGTCGAGGGGGCGGGTCACTTCGGCACGGTGGCGACCCGGCGGCACCTGCTGGCCGCGCTCGACCGGTGCGCCGCCGCCGACTGAGCAGCCGACTCGGGACCACCGCACCGACGGCAGGAAATTCGGACAGTTCCGCCCGGCACGCCTTGAAGACGGGCAGAATCGATCGATGGCGCCCTCTAGCGCCGACCGCCGCCCTGGCAATATCCTCCACTTCATGCTTGCTCAACGGAGCTAGTTTTCACATTCGTCGTCAGCGCCGCCGGCCGCCGAGGAGATGCCATGTCCGACGTACGCCCCGCACTCGACCGACGTACCCTGCTGCGGGCCGGCCTCGGCGCGGCGACCGTCGCGGTCGTCGGGTCCGAACTGGCCCTGCCGGGTGTGGCCCGGGCAACCCCCGGCACGGACCTGGACTGGATCATCGGCTGCGACGAGTGGGACGCCCGGCCGCCCGCCGACCCGCTGTCGGTCAGCACGATCCCGACCAACAAGATCATCGTGCACCACATGGCCTTCCCGAACGTCACCGACCACTCCCGGGAACAGGCGGTCACGCTGGCCCACGACTGCCAGGACCTGCACATGGACGGCAACGGCTGGTCCGACACCGGCCAGCACTTCACCGTCAGCCGGGGCGGGTACGTCCTGGAGGGACGGCACGGCAGCCTGGACCGGCTGCGGGCCGGCGACCGGCAGATGATCTCGGCGCACTGCCCCGGCGAGAACGGTCGGGCCATCGGCATCGAGAACGAGGGCACCTACGTCACCGACACCCCGCCACCGGACCTGCTCGACTCGCTGGTCCGGCTCTGCACCACCATCTGCCGGCAGTACGGGCTGCACGCCCACGACATCTTCGGCCACTGGGACTTCCGCGCCACGCTCTGCCCCGGCGCGCAGTTCTACCGCCTCTTCCCCGGCGTCCGCCGGCAGGTCTTCCGCCGGCTCGGCACCCGCCTGTCCGAGGTGCCGGCCCGCCGCTGGCCGGACCTGTGGCGCTTCGTCAACTCCCCCACCGTCCAGGTCGCCCAGTACCTGCTCGCCTACCGGGGCTACCCGGTCACCCCGAGCGGCACGTTCGACGCCGCCACCGTCGCCGCGGTCGGCGACTGGCAGGCCCGCAACGGCATCCCGGTCGACGTGGACGCCACCCTGACCGCCCCCACCTGGGAGACCCTCGCGCCCGCACTGGACCGCGACGCCACCGGCCTGCCCGTGCAGGCGGTGCAGTTCATCCTGAACTGGAAGGGATACGCCGAGGTCACCGTCACCGGCGGGTTCGACCCCGCCACCCGCAGGGCCGTCCAGGACCTCCAGGGTCTGCACGGGCTGCCCCGCACCGGCCGGGTCTCCACCGACACCTGGTGCGCCCTGGTCGGCGGCATCGTGCGGCAGTCGTTGCGCCACCACTGACCGCGCCACGCGGGTGGGCTGTTTGAGCGGCGGCGGCAACGGGGAGTGTGGCCGGCATGACGTGGGCCCGCCGCACCGTACCCGTGATCGCCGCCGCCGTCGCCGGCCTGGCCGCCCGCGACGTCCTGCAACGTGACCATGCGCTGCTGCGCAACTTCCCGCTGGTCGGGCGGGCCCGCTACCTGCTGGAGGCGATCGGGCCGGAACTGCGGCAGTACATCGTCGCCGGCAACGACGAGGAACGGCCGTTCACCCGGGACCAGCGACGCTGGATCTACGCCTCGGCCAAGCAGGAGAACAACTACTTCGGCTTCGGCACCGACAACGACATCGAACGCAGCCCCGGCTACCCGATCATCAAGCACCGCACGTTCGCCCGGACCGTCCCGTCGTCGGTGCCGACCAGCGGGCACGACGTACGGCTGCCGGCGGCCAAGGTGCTCGGCGGGCCACGCGGACGGGCGAAGGCGTTCCGCCCCGGGTCGGTGGTCAACATCTCCGGGATGAGCTTCGGCTCGCTGTCCGGCAACGCGGTGTCCGCCCTCAACCAGGGGGCGGCGCTGGCCGGCTGCCTGCAGAACACCGGCGAGGGTGGGCTGTCGCCGTACCATCGCCACGGCGGTGAGCTGGTCTTCCAGCTCGGTACGGCGTACTTCGGCTGCCGGGACGCCCGGGGCCGGTTCGACCTCGCCCGACTGCGGGACCTGGTCGCCGGGGCCCCGGTGCGGGCCCTGGAGATCAAGCTCAGTCAGGGCGCGAAGCCCAGCCTGGGCGGGCTGCTGCCCGGGGCGAAGGTGTCCGCCGAGATCGCCGCCACCCGGGGGATCACCCCCGGGGAGGACTGCGTGAGCCCGTCGCGGCACGCCGAGTTCTCCGACTGCGACAGCCTGCTGGACTGGGTGGAACTGCTGGCCGCCGAGACCGGGCTGCCGGTCGGCATCAAGTCCGCCGTCGGTGACCTGGGGTTCTGGGAGGAGCTGACCACGCTGATGCGCGACACCGGCCGGGGCGTCGACTTCGTCACCGTCGACGGCGGCGAGGGCGGCACCGGCGCCGCACCGCTGATCTTCACCGACTCGGTGTCGCTGCCGTTCCAGCAGGGCTTCGCCCGGGTCTACCGGACCTTCGCCGAGCGGGGGCTGCACGAGCAGACCGTCTTCGTCGGCGCGGGCAAACTGGGCCTGCCGGACAACGCCGTGGTGGCGTTCGCGCTCGGCTGCGACCTGGTCAACGTCGGCCGGGAGGCGATGCTGGCGATCGGCTGCATCCAGGCGCAGAAGTGCCACACCGACTCCTGCCCCACCGGCGTCGCCACCCAGAACCCCTGGCTGGCCCGGGGCCTGGACCCGGCCCGCAAGTCGGTGCGGGCGGCGAACTACATCGGCACCCTGCGCCGGGACCTGGTCAAGGTCGCCGAGGCGTGCGGGGTCGAGCATCCGGGGCTGATCGACACCGACGCCGTCGAGATCCTCGACGGCCGGACCTCGGCCCGCCCCCTGCGGGAGGTCTACGGCTACCAGCCGCAGTGGGGGTTGCCGTCGGCGGCGGACCGGGCGGAGATCGCCCGGCTGATGGCCGGCGAGGCGCCGCAGGGCGGCAGCGCCGTCCCGTCGGCCACCGCCCAGGGCTGATCCGAGCCCGGCAGCCGGTGACCGTTCGGTCTCTTCGGGCACACCGTTCCGGCAGCTCAGCACGCCCTGGTCGAACACCTGTGCGAACATGGGGCGGTGCCGACCGGAGCCAGCATCCTGCATGCCGACCTGGACGCGTTCTACGCCTCGGTCGAGCAGCGGGACGACCCGCGCCTGCGCGGCCGACCGGTGATCGTCGGCGGCGGGGTGGTCCTCGCGGCCAGCTACGAGGCGAAGGCGTACGGCGTGCAGAGCGCGATGGGCGGGCGGCAGGCCCGGCGGCTCTGCCCCGAGGCGGTCGTGGTGCCGCCGAGGATGGCGGCGTACACGGCGGCGAGCCGGGCGGTGTTCGCCATCTTCCGGGACACCACGCCCTGGGTGGAGGGGCTCTCCATCGACGAGGCGTTCCTCGACGTGGGGGGCCTGCGCCGGCTCTCCGGGTCGCCGGTGCAGATCGCGACCCGGCTGCGGCGGATGGTCGGCGAGCAGGTCGGGCTGCCGATCACCGTCGGGGTGGCCCGGACGAAGTTCCTCGCCAAGGTCGCCAGCGGGGTGGCCAAACCGGACGGCCTGCTGGAGGTCCCGCCCGACGGCGAGCTGGCGTTCCTGCACCCGCTGCCGGTGGAACGGCTCTGGGGCGTCGGCCCGGTCACCGCGGCGAAGCTGCGCGCCCGGGGCATCCACACGGTCGGCCAGCTGGCCCGCCTCGACGTGCCGACCCTCGAGTCGCTGCTCGGCGCGGGCGCCGGCGGACATCTGCACGCGCTGGCCCACCACCGCGACCCCCGACCGGTGCAGGTGGGCCGCCGACGATCCTCGATGGGCGCCCAGCACGCCCTCGGGGCCGGCCCGCACTCCCCCGCCGACGTCGACGCCACCCTGTCCGGGCTGGTCGACCGGGTGGCCCGCCGGCTTCGGGCCGCCGGCCGGGCCGGCCGGACGGTGACCCTGCGGCTGCGGTTCGCCGACTACACCGCGGCCACCCGGTCGCGGACCCTGCGCCGGGCCACCGACCGGACGACACCGTTACTGGCCGCCGCCCGTTCACTGCTGCGGGCGGCCCAGCCCGAGCTGGCCCGCCGCGGGATCACCCTGGTCGGGGTGGCGGTGGGCAACCTCGACGACGCCCCGGTCCAGCCGGAACTGCCGTTCACCCCCGACCGGGGGGTCGAGCTGGACAACGCCGTCGACGCGGTCCGGGACCGGTTCGGCGCGGCGGCGCTGACCCGGGCCACCCTGCTCGGCCGTCGACCCGGTCTGGAGATGCCCCGGTTGCCCGACTGATCCCCCGGGCACCACCTGCTGCCGGCCACCCGGGTGGCCTGACACCGGCGGGGGCCGGGCCACCCGATGCCGCTCACCAGGCGCAGGGCGCGTAGTCCTTCAGGAAACAGCCGTACAGCTCCTCGCCCCGCTCGCCCCGGACGATCGGGTCGTACACCCGGGCCGCCCCGTCGACCAGGTCCAGCGGGGCGTGGAAACCCTCGTCGGCCAGGCGCATCTTCGTCGGGTGCGGGCGCTCGTCGGTGATCCAGCCGGTGTCGACGCTGGTCATCAGGATGCCGTCGGCGCGCATGTCCTCGGCGCTGGTGCGGGTGAGCATGTTCAGCGCCGCCTTGGCCATGTTGGTGTGCGGGTGCCCCGCCCCCTTGTAGCCCCGGGCGAACTGCCCCTCCATCGCCGACACGTTCACCACGTACGCCCGCCCGGCCGGGGCGGCGGCCAACGCCGGCCGGAGCCGACTGACCAGCACGAACGGGGCGGTCACGTTGCACAGCTGCACCTCGAGCAGCTCGACCGGGTCGACCTCGTGCACCCGCTGCACCCAGCTGTTGGTGTCGCCGAGGTCGGGGGCGAGCCCACCGGCGTCGATGGCGGTGGCGGCGGCGATCCGCTCCGGCGTGGCGGACCGACCGGTCAGCGCCAGCGCGGTGAGGGCGTGCGGGGCGATGGCGGCGGCCGGCACGGTCCCGTCCGGCAACGCCAGGGTGACACCCCGACCACCGGTGAAGGTGAGTAGCTCCGGCAGCGGCCCCTCGGGCAGCGCCGCCGTCTCGGCGGCGACCAGGTGGGCGTACGCGCCGGGGGTGCGGCGTACCGTCTGCGCGGCGTTGTTGATCAGGATGTCCAGCGGACCCTGCGCGGCGACCGAGTCGGCCAGCGCCACCACCTGGGCGGGGTCCCGCAGGTCGATGCCGACGACCCGCAACCGGTGCAGCCAGTCGGCGCTGTCCGGCATGGCGGTGAACCGGCGGACCGCGTCGTGCGGGAACCGGGTGGTGATCGTGGTGTGCGCACCGTCACGCAGCAGCCGCAGGGCGATGTACATGCCGATCTTGGCGCGTCCCCCGGTGAGCAGCGCCCGCCGCCCGGTCAGGTCGCACCGCGCGTCCCGGCGCTCCCGGTTGAGGGTGGCGCAGTCGGGGCAGAGTTGGTGATAGAACGCGTCGACCTCGCGGTAGCGGGTCTTGCAGATGTAGCAGCCACGCGGATTGATCAGAGTACCGGCGATGTCACCGGCGGTCGGCGAGGCGAGCGGGATGCCCTTGGTCTCGTCGTCGATCCGGCCCGGGGCGCCCGTGGCGGTGGCGGCGGTGACCGCGCGGTCGTGGGCCATGACGGTTTCCCGCCGCTCCTCGCGGCGCCGCTGCTTCACCATCTTGAACAGCCGGGCGGTGGCCCGCTGCACCCGTACCACGTCCGGGTGGTCGCTGGGCAGCGACTCCAACGCCGCGAAGACCCGCAGCGCGACCGCCAACTCGTCCTGGTCGACTCCCGGGGTGCCGGCGTCGCGCCCCCGGCTGTCGACGTCGCCCGATTGTCCGACGTTGTCCACCGTCATGTCCGCTATCGTCCCGCCCTGCCATCCGGGGCCGACCGCCGGCCCGACCCGGGAACTCTACGCACCCGGGACGGACCGGCGCGACGCCTGGTCACGGCGGCGGCGGTGAGCTGGGCCACCGCCGCCGCCCGGGGCGGCGGCGGCCCCGCCCGCTGTCAGGGCAGCTTGATGCTCTTGGTGTTCGGGAAGCTGTAGGGGCAGGACGCCGAGGACCCGGTGCCGACCACGACGTAGCCGGCCGGGATCGGCGACGCCGAGCAGATGGTGGTGATGCCCGTGGTGGACGGCTTGGTGATCGTCCAGGTGTTCGGGAAGCTGTACGGGCAGGACGCCGACGACCCCTCCGCGATGATCACGAACCCGGTCGGCAGGGTCGACGCCTTGCACATCACGCTCGCCGAGCCGGTGGGCGGGATCCGGATGGTCCAGGTGTTGGGGAAGCTGTACGGGCAGGACGCCGACGCCCCCTCCGCGATGGCCACGTAACCGGTCGGCACGGCGGAGGCCTTGCACATCACGGTGGTCGAGGTGGTGGAGGGCGTGGTGATCGTCCAGGTGTTCGGGAAGCTGTACGGGCAGGACGCCGACGACCCCTCCGCGATGATCACGTAGCCGGCGGGTATCGGCGAGCTCTTGCAGATCGTGGTGGTCGCGGCGCTGGCCGGCGTCGCGACGGCGAGCGTGGTGGCGACCCCCGCGACCAGCACGGCGAGAAGGGCCAGGGCGGCACGCAGCGGGGTGGTGGTCCCCGGGCCCCGCCGTCGGCGCAGTGGGCTGGTCCGCTCGGTCCAGTTCATGCAGAGGTCCCTTCGTTCAGGCGCGCGACTACCGAGGGCATCGTCGCCGGCACGCGCTGTGAGCATAATGGACGGTGCGACGCCAACGGACAACCCTCGGAAGGTCGCGCCACAGTCGGGAAGCCGACTCGACACCCCGCGCCGCAGCCGTCCGCCGCGGCCGGTTCCGACGGGACACTGCCTTGCGTAACCGATTGGTACGGTGTCGGTGATCGCGGTCCGCCGTCCACCGAGGCGTCCCGGCCCGACCGGGCGTGGCGTCGGTGGCTGTCCCCTGGGGAGGGTGGGATGTGGGCGGATGAGGCGGCCCTGGACGCGGCGGCCCGCCGGCTCGACGGGTGGGAGTCGTCGTTCACCGACCGCGCGGACCGGGCGAAGCACCTCGCGGCACAGGTGCAGGCACTGACCGGCACCGCCCGCAGCCCCGACCGGACCATCGAGGTCACCGTCGATCCCACCGGCCTGCTGATCGACCTGCGGCTGGACGAGCAGACCCGGCAGTACACCGCCGCCCACACCGCCCGGCAGATCCTGGCGACCACCCACGCCGCCCGCACCGACCTGCTGCGGCAGCTCACCGAGGCCACCACCCGGGTCCTCGGCGCCGACGACCCGACCGCCCAGGCGATCATCGAGTCGCACCGGCAGCGGCTCGCCCCCGGTCAGGGCCCGCCGGATGCCCACCGGTGACGGCATCCAGGTCGACCCGGACGACCTGACCGCGCACGCCGCCCACCTGGACCGCTGCGCCGACAGCCTGGACACCGCCCGCCAGGCCGGCCACCACGTCCGGCTCGACGCCGACGCGTACGGGCAACTCTGCGCGATCATGCCGACGCTGCTCACCGGCCTCCAACGGACCCTGGTCGACGGCGTCGGCACCGCCGCCGGATCGGTCCGGGACACCGCCGGGAAGCTCCGGTCCGGCGCCGACGGCTACCGGGCCGCCGACGCCCGCGCCGCGCGACACCTCGACCGGTTACGGGACCGGCGGTGACCGGCAACCCGCTGGTCGCCACGCCGTCGGACGCCGGGCCCAGCGCGTGGGCCGGGATCTGGATCTGCGAGGACATCGAACTCGTCGCCCAGGGCGTCCGCACCGGCAGCTGGATCGACGGCAGCCTCGGCGTGGTCAGCGCCGGCCTGGACGCCCTCGCCCTCGTCTCCGACCCGGTCGGCGCACTGCTCCAGTACGGCATCGCCTGGCTCATCGCACACGTCACACCCCTCAGCGAGGCCCTGGACTGGCTCGCCGGTGACCCCGCCCAGATCACCGCACACGCCCAGACGTGGCGCAACGTCGCCACCTCGCTCCGCGCGGACGCCGCCGAGCTGACCCACGCGGTCCGCACCGAGGTCGCCGGCTGGGGCGGCGATGCCGGACCCGCCTACCGGGCCTGGGCCGCCGAGCAGCACCGGGCGATCACCGGCCTCGCCCGGGGCGCCGACACCCTCGCCGCCGCCACCGAGGGCGCCGCCGGCCTGGTCGCCGCCGTCCGGCTCCTCGTCCGCGACGCCATCGCCGCCTGCGTCTCCCGCCTCATCGTGTACGCGGGCGAACTGCTCGTCACCGGCGGGCTCGCCACACCGCTGGTGGTGGAGCAGGTGACCACGCTGGTGGGATCGTGGGCGGCGCGGATCGCCCGGCTGCTGCGCGGGCTGCTGGCCAGCCTGCGGCGGCTGCTGCCGGAACTACGCCGCCTCGGCGACCTTATCGACAAACTCAAGCAGGCGCTCCACCGGCTCGCTCGGATCGGCCCGAACGACCGGATGGGCACACGCCGCGACTGGGCTGATCCACGGGCCCGACCGATGCGCCCGAAGGAGCGACCGGATTCCTATCTCCCCGCCGGTGATCCGGTCTACCACACCGACCATTCCACAGTCGTCGGGTACGACGCCCGGACGATGCGGAACAGGGAGAAATCCCTGCCTCTCGACGGGCACCACGACGTCGTCGTCCACGGCACCGACAAGGGCTACTTCATCCCCGGTAAGCTCTCGTCGGAGGGGGCGGACATGGACGGGAACCCGACCAGCGCAGCACAGATCGCTACGGCGCTCAGGGACAATCCGGCCTACGACGGGGGACCGGTGCGGCTGGTGTCCTGCTACTCGGGCACGATCGATTCCGAGGTGATCAACGCCGTTCCGCTCGGGCAACAGGTCGCTGACGCGCTTGGCGTGACCGTGGTCGCGCCGACAAAGCGAGTCGGCACCGAACGGTGGGCGGCCGAACCCGAGCCGCCGGTTGTCGAAGCCGGCGGCATCTGGAGGGTCTTCGAGCCGCGACCAGAGGGCCGTCGATGAAGACAGCTGGCTTCTTCCGAGAACTCGGCCCGGACCCGGTCTCGGTCTACACCGAGAGCATCCGCACCCACCTGGCTCCACACCCGCTCCCCGACGCCGATCGGGTAGTCCAGTATCTGCGCGACGGACACGGCCTGATCGACGTGATGGGCGCGGAGATGGACGTCCTGGGTAGTGGCCGGCATCTTGTCGGCGGAGCCTCCGTGATGACGGACGGGGAGTGGCTGTGGCGCGACGATCTGCGGTTCTACGTGGCGACCTACCACGCACGCCTTCCTGAAGGCTTCTTGGCCACCATTCGGGCGAATGACTATCACGTTCCTGAACTGCAGGTCGAGGATCTTCGCGCGGCGGGGAAGGAAGCAATGCAAATCCTCGGTTACCACCGACCTCCCACCCCGTCACTTCATTGATGGCGAGCCTGACGAGGCCGGTTCAGCCTTCCCGGACGTTCCGCCGGCAGCGTTCGTAAACCGGCTGGTCACGTCGCTGCCGTCGCGGAGGTAGTCGGCGAGCCTGATCCGTACGCCGGCCCGGACCACCTCGGTGCCCGCGCCGAACGACTCCGGCATCCGCCGGGTACGCCACCAGCGCAGTGACTCCCCCGCTGCCCGCTTCTGCCGCTTGAGGACGGCTTCCGCCGCGATGACGTCGGCGTGCCGACCCTCGACGACCTCCACCAGTTGGGCACCCGCACGCAGGTGTTGCCGTACCCGGCTCGCTCCGCCGACGCCGAACTTCAGCAATCCGCGATGCCGCACCAGATACAGCAGGTACGGCGTGTCGCGGAGGGCGGCGAAGGTCCGGTCATCGGGCTCGGGTGGGCACTGGGCACAACTGCGGTCGCGGACCCGTTGCCACGAGTCGCAGCGCAGGTGCAGACCCCAGGTGCCGTGCGAGAAGGGAGCCTGCCGTTCGCCGTACCACGGTAGGCCGTGGACGTCGCCGGCCAGGTCGGCCCAGCCGTCGCGGCGGTGCCGGTCGAGTTCCGCGCCGAGGGCGATCGCGGCCTGGAACTCGGCGGCGGCCCGGGTGGGGATGGTGTCGGTGTCGGCCAGGCCGGCGAAGCGGCGTACCTGGTCCGCGAGTCCGGGTTCGTCCGGCAACCGGGTCAGCAGACGTGTGCCCGCAGCGAGGCTCAGGCCGGCGGACCGCTCGTCCAGACAGATGTGACACCGGGTCCGCCAACCGGTGCGGCAGACGCGGAGGCTTCCGCAGGTGCGGCACCGGTAGAGGTCGACGCTGCGGTCCGGCAGCAGACCGAGCGGTTGCATCTGGTCGGCGACCAGGTCCGCGCACGGTCGGCAGTGGCCGAACCAGGCGGTGTCCGGGCCCCGCTGGCGGGTGTCCGCCCGACCCTCGACGGTGTCGCCGCAGTTGACGCAGATGCACCCCGTAGGCCGGCTGGGCCTGGGCTTACGCGTCGTCATGTGTCGGTGCCGGCGGAGCGACGGCTGTGGGTCCGGTGGGCGCGCGCCGCCTGCGCCTGCGGGGTCCCACCCCGGCCACCCTCCGTCCAGGACACCCGGCTGTACTCGTCCCAGCGCCCGTCGAGTGCGGCCGCATCGCTCTGCTCGTCCGGCGTGACGGTGCAGTAGTCGCAGCCGATCGCCCGCATCTGCATCCACACCGCATTGACGATGTCGGCGTACTGATCTGGTCCCACGCCCCGGAGGCGTACCGTGAACTCCCGCTCGTCCTGGCTCATGGCAGGCGGATTCCGGTGCAGGGGCTGCTGTGCGCGGGGCGGTGCCGCATCCAGAAGACCACGTCGAGGACGCGGAGCAGGCTCACCGTCTCGGGCAGGCCAGCCTTCTCGTGCAGTGCGCGGAGCCGCTGCCCCAACACGCCGTCCTCCTCGCGGAGCCTGCCGTGCAGCCACTCCCAGAAGCCGGAGCCGGTGCGATAGGCGCAGGACACCACTACGTCGTACACCGGCACCAGCTTCGGACGCTTGCGGGCGAGCAGCTTGCCGGCGATGACCCACCCGATGCCGTCCGCGTCGCGCAGCGCCCGCCACGCGGTGTCCGCAGCACCGCCCGCCACCACCAGGGGGTACGCCTCGTCGGCGCCCAGCGCGATGTCGACCGGAATCCTCGCCAGCTCGGCGGCGATCCGTTCACCGAGCGTCCCCTGCAACAGGTCGAGCGCGCACCGGGGCGGCACCCGCACATCGAGCAGTTCCACCGCGACGAGGTCTTCGGCGGTGATGGTTCCGGCCGTTTCGGGGCGGTCGCCGCCGCCACCGAGGTGTTCGAACTGGCCACCGGTGAACGCCGCGCCGCCGGTGGCCAGATAGTAACGTCGCAGGTCGGAGACCGACCGGGGGTCGTCGAGCACGGCCAGCATCTCGGCGAGAGTCAGGGGCTGGGGCACACTTCTCCTTCAGGGTCTAACGGTCAGTGGCGGCGAACGTCAGGTACGGGCTGGGTGTTCCGCTCCACGACGCATAGAGGTCCTCGCGGGCACGGGTGCTGGCGACGAAGAGCAGACAGCGTTCCCGGAGCAGGTCGTTGTCGTGTTGCACCTGGTCCACCTCGGCCGGCGTGACTTCCTTGGCGAAGGGGACCGCCTTGGCGTTGACACCCACCATCGCCACGCAGCGGAACTCCAGGCCCTTCATGGCGTGCATGGTGGCGAGCCGTACCCCGTCAACGTCCGCGCCCGGCTGGTCCCGTACCCAGGCGGTGGGAATGCCGGCGGCGGTCAGCTCGTCGTGCATGCCGCGCAGCGTGGTGGTGAACCGGGCGCAGACGGCGATCTCGCCGGGCCGGACGCCCTGCCCCAGCCACTCCCCCACCCGCTGTGCCAACGCCGCCCCCTCGGCCTGCGGCGTCGGGTGTCCCTGCGCCTGCGGTCGCCTGCCGTGCAGCAGCGACCGGTAGCCGGTGAGGTTGTCCTCGCCGTCGCCGCCGAGTTCGTCGACCTGTGCACCGACGAGCACCTGGGCCGCCCAGGCGAGGATCTCCTCGGTGCTGCGGTAGTTGATGCGCAGCCGGCTGCTGCGCCCGGTGACGCTGATGCCGAGCGAGCCGAGCGACACCCGGGAGTCGTAGATCCGCTGGTGCGGGTCGCCGGTGATGAACAGGTCGTCCGGTCCGGGCGGCACGGCAGCGCGCAGCACCCGCCACTGCGCGGGGTGCAGGTCCTGCGCCTCGTCGACCACCACGTGGTCGTAACCGTGGGTGGCCCGGTCCGCGTCGGCGAGCAGGTCCGCGGCCCGTGCGCAGATCTGCAGGTACGTGGCGGAGCCTGCGGCGGTCAGCTCCGCGTGGAACATCTCGACGGCCTCCCACAGCCGGTCACGGTGCCGGGTGCCCAACGCCGAGCCCCGCCCACGCCGGCTGGCCGCGCGGTACCCGTGCCGGCTGCGCACGTCGTGGGCGAGGATGACGTGCCGGTACTCCTGGGCGAGGAACTGTTCGGTCCAGGGCAGGGCCAGCCGGCGGCTGACCCGCCGCCACACCTGCCGCTCGTCGGGGTCACCGACGGGGGTCGGCACCCGGCCGGCGAGGGCGCGCACGGTGCGGTTGGCGAAGGCGTTCACCGTGGTCACCTCCACCCGCGACAGTTGCTTCTCGTCGTCGAGCAGCAGCGCCAGGTGTTCACGCAGCGTCGCGGCCAGGGCATTGGTGTACGTGGTGAGTAACACCCGGTTGTCGGGCGTACGGGACAGCAGGTGCTTGACCCGGTGCAACGCCGCCACCGTCTTGCCGGTGCCGGGCCCCCCGGTCACCTGGGCCGGCCCGCCGTAGGACACCCGGTAGGCGACGCGGCGCTGCGAGGGGTGCAGGAAGACCCGCCACGCGGCGAACGGCTTGTCCAGGATCTCGGCCAGTTCGTCGGGCCGGGTGACCAGGGTGATGCGGTTGGTGGTGTTGGCGATCGCCATCGCCAGGCTTTCGCTCGGCTCGTCCGGTGCGTCGGCCGGGCGGCGTTGGGCGACCAGGTCGCGGTAGACCTCGTCCGGGGTGAACCCCTCGGCGAGGTGCTGCAACACCTCGAACTGGTCTTCGGGCAGCAGCGTCCCGAACGCCTCCAACTGTGGCTTGTCGATGATCGTGCGGACGGCCCGTAGCACCTGGTCGTCGATGCCGAGGTGCCGCAGCGCCGTGTCCGAGTGCTTGGCGAACAGCAACGTCGGCGCCTGCGCCGCCGCCTTCTCCAACGCCGGGGTGAGCTGCTCGATGGCGACCACGTTGCGGACCTCCAGCGCCCGCGTCGCGGTGTTGACGGTGTAGAGCCGCTTCGCCGCCCAGGTGTACGCGCCGTCGTGCGGCACGACGTTGAGCAGCAGGAACGTGTCGCTGCCGTCGTCGGGGGCGAGCACCACCCCACGCCAGAAGTCGTTGATCCGGATGGTCCGCATACGCGGGTCCCGGGCGTTGTTGACCGACTCCAGGTGCAGTCCCTTGTCCGCGTGCAGCTCGGCGATGGTGAGTTGCTGGAACTTCTCCATCGCCTTGCGTACGCCGGCCCTGACGGGCTTCTCTAGGACGTCGAAGCTGTGCCAGAAGCTGTTGGCGAAGGCGAGCTGCGGCACGGACGGGACCTCCGGGGCGGGATGCGGATCGTCTAGACCAGATCGGTTTCGTCGGGGGTACTGATCTGTGCCTGGTCGTAGAACCAGCGCAGATGGTCGAGCAGTGCGTCCCGGGCCTCGGCATCGGCGAGGACCGTCAACGGGAAGTTCGGCCGCAGGGCGAGCTTGGCGGCGGCGATCTCGACACCCGGCAACTGGTTCAACCGCTGCCGCAGTTCCTCCCGCAGGGTCACGCCGTCGAACGGCGTACGGATGCTGAGGTGCTGGAAGACGACCTCGCACTTACCACTGGGATAGAACGTCACCGGCCAGATGTTGCCGTACTCGTGTTCCTTCTCCCGGGCCAGGAGAAAGCAGGACGTCTCGTCGCCGTCGCCGTAGCCGAGGGTGCCGCCCATGGTGGTCCACGCGTCGAGCACGACTGCGGTGGCCGTGGCGACCGCCGGCCCCTGGGACGCGGTGAGCTGTTCCATGAACCGTGAGGCGCGGTCGACGTCGCCGCGGAAGCGGGATCGCCGCTCGGGCAGGTCGGCCGGCGTCACCCCGGCGAGCTGCGCCAACTCCTCGACGGTGATGCGCTGGGTCTGGTCGGCACGGCCATGCTGGTCGAAGTTCACGCCCTCGGCGCGCAGCACGTCACGCGGGTCGTCGGTGCGGCCGGGTTCGAGCCACCGGAAGTTGCCCGCGACGATCCCACCGGCCTGGAGCACCCGGTGCGCGTTCAGGGTCGGATGGTTGGCCAGCCGGTTCCCCACCGGTTGCGGTGCCGTGCCGATCAGGGCGGCCAGGTCGCCGTAGGTGGTCCACGCGCCGGCCGGCAGCTCGGCGAGGGCCTTCGCCAGCACGTCCCAGGGCACCTCGGACTCGTTGCCGGTCTCCTCGGTGGGGCCGGGCCAGATGGTGACGATCCGATCAGCGAGGGCGTCGGCCCGCGCCAGGATCTCCGAGCGACCCCACCGCTGCCGGTCGGCGATGTCCCGGCTCAACTGGACACCGCTCTTCGCCAGGGCGACCCGCTTGACGGCGAACGGCTTGTTGCTCAGCTCGGAGTTGTAGCCGGTGATAGTCAGGTTCCCCAGGGTGTGCACGAGCGCGTCGTGCGCCTCGTCGGGGGTCTCGTCCGCGTCGAGGTCGGCGGCGAGCATCCGCCGCCACTCGTCGCTGAGGGCCTGCGGCAGCACGTGTTCGATGGTCAGCTTCTCCAGCGCCACCGGCTCCTTGCTGTCGTGGGACTCCTCCAACCAGCGCAGCACCAGGCTGCGCTGGTTGGCCCGGCCGTTGAGATAGAACGGGATGGTCCGCACCAGGGCGCGCAGACTCGCATCGGCGGCCCAGTGCTTGCGGCCCGTCGACAGGTATTTCCGCACCGCCTCGTGGACCGGCAGGTCCTGGTCCATCTCGGTGACCACGGCGAGCAGGATGCGGTTGATGTTCATGGTGCTCCGGCCGATCAGCAGCCGCCGGACGAAGAAGCTCTCCAGGTACAACATCGCGGAGGCGATCTGCGCGGAGGTCGCCGTGCCCCGGTCCCGTCGGTCGAGCAGGTGCAGCAGCACCGGGTAGACGGTGGTGGTGCCCCACGCGCTGAGCCGCTCCAACCGCTGCCGTACGCCCGGGTCCTGCTCCTCGGCGGGGTGCAGGATCACCCGCAGCAGCGCGCCGAGCCGGCTGAACCGTTGCACCTCGGCCTCGACGTCCGCTTCGGTGTGCAGCTTTTCGAGCCGGGCCTGCTGGGACGAGTAGGTGTCGGTCTGCTTGACCTTCGGGTCACGGTGGACCAGGTCGAGCCAGAAGAGCAGGACCAGCTCCGTCGGGGTGAACCGCTGCTGCAGCGGCAACCAGAGCGACTCGTAGACGGCCTGCCCCCGGTGGGGCAGTCGCATGAAGATGTAGTTGCGCAGCAGGTCGGCCTGGGTGAGCGTCAGCCCGGTGTTGTTCAGCGACTCGAAGATCCGGTAGACGTTGTCACCGGGCTTGGCGGTGATCGCCACCAGCGCCAGGCCGGTGACGACGGCACTCTCGATCTGCTCGATGGCGATCGGCTCCTCGGCGGTGCCGAGGGTGGTCAGCGCCTTGGCGAAGAACTGGTACGCCCGCCCCACCGGGTTGTCTCCGCCGACGTGCGGCGTCGACTTCACGCAGGCCGTGTAGGCGTCCCGGTCGGCCTGGGTGGGGACCAGCTTCAACCAGCGCTGCTCCTCGAACGGGTTGGTCAGGTACTGCTGATCGAGCCGGAGCCGGTGTTTCGGGCTCTCGTGCTCGGCCCGGTGGTCGCGGATGGCGCAGAGCAGGATGGTCAGGGTGGTGAGCCGCTGCTGGCCGTCCACCACCAGGTACTCGGCGACGCCGACCGGACCCATGGCTGGGCTGGGCGCGAGCACCAGCGAGCCGATGAAATGGGTGGCGGCCGGGTGGTCGGCCCGGTCCCTGGCGAGCTGGCAGACGTCGTCCCAGATCCGGGCGAACTGAAGCTCGGTCCACGAATAGGTCCGCTGGTAGAGCGGCACGAGGTATTGCCTCGTGCCCTCCAGCAGACCCTGCAACGTGGTTTCGTGCGCCGCGACCATTCCGCCCCCGTCCCTTTCGGACCCACCCTGAGCCGGCAAGACAACCAGACCGAGGACCGACGGGGCAAACACGGATCTCCGCGATCTGTGCGTGCCGTCAGCCGCCGAAGGAGATGCCACCGCGGATGTCACGCGCCTGCACGACCGGACCGCTGACGTCACCGGAGACCGAGTTCACCACCCCGTCCGCACTGGCGGCTAGGGTCGCCTCCACCCTCGCCCACCGGTTGTGGAACTCAGCGGCGAAGCCCGGGTCGCGGCTCGCTTCGTCGGCCAGAACCGCAGCCAGCAGGCGGGTTGCCGCAGGCGAGGGCACTTCGAACGCACCCTCGATCGCTGCCCTCGCCGCCGGTTCGCGCCGGAAACGTTCGCGAAGAAAAGTGACCAGGGAGCCCACCGCTTCCCGGCTGCCCTGGGCCAGTTGGGTGGTGCCCCAGGTGACGAGTGTCGTGACGGCGGTGAGCATGATGGGATCCGTCATCCGGTTCTCCTCGAATGCGCTTTGCGTCGGAAACACGACAGCCGGCAGAGCGACGAAGGCGGCCGAATCGATAATACGGTCGACGTTCCATTCGTGATCCCACCTGGAGGTTTGTATGAGTGGGAACCGTTGGCAGGCGGACACCTCCGCCGAGCTCACGCGACGCTGGGGAAAGTCGTCGCACGAGTTGGGCAACACCTCCGGCGACGGGAGCTGCCCGGACATCTGGGAATTGAGCAACGGAGACATCGCGATGATCGGGCAGGACGCCACCGAGGAATATCTCGGCCGGCTGCCCGACGGGGTGTCGATCGACCCGGGCGAGCGACTGGTCATCGTTCCCCGCTCCACCGTCATCGCCGCGAAGGTGGACATTCCCGATGCATGACCTTCTCGGCGGCGATCCCGGCGAGCGGCTCGACCTGGCGGAATACTGGGCGGACTTCGAGGACCGGTTCTGGAAGACGGCCGCGCCGGGGTTCTGGAAGTTGGAACGGCAACAGTCCTTCAAGGAGCCCGGTGACGAGGGTTGGCGGGCCTTCACCGAGGGCCGCTGGGCGGACTCGCTGCGCATCCTGGAAAGTCGCCGCCAGGAGTTCGCCGGCTACTACCGCCGGGTCGCCGAGAGCGGCTTCGCCACCCGACGGGTACGGGTAGTCGACGAGCCCCTCACGCCGTACCTCCAGTGGGAGTTGCATGTGCTGCGGCTGCGCCACGAGTACGGCGGCCTGGCCCGGGTGGTGGACCCGGCCCGGGTCGCCACCGCCGAAGCTACGGGCGTGCTGCCGGAGATCTACACCCTCGGCACAGAGGTCATGTACGAGGCGGTCTACGACGCCGACGGGGTGCTGGCGGCGGCCCGCCGCTGGCGCGATCCGGGGTTGGTGGCGCGCTGCCAGGCGTTCATCGAGTCGCTCTACCTCGACGGTGAGCCACTCGACGAGTTCTTCGCCCGCGCGGTGGCACCGTTGGGGCCACCGCGGATCGGTTGACGTGGGTGAGCGGGATGGGCAGGAGCCGTCGCCCCGCCACGTGAACCGGTCGGAGTTGCACAGCCTCGCCGAGGTGGTCCAGGCCCGCGACGTCTACGGCGGGGTGCACTTCCACGGCGACGGAGCCGAGCGCGAGCCGCCGCCTCGCCAACTGCCCGGTGACGTACGCGGTTTCGTCAACCGGATCGCGGAGCTGCACGCCCTCGACCGGATGACCGCTGACGAGGACGCCCGGGTCACCCTCTCGGTGATCACGGGTACGGCCGGGGTCGGCAAGACCTCTCTCGCCCTGCGGTGGGCGCACCGCGCCCGGCACCGCTTCCCCGACGGGCAGCTCTACGCCAACCTGCGCGGGTACGACCCGGGCGAGCCGACCCGGCCGGAGGTGGTGCTCGACCGGTTCCTGCGGGCGCTCGGTGTGCCGCCCGCCGCTGTTCCCGCCGACCCGGAGGACCGCGAGGCCCTGTACCGGTCCCGGTTGGCCGACCGGCGGGTGCTGCTGGTCCTCGACAACGCCGCCACCGCCCGACAGGTGCGTCCACTCCTGCCCGGTTCTGACACCTGCCTGACGATCGTCACCAGCCGGAGCATGCTCTCCGGTCTCGTCACCCGCGACGGCGGTCGCCGGCTCACCCTGCCGATGCTGACCGAGGACGACGCGGTTGCGCTGCTGCACGGCGTCACCGCCGACCACCGTGCCGGCGACGACCCCGCTGAGCTGGTCGAGTTGGCGCGGCTCTGCGCCCGCCTGCCGCTCGCGCTGCGGATCGCCGCCGAACGGGCCGCGAGCCGCCCGTTCATGCCGCTCGGTGACCTGATCCAGGATCTGCGGGACGAGTCGGCGCTGTGGGACGCGCTCACCGCCGAGGACGACGAGGAGGCCGACGCGGTGCGTACGGTCTTCGCCTGGTCCTACCGGGGGCTGGGCACCACGGCAGCCCGGCTGTTCCGGCTGCTCGGGCTGCATCCCGGGCCGGACGTGAGCGTGCCGGCCGCCGCCGCGCTGGCCGGGGTGCCGGCCGCCGAGGTACGCCAGCCACTGGACGCGCTCGTCACCGCGCACCTGGTGGAGCAGCACGCGCCTGCCCGCTACCACCTGCACGACCTGTTGCGCGCGTACGCCGTCGACCAGGTCAGGCAGTTCGAGGGCGAGGAGGATCGGCGGCACGCGCTGCGCCGCGTACTGGAGTGGTATCTGCACTCGGCGGACGCCGCGCTGGCGCAGAGCTTGCCGTTCAATCGCACCGTGGCGCTGGATCCACCGGCCGGCGTCGTGCCGCTGGCTTTCGCCGGCCCGGCCGAGGCGGACGCCTGGTTCGACGTCGAACGCGACAACCTGGTCGCCGCCACCCGGACCGCC
This sequence comes from Micromonospora matsumotoense, assembly GCF_900091525.1. GTDB lineage: Bacteria > Actinomycetota > Actinomycetes > Mycobacteriales > Micromonosporaceae > Micromonospora > Micromonospora matsumotoensis. The sequence goes on from NZ_FMCU01000002.1 coordinate 719,407, forward strand.
GCCGAGGCCGACGCGCCGCGTGTGGCCTGGCAGCTCGCCGCGATCCTGCGCAGCGTCTTCATGCACCGCAACGCCTTCGACGGTTGGTTCACCACCGCGCGGATCGGGTTGGCGGCGGCCCGCTCGCTCGGCGACCGACGCGGCGAGGCGGAGGCGTTGGAAAGTCTCGGCAAGGCCCACTTCCAGGCGCGTCAGCTCGACGAGGCGGCCGAGCACCACCGGGCCGCGCTGGCGATCCGGCGCGACATCGGTGACGCGCACGGCACGGCGGTGTCGGTGAACGCGCTCGGCCTGCTGGGGCTGCGGCACCGCCGCCTCACCGACGCGCTCGCCCACTTCACTGACGCGCTCGCCCGGTTCGAACGGCTGGGGAACCGGCGGTGGCAGGCCCTGCTGCTCAGCAACCTCGCCGAGACCCGCTACGAACTCGGGGAGCCGGCGCGGGCCGTCGAGTTGCTGGAGCGGGCACTCGTCGTGCAGCGGGAGATCGCCGACCGAGGGCAGGAGGGCAACTCGCTGCTCTTCCTCAGCATGGCGCTGCGCGAACTCGGGCGGATCGGGGAGGCCGAGGCCGCCATCGAACGGGCGCTCGCCATCGCCGAGGACGCCGGGAGCCCGGTGTGGCTGGCGCACTGGCTGGTCGAGCAGGCCCGGGTGCTGCGCGCGTCGGGGCGGCCGGCGGAGGCGCTGGAGGCGGTGCACCGGGCGGCCACGATCCAGCGGCGGTTGGGCGATCGCAGCCGCGAGGCGATGGCGCTCGACGGTGCGGGCGAGGCGTACCGGGAGTGGGGCCGGGCGGAGGAGGCCGTCGCGTTCCACCTGCGGGCGGCGGCCACCCACCGAGGGCTCGGCGACGCCTGGCAGCTGGCGGTCACCCTGGCGAACCTGGCCGCAGCCCTGGTCGGGGCGGGCCGCCCCGAGGAGGCAGAGCCGCCGCGACGGGAGGCACGGGACCTGCTCGCCAGGTTCGACGACGCCCGCGCCGCCGCCGTGCGTGATCGCATCGACGCCGCCGGAGACGGTCGGCTCAACCCCGGTCCAGCCGGCGACTGATCTTGGTTTGATGCCCGGGAGTCGCAGGCACCGCCGAACAGTGGATCAGCGGACTTCGCTGGCCCGCGCCCTGAGGAACTGTCGGTTCCCGCGTCTACGCTGCCGCGCGTGAGCATGAACGGGAACTGGATGCGGGTCAGTCCGGCCGAGTTGGCCCGCGCGAAAGACGATCTGGACTGGGCATACGACCTCGTGCGCGCCGCCATGGACGGCGAGGACGATCGCGTTGGCGGCACCGGCAAGGCGTGGCATGCCTTCGATTTCCTCCTCGACCGACGCGGCATCGAGCTGCCGATCGTGGTCGGTGCGGAGGCGATCGTCGAGACGCCGGAAGCGGACCCCGATGACGACGAGTACGTCGAGGACCTGGCGCACGACTGGGGGTACGGGTCACCCCGCTATCTCACGGCGGAGCAGGTCGCGGCGGCCAACGCGCTGCTGGGTGCGCTCACCGAACAGGACCTCAGTCGCGGCGTCGACCAGGCAGAGCTCGAGCGCGCCGACATCTATCCGATGGTCTGGGACAGGCCGGACCAGCTGTCGTGGGTGACCCACCACCTCCCCTACGCACAGCGGTTCTTCGCGGCGGCCGCCACGGACGGCGACGCCGTCATCTGCTGGCTCGACTGACCCACTCAGCTTGGTGGACCTCCTCGATAATTTTGGTGATGAGTCGTCGGGACTGCTCTTCGTCGAGGGCGAGGGTGTCGAGGCTGGCCCAGATCTTCTCGTAGGCGGCCAACTCCGCCGGACGGTCGAGGTAGAGCGCACCGGTCAACGACTCCCGGTAGACGACCGGGGGTTCGGATTCGATGCGGCTGCCGGGCGGGAAGTCCAGCAGCACGAACGCTCCGGCGATGGCACCGACGTGCAGCCCGGCGGCGAGCGACGCCACCCGGATCGTCACGTGCGGCAGCCGTCCCACCGTCAGCAGGTGCCGGAGCTGCTCGGCCATCGTCGCCGGACCGCCGACGGCCCGCAGCAGCACTGCCTCGGAGAGCATCACGTCGAGGCGGGACGGTGGGGGCAGCCGCCGCGACAGTAGGTCCTGCCGGCGTAGCCGGGCCTCGACCAGGCAGTCCCTTTCGTCACCGGTGCCAGCCACGCGGTGCTGGCACACCTCGGTCGCGTACCCCCGGGTTTGCAGGAGGGTGGGGACCAGCGCGGTGGCGTGCTCGCGGAGCCGGCTGGCGGCGGCCTCCAGGCCGGCGTAGAGGTCGTACCAGCGGGGGATGCTGTCGCCGTAGGAGTGCCACCAGCCCTTCACCCGCGTCTCGCCGGCCAGGGCGGTCAGCGCGTCGGCCAGCGGACGCCGCGCGCCGTACAGCTCGCACATCAGCCGCACGTCGAGCTCGCGCACCGCGCCGGCACCGCTCTCGATCCGCCACATCTTCTGCCGACTCCACCGCAACGCCTCCGCCGCGCCGTCGAGGGTGATCAGCGCCTCGGTCCGCAGCTCCCGCAACTCCCGCCCGAGCTGCCGACGCGGCACCGTCGACCCCACGTCCTCAGCCATCGGCGCCCTTCCCCGCACGCTGCCGACCGGTCGGCTCTGCCCGGTAACGGCCCGCGCGCTGGTTCAACCCGAGAGCCGCCCGCCGCTGCTCAGGCCGCTCATAGACGATCGCGCCGTCGCACCGCGAGGTTTCCACCCCATCGGGTACGACGCCCTCGACCGTCTCCCGCCGCCAGCACTCCGACGCGTCCCCGGCCGGCACCGCCTGCCCGGTCAGGTCGACCGCAACCCTCCCCGGCCGCAAGAACCACTTCCACCGCCTACCCATGCCGCCTCCACTCCGCGCTTCCATCCGTCGAGGGGAGTTTACAACTAAACAAGTCAAACAAGCTATAGACTTTAAACATGGCATAGGTTGCACGATGTGAAGCCGGCTGTGATGGAGTCGGCCCATGGTGCCGTACGTGCCGCTGTGGCGAAGGATCCGGCAGGACATCCTGGACAGGATCGACGCCGGACTCCTGAAGCCCGGCGACAAGCTACCCACGACCCGAGAGCTTGCCGATCAGTACGACACCTCAGGCGTGACCGTCAGGAAGGCCATCGAGATCCTCATCGAGGCGGGCGTCTTAGAAGGCCGCCAAGGGATCGGGGTTTTCGTCGTTGAAGGTTCGAGCCGACGCGCGTAGAGCGCAACCCGCCCTGGTGTGCAGATGCTGAGAGCCCAATGAACAGCCCGGGTCGCCCAACATCCCGGCACTCACGGATTCATGCACTACCCTGCGGTCTACGTCGAGACCCTTGCAGAGACGCGTCGTTGAGCGCGAAGTCGGGATGCCGACGTTGACCTGCCCGACATCGCACTCAACGTCAACCAAGTCACGAGATTTGGCCATCAATACTCTTGGGCGGGCGAGTCGTCCACATCTTGTCACCTACCCCCTGTGCAAGATCATTAGAGGCGCGCATCAACTTGCCACCTCCCACGAATCCTCTGGGGCATGGTGGTGCGATTCGCACCGCTTGAATAGATAGTAGGCAACAGTTCGCCCCTTGGTCGCAATGTTTTGCCCTGAGGCTGCGAACTTGTCACGACTTTGCTGCCCTTCTTCAACGAAGACAAAGGAGCCATTCACAAGCTCCCACCCTTCGCGGCAAACGGCGTTGAGGATTGCAACCGGGTCACTCGTCTTCTTAAGCGTGGTACTACCAACCATTGGAACAATGATCGCTTCTTGGCTCATAACATCAATCGAATACTGAAACACGTAGTCGCCGCGTTGAAATGCCAGCCGCGCTTGCCCCTGCGGCGAAGCATAGAAGGCTTGGCGCGTCCTCGCACGTTGTTCTTCACGCCTTCTAGCTTCCGCTTCGCGCTGCTGCCTCTCCTTCCGAGCCGCCTCTTCAGCAACCTGCTCGGGAGATTTACGCTGAAACATTGAGTGCCCTCCTTAGCACATGACGCAACGAAGAGGATATTCCCTTGCAGTTCTTTTGTTACGTCAGTAATCCTTCAACACGCTGGCAAGGTCCGTGTGGCGCGGCCCGAATCCGGGGGCCGGCGTGAGCGTCGAGGTATAGCTCTTCCCCTCGACGAGCGGGTTACTTAGACTGACGCCAGCATCAGCCATGCGATCGTACTCGATAAGAACCAACTCCTTGGTGCGATAGGTTCCGCACTTAACTTCGTCCTTGCGCTTGACGATGGGGAAGGCTTCCATGATGTAATTGACATCGTCCCGCGAAATGCCGTACAGATGGAAATACAAAGCATCGAGTTCGGCACGCATTACCCTCCGTCTCTGTTCGTTCCAGACAAACGGACTACCTGTGTCACCGATGCCGGAGGCAAACGACGTCATGTCATATGCCGTGTACGTGAGTTCAAGAACGCGCGCTTCAATAAACTCACGGTGGACTGAAGCCACCGCTGGATCGATGACTGGAAGCTGCTTGACGTAAGTAAACCGCAGATGCAGGCCAGCAACCTTCTGCCGCGCGAGGTAATCGAAGGCGAAGGAATTGAAGTTGCTGACCAGCAGGTGGCTGTCTTTGCAGATCATGACAGGCAGGGTATCCCCAGCAGCTACGCGAGGCACCATTGATGCAATAACTGTTCGTTCATTGGTGGGGCTGGTAACATCACAGAAGGCCGCAAGCCATCGGGAATTTCCAATACGCTTGACCACCTCGTGCTCCGAAACCCAAGACATCGGGATTGCCATCCGGTTCGGGTCCTCATGCTCTGCCGGACTGAGATAACTCGGCTGGTTCTGTCGAACAGCAGCGGTATCGCTCTTTTTGACATCGGCCGCTCGATGATCGTACGACCCAACCATCTTTGCCTCATAAAGCGGGAGATGTGTTGCGCTACGGGAAACGTAGTTATTGCCGCGCAGCGTTGCGCCAGCGAGGCGAAGAGATTCGGCATCCGCAAAGATCTCAGACACGGAACTCATCATGAACATCAGCTGCAACTTGACACCCCATGGATTCCCTCCTGCCCCAGCAGAAGCTGCATCCCGGATGAAGATTGGCGTCTTACGGTAGACCCCAAGATTGATCTCCGCATCACGACGTGAGCGGAAGATCGGGCATGTTCCGCTGTTTGGGTTGAGGAGACCGATCTCATCTCGGGTGAGGGTAAAAACCCTGTCAGCATCGCCAAGTTCAGCCGGATCACGCAGAAAGAAGGCAAATTTTGCGGCCGAGCCACCGCGAGCAAGGGATAGTACAGCAAATTTCATACCTGAATGAACGGCAGGGAACAGTCCGTCCCGATTCTCGAAATCATAGAAAGCTGAAATCGATTCACTGATCACTAGATCGTTGAAGAAGTGCTGATTGAAAGAATCTGTCGCGATCCCCGAAGGCACAACTTGCCCTGAGTGCCCACTCGGCTTAGTAATCGATCGAATATGCTCAGCAAATAGTGAATACGTGTTCAGGCGGCCATAAGCAGTCAGAGGAAATCGCGCTGAGGAGTGTACGAAATGCTTGAAACCATCGTTCTTCCGCTTTTCGTCAACGAAGGCCGCGAAGAGCTCCGGATCTTCCCCCTCAAGCTTCCGAATCATCCGATTTCGAGCCGCCAGGTTAAGTGCCTCAGCGATGTCCGAACGACGTATGGCAAAGAACTCTCTACCATCAACTTGGACTTGATCCCACGGCGGATTGCCAAGTAGACAATCGAAACCACAGGCCCAGCCAGTCACCGGATCGGTGGCTCCGCCAGACTGTGACACTTTGAAGATCTCCGGGAACTCCAAGTGCCAGTGGAAGAATCGGTACTGCTCCCGCAGACGCACGATCTCGTGATGGGTCGCCTGCGAGGCGGCGGCAGCTTCCGGATTCTCCAAGGCACGGAGAACCTTGTACGTGACGGCGGTTGGAGCATCTGCCGTCTTCCGCCACATGAACGCCGCACACCAGGCGTCCGCGACGTGCAGGGCGCGCACATATTCGGCAGACTTCTCCCAGGCCCGGTAGGCGGACTCCTGCTGACGCACGTCGCCGAGGTCGTCGGATGGTGCGTCCGCGATGCGGCGCAGCCCTTGCGCGAAAGCGGTGTTGGCGACCTTGGTCCCTTGGTCCAGGTCGAACAGACTGCCCTGCCCCACCCGTTCCTTGGCGTTCTGCTTTTCCAGGTTCTTGGCGTGCTTCTTGTCGTCGCCCTCGATGGGCTTGAACGCCTCGTCGGGGATGCCGCGCTTGAGCAGTGCGGGAGTAGCTCCGATCAGCGCGTTGCCGTGCTTGATGTGGGCGTCGAGGAAGCTCAGCGGCTTGCCCGGTTCGAGGGCTTCCAGCCACAGCGACACCTTGGCCAACTCGACGGCCATCGGGTTGAGGTCGACGCCGTAGATGCAGCGGGCGATGACCTCGTGCAAAGCGGTGCGGACCGCGTCGAGGGTGGGTTCGGGGTTGCGTTCGCGTACTGCCGCGACCCGCTTGCCGATCCGGCGGGCCGCCGCGACCAGGAAGTGGCCGGAGCCGCAGGCCGGGTCACAGACGGTGAGTGACAGCAGTTCGTTGACGATCGTGTCGGACGGGTCGGGTTGGCCAGCGGCGGTGGCCGCTACCTCGCCGCGCTTGACCGCGTCGTCGATCACCGGGTCGAGCGCCGAGTCCAGCAGGCATTCGATCAGCGACGACGGGGTGTAGTAGGAGCCAGTCGTCTTGCGGGTGTTACCGGGAAGTTCGACCAGCTCGAAGCTGCGGTCGACCGCGCTGTGCCTGGGCACCAGTTCCAACAGGGATTCGTAGATCGAGCCCAGCTCCTCGGCGTCCAGGTGCCGGTAGTCGACCGACCGCCAGCGCCGCGAGCCGGTGTCGCGCACCTGGCACAGGTGGCGTACGGCGGTCAGCAGGTATTCGTTGGCCAGCGACAGGCCGCGCAACGGGGCGTCCGCCGCCCGGTCGTCGAAGATGCCGCCGAGGCCGGGCAGGCCGATTTCGGGGCGACCGTGCACGTCGCCCAGACCGTCGAGGACGATCCGCAGCGCCTGGTAGAGGTCGGCGTGGGCGGTGCCCCGGCGGCGTCGGGAGTGGGCGCGCAGCCGTGCCGAGGAGAAGTACCGTTCGTACCGCTCGCGGGTTTCCTCGCTGGTGCCCGGCGGGTGCAGGGCGTCGCGGTCCTCGGCGACGAAGAGGAACAACAGCCGGTAGACCAGGCGCAGCAGGGCGTTGTGGAACTCCTGGACATCGAGGTCCTCGCGCAGCCGCTGGTTGTCGGGGTAGCGCAGGAATCCGGTGCCGAGGGTGGTGATCGCCTCCTGGACGCCCCTGCGGAGCTGTTCCAGGGCGCGTACGCCGGAGGTGATCGCTTCCGCGCGCCACTTCTCCAGCCAGCAGGTCGACGGGGCGGCCCCCTCTTCCACCGCGAAGCGGGAGACGTGCAGCAGCCGGTAGAGCAGCACGAATTCGCTGAACAGCTCGCCGTCAAAGATGGCCTCCAGGTCGAATTCGACGTAGGCGGCGGTGGCCAGGGCGTTGGAGTCACGCAGCAGCCGCAGTTGCCGGCCGTTGGTGAGCACCCCCCACAGGTGGACGTCGGAGCGGTTCAGGCACTCCTGCACCAGCGACTGCGGCGGGACGGTGCCGCCGCCGGCCGGGCGCTTGTCGAGGGTGGCGTTCCAGGGGGCCAGGTGGATCGGGACGTGCTGCCAGCGGTGGCTGATCGGGAAGGTCTTGCCGCCGTCGTCGGAGGTGATGCCGGTGGCCCCGATGGGGGTGAGCGCACCGAAGCCGAACGCGTCGAACAGTGGTGCCAGCCACTGGGTGACGGCCCGGCCGGTCGGGTCGGCGGGAGTGTCGGCCTCCGGGGCGGCGGGCAGTGTGCCACGCAGGTCCTTCCACACCGACTTGAGCCATTCCCAGTGCCGTTCGGCGTCGTCGCGCACCGACCGCGCGCCCACCACCCGGTAGTCGGCCGGCTTGGTGCCGGTGACGTCCTTACCCTCGGCGATCCGCACCAGCATGTCGGCGGGCAGCAACCCACCAATCGTGTGTACGGCGGTGAAGACCTGGTTGCGGGCGGTGGCAGACATCAGGCGACGGCTCCGGCGGTGGGGGCGGGCAGATAGACGTAGGCACCGAGCACGTCGGCGCCGTCCTGGGCGGTGACGGTGAGGCCACGGACGATCTCGCCGGAGGCGCTGCGCACCCGGCGGTGCGAGGCGAGCAGTTCGGCGGCCAACTCCTCGCCGTACCCCTTGAGGTGGTCGGCGACGGCGGGCAGGTCGTCGAGGATCTGCCGCATGGTGCGTTCGCCGAAGCCGGGGTCGGTGTTGGCGTCGGCGGTGGCGTCGAGCAGCGCCAGGGCGTCGTCGGGGGGCAGCCAGCGGGCGTTGGCGGGTGCACCGGCGAAGGCGAGCAGCCGGGCGTCCTCGGCGACGAGTTGCCGGGTGCCGGTGCGCGACGGCAGGGTGAGGTGGAACCGGTAGCGGACCACCAGCAGCGTGGTACGACCGGTGACCGCCCGGGTCCGGATGACGCCACAGCGCCGGGCCGGGCGGGGGCCGGTGGCCTGCTCGTCGAGGGCGGCGTTGAGGACGTACCCGGCGAGTGCCACCACCGCCGGGTCGGTGCGCACCAGTGCGGCCTCACCCCGGTCGACGGCGGCCATGCTGCGGAACGGGACCGGTCGGCCGAGTTCGACCACGTCACCGCCGAGCACCGGGGCCAGGGCGTCACGCAGGCCGGCGGGGGTGCCGCTGACATCCGCGGTGAAGTCGCCCGGTCGCGCCGGGTCGTCGCGCAGCACCCCGTCGAGCGCCCGCAACGACTGGCGTACGAAGGATCGGATCTCCCCCGCGCGGCCGAGAGTGTCGCGGACGGCGGCGACCTCGCGGGCCACCTCCTCCGGCCGGATGGTGTGCTGGGCGAACCGCGACCGGGACGTCTTCTCCCGCTCGGCGGCCGACTGCCAGTCGGCGGCCAGGGTGGCGGCCCTACGGTCGATGGCGCGGTATTCGTCGGCGTCGAAGAGGCTGCCCTGCTCGCCGCGTTCGACCTGCTGGCCGCGCAGCAGCACCCACTCGACGATCGCGTCGGTCACCCCCGACGATGCCTCGTCGGGCACCGACACGGAGACACCGAGGTCCTTGCGGATCTGCCGGTGTTTCCTGATCAGGACGTCGAGGACCTTGCCGTCGATGCCGTTGTCACCGCCGTAGAGGGTGATGACCTTGACGACGGTGCGTTTCTGGCCGAACCGGTCCACCCGGCCCTCCCGTTGATCGTGGCGGGTGGGGTTCCAGGCCAGGTCATAGTGGACGACGGCATCAAAATGGTGTTGCAGGTTCACCCCCTCGGAGAGGCAGTCGGTGGCGACCAGCACCCGGCGGGCGGCCTGGTCGTCGCCCGCCGCCACGGCGAGCTTCTCGATGCGGTCGATGCGCTGCTGCGGGGAGAGCGTGCCGGTGACCGCGTGCACCACAGTCTTCTTGCCGAGCTTGCCGTCGAGGTGCTCGGCGACATACTCGGCAGTGGGGATGTAACGGCAGAAGACGATCGGGTGATAACCGTCCTTGAGCAGCGCCTTCAGGTGGGTGACCAGGGCGGCGAGCTTGCGGTCCTCGGTCGGCCCCTCCAGCTTCGCCGCCTGCTCGGCCAACTCGGCCAGCCGCGCTCCCGCGCGGTCGCCGCCGCCGGCCGGGTCCACACCGCCGGTCGCCGCGCCGGGGGCGACGTCGAGCCCTTCGAGAGCGTCGTTGTCCGAAGAGTCGCTGGTCAGCGGAGCGCCGAGCCGGTCGGCCTCCTCGGCGCTGCCGGCCGCCACGGTCGCCGACCGGGTACGCAGGGTCTGCGCGGCGGCACGCGGCGACGACACCAGCGACCGCAGCAGCGCGATCGCCGACCACCAGGCGATCCGGGCCTCCCGCCGCCCCTGCCGGTCCGCGGCGGTCACCCGCTCACTGGCGTACGCGATGGCGTCGTCGAGCAGCGCCCGGTAGGCCGGGGACAACTTGTACGTCTCGTCCTTGAAGTGCCGGTCGGCCGGGAACGACGTCGTCTCGGCGAGACTGTCGTCGGCCAGCCCGTCGTCCCGGGTGAGATATTGCCGCACGTCGGCGCGCTTGCGGTGCACGAAGTAGGGGGCCAGTGCCCGGCGGCCCGCGTCGGAGCTCAGGTCGACGGCGGCGAGTTCCGGCCTGACCAGGCCGAGCAGGTTGCGGAAGGAGCCCTCCTTGCCGCTGTGCGGGGTGGCGGTCACCAGCAGCAGGTGCCGCTCGGGGTCGGCGGCGACCCGCTGGAGCAGTTCGAAGCGGAGCTGGTTCTGGGCGGAGGTGTTGTCGTCGGCCGCCACACAGGTGTGCGCCTCGTCGACGATGACCACGTCGGGGCAGTGCCGGACGAAGTCGTCGCGGTGCCGGGTCGACTTGATGAAGTCGGTGGAGACGATCACGTACGGGTGCCGGTCGAACAACGACTGGCCCAGGTCCAGGGCGCGTTCCAACCGGGACACCGTGGAGGCGAGGACCAGCTCGGCGTCGATGCCGAACTTGCTGCGCAGCTCCCCCTGCCACTGCTCGGCCAGCGCGGGTGAGCAGAGCACGGCGAGCCGGCGGGCGCTGCCCTGGGCGAGCAGCTCGGTGGCGATCAGGCCCGCCTCGACGGTCTTGCCGATGCCCACATCGTCCGAGATCAGTATCCGGACGGTCCTCTGCCGCAGCGCCATCATCAACGGCACGAGCTGATAGGCGCGCGGCTCGACGGCGATGCCGGCGAGGGACCGGAACGGGCCGGCACCGGAGCGGAACCCGATCCGCAACGCGGAACGCAGCAGGCCGGCGGCCTGGGCGTCACCCAGGTCGGCCGGCGACGGGTCGGCGAACCGCGCGCCGGTGACCCGCTCGAAGGCGGGGAAGACCGCCGCGACGTCGTCGTCCGCACCGCCCAGGGGGCGCAACACGAGCATGTCGGGTGCGCTCTCCGGCAGTACGACCCAGTCGCGGCCCCGGGCGGAGACCAACGTGCCGGCGCTGAAGGGGGTGGTCATGAAGGGGTCCTCGCACAGTCTGCGGTGTCGGGAAGGTCCCCCTCCTGCGCGTGGGGCGACAGGAGAGGTCGCTTGTTCACATCGGGGGGGTGGGTGGGGTCAGCGGGTGGCGCTGGTGCCGAAGCAGTACCGGTGCTGGTCGGCGATGGCGGCCCAGTCGGCGTCGTACGGGAACCGGATCACGTCCCAGCCGGCGTCGCGGAGCCGTTCCTCGGCCTCCCGGTCACGCTGGGCGACCGCGTCGTGCTCGTGCACCGGGCCGTCGACGAAGACCGCGACTGTCGCGCCGGGCAGCCGGTAGACGTAGTCGGGTTGGGCCAGCGCCTCGGTGACCAGGGTCTGCGCCTCGTCGGGCAGCCGCAGGCCACGCTGCTTGAGCCAGGTGATCAGCTTGGCCTCCAGCGCGGTGTCCGACCGGGCGGTCAACCGGGCGAGCTGCTCGGTGCGCGACTCGCCCTGGCCGGTGGGGGCGGCCTTCGCGGCGGCGAAACGCAGCAGTAGGTCCCGCACGCCGTGCCGGTCGATGAACCGGTGGTTGAGCTGGTTGCCATAGGTGAGCAGGCACTCGTAGCAGCCCATCGCGCAGGGGCGGTCGGGGTGCGGTCCCTTGAGGTCGGTGCCGTCGGGGGCGAAGTGGCAGATGGCCAGCGCCTCGGCGGCTGCCCGGCGCAGCGCCTGCGGGTCGGCCTGCATCAGCCGCAGCACCCCCGCCCCGCCCTCGGCCGCCTCGGTGAACAGCATCCGCTCCCGTGGCCCGTCGTTCGGCGGCAGCAACTCGGTGGTCAGCTCCGAGTCCTCAAGCTCGAAGGCGGCCTCGATGCCGCGCTCCAGCGCGTACATCAGCGACAGCGCCACGTCCTGGTCGAGCGGCTCGTCGAGCTTGACGACCAGGATGTTGCGCCGGTCCTCCACGTACGGGATGACGCGCTTCTTGCGGCGCTTGTCGTTGCCGTCGGCGTCGACGAGCGGCATCTCGCTGGAGTCGCCGGCCGCCTCCCCGGCGTCGCGCTCGTTCATCCACCGGCCGTCGGCCGGGTCGAGCCAGAACCCCTCGGCCTCGTCCGGCTTGGCCCGCACCCGCCCGACGTTGGTGATCCGGACGGTCGCCGAGTCGCCGTACGACAGGGTCGCCAGGCCCCCGGCGGCGTCGGCGACCAGGGCGTCCCGGCGGCCGGGGCGGGCGCCGTGGTCGTGGAACCGGTAGGACGTGACCAGCCGGTACCCGGCCCGGCGACGCTCCTCCTCGTCGGAGGAGATCCGCTCCCGGCGCGTGGTGTAGACGGTGTGCAGGTGCAGCAGGCCGGTCGTCTTCTCCCCCAGCGGCTGGTCGCACATCTGGCAGCGGTCGGCCCGCTCCTTGGCGTCGTGGTGGTAGCCGCACTGCTCGCACCGGTTGGCCTCGCCGGTGGTCACGTCGCCCGCCGCGTCCGGCGGCAACTGGATGCGGGTGACCTGGTAGCGCGCCCCCTCGTGATAGATGAGCGCGCCGGGGCCGAACTCGCGGATGGCCAGGAACCGGGGACGCTGCAGGTAGTCGCCGTCGCCGAACCTGCGCCCGGTGGTGGGGACGTAGGCGGCCAACGGCAGCCGGGGGAACGAATAGCCGGGTAGGAAGCCCTCACTGGCCAGGTACCGGTACGGGTTGAAGTCCGACAGCACCGACTTGCTGTCGACGCTCTCGTTCTTGAGCAGGTTGAGCTGCGTCTCGGCCTCCTTGCGGCGGCCCACGGCGATCCGCCGGTCCCGCTCCGACAGGGTGTGGTCGAGGACCCGCCGGTTCTGCTCGGCCTGGTCGACCAGCGCGGCCTTGAACAGTCCGCGCCACCGGTCGAAGGCGGCGTCGAACCGGTCGGGCGTGGTCCGCACGGTGTCCTCGATCCACCGGTCGTCCCACCAGCTCGACTCGGCGTAGTCGGTCAGCAGGCCGGCGAAGACCGCGCGGGCCGCGCGGGCGGCCCGCTCCTGGGACCGGGTGTCGCGCAGGGCGGCGGTGATGTGGTCGAGCAGCGCGAGCGCCGGATTCGGCAACCGGGAGTCCTCGGCGTACGCGATGTCGACGGTCTCCGGGATGGCCCGGCCGAGCTTCAGCCCCGCCTCGGCCAACCAGATCGCCTGGACGTGCGACCGGACCAGGTCCTCGTTGGCCAAATCCAGGCGCGGCGGGGCGACCGCACCGGCGACCATCCGCTCGGAGCGGCGGAAGTAGTACTGGTCGTGGCTGTTGCCGGTGGCGCAGTAGGTGGTCACCAGCGCGGGCTGTCCCGAGCGACCGGCCCGACCGCTGCGCTGCGCGTAGTTCGCCGGAGTCGGCGGCACGTTGCGCATCATGACCGCGTTGAGCTCGGAGATGTCGACGCCCAACTCCATGGTGGGCGAGCAGTAGAGCAGCTTGAGCTCCGCCTTGCGGAAGGACTCCTCGCGCCTCTCCCGTTCGGTCGGGTCGACCTGGGCGGTGTGCTCGCGGGCGGTGAGGCCGGCAAGCGTCCCGGCGGCCTCCCGGTAGAGCTTGCGGAAGAACCCGTTCACCTGGGGGCCTTCGCCCTGGGCGAAGGTGCGGGTCAGCGGGTCGTGGCTGCCCTTCTCACCGGTGCCGGCCCGCCAGATCAGCGAGGCGGCCGACACCCGGTAACCGGTACTGCTCGGGCCGGCCGGGCCGCGGAACCGGCCGGCACGCTGCGGGGCGACCTCGATCCTGGTGACCACGCTGGCGTCGGCCAACACCTCCAGCACCTCGGCGATCACCCGCTGCGCGTCGTCGAAGCTCAGGCTGCTGCCGAAGTGGACCCGGCGCAGGTACTTACCGAACTTGCCCCGCCCGGAGAGGAACAGCCCGGTCCGGTCCATCCCCCGCCCGGAGGGCTGCGGGTAGGCGGTGCCGACCTTCGGGCTGTCGGTGACCGACAGCACCCACGGGTCGGTCAGCCGTTCCTCGCTGGCCCGCTGGAGCGGGTCGAAGTCGTCACGGAAATACTGCACGTCGATGGCGAGCGACCGGCGCATCTCGTTGAGCAGCGCGCGCATGATGTCGAGACGGGTGCCCGGATCGGCGTCCAGCAGTGGCTTGTGGGTCCTCGACCAACGCTCCTGGTTGCCGGCCAGCCAGTCGAGATCCTCGTAGTCGATCTCCAACAGGCCGGTCTGCTCCAGGTTGGGCATGGTGATCCGCCAGCCCCGCTCAAGGTCGAGATAGAGCCGGAAGGCGACCACGTCCCGCAGCGTCTTGGCCGCCGCCTTCGCCAGCGACGGCGGCAGGTCGTTGCCCCGGGCGTAGTCGGCCTCCCGCAGGCCCAGCGCCGCCGTCACCTTGGTCGCCAGGTCCTCGTGCGTGATGCCGTCCTTACCGGCGTCGCGGGCTGCCTGGTAGAGCGCGCCACGTAGCTGGGTGATCTGCACGAAGTCGTTGAAGTGGCCGGCCTGGAGCGAGGCGTCCTGCCGGTTGTCCACGAAGGTCAGCAGCTTGCGTGCCTTCGGGTCCAGCACCTCGGGCGGCGCGCTCATCAGCGAGCGGACGATGGACGCGGAGACCAGCGACGTCGCCGAGGAGCGCCCCTCCTGGTCGAGGGTGGCGAGCTTGGCGAAGTCCCTCCCCCGGACCTGCTCGTAGGCCACCCCGCAGTGGGCGCAGAACAGGAACGGCGACGGGATGAACGCGGCCCGCAGCACGCCCCGGCCCTCGTAGCCGTAGGGGTCGACGGTGACGGCGTTCGGCAGCCGGTCCCGGTAGGAGGCGCGGACGCTCTCCTGCCCGTGCTCGTCGGGCTCCAACCACGACTCCGGAACGCGTCGGTCCGCGATGGCCTCCTCGCGGCTGTTCGGCCAGGGCCGCTCGGAGTCGATGTAGAGGTAGCCGTCGGTGGTGTTGCCGCCCGTGCCGACGGTGTCCCGCCGGGGCTCGTAGACGACGGTGCCGTTGTGGGTGGTACGCCAGACCGTCAGGTACTCCTGGCCACACTCCCGGCAGAAGGCGAGTGGCAGCAGGATCTTCCCGTCCGAGCCGGGTAGGACCAGCTGATAGTCGCGGGTGAGGTGGCGGGTGAGTTCGTCCTCCAGGGTGACGTAGACGGTGTCGCCCTTGGAGAGAAACTGGTGCAGCCGGAACGCGAACAGGGGTCGCTCGGTGACCGGGTGCCGCGCCTCCGAGCCGGCCTTGAGGGTGTCCCGGATCGCCGTCGCACACTCGGCGACGGTGAGCCCGCTGGCCTCGGCCAACTCCACCGCAGCCTGCTCGATCTTGGCAGGCTTCTGCCGGACCAGGGTTCCGCCGTCCGTGGTGAGACCGAAGTGGCTCTCGATCCAGCGGGCCAACGGGTCGTTCACCAGATCGGCATAGGCGCGGGGCGCCCCGGGTGCCCGCAACCGTTCGACCGGCACGGTGTCGGGGGCGGGTCCGGTGGCGCGGACCAGGGTCTCCCCGATGACGTTCGCAGGGGTGACCGCACTGCCGAACAGGGTGCTGGCCACCCGGGCGACGACCTCCCGCTGGTCGTCGGCGCTGCCCTCGCTGGAGATCGTCGCGGAGGTGCCGATGCACTGCAGCGCCTCCGCCTGGCAGGCTTCCCGGACCCGGCGGATCAGCAGGGCCACGTCGGCACCCTGCCGGCCCCGGTAGGTGTGCAGTTCGTCGAAGACGAGGAACTCCAACCCGCTGGCCATCCTGATCAGCGACCGCCGGTCGTCCGGGCGGGTCAGCATCAGCTCCAACATCACGTAGTTGGTGAGCAGGATGTCCGGCGGGTTGTCGCGAATCTGCCGGCGCTGCTCGTCACTCTCCTGGCCGGTGTACCGGGCGTAGTTGACCGGTTCCCGGTCGCGGCCGTAGCCGTCACGGAGGAACTTGTCCAGCTCCTTGAGCTGGCTGTTGGCCAGCGCGTTCATCGGGTAGACGATGATCGCCCGCACCCGCTTCGGTGCCTTCCCACCCTCCTGCTCACGGGCCTTGAGCACCCGGTCGACAATCGGCACGATGTACGACAGCGACTTGCCGGAGCCGGTGCCGGTGGTCAGCACGTACGACGCACCCGTCTGCGCCCGGTCGATCGCTTCCCGCTGGTGCTGGTGCAGCGTCAGCGGACGGCCATCGCAGCGCGTGCCGCCCTCGGTCTTGCGCGCCTGGAAGATCCGGGCACACTCCTCGTGCAGCACGCCCTGGCTGACGAGTTCGAGAATCGAGCCGCCAGCGGCGAAGAACGGGTTGAGCGACACCCATGGGTCGGGCCACTGCGACTTGGCGCTGAGATCGTCCTCGACGAAGAGCGCGATCCGGTCGTCGCGGATGACCGTGCCGCCCTGGGTGAACTCGCGGTAGTCCCCGATGAGCTTCCTGTGCACCCCGAAGACGTCCATGCCCGTGCCGGTGACGTCGGCTGCCTCGTCCTCCTCGACGGGGGCCGACGACGTGCCGGCCTCGGCCGCCGCACGCTCCCGCGCGAGGTGGCGCACCGGGTCGAAGGACTCCCAGCCGGTGACCTGTTCGGTGCCGGTGGCGAGGGGCAGCAACGCGTCCCGGACGGTCCCCGCGCCGGCGGGCCGGTCGGTGGGTTCCTTGGCCAGCAGGCGGCCGATCAGCCGCACCAACTCGGTCGGCACGTCCGTGCGCATCAGCCGGATCGGCGGGACCGGCTCGTGCAGGTGCTTCTGACCCAGCTCGTACGCGGACTCGCTGAGGAACGGCGGCACCCCGGTCAGCAGCTCGAACAGCACGCAGCCCAGTGCATACAGGTCGGCCGCCGGGGTCACCGCCGCCGCGAGGAACTGCTCCGGTGCCATGTAGCGGGCCGTGCCGACCGTGACGCCAGTGCTCGTCACCCGGCCGGCTTCGTCGTCGAGGATCCGGCCCATGCCGAAGTCGAGGACCTTGATCGCCCCCGTCCGGAGCAGCATCACGTTGGACGGCTTGAGGTCACGGTGCACGACGTCGACACCGACGCCGTGCGCCGCCGCCAGCCCGTCGGCGATCTGCGCCCCTATCGCCGCCACCCAGGAAATGGGGAGCTGTGGACACTCGGCCACCAGGTCACGCAGGGTTTCCCCGTCGAGCAGTTCCATCGCGATATAGGGCACGTCCTGGACGGCTCCGGCGATGATCCGCGGCAGCCGAGGATGGTCGAGCCGACGCATGATGCGCATCTCGCGTTCGAAGCGCTGCCGGGCCTTGCTGTCCGGCGAGGTGTCGATGACGGACCCGGATCGGCCGCGCAGGATCAGTTTCAGCGCCACGATCCGGTCGACGGAGCCTTCGGCCGCTGCCATGTCCTCGGCGCGGTGGACCTCGCCCATGTTGCCCTTGCCGATCGCGCCCCGCAGCCGGAACCGACCCGCCACCCAGTCCTTCGTCGCCGTCACCTGCAAAGCCCCCACTCGTCGTACGCGACGACCACTCCCTGCGTCGCCGATCAGGAAGTCGGACTGCCCGGCCAGCCCACCTGGGCCCATCGACGGGACTCGCGCCGATAATCCGATTCGCAAGGTTTCGTGCGTGATGCCGCCCGTGGAGTATGTCTTGCCGACCATGACGGGGAACCATCCGATGGGCGGGAAAAGATCGACCGGAGATTGCACGACTTGACAGCGCTACCGCCGCTCCACTCAGTGGAACGCCCAACGAGCGGATGCCGCGTCCATCAATCATCGATGATCAACCTTGGGCATTTCCACCGCTGCGAACAGCAGTTATTCGGATGTCGCCGGCATGGAGGCCTGGTGGATCGGAAAGATGACGGCAGTCCATGGCGGTCAGGATCCGGGGGATGGGCCCTCCCCGGGCGGAGTCACCTCCCCGCGCTCCCACCGCTTGGAGACAGCTGTCGGATTATCGACTCGACGGCCCGCCTACTCGACGGCCCCTCCCGTCGGTCGTCGCCCGGAGCACCCGAGTCGGGAACGACGGGTCAGCGCCATGAGCGCCGCCGGTGTTCATGGATGATGCCGGCACAGACCTAGAGCGAGCCCAGCGCACTGACATTTGCGCAGCTCATCAGCATGATCAAACAGGCGCTTGTCCATGATCGGACAGCCGCAACCCTGGCCTGACCTGAGCTGGAGTGCCTACCGTTTACCTCATAAAGGGGCATTGATCAGATTCAACCGGCAAGTTGCTTCTGATCACCAAATTTACCCCTTTACTGCCACACCGCCGCACCCCTGCGGCGCCACCCGAAGGAGGCACCATGTCCACCGAGTCCGCCAAGAAAGCCGACCAACCCGCCCCGAGCGCCAGTGACATCGCCGAGGCCACCGCGCTCCTGGTCCCCGCCACCTCGGCCGGCATGCCGCCGACCGCGCAGCTCTTCTGGGCTGTGGTCGCGTCGAACGGCGTGCTGAACCGCGGGTTCGGGGTGGTTTCGTCCACCCGCGTCGCCGTGGGGCAGTACCAGGTGGTGTTCAGCCACGACGTGACCCGCTCCGCCTATGTGGGGAGCATCGGCCTGACCGGTGCCGTCGGGGCCTCGCCCAGCGGTGAGATCGCGGTGGTCGGCCGGTTCGGCGTGCCGAACGGCGTGTTCGTCCAGACGTTCACCTCGGCGGGAGTCGCCGCCGACCGGGCGTTCCACCTGACGATCTCGTCGTGACGCCAGCGCATCCAGGTCCCCGTCACCCCCGGGTGGCGGGGACCGCTCACGTCGGCCGAATCGCGCCCCGGGCCAGCCCGTCCGCGGTGAGCTGCACCAGTTCCGCCCCCAGCGTCGCCGCCTGCCGCAGCGCCTGCTCGAAGGCGTCCAGCCGCCGGGCCGCCTCGCCGTACGCCCGCTGCTCCGGCAGCCCCAGCCGACGCACCGACGCCCGCCGGATGTCGAACCGCAGCGTCCCGGACAGGCTCGACGCCTGCCTCTCGTTGGCCGACGTGCGCAACTGCCCGGCCAGGAACCACGGGTCCAGTGCCCCCGGATCGGGCCGCAACAGATAGAGGTTGCGCCCCAGCAGCGTCCCCGTCGTGGTGACCACCCGCGCGGTGAGCTGCTGGGCGACCACCGGCACCACCACGTCCCCCACCTCGAGGGGGATCTGCTGGCCGTACCGGTCGTCGATCCGGCCGGAGGCCTGCGCACCGGCGAGCACATCCCCGACGGTGAGCACGGGCGGCCCGTCCGGGGCCGGCTCCGATACGCCGGCCCGCACCGGTCCGAGCAGGTGCAGCGCGCCGGCCCGGAGCAGTTCCCCGACGGTGAGGAACTGCCCGGCCGCCCCGTCCGGTGCGGGGGTGGCCGGCGGTATCAGCGCCGGCAGTGCGGCGACGACGGCGGCCAGCCGCTCCCGGGTGCGTGTCAACTGCGCCCCCGAAACCTCGCTGCCGATGGCCGGTTGCCGGCGCGCGGGCGTCAGGTCCACCTCCTCGTCGAGCAGCTCGATCACCGGGATCGTACGGGCGAAACCGGCCTGGTCGACCTCGGCGTCCGGCATGGCGTCGAAGTCCCGCCACACGCCCAGCACCCGGGGGGCGGTCTCGGCCAGCTCGCCACCGGCTGCGTCGACCAGCAGCACCCGGGCCGGCGGCGACGCCTCCGTCGCGGCCCGCCGCAACACCCACAGGTGCAGCGGTACACCGTGCGCCGCGGCCACCCCTGGCGGGAGCGCGATCACCGCGCGCAGGTGGCCTCGACGCAGGAGTTCGCCACGGATGCGTTTGCCGGCCCGGCGGCTGGCCACCGTGGGCGGCATCAACAGCACCGCGTGCCCGCCGACCCGCAGGTGCGCCAGGGCGTGCTGCACCCAGGCCAGCTCCGGTTCGGTACGCGGGGTGGTGCCGACGATCCAGCGAGGGTCGTGGCCCAGCTCGTCGTCGCCCCAGTTGGTGGCCCCGAACGGGGGGTGGCAGACGACAGCGTCGACCGGCTGGCAGGCGAACGCGTCGGCGCGCAACGAGTCACCGGTGCGCACCTCGCCGGGCACGTCCCGCAGGGCCAACCACAGTCCGGCGAGCGCGGCGAGGTCCGCGTCGATCTCCTGCCCGTAGGCGGCGGCACAGCCGGCACGGGCGGCGGCCCGCAGGGTGGCCCCGGAGCCGACGGCCGGGTCGAGGACACTGCCGCCACCCACGGCGGCGAGCCCGACCATCAGGTCGGCCAGGTCGTCCGGGGTGGCGAGGGGACGGCCAGGGCCGGGTCCGGAGAACCGCTGCCACAGCTCGTCGAAGGCGTCCGGCACGCCCCGGTCGTCAGCGAGGGCGTCGAGGTCGGCCAGCAGCGCGGCAGGAAGCGAGTCCGCGGACGGTATGGCGGCGGACCAGGGGCCGGCGGGCGGCACCGCATCGGGCTGCGGGTCGGTGGGAGGCGGGGTGGTCTCCCGGGCAGGGTGGTGGCGGGCGAGCAGTCTCGCGCCGACGGCGGCGAGGGCGGCGGCCGGGGAGTCGCCGGCCGCCGCGAGGTGTCGCCAGAGCCGGTCGGCGGTGTCGAGATCGGGCAGCTTGCCCTGGCCGCGCAGCCACTGTTCGACCTCGATCAGGTCGAACTCGGGGCTGGCTGCGGAGCCACCCACCGGGGCGGGGAAGTCGGGGTGCCGCTTGCGCCAGTTGCTGACGGCGGCCCGGCCCACCCCGGCGAGCCGGGCGATCTCCGCTGCCGTCACGGTCGGTGTCTCCTGCATCTTCGCATGATGCCACAGCCGTCAAACGTCATGCTCGTTGACAGTGTTCACGGATAATGTGAACATGTTCCCCGCAACACCCTGAACCACGATGAGGAGCGCGAAGATGCGTCACGCCCAGCACCACCGGACGACCGGCCCGACCCCCCGCCCCGGCGCCCGGGACGACTCCCGCCGACCCGGCAACACCCAGCCTCCCCTCTTCGCGCACCCGGTGCCCGCACCACCGCCGGGGACCTACCTGACGACCGTCTACCGACTCCGGGTCGACCCGACCGCCGCCGGCCTGACCCGGGCGCTCCACCGTCAGTACCTGGTGGACAGCGGCTTCCCGGTCAACACCCGGCAGGTCGCCGGAGCGCCCGCGCTGCTGGTGCACGGCACCGTGCCCCGCCCCCGCGCCGACTGGTGCGACGTCCTCACCGGACTCACCGGCCGCGAGGTCGACCTCGGCCACAGCAGCGGTGGCGGGTTGCTCCTGCTCGCCGTCGACGACCAGGCGTACGCCCTCACCTACGGCACGCTGGGCCGGCACATGATCGACCAGGGGGCGGTCGACCCCACGTTCGGGGTCTCCTTCGCCGTACGCGCACTGTTGCCCAGCGAGATCCGCCAGGTTCGGCGGCGGATGATCGGCACCAGCGGACGGGTGGACCGCAGCCTCGTCCCGGCCGGCCAGCCCATCCGCAAGTTCGGCATCGACAAGTGGGGCGAGATCGTCGGCCAGCTCTGCGGCCCGACCGACAACCCGAACCTGACCGTGTGCCGTCGCACCGGCCGGCCCACCCGGATCGAGGGCGGCGACGCACTACGCATCCACCTCGCCGTGCAGCCCGCCGCGCTGCTCGCCGACCTGCGGGAGATCGACCGGGTCTGCCGGCAGGAGTCGCCGCTGGCCGACCTGGCCTTCGTCACCCAGATCCGGCCGGTCTCCTCCCGGGACCCCCGGTTGCCCGCGCTCGCCGCCGAGTTGGACGCGCGGCTCGGCCAGCCCGACCCGGCGCACCTCGGGATGGCCGTCCCCGGCGATCTCGTCGCGGACATCGAGGACGTCCGGTCCTACCGGATCCAGGTCCCGAAGTCCGGCCGCCGGGCCACCCTCACCCCCGAGCTGGACCTGCCCGCCCTGCTGGCCCACACCCGTCGGGCGTCCGACGGTGACCGGTGGTCCGGGCTCCAGCGGGGACGGATCACCCTCTGCGCCGACGCGGGTGGCACCGAGGAACTGGTCTCGATGCCGGCCTCCCGCTGGATCACCGCCGAGGTGGCGGTCGGCACGAGCCACCTGCTGCTACACGAGGGCGGCTGGTACGAGATCGGCGACCGGCACCGCGAGTTCCTGCACCAGGAGATCGCCGGGATCCTGGCCCGCCCCTGCGGCACCGCCCTGCCGCCGTGGACGTCCGACCTACCCGACGAGGACGCCTACAACCGGGCCGCCGCCGACCGCGACCCCCGCCTGGTCCTGCTGGACAAGAAGCTGCTCCGCACGGCTCAGCACCGGCGCGGCATCGAGGCCTGCGACCTGCTCGGCCCGGATGGCGAGCTGATCCACGTCAAGCGCGCCTCCGGCAGTTCCCCGCTGAGCCACCTCTTCGCCCAGGGTGCCGCCTCGGTGGACGCCCTGCGTTACGAGGCGGACGCCCGGGAGCGGCTCGCCGAACTGGTCCGGCGGCAGCCCCACGGCCGGGAGATCGGTGCGGACTTCCGACCCCGCAAGGTGATCTACGCGATCGCCCTGGGCAGTGGCCGGGCCGTCACCGTCGGCACGCTGTTCACCTTCGCCCAGGTGGCGCTCTACCGGGCGGTGAAGGCGCTGCGTGCCGAGGACGTCGACGTCGAGGTCGTCGGCATCCCCGCCACCTGATCCACCTCCCACCTCAAGCCGATCTCACCCAGGAGGCGCGTGATGAGTTCCGACGGCTCTCCCCCCGCTCCGCCGGGTCTCCCCCCGAAGATCATCGGGCCTGGTCCCGGTCTCACCCCGCCGACCGCCGACCCGGGCGAGCTCGACCTACGCGACCGGTGCAGGCGGGGGTCCACACCTACCGGGCGGGTCTGGTGACCTGAGCGGGCGTGCGGCGGGTGCCGGTGACCGCGGTGCGGGGCAGTCGGCCCGCGCGGGAGTGACCGGCCAGGGTGTCGCCGTCCACCACCACGTCGAAGTCGAGGTGCAGGCGCATCGGCCGGGTCACCGACTGCCGCCAGGTCACCCGGTCTTCGACACAGGACAGTGCCGTCAGCGCCACGGTCTCCGACGCCGTCGACGCGGTGCCGGCGGGCACCCCGCCGGTGTCGTGGAAGACGTAGGTGGCGCGGAGCGTGCCGATGGGGGTCTTGAGGCTCACGTCCCAGGTGCCGATCACGGGATGTGCCACCGTTGCCTCCTCAGACCGTGACGGGTAGGTGGCCGGCGGCACGCCACACGGTGCCGCGTCGCTCGTACGCGAAGAGGATCTCCACGGCGTGCGCGACCCGGGGACCGAACTCCCGGTCCAGGAGGTGCAGCCCGAGGTCCAGGCCGGAGGTGACGCCGCCGGAAGTGACGAGGTCGCCGTCGTCGACGACCCGCGCCGGCACCGCGCGCACGCCGGTGGCGTCGAGCGCGTCCATGCCGAGGTGGTGGGTCACCGCGTGGCGACCCTCGATCAGGCCGGCCATGGCCAGGGCGAGCGACCCGCCGCAGACGGCCGCCACCGTCACGTCGGGGTTGTCGAGGGCGGCGCGCAGCGGTACGGCCGCCGAGTCGGCGAACCGGGCCAGCAGCACGGGAATCGTCGCCACGCCCTCGTCGGGGTCACCGGTGGTGGGTCCGCTGGCACCGGGCACCACGACGTAGCCGGGCCGGGCCGGGTCCAGCCGGGCGGTCGCGCGCAGCGTCAGGCCCCGGGTGCCGCCGACCACCTCCCGGGGGCCTTCGACCGAGACGAGTTCCACCGTCAGGGCACTCCCGGCGGCGTCGGCGCCGGCCGCCAGGACCTCGAAGGGCGCGATGACATCGAGCGGGTCGAACCCGTCGAACAACACGATCTGGATCAGCATGTCCACGATCCTCGGCCTCGCCGCAGCCGCCGGCCAGTGGCAGGATTGCCATGGCCCGACGGCTTCTTGCCACCCCGCACGTTGCCGGGTGCCCGCCGTCGATCCGAAGGAGGTGCCGCTGTGCACACCGTGCTGGTGCTGGCGCTCCCGGGCACGATCGCGTTCGACCTGGCCACCCCGATCGAGGTGCTGGGCCGGGTGCGGTTGCCGGGCGGTCGGGCCGGCTACCGGGTGCTGGTCTGCGGCAGCGAGCCGGTCGTCGACGCCGGCCCGCTGCGGCTGGCCGTCGACCGAGGCCTCGACGCGCTCGCCCACGCCGACACCGTCATCGTGCCCGGCCGGTACGACCCGGCCGCGCCGGTGCCCGGTGGGGTGCGGGACGCGCTGCGGGCCGCCGCAGCCGCCGGCACCCGGATCGCGTCGATCTGCGTCGGCGCGTTCACCCTGGCCGCCGCCGGGTTGCTCGACGGCCGGCGGGCCACCACGCACTGGGCCGCCGCCGAGCGGTTACAGGCGACGTTCCCGGCCGTCCGGGTCGACCCGGAGGTGCTGTACGTCGACACCGGCCAGTTCGTCACCTCCGCCGGGGCGACCGCGGGCGTGGACATGTGCCTGCACCTGGTACGCCGTGACCACGGCGCCGCGGTCGCCGCCGACGCGTCCCGGCAGGCCGTGGCCCCGCTGCACCGCGACGGCGGGCAGGCGCAGTTCATCGTGCGCCCCGGCGCGGACCCCGCCGGGGTGGGCCTCGGCCCGGTCCTGGAATGGTGGGAGTCGCACGCCGACAAGCGGCTGACCCTGGCCGACGTGGCGGCCCGGGCCGGGCTCAGCGTGCGTACGCTCAACCGCCGCTTCCACGAGGAGACCGGCCGTACCCCGATGCAGTGGGTCACCGCCGTGCGCATCCGCCGGGCGCAGGAACTGCTGGAACGCACCGACCACGGCGTCGACCGGATCGCCCACCTCGTCGGTTTCGCCTCACCGGCGCACTTCCGGGTCCAGTTCAAGCGGCTCAGTGGGGTGTCGCCGCAGGCGTACCGCAGGACTTTCGTCGCCGCGCCGGTGCCATCCTGAGCGGCCATTCCCCGCGAACGGCACAGGTCGCCGGGGTTCGTCGGCACCTGGTCCCGTCGCCGTGCCCGGTCGCGACCGCCGGCATAGTGTTGACCAAGGATCTGACGGGCGGTACGAGGAGTAGACGTGAGCGACTGGAACGAGAAGATCATCGCTGAGTTCCGTGCCCAGGGTGGGCAGGTCGGTGGACAGTTCGCCGGTGCCCCGCTGCTGCTGTTGCACACCGTCGGTGCCAGGAGCGGCCGACCCCGGGTGAACCCGATGATGTACCAGAAGCTGGACGGCGGTTATGCCGTGTTCGCCTCCAAGGCCGGCGCGCCCACCAGTCCCGACTGGTACCACAACCTGCTCGCCCATCCTCGGGTCCGGGCGGAGATCGGCACGGACACCGTCGAGCTGGTCGCCAGAGTCACCGCCGGGGACGAGCGGGAACGGATCTGGAGCGCCCAGAAGGCCGCGTACCCGGGCTTCGCCGACTACGAGCAGCAGACCACCCGCCAGATCCCGGTCGTGGTGCTGGAACCCGCGCCGTAGGCGCAGACTGTCGTACGCCGTCCTCGGTGAGGTCCGCGTCGGTGCGCAGTCGCTGAGAAACTGCCGTGCAGGTGCACCTCGAGCAGGCGGGGGGAGCTGGTCCTCATCGGACGAGGCGCAGTGCGGTGCTGGCGGCGGTCCGGACCGCCGCCGTCAGCGCCGCCAACGCCGTCGACTCCAGGCGCCAGTACTGCCAGTACAGCGGCACGTCGAGGTGCCGGCCGGCGGCCAGGTCGACGAGGCGACCGGCGGCGAGGTCGGGCCGGGCGACGGCCTCGGGGAGCAGGCCCCAGCCGAGGCCGAGCCGGATCGCCTGGGTGAAACCGGCGGTCCCCGGCACGAAGTGCGTCGGCGGGTCGATGTCGCGCCGGATGAGCGTACGGACGAAGCGGTGTTGCAGGGTGTCCTTGCGGTCGAAGCGGATCATCGGCGCGGTCGGGAACGCCGTCGCGGGCTCGCGGTCGGCGAACCACGCCGAGTGGGCGGCGGGTGCGGCGACGGCGAGGTACCGCAGCGCGCCGAGGCGCAGGACCCGGCAGCCCTGTACGGCGGTGCGTTCGGTGGTGACCGCCGCCATCACGGTGCCGTCGCGCAGCAGGTGTGCGGTGTGCCCCTCGTCGTCGGTGCGCAGGTCGACCAGCACGTCGGGCACGGCGGTCAGGGCCGGCAGGAACCAGCCGGCGAGGGAGTCGGCGTTGACCACGACGGCGACCCGGGTGTGGGTGTGGTCGCGCAGCGCGCCGCGTGCCGCGTCGAGGGCCTCCTGTTCCAGCAGCGCCAACTGCCCGCCGAGGCGTACCAGGGGTGCTCCGGCGGCCGTCGGCACGCACGGCCGGGTGCGGCGCACGAGCACCTGCCCGACGGCCTGCTCCAACGCCTTGATGCGCTGGCTGACCGCCGACGGGGTGACGCGCAGCACCCGCGCGGCGGCGTCGAAGCTGCCGTGGGTGACGACCGCCTGGAACGTCACCAGCTGGACCGGGTCGAGTGACATGAGCGATTCTAACGGCCGTGAAGAATCTTTAGCTGGAGTGCGGGAGTCGCCCGCCCTAGCCTGGCCGCCATGGGTTCCGTGCTCGCCGGTTTCGGCTTCTCCCTCGCGTTGATCGTCGCCATCGGGGCGCAGAACGCCTTCGTGCTGCGTCAGGGGCTACGCCGTGAGCACGTGCTCCCGGTGGTGGCGGTCTGTGTGGCCGCCGACGCCACGTTGATGACCGCCGGCATCGCGGGCCTCGGCGCGCTGCTGACCGGATCACCCGCCGTCCTGGCCGCCGTCCGGTGGGGCGGCGTCGCCTTCCTGCTCGGGTACGCGGTGCTGGCCGCCCGCCGCGCCCTGCGTCCCACCGCCCTGACCCCGCTGGACCGCCCCCCGGCCACGCTGCGCGCGACGCTGCTGGCCTGCCTCGCGTTCACGTTCCTCAACCCGCATGTCTATCTCGACACGGTGGTGTTGCTCGGCACGGTCGCCCATCAGGACCCGAACCGGTGGGCGTTCGGTGCCGGAGCGGCCACGGCGAGCCTGATCTGGTTCACCGGGTTGGGGCTCGGCGCCCGCCGGCTGGGGCCACTGCTCGCCCACCCGGCGGCCTGGCGGGTCATCGACGCCACGATCGCCGTGATCATGGTGGCCGTCGCCGCCTCGGTGGCCGTCGGCTGAGCCGCACGAATTGCCTGGCCTTCACCTACCTCGGGAACAACCTCACCGGCACGCTGTGCGCTCCCCCGGCGAAGGGGAGACCTGTATGTGCCGATGTTCGCGACGAAGGTGAGTTGGCTGCTGATCCGCGCCGATCGGAACCATGGACCGCGCGACACCCGGCCGGCGACACCGGACCACCGCGCGGGCCGGGGCAGCGGTGGTCGCGTGCGGGCCCCTCGGCGGGACGCGTGGACCGTAGGATCGACACCCTTCGACCAATGCTCCACTCAGGAGGGAATTCCGCCCATGACGGGTCCACTCGCCCGGGTCCTCGCCTCGGCCCGCCTGGCGCTCGCGACCGCCGGCGTCGCGGTGCTCGCGGTCGCGGGCGCCGCCGCTGTCGTGGCCACCCCGGCC
This sequence comes from Micromonospora matsumotoense, assembly GCF_900091525.1. Lineage (GTDB taxonomy): Bacteria > Actinomycetota > Actinomycetes > Mycobacteriales > Micromonosporaceae > Micromonospora > Micromonospora matsumotoensis. Next base: position 746,701 of record NZ_FMCU01000002.1, read on the forward strand.
CAGGCCGCCGGTCCCCGGCCGAACTTCCAGATGCCGGTGCCCTGTGGTGAGACCTGGCGGATGGCCACCTACTACGGCCACGACGACTACGACATCGACCTGACCTTCACCGGCGGCACCAGCAACGGCCGGCCGATTCTCGCCTCGTACGGCGGCACCGTCTCGTTCGCCGGCTGGGGAAGCGGCGGCGGCTGGCATGTGATCATCGAACACGGCGACGGGTGGCGGACGCTCTACCTGCACATGATCGAGACGCCGATGGTCGCCGCCGGACAGTGGGTGTCGACCGGCCAGCAACTCGGCCGGGTCGGCAGCACCGGCAACTCCACCGGCCCGCACCTGCACTTCGAGCAGGTACGCGACGGCGTCAAGACCGAGTCGTACTTCAACGGGGTGGCCTCCGGCATCACCTCTGACGGCAGCCCGTCCACCGGTCCCCTCTACATTTCCGGCCCCACCTCGCCGGCCCGGAACATGACCAGCCAGAACTGCGGGCAGCCCGCCAACCGCCAGGTGTACGAGTCCGGCAGCCACAGCGGCTGGCAGATGCTGCCCGTCAACAGCATCACCGGCTCGGCCACCGCGTCGATGGTCATCAACGGCAACAAGCTGCTCTACACGGTCAACGGCGGCCGGGTGTACGAGGCGTCCAGCGACACCGGGTGGCGCAACCTCTGGACCGGCATCTCCGGCGTCAGCAACAACGCCCTCGCCGTGATCAGCGTCGACGGGGTGAAGTACATCTACACCGTGGTCGGCGGCTGGGTGCACGAGGCGAGCAGCGCCAACGGCTGGCAGAACCTGAACACCGGCATCTCCGGGGTCAGCAACAACGCCCTCGCTGCCATCAACCACCACGGCGTGAAGATCATCTACACCGTGGTCGGTGGGACGGTGCACGAAGCGGCCAGCAACAACGGCTGGCGCAACCTCAACTCCGGCATCTCCGGGGTCAGCGCCAACGCCCTGGCCGTGATCAGCCTGAACGGCGCGAAGTACATCTACACGGTGATCGGCGGCTGGGTGCACGAGGCGAACAGCGCCAACGGCTGGCGCAACCTCAACTCGGGGATCTCCGGGGTCAGCCCCGACGCCCTGGCCGCGATCAGCTTCAACGGGGTGAAGATCATCTATACCGTGGTGGGTGGGACGGTGCACGAGGCCGCCAGCAACAACGGCTGGCGCAACCTCAACTCCAACGTCCGTGGCACCGCCGTCTCGGCGACGAGCATCAGCGGGGTGAAGGTCCTCTACACCATCTAACGACGGCCTCTGCACCACGGACGGCGACTCTCGCTCGGATCGTTGTGCACAAGGAGGCCCCCGGCCTCCTTGTCGACCAGGGCCGACTGCCGACCGGCCTCCTTGACAGCAGGGTCGGTCGGCACAACGACACGGAAGGCAGGGCCGGTGGCTGCGCTGAAGCTCAGGTCCCCCTCCTCGATCGCTTGCGCCACCACCAGGCAGGCATCGGCGGCGTACCTATCGGACGGGCAGGTCGGGCCGACGGCTGCGGGCCCAGGTTCGTCGGTGGCGTGCAACCGGATACGAGCAGCAGAGACACCGTGGCGAGGAGGCGAGTGCGGCGACGGTCCTGCGGTTGCCACCCCATCCCCCGGCCACCGTGCCGCCCGGTCGGACAACCGGGGGTACATCCCGGCGGCGGGTGGGGACGTCTGACGCACCGGACCTCCCGCACGGACGGTAGGAGGCCTGTCCACGGCCGGCCCCGCATACCGGCAGGCCGGGACGGTTCAGCCCCGGCGGATTGCCCGACATTCGTCATTCGTAATGGTCACTGTGCGCCACGATGGTCGTGGCCGACTGACCTCAACGGGTGTTAAGTCGGCGCTCGTTCTCGCCGGCACGGTTGACGGCCCGCATCACGACAGCAATCATGTTGTTCACTGGATTCCCGGCCCGCGCAAATGTCGGATCTGGTGGTTGTTCCGGCGTTTCGACGAGATTGCCGCGAGGTGGAAACCTCGTGCGCAATTCCCTATCGACCCAGTCGGGAAAGCCGCCGCAGGCAGTCAGGAGCACACCGGTGAACGGGAACGACGAAGATCCCGCGCCGACCCGGCCCCGGCCGGTTTCAAACGGCGCTGAGCTGCACGAACAGCTTGCCATCCACGGTGGCGCACCGATCCGCCGCACCCCCTGGCCCACCTATGACAAGGGTGCGGTGCACGTCTGCGCGGAGGACGAGGAAGCGGCGATGCGCGCTATCCGCAGCCATCTCTACTTCCGCTACGACCACCGCGACGAGTCGGAAACGGAGTGCGGGCAGTTCGAGGCCGAACTGTGCCGCTATTTCGGCACCCGGCACGCCCTCGCGGTTTCCAGTGGCACCGCCGCGCTCGCGCTGGCCATCATGGGAGCCGCCGTTCCGCCGGGCGCATTGGTGGCCTGTCCGGGATTCACCTTCGTCGCCACCCCGAGCGCCATTGTGCTCGCCGGCTGCCGGCCATTCCTGGTCGAGGTGGACGACGACCTGCGGATGGATCTCGACGACCTGCGCCGCCGATGGCGGCCGGAGATCAAGGCGATCCTGGTGGTGCACATGCGCGGCTTCGCCGCCGACGTGGCGGCGCTGGCCGCCTTCGCCGCCGAGATGGGCGTGCCACTGATCGAGGACGCGGTGCCCGCGCTCGGTGCCGAGCTTGGCGGTCGCAAACTCGGGACCTTCGGGGTGGCGGGGGCGTTCAGCACCCAGTCCGACAAGGCACTCAACTGCGGTGAGGGCGGCTTCCTGGTCACCGACGACACCACCCTGTTCGGTCGGGCGGTGGCACTGTCCGGGGCGTACGAGGGGCGGCTGCGCCGGCACTTCCCCGACACCGAGCCGCCGGTCGACGGGCTGAACCTGCCTCTGCTCAGCCTACGGATGGACGAGATCCGGGCCGCCCTGCTACGAGCCGAACTGACCCGGCTGCCGGAGCGGCTGACCCTGTTCCACCGCAACTACGCCCAGGTCAGCGGCGCGCTGGCCGACGTGGCGGAGATCGCGATCCGCACCCCGGTCGCGCCCGGGGCGTACCTCGGGGAGGCTTTCGTGTTCCGGGTGCCCGACGGTGACGCCGGCTGGTTCGCGCGGGCGTTGCGTGCCGAGGGCATCGATGCCCGCAACATCGGCGCGGACGACGACCTCAACGTGCGCGCGTTCTGGAACTGGCGGTTCATGTACGACGACACCGACCCGGCGCGGATCCGCGCCACCCTGCCGCGTACCGCCCGGCTACTCGCCGAGACGGTCGACGTGCCGCTGTCGTCGAGCCTGACCCCCGACGACTGCGACGAGTTGATCCGCGCGGTCCGCAAGGTGGCCGCCGCGTCGACCCCGGCAGCGTCCGGAACGGAGCCGACCGGGCCCACTCCCGTCGGGGCGGAGCCGGTGCGCGCATGACCACCGCACCCACCCGGGACGCCGCCGTCCCACGGCAGGCGATGGTGGGCATCTTCGGTGGTCTCTTCGCCGGCTACCTGGGGCTCACCGCCGTCATCCCGGTGCTCCCGGCCTTCCTGCGCGACCGGCACGACGCCGGGGACTTCACCGTCGGCCTGGTGGTCACCGTGACGGCGGTGACCGCGCTGCTGGTCCGCCCGGTCGCCGGTGCGTTGGCCGACCGGCACGGCCACCGCACGGTGATGCTGGCCGGAGCGCTGGTCGTCGCCGCCGGGGGCCTGCTCTACCTGCTGCCGTTGAGCGTGCCCGCGCTGGTCGCGGTGCGGCTGCTGCTCGGTGCCGGGGAGGCCGCCCTGTTCACCGCCGGTGCGGTGTGGACGGTCGCGCTCGCCCCGCACCACCGGCGCGGCCAGCTCATCGGCCTCTACGGGGTGAGCATGTGGGGCGGTATCTCCGCCGGCACGTTCCTCGGTGCGACGCTGCAACAGGTCTCCTTCACGGCGGTCTGGGTGCTCAGCGCCGCCGCGCCACTGATCGCCGCCGGGCTGATCGCCATGGTGCCGACGCCACCCCGCACCGCCCCGACCGGCGGCGGCGGTGGCTTGCTGTTGCGGCCGGCGCTGCTGCCCGGGATCGCCCTCACCTTCGGCGCCGCCGGTTACGCCGGGCTCGCCGCGTTCGTGGTGCTGCACCTCGACGCCCGCGATATCGGCCACGGGGTGGTGGTGCTGAGCTGCTTCAGCGCCGTCTACGCCGGCACCCGGCTGGTCATCGGTCACCTGCCCGACCGGCTCGGCCCGCGCCGGGTGGCAGCCTGGTGCGGGGTCGGCGAGGCGGTCGGGCTGGCCGTCATCGCCGTCGCCCCCAACCTGCCGGTCGCGGTCGTCGGCAGCGTGATCATGGGGGTCGGTTTCTCGCTGCTGCACCCGTCGCTGGCGCTGATGGTGATGAACCGGACCGACCCGGCGCGGCAGGGCGCGGCGATCGGCGCGTACACCTCGTTCTGGGATCTGGGGCTCGCGGTGTGGGGGCCGGTCACCGGCCTGGTCGCCGCCGGCTTCGGCTACCCGGCGGTCTTCACCGCCGGCGCGGCCTGCGCGCTGGTCGCGGCGGCGCTGGCGGTACGCATCGGCCGCCCGGTCACCACACCCACGGAGGTACGCGCCGGATGAGCGACCCGTTGACCGTCCTGTGCGTCACCGGCTGGTGCCGCAACGGCAGCACCATCATCGGTAACGTCCTCAACGAGGTGCCCGGTTTCTTCCACGTCGGTGAGCTGCACTTCCTGTGGAAGAACGCCACCGGTCGGGGGGTCAACGACCGGTGCGGCTGCGGCGAGGCACTGACCGGCTGCCCGATCTGGTCGACGGTGCTGCCGATCGGCCGACCCGACGACACCTCCCCGGACGCGCACGCCGAGACGGTGATCCGGCGGCAGTGGTCCCGGGTACGGACCCGGCACACCTGGCGGGTGCTGCGGGGTGGCCTGCACGACGACGAGACCCGCGCGCACGCCGACCTGATGGGCCGGGTCTACCACGGCATCGCCGCCCGGACCGGCGCACGGGTGATCGTGGACACCACGAAGATCCCCGGCGAGGCGGCGCTGCTGTCGTACCTGCCCGGCATCCGGCCGTACTACGTGCACCTGGTCCGCGACCCCCGGGCGGTGGCGCACTCGTGGCGGGAGCCGAAGCAGTACGTCTACGCGATGTCCGCCGCCCGCAGCACCGCCTACTGGCACGGCTTCAACCTGGCCTCCGCCGCGATCACCCGTCGGCACCCCGACAGGTCGATGTTCCTGCGCTACGAACAGTTCACCGCCGACCCGGCCGGCACCGTCGACGCGCTGCTGCGGCTCTGCGCCGCCGACCCGGCCGGCAACCCGGTGCACGGCCGCACGGTGCAGCTGCACACCAACCACACGGTCACCGGAAACCCGGACCGGTTCCGCACCGGGCCGACCCTCATCCGGGACTCCGACGACGGCTGGCGGCGCACCCTGTCATCCCGCCGTCGGTGGGCCGCCACCGCACTGGCCTGGCCGCTGTTCGGCCGCTACGGCTACCGGTCGACGGGTGACTCCGCTGCGGCGAAGGTCGGCAGCACACCGGACAACGGGAGGTAACAGGCGTGGATCTCGGGCTCAAGGGGCGGGTGGCCCTCGTCGCGGGGGGCACCAGCGGCATCGGGTTGGCCTGCGCGAAGGAGTTCGCCGCCGAGGGCGCCCAGGTGGCGATCTGCGGGCGCGACCCGCAGCGGCTGGCCGACGCCGAGCGGGAGGTGGCCCAGGTGGCTACCGGCCGGGTCAGCGCCACCAGTGTGGACCTCACCGACCCCGACGCGGCCCGCCGCTGGGTCGACGCGGTCGCCGCCGACCTGGGCGGGGTGCACGTGCTGGTGGCCGGCGGCGGCAGCCCACCGGTGGGCACCGCCACCGGGTTCGACGTCGAGGACTACCGGGCCGCCGTGGACCGGGTGCTGCTGCCGGCGGTGGCGCTGGCCACGGCCGCGCTGCCGCACCTGCGGGCCGCCGGGTGGGGGCGGCTGCTCTTCATCGCCTCCGAGACCGCCTGTGTGCCGATCGGGCCGCTGGTGCTGTCCGGGGTGACCCGGGCGGCGCTGGTCCGCTTCGCCCAGGGCCTCGCCGTCGATGTCGGCCGGGACGGCATCACCGTCAACGTGCTGGCCCCGGGCGGGGTGCGGACCCCGCCGATGGAACGCGCCGCGGCCCGGCTCGCCACCGACGGCGACGTGGAGGCCCGGCTGCGGGCGATGGGGCACCACAGCGCGCTGGGCCGGCTGGCCCGGCCGGACGAGGTGGCCGCGGTGGCCGCCTTCCTGGCCAGCGAGCGGGCCTCGTTCGTCACCGCCGGGGTGCACCTGATCGACGGGGGCGCTTCCGCGACCGGCCCGGAGCTGCCCCACCTGACCGGGGTCCGCAAGGACACCTACGCCTGACCCCCTCCCGCCTGACCACCGCCCGCCCGGCTCCGGCCGGCCCGACGCCCCGCCTCACGCACGAAGGAGTGCCCGCATGTCCACGACCAGCCAGTTCACCGAACGGGACGTCTCCGAATTCTTCGACCAGACCACCCAGACGTACCTGAGTTTCTGGGACAGCGAGGGGGTGCTGCACACCGGCTACTTCGCCGACGCCGACGACACCGACTACCCGGCGGCGGCCGACCGGACCTCCGACATCCTCGCCGCCGACGCCGGCATCGACACCTCCTCGACGGTGCTGGACGTCGGCTGCGGCTGCGGCAACTTCCTGCTGCGGCTGGCCGAGCGCACCGGGTGCCGGGGCGAGGGGCTGGACCTGAGCATCGAGCGGGTCCGGTTCGCCCAGGGCAAGCTCGCCGAGCGCGGCGACGGGTTGCCGATCGCCTTCCGCCACGGCTCGGCCACCGCCATGCCGTACGGCGACGGCAGCTTCAGCCACGTGGTCAGCCAGGACGCGCTGTTCCTGGTGCCGGACAAGCCGCGCAGCCACGCGGAGATGTTCCGGGTGCTGACCCCCGGCGGGACGCTGGCCGTCACCGACTTCCTGCAACCCGTCGCCGAGATCGGCGAGGCGGCCCGCCGGCACGTCTACGACCGGGTGCGGTGGAGCAGCGGCTACTCCCTCGACGGCTACCGGGAGGCGTTGACCGCGGCCGGGTTCGAGGTGACCGTCGCCCGCAGCCTGGACAGCCACATCCGGCAGACCTACCGGGTGCTCGGGGAGACCGCCCGGCAGCGGGCCGCCGCCAGCGACGACGAGGCGGCCCGGCAGTGGATCCTCGGTTTCGCCGCCTCCTGCGACGAGATCCAGGCCGCGATCGACCGGGGCGAGTTCGGCTGGGGCATGTTCGTCGCCCGCAAACCGGCCTGACCGGCCCGCCACGCCGCCTCGCGCGCCGGCCCGTGCGACTGGCCGCACCGGCCGCCGGCCGGCATCCGCGCACCAGCTGAGACCAGGAGGGCAAGTCATGCAGCGCACCGACACCGTCAAGCGGACGATCGCCGAGGTGGTCGCCGAACGCAAGACCCAGATGTCGCCCGGCGGGCTGTTCGTCGAGGCGTTCGCCAAGGAGGGTTTCGGCACCGCCGTCGACTACGACGTCACCATCACCGACTCGCTCACCAGTTCCCGGCGCAAGCCCCGCTACCCGTCGCGCAACGTGCTCAAGGTGGTCGACCTGTCCCGGGAGCCGCAGGAGTTCTACTGGCACGAGAGCCCGCCCCGCCCGGGTGACCCCGCCGTGGACGGCGCGGACCTGCGTCGGGAGGCCGCCAACCACTTCCACCGCTCCCCCATCCCGGAGCTGCTGACCACCCGGGCGTGGGTGCAGGTGCCCGACGAACTGTGGGCCGACCCGGTCGGCTTCGCCCAGTTCATCGACTACCGCCTGGTGGTGCGGCTGGCCACCGCCGAAAACCACACCATCCTGCGCGGCGAGGGCGGGCTGCTGAACATGCCGCAGCTCGGCCGGCTCACCGACCCCGCGCCGTTCGCCTCGAGCATCCTGGCCGCCTGCAACGAGGTCGAGCAGATGGGCAGCACCGCCGACGGGCTGATCATCAACCCGGCGGACTACTACCGGCTGCTCGGCGAGGGCCACCTGATGCGCGACGTGGAGGAGAACGGCGTCTTCATCGTCCGGACCCGGCTGGTGGACCCGGGCACCGCGATCGTCGGCGACTTCGGCCACGGCGCGGTGCTGTTCGACGCCGGCCGGTCGACCATCCGGTTCGCCGAGCCGCCGCCGGGGACCTTCGCCGAGCCGGGTCGGGCGCTGTGCGCCGAGATCTGGGAACGGGTCGTGGTCAACCTGCCCACCTGCTTCTTCGTCGTCACCCTGTAGCGGGGTCGACGTGGCGACGACGCCCACGCCGGATGCCGTACCGGGGCGGTCCGATCCCGACGTCCTGGTCGTCGGCGCGGGCGTGGCCGGGCTGTTCTGCGCCTGGTTCCTGCGCCGGGCCGGGCTGAGCGTGACCGTGGTGGACCGGGGCGAGGTCGGCGACCCGGCCGCCTGCTCGTCGGGGAACACCGGCTTCGTCGGCACCCAAGGCGCCGCGCCGCTGGCCGAGCCCGGCGTGCCGGCGAAGGGGCTGCGCTGGCTGCTCCACCCGGAGAGCCCGTTCCACGTCCGGCCCCGGCTCGACCGGGAGCTACTCACCTGGCTGTGGCACTTCCGCCGGCACTGCACCGAGCGGCAGGCCCGCGCCGGCTTCGAGGTGCTGCTCGACCTCAAGCAGCGCAGCCTGGCCATCCTGCGGGAGGTCTGCGCGCACGACGAGCTGGCCGGCACCCTCACCGCGCGCGGCATGCTCCTGGCCTGCAAGACCCCCGAGGGGTACGCGCAGGCGCGCGCGACGGTGCCGGCGGCGGTGACCCGGGGGGTGCCGCTGCGGACCCTGGACCCGGCGGAGCTGGCCCGGCTCCAGCCGGGGGTCGAGTTCGCCGTCGCGGGGGCGCTGCTCAACGAGGAGGGTGCCGCCCTGCACATCCCGGCGTTCCTGGTCGCCTTCGCCCGGTTGCTGCGCGCCAGCGGGGTGGAGATCCTCACCGACACCGAGGTACGGGGTTTCGAGACCGTCGACCGGCTGGTCCGCACCGTCCGGACCAGCCGGGGTGACCTGCGCGCCGGGGAGGTGGTGCTCGCCGCCGGGGTGTGGTCGGTGGCCTGCGCCCGGCAGTTGGGTGTCGGCCTGCTGCTGCAACCCGCCAAGGGGTACGCGGTGACCGTCGACTCCGGACCGGCCACCCCGACGCTGCCGGTCCTGCTCAGCGAGGGAAAGGTGGCGGTCATGCCGTTGGGAGACCGGGTCCGTCTCGCCGGGACACTGGAGCTGACCGGCCTGGACACCACCGTGTCCCCGCGCCGGGTCGAGGGGATCCGGCGCACCGTGCGGTCGTACCTGCCGGCGATGGACTCCGGTGGTCGGGTGCGGGTGTGGAGCGGGCTGCGGCCGTGCACCCCGGACAGTCTGCCGCTGATCGGCCGGCTGGGGTCGTACCGCAACGTCAGCGTCGCCACCGGGCACGGGCACATCGGGATGGGACTCGCCCCGGCCGGCGGCCGGCTGCTCGCCCAACTCGTCACCGGTACGCCACCGGACGTGCCGGTGGCGACGTTCGCGGTGGACCGGCACCGCCGGAGGGCCCGGTGAGCGCGCCGGCGATCGGGGTGCTCTGCCTCCAGACCAGCTTCGACAAGATCCCCGGCCACATCCGCAACCCGGTGACCTTCGACTTCCCGGTGGTGTACCGGGTCGTCGAGGGGGCCACCCCGCAGCGGCTGGTCCGCGAGGCGGACCCGACCCTGCTGACGCCGTTCATCACGGCCGCCCGGGAGCTGCAGGGTGCCGGGGTCGCCGCGATCACCGGGGCGTGCGGTTTCCTGGTGCTGTTCCAGGCGGAGCTGGCCGCCGCCGTGGACGTGCCGCTGCACTCGTCGAGCCTGCTCCAGTTGCCGATGGTGCACCGGATGCTCGGTCCGGGCCGCACGGTCGGCGTGCTGACCGCCGACGCGGCGGCGCTGACGCCCCGGCACCTGGCCGCGGTCGGCGCGCAGGACGTGCCGATCCGGGTGGCCGGGATGGCCGACGCCCCGGAGTTCCGGGAGGTGATGCTGGAGGGTCGACGCGACGCCCTCGACGTCGACCGGTTGGCCGCCGAGGTGCTGGACCGGGCGGACGCCCTGGCCGGTCCGGGCCTGGGCGCGGTGGTCATCGAGTGCACCGACCTGGTGCCGTTCGCGCACCTGATCCAGGCCCGGCTCGGGGTGCCGGTCTACGACATCGTCACCCTCACCACCATGGTGCACGCCGGCCTGGCCCGTCACCCGTACGCCGACCGCCGGTAACCGCGCCCCCGTCCCGCCGGTCGGCAGGGTCCGCTTCGGACCCTGCCGACCGGCGGTTCTCTGCGTGTGCCGCCAGGTCCCGCCCGCAGTTCCGATCGCACTGCTCCGCACGGATTCCCACGCCCCGCTCGTCGCCGCGCGCCCGGGGCGGTGTTCGCCGGCGGTGATCCGCAGGTGATGCGGTATTCACGATTTCAAACTCCGCCATTGTCACGAGTTTCCGGTCGGAATCTCACCGTCGGTCGATGACGCATCGCACTGTGCTCAACAGCCCGCCGATCGCAGGATTGACGTCAACCGATCAGGGGATGGGAGGCAGCCGAGATGGACGACAGATACGACTCGTACTGCGCGGTCGACCCGCTCTTCTACGACTCGTTGTCCAGCGCGAGCGCCACCGCCACCGGCATCGGCTACGCCGCGGACCGCCCGCAGCCGGCGGGCTGGGAGTCCGAGGTCAAAGACGACTGGCTGATCCACGCGCCGGTCGGCGGCACCCTGCCCGCCCAGGGTTGGAAGATCCACGTCTCGGCCCGGCTGGACAACGCCGAGCGGGTGCTGACCCAGGTGATGGAGTACTGCCAGCCGCGCGGCATCCCCTTCAAGCACCTGCGCGGCCCCCGGATGCTGCTGATGCGCAACAGCAAGTACGCCCGCCGGGGCGGCAGCGGCAAGTTCGTCACCGTCTACCCGCGTGACGACGCCGAGCTGGAGCTGACCGCCAAGGAATTGGCGGCGCTGCTCGACGGTGAGCAGGGGCCCTACATCCTGAGCGACCTGCGCTACGGCGACGGCCCGGTCTACCTGCGCTACGGCGGTTTCGCCGCCCGCTACTGCCTCTCCGCCGAGGGTCAGGTCGTGCCGGCCATCGCCGACGCCACCGGCACCCTGGTGCCCGACCGCCGCGACCCGGTGTTCCACCTGCCCGACTGGGTCACCCTGCCCGACTTCCTCGCCCCGCACCTGGCCGCCCGCAACGCCGCCAGCACCACCGAGCTGCCCTACCGGATCGAGAAGGTCATCCACTTCTCCAACGGTGGCGGCCTGTACGAGGCCCGGGACACCCGTACCGACGCCCGGGTGGTGTTGAAGGAGGCCCGCCCGCACGCCGGTCTCGACGCCACCGGGGCGGACGCGGTGACCCGGCTGCGGCGGGAGGCCAGCGTGCTGCGCCAACTCGCCGACGTCCCGCACCTGGTCCGGGTGCACGACGAGTTCAGCTTCGGCGGGCACGAGTTCCTGGCCCTGGAGTTCGTCGAGGGCAGCCCGCTCAACCAGCAGGTGGTGCAGCGCTACCCGCTGGTGCACCCGGACGCCGACCGGGCCGACTACACCCGCTGGGCGCTGGACGTGCACCGGCAGGTCGCCGAGGCGGTCGACGCCATCCACGCGCACGGCATCGTCTACGGCGACCTGCACATGTTCAACATCATGGTCGGCGACGACGGCGCGGTAACCCTGATCGACTTCGAGGTCGCCGCGCCGGCCGCCGACGCGAGCCGCCCGGCGCTGCGCAACCAGGCGTTCGCCGCACCCCGCGACCGGGTCGGCCCCGACGTCGACCGCTACGCCCTGGCCTGCCTGCGGCTGGCCCTGTTCCTGCCGCTGACCGCGATGCTGCGACTGGCCCCGGCGAAGGCGGCGCACCTGGCCGACGTGGTGGCCGCGCACTTCCCGGTCGACCGGGCACTGCTCGACGAGACCGTCGCGGTGATCGTCGGCGACCCACCGACCGCCCCCGCGCCCGTCACCCCGGCGGCGACGACTTCGGCCGGGACGGGGCTGGACCCGGACGTGGTACGGGTCGACCCGGACGACTGGCCCGGTCTGCGTGACCGGCTGGCCCGGGCGATCACCGCCAGCGCCACACCGCAGCGCGACGACCGGCTCTTCCCCGGCGACATCCGGCAGTTCAGCGGCAGCGACGGCGGGTTGAACCTCGCCCACGGCGCGGCCGGGGTGCTCTGGGCGTTGCACGCCAGCGGTGCCCCCGTCGACCCCCGCCACGTCCGGTGGCTGATCGACCGGGTCCGGGAACCGGCCTCCGGCAGCCGACTCGGCTTCTTCGACGGGCTGCACGGGGTGGCGTACGTGCTGGACCTGCTCGGGCACCGCGACGAGGCCCGCCGGCTACTCGACCGCTGTCTCGACGAACCGTGGACGGAGCTCGGCAACGACCTGGTCGGTGGCCTGCCCGGCATCGCGCTGAACCTGCACCACTTCGCCGCGCGGACCGGCGAGTCCCGCTACGCCACCGCCGCCCGGCGCGCCGTCGACCTGGTCGTCGACCGGCTCGGCGACGTCGACTCGGTGGCCGAGATCAGCGGTGGCAGGTACCCGTACGCGGGACTGATGCGCGGCGGGTCCGGGGTGGCGCTGATGTTGCTGGGCCAGCACGAGCGGGAGCCCGACGAACGCCTGCTCGACCACGCCGCCACCGCACTGCGGCAGGACCTGCGCCGGTGCGTCCGCCGCGACGACGGACACCTGGAGGTCAACGAGGGCTGGCGGACCATGCCGTACCTCGCCGAGGGCAGCGTCGGGGTGGGACTGGTGCTCGACCGGTACCTGCGCCACCGGGCCGACGACACCCTGTCCGCGCAGGCCGAGGCGATCCGCCGCTGCGCCGACTTCCCGTTCTACGCCCAGTCCGGTCTGTTCGCCGGCCGTGCCGGCATCGTGGCCTACCTGGCCGGCCGGGGCGAGTACGAGGTGGCCCACACCCAGGCCCGGCTGCTGGGCTGGCACGCCCTGCCGTACGCCGACGGCACCGCCTTCCCCGGCGACCAGTTGCTGCGGCTCTCCATGGACCTGGCCACCGGCACCGCAGGGGTGCTGGCCGCCGTGGCGGCCAGCCGACCCACCGACCCGGTCCGGTTGCCGCTGCTCGGCCCGACCGGCGACACCACCCCGGCCGGCTGACGGCCCACCCGCTCCCCGGGGGTCACCCCGGGGCCCACCGACCCGACGACTGTGGAAAGGAGGAATGACATGGCCCTGCTCGACCTTCAGGGGATGGAGCTGCCGGCCGCCGAGCGTACCGGCGGCGGCAGCCGGGCGAGTTTGCTGCTCTGCGGCGACAGCTCGCTGAGCGTCACCACCTGCAACTGAGCCCACGGTCGTCGACCCGACGGCCAGCCTCAACCACCAGGCACATCCACATCGACAGAAAGAGGTAAGACCATGGCTCTGCTCGACCTCCAGGCGATGGAACTGCCGGCCACCGAGCGCACCGGCGGCGGCAGCCAGGCCAGCCTCCTGCTCTGCGGCGACAGCTCGCTGAGCGTCACCACCTGCAACTGAGCCCACGGTCGTCGGCCCGACGACCAGGTTCAACCACCAGGCACATCATCCATACGACAGAAAGAGGTAAGACCATGGCTCTGCTCGACCTCCAGGCGATGGAACTGCCGGCCACCGAGCGCACCGGCGGCGGCAGCCAGGCCAGCCTCCTGCTCTGCGGCGACAGCTCGCTGAGCGTCACCACCTGCAACTGATCGACCGGTATCGCATGGCCCCGGACCGGCACCTGCCGGTCCGGGGCCGCGCGGCGTGGGAGGGGGCGTGATGACACCGGACGACCGGCTCCTGCTGCGTGCCGTGCGCGCGGCCGGCTGGTGGACCCCGACGCTGGCCGTGGTCACCGTGGCCGGGACCGCAGCCGAACTGGCTCTGCCGGCCGTGCTGGGCCGGGCTGTCGACGCCGCCGTCGGCACCGCGCCGCAGGCGTCCCCCGGCCGCTGGCTGGCCGCCGTCGCCGGCCTGATCGCCCTGCTGGTCGTCGTCGGCGTCATCCGGGACTACGGCACCGGCGCGGCCACCGCCCGGTCGGTGGCCCACCTGCGGCACACCCTGGTCCGGCACCTGTTCGCCCTCGACCCGCAGACCGCCGCCCGCCGCCCGGTGGGTGACCTGGCCGGCCGGGTGGTGGGGCAGGTCGCCGACGCCGGACAGGCCGCACCCACCGTCGTCACGGCCGCCACCGTGGCGTTGCCGCCGGTGGGCAGCCTGGTGGCGCTCACCCTGATCGACCCGTGGCTCGGCGGCACCTTCGTGCTGGGGCTGCTGCTGCTCGCCCTGCTGCTGCGCGGCTTCGTCGCCGACGCCTCCGCCGCCGTCGCCGGCTACCAGCAGGCCCAGGGCGACCTCGCCGGCCGGCTGGTGGAGACGCTGGCCGGGGCGCGCACCATCGCCGCCGCCGGGACCGGCGAGCGGGAGGTCGACCGGGTGCTGACCCCCCTCGCCGCGCTGCACCGGCACGGCGCGCGGACCTGGACGGTGCTGGCCGGGGCGGCGACCCGGGGCGCGGTGCTCAACCCGCTGCTCCAGGTCGCGATCGTCGCTGTCGGTGGGCTGTCGCTGACCGCCGGCCGGTTGACGCCCGGGGAGCTGCTGGCCGCCATCCAGTACGCCGCACTCGGTGCCGGCCTCGGCACCGTGGTCGCCGCCCTCAACACCGCGGTCCGGGTACGCGCCGGTTGCCGCCGGGCCGCCGACGTGCTCGCCGAACCCGCCCGACGGTACGGCGTCCGATCCCTGCCGCCCGGACCTGGAACCCTGGAACTGCACGGGGTGACCGTGCGCGACGGCGACGGTCGGCCCCTGCTCGACCGGGTCGACCTGCGGGTGCCCGGTGGCACGCTGCTGGCCGTCGTGGGCGCCTCCGGCGCGGGTAAGTCCCTGCTCGCCGCCGTCGCCGGCCGGCTGCGCGACCCGGACGACGGCGAGGTGCTGCTGGACGGCGTGCCGCTGCCGGAGCTGACCCCGGCCGCCCTGCACGCCGCGGTGGGTTACGGGTTCGCGCGGCCGGTGCTGGTCGGCGAGACGGTGGGCGCCGCCGTCGGGGTCGGCGCGGACCCGGTGCCGCTGGCCAGGGCCGCCGCCATCCACGACTTCGTCGAACGGCTGCCCGACCGGTACGGCACCCCGTTGGCCGAGGTCGCCATGTCCGGCGGTGAACGGCAGCGGCTCGGGTTGGCCCGCGCGTTGCGGGCCGGACGGCTGCTCATCCTCGACGACGCCACGTCCAGCCTGGACACCGCCACCGAATACCAGGTGACCCAGGCGCTGACCGGGCCCGGTGACCGGCGTACCCGGGTGGTGGTCAGCCACCGGCTCGGCATGGCCGCCCGCGCGGACCTGGTGGCGTGGGTGGCGGGCGGTCGGGTCCGGGCGGTCGGCCCGCACCGGACACTGTGGGCCGACCCCGACTACCGGGAGGTGTTCCGGTCATGAGCACCGTCGTCGGGGTGACCCGGGCCGCATTGCGGGCCCGGCGCGCGCAGCTGTGGCGGTTGGCGGGCTGGTCGGCGGCGGAGGTGCTCCCGGCTGCCCTGTCCGGGCTGCTGACCGCACGCGCCGTCGACAGCGGCTTCCTGGCCGGCCGACCGGGCGTCGGGCTGGCCTGGCTGGCCCTGCTCGGGTTCGCGGTGCTGGTCGGCGCGGCCGGCACCAACCGGTCGTACGCGCTGCTCGGTGCCGTGGTCGAACCGTTCCGCGACGACCTGCTCCGGCGGGTGGTGCGCGGCGCGGTGGCCGGCGCGGCCGGCGGCCGGGCCGACGACGCGGCGGTGGCCCGGCTCACCCACCAGGTGGAGCTGGTCCGGGACACCTACGCCGGGCTGCTGATGGTGGTCCGCGGATTCCTGTTCGCGCTCGGTGCCGCCGTGCTCGGCCTGTTCTCGCTGGCCGCCCCGGTGGCCCTGGTGGTGGCGGTGCCGGTGCTGGCCGGCCTCGCCCTGTTCGCCGTGGCGCTGCCGGTGATGGTGGCCCGGCAACGGGAGTACGTGCGCGTCGACGAGCAGCTGGGCCGGGCCGTGGTGACCGCGGTGACCGGCCATCGCGACGTCGCCGCCAGCGGCGCACGGGACCAGGTGACCGGCTGGGTCGGCGGGTCCGTCGACGCGCAGGCCCGGGTGGAACGCCGGCTGGCCACCATGGCGGCGACCCGCGGCCTGAGCCTGGCGCTGGGCGGCTGGCTGCCGGTGCCGGTGCTGCTGTTGGCCACACCGTGGCTGGTCCGCCAGGGTCTCGGGGCGGGCGCCGTGCTCGGCGCATTGGTCTACGTGACGCGCGGGGTGCAGCCGGCACTGCACAGCCTGGTACAGGGGGTGGCGGCCGGTGGCCTCCGGTTCGCCGTCACCCTGGACCGGCTGCTGCGCACCGCCGCCCCGGCGGGCACCGCCCCGGCGGGCACCGCCCCGGCGGGCACCGCCCCGCTCCCCGCCGCCCCGGCCGGGTCGTCCCGCCCCGGTCCGGAGCGGGCTGCGGCGGCGCTGTCGCTGCGCGCGGTCACCTTCCGGTACGGCCCACACGCCGACCCGGTGCTCGACGACCTCGACCTCGAGGTGCCCGTCGGGGACCATCTGGTGATCGTCGGGGCCAGTGGGATCGGCAAGTCGACCCTCGCCGGGCTGATCGCCGGGGTGCTGCATCCCCAGTCCGGCGCGGTCCACGTCGGTGGGTTACCGGTGACCGGCGCCACGCCGAAGGAGCTGGCCGACCGGCGGGTGCTCATCCCCCAGGAGGCGTACGTCTTCACCGGCACGCTCCGCGACAACCTCGGCTATCTGGCACCCGGCCTGCCGGACCAGGCGGTGGACCGGGCGGCGGCCCGGCTGGGCCTGACCGGGCTGCTGGCCCGGCTCGGTGGCCACGATGCGCTGCTGCGCCCGGGGGACCTGTCCGCAGGCGAACGCCAGCAGCTGGCGCTGCTGCGGGCCTGGCTCTCCCCCGCCCCACTGACCATTCTCGACGAGGCCACCTGCCACCTGGACCCGGCAACCGAGGCCCGGCTGGAGAAGGCATTCGCCGCCCGGTCGGGAACCCTGGTGGTGATCGCGCACCGGGTCAGTTCGGCGTTGCGGGCCCGGCGGGTCCTGCTGCTCGACGGGCGCACCGCGCTGCTGGACACCCACGAAGGGCTACTCACCCGCTCGGCGGCCTATCGCGCCCTGGTCGGCTACGGCGAGACGGAGCGGGAACCGTCGGTAGTCGCCCGCTGCTGGACGACGCCGGACGTGGCACCGGAGGCGGTGGCCCCGACCGGAACGGTGGCGAGGGCCCGGAGTGGGTCGGCGGCGGTGGCCCGGACCGGTGCCGACGGCCGGGCCGGGAGCGGGGCAGGGCCTAGTCCTTAGGCCGGCACCGGGAGGTTGCGGAAGGTGGAGCCGGGGACCGACCGAGGTCGGGCCCGACCGGGCCGGACCGGGCCGGTCACAGCCAGCCCGACTCGCGGGCGATCCGCACCGCTTCCCAGCGGGTCCGGGCCCCGGTCTTCGCCATGATCCGCGACAGGTGGTTGCGCACCGTCCCGGCGGACAGCACCAGTCGATCGGCGATCTCCTGGACCGGATGTCCCTCGGCGACCACGTCGAGCACCTCCCGCTCCCGATTGGTCAACGGGCTGTGCGCGACCTCCAGGGCGGCGACCACCAGATCCGGGTCCAGGACGACCCGTCCCCCGGCGAGCTGACGCACCCCGTCGACAATTCGACCGGGCGGGACGTCGCGGCTGAGGAAGCCGATCCGGTGACCGTGCTCGGCGAGCACGGGGCCGAGTCGTCCCGCCCGTCGCTGTTCGACCAGGACCAGCAGGGAGCCGACGAGGGTGGCCGGCGGGGCGACCAGCTGTCGGGGGTGCGGACCGCCGGCGACGTCCGTGGCCACCGGATCAGCACCTGTCACCGAGGAGTACGGATCACCGGCGGGGTCGGCGGTGAAATCGGCGGCGGGGTCGGCGGTTGCCAGGTGGATCAGTTCCGCCACGGGCAGCATGCCGAACTCGATCACGGCCACGTCGGGGCGCTCGGCCCGGACTGCCGCCCGTAGGTGGTGCGGACTGTCCACCTCACCGACGATCTCGATGTCGTGCTCGGCCGAGAGCAGCTGGGCGAGGGCGCCCCGGAGCAGCCCACCCTGGAGAGCGAGCAGTGTGCGAACCATAAGCCACTCCCGAGATCAAACCCGTGTTGACGAGATGTGTGCAACCAATGACGCACGGTTGGGAATCTTATTGAATTCGTAACTGGACCGACACCCCTTCTCACGGGTAGTCAGATCCAGCCGGCGTCCTGGGCCCGCAGGACGGCTTCCCAACGGTTGCGGGCCCCGGTCTTGCGCAGCACCACGGACAGGTGATTGCGGACGGTGCCGGGTGCCAGGTGCAGGTACGCCGCGATCTCCTTGGTCGACAGCCCGCGGGCTGCAGCGGCGGTCACCTCGCGTTCCCGCCCGTTCAACGGATTGACGGCGGCGTCGAGCGCGGCCAGCGCTGTCACCGGGTCGATCATCCGCTGCCCCTCGGCGACCAGCCGCAGTTGATCCAGCAGTTCCTGAGGGGGGACGTCCTTCGCAATGATGCCGCGCACCCGCGCGCCGAGCGCCCGCCGCAGCACCCGCGCGGTCCGCCGGGAGGTCAACACCACCACCGCGCACTCCGGGAGCCGGGCGTGCCACCGTCCGGTAAGGACAGCCGGGTCCTCGATCGCGTCCAGGTCGACCAGCACCACGTGCGGACGCCGGGTGACGACCCGATCCGTCAGCTGGTGGTCGGGCTCGCTCTCCCCCACCAACTCGAACCCGGGCGCAGCGGCCAACACCGCTGCAAGCGCGGTGCGCAACAGGCCCGGAGGACCCACCACCACGACCCGGATCGTCGACAATTCGGCTTCTGCTGGCCGGCCCGGATCCGACAACGACTGTTTCCGGTTGGTCAGTTCGTCCACCCTTTGTATTTTCCCGAGGGGACGACAGAATAGTCATGAATGTCGGAAGGACGACGCAATTAGGGTCCGCGAAAAATGGGGCGATCTGCATTCGGAGAAACACCGTAGGCCCGTCCCTGTGCGGGCGGGCCTGGTGGGATGGTGATCACCGTGCAGGTGGGGCTGGAATGCGGTTGAGGGCGGAGGGCAGTTCAGGTCGGAGGTCGGTGGGGGTGGGAATGCAGTTGAGGCCGACCCCGTCAGGGGTCGGCCTCAACTAAAGGTTGTCCGGCGGTGTCCTACTCTCCCACACCCTCCCGAGTGCAGTACCATCGGCGCTGGAGGGCTTAGCTTCCGGGTTCGGAATGTGACCGGGCGTTTCCCCTCCGCCATGACCGCCGTAACACTATGAACATATCAAACAACACACACACCCACACAAGTGTATGGGGGGTTGTTCGGTTCGTTCAGAGTTGCACAGTGGACGCGTAGCAGCTTTGTAGTCAAGTCCTCGGCCTATTAGTACCGGTCAACTGAACCCGTTACCGGGCTTACATTTCCGGCCTATCAACCCAGTCGTCTAGCTGGGGGCCTTACCC
>NZ_FMCU01000027.1 GCF_900091525.1 Micromonospora matsumotoense
GTGGAGCAGATCACCGACCCCGAGTACGCCACGATGGCGTTCCTCAAGGGCCTCAAGCAGGTCGACGGCTGGCAGGACATGCCCCTGACCAAGGCCGCCCAGACCGTCCAGGTCTCGGCGTACCCCGACCACTACGCCCAGTGGGAGCAGCAGGCCGCCGACCTCGTCGCCAAGCACTGGAACAGCTGACCCGTACCCCGCACATGACGCCGTTGGCCGGCACCCTACACCCGGGGTGCCGGCCAACACCGCGTCCGCCGTCCGCCGTCCGATCGGCAGGTGGGGCTGGGGGACCGGTGCCGTGGTGGTGGGGCGGACAGCGGGCAGTGACGGGGGTCACTGGAGGGCGGGGAAGGAGCCTGGGGGGTCCCGCGTTGTGCAGGGTGTCGGTGTGTTCGGTGTCCCCGGGCCTCACCTGAAATGCCGTCGCGGAGTTCCGTCCGGCTGGAGCCGCGTTGCGCCACGCGCCGAGAGGCGACCCGCACATCGACACGCGCCGCCCCCGACCCACCAGGGTCGGGGGCGGCGCGCTGCGTGCGTACCGGGCAGAATCACGGGTGTGGACTGGTCCAGTTCGACCGGCATGGTCACCCTGCCCAGCGGTGCGACCGTGCGCGGGCGACGGGTGGCCGACGTGGTGTCGCCCGCCGACTTCGCCCTGATCCTGGCGCCCGGCCCGGCCCCGGCCTGGCCCTACCGGCAGATCCGGTGGCCCGACTTCTGGCTGCCCCTCGACCGCGCGGATGCCCTGGACGCGTTCCGCGAGGCACTGCGCCGCGCGCACGACGGTGGCCGGGTGGAGGTGGCCTGCCGGGGCGGGATCGGCCGGACCGGCACCGCCCTCGCCGCCCTGGCGATCCTCGACGGGCTGCCGGCCCGGCAGGCGGTGAGCTGGGTCCGCGACCGCTACCACCCGAAGGCCGTGGAGACCCCCTGGCAGCGCGTCTGGCTGCGGCGGCTCCCGGACCGCTGACAGCCCCGCCCGCAGCCCGCCCCGGTCCTGGGCCGCCCCGGCTGGCGCGGCCGGTACCGCGTTCCGGTCGGCGCGACCGCGACCGGCACCCCGTCCCAGCCGGCGTGAGTGCCACCGCATCCCCGCCGGGCCGAACTGCGCGACCGGTCGGTTACCGGGGTGCGACGTACTCGCGCAGGTGGCGGGCGGTCAGGGTGTCACCGCGCGCGACCAGGTCGGCGGGGGTGCCGGTGAAGACGACCCGGCCACCGTCGTGCCCGGCGCCCGGGCCCAGGTCGATGATCCAGTCCGCGTGCGCCATCACCGCCTGGTGGTGCTCGATGACGACCACCGTGTTGCCCGCGTCGACCAGCCGGTCCAGCAGTGCCAGGAGTTGGTCCACGTCGGCCAGGTGCAGCCCGGTGGTCGGCTCGTCCAGCACGTAGGTGGCGGCCTTCTCGGCCATGTGCACGGCCAGCTTGAGTCGCTGGCGTTCCCCCCCGGAGAGGGTGGTCAGCGGCTGCCCCAGGGTGAGGTAGCCGAGACCGACCTCGGCCAGTCGGTCGAGCACGACCCGGGCCGGCCCGGACGGAAAGAACTCCCGGGCCTCGGTCACCGACATGCCGAGCACCTCGCTGATGTTCCGGCCGCGCAGCGTGTATCCCAGCACCTCGGGGGTGTAGCGACGCCCCTCGCACGCCTCGCAGACGGTGGCGACGGCGGCCATCGTGGCCAGGTCGGTGTAGACCAGCCCGATTCCCTTGCAGGTCGGGCAGGCGCCCTCGGAGTTGGCGCTGAACAGCGCGGCCTTCACCCCGTTGGCGCGGGCGAACGCGGTGCGGATCGGGTCGAGCAGGCCGGTCCAGGTCGCCGGGTTGCTGCGTCGGGAGCCCCGGATGGCGGACTGGTCGACCACCACGACCCCGTCCCGACGGGGCAGCGAGCCGTGGATCAGTGAGCTCTTGCCCGAGCCGGCCACGCCGGTGACCACGGTCAGCACCCCCAGTGGCAGGTCCACGTCGACGTCGCGCAGGTTGTGCAGGTCGGCCCCCCGGATCGGCAGGTGACCGGTGGGTGTGCGGACGGCCGTCCGCAGGGTGACCCGGTGGTCGAGGTGCCGACCGGTCAGCGTGTCGGAGCACCGCAGCCCGGCCACGTCGCCGGTGTAGCAGATCCGGCCGCCGGCCGTGCCGGCTCCCGGGCCGAGGTCGACCACGTGGTCGGCGATCGCGATGGTCTCCGGCTTGTGCTCCACGACCAGCACCGTGTTGCCCTTGTCGCGCAGCCGCAGCAGCAGGTCGTTCATCCGGGTGATGTCGTGCGGGTGCAGCCCCACCGTCGGCTCGTCGAAGACGTACGTCACGTCGGAGAGGCTGGACCCGAGGTGACGGACCATCTTCACCCGCTGCGCCTCGCCGCCGGAGAGGGTGCCCGACTCCCGATCCAGGCTGAGGTAGCCCAACCCGATCTCCACCAGCGAGTCCAGGGTGTCGCGCAGGTCGGCCACCAGCGGCGCCACCGACGGGGCGTCGATCCCACCGATGAACTGCGCCAGGTCGCTGATCTGCAGGGCCGCGCACTCGGCGATGGTGCGTCCGGCGATCTTCGACGACCGGGCGGCCTCGTTGAGCCGGGCCCCGCCGCACGCGGCGCAGGTGGTGAAGGTGACCGCCCGGTCCACGAACGAGCGGATGTGCGACTGCATGGACTCGCGGTCCTTGGCCAGGTAGAGCCGGCGGACCTTCACCACCAGACCCTCGTACGTCCAGTTGTTGGCCCCCACCTTGATCTTCGTGGCCGGCTTGTGCAGGAAGTCCGCCCACTGCTGCGCGGTGAAGTCCTGGAGTTTGACGTCCGGGTCGAACAGGCCGGAACCGACGATGGTCTGCCAGTACCAGGAGTCGACGGCGAAGTTCGGCACCAGGATCGCCCCGTCGTTGAGCGAGCGTTCCACGTCCACCATGGCCGACACGTCCAGGTCGGAGACCCGGCCCAGCCCCTCACAGGCCGGGCACATGCCCTCGGCGAGGTTGAAGCTGAACGCCCCGGCCCCGCCGACGTGCGGCTCGCCGAGCCGGCTGAACAGGATCCGCAGCATCGCGTACGCGTCGGTCGCGGTGCCCACGGTGGAGCGGGAGTTGGCCCCCATCCGTTCCTGGTCGACCACGATCGCCGGGGTCAGGTTCCGCAGTGAGTCGACGTCGGGCCGGGACAGGTTCGGCATGAACGACTGGAGGAAGGCACTGTACGTCTCGTTGATCAGCCGGCGGGACTCGGCGGCGACGGTGCCGAACACCAGGGACGACTTCCCCGAACCGGAGACCCCGGTGAAGACGGTGAGCCGCCGCTTGGGTATGTCGACGGAGACGCCGGTGAGGTTGTTCTCCCGGGCCCCGCGTACCTCGATCACGTCGTGGTGGTCGGCGGACTTCGCTGATTGCTCCATACCTTCGATTTTCTCATTCATGATCTTATTGAGACTTTCGTCGGTGCTCACCGCGTTGGCTGGGGGAGCGCCGGGCGGAAAGTCTCAAACCACATGACAACCGATAGGGTGAGCGGGTGGGGGAGCGACGGTGGCGGCTGGTCGACGTCGCGGCCAGCGCGGGGATCTCCACCCAGCAGGTGCGCAACTATCTGGCCGACGGGGTGCTGCCGCCGACCGACCGCACCCCGAGCGGCTACCGGATGTTCACCGCACGCCACGTCCGGGCCCTGGCGGTGGCCCGCCGGATGGCCGAGGGGCACGGCTGGTCGCGTACCCGGGAGGTGTTGGCCGCCGTGCACCGGGGCGAGTTGCCGACGGCGCTCGCCGCGCTGGACGCCGGGCATGCCGAGCTGGACCGCGAGCGGGCCGAGATCGCCCGGGTGCTGGGCGCCTTCGAGACGGTGCTGGGCAGCCCGGCGACGGCCGTGCCCCGCCGGGACGCCCGGATCGGTGTGGTGGCCGCCCAGGTCGGGGTGCGGACCTCGCAGCTGCGCCTCTGGGAGCAACGCGGCCTGCTCCGCCCGCACCGGCAGCGGGGCACCGGCTACCGGGTGTACGACGTGGCCGAGTGGCGGGCCGCGCAGGTGGTGGCGCTGCTGCGCCGGGGCGGGTACCCGTTCGACATCATCACCGCGGTGCTCGACGAGTTGCGCAGCACCGGCCGCCCGGACCGGGTCCGGGCCGAACTGGCCCGCCGGGAGCAGGACCTGCACCGCCGCAGCGTGTGCCGGCTGCGGGCCTCCGCCGCGTTGTACGGCTACCTGGCCGAGACCGGCGCGGCCGAGGCGCCCTGAGCCGACCGGTCCCTACACAGCCGGACGGCCCGGCGGATCATCCGCCGGGCCGTCCGTGCGCGAGGGGTCAGTTCAGGCCGCAGGCGGCGAAGTTGTCGAGGTTGGGGCGCTGTGCGCCGACGCGGTTGAAGGCGATCTCGATGCGGTCGAGGGCGGCCTGGCGCTTGTCCTTCAGCGGGCCGAGGATGGCGTTGTTGATGAAGTTCGCGCCGCCCTGCGGGTTGGCGGCCTGCTGGGCGAGGCGGGCGTTGGCCTCGCTGATCTGCTTGTTCAGGTTGGCCAGTTCGGCCTGGACGTTCGCGGCGGCCTGGGCCGGCACGGCGGGGATCTGCGGCGTCGGGCAGTTCACCGTCCGGGCGGCACCGGAGTTCCCGGCACCCGCGTTGCCCGCACCGGCGTTGCCGGCTCCGGCGTTGCCCGCACCCGCGTTACCTGCACCCGCGTTCCCGGCCCCGGCGTTGCCGGCACCCGCGCCGTTGAGGCCGCAGGCGGCGAAGTTGTCGAGGTTGGGGCGCTGTGCGCCGACGCGGTTGAAGGCGATCTCGATGCGGTCGAGGGCGGCCTGGCGCTTGTCCTTCAGCGGGCCGAGGATGGCGTTGTTGATGAAGTTCGCGCCGCCCTGCGGGTTGGCGGCCTGCTGGGCGAGGCGGGCGTTGGCCTCGCTGATCTGCTTGTTCAGGTTGGCCAGTTCGGCCTGGACGTTCGCGGCGGCCTGGGCCGGCACGGCGGGGATCTGCGGCGTCGGGCAGTTCACCGTCTGGGCGGCGGCCGTGGTGTTCGCGCCCGTGCCGGCGTTACCCGCCTTGACGGAGCTGTTCAGCGCGCTGGCGACGCCCGGGGCGTTCAGCCCGCAGGTGGCCAGGCTGTCCAGGTTGGGGCGCTGCGCGCCGACCCGGTTGAAGTTGATCTCGATGCGGTCCAGCACCGCGACGCGCTTGCTCTTCAGCGGGCCGAGGATGGCGTTGTTGATGAAGTTGGCGCCGCCCTGCGGGTTGGCCGCCTGCTTGGCCAGCCGCTCGTTCTGCCGGGCGATCTCCTCGTCCAGGTTGGCCAGTTCCCGCTCCACCCCGGCGGCAGCCGCCGCCGGAATCGCCGGCAGCTTGTCCCGTACGGTGGGGCAGTTCACGGTCTGCGCGGCGCTGCTGCCGGTGTTCTCGGCGGCGGAGGCGAGCTGCAGACCGCCACCCAGGAGCAGCACCGCCAGGGCGCCCACTCCGCCGAGCTTGAGGACGGAATTCTTCCGCATTGGCCTGGCCATGTACCTCTCCTCTGATCTCCGGCGGGCCGTGGACGATGTCGCGTCCGGGGGCCCGACGGTGGCTGGGGTGAAGGGGACCGGTGTCCGCCGTCTGGCACTGGCGACCGCCCCGGTCCGTCCTTGCGGCGATGGATACGGGGACCGGTCGGAGATCGTTCAAGAATTTCGGTCAGCTTCCGGTAGCTCTCCGTGGTCATGGGTAAAAACGCAGCTCAGCGAGGGTGGGAGCGATCCCGGCTGCACTCCGGAGCAGCGTTTTCGGCAACCTGGAGTCATCGGATGCTCACCGAAAGTGAGCTGCATCGGTTCCGTCGGGCCAGTCGCGCCCCCTGGGGGAGCGGCCTGCCGCCTCGGTAGGGTGCCTGAGCATGAGAGCCCGGGTCCTGGCCGCCGCCGTCGCGGCCGTACTCCCCGTCGGAGTGACGCCCGCTCCGGCGGACGCGGGCGGTGCGGTCCGCGCCGGATCGGCCCGCGCCGCCGTCGTGCCGTGCCCGAAGCTGCCGGCGCCGAAGGTGACCCGACCTCCCCGGCCCGTGCCGCCCCCGGCGGTGCCCGCGCAACAGGCGGTGGGTGGGGAGGCGCTGGCCACCACCGGACTGACCGTGCCGCCCGGCGCACCCACGCCGCCGCCGGTCACCGCGACCTCCTGGCTGGTCGCCGATCTGGACACCGGGGCGGTCCTCGGCGGCTGCGGCCCACACGAGTACGGCACCCCGGCCAGCGTGCAGAAGTTGCTGCTCGCCGCCACCATGCTGTCGAAGCTGGACCCGAAGCAGGTGGTCACGGTGACCCGCCCGGACCTGGACATCGAGCCCGGCAGCTCCGCCGTCGGCCTGCTCGACCGGGGCCGCTACTCGGTCGAGACCGCCTGGCTGGGCCTGCTGCTGCAGTCCGGCAACGACGCGGCCAACCTGCTGGCCCGCCTGGGTGCGGGCAGCGCGGCGGCCGGGGTCCGCGAGATGAACGCCGAGGCACGCCGGCTCGGCGCGTGGCAGACCCGCGCGGTGACCCCGTCCGGGCTGGACGGGCCGGGGCAGTTCACCAGCGCGTACGACCTGGCGTTGATCGCCCGGGTCTGCTTCGCCGACCCCACCTTCCGCCGGTACGCACTGACCGAGCGGGCCCAGATCCCGGCCCAACCGGCGCTGCGTAAGCCCGGCTTCCAGATCCAGAACGAGAACCAGTTGATCTACCGGTACCCGGGGGCGCTGGGCGGCAAGACCGGCTTCACGGACCTGGCCCGGCACACCTACGTCGGAGCCGCCGAACGTGGTGGCCGGCGGCTGGTGGTGACCCTGCTCGGTGCGGAGGCCCGCCCGGTGCGCGGCTGGGAGCAGGGGGCGCGGCTGCTCGACTGGGGCTTCGGCCTGCCCCGGGACGCCGCGGTGGGCCGACTGGTCGACCCCGGTGAGGTGACCACCCCCAGCGCGACGCCGTGGGCGTCCGCCCCGGTGGCCGCCGCGCCGAATCCCGCCGGGCGGGTGGTGGGCGCGCCGGACTGGCGCGGTGGGGCGCTGGTCGGCGGGGCTGCGGTACTGGTCGGGTTGCTGGCCGTCCTGCTCGCCGTCGGCCGCCGCCGGCGGGCCCGCCGACGGGTCCGGCGACGCGTCGCCTGGGACTGACCGCCGCCCTTCGCCGGTGCCGCCTCGCCCGGGACCGGCCGGCGTCGACAACCGGGTCCGCCCTCCATAGACTCCGGTCGTTCCGGTACCACCCGCCTCTCCGGTACCACGAGTCCAGGAGGACCACAGTGTCGAGTGAACCCCGACCGTTCGCCGCCGGGTCGCGTGCCCATGGCCGGCTGGCCCGCCTCGCCGGGACGGCGCTGGCCTCGGCCGCGCTGGTCGTCGCCGGTGGCACCGCGGCCGTCGCCGCGCCGGCCGACGGGCCGAGCGCCGCCCGGACCACGAAGGGGCCGTGCGCGTACACCTCCACGCCCGACGAACCGGCGGCCCGGCCGGTGCCGCTGCCGCGGGACCCGCGACAGACGCCGGACCACGGCACGGTCCGGGTCACCCTGCGCACCAACCAGGGGCCGATCGGCCTGACCCTGGACCGGGAGCAGGCCCCGTGCACCGTGCAGAGCTTCCTGCACCTGGCGCGACACCGGTTCTACGACTGGACGCCCTGCCACCGGCTGACCGCCTACCCGACGCTCAAGGTGCTCCAGTGCGGGGACCCCTCCGGCACCGGTGAGGGCGGGCCGGGCTACCGCTACCGCGACGAACTGCCCACCGACCTGCCGCCCGCGCCGACCGACCCCACCGGGGTCCGCCGGCTCTACGCCCGGGGCACGCTGGCCATGGCCAACGCCGGTCCGGACACCAACGGCAGCCAGTTCTTCCTGGTGCAGTCGGATTCGGCGCTGCGCCCCAACTACACCGTGTTCGGCAGCATCGACGCGGCCGGGCTGGCCACCCTGGACCGGATCGCCGCCGGTGGCATCGCGCCCACCCCGGAGGACCCCGCGCCGGTGGACGGCGCCCCGGCCCAGCCGGTGCAGATCCACCGGGCCATCCGGGGTCGCTGAACCCGGCGGGCCGGGTCGCACCCCGGCAGACCGCTGAACCCGTCGGGCGGGGGCGTGGATCGCCCCCGCCCGAACGGTCAGCCCTCCTCGCCCGCCGCGCGGGCCCGGTCGGCGTCCGCGTCGGCCGACCCGACCGGTACGCCGTCGCCGTCGCGGTCCGCCCCGGACAGGTCCACCTCCGCGCCGGCCCGCGCGGCGTCGGCGCGGGCGTCGTCCGCCCCCACCACGGGGCGGGTGTCGACGTCGTCGACGTCGACCAGGTCACCACCGGCCGCGAGGCCGAGCGGAGCGTAACGGGGGTCGGTCATGGTCTCCTCCTTCACCGGTGCCTACCCTCCGCTACCCGCATGGACCGTCGTCGACACCTCCCGCCGCAGGTCGGGTGACCACCGGGCGCACCCACGGCCCGGTGCCGGGGACCCGAATGTGGGTTCGAGCTGCGGGTTCGTCGCAGCAGGGGCGGCATGCTACCGGTCGACCCGGGCCCGCAGGGCGTGATTCACCGGATCGCCCGAGCGACGGACCCGGCATCACTACGTTCGTCAGCGTGAGAGTTCGGGGACGTACCGCCGCTGTCATCGTAGGCCTCCTGCTGTCGCCGGTCGGCGCGCCCGCCGGTGCCGTGGCCGCTGCCGGGGCGGTGACCACCGGGCCGTGCGCGCCCGTGCCGGCGGCGTCCCGGCCGCCCCGGCCGACGCCGCCGCGCGCGGACCCCGCCGCCCGTGCGGTCGGGGGCCCCGCCCTGGCCACCAGGGCGCAGGTACGGCCGGCCGGGACGTCCGCGCCGCCCGCCGTGCCGGCCACCTCCTGGCTGGTCGCCGACCTGGACAGCGGCGACGTGCTCGGTGGCTGCGGCCCGCACGAGTACGGCACCCCGGCCAGCGTGCAGAAGCTGCTGCTCGCCGCCACCGTGCTGCCGACCCTCGACCCCCGGCAGGTGGTCACCCTCACCGACGGCGACCTCGACATCGAGCCCGGCAGCTCCGCCGTGGGTTTCGCCGAGGGCGGCCGGTACCGGATCGAGACCCTCTGGCTGGGCCTGCTGCTCAAGTCCGGCAACGAGGCGGCGAACGCGCTGGCCCGGCTCGGCGGTGGCGCGGACGGTCTGCCCGGCGGGTTGCGGGCGATGAATGCGCACGCCCGGCAGCTCGGCGCGTGGCAGACCCACGCGGCGACCCCGTCCGGGCTGGACGGGCCGGGCCAGTTCACCAGCGCGTACGACCTGGCGCTGATCGCCCGCGCCTGCTTCGCCGATGCCACTTTCCGCCGCTACGACACCACCCGGGAGGTGATGATCCCGGCCCAGCCGGCGCTCGGCGAGAAGGCCTTCCCGATCCAGAACGACAACCAGCTGCTCTACCGGTACCCGGGGGCGCTGGGCGGCAAGACCGGCTACACGGACCTGGCCCGGCACACCTACGTCGGGGCGGCCGAACGCGGCGGCCGGCGGCTCGTGGTCACCCTGCTCGGCGCGGAGGTCGTTGACAAGCGGGGCTGGGAACAGTGCGCGGCCCTGCTCGACTGGGGTTTCGGGGTGCCCCGGGGTGCGGCCGTGGGCCGCCTGGTCAACCCCGGTGAACTGACCGCCGGCCCGTCCGGGACCGCCGCCACCCCGCCCCCGCTGGCCGCCGCCGGTGGGCCGGGCCGACTCGACCCGGCCGCTCACCCCTGGTCACGTCCGCTGGTCGCGGTCTCCCTGGCCGCCGTCGTGGCCGGGCTCGCCGGGCTGCTGCTCGCCCTGCGCCACCGACCCCACGACGTCCGCCGACGGCGGTGAGGCCCGGCGCGTACCGCCGCCGGTGGGTGCTGGTCCGGTTGCTGCTCGTCGCGGTGGTGCTCGCGGCGGCGGGCTGTGACCGGCCCCCGCACCCCGCGCCGCCGGCGGACGCCGCCACGCCCACCCCGACCGGACCCCGTGCCCCGGCCGACGTGGTGCTGCTGTCCGAGGTCGACCCGAGCATCGTCGTGGACGTCCGCTACGCCGGCCCGCACAACTTCGTCGGCCGCCCGGTGGACGGCTATGACGAGCCGTTGTGCCTGCTCACCCGTACCGCCGCCGAGGCGCTGCGCCGGGTGCAGGACGCCGCCCGTGCCCAACGGTTGAGCCTGCGGGTCTACGACTGCTACCGGCCGCAGCGCGCCGCCGACGAGTTCGTCCGCTGGGCGAAGGACCCCGCCGCGCAGCAGATGAAGGCGGAGTTCTATCCCCGGGTGGCCAAGTCGAAGTTGTTCGCCGACGGCTACCTCGGTGCGCCCACCGCACACAGCCGGGGCAGCACCCTCGACCT
This sequence comes from Micromonospora matsumotoense, assembly GCF_900091525.1. Classification (GTDB taxonomy): domain Bacteria; phylum Actinomycetota; class Actinomycetes; order Mycobacteriales; family Micromonosporaceae; genus Micromonospora; species Micromonospora matsumotoensis. Next base: position 10,311 of record NZ_FMCU01000027.1, read on the forward strand.
GACCCTGGAACCCCGGCCGGCCCCGCCCCGCGCCTCGTACGCCCCGGGCCGGCCGCTGGTGGCCTGCACCGATCCGGCCGACCGGCGGTTCGCCGACGGCAGCCTCGACATGGGCACCGGCTTCGACTGCTTCGACCCGCTCGCGCACACCGCCGACGCCCGGGTCAGCGGCGACGCCCGGACCCACCGGCAACTGCTGAAGCGCCTGATGACCGAGGAGGGTTTCGTCAACTACGACCGGGAGTGGTGGCACTACCGGTACGCCGACGAGCCCTACCCGGACACCTACTTCGACTTTCCGGTGGCCCGCGCGTCCCTGCCCCGCTGACCCGCCCGTCATCGGTCCCGGGGTCGGCCGCCCGCCGGTCGACCTGCCCCGGCGGGCCGGCACCCGGACGCCGCTAGGCTGCCCGACGGCTTCCGGCCGCCCGCCCGGGGCGGCCCCGTTCCCGTGGAGGACCCGACATGACCACCGAACGGATCGGCCCGCCGCTGCGCGCCGGGGAGCGGGAGACGCTGCGCGCCTTCCTCGACTTCCACCGGGCCACCCTCGCCATGAAGTGCGAGGGGTTGACCGACGAGGAGCTGCGTCGCCGCGCCGTGCCGTCGTCGCAGTTGACCCTGCTCGGCCTGTTGCGGCACCTCGCCGAGGTGGAGCGCGCCTGGTTCCGTCGGGTGATCGACGCCGAGGACGTGCCGCTGCTCTGGTCGGACACCGGCGACTACCAGCAGGCGTACGACCCGACCGGGTCGACCGGGGCGGAGGCGTTCGAGGCGTGGCAGCGGGAGGTGGCGCACTCCCGGCGTATCGAGCTGGCGGCGGCCTCGCTCGACGTCACCGGCCACCAGGCGCGCTGGGGTGAGGACGTGTCGCTGCGGCTGGTGATGCTGCACATGATGCACGAGTACGCCCGCCACAACGGCCACGCCGACCTGCTGCGCGAGGGCGTGGACGGCAGCGTGGGCGTCTGACCGCCCGCCCCGGCCCGGTGGCGGTGCCGCGCCCGTCGGGTCAGGTGACGGGGGGCCGGGTGCGCAGCGGCAGCCCGGCCACGAAGGTGTCCTCCCGGCGTTCGGAGATCCGGAAGAACGACCGGCAGACCCGGGGCAGCTCCTCGGTGAGGAAGGTCCAGTACCGGTTGCCGTGTGTCTCGTCGGTATAGAAGCTGCGCCCCACCTGGGGCATCACCACGGCCACGCCCAGCGACGCCACGTAACGTTCGATCGAGGTCTGGCGGGTCCAGGCGGTGTCGTCGTCGCTGAGGCCGTGCAGCAGGTAGAGCACCGGCGGGTCGCCGTCGGCCGGTGCCGTGGGCAGCTCCGGGTCGGGTTGCGGCAGGATCACCGTCATCGACGTGCTGGTTCCCAGCGCCTCGGAGTCGAAGTCGCACCGCAACAATGCCATGGCCACGGACCGTACCGCGTGGTGTCCGGGCCGGATACGCCCGCACCGCCCGGGGGAACCCTAGGCTGTCGCCATGTCCACCGGGGATGCCGTGATCGACCTGGACGCGCCTCGGGACGAATCCGTCGGGCCGACCGGCAGCCGTGGCCGGCGTGCCTCCCGACCCTGGCTCGTCGCCGGTCTGGTGGCCGCCTTCGCCGCCGGCACCGTGCTGGGCGGTTGGGGTGTCGACCGGTCGCGGGAGGCCCGCGCCCGACAGGAGCGGGACGCGACGGTCACGCTGGTGGCCATCCCCGCCGGAGTGGACAGCGGCCGGCGTGAACTCCGGGGGCCGGGCCCGGATCGAGGGGTCGCTGGCGGTGGTCAACGCCGGGCCGTCGCCGATCACGGTACGGTCGGTCCGGGCGGAGAGCCCCACCGTCCTGATCCAAAATCTCGGCCTGACCCGGTTGATCCGACCCGGGGGCACCGGCTGGATCGGCGTGGTGGTGCTGTTCCAGTGCGGGGAAGCGGTCGGGACGGAGCCGCTGTCGATGCGGTTCTCCGTGCAGACCGCCGACGGGCAGGTCCGGGAGGCCCGCTACCCGGCCGCCCTCGTGGGCAGCGTCTGGCTCGACAGGCTGTCGGGGATGTGCGAACCGCGATAGCCGCCACCTGTGCGGGCGGGAATATCCATTTGCGGCGGTGCGGGCGTCCGCCTAGGTTCAACGGCAACAGCACACCGATCAACCGGGGAGCGCACCGTGTCGCAGCACCTGCACACCGAAACCACACGGCAGTTGCCGTGCGGTGGTGTGCTGTTGCCCGCCGGCAGGCGAACCCAGCGCCGGTGCGGCCAGCGACCGGGGTGGCGGCGCGGATAGCGCCAGCGCGACACGCGCAGCCGCCCATCCCTACCAGGGGACCGGGCGGCTTTTTCGTCCCCGACTCCCGCCGAGGGGTGCCGCGCACCGGGTTCCGGCCCCGACAGTCGCCGGTGCGAAGCCGCTCACCCCTGCCCCCACGAACGAGGAGAACCACCATGGCATTCACCCCGCTGCCGGGCACGAAGGCCCCGGTACGGGTCTGGACCGACCCGTACGGCATCGAGCCGCAGGCCGCCCAGCAGCTGCGCAACATCGGCGCGCTGCCCTGGGTGCAGGGCGTCGCCGTGATGCCGGACGTGCACTACGGCAAGGGCGCGACCGTCGGCTCGGTGATCGCCATGCGGCAGGCCGTCTCGCCGGCCGCCGTCGGGGTGGACATCGGCTGCGGGATGAGCGCGGTACGGACCTCGCTCACCGCCGCCGACCTGCCCGACAACCTCGCACCGCTGCGGTCCGCGATCGAGGCGGTCGTGCCGGTCGGCTTCGCCAAGCGGGACGACCCGGTCGACCCGCGTCGGGTCCGGGGCCTGGAGCAGCGCGGCTGGGACGACTTCTGGGCCCGGTTCGGCACCCTGGACCGGAAGGTGGCGCAGTTGGAGAGCCGGGCCCGGCACCAGCTCGGCACCCTCGGCGGCGGCAACCACTTCATCGAGGTCTGCGTCGAGCAGGACGGCCCGGACGCCGGGCAGGTCTGGCTGATGCTGCACTCCGGTTCCCGCAACATCGGCAAGGAGCTGGCCGAGCGGCACATCGGGGTGGCCCGTACCCTGCCGCACAACGCCGACCTGCCCGACCGGGACCTGGCGGTGTTCCTCGCCGGCACCCCGGAGATGGACGCCTACCGGCGGGACCTGTGGTGGGCGCAGGAGTACGCACGGCGCAACCGGGCGGTCATGCTGGCCCTGCTCTGCGGCGTGGTCCGGGACGCGTTCCCGCAGGTCAGTTACGGGGAGCCGATCTCCTGCCATCACAACTACGTGGCCGAGGAGAGCTACGACGGGGTGGACGTGCTGGTGACCCGCAAGGGGGCGATCCGGGCCGGCCGGGGGGACCTGGGGATCATCCCCGGGTCGATGGGCACCGGGTCGTACATCGTGCGGGGGCGGGGGAACCCGGACGCGTACTGCTCGGCCTCGCACGGCGCGGGGCGGCGGATGTCGCGGACGAAGGCGAAGCGGACGTTCAGCACCGCCGACCTGGCGCAGCAGACCGCCGGGGTGGAGTGCCGTAAGGACGCCGGGGTGGTCGACGAGATCCCCGGCGCGTACAAGGACATCACCGAGGTGATGGCGCAGCAGGACGACCTGGTCGAGGTGGTGGCCCACCTCAAGCAGGTGGTCTGTGTAAAGGGTTAGACCGGCCGACGCCCCCGGGCGTCGGCCGTGAGCCCCGGTGGCGCAGCGGACAGCGCGCCGGTCTACGAAACCGGAGAGCCCAGGTTCGAATCCTGGTCGGGGCACCGTGCGGAAGTGGCAGGCTCCCTGTCGCGATTTCTAGTCGAGGTCGTGTATCTCCAGTCCTCGCATGATCAGCATCTGCATCGAGCCGAATCCGTAGAGATCCGCGTCGGATGACAGGTTCGCCACCTCGCGGAGCACCGGCTCGACGTCGATGCCACACTCGCGGGCCCGGTGGCACAGCGACCAGATCGTCATCAGCTCGTCGCGCGGATCGGCGCCTTGATCCATCGCGGAGACATGGACGAGTCGTCGGCGGAACTCTCCGACCGAATCCCACGCCACCGGTAGGTGGGCGGCCCAGCGGAAGGACGGGTGAGCCCGAAAGATGTCCCGGACCTCCGCACGGGCCGGCGCTCCGCCGGTCTCGTACGCCTCCAACAGCGCCTCGAGCGCGGCGGACGCCTCGGCCGCCACCCCGGCCTCTTCCACCGGCGGCGGCGCTTGCCGGATCTGGGCCATCCAGTTCGGATCGTCGAGGTCGACCGGGCGCTCGGCGATGTCCCGCAACAGATCGTCGATCACGGCGACATCCGCGCGGACCCTAGCAAGAATCATGCCGTCATTGTGCTGTCCCCAAGGAGGTCCACCGGGTCGGGAGGCCCGGTAGCCGCGACCGCTGGGCTCAGGGCTGGCGATGGGCGTGGTAGCCGCTGACCGGTCCGAGTGCGTCGGCGGTCTGCCGGCTGATGATCAGGTGCGCTTCCTGGACGTCACTCAACGACCGATCCGGCCACCAGGTGCACAGGTCAGGGGCGGGTCAACCCGATGGTGGCGGCGAGGCGGGCGACGTCGGCCGGGGTGGGGCCGGCGCGGAGCACGGCGGTCAGGGCGACCCGGGCGGCGGGACGGGTGCGGGTCTCGGCCGGGGCGATGCGGTCGGCGGTGACGAGGGCCCGCCCGGCGGCGTCGTGGTCACCGAGGTCGAGGTGGGCCCGGGTGATGTCGATGAGGTGGGCGGCGCGGTGTTCGGCGGGGAGCCGCCGCCAACCCTCCTGGTCGGTGGCCCGGCGATGCAGGGCGACGGCCCGATGGTGGTCGCCGAGGCGGGTCGCGGTCAGGGCACGGGCGAGGTCGATGCTGATGGGGCCGAACGTGACGCCGTCCTGGTCGTGCCGTTCGTGGTCGGCGGCGAGGTGGGCGGCGCGTTCGGTCAGGTCGTGGGCGGTGGCGGCGTCGCCGTGACCGGCGGCGGCGAGGGCGGCCTCGATGAGCAGCGTCCCGGTCAGGGCCGACGCCGGCGGGTGGCCGTGCGTCACCGCCGGGTCGAGTTGGCGTACGGCGGTGAGCGCGGCGGTCGTGGCCAGCCGGCCCCGCCGGAGCGCCTGCGTGAGCGACACCGCCGCGAGCCCGATCCGCAGCGGGTCACCACGGGTGGCGGCCATCATCGCCCGGTCGGCGGCCAGCCAGGCCAGGTGCGCGTCGCCGAGCTTGACCAGTGTCTGGGCGGTGAGCCGGTAGACCCGCACCAGCAGTTCGAGCACGGGCGGGTCCGCCAGGCTGACGTGGCAGGCGTGGCGGCTGTCGACGAGCAGGCCGGGCAGCATCCGCAACACCTGGGGGTGCTGCCCGTTGCGGTACGCCGTCCACGCGTAGCCCGCCTGGTCGTCGAGCTGCCGCACCGCCGCCCCGATCGGGGCGGATGCCGGAGCGTCGTGCCGGGCCAGGGCGGCCCGGACCCGTTCCACGGCGGCACCGACGTCGGTGACCGGTGCCGGCGGGGTCCGACCGGTGAGCAGGAGCTGCGGCGCGACGCCGAGCGCCCCGGCCACCGTCTCGATGACGGAGAGCCGATCGAGGGTACGCACACCGCGTTCGACCTTGTCGACCCAGCTCTTCGACTTGCCGATCCGGTCGGCGAAGACCTGCTGGCTCATGCCCCGGCGGGTCCGTAACTCGGCCATCCGCCGGCCGATCGGCGGCTCGCCGCCGGTGCGCTGCCGGCCCGGCCCGGTCACCGGTCGTGCCCCGGCAGCGGCATGGTGTGGGTGGACTCGCCGCAGCGGGGGCACCACCGGGACTTGACCCGGAACGCGAGCAGCCCGAGCAGGAAGCCCGGCACCAGCCCCCCGAACACCACCGACAGGACGTTGGAGATCACGAGCGCCCCTGCTCCCCGACCCCGGCAGTGGGACTGTGCGTCGGCGACAGCGCGCGTAGGTTCCTCGTCACGCGGGCCGCCGTCTCCTCGGCGTGTTCAACGAGCGTGAGCAGCGGTGAGTTGATCGGCCCTCGCAGCTCAAGCGCGTCTGCTGCCCTGGCGAGCGCGACCAGATGGATGCGACTCGACTCAAGGGCGCGGTTCACCACCTCCATGTCCCGCGCCAGTTCACGTGCCCGGTCTTCCATGCCACATCCTTTGGTGATTCAAGAGTCGCTCTGCGTGACGTCGGATTCATACCAACCATTACAGGTCGTCGCGTGCGGGTCAATACCGTGCCGATAGATTGGTTGGTACGACAGGGAGAGGATGGGACCGTGGGTCAGCCGAAGTACCGCCAGATCGCCAGCGAGCTTCGAGATCAGATCGTGTCGGGAGCGCTGAGGGAGGGCGATCGGCTTCCCACCGAGCCGCAGCTTGAAGAGCGGTACGACGTCTCCCGAAACACCGTCCGCGATGCCACCGCGCTGCTGATCAACGAGGGCCTGGTGCACAGGGTGCCGGGGCGCGGTGGCGGCATGATCGTTCGAAGGAAAGCCATCCTGACGTTTCATGCCCATCGCGCGGAGATGCCTGCCCCTCCGACGGCTGAGGCGGACGCGTGGCGGACGGAGGTGGTGGCACAGGGGTATGAGGCGGCACAGGAGTTCTCGCTGATGATTCGGTTGCTCTCATCCGATATCGCCGAACGTCTCCACGTCGAGCCCGACTCGGTCGCCGTGCTGCGACGCTGCGTCCGATACGTCAACGGGCAGCCGTCCTCGTTGCAGGACACCTACTACCCGATGGACCTCGCCGAGGAGATCCGCGAGCTGCTCTCGCCGAAGGACATCCCGCAGGGGACCACCCGGCTCCTGGGCGAGCGCGGTCACGAGCAGACCGCCTACTACGACGAGTACCTCTCCCGGATGCCGACACCCGAGGAGACGAACCTGCTCGGATTGCCACCGGGCACGACGATCCTGCTGCACATTCGCACCGGCTACACCGAGCAGCGCCCGGTGCGGGTGTCCTTCAACGTCTTCGCTGGTGACCGCAACCAGATCGTCACCACCCACGGCGACGTTCGCGTCATCGCCAGGTTCCGCCCCGAGGAAGCGCCGGAATGATCATTACGCCGGCGCGGTTAGAGGACGTCGAGACAATCATGGGGTGGCGACGGGAGCGCGTGGCATGGCTCGCCGCCCGTGGTCAGGAGCAGTGGTCAATCCCGCTGCCCCGCTCGGCCGTTGCGGCGACCGTCTCCGCCGGACAGACGTGGATGGTCTGGGCCGGCGACGATCCGGCCGCCACCATCACCCTGACCGCCTACGTGGATGTTGACGGCCTGTGGAAGCCGGACCGGGACCCGGAAGCGCTGTGGTATCCAGAGGACGATCCGGTCGACGCCCTGTACGCGGCGAAGATGATGATTCCGCTCGCCCATGCCGGCGAGAACCTCGGTGGTGAGCTGCTCGACTGGGCGGGTGGGCGGGCCTACGCGGCAGGGTTGACCTGGCTGCGGCTGGACGCCTGGACCACCAACCACCGGCTCCACGACTACTACCGTGGGCAGGGCTTCCGGCACGTCCGCACCGTCGGGTCCCGTGTTTCCGGCGCCTGCTTTCAACGACCATCTCAGCCTTACCTGGACGGTCGACTCAAGACTGAGCCGGCATGACCGCCAGGAACCCGCTCCGTGTGCCTCCTACTTGTCGTCCCCACCGGCTGGAAACTCGTATACCAGCTCGTACACCTCGGCGTCGAGCACCATCAGGGACACCTCCACGCAGCGATCTCCCGCGTAGGCATGTCTGGTGATCTCGAAGACCAGACTGCCTTCTCGGCGCAGGCTCAGCCCCTCCCGCCCGTCGACCCCATCGATCTCCTCGGGAGTCGGTGCACGGCTGATGACGCGTTCCACGAATCTGGTCGGCCGGAAGCCCTGCTCGGCAAGTCGGGCGAACGTGCCTCCCGATCCAGTGTCCGTGTGTTCGATCCGTGTGCCACGGGTCAGGTCCGTCGGTAGGTAGGCGGTGGCGAGCTGAACCGAGCGTCGGCCACGGACGTACCGGCGATACCGCGACAGCACGATGCCGCCAGGCGGTACTCCGAGGGCGTCGGCGACCTGTGCGGGCGGCACGACATCGCCGACTGTGACATCCACGGCCTTCGGTGGGTCTGCCGAGTCGTATGCCTGGATCGACAGCCCGCGTCCCCATTGATCGGCGGAGAGCCTGCCGGGCGAGGTTCGCGGGACGCGGCTCGCCCGTACCAGGCTGCCGGAGCCTCGGCGCGACTCGATCAGCCCTTCGGCGCGCAGGCGATCAATGGCCTTCTCGGCAACCCCGCGAGCTACGGCCTCCTCGGCATCCGCGGCGAACTCGCGGATGGTGGGGAGCTTCGCGCCGGCCTCGTAGCCCTTCACGCCCTCCCTGATCCTGCGTCTGAGCTCGGCAGCGAAGCTCTCGGCGCTGTGCTTCCGCCCCTGGCCGCTCACGTCGTTCATCGGATCTCCAACTGTCGTCTGACAGAAGGCTACGGGTGGACCGAGTGCCGGAACCGCCCATGATGATGGATGTCTGCCTCGTCTCCCCGCCGGCCCTCACACTCACCGATCTGATTGCGTGGACACCTGCGGTCGCGGACACTTGACCGGTCTGAAGAGGTGGAAACACGATCCGGCTACTGGCCACCCGAAGCTCGGGGGAGGGACGTGGAACGACGAGCGTTCGGGCTCACCGCCCTGTATTCCCTGGCTGCGCTTGCCGTTCCGCTGGACTCCTGGCAGGAGATTGCCGACCGGGGCCAGCGGGCGCAGGATGGGGGCACGGCAGTGGGCCGACGCGAGATCGACGCCGTGCGGGACATGCTTGCCGTGTTCAGCACGGCCGACGAGCGGTTTGGCGGCGGGAACGCTCGTCTCGCGGTGGTCCAGTACCTCACCTCCGACGTGGCCGGCTATCTCCAGGGCAACTTCGCGTCCGACCACGATCGTCGGGCCATGTTCAGCGCCGCCGCCGAGTTGACCTACCTCGCGGGCTGGAAAGCGTTCGATTCATCCCTGCACGGGGTGGCCCAGCGGTACTACCTCCAGTCGTTGCGGTTGGCGAACGAGGCGGACGATCGGGCGCTCGCCGGTTTCACGCTGCGCGCGATGGCGCATCAGGCCGTTGACCTGGGAAACGGCCCGGAGGCGCTGCAACTCGCCAGCTCGGCACTCGAATGGTCGAGGGGGAGGGCGACCCCGGCGGCGACCGCCCTCTTCACCGTTCTCGCCGCTCGGGGGCATGCCGCGACGAGCGACAGGGTCCGAACGTCGGCGGCGCTCAAAGCAGCCGAAGCCCACCTGGCGAAGGCGTCCCCGGACGACGAGCCGGCGTGGATTCAGGCCAGCGGTTTCACCGAGACGTCGCTGGCCAGCCAGGCCGGGCAAGCCCTTCGTGACCTGGGCGACCTCCCTGCCGCCGAAACCCAGCTGCGCCGTTCGGTCACCACCCGCAACACCGAGGCGTACCGGCGTATCCACACCCTGACGCTGGCCAACCTTGCCGACGTGCAGTGCGCGCGCGGACGACTGCGCGAGGCGACCGAGAACTGGAACAACGCCCTGGACTCGATGGCCGGTGTCCGGTCCGGCCGTGCCACCTTGGCCGTGCGGAACATGCGCTCCCGGCTCAGCAGCTTCGGCCCACGCCTGCCCCCGTTCGCCAAGCGACTCGACGAACGGGCGGCGGGCTTCCTCACCACCACCTGACACGATGTCGGGACTTCACCAGGATGATCAGGGAGCCTCCGAACGTGAAGCGCCGACCACCCGCGCCCGCAAGGCGATCACGCTCCGAACCTGGTCACCAGCACGACGACTCCTTATGCCTGCACCGCTCGCAGACTGGCACGGCTCGGTTCTCTTCCGGCACCTGGTCCAGCGCCTCGACCCGACGCATCCCTTCGTCGATCTCAACGTCCACAACATCTGGGCTCTGCTCGCCATACGACGCGGTCTCACCCTCGACAACCCCGCCGAGAGCCGCCCGCTCCTCAAACGCAGTACCCGCTCCTGGACAGCGACCGCATCTCTCCACAATCCCGGCAGGAACTAACCTCTGTCGTCTACAGCCTGCGGGCAGACGGAGTCACCGGCACAGGGACGGGCAGATGAACGACGACCACCACGCCGCCGGAGCCATGAGCTTCATCTTCGAGGCCGGCGTACTCAAACGCGCCGCCCGCACCGGCTGGTGGTTCGTCGGCGTCAAGCACCCCGAATCCATCGCCGACCACTCGTTCCGGACCGCGCTCATCGGGATGATGCTCGCCGCCATGGAAGGTGCCGACCCCGCCCGGGTGTCGATGCTGTGCGTCCTGCACGACACCCAGGAAACCCGGATCACCGACATCCCACACATCGCCAGGCGCTACCTCACCGCCGCACCCAACACCGCAGTTACCGCCGACCAGGTCGCCGCCTGCCCGCCGGCCGTCGCCAACCTCATCAACGCCGCCGTCGCCGAGTACGAAGCAGGCGAGACACCGGAGGCCATCGTCGCCCGCGACGCCGACAAGCTGGAATGCCTCGTCCAAGCAGTCGAATACCGCCACCAGGGTATCGACAACGTCCAACGCTGGATCGACAGCTCACGCGCGGCACTGAAGACCGCCAGCGCCCACCGCCTCGCCGACGCCGCCCTCACCGGAGAACCCCTCGCCTGGCTCACCCCTCGCCCACCGCCGGCATAGTCACCAGGCATCAGGTTCTTCGTCCGGCTACGTAGGCAGCGTCACAGGTATCGGGTCATCGTCCGCGTTGATGCTCTCCGGGCGTCGAGGCAGTAGGCACGTCACCGGCCAGGGTCGTGCCCTGACCGGGTTGACCGCATCATCGACATCACGCAGTTCCTGAGCCGGGCCGGGGCGACGATCCGCATCAACTGACGGGTCCGTGCGGTGATCCAACCGGGGGGAGGGCGTGAGTCTCACCACCGGCCGGATCGTTATACCCGTAGTGTCCGAATGGCGCAGCTCGCCGTACCCCCGTAGGAGGTCCGACCATGCACCGTCGTCTGACTGCGCTGCTCGCCGCGCCGCTGCTCGCCGTGCTCGCCGCCTGCGGCACCGTCGCCGCGCAGGCCGCGCCGCAGCCGCCACCCTCGTCGCCCGTGCCGGAGCAGTCGTACTGGCCAGGTCAGGAGGCGCTGATGGACGCTGGCGCTCGGGTGGATGAGGTCGCCCCGGGTCGGTGGCCAGCCGCGTACGCCGGCGTGGCCCTAGACGTGCCGGGCGGGCGCCTGCTGATCTACCGCGTGCCGACCGCCGGTATGGACGCGGCGGTACGCGCCCTGGCGCCGGCGGTGCTTGTCGACTTCGTCGACGCCACGTACTCGGCGGCGAATCTTGAGGAATGGGCCGCCAAGGTTCGGGACGACCAGGCGTTCTGGCAGCAGCGTGGGGTGACGGTGCACAGTGTCGGCACCGATTTCGGCAGGTGCGTGACGGTGGGCCTGGCCGACCCGCAGCGCGACGGCGGGAAGCTGCTTGCCCGCTACTCCAAGGCGGCGTTGTGCGTGGAGCAGGGGTACGCCTCAGACCCGCTTACGGCGAACTGAGCCAGCGTCGAGGGCCGAGGGTGACGTCGATGCGACCGATGAAGTGGACGTGAACGAGGCTGATCGAGCACTACGGCGTTACGGAACCCGTGATCGACCGCGCCATGCAGGTGCTACGGCTCAAGGGCATGACCGAGACCTTGCCCGGAGTGGGCGTTTTCTCGCCGAGTAGGCAGCCTTCCCGATCGGCCATCCGGCCCCTGGGGGTCGTTGCGGGTCGGGTCCGGTGGGGGAGGTTGCTGTACTGCTGGCGTCGTCCGAGGCGTTGCCTCCGCCGAGTCGGAGGATGCTCATCGCATCCAGCCAAGGAATCGGTAGTGCAGGTGGCCTGCGGAGACACGGGTCAGGTCCTAGGCGGCGTCGACGAACTAGGGGCCAGGTAGAGGGCCAGCGACACCGGGGCGCGGTGGTACTCCGCTCGTAACTCCTGACGACGGGTGTGACAGGGCCATTCGGCATTGCAGCCGCCGCAGGTCCAGCCCGGCGTGAGTGGAAGGTGTGTGGTCATCGCGGTGTCTCCCGGGTGGCCGGTTGTCTTGGTGGTAGTGGAACTGTTGGACACGTAACGTCGATTTCATGATCGATCCGAGTGCGGATCGCGCCGCGTTCCGGCAGCTCGCAGACCTCCTGGCGGACCGGATCATCTCTGGCGCCCTCGCGCCTGGGCCTCACTGCCCAGCGAGCTGCGGTTGGCTCAGGAGTACGGGCTGAGTTGCACGCGCGTCTGACAACCGGTAGCACTGCTCCAGTCGGAAGGGCTCGTCATCGTGGAACCACCGCGCGGCACGTTCGTCCGCACCATCGAGCCGACCGAAACGGTGGCCCTCCTCAAGGGCGACACCGCTACCGCCCGGATGCCTACCCCAGCCGACGACGCGAACTGGAGATGGGCGTGGGCATCCTGGTCATCGTGATCTTCCGCGCCGACGGCTCCCGAGAGCTGTACGCCGCCGACCGCATCCGCGTGGGTCGCTGACCCTCTCCCAACTTTGGGAAGCCCCGCCGGCCCGAACCTGTCGACTGGTGACGCTCCGGGTCGTTGAGCAGGTGCCGAACGCCATCGGTTCAGGTCCAGGGTTGACCTGTGTCGACGCTTGCACTGTCTTCTTGCCGCTCCGCGCCGCCCAGTACCGGTCGCTGTTCTCGGCCCGCAACGCCGCGTTCTCCTGCCGCAAAACGGCATTCCCACGATCGAGATTACCGAACCCGCCGACGACCACCTGATCAGTCACCAAAGATCTGTGCTCGCGGAGCCAGTGGCCTGGTGACCCGTCTCGGAAAGATCGCTAGGCGATCAGGAGGGGGAGCGGTGATCGATGCCATGGCCGAGCGGCTATTGCGATCTCCTTCTCGCATCCGGATACTGATGAGTAGTATGCACATCTACGAATGGATCATCGCATGGATCATCTCCATCGTGATCGCCGTGCCCTCACGGCAGGAGTCGGAGCCATCCTTCTCGGACTGAGTCTTCTGGTGCGGCCGGCAGTCGGCGCGACGGCGCAGCTGGAAGATTCCGATCGGAATGGCGTACAAGTGGGTGTCAACGCTAACTACTATCAGCTCAAGAATCCAGACTCGGGATTGTGTTTAACGCTCTACAATGGCAACACGATCGATGGGGCACCGCTGGTCGCCATGCCATGCGCCCAAGGTGGGAGGCCTATGAGCTGGGCTTTCAGCGCTGGGAACGCTGGCAACCTTTCCTCCCAAGCCGATTCGAGTCGATGTGTCGATGTCCTGAACGGCGTGACCGCCGACGGAACTTCCGTGCTCGACTGGCCTTGCGGTTCCACCAACCCTAACCAGCAGTGGACTCTTACCAATGGCGGCAGATTGCTGAGCGGTCTGTCAGGCGGGTGGTGTCTCTCTATCTACGGGAATAACCCGGCGCCTGGGACGATCGTCGTCCTGATGTCGTATCTGAATGCGGGCGGAAGCCCTTCCCCCTCATCGTCTTCGTCTCCCTCTTCGCCTCCGAGTGGGGCGGGCGATTACGCGAAGTGGGTTATCAGCTAGTGCCCCGTCACGCAGCCGTGGACGGGGTGGTCCGCTGTGGCCGCTGACCCTCGGTCGTCGACACCTGCCGGACGGACACCTCCGGCCGTCCACCCACCGGCCATCACCTCCCACCACGAGTGCGGGGAGGTGGCCTGCCGATCCATCCTCAGAACCGACGCATTACACGATCAACTTTCAAAGACGGGGCACTAGCCGATCGCATGTCCGCCGCTATCGCCAGACGACCACGGGGAGAGCAGTTTGGGGATGTGAGGGAACACTCGCACGAATGAACTGAACTCCATACAAGTCCTTGTGTACGTGGCGTTGTTCGAGATGCGAGAAGGGTAGGAGTGATTCGCGCATGACAGCCAAATCGCACTTCGCTGCGTCGGCTTCCGGCGCCAGTCGGGACTGGCGGACGGTGCTGGCCTCGTCGGACGTGTACGCCGTGCTGTCCGACCCGGCGGTGATGGCGGATCCGCTGCCCCTGGCTGCCTGGCTGCGGGAGAACGCCCCCGTGTACCGGAGAGCGGACGGCGAGTACCTGGTCAGCCGCTACGAGGACGTCTCCCGTCTCTTCCGGGCGCCGCCGGATCACATCCGGGTGCAGGCGGCCGGCATCCTCCGGTCCGGGGCCATGGAACAGCACCCGAGCGTCCGTCGGCTGGCGGACACCATCGGGCTCCGGAATCCACCCGAGCACACCCGCCTCAACCGGGTCTACATGCGGTACTTCACTGCCGCCCGGGTGGCCGCGCTCCGGGAGCAGACCCGGGTGGTCGTGGCGGACAGCGTCCGAGACCTCACGGCGAGACTGACCGCCGGACAGCAGGCGGACCTGCACGAACTGGCGACCGCTCTTCCCACGCACATGATGAGCCTGCTGCTGGACCTGCCCCCGGCGGACATCTCCTGGCTGAACACGTGCGTGTGGCGCATCGAGCAGCCATTCGATCCGACGCTCACCGACGTCCGCCTGTCCGACGCGGATCACAGCAGTGTGGAACTGGACGCCTTCGTGGTGGACCTGGTGGCCCGTCGGCGCGGCAGCGGAGGCAGCGATCTGATCACGGCCCTGGCCGACACGAGAGATGACGAGGGTGGCCTTTCGCAGAACGACATCATCGCCATGGTGTTCACGATCCTCGCGGGCGGAGGGCCCACCATGGCCTGGGTCATCGCCTTGGCGCTGTGGCGCACGCTGGTCCGTCGTGAGCACGTCGACCGCCTCGACGGATCCCCCGGCGGGGCTGCGGCGTACGTCGAGGAACTGCTGCGGTTCGAGTCACCGGCGATGTACAGCCCGATCCCGCGGGTCGCCGTACGCGACATCGAACTGGGGGGTGAGGTTCTCCCTGCGGGCTCGCGGATCTACGGGCTGATCACCGGCGCCAACCACGACCCCCGGGCGTTCCAAGATCCTGGAGTGTTCGATCCGTCGCGCTTCGATCCCTCATCACGGCGGCGTGGCGCTGCCCCCGTGCTGGCCTACGGCACGGGGATCCACCGCTGCGTCGGGGCGCACCTGGCCTCGATGGAGCTCGAAGTGGTCTTCGAGGAGATCTACGCGCTCCTGCCGGACCTGCACTTGGAGGGGCCGGTGACGTGGGGACGCACCTCGTACAGCCGTAGTGTCACCGCGCTCCCTGTCCGGCTGGGCACCCCGGCTCCGGCGCGGTTGGAGCACCGGCGGCCATGAGGCGAATCCACGTTCCCTGGCAGGACGGAGAGAAGTCCGTGTCGATGGCAGTCCCGCACCGCGTGCCGAAGTCGATGCGTTCGCGTGTTCCGCTGGTCGGCAGCGCCGTGCGCATCCGCCGCGATCCGCTGGGGTTCGTGCAGCAGATCCGCCGCTACGGCGATGTGGCCACGTTCAAGCTGGGCCCGCGGACGGCGTACGTGGTGAACCACCCCGATCTGATCCGTCAGATGCTGGTGACGGATGCCGAGAAGTTCCACAAGGGGGTGATGTTCCAAAAAGCACAGGTCCTGGCCCGCAACGGCCTGTTCACGTCGGAGGGCGACTTCCACGCCCGGCAGCGCCGACTCATCCAGCCGGCAGTCCACGCCTCCGAGATCGCCGGCTACACCCGGACCATGGGGGACCACGTCCAGGGGCTGGTGACCGCATGGGCCGACGGGGAAGTGGTCCGGATGGACGAGGTCACCTTCCCGCTGGCGCTCGGCATCGTCGCCCGGGTCCTGTTCTCCACGGACCTCGACCCGGAGGCCGCGGCCGAGGTCCAGGAGACCCTCCCCGTGCTGCTGCGGGGTCTTGGCCAGCGCGCCCTGGCGCCGTTCGACTTCCTGGACCGGTTGCCGACACCGACCAACCGGGCATTCGAGCGCGCGCTGCCGCGGTTCCGAGCCGTGGTCTACCGGATGATCCGTCAGCACCGCCTGGACCTCGGGCAACACCCGGACCTGCTGACCTCGCTGCTGCAGGCCGTGGACGCGGACACCGGTGCGGCCATGACGGACGACCAGGTCTACGACGAGGTCACCAGCATGATCATCGCCGGCAGCGAGACGACGGCGGCGGCGATGTCCTGGGCGGCCTACCTGCTCGCCGCCCACCCGGCTGCGCAACGCGCCGTGCAGGACGAGGTCGACGACGTCCTGCAGGGCCGTCCGGTGCGGTACGAGGACCTGGGCCGACTGCAGTACACCCATCGCGTCGTCAAGGAGACCCTGCGCCTCTACCCGACCACCTGGATGCTGATGCGCCGCCCCCTCGTCGACGTCGACCTCGGCGGCTACCGGCTCCCGGCCGACGCGATGGTGCTGTTCTCCATCTTCGCCCTGCACCGCGACCCGGCCCTCTTCCCGGACCCGGAGCACTTCGACCCGGACCGCTGGCTGCCGGCCCGCGCCGAGACGATCCCGCCCCACGCCTACCTGCCCTTCGGCGCCGGCCCGCGAGGGTGCATCGGGGGCCCGTTCTCCCACACCGAGGCGTCCGTGTTCCTCGCCACCCTGGCCCAACGGCACACCCTGGTTCCGGTGTCCGACGAACCGGCCCGGATCGTCACCACGCTCATCCCGATGCCGGGGCCCATTCCGCTGGCCGTGCGTTCCCGCACGGAGCCACCCGTGTCGACCTCACCGGAGGCGGTGACCCGATGACCCCCCCCACCGTTGACGCCGCCGTGGAACGGGCCCTGGAGTACCTGGCAGGACAGCACGAACTGTCCTACCCGGACGCGGCACACATCATGGGCTCCTACTCCACCGCGCAGTTCGTCAAGCTCGACCAGCAGCACCAGCCCCTGCCAAAGGCGGGAGAAGAGGCAGGGACGTTCGCCGAGTTCCGCTGCGTGGGCGCCATCTACCACGTTGCCACCATCACCGAGGCACTCCTGGACGCCGCAGAGGCCGGCCACAAGGAATGCCGGCGACTCGCCGACGAGAACACCGCCTGGCTGTTCTCCCAACGCGACGGCGTCTCCTGGCGGTACTTCCCCGGCTTCGCACCCCTACCGCACGACGCCGACACCCTCGCCCAGGTCCTGCGGATACTCATCCGCACAGGCCACGCCGACAACGCCGTCGTACGCGCCGCCACCGCTCTCGCCGCGCGCAACGCATGGGACGACGGCGTCGTCAACACCTGGCTGCTCGACACACCCGGCGAACGCGATACGGCCAACCGGGTCTGGGGCCGGGGCCGGAACGACACCGGCCGCGACCCCGAGGTGGTCGCGAACCTCGCACACGCCACCCACCTGTACGGGCAGCACATCGGGCCCCTACCGCTGAGCCCGCTCGTCGGCCCGGCAACCCGCTGGCTGATCGACCAGCAACAGCCCATGGGCTTCTGGCGAGCCTCCTGGTATGTGGGAACCTGCTACAGCACCTACGTCGCCGTACGCCACCTCGCTGCCCTGGGCGGACATCAACAAGAGATCGCCCGGGCCGCACACTTCCTCGCACAGGCACCCGCACCCGATCCCCTCAACCGGGCCCTGGCCATGCTGGCCCTGACCGCGGCCGGCACCGCCGTGTCCCCGGACGACTGCCAGCTGCTGGTCGGCAGCCAATTCCCGGACGGCTCCTGGGAGGCAGTGCCCTGGCTCGACAACCACGCCAGAGTGTGGGGAAGCCGCGCGGTCACCACCGCGCTCTGCCTCAAGGCCCTGCTCGCCGTGCAGCGTGACACCGCAAGCGCGGACCACCACGGCAGGATGCCGTGAGCGACACCCCTTCCACCCCCACTACCTTGCCGCTGGGGGCATACATCCTGTCCGGCCGCGTGCCTGACGCGCGTACGGGCATCGCCCAGGCGCAGGCCGGAGAGGCACTCGGGCTCAGCAACCTGTGGATCTCCGAGAAGTTCGGCACGAAGGATCTCGGCGCCCTCGCAGGCGCACTGGCCGCATGCACCACAAGACCCGGCATCGCCGCCGGAGTCGTCCCCTTTCAGACCCGGCACCCCCTGCAGCTCGCCTCACTCGCGGCCACCCTCCAGTCGCTGACCGCAGGCCGCTTCCTGCTCGGGCTCGGACGCGGCGGCAGTTGGCTGTCCGGACTCGGTGTGCCGCCCACCGCCACGGCACGGATGGTTGTCGACACCGTGACCATGCTGCGCCGCCTGTGGAACGGCGAAGAGGTGACCTACCACGGCCCCGCAGGCGATTTCCCGAGGCTTCAGCTCCGGGAACTGCCGACCACGCCTCCACCCCGCGTCGTCCTGGCCGGGATAGGTGAGCAGTCCCTGCGGCTCGCCGGAGAACACTTCGACGGTGTGCTCCTGCCGGCGTTCACCACGCCGCAGGCAGTCGCACGGACCGCCACCCGCGTCCGCCAGGCCGCGACAACCTGTGGCCGTAGCCCGAACGCCGTGCGCATCTACGCCACCGTCCTCACCGCGGCCGACCCGACACCCGAGGCCAGGGATGTCATCGCGGGTCGGGCGGCAACCTACCTACAGGCTCCCGTCGGCGGCGAACGGCTGGTGCGGATCAACGGCTGGGACCTGGACGCGCTTCGACGACTGCGCGGACACCCCCACATCGCCCGGCTCGGCGACACGTACGCCGACGCCGTCCTCGACCCCCTCGACCTCGCCGAGGCCGCCGACCTGATACCCGCAACCTGGCTTGATGAGTCCACCGCGACCGGAAGCCCCCATGCCTGCGCCGCCCGGCTTCAGGACTACCTCGACGCCGGTGCCGACGAGCTGGTCCTGCACGGCACCACACCCGACCGGCTCGCCCCCGTCATCCACGCTTTCTCTGCACTCTGCCCACCATCGCGACCGCGACCCGCCGCGGCAGACACGCAGGACCGCCTGCGATGACTGGCCGGGTCCCGCACCAGTCACCCTGACCCTTGGCGCCATCACCGGCATAGCCACCAGGGCACCAGGTGCTTCGATTTCCCGTCCTGGCCCAATTGGTTTGCCGGTGGTCGGCGGGCGCTGGGATGCTGCGGTCGACCGGGAGCGGGGGAGGGGCCAGCATGCCGTCGGAGTCCGCGCCGGAAGTCCGTACCGTGGCCGGTGTCCTGCGCGGCTGCCGGGAGGCGGGCCGGGCGGTGTTCCGTGGCATCCCGTACGCCGAGCCGCCGGTCGGAGCCCTCCGGTTCGCCGCGCCGCAGCCGGTACGCGGCTGGGCGGGCGTACGTCCGGCGGTCGCCTTCGGTCCGCCGCCCCCGCAGCCCGGCGCGTTCGGGACGTCCCCGCAGGGCGTCGGCGACGACTGGCTGACGCTCAACGTCTGGACGCCGGAGCCGGACCCGGCGGCGGGGTTGCCGGTCCTGGTGTGGGTCCCCGGTGGCGGTTACCTCGTCGGCTGTTCCGGCCTCCCGGAGTACGACGGCGGCCACCTCGCCGGCGGCGGAACCGTGGTGGTGACGCTCAACTACCGCCTCGGTTTCGAGGGTTTCGGGCAGCTCGACGGGGCCCCGGCCAACCGGGGGCTGCTCGACCAGGTCGCGGCCCTGCGCTGGGTGCGGGACAACATCCGGGCCTTCGGGGGCGACCCGGACCGGGTGACGGTCTTCGGGCAGTCGGCCGGTGGCGGCTCGGTCGCCGCGCTGCTGGCCATGCCGCGCGCCGCCGGACTGTTCCGGCGGGCGGTCGCGCAGAGCGTCCCGGGGACGTTCCTCTCACCCGAGCTGGCCGCCGACGTCACCGCCGCCTGCGCCGCCGAGCTGGGGGTACGACCGACCCTGGCCGACCTGTCGACGGTGGCTCCGGACCGGCTCCCGGCCGTGGGTGAGGCGATCTCGGCCGGGATCGTCGGGTGGCGGGAACGGTGGGGGCGGATCACCCACCGGCCGATCCCGTTCGCGCCGGTCGTCGACGGTGACGTGCTGCCGGCGACCCCGTGGCGGGCGCTGGCCGACGGTGCCGCACGGGACGTCGCACTGCTCGTCGGGCACACCCGCGACGAGCACCGGCTGTTCAGCCTGCTCGACGGCGTGCTCGGCCAGGTCACGCCGGAGCAGACCGAGACCGCGCTGCGGATGCTGGCCCCGGGCCCGGCCGGTGCCGGCCGGTACCGGGAGGCGTTCCCGGACGCGACCGACGAGCAGCTGTACGAGCTGGTCAACGCGGACTGGCTGTTCCGGATGCCGAGCCTGCACCTGGCCGACGCGCAACTAGCCGGTGGCGGCCGGGTCCACCTCTACGAGCTGACCTGGCCGGCGCCGGGCCTGGGCGGTGGCCTCGGTGCCTGTCACGGCCTGGACGTACCGCTGGTCTTCGGCAACCTGACCAGCGGGCAACCCGCGATGCTGATCGGTGATCCGCCCACCCCGGCCGCGAAGGAGCTGTCCGGGCAGCTGCGCGGGGCGTGGACGGCGTTCGCCGCGACCGGCGACCCCGGGTGGCCGTCGTACGACGCCGATCGCCGCACGCGCGTCTTCGACGAGCGGCCGGCGGTCGTGGCCTATCCGGAGGAGACCTCACGGCGGCTGTGGCGCGACCACACCTTCGCTGCGCTCCCGCTGCTGGCCTGACAGCGCCGGGGCGGCGGAACCCGGTCGTGCCACGGCGGCGACACCACCGGTGGCGGTGCGGGTGAACCGGCCGGCCAGCAGCGCGAACGCGTCGGTCAGCGGCTGCGGGCCGACGACGGTGATCTCGGTGTCGTACCGGGCGACGGCGGCGGCGAGGCTCACCCAGGACCACGACCCGAGGGTGAGCCGGCACCGGTCGGGGGTGATCTCCTCGACGAGGCCGTCGCGGGTGTACCGGGCGACGGTCGCCGCCGGCAGGTCGAGGATCACGGTGCCCCGGCAGGGCCAGTCCGCCGACCCGCCGCCCGCTCCCCGGAAGACCCCGGTGAGGTACGTGGCGACGTCCCCGCCGGGCAGGGAGCGGGGGGTGAAGCGGGGCCCGTGCGGCGGGCGCAGGGTGATCCGGTCGACGCGGAAGGTCCGCCAGTCGGCCCGGTCGAGGTCCCAGGCGACGAGGTACCACCGGCCGTCCCAGGTGACGACGTGGTGCGGTTCGGCGTGCCGGGCCGGCCCGTCCGTGCTGTCGGACCCGTAGTCGAACCGGAGGATCTCGCGGGCGTGCACGGCGCTGCCGAGCGCCAGCAGCACCCCGCCGTCGACCGGTTCGGCGGCTGCGGTGGTGGGCCGGGCGACGGCGGTGACGCTGAGCGCCCCGACCCGCTGCCGCAGCCGGGCGGGCAGCACCTGCCCGACGGTGTGCAGCGCCCGCGCCGCGTCGTCGGCGAGCCCGCCGGTCGTGCCGGTCGCCGCGACCTGGAGCGCGATGGTGAGGGCGACGGCCTGTTCGTCGTCGAACAGCAGTGGCGGCAGCACGGTGCCGGCGGCGAGCCGGTAGCCACCGTCGGGGCCCTTGGCGGCGGCGATGGGGTAGCCGAGTTCCCGGAGCCGGTCGACGTCGCGGCGCACGGTACGCAGGCTGATGCCCAGGCGTGCGGCCAGCACCCCGCCGGGCCAGTCCCGACGGCTCTGCAACAGCGACAGCAGGGCGAGCAGGCGGGCGGACGTGGTCGGCATG
Organism: Micromonospora matsumotoense; assembly: GCF_900091525.1. Lineage (GTDB taxonomy): Bacteria > Actinomycetota > Actinomycetes > Mycobacteriales > Micromonosporaceae > Micromonospora > Micromonospora matsumotoensis. The sequence continues at coordinate 31,767 of NZ_FMCU01000027.1, forward strand.
AGGCTGATTCTGCCCGCAGTAGGTGCCACACCCTGTCACCTACTGCGGAGAATCTTGCTCCTGACCAGCCCCAACCGGGTGCACAGATCCACCAGCAAGGAGTCGACCATGGCCATCTCCGCCACCACGCACCTCAACTTCCGGGGTGACGCCCGCGCGGCGTTGGAGTTCTACCGGTCCGTGTTCGGTGGCCGCAGCACCGTCGTCAGCTACGGCGACCTGGGGATGCCGAAGGACCTGCCGGACGCCGACCGGGTCGTCTTCGGCCAGGTCACCGCCGACAACGGGTTCGCCGTCATGGCCTACGACGTGCCCGGCCAGGCCCCCGCCGCCGCCGCGCCGACCGCCACCACCCGCGAGAACGGCATGACGCTGACCGGCGAACGGTTCTTCGTCTCCGTCCGTGGTGACACCGACGAGGAGGTCCGCGTGCTCTGGGAAAGGCTCGCCGAGGGCGCCGACCTGATCGAGGAGTACGGCCCGTCGCCGTGGGCCCCCGGGTTCGGCATGCTCACCGACCGCTTCGGCGTCACCTGGATCCTCGACGTCGCCACGCCGTACGCCGGCTGACCTCCGTGACCCGGCCCGGGACCGCCGGTGGACGGCGGCCCCGGACCGGCCGGTCACTCGGTACGCAGCCCGTCGGCGCGGGTGAGTCGCCACAGCAGGGGCAGGCTCAGCCCGGTCACCGCCAGGACGGTCAGCGCGCCGAGCCCGACGGAGAAGCCGACCACCGGCCAGGCGATCGAGACCGGGGCCTGCACCATCCGCAGCAGGGCAGCGCCGAGGCCGAGCCCGAAGCCGACGGCCAACACCAGCCCGACCCCGACCGGCAGGGCGGTCTGCCACAGCACGGACCAGCCGAGGGTGCTGCGTCGGGTGCCCACCGCCACCAGCATGGCCAGCAGGCGGCGGCGCTCCCGCAACTGCTCCAGCGTGCCGACCAGCATGCTGGTGGCGATCAGCACCAGGGTGACGACCGTGCCGATGGCCAGGCCGCGCCGGATGTCGGCGAACTTGGGCGACTCGATGGTCGGGGACAGCACGGAGACGGGGGTGGTCAGGTCGATCGCGGCGGTGGCGTTGCGGACGTGTTCGACCGCGTCCGGGGCGGCCGGGTCGAGCCGGAGGTAGACGGTCGACCGCAGCGGACCGAGGGTCCGTGTGCCGACCGCGCCGGGGGTGACCAGCACCCCGTTCTGCAGCCAGCCGGCCGGGTCGGGTCGGGCCTGCGCAGTCCGCGCCGTCGTGGGCACCCGCCACCGCGACCCGTCCTCGACGGTCAGCATCGCGCCGGCGGGGACGGCCACCGGGTCGCCCGGATCGGACACCAGGAAGGTGTCCCCGTCCGCGCACCGGTCGAGGCGGGCGAACTCGGCCAGCGCGGCGCAGTCGCCGACCCGGATCTCCACCGGTGGGCCGTCCGGCGAGCCGACGTTGGCCCCGGTGCTGAGGGTGCCGGTCGCGGCGGTCACCCCCTCGGCCCCGCCGAGCTGCCGCAGCACCCGGGCCAGGTCGGGCTGGTCGCGGAACTGCACCTGCGCCTGCGCCCGGGAGGTGTCCTGCCCGCTGGCGGTGGTGAAGTCCCCGGCGACCCCGGCGAAGAGCATCTGCAGGCCGATGGTGCCGGCGACGGCCACGGCGATGCCGTTGACCAGCCGCGCGGAGGTGGCGCTGTCCAGCTGCACCCGGCGTACCGCGAGCTGCCAGGGCACCGGGCCGCCGCGTAGCCGCCGGACCAGCAGGTCGGTCAGCCAGGGCAGCAGGGTGACCGTGCCGATCAGCAGCAGCACCGCCCCGGCCGGGACCAGCCACCGGGTGACCCCGCCGTCGCCGTCGCGCAGACCGGCCACGGGCAGGAGCACGGCCAGGCCGGCGGCGGGCAGCAGCAGCCGCCACCAGAGCCGGCGGCGGACCGGGGTGCCGCGTCGGGTCACCCCGAGCGGCTCCACCACGACCGCGCGCAGCGCCAGCATCGCCACCAGCACGGCCAGCGCCGGCACCGCCAGCACGACGGCCAGCAGCAGCGCGGTGGGCGGCCGGATGTCCGAGGCGTACACGCTGATGTCGTAGAGGGTGACCAGCGGGACCAGTTGGCGGCCGGCGAGCAGGAACCCGATGCCGACGGCGACGCCGAGCAGCGCGCCGGCGGCGGCCTCCCCGGCGGCGATCCGCCGGACCATGGTGGTGTCCGCGCCGACCAGCCGCAGCGCGGCGAGCCGGCGGTCCCGGCGTTCGCCGCCGTAGCGCACGGCGGAGCCGAGGAACACCGCGATGGGCAGCAGCAGCACCACGAAGATGACCGCCACCAGCAGCATCAGCACCGGGCCGAGACCCTCGCCGGGCAGCCCGCCGCCGAACCTGTCCAGCCGGGTCGCCCCGGACGTGTCGGTCAGCCGGTCGTCGCCCAGGTAGTAGGCCAGTTCGTGGGGGCCGGCGAGGCCCTCGTCGGCGATGGTGCCGGTGACCCGCGCGCCGCCGAGGCGGGGGGCGAACAACGGGCCGGCGGGGGAGTCGAGCAGCCGGCGCAGGGCGGGGGAGACGACCACCTCGCCGGGGCCGGGCAGGGCGGTCAGCCCCGGCGGGACGGGGGCGGCCGGCCCCTCCGGCCGGACCAGCCGGCCCCGGACCGGCCGGCCCCGGAACTCGATGTCCACCGGGTGGACCAGCAGGGTGCCGGGACCGGCCGCGACCCGTTCGCCCATCCGCAGGTCGTCGCGGGCGTCGCCGCGCGCCTGCCGGGCGTCCAGCGCCCCGGGCACGGCGGTGGCGAGCAGCAGCATGGCCACCCCGATACCGACGCCGACGGCGGTGAGCAGCGCCCGGGTCCAGCCCTCCCGGCCGCCCGTGACGGCCATCCGGGCACCCATCACCAGGTCCGCTACCGCGCCCCGGCCGATCACGCCGCGACCTCCAGATTCCGGGTACGCCCGTCGCGCACCACGACCTCCCGGTCGGAGTACGCGGCCACCCGCGCCTCGTGGGTGACCAGCACCACTGCCGCCCCGGTGTCCCGGGCGGCCTCGGTGAGCAGCCGCATCACCCGTTCGCCGTTGAGCGAGTCCAGCGCGCCGGTCGGCTCGTCGGCGAAGATCACCCGGGGGCGGGTGACCAGCGCGCGGGCCACCGCGACGCGTTGCCCCTGGCCGCCGGAGACCTCGCCGGGGCGCTTGCCAGCCACCTCGGTCACCTCCAGCCGTTCCAGCCACTGCCCGGCCCGCTGTTCGGCCGCACGCCGGGGGACCCGGGCCAGCCGCAGCGGCAGGGCGACGTTCTCCAGGCAGGTCAGCTCGGGCACCAACTGGCCGAACTGGAAGACGAAGCCGAAGGCATCCCGGCGCAGGGCGCTGCGCCGGGCGTCGCTCATCGTCACCAGGTCCTGACCGTCGAAGACGATCCGGCCCCGGTCGGGGCGGACGATCCCGGCCAGGCAGTGCAGCAGGGTGGACTTGCCGGAGCCGGACGACCCGAGCACCGCGACCACCTCGCCCTCGTCGATGCGCAGCGCGGCGTCGACCAGCGCCACCGTCTCGCCGAAGCGGCGGTACAGGCCCTCGGCGACCAGCAGCGGGGCGCTCATCGGCGCACCTGCGCGGCCAGCTCGTCGAGGCGGGCGGTGGTGAGTTCGAGCCAGCGCAGATCGGCCTCCAGGTGGAACAGCGCGTGGTCGCAGATCAACTGCTCGGCGAGGTCGCCGTCGCGCTTGCGGCGGGTCAGGTCCCGCATCAGCCGCAGGTGCTCGGCGCGCTGCACGTCGAGCAGTTCGGCCGCCTGACGGCCGGTGAGCAGGGCGAGCACCACCTTGGTGTAGAGGACGCTCTGCAGGTAGGGCTCGGGCTGTTCCGGGCGGGCCAGCCACTGCGCCACGTCGGTGACGCCGGCCTCGGTGATGGCGTACCGCTTGCGGTCGGGGCCCTCGCCGGGCTCGACCGCCTCCACCTCGACGAGGCCGCCGCGCAGCAGCCGGGACAGGGTCGCGTAGACCTGGCCGTAGGCGACCGGGCGGGCGTGGCCGAAGTGTTCGTCGTAGCGCCGTTTGATGTCGTAGCCGTGCCGGGGGGTCGCCTCCAGCAGGCCGAGAAAGGTCTGGCCGATGGACATGCGGAGCACTATACACATCGCGTATACACGCGTTGTCTACACCCCGCGCCGAGGCTGCCGTGACCGCTTCCCGACGCCGCGCCCTGCGGTGCCCGCGAATGTGACACCGTCTGACGGATTGACCGGCAGATTGATACATGTCAGTGTTTGCTTCCCCGGCGTTTCCGCCGCGATCCCACCCCCGGATCGCGGGTCTCCCGTCCACCCCCGGTCACCTCCGACAGACGGGACGGTGACGCCTGGGCGGATGCCCCGCCGACCCCCATGAGGAGCTCGTATGAAGCGCAGAACCCTGGCGATCGCCGCCGTCACCGCGGTGACGCTCGCCCTGGCCGCGTCACCGGCCTCGGCCACCACGACCGCCCGGCCGGCCACCGCCGCACCGGCCGTCGCCGCGCTCGCCGCGCCGGACGTCCAGGTCAGCAACGTCCAGGCGCACCTGGCCCAGTTCCAGAGCATCGCCACCAGCAACGGCGGCAACCGGCGGGCCGGCTCGGCCGGCTACACCGCCTCGGTCGCCTACGTGAAGTCCAAGCTCCAGGCCGCCGGCTACACGGTCACCGAGCAGACCTGCACCAGCTGCACCTACCAGGGCAACAACGTGATCGCCGAGTGGCCGCAGGGCCCGACCACCGATGTCGTCATGTTCGGTGCGCACCTCGACGGCGTCTCCGCCGGGCCGGCCATCAACGACAACGGCTCCGGCTCGTCGGTGCTGCTGGAGAACGCCCTGGTGCTGGCCCAGCAGAACCCGACCATGACCAAGCGGGTCCGGTTCGCCTGGTGGAACGGCGAGGAGCAGGGCCTGCAGGGCTCGAAGTTCTATGTCAACTCCCTGACCACCGCCCAGAAGGGCTACATCAAGGGGTACTACAACTTCGACATGGTCTCCTCGACCAACGGCGGCTACTTCATCAACCGGCTCACCTCCACCACCTCGGCGCCGCTGAAGGCGTACTGGGACTCCCTGGGGCTGTCGCCGGAGGAGAACGTCGAGGGCCAGGGCCGCTCCGACGACTACTCCTTCCAGCAGGCCGGCATCCCGACCTCGGGTTACGCGATGGGGGCCAGCGCCCGCAAGACCAGCTCCCAGGCCAGCAAGTGGGGCGGCACCGCCAACGCCGCGTACGACCCGTGCTACCACTCGTCCTGCGACACCACCAACAACGTCAACGCCACCGGGCTCAACCGCAGCGCCGACGGCGTCGCGTACGCCATCTGGGATCTGGCGGTCGGCGGCGGCACCCCGACCAACGACTTCTCCGTCGCGGTCAGCCCGACCGCCGGCGGCGTGGTCCGGGGCGGCTCCACCACCGCCACGGTCAGCACCGCCACCACCAGCGGCAGCGCCCAGACCGTCGCCCTGTCGGCCTCCGGTGCGCCCAGCGGCGTGACCGTCTCGTTCAGCCCGTCGTCGGTCACCTCCGGCGGCTCGGCCACCATGACGGTCAGCGCGTCGTCGAGCGCCAGCCTCGGCAGCTTCACCCTCACCGTGACCGGCACCGGCTCGGCCACCCGCACGGCCAGCTACACCCTGACCGTCACCGGCACCGGTAGCTGCACCGGCGGGCAGGTCGTCGGCAACGGCGGCTTCGAGTCCGGCGCCACCGTATGGACGGCCACCTCCGGTGTCATCACCAACTCGTCCAGCCAGCCGGCCCGCACCGGCTCCTACAAGGCGTGGCTCAACGGCAACGGCAGCACCAGCACCGACACGCTCTCCCAGTCGGTGACCGTGCCGGCCGGCTGCTCCTCCTACGCCCTCGCCTTCTACCTGCACATCGACACCACCGAGCGGACCACCACCGTCGCGTACGACAAGCTGGTGGTGCAGATCGGCAGCACCACGCTGGCGACGTACTCGAACCTCAACAAGGCGACCGGCTACACGCTGCGCTCGTTCGACGTCGGCGCGTACGCCGGGCAGACGGTGACCCTGAAGTTCACCGGCACCGAGGACGCCTCGCTGCAGACCAGCTTCGTCATCGACGACGTGACGCTGCAGGCGAGCTGACCGACCCGGGTGGGGTGGACGGACCGTCCGCCCCACCCGGACCGTCATGACGATAAATGTCATACCCGGGTCGGACCATGGGGACATGGCTGCCCCCGCGCTGTCCCACCACAGTGGTCAACCCCGATCCGTGCCGCTGCGCGAGCTGCGTACCCGGCTGACCCAGCTGATCGCGATGGCCGAGTTGACCGACACGGTCACCCTGGTCACCCGCGACGGCGACACCCGGCCGGTCGCCGCGATCGTGCCGGCCTCCGCCGCCCGCAGCGCGGCCCAGGCCCGCGCCGACGGTGAACGCCTCAGCACGGTGACGGCGGGTTGGGCCCGCCGGCTGGAGGAGTCGCACCGGCAGGGCGCCCGCCGGCACGCCGCCGAGCTGCGGGCCGTGACCGACGCGCTGACCGAGGTCTGGGCCGAGCTGGACCGGCGCGTCCCACCCGGCACCGACCCGGCCGTCGACCGGCTCCGCGCCGCCCAGGCCGAGCTGCGCCGCGACTGACCCTCGGACACACCCGACGCCCGTCCCGCCCCGGTGATCAAGGAGTTTGCGTCAACCTGAAGATCGAAGCTGACGTAAACCTCTTGATCACCGAGAACGGGAACACGGGGGCCCGGCCGGATGCGGCTCAGCCGACCGGTGTGGGGGTCTGTTCCGGGCGGGCGGGGGCGCCCGGGCGGTCCAGCCTGCGCCACGGGCCGCCCAGCAGCGGGGTGAGCACCACCAGCAGGTAGCAGCAGCCCACGGTGAGCAGGACGGGTGTGGTGCCGAACCGGTCGACGGCCACCCCGGCGGCGAGCGCGCCCAGCGGGATGCCGGCCCAGCAGCCCGCCCCGATCACCCCGAACACCCGGGCCCGCAGGTGGGCCGGCACCCGTTCCAGCTCCACCGCGCCGAGCAGCGGGTTGATCGCACCGGCGGCGAAGCCGGACAGGGCGAAGACCGCGACGATCCAGGGCAGCGGCGGCGCGGCGGCCAGCGCCCAGAAGGGCGGCGCACTGGCCAGGGCGAACGCGGTGACGAGGGTGGCCCGGCGGGGCAGCCGGTGGCCGACCGCGCTGAACAGCAGCGACCCGGCCAGCGCGCCGCCACCCATCGCGCCGACCAGCAGGCCGAACGCCGTCGCTCCGCCGAGTTCCCGGTCGGCCACCACCGGCAGCAGCACGTTGCTCTTGGTGGCGTCGAAGAAGTTGGTCACCAGCACCAGCAGCACCACCGCGCGCAGCAACGGCTCCCGGGCCAGGAACCGCACCCCGGCGGCGAATTCCCGCCAGTAGCCGCCGCCGGCCGGGTCGGCGGGCGTGGCCGGGCGCAGCGACCGGGGCACCAGCACCATCACGACCAGCGCGGAGACCGCGAAGGTGACGGCGTCCAGGGCCAGCACGGGGAGCGCGCCGAGGGTGGCGACGAGCAGGCCGGCCACCGGGGCGCCGATCAGCCGGGCGCCCCGCTCGCTGGCCTCGTACCAGCCGACGGCCCGTTCCAGGGGCACCCCGGCGGCGGTGGCCGCCTCCGGCAGCAGGGCGTTGCGGGCGGTCTGTCCGGGGGTGTCGAGCAGGCCGCTGGCGAAGACCAGCCCGAGCAGCGCCCAGAAGGGCAGGCCGACGGTGGCGTCGATCAGCGGTACGGCGGCGACCGTCAGCCCGGACACCACATCGGCCAGGACGCTGGCCCGGCGGTAGCCGATCCGGTCCACCAGCACCCCGCCGAGCGCGCCGCCGAGCACCATCGGCACGGCGGCGACCGCGCCGGTGAGGCCGGTGGCGGCGGGCGAGCCGGTCTCGGCGAGCACATAGAGCGGCAGCGCGATCAGGGTGAGCATGTTGCCGGTGAGCGAGACCGTGTGACCGACCAGCAGGCCGACCAGTGGGGCGCGGCGACGCGGCGTCACCGCTGGTCCCGGAAGGCGTGGTACATCAACGACACGGTCTCGGCCCCCGGCCGGGCCGGGTCGCTGCGGTCCTGCCAGCGAGCGGCCAGCGCCTCCAGGTCGGCCCGCAGTTCGATCAGCTCGTCGCTGGTCAGGTGCAGCCAGGAGTCGCTGCTGGCGGTGCCGCGCACCCACCTCGGGTCGAGGGTCGCCTCGACGTCGAGGTAGTGGCCGAGCCGTTCCACGTACCGGTCGAGGATCGCCCGGCGCAGCAGGTCGGAGGCGGCCCGGCGTTCCGGGTCGGCGAGCATCTCGACCGGTTCCCAGGACGTCCGGGTGTGCGCCGCGCGCCACCAGCGTTCGCGGCGGTCGCGGGCGTGCTCGGGGGCCTCCTCGACGAAGCCGTGCTCGGCCAGTTTGCCCAGGTGGTAACTGACCGAGCCGACCGCCTCGTCGATGGCGTCGCTGAGCATGCCGACGCTCTGCGGGCCCCGCACGCGCAGCTCGCCGAGCAGCCGCAACCGGGTCGGGTGGGCCAGCGCACGCATCGCCCGGGGGTCGGTCAGGTGCCTGGGGTGCTCCTCCGTCATGCCGCCACGGTAAAACAACAAGACTTGAAGTACAAGACTCCTTGTATAAATGGCGCGACCGGCCGGCGGCCGACGCGCTGCGGACCGCACGCGGGGCGGGGACAATCCGACGGGAGCATCGGCCGGGGGACCGGCCGGCCCGTGAGCCGGAGGCGGTGTCGATGAGCGGATCGGCGGTGGCGGCCGGGCCCGCCCGGGTCGGGAGCGGGCGGTGACGTCCGGGCTCGCGCTGGCCTTCGCCCTCGGCGCGGCGTTCGGCTACGGCGTCGGCTCGGTCCTGCAGGCCGTCGGGGCGCGGCGCGGCGCCAGCACCCTGCGCGCCCTCGGGCACCCGCTCTATCTCGCCGGTCTGGCCTGCGACACGCTGGCCTGGCTCGCCTCCCTGGTCGCCCTCCAGAAACTGCCCGTGTACGCGGTCCAGTCGGTGACCGCCGGCTCCCTCGCCGTCACCGTGGTCATCGCCCGGATCGTGCTCGGCGCGCGACTGCGCCGCCGCGACACCGCGGCGATCCTGCTCACCGTCGCCGCCCTGACCGTCATCTCGTTGGCCGCCGGCCCCGAACCGCCGGCCACCGCGTCGACGGCGCTACGGGTCGGCCTGGCCGTCGCGGCGGTGCTGACCGCCGCCGCCGGGGTCGCCGCCCTGCGGGTGGCCCGGCCGATCGTCGCCGCCACCCTGGCCGGCCTCGCCTGGGGGATCACCGCGCTGTGCGCCCGGGCGTTCACCCCACCGACCGACCCGCTGGGCCACCCGGCCACGGCGGTGTGGGACCTGCTGCGGGAGCCGGTCAGCTGGGGACTGGTCGTCTCCGGCGTGACCGGGACCATCCTGTACGCCCACGCGCTGCGGCACGGGCAGGTCGGGCCGGTCACCGCCGTGCTCTGGGCGGTCGAGATCGTCGTCCCGTCGGTCGCCGGGGTGCTGCTGCTCGGCGACGGGGTACGCGCCGGCTGGCTACCCTGGGCGGTCGTGGCGACCCTGGCCACCGTGGCCGCGGCGGTGGTGCTGGCCAGCGCGCCGGGCACCGCGAACACCGCCGGGGCGGACGACGTCCCCGGCTGAGCCCGCAGCCCGCCCCCGCGAGCCGTCCGACCGCCGCCGATCGGGCTCAGCCCGGTCGGCGGCTCTCGCCGGCCACGCGGCGGCCCTTGAGCCGGCGACCCAACTCCCGGGCGATCTCCCGGTTGGCGTCGCGTTCGGCGAGGACCTGGCGCTTGTCGTACGAGCGGCGGCCCCGGGCGAGCGCGATCTCCACCTTGGCCCAGCCGTTGCTGAAGTACATCGACAGCGGCACCAGGGTCACCCCGCCGTCGCGCAGCTTCTCCAGGATCCGGGCGATCTCCACCCGGTGCAGCAGCAGCTTGCGGGTCCGCCGGGGCTGGTGGTTGGTCCAGGTGCCGTAGCCGTACTCGGCGATGTGCAGGCCGTGCAGCAGCAGCTCGCCGTCGCTCTCCTGGGCGAACGCGTCGACCAGCGACACCCGCCCCTCGCGCAGCGACTTGACCTCGGTGCCGGCCAGCACGATGCCCGCCTCGTAGGTCTTCAGCACGGTGTAGTCGTGGCGGGCCTTCTTGTTGGCGGCGATGAGCTTGCGCTCCACATCCCGTGACACGACGACCACCTCCGCTCGGATCTGCCAGCGGCGTACACCCTACCGTCGGTTCCGGCCCGGCACCTCCGTGGCAGGATCGCCGCATGGCGGAGTGGGCGGCGATCACGCCGGAGGACCGGGACTGGACCGGCGTCATCGACGACGGGTGCGCCGAGTGCGGCTTCGTGCCGCAGCGGGCCGACGCCACCGGGGGCCGGCTGCGCGCCACCGTCCCGGTCTGGCGGGACGTGCTGACCCGGCCCGACGCGACCCGGCGGCCCGCGCCGACCGTCTGGTCGCCGGTGGAGTACGCCTGCCACGTGCGGGACACCTGCCGGATCTTCCGGGGTCGGCTGGCGCTGATGCTCGACGAGGACGACCCGGTCTTCCCCAACTGGGACCAGGACGCCACCGCCGTCGAGGACGACTACTTCCACCAGTCACCGGCCCGGGTGGCCGGGGAACTCGCCGCACAGGCCGAGTCGACCGCCGCCGCGTTCGACGCCGTCACGCCTGCGCAGTGGGCCCGGCCGGGCCGGCGCAGCAACGGTTCGGTGTTCACCGTGCGTCGCTTCGCCGTCTACTTCCTGCACGACGTGGTGCACCACGTGCACGACGTCACCCGCCCGACGACCCCCCGCTGACCCCCGACGACGTCGCCGGCGGGCCGACCGGGGCCGACGCCGACGCCGGGTCGGTCGGATGTGGCCCCGCCCTGGCGCAGCCGCCCGGCCGGTAGGGTCCGCAGCCGTGACCGACGCCGACTTCCTCGCCGAGACCCGCGCCTCCTACGACACGATGGCCGCCGGGTACGCCACCCGGTTCCGCGCCGAACTCGCCGCCCGCCCGGTCGACCGGGCCATGCTCGCCGCGTTCGCCGAGACCGTCCTGGCCGGCGGCGGTGGCCCGGTGCTCGACGTCGGCTGCGGCCCCGGCCGGATCACCGGCCACCTGCGCGCCCTCGACCTGACCGTCACCGGGCTCGACCTGTCCCCCGGGATGCTGGCGCAGGGCCGGCTCGCCCACCCTGACCTGCGCCTCGTCGAGGGGTCCATGCTGGACCTGCCGGTGGCGGACGGCGTGCTGGCCGGGCTGGTCGCCTGGTACAGCGTCATCCACGTGCCCGACGAGTGGCTGCCCCGGGTCTTCGCCGAGTTCCGCCGGGTCCTCGCCCCCGGTGGGCACGCCCTGCTGGCCTTCCAGGTCGGCGACGAGACGGTCCGCTACACCGAGGCGTGGGGCGACCCGGTCTCCCTGGCGTTCCGTCGCCGCAGCCCGGACCACGTGGCGGCGTTGCTGCACGCCGCGGGGCTGCCGGAGCGGGCCCGGATGTGCCGGGCCCCGCAGGAGTTCGACGGCGCCACCGAACGCACCCCGCAGGCCTGCCTGCTGGTTCGTCGGGACGACGACCGGGCGTGACCGGGCCGCCACGGCACCTCGTATCCTGTTGCGCGGATCTGACCCACCGTACGAGGAGGTTGGTGTGACCAGTCGGACCGAGACGCTGGAATTCCAGGCGGAGACACGCCAGCTGCTGCAACTGATGGTGCACTCCATCTATTCGCACAAGGACATCTTCCTGCGCGAGTTGATCTCCAACGCCTCCGACGCGTTGGACAAGCTCCGGCTGGAGTCGCTGGTCGACTCCGACCTCGACGTGGACACCACGGACCTGCACATCGAGCTGGTGATCGACCCGGACGCCCGGGCCCTGACCGTGCGGGACAACGGCGTCGGGATGTCCCGCGAGGACGTCGTGTCGCTGATCGGCACCATCGCCCGTTCCGGCACCGCCGAGCTGCTGCGCAAGCTCAAGGAGTCCAAGGAGAACGCCGGCAACGAGCTGATCGGCCAGTTCGGCGTCGGGTTCTACTCGACGTTCATGGTCGCCGACCGGGTCACCCTGCTCACCCGACGGGCCGGGCAGACCGAGGGCACCCGCTGGGAGTCCAGCGGCGAGGGCACGTACGTGGTGGAGACGGTCGACGACGCCCCGCAGGGCACCTCGGTCACCGTGCACCTCAAACCCGCCGACGACGAGGACAACCTGCACGACTACGCCGACCGGAACACGATCCGGCAGATCGTCAAGCGGTACTCGGACTTCATCTCCTGGCCGATCCGCACCACCGTGCCGGGCGTCGACGACGGCGAACCGACCGTGGAGACCCTCAACTCCCGCAAGGCGCTCTGGGCGCGCTCGCGCGACGAGGTCGCCGAGGAGGAGTACCGGGACTTCTACCGGCACGTCAGCCACGACTGGACCGACCCGCTGGAGACCATCCACATGCGCGGGGAGGGCACCTTCGAGTACGAGGCGCTGCTGTTCCTGCCCGCGCACGCGCCATACGACCTCTACCAGGCCGACGGTCGGCGCGGGGTGCAGCTCTACGTCAAGCGGGTCTTCGTGATGGACGACTGCGCCGCGCTGATGCCGAACTACCTGCGCTTCGTCAAGGGCGTGGTGGACGCCCACGACCTGTCGCTGAACATCTCCCGGGAGATCCTCCAGCAGGACCGGCAGATCCAGATCGTCCGCCGCCGGCTGGTCCGCAAGGTGCTGGCCACGGTCAAGGAGATGCGCACCGGCAACCCGGAGCGGTTCGCCACCTTCTGGGCCGAGTTCGGCCGGGTGGTCAAGGAGGGTCTGCTGGAGGACGCGGACAACACCGAGACCATCCTCGACCTGGTCTCGGTGGCCTCCACCCACCACGACAGCGACCCCACCACCCTGGGCGAGTACGTGGCGCGGATGAAGGAGGGCCAGGGCGACATCTACTACGCCACCGGCGAGAACCGCACCATGCTGGAGAACTCCCCGCACCTGGAGGCGTTCCGGGCCAAGGGCTACGAGGTGCTGCTGCTCACCGACCCGGTCGACGAGGTCTGGGTGGAGCGGGTCGGCCAGTTCGACGGCAAGCCGCTGCGGTCCATCGCCAAGGGCCAGGTCGACCTGGAGACCGAGGAGGAACGCAAGGACACCGAGGTCGCCCGGGAACAGCAGAACAAGGAGTACGCCGAGCTACTCACCTTCCTCGGTGGGGCGCTCGGCGACACGGTCAAGGAGGTCCGGCTCTCCTCCCGGCTGACCACCTCGCCCGCGTGCATCGTCGGCGACGCGCACGACATCACCCCCACCCTGGAGAAGATGTACCGGGCGATGGGGCAGGAACTGCCCCCGGTCAAGCGCATCCTCGAACTCAACCCGACGCACCCGTTGGTCACCGCCCTGCGCGTCGCCCACCAGCGGGGCGACGACACGTCGACGCTGACCGAGACCGCCGAGTTGGTCTACGGCACGGCGCTGCTCGCCGAGGGTGGCGACCTGGCCGACCCGGCCCGCTTCGCCCGGCTGCTCGCCGACCGGTTGGCCCGTACCCTCTGATCCGGTTCGGTCCCGGCCGGGCGTGGATGCCCGGCCGGGACCGCTCTGTCAGTAGGTGACCCGCACCCCCATCGCGGCCCACGTCGCGGCGCCGACGACCCCGTCGACGGCCAGCCCGCGCATCTCCTGGTACCAGCGGACCCCGGCCTCGGTGGCCGGCCCGAACCGCCCGGTCACCGGCCCGCACCGGCCCACCCCGATGAACCTCTGGACGAAGGCGACGTCACCGCCGACCCTGCCCACCCGGACCGTCCGGGAGCCCGCCGCCCGCCCGGAGTGCGCCGGGGCCGGCGGGACGCCCCGGCGCAACGCGGCAACGGTCCGGGTGCCCACCACGGCGTCGGGGGTGAGGTCGCGGGCGCTTTGGAAGGAGCGTACCCAGGCGGTGGTGGCCGGGCCGAACACGCCGTCCACGGTGAGCCGGGCTCCGAGGCCGTTGGCGAGGGTCTGCAACTCGCGGACGTCGCCGCCCCGGCTGCCGGGCCGCAACACCCGGTCGCCCAACCGGGCCGCCGTCGCCGCCGCGACCCCCCAGGGTCGTCGGCTGTCCTCCAGGGCCCGTTGGTGGCTGACGCTGACATGGACGTGTTTGTCGTGCGGGTTCGACCCGGTGTACCGGGCGGCCCGGAAGTCCCGGGTGCGGCTCCAGATCATCCGGTTGTAGATGACGTACTGGGTGGCGGGGTGGGCCACCGCCTGCCGGACGACGAGTAGCGGGTCGATGCCGTCGACGTCGACGTCCACCGCGTTGACCGAGCGGTCGTCGGGGTCCGGGTTGTGGTCGCTGTGCCGCGCCTGGTGGCTGGCGTCGCCCAGCCAGCCGTCCGACCTGCGGTCCCGGCGGGGCCAGCGGGTGTCGATCTCGTCGCGCAGCACGCGCAGCGTGGGTGCCAGGTGTACGCCCATCTCACCCCTCTTCCTCGTCGGGCACGGCGGCGGGATCGAGGTCGGCCTCGTCCCCGGTCAGGCTCTCCGGGTCGTCGTCCTCGGCGGCGGTGGCGACGAGGTAGTCGGTGTCGTCGGTGGTCTCTGGGTCCACGAGGCAAACCTCCCGAATCGGATTCCCGTTACGCTGCCTCCACGGTCGGTCCGGTCGGGACCGCTGCCCAGTGCTGAGTCGCCTATCGGCGGCAACCGTGGCCGATCGGCTCCGGCCACCCGCCGATCGAGAGCGGCCCACCCGGATGCGCGAGGATCGGCAGCCTGATCAGGTGGTCCGTCCCGGGATGATCGGCCAATCGGGCGGGTAGGGTTGCCCCTGGTGTGCCGGGAAGTCTGGTCGGCGATGGATGACGCGACCCCTGCCGACGAGGAGTTTCCGTGACCGACGCCGACCGGCGCCGTACCAGCCTGTTCGCCCGCCGCTCGTGGGGCGAGACCAGCCGCATCACCGCCATCCTCCGTAAGGAGACCGTCGGCGGGGCACTCCTGCTCGGCGGGGCCCTCATCGCGTTGATCTGGTCCAACTCCCCCTGGTCGGGGGAGTACCAGGCGCTGCGCGGCCACACCGTCGGCCCGGCGGCGCTGCACCTGGATCTCAGCCTCGCCACCTGGGCCGCCGACGGCCTGCTGGCCGTCTTCTTCTTCGTCGCCGGTCTGGAGCTCAAACGCGAGTTCGTCGCCGGTGACCTGCGCGACCCCCGCCGGGCCGCGGTGCCGGTGGCGGCGGCCGTCGGCGGGGTGGTCGTGCCCGCCGTCCTCTACTCCGTGATCGCGGTGGGGGCGGGTGACGGCGCGGGTCGGGGCTGGGCCATCCCGACCGCCACCGACATCGCCTTCGCGCTGGCGGTGCTCGCCGTGGTGGGCCGGTTCCTGCCGTCCGCGCTGCGCACCTTCCTGCTCACCCTGGCGGTGGTCGACGACCTGCTCGCCATCATGATCATCGCGGTCTTCTACACCTCGGACCTGTCCGTCGCTCCGCTGCTGGGCGCGTTGCTGCCGCTCGCCGCCTTCGCGTTCCTGGTGCAGCGCCGCATCCGGTCCTGGTGGCTGCTGCTGCCCCTGGCCGCCCTCACCTGGGTGCTGGTGCACGAGTCGGGGGTGCACGCCACGGTGGCCGGCGTGCTGCTCGCCTTCACCGTCCCGGTGGTCCGCAGCGCGGCGGCCGGTGGCCCGAACGCCGGCCCCGGCCTGGCCGAACACTTCGAGCACCGGGTCCGGCCGATCTCCGCCGGGATCGCCGTTCCGCTCTTCGCGTTCCTCTCCGCCGGCGTCACCGTCGGCGGCCTCGCCGGACTGGCCACCGCGTTGACCGACCGGGTCGCGGTCGGCATCGTCGTCGGCCTGATCATCGGCAAGCCGGTCGGCATCCTGGCCGCGACCTGGTTGGTGTCCCGGTTCACCCGCGCCGACCTCGACGAGGGCCTCAACTGGCTCGACGTGCTCGGCCTCGCGCTGCTCGGCGGCATCGGTTTCACCGTCTCGCTGCTGATCGGGGAACTCGCCTTCGGCCTGGGCAGTGCGCGCGACGACCACGCCAAGATTGCGGTGCTGGCCGGCTCGCTGCTGTCGGCGCTGCTGGCCAGCGTCATCCTGCGTGCCCGCAGCAGGGTCCACCGGCGGGTGCACGAGGCGGAACGCGTCGACCTGGACCGCGACGGCGTGCCGGACATCTTCCCGCCGGAGCCGGCCCGGCCCGCCGACACCGCGCCGGACGGCTGCGCGCCGGGTTCGGTGCGGTCTGCCGACGTCGGAGACGGTCAGCCCGGTACGAGGTAGCGGCCCACTGCGGCCACCCGGCGTCGGCCCGGTCGAGCGGTCCGCGTGCCGCCCGCCCCGGGGTGTGGTCGGCGGGCAGGCCAGGTCCTCAGTGGTCGACCGGGTACGCCCGGGTCGCGTCGGCCGCCACCGTCGCCCAGATCTGCTGCCCAGGGAGCAGCCGCAGCCCGGCGGCGACGACCGGGGTGACGTCGGCGACGGTGCTGACCGGCCCGGTGAGCTGCACCCGCAGGTGGTCCCCGTGCCGGTGCACCCCGGCGACGGTGGCCGGCCAGGTGTGCGGGGCGTCGCCTGCGGGCCGCTCCGGGTGCAGGGTGACGGCGGTGGGCGGGAAGACCACGAAGGCGTCGCCGTCGAGCCGGTCGGTGGTCGGCACGGCGCACCCGTCGGCGAGGTGGACGAGCCGGCCCTCGGCCCGGCCCCGGTGCAGGTTGAGCCCGACCAGCCGGGCCACGTAGTCGGTGCGCGGCCGGGTGGTGACCGTGCCGGCGTCGCCCTCCTGGACCACCCGACCGTCCTCGACGATGACCAGCCGGTCGGCCAGCGCCAGCGCGTCCAGTGGATCGTGGGTGACCAGCACGGCTGCCCCGGCGTGGTCGGTGAGGTGGCGGTGCAGGTGGGCCCGGGTGTCCAGTCGGGTGCGCGCGTCGAGCGCGGCCAGCGGCTCGTCGAGCAGCAGCAGGGTCGGTTGCACGGCGAGCGCCCGGGCCAGCGCGACCCGCTGGGCCTGCCCGCCGGAGAGTTGCCGGGGTCGACGCCCGGCGTGCGCGGTCAGGCCGACCCGGCCCAGCCAGTCGGTGGCCCGCTCCCGGGCGGCCCGCCGGGGGAGCCCCTGCCGGCGCGGGCCGAAGGCGACGTTGTCCCGGGCGGTCAGGTGCGGGAAGAGCAGGTAGTCCTGGAACACCACGCCGACCGGTCGTCGCTCGGGCCGCACGAACGACCGCGTGGCCGGGCGGTCCAGTTCCACCCCGTCCAGGCGCAGCCACCCGGCGGTGAGCGGGTGCAGCCCGGCGAGGGTACGCAGCGCGGTGGTCTTGCCGGCGCCGTTCGGGCCGAGCAGCGCGACCACCTCACCGGCGGCGACGCGTAGCCGGACGTCCAGCCGGAAGCCGGCTCGGTCGACGACCAGGTGCCCGTCCAGCAGCGGGCCGGTCACGGGCCGGTGATCCAGCGGTCGCGCAGCCCGGCGAGGATCAGCACCGAGACGGTCAGCAGCACCAGGCTGAGCACGACGGCGGCCTCCACATCGGTCTCCAGGGCCAGGTAGACCGCGAGCGGCATGGTCTGGGTGCGGCCCGGATAGTTGCCGGCGAAGGTGATGGTCGCGCCGAACTCGCCGAGCGCGCGGGCCCAGCACAGCACCGCACCGGCGGCGACGCCCGGGGCGACCAGCGGGAGGGTGATCCGGGTGAAGGTGGTCCACCGGCCCGCGCCGAGGGTGGCGGCGGCCTCCTCGTAGCGGTGGTCGGCGCCCCGCAGCGCCCCCTCCACGGCGATGATCAGGAACGGCATCGCCACGAACGCCTCGGCGAGCACCACACCGGTGGTGGTGAACGGCAGGGTGACGCCGAAGGTGGCGTCGAGCCAGCCACCGACCGGTCCGCGCCGGCCGAAGACCAGCAGCAGGGCCACCCCGCCGACCACCGGCGGCAGCACCAGCGGCACGGTGACCAGCGCCCGGACCCACCGCCGCCCGGGGAACTCGACCCGGGCCAGCAACCAGGCCAGGGGTACGCCCAGCGCGAGGCAGAGCAGCGTGGCGAGGGTGGCGCACTGGACGGACAACCGCAGCGCGGTGAGCACGCCGGGCGCGGTGAGACGTGGCGCCAGCGACGTCCACGGCGTCCGCAGCAGCAGGCCGCCCAGCGGCAGCACCAGGAACAGCACCCCGAGCGCGGCCGGTACGAGCAGCGCGACCGGCACCCGTTGACCGGTGCCGCGTCGGCGGGCGGGGGCGGTCACGGGCCCGACAGGGGCTGGAACCCGGCGTCGGTGAGGACCGTCCGGCCGGCCGCGGAACGGACCAGCGCGACGAAGGCACGGGCGGCCGTCGGATTCGGCGCGTCGGCCAGCACCACGATCGGGTAGTCGTTGACGGCCCGCGTGGCCTCGGGGAAATCGATACCGTCGATCTCCCGGTCGGCCGCGCGGGCGTCGGTGCGGTAGACCAGGGCGGCGTCGACCTCGCCGAGCTTCACCTTGGCCAGCGCGCCCTTGACGTCCTGTTCGAGGGTGACCGGGGTGACCCGGACGCCGGCCGCGTCCAGGGCGGTGGTCGCCGCCGCCCCGCACGGCACCTGGGTGGCGCAGAGGGCGACCTTCAGCCCGGGCCGGGCGAGGTCGGCCAGTCCGGCGAGCCGCTGCGGATTGCCCTCGGGTACGGCGATGACCAGCTGGTTGCGGGCGAAGACGGTGGGGGTGCCGGCGGCGTGACCGGCGTCGGTGACGGTGGCCATGTTCCTCGGGGCGGCGGAGGCGAAGACGTCGGCGGGCGCACCCTGGGTGATCTGGGTGGCCAGCGCGGAGCTGCCGGCGAAGTTGAAGGTGACCGTGCTGCCCGGGTGGTCCGCCTCGAACCGTCGGCCGAGGGCGGTGAACGACTCGGTCAGCGACGCGGCGGCGAAGACGGTCACCGTGCCGGTCGGGCCGCCGTCGCCAGCCGGACCGGTGCGGTCGACGCCACATCCGGCCAGGGCGAGGGCGGCCGTGGCGAGCAGGCCGACGACGGTGCGGACCCGTCGGCCGACCGCGCCGCCGCCGAGCCGGTGCAAGCGGACGGCCGGGCCGGTCCCGCCAGCCCCGGCAGTGCCGGCGCTGGGGTTGGTGTCGGTGGGGCCGGTGTCGGTGGGGCCGGCGGTGGGGCCGGCGGTGGGGGGGCTGTCGGCGGGGCCGGCGGTGGCGTGGCGGGGGAGGGAGGCCGGGCCGGCGGCGGGGTGGGTCACGGCTGGGCCCTTCCCCTGGTGGGGCCGGTGGGCGCGGGTCGCTCCACCACGACGGTGGTCGACTTGATCACCGCGACGGCCACCGAGCCGACCTGGAGTCCCAACTCGTCGACCGCCTCGCGGCTCATCAGCGAGACGATCCGGAACGGCCCGGCCTGGATGTCGACCTGGGCCATCACGGTGTCCCGGACGACGGCGGTGACGATCCCGCGCAGCCGGTTGCGGGCCGAGGAGAACTCGGCCCCCTCGTCCGGGCCGGCGGACTGGGCGCGGACGAAGGCGGCCAGTTCCACCCCGTCGACGAGCCGGTGCCCGTGGGCGTCCCGGTGGGCGGGCAGCCGGCCGGCGTCGACCCAGCGCCGCACGGTGTCGGCGCTGACGCCGAGCAGCTCGGCGGCCTCACTGATCCGGAACACGCTCACCCGGTCACCATAACCGCTCGCAGTTGCCGGCGGAAGGCGGGTGTGTCGCTCGCGGAAGCCAGGGTCGTTACCGTTCTTTGGTTGCATGTGCGGCTCGCCGCACCGGGCCGGGCGAGGTCGCGCGAACGAAGCGATCGGAGATCACCGGGCCGGATCGTGGGCCGTCGCAGGTGTCGCCGCGATCGGGCAGGCACGTCGCGGGCTCCCGGGCGGGGCCGACACGCCGACGGCCGGCCGTCGCGGGTGCGACGGCCGGCCGCTGCCGGCAGGGGTGGGTCAGCTCAGGGTGAGCGCGGTGTCGTCCACCACGAAGGACGTCTGCAGGCTGCTGTCCTCGACTCCGCTGAACGAGATGGTGGCGGTGGTGCCGGCCAGTGCGGAGACGTCGAAGCTGCGCTGCACGTACCCGCTCGCCGCGTTGACGTTGGAGTACGTCGCCAGGGTGGTGCTGCCGGCCTTGACGGTCAGCTTGTCGTACGCCGTGCTGCCCGACTCGGCCGTGTCGATGTGCAGCCAGAAGGAGAGGGTGGCCCGGCAGCCGGCGGGGATGCTCACCGACTGGGTGACGGTGTCGGTGTGGGTCGAGCCGTACCCGTCCAGCCACGCCTTGTACGAGCCACCGTGCGCGGCCTGGCTGGCCGAGCTGGTGATGACGCCCGAGGAGGCGGTCCAGCCGGTGGCGCCGGACTCGAAGCCGGGGTTGGTCAGCTTCTGCCCCGAGCAGCCGCCCGAGGTCGGGGTCGGCGTCGGGGTCGAGGTGGCGGTCGGGGTGGGGGTCGGGGTGCCGGTGGTGCAGGTCGGGTCGGCGGACTGCGCGGGCAGGCTCACCGCGTCCCAGGCGGCCTTGACCGTATTGAACTCGGTGCAGCTGCCCGGGTAGAGGGTCTTGGCGGCCTGCAACGTCCAGGTGCGGTACTTCAGGTACGACGAGCTGGTCGTCTTGAGCAGCATCGCGTTGTACATGATCTTGATGGCCTTCTGGATGCCCAGGCCGGTCACCGTGCTGCTGTTGCAGGTCGGGCTGGTCGGTTGGCCGTTGGTCGGGTTGCTGCCCATGGCCAGCAGGTAGAACCAGTGGTTGCCGGGGCCGGCTGCCGCGTGCACCTCCTGGCTCGGGATGCTGCTGGAGTAGCAGTTGGCGTCGCCGAGCGCGGACGGATTGTACATGTTGCGGATCGGGCCGCTGCCGACCAGGTTGATCTTCTCGCCGACCAGGAAGTCCGGCGCGTCGTAGCTGGCCGGCTCGTTGGCGAACCACTCGGTGGCCGCGCCGAAGGTGTCGGCCACGAACTCCTGCGTGTTGCCCCGGGAGATGCCGCCGGGGGTGGTGTCGTCGATGCCGTGGCCGATCTCGTGCGCCACCACGTCGAGCGAGCCGATCCACTGCCCGGCGGTGTTCTTGCCGATCTGCACCTGACTGCCGTCGTAGTAGGCGTTCTGGTCGTTGAGGCCGACCCGGATCGGCCACGCGCCGCCGCTGCCGTTCGCGCCGTTGCGGCCCAGCCACTGCGACAGCATCTTGTGCTCGGTCTGCGCCGAGAACAGCGCGTCGACGCAGCCGGTCTCCTTGCTGGTGCCGGTGCCGTTGCCCCAGACGTCGTCCGGGCCGGAGAACGTGGTGTTGTTCGCGGCGTCCTGGCAGCTCTGGTTGGTGACGGTCGGGTCCTTGAGCGAGTAGGTGCTGCCCGACTGGGTGGTGTTCAGGGTGACCGGGCCGTTCCACGCCCCGGTGCCGGTGCCCCGGACGACGTGCTCCTGGGTGCCCAGCACCGCGCCGGTGGCGGCGTCCACGTCGACGGTCAGTCGGCTGGGACCGTCGCTGCCGGTGCCGGTGACGGTGGTCTCCCAGGCCAGCGCGGGCCGGGCGCCGAGGGTGTGCACGACCAGCGTGGTGCCTTCGACGCCGGTGACCTTCCGCAGTTGGGCGCGGGCGGTCCGCTCGGCCGTGGTGGCGGTGAGCTTCGGGGTGGTGGACAGCTCGCCGATGCTCTGCTGCTGGGCGACGGAGGCGTAGGTGACCTCGCCGGTCGACGTGGTCGCCAGGACGAAGTCGCCGCCGACGACGGCCAGGCCCTTGTAGGTGCGTTCGTACGGTACGTACTGGATGCCCTCGGAGGAGATGACCGGGCGCTGCACGAACGCGTCGTCGGCGCTGGCGTGCAGGTAGCCGGGTCGGCTGGCGACCAGCGAGCTGGCCGCGCCGACGGCGGCGGCGCGGGCCTGGGCCGGGTTCGGGACGGGGTGTGCCGGCGCGGCCTGTACCGCTGCGGTGGTGCCCGCGGCGATCAGGCCGGCCGCGACTGCGCCGGAGAGCGCGACGAGGCGGGGTGAGAGTTTCAAGGGGGGTGCTCCTGTTCTCGGGCGGCGCGGTGAGGCCCGGTGGGGTCGCGCGCCGGTGCTGCGCTGAGGCATGGCGGCGACGGGCGGTCTCCGGGCTGCCGGCGGGCCCGGTGGGGGTGACTGTCCGTCGCGTCGCCGGGGGTTGGCGACTGCTGGGGGCACGATCACACGGGCAGGCACCCATATCAATGGGTTGACCCGGGCAACCATCCGTCAGAGATGCCGAAACCTCTGTTTCCCATCGATGAACGACGCTCGCACACCCCGCTCTGAACAGGTGATCCCTGCCGGACCCTTTCCGGTCGGCCGTCCCAGTTGATCGTTTTCGCCGGAACGCGCGGCCGATGCGCATACACCCGGTCGACCAGCAGTACGACAACGTCGTCATGTCCGTCGTGCTCGGCCTGGCGGGCACGAGTCGGATGGCGCCGATCGCCTACCATGCGGCTGTGCCGGACATCGACGGAACCCTCACCGCCGCCCAGGTCTGGCGGGGACAGGGCGCCTGGTCGCAGGCCGCCCATCGGGCGAAGCGACGGATCACCCGGGGGCGACGGCTGGTCGCCGCGTTCACCGCCACCGCCGCCGTCGTCAGCACCGCCTCGGCCCGACTGGCCGAGCCCGCGCCCACCGCCGGCCGACTGCTGGCGCTCGTCGCCGCCGCGTCGCTCCTGCTGGTGCCGGTGGCCGGCCGCGCGGCGTCCCGGGACGCGGTGGCCGCCTGGACCCGGTTCCGCGCGATCTCCGAGGCGTTGAAGGCGGAACTGCACCGCTACCTCGCCCGCGTCACCCCGTACGCCGACGCCGATGCCGACGCCGTCCTGCTGCGTCGCTACGACCTGCTCCTGGCCGACGGCGGCGACCTGGTCGGGCCCACCCTCGACGTGGCGTCGGTGGACCGTCCGCTGCCGCCCGTGTCCGACGTGCCGAGCTACCTCGTCGAGCGGGTGCAGCGGCAGGTCGACGGCTACTACCTGCCGGCCGCGCGGCGGGCCGGCCGGGCCGCCACCCGGATCGGCCGGGCCGCGACCGCGCTGACCGTCCTGGCCGCCCTGCTCTCCGCCGCCGCCGGGGTGCTCGGCGACGGGTGGGGCCTGACCGCCTGGGTGGGGGTGGTCGCAGTGGTCACCACCGCGTTGGTCGGTTACGGCGCGGTCCAGCGTTACGAGCAGCAGCACCTGGAGTACGCCCGGACGGCCGATCAGCTGACCCGGTTGCGGATGACCCGGGCGGCCGGGCTGGGCTGGGCCGACGACGACGCGCTCGTGGCCGAGGCCGAACGGATCATCGCCCAGTCCAACGCGGCCTGGATGGCCAAGATGATCGAGGAAGATGGCGCTGCGCAGCAGTGACATGACGCGCTGTGGCGGTTAGCATCATCGATATCCGTGGTTGCCCGTCGACGTGCACGGACGCCCGTCCACTCCCGACACAGAATGGGGCCCGACGTGGACCGCACCCAACGCCTGTCCGATCCGTTCCCGGCACCGATGAGCGACGTGCGGCGCACGCCACTCGGTCAGATCCCGGTCGACCGGGCCGACGCCGTGGCCCGCATCGACGACCGTCGGGCGACACACCCGACCCGGGTCGAGGTCGCGTCCTTCGGCTCGACAGTCTGACCTGGTCGACGCCCCCCGTGCCCCCGGTCGCCCCGCTCAGTCAGTACGTCCTCAAGCTGACCAGCCGGTGCGATCTGTCCTGTGACCACTGCTACGTCTATGAACACCCCGACCAGTCGTGGCGTCGTCAGCCCCGGTTGATGACGCCCGACACGGTCGAGGCCACCGCGCGGCGGATCGCCGAGCACGCCGCCACCCACCGGCTCGACACCGTCCGGGTGGTCCTGCACGGCGGCGAACCGCTGCTCGCCGGCGCGGCCCGGCTCGCCGCCACCGCCGACACCCTGCGTCGGGCCGTCGCGCCGGTCGCCCGACTCGACCTGCGGATGCAGTCCAACGGCGTGCTGCTCAGCCCCGAGATCGCCGACGTCCTCGTCGCCCACGACATCAGGGTGGGCATCTCGCTCGACGGCGACCGGTCGGCCAACGACCGGCACCGTCGGTACGCCAGCGGCGCGAGCAGCCACGACCAGGTGCGGCGCGCGCTGGCCCTGCTGCGTCGACCCGAATACCGCAGCGCCTACGCCGGACTGCTGTGCACCGTCGACCTGGCCAACGACCCGATCCGGGTCTACCAGGCGCTGCTCGCCGAGGAACCGCCCCGGATCGACTTCCTGCTGCCGCACGCCAACTGGGACCGGCCGCCCGCCCGCCCCGACGGGGCCGCCACCCCGTACGCGGACTGGCTGTTGACGATCCACCGGCGTTGGCTGGCCGACGGGCGGCCGGTGCCGATCCGGCTGCTGGAGTCCCTGCTGGCCACCGCTGCCGGCGGCAGCACCGGCACCGAGGCGGTCGGGCTCGCCCCGGCCGACCTGGTCGTGGTGGAGACCGACGGCACCTTCGAGCAGGTCGACTCGCTCAAGTCCGCCTTCCACGGGGCCGCCGCCACCGGCCTGGACGTGTTCCGCCACCCCGTCGACGAGGCGGCGGCCCATCCCGGCATCGCGGTCCGGCAGTCCGGTCTGGCCGGCCTCTGCGCGACCTGCCGGTCCTGCCCGTTGGTGCGTCGGTGTGGCGGTGGGCTCTTCGCCCACCGCTACCGCTCGGGCAGCGGCTTCGACAACCCGTCGGCCTACTGCGCCGACCTGGCCGCGTTGGTCCGCGCGACGGCAGCGCCCGCCGGCCCGGTGCCGGCCGCCTCGGCCGACTCGCTGCCGCCCGCAGTCCTGGACGACCTCGGCTCCGGCCGGGGGAGTGCGGAGTCGGTGGGTCAACTCGCCGCCGTCCACCTCGGCATCGCCCGCGCCCTGACGGTCGCACTCAGCCCCGCCGCCACCGCCGACCCGGTCGCGGCAGCCGGTTGGCGCCTCCTGGTGGACCTGGACGTGTCCGCGCCGGACGCCGTGCACACCGTGCTGAGTCACCCCTTCGTCCGGCGGTGGGCGCAGCGGTGCCGGGCCGGGGAGACCGGTGAGCTGCCGCACCTCGCCGCCGTCGCCGTCGCCGCCGCGGTACGTGCCGGCGTCGACGCCGACCTCGTGCTGCCGGTGCGGTCCGGCGCGGTGCACCTGCCGACGCTCGGCACGATCATCGTCGACGCCGGCGTCGACACCGTGCCCGTCGTCGTCTCCGGTGGAGCGGTCGAGCTGCGGGCCGGCCGGCGTCGGGTCCGGGTCCGACCGGTCCTGGGGCCCAACCCCGACCGGTGGCAGCCCACCCGGGCGGCCCGCACCGGCGACGGGGCCGTCCTGCTGGAGGACACCGACCCGTACCGCGACTGCTTCGACCTGCCGGTGGCGGCCCGGCTCACCCCGGCGGTCGCCGACCGGTGGACGGCCCAGGTGCAGCGGGCGGTGCACCGCCTCGACGCCGAGGCCGTCGGCTACGCGGCCGGCGTCCACGCCCTGCTGCGTGCCGTGGTGCCGCTGCGACCCGACCCGTCCGGCCGGTCCCGCAGCGCCGCCGCCCGGTCCGCGTTCGGCGCGGTCGCCGTCACCCCGGTCGCCGACGACGCCGCGCTGGCGGTGCTGCTCGTCCACGAGGTGCAGCACCTCAAGCTCGACGCGGTCCTCGACGTCTGCGAGCTGTTCGATCCCGCCGACGCCCGGCGGCTGCGGGTGCCCTGGCGCGACGATCCCCGCCCGGTGGAGGGCGCGCTGCACGGCGTCTACGCCCACCTCGGCGTCGCCGACGTGTGGCGGCACCGAGGTGGCGTCGAGGCGGCCGCGCACTTCCGGCGCTACCGGGACTGGACCGACGGGGCGGTCGACGCGCTGCTCGACCTGGGCAGCCTCACCGCCGACGGCGAGCGCTTCGTCCGGCGGATGCGCGCCACCCTGGACGACTGGCGGTGAGCGGGCCGTCCGCCCTCGCCGCCGACCTGCGGGCGCTCGGACTGCCGGCCGGCGCGACCGTGCTGGTGCACTGCGCGCTGTCCCGGGTCCGGCCCGTCCCGGGCGTCCCGGCCACCCTCCTCGCGGCGTTGCGCGACGCCCTCGGCGACGACGGCACCGTGGTCGTGCCGACGCAGACCGCCGGCAACTCGGTGACCTCACCGGCGTTCCGGGCCGCCACGGTGGGGCTGACCCCGGCCCGGGCCGCCGCCGTCGAGGCGGCCATCGAGCCGTTCGACCCGGCGCGCAGCCCGGCACAGGGGAGGGGGGCGTTCGCCGAACACGTCCGCCGGCAGGCCGACGCCCGACGCAGCGCCCACCCGCAGACCTCGTTCGCCGCCCTCGGCCCGACCGCCACCACCCTGACCGTGCGGCACGACCTGGACTGCCACCTCGGCGACCGGTCCCCCCTGGGCGCGCTGTACGCCGCCGATGCCCTGGTGCTGCTGCTCGGCGTCGACTGGTCGGTGTGCACCGCGTTCCACCTCGCCGAGTACCGTTGCCGCCGGCCCGCCCCGCGACGGGCGTACCGGTGCTACGTCCGCGGGCGGGCGGGTGCGCCGCGACTTCCATGCCCCGCACCTGGACGACAGCGACTTCCCGCTGATCGGCGCGGCCGTGGTGGCGCACGGGTCGGTCCGCTCCGGTCCGGTGGGGTCCGCCGAGAGCCACTGTGTCCGGCTGCGGCACGCCGTCGACGTCGCCCGGGGATGGATGGATGAGCACCGACTGGCGTAAAGAAGACAGCGCGGGGTTGGTCGCTGTCGATACTGTGGTCGGCCGGGAGCGGCGACGCCGGGCGGGAGTGGTGGGTGGCGGAGGAACAGTTCTGGGAGGACGAGAGCGCCCCCGTGTTCTTCCTCAGCTATGCCCGCACCCGCAACCGGGTGGCGGCACCCCCGCGGGACACCAACCAGAAGGTCTTCCAGCTCTTCGTCGACCTCTCCGACCACGTCGTCGAGCTGCTCGGCCTGGGCCCGGGACGGACGGCGGGCTTCATGGACCGGATGCTCGACGGAGGGCAGTTGTGGACCGACGATCTCGCCTTCGCCGCCGGCCACTGCCAGGTCTTCATTCCGCTGATCTCACCGCAGTACCTGCGCAGCCAGTGGTGCGCCCGGGAGTGGGACGCCTTCACCCGGCGGCGGGCGGTACCCCGCCCGGACGCCGAACCGTCGGCGGGGGAGACCTCGGTGATCCCGGTCAACTGGTCGGTGGTGGATCGTCGGCAGGTGCCCGACGTCGTGTCGCGGCGGCAGATGTTCGCCCCCACCCGGTTACCCTCGGACATCGCGCCGCAGTACCACGACGAGGGCATCTACGGCCTGCTCAGCCTGGGTCGCAACGGCAAGGACGCCTACGACGCGGTGGTCTGGCGACTGGCCCAGCGGATCGCCCGGGCGTACCGCACGCACTGGGTCGAGGCGGCCGTGCCGTCCGACCTGCGGCAGCTGCGCGACCGGTTCGAGGAGGACGGGCATGACCTGGTCTGACACCCCCTCACCGGCGGGAGTCGTCGGTCAGGAGACCTACTTCTTCCTCAGCTACGCGCACTCCGTCCCGCTGTCCGACGCGGCCCGGCCGGACACCGACTACTGGGTCGGCCAGTTCTTCCACGACCTCGCCAGGGCGGTCCGGGATCATCCCCGCCGGACGGCGGAGATCGAGGTGGGATTCTTCGACGGCCAGGTCAACCTCGGTGCCGACCTGAGACGGACGCTGACCGACGCCTTGAGCCTCGCGCACGTCTTCGTGCCGCTCTACTCACCGAACTACTTCCGCAACGCCTGGGCGCTCGGCGAACGGGAGTCCTTCCGCAGCCGGCTGGCCCGGCTGGCGGTGGGCCGGGCCGAACGCCACGTGCTGCCGGTGCTCTGGATGCCGCTGCCGTCCTGGGAGGACCGCCCCGAGACCGTCCAGGCGCTGGAACTGGTGCGCGACCCCGACGACCGCGCCGACTACGCCGACAACGGGCTACGGGCGTTGTGCAAGCTGAGCGCCTACCGCACGCAGTACCTCAGCCTGCTCGCGGCCCTGGCCGACCGGATCGTCACGGTGACCGAGACCGAACCGCTCGCCCGGTCCCGGGCGGCGGCGCTGACCAGCCGTCCGATACCCGACGGGCCGGGCACCGCGCTGGTGGTCACCACCCTCACCGCCGAGCGGGCGCCCTGGCGGCCCTACGGCGACCAGCACCAGTTGGCGGTCGCCGACTACGTGACCGCGACGGCCGAGCGGCTGGGGCTGCCCACCCGGGTGGTCGAGCTGGCCGAGGCCCGGGACCGGGCCACCAGCAGCCCCGCGGTGGTGCTGGTGGACGCCGGCGTCGGGGTGGCGGCCGCCCGTGTCGCGCTCGACGGGTTGCCGCAGTGGGTGGTCCCGCTCGTCATCGCCGCCGACCACGCGCGTGGCGAGCCGACACCCGAGGAGATCGCCGGTACCTTGCAGGACGCCCGGTTTCCCCGGGTGCTGCCGGTGCGCACCATCGACGAATTCGAGCGCTGCGCCCCGCTGCTGGTCACCGAGGCGCGTAAGCAGTTCCTCCGGCACGGTCCGGTCGATCCGCCGGAGGGCCCGCACGATCCGAAGCCGAGCCTGGGATCGGCCGGACCGTTCGACGCACGGCGAGGGAAGGCAGAACGATGACTCCACCCCGCGACGGCCAGGTCGTCACCTTCTACTCGTACAAGGGTGGTACCGGTCGCACCATGGCGTTGGCCAACACCGCCTGGATCCTCGCCGCGAACGGCCATCGGGTGCTCGTCGCCGACTGGGACCTGGAATCCCCCGGTCTGCACCGGTTCTTCGCGCCGTTCCTCGACCCCGAGCAGGTCGCCTCCACCGGCGGGGTGATGGACCTGATCCTGGAGTACGAGTGGGAGAACGCCCGCCGTCGGCAGGCCGGCCGTGACACCCGCCCCGGCGACTGGCACCGCCAGTACGCCCGGGTCCACAAGTACGCCTTCTCGGTGGGCTGGGACTTCCCCGGCGGCGGCACCCTGGACCTGCTGCTCGCCGGCCGGCACAACCCCGACTACGCTACCAGCGTCACCGGGCTGAACTGGGAGAACTTCTACAACCGCCTCGGCGGGGCGCAGTTCTTCGACGCGCTGCGCGCGGACATGAAGCGGCACTACGACTACGCCCTGATCGACAGCCGTACCGGCATCAGCGACGTCGCGGAGATCTGCACCATCCACCTGCCGGACATGCTGGTCGACTGCTTCACCCTCAGCGACCAGGGCATCGACGGCGCCGCCACGGTCGCCGCCCGGGTCCGCGGCTACGAGGGTCGGCGGGCCCGCCGGGTGCTGCCGGTGCCGATGCGCGTCGACGAGGGGGAGAAGACCAAGACCGACGCCGGTCGGGCCCTGGCCATGCAGCGGTTCGTCGGGCTGCCCAGCGGCATGACCGAGCTGGAACGGCAGGACTACTGGCTCTCCGTCGAGGTGCCCTACCGGGCGTACTACGCGTACGAGGAGACCTTGGCGACCTTCGGCGACGTGCCGGGCAGCCGGGGCCTGCTGTCGGCGTACGAGGCGTTGACCCGGCACATCACCGGTGGCGCCGTCGTCGGGCTGCCCCGGATGGACGACGGGCTGCGGCGGCAGACGATCCAGCGTTTCGAACGCAAACCGGTGATCGTCGACGAGCTGATCGTGCTGCGGTACGTGCCGGAGGACCAGGCCTGGGCGGAGTGGGTGCAGTCCGCCCTGCACGCCGTCGACCTGCGGGTGCTGGCCACCCCGCTGGGTGCCCCGGCGACGCTGCCGGCCGGCGCGGCCTCCCGCGAGCTGCATCTGGTCTCCCGGTCCTACCTGGCCGCCCGCCGGGCGCTCGGCGGGGCCGTCCGGCAGGCGGGTTCGCCCGCGCTCGCGCTGCACCTGGACGACACCACCCCGTCGGTGGACACCCCACCCGGCAGTTGGGCCAGCGTCTACGAGCGGGGTGCCGCAGCCGCCGCCGAGCAGGTGTGGGAGCTGGTCGGCCGGCCCACCGACGGGCGTGACCGGCCGGTGCCGGCCACCCGGTACCCGGGCGTCGAGCCGCTGGTGTTCTACGCCCCGGCGCGTAACGTCCGGTTCACCGGCCGGGACCAGCTGCTGCTGGCGTTGCGGGAGGAGTTGAAGACGGCGGCGCGGGAGCGGGTCCCGGTGGCGCTGCGGGGCGGTGCGGGCATCGGCAAGACCCAGCTGGCCACCGAGTACGCCTATCGTTTCCACGGCGCGTACGACGTCGTCTGGTGGGTGGATGCGGACCCGGCGCAGTTCATCGACGTCCGCTTCGCCGACCTCGGCCGGCGGCTCGGCCTGCCGGACCTGCAGAACGTGCCGGACAACATCCGGGCGGTGCGGGACTGGCTCAGCCACGTCGGCCGTCGGGGCGTCGACGAACCCCCGCGACGCTGGCTGATCGTCTTCGACAACGTCGACCAGTACGAACAGGTCAAGGACTACCTTCCCCAGGGCGAGGGGCACGTGCTGGTGACCACCCGCAACCCGGACTGGGGTGACCTGGCCCGGGCGGTCGACGTGGACGCCTTCCAGCGGGGCGAGAGCATCACCCACCTGATCGGTCGGACCAGCCGTCGGGGCATGACGGTCGCCGAGGCACAGCAGGTCGCCGAGGCGGTGGAGGACGTGCCGATCCTGGTGGCGCTGGCGGGCGCATGGCTGGCGGAGAGCCCCGACTCGGTCGCCACCTACCTGGCCGGTCTGGCCCGCACCGGCCCGGACAGCGACGTGTGGGGCCGCTCGCTGGAGGGTCTGCGTGACCAGTCCCCGGGCGCCTACCGGCTGCTGCAGCTCGGCTCGGTGCTGGCCCCCGACATCGCCCTCGAGCTGCTCTACGGCGATCAGGTGGCGAAGGTCATCGCCCCGCACGACCCGTTGGTCGCCGCGCAGGTCACCGACCGGGTGTCGGAACGGGACATCGCCGCGGCGCTGGTCCAGCGGATCAACCGGCTCGCGTTGATCAAGGTGGACCTGCACGCCCAGCGGGTCCAGATCCACCGGCTGCTCCAGGCGGCGCTGCGGTCCCGGATGTCCGAGCGGGAGCTGGCCGAGGTCAAGCACGACGTGCACCGGATCCTCGCGGGTTCCCGCCCCTCCGGTGAGGTGGACGACCCGGGCTTCCAGGCCCGCTACCGACACCTGTGGCCGCACCTGGACGGGTCGGACGCGGTGTCCTGTCACGACGACACCGTCCGGCAGTTGGTCATCGACCGGGTCCGGTACATCTTCCTCAACGGCGGCTTCGAGCAGGGCGCGCAGTACGCCCGGGAGGCGGACGAGACCTGGACGACGATGCTCGACGGTCTCTCCTCGGACCCGGGCGCGCACCGGGCGCTCCGCGTCCAACTGCTCAACCTGCGGTTCAACCGGGCCAATCTGCTGCGCAGCCTCGGCCGGTTCGCGCAGGCCCTGGCGCTCGACGAGGACACCCTGCGTCAGCAGGAGGAGCTGATCGGCGGGAGCCACCCGTACACGCTGATGACCGCCGGGGGGTACGCGGCGGACCTGCGGGCCCTGGGCCGCTACCGGGCGGCGTTGGAGCGCGATCTGCGCACCCACGGGGCGTCGGTGGAGGTGTTCGGCGAGGACCACCGCCGTACCCTCAACGCGGCCAACAACCTGGCCGCCTCCTACCGGCTGGCCGGTGAGTTCGTGCGGGCCCTCGACACGGACGAGTCCACCTACCGTCGGTTGCGGGTGGTTCTCGGCCCCGATCACCCGCGTACCCTGCTCTCGGCCGGCAACTACGCGCGCGACCTGCGGGAGACCGGCGACTACCAGGGCTCGGTGGCGTTGCTGGAGGACGTGATCGAGGGTTACCGCCGGCTCTTCGGTGAGCAGTTCCGCGAGCTGCTGATCAGCCAGACCAACCTCGCCACGTCGCTGCGCAGCACCGGTCGGATCGCCGACGCGGGCCGGCTGCTCGACGACGCCTACACGCGGCTGCGGTCCACCCTGGGGGCGACCAACCCGGACACGCTGCTCAGCCGGTTGAGCCGGACGGCCAATCTGATGCTCGAAGGCCAGGGGGCGCAGGCCCGCGCGGAGTTGGACGAGGTGCAGCAGACGCTCGCCCAGGTGTTCGGGGCGCAGCACCCCTACACCCTGGTGTGCCGGCTCAACCGGGGGGTGGCGCTGTGGGACATCGGTGACCAGGCCGAGGCGCACGCGCTCACGGTGTCCGCGGCGGACGGGCTACGGGAGGTGCTCGGGCCCGAGCACCCGTTCAGCATGGGCGCGGACAACAACGCCGCCGTCTTCGCCATCCTCAGCGGCCAGGACCAGGAGGGGCTCGCCCGGTTGCAGGCGGTGGTGGACCGGTTGACGGCGGTGTTGGGCACCGAGCACCCGGACACCCTGCGCAGCCTGGGCAACCTGGAAACCGCCCGACAGGCGGCGACCGGGGGAGCGGTCAGCATCGGACGGATGCGACTGGCCGACCGGCTCGCCGACCGGATCGGGCAGGAGCACCCGAGCGTGGTGGTGCTGCGCGCCGGACGGTACGTGCGTCGGGTCCTCGACCCGCACCCCTACTGACCGGGCCGGGCGCCGATGAGCACGTCGGCGCCCGTCGGGGCCTGCCCATCGCCGAGCCAGCGCAGCATGCGCGGGAGCTGCTGCATGGCGTCGAAGTGGGCCGCGCCGGGCTGCACCTCGATCTCGGCCCCGGGGATCCGGGCCGCCAACCAACGGCCGTGGCTGGCCGGGGCGAAGGTGTCGTCCTCACCGTGCCACAGCCGCACCGGGGTGCGCGTGGTGTCGATGGCGTCGAGGTCGAACTTCCAGTCGCGGCGCAACGCCAGCACGTCGTCGATCCAGCCGTACGGGCCGGCCCGCAGCGCCTCCTGGTAGGTGTCGAAGATGATCCCGCGCAGCGCCGCGTCGTTGATCGCCCGGCGGTCCGGTGGACCCATCTGCGTCATCAGTTCCCGCAGCAGGAACCGGGGGTCCTCCGCCGCCCGGGCGGCCCGCTGCCGGATCTCCTCGACCACGATCTCGGTGTCGTGCCGACCGTCGCCGAAGCCGCGCTGGTTGTCGCGGTTCATGCCGTCGAACCAGTCCAGCCCGATGGCCTCCGACGGTGCGAAGCTGACCAGCACCGCCACCCGGCTCACCCGACCGCGCAGACGTTCGTCGGCGGCGCAGGCCAGCGCGTGCGGTCCGCCCCCGGACCGTCCGGCCACCGCGAACCGGTCGAGTCGGAGTTCGTCGGCGATGGTCTCCACGTCCCGCGCGGCGTCGGCCACGTCCCGGCCCTCGAACCGGTCGGAGTCGCCGTAGCCGGGACGGTCGTAGGCGATCAACCGGATGCCCATCCGGTAGAGCACGATCCCCCGGGGTTTCGGCCCCCGCCGGCTGCCGGGGGTGCCGTGCATCAGGAAGACGGGGAACCCGTCGGGAGCACCGGACTCCTCGTACGCCACCCGCTTGTTGTCCGCGCGGTGGGCGTATCGCGGCCCAGGCTCACCATCTCGGGTCACTGCAGCCTGCCTTCCAGTGCCACTACCAGCCATTGCTCGCCAGTTGCATCGAACGACTACGATGGTTCCGTCGGCCCCGCTCAGCCTTCGAGCCTAACGGTCGGGCCCGCCGCACCGCTATGCCGAGCCCGAACAACGGGCCGGATCTGTCGGAAACGACACCTGTCGGCCAGTCCGGCCGGAACTTCCGGACTGGCCGCCGATGGGTCACCCCGGCCGTCGGGCCGGTCCGCCGACGGCGCTCAGCAGGCCAACGGTCGGATGTCCGTCGGGGCGTCGACCAACGCGGCGCGCGGGTCGGCGTAGCGCCAGTCGACCCGGTACTGGGCGCGCAGCCGGGGCCGGGACACCACCCACTCGTACGCGACCCGCCCCTGCCGTTCCCGGCGGTCCGGGTGCACCTCGACGGTGGTCTCCGAGGTGAACGAGGTCTCGCTGCCCCAGACCGTGGGACCGGTCTCGGCCGGAAAGTCGAGCCGGATCACCAGGTTGCGGGTGGGCAACCGGATGTCGCGCTGCAACCAGTCGCCGAACTTCCACGCCGGCACCCGGTACGCGTAGTCGACGACGGTGCGCTGCCCCGGGTAGAGCGGCATCGGGGTGCCCCCACCGTCGAGCAACAGCACGATCTTCAGGAAGGCGTCCCGGCTGCGACTGACCCGCCACCGCATCGGTTCCGCCTGCTCGGCGCCGATGGTGGCCCGGAAACCCACCTCGTCGATGGTGAGCGGGTGGTGGCTGTGGAAGGCGGTGGACCGGGCCGGGTCGTCGGGGAACCGGTCGATGTCGATCTGCACGGTGTGCCGGGTGATCGGCTCGGTGCCCACGCTGTGCAGCACCCGCCGGAACCGGCACTCGTACACCCCGTCGACCAGGGAGAGCGTGGCCTGCTCGTCCTCGATCACCAGGTGCGAACCGGTGGGCGGCGGGACCGCGGTCGGCCCGAGCGGGGAACGGCGGCCCGCCTGACCCCGGGTGTCGGCGAAGGCGACGTACTGCTGCCAGATCCGGTTGCCGCTGTCCAGCACCAGCTCGACCCGGCGGGCGAACTCCTCGGTGGGCTGATGCCGCCCGTTCTCGATGTGACTGACGTACGACGGGTCGAAGCCGGTGCGCTCGGCCAGCTCCTTTTTGGACATTCCCCGCTGGTGACGCCAGTGGGTCAGTTCCCGCAAGAATTCCGCCGCCGCATCGTCCTGTGTGGAACTATCCATGCCCCCGTCCTCGGTGTCGGGCCTCAAGTCTGTCCCACCGACGGCATCCGCGCCAGAGGCGTCCGACGACCGACTCCGACGCGGCCGGGCGCGCCACGCCCCGCCGGCGGGCGGGCAGGATGACCGCCATGGATCCCGCCGTACGCCGCTACCTCGCCGACCTGGTCACCACCGCCCGGGAGGTGCTCGGGCCGGAGCTGGTCGGCGTCTACGCCGCCGGCTCGGTGGCGCTGGACGCCTACCAGCCGGGCCGCAGCGACGTCGACGTGGCGCTGGTCTGCCGGGACCCGCTGCCCCGGCGGACCCGGCACGAACTGGTGGCCCGGCTGCGACACGAGGCGCTGCCCTGCCCGGCGCGCGGCCTGGAACTGGTGGCCTACTCGCGGGCGGTGGCCGGCTCGGGCACCGCCGAGCCGGGTTTCGAGGTGGAACTCAACACCGGGGCACGGATGCCGTCGCGGGTCACCCTCACGCCGGCCGAGCGGCCCGCCGCCGACGGCCATTTCTGGTACGGCCTGGACCGCAGCATCCTGTACCAGCGGGGGCACCCGTTGGTCGGGCCGCCCGCCGGCGAGATCTTCGCCGACCTGGCCCCGGGTGAGCTGCGGG
Source organism: Micromonospora matsumotoense (assembly GCF_900091525.1). Taxonomy (GTDB): domain Bacteria; phylum Actinomycetota; class Actinomycetes; order Mycobacteriales; family Micromonosporaceae; genus Micromonospora; species Micromonospora matsumotoensis. The sequence goes on from NZ_FMCU01000027.1 coordinate 67,015, forward strand.
AGCTGTTGGTGGCGGCGCTGCGGTGGTGGCTGGCCCGGCCCGCCCCGCCCGGCAACGGCCCCGCCCCCGGCACCGAGGAGGCGGTCCTGGGCGCCTGCCGCGCCCTGGTCCGGGTCCACGACGGCGACTGGTTGTCGAAGGTCGCCGCCGGTCGCCGGGTGATCGCCCTCGGCCGGGACCCGGAGCTGGTGCGCCGCTGCGTGCACGCCCGCAGCGGCGGGCCGGCCCCGACCGCCACCGAGGCCCGCGCCTTCCAGCAGCAGGTACTGGACGAGATCGTCGCCGGCTGACCGGCCACCGGGGCGGCGGTGAGCCAGTGCGCCGCGGCGTAGCGGTCCCAGTCCCAGCTGCCCCGATCGGCGAGGACCATCTCGACCACGTCCCACCCGTGCGCCTGGACCCGGCGGACCAACCCGGGCAGGTCGTCGACGTCGTCCCGGACGGTGGCGTGACACCCGGCGACGGCGACCGGCCCGGAGCACAGCGATTTGCCCCCGGGCCGTCCGGCACCCGTCAGGCGTTGGTCGGCACCTTGCCGGCCGGCGGTGCGGTGGTCGCGTCGGCCGGAGGCTCGGCGGCCTGCCGGGCCGGCAGCATCGGATACTCGGCGGTCTCCCCGCCCCCGGCGGCAGCCGCCATCACGGCGGCGGCGGCCAGGTCGGCGACCCGCTTGGCCTCCCGCTGCACCCGGGCGCGCACGTCCTTGGCGTGCCGCTCCACACTCTCGGCAGCCTGCCGGGCCTCGTCCAACCGTCGGCTCTCCGCGGTCAGGTCGCGCCGGACCTCCTCCAACCGCTTCCGGGTACGCACCAGTTCCTGCTCGGTGGTGTCGCCCTCCTGCTGGATCTCGGCCAGCTGCGCGCGGGCGGTCTCCAACTCACCCTGCACCTCGGCGCGGGCCTTCTGCCGCTCCGCGATCTCCCGCTGCACCGTGGCCAACTGCTCCTGGTGGCCGCTGGCCTGCTCGTCGGCCCGCTGGCGGACCTCCGTGGCGTACTGCTGCGCCTCGGCGATCAGCGCGGCGATCTGCTGCTCGGCGGCGCTGTGCTGATTGGTCAGCTCCTGCTCCGCAGCCGCCCGCTGCTCGGCCAACTCCTGCTCGGCGGCGGCGCGTCGCTCGCCGACCTCCCGCTCCACGGTGGCCTGCCACTGGGCCAGCTCCTGCTGGCTCTGGGTCCGGGCCGCCTGGATCTCCTGCTGGATCTGGGTACGGGCGGCCTTGGTCAACGCCTCGGAGGCGGCCCGGGTCTGGGTGATCTGCTTCGCGGTCTGCTCGCTGATCCGCTTCGCCTCCTGCTGGGCCCGCTCGTGGGTGGCTTCCCCCTCGGCCCGTAGCTTCTCGGCCCGCTCCCGGATCTCGGCCAGTTCGGCGTCGGCCGCCGCCCGGCGCTCCTCGTACGTCTTCGCCTGCTCGTCGCGCCGGGCGGACAACTCCTCGTCCAGGTCCCGCAGCGCCTGCGCGGTCCGGTCCCGGGCCTCGGCCAGCGTCTTCTCCGCCTCACCCTGGAGCTGGTTCGCGCGCTGGGCCGCGGAGTCGGTGATCACCACGGCCTGCTTCTCAGCCAGTGCGAGGATCTGGTCCACCATCGGGCCGAGGTCACGGAAGGACGCCCGGTCCACCTGCGCCGGGCGTTGGCGCAGCTCGGTCAGCTCCGCCTGCAACCGCTGGATGTGCGTGGTCAGCCCCTGGATCTGGCCGGCAGCCTGCGCCCGGTCGGCGGTCAATGTCGACAGGGCGCTGTCCATCTGTTCGACGTACCGGTCCACCTGCCGCTTGTCGTAGCCGCGTAGCGCGAGCTCGAAGCTCGGCCGTGACGTCCCGTCGTCGCGCGACGCGTACGACTCCTCCCCGGTGGACATAGCCAACCTCCGTGCTCCTCGGCGATCCCAGGTCCGCGTGGGCGAATCCGCGGGCCACGATGGGGCGAAACACTACCGGCGACCGGTGTGGCGGGTGACCGGGCCCCGACAGGGTCCACGCATCGATCCGGGCCTTGCCGACGGCTGCCCCGCCGCAGCGGTGTGCGCCCGTCAGTCCGGTCGCTGACCCCCTCCCGCGGCGTCGACCGTTCCGGCGGGCTTGGCGGTACCGCCGTGGGCAGGGTGACCGGCTGCGGGGGCGCGGTGGTCGACCGCGCCCCCGCCCGGGCGCGGACTCCCGCGCCGGCCTGCGTTCAGCGGGCCCGGCGACGGCACTGCGCTCAGCGGTCCTGACGACCGCTCTGCACCTCAGGGGTCCTGACCTCAGTGACCCTGGCGACCGCTCTGCGCTCAGCGGTCCTGGCGACGGGCCCTGGCGCCCCACTGGGCGACGGTCACCAGTAGGGCACCGAACCCCAGGGCGAGCGCGCCGATCAGACCGACGGCGGCCGTCGGAGCGCCGGTGACCGGCAGATCCTGACTCGCGGACATGTTTCACCTCCTCACGTATCGGCTCGGATCGGCACGGCCGGGCTGGCGCCGGGATGCGCGATGCGCCCCGGCGAGGACCAGACGCAGCGGTCCACGGTGGGCTGGCGGATCGCCTTGACCAGCGCATGGACCAGGACCACCCGGTACAGCAGATCGGTCAGGATGATCGTCGGCAGGAAGAGCAGCAGCCGGGGACGGCCCAACCGCCAGGCCGCGAGTGCGACCCAGAACGCCTGCCCGGCGAGCATCAGCAGCAGGCCGACGCCGATCCCGGGGCCGGCGGTGGCCAGCAGCCACAGGGTGGCCGGCCCGCCGGCGACACAGAGCACCCAGTGCAGCATCAGCAGCAGGTAGGCGTGGTCGAACCGGCTGTTCCGCCGGCCCACCCGGTGCCCGATGATGCCCTGGAAGGTGCCCCACAACCAGCGCAGGTTCTGCCGGTACCAGTCACGGCCGGTGGTCGGGTCCTGCAACTGCGCGACGGCCCGGGGGGCGTAGACGACCTTCCCGAGCTGACGGCGAGGGTCTCCAGCACCCAGTAGGTGTCGTCGACGATGTACGGCGGTTGCTGGGGCAGCACCACGTCCAGCAACTCGGTGCGGTAGACCGAGTTCGAGCCGGAGATGCAGTTCATCACGTTGAAGTGGCTCTGGATGCGGCGTACGACGGCTTGGTAGTTCCAGTAGCTGTAGGCCCGCTTGGCCAGCCACGGGTTCCACCGGTGTTCCGCCGGCCACCAGGTGACGTTGTGCCCGACCACGATGGCGACCTCGCCGGCGAGGTGGGCCAACGCGGCGGTGACGAAGTCCGGCTCCACCAGGACGTCGTCGTCGAGAATCGCCACCGCCCGGTACGCCGTCCCGAGGCCGAACGCGGTGTACGGGGCGTGCAGCGCGGCCGGCTTGCCGACGTTGCTCTCCAGTTCCAGCACCTGGGCGCCGGCGGCAGCCGCGGTAGCAGCGGTGTTGTCGGTGGAGGCGTCCGAGACCACGTACACGGGGGAACCGGTGGCTCGTGCCGATCGGACGGTGCTCCCGATCGTCGCCGAGCCGTTGCGGCAGGCGATCAGCACGGCCACCTCGGTCGGTTGGACCGCGCCACGGCGCGGGAACCTCGGCGGGCGGCGTCGCAGGTCCTTCGCCCGGTCCGGACGCAGGAATCCGTACCCGAAGGCAACGACCACCAGGAACAGGACAGTTGCACCCAGAGTGACGGCAATGGTGAGGACGGCCTCAGGCACGCGGGAACCTTTACACAGGTGAAGGGTGTTGGAGGCCGCTGTGCTGCGGTACCGCCGTAACGCTACGTATAAGATCCGTGCGCTCCAAATGCGGTGGCAGGTTCTGGCCGTTCGGCCCACCTGGCCTCCCCTCAGTGGCCTTTGCGCAGCTCACCGCGCTGGGCGACCGTGTCCGGCGCGCACCTCCCCGGGCTGCTTCGGGGGCCTCATCGCAGGTCGCCGGCTGTGACGGGGGACGCCCGCGGTGGATTTGACGGTCAACTCGGTGGGCGCGTAACTTTCTCTCTGTCAGCGCGGAACGGACGGAACTGGGGCGGATGTCCCAAAGGCCGGAGCGCGACCACCGATCTCCGCACGACCTCCCGATCGACCCTGGGTCGATTTGGTGGGCTGAGAACGGTCGAGTAAGGTGAGCGGCCGGCAGGGAACCGGGCGAGCGTGCGGGAGACCGCAGCGGCCGGCCTGGCGGAAATCGCGAGGGATTCCGGCGTGAGTCGGGGTGCTTTGTGGTGGGTGGGAAATGTGGTGGAAGTGGTGTGGATCGCTGCAGAGTGGTTTGACACGGCGGATATCACCGAGTAACGTAGTAAAAGTGCCTGGCGCGGAAGCGCTGGGCGCGGTGAGTGAGATACCCCAGGTCGGGGGTCCTGTTGGTCGGGGCTTTCGGGTGGTGTGTGGTTGTTCTTTGAGAACTCAACAGGGTGCTTGATAAGCCAGTGCCAATTATGATTTATACCCCGCACTGGGCAGACTTTCGGGTTTGTTTGGTGGGGATTCCTTTGGCAACATTTGTTTGTTGCCGGGATGGAT
>NZ_FMCU01000013.1 GCF_900091525.1 Micromonospora matsumotoense
AACGGCCAGCCGGCGGTGTCGTAGCCGAGCAGGTTGATGCCCAGCAACGAGGCGCCGTTGTTCGCGTAGTAGTGGTAGGCGAGGACCTCGGCGTCGGTGTCGGTGAACACCGCCTGGTGCCCGGGTCCGTGGATGCTGCCGTGTCCGGCGAGCACCTGGGTGCCGCCGCCTGAGGTCATCGCCACCCCGTTGCGGTCGACGTACGGGCCGGTGACCGAGGTCGACCTGCCCACCATGACCCGGTACGTGCTCGCCGCACCCTGGCAGCACCGGTCGAACGACACCCACAGGTAGTAGTAGTTGCCGTGCCGCACGATCACCGGCGCCTCGATCGCGCCTCCGTTACGTCCCGCGATGCTGCGCACCGTCGTATCCGAGCGTTTCCCGGTGGCCGGGTTGAGCGCCACCATCTTGATGCCCGACCAGAACGACCCGAAACTGAGCCACCACCGGCCGGAGGCGTCGACCACCAGATTCGGATCGATCGCGTTGAAGTTGTCGGACGTCCGGGACTCGATCACCAAACCCTGGTTGGTCCAACTACCGGAGGCACCGGTCGTGCTCGTGGCCAGGAAGATCGCCGACCGGTTCGACCCGAACGTCGAGGCAGAGTAATACAGCCAGTACCGGCCATCACGGTAAGACAGATCCGGCGCCCACAGGTTGCGACTGCCACCGGTGTACGTCGTGGTCCACGGCGCACCGTTGGGGAACACCGCACCCGCGTTACGGAACGCGGTCCGGTCACTCGAGGTCTTGAGAGCGATGTTGTCACCGGTGTGCGCCAACAGGTAACCACCACCGGGACGAACCACGATCGTCGGGTCGTGCACCCCGACATCGCCGGTGACCCGGCCGGGACCCGGGTAGGACCCGGGCGGTGTGGTGGGCGTCGCCGCTGCCCGTGGCGCGGCAGTCGACGAGGCGGCCGACGAGGACCGCGCCACCACGAACGTGCCGGCGACCACCACCACGACGGACAGGGACAGCAGAGCCAGTCGACGGACGGTGGGTGGATTCTGTACGGGGGTGAGCGAAGTGGTCACGACAGTTCCTTGGGTCGGGCGCCGGCGGCCCGATCACAGGCCGTAACGGCACGTGCATAACGTGTGAACCGTTGTATCGGTGGAGCCAACCTGTCCATCGACCTGGGAGATCAGGGGGCACGACACGGTGTCCCGACGGCCACTGACACTGAGTTCAGATTCGGAAAGTTAACGCAGACATCGATACATGTCAACGTCGATGCGACGCTGGCCCCCCCACAACAGGTGACGTAGGACCCATCGGCACGCTGCACTACCGCATCCGCGACCGCATGCGAGGCCGAGTTCGCCGCCGTGCGGTACTTCGCCCTCAACGGCACCGCCCACCGGACCACACCCAGGCTGAACACGGAAAACTACGCAGTCCCGCCACGACGCAAGGGTTGAAGATCAAGTTAGATCCACACCACCGTGCCGCATCAACCGTGGGATGACGACATAATGCCTGGGTGAGTCTTCCCGTTCTGATCGTCGGTGCCGGACCGGCGGGTCTGGTCGCCGCGTGTGAACTCGCGCGTCGCGGTGTCGACGTCCGCCTTGTCGAGCAGGCGGTGTCGCCCTCGTCGGGCTCGCGTGCGAAGGGAATCCAACCCCGCACGTTGGAGGTTTTCGAGACGCTCGGCGTCGTCGAGGAAGTAACCTCATCCGGAGGGCCTTTTCCGCGCTGGCGGAGCTACCGGGCAGGGCACCTGTCGTGGGAGAAGTCGATCTACGAGATGCTGGGAATGGGTCAGCCCGCCGCCACTCCAGCGGTTCCCTATCCTGAAACCTGGATGATTCCGCAGTGGCGGACCGAGGAGATCCTCCGTGGCGCCCTACGGCGGCTCGGCGTGCAGGTCGAGTATCGCTCGGTACTCATCGCGCTCGCTGAGGACGAAACCGATGCCATCGCCACGATCCGTAGTCCCGATGGGACGGAACACATCCGCTCGCCCTACGTCATCGCCGCGGACGGCGCGGCCAGCACCGCACGGAAACTCGTTGGCGTGGCGTTCGACGGGGTGACTCGTGACGATCAGCGGTTCCTCACCGCGGACGTACGAACGACCCAGCTGGATCGTTCGTACTGGCACAACTGGTCGCGCCCCGACAACCCGGCAGCCCGCGTGTCCATCTGCCCGCTGCCGGGAACGGACACCTTCCAGTTCGTTGCCCCGCTCCTACCGGGCGACAATCCCGTTCCCGATCTACCCACGATCCAGCGTCTGTTCGATGAGCGGTCCGACCGTGTCGCGGTGACCTTCGACGAGGTGCTCTGGGGCACCGAGCATCGAGCGAACGAACGGCTGGCGAGCCGATTCCGGGTCGGCCGGGTGTTCCTCGTCGGAGACGCCGCGCATGCTCTTCCGGCGGCTGGCGGACAAGGGCTGAACACCGCTGTCCAAGACTCACACAACCTCGGATGGAAGATCGCAGCTGTTCTGCGGGGCGCACCGGAGAAGCTGCTGGACAGCTACGAGGAAGAACGTCGACCCATCGCAGCACGCCTGATGAAGGGACTGGCAGCACCCGATGACCGCGGCGAGGTGGCGGACATCTTCCAACTGCGGAACAACTACCGTGGACGTCGACTCAGCGTGGAGACCCGGCAGACTCCGGGGATCGTTCAAGCTGGTGACCGGGCACCGGACGCGCCGCTGAGGCTCTCGGATGGCTCGCAACTTCGGTTGTTCGAGTTCATGCGAGAGGGGAACCTCACCGCTCTCGCGTTCGGTGACGAGGCGACCAAGGGATGCCGTGTCATTGCGGACCAGTGTTGCCCGGCGGATGCCCCCCGGATACTCGACGTTCGCAACGAGTCGTCCTCGACCGCTGACGCGCTACAGGAAACCTACGGCGTCAACGACGACGACGTGCTCTTTCTCATACGTCCGGACGGGCACATCGGACTCGCCGCGGAGGACCATTTCGCCGAGCGGCTGAACGGTTACCTCGCGTGTTTGACTCCCTCCGGCATGGCCCGCAGGTGAGTGGCAGCGCCACGGTCAGCGACCATCCACCGGCGGGGCGGCCCGTACGCTCACGTAGTTGTTGTCCCGTTCCAGGTTCAGTGCCTGCGCGCTTAGGTAGTCCACCCCGTCGACGTAGGTGTACGGCTGCATGAAGCGGCCGGCGCGCACATCCCGGTACAGCCGGGCCAGCGGGTGGTCCGCCACATAGGTGGCCCCGCCCACCACGGTCAGGCAGTCGTCGACCACCGCCGCCGCCAACTGGTTGACCATGAGCTTGGCACACTGGAATGGGGTCATCATGCGCCGTCCCCGTTCTTCCGCGTCCATCTCCTGGTTCGGGGACAACTCGTCGGCGTTCACCAGCGAGGCCGACGCCGTGGCCCGCAGCGCGTACAGTCGCGCGTCGATCTCGGCCACCAGGGTCCGCTTCGCCGCCGACGGGATGGTCGACCGGCGGGCGACCGTGTCGACCGCAAGGTCGCGGGCCGCCTGGGCGACGCCCGCATAGATGCCCAGCATGGTGATGGAGCTCACCGCGTGTCCGGCCAGGGCCGCGTCGCCGTGCGCGCCCACACTGCCGCGCGCCAGCACGTCGCCGGCCGGCACCGGGCAGTCGTCGAACGCGACGTCGAGCGTGCCGGACGCGCGCATGCCCAGTCCCTCCCAGCCATCGATGACGGAGAGTCCCGGGGCGTTGCGGGACACGATGGGGGCGAGCAGCAGCGTCGGCCCCCCGGCGACGGGTGCCTGGGCGGAGACCACGAAGTGCGTCGCGATCGGCGCCATCGTCACGAGCATCTTGCGGCCGGACAGCAACCAGCCGCCGGAGCCGTCGGGGCGCAGTTGGGTGACCGCGCTTGGATGGTCCTTCACCGCGCCACACACCACAGCTTCGCCGCGGGCCATCGACCGCAGCAGCCGTTCGGCAAGATCACGAGTGGCCGGGGGGCCGTTCCGCCACTCGTATGTCAGGGTGATCCCCCGACTGAACTGGGCGTGCAGGGCCAGCGCGGTGGAGGCGTCCGCCTCGGCGATCCGCAGCAGCGCGACGGCCACGTCGTGCAGCCGGCTGACGCCCATCCCACCCAACTCGACGGGCACGGTCGCGCCCAGCACGCCGTCGCGCGCGAAGTCCCGGAAGGTCTGGACGGGGAACGTACCGTCCCGGTCGTTCGGGGTGGCCATGGACCGTAACGCGGGCAGGTGTCGCGCTAGAACGGTCAGCAACTCGCGGCCGGGCATGGTGATCGTGGTGTCCAGGTTGCCGGGCGCAACCGACCGCGAGGCGTCTCGTTCGGTCGTCGTCACCGCGGAACCGGCCTGGCACGGGGCCGGGACGTCGTACTCTGACATGAGTTCCTCTCGATACTCTCACAGCACCCGGACGTCCGGCACATAGCTGATCCACTGCCCACCGCAGCGCCGGAACTCCCGCTCCTTCCCCATGATCTCGTCGGCGTGGTTCCAGGCGAACAGCAGCGCATAGTCCGGGTACGGGTCACGGAACGCTGCCGGCGGCCGCACCGGGATGTGCTTGCCGGGCGTCATCCGGTGCTGCTTGGCAGGTGTGCTGTCGCACACGTAGGAGACGAGCTCGGGCCCGATGCCACAGAAGTTGGTAACCGTCGCGCTCTTGGCCGTGGCGCCGTAGGCGGCCACGACCGATCCTTCGGCGCGGAGCCGGCGCAGCAGCTCCATGAGGTCATCGCGTATCCGCAGCACGCTGTCGGCGAAGCCGCGCAGGGTCTGCATGTCGGACAGGCCGTCGGCATCCTCCTCGGCGAGCAGCTCGGCGACGGCCGGGCTTGGCGCGCGCCTCCCGGCCCGGGCGAGTGTGTAGCGGACCTCGCCACCGTGCACCGGCAAGCGGTCCACGTCCACCAGCTCGAACCCGTAGTGTTCCGCCATGGCCCGCACCGAGTGCCCGCTGAACAGGAAGAAGTGCTCGTCGTAGATCTGATCGAAGGAGGTCTTCGCCACGAGATCGCCGAGGTACGGGTCCTCGAACACGAACACGCCGTCCGGCGCCAGCAGCGCATCGACACCGCGAAAGATCGATGCCGGGTACGGTATGTGACACATGGTGTTCGCCGCGTAGATGACCTGGGCCGGCCCCTCCTCAGCACGGACCTGCGCCGCCGTCGCCTCCTCGAAGAACACGGTGCGCACCCGGATGCCCTCGGCGCGGGCCGCCTCGGCCACTCCACTGGAGGGCTCGAAGCCCAGATGACGTACGCCGGCCTGCTTGATCGTGCTGAGCATGACGCCGTCGTTGCAGCCCATCTCGACGATGAACGGATCCGCAACGGCGAGTTCGGTGTCAAGGAACCGCTGCGCGACGCTCGCGAAGTGCGCGCGCATCACCGCAGACCCGGACGAGTGGTACGGGTAGTCCTCGTGGAACATCTTCTCCCGCGGAACCGACTCCGTCAGCTGCACCATCGCGCACGCCTCACACCGCCCGACGGCGAGCCGGAAGAAGAACTCCGGGACGTCGCTGTCCGGCTCACGGAACGCGTCGGACAACGGCTGCCGTCCCAGATCGAGGAACTCATGGACTCTTCCACCGCACACCTTGCAGGTGACGGCCACCGACTCTGTCGGCATGGTGCTCCCTCCGTACCATTCGGGTGGTCTCAGAAACCGGTCAGCACGTCACGCAGGGCCCGGATCACGGCCTGCTGCCGATCGGGCGACAGCATGGGGTACATCGGCAGGGAGAACACCTCACCAGCGAGCCTCTCGGTGGCGGGCAGCGCGCCCTTGGCGTACCTGAGGTGCGCAAACCCGGTCATGGTGTGCACCGGCCAGGGGTAGCTGATGTTCAGCGCGATGTCGTACGCCCGCAGCCGCTCGATGATCTCGTCCCGGCGGGGATGCCTGACCACGTACAGGTAGTACACATGCTCGTTGCCCGGGGCCACCGTCGGCAGCACGAGCCCGCCCGGTTCGGCGAGGTCACCCAGTGCCTCGGTGTAGCGTCGGGCCACCGCCCGACGCCGCGCGATGTACGTGTCGAGCCGACGCAGCTTGCCCCGCAGGATCTCGGCCTGCAACTCGTCGAGGCGACTGTTGTGGCCGGGAGTCTGCGCCACGTAGTAGCGGTCCTCCATGCCGTAGTAACGCAGGCGCCTGACGTTCTGGTCGATGTTCTCGTCGCTGGTGAGCACGGCGCCTCCGTCACCATAGGCGCCGAGAACCTTGGTGGGATAGAACGAGAACGCCGCAGCGTCGCCCATCGTGCCTGCCAGCTGATCGTGGTGGCGTGCACCGTGTGCCTGGGCACAGTCCTCCAGCACGGACAGGCCGTGCCGGGCAGCCAGCCGGTGCAGCGGTGCCATGTCGACGCACTGGCCGTACAGGTGCACCGGGAGCAGGGCCCGGGTACGCGGGCCGATCGCGGCCGCGACCTGGTCGGTGTCCATGAGGAAGTCGTCCTCGCGCACATCCACGAAGACCGGTTTGGCACCCGTCCCGTCGATTGCCACCACAGTCGGCGCGGCGGTGTTGGCCACCGTGATCACCTCGTCGCCCGGCCCGACTCCGAGCGCCTGCAACGCCAGCTTGATCGCGTTGGTGCCGTTGTCGACGCCGGCGCAGTGACGGACACCGTGGTACGCCGCGAACTCCACCTCGAACCCGGCCACACCGGGACCCAGGATCAGCTGGCCGGACTCGAACACCCGCGCCACCGCAGCCAGGATGTCCGCGCGCTCGTCGTGGTACTCCGGCAGATAGTCCCACACCCGGATCGTCATCGCCGCGCTCCACGGTCGGCGAGCGTGCCACCGACCGTGCGGCCCACCGCCCCTGACTCCCACCCCGAGTCGATTCCCCAGGCGATGATCCGGATCGGGTGTATCCGGATCAGGTCGACGCCGGTGCCGCCGGCGGGCGGCAGCGCCTCGGCCTCACCCCGGATCTCCAGGCCGCGGAACGCGGGTGGCGAGTCGGGCGTGATGTCGTCGACGACGAAGGCCACCCTGCCGTTCGCCCGCACGTCACGGTACTTCCGGCTGCTGCCCAACCCGCGCCCGGTGATGTCGATGGTGTCCCAGTCCGCGTTGTACGTGAACCGCACCGGGACGCAGTGCGGATAGCCGGTGCCACCGATGGTGGCCAGGCGGCCCAGGGACTGTGTCCGCAGGTAGGTAACTTCCCCTGCCGTGAACAGCATGGCGATCCCTTCTGCATGGGGCTGCGATACAGACGATCCTGGGGGTTCCCGATCGAGATGGCCTCGAGGGCTGTTGGGGCGGGGCCGTCCGTCGAACGACCGGCGCCGGGACGCTTTTCGCGCCGGCCTCTGTGCGCGGCTCCCCATGTCACCCGATGCCGGCACGGCGGTCGACTGTGGCGCTCCGGCCGGGCCCACCGTGCTCGTCATGACGGCCCGGTCCGTTGCCGTGGCACCACCAGGTCCAGTTCAGCCTGCGGGTCCAGCGTCCACGGCACGCCGGCGACAACGTCGTGCTGGAGCTGACACAGCCGCGACGAGGGTGCCACGCCCAGTTCGGCACCGAGTGTGGACTGGAGCCGTTCGTACACCTGGAGGGCGTCGGCGCGTCGGCCGGTCTCGGTGAGCGCGATCATCAACTGCTGGTGGAACCACTCGTCGATCGGGTTGGCAGCCGCCAGGAACTGGAGTTCGGGGATCAGCTCGTGGTGCCGGCCCAGCCGCCGGTCGGCGACGATGCGCAGCCGCAGGGTCCGGGTCCGGATCTCTGCCAGGTGCGTGACGTGCGGCGTCAACAACGGCCCGGCCGGCACGTCGGCCAGCGCCGGCCCGCGCCACAGCGCAAGCGCCCCGTGCAGCTGTCGCGCGGCCTGCTCGACGTGCCCGGACTCCAGCGACGTACGCCCCTGCTCGCTCAGCCGCTCGAACACCCACGCGTCGATCTCCGCCTCGTCCACCCTGAGCAGGTATCCGGGCGAGCGGGTCTGCACGAACTCGCCCCAGCCGAGCTGAGAGAACCGATGCTGGTACTTCTTGCGAATTTGGTAGACGTAGGTCTGTGCGGTGGTGACAGCACTGCGTGGCGGGTGCTCGCCCCACAACTCCGCGATGATCGAGGCGCGGCTGACGACCTGATTGGCCCGGAGCAGCAGCAGGGCGAGCGTCCAGCGCACCTTGGTCGCCGTGGGCGTCTCGATGGTGCCCTGCACGGTGACTTCCAATGGACCGAGCACTCGGAACATCATGCCGCTATGTAACACCTACGACGCTCTGAGTGACAGGTAGAGCGAGCCAACTGGGCGGGTGAGTGTTCCCGAGGGCACAGCGCGCCATCGCCCCTGGGCACAGTGGACCGTCAACCCGGCAAGGGGCCGAGGAGTCCGGGCCAGGTGATCCGGCGGTCCTGATCGTCGCTCGCATCTCGACCCGGCGTCGAGCGGAGAGGCGAAGGGTCGCCTGTGGGCCGCACGGCGCGGTCCGGCATCTCTGAGAACGGACGGACCGACCGATGTCCGAGACAAGCATGGAGGAGGACGGCGTCGTCCGCGGTGCGCCGCTGGATCGCACCATCGCGCGCCTGATCGACGGACGCGTAGACGCACTCCTCACCCGCGCGGTACGACTGGCACCGGACCGGATCGCGCTGCGCTGCAGCGCCGACGCGCTGACCTTCGCCGAACTGGACCGGCTGGCGACTCGATGTGCGGCTGCGCTGCGCGCCCTGACTGGTGGGCCGAACCAGGTGGTCGCGCTGGCCGGCGTGCTGGACCCGGTCTTCGCGGTCGGGTTCTTCGGAATCGCGCGGGCCGACAACGTCAGCGCGCTGGTCAACCCGCTGCTGCGGGAGGACGGTCTGGTCCACGCGCTGAGCACTGTCCGGGCCGGCACCGTCGTGGCGACACCGGAGATGTGCCGCCGGATTCGGCGGGTGCGGCACCGGCTGCCCGGGTTGACCCACCTGGTGCTGACCCACCGGGACGAGGGTGTGGCGGCCGACCGGGACGTTCCCACGCTGCGGGAACTGATCGACGCCACCACGACCACGACCACGGCACCCGCACCGGCCGGCAGGCCGGACGCGGTGGCCTGCCTGCAACTCACCAGCGGGACGAGCGGGCCGGCGAAGGCGGTGCAGCTGACCCACCGCAACCTCACCGTCAACGCCGCGCAGACGGTGTACGGCCACCGGCTGACCGACGACTCGGTGCTCTTCAACTACCTGCCCACCTTCCACCTGATGCACCTGACCATCGGGCTGGCCTCGACGGCGACCCACGTACTGTGCGCGGAGCCTGATCTCGCCGAGGCGGTGCGGGCCGCCGACGCATGCGGCGCGACCCACCTGTACAGCCTGCCCGTGCGACTGTCCCGGCTGGCGGTGGAACCACGGCTGCCGATGATGCGGATCAGCTCCCTGCGAGCCGTACTGTCCGGCGGCTCGGCCATGCCCGAGTCGGCCGTCGATACGCTCAGTGACCACTTCGGGGTGCCGGTCGTGCAGGGATACGGCCTGGCGGAGACCTCACCGTCGACTCACCTCGGCGACCTGGACCGGCCCCGAACGGGTTCTTGCGGGCGGCCGGTGCCCGGCACCGAGTGCCGGATCGTCGACGTGGACACCGGTGCGGTGGTGTTGACCGGCGGCAAGGGCGAGGTGCAGGTGCGGGGTCCTCAGCTGATGCGTGGGTACCTCGGTCACGAACGCTCCCGGGATATCGACGCCGATGGTTGGTTTGCGACCGGCGACATCGGTCGGTGCGATCCGGATGGCTACCTCTTTCTGGTCGATCGACTCAAAGACGTCTTCAAGCGGGACAACTGGTTGGTGGCGCCGACGACCATCGAACGCGAGTTGCGCCGGCATCCAGCGGTCACCGACTGTGTCGTCTTCGACTACCCGGACACATTCAGCGGGGCCGTGGCCTACGGACTGGCCGTGGTCCGCGACGACGCCACCCGTCCGGCCGACCTGATGGCGTACGTCAACGACCGGCTCCCCTATTACGAGCACCTGGCCCAGGTGGAGTTGGTCGACGAGATCCCGCGCTCGGCCACCGGCAAGGTCCGTCGGCGCGAGTTGCGCGACCAGACGCTCGACCGGCACCGCAACGCAGCGGTCCGGGCCGATCGGAGTTCATCCCTGCAGGACAGAGCTGAAGGTGAGGACCACGTGTTCATTTTCATCGACCGGATGACGGTCACCGGGGACGTCGAGGAGTTCGAGCAGGCGCTGGCCCAGATCTCCGAGTACATGGCACAGCAGCCGGGCTTCCGCTCACACCAGCTGTACCAGTCGGCCGACGATCCGAAGGTGTACATGGAAATCGCACACTGGCAGGACGCCGCCGCGCATCGCCAGGCCACCAGCACGGAGGGCTTCCGCACGCCGCTACAGCAGGTGATCAAGAATGCCAGGGTAGACTTCTCGCCGTACGAGTTGCGCTCCAGCCACGGCGACGCGGCGTCGCAGTCATGACCGACATGAAGGTGCCGCAGGCCGCCCGGCAGCTACGTGAACTGGCGCTGAGTGCCGCGTGCGCCGCGGCACTGCGCGCCGCGGCGAGGCTCGGCGTGGCCGACGCGCTGGGCGACGACCCGGCGTCCGTGGAGGAGATCGCGCGGGCGGTGAAGGCCGACGCCGGCGCGCTGCGACGGCTGATGCGCGGCCTGTCCAGCCATGGCATCTTCGCCGAGGTGGACGGCGACCGTTTCGCGCACACCGAGGCCTCCCGCCTGCTCCGCGAGGACACGCCGAGTGGACTGCGGTACACCACGCTCTGGGCGACCGAGCCCTGGACATGGGAGTTGTGGCCGCGGCTGGACGAGGCGGTCCGGGCGGGACGCAGCCAGTTCGGCGACCTGCACGGCAAGAGCTTCTTCGAGTTCCTGCACGAGGACGCGCCGGAGTCGGCCGCGGTGTTCGACCGGGCGATGACCCAGGCCAGCGCCTTGTCCGCGCGAGCACTCGCGGACGTGCTGGACCTGCACGGGGTGGCCGTGGTGGCGGACGTGGGCGGCGGCCAGGGCGGCGTGCTGCGCGCCCTGCTGGAGCGCTCGACGACGCTGCGCGGCGTGTTGTTCGATCTGCCCGAGGTGATCGCCAACGCGGACCCGTGGCTGCGTCCTGGCGGCCCACTCGGCGATCGGGTCCAGTTGGTCGCCGGTGACTGTCGACGCGAGGTCCCGGTGGAAGCCGACCTGTACCTGGTGAAGAACGTCCTCGAATGGGACGACGACAGCACGGTGGCGACCCTGCGCGCCATCGCGTCGAGCGGCCGGCCCGGCGCTCGGGTGGTCATCGTCGAGAACCTCATCGACGGCAGCCCGGAACTGAAGTTCACCACGGCGATGGACCTGCTCCTCCTGCTCAACGTCGGTGGGCGCAAGCACACCCGGGAGGGGCTGGAAGCGCTGATCGGGCAGGCCGGGCTGACGCTGGGCAGGGTGGAGCCGGTCAACTCCTACCTGCACATGTTCACCTGCGTCGTACCCGCCTAGCTGGTCGAGTCCCACCGTCCGAGGGCCGATCTCAGCGGGAGTCCGGGGCTCCCCCGTCCAGCGGCGACGCCCCGTCCGAGAATCGGACGGGGCGTCGCCGTACGTGTCGCGCTCAGGCCAGATCGTCGCGCGTCACCCGCCGCGACCTCACCCGCAGCTGCCCGTCCTCGAACACCAGGACGTCCTCACAGACGCAGGTACGGTACAGGCGCGGAGCACCGCCGAGCAGCGTCGAGAAGACCAGCGCGTAGCAGCGGACCGCGATGGTGCCGTCCGCCCCCGGGCGGACGTCGAGCATGCCGTGCCAGTGCCTACGGACATCGCCGGCCGCGGCCAGCTCCGCTGCGGTACGGCTCATCGCGGCGATCAGCTCGGCCCGGCCCCGGGTCGGCTCGTCCAGGGTCGGCGCCTCGAAGGTGCCGTCCTCGGTGAAGGTCTGCGCCCACTCGTGCGCCGCACCGGCGTCGAGCAGGTGCATGTGTCGTGCGTAGAACTGTTGGACCTCGACGTAGAGGCGTTCGAAGGTGAGGTCTGCGGTGGGCAGGTCGAGCTGTGCTGGCATGGCCACTCCGTTACGGCAGGCGGTTGAGGTTCCAGGCGCGCGCCGGCTCAGCCTGTGCCGATCGTCTCGAACCGCGGTGGAGCGTCGTTCACGCCCCCGCTGTCGACCGGTGCTCCACCACGCCTCCAGTACCCGCGTCAACCGTGGCAACCATGGCCCGCAACTGTCACGACCGAAAGGACCACCCGTGTTGACGAGGACTACCCATGTTGTCGAGGAGAAGGCTTCGATCCGCGCGCCGTGGCAGGTGTGCCGCGACCTGGTGACCGACCTGGCCGGCTGGAGCCAACTGCATCGGCCGGCGGTGCACGCCGAACACCTGGCCCGGGACGCATCCGGTGACCTGGTCCAGCGGTGGTACGTCACCGGATTCGACACCGTACGGACCTGGCGTGAGCGTCGTGCGACCGAGGAGGACGGGCGGCGCACCGTGTTCACGCACGAACCGGCGGAGCCGCCCTTCGCAGACGTACGCGGGGCCTGGACCCTGGACGAACAGCCGGACGGCAGCACCTTGGCCGTGCTGCGTCTCGAGTTCGAGCTGCTGGATGCGGATCCCGCCGAGGCGACCCGCCGGATCGACCTGCTGCGCCGGGACAGCCGTGCGGAGTTGGAGACCCTCCGCCACGCCGCCGAGCACCGCGACGAGCTCAGCGAGCTGATCATCTCCTTCGAGGACCCGCTGTTCGTGGCGGGTTCCGTGAGCGACGCCTACACGTACCTCTACGAGGCGGACAAGTGGCCGGACCGCATCCCGCACGTGGTGCGGCTGGCGATGACCGAGGAGGTGCCGAACATCCAGTTCTTCGACATGGACACGGTCTCCGCCGACGGGTCGGAGCACACCACCCGGTCGGTCCGCATCTGCCTGCCGAACCGGAAGATCGTCTACAAGCAGACCCAGCCGCCCGCGACGATGACCGCGCACGCCGGGCACTGGATGTTCACGGAAACCCCGGAGGGGCTGATCCTGGGCGCCCGGCACACCTGCACGATCCGCCCTGAGGGGCTGCACCTGCTCGGCGAGGGCACCACGGTCACCAAGGCCCGGCGGTACCTGCGCAAGGTGCTCAGCGCGAACAGCATGGGCAATCTGCGGCTGGCCAAGTCGTACGCCGAGGAGCGGGCGGAAGCATGACGCGCACCGACCCGATCCGCGGGGAGGACCCCGCCATGCCAACGCACCCCGCTGACGGCTCCGACGCCGGAGTCGTCGCCGAGGTACCCGACCAGGTGTTGGCCGGCGCGGCCGTGTACAGCAGACGTATCCTGGCCGCGTACGACCTGTGGGTGCTCGGCTTCGTCTGCTCGGCCGTGTGGCACTGCCCGCGGCGGTACATGCTGAGGCAGTACGACCGCAACGTCGGCCGTCGCCACCTGGACCTCGGCCCGGGCACCGGCTTCTTCCTGGACCGCTGCGCGTTCCCCGTCGACCGGCCCCACCTGGTCCTGGCGGACCTCAACGAGGAGGTCCTGCGCAAGACGGCCGGTCGGCTCGCCCGGTACCGCCCGGTCATGTACCGCCGCGACGTGCTGCAACCGCTCGAACTCGGCACCGCCCGGTTCGACTCGGTCGGCATGAACTTCCTGCTGCACTGCATGCCGGGTGGGATCACCGAGAAGGCCGTCGTCTTCGACCACGTCCTGCCCTACGTGGCACCGGGTGGACGCATCTTCGGTGCCACCGTCCTGACCCACGGGGTACGGCACGGGCGGCTCGCCCCGAAGGCGCTCGAGTCGCTCAACGAGGACGAGGTGATGAGCAACAGGAACGACTCGCTGGCCGACCTCGACGCCGCCCTCGCGGCCCGGTTCGAGAGCTACCAGCTGCGGGTGCGGGGATCGGTAGCGATGTTCGAGGTGTCGGTCGTCTAGGAGGGAGACAGTCGATGGAGGTCGACGTTCTGGTGGTCGGTGGCGGCCCCGCCGGCACCATGCTGGCCAGTGAGCTGCGGGTCGCGGGGGTCCGGACGCTGGTCGTGGAGCGGATGACCGAGCCGTTCGGTCATCCGAAGGCGCTGGGTCTGCATGCCCGCACGATCGAGGAGTTCGAGCTCCGGGGAGCCCACCAGGAGCTCCTCGACGGTGCGCCGAAGCTACGCGGCGGCCACTTCGCCAGCCTGCCGTCGCCGCTGGTGTACGAGGCGCTCGACAGCCGCCATCCGTACGGGCTGTACCGCACGCAGGTGGAGGTCGAGGAGTTGCTGACCGCGCGGGCCCGCCGGCTCGGTGCGGAGATTCGGCGCGGGCATGAGCTGATCCGGCTGGAGCAGGACGACGCCGGGGTCACCGCCGGCATCCGCGGGCCGGACGGCGAGTACCAGATCCGGTCCCGTTACCTGGTCGGCTGCGACGGTGGGCGCAGCACCACCCGCAAGCTCGCCGGCATCGGGTTCCCCGGCCAGGAACCGAGCCTGGCCGTGCTGCTGGCCGACGCCAAGTTCAGCGGGGAACTGCCCGTGGGCGAGGGGATGGGGCCGCTGCGCCCGTACGGCGTGGTAAGGCCCGAGAAACGTGCCTGGTTCTCGGCGGTGCCGCTCTTCGAGCCGGGGCTGTACCGCGTCATGGTCTTCTGGTATGGGCGGACCTTCCCCGACCGCCGCGCCCCGGTGACCGAGGAAGAGATGCGGGCCGCGCTCGCCGAGATCGCGGGGAGCGACTTCGGGCTGTGCGACATCGAGTGGCTGACCCGTCTGACCGACAGTTCCCGGCAGGCCGAGCGATATCGGCAGGGGCGGGTGTTCCTGGCCGGCGACGCCGCGCATGTGACGTTCCCGGCCGGCGGTCCGGGAATGAACATGGGGCTGCAGGATGCGATGAACCTGGGATGGAAGCTGGGCGCCGCCGTGCACGGCTGGGGTGACGAGGCGCTGCTGGACTCGTACCACGTCGAGCGCCACCCGGTGGGCGAGCTGGTGCTGCGCAACACCCGGCTCCAGGTCGTGCTGCTCGATCCCGACCCGCACCTGCAGCCGCTGCGCGACACCTTCACCGAGCTGCTGCGGATGCCGCAGGTCAACCGGCACTTCGCCGGGCTCGGCGTGGCGCTGGACATCAGGTACGACCTGCCCGGTGAGCATCCCATGATCGGGCGACGGATGCCGGATGTGCCCCTGGTCACCGCGGAGACCCGGCGCTACCTGAGTGAGTACTTCCACCGTGGGCACGGGGTGCTGGTGCTCCTCGACGGGACGGCACCGGCCGTCGATGCGACCACGGCGTGGAAGGACCGGGTCGACGTCGTCACCGGCACGGTGGCCGACCCGGACGTACCGCTCGCGGACGCCTTCCTGGTACGGCCGGACGGTTACGTCTGCTGGGCCGGCGACCCGGTCACCGGGGCCGCCCAGCTGGGCGTCGCGCTGGAGACCTGGTTCGGGCCGCCTCTGCGGTGACATCAGGACGGTGGCCGGGTTCATGCAGTCGAACCCGGCCACCGTCCTACTCCCTGCTGTTTCGCCGGTCAGCGCACCGCAGCCGTGGCCAGTCCGAACCAGGCCGCGAGCGCGGCCGGCAGCGACGATTCGACCGCTGCCGGTGCCACGTCCGGCGCGGCGGCCCAGGCGACGTACCCGTCCGGCCGGATCAGCAGCGCGCCCACCGTGGCCCCGTCCTCTTCCCGGGCCGCGATCACATCGACGCGGTCACGGTGCCCGGCTGCCGCGGTGGCCACCGACGGCTCGTCGCCCAGGTCGACCAGGACCGGCCGGCCGGTCCTGAGCAGCTCCGCCAGCCGTACCGGCCCGGCGGCGGTCCGCAGCCGCAGCGGCGGGGCCAGCCGCCCGACGAGCGGGTGCACCGCTGCGGTCGGCTCCGGCTGGTAGCGCGCGTCCAGCCCGGTCAACATCCGGGACAGGTGCCGGTTGACCTCGTCGATCGCGAGCAGCTCCCGGAACACCTCGCGGAGGGGGTCGATCCGTTCGTCCGAGTTCATCAGCGCGAGCTGTGCCCGGGTCTCCAGGATCACCCGATCCGCCGCCGGGCGTCGCTCCCGGTCGTAGCTGTCCAGCAGGTCACCGGGCGCCCACCCGTGGATCTGACCGGCCAGCTTCCAGCCGAGGTTCATCGCGTCCTGGATGCCGAGGTTGAGGCCCTGGGCACCGATCGGGAAGTGGACGTGTGCCGCGTCGCCGGCCACGAACACCCGGCCGCTGTGGAACCGGTCCACCAGCCGCGACGAGTCGGTGAAGCGGGCGAGCCAGGTCGGCTCGCTCATCTCGATCTCCAGCCCGGTCACCCGGGTCGCCGCGGCCCGCAGTTCGTCCAGGCTCACCGGCGCGTCCCGGTCGGGCACCGGTCGGTCGAACTCACAGGTGAACACCCGGATGCCGGTGTCCGGCATGGCTACCGCCATGATCAGGCCGGACCGGGTGCGCAACGTACCGGGGATGCCGGAGGGGAAGGCGTCCGGATCGCCGAGCGTGACGTCGCCCAGCAGCGCGCTCACGGTGCCGGGCACCCCGGGGAACCCGATCCCCGCCGCCTTGCGGACGAGGCTGCGTCCACCGTCGCAGCCCACGACGTAGGCCGCCGTGAGCGAGTACGGGCCGTCGGCACTGTTCACCTGCAGAACGACCCCGTCGCCGGTCTGTTCCAGTCCGGTGATCTCGTGGCCGCGCCGGATCTCGGCGCCCAGCCCGGCCGCGTGCTCCACCAGGTACGCCTCGGTGCGCGCCTGCGGGATGCCCAGCGTGTACGGATGCTCGGTGTCCAGCAGGTCCAGGTCCAGCAGCGGCGGTCGGATCGCCGCAAAGTGCGTCTTGGGGATCCTGATGGCGTTCGCCACGAACCGGTCGAGCAGCCCCCGGTAGTCGAGCAGTTCCAGGGTCCTGGTCTGCAGCCGGAACGCGCGGGAGTGCACCGTCGGCTCGACGGACCGCTCCAGCACCACGACCCGTACGCCGGCCAGTCGCAACTCACCGGCGAGAAACGCACCGACCGGTCCGCACCCGACGATGGCAACATCGACAGTCATGTTTCTCCTCGTGGATCAGTGCGTCGGTGCGGCGTCGGCCAGCAACTCGCGGATCGCCCGTCGTGGATGGTTGGCGGCCCACCCCGCGATCGCGCCCATCCTGTCCGGGGTCGGATCGATGTAGCGCACCTCGGGCCGGTTGAACTCCAGTGGCGGGAGCATCCAGTCGGCCGCCCGGATCTTCTCGTTGATCCGGTCGGCGGCCTGCTGCGCCTCCAGCGTGCCGGCGTCCACCGCCGCGCAGGCGGCGACAAGCTCGTCGAACAGCTCCGCGTAGAAGTCGACCGGGCACCACAGGCCCGGATACGGGCTGTCGTCCAGCCGACGGCACGGCCCGTCGTCACCGGTTCGCTGCGCGGCGATCATGGCGTTGAGCACGTGCTTGCCGCCGAGCACGCTACCCGCGGCCCAGATGCGGAACACCGCGTTCCACAGGTCGTAGTTGCTGAAGGCAATGAACGCCGAGTTCACCAGTCGGTCGTTGTAGTCCAACAACCCCTGCTCCAGTTGCTCCACGGGGGCGAACCGTTCGGCGGAGAAGTCGTCGTCGCGCAGCGCCTCCATCAGCCGCCACGCGAGCGTGTTGATGACCTCGCAGGTGTTGGACAGCCCACGGGAGAAGAGCGGGTCGATGAAGCCGCCCGCGTGCGACATCAGGCACCAGCGCCCCCCGACCGTACGGGACGAGGAGTACTGCATACGGTCGGTGCTGACCCACTCGCGCACGCTGCGCGCGTGGGCCAACTGCCGCTTCACCGCCGGGAACCGGTCGACGTGGGTCCAGAACTCCTGCTCGGGGGTGAGGTCACGGCGTGCCGGGTAGCGCCGCGGATCGAGCTGGATACCCACGCTGCACAACGGATTGGTCGCACCCTCCCGGTTGTTGAACGGGATGATCCACATCCACCCGCGTTCGAAGATCTGGTGCATGGTGCCGTCGTTGAACGGCACCGGCGGCTGGTCCTGCGGCCCGAAACCGAGATGGTCGTCCGCGGCCTCGACGCCGATCATGTGCGTGAAGATCGACCGCGCGTGGTGCTTGAGCCGGCTCGGCGTCTCCCGCAGGCTCAGTTGTTGGGCCAGCGGCGACCGGAACCCGCTGGCGTCCACGAGGTACCGGCTGCGGTGCACGCTGCCGTCGGCGCCGGTGACCGTCACCTCGTCGTCCGCGAAGTCGATCTTCTCCACCCGGTAGTTCTGGCGGGCGGTGCAGCCGTACCCGATCGCGGTGTGGAACATGTAGGCGTCGGTGTCCTGGCGGAAGTAGTGCGCCGCCCGCCCCATCCCGGTCGGGATGCGGAACATGTTGGTTTCCCGCGGGTCCGGCTCCTGACCGTCGCGGTGAATCGCGAAACCGAAGTTGCTCTTGCGCCCGTGGGCGCTGCTGATGTGGGTGAGCACCCCGTCGAGGCTCGCCAGATTGGCGATCTCCGGCACGCCGTAGCGGGTGGCGATGAGGCGCATCACCGAGAGGGTCTGCCCGATCGTCGACTCACCGACCGCGAAGCGCGGATGCTGAGTGCCGTCGAGCAGTATCACCCGGAAGCCGTGCCGGGCCAGGATGGAACCGAGAATGGTGCCGGACAGCCCGGTACCGATGATGGTGACGTCGTAGGTGGCGTCGTCTGTCGTCACGTCGGGGATCTCCTATCGCATGGGCCTCACGGCCCGTCGTCAGGCGGAAGCCACCAGCGGACTGGTCCGGATGTCCGCGCCGGCCGCACAGTCCTCCAGGAGGTTGACCACGCTGGCCGGTGATGGTGTCGTGGCGACCTCCCGCTGAAGGGCCAGCGCACGCTGGCGGTACTCGGGCCGGGTCAGGACGGTCTCCAGCGCCTGCTGGAGGGTGAGTTCGTCGGCGGCTTCCGGATCGGCGATCGAGACGCCCAGGCCGAACTGCTCGACCTTGTTGGCCCAGAAGTCCTGTGAGGTGCTCTGCGGCAGGGTGACCTGCGGAACGCCGTTGGCGGCGGTGTGCATACCGGTGCCCAGGCCACCGTGGTGGATGACCGCGTCGCAGGTGGGCAGCAGGACGCTCAGCGGAAACGACTCGACGACGCGGATGTCCGGCAGGCTCTCCGCGACGCCGGCCCGGTCCGCCCGCTCCACGGCGATGACCAACTCCGCGCCCATCTTCTGGACCGCCCGCGCGATCCTGCCGGTCAGCGGGTCGAGCACGGTGGTGGTGATGCCGGAGGTCAGACACACCCGGGGTCGGCCCCCGGAGGGCACCAGCCACGGCTCGGCCACCACCGGACCGTTGTAGGACACCAGCCGCATGCCGGCCCAGGGAATGCGGTACGGGTCACGCAGGCTGGGCGGGCACGGGTCGACCAGGATCTCGGGGAAGATCGCTTCGAGACCGAACCGGTCGAACAGTCCCTTGTAGGCCTCCCACAGCTCCGGCTCGCCCCGGTAGTCGAAGTCGAGTGTGTAACCGGCGGTGTGCCCGATCGCCGGCACCCCGACCGCCGCCGCCGCCACCAGCCCGGCCGAGGCGACGGTGTCGTAGACCACGAGATCCGGCCGCCAGGACCGCGCCAGTGCGACGGTGTCCTCGGCCGTCGCCTCCGCCGCCGCGAGCAACCGCCTGGCCATGCCCACCCGCAGTTCCTTGTCGAGCAGTTCCGGCCGGGCGAACCAGTTGCCGGTGATGTTGCGTGGGGTGCCCTTGTAGGCAAGGCCGCCGTGCCGGCTCTGGGCCTGTTGGATGACGGCCTCGTCACCCACGGACACGGTGACCAACCCGGTGGCCTTGACGGCGTCCACACCCTGCGGCCGGACGGCCACCCTGACCTCGTGGCCCGCCAATTGGAAGGCCCAACTCAATGGCACGATCCATGGCACGTGCGGACCCGCCGCAGCTACGAAGAGGACTCGCATCTACACCTCCCGATGGTGATGGCAACTCACTGCCACGGGACGTTAGGGAGGACGTCTCGACGCGACGTCGACGGCGACTCGACGATCGCCCGGACGCGTACGTCGCGTAGTGGCCTTGGTGGTAGGCTGCGGGTCGGGTAGATAGTTGTTCAGCCTGTTCTCGGTAAGGAGAATGAGATGCGCCGACAGTCCGGAGCACCAGACGGGACGGTCATGTCGGCTATCTACCCCAGGGTGGCGTTCATCAATGGGCTCCCTCAATATCGGGATCGTTGCGCATGTTGATGCGGGAAAAACGAGCCTGACCGAGCGGCTTCTTCATCACACCGGTGTCATCGACCAGGTCGGAAGCGTCGACGCCGGTAGCACCCAGACCGACTCCATGGAGATGGAGCGGCGTCGCGGGATCACCATCCGGTCCGCCGTGGTGTCCTTCAGCATCGACGATCTTCCGGTCAATCTGATCGACACACCCGGGCACCCCGATTTCATTGCCGAGGTGGAGCGGGCGCTGCGGGTGCTCGACGGCGCGATCCTCGTGGTGTCGGCCGTCGAGGGGGTGCAGGCCCAGACCCGGATCCTCATGCGGACGCTGACCCGCCTGCGGATTCCCGTCCTCGTCTTCGCCAACAAGATCGACCGCGTCGGTGCCCGCTACCAGGAGTTGCTGGACAGCATCGGGCAGAAACTGACCCCCCGCCCGCTCGCGATGAGCACGGTGACCGGTCCCGGCACCGCCGAGGCACGGTCACTGCCCCTGCCGCTGGCCGCAGGCGGGCGGGCCGCCTCGGTGGCCGAACTGTTGGCCGAGGAGAGCGACGCGTTCCTTGAGTCCTACCTCGACGACACGACGCACCTCACCGAGGGCGACTATCGCGCCGAGTTGACCCGCCAGGTGCGGCAGGCGCGGGTGGTGCCGGTGTACTTCGGCTCGGCCATCACCGGCGAGGGCGTGGGTGAACTGCTCCAGGCCATCCGGGAGTTCCTTCCACCGGCGGCCGGCGACCCGGCGGCGCGGTTGCGGGCGAGCGTCTTCAAGATCGACTGGGCACCCGGCGGCGAGAAGGTCGCCTACGCGCGGGTGCACTCCGGCCGGCTCACGGCCCGGGAACCGGTCGACACCTACCGCCGTGGCCGCACCGGCGAGGTGATCGGGGGAAACGGCAAGGTGACGTCGGTGCGGGTCTTCGCGCAGGGCACCACCACCCACGAGACGGCCGCCGAGCCCGGCGACATCGCCAAGGTGTACGGGCTGGCACACGTGCAGGTCGGCGACCAGCTCGGCTCGCCCGAGGGGCTGCCATCCGGTGGTTTCTTCGCGCCGCCCAGCCTGGAGACCGTCGTCCGGGCCGCCCAGCCCGCGCAGAACGCCGAGTTCTACCAGCGCCTGCAACGGCTGGCCGAGGAGGACCCGCTGATCAACGTACGTCGCCACGAGGCGGACCGGACGATCTCGGTGGCCCTCTACGGCGAGGTGCAACGCGAGGTCATCAAGGGCCTGCTCCTGGACCGGTACGGCATCGAGGTGGTCTTCGAGGAGACCACGACGGTGTACGTCGAGAAGGTGGTGGGCGTCGGCCACGGGCTGGAGGTGATCTGGCAGAACGAGTTCGCCGCCACCGTCGGCCTGCGGATCGCGCCGGGTCCCGCCGGCAGCGGAGTGCGGTACCGGATCGAGGTCGAGCCCGGTGGGCTGCCCGCCTCCTTCCACAAGGCGATCGAGGAGACCGTCCGGCAGACGTTGCAGCAGGGGCTGTACGGCTGGGAGGTCGTCGACTGCGTGGTCACGTTGACCGACACCGCGTACTTCAGCCCGGTCACCTCGGCCGGCGACTTCCGCAAGCTCACCCCGCTGGTGCTGATGGCGGCGCTGAGCACGGCGCGGACCACGGTGCACGAGCCGGTCAACCAGTTCGAGGTGGAGGTGCCCGACGACACGGTCCGCGCGGTCATGTCCCGGCTGACCGCCGCGCGGGCGATCGTGGACCACTGCGACACCCACGGCCCGGTCAGCCGCCTGCACGGCACGATCCCCGCGAGCAACGTCCACGACATCGAGCGGCAGCTACCGGGCCTGTCCCACGGCGAAGGCGTCTTCGTCTCCGCGCTGAGCGGCCACCGCCGCACCACCGGCACCCCGCCGACCCGACGACGCACCGACGGCAACCCACTGCACCGCAAGGAATACCTGACCCACGTACTCAAACGGGGGTGAAAGATCGGCGGGGCGGGGTTGAGGGCCACTGTCACCGGGAGTGCAAACGGATGTCCACCCGGATACACACGGCATTCTCCATGGGGCAATGAGCTCTATCGGCCCCGCACCGCCGGCTGTTAGAAACGGTTCATGAAATTCCGGGTACTCGGTCCACTCGAAAGTTCGATGGACGGCACGCCGAGCACGCCCAGCGCGGCACGGGTGCGCTGGACGCTTGCCCTGCTGCTACTGCGAGCCAATCAGGTAGTTGATCGGGGTTGCATCATCCACGAGTTATGGGGGGAGAATCCTCCGCGCAGCGCGGTCACCACGGCCCAGACCTACATCTACCAGTTGCGGAAGAACTACCACCGGTATACCGACCAACCGGGCTGTGGTGAGTTCATCGAGACACGCCCCCCGGGGTACCGGTTGCGGTGCCACGAATCGGAGATCGACGCGTTCGCCTTCGAGCGGTCGAGCGCGGACGGTGTGGCGGCCTACGCCGCGGGTGACCCGGAACGGGCGGCCCGTCTTCTGCGCGAGGCGCTCATGCTGTGGCGCGGCCCGGTCCTCGCCGACATCACCGCAGGCCCGGTGCTGACGCCGCACATCCGGCAACTGGAGGAGGCGCACACCCGGGCGGTCCGGACCCGCATCCTGGCCGACCTGAGACTCGGCCGGCATCGCGAACTCATCCCCGAGCTGCGGTTCGCCGCGTTGGAGCACCCCTTCGACGAGTGGATTCATGAGCAGCTGATGATCTCCCTGAGCCAGGAGGGCCGACGGGCTGACGCCCTGGACACCTACCGCCAGTTGCAACGAATGCTGGACCAGAAACTCGGCATCGAGCCGTCGCGCGCACTGCGGCAACTTCAGCACGACGTACTCGTGGGTGCCGTGCGAAACCCCCACCCGATGGAGGAAGTTGCGTGACAGAGCAGGCTAAGCTGACCCCCCGGCGGTACGGCCCGAGTGCGCAGTGGCAGCACATCAACGAGGCGCACATCACCGAGGAGGCCGCGGCGGATCTCGCCGGCTTCAAGTCGAACGCGGTCAATTTCAAGCTGGCGCTGTGGAACCCTGAGCCCAACGGCGTGCGCTACCTGAAGGCGCTCACCTTCGCGCTGGGGATGCAGCTGACTCCCGCCAACCGGGAGCGGCTGCGCCGCACCCGCAACCGCGAGGTCGGCACCCCCTATTCGGTGCGCTGCAACGGCGAGTCGGTCTGCCTCGACTATCTCCAGGCCGTGCACGAGGTGGAGTTCATGTCGGCTCAGCTGCCTCTCGACGGTGCCCGGGTGGTGGAGATCGGCGCCGGCTACGGCCGGACCTGCCACACCATGCTCTCCAACCACGAGGTCGCCGGGTACACGATCGTCGACCTGTCCAACACGCTGGCGCTGTCCCGCCGGTACCTGGAGGCCGTGCTGACACCGGAGCAGTTCGCGAAGATCCACTTCGTGGGCATCGACGACGTGGACGAGCAGGTGCGCGGCGACCGCTTCGACCTGTGCCTGAACATCGACTCGTTCGCCGAGATGGACCCCGGCACGGTACGGGACTACCTCGAACTGATCGACTCGACGTGCGGTCACTTCTATGTCAACAACCCGGTCGGCAAGTACCTCGACGAGACGCTGGACGGACACTCGCAGGGAGCCGACGTGGTGCAGTTGGCGCTGAACAGCGGGCTGCTGCGCGACATCATCGACATCCACGACAGCGACGCGGTACACGAGCAGGTAGCGGCCTTCGTGTCCGCGTACCGGCCGGCCGCGCGGTGGCAGTGTGTGGCTCAGCATCGTGCCGTGTCGTGGAGCTACTACTGGCAGGCCCTGTACCGCGCCGACCCGGTGTCGCGGTGAACGCCGGTGCGGACCGGCCACTGGTCGTGGTGCTGGGTGGCTCGGGCTTCGTGGGTGCGGCGGTCGTCGAGGCCCTCGCGCGGCGGCCGATCCGGCTACGAACCATCGGACGTCGGCCCCAGTCGGTCCCGACCCATGCCGTGGCCGAGATCGAGGTGCGGTCCGCCGACCTCACGGATCGCCGGGAACTCGAAGGCGCTGTGGCCGGCGCGGACGCGCTGGTCCACCTGCTGATGCACACCGCCGGCTGGCGTGCCGCCGCCGGCGATCCGGCCAGCGAACGGGTGAACGTCGGGGTGATGTGTGACGTCGTCGAGCTGCTGCGGGCAGGTCGCGGAATGGCTGGGCCACCCGCGGTCGTGTTCGCCGGTTCCACCTCGCAGGCCGGGCTGCCCGAGCGGATGCCTATCGACGGTGGGGAGCCGGACCGGCCCACGACCGCATACGACAGCCAGAAGCACGCCGCCGAGCAGCTACTCAAGGATGCCACCACCGCCGGACTGGTCCGCGGCGTGTCGTTACGGCTACCCACGGTGTACGGTGACAGCCCGCGCGGACGGCTCACCGGCCGCGGCGTGGTCTCGACCATGGTCCGAAAGGCCTTCGCGGGCGAGGAACTGACCCTGTGGAACGACGGCACGGTTCAGCGTGACCTGCTGTATGTGCACGACGCGGCGGACGCCTTCCTCGCCGGACTCGACCACGCGGATCTGCTCGCGGGACAGCACTGGCTGCTCGGCACGGGACGCGGCGTGCCCCTGGGCGACGTCTTGCGGACCATCGCTGATCTGGTCGCCGCCCGCCTGGGACGGCCACCGGTGCCGGTCGTCTGCGTACCGCCGCCCACCGTCGCTACGGCCACCGACATGCACAGTGTCGTGATCGACTCATCGCGATTCCGGGCTGCCACCGGTTGGCGCCCTCGGGTGCCGTTGCACACCGCGCTGCGGCGCTGCGTCGACGCGTTCGCCCGGAACACCGAGTAGCGCCGTCTTACAGCCGCCCGCTCCACAGGCCGGCGACGGCAAGCAGGGTGCGGGCCTGCACGTTGAGGTAGTGCCCGTGCCGGCTCAGCGAGTTGAGCTGGCCGGGAGTCACCCACGCGAACCCGGGTGGGGGTTCAGCGGTCGCCTCCGCCTCGCTGGCCTCCACGAGCAGGAAGCGGCTCGTGGCGTTGAGGAAACGGCCGCCCTCCTCGGAATGCGCGGCGGCGTACCGGATGCGGTCCGCTCCCGCGTGCCGTACCAGATCGAGAAAGGGCGGGCGCTCATGCTCCGGCAGATGGGCGTAGTTCTCCGGAGTGCACTGCACCGTCGGTCCCAGCTCGACCGTGTCCAGGAAGCCGCCCTCGGCGCGGGCATGGACCAGGAAGTGCGGCACCCTGCCGAAGCGGTGGACCAGGAACGCGCACAGACCCACGCCGATCGGTTCGAACAGCGGTTGCATCCACGAGGTGACCTCGCGGTTACCGGCATGGACGGCCACTCCGGTGACCCGGAAGTACCGATTGGCGACGTGGTGGATGTCGTCGTCGGTGAACACCCAGTCGCGTACGTCGGCAAGCGGGATGCGCCTGACCCGCACGTCGTGCCGGGCCCGTTCCGTGGTGAACCAGGACAGCAGGTCCGTGTCAGAGTGCACCGCGCCGGCCTCCACCGGGGCCATCGGAGCGCAGGCCAGCACGCTACGTGCGTCCATGTTCACGATGTGGTCCCGGTGCAGCAGCGTGCCGAGCTGCCCCAGCGTGAGCCAGCAGAAGTCGTCGTCCGGCGGTAGGTCGTCGGTGGTCTCCACGATCATGTTCCGGTTCGACTTGCACAGGAACCACGAGCCGTGCTCCGACTGAAGCACGTCGGCGAGGACGCGGCCCTGACCCGGATCGATGAAGTAGTCGAGGTACTTCACGTCGGCGCCCTGGTGCACACCCGTGTAGTTGCTATGGGTGGCCTGCACGGTGGGTGAGAGCTGGAGCAGCCGAGGATTGCCCGGCTCCATCTTGGCCTGCATCAGAAAGTGCAGGACGCCGTCGAACTCCTTGGCCAGGATGCCGAGGATCCCCACCTCGGGCTGCACGATGATCGGCTGCTGCCACTCCCGGGCGCCGATGGTGACGTGCAGTCCCTCCACCCGGAAGAACCGTCCGCTGTGGTGGCCGATGTTGCCGCTACCAGGCTCGAGCGACCAGCCCATGAGGTTTCGCAGGGGCACCCGCTCGACGGTGAACCGGTGGGCCCGGCCGCGGGCGGCGAACCAGGTGTCGAAGTCCTCAGTCCGCATCATGGCGCTGGTGGTGATGCTCCGCCGGGAGCGGGCGAACCGCGCGGGCAGCTGGTTGTCCTCCCGCTCCGCCAACCTCGTCACGATCGTCATGCATGGCTCCTTCGGGTGCGTCAGGCGTTGACGGCGGCCTTCAACTCGGCGATCCGGTCGGTGCGTTCCCAGCTCAGATCCGGCAATTCCCTGCCGAAGTGCCCGTAGGCGGCCGTCTGCCGGTAGATCGGACGCAACAGGCCGAGATCCTCGATGATGGCGGCCGGCCGCAGATCGAAGACCTTGTAGATGGCGACGACGATGCGCTCGGCCGGTACCGCCTCGGTACCGAAGGTCTCGACGAACAGGCCGACCGGACGGGCCCTGCCGATGGCGTACGCCACCTGCACCTCGCACCGATCGGCCAGGCCGGCCGCGACCACGTTCTTGGCGACCCAACGCATCGCGTAGGCGCCCGAGCGGTCGACCTTCGAGGGGTCCTTGCCGGAGAACGCTCCGCCTCCGTGCCGGGCGGACCCGCCGTAGCTGTCCACGATGATCTTTCGGCCGGTCAGTCCGGCGTCGCCCATCGGACCGCCGATCTCAAAGCGCCCGGTGGGGTTCACCAGCAGCCGGTAGCCGGACGTGTCCAGCTCCAGACCGGCCAGCTCGGGCTCGACCACATGGGTACGCAGATCGGGCATCAGCATCGCGTCGAGCGAGACCGTCGGGGCGTGCTGGGATGAGACCACCACGGTGTCGAGCCGCACCGGCCGGCCACCTTCGTACTCGACGGTCACCTGGGTCTTACCGTCCGGACGCAGGTACGGCACCGCACCGTTCTTGCGGACCGTCGAGAGGCGCCAGGCCAACCGGTGTGCCAGCGCGATGGGCAGCGGCATGAGTTCGGGCGTCTCGCGACAGGCGAAGCCGAACATCAGCCCCTGGTCACCGGCCCCCTGCCGGTCGCGGGCGTCCCGTTCGCCGTCGCGGTGCTCGGCCGCGGAGGCGACGCCCTGGGCGATGTCCGGAGACTGCGCTCCGACCGACACGGTAACCGCACACGAGTCGCCGTCGAACCCCTTCGCCGACGAGTCGTACCCGATGTCGCGCACCGTCTTCCGCACGATGGCCGGGATGTCGACCCGTGCCGTCGTGGTGACCTCGCCGGCGACGTGAACCAGGCCGGTGGTCAGCAGCGTCTCCAGCGCGACCCGGCTGTCGCGGTCCTGGGCCAGCATCGCGTCGAGGATGCCGTCGCTGATCTGGTCGGCCATCTTGTCTGGGTGCCCCTCGGTGACCGATTCCGAGGTGAACAGGCGTCGTGTGGTCATCTGCCCTCCAGGCATGGGTGGGGAACGCCGGACTTCCGGGCCGTTCTCAGCGGGCGAGCCGGGCCACAGCCGAGGCGATGCGCTCGTCGGTCGCGGTCACGGCCAGTCGGACGTGGTTCTCGCCGGGCCGGCCGTAGATCGACCCCGGTGCGCCGAGGATGCCCTCGTCGGCGAGGAACGCGGCGGTGTCCCAGCACGGTTCGTCCCTGGTGACCCACAGGTACAGCCCGGAGTCGGAGTGGTCCACCCGCAGGCCTCGTGCCTCCAACGCGGGGCGCAACTGGGCCCGGCGGCGTGCGTAGCGTTCCCGCTGCAGTTCGACGTGTGTGTCGTCGGCCAGCGCAGCGGTCATCGCCGCGGCGATCGGAGTGGGGAGGATGAGTCCGGCATGCCGGCGTACCTCGAGCATCTCCTGCACGACACGGGGATCCCCGGTGATGAACCCGGCCCGGTATCCGGCGAGGTTCGAGCGCTTGGACAAGGTGTGCACCGCGAGCACGCCGGTGTGTGAGTCGCCGCAGACCTCGGGGTGCAGGATGGAGATCGGTTCCTGCTCCCAGCCGTACTCGAGGTAGCACTCGTCGTTGACGACCAGCACGCCACGCTCCCGGCACCAGGACACGATCTCGCGCATCCGGTCGGCGGACAGCACCCTACCGTCGGGGTTGGACGGGGTGTTGAGCCAGAGGACCCGGGGCGCCGGCTCGGGCAGGCCATGGTCCAGATTCACCGGCACCGGTGTGGCGCCGGCCAGCCGCGCGCTGACGTCGTAGGTAGGAAACGAGAGCTCCGGATAGGCGACGAGGTCGCCCGGACCGACGCTCAACACGGTGGGCAACCACGCGATCAGTTCCTTGGTGCCGACCGACGGCAGAACCGCCCCGGCCTCTGCGGCGACGCCGAAGCGCCGGCTCAGGTAGGCCGCGGCGGCCTCTCGCAGGGCCGGGGTGCCTTCGGTCGCCGGGTGACTCGGCGCGTCAGCGGCCGAGCACAGGGCCTGCTGGACGATCTCCGGGGCCGGGTCGACGGGCGTGCCCAGGGCGAGGTTGACGATGCCGTCCGGGTGCCGTGCCGCGCGGTCGCGCAGCGGCGCGAGCGCCGACCACGGGAACTCGGGAAGAGCTTTGATCACGATGCACTCCAGTCCTGAATCGAGTTTCGCTGCAATGCGCACACGCAACCAGCCGTTGGTTGTCTCGCCGGTCAGCGCCGGGCACCCCGGATGACGCGGCCGGAGAGGAGAGTCGAGCCCGTACGACGGCGATGCGCGCCTGCCCGGCGGGCCCGACGGCGGCAGGCGGGTCGATCTGGCTGTCGTCGACGCTGCCCGGTTTCGAGGAAGTGCCCACCCCGCGACGCTGAACTGCTGCCGGCTCCACGAGCTGGCACGAGTGCCTTCATGCCCCGCATCCTGGGGCCGGCCGGTCGAGGTGAGTTCGAGCGGCACTCTTCGGCTGGGTCGACGCGCCGCTGCCGGGTCAGGAATCCAGGCGTATGGTGGTGGCGATCATCATGACGGCCCGGGCCTTGTTCACGGCGTCGATGCGCGACACCGCGTTGAGCTTGGCGAAAATGTTGTGCAGATGGC
The DNA here is from genome assembly GCF_900091525.1 of Micromonospora matsumotoense. Taxonomy (GTDB): domain Bacteria; phylum Actinomycetota; class Actinomycetes; order Mycobacteriales; family Micromonosporaceae; genus Micromonospora; species Micromonospora matsumotoensis. The sequence goes on from NZ_FMCU01000013.1 coordinate 29,111, forward strand.
GCTTGACGGTGCCCTTGGTGATCGACAGCTTGCGGGCGATCTGCGCGTTGCTCATCGCGTCCGCCACCAGGAGAATCACCTCGCGTTCCCGCTTGGAGAGCACCGTACCGCCGCTGCGGGTGAGGGACGGGAGTGCGGACGGGGACGCGGAGATGAACACGCGCTCGCCCTCCCGGCATATCTCGCGGATTACCGAGGTCAGATGGTCGCGGGAGACGTCCTTCGGTAGGTAGGCGCGCACGCCCTGCTGAAGCAACGACTCTGCATGACCCGGACGGTCACCCTGACCCAGGATGACGACGCGCTGGCCGACGCCCACGGCGAGGAGCCGGGCCAGTGAGCCGTTCACCTCGTGTCCGCGCTCGTCTATGCCGAACACCACGACGTCCGGTGGGCTGTGCGGGATGACGTGAAGCGCCTGCTCGATCCCGCACACGGCGGCAGTGACGGTCATGTCGTCATTGGCACTCAGCACCGCCTCGAGGCCACCACGCAACAGTGGGTGGGACTCCACCACAAGCACGCGAATTCTTGACATCACGCCAACGGTCATGCGAGACCCCCCGTGTTTGGGCAGGAAGTGAGAACGCTCGGTTTCGTGTGGGCAGCAGTGGCAGCGGCGGGGGTGCCGCACGCGGCACCGCCGACCGGGCAGGGTTCCGTGGCCCGGTCGGGCGTTGTCTCCGCAAGTGGCTTGTCGGTGATTGTCGCCGGGCCCGTGCGCCAGGCCAACGGGTGCGACCGGGAGCGCGCCGGGTGCGGGCACCAGGAGAGGGTGATGCCATTGCACGGGATGGAGCGGGCTGCTCGCGCTGCTCGGCGGTGGTCGGCGGACAACCGCCCGGCGGAACTCGTACCGGAGTCACCCGTCCCCGTGCGTCCCGCGAGTACGGTACTGCTCGTCAAACGACTCTTCCTGCCTTCCTTTCGACGCATGACTGCCATTACCGGGACGCACGGCGGCCAACTGGCCCACAGCACACCGAATACGATGCAGAACCCTATGGGCGCGCATCAGCGCCGCGCCACGTTGCGCCTGTCCGCTTAGTTCAACCATTCGTAACCGTCACTGCGCAGAGTGTAGCATTCACCCATCCCCGATCAACCGTGCAACTCGAACACTTCCGCGGACCGCCCATTCGGGGATGGCACGGGGTTCAGGAATTCTAATTCGACATGATCAAATACTCGGGGCGCGGCGTCGGGCATTCATGCTGGTGTGAAAAATCTGACACATATTGGAAGGATTGAACTATTCGTCAGGCTTCATGGCGGAAGGCCGGTTTTAAGCCGGCACCGCAGGGAGGAAGACGACCATATTACCTTTATCTCCCGTCGGCCCACCCGCGCTGAATGGTGACCCGCCGAATCGGGTCGGCTACGGCCGTGGCGGCGCGTCACCTCGACGGAAATGGGCACGGTTCGACGCAGCATCGAATCAATAGGGGCGCCCGACACGTTTCGCCGAGTGATACACGCCACGCAGCGTGACACATCGGATGCCATAACCGCAGCCCATGGGCACGTGTTTCCCTGATCGACACGGACGAATTGCGGTAGCGTGTCGAATTCGCGCCCCAACGGGCCGGCGTCCGCCGTTGGGGCCGGCTGCGTGACGGTGGCAGTACGGACTCGGCACCGCCGGTGCTCCATGGGGCACCGGCGCCGTCAACCACTACTTCGGCAGAGGGTCATCGAAGCCGATTCCCGACGACGTTCAGATCTCGGCGGTGCCAGCGGCCGTTCAGAAGTCGAGGGCAACGTCGTAACGGGTGATCCACTCGTTGAGCCAGAGAGCCATCTCGAGACCGCCACGGTCGTACGGCCGGCTCGGGCCCCGTAGCGGGCGGTCGAGTAGGCGCCGCACTCGCTCACGGTCGAGCAACGGCAGTACCGGGGCGTCGCGGTCGGCCACCACACGCGCCAGTTCGGCGCGCAGTGCGATCTCGTATTGCGGGTCGAGGGTGGCCGGATAGGGGGTCTTCACCCGATCCAGCACGGAGCGCGGCAGGAGGTCGCTTGTCGCGGCCCGCAGCAGGCCCTTCGCCCGACCGTCGAGGGTCTTCATCGAAAACGGCACATTGAACACGTACGACACCAGCCGGTGGTCGCAGAACGGGACTCGTACCTCCATGCCGACGGCCATGCTCATCCGGTCCTTGCGATCCAGCAGGGTCTGCACGAACCGGGTCAGGTTGAGATAGGACACCTCGCGCATCCGCCTCTCGGCGGCGGACTCACCAGGCAGCACCGGCACCTCGGCCAGGGCTTCCCGATAGCGCATCGCCCGGTAGGCGGGGATGTCGAGCTTCGCGATCAGGCCCTCGTCGAGCAGTGACAGCCCACCGAAGTACCGGGCCGACCCTGAGGTCAGCCAAGGAAACGTCGAAGCGCCGACCGCTCCCGGGTTGTGGAACCAGCGGTACCCCCCGAACAGTTCATCGGCCGCCTCACCGGACAGCGCCACGGTGCACCGGTCCCGGACGGCACGGAACAGCAGGTACAGCGAGGGCCACATGTCGCCCCAGAAGGCCGGCGGCAGATCAGTGGCGGCCAGGACCCGAGCGCGCACCGCCGGGTCGGTGAGTTGCCCGCTGTCGAGCCGGACCTCCGTATGGTCCGCGGTGACGTGCCGGGCGAGTTCCCGCGCGAACGGCGCGTCCGGGTCGCCACGCACCGCATCCGGAGCGAAGTGCTCGTCCGCATCGACAAAGTCGACGGCGAACGACTGTACGGGACCGGCTCCGGCGCGGAGCAGCGTGCCAGCGGCCAGCGCCGTGACCGCCGAGGAGTCCAGACCGCCGGAGAGCAGTGTGCCGACCGGCACGTCGGCTACCAGTTGCCGGGCGACCGTGTCGGCCAGCAAATCCCGCACCTGGCCCACGGTGGAGCGCAGGTCGTCACCGTGCGGGTGCGCCTCCAGGGCCCAGTACCGGTGGCGGGTGATCCCGGTGTGCCGAACACGGACCAAGTGGCCCGGCCGCACCTCCGACATCCCGGCGTACACCGCATGCTCCGGCGTCTTGATCATGTCGAAGATCTCGCACATCCCGTCGACACCGACCCGGGCCGACGCGAGCGGGTTGGCGAGGATGGCCTTGGGTTCCGAACCGAACAGCACCCCGCCGGGGGTGGGATAGTAGTACAGAGGCTTGACGCCCATGCGATCCCGCACCAGGAGCAACTCCTGGCTCCGTTCGTCCCAGACTCCGAGTGCGAACATCCCGTTGAACCGGGTCGCCATGTCCGCGCCCCATTGCAGGTACGCCCGCAGCACGACTTCGGTGTCGCCGCGAGTACGGAACCGGTGCCCGTACCCCTCCAGCTCGCGGCGGAGCTCGACAAAGTTGTACAGCTCCCCACAGAAGGTCAACACGGCGGCCGTCCGGCCGTCGAGCTCGACGGCCATCGGCTGCGCGCTACCAGCCAGGTCGACAACCGCGAGGCGACGATGCCCGAGCGCGGCCCGCCGACCGAGCCACACCCCCTCCGCGTCCGGCCCGCGGCAGCACATCGTGTCGGTCATCGTCTGGACCACCGTTCGCGAGCCGGACAAGTCACGCTGGAAATCCGCCCAGCCGACGATTCCGCACACCGTCATCCCTCCCGTCGCTACGCGTTCGACCGAAGCCTCGTGTTGATCTCGTTGAGCAGCGCGCGTGGTGTGCGGGCGTCCGCCACCACCGAGTCGGGCAGCTGGATGCCGTTCTCCCGTTCAATGCGGCTCACGGTGTTGAACATCGCCAGCGAGTCGTAGCCGAGAAGCTCGAAGTCGCTGTCCATGATGTCGCCGCTGAGATCGACGCCCTCCTCCTCACCGGCACTCTCCTTGAGCAGTTGAAGCAGCGTCTCGATGCTGAACTCCGCCATGCCGTCACCCTTCTGGTCCGCGGCTGCGGCGCCGACGATGTCCGCCGGCACGCCCTGAACCGCCCGATTCAACGGCCATGACGCTGCGCCGAATCCGTCGAGTGGCCTTCGAGCCACGGTGGAGAGGCCGGAAACCCCGGCGGCCGGCCGTTTCCACTGCGGCTTGATGCGCCTTCGAGGCGCGCCCCGCACGATGGCGGCTCCTGGCATCGAAGCGGAAGGACGTGCGATGACCAGTACAGCGGTGAGCGCGAACCGGTCGACCGAGGGGGTGTCCTGGACGCTCTGTCCGGGCTGCCGGACGGTACAACTCGGCAACAGGCTCATGCGCCTGCTCTGGGTGTGCCCTGACTGCGGACATCATCTGCAGATCACCGCCGCCCAGCGGATCGCCGCGCTGTTCGATCCCGATTCGGTCCAGCTGGTGCACCCGCCGTCGACGGACACCGATCCCCTGGAGTTCAGCGACACCGAGCCGTACCCCCGACGCCGGGAGCGGGCCCGGCGCAGCACCGGAATGCGCGAGGCGATGGTGCTCGCCACCGGTGCCATCCAGGGCCGGCCGCTGGTGGCCGCGGTAGCGGACTTCCGATTCCTGGGTGGCAGCATGGGGGTGGCCGTCGGCGACCTGCTCGCCCGGGCTGCCGAGATCGCCCTGACCCGCCGGGTTCCGCTGCTCATGGTGACCGCGTCCGGCGGCGCCCGGATGCAGGAGGGCGTGCTCTCCCTGATGCAGATGGTCCGGACGACCCAGGCGCTCACGCGCCTGGACGCGGCCGGCGTCCTCACCATCTCACTGGTCACCGACCCGACGTTCGGCGGGGTCGCGGCCTCCTATGCCACCCTCGCCGATGTCATCCTCGCCGAACCCGGTGCCCGGCTCGGCTTCGCCGGTCCCCGGGTGATCGAGCAACTGCTCGGCCGGCCGCTGCCGACCGGCTTTCAGACCGCCGAGGCGCTGCGCGCGCAGGGACACCTCGATCTGGTCTGTCCGCGCGGGGAACAACGGGCCATCCTCGCCCGGCTGCTGACGCTGACCGCACCGGAGACCTCGGCGCGGCGGACCGGCCCGGACAACGCCGGCATGGTGACCGCCCCGGACGTTCTCCCTCAGGAGGACCCGTGGCGGTCGGTGCGCCGTGCCCGGGACATCATGCGCCCGACCACCGCGGACTACGCCGCACGGGTGTTCACCGACTTCCTGGAGCTGCACGGCGACCGGCTGGCCAAGGACTGTCCCGCGATCATCGCCGGGCTGGCGCGTCTCGCGGGACGCACCGTGGTGCTGATCGGCACCCAGAAAGGGCACACGGCAGCCGAACTGTCCGCGCGTCAGTTCGGCATGGCGTCGCCGGCCGGCTACCGCAAGGCGGCCCGCCTGATGCGTCTGGCGGCGAAGCTCGACGTACCGGTCATCACGCTCATCGACACACCCGGCGCACACGCCGGGATCGAGGCCGAGGTGCACGGGCAGGCCCTGGCCATTGCCGACAACCTCCGGGTGCTGGCCGAACTCCCGGTGCCGGTGGTCGCGGTCATCACCGGTGAGGGCGGTAGCGGTGGTGCGCTCGCCCTCGCCGTGGCCGACCGGGTGCTGATGCTCGCCAACGCCGTGTACTCGGTGATCAGCCCGGAGGGGTGCGCGGCCATTCTCTGGAACAACGCGGCGGAAGCCCCCCGAGCCGCCGCCGCGCTGCGGGTGGGCGCCCGGGACCTGCTGCGACTCGGCGTGGTGGACGGCGTGATACCGGAGCCCGGTGAAGGCGCGCAGACAGACCATGCGGCTGCCGCGGAGCTGATGCACGTTGCACTGACCGCGACGCTGGCGGAGCTGGGCGACCTGTCGTCCGAGGAGCGCCGCCGGCACCGCTTCCGCCGGTTCGAGGCGTTCAGCGGGTCGTCATCGTCCAGCCCGGACGGCAGCCCGGACAGTAGTGAAATGGAGAAGGGCCAGTGAACGACTCCCGATCGATGCCGAATGGTCACGCACTCACCGAGCCGAAGTCCGCAACGCCCGAATGGAGCACGGACCGCCACGACGACACCGGTACCCCGTCAGCGCTGCGGCAGGCCACCCATACCGTCGACCGGCTGCTGCGCCTCGGCGGGCCGCCGCCGACGACACTCGTCGTGCACGTCGGTGAGGTGTGGATCGAGATGACCTGGGCTGTGCCGGGACCGGCGGTCGACGACACTGCCGATACCCCGCCCGAACCGGTGGACGAGGACAGCTCGGCAACCGCCGACTACATCACCGCGCCTGCAGTCGGCACCTTCTACCTGGCACCCTCGCCCGGCGCGGAGCCCTTCGTCCGCACCCACAGCCTGGTCGTGGCAGGTCAGCAGGTGGGCATCGTGGAGGCGATGAAGCTGATGATCCCCGTGGAGGCCGCCACCGCCGGTCGGATCGGCAAGGTGCTGCGCACGGACGGCGACCCGGTGGAGTACAACCAGCCGCTGTTCGAGCTGAAGCCGTGGTGAGCATCGACATGTTCAAGACGGTGTTGGTGGCCAACCGCGGTGAGATCGCGGTCCGGGTCGCCCGCGCGTGCCGGGAACTCGGCGTGCGTGTGGTGGCGGTGTGCTCGGAGGCCGACCGTGGGTCGGCCGTCACCCGGCTCGCCGACCGGACGGTCGTGATCGGGCCGGCCGCACCCCGCGCGAGCTACCTCAATGCCGCCGCGATCATCGAGGCCGCGTTGATGACCGGAGCCGAGGCGGTGCATCCCGGGTACGGGTTCCTCTCCGAGGATGCCGACTTCGCCGAGGCGTGCGCTGCCAGCGGCCTCACCTTCATCGGACCACCGGTCGCCGCGCTGCGTCAGCTCGGCGACAAGACGAGCGCACGGGCCGCGATGGCCGCTGCCGGGCTGCCGCTGTTACCTGGCGTGCTGGACCCGGTGCGGGACGAGGCAGACGCCGTGCGGGCGGCCGACACAGTGGGGTATCCGTTGATCATCAAGGCCGCGGCGGGCGGTGGCGGCCGGGGCATGCGGGTAGTACAGGGCCCGGACGAGCTGACGAAGGCGTACCGGGAGACGACAGCGACCGCTCGGCAACTGTTCGGCGACGGTCGGGTGTACCTGGAGCGGTACCTCGCCGCGCCACGGCACGTCGAGATCCAGTTGCTCGCCGACCAGCACGGGAACTACGTGCATCTCGGCGAACGCGACTGCTCGGTGCAGCGGCGGCACCAGAAGCTCATCGAGGAGAGCCCGGCGCCCGGCCTGCCCACAGAACTCACCGGCCGAATCGCCGAGGCGGCGATCCGTGGCGCGCGGGCAGCCGGGTACGCCGGGGTGGGCACCTTCGAGTTCCTGGTGGACTCCACAGGTCAGTTCTACTTCATGGAGGTGAACTGCCGCCTCCAGGTCGAGCACGGGGTGACCGAGCTGGTGGCCGGGGTCGACCTGGTGCGGGAGCAGCTCCGGGTGGCGGCGGGCGCGCCGTTGGACCTGCGGCAGGAGGACGTACGCCCCCGGGGGGTGGCGATCCAGTGCCGGATCAACGCCGAGGACCCGGCCCGTGACTTCATACCGACCCCCGGTCTACTCACCGAGTTCACCCCGCCGTCGGGCCCGTTCGTCCGGGTCGACACTCACGCCTTTCCGGGCTACCGGGTGCCGGCCAGCTACGACTCGCTGCTGGCCAAGCTCCTGGTCTGGGCGCCCGACCGGGAACAGGCGATCACGCGGATGCGCCTGGCTCTGGCGGAGTTGCGGGTCGACGGGTTCGGCGTGCACACCACCGCCGCATACCTCCGTGGGGTGCTGGCGGACCCGTGCTTCGGTGCCGCCGCGCACAGCACCCAGTGGGTGTACGACGGCGAGGGGGCCGGCTGACCCGGCGGGTCAGCCGGCCCCCGGGTCACTGCTGCGCGACCAGTGCCACCGCGCGAGCCCACCCGGCACCCGCATTTGCGATCTTCACCGGGAAGCAGCACACCGTGAAGCTCGGCGTGTCGAGTAGCGCGTCCAGGTTGTTCAGCCGCTCGATCTGGCAGTACTCGCGGCGGCGACCGGCGAAGTGGGCCGGCCAGAGCACGCTCGGGTCCGAGTTCTTCTGGTACTCCCGGATCATGTGCCCGAACGGCGCGTCCAGGCTGAACGCGTCGGTGCCGATGACCCGCACGCCCAGGTCGAGCAGGAGGTCGGTGGCCGGGCCGTCGAGGCCGACGAAGTCGGTGAAGTACCGGGGCGTACCGGCGAGGGCGTTCGCACCGGTGTGCAGCAGCACCATGTCCATCGGTTGTGGAGCGCGACCGGCCTGTTCGAACGCCTGCCGTATCCGGTCCGCGCCCACCGTGCCGACCGGCGCGTCGGAGATGTCCAGCACCAGGCCGGGCCGGAAGAACCAGTCCAGTGGCATCTGGTCGATGTGTCGGGGCTTTCCGTACTCGGCCGTGGAGCCGTAGTGCGAGGGTGCGTCCACATGGGTGCCCGTGTGGGTGGTCAGCCGCAGGGTGTCCAGCGACAGCAGTTCGCCGCCCGGCAGCGCCGCGGGGTCGAAGTCGAGTCCGTAGTTCTCCCGCATCCCCTCTGCCATGTGCACGGCACCCTCGGCGGGCGAGAGCACCGTGTGGTCGATCGGGTTCGGCTCCCAGACTGCGGCGTCGACGGGGGTGGACAGGTCGATGATGCGCATGGCTGTTCTCCTCGGCCGGTTCAGCGGGTCGGCGTGGGCTCGTGCGGGACGAGGGTGAACCGGCGGAGCCGCGCCGTCAGCTCGTCACTCCCCGCGATCCGGCCCTTGCCCGCCAGGTAGCCGTCAGGTCGGATCAAGGCGTACTCCCCGGTCCCGAGGCCGAGTTGGCGGCGCAGGGTGCCGCCCGGGTCGCCGAGCGGGCGCGGGTAGGTGCCGGTGTCGACGGTGTCGACCACCGTTCGCACCGAGACGGACCGGCCGAAGTCACGCTCCACGTCCGCCAACACGGCGGCGAGCCGGTCCGACTCGACGGTGGCGGTGGCGGTGGCGAGTAGCGTCCACCGCGGATCGGTCAGCTCGGCGCACATCTCCCGCCACCCGACGCTGACCGACTCGGTCTCGACGGAGCAGGCGACCCGATATCCCGGCTCGATGCCGTCGGCCGCGCTCACCGGCTGGCTCAGCGGGCTGGCGCAGTAGTGCAACGCCAGGCCGGACATGCCCTCCATGATCTTGCGCTCGACGCGGCGCTTGAGTGGCGTGGCCAGGTTGAGGAGGCCCAGCCCGATCGGCAGCGTGACGGGCGCGGCGGCATTGCGCAGCGCCACGAGCGCGGTGGCGGTCTTGGTCGTGCCGAGCAGCGTGGCACCGACCGGCACCCGCTCGGCGGGATAGCTGTCGAGCAGTGCGTCATCCGCGTGGCCGCGCACCACCTCGGCCAGCTTCCAGCCGAGGTTGTACGCATCCTGGATGCCGGTGTTCATGCCCTGCCCGGACGCCGGGCTGTGCACGTGAGCCGCGTCGCCGGCGACGAAGCAGCGCCCGGAGCGCATCTGCCGGATCATCCGCTGCTGAATCGTGAACACGGAGACCCAGGTGGGGGTGGAGACGCGGACCGGGATGCCGAGCGCCTTCGTGATCTTCCGGGCGAACCGGTCGGCGACCGCATCGGGGTCCTCGGCGCCACCGACGTCCACCGTGTCCAACAACCGCCACTTGCCCGGCGCCGGAAACGGCACCAGCATGATTGTGCCGTTTCCGGTGTGCATCCAGTGCAGGCTGTCGCGCGGCAGGTCGGCGTCGAGGACCGCGTCGGCGATCAACCAGGTCTCCGAGGACTCGCCGAGCAACTCGAACCCGAGGCGCTGGCGGACCAAGCTGTGGCCGCCGTCCGCGCCGACCAACCACCCCACCTTGACGTGCTCGGTCCCGCCGCCGACATGCTCCAGGGTGGCCGTCACCATGTCGTCGGTCTGGTCCAGCTCAGTCAGGCCGACGCCCCACTCCACCACGACGCCCAGGTCGTGCAGGGCGTTGCGGAGAATCTCCTCGGTGATCACCTGGTCCACCTGGAGCGTGAAGGGGAATCGGGTCGGCACGCTGGAGTAGTCGGTGTCGAGACGGATCAGCCGCCGTCCTCGTTGATGCATGGTGAAGTGCTCGACCCGCTGGCCGCGACGCAGGAACTCATCGACGAGCCCCATCTGGTAGTACGTCTCCAGCGTGCGGGCGTGGGTGGCGGTCGCCCGGCTCGTGGTGGCCGGGCCGGAGGCCCTGTCCACCACCCGCACCGCCACGCCGCGCCGCGCCAGCTCGTGGGCGGCGGTCAGGCCGACCGGGCCGGCACCCACCACGAGCACGTCGTAGCTAGAAGGGCTCATCGGCTCCTCTTCCTCCCGCGTTCCGGTGTATGTGGGCAGCCTGCCGGGCCGGGCTCGACTGCGGCCGGAACGCCGCTGGAGGCCGTGCCCGCTCGACCGGCGCTCCAGGTGGGCACGCGACGCTGCCTGCCACGCGGCGAACGACGCGGAGGGGAGTGCAGAACCGATGGCGTACGAGACAACGGGCCGTCCGATCGCCCTGCTGCTGCCGGGCCAGGGCGCCCAACACCCGGGCATGGCCGTGGAGCTGTACGGCCGCGAGCCCGTCTTCAGCGCAGTCATGGACGAGTTCTTCGCGCTCATGGGCGGCCCCGGGCAACGGTTGCGCGGGAACTGGCTCGCCGACCGGCCGGCCGTCCTGTTCGACGACGCCGCGACGGCACAACCCTTGCTGTTCGCGGTCGGGTATGCCCTCGGCAGCGCCTTGCGCGCCGGTGGGCGGCAGCCCGTGGCGCTGCTGGGGCACAGCGTGGGCGAACTGGCCGCAGCTGCCCTTGCCGACGTGGTGGACCTGCCCGGCGCGGCCGCCGTCATGCTGGCGCGTTCGGCGGTGATGGCCACGGCACCGTCCGGTGGCCTGCTCGCCGTCGGCGCGACACCTGCGGAACTCGCCCCGTACGTGGGCACCGACGACGATCCGGACAGCGTGGTGATCGGCGCACGGAACGCCCCACGGCAGACCGTGCTGGCCGGGCCGGAGCCGCGACTGTCCGCAGTGGAGCATGAACTGCTGGCGGCGGGGTGGCCCAGTCGGCGGGTGCGCGCCCGGCAGCCCTTCCACTCTCCGGCAGTTGCCGACCAGGCGAGGGCCTTCTCGGCCGTCTTCGAGACGATGCCGCTCGGCTCCCCCACAGTGCCGATCTGGTCCACCCGTACCGGCCAGGTGGTGGATCGCGAGCAGGCCGGGAGACCGGAGTTCTGGGCCGGGCAGTTGGCCGCCCCCGTGTTGTTCTGGCCGGCGCTGGACGCGCTTCTGGCCCACGGTGACTACACCTTGGTCGAGGCGGGACCCGGCCAGGGGTTGTCGATGCTCGCCCGCCGGCATCCCGCCGTCCGCGCCGGGCGCAGCACCGTGGTTCCGTTGCTGCCCCGGGGCGCGAGCGGGTCGTGGGACACCTGGTGTGCCGCGTTGCGGAAGCTGGATACCGCGCCACCGGCGGCTACCCGGAGCGGCGGAGCACCATCGCCGAGTTGAAGCCGCCCTGCCCTCGGGCGATGACGAGCGCGTTGGTCAGTGAGGCTTCCCGGGGCTCGGCGCCGACCAGGTCGATGGCCTCGGTGAAGGCGGGACGCTCGATGTGGACGGTCGGCGGGATCACCGAGTCGCGCATGGCCAGCAGCGCCGCAGCCAGATCCAACGGGGCCCCGCCGGCCAGCAGTCGGCCGGTCATGGTCTTGGGTGCCGTCACGGGTACCCGCCGCGGTCCGAAGACAGCGGTGAGTGCGTCGACCTCCAGCCGGTCCAGGACCGCGACCCCGGCGGCGTCGGCGAAGACCACGTCCACCTCCGGTGCGGGCAGTCGTGCGTCGATCAGGGCCAGCTCGATGGCCCGCCGCAGGCCAGGCTCGCGACCCGACCCGGGTTGCGGGTCGAAGGTGGCGGCGTGACCGGCGACCACGCCGTAGATCCGGTCCACTCCGCGCCGCCGGGCCTCGCGGGGACTCTCCATGACGAGCAGGGCCCCGCCCTCGCCCGGCACGTGGCCGGCGGCGTCGAGGTCGAACGGCAGGTACGCCCGGCCCGGATCGGTGCTACTGCTGACCCGGCCCGAGCGGATCATGCAGACCCAGGCCCACGGGCACAACGAGCCGTCCACCCCACCGGCGAGCATGAGCGGCGTGCCGTCGCGTACGTGCCGACGAGCCTTGGCGACCGCATCCAGGCCACCTGCCTGCTCGGCGACCACGGTGCTGCCCGGCCCCCGCATGGCGTGCCGGATGGATATCTGCCCGGTGTTGACCGGATAGAACCAGGCGAAGGACTGGTACGCGCTCACGTAAGCGCCGCCTCTGCTCCACAGCGCCTCAAGTTCCCGCTGCCCGAACTCGAAGCCACCAGCGGAGGCGGCGGTGACCACCCCGGTCGCGTAGTCGGCCATCCGTCGCGGGTCGGCACCGGCATCGGCCAGCGCTTCCTCGGCCGCGATCAGCGCGAGCTGGGTCATCCGGTCGGTCTGCGGTAGCAGCCGGCCGGGCAGGTGGCCGGCCGCGTCAACGGTGACCTCGCCGGCGAGCTGTGCCGAGTAGCACGTCGGGTCGAACCTGGTGATGCGCTCGATGCCGGATTCGCCGCGCAACGTTGCCGCCCAGTACTCCGCCACGCCCAGGCCATTGGGGGCGACCACGCCGAGGCCGGTGACCACTGCCGTGCCGGTCGCCCGGCCCCACGGGGTCCCGACGATCCCGGGCGCGGTCATGCCGCCCACCGTCCAGGCCGGGCGAGGACGATCGCGCTCTGGAAGCCACCGAAGCCGCTTGCCACGCTCAGCACCACGTCGGTGCGCTGCTCGCGGGCCACGAGGGGCACGTAGTCCAGGTCGCACTCCGGGTCGCGTTCCCGGAGGTTCGCCGTCGGCGGGATGACCGAATGCTCGATAGCCAGCACGGAGGCCGCGACCTCCAGTGAGCAGATCGCTCCCAGGGAGTGGCCGATCATCGACTTGATCGAGCTGATCGGCGTCGTGTAGGCGTGTTCTCCCAGGCTGCGCTTGTACGCGCCGGTCTCGTGCAGGTCGTTCTGCTTGGTCGCGGAGCCGTGCGCGTTGATGTAGTCGATCTCCGACCGGTCGACGCGTGCCTGGTCCAACGCACTAGTGATGGCCGCAGCCAGTTCCACGCCGTCCGGGCGAAGTCCGGTCATGGAGAAGGCGTTGCAGCGGGAGGCGTATCCGGCGACCTCTGCGTACACGTGCGCGCCTCGGCGGTGGGCATGACCGAACTCCTCCAGCACGAAGATGGCCGCACCCTCGCCCAGCGCGAAGCCGTTGCGGGTCCGGTCGAACGGCCGCGAGGCCGTGCCCGGCTCGTCGTTGCGCGGAGTGGTCGCCTTGATCGCGTCGAAGCACGCGACAGTGATCGGCGAGATGGCGGCATCCGCGGCTCCGGCGACCATCACCTCCGCCTCGCCGTCCCGGATCAGGTCCACGGCGTGGCTGAGCACGTCGATGCCGGACGTGCACCCGGTGGAAACAATGCCCACCGGTCCCTCCGCCTCGACCAGCCACGCGATCTCCGCCGCCATCGACGAGGGCACGAAGTAGTCGTACAGGTACGGCATCGCGTGTGCCTCGTCGACCTGCCAGGTGCGACCCTCGTCGCTGACGACCGCGTACTCGTGGTCCAGGCTGATGGTCATCCCGCAGGCGGTGCCCACCATCACCCCGGTGCGCACCGGGTTCAGCTCGCCGAGGACCCCGCTGTCGACGAGTGCCTCCCGGGCCGCCACGTACGCGAACTGTGTAGTCCGATCCCACCGGCGGATCTGCCGCTGGCTCAACCCGGCCTCCACGGGGTTGAAGTCACACTCGGCGGCCACCCGGGAACGGAACTGGCTGGCGTCGAACGCCGTGATGGTCCTGGTGGCAGTGCGCCCGGCGGTCAACAGGTCCCAGTACTGCTTCGTTCCGATGCCACCCGGTGCCACTACGCCGATCCCGGTCACCACCACCCGCCGAGCACCCCCCGGTCCTTCTTCACTCTTCCGCAGCACCCCGTCTCCCTCCGCCGTCGCCAACCGGCCAAGGCTGTCCTGTCGAGCTCGATTCGCCCTTGACCCGCGTTGGACGGTCGGCCGACTCGGTCCCCGCTCGATGCCGGCACGACCGACCGGTGTGACGGTGCGCTCCGGCAGAACCGATCGTGAGTGAGGACAGGCGATGACTCTTGGCGCAGCTCCCAGCAGTTCGGTGGCCCGGGCACGGGCCGTCATCGGGCTCAACACGGCGTACTTCCGGACGAAGGCCCTGCAGAGCGCGGTCGAACTCGGCGTGTTCGACCTGCTCGCCGACGGCCCGGCCACGGTGGAGACGATCCAGGAGAAGCTGGCGGTCCAGCACCGGTTGACCCACGACTTCCTCGACGCGCTCGTCGGACTGGAGTTGCTGGAGCGCGACGGAGCGGAGTACCGCAACAGCGAACTCGCGGCCGAGTTCCTGGTGACCGGGCAACCGACATACCTGGGCGGCACCTGCGCCCAGCACGCGAGGCTCCACTACCACGCATGGGGTCGGCTGACCGAGGCGCTGAGGGACGGCCATGCCAAGTCAGCGGTGGCGGCGCAGGGCGCGGCCGCTTATCTGGACTACTACCGGGACCTCGACAAGGCCCGGCAGGTCATGACGCACATGGATGCGCACAACGGGTTCACGGCCGACGAACTGGCTCGGCAGCTCGACTGGTCCGGATACACGACGTTCACCGACGTGGGCGGCGCCCGCGGCAACGTGGCGGCGCGCATCGCCCGCGCACACCCGCATCTACGCGGCGTGGTCGTCGACCTGCCCGCGCTGCGCCCGCTCTTCGACGAGCGGATGCGGGAGCTGGGCACGACCGACCGGGTGCGCTTCGCTGGCGGCGACTTCTTCGTCGACCCGCTGCCCGCCTCGGATGTGCTCATCCTGGGCCACGTACTGGCCGACTGGCCGGCGGACAAGCGGATGCGGCTGCTGCGCAACGCCTACCAGGCCGTCTCGCCCGGAGGGCGGATCGCCGTCTACGACGTCATGATCGATCCAAGTGGGGACGACCTGGAGACGCTGCTGCAACGCCTCAACAGCGCCATGATCCGTGACGACAACTCCGCGTACTCGGTCTCGGACTGCGAGGGACACCTGCGCGAGGCCGGCTTCGAGGTGGAGCGGGTGTTCCGCGCGGACACGATCACCCGCGACCATGTCGTGATCGCCCGCAAGGCGGTGTGACATGCGTGGTCGACAGGACGTGCGGGTGCCTCCGGAGGTGGCCGGGGCCTGTGTCGACGGGACCACGTTCCGGTCGGTGATGGGCGCGTTCCCGTCCGGCGTCACGGTGGTGACCACCCTCGGCACTGGCGGCGCACCACTCGGTGTCACCTGCAGCGCGACGTGCAGCGTGTCACTGGACCCACCGCTTCTGCTGGTGTGCCTGAACAGGAACAGCCGGGTCCTGAGCGCACTGGTGGACCGCGGCCAGTTCATAGTCAACTTCCTGCGGGACAGCCGGGAGAACACCTCGTCGCTGTTCGCATCGAGCACAGCTGACCGGTTCGCGTCGGCGGTGTGGGAGCCCAGCCGGCGGGGAGGGCTCCCGCTGCTGGTGGCCGACAGCATCGCGCACGCCCAGTGCGAGGTGGTGGGTGTGATCGACGCCGGCGACCACACGATCGTCATCGGCGCTGCCGTGGACGGCAACGTGCACGACGACGCGCTCGGGCCGTTGCTGTACTGGCGTCGCAGGTACGGACGCTGGCCGGCTGAGGACGACACGCGAACCATCGCCCTCACCCTCGCTGCGGAAGGATGAGCGGCCGCGTGGCTCACGCACCGGTCCCGCTGCTTCCGGCACCGCAGCTGTTGCTGTTCCTGTTGCAGGTGGCTGCCCTGCTGGCGGTGGCCTTCGTGCTCGGCCGGCTGGCCAGCCGGCTCGGCATGCCGGCGGTGGTCGGGGAACTCTCGGCCGGCCTGCTACTCGGGCCGACCCTGCTGGACCATCTCGCGCCGGGTCTGGCGGCGTGGCTGTTGCCCAAACAGGCTGACCAGTTCCACCTGCTCGACGCGGTCGGCCAGATCGGGGTCCTGCTGCTGGTCGGGGTGACGGGGATCGAGGTCGACTTCCTGCTGTTACGTCGGCGGGGCACGACCGTGCTGCGGGTGGCCACGGCCGGGCTGCTGCTGCCGCTCGGGCTGGGCGTGGCCACCGGGCTGCTGCTGCCGGCCTCGTTGATACCCGGTGGTACCGACCGGGTCGTCTTCGCGCTCTTCCTGGGCGTCGCGATGTGCCTCAGTGCGCTGCCGGTAATCGCGAAGACGCTCACCGACCTGCGGCTGCTGCATCGCAACATCGGTCAGCTGATCCTGGTCACCGGCATGGTGGACGACGCATTCGGTTGGCTGATGCTGTCGATCGTCGCGGCGATGGCAGCCACCGCCCTGCACGTCGGAACGATCGTGGTGTCGGTACTCACACTGCTGGCGATCGTCCTGGCGGCGGCCAGCGTGGGTCGGCCACTGGTCCGTCTCGCGCTGCGCCTGGCCGAGCGTACGGGCGGGTCGACCGGCGTGGTGACCGTCGCGACGATAGTCATGTTGGCCTGCGGCGCGGGCACCCAGGCGTTGGGCATGGAGGCGGTCTTCGGGGCCTTCGTCGGCGGGGTCCTGGTGGGTAGCAGCGGCGGGGTGGCCCGCGCCGCGCTCGCGCCGTTGAACGCGATCGTGCTGGCCTTCTTCGCGCCGCTCTTCTTCGCCACTGCGGGGCTGCGCGTCGACCTGACCGCGCTGGGCCGGCCGGTCGTACTGTTGACCGGACTGGTCGTGCTGACGGTGGCGGTGGTCGGCAAGTTCGCGGGCGCGTTCGTCGGAGGGTTGGCCAGCCGTCTCAACAAATGGGAGTCACTAGCTCTCGGAGCCGGCATGAACGCCCGGGGCGTGGTCGAAATCGTCATCGCCATGGTCGGGCTGCGCCTGGGCGTCCTCAGTACCGAGACGTACACCATAGTGGTGCTGGTGGCCATCGTCACCTCGCTGATGGCACCACCCATCCTCCGCGTCGCCATGCGCCGGGTCGAGTACACCGTGGAGGAGTCCTTTCGCGCCAGGCGGAGCGGCGCTTCGTTGGCACAACGTGCGGACTCCGGCTAGCGATTTTCCCGAATTTCAGGAATCCGTCGGGAGTGTGCCGACTGGGGTTCGACGGGAACTCGGGATATCCTGCAGCGGCTCGTGGCGGCCTCTATCTCCAAGGAGACAGTGATGGCGACCCCTGACCCTGAGATAGTTGACGCACCGCCGCGAGAGGGGCCGCTGGGCCGCAACTCGATGCGCATCGTCGTCATCGCGATGATGATCTGTTCCGCGCTCGGTTCACTCGATCTGACCATCGTGTCGACCGCCGCACCGACGATTGTGGGACAACTCGAGGGTGTTCAATACCTTTCCCTGCTGTTCACCATCTACATCATCGTGGCGGGCGTGACCACGCCGCTGTACGGAAAACTCGCCGACCTCTACGGCACGCGCCGGTTGTATATCTTCGCGATCAGCGCGTTCCTCATCGGCTCGGCGCTGTCAGGCATGGCACAATCGATGGTGCAGCTGGTCGCGTTCCGTGCCGTACAGGGAGTGGGAGCCGGCGGCCTCTCGGTGCTGACCATGACGGTCGTCGCGGAGATCGTCCCGCTGCGCGAACGGGGCAGGTTCATGGGCATGTTCGGCGCCGTGCTCGGCGTCGGCGCCATCGCCGGCCCACTGCTCGGCGGTGTCCTGACCGACCAGCTCTCCTGGCGTTGGATCTTCTACATCAACCTGCCGCTGGGTCTGATCGCGCTGGCCGCCATCATCCGGGAGCTGAAACTCCCGCCGAAGAAGTCCACGATGCCCATCGACTACCTGGGCTTCATCCTCCTTGCGGCGTTGATCGCCGACATCACGCTGCTCACGTCCCGGGGTGGCGTCCAGGACGCCTGGTCCTCCCCGATCATTCTCGCCCTGGCGGCCGCCGGGATCGTGCTGGTGGTGTTGTTCGTGCTGCGCGAACTGCGGGCACCCGAACCGATCATGCCACCACGGTTGTTCCGCATTCCGTCGATCACCTTTGCCTGTCTGGCCAACGTGATGGTGCATACCTGGATCACCGTCATCGGCGCGTTCGTGCCGATGTTCATCCAGCTTGCCATGGGCATCAACGCCTTTAACTCCGGTTTGCTCCAATTGCCGATGGTGTTCGGGTTGATGGTGGTGTCAATTGTCGGCGGCAATCTGATCACCAAATGGCGGCGGTACAAGTGGTCACCGGTGCTCGGCAGCGCCCTAGCCGTGCCGTCACTGCTGCTGTTCGCCACGATGACCCCACACACGAGCCTGTGGCTGGTGATCACGTACATGGTGGTCTTCGGGCTCGTCGTCGGGCTCTGCATGCAGCCACTGATGGTCGCCATTCAGGCCACCGCGCCGGAGCGGGACATGGGCAGCGCTACAGCGACCGGCGCGTTCTCCCAGCGTATCGGCGGTTCGCTCGGCTTCGCCGCACTGGCGGCGTTGTTCAGTAGCCGGCTCAGCACCGAACTCTCGCACCGGTTGCCAGCCGACACCGCGGCGCGGATCCCCTCGGATGGCTCGATCTCCCCGGTCGACCTGCAAGCGCTCCCTGTCGAACTGCGCGTCGCAGTGGAGTCGGCCTTCGCCGACACGATCCGGAGCGTCTTCATCTGGACGATCCCGTTGATGGTTCTGGCGCTCGTTTTCAGTCTCATGCTCAAGAACGTCCGGATTGACGAGGGCGTGGAGATCGAGGTCTGACCGCACAACGCAGACAGCACGGGCCGGCCCACCCACGACCAGGAGCAGGCCGGGCACCGCGGCCAGAACCGCGGAGCCCGGCCAATCCAGCCGGACCTGTCGGTTATGCGACACCGATTCCCGGCAACGACTGCACCGCTGCCCCTGCACGCGCCTGCATCAGGCTGACCGGGGCATGCATCTGCCTCACCGGTGGCGCGGGTGCAGAGCGAGGACACCGACCCGAACGATCTGCTCGGCCGGCCAACGGCTACACCTCCCGCGCCTCCGCCGACCTGCCGGGAGGCAACCGTGATGGCGAGAAGTACGGCATCGACTGCGGGTGTCGGGGAAGACGAGACCATCGGCGGCGAAGAAAGGCCGAGAAGGCCCGCAACGACCTGTAGCCGACGGAGCCCCGCCCACCCTCATCCAGGGCGGTAGTTCACTCCCGCCGCCCGCTCGGGCAAGCCCACATGTGTCACGTAATACGGCTCGTCCGAGGGGACTTGAACTCGCATGGCCGGAAACCGGCCGGCAGTCGAAAGTGCTCCAACAAAGTCAAGAAATGGACTGGCCTGGATCAATATCAGGCCCGTGACTGGCTGACCTGGGGTGCCATACCACCTTGTCGATGGCCGCCCACGCATGGCTCTTCGTCGCCGGAACCCCGGCCATCAGCAGGGGAGACAGAGCCACCGAGGACGCGATGATCGACTACCCGGCCCGCCCGACGCCACCAGCTCACCCACCGACACGGGCCAGTCAGCTGGGTGCCGTTGCAGTATCAAGAGGTGCTCACTGCTGAATCAAGATGGGGTGAGGCCACGAGCGGCAAGGGGCCGCAAGGTATTGAGATGCTCATCTCCGCCGACCAGGTTTCGGCACGATGAGGAGACGCCGACTCTATGCTTGCCACCGGAATACCTGTGGCCCGGTCGGGTGGCAGGAAAACACCAGGACGAGGATCTGGGAATGCGCCGGAAATCTGCTCTGGACAATGGCATCGCCGACGTCAGCCCGGCAATTCTCCACGGCGCAGCGCCAATCTCCCACGCAGCGGACGTCGCGCGGCGATCCGCGGTTGCCGAGGAGCAGGAGTTTCTCGACTCGGTCATGGCCCGCCGTGACCGGCTTGTCGACCACCTACAGGCCGAGCTTTCCTCGGGTGCCCTGGAGGAGTGGGAACGGGCGCGGCTGCGCCTGCTCCGCCGGCGGTACGAGGAGCTACTGCGCGCGCAGGAGAGGCTGGTCTTCGGCCGCCTCGACGGTCTCGACGGCACCGTGCGGCACGTGGGCCGGGTCGGCCTGCGCACCGACGACGAGGACGGTGGGCCGCTGCTGCTGGACTGGCGCGCTCCCGCGGCCCGGCCGTTCTACACCGCGACGGCCGTCGACCCGCAAGGTCAGGCCCGACGGCGGCACATCCACACGACGGGACCGGTGGTCGACGGCGTGGACGACGAGCCGCTGGAGGCGGGCGCCGCCACGGAACTCGTCGGTGCGGGGGCTCTGCTGGCCGCCCTCGACCAGCGGCGTACCGGTCGCATGTCGACTGCGGTCTCGACGCTGCAACGCGAGCAGGACGACGTCATCCGGGCGGACGCGACCGGACCACTGATCGTGCAGGGCGGTCCCGGCACCGGCAAGACCGTGGTGGCCCTGCACCGCGTCGCCTATCTGCTGTTCACCCACTCGGCGATCGCCGACCAGGCGGTCCTGGTCCTCGGCCCCTCCCCACGGTTCCTCCGGTACATCGCCCAGGTGCTGCCCGCGCTCGGTGAGACCGCCGTCGTCTCGGCGACCTGCGACACCCTGCTGCCCGACATCCACGTGGGCCGCGGCGAGAGCCGGAATCTCGCCGAGATCAAGGGCCGCGCCCTCTGGCAGGCCGCGCTCGAGAGCTACGTCACCGCGCTGCTCCCCCGGCCCCGCGCGCTGAGACTGCGCTGGGAAGGCGAGTTCCACGTCATCCCCGCCACGGCAGTGGCACAGGCGCTCGCCTCGGTGCAGGGACGCCCGTACCACCGGGCCCGCGAGGCGTTCGCCGAGCAGCTGCACCACCTCCTGGCCGAAGCCGTCGTCGCGCAGCGCGAGGCGCTGATGCACGAGATGGAGGAGGGCTTCGAGGACATCCTCGCCCGCGTCGACAGGAGCGTGCAGCGCGACCATCAGCCCGGCGGACCCACCGGCAGTGACATCGACGGACTGCTCTCCGAGGAGGAGGTGGAGGACCTTCGCCGTCGGATCGCGGAGAACGCGACCATCGCCCGCTTCGTCGAGTCATGGTGGCCCACCCTCGACACCGGGAGCCTCCTGGGTGATCTCCTGACCGACCGCGCCCGGTTGGCCCGTTTCGCACCCCAGTTGTCCACGGCGGAGATCGCCGCCGTCTCGGCCGAGCCGGCACCCTGGGCACCGAGCGACATCCCCCTGCTCGACGCCCTCGCCGACCTGCTGGGCGAGATCGAGGCCCCGCCACCACAGGGCGAGTTCGTCGCCGACCACGCCCGCCGGCAGCGCGGCTGGGTGTACGGCCACGTCGTCATCGACGAGGCGCAGGAACTGTCCGAGATGCAGTGGCAGATGGTCCTGCGACGGTGCCCCGGTCGCTCCATCACCGCGGTCGGCGACATCGACCAGGCGGAGGCGGCGCACCGGCACACCACCTGGGCACAAGCGGTGCAGGCAGCTTTCGGAGACCGCTGGACCGCTGCGGAACTGACCATCTGCTACCGGACCCCGCGGGAGGTCATGGACCTCACCGGACCCGTCCTGAGGAAGGCCGGAAGCCACAACACCCCACCACGGGCGGTGCGCTCCTGCGGCATCGCCCCCTGGGTGCTCACCGTCGCACCTGCGGAGCTTGCCGACACCACCGCCCGGCTGGTGCGACAGCTACGGCAACGGTGGCACGGTGGCACGGTGGGCGTCATCGCCCCCGCCGACCGCATCGCCGAACTCCGCTCCGTACTGGCCGACGTGCCGGTGCTCACCGCGACCCAGTCCAAGGGACTGGAATGGGATGCGGCGCTCCTCGTCGACCCCCAGGGCATCGCCGCCGCGCCGCGCGGCTGGAACGGCCTCTACGTCGCGCTCACCCGGTGCACCCAGGAACTCGGACAGTTGGTTCTCGGCTAGCGGCCGCCGTACGCGTCGACAGGGGTTTCGGGTGTGCCGCCGACGGCCGGTCACGGCTGGCGCAGGGTGGCCAGGGCACCGCCCCAGGCCACCACCTGGTCGAGCATCCGGCGCAGGATGTCCTCCTGGTGCTCGGCCGGCAGCACCTCGCCGCCCGCGCCGAACTCGGTGAAGTAGTTGAGACAGACCTGGTCGCGGACGTCGGCGACGTGCAGTTCGGCCAGCACCACCCGCAGGTGCTCCACGGCGCGGGTGCCACCATTGAGGCCGTAGCCGACAAAACCCGCCGACTTGTTGTGCCACTCGGTGTAGAGGTAGTCGATCGCGTTCTTCAGCACGGCGGTGTAGGAGTGGTTGTATTCCGGGGTGACGAAGACGAACCCGTCGTACGACGCGATGGTCTCGGCCCAGCGGCGGGTGTGCTCGCCGGTGTAGTGCTCGGCGCCCATCGCAGCCGGGACCGGCTCGTCGAGGTGCGGCAGGTCGTGGTCGGCCAGGTCGACGATCTCGTAGACCGCGTCGCCCCGCTGGGCGGCCAGCGTCTGGACCCACCGGGCCACCGCCTCGCCCCGTCGTCCCGGTCGGGTGCTGCCGATGATGACGGCGATACGCATGACATGACCTCCTGATCGATGGAATGTGTTCGGTGGCGTCCCGGTCACCGGGCCTCCACACGTCGGGCGCGTCGCTGCGCGCGGGTCAGCCAGGTGGCGAGGACGAGGGCGACCGCCGCCATCCCGGTCAACCACCGGAAGGTGACCCGGAAGGCCGCGGCGACCTCGGCGTCGGAACCGGCGTCCGCCAGCGCGCCGGAGAGCACCACCACGCACAGGGCACTGCCGATTGCACCGCCGACCCGGGACAGGGTGTTCACCTGCGAACTGGCGTCCGGCATCTGGTGGGACCGCACCCGGGCCAACGCGGCCGAGACGGCGGGTGAGCCGGCCAGCGCCAGACCGACGCCCCGGACGACCTGGAGGGCCTCGACGAGGACGAGGTCGGGGTCGGCCGGCAGCAGCGCCATCGGAATCGTGCCGACCACGACGACCACCAGGCCGATCAGGGCCACGACGCCGCCACCGTGGACGTCGGTCAGCCGGCCGGCGACGGGAAACGTCACCGCAGCGGCGAGGCTGAACGCCATCAGCAGCAGCCCGGTGTCGATGATGCCCCGCCCCATCCCGACCTGGAAGTAGAGCGGCATCACGATCAGCCCGCTGAACAGGGCAGCGCCGGAGAAGACGATGGTGCCCGCGGCGGCGGCGTAGACCGGGTCCCGGGCCAGGCGTAGGTCCATCAGCGGCTCGTCGGCGCGCAACGACCGGTGGACGAAGAGCGCCAACGCGACCAGCGCGGCCACCAGTGGCACCAGCACCGCCGGCGCGAGCAGCCCGCCGCGGTCCATCGCCGCGGTGACGGCGTAGGTGAGCAGCGGCAGTCCGAGGGCGACCAGCAGCAGGGCCGGCAGGTCGAGCCGGCCGGCGTGACCTGCCTCGCCGCGCGGAACCACCCGCAGGGCCAGCAGCAGTCCGACGATCCCGATCGGCACGTTGATCAGGAACATCCAGGGCCAGGAGAAGTTGTCGATGAGCAGGGCGCCGATGATCGGTCCGAAGGCCGGGGCCAGGATCGACGGAACGCTGGAGAGAGCGATCACCCGACCCATCCGCTCCCGGCCGGCGATCTGACCGAGGATGGCCATTCCGGCGGGGATGAGCAGTCCGCCGGTGAGCCCCTGGAGCACCCGGGTGACGATGAGCAGCTCGGCGCCGCGGGCGAGCGCGCATGACGCGGAGGTGAGGGTGAACCCGACCAGCGACCAGAGCCAGAGCCGGCCGGCCCCCATCCGCCGGCTGAGCCAGCCGCAGACCGGCAGCGTCGCGGCGAGCGCCAGCAGGTAGCCGCTGTTGATCCACTGCGCCTCGGTCAACGAGGCGCCCAGGTCGCGCCCGATGGCCTCGATGCCGACGTTGACCAGTGAGGTGTCGAGGCCGGTCAACACCGAGCCCGAGGCGAGGACGACCGCGATCCACCACACCGAGGCGGGCACCGCCGTGGTGGGGGTACGCCCCGTTGCGGTGGCCGTACCCGCGTTCCCGCTGGCTGCCGTCATCATCATCCCGATCAGAGAAATTGTTGGACATCCAACGATACCGGAAGATCGTTGGATGTCCAACGTTTAGGTACACTGGGCCGGTGACAGAGCGGACCGAACTCACACCGGGGGCACCGCCGGCCCGGCTCCGGCGGCTGACCAGTTGGCTGCTCCACCACGCTGCGGCCCGCGCCAGCCGGACCGTCGGCCGCCACCTGGACCGCCCGGCCGACCGGATGCGGTACGCCATCCTCGCCGCGCTCGACGAGTTCGGCGGCACCAGTCAGGCGGAACTGTGCCGCCGGCTCGGCATCGACCGGGGCGACGCCGTCTCCACGCTCAACGGGATGGAGGCCGACGGGCTGCTCCGCCGCGAACCGGACCCCGCTGACCGACGTCGCAACGTCGTCCACATCACCGCCGCCGGGACCGCCCGGATGCGGGAGCTGGACGTCCTGGTCGACGACGCCCAGGAGGAACTGCTCAGCGGGTTCACCCCGGCCGAACGCGCCCAGATCAGCCGCCTGCTGCACCGGCTGAGCGACCTGCCGCCGAGCTGAGTCACCAGGCCACCGGCACGCCGAACGCACTGCTCGCTGGTGCGAGACGTCTCCACCTCTAAGAGCATCCTAGGACATTAGGGTGCCGCGTCGGATGGCCATCGTCGGGCTGGTGAGGGCGTCATGAGGTCAGGCAGCCTCGACCGGGACGGTGCCGACCGGCCGGGACGGGTCACGATCCGCAGATCGGGCAGGTCCGGGTCGACGACGTCGAAGGCCGCCGGCCGCGGATACCGCAGCATCCGGACCGGCGGCCACCGCCGGGTGCGCGGGTCGTCGCGTCTCCCGCCACATGCGGGGCGCGGTGGGTGACAGCCACACGGTGACCTCGGTGTCGCCGTCCGGTCGGACGGCGACCAGGTCGACGCCGACGTTGATCGACCTGCGGCAGTCGCGCACCGCACCCGACGTCCCCGGGCACCGCTGCGATCAGAGACCGCGGTCCCCGCGCAGGAAGCACGACAGCAGTTGCCGGAACTCGTGCGGGTGCTCGATCGCCGGCACGTGCCCGCACCGGCCGAGCACGTGCAGACGGGCATCGGCCAGGTGTGCGAGCAGGGGCCGGGCCGCCGTCGCGAGCGGGGTGACCCGGTCGTCGACGCCGTGCACGAGCAGCACGGGCGCGCGGATCGCGGCCAACGTCTGCGCCGGGAGGGTGAGGTCGTCGACCCAGCGCGCCCGGGGTGGCGGGAACAACGACGCGTATGCGGCCTCCCCCGCCCGCATCGCGTCCGCGCGGGCGTCGACGGCCGCATCGGTCACGAGCGCCTGGTCGAGGACGAGGCGACTCAGCATGTCCCGTGCCCCGATCGGGCCGGCGGGGGCGCCCCAGAGCGCGTCGAGGTCGGCGGACAACGGCGCCCCGGGGGCGCCCATCGTCGCGACCGCCACGACCCGGGTGACCTGCTGGGGGCGGGCGGCCGCCAACGCCAGCGCCACGGCACCGCCCATGGAGTGACCCACCACGGCGTAGTGCGCGATACCGAGGGCCTCCATCAGGCCCGCGGCCTGCTCCGTCCACAGCCGGAGTCCGCCCCTGGAGCCCAGCGGGAGAGGTGTACGGCCGAACCCCGCCTGGTCGGGCGCCACCAGGTGCCAGGACGTCTCCAACGCCTGCGCGGTGGTCGCCCAGGCTCCGGACCCGGTCGTGCCGGGTCCGGAGCCGTGCAGCATCAACACCGCGGGCCCCGCGCCGCTCTCCATGAGGTGAACGGGGGAGCCGTCGACGGTGACGGTCCGATGTGCCGTCACCGGCGCGGGGCCGGGTGTGCTCACCTCGACGATGAATCGACGGACTTCGAGAAGAGCTCCATCATCGCCCTGCCGAACTGCGGCATGTCGTGCCATCCCCGACAGGAGACGAGGTTGCCGTCCACGACGTCGGGCGCGTCGATGACCGTCGCGCCCGCGTTCTCCATGTCACCGGTGATGGGGGCAAAGCACGCCGTCTTCCGGCCCTTCAACAGCCCGTACACCGCCGGCACCTGCGCGCCGTGGCAGACCAGCGCGATAGGAAGGTTGCGCGCGAAGAAGTGCTCGGTGATGCGCCTGACGTCGGCGTCGGCCCGGATCCACTCGGGGGCACGTCCCCCGGGGATGATGAGGGCGTCGTAGCGCTCGACGTCGACCTCGGCCCAGGGCACGTCGACCGGCAGCTTCCGGCCGATCTTCTCCACGTAGGCGTCGGAGTCGGGGTCGAACTCGTGGATGACCAGTTGCACGTCACGCATCGTCCGTGACGAGACGTCGACGTCCCAGCCGCCTTCCTGCACGCGGTAGTAGGGGTACATGGTGTCGAGTTCCTCGGCGGCGTCGCCGGTCAGGAGCAGCGCTCTGGGCACCTGCTTCTCCTCGCGTCTGGTGGTGGGTGAGGTGGAAGCGATCCAATCCGATCCGATTGGGCTAGCATTCCCGTGCCCCGCCCGCCCGTCAAGCCTCTACCGCCATCGCGTCCGCGCCCCTGAGTTCGTCGAAGAACCGCCGGAAACGTTCGCCGGAGAGCAGGATGTGCCGACGCATCGCGTAGGCGGCGGCGTCCGGGTCACGCGCGGCGATCCCGGCCACCACCTCCTCGTGCTCGGCCATGGCCAGGTGGGTGACCTGGGCGTCGTGGTGCAGCCGGAAGAGGTGTACGTGACTGTGCAGGCGGGCGAGCGCCTCCCGGATGACCTGGTTCTCGGCGCTCTGGGCGACGAGATCATGGAAGGCGGCGTCGCGTAGCCCGAAGGCGCCGTAGGCCGTGGGCCCGTTGCCCCCCTCCAGTTCCGCCATCTCCTCCAGCATTCGTCGCAGGCCGGCCACCTGCGCCGAGGATGCGCGTTCCGCGGATCTGCGCGCGGCGGCCGGCTCGAGGAGCAGGCGGACCTCGAGCATGTCCTCGAATCGGTGCCGGGTGATCTGCGGGGGAATGCGGTAGCCGGCATGAGGCACCCGCACGACCAGGCCCTCGGCCTCCATGCGGTTCAGCGCGTCGCGGATCGGCGTCTGTGAGACCCCCAGCTCGCGCGCCAGGACGTCGATCGTGACGCGGGAGCCAGGCTCGATCCGTAGCGACATGAGCTGTCCGAGCAGCGTGTCGTACACCTCGTCGGCAAGCCGGCCGCCAGCTCGTCCCGGCGACGTTCCGCCCGGCACGCCCCTGCGGCCCCGCGCGACCATCGCTTCGTCGTCCATCGTGACGTGGGGTCCTCTCTTGCACCTTCGGGAACCTGTTGACATCAGTCACGACGCTGCGACATGCTGACGCCCCCCACCAGATCGTATAGGAAACGTGACGGACGCCCGTCACTTTGCACCGTCGCCGTAACGCCTGCCATCGCTCCACTCGATCAACTGGAGCTCCATGAGCATGCTCGACGTCCTGCCCGGCTCGTCACCGGGCCACCGATGGGCCGACGTACCTCTCGACGGCAGGACAGCCCGGCAGGTCGCGGCGCGCCTGTGACGTCGGTCCACGGGTCGGCCCGCGCGCCGGCCCGGCACCACGCCTGAACCACCCAGCACCTGCTCGGCGAGGCACATAGCGAGGCGCTAGAAGTCCCCACCACCACCAGAAAGCAGGTACCACGATGCGGCATCCGAAGCGACTTGGACGAACATCCGTTTCTGGCCGAAAGGTGCAGTTGGCGACGGCGGCCATGCTGCTGGTGGCCACGACCCTGGTGGCGTGCGGCGACGGCCAGGACGACGACGCGAAGGTGAGCGCCCCGAAGGCTCCGGCGACCATCCCGGAGCTCACCAAGGACCCGCTGACCCTCAGCTTCATCTGGTTCGACTGGCCCCCCGCCCACGCCCTGGAGGACTTCGCGAACGCGGAGTACAAGAAGGAACGGCCGAACGCGACCATCAAGGTCAACACCGTGCCGAACGCGAACTGGCACGACGCGATGTTCACCCAGTTCGCCGCGCGCAAGACCGACTTCGACATCGCGATCCTGGACTCGCAACACATCGGCGAGGCCGTGACGAACGGCAACATCCTCGACCTCACCGACTTCGTCAAGAAGAACATCGACGTCAAGGCCTACGACCCGTACCTCCTGGCGGCCTACGGCCAGTTCCCCCAGGCGGAGACCGGCAAGCGCGACGAGAACGCCAGCCTGTACGGGCTGCCGCTGCTCGGCGACACCTGGACGATGATCTACCGCAAGGACCTGATCGGCGACAAGCCCCCGCAGACCTGGGACGAGATGATCTCGGTCGCCGCGAAGTGCCAGGCGAACAACCCCGGCGTCAGCGGGCTGGCCTTCCACCAGGCCAACGGCTCCGACGCCGCGGCCGTCACCTACAACACGGTCAACGGCGTCTACGGCGGCAACCTCTGGGACCCCAAGAGCCGCAAGATCGACGGCGTCCTCAACGACACCGCGGGCCATGAGGCGATGGACGTCCTGGTCAACAAGATGAAGCCGCTGACCGCCAAGGGCTCCGGCAACTGGTTCATCGACGAGGTGAACGCGTCGGTCGCCCAGGGCAAGTCCTGCATCGCGTTCAACTGGATCGCCGCGAGCGGCGGCCTGCTCGATCCGAAGCAGTCGACGCTCGGCACCACCCGGGAGCAGATCCTCGACAAGCTGGGTTTCGCCACCCTGCCGAGCCAGAAGACGAATCTGGTCCCGCTCGGCGGCATGGGGATGCACGTGTCGGCCTACTCCCCCACGGCGAAGCAGGCGGAGGCCCTGAACTTCATGCAGTGGTTCGAGCGGGCCGATGTCCAGAAGAAGTGGGCCGCAGCCGGTGGCGTGCCCTCGCGTACGGACGCCCTGGAGTCGCCCGAGTTCCTCAATGCCGGGCCGTTCAACCAGGTGTACACCGACTCGGTGCCCCGGATGCGGGACATGTGGAACGTGCCTGAGTACGCGCGCCTCGTCGACATCGAGAACACCAACGTCAACGCGGCGCTCAACGGTGCGAAGAAGCCGAAGGAAGCGCTCGACGACATCGCCAAGGAGCAGCAGGGCGTGCTCGACTCCAGCAACCGCAAGGGCGGCGGAGGACTGTGAGTGACCCCGCCCCTGCGACGACCGACCGCCCCGGGCAGGTGGCGTCCGCGACGCCACCTGCACCGGGCCGGTCCCGCCGCCGGCTGAGCGACCGCGGGCTCGCCGTGGTCTTCATCTCCCCCGCGCTGCTGCTGTTGCTCGGCATGTCGGTGTTCCCGTTGCTGTGGGCGTTGTACCTGTCGTTCACCGACTACTCGGCCACCCGCGGCGGGCCCGCCCGTTTCGTCGGCTTCGGGAACTACACCGCCATCCTGACGTCGGCGCAGGTCCACCAGCGGGCCCTGACCACGCTGATCTACGTGGTCGGCGCGGTCACCCTGCAGACCGTGCTCGGGTTCACCATCGCCTACCTGATCTCCCGGCGCACGCACGGGCGGGGACTGCTGACCACGCTGTTCCTGGTGCCGATGATGCTGTCGCCGGTCGTGGTCGGGCTGTTCTGGCGGTTCATGCTCGACGCGCAGTTCGGCGTGATCAACAGCATGCTCGGCTCGCTCGGCCTGGGGCAGGTGGAGTGGCTCACCCGGCAGCGGACGGCACTGGTTTCCCTGATCATGGTCGACACCTGGCAATGGACGCCGTTCATCATGCTCATCGCCCTCGCGGGCCTCACCGCGGTGCCCAGGTACCTGTACGAGGCCGCCTCGATCGACCGGGCGTCCGAGTGGTTCCGGTTCCGCACCATCACCCTTCCGCTGGTGTGGCCGCTGCTGCTCATCGCCGTGTTGTTCCGGGCCATCGAGGCCTTCCGGCTGTTCGACCTCGTCTACATCCTCACCAGCGGTGGTCCGGGTGTCTCCACCGAGACGTTGTCGTTCCACGTCTACAAGGTCGCGTTCCTGGGCTTCAACACCGGCACCGCCTCGGCGTACGGCATCCTCATGGTCCTCGTCGTCATCGTCCTCACGCAGCTCTACCTGCGCTACCTGAACAAGCTCAAGGAGGGCTGATGGCCGTCTCCGTCGACAAGGCCGTGGCCGCGGGTCCCGCCCGGGACCGCCCGCCCCGCGTGCGTCGCCGCGGCGGCCGGGGCCGGGGCCGGTCGCTGCTGGAGGTCGTGCTGCTGACCGTGCTGGCCGTCGTGATGCTCTTTCCGGTGCTCTGGATGATCGAGACGTCCATCAAGGAGAACCGCGACGTCTACGCCATCCCTGCGGAGTTCATCGGCTTCACGGTCACCCTGGACCATTTCAAGGATGTCTTCGTCGCCGGCGACGGCGGTCGTTCGGCGCTGTCCGTCGCGTTCCTCAACTCGGTGGTGGTCGCCGGGGTCTCCACGGTGCTGGCCACCGTGCTGGGGGTCCCGGCGGCCTGGGCCTACTCGCGCTTCACGCTGAGGGCCAAGAAGGACCAGTTGTTCTTCATCCTGTCCACCCGCTTCATGCCGCCCGTGGTGGTCGTGGTGCCGATCTTCCTCATGTACCGCCAGGTCGGACTCATCGACACCAAGCTCGGCCTGATCCTCATCTACGCCGCGTTCAACGTCCCGTTCACGATCTGGATGATGAAGGGGTTCGTCGACGAGGTGCCCGCGGAGTACGAGGATGCCGCCATGCTCGACGGCTACACCCGTCTGCAGGCGTTCTGGAAGTTCACCCTGCCCCTGCTCGTGCCCGGCATCGCCGCGACGGCGGTCTTCGCGCTCATCTTCTCGTGGAACGAGTTCGTGTTCGCCATCTTCCTCACCTCCAGCGACAGCGTGCGGACGGCCCCACCGGCCATCGCCGGCCTGATCGGTGGCACCACCGTGGACTGGGGTCTGGTGGCCGCCGCCTCGGTGGTGTTCGCCCTGCCGGTGCTCGTCTTCGCCTACCTGGTGCGTCGGCACCTCGTCGCCGGTGTGACGCTCGGGGCGGTGCGACGCTGATGGCGGGCATCGAAGTGACCGCGCTGCACAAGCGCTACCCGGACGGGACGGTCGCGGTCGACCACGTGGACCTGTCCATCGGCGACGGCGAACTGTTCGTGATGCTCGGCCCTTCGGGTTGCGGCAAGACGACCACGCTGCGGGCCATCGCCGGCCTGGAGAGGCAGACGTCGGGCGACATCCGCATCGGCGACACGCTCGTCAACGACCTGCCGCCCGCCGAGCGCGACATCGCCATGGTGTTCCAGTTCTATGCGCTCTACCCGCATCTGCGGACCCGCGACAACCTGGCGTTCCCGCTGCGGGCCGAGGGACTGCCCAAGCCGGAGGTGCACGCGCGGGTCGAGGAGGCGGCCCGGTTGATGCGACTCGGTCCGCTGCTGGACCGGCGACCGCGTCAGCTGTCCGGCGGGGAGCAGCAGCGGGTCGCGCTCGCGCGCGCCCTGGTGCGACGACCGCGCGCATTCCTCATGGACGAACCTCTCACCAACCTGGATGCGGAGCTGAGGGCGGACATGCGCACGGAGATCAAGCACCTGCAGGGCGAACTGGGCGCCACGATGGTCTACGTCACCCACGACCAGGTCGAGGCGATGTCGCTCGGTCACCGGATCGCCATCCTCCACAAGGGCCGCGTGGAGCAGATCGGCACGCCGCTTCAGGTGTACGACCGGCCGGCGAGTCTCTTCTGCGCCGCGTTCATCGGCTCCCCGCCGATGAACCTCATCGAGGTGGAGGTGGCCGACGGGACGCTGCGCGGCAAGGGCGGACTGACCCTCACGCCACCGCCGGGACTGCCGCGCGACCGTCGCCTGGTCGCCGGCGTGCGGCCGGAGGCGCTGGAGGTCACCGCACCGGAGGCGGAACGGTCGGTTCCGGCCCGCGTGGTCTCGGCGGAGTGGCTGGGCGACGAGATCATCTACGTGGTCGACCACGGCGGCCAGCAGGACGTACGGGTGCGGATGCCACCGACCGTCCGGTTCGCCGCTGACGCACCGGTCGGGCTACGGCACACCGGCGGGACCCCGGCGGTCTACGACGTGAGCACGGAAGAGCTGGTGGCCTGATGGGAACCGTTGCGGTGCAGGGGCTGTGCAAGTCCTTCGGCAAGGTCCAGGCCCTGGACGGGGTGACGCTGGACGTGCCGGACGGCGCGTTCTTCGTGGTGCTCGGGCCCTCCGGGGCGGGCAAGACGACGACCCTGCGCGCGATCGCCGGCCTCGACAAGCTGGACTCCGGGTCGGTGCACCTGGACGGCAAGGACGCCACCGGGGACGCCCCGGCCGCCCGCGACCTGGCCATGGTCTTCCAGAACTACGCCCTCTATCCGCGACACACCGTGTTCGAGAACATCGCGTCGCCGCTGCGGGCACGCCGCTGTTCATCGCGCGAGATCGCCGCTGCCGTCGAGCGGATGTCGCGCCTGCTGCACATCGAACGTCTGCTGCAGCGTCGTCCCGCGCAGTTGTCCGGCGGGGAGATGCAGCGGGTCGCCCTGGCCCGGGCGCTGGTCCGCAGTCCGCGCGCGTTCCTCATGGACGAGCCGCTGACGAACCTCGACCTCAAGCTCCGCGTCGAGATGCGCACCGAGCTCACCCGCATCCACCGCAGCCTCGGAGCGACCTTCGTCTACGTGACCAACGACCAGGTCGAGGCGCTGTCGATGGCCGACCAGGTCGCGGTCCTCCGGGAGGGGAAGGTGCAACAGGTGGGCACGCCGACCGAGGTGTACGAGCGTCCCGCCAACCGGTGGGTCGCGGGATTCGTCGGGAGCCCGCCGATCAGCCTGCTCGCCTGCCGCGCCGAGGGGGATCGTCTGGTCGGTGCGGCAGGCTGGACGCTGCCCCGGCCCCGCTGGGCGACGGCGCAGGACGGTCGTGCGCTGCTACTGGGCCTGCGTGCGGAGGACCTGTCCGTCGAGCAGCGTGGGGACGCGTCGTTGGCGGGAGAGCTCTACGGGCTGGAGCCGCTCGGTGACCGGACGGTGGTCGACGTCCGGGTGGGGACGGAGATCCTCAAGGTCAAGGCACGACCCACCGTCGTCGGCACGCCGGGCGAGCGGCTGCGGGTCACGGTCGACCTGGACCGTGCGCACCTGTTCGATGCGGACACCGGGCTGTCGCTGTCCGGGGCCGGGCGGTAGCCGCGCCGGGTGGCGACGGCACCATGCGCCAGCGCGGCCATCGCGCCTCGGCGGGCCGCCACCGGTGAGGACGGATGACCCTTCCTTGCCCGCGCGCCGTGCGATCGCCGAGGCACGCCGGACATCACCACGACGATCACAGGAGGCGACGCAATGAGTGACCCGATGGACGTCCTGGCCCCGGAGCACCGGCGGCTGCGGATCGGCGACGCCTGGCGTGACGCCGCGAGCGGCGCCACCTTCGCCGTCGAGGACCCCGCCACCGGTAAGACCATCGCCGAGGTGGCGGACGCCGGCGTCGTCGACGGGCTCGCCGCTCTGGACGCGGCGAGCAGGGCGATGGCGGACTGGGCGGCGACCCCGCCGCGGAAACGGTCAGAGCTGTTGACCGCGACGTACCGGGCCCTGACCGGGCGGTCCGAGGAGATCGCCCGGCTGATAACGCTGGAGATGGGCAAGCCGCTCGCCGAGGCGCGGGCAGAGGTGGCCTACGGCGCCGAGTTCTTCCGTTGGTTCGCCGAGGAGGCGGTACGCGTCGAGGGGCGCTACGGCACCGCTCCCGCGGGTGGATACCGCATCCTCACCGTGCCGAAGCCGGTCGGACCGTGCGTCTTCGTGACGCCCTGGAACTTTCCGTTGGCCATGGGCGCCCGCAAGATCGCTCCCGCGCTGGCCGCGGGCTGCACGACGGTCACCAAGCCGGCCGGCCAGACCCCCCTCACCATGCTGCTGCTGGCCCGCATCATGGAGGAGGTCGGCGTACCCCCGGGCGTCGTCAACGTGGTGACCACCAGGCGCTCCGGCGAGGTGGTCTCGGCGCTGCTCGCCGACACCCGGACCCGCAAGCTGTCGTTCACCGGGTCGACCGAGGTCGGGCGGGTACTGCTGCGACAGGCTGCGGACAACGTGCTGCGTACCTCGATGGAACTGGGCGGCAACGCGGCCCTGATCGTGTGTGCGGACGCCGACCTGGACGTCGCGCTCGACGGCGCCATGGTGGCCAAGATGCGCAACATCGGGGAGTCCTGCATCGCGGCCAATCGGATCTACGTCGAGGAGCCGATACGCGAGGAGTTCGTCGCGCGTTTCACCGCGCGGATGGGTGCGCTCTCGGTGGGCCCCGGTCTCGACGACGGTGTGGACGTCGGGGCGTTGATCGACGACGCCTCGGTCACCAGGATCGACGAGTTGGTCGCCGATGCGGTCGCGCGCGGCGCCCGGGTCCTGGTGGGCGGCGAGCGTCCGGCCGGGCCGGGCCACTTCTACCCGCCCACGGTCCTCGTCGACGTGCCCGACGATGCACGGATGCTGGGGGCGGAGATCTTCGGCCCGGTGGCGCCGGTCATCTCGTTCACGTCCGACGACGAGGTGCTGGCGAAGGCCAACGACACCGAGCACGGCCTGGTCGGGTACGTCTTCACCCGTGACCTGCAGCGGGCGCTGCGGTTCGCCGAGGGGCTGGACACCGGGATGATCGGCATCAACCGTGGCCTGATATCGGACCCGTCGGCCCCGTTCGGCGGCGTGAAGCAGTCCGGCATCGGCAAGGAGGGGTCGCACGAGGGCATCCTGGAGTACCTCGACCTCACCTACGCGGCGATCGACCTACCGTGACCGGCCTGCCGCTGCGGGCGTCCGCCGGGGATCACCGCGCCCTGTGCCCACCTGACCTGCCCGGTCTCCGCCCGGCAGGCGTCCACGCCGCCCGGGCGGCCGACCTTGCCGACGCCGTCGGGGTCTCGCAGGTGACCTGGCCGTCCGCCCCGCACACCGCCGCCGACGCTCCGGAGAGGCACCGACATGCTTGAGACCGTCCGCGGACCGCGCCAACTGATAGTGGGCGAAGGGGTCGCGCAGAACATCCCCCGGGTGGTGGCCGAGAGTGGCTCGCGGGTCCTCATCGTGACCGACCGGGTCCTGCTCGGGCAGCCGGGCGTGGCCGGGATCGTGGCCGCCGTGCGGGAGCGGGTCGAGGTCGTCGAGGTGTTCTCCGACGCGACCCCGGACGTGCCACTCACCGATGTCGAGCTGGCCGTCTCGGCGGCCGCCGCGGTGGACGCCGACGTGATCCTCGCCATCGGGGGCGGCACGGTGATCGACCTCGCCAAGATCGTCGGCGTCATCCGGCGGCACGGTGGGACGCCGCGCGACTTCTACGGCGAGTCGCGGGTGCCGGGACCGACGATCCCTCTCATCGCGGTCCCCACGACGTCGGGCACCGGCTCCGAGCTGACCCCCGTGTCGGTGCTGACCGACCCGGACCGCGCGCTGAAGGTGGGGGTCTCCAGCGTCCACATCGTGCCCGACTTCGCCATCGTCGACCCCGAACTCACCTACACCTGCCCGGCGACCGTCACCGCCCACTCCGGCATCGACGCGTTCTGTCACGCGGTGGAGAGCTACACCGCGCGACCCCGGCCCCACGGACCGCGCGACCCGGTGGAGCAGGTGTTCCTCGGCCGCAACCCGGTCACCGACCACTACGCGCTCCGGGCCGCGGAGCGGATCGCCCGGAGCCTGCGTCGTGCCGTCAGGGACGGCGGGGACACGCAGGCGCGGGCGGACATGTCCTACGGGGCCGTGCTCGCCGGGCTCGCCTTCTCCCACGCGGGCAACGCGGCCCCGCACGCTCTCCAGTACCCCATCGGCGCGGCCACGCACACGCCGCACGGCCTGGGCGTCGGTCTGCTGCTGCCCTATGCGCTGGACGCGGCCAGGGCTGCCATCGGCGACCGGTTGGCCATCCTCGCCGGGGTGTGCGGGCTCGACGTGGCCGACGCCTCGGACGACGAGGCCGCCGAGGCGTTCCTCAGCTGGCTCGACGGGCTCCTCGCCGACATCGGCATCCCGCCCACCCTGGCGGACATCGGCGTGGCCCGCGCCGACCTCCCACGCTTCGCGGAGATGGCCGGTGGCGTCACCCGCCTGATCCAGAACCATCCCGGCCCGACCGACACGGCCAGCCTGACCGCGATCCTCGAAGCAGCCTGGACCGGCGATCGGACCTGACAGCGACAGTGACCGGCCTTTCCCGCGGCTTGACGCAGGTCGTGCCGCAGGTGCCAGCTGTCCGCGGCAGAGGCCGCACGCATTAATTCATTGACGATCGTCATTTGACACACCGATTGACATAGATCTATGGTGTGGCGAATCGATTCGCCGAGCCTGTGCAAACCCTGTCCGAGTGGGGCCTGTCTGCCTGGTCAGCAGTTCGGCCGTGGGCCAACCCCCCGGCGACCGGGCTGGCCGACACCGTAGAGCGTCACCTCCACATCCGACGCTCGACGCACGGTGCGGCGCGGCCAGCGGAATCGACGAGGCGACCGGGGGTGACCCCGGGAGGCCCACCGCCAAGGCGCAGACGTGGGGAAACGGTGCTCCGCCACCCGGTCGCCGAGTTGGTCCGCAGCCCGATGAGCTCTCCAGGACAGAAGGAGTTGAAGGTCTTGAAACACCGGTCAACCGCGGCGACCGTGGCAGCTGCCGCGGTCGCCCTCACCATGGCCGCCGGTCTGGCCATCAGCGGCGGACTCGCCTCCGCAGCCACCCACACCGCCACCCTGGCCACCACCGCCGGCTGCGGAAAGGCGCCCACCCTCACCAGCGGCACCCACACCATCTCCAGCGGCGGCCGTAGCCGCAGCTACATCCTGCGCATCCCCGACACCTACGACAACAATCACCCCTACCGGCTGGTCTTCTCCTTCCACTGGGTCGGCGGTACCGCCGAACAAGTGGACAACGGCAGCACCAGTGGCATCGAATGGTCCTACTACGGGCTTCGTGTCGACAAGTACGGCAAGTCCAACACCATCTTCGTCGCCCCCCAGGGCATCAACAACGGCTGGGGCAACAGCAACGGCCAGGACCTCACCTTCGTCGACGACATGACCCGGCAGATCGAAAGTAGTCTCTGCGTCGACACCACCCAACTCTTCGCCTCCGGGTTCAGCTACGGCGGCGCCATGACTTATGCCATCGCCTGTGCCCGCGCCACCGTCTTCCGCGGCGTCATCGTCTACTCCGGCGGCGTCCTCAGCGGCTGCCAGGGCGGCACCCAACCCATCGCCTACTTCGGCATCCACGGTCTCCGCGACGGCACACTCCCCATCTCCGGCGGACGCTCCATGCGCGACCGGTTCGTCCAAAACAACGGCTGTACCTCCCGGAACCCCCCAGAACCAGCCCAAGGCAGCCTCACCCACATCGTCACCTGGTACACCGGCTGCCGCACCGGCTACCCCGTCGTCTGGGGTGCCTTCGACGGACCCCACGCCCCCAACGCCGTCGACGGCTCTGCCGACCCCTACGCACCCGGCGCCAAATCCTGGACCCAGGCCGAAGTCTGGAGATTCATCACCTCACTCGACGGCGACGGACCCACCACCCCGCCCACGACCGCCCCGCCCACGACGCCACCACCGGGTAACGGGCAGCAGATCGTGGGCTCCCAGTCCGGCCGGTGCGTGGACGTGCCGAACTCGACCCAGAACAACGGCACCCAGGTGCAGCTGTGGGACTGCGGCAACGCCACCGGCCAGCGCTTCACCTACACCGGGGGCAGGCAACTGCAGGTGTACGGCAACAAGTGCCTCGACGCCAACGGCCAGGGCACCAGCAACGGCACCGCGGTGATCATCTGGGACTGCAACGGCGGCGCCAACCAGCAGTGGAACGTCAACGCCAACGGCACCATCATCGGTCAACAGTCCGGCCTGTGCCTGGACGCCAACGCCGCCAACACGGCCAACGGCACCAAGCTCGTCCTCTGGTCCTGCAACGGCGGCGCCAACCAGCGGTGGAGCCTGCGTAGCTGACCGCCCCGCGTGCCACCACTGTCACCCTGCCCGGCACGGGGCCGGCCGTCGTCGAGACGTACGACCCGGCAGGGGTGCGCCGGTCGCGGACGGTGGTGTCCGGCGAGACCGTGCCGGCACGGGTCCTGCCGGGCGGCTCCACCGTCGTGCGGCGCTGACGCGGCCTGCGGCGGGACCGCGGCGGTGCGGTCCCGCCGCAGGTGGGCTGGCGAGGCGGCTCACCGCCGGTCTCCGGGCGGGCGCCGTGGCCCAGAGTCGTACGCCGGGGTACCTCCGCGGGTCGGGCCACCGACCCTTTCCCTCGCGCGCAGGCGCTGATCGGGGCCGCACGTGACGTCGACGCGGACGACAACGCCCTTCAGGTCGCGGAGATCAGCGGCTGAAGTAGTGGCCCTCGTCCAGGTCGTCGAGGAGTCCCGCGTTCACCGGCTCCCAGCCCAGCAGCTTGCGGGTGACGAGGCCGGAGGCGGCGGTGTCATGGGCGACGACCGGCCCGAGGAAGCCGAAGTGCCCACCGGTGTCCCCGGCGGGGATTGAGGTGACCGGCACCCCGAGCCGCCGCCCGATGGCCTCG
Organism: Micromonospora matsumotoense; assembly: GCF_900091525.1. Classification (GTDB taxonomy): domain Bacteria; phylum Actinomycetota; class Actinomycetes; order Mycobacteriales; family Micromonosporaceae; genus Micromonospora; species Micromonospora matsumotoensis. The sequence continues at coordinate 67,453 of NZ_FMCU01000013.1, forward strand.
GCGATGTCCCGGAACGGCACCCCCTCGTCGCCGACGCCGTGCAGGCGACTTCCGGCCGGCGCCGACTCCACGGCGCGGCGGAACAGGTCCGCCGCGTCGAGGCGGTGCACGGCCGCCCACCGGGTGGTGCCGTCGTCCGCGTACGCCGAGAAGCCCTTGACCCGCGCGATGTCGATCAGCCGGGGGAGGAACCCGTGGCGGTCCCCGACGCCGTGCACGCTGGGAGGCAGCCGGAGCACCGAGGCGCGTACGCCCCGCTCGGCCAGGGCCAGGGTGGCCTTCTCGGCGCGACCACGGGGGAACGCCGGACCGGCGGCGTCGTCCTCGGTGCTGACCCGGCCGGGAGTGAGCAGTGTGGTGCCCGAGGTGACGACCAGCGGCCGGTCCGAGCCCACGAGCGCGTCCCCCAGCGCTTCGACGGCGCGCAGGTCGGCCGCGACGGCGGCACCGAAGTCGGTGAAGTCGTGGATGAACGCGGTGTGGATGACGCCGTCGGCCGCCGCGGCACCGGCACGCAGGCTCGCCACGTCGTCCAGCGAGCCACGGTGCACCCGGGCTCCGGCGGCGGTGAGCACCGCGGCCGACGCCTCGGATCGCGCCAGCCCCAACACCTGGTGCCCGGTGTCGAGCAGCTCACGAACGACCGCGGTACCGATGAAACCGGTCGCGCCGGTGACGAAGACAAGCATGGTGCCCCCTTCGGGGAGGAACTCGCCGGCGCGGCGGAATGCCGGGCCGATGCTGCCCAGGATGGACCGGTCCGGCGGCGGGGGTCCAAGGCCCGATGCGTATCCGGCGATACGGATCAGGTATGTCCGCTGGTGAGCGCCGCATCGGGTGGCGGCCGACGACCGTACGGTGGATACGGTTGAGGCATGTCTGACGGACGGCCCGCCATCGATCTGGACCTGCGGCTGGTCCGCTACTTCACCGTCCTGGCCGAGCAGCGGCACTTCGCCCGCGCCGCCGCCCTGCTGCACATCACCCAGCCGTCCCTGAGCCGGCAGATCCGCAACCTCGAACACCAGCTCGGTGTCCGCCTGCTGGAACGCACCGCCAAGGGCAGCCACCTCACCGAGGCGGGCGAGGTGTTCCTGCCGGAGGCCCGGGCACTGTTGCGATCGGCGGCCCAGGCGGCGGCCCGTACCCGGGCCGCCGCGCAACCGTACCGGCTCATCGTCGGCTACACGGCCGACCTGATCGTCACTCCCGCCGTACGCAGTGTGCGCGACCGGAACCCGGACGCCGACGTGCAGGCGGTCCATCTGCACTGGGGACAGGCCCGGGAGGCGCTCCTGGAACACCGGGTGGACGCGCTGATCGCCCGCCTCCCGCTGGCCACCGACGGCCTGCACGTGACGATCCTCTACGACGAACCACGGGTCCTGGCCGTGGCACTGGATCACCGCCTGGCCGGCAGGGAATCCGTCACGCTCGACGACATCGCCGACGAGCCGCTGCCACGGGTGCCCGATGCGGCCTGGAACGCGTACTGGCGGATCGACCCCCGGCCGGACGGGCGGCCGGCGCCCGGTGGCCCGCTCGTGACGGCCGCCGAGGACAAGCTGGAACTCGTCGCCGCCGGTCAGGCGGTGGCCATCGTGCCCGGCGGCCTCCGCGGTCTGCGCCCGGACCTGACCACCGTGGCGCTGGAGGGCATCGCCCCCGGCCACGTGGTGCTCGCCACCCGATCCGGTGATCGCTCGCGTCTGCTGGCCGAGTTCAGCAGGGCGGCCCGACGCCATCTGACCAGCTCGTGAGGGCCCCCGGCCACGACCCTGATCGTCGATCACCTCGGCCTCCACCAGCCGCCGTACCTTCCGGTCACCGACCCGCCGTGGCGCGACCTCGACCGGTTGCTGGCGCTGGCCGGCACCGTACCCTGCCCCGGACAACCCGCTCGGGGATGCCCCTCAGACTGACACCCGTCCGTCGTCCCTTTGCCCCCCAGAGTCCGATACCGTGGACGGACAGCACGCAGAGTCATGACGACCGCCACCGATCCCTCCCGGAGTTCCCGACGTCCGCGCCCGGCCTGGGGACCGGACGTGACCCGACCGGCCGCCCGACACCCACTGCCAGCCGCCAGCGGCGCAGCTCGGCCCTGACGGCCCGTCCGATGGAGACGGCATGACACGTCCCGATCCCGTCCGCCTCGCCGCCCCCCTGCTCATCGTTCTCACCCTGGTCGCCGGCCTGCTCGCCGCGCCGGCCGCCCCGGCGCACGCCGTACCGGCCAAGAACCCGCCGCTGACCACCCCCTGGACCGCCCGGGCACTCGACGGCACGCCACTGCCGGAGTACCCGCGACCGCAGATGACCCGGTCGGACTGGCTCAACCTGAACGGCGAATGGCAGCTACGCCAGTCCGCCACCGACGACGCCCCGGCGTTCGGCACCGAGCTGCCCGAGCGGGTCAACGTGCCGTTCCCGGTGGAGAGCGCCCTGTCCGGGGTGCAGCGGGCCGCCGGCGACAACCGCAACTACCTGTTCTACCGGCGGGTGGTGACGGTGCCCGAGAGCTGGAACGGACGCCGGGTGCTGCTCCACTTCGGCGCGGTGGACTGGCAGACCACCGTCTGGGTCAACGGGGTGGCGGTCGGTGGCCACACCGGCGGCTACGACGCCTTCACCTTCGACGTCACCGCGCCGCTGCGGGGCGGTGCGAACGAGATCGTGGTGAAGGTGTGGGACCCGACCGACAGCCGGCAGAACGGCAGTCTGCCGCCGATCGGCAAGCAGACCAAACAGCCCGGCGGGATCTTCTACACGCCCAGCTCCGGCATCTGGCAGACCGTGTGGCTGGAACCGGTGCCGACGGCCTCGATCAGCAGCGTCGACCTCTCTCCGCGCCTGGCGGACAACACCCTCCGCGTCCGGGTCTTCACCCGGGGGGACGTCAGCGGTCACCGCGTCCTGGCCGAAGCGCTCGACGGCACCACCGTGGTCGGCTCCGCCACCGGCGGTTTCACCGAGTTCACGGTGCCCGTGCCGAGCGCCCGCCGCTGGTCGCCCGACGACCCGTTCCTCTACCACCTGCGCATCACCCTGCGTAATGCCGCAGGCGGTCAGGTCGACCGGACCACCCACTACTTCGGGATGCGCGAGATCAGCACCGGCGTGGTCAACGGTGTCCTGCGGCCCAAGCTCAACGGCCAGTTCGTCTTCCAGACCGGCACCCTGGACCAGGGATTCTGGCCGGACGGGCTCTACACCGCGCCCACCGACGCCGCGCTCGCCTTCGACCTGCAGAAGCACAAGGACCTGGGCTTCAACATGGTGCGCAAGCACATCAAGGTCGAACCGCAGCGCTGGTTCTACCACGCCGACCGGCTCGGTCTGCTGGTGTGGCAGGACGTCCCGTCCCTGACCGCGCAGGACATCAACGCGACCGACGCGCAGCAGGCGCAGCTCGAAGCCGAGGCCCGTGAGATCGTGAACGAGCATCGCAGCTCGCCGGCCGTCGTCACCTACACCATCTACAACGAGGGGTGGGGTGAGCGGGCGCTGGCCGACACCCGCCGGGTCGCCCAGGCCGTCAAGACCCAGGACCCGACCCGGCTGGTCAACGCGCACAGCGGCCACAACTGCTGCCAGTCGTTGGGAGACCCCGGCAACGGCGACATCGACGACTGGCACATCTATCTGGGGCCGGACTCGCCGGTGCCGTCGCGCAGCCGGATCGCCGTGCTCGGCGAGTTCGGCGGCCTCGGCCTGCGCGCGCCCGGACACGAGTGGAGCCCGAACGGCAGCTTCTTCGCCTACGAGTGGCAGCCGAACTCCACCGCGCTGACCGACCGCTACGTCGGCCTGGTGCAGGGCACGCAGAACCTCATGCTCGGTAAGGGGCTGAGCGCCTCGGTCTACACCGAGATCGCCGACCAGGAGGGTGAGCTGAACGGATTCCTCACCTACGACCGGCAGGTGGTCAAGATGGACCAGACCCGGGTGCGGGCCGCGAACCTGGCCCTCATCAACGCGTCGAGGACGATCGGCAGCTCGGCGCCGGTGGCGCTGCCGCTGAACGCCCGCCGTTCCCTGCAGGTGACGACTCCCGGGTACACCAACCGGTTCCTACGGCATCGGGACAGCCTCGCCTACACGGAGATCGTGGACGGCAACAGCTCGGCGGTGCTCAGGAACGACGCGACGTACACGGTCCGGGCGGGTCTGGCCGACGCGGCGTGCTACTCGTTCGAGTCGGTCAACTTCCCCGGGCAGTTCCTCCGGCACCAGGAGTCACGCGTACGCAACTCGCCGAACGACGGCTCGGCGCTGCTCCGCGCGGATGCCACCTGGTGCGCCCGGGTCGGGGTCAGCGGAGGCGGGGTCTCGCTGGAGTCCTACAACTTCCGGGGCAGGTACCTGCGGCACGTCGACTCGGAGGTCTGGCTGAGCAACGGCACCGGCGGCGAGGCGTGGAACACACCCGTGCTGTGGGCCGCGGACAGCACCTGGAACGTCACGACACCCTGGGCGCCCTGAGGGCAACGGTCCAGGGCGTCGGCACCGCGCCGACGCCCTGGGCCGCCCCGTGGCACGGCGCGGATCAGCCGATGCGGAACTGATCGCCGTAGACGGCGAAGACCAGCGGCGTGTTCAGGTCGAAGTTGCCGTTGTTGAGGAATACCCGCTGTGCCGTGTCGACACGGGAGGTGTCCGAGTGGGCCTCCTCCATCTTCATCTCGACGACCCGCTCGTCGAGGAACGCGTGGAGCCAGGTCCGCTCGTTGCCGCCCTGCGCCGGGGGCTTGGCCCGGGTGAGGGCGCGGCTGCGGATCTGACGCATGCCCTCGTACCCGTGCATGACCGCCGCGTCGTAGTAGGCGAACTGGCCGAGTGCCCGGACCCCGTCGTTCTTCCCGTCACGGACCGACGGGGTGAAGTAGACCCGGTCCCGTTCGGATTCCTGCGCGGCGCGGAACACCGGGTCGTTGGCGGCGGTGCGCCAGTCGCGGGGGTAGTTCGGGTCGAGGCCCGCGTGCGACGCGGTGCCGTCGACGGCGCGCAGCGCCGGCAGGTAGCCGGCCAGCACGTTGCCGGGCTTGGTGTTCGTGTACGCCTGGACCAGTTCGCGCATGTCGCCGGTGCCGGAGCAGAAGCCGATGATGCCGGCGGTGTAGCCACGGCCGTCGCCGATGTCCTCGATGTAGGAGAACTGGGCGCGCCAGTCGAGCGAGGAGTTCTCCGCCGCCGAGACGAGCTGCATGGCGACGTCCTTCTTCGCCGGGTCGTCGAGGTTGGTGCCGGCCGGGGCGGTGGCGGTCGGCGTGGGGGTGGGGGTGCCGCCGCCGGGGAGGGTCCACTGCTGGTTGGTGGTGCCACCGCAGGTCCAGATCTGCAGTCGGGCGCCGTTCGCGGTGCTCCGGTCGGCCACGTCGAGGCACTTGCCGGAGGCCGTGTTGACCAGGGCGCCACCGCTGGCGGAGGTCCACTTCTGGGCGCCGGTGCCGTTGCAGTCGTACAGCTGGATCCTGGTGCCGTCGGTGGTCGCCGCGGCGGTGACGTCGAGGCACTTGCCGAGCGCGCGGATCGAGCTGTCGCTGTTGCCCACCGTCCACGTCTGGGCCGCCGTGCCGTTGCAGTCGTAGAGCTGCACCGCCGTGCCGTTGGCCGGGTTGGCGCCGGCCACGTCGACGCACTTGCCGGCCAGACCGGTGATCGGCCCGGCGGTCGCGGCGCTGGCCGACGGCAGGCCGTAGCCGACCGCCGCGATGCCGACCAGCAGGGTGCCCACCGCGTAGGCGACTGTTCTTCTGCGCACCATGGCGTTCCTCGGGGAAGGGGCGGCAGGCCGCCGGCCGGTCGGTGCCCGGACGCGACGTTCGCCCAGGCGGGCACCGCCAGAATTAGGAAACTCTGTTAACAACTAGCAGTGCGTCCGTCGGCTGTCAATCATGGCCAGGAAGATCGGCCGGACCTCGGCGCGGTCCGGGTGGACCGGGGTCGCGCGCAGGGCGGGGAAGACCGCGTCGGCAGTCCCGGCGGCAGGGAGGAGTACCGCCGGCAGCCTTGCCCCATTCATCTACATACATCTATTATTTGGCGGCCCATCGACTGCCCGTTCCCGGCAGTCGAAGTATCGTCGAATCGCTTCGACAACCCCGCGTGACGGTTGGCGCGAAGACGGGAGATGTTGTGAAATCCACACTGAGGAAGGTGCAGTTCGCCCTGCTTTCCGGCGTACTGGCGCTGGCCGGATCCACCGCCGTGATGACGAGTGCGGCATCGGCCGACAGCATGGCCCAGCTGAACGCCACTCAACTCGTCGCCAACCTGGGGGCGGGCTGGAATCTGGGGAACGCCCTGGAGGCCAACGCCAACGGGATCCCCAGCGAGACGGCCTGGGGCAACCCGGTCGTGACGCAGGCATTCATCGACCGGGTGAAGGCGGCAGGATTCAAGACGATCCGCATCCCGGTCTCCTACCTGGGAAACATCGGGTCCGCCCCGAACTACACGGTCAACACCGCCTGGCTGAATCGCATCAAGGAAATCGTCGACTACGCCTACGGCCGCGGCCTGTACGTGCTGATCAACATGCACGGCGACGGCTTCAAGACCGTCACCGGCTCATGGCTGATCTGCGACTCGTCGAATCAGACGACGATCAGGGACAAGTACCAGAAGGTCTGGCAGCAGATCGCGACCAGGTTCCAGAGCTACAGCGAGCGCCTCATTCTCGAGTCCATGAACGAGGAATTCGACGGACAGTACGGCAATCCGACCCAGCCGTGCTACTCGAACATCAACGCGTACAACCAGATCTTCGTGGACACGGTCCGCCGGACCGGCGGGAACAACACCTCGCGCTGGCTGCTCATCCCCGGCTGGAACACCAATATCGACTACACCGTGGGCAACTACGGCTTCACCCTGCCGACCGACCAGTACCGGTCGACGTCCATTCCCGCCAACGAGCAGCGACTCATGATCTCCGTGCACTACTACGACCCCTGGGACTTCGCCGGCGAGGAGAACGGCACCATCACGCAGTGGGGGCCGGCCGCCACCAATCCGGCCCGGAAGTCGACCTGGGGTCAGCAGGACTTCATGGACGGACAACTCAAGAAGGTGCGCGACGCCTTCGTCTCGCGCGGATACCCCGTGTTCGTCGGTGAATACGGTGCGGTCGACAAGACGTCGGCCGACTCGACGAACAACAGGTACCGCGCGGACTACGCGCGCACCCTGGTGGCCACCGCCAAGAAGTACGGGGCGGCCACCGCCTACTGGGACAACGGCTTCCACGGGGTGTACGGGTTCGGGCTGTTCAACCGCAGCAACGCCACGGTCACCCAGCAGGGCATCATCGACGCCATCATGAGCGGCGTCGGCAGCACCACCCCGACGACGCCGCCGACCACCGCCCCGCCGACTAGCACGCCGCCGCCGACCACCCCACCGACGACGACCCCGCCGCCGTCGAGCGGGCGGTCCTGTGCGGCGTCGTACGCGGTGACCGGTCAGTGGCAGGGCGGCTTCCAGGCCGAGGTACGGGTGACCGCCGGTGGCTCGGCGATCAGCGGCTGGACGGTGACCTGGACCTTCGCGAACGGGCAACAGGTGACGCAGTCGTGGGGCGCGACGGTGACCGCCAGCGGCTCCACGGTCACCGCCCGCAACGTCGACTACAACGGTTCGCTCAGTGCCGGCGGTAGCACGACCTTCGGCTTCCTGGGGTCGTCGGGCAGCACCAACGGCGTACCGTCGTTGTCCTGCGCGGCGCGCTGAGCAGGCGGTGACCGCGCGGGCCGGACGTCACGGACGCCCGGCCCGCGCGCGGGCACGGCACCGGGTCTCGCGTGGGTGCCACGGCAGCACATGGCAACCGCAGGCCGAGGGCGACGGCGGAGCTACCGGACCGGCGGCTGGTACTCGACCTTCGCGGTCACGCCGGGCACCTCGCCCGGGCGGTCAGCGGGCTGGCACACCTCACCGCCATGTCGATGTCGCAGGCCGTCGTGCAGTTGCAGGCTCCCCCGGATCAACGCGGTCTGGCTCTGGGCCTCTACAGCACCTCCGCCGGCGGCCTGCGGGTTGCCCCTGGGCGATGGATGTCCTGCTGGAGTGCTAGGCGGCAGCCCGCTGCGCCAGCCACGTCAGGATCGCCTCGGTCGTCTCCTGCGGCTTCTCCTGCTGGATCCAGTGACCGCAGTCCAGGCTGACCACGTCCACGTTCGGCACAAATGCCGGCAGTCTTTCCGCCCTCGCGACCGGGTCGCGGTCGCCGTAGATCATGAGGGTGGGCTGTCGGATGATCGGGTCCACGTCCGCCAGCAGCCGCCAGTTGCGGTCCAGGTTCCGGTACCAGTTGATTCCGCCCGTGAACCCGGTCGACTCGAAGGCGGAGACGAAGACGGCCAGTTCGCTGTCGTTCATGAGGGGCTCGCCGAGTGGGGATTCCGCTCTGGCCAGGTTGATCAACGCATTGCCCGGCTGAGGCGCTGCGGGGGGCACGTTCTTCCGGTACAGGTTCCGGAGGAATCGGAACGTGTTCTCCTCGAACACGGCGTCCGCGACGCCCGGCTGCCGGTTGAAGTGCACGAAGTAGAAGTCGACGCCGAGCACGGCCTCCATGAACTCGATCCACGGCACTTCGCCGCGCTCCTGGTAGGGCACGCTCAGCGCCACCACGCCGTTGACCCGCTGCGGGTGCAGCAGGGTCAGGCCCCAGACGACGAATGCGCCCCAGTCGTGGCCGACGAAGGGGGCATTCTCGTAGCCGTAGTGATCGAGGAGGGCGACGAGGTCACCCGACAGGTGTGCGATGTCGTAGTCCGTCACGTCGACGGGACGGGACGAGTTGCCGTAGCCCCGCTGGTTCGGGACGATGACGTGGTAGCCCGCCGCCGCCAGGGCCGGCACCTGATGGCGCCAGGAGAAGGCGTGCTCCGGCCAACCGTGACACAGCACGATGGGGTTCCCCGCGTTCTGCCGGCCGGCTTCGAAAACTTCGAGTTCCACACCGTTGACCGAAACGCGGGTGGGCTCGGGAAAGTCGAGTGTCATGCCGGCATCCTGCCGACCGATACCGGTCACCTCCTGACCGGTTTCCGTGGCAGGGTTGTCCGGGTGCGAGCCGACCGGTTGGTGGCCATCCTCCTTCTGCTGCAACAGCGTGAGCAGGTGACCGCAGCGGAGGTCGCCCGGGAGCTGGAGATCTCCGAGCGCACCGCCCGCCGCGACCTCGACGCCCTGGGCATGGCCGGCGTACCGGTCTACTCCGTGCAGGGCCGGGGCGGCGGCTGGCGCCTCGTGGGCGGCGCCCGCACCGACCTGTCCGGGTTGACCGCCGGTGAGGCCCGCGCCCTGTTCCTGGTCGCCGGCCCGGCCTCGGCTGTCACACCGACGGTGAGAGCGGCGCTGCGCAAGCTCGTCCACGCCCTGCCGGAGCCGTTCCGGGCGCAGGCCGAAGCGGCGTCGTCGTCGCTCGTCATGGACCCGCAACGATGGGGGTCGAGCCGGGTCGCGCCCCGACCGCCGCGCTTCCTCGACGAACTCCAGGACGCGGTGATCCGCGGCGTCCAGGTCCGGCTCGGCTATGTCGACCGGGCACGCACCGGAACCGAGCGAACCGTCCACCCGCTGGGCATCGTCGCCAAAGGACCGTCGTGGTACCTCGTCGCCCACACCGAGGCCGGCCGGCGGACCTTCCGGATCGACCGCGTGTCGTCCGTCGATCCGACCACCGATCCCGTGCACCGGCCCGAGGACTTCGACCTCGCCGAGAGCTGGCGCGAGATCGCCGACGAGGTCGAACGCAGGCGGACACCCCTCGAGGCCTACGCGAGGTGCGCGCCCCACGGGATAGGCGTGCTCCGGATGGGGTTCGGCGCTCGACTCGAAGTGGGAGGCGCCACGACCGACGGCCGCATCGAGGTCGTCATCCGCGGCAACGACGAGAACAAGCTCGCCGGCGAGCTTGCCGGACTGGTCGACTACCTTGAGGTGACCGGCCCTCCGGGGGTGCGAGACCACCTGGCCGCGATCGGCACCGTGCTCGTCGCGCGATACGGCTCGCAGCGGCAGCGACCTCGGACGGCAGAACGATGACCGGGGTCATCGGGTTCGACAGCGCCGATGGACTCCGACTGTTCGCACGGCACCACGACAGCCGCAGAAGCACCACGTCTCCGGTCGGATGGCGCGCCACGGCCAGGATGCCGCTGCCGCGACGCCAAATTTTGTATAGCCATTGAACTAATGTGGTTGCGGACGTAGGGTCGGGTCTCACCGAGCTACGGAGGCATCGCCATGGGTGGCGCGAGGGCCCTCGTTGCCGGGGTCGATTCGTCGACCCAGTCGACCAAGGTCGTGGTCTGCGACGCAGAGACCGGCGAGGTGCTCCGCGCGGGCCGCGCCCCACACCCCGATGGCACCGAGATCGATCCACGGTCGTGGTGGGCCGCGTACGAGCAGGCCAGCGCCGGCCTGCTGGACGGCGTGGCAGCGATCGGCGTCGCCGGACAACAGCAGGGCATGGTCTGCCTCGACGAAGCCGGCGAGGTGCTGCGCCCGGCCATCCTCTGGAACGACACCCGCTCGGCGAACGCCGCCGTCGACCTGACCGCCGAGTTCGGCGGCCCGAAGGCGTGGGCCGACGCCGTCGGGCTGGTGCCGGTGGCCAGCTTCACGGTCACCAAGCTGCGCTGGTTCTCCCACGCCGAGCCCGCGCTCGCGGACCGCACCAGCATGGTGCTGCTGCCGCACGACTGGCTCACCCACCGGCTGCGCGCGGACGGCGGGGAGCCGACGACCGACCGGGGCGAGGCGTCCGGCACCGGCTACTGGTCACCGGCCGCCGGAGCGTACCGGCAGGACCTGGTGCGGCTCGCCTTCGGTCGGGACGTGGCACTCCCCCGGGTGGCCGGGCCGGCCGAGGTGGTCGGAGAGACCGCCTCCGGCGCGCTGCTCTCGGCCGGCACCGGCGACACGATGGGCGGGGCACTCGGCGTCGGCCTGCGGCCGGGTGACGTGGTGGTCTCGCTGGGCACCTCGGGGTGCGTGTACGGCCTCAGTGACGTACCGACCGCCGACGCGAGCGGCCTGGTGGCCGGGTACGCCGACGCGACCGGCCGCTTCCTGCCGCTGGTGTGCACGCTCAACGCGGCCCGGGTGCTGGTGACGGTCGCCGACCTGCTCGGCCGGTCCCTGGCCGAGTTGGACGAGCTGGCGCTCTCGGCGCAACCCGGCGCGGGCGGGTTGACCCTGCTGCCGTACCTGGATGGGGAACGCACCCCCAATCTGCCCGACGCGCGCGGGCTGCTCGCCGGCCTGACGCGGGCGAATGCCTCGGCGGCGAACCTGGCGCGGGCCGCGGTGGAGGGCATGCTCGGCGGCATCGCCGACGCCCTCCACGCGCTCCGTGCCCAGGATGTCCCGGTCGACCGGGTGTTGCTGATCGGCGGCGCGGCCCAGTCCCGCGCGGTGCGGGCGGTCGCGCCGGCGTTGTTCGGCGCGTCGGTGAGCGTGCCGCGCCCCGCCGAGTACGTGGCGCTCGGCGCGGCACGACAGGCGGCCTGGGCGCTGTCCGGCGAGGCCGCGCCACCGTCGTGGCCGGTCGCGGCCGAGGACGTCACCGCCGCCGCCGACACCCCCGAGGTGTACGAGCGCTACGTCACCGTCCGCCAGCAGGCGCTACCGCTGCTGACCTGACACCGGCAGCACGCAACGGTAGACCGGGACGCAGTCAAGGACGAGCCGTCCTCCGATACGCCCGCGACACGGGCGACGCCACCTCGGAGGCGGTGTCCAGCACCCGTCCGCCCGGCTGCGGCCCCGAGGGGCACCCGCCCGGCGGCGGGTGCCCCTCGGTAAAGGAAGTCGTCCAGGGTGACTACCGGAAGGTGACGTCACTCCTGTTGACCTTGCAGTTGGCGTCGTTCCAGCCCTCACCGAGGTAGCTGGGTTCGCTGCCCTTGGGCGCGCCCTTGTACTTGCCGCAGATGGTGGCCGAGCCGATCACGACCACGCGCGTGATCGTCGCGGTGTCGTTCCAGTTGCTGTTGATGCCGGCGAGCATGTCGATGTCGTCGACCAGGACGTTGTCGATACGCACGTGGCGGGTGTACGAGGTGGTGCAGTTGCCGCAGCCGCGGTACAGCTTGCCGGACCCCTTCAGGTAGAAGCCGGCGATGTTGACCGTGCCGTTGCCGTTGTGCTGGAAGGTCTTGTCGCTGCCGCTGCGCGCGCCGCCGCCGATGACGTACGAGGTGCCGCCGTTGGTCTGCTTGAAGGTGGCGGCGTCCTCACCGATGTCGTTCCACCACACGTTACGCAGGGTGCAGGTGCCTTCGCAGTGCACCCCGTCGCCGGCGGGCGAACCGAGGATGACGTTCTGCAGCGTGCCGCCGTTGGCAATCTTGAACATCGGGTCCTGCGACTCGCCCTGCCCACCGTCACCGATGCAGCAGTAGGTCTTCATCCCGCCGTCGAAGGTGCCGGAGACGTTGACCGTGCCGGAGATGCTGGCCGGGCCGGCCGACGACGGCCACGCGCCGGTCGGCGTGCCCGGGTTGCTGGTCGGGCTGGACGTCGGACCGCTGGTGGGGCCAGAGGTCGGACTGGTGGTCGGGGTCGACCCGCCGCTGGCGTACGTCTCGAACTCGGCGATCCGCGGGGCGCCGGACGCGCCGGTGATGACGAAGGAGACCTTCTTCAGCGACGTCGAGGAGAAGTTGATGGTGCTCGGGGCGCTGCTGCCGCTGGCCAGGACAGCCCCCGTGTCGTTGTTCTTGAGCTGCCAGCCGCTGATCGAGCCGCCGCCCGAGGCCTGCACGATCACGGCCGAGGACACCGTGGTGGCGCTGCCCCACTTGACCGAGACCGTGCCGGTCGAGCCGCTCGGCGACCAGTAGGTGCTGGCGTTGCCGTCGATGACGTTGCCGTAGCTGGTGCCGCTGGCCTTGCTGGAGCCGTCGGCGCCGGCGCCGAGGCTCAGGTTCGTGGCGGCCGAGGCGCTGGGAATCTGCAGCGCCAGCGCGACGACGGCACCCGCGACCGCAGTGGCACCGCCGGCCAGCCACCGCGAGGCGACTTTGCGTCTCATCTGATTTCACCCTTTCGAGCATGAGCACCTGGTAAGGGAAAGCGCTTTCCATCAAAGATAGAGACAGGTCGATGATGAGGCAAGGGTCACACCAGCTTCGCCTGTCTTGTCCCTTAGCGGACCCGGCCGACCGGCGGCATCGACGACCGCCTGCCGCGTCGACCACGGCCCCTGTCGGCCAGCAGCCGCAGGCCGTCGACGTTCTCGCGGTCCCATGGATCGCCCGTACGTCGGCGTGCATTGCGGAGGACCGACCGCGACGAAAGACCGTCGCCTCCGGTCCCCGCGCGAACGACCATCCGGAAGGACCGAGGTTAGGCGTAGGCGCGGGCCTGAAGGTGGTACAGCTCCGCGTAGAGGCCACCACTCGCGGCGAGGTCCGCATGGGTGCCGACCTCCGAGACGCTGCCCTGCTCCAGGACCACGATCAGGTCGGCCATCCGCACGGTGGAGAAGCGGTGCGACACCAGTACGGTGACCGCGCCGGTGTCCGCGCGGGTTTCCGTGACGAGGTCGGCGAAGCGCTCGAAGAGCGCTTGCTCGGCGGTCGCGTCCAGGGCGGAGGCGGGTTCGTCCAGGGCGACGAGAAGCGGGCCTCGGCGCAGCAGCGTGCGGGCCAGCCCGAGTTTCTGCCACTGGCCGCCGGAGAGTTCGGTGCCGTCGCCGTACCCCCGGCCGAGCAGCCCGTCCAGGCCGTCGGGGACCAGCGCCCGGACGGCGCCCGCCTCGGCCCGGTCGATCGCCTGGTGCAGGGCCTGGTCGTCGTCGATTCGGTCGAGGTCGCCGATGCCGGTGTTGTCCCGCAGTCGCAGTTCCAGCCGGGCGAAGTCCTGGAAGAGGGTCGACACCCGGCGCTGCCACTCGGCAGGGGCGGCGGAGGCGAGGTCGACGTCATCCACCAGGATTCTTCCCGAGGTCGGCCGGTACAGCCCGCACAGGAGTTTGACCAGGGTGCTCTTGCCCGCCCCGTTCTCGCCGACCACGGCGAGCGCGGTGCCTGCCGGGATGTCGAGGGTGACGTCGTCGAGGATCTTCCGGTCGCTGTTCGGGTAGTGGAAGCTGACGTGGTCGAGACGGATGCCGCGAGTGAGGACGGCGGGCAGGTGCGCCGACCCGGGTCCGGCAGGTGCGGGCGATGCGGCGGCAGTGCGGAGTGTCCGGATCCGCTCCATCGTGCCACCCGCCGTCTGGACAATTGTCAGCAGGCCGAGTCCATTGGACACCTGGAAGGAGATCTGGGCGGCCAGAGCGATCACCAGAATCACGTCGCCCAGCCCCGAGCCGCCCTGTAGCGCCTGCCGGACCACGAGATAGATCGCACCGCCGTAGGCAGCGGCAAAGGTGAGCTGCCCTGCTGCGCGCAGCAGGGCAGCCCCGGTCTGGGCCCGGCGTAGCGCGGTCGTGGTGGTGGCCCAGTCGCGCTGGTGGCGTTCGATCAGCATGGCCTCGGCGCCCGAGAGGCGGATCTCCTTGACCGACGCGAGCGTGGTGGTGGTCTCCAGCAGGTGCCGGCCGAGGCGCGTCAGCGCGGCGGTCTCCTCCTTGGCCCGATCCACCAGACGCTGAGCCCGATTGCCCGCCAGGACGGGGATCGCTCCGGCGATGGGAAGCAGCAGCAGCCACGTGTTGAGCGAGCCGAGCAGGACCGCGGTCAGGACCATCTGCAGGACCAGGCCACCGAGTTGCAGAACGGCCTCCAAGGAGGCGCGGGTGCGGGGGAGTTCTTCGCGGACCAACGCGAGGGTGTCGGCGTAGGCCGGGGTGTCCAGTCGTTCGAGGTTGCCGACGCCGTGGGCAAGCGTGATCAGCTCGTTCTGGAGTTCCACCTCGCTGAGGTCGCCCAGTTCGAAGTAGGAGAGGTGGGCGAAGTGGTTCATCATCAGCTCGAAGACCAGCAGCGCTGCCGTTGTCAGGGCCAGCCGTGCGGCGGTGCCGGAGTCGTGATTGACCGCTGCGGTGGTGAGCGACTTGAGGCACAACGCGATCAACGGGGTGGACAGGAATCCAGCGGCCAGCATCGCTGCGGCACGCGCGAGGCGCCCTGGATCACAGCGGAAGGCGAGCCGCAGAAGGTGTCGGGCCGCAAGGATGGTGGTCATCGGGGCGCTCCATCGATCCTCGGCAGGAGCCGTTCGGTCGTCGACGGGCCGGCGGCTTCGTCCGACGTGAAGCGTTCCGCCTGAATCCTGAAGAGCTCGGCATAGCTTCCGCGGAGTTCCATCAGCTGTTCGTGCGTGCCGGATTCGGCCACCCGGCCGTCGGCGAGCACGACGATGCGGTCGGCACGACGCACGCTGGAGAAGCGGTGCGAGATGATGACGCTGGTCACACCCTTGGTCATGTCCAGAAACCGCTCGAAGAACGCGGCTTCCGCGCGGACGTCGAGTTGGGCGGTGGGCTCATCGAGCACCAGGAGGGAGGCCCCGCACTCCAGTGCCAGCAAGGCTCTGGCCAGGGCGATCCGCTGCCACTGACCGCCTGACAGGTCGGTGCCACCTTCGTACTCGGCGCTGAGGACCGTGTCCACGCCGTGCGGGAGGCCCTCGACGATCTCCAGAGCACCCGCGCGCCGGACTGCGGTGTCAAGCGCGTGGCGGTCGCCGAGGAGGTCCGGTCGGCCCAGCCAGATGTTCTCGGCGGCGGTGAGGTGAAAGCGGGTGAAGTCCTGGAAGATCACGGCGATGCGCCGGTGCCAGGCCGACGGCGAGATACCGGCGATGTCGGCTCCGCCTGCGGTGATCCGGCCGCTGGTGGGTTCGTGCAGTTTGGTCAGGAGCTTCACCAGTGTCGTCTTGCCTGCACCGTTGAGGCCGACGATCGCCGTCGACGTTCCCGGTGCGAGTTCGAGGTCGAGCCCGTCGAGCACGGCGGGGGCACCGTCGTGGTAGCGGAACCCGACGCTCTCGAAGCGGATGGCCTCGGCCGGATCAGATCCGTGACCGGGGTCGTGCTGCCGATCGTGGCCGCCGCCGTCCGCAGCGACCTGCTCCAGGCGGGTCAGTGCGTCGTGGGCGGCCAACCCGTAGAGCGTCTGCATGTCACTCTCCGGGAAGTAGACACCGAAGCGCATGGGAATCAGCACGGCCTGAAGAGCGACGGACAGTTGCAGCAGCGTCAGCGAGCCGTCCGTGCCGTCCTCGGCCAGGGCCGACAGCGCCGCGCCGCCGCCGAGCAGGCCGAACACGGCCAGCGCGACGAAGGGCCAGAACAGCAGTCTGCGCCGGGTCGCCCACAACGGCTCCAGGTAGCCGCGTGCCTCCCTGCCATGGCGTTGCCGGAGCCAGGGGACCAGGCCGAGCACCCGTGCCTCTTTGGCCAGCCCGGTCCCGGTCGCCGTGCGTCGTAGGTAGGACAGTCGCCGCCGCGGACCGGCCAGGGTCGCCCGTACCGCGCCGAAGCGGCTCAGCGATCCGCGCTGGCCGAACCGGATCACGAGCGCCGTCACGGCCACCAGCACACCGGTACCAGGTCCCAGGACCACGGACACCATGACCGCCGCCCCGACAAGTTGGGTGTAGCGGGCGATCAGGGCCAGAGTTCCGGCGGCGGCATCGCCCGGGGTGGGGACCACCCGTTCGAAGCCGTTGCGGGCGTCCGAGAGCACATCGAGCACCTCCTGCCGCTCCAGTTCCGCGACCGGGAGATCGCGCAGCGCACAGGCCATCAGTCGGACGATGCACGCGCCGTCGACCTGACGGACCACCAGTTCGGCCAGCACCGACTGGAACGGGACAAGAAGCTGTTGCAGCACGAAAGCGGCGACGGCCAGCATCAGCGCGAGCCCGATCCGACCTATGCCACCATGGCCGCCGAAACCTGACATAGCATCAGGGATTCTCGATATCAGGGTACTTGTCGCAAGGATGAAGGCAATCGGGAGCAGGCCGACTGCAAGGTGGAGCACACCCGTGCCGACGATCAGTCCCGGGTGTGCGTAGCGCAGCAGCCGCACAGTGGCCAGCCATCGGACGGCGCGTCGTCGGAGCGGTCCGGCGCCCGGGTCGGGCGTCGTGGAAGGCATCAGGAACTCCTCCGAGTCCGTCAGGGCGTGCAGGACGAGCAAGCGGCACGGATGAAAGGGCAACTCGCCGGGATCCGATTGCGATCGGAGGAGGGAAACAGCGGGACTCCCGCGAACCCGGGAACGCCACTGTCGCCGGGGAAGCTCGCGGTCCAGAGTCTGGCCCAGACCTCGTGTGACGTCAAGAATTTCATTGATGGTCATCTACTGGTTCTGTACAACGGATCGGATCTCTGATCCGTCGCACGGATCGGTCTAGACAGACCTGGATCGATGTGGTTACCGTTGCACTCCGTGTTCGGCCGGGTCCGCATGTCCAGTCCGGGCCGCTTCGCACCCTTCGCGCTATCGGAGGTGATGCGCAGCGATTCCGGGCTTGTTCGCTGACGTTTCCGCCCTACCCGGAGACAGTTCGTGCGCGAGCCCAGGGCCGTCCCGAGCCGGGCCTCAGTGTCGAGGCACCCCTTCCCCTTACCGACGCTTATCTCATCGGCGTCCTGACCGGTATGCCAGATTCTCCGCGATGTCCGTGCGGCGCCGATCACCCGGCCGTCGTCGCGGCACCGCCCTTCCGTTCTCTTGTGGCACCTTCTCCCGCGTCGCCCCGGGCGATGCCTGACCTGAGGAATCTGGCAATGCAGCACCTCGGTGCCCATTCGTTGACGTTCCAAGGAAAACGATCCGAAACCGCCCCCATGACGTGGGGTCAGCGCGCCATCTGGAAGGCCATTCGCTGGCTCGGTGACGATGCTTACTACTTCAACATCCGCCGCATCGCGAAGATCCCGTCCGGTCTCTCCACCGCACAGGTCGAGGCGGTCCTCAGCGCATTCGTCTCGCGGCACGAAGTGCTGCGTACCCGCTTTCACGAAGGGGGCGACGGGCCCGTCCAGGAGGTCTGGGCCGAGGGCGCGCTGTCCCTCACGGTGGCGGACGCAGCATCCGGCGCCGCCGACGACGTTGCTGCCGAGCTGGCACGAGAGTTGGTGGGCCTGACCTTTCGCCACGCCGAGGAATGGCCCTTCCGATGCGCGCTCGTCCTGCAGGACGGACGTCCAGCCGTCGCCGTGCTGGTGTTCTCGCACCTGGCTGTCGATTTCTGGGGCGCACGCGAACTGGAGCGCGATCTGCAGCAACTGCTCGACGGCAGCGGGCCGCCGGAACCGCAGTGGCAGCCGCTCGACCAGGCACGCTTTGAGACGGAGGGTCCTGGTGCCGCCCGCGGTGCGGCGGCGGCGGAGTACTGGCGTCGCACGCTGCACACCGTGCCGCCGACGCTGTTTCGAACGGTCACCGGCGAGGGCAGACCCGAGCGCTTCGTCCGGCTGGGGATGGACTCCCCCGCCGTCGCGGTCGCCACGACCGTGCTTGCCGAACGCTGCCAGGTCAGCACCGGCACGGTGCTGCTGGCCGCCACCGCGGCCGTACTCGGTGCCTACACCGGGCACGACACCGTGGCGCTGCAGCTCATCGCGGTCAACCGGCATGACGAGCGCAGCCGTCGGCTCGTGGCCCCCATGGTGGAGAACGCGCTGTTCGCATTGAACGTCGGCGACGACACCTTCGAACAGACGGTACGCCGGACCTTTCTGACCGGAATGAACGCCTACCGTCATGCCCAGTACGACCCGTCGGCCGTGGACGAGATTCTCGACGAGGCACGCGAACGCAGCCACGGCGCACTCAACCTCGGCTGCTTCTTCAACGACAAACGTATGCACGACCGTTGGGAGAAGCTACCGCTCACCGATGCGGGCCCGGACGGACTGCGTGCGCTCCTTGGCCGGACCAGGCTCACCTTCGTGGGTTCGTGGGAGCGCCAGGACGCCACCTTCTTCCTGCACACCGGTTACGCGCCCGACACCTGCCTGCTCTATCTGCTGGCCGACACCGAACTGATCCCGCGCCACGACATCGACCTCCTGCTGCGCGCCTTCGAGACTCTCCTGGTCGACAGCGCCACAGGCACTCTCGACCTGGCCGGCTTCCGCTCGACCCGTGCGACAACCAGTACCGAGAAGAAGCTTGGAGAGACCGCCCGATGACCACTAACGCCACGATCTGGGACGACGAGGTCGCCATCGCCGTCACTCGGCTCACCGCAGCCGCCGAGAGCGAGTACTACAACCCCTACCAGACTTTCGAGTGGCCCGAGAGCATCCCCGAGGGTGCGCTGTGGATGAGCGAGGATCTGGTGACGGTGCATGGCACCGCAGCCGCCGCGGAGTTGGACCGCGAGCAGTATCTCGCCCTGTCGAAGTGGGAGAGCATCAACTTCTACAGCCTCAACGTGCATGGGATCCGCGAGCTGATGCAGGAGGTGGTACAGCGGATCCACACCCCCGGTTTCGAGATCCCCACCCCGTTCTTTCACCACTTCCTCGGCGAAGAGAACGAGCACATGTGGTTCTTCGCCGAATTCTGCCTCCGCTACGGTGGAAAGCTGTTCGCCAACCGGGCCATGACGTTCCCCAAGGAGCAGCACTCCGCCCTGCTGGACAACTTCATCGTGTTCAGCCGGATCCTGATCTTCGAACAGATCGTCGATCACTTCAACAGCAGGATGGCTGCCGACGCCGCCCTCCCGGAGACCATTCGCGCCATCAACCGGGTACACCACCAGGACGAGTCCCGGCACATCGCCTTCGGCGCCCAACTGGTACGTGCCCTGTGGTTGCGGCTGCGTACGGACGGCGACGACAAGGAGATCGCCGTGGCCCGCCAGTACGTGGAGAAGTACATCGCGAGTTCGCTACAGCAGCTCTACAGCGTGGACGCCTACCGCAACGCGGGAATTCCCGATCCGTTCGCCTTCCGCAGCCGTGTCCTCGCCGACCCTTCCCGGAGCGCCGCCCACGACGCGGTCACGGCCCGTACCGACGCGTTCTACCGTCGGATCGGCCTGTTCGACCAGGCCGCGGCCTGAGCGACTCCGCCGCTCCCTGTCCCGCCCACCCTCACAGGAGCAGGTCACCCATGGCACTGCGCACACCACCCGCCCCGGCCGGAGCTCTCACCCTACGGAACCCCGGCCCCGGCCTGGTCGTCCTCGAACCACAGCGAGCCGCACTCCTGCTCGAACTCGACGCCCTGTTCACCGACATGGCCGACGAACTCGGTGCCTCCGCAGTGGTCGGGCCGCCACTTCTGCCTGCGGAGGGCCTGGCCCGGCTCGACTACTTCCGCAATTTCCCGCACCTCGGGGTGACCGCCGCCCGTTTTCCCGAGGATGCGGTCGAGGCACTGGCATCCGGGGGCCCGGTAGCGGAGCAGCCGGTTCGACCCACCGGCTACCTGCTGCCATCGGCCACCTGCTACGGCCTGCTGCTCTCGTTGCAGGGCCAGGATGTCGGCCCGGGACTGAGACTGACCGCGACCGGCCGCTGCTTCCGCAACGAGGACCACTACGACGGTCTGCGCCGCCTCTGGGGCTTCCACATGCGCGAGATCGTCTACCTCGGCACCGCGGAGGGCGCCCGCGAGCACCTCGCCCGCTCTCAGGAACTCATCGAGACTCTGGCCGAACGACTCGGCATCGTGCTGTCGTACCAGCCCGCCAGCGACCCCTTCTACGACAAGAGCGGCTCGCGGGCCAAACTGATGGCCCTCGACCCGGTCAAACATGAATTCGTCGCCACCGACGGCACCGCCATCGCGTCGGTCAACCGGCACCGTAACTTCTTCGGCGAGCGGCTCGGTATCACCAGTGCGGACGCAGTCGCCCACAGCAGTTGCACGGCTTTCGGTGTCGAACGCTGGGTGCACGCGATGCTGCTGGCGCACGGCACACCACAGGAGGCGCTGCGGCAGGTCCGTCATGTTCGTGGCTGACCTTCCGGATGATCCGGCCGCAAGGATGGTGGCGGCGGCGGAACGGGGAGCGCAAGCCCTCGGAGTCGAATTTCCCCTCATTCAGGCAGGCATGGGCGGCGTCGCCGGACCGGCGCTCGCCGCAGCGGTCAGCGACAGCGGCGCGCTCGGCACCGTCGCCCTCTACAAGAGCAACCCGGACCAGAGCGCCGCGCTCGTGGTCGACACCGCCGCGCGCACCCGGCGCACCTTCGCGGTGAACGTGATCCCCGAGGTCGCCGGGCGGCTGCTCACCGATCAGGTGGGCGCGCTGCTCGCCAGTGCGGACCGGCCACTGCTTCTGAACAGCTACGGCCTGCTTCCCGAGCCGGAGGCGGCACGGGTGCTGGCCGCCGGACACCGCCTGCTGATCCAGGTGGGCACCGCCGCCGACGCGTCGGTCGCGGCCGGACTGGGCGCACACGGCGTGGTGCTCCAGGGCATCGAGGCCGGCGGCCACCACCTCGGGAGGTTGGGCATACGCGAACTGCTCGCCCAGTACGACCAGGAGCCTGCGGCGTTCGTCGCCGGCGCGGTGACCACCGGCGCCGACCTGCTCGATGCCCTGCGGGCCGGTGCGTCCGGCGCGCTGTGCGGCACCGCGTTCGTGGTCACGGCCGAGTCGGCCGCGCACCCCTCCTACAAGGCGGCACTCCTGCGGGCCGGCACCGGGGACACCGTCGTCACCGACCGCTTTTCGATCGGCTGGCCGGGACGTCCGCACCGGGTGCTGCGCGGTCCGGTCACCGACGCGCCGCAGCCGCTGCCGGCGACGCTGATCGCCTGGACCAGCGTGATGGGTGGACGCCGACCGGTCCCGCGAGGCTCCGCCGCCGCACCCACCGCAGAGGCCGAGGGTCAGGTCGAGCAGATGGCCCGGTACGCGGGCCTCGGGTGCGCCGCACTCCGGACGGCACGGCCGGCCGCAGCCTACGTCGCCGGTTTCCGCGCGGAGTTCGCCGCGGCTCTCGCCGCCCTACGCGGCGGCCAGCCCTGCGGAAAGGGTCCAGCGATATCGACCAGTGGCCGCTGACCATCACCCCCGACGGGGAGGGGGCCGCCGCCACCGCTGTCGACCGAGGTCCGGCTCCCCGGATCCGTCATCCCACCGTTCGACACACAACCTGGAGCAGTCGTGAAGCGGATCGCCGAATGGATCCAGACCAAGAACCCCGAACTCGACCGCGAGCCCAGCCCGACGGAGGACCTGATCGAGGCCCGGCTCATCGACTCCCTGGACTTCCTGGAGTTCATCTACCTGCTCGAAGACCTCTCCGGGAGGCCCATCGACCTGCAGGAGGTGAGCGTCGACGACTTCCGTACCCTGGAACGCATCGCGCACCGCTTCCTGCGCCCCGAAGCCGGAACCACGTCGTGACCGTGGCCCCGGCGGCCCCGGTCGTCAGATTCGGCAGTTGTGACGCGGAGCACCGGTGGCGACCGACCGGGTTGGCGCAACTGCCGACCCTGCGTGATCCGCACGCCGAGCGACTGCTGCGAGGGATGGACGAGCTACAGGCGGTCCTCTGTCGCCCCGACGACGTGCTGCTCACCCACCACCGGCCGCCTGCGGCCTTCGGTGAGGTGATGCGTGCCGCAGGTTTCGGCGCGCGCCACCTGCCGGTTCCCGGCGATCCCGCGCTCCCCGTCGAGGAGCGCCTGGCTACGGTCGGTCTGCCAGGGTTCACCGGCGCGCGGCCCGAACCGTACGCGGTGCTGCCGGGGACGGCCGCTGCGGTCAGGAGCCTCGGACTGGACGCGGCGCTGCCCGACCTGAACGCCGTCCGGCTGGTCAACTCCAAGACCTGGTCGACGCGGCTGGGACTACCCGGCTCCGGACGGGTCGTCACCTCACTGCGGGAACTACGCGAGGCGGCGGTCTTGCCGTGCGTGGTCAAGGACCCCTACGGAGTGTCCGGGCAGGGCAATGTCATCCTCGACTCACCGGCCAGACTCGCGTTGGTCGAACGCAGCCTGAGTCGGCGACCGGAGGACATGATCGAATTGGTGGTCCAGCCGCTGTTCGAACGGTCCGACGACTTCGCCGCGCATCTGACGATCGACCCGGAAGGGGAACTGGTGTGGCACGGCGTTCGCCAGATCCTCAACGTCGGTCACTCCTACCGGGGTTCGTCGTCCCCGACGCCGCAGTTGATGCAGCGGCTCGACCGTGCGGAATACCGCGCATGCGTGGAGGCGGTGGCCCGGGCCGCGGCGGCGGAGGGCTACCGCGGGCCGCTGTCCGTCGACTCGATGACCACCGCGTCGGGGGAGCTGATCCCGGTGCTGGAGGTCAACGCCCGCCTCTCGCCCGGAATGATCGCCCAGCAGTTGGGCGTGCGGTTGCGCCTGGCGTTCGTCCGGATCGGCGGCGACGACTACTTCGAGCGACTGATCCACCTGCTGGATGATGCGGGGCGGCTCGCGAGCAGTGGCCGCGACGGCATCCTTCCGCTGGCGGCCAGCACCCTGGTTCCTCCTCGCGGCTGGCTCTTCTACGCCGTCTTCGGCGAGGCGGACGCGGAGCTCGGGGACATCACCGAGAGACTGTCCGGGCATTGAACGACACCTGTGGGCAGAGCACGTCGGATGTGGAGCACGGAGAGCAGACGAGCATGGCTGAAACACGCTACGACAGCCGGGCAGCCGCCGACTACCAGGCGGCTCGGGAGGTCCCCCGGGACGGCCTGGACGCCTGGCGTACCGCGGTGTCCGCAGCGGCCGGTCTCGCACCCGGCATGACGGTGCTCGACGTGGGTGCGGGGACCGGGGCGTTCGCGAGCGCATTCCACGCCTGGTTCGGAGTCCGGGTGCTGGCCGTCGAGCCGGCCGCAGCGATGCGGGCGCTGATACCTGCGTCCGAGGAGATCCGGGCGCTCGACGGGAAGGCCGAGTCGCTGCCGGTCCCGGACGGCTGCGCGGACGCGGCATGGCTCGGCTCCGTGATCCACCATCTGGACGATCTGGAGGCGTCGGCCCGCGAACTACGCAGGGCACTCAAACCGGGCGCTCCGGTGCTCATCCGCAACTCCTTCCCGGGCCGCTGTGACCGGGACCTGCGGGTGCGGTTCTTCCCCGAGACAGCGGGTCTGGTCGACACCTACCCCACCGTCGACCGGGTCTGCGCGGCCTTCGCCACGGCAGGCTTCGCCCAGGTCTCACTCCGACCGCTGCCGCAACGCAGCGCACCCACCCTGACCGCCTACGCCGACGGGCTCCGCCGCGCTGCGGACTCCAAGCTCCGCGCCCTCCCCGACGCCGCCTACGCCCGGGGCCTCGCCCGACTCCGCGCCGCCGCCGAGGCTGACCCCACCGAACCTGCCACCAGTTGGATGGACCTCCTCGTCCTGACCTGACTGTGACGACGCCGTCCTCGACCACTACCGCGCCGGCTAGGTTCCTGCTGCTCGGCGACTCGCACGCCGGCCCGGTCGCCCGGGCGGCGACCGCAGCCAGGCTGCCCTTCGTCGGTGGGCCGGTCGGCTCCGGCCGGGACTTCACCGTCGGATTCTTCGACGTCCACGACGACGACGTGGTGTTCCGGGATGCCGCCGTACAGGAACTCCACCGCGGCTTCCTGACCACGGCGGGCGTGTCCGCCCTCGGCCGGCTCACCGTCCCGCTCGTCTCGACCTTCGGGCTCAGCGTCCACTTCTACGCCACCACGGCGAACTGGCAGGGAGTCCGAATCTCCGCTGCTCGCCGACGCGGGCTGGCGGTGGGGACACCGTCACGGATCCGCGGGCCGCCGGCCTGGTCGGGTGGTCCGCAGCAGGCTGGTGTGACCGCCGCGGGCCACCCGGACGTCTCCGGAGCTTCCTCTTGCCGGTGTGGTCGGAAGACTGCGCGAAGCGCCCCGCGGCCTTCGTCGTGCGGGAACTGCGCCGCGTACCTTGACGCGCCGACCCGTTGCTGCATATCCCAGGGCTGACCATAGCGTCGGTAAATGACTCTGGACCGGCCGGCTGCCGTTTCCCCACACGGTGGAAACCGCTGCCCGGACGCGTCGGACGACCGCACACCGACATCGGGTGGCACCTGGCCGCCGGTTGTCGGGTGACACCGCAGCCGGCCCCGGCATGGAATCCGGTTTCCGACAGTACGACTCCGCCAACCGTCCCTACCGGACCCGTCATTCATCAACACCAAAGCGTAATGTGATGAATGACTCGTTGCGCACATGTGACCGGCCTGGATCGAAGGAGTCCGCATCATGTCCGAGCAGTACTCGCGGCGCTCCTTTCTCAGCGGGGTGCTGACCTGCGGCGCGCTGAGCGCCTCAGCGGTCTACCTGGTGCCCGGGGGACATCGCCCACCACCGGTCGAGCTCCGACTCGCCACCGGCGCCGACCCCACCGGCGCACGGAAGCTGCTGATGGACATGTGGAACCAGGCCAACCCCGATACCCCGGTCCGGTTCACCGACGAGGTCGAGGGCGGATCCGGCGACGAACGCAAGAGGCTGTTGACGGCGGCCCAGAATGGCAGCGCCGACATCCTCAACCTGGACATCGTTGACATTCCCGAGTTCGCCGCGCAGAAGCTGATCACCCCGATCCGGCTGACCGACCCGAACTTCCTGACGTCGGTGAAGGATCTCCACCAGGTCGCCGACGCCCCAAACAGCTACTGGGCCGCGCCACTGAACGCCGATGTCGGCATGTTGTTCTGGCGCAACCCCGAGACCGACCAGCCCGACAAGGTGACGTTGTCGCTCGTGCTCGGCACCTTCGCCGCCGCCGACAAGCGCTCGTTCGTCGGCCAGCTACGTCCCAACTCGTCGAACTACAACGAGGGTTTCCTGGTCAACATCCTGGAGCACGCCCTGTCCGTGGACCCTGAACTGTTGAGTCCGAAGGGCGAGATCCTGTTCGAGCTGAAGCCCTGGCAGAAGGCGCTGCGACCGTTGCGGGCGGCCATCGAGGCCAAGAAGGTCACCCTCTCCAGCGACGAGAACGCGAGCCTGGACACGTTCGTCGAAACGAAACCGACGTTCATGCGCAACTGGCCGGTGAAGTACCGCGAGCTTCAGCAGCGCAAAGACCTTGACCTGTTGGCCGGAAAGATCCAGGTGCTCCCACTGAAGCCCGGGGTGCTCGGCGGCCAGAGCCTCGCCCTGGTGCGCACCTGCCCCCACCCCGACCAAGCCCTCCGGTTCATCAACTTCATGACCGGCGCGGCAGCCCAGAAGATCCTCGCCGGGCACGGCTTCGCCCCGACCCTGGCCGAGGCGTACAACGACACGAACCTCCAGGCGGTCATCCCACACCTGGAAGCACTACGGGGTGCGGTGGAGAATGCCCGGCCCCGGCCGATGCATCCGGGATACCGCACGTTCGCCGAGGTCTTCGTCTACCACACCGACCAGATGCTGAGCGGTGAGTCCGACCTGACCTCGGAGTTCATCGCCGCCATGAAGGCGGCGCTCGGATGACCGGAGACGGGGTGGAGGAAGATCCGTGAAGATCGAGCCGTGGCAGGTGCCGATCCTGGTGATGGCCGGCATCATCCTGGCGGAGCTGGTGATCAGGGTGATCCCGCGCCGCTGGACGGCGCACCTGGCCAAGCCGCAGGTCCGCACCGTGGCGCTCGGCGCGCTGGCGGTCCTGATCATCGTCGTCGGGGTACTGGCGCTCGGCCCGGACCTGGCCGACCAGATCGCCAGCGTGGCGGCGGCCGTCGCCGGGCTGGTCGCGCTCTGGCTGACCTACCGGTCGTACCAGTTGCAGACCGCCGCGAGCCCCGGCGCTCCGGCCAAGGTCGGACCGGCCGGCCCGGAGCGGGACACGGCCGAGCCGGAGGTCGCGGGCACCACCGGCCAGCCGAGCGGGCGGTAGGGGGCTGTTGCGTCGGCGGACCGGTGGGCATGCGCTGAACGGCTGCGCACATCGCCGCCAGTCGGGTGTTCCGGATCCTGGCGGCCGGGGCCCGGTCGACGACGGTGGGGCAAGCCGATCGCCGACTCCGGTGCCCTCTGCATCCCCACGGCGCGGTACGGCAACCCCATGTCCGGGCCAGCCTCGGCCTGGCGTTTCATCAACGGTCAGACGCCGCTGCCCAGGTGCGGCCTGGGCTGGAAGTCGCTGGGTGTCCTGGAGCTGACGGCGCTGCCCAGCATCGGCGAGCAGCGGTGGGTCCCCTGGGTACGGGAGACTGACGTCATCCTCGTGGCCGGCGGCGATGCGGCGTACCTGTGCCACTGGGTACGGCAATCCGGGCTGGCGGACCTCCCGCCGTCACTGCGGGACACCGTGAACACCGCTCGTCAGCCTTGCAACTCCGCACTCTCTGGGCGCTGGAGTCGGCGCCGGCAGATGATGGCGCAGGCGCGGGTGAGGAACACTTCGCGGATCTCCCAGCGGATGCTGAGGCGTGGGAACCAGTGCAGCAGGGCGTTGGTCTGCGCGACGACCCGCCGTCGGGGCTACGGCAGGGAGCCCGCCGGCGAGGGACCTTTACCCTCCCTGTCGGCTCTCAGCGCGACAGCGAGGGCGGCGGTGAGTTCGTCATCCCCGGCACCGAGAAGGCGACCGGCGATGACGAACTCGCGGGCCCGCAGGGCCAGAGCTTCGATGCGGGCAGCCGGCTGCAGGACGGCTGCGGAAGCTACCCGGGTACCGGCGGCCCGTCTGGTGACGACCAGGCCGGCTGCCTCAAGTTCTTGGTATGCGCGCGCCACGGTGCCGTTGGCAAGCCCCAGATCGGCGGCGAGCTGCCTGACCGTCGGGAGCCGCTGTCCTTCCGCAAGCACTCCTGACCGGATCAGATCCGCGATCTGCTGGCGGGCCTGCTCGAACGGAGGCACAGCCGAGGCCGGGTTGATCCGAATCCCGGGGCTGCCGGTCATCCGGCTGCCCCGTCGGCACTGATGTGGCCGGCAGTATCGGTCGGGGCGCTTTCGGAAAGCCGTGGCGGGGTCACCACCAGGGCACCCGCGTAGTAGCCGAAGGTCGCCAGACCGAGCCCCGCAAGGACACTGAGGGCGAGGCCCCAGACAGGTGAACCTCCAGCGCGCCAGTCCCACTGGCGATCTGCGTACCAGAAGGCGAGGGCCGTGAACACGATCGCGAAGACCGCAGTGCACGTGTGCACCAGGCGGCGTACGGCATCGTGACGCCAGGCGTTGTCCGTCGCCGTATCCGCCTCGTTGATGCCCGCCTGAGGAGCACGAACGATCAGCCATACGATCACGACGGTCAGGGCTGCAGTGACACCGAGGGCGATCAGTGTGCTCGCGAGACTCACCGGCGCCGCGGTGCCGAAGTACTTGACCTCATGATCAGGACGTTCGGGGGTGGGATAGCTGGCAAAAACCGCGATGCCGGCTCCGAGCAGTGCGGCCACGATGACGTCACGTCTCGGCACGTAATCGCGCACGCGCCGAGGAACCAGACTGGCGGCGCCTCGGCCACGTACCCGTCGGGGCGTCACGGCTTCACCGGCGAGAGCGCCGAGGAGGACCGCCAGAACCAGGGCTACCGGGGCCAGGTCGAACAGGTAGGTGCGGGTCAGGGCGAAGGCGGTTCCCACACCGACAGCCATCCCCGCCATTCGATAGAGCCCACCAGCAATCACGACTCCCCCTTGTATCGAGTTATTGATACAAGGGTAGCCACTTCCAACGGCTTGTGTCACCCCCCCTGACACAAGTGCAGAGCTCGCGTCGTCCCCACACGCGGGGCACGCCAGTTGATCGTCCACGTCGACACCGGTTGCCAGCGGATCTCCCCGGCGCTACGTTGACCCTCTATCGACAGATGTCTACATAGTTGTCGGGGGTCGCATGTCCACGTCGGTCACTCGCCGCACCGTCCTGGCCGGTGGCGCCGGCGCCGCTGTCGGCCTGGCGCTGCCCGGCCCTGCCGCCGAGGCCAGCGGCCACCGCCCCACCAGCGTGAGCTTCACCCTCGACGCGACAACGCTCGACGGCGGCGAGCAGGTCACCTCGGTCACCCTCGACACCGGCCGGCTCGGGCCGATCGATCCCGCCGGGCTCCACCCCGGCACGTTCACCGTGCACGCCAAGGCCACCAGCCCGATCCCGATCGCTCCCGGTGATCTGATCTTCAGCGAGTACGACCTGGACCGTGCGGTGACCGCAGCCCGGCTCGACCGGCACGGGAACATCGTGCTGGAGCTGAGCCACGCCGAGGGTCAACTCGGCGGCGGCACCCTCGGCTACATCCTGAGCAAAGGCCGCAACGTCCGGCTGGACCTCGTCTACACCATCACGCAGAACACCCCGCTCGTCCGGCGTCACGGCCCACCGCTCACCATCACCAGCTTCGTGCAGGGACGGCTGTCGAACCCCGAGGTGGACGCCTTCAGCCACCACGTCTCGGGCTCGGGCATGAAATACCGGTTGTACTCCCCGAAGCGTTCACCCCGGCACGGTCGGCTGCCGCTGATCCTCTGGCTGCACGGGGCCGGCGAGGGCGCCTCACTGCCCGACGACTACTACGACAACGAGACCACCCTGCGCGCCAACCGTGGCGCGTTGGGCTTCGCCACCCCGCAGGCGCAACGGATCTTCTCCGACGCGTACGTCGTCGCCCCGCAGAGCACCTCCTACTGGATGGAGGACGGCCCCCGGTTCGCCCCGCTGATCCGCGAGATCATCGAGGACCTCGTACGCCGCAAGCGCGTCGACCCCGACCGGATCTACGTGGCCGGTTGCAGCAACGGCGGCTACATGTCCCTGAAGATGACCGTCGCCTACCCCGACCTGTTCGCCGCGTCGGTGCCGGTCTGCGGCGTCGTCGAGCCACTGGGCGGAGAAGGGCCGCCGCTGATCACCGACGCGGAGCTGACGAAGATCCACACCCCGACCTGGCTGGTCACCTCGCGCGACGACGACACCGTGCCTCCCGAGACCAACACGGTCCACGCCCACCACCTCATCCCGGGATCACTGGTCACCCTGTACGACCACGTCGTCTGGAACGGCTACCAGTTCCCCGGTCACTTTTCCTGGATCTACGTGGCCCGCAACGACCCGAGTCTCGACGGCACCCACATCTGGCAGTGGATGGCCCGCCGCCGCCGCTGATCCGCCGCAACCGCTGGCCCCCGCGTGGCGGTCACCATCCCGTTGAGGTGCCGTCACGACGGCACCACCTGCCGCCGATCCGTGATCTCGATGCCACCAACGTCACCGAGCCCGAAGAGCGCTACCCCCCGGCCAGCTCGACGAGGGGAAAGGCCCGGTGCCTGCGGGGCGGGACCAGGAAGTTCTGCCGGCGGGTGCAGGTCAGGAAGCGTTCCAGGCCGTTGTCCTGCTCGGCCACCCGATGCTTGCGCACCAGGTCCACCGAGGCCTGGCTGCGCCGCATCCGGGTGAAGAAGTCCGCGGTCGGCACGAAGACGCTGAAGTGCAGCTTCGGTTGGCTGCTGCCGTCCGGCACGTCCATCGGGTCGAAGCCCGGACCGTCCACCCGCAGGTGCATGGGGGTGCCGTCCGACGCCCGGGAGCTGCGTTGCAGGGTCGACAGGTGACCCATCCGCCGCTCGCCCGGGGGCAGGTCGATCCCCCGGGCGGTGCGCTCGGCGTAGTCCGGGCCGCGGTTCTCGGCGGGCAGGAACGACGGCCCGCCGCCGTCGGTGAGCTGGTCGGGGTTGCCGGGGTGCACCGGCGGGGCGTGGAACATGTACTGCACCCGCTTGGTGAAGTTGCCGTTCTCGCTGGGCGGGGTGCCCGGCGCGGCCATGTCATAGAACTGGAGCATGTCGAGGATGACGTGCGACAGGTGCTGGATGCCGCCGTTGTCCAGGTAGTCGCCGGGCCGGGAGGTGCTCAGCCGGGCCGAGGGGTGGCCGGCGAAGGTGCAGATCTCCGGCGGACCGGAGGCGTTGACCTGCTGGTCGGAGAAGCCCATCCACATCGGCGAGTCGGGCTGGATGAACCGGGCGTACGGCAGCTGGTTCTGCTCGGCCACCGAACGGGGCAGGCCGACCTGGGTGAACATGTGCCGGCTGGAGGTGACCGTGAGCAGCCCGGCGAAGGCGGGCGGGGCTGTCGGCCGGCCGGCCAGCGTGCCGTTGCCGTCGAACCAGGCCAGCACGTCCTGGATCACCGCCGCCCGGTCGCTGCGGAAGGTGAACAGCAGGTCGTTGTCCTCGATCCGGACCGGCACGGTGAACCGTCTCTTGGTCACCCCCGGGTTGTCCGGGTGGACGTCGGTCGGCGCGGGCACCGCCTCCTCCAGCACCGACCGGGTCGGGTCGGCGAGCAGCCGGGGCAGGTGCGCGCCGACCAGGTCACCGGTGAGCCCGCCGGGCAGCCGCCGGAAGTAGGGCAGGCCGTAGGAGACGAACGTCATCAGGTCCGCCGCGCCGAACGGGTAGCGCGACTCCAGGGCGGCGAGCACCCGGGTCAGCTCCCGCTGGTCGTCGCCGCCGGGGGTACGCGACAGCGCGGCGGTCAGGTAGACGGTGTGCACCGGCGGCATGACGAACGGGCCGCCGGTGGGCGAGGACTGCTCGGGCGCGCTGAACCGGGCCACGTCGAACTGGATGTCGGGCAGCCCTGCCGCCGGGTCGGGGGCGGCCGGTCGGGCCGGGACACGCGCGTCGGCCGAGCAGCCGGCGAGGGCCGATGCGGCCATGGCCAGCGCGCCGCCGGCCAGCATGGTCCGGCGGCTGAGCCGGGGCTCGTCGCCCATGCCTCAGCTCGACCGGTCGAGCGCGGCGCGCAACGCCTCGCCCAACTCCCCGTCGCCGGGGGCGGTGAGCCGCACCGCGTGTTCGGTGAGCCCGACGAAACCCTCCCGGGCCCCGCCGTTGCGGGTGGGGCTCACCAGCACCACGTCGGCGTCCCGCTCGACGCCGACGTGCCGGGTGCCCTTGGCGTAGGTGGCGTAGGTGCGTAGGCCGAGGGCGTCGAGGACCGGCGCGAACGCCGACGGCCCGCCCCGCAGGTCCGGGGTGGGCACCCCGGTACGCGAGGCGTCGAGCATGCGGGACACCGCCGCGCCGAGTTCCCGGTCGTCGGCCGGCTCGTCGAGAAGCACGAATGCGCCGTTGGCGATCCACATGCCGTCGCCGGTCAGCGAGGAGGAGTGCGCGACGTACCGACCTCTGCGTAGGTCGAGTGCGGCGAGTCTGGTCATCGGTGTCCTCTGTGGAAGGTGGGCGCCCCGGGCTACCCCTGGGCGCCCCCGGTGGTCTATCTGATCGGGATGATCCGCACGGTCACCCCCTTCTGGGCACCGTACTGGACGATCTGGTTGAGCGCGTT
Organism: Micromonospora matsumotoense; assembly: GCF_900091525.1. Taxonomy (GTDB): domain Bacteria; phylum Actinomycetota; class Actinomycetes; order Mycobacteriales; family Micromonosporaceae; genus Micromonospora; species Micromonospora matsumotoensis. Next base: position 99,610 of record NZ_FMCU01000013.1, read on the forward strand.
GCGCTGGGCGCTGGTGGCCGCGCCGCGTTGGACGGCGATCTCCAGCTCCCGGACGGCGACCTGCCCGGGTCTGATGGTGACGCCGTCCCAGGTGACCGGGTTGCTCTTGGCGAAGCCGGCCGCCTTGTCGACGTAGCCCTGCAACCGGCTGGTGAGCTGGCCCGCGCTCTGGTAGCTCTTCGCGGTCAGATCGACGCTCTTGATACTGGTGGCGGTGCCGTTGGCGAACCGGTCGATGGTCGGGAAACTACGCGGCAGGTTGCCGCCGAGCTTGGCCTCGATGGCGAGGCCGCGTTCGAACTGGTTGAGCTTCCAGACCGAACTGCCGGCCTTCAGGTACGCGCCGAGGCCGCCGGTGAGCGCCCCCAGCGCACCGCCGATGGCGAAGTCCTTCAGGGCGTCGCCCGCGCTGTACTTGCGTCCGGTCAGCGCGGCCAGGCCCGCGCCGATGCCGACCGAGGAGGCGCCGCCGATCAGCGCCCCGATCAGGATCGGCACGCAGATCGGGCAGTCGCCGTTGGGGTCGGAGAGGTTGACCGGGTCGTTGAGGGCGTACGTGTAGAGGTTGGTGCTGCCGCCGCCGAACCCGGCCGGGTCCTGACTGAGGAACCGGCCCGTGTCCGGGCTGTACCAGCGGGCCCGGTGGTAGCTCAGCCCGGTGTCGGCGTCGCGTTCCCGGCCGGTGAACCCCTGGGTGTTGCTGCTGGTCGCGCCGCTGGTGGTGACCGCGCCGAACGGGTCGTAGGTGTACCGGGTGGTCAGCGTGCCGGCGGAGTCGGCCAGGCCGAGCACGCTGCCGAGCGGGTCGGTGACCGGCACCCGGGCACCGGCGGCGTCGGTGCGGACCAGCGTCTGGTCCAGCCCGGCGGTGAGCCGGTCGGCGACCGCCGTGCCGGTCTGCTCCCGGACCAGGTTCGGGCCGTCGTAGCCGAAGGTGGTGGTGGCCGCACCGGAGGTACGGCTGGCCAGCCGCCCGGCGGCGTCGTAGCCGTACGCGGTGGCCAGGCCCGGCCCGGTCACCCCGGTCAGCTCACCCCGGGCGTTCCAGGTGTAGCCGCGTACGCCGTCGCCGGTGAGGTTGCCCTCGTCGTCGTAGCCGAACGTCTGCGCACCCCGGCTGGTCAGCCGGTTCGCCGCGTCGTAACTGGCCGCCGGCCCGGTGGCGGGGACGGTGACCTGGGCGAGGCTGCCGGTCAGGTCCGCCACCCGACCCGTGCCGTCGTAGCCGTAGCGCAGATCGCCGATCGGCACCCCGCCGGTGGTCTCGTAGGACAGCCGGGTGAGCTGGGAGGCGGCGTCGTAGGCGTACCGGGCGGTGACGCCGGCCTGGTCGACGCGGGTGGTGCGGCCGGCGGCGTCGCGGTGCCAGGTGGCGGTGGTGCCGCCCTGGGTGATCTGCGCGATCAGCCCGGTCTGGTCGTAGCCGTAGGAGATGGCCGGCTGACCGGGCACGGTCATCGCGGAGCGTCGGCCGGCCGCGTCGTAGCTGTAGCCGACGGTGCCGGTCGGGCCGGCGACGCTGACCACCTGGTCGAGGTCGTTCCAACCGAGGGTGAGCAGGCCACCGGTGGAGTCGTTGATGGTGGTGAGCCGGTCCAGGGTGTCGTAGCCGAACCGCTTGGTGCTCTCGTAGGTCGGGCCGGCGGTGGTGCCGTACCCGATGAAGGTGGTGCGGCCGAGGACGTCGTACTCGGTGACGGTGGTCTTGCCGCGCCGGTCGGTGGCCGACACCACCCGGCCGAGCACGTCGTAGGTCTGGTGGGCCTGCTTGCCACGCGGGTCGGTGACGGTGACGGGGCGGTCGGAGCTGTCGTAGGCGACGCTGGTGCTGTTGCCCCGGGCATCGGTGACCGTGGTCAGGTTGCCGTTGCCGTCGTAGCCGAAGGTGGTGGCCCGGCCGAGGCCGTCGGTGCTGGTGACGACCTGGTTGTCCGGGTCGTAGCGGACCCGCTCCAGCACCCCGTCGGCGTCGGTGACCGCCACCGGGCGGCCGACGGCGTCGACGAAGCTGCGGGTGGTCCGGCCCAGCGGGTCGGTCACCGCGACCAGGTCGCCCTGGTCGTAGGTGTAGCGGGTGACGTTGCCGAGCGGGTCGGTGAACGAGGTGACCTGTCCGGCGGCGTTGTAGGCGTAGCGTCGGGTCCGGCCGGCGGCGTCGGTCGCGGCGGTCAGGTTGCCCCCGTCGTCGTACTCCATCCGGGTGGTCCGGCCCTGGTCGTCGGTGACCGAGGTGAGCTGCCGGTACGGCCCGCCGGAAATGACCGTGGCGGACTGCGCGGCGGCGGTGCCGGCGAGCGCGGTGAGGCCGGTGAGCTGCCCGTTCGGGCCGTACCCGAGGGTGGTGCGCCGGCCGTACGGGTCGACCAGCGCGGTCGGCAGGTGGGTGGCCGGGTCCCGGGTGGTGGTCGAGGTGCGCGCGTGGGCGGTGCCGGCGGCGGTGGTCTCGGCGGTCACCCGGTGGTCGCCGTCGAAGTGGGTCTCCCGGATGCTGCCGTCGGGTTCGGTGACCGCCGTCTTCACCACCTGACCGGTGGCGTCCGTGGTGTAGGCGAACCCGTAGCTGACCCCGCCGGGCATGGTCTGGGCGGCCACCCGACCGGCGGAGTCGTAGCTGTTGGTGAGGTAGGTGACGCCCCGGGCGTCGGTGACGGTGGTCATCCGGTGCGCGGTGTCGTAGGTGTACGTGGTGGTCCGGCCGCCCGGCGAGGTGACCGTGGTCAGCCGGCCGGCGGAGTCGTAGCCGTACTGCACGGCCCGGCCCGCGTTGTCCTGCGCCCGGGTCACCCGGCCGCCGGTGTAGCTGAGCTTGATCCAACGTCCGTTCGGCGAGGTGATCTGGGTGATGTCGCCGGACTGCCCGCCGCTTGCGCGGGTGAGGGTGATCTGGTTGCCGTGCCGGTCGCGGATGGACTGCAACGGGGTGTTCTCCCCGAAGACGTAGACCATGCCGTCGGTGCGGACCAGGTCCCAGCCGTCGCCGTTCCAGCTCATCACCGCGTCGCGGAACGGACCGGTGGTGTCGACGGCCTTGAACACCGCGTCGGTCCAGCCGGTGCCGGGGCTGGTCCGCACGAGGTGGACCTTGCCGCTGTCCGGGAAGATCAGGTCGGCCTCGACGTACTCCTGCTTGGAGTTGATGAAGATGCCGTAGGTGAAGTTCGCGCCGATGCCGAACTCGCGGTTCTGGGTGTCGTTCTGCCGGTAGGTGCGGGTGATCGAGATCGGCAGCACGTCGTTGACGGTCAGGTCGGTGTGCTCGTCGACGAAGAGACCGCTGGCCAGGTCGACCGGGTCGCCGCCGGCGTCGCCGTCCTCACCCGGGCCGGTGCCGGCGGGACGCTTGCCGCTGCCGTTGAACATCGCCCCGGTGAACTCCCAGACCCGCACGTCCGGGTCGGGCATGATCTGCCGGCCGTCCGGGGTGACGGTGCCGTGGCCGTAGATGTACCAGCCGGCCTGCGCACCGGTCACCGCGCAGACGGCGGGGGTCTTCGCCACCGTGGCGGGCTTCTTCGGGTACGACTTCACCGGCGTCTTGACGCACGGCCGGCGCCCCGGGTCGTAGTCCCAGAAGTCGAGCCGGCTGCCCGGGGCGAGGCCCTGGGTGTTCGGGTAGATGATCTGCGCGCCCTCGGGCAGGATGACCGCCCCGCCGGGCTGCACGGTGAAGTAGACGGGGGTGCGCACCCCGACCGGGAGCGGGAACGGCGGCTGGTCCACCGGCAGCGCGGTGATGGACAGTTCGGTGACCCGCTTGCCGGCCCGGTCGCGGATCACCGAGCCCTGCGGCAGCCGCACCTCGAAGCCGGGGATGGCCGGGGTGGTGATGACGGTCTGCTTGCGGGTGGGTGAGGGGAAGCGGACGCTGTTCGCGGTGTCGAGCCGGGTCATCCAGATCGGGTACGACAGCTCGACGGTCTCCCCCGCCCGCAGGTCCACCCCGGTCTCGAAGCGGCCGAACGCCCGGCCGGGGCGGCTCGCCGTCGCCCCGTCGATGACCAGGACGTGGTGGCCGGCGGTGAGCCCGGTGAGCAGGAACCGGCCGGTGGCGTCGGTACGGGTGCTGCGCCGGCCCACCGTGAGGGTGACGTCGGCGAGCGGCTGACCGTTGAGCAGCAGGGCCTGCCCGGCCAGGGCGGTGGCTCCCCGGTCGGCCCGCAGTGCCGGCTGGAGGTGGCCGTACGCGCCGGTGCGGTGGCTCGCCCAGTCCTCGCCGGCGAGGTTGAACCGGTCCGGGGTCCAGGTTTCGGTGACGTCGCCGACCGGCCGGACCGGTTGCTTCGACGGCGTCTTCTCCGGTGGCGTCTTCTTCGCGGCGGCGGCCCCCGCCGGCAGCCGTACCTCGCCGGTGATGGCGCCGACGGTGCCCGCCGACGGGTCGACCAGGACGGTGTACGTGCCGGCCACCGGCAGGGTGACCGCGCTGAGGGTGCAGGTGTCGCCGCAGTACACGCTGCTGCCGAGGTTCGTCCCGTCCGGCTTGCGGATGACCGCTGTGGCGTTGTAGCGGGTGTAGGTGCCGGCGGTCATCGCCACGGTGACCACCTGGCCGGCGCCGCCGGGGAAGGTGAGGGTGGCGTTCTGGCCGGGCACGGTGGTGGTCAGGGTGGCTGCCGCACCGCCCGGGGTGACGGCCGCGGTGGCGTCGGCCGGCACGTCGTACACCTGCACCGAGACCGCGCCGGTGTACATGCCGTCGGGGTTCAGCAGGATGCTGTACGTGCCGGCCACCGGCAGGGTGGTCACGTCGAAGAAACAGGTCGCCCCGCAGTACGCGCTGCTGGTCAGGTTCGACCCGTCCGGCTTGCGGATGATCGCCGTGGCGTTGTAGGTGCCGTAGCTACCGGCGCTGCCCTGCACCGAGATGCGCTGCCCGGCGGTGCCGGGGAACGACAGGACCGCGTTCTGGCCGGGGGCTGCGGTGGTCAGGGTGACCGCGCTGCCGCCCGGCGTCGTGCCGGCGGCCGCGTCGGCCGGGACGTCGTAGATCCGCAGCGAGACCGTGCCGGTGTACATGCCGTCCGGGTTCAGCAGGATGCTGTACGTGCCGGCCACCGGCAACGTGCTCACGTCGAAGAAACAGGTCGCCCCGCAGTACGCGCTGCTGGTCAGGTTCGACCCGTCCGGCTTGCGGATGATCGCCGTCGCGTTGTACGTCCCGTACGTGCCACCGGTGCCCTGCACCACGATCCGCTGACCCGCCGCACCCGTGAACGACAACACCGCGTTCTGCCCCGGGGCGGTGGTGGTCACCGGCACGGCCGGACCGCCGACGGTGGCACCGACCGCCGCGTCCGCCGGCACGTCGTAGACCCGCAGGGTCACCGCGCCGGTGTAGGCCGCGTCGGGGTTCAGCAGGATGCTGTACGTGCCGGCCACCGGCAGCGTGGTCACGTCGAAGAAACAGCTCGCCCCGCAGTACGCGCTGCTGGTCAGATTCGACCCGTCCGGCTTCCGCACGATCGCCGTCGCGTTGTACGTCCCGTACGTGCCACCGGTGCCCTGCACCACGATCCGCTGACCCGCCGCACCCGCGAACGACAACACCGCGTTCTGCCCCGGGGCGGTGGTGGTGAGGGTGACGCCGGCGCCGCCCGGGGCGGTGCCGGCGGTGACGTCGGCCGGCACGTCGGACACCTGGACGGTGAGCGCGCCGGTGTAGGTGGACGCCGGGTCGACCAGGATGCTGTACGTGCCGGCGACCGGCAGCACCATCGTGTCGAACAGGCACGACGTCCCGCAGTACGCGCTGCTGGTCAGATTCGACCCGTCCGGCTTCCGCACGATCGCCGTCGCGTTGTACGTCCCGTACGTGCCGCCGGTGCCCTGGACCAGGATCCGCTGCCCGGCCGTGCCGGGGAACGTCACCACGCCGTTCTGCCCGGGGCTGACGGTGGTGACGGTGACCGGGGCGCCGCCGGGGGTGGTGCTGACGGTGGCGTCGACCGGCACGTCGAACACCTGCACGGTGAGGCTGCCGACGGCCGCCGCAGCCGGGTCGACCAGCACCGTCCAGGTGCCGGCCGTGGGCAGCGGCACCGAGCTGAACGCGCAGCTCGTCGCGCAGGACGAGGAGCCGGCCGCGCTGCCGTTCGGCGCCCGCAGCGTCGCGGTCACGCTACCGCCGCCGAACGCGCCGGCGGTGAGGCTGACGGTGACGACCTGCCCGGCCGTGCCGGGGAACGACACCACGGCGTTCTGCCCCGGCACGGTGGTGGTCACCGACACCGCCGCGCCGCCGGGGGTGGTGGTCGCGGTGGCGTCGGCGGACACGGCGTACACCCGGGCGGTGAGCGCACCGACGGCGGTCGTCCTCGGGTCGACCAGCAGGGTGTACGTGCCGGCGGCCGACAGGGTGGTGGTGTCCAGGAAGCACGACGTCCCACAGGACGTGTTCGACACGACCGTGCTCCCGTCCGGACGACGCCACGTCACCGCCGCCTCGGACGACCCGAACGTCCCACCCGAGAGCTGCACCGCCACCCGCTGCCCCGCCGCCACCGGGAACGACACCACCGCGTTCTGCCCCGGCACCGTCGTCGTCACCGACACCGCCGCCCCACCCGGGGTGGTGGTCGCGGTGGTGTCGGCGGGTACGGCGTGCACCTTGACCGTGATGCCGCCGACGACCGTGCCCTTCGGGTCGACCAGCACGGTGTACGTGCCGGCGGCCGACAGGGTCGCGGTGTCCAGGAAGCACGACGTCCCACAGGACGTGTTCGACACGACCGTGCTCCCGTCCGGACGACGCCACGTCACCGCCGCCTCGGACGACCCGAACGTCCCACCCGAGAGCTGCACCGCCACCCGCTGCCCCGCCGCCACCGGGAACGACACCACCGCGTTCTGCCCCGGCACCGTCGTCGTCACCGACACCGCCGCCCCACCCGGGGTGGTGTTGGCGACCGCGTCGTTGGGCAGGTCGTAGACCCGGGCGGTGATCGCGCCGAGGGTGGTGCCGGTCGGGTTGACCAGCACCGTGTACGTGCCGCTGGTCGGGAGGGTGACGGCGTTGAACGCGCAGCTGGTGCCGCAGTAGCTCTCGCTGACCACGGTGGAGCCGTCCGGGGCGCGCAGCGTCACGCCGGCGTCGTAGGTGCCGAAGGTGCCGCCGCTCAGGGTCACCGAGACGACCTGCCCGGCGGTGCCGGGGAAGGAGACGACCGCGTTCTGCCCCGGCACGGTGGTGGTCACCGACACCGCCGCCCCACCGGGGCTGGTGGTCGCCGAGGCGTCGGCCGGTACCTCGTGGACCTTGACGGTGGCCTGGCCGACGTAGGTGGTGTCCGGATTGAGCAGGACGGTGTACGTGCCGTCGACCGGCAGGACCACCGTGTCGAAGAAACACGACCCCCCGCAGTACGCGCTGCCGGTCAGGTTCGACCCGTCCGGCTTACGCACCACCGCCGACGCGTTGTACGTCCCGTACGTCCCACCGGTGAACTGCACCGACACCCGCTGCCCCGCCGTGCCGGCGAACGAGACCACGGCGTTCTGCCCCGGCACGGTGGTGGTGACGGTGACCGGGGCGCCGCCCGGGCTGGCGGTCGCCGTGGCGTCCGCCGGCACCAGGTGGACCTGCACCGCGACCTGGCCCACGGTGACCCCGTCGGGGTTGAGCAGGACGGTGTACGTGCCGTCGACCGGCAGGACCACCGTGTCGAAGAAACACGACCCCCCGCAGTACGCGCTGCCGGTCAGGTTCGACCCGTCCGGCTTACGCACCACCGCCGACGCGTTGTACGTCCCGTACGTCCCACCGGTGAACTGCACCGACACCCGCTGCCCCGCCGTGCCGGCGAACGAGACCACGGCGTTCTGCCCGACGGTGGTGGTCACCGTGACCGCGCCGGCCCCGGGGATGGCGGTCGCCGTCGCGTCCGCCGGGACGTCGTGGACCTGCACGGTGACCGCGCCGACGTAGCTGGTGTCGGGGTTGACCAGGACGGTGTAGGTGCCGCCGACCGGCAGGACGACCGTGTCGAAGAAGCACGAGCCGCCGCAGTACGCGCTGCTGGTCAGGTTCGACCCGTCCGGCTTACGCACCACCGCCGACGCGTTGTACGTCCCGTACGTGCCGCCGGTGATCTGGACGAGGACCCGCCGGCCGGCCGTGCCGGGGAAGGAGACGACGCTGTTCTGGCCGGGCACCGTCGTGGTCGCCGTCACCTGCGGGCCGCCGGGCGTCGTCGCCACCGCGGCGTCGGCCGGCACGTCGTACACCTGGACGGTGATCGTCCCGGTGGTGGTGGACTGCGGGTCGACGACCAGGGTGTACGTGCCCTCGGTCGGCAGCACGGTGGTGTCGAGGAAACAGGAGGCACCGCAGGAGCCGTTGGAGACGACCGTGCCGCCGCCCGGCCTGCGCAGCGTCACCGCGGCGTTGTAGGTGCCGTAGGTGCCGCCGCTGAGCTTGACCGAGACCCGCTGGCCGGTGCTGCCGGCGAAGGTGACCGCGCCGTTCTGCCCCGGCACGGTGGTGGTGACGGTGACCGCCTCCCCGCCCGCCGTGGTGCCCGCCGCGGCGTCGGCCGGCACCTCCCGCACGGTCGCGGAGACCGAGCCGGTGGCCGTGCCCGACGCCGCCAGCAGCAGCGTGTACGTGCCCGCCGTGCGGGCCGTCACCGTGTCGATGAAGCCGGTGGCCCCCACGCATCCGGCCGACGCCGCGGTACGCCCGAACGGGTCGAGGAGCTTGGCGGTGGAGATGCCGCAGGAGCCGAAGGTGCCGTCGGCGAGCTGCACGCTCGCCCGCTGCCCCTCCGCCAGGTCGAACACGACCAGGGCGATGTCGCCCGCGCTCGCGATCGGGACCGGCGTGGTGACGCCGAGCGCGACCCGGGCGGTGTGCGCCACGTCGGCCACGGTGTAGGGGGCGGGCGCCACGAACACGTCGGCGGCGCTCTCCCCGCTGCCGTGGGCGGTGCGGACGCCGATCCGACCGGAGGCGACGCCAGCGGGGACCTCGACGGTCAGGCTGCCGGCGGCGACCGTCGAGGGGAAGGCCCGGGTGCGGTTGAGGGTGACGGCGTTGTCGGCGGTCTGGGCGGCGAACCCGGTGCCGGTGACGGTGACGGTGCCGCCGGGCGTCACGACGGGAGGCGTCACGGCGGTGACGGTGGGCGCGGACTCGTCCGGCCCGGTGACCACGAAGGACTGTGGGCTGGTCGCGGTGGTCCCGCCGACGGTGACGGTGACCAGGCCGGTGGTCGCCCCGGCGGGAACCCGGGCGACCAGACGCCGACCGTCGGCACGGGTGACGGTGGCGGGGACGCCGTGGAACGCGACGGTGTTCTCGGCCGCCACGTCGGAGAAGCAGCCGCCCTGCAGGGTCACCTCGGCACCGACGGCGGCACGGGCCGGCACCACCGACAGCAGGGCCAGGGCGGGGGCGGGGCTGCCGTCGTTGGCGACCGAGGTGATGTTGCCGGTGGGGTCGTACCTGTAGCGGGCGGTCCGACCGGCCTGGTCCTGCACCCCGGCCAACTGCCCGGCGGCGTCGTAGGCGTAGCCGACGGAGTCGCAGGAGACGGAGGCCGGGACCATGTCCGGCAGGTCCGCCCGGACGGCGAAGGCCAACAGCAGGACGAGGGTGGCGAGCGTCGCGGTGGATCGCAGCCGGGCACCTGCCCAGACCCTCGATCGGATGGTGCGGCGGTCGAGCGGTCCCGACATGCTGCCTCCTCAGACGCACTTCTGGGTGGCAAGATAGGCGAGATGCATCAACCGGAATAGATGGCCGGGTGAACAGCGGACCCCTCGACCCGATCACCCAGGGTGACCGGGGCGCCTACCGGCAGAAACGGCGACCGGCCCCGACGGCGGTGTCAGCTATAGGACAGTTGATTGTGTAGTCCGATCACCGACCAAATATGGGCAGGTCAGCGATGTGCCCATTCAGTAGGGATAGTCAGCACTGAGGCCGTATGTGACCTCAGCCCGTGGTGCTGTCGTGCGCGTCCGCGAGAGAACTGTCCGTGCGGCCGCCGACGCCGGCGGCACCGGCGCCCGTGCGGTCTTCGCCGTGCGCCCACAGCAGATCGGCCGCGTCGACACCCCGCCGCGACAGGCTGCCGGCGACGCCCGCCGCGACCGCCCCTGCCGACAGTCCTTCGGCGGACTCGGGCCAGCGGTGCGCCACCAGTGGGTCGTACCGGACCTTCGTCGCGATCTTCACGCCCGCCCGCCCGGACGCGCCTGTAGCCGCGCCCCGATCACCCGCTCACTCGCCCCGCCGACACCGGCCGGATCGGACCAGAACGCATAACAGTTGGCGCTGTCGAGCCACTCCCCGCCAACGTCCACGAACCTGTCCAGCAGCGCGAACGCACGATCCTGGTCCACCGTCGTGCCGTTGTCGGGGAGCCTGTCGGCAGCGCCCCCGTCCCGGTGTTCCCGCCACACCGACTGCAGGTGCGGTGCGCCGGCCGGGACCGTGGACTGCCTGTCCCGGCCGGCACACCGCACCTCACCTGCTCAGGAGCGGTTGCCAGCCGTCGCGGTAGCACACGCCGCGAGGCTGGAGCCGGAACTGGTCGTGCACCGTTGCGGCGACCGGCTCGGTGCGGATCTCCCGAGGGCGGTCCACCACGACGCAGACGTCCTCGCCGGGCCACCACCAGCCGCAGGAGCGGGCCAGGTCGGCCCAGGCGGTGACGTGTTCGGTTTCGTCCGGACCGTAGCTGGCCAGGCCGAGTCGATGCAGCACGTCGTAGTAGGCGATCCAGGACGCGTCCTGCTGCCCGTACCAGCACACGGGTACCGCAGCGCCGCCGGCCAGAGCGCCGCGCACGGGCAGGTAGAACCCGTGCGCGAGGCTGCGGTGCAACGCCGTACGGATGCCCTGGTGCAGCACGACAGCCAGGGGGACACCGCTGTCGAGCGCGTGTGACGGCGTCAGTTCGGGCCAGGGCTGTCTGGTCCTGCCCGTGCGCCCGGGGGACAGTTCGGGGTCGGGGTGGGTGACGCCCGCGCCCAGCGCACCGCGCAGCCGGGAGACGATCATGGCGAGATCGCTGGCCAGCGGTGGTGTCCGGCGGGGCCGGGGGTCCCGGATCTGTTCGTAGAGCTGATCGAGGGTGGGCCAGCCGGTGATCAGGGGACGTGCCGCGTCCGGCGAGTCGACCCAGACGAACCGAGGTCGCGGCCGGGACACCCGGGCGTAGAGGGCGGTCAGGCACCGCTCGGCGGTCACCCGGTCGGCCGGCTGCGTGGACAGGGCGTGATCGAGCCACACCTGGCGGTTCCGGGTCGCCTGCTGCCACAGGTCGTGCGGGTCGCGGTGGGAAGCGGCCTGCGGAGTTTTCGCGGCGGCGTCGCGCCGCGCGGGGGCGCTCACCGCGCCAGGGCGTCGCCGCCCTTCCGGTACGAGATCATGCGACGACTATCGCCCGCCACGCGCCGCCGGTGCAAGGCAATTCGCCACGCCCCCGTTCACCCGCCGCACGGTGCCCGCTCAGGCTCCACCGGCACGGACCGCAGACCGGTTTCGAGGGCGTCGAGGTAGCCGGCGAAGCCGTGCGGGGCCCGGCCGTGGCGGCGGGCGCTGGTCCGCACCGCGCAACCGGCGTCGGTGACGACCCGCATGGCATGCCGCCGACCACGCTCGACGAGGTCGTGGTCCTCGCCGTGGCGCAGGTCGGCGAATCCGCCCAGCCGCTCGTAGGCGGTGGCGGCACAGCCCAGGTTCGCACCGTGGACGTGCCGGTGGCCGGCACCGGTCAGACCCTGTCGGTACCGGTCCTCGAAACGTTCCCGGACCTGCGTGGAGCGGGGCGCCCAGTCGGTGACCCGCACGGTCCCGACCAGCAGGTCGGTGCCGGCCCGGGCGTGGCGCAGCTGCCAGCCGCCCCACCGTCGGGGCACCCGGCTGTCCGCGTCGGTGGTGGCGAGCCACAGCCCCTGCGGGCCGTGCCGCAGCGCGTGCGCCATGCCGGCGGCGCGTGCCCGGCCGACGTTACGGGCCCGCACCGTCAGCACGACGGCACCGAGACGCTCGGCGACGCTGGCCGTGGCGTCCCGGCAGTCATCGGCCACCACGATCACCTCCGCGCGCACCGGCAGGTGACGCAGCGAGTCGAGGACGGAGTGCAGACAGCCGGGCAGCAGTGCCTGCTCGTCGTGGGCGGGCACCACGACCGCCATCCGGTTCACCACAGGCCGTCGGCCTGGGCGACGGATCTGGCCGGCGGCGGCACCCGGAGGAACACGTCGAGGAGGAAGTCCGCCTCCTCGTGCCGTGCCGTCCGCGCCAGGCCGTCCACGCCGTCGAGCAGCCGGTGCACCTCGTCGCCACCACGTACGTGCTCGGCCACCGCGGGCCGCCAGTGCACGGCCACGAGCGTGCCGCCGGGTGCGAGCGAGTCCACCGTCCGGGCCACCAGCCGATCCCACCCGGCGTCGTCGAAGTAGTAACCCAGCTCGGAGAGCACGATCAGGTCGAAACGGTCGTCCGCCACGGCCGGCCACTCGTCGGGAACACTCATCCGCTCCACCCGTACGTGCGGCTGGTCCGCCAGCCGCCGCCGGGCACTCGCCACCGCCGCCGCGGCGATGTCGACCGCCAGCAACCGGTCGCACCGCAGGGCGAGACGGCGGGTGAGCATGCCTGTCGAACATCCCGGTTCGAATGCCGACCGGTAACGCCGACGCGGCAGACAGGCCACCGTCACGTCGTGCTTTCGCTGGTCGTACCAGCGGGTCTCGAAACCCCACGGGTCCTCGGCCCCGGCATACATGCCGTCGAAATAGTCGGCCGGCGTGCCGCGTGCGGTCATGGTAGGAACACCGTTTCGTAGGAACGCGCGAAGCGTGCGAGAACGTGCGGGGGAAGGATCGCCGCGTCGGCGGGCGTCGGCCCGAGCGGCGACACCTGGCTACGGAAGGCGTCGATCGCGTCCCGCTTGGCCGATCTGGCCGCCCCGGTCAGGTCGACCCGGCGCGCCCGGTGCCACGGCACGTCGGGATGGTCCGGCCCGGCCCAGTGCCACATCCACACGGGGAACTCCAGCAGTGTCGCCCCCGTACGCCGGCAGGCGACCGCAGCCGCCCGCCCGACCGCCTCGTGGTCCGGGTGTCCGTCGCCGCGCCACGTCGTGACACACCACCGGCCCGGTGCCAGCCGGGTGGTCAACGCGTCGGTGAGCGCCGCTTCGTCGACGCCACCGTCGGGATGCCCGAGATGCGCGATGGCGGCGGGGACGACCCCGAGCAGCCCGCAGGCGGTGACCGTCTCGGCCCGCCGGATCGCGGCCAGCACCGCCCGCGAGTGGACCGTGGAATCCGGATGCGAGGCCTCGCCGTCGGTGACGACCGCGATCTCGACACCGCCGGCGAGCATCGCGACCAGGCCACCGACGCCGAGCACCTCGTCATCGGGATGCGGGGCGACGACCAACGGCGGCACCGTCCGCGCCCGGTCGTCCAGCGCCAGTACGGGCCACCCGGCCGGCGCGGGCCACGCACCCCAGGTGCCCTCGTCGGTGCCCGCGTCGACGATCGGCCTCACCATCCGGGGTCTCCGACCGCCGCCACCAGTTCACCGAGATGGGCCAGGTCCGCCTCCGCGTGGCTCTGCCGCAGATACACCGTCAGGTCGGCGACCCGCCGGGCGTGGTGGGCGTCCTGGCACAACGGGCCCGCCCCCAGCGCCCGGCCGACCCGGTCGACGACGGCGGTGGCGGCCGCCTCGACGGTGGCACGCACCTGGTGCGCCAACCGGTCCGCGTCCCCGGTGGGCTTCGCGTCGATCTCGTCGGCGGCGGCGAACAGGACGGCGCGGGCGGCGGTCAGCACCGCGTCGACCGCCCCGAGGTGCGCCATGGCGTGCGGACTGAGGCGACGGTGCCGCGCCGCGTCGTACAGGGTGTCGGCGACCCCGACCGCACCGCCGTACCAGCACGCCGCCACCCCCAGCCCGCCGTGCCAGAAACCCGGCCGCGCCGTATAGCTGCCAGGCCCACCCACCGCAAGAGCGGTCACGCCGTCGAAGCTGACGGTGCGGCTGTCGCTGGCGGTCATACCGACAGCGGGCCAGGTGTCGGCCAACGGGGTGACCCCGGCAGCGTCGACCTCGATCACGAACAGCCGGACACCGTCGCCGGCAGTCGCGGTGACCAGGGCCCGGGACAGCAGACCCGCCCCGGAGCACCACGGCCGGCGACCGGTCAACCGCCACCGGCCGCCGTCCCGGGTCGCGGTGACCGAAGCCGGCACAGCCGCCCAGACACCCCACAGCTCGCGACACCACCCCGGATCGATCGTCGCGTCGAGTTCGGCGAGGATCGCCAGGGCATCGGCGTGCCCCTCCCCCAACCGGGCCAGCGCCACATCGGCACGGCCGAGTTCGACGAAGCGCAGGAACCGCTCACCCGTCCGCCCGCCGCCGGGCAGCGGCAGGTCGAGAAGCCCGGCGTGCACGGCCGACCGGAACGCCGTCCCCGGGTCCTCGCCTCCGGGGGTCACCATCGGATCTCCGCCACCTGGGACGGTCTGCCGGAGCGCACCGGGTGGCTCCCGGACCGGCCCGACCCGTCGCCGACCACGGGCAACGTCTCCGGGCGGCCGAGCGTCATCGTGCACCTCCGTACGGGCGACCTGCGGCCCGCGCGGGTCGCCGCCGGAAGATGCCCTTCTTGCTCGGGGTGAAACATGGCCTGGCCCACACCGCCGCGCGTGCCACCTCTGCACGTCGTCCGGCGGGTGTCGTCCGACCGCACCCGTCCGAGCCTGGCCCCGATGGCGCAGACGCCGCCGACACCCGGCCCGAACCTGCCACCGCCGACGACGCGGCTATCCCTGACCGGCGTCGACGCGGACCCGGTCGTCGGTGTCCAGCCGCACCACGCGCCCGGCCTCCAGGGCGAGTTCGCCGCCCCGCCACCGCTCGTGCAGCATCCGGTCGTGCGAGACCACGACGATCGCCCCGGTGTAGACCGCGAGGGCCGCCTCGAACTCCTCGACCAGCGCCAGGGACAGATGGTTCGTCGGCTCGTCGAGCAGCAGGAGCTCCGCGTCCTGATCCAGCAGGCGGGCCAGCGCGAGCCGACGCCGTTGCCCCACCGACAACGCCCCGACCGGGGTACGGAAGTCGGCCGGCCGGAACAGCCCGAGTGACCGCAGGCGTTCCCCGTGCTCCTCGACGGTGCCCACCCGCCCCTGGCCGAAAGCGACCAGGAGACTGACGTCCGCACGGGGCGAAGGCACGTCCTGGGGCAGGTACCCGATCCGACCGTGGCGGTCGATCGTGCCCCGGTCCGGGCGCAGCCGACCCGACGCCACCTCGAGCAGGGTGGACTTCCCCGCCCCGTTGGGGCCCGACACCAGCAGCCGCTGGCCGGCGTGCAGCACCAGTTCGTCCACGTCGAGCCGCCCGTCGACCCGTACGTCGCGCAGTTCCAGCACCGGCCCCTCGCGGTCGCCGGCGTCCCACGGCGCGTGCAGGTGCAACGGCTCGGGCGGCTCGGGCACCGGGTCGGCCCGCAGCCGTTCGAGCCGCTCGGCCGCGCTCCGGACCCGGGTGGAGATGGACTCCTGCACCCGCCTGCCGTCGCCGTTGTACTTGCACTTGTTGTGGTCCTTGATCGCCCGGCCGGGTGCCACCCGGTAGGCGGTGGTCGCGCCCCACTCCGTCCAGTGCGCGATCTCACCCACCCACTGCGCGTACGCCTGCTCCCAGCGCTGCCGGGCGGCGCGCTTCTCGGCGAGATAGCTGGCGTAGCCGTTTCCGTACCGGTGCACCGTCCGCCGGTCCCCGTCGACCTCGATGATCGCGGTGGCGACCCGCTCCAGCAGCAGCCGGTCGTGGGTGACGACCACGACCGTGCCGTGGTGGCTCCGCAACCGGTTCTCCAACCAGGACACCGCCTGCTGGTCGAGGTCGTTCGTCGGCTCGTCGAGCAGCAGCAGCTCCGGTTCGGCGGAGAGCACCCCGGCCAGTGCGAGCCGGGCGAGCTGACCACCGGAGAGCGTGCCGAGCCGACGGTCCCGGTCGAGGTCGCCGATGTCGAGTCTGGACATGGCCGACTCGACCCTGGCGTCGGCACGATATCCGTCGCGCAGTTCGAAGGCCGTACGCAGTGTGCTGTAGTCGGCCATCCGCTCGGTCGAGGCGGACCCGAGTTCCCGCTCGGCGACGGCGATCCGCCGTTCCAGATCGCGGATCTCGCCGAGCGCGGCATCGATCGCGTCGCCGACGGTCGAGTCGTCCGGCAGGTCGACCACCTGTCCCAGGTGCCCCACCCCGCCGTCCGCCAGCACGATGACCTCCCCGTCGTCCGGATGATCCCGGCCCGCGATCAACCGCAGGAGCGTGGACTTGCCGGAGCCGTTCTCCCCCACGATGCCGACCCGCTCGCCGGGCGCGATGGTGAAGGAGACGGCATCGAACACGCGGCGGTGGGCGAACGACCTGCTGACGTCCCGGAGCGTGAGCTGAGCTGACATGGAAACCTCCGATCGCCGGGCGCGGAGGACCGACAATCCCGCGTTCAGGAACCGAACGGGGTGTGCTCCGCGCGCGAGGGTTGTCGATTCAGACGATCTTGCCGCTGACCAGGGAGAGCTCGGCGCCTTTCCAGCCGCGCCGCAGCCAGCGGTCGTGCGAGGCCACGACCACCGCACCGGCTGCCGTCCGCAGCGCGTCCTCCAGCTCCTCGACCAGGCTCAGCGAGAGATGGTTGGTCGGTTCGTCCAGCAACAGCACGTCCGGTGGGGTGGCCACCAGCAGCGCGAGCGCCAGCCGCCGCCGCTGCCCGACGGAGAGGTGACCGAGCGGGCGGTCGACGTCGCCCGGAGCCAGCAGACCGAGCCGCGCCAGCGACACCGCGTCGGCCCCGGCCGCCGCGTCGTACACCTGCCGCGCGGTCAGTTCGTCATCGGGGAAGTCGACCTCCTGCTCCAGCAGGCCGACCTTGACGCCGCCGGCCCGCCGCACCTCCCCGCCGTCCGGAGTGAGACGACCGGCGATCACCTGCAACAGGGTGGACTTGCCGGCGCCGTTCGGGCCGGTGACCATCAGGCGCTCCGAGGTGGACAGATCGAGCCGGTCGATGCTCAGCCGTCCGCCCACCGGCACTCCGGACAACGACACCGCGATCCGCTCGCCCGTCGGCAGACCGGTGAGCTTCGCCGCGAAGGTCAGCGGCGCCGGGGGTCTGCGCACCTGGTCCCGGGTCAACTCGTCCAGGCGTTGCTGGGCGTTGCGCACCCGCCGGGAGATCTGCCGTTGCACCCGGCCGCCGTGCCGGTCGTACCCGATCTTGTTGTTGTCCTTGATGGTCCGCGCGTGGTTGACCGCCCGCGCGGTGGTCCGCACGGCCTCCCGGAGTTCTTCGAGCTCCTCCTGCTCGGCCGCGTACTGCTCCTCCCAGCGGATCCGCTCCCGACGCTTGGCCGCCAGGTATCCGGTGTACGCGCCGCCATAGCGGGTCACCGTGCTGCGCGTCGGGTCCAGGTCGACGATGTCGGTGCAGACCTCGTCCAGAAACAGCCGGTCGTGCGAGGCGACGACGACCACCCCGGGCAGCCCGCGCAACCGCTGCTCCAGGAAACCGACCGCCTCGTCGTCGAGGTGGTTCGTCGGTTCGTCGAGCAGCATCGCCTGCGGCTGCCGGATCAGCAGGGCGGCGAGACCCAGTCGGGAGCGCTGGCCGCCGGAGAGCGTGGCGAGCGGTCGCCACCGCTCCGTGTCGGCCAGCCCGAGCCCGGCCAGCACGAGTGCGGCACGTCGGTCGGCGTCCCAGAGGTCGTGGTCCTGCGCCCACTCCAGCAGGTCGCCGTAGGCGGTGAGCACGTCGGCGTCGTCCGGCCGCCGTTCCAGCTCCCCGGTGAGCTGCACCAACCTGGTCCGGGCGGCCCGCAGCCCGGCGAGCGAGTCGTCGATGACGTCCTGCACCGCCGCATCCGGCGCGAACGGCAACTCCTGCCACAGGAAACCGCAGTCGGCCGGGCGTTGCACCTCGCCGGCGTCGGGCTCCTCCACCCCGGCCAGCAGCCGCAGCAACGTCGACTTTCCGACGCCGTTCTCCCCCACCAGACCGATCCGCTGGCCCGGGGACGCGGACAGCGACGTCCCGTCCAAGACCTGCCGGTCAGCATAGGATTTCGCCACATCACGGGCACACAAGAAGACACTGTCTGACACTTGGACACCTGCCACCAGAAAAGATCGAACCTGAAAGGCGATTCGTATCCGTTTGCCCGTGCGGGCGTCCCCTGATCAGGCAGGGTCGCCGCAGGCACGAGCGGGGCGGGTGTCAGTAGATCATGAAACTGATCGTACCGTCGCACCTACCGACCGTCAACGACCGGCATCGGCGGCAGTACCGCCCCGCCGAGACCGCCCGCGAACGCACCAGCAACCGCGGCAACCCCGACGAGGGCCCCGACCACTCGTCGTAGGCCACGTCTTCGACCGCCACCCCGCGTCTTCCCGGTCAGCTCCGCACTGCTACTCGTGGCCGCCGCCGGGCTGGTCGCCCTCGGCAGCCCGACCCCCGCCCAGGCGCACACCATCAACCCCACCGACTTCCAGCAGGTCACCTTGGCCAAGGGGGTGGTCGAGGTCGGCGAGCCGATGACCATCGCGGTGCTGCCCGACCGGTCGGTGTTGCACACCGCCCGTAACGGCACGCTGCGGCGCACCGATGCGGCCGGCACCACCACCGTGGTGGGCACGATCCCCGTCTACACCCACGACGAGGAGGGCCTCCAGGGCGTCGGGGTGGACCCGAGCTTCACCACCAACCGGCACGTCTACCTGTACTACGCCCCGCCGCTGTCCACCCCCGCCGGGGACGCCCCGGCCACCGGCACGGACTTCTCCGCCTGGCAGGGCGTGAACCGGCTGTCCCGGTTCACCCTCAACGCCAACTGGACGCTGAACACGTCCAGCCAGGTCACCATCCTGGACGTGCCAGCCGACCGGGGCATCCGCTGCCACGTCGGCGGGGACATCGACTTCGACACCGCCGGGAACCTGTACCTGTCGACCGGTGACGACAGCAACCCGTTCGACTCCGCCGGGTACGCGCCGATTGACGAGCGAACCAACCGTAACCCGGCGTAGGGCAACCGCCTCCCCCCATCAAACACCACAAAACCTGAACCTGATTCCCGACAAGCCCAGCCTAGAGGAGCCACGATGGCGAATATCCTACAATTAAGGACAGCATTAGCAATAAACTTGATACCACTATTCCAAAAAGAGCGCCGCGCCCATAGAGTACCGTCTTGTCACTTCTAGTTAACAACCAACCCGCAACCAGGACCGCCGGCACCACAAGGCAACCGGTAGATGCGAAATAGAACGTCCATTCAGGAGGGTCGTCTGATCCCACCCAGAGCGCATTGGCAGCAAGCGTTCCGCATACCAGTTGCAACCCCCACGCGAAGAAGGCGCCGGTCAGATACTTGGCAAATCGCGACCTCAATGCGAAACTCCCCATCCACTCCGTCATTCCTTAACCTAGATTCTCAACCACATGACCAGTAACCCGATTGACAGATCACCCGATGCCTCCGACCAATAGCCACGGTATAGCTCCAGGTGCTCCTGGCCATGGGGGACATCACTTCGACACCACGAGCAACCTTTCCCATCTCCGATGAATAACCACGATATCCGAAATCGAGGAGCTCAGGCTCCGTGAACTGACGCCCCCCACCTTGCCTTACCGGCAACTGACTCTTTAAGTCCTTCATACGATAAGCCATCGCAGTTATGCCAAGCGCAGGAGAGTCACGGATACCCTCCCAATGACTCCCCTCGAACACGTCGGGATGAGCAGCCGCAATCATCTCAAAGGTAGCAGCATCCATATTGACAATTCCAATGGAAGCCGATCTCCCTGCCCAGGAACCCCTGCGTTCATCTGCACACTATGCAGAAGAGCGCAAATACTCCGACCAACCATACCCAGACAGACCCTGCTCTCCAACATCAATGTTGCCAATACGCCCCTGGGGTCGAGATCCAGCTTGTTAGACAGGTCAATAACGTACGGAGCATAGTAAGCCGGGTCATTCGGATCACCGCCCCTGTTGCATGGGATAAACTTGGCCTCGAAACAAGAGGGGTAACCCTTGCCATCACCCTTAAGGTTAAATCCCTTGTTCGAATCATCGCACTTCCCAGCGGAGTGGATACCGCTGTTGCTGGTGTGGCCCCGACGCGGTCCACTTCGCCGAACCGGACAAGAACTGGCAGCCGGACGAGTGCCCCACCGCACCCTGATCCACCGCCCGGCGGGCGGCGCGCGCCCACCTCAGCTCAGGCCCCCGTCGGGCAGGGTCTCCCCCGGCAGCGAACCCACCTGCTCAGCACCGGTCGCCGACGTCGTACGCAACCGGCCTGGCTCTGCGCGACGCCAGGCTTGTCCCCCGCGAGAGCTACCCGCAGGTGTCCACCGCACGGTGACGATTCCCGGCCCGTGAATCCCTAGCGTTCCCGGTGACCGCGGCACTCCGGCCGCGCACCTCGCAAAGGAACCCGTCATGCGTGTGTTGAAGCAGGTCCTGGCCGTCGCGGCCGCCGGTCTCGTCGGCAGCCGGGCCGTCGCGGCGGTGCAGGACGACCCCTGGCTCACCCTGCTCCTCGGCACGGCGACCGCCGTGGCCGCGCTCCTCGCGTACCAATGGGTGGTGCGCCGTACCGAACGACGGGACGTCACGGAACTGGCCCGGGCCGGCGCCGGCACCCGGATCGTCCGGGGAACGTTGGTCGGGTTCGCCATGTTCGCCGCCGTCATCGTCACCATCGCCCTGCTGGGCGGCTACCACGTGCACGGCCTGGGATCGGTGACCGGCGTGGTGGGACTGTTCGGGTTCATGGCGGCCGCGGCCGTGACCGAGGAGTTGCTCTTCCGGGGCCTGCTGTTCCGCCTCGTCGAGGAACGCCTCGGGACCTGGCTGTCGCTGCTGGTGACCGGTGTGCTGTTCGGCCTGATCCACCTGGCCAACCCCGACGCGAGCGTGTGGGGCGCGACCGCCATCACGATCGAGGCGGGCTTCATGCTCGCCGCCTGCTACGCCGCCACCCGCACCCTGTGGGTGCCGATCGGGCTGCACTTCGGGTGGAACTTCGCCGCCGGGGGGATCTTCAGCGTCGTGGTCTCCGGCAACGGCGAGTCGAAGGGACTGCTGGATGCCACCATGTCGGGCCCGACGCTGCTCAGCGGCGGTGACTTCGGGCCGGAGGCCAGCCTGTACACGGTGCTGGCGGGGCTGGCGCTGACCGTGGTGTTCCTGGGGCTGGCCCACCGCCGGGGCCGCATCGTCCCGCGTCGCCGCCCGGTCGACGCGCCGGCGGCAGACGTTACCGTCTCCTGATGGTCGACCTGCGGACGCTTACGGACCGGTGGCGGCGCTGGCCCGTCACGGTCCGGGACCTCCCGCTGGCGCTGCTGATCGCCCTCGCCTGCGCGCCGGTGCCGGTGCTGCAGGACCGCAGCACGCAACTCGGCGACCTGCCCGGCCGTCCGTTCGACGCGCTGGCCGTGGTGGCGATCACCCTGGAGTGCCTTCCGCTGGCCGTCCGCCGGCGATGGCCCGGGAGCTGCCTCGCCCTGGTGTCCCTCGGCTTCGCCATCGACCAGGTGCGCGCCTACCACACGGTCGCGGGCGCCGCGCTGGCCGTCGCGTTGCTGAGCGCCGGCGTCCACCTGGAACGTCGTCGGCGCACCACCCTGGTCGTGGGCTCCGCCGCGTACGTCGCCCTGGCCGTCGCCCTGCACCGGCAGGGGTCGGCGGAGGGCCTGGGTGGTTTCCTCACCTTCTACCTGGCGTTGGCCCTCGCCTGGGGGGCCGGTGCCTGGCTGCGGCAGAGCCGGGCCGCCGAGGCCGAGCGCCGCCAGCGGGCCGCCGCGGCCGCCCGGGCCACCGAACGCGCCCGCATCGCCGGTGAACTGCACGACGTCGTGACCCACCACGTGACGGCGATGGTCGTGCAGGCCGAGGCGGCGCGCTACCTGACGGCCGCCCCGGACCGCCTCGACACCACCCTCACCGCCATCAGCGACACCGGCCGGCGTGCCATCACCGACCTGCGGACCCTGCTCGACCTGCTCCACCCCGACCACGACGCCGACCCGCGCGTGCCGTCCGTCGGGGAGCTGACCGCGCTGGTCGAGCAGACCCGGCAGGCCGGGCAGCCGGTGCAGTTCACCCAGGAAGGCCGCCGGGCAGAACATGTCGGCAGCGCGGAGGCCGCCGCCTACCGGGTCGTGCAGGAGGCGCTGACGAACGCCCTGAAGTACGCCCACGGCAGCCGCACCGCCGTGCACGTCCACCACGGGAAGAGGGAGATCACGGTGGAGGTCAGCACCGACGGCCCGGGTACGCACCCCGCAGGCCCGGGCGGGAGCGGACGCGGCCTGGCCGGGCTGCGCGAACGCGTCACCGTCCTCGGCGGCGAGTTCAGCGCGCAGCGCCGGAACGGTGACGGCTTCGTCGTCCGGGCCCGCATCCCCACCGGTGACGCGTCGTGACCGCGCCGATCCGGGTGCTGGTCTGCGACGACCAGGCGCTGATCCGTACCGGCTTCGCCACGATCATCGGCGCTCAACCCGACCTGGCGGTGGTGGGCGAGTGCGGAAACGGGCGCGAGGCGGTCGACCTCGCCGGCCGACTGCGCCCGGACGTGGTGGTGATGGACGTCCGGATGCCGGTCCTCGACGGCATCGCGGCGACCCGACTGCTGGCCGGTGTCGGGGCGGCCCACCCGGTCAAGGTGCTCGTGGTGACGACGTTCAACCTCGACGAGTACGTCTACGAGGCGCTGCGCGCCGGAGCGAGCGGCTTCCTACTCAAGGACGCCCCACCGGCGCAGCTGCTGCACGGCATCCGCACCATCGCCGGCGGGGCCGCGCTGCTGGCGCCCGAGGTGACCCGGCAGCTCGTCGGCCGGTACGCGGCACGCATCCGTCCCGCCGAGGGCACGCCGAACGACGTGGGACTTACCCGTCGCGAGTTGGAGGTGCTGCGCCTGATCGCCGACGGCCTGTCCAACGGAGAGATCGCGGCCCGGCTGGTGATCAGTCAGGAGACCGTCAAGACGTACGTGTCGCGCATCCTCACCAAACTCGACCTCCGCGACCGCGTGCAGGCGGTGGTGTACGCGTACCGGACCGGGTTGGTGACCTGAACACGGTCAGCCGACACCCATCGCCCGCACTCGCACCGACACTGCGCCCGGACCGCCCGCCGCACCGCGAGCCTGCCGGCCGCCCCTCGTCCGGCAACGAACTGTGACCGCCAGTCGGTCACGGTCCGTTCCGGGCGTCCGGGGCAACGGACCGCCCAGGAAATCCCGTTGAGCGGGACCGGCCGCGGTGACACCATGGCCGGCCAACCGACCGGCCGGAGGAGACGACGATGAACGTACGGGGCGAGCTGGTCACGCTGCGGGCGATGGGACCGGACGACGCGTCGGCGCTGTGGCGCTGGAACCATGACCCCGCCGTCGTACGTTGGATGAATGCCGGCTACCCGCAGACCGAGGACCGGGTGCGGACCTGGTTGACCGAACGACCCCGCAACGACTACGGCGACGTGCTGTTCGGCATCGAGGTCACCACGGGCGGCCAACTGATCGGCCTGGTCCGGTTGCACGGCGCCGAAGCGGAGACCGGCTGCGCCGAACTGGACATCTACCTGGGGGAACAGGACCACTGGGGCAAGGGGTACGGCACCGACGTGATGCGTACCGTGTGCCGGTACGGCTTCGACCACATGCGCCTGCACCGGATCACGCTGACCGTGGTGACCGAGAACCTTGCCGCTCACCACGTGTACCGGAAGGTGGGCTTCGTCGACGAGGGCCGGTTGCGGCAGTCCTTCCGCCGCGACGGCCGGTGGTACGACAAGTTCGTGATGGGGCTGCTCGCCGACGAACTGCGCTGAGGTCCGTCCGGGCACGGCGCCGATCTGGTGGGCGATCTGTTCATCGTCGCTCTTCTCTCCGGCGGGCGTCATGGGCGGGAACGCGGTTCAGGCGCGGGGATGATCGGTGGCAGCCGCGGTGTCACGGGCGGCATCGAGATTCGCTCGCAGGGCTTCCACCTTCGCCGTGGCGTACGCGTGGGAATCCGATCCCAGCACCAGGCGCAGGGGCCCTCCCCCGGCGACGACCTTCTCGATCATCCGCTCGGCGGCTTTGACGGGGTCGCCGAGCTGGTTGCCCTGCAGCTCGAGGTGACTGTGCACCATCTCGCGGATGGCCGGGTAGGCGTCCGAGGGCGCCGCAGGCAGTGCCAGTGCATCGGTGGTCAGGAAATCGGTGCGGAGATAGCCCGGTTCGACGATGGTGACCTCGACGTTGAAGTCCGCGACCTCGGCCGCCAACGCCTCGCTGATCCCTTCCACGGCGAACTTGCCGGCGCAGTACAGCGCCCAGCCCGGCACGGCGGTGAGACCCAGAACGGATGACACGGTGACGACATGACCGCTGCGCTGGCCGCGCAGGACCGGCAGGGCGGCGCGCAAGACGTTCCAGACTCCGACGACCTGTACGTCGAGCATGTCGCGGACGTCGTCCGGGCTGGCCTCCTCAACGGCACCGAGGTAGCCGTAGCCGGCATTGTTGACGACCACGTCGAGGCCGCCGAAGCGCGAGACGGTCTCCTCGACCGCGCGTCCGACGGCGTCGGAGTCACGGAGGTCGACGTTGAGGGCGAGCAGCTTCGAGGTGTCCACGCGGCCGTCGAGCGCAGTCGTCAGGCGCTCGACGGTGCGGGTGGTGGCGGCGAGGTTGTCACCGCGCTGTAGTACCTGAACAACCAGTTCCAGGCCGAGGCCGCGCGACGTACCGGTCACGAACCAGGTGGCCGGGCGATCGGTGGGGATGCTCATGGAGGGTCCTTTCGGGGGGTGTCGTCTCGCCGAGCCATTCGGCGAAATCGGTATGAGTTCAACTGTGTCCGTTGCGCGGCCGTCGTGGGCGGTCATCTTGAGCCCTTCCAGACCTGGGAATGCGCTGCCTAGGACTCCTAGGTCCACCCAGCCCGCCGGCCCGCGAGGCACAATGGGCCCATGCCCGCCATCAATCGCGAGCTCGCCGATTTCCTGCGACGGGCTCGCAGCAAACAGGACCCGCGGCGAGCCGGCCTACCGACAGACGCCCGTGTGCGCCGCGTGCCGGGCCTGCGCCGCGAAGAAGTGGCGCTGCTCGCCGGGGTCTCGACGGATTACTACGCCCGCCTTGAACAGGGACGTCGCATCGTGCCTTCGCCGGCGGTGATCGACGCGCTCGCACGCGCGCTCCACCTCGATCCGGCCGGCCGGAGCCACCTCGAGGACCTCATCGGCGTAGGCTCGACCGAATCGCCGCGCGGTCGCACAAGGGGAGCCGTGCCAGCGGTGCAACGGATTCGGCCCGGCGTGCAGCAGCTCCTGGACAACCTCGACACGGTGCCGGTACTCGTCCTCGGCCGCGGCAGCCACGCGCTGGCCGCGAACCGGCTGGCTCGGGCGCTGCTCGCCGACTTCGAGCAGATGCCAGCACGCGAACGGAACTACGCCCGCTGGATACTCCTCGACCCCGGAGCCCGGGAACTGTTCGTCGACTGGGACCAGCAAGCAAGAGCAGCCGTGGAGAGCCTGCGCCTCGAGTTCGGCGCCCATCCGAACGACCGAACGCTAACCGAGCTCATCGACGACCTACGCACTCAGAGTCCCGAGTTCGACCAATGGTGGAACGAGCACCGGGTCTACCAGCGCACCTACGGGACCAAGCGACTTCGCCACCCGGTCGTCGGCGACCTGTCGATCGACTACGAAACACTCACCCTGCCCGGCGACAAAGAGACCACCATGTTCCTCTACAGCACCGAACCCCATTCACCCTCCCAACGCGCCTTGAACCTGCTCGCGAGTTGGTCGCTGAGCCCTGCATCAATCCGGCACGCCCCGCCGACCTGAAACACCATCGGGACCTGTGCGGAAGTGGAACGCGCCCGGGGCGCAGGTGATGTTGCGGGTGGGCAATATTCCGGTCGTCAGGTAGGCGTTGACGGCGTCCAGCGCGCAGCCGCTACAGTCCGGGAAGATCTCGTGCTCCGTGGCCCCCCTGACCCTGACCAGCTCACGCTGGTCGTGGCCGTGCCGGTGGGCGCGGTCACCGCCCGGTCAGCACCGTGGCCAACCCGGTCGCAGCAACCACCATCGGCATGCTGCTGCTCGGCGAGACCCTACGTGGCGGCACGACCGGCGTTCTCGTCGCCGCCGTCTGCGTCGCCGGCCTCACCGTGGCCGTCCGGCAGCTCTCTGTGGCGCAGCAACTCGTTCGAGGCGCCGCTGACCGGACAGACAAAATGCCCAGCCCGGGCAGGAGGTAACGAGCCCCCACACTCCTCCGTGACCGCCGATGGTGAGACAGGCCCGACGGCCAGCAACCCGGGCGACGCCGGGGTGGTGACGGCCCGAGGGGTGACCGGACGAACGCCGTGGCCACGCCAGGTTGCCGGACCTCGGCTCAGATCATGCCGGTACGCAGCGCGTAGGCGACCGCGTGGGAGCGGTTACGCAGCCTGAGCCGGTGGGTGACCCCGTAGATGACGTTCTTGACGGTCCGCTCCGAGTAGCAGAGCTTTCCGGCGATCTCGCCGGTGTCGAACCCGTCCGCCATCAACCGCAGCACGTCGACCTCACGCGGGGTCAAGCCGGAGGCGTTGAGACCGTTCGGGGCGAGCACCTCGCGCTGCAGCCGCTCGATGTGCTTGAGCAGCTCACCCACCAGATTCGTCGGCATGACGCCGCCACCACCCGCCGCAGCCGACACGCTGTGCGCCAGCCGTTCGCCGGTGACCGCCGCACGCGGCAGGATGGCCACCACCCGGCATTCCACCGCAGCGAGAAGCTCACTCTCGGTTATCTCGCGCAGTACGAGAACCACCGGCAGACCCGTCTCGACGGCCGAACGGCGCAGCATCGCCACCACGTCCACAGTCAACTGCTCGCAACCGAACACGAGCACCTGCGCCCGGGCGCGATCGTCGGCGGGCAGCAGCTCGATCGTCGGGCAGGAACTCAGGAAGCTCGCGAGTCCCGCGTAGCTGATCGGGTCTGACGCCTGTAGGACCAGCCGAACCTGTTCCACTGAAACCTCCGCATGTCATGGGTGCGAGGAGAGTCTCCGAAAGGGTTCTTCAGAAAATCTCCAAGCGGCTTCACCACTGCCCCGTCCGCCGTGAAGGTTCGCGCCGACACGGCTCAGCGGCGGAGGCGACCATCCGCGCCCGGAGGCGCCAGCCGCGCCCGGCGCAGCGCCTCGATGTACTTGGGGATCTCCGTCACCGCCAGTTCCAGCCGGCCGGGCGCGAGCTGGTCGGCGAAGAGGGCGTCGACCACGTCCAGGGCGAGTTCGTCGGGGATCTCTTCGACCCGCTGGGTCGGGATGTGCTGCCAGATGTGCAGGATGCGCAGCCGTGCCCGGACAGCGGAGAGCGTGAGTTCCAACGCGGCTATCGCCTCGTCGGCCTGCTCCGCCGGCAGCACCAAGCGCCCCTGGCTGGCGAGGGTGAGCAGGAGTTCACCCACGAACGGGCTCGTCGATGCATCAGGTTGGGCCGACACTGTTGGAGTGCATCAGGTCGACAGCCGGGACGGAAGGCTGCCGCGACGGAAGTGCCCGGACTTCGGTCCGGTCTGCCCGCTCTACCGCCCCGGTCTGCGCCAGTTCCCCGTTCGGTGCCCCCCAACTGGCGGGACGCTCCCACCTCGGGAAGAATGTCCAGGTGTCGAGCAGACGGGCTGGTGGGGCTGACGCACCTCGCGGGGGCGGGATCTCGCGACGGTGAGCAGGGAAGCCATGTCGGCGGAGTTCCCGGAGATCGACCTCCGCATGTTGGGGCCGGTACGGGTCTGGCGGGACGACACCGAACTCACGCTCGGCTCGGCACGCCGAACGGCCGTACTGTGTGTGCTCGCCCTGCACGCCGGACGCAGCGTCTCCCGGGCGGAGCTCGTCGCCGCCGTCTGGGGCGAGGACCCGCCCCCGAGCGCGACCGGGAACATCTACACGTACGTCTCGACGCTGCGCCAGGTGCTGGAACCGGCCCGGAGCCGGTGGGCGGCGGGACGACTGCTCAGTTCGGGCGGCGGCACCTACCAGCTGCACCTCCCCCCGGATTGCGTCGACGTCGTCAGGTTCGAGAGGCTGCGCGAGACCGCCCGCCAGCAGCGGGCCGCCGGGGACACCCGCGCCGAACTGGCCACCGTCCAGGACGCCCTACTGCTCTGGCACGGCGCGGCGCTCGCCGGCGTACCCGGCCCCTTCGCGCAGGCACAACGGCTGCGCCTGGCCGCGCTGCGGCTCGCCACCGCCGAGCGACACGCCGCGCTGCTGGCCGAGACCGGGCGGCACGAAGAATCGGCCCGGGTTCTACGCGGTCTGATGGCCGCGAATCCACTCCGGGAAGACCTGCGGGCCAGACTCACCGACGCGCCGCACGAGGCCGGCCGCGACGCGGACCCGGTGCCGGCGACCACCGACGGCACCGTCGCGACCGGCAGCCGTCCCGAGAGTCCACCGACGCCCGGCACCGCCACCGACGTCCGGCCGGACCACCGGGAGCTGCTGGTCGGCCGTGACCCGGTCCTGCACCGGCTACGCCGGGCCGCA
The DNA here is from genome assembly GCF_900091525.1 of Micromonospora matsumotoense. GTDB lineage: Bacteria > Actinomycetota > Actinomycetes > Mycobacteriales > Micromonosporaceae > Micromonospora > Micromonospora matsumotoensis. The sequence continues at coordinate 128,225 of NZ_FMCU01000013.1, forward strand.
GCCGGCGTCGCCCTCGGACGCGGCGGCTCCCTCCTGATCCGGGGTCCCGCCGGCATCGGCAAGTCGACGCTGCTGGAAGCTGCGCTACGTCGTGTCACCACACCGCAGCGGTCCCGCATCGGCTGGGCGGTCGGCGATAGTGGTTCCCGACGCACGCCGCTCGGCACCCTGCTGGAGTGCCTCGACTCCGCGCAGGTCGCCGACCCGATCCGGCACGAACTCGACACCCTCGCCACCGTTGCCGAACCGCGAGACCCAGCCGAACCGCGAGACCGGGCAGAGCCGGGAGATCCGGCCGGCGTCGACCTTGCGGACCGGGCGGTACGGCTGATCTGCCGCGCGGCTGCGGATACGCCGCTCGTTCTCGTCGTCGACGACCTGCAGTGGGCCGACCCGACGACGCAGCGGGCGTGGGCGACGCTCACCCGGCACACCGCCGGGCTTCCGCTGCTGCTGGTCGCGGTGGTTCGGTCCGGCGAGCCGCTGGCGACCCGGCAGTCCCTCGGTGAGCTCATCGAACTGCCCCCGCTGGACTCCGACGCGGCGAGCGCCCTCGTCCGGGCAGTCGCCCCGGAGCCGCCCGAGCCCGAAGAACTGGCCCGGATCCTCGACGACGCCGGCGGACACCCGCAGTACCTCCGGCAGCTCGCCGGGGGCGAAGCCGGTGCTCCACCGACGGCTGATCTGGCCGCGACGGTCGGGGCGCACCTCGCCCCGTTCACCGAGGACACCCGCCAGGTGCTGCGGGCGGTCGCGTTCCTCAGCGCGTACGAGCTGCGGGCACCGGGGACCCAGCCGCCCGGTTGCCGCATCACCGAGCTGGCCGCGGTCACCGACCGCGGCGCTGAGGAACTGACCCGGGCACTGGCCCCGGCGCGGGCCCACGGGATCCTCGCCCCCTCCGACCGGCTGCGGCTGCGGCACCGGATCGTGGCCCGGACCCTCTACGAAAGCACACCGGCAGCACTCCGGGTCGCCGTGTGCCGCCTGTACGGCAGACGGCTCGCCGCCGCCGGCGCGGCACCCGACCGGGTGGTGGCGCAGTTGCTGGCCGCAGGAGTGCCGGTGGACGACTGGCTCGGCGGCTGGCTGGCCGAACACGTCGCACAGATCGCCGGGACGGCACCACAGATCGCCATCGCCGTCCTGCAACAGGTCCACGCCCAGCAGGCCCTCGATCTGGACCAACAGCTCCTGTTCACCGCCTGGTTGGCCCGCCTGCTGCTGCGCCAGGAACGCCACGCGGCGGCCGAGGCGGGCTGGGTCGCCGCCCGGACCACCGAGCCGGAACTGAGGGGCGAGATGCGCTGGACAGCGGCGCACAGCCACGAGCGACGAGGCGAGTTCGAGGCGGCGGCAGAGATCGCCCATGTGGCCCTGCGTGAGCGCCGGATATCCCCACCCTGGCTGGAGGAGTTACGGACCCTGCTGGCTCGGGTACGACCACACCTGCCGGGCAACCCGACCCAGCCGCACCTCTCCCGATCGGCGATCATCGAAGGCGAGCACCCTGTCGCCCGGTGACCGGCGTACTGTCCGACGCGGGAGCGGACACCTCTTCACCTGTCCCCATGGAGGACTTGTGGCGACAACACCGGACGACCGGCTGCGAGTGTCGGTCCTGGGTCCGGTCCGGGCCTGGCGCGGCCCGCAGGAGCTCCCCCTGGGGCCGGCCCGGCAGCGGGTGCTGTTCGTGCTGCTGGCCGCAGCCGCCGGACGCGACGTCGGGCGGGACGAACTGATCGCGGGCATCTGGGGTACGTCCGCACCCACCACTGCGGTGGGCAGTGTGTACACGTACATCTCAGGACTGCGTCGTGGCCTCGGTCACGAATCGCTGACCTCCGGACCTGCCGGGTACGCCCTGCGCCTGCACCCCGGGGACCTCGACAGTGAACGGTTCGTCGCGCTCTGCGCGGATGCGGCGCGGCTGCGCCGGGGCGGCGACCCGTCCGCCGCCGTGACCAGGCTCGACGAGGCGTTGGGCATGTGGCACGGCGAGGCGTACGCGGGGCTGACCGGCCACCGCATCGAAGTGGAGCGGGCCCAGCTGGCGCAGCGACGACTCGACGCCGTCGAGCAGCGCGCCCGGATGCTGGTCGAGCTCGGCGACGACGGTGTGCTGGCCGACCTGGCCGGTCTGGTCCGCGACCACCCCCTGCACGAGCCCTTCTACGAGCTGCTGATGCTGGCCCTACACCGCACCGGCCGGCGAACCGAGGCACTCGCGCTCTTCCGGACGGCACAGCACACCCTCCTGACCGAACTCGGGGTCGAGCCGGGCGACGCCCTCACCCGACTGCACGAGAAGGTGTCGGCCCGACCGGCCGAGACGATCGCGCGTCGCCCGCCTGCGGCACCCCCCGATCCGGTGCGCCGACCGACGGGCGACAGGCCACCGCCGGGCTCGCTGGCCGGCCGGGACGGCGAGCTGCACCGGCTGCGTACCCTGGTCGAGGCCGTCGTTGCCGGTCAGGGCACCGTGGTCTGGGTCGACGGCGAACCCGGGATCGGCAAGACGGCGCTGCTCACCGCGGCCTTCGCCGATGCGGCCGAACGAGGCTGTCAGGTCGCCTGGGGCGTCGCCCAGGAACTCGACCAGCAGGTCCCGCTGCAGGCAGCGGCGCGGGCGCTGGGGCTTCAAACCCGACTCACGGCAGGCCCGGCCACCCTCGGGCGGCATCCAACGGGACTCGACGACCCGGTCGACGGGACCGCCGACCGGGTGCTGGCCCAGGTACGCGCGGCCTGCGCCACCGCTCCCCTCCTGCTGGTCCTCGACGGCCTGCACCGGGCCGACCAGTCCGGCGTGTCGCTGTGGGAGAGGCTGGTCGCCGCCACCCGACGTATGCCGCTGCTGCTGGTGGCGGCGGCACGGCTGGAGCCCGGGGAACCGGAGCTGGCGAGCTTGCGCCGAGGCGTGCAGGCCCGGCAGGGTCACCTACTGCGGTTGGCAGCCCTGCCACCCGAGGCGGTCGGAGAGCTGGTGACCGGCCTGGTGGGTGCGCCGCTCGGACCGCACCTGGCCAAGGTGGTGCCCATCTCGGCCGGAAACCCCAGCTACGCCCGCGAGCTGACCATCGCGCTGCTGCGTCGGGGCGAGGTCCGGTTGGTCGACGGGCTGGCCGACATCCCCGACGCCGTGCCGATCGAGGCACCGCGCTCGCTGTTGGCCGTGGTCCGCGCCACCATGGACCTTCTCTCGGCCGGCACCCAGGAGGTGCTCCGCACGGCGGCCCTGCTCGGTACCCGTTTCTCCGTCGACGACGTCGGGGCGGTGACCGGCCACTCCCCCTTCCATCTGGTGTCCAGTCTGGAGGAGGCGCTGGAGGCCAACGTCGTCGTGGACGACGGCACCGAACTGGCCTTCCGGCACCCGATCCTGCGGCATGTGCTGTACGAGAGCATCCCGCCCCCGGCCCGGTCGACGCTGCACCGGCACACCGCCGAGGTGCTGGCGAACGGCGGTAGCCCGGTGGGCCGGGTGGCCGAACAGCTCGCCGCGGCGACTGCGGTGGTCGACGACTGGGTGGTCTCGTGGCTGGTCGCCCACCATGCCGAGCTGGGCCGACGGGCGTCCCAGCTCGGCAGCGACCTGCTACGCCGGGTGCTCGGCACCGACCTGCCCGATCCGCAGCAACGGGAAAGGCTGTTGATCGCCCTGGTCAGGCTGGACTTCCGGGACCAGCGGCAGCCGCTGGACGAGGCCCGGGAGGTGCTACGGATCGCCGCCGATCCGGCCGCCCGCGCCGAGATGCGGCACCTACTCGCCGCGATGACCTACCGGGTCGGCGACACTGCGGCGGCGCTCGGCCTCGTCCAGGACGCGCTGGCCGACCCCACCGTGCCCGCCCTGTGGCACACCCGCCACCGGATGCTGCTGGCCAACTTCCGCCGCGGGCCGCTGGACGACCTGGACCAGGCGGACCGGACGGCGGCAGGAATCCACGCCGCCGCGCCCGACCCGGATGATCCGTACGAGGCGGCATTCGCCCTGCAGACCACCTGGTTGACCAGTTCCATCCGCCGCGACCACCAACGGGCGTTGGAGTACGTCGATCGCGCGTTGGACATCATGCGGGAGAACCCGGCCTTCGCCGGCCTGTACCTGGACCTGCTCGACAACCGGGTGTTCACGCTGCAGAACCTGGACCGGCTGGAGGATGCCGAGCGGACGCTGCGGGAGGCCGCGCTCTTCGCGCTGCGGCACCGGTTGCCGGCCAGCCTGTACGTCGCCGCCGTGGTGCAGCACTACTGGTCAGGCCGGTGGGACGACGTGTTCTCGGTGGTCAGCGCGGTCACCGACGACCCGCCCGGCACCACCCTGCTGGGCACCCGGGAGCCGGGGGCGACCGCGATGCTGCTGCACGGCACGGCCGCGCTCGTCGCCGCGCGCCGCGAAGACGTCGTCCTGGCCACCGGGCACCTGGACGCCACCGAACTGGTGCCGGCCACCGACGCCGAGCGGGAGAGCTGCGACTTCCTGCTGGTCGCCCGCTCGCTCGTGGCCGAGCAGCAGGGCCGCGCGGAGGACGCGCTGCGGATCCTCGACCCGCTGCTGGTGCCCGAGTACGCACCGCTGATGATTCGGCACCAGTGGTTGCCCGACGTCACCCGGCTCGCGCTGAGCCTGGGCCGCCGGGACGTGGCCGAACGGGCGGCGGCCACCTGCGCCGACGAGGCGGCCAAGGAGTCCCGCCCCGCGCGGGCGCACCCGGCGGCGGCACGCTGCCGCGCCCTGCTCGACGGCGACCCGGAACCCGCGCTCGCCGCTGCGGCGCACTACCGCGAGGTGGGCCGGGTGACGGAGTTGGCCGCGGCGCTGGAGGACGCCGCGGCGCTGCTGGCCGCCGCCCGCCGCCCGCACGAGGCGGCCCGAATCGGCGGTGAGGCGGTGGGGCTGTACACGCTGCTCGGCGCCCGCTGGGACCTGCGCCGCGCCCACCGCCGGTTGACCGGGTACGGCGTGGACCCGGCCCGCGGCGACCCGCCTACGGATCGGGGCGTTCATCGCACCTCGATCTCGTACAGGGAGTAGCCGTACATGTTGGAGCGCTGAGTGCCGTACATCCGGACGTAGCGACCGGCCACCTTGTCGGTGGTGACCCGCACGTCGCCACCCTGACCTGACGAGGTGCGGTACACCGCCGTCCATTTCCTACCGTCGGAGGAGATCTCCACCCGGTACTCGACGGCGTAGGCGTGTTCCCAACGCAGCAGGATCTCCCTGATCTGCCGCTGCGCGCCCAGGTCCACCGTCAGCCAGCCGACGTCGCTCCACTGGCTACCCCACCGGGTCACGAGGTCACCGTCGACGGCGTTGGCGGCGGCCCACGGGGGGCCCTCCGAGCCGGAGACGGTGACGGGCTGGCCGAGGGCCAGGTTCCGGCCGGCCGAGTTGGCGGGGGGCGGCGGGCCGGTGCTCCCGGTGGGCCGCGACGGCTTGTCGTCGACCGACGGCGAGGCAGCATCGGGACGCTGGCCGCTGGAGGGGGTCTGCTGCGGGGCGGGCGTCGCGGTCGCCGGCACCGGTAACGGCACCGGCGCGACGGGCCCCGCGGTCGTAGGGGCCGACGAGACCACCGCCGACGGCGTGGCGGGTCCCGCCCCGCTGTCGCTGTCGAGGTTCACCACCCGACTCGCGATCGTGACGCCGACCACCACGGGCAGGACGACCAGGGCAGTCCACACTGCCCGCCGTCGGCCGCGCGACCACGTCCGCCGTTCGGGCTCGACTGGCGGTGGCCGGTGCTCGGGCCCGGCTGGCGGTCGCTGGTCGACGCTCGGCGGCCGGGGCACTGGCTCATTGCCCAACAGCATGCTCACCAGTTGCGGGGCGGTCGGCCGGTCGGCCGGATCCTTCGCCAGCGCCCGAGCCACGGGTTCCCTGAGGGAGTCCGGCAGCCCGTCCAGCCGCGGCGGCTGGGTCAGGATGCGGGCTGCGGTCGCCGACGCCGAGTCCCCTCGGAACGGGGTCCTCCCGGTGCCGGCGAAGGCGATCACGCAGCCCCAGGCGAACACGTCGGCGGCGGCGGTCACCGGCGTGTCCGGCCCGTCGGAGAACCGCTCCGGCGCCATGTAGGCGACGGTGCCGACCATGACGTCGGTACGGGTGTGCTGGCTGGTGGCCTCGAACGGCCGCGCGATGCCAAAGTCGATCACCTTGGGGCTGCCGAGCGCCAGCAGTACGTTGCTCGGTTTCAGGTCGCGGTGGATGATTCCCGCACCGTGGATGCCGGTCAGCGCGGTGGCCACCCCGACCGCCAGCGAGTGCAGGGCGCCGCCGCGCAGGGGGCCGCGCTCGGCGACCACCTCGTCCAGGCCCGGACCGTCGATGTACTCGACGACCAGGTACGGCGGATCGTGGTCGAGGTCGGCGTCGAGGAACTCCGCGGTGCAGTACGGCGGCACCTGTCGGGCCCGTTCGACCTCGCTGCGGAACCGACCACTGAACTCGGGGTCCGCCGCGAGGGCCGCGTGGATGAGCTTGACCGCGACGTGGCTTCCGTCGTCGCTCTCCGCGAGGTATACCACTCCCATGCCGCCCGATCCGAGCCGGCCGATGAGCAGGTACTCACCCAGCCGTTCGGGATCGTTCGTACGCAACGGAGTCACGCGGTACGCAGTGTCCACCAAATCTCCTTCTTGGACGAAACCGCGAGGAGCACCGACGTCGGCGTCCATACCGCCAGCTTGCATCCCAGGATAATTGCACGCTCAACCAGCGCCTCCCCCTGGGCGGGGCAGCACCGGGAGCGGCGCTGCCGGAGACCACCCGCACCGGTCGCCGGATGCGGGCACACCCCGCTCGGTCAGACCAGGCCCGGCAGGCAGGTGAGGCGGGGCACCGAAGCCGAACCGACCCGGCTGCGTCGGGCCGTCGCCGCCCACCGGTCGACGCAGCGGCGCAGCGAGGCCAGCGCGAGATCGTCGAACGGTCCCGGCTCACCGACCGGTTCGTCGGCGGCCAGTTCCCGTAGCAGCAGCCGGCCGGGGTGATCCTGACCCGGTGCTGCCACCTCCAGCACCCTGAATCGGGTGCCGGGAAGAAAGAGCACCCGGCTGTCGACGTGATGGTCACCCTCCGGCTCCAGCAGCCGCGTCCGGCGGGCCGTCATCGACCACAGCAGGACGTCGACGTTGCCCGGGAGGTTCACCGCCGGGTCGGTCAGCGCATGCGTGAACGCCCGCTCCGTCAGTACCCGCCTCGCGCCGATCTCCTGAAGTTCGTCGCCGGAGAGTCTGGTGGAGAGGCAGACGGCACCCCGATACGACGGCAACCGGCTCATCCCGGCCGTGACACAGCGGGCGAACAGCACCGGGTCGCCGACCGCGCCGGACCGCAGGGCCTGGTCCACCCCATCTCCGGGCGCGGACAGGTAGAGGCGTACGGCGACCGCGTCGGTCACCGACTCACCACCCGCCTGCAGGCGGGGATGCTCGGCCAACAGCCGGGAGATCGCGCTGGTGGCGGCGTCGAACTCCTGGTGGAACCGCCGCCGCAGCCACGACCGCTCGGCGTCGAGACCGCTGGTCGCGGCTGGTCCCCGCGCCTGCGACGCCGGGGTCGCCTGGAACCGGACGAACTGCCCGGCCTCACCGGCCGGGGAGTCCGACACGGACACCACCTCCCGGGGCGGCGCGGCCGTCGACGCGGACGCCGATTCCCGGGCCGACGTCGGCGCGGCGAGCACCGGCTCCGCTGGCGGTGGGCCCGACCGCGGGGCAGCGGGCGGGCGGACCGGACGGGGGCGGGGCCCGCCCGTACCGGTGGGAGTGTCGACAGAAGCCGGCTGGTGCCAGAGCGCGGTGGTGGTAGCGGGATCCGTCAGGCGACCCGACGACGTCCGGAGCGGCACCGGCCCGGCCGGCACGGCGGGCTGGCGGCGCTCGCCCGTCGGCGCGACCGGGACGAGCCTTCCGCCGGCCGGACCCGCCGCCCGGCCACCGATCCGGTGTGCTTGCGGAGCGGGCGCCCCGTTCAGGTCGGGTACCGCCTCCGGTGCCCGCGCTTGCTCGACCGGTGCGACTACGAACTCCGCAGCGGCAAGGCCCGGCACGTCGGCCACCGGCGGGATCGTCGGCACCCAGGACGGCGACAGCGGGCCGGGAGCGGTCATCCCGGCCCGCACCTCGGCGGGCGGCGGAGCAACCTCGACCGGTTCGTCGAGGGCCAGGTCGGCGGCGGTGAACCGGTAGGTCCGTCCGTCGTCGAGGGCCAGGTCGGCCGCCGTGAACCGGTAGGTCCGTCCGTCGTCGAGGGTGCCGTCGGCGACGGCGGATCGCGCCCGCCGGCCGGCCGCCACCGCCGACGCGAGTTGCAGGGCGCTACCGCCGCGGGTGGCCGGATCCAGGCGCGCGGTCAGGTCATCTGCGAGCTCCCGCAGCCGCGGTAGCCGGGCCGGGACCGTGTCGTCGACGATGAGGGCGAGGCTGGCCGGATCCGGGAGGTGGGCACGGATCCGCCCGGCGTTCGGTGGCACCTCGGCGTCGCGGACCCAGAGCCCGGACTGGACGATCTCGACGACCGCGTCGCTGGCGTACTGGTAGGTCAACGGGCCGACCGGGTCGCCGAGCAGCGGTGGTGCCTCGTGGCTGAGGATGCGCGGCAGTGTGGCCGGGTCGGCGGCCGCGCGCCGCGGGCTGAAACAGAGGTCGCGGGTGAAGACCTGCCAGCCGGGGCAGCCGTCCGGCCTGACCGTGAACATGCGCAGACGGTCCGGTCTGCCGACCGGTACGCCGGCGAAGCAGACCACGGGTGACTCCAGAAGGTCGGCCAGCCGCTGGCCGAGTGCCTCACCCACCGGCAGTTGGACCGGCCCGTAGTGCACGAATCTGGCCTGCCGGCGGCCGTCGGGGTCGAGTCCGCGCCAGAACCGGGCGACGCTGTCGAGGGCCAGCGGCGGCGTACCGGGGCAGCCGAGGACGACTGTCATCGCCTCGTTCTGGCAGGGTACCGCGGAGACCAGCCACTGCCCGCGGTCGCTGACGACGACCGCGTCGCGGGTGTCGCGGATCCAGACGCCGCCGGGAATGGGCTCGACGGCGGCCACCGCGCTGGTCGGGGTGAACTGCGCGGCGGAGCCGTCCCAGGGCGGGGCCGGGTAGCGCTGGGACTCCCAGACCGGTGTCCGGCCCGGCCGGTAGCGGACCCAGCCGCTGCCCTCAGTCGTCGGCACGAAGAGCGTTCCGTTCGTCGCGCGAACCAGCTGACCGTGCGGTGTCACGACCGGGCGGCGTAGCCGGTCGCAGAGCCACTGGCCGGCGAGAGCACCCGTCTGGTGGGGCACACCGCAGACGATGAGCCGGATGCCGCGCCGACGCCGACGCCGACGCAGCGTCGCGGCGACCGACTCCCAGATTCCGACGGGCGGATCCTCGTACAGGTCGAGAACGACGATGTCGTGGTCGGGATCCTCGACGACCGTCAGAGCCAGCGACCGGGCCTGCGGACTGATCCGCTCCCGGGCATGCAGGACCAGCGCGTTCCCGACCGTGTGCCGGAGGATCGCCGCTGGCGGATGGCTGCGCAGAAAGCCCATCATCAGTGGAGGTTGATCTCGACCGGGCCCATCTTCTCCCGGGCGAGCACGGCCGCGTTGGCTGCCGCCGCCCGGATCGACTCGGTGATCGCGTTCTGCAGGGCCGCCACGTCGCGGCCGTCGAAGACGGTCGGGCTGACCTGTACGGCCTTCAGCTGACCCAGGCCGTTGGCCAGCACGACCACCGTGCCGTCCGTGGACCGGCCGGTGACCAGCGCGCGGTCGAGACTGGCCTGCGCGCTCCGCATCCGCTGCTCGAACGTCCGCCCGGCCCTGACCACCTCGTCGAGTGTCGGCTGCTTCGGCTGTGACATGGCTACTCCTCTCAGCCGACCGCCGCGAGCCCGCCGGACTGGCGGGCCGCCACGGTGGCCGGATCGTCGTGGCTGACCAGCCCGTGCAGATCGGCCAGCGCGAGGGTGCGGGACCCGGTTGCACGGGTCAGGCTCCGCGAGAGCAGGTGCGCGGCGCGGACGGTGCGCTCGGGCATCCGGGCGGCCAGCCCGGCCAGCGCGGCCCGGACGTCGTCCGGCACCTCGTGTCCGCGCCGCACCAGGTGCCGCACGACCACCTCGGCCAGCTCGGCAACGGTGAGTTCGGGTACGTGCCAGGTCTGCCCGAACACGTCGGCCAGGCCCGGCAGCGCGGCACCGAGGCCGGTCATCGCAGCCGGCTCGGCGACCAGCACCACCACCGGGTCACCCAGCCTGGTCCGAAGCTGCTCGACCAGTGTCTCCACGACCTCCGGGCCGCCGCCGGTGCCGTCGTCGACGTAGTCGACCAGCAGAGTGCCCCCGCTGGCATCGTCCAGGGCTGCCCGGACCAGGCTGGGGAGCTGCCCCGACCACTGGGGTGCCAACTGCAACTGGGTCGAGACGCGCACCAGTTGCCCGATCGGGACCAGGTCCAGTTCGGAGAGCCCGGCGGCGTAGTGGCGGGCGAACTCGCCACGGCCGCTACCGGCCGCGCCGGAGAGCAGGACGTTACCGTGCTTGCCGGGGGAGCGACGACGGTTGCGCAGCTCGCAGAGGTTCAGCAGGGTCGCTTCGACCGCCTCGCGTACGTCGGCGGCGCCGACCAGTCGGGAGACCCGTTGCCAGCTCCGTGCGGCGGTGATCGCACCGCCCGGGTTCCTGGTGGCGTCGGGCTGGTTCCGCTGCTCGACGGGCAGTTCCTCCAGCAGTCGCAGCTCGGGGGCGAGATCGGCGCCGGTGAGCCGGTTGATCTCGGTGTCCTTGGTCGGCGGTGTGACGGCCAGCCGGGACGCCTGGTTGTTGATCATTGACTCGAACAGCTTGCGGGCCACCCGGCCGTTGCCGAAGGTCGAGTTCCTCGGCACCCGTTCGAAGTAGGTGCGCAACGCGTCGACCGCGTCGTCGGTCAGCTCGTAGTAGTGCTTGCGGCACAGGTTCGAGGTGATCGTGACCAGCTCATCGACGGAGTAGTTGGGAAACTCGATGGTCCGGGTGAACCGGGAGGCCAGACCGGGGTTGGACGCCAGGAACCGCTCCATCAGCTCCGAGTACCCGGCCACGATCACCACGAGCTCGTCGCGCTGGTCCTCCATGATCTTCATCAGCGCGTCGATCGCCTCCTGGCCGAAGTCCGGACCCGAGCCGCCCGAGCCGGCCGAGAGGGTGTACGCCTCGTCGATGAAGAGCACCCCGCCGATCGCCCCGGTGACCAGTTCGGTGGTCTTGATCGCGGTCGAGCCGATGTACTGGCCGACCAGGTCCGCCCGCGCCGCCTCGACCATGTGGCCCTTGGCCAGGACGCCCAGCTCGGCCAGGACCGCGCCGTAGAGACGCGCGACCGTGGTCTTACCGGTGCCGGGCGGGCCGGCGAAGACCAGGTGACGGCTCATCGGCGGCATCGGCAGGCCCATCTGCTGCCGCACCTGCGACATCTTGATCAGGTTGATCAGCGCGGTGACCTCCTGTTTCACCCCGCTCAAACCGATCAGTCCGGCCAGTTCGCGCAGCGGTCCGCTGAGCTCGTCGCCGGCCGGCCCCGCAGCGAGGTCCCCATCGGCCTCCGGGGTGGGCGCGGAGGCGTATCCGGTGGCCAGCGGTGCCGGGGAGGTGGGTGCCACGGACCGGGCGGCCCGACCGGTGGTCAGCGCCGTGATCGTCAGGTGGGCGTCGCCGGTCTGCCGCACGTCCTCCCCGCCGCTGTCGCGGGCGACGCAGCGGGTGATCGACACCGGCTCCGCAGTGTCCACATCGAAGCCGGCGGCACCGCTCTCCAGCACCTCGCAGTCGGTGAAGCTGCCCCGGGAGCCGCGCTCCAGCCGTACCCCCGCCTGACGGGCGCGGCGGACCCGTACCCGGCTTGCGGTCACCGCGCCGGCGGCACCGACCTGCAGTCCGTCACCCGGCACGTCGATGAACTCGGTGTCCAGCAGCCGCAGGTCGGCGTTGTCGGCCACCCGCAGCCCGGTGCCGTCGAGCACCGCCGATCGCAGATCCAACCTCGCACCGGAGCCGATCACGACGCAGACGGCCGCCGTGCCGGTGAACCTCGCGTCGCGAATCGTGCCGCGCGCCGACTCCCGCAGTTCGAGCGCCGCAGCGCTGCCCGAGTCGACCACCAGATCGCTGCCTTCCACGCCGGCACCGTCGGTGACCAGCAGCCCGGCCCCCCTGGTGACGGTGGCCCGCAGCCCGTGCACGGTCATCGAGGCCGCGCCGGTCACGACCGCGACCTGCTCGCTGCTGCCCCGGACGGTGATTCCCTCGAACCTCGGCCCGCTCTTCGCTTCCACGGTGACGCCGATCGGCGAGTCCGCGAAGACGCAGTCGACGAACGTCGGTTTCGCCTCCCCGGTGACGTGTGCGGCACTGCGCCCGGCCGAGCCGAAGGTGCAACCCCGGAACGTCGGGGTGGCGCCACCGGCAATGTGCACGGCCTGCAACTGCGCGCCGGTGAACTCGGAGTCCGCGACGACCACGTCGATCTCGCCCCGCATGAACACGTCGACGTTGGCGCTCTGGCGTACCCGCAACCGGTTGATCCGGGCATGACCGCGCTGTTCCACCACGAGCGCCGGCTTCCCGGCGGCGACGATCTCGCACCGTTCGACGACGAGGCGACCGTCGCCGTTCACGCAGATGCTGTTCGCGCCGGTCCGCTCCATCGTGCAGCGCCGCAGCGTCAGCGAGCCCCTGTCGCTGACCACGACACCGGACGTGGCCACGTCCCGGACCACGGTGTCCTCCACCGTGCTCGCGCCCGGCGAGGTCACCACGATCGCGGCACCCGTGGACGACCGGATCTCGCAGTGCCGCAGCGCGAGCGTCCCCTGAAGCCGGGCCAGCAGCGTCACCCAGGCCGCGCCGCCGACACGGCAGTCGTCCAGCGCCGCCTCACCGGAGTAGACGTCGACTGCGGCCAGCTTCGGGTCGTCGCTCGACAGCGAGATGCCGCGCAGCTGCGCACCCTCGCCGTGGACGGCCAGGACGCTGCCCTCCTCGACGTGCACCTGCACGATGCCACCGGGCTCGGCGGCGATGGTGATCCGGTTACCGACCACCAGCTTCTCGACGTACCGGCCGGGATGGACGGTGATCGTGGCACCCGGCTCGGCGTGCGCGACCGCCGCGCCGATCGTGGAGAACGCGCCCGGTTGTCCGCCCCCCACCGTCAGGACCTGTCGGGTCATCGCGGGGTCACCCCTTCTTCCCGACCGGCGGGCGGACGAGGCCGGGTAGCACGCCGAAGCGACCGACCGAGGCGGCGCCGATCCGGTGGCGGCCCGCGGTGCCGGCCCACCGGTCGAGGCTGCGGTGCAGCGACGCGACGGCCAACTCGTCGAGGGAGAGCCGGTTCTGGTCGATCCGACCGTCGTCGTCGATCTCGTTGGCGCCGATCTCGCGGAGCGCGATGATGCCGCGGCGGTCACCGTCCGGCTCCGCCAGCTCCAGGATCTTGAAGTGGGTGCCGGGCAGGAACACCACCCGGTCGTCGACGCGCTCGTCGCCCTCGGGCTCCAGCAGAGCGGTGCGGCGGGCGGTCATCGACCAGATCAGCACGTCGGTGTCGCCGTCCTGGCCGGCACAGGGCGCGGTCAGCATGGTGACGAAGCTCCAGTCGGTGACCAGCCGTCGGCCCTGGTACAGGTGCCACTCGCCGGGGCTCGGTGTGGTGCGTACGACGGTGCTCCCCCGGAAGGAGGGCAGCCGGGAGAGGCCGGAGACCGCGCACCGGGCCAGTGGCACATGCGGACCGTTCGCACCCGAACGCAGACCGGCGTCGATGCCGGCCCCCCGGCGGGTCAGGAACAGACGGATCGCCACCGAGTCGACGAGGACGTCGTCGGCGGTGCTGCCGCCACCGGCGTTCATGCCCGGATGTTCCGACATGATCCGGGAGACCGAGCTGGCCATGGCATCGAAGTCCTGGCTCAGTGAGCGGCGTAGCCAGGCCCGCTCCTCTGCCGGCACCCGGCTGCCCGGCAGGGCGGAGGCATCCGGCGACGCCACCGGTTGCACCCGGACACCGGACGGGTCGGTTCCCGGTGCCGGTCGAGCCGGCCCCGGCGCGACCGGCGCGGCGGGTGGGGTTGTCGGGTCGGTGGTCGCGTCGACCGCTGGCACCGGTCCCGCCCGGCGCGGCGACTCCGTGCCGCCGGGGTCGTCGATCGACGACTCCGTGGGAATCTCCACCGGCGCGGGCGGCGGCACCGGATCAGCCCCCGCCACCGGCGGCGCAACCGGCGGCGCAACCGGCGGCGCAGCCGGCGCAGCCACCGCCACCTGCGCAGCAGCGGGCGCGACGGCCACCGCAGCCGGCGGCACCGGATCCGGGCCAGCAGCCGCAGCCGGCGGCTCGGGCCGCGGGTCGACGGGGACGGGAATGGCGATGCCGAGGAACGCGGAGCGGGTCGCCGGCACCGGGACGACGGAGGGCGTGGCGGCGGCCGGCGGTGGGGCGGCGGCCGGCGGTGGGGCGGGTGCCGCGGCGATCGCCGGTCGCACCGGATCAGGGACCTCCGCCGCCGGCTGGATCGCCACCGACATCGACACCGGCGGCGGAATGCCGATCACCGAGGCCACCCCGACCGGGGCCCTTCGCGGTACGACCACCGTGGGCTCGCCCCGTTCCACCTCGGGTCGCGGCTGCGCGGGGCCGGCCAGGTTCGCCTGCGCGCGGCCGTCCGGCTTCTGCCCCGGCACCAGGACCGACGCGGGAAAGAGCGTGCTGGTCTGCCCCACGCTCGCGTCGACCCGCGCGGCCAGGTCCTCGGCCAGCTCCCGCATCCGGGCGGACCGGCCCTGGACAGTGTCGTCGAAGATCATGGTGCCGCCCTCGGGGTCGAGCGGTGTCGACCGGACCCGTTCCGCGTTGCCCGGCTCGTCGGCCGGGCGGACCCAGAGTCCCGCCTCGATCACCTCGACCACCGCGTCGGGGGCGTACCAGTACACCCGTGGCGAGATCTCCTCGGTCCACTTCAGCGGAGCGCGATGGCTGAGCAGGCGGGGACGACGGGCCCGCGAGTGGGGATGCGCCCGTGGGGAGTAGCCGAGTTCCTGGGCGAACGGCGGCCAACCGAGGACGCCGTCGGCGCGTACGGTCCGGATCTCGAACTTGCCCGGCGCGCCGATCGGGACCCCGGGGTAACAGACGACGTTGGTGCCGAGCAGGTCCGCCAGGGCCTGACCGAACGACTCGCCCTCGGGTATGCGGATGTCGCCGTACTGCACGAAGCGGGCCCGAAGCTGGCTCTCCGGGTCCAGACCGCGCCAGAAGCGGACCACGTCGTCGAGGGAGAGCGCGGCGGTGCCCGGGCAGCCGAGCAGGACGGTCATCGTCTCCGACTGGCACGGCACGTCGGCGACGAGGCGGCCACGGTGCTCGGTGACGACCTCCGGCAGGCGTACGTCGTGGATCCAGACCCCACCCGGCAGCGGCTCGATCTCCCCGGTCGAACTGCAGGCCCGACTGTCGGTGGCGGCGGTGTCCCACACCGGCGTCGGGTAGCGCTTGGCGTCCCAGGCCGGTGGTTTTCCGGGCCGGAACCGCACCCAGCCGCTACCCGGCTTCGAGTGCACGAAGAGCGCACCGGCCGAGCCTCGGACCAGGTCGCCGTCGGGGGCGATGACGGTTCGGCTCAGCCGTTCCGAGAGCCACTGCCCGGCCATCGCGGCCGTGTGGTGCTGCTGTCCACAGGCCACCAGCCGGATACCTCGACGGCGACGCGGCAGCACCGCGGCCATCGACTCCCACGAGCCGATCGGCATACCGTCGCCGAGGTCCAGCACCACCACGTCGTTGTCGGTGTCGGCGACGACAGAGAGCGCCAGCGACTGTGCCTCGCCGCTGATCTCGTCCCGGTGGTGCAGGACGAGCGCGTTGCCGACGGTGTGCTGGACCACGTCGCCGGACTCGCTCCGTCCGCCGCGCAGCAGATCTCGGATGGATGCCATGACGCTACCCCCTAGCAAGTCCGTTGACGGCCGTACGACTGAGCACCGGGCCCTGCGGCAGGGCCGCCAGCAGGTCCCTCGGGAATGGGACAGCCGCCGCCGCGTGGAGTTTGAGCGCGGAGACGGTGTCGGCATCGGCCAGCGGGTAGGCGATCCCCTGGTCCGAGATCAGCGCCACCTCGGTACTGACCTTCGCCGTGGGCACCGGCCGCACGGTCAGGCCCGACCCCGCCTTGGCCAGCACGGTCGTCGTGCCGTTGTCGTGGACCCCGGAGGAGCGCCGGTCGCTGACGACGATCTCGCTGCTGACCGAGTCCTCGCCGGAGGGCCGCTGCCGCAGGCAGAGCACCCGGTCGTCGGAGTCCCGCCACTGGAATCCGGTCAGGTCCGGCAGCCGGTCGACGAGCGTCCGGTCACCGGAACGGGGGGCCCGGGCGACGGCGGCGGCGTCCAGAGTCACCGGCGTACCGCCGTCGCGGACCGCCGCGAGGGTGAACTCCATCCGGCTGACCGGCGCCAGCCCGTCGCTGCGGAGCACGAAGAGCTGTTCCGCTCCGGCCGCCGGTCGCTGCCGGAACAGCGTGCCCACCGGGTAGGAGCGACCGTCGAGGGGTGGGCCGGGGTCGCCCGCGTCGGGGAGTTCCGCCGGGCCGAGCAGGACGCCGGTCGGCACCCGGGCCAGCCAGGCGGCCGGCGCGGCGACCACCCGCGCGTTGGCGGCACCCAGCGCGACCAGCACCGAATCGTCGGCCAGCGGGAACTTGTCGTGCCCGGCGAGCAGGTACGTGACGCCGTCGGGGCCGCCGACCACCGCGAAGGTGCGGTCGTCCAGCGGTGCGGCGGCGGCCTGCGGATCGAGGTTCACGCCGAACCCCGGGCCGGGCCGGTCCACCACCGAGCCCGGCAGGCAGACCAGCCAGGGGCCGGTCACCAGGGCGTTCGCGGCGGGGATGGCCTGCGGCGCGTCGGCGATGCCGATCTCCGGGCCCCGCGGCAGGTCCTTGATCGAGCTGCGGGAGATCAGCTTGACGGTGGCCGACGGGCCCTGCAACAGCATCGCGGAGGTCAGGTTCGGCGTCGGGTAGAGCAGGCCGTCGCGGTAGACGTACCGGGTCCCGCTCTCCTTCTCGACCAGGATCACGCCGGCCTGGCGGTATGCCTTGCTGCCGCCGGGGACGATCCAGCCGTAGACGGCGAATCCCCCGCCGGCCAGCAGGACCAGGATGATTCCGATCAGCAGGCCGGTCAACGCGCGCTGCCCGGGGATCTGCGCGCTCGTCGGGTCTCCCTGGACGAGGGCGGAGCTGAGCCGGCCCATCATGAAGGTGTGGGCGTGCACGTGGTCTCGTTGGGTCTGCATGGTGGCTACCCGAAGAGTCCGCGGGCCCAGGCGTAGATCCCGAGGATCTGCGCCAGGATCGGCAGCACGGCCACCCCGGTGGTGACGTCGAAGAAGGTCGCCGCGTATTCCCAGAACGGCAGCATCCGCCGGGGCCAGGGCCGTAGCGCCGCCAGCACGAGTGGCACCAGCAGCGCGACGAGTGCGCTGAGCAGCACCCATCGCCAGGCTGGCGACATCAGATCGGCGAGCTTCGTGATCACCATGAGGTATCCGACGGTACCGGCGACAACCAGCGCGATCCGCTGCCAGAGGCCGAGGAAGGTACGCGAGCGCAACAGGATTGCACTGGCGACCACCAGGACGAAGCTCCAGCCCGCCCAGCCGGGCACCTGCATCGTGAAGTGGAACAGTGCCGGCAGCACCACCGCCGACGTGGCCATCGCCGCGGTCAGGTAGGTGTCCGCGTCGTCGGTGCGCCGCCGGACCTCGTCGGAGGGGGCGGGCTCGATGTCGTACGACATGTCCTCGCTGGTCTTCGGCAGTTGTGGGCCGCGCAGTCGGGACAGTTTCACCGCCAGCCGGGGAGCCAGCACGATCACGACGAGAAGCGCCAGGATGGCGACGGCGGCGGTCCGCTGCATGGTCATCCCGCTGCCGTCGCGCATCAGCAGCACCAGTGCGGTGACCAGCCCGGTCACGCCGATCCCGAGCAACGGCGGGACCGGCAGGTACGGTGCGAAGGTCCGCTGTGCCAGCAGCAGGACGGCGGCGACGGTCAGGCTGGCGACGGCGGTGGCCAGCACCGCCGCACCGGTCACCGCGATGCGCTCCGGATCACCGTCGACCGCACTGGACGCGGCGACGGCGGCGAAGCCGACCGCACCCCCGGCGAACAGCAACGAGAAGGCGCCGTCGTCCAGCCGACGACCGCAGACCAGCGCCGCGGCCAGCAGTGCGATGCTCAGCACGGACCCGGCGACGACCTGGGGCAGCGCCGGACCGTGTGCGGTGAGTACGACGACGATGGCCCCCATGGCGACGACCGACAGCAGGGCGAACAGGATCCGGCGGTACTCGGGCTGCCAGCGGTCGTTGCGCCGGTTGACCGTGGTGGCGACCCCGTCGGCGAGGTCGTCGAAGTCCAGTTCCGGTAGCGGATCCGCAGCCGGACAGAGGTGGAGCTGCTCACCCTCGAGCCAGTCGAGGCTCTCCGGGGTACCGGCCAGCTCGAAGGGGGCCTGACCGAGGCGCTGTAGTACCCAGGCGGCGCCGTCGGACGCGCCGGGTTCGAGACGTGGGCCGGTGTCGGTGGTCTGCTGCACCAGCAGGGGAAGCAGGGTGGCAACCGTCGTGGTCGCCGGAACCGCCAGGTCGACCCTGCGGGCCGGACCGATCACGGTGATCCGGCAGAGTTCGGCGCTGAGCGTGGCGCTCACCGGTGGTCCCCTCTCATTCGACGTGCCCGGTCTGGATCAACTTGACGCCACGGCGGGTGACCAGTTGGGCGCGTCCGGGCGGCAGTCTGCGGGGCGCCGCCTCGCCCAGGAACCTGCCCTCTTCCTTCGGGTAGGACAGCAGGGTGGCCGGGGTGCTCAGCTCCCACATGCGACGCAGGACCGGGTCCATCATGGCCCGCATCGCGCCCGACGTGCTGCGCGCGACGATCACGTGGAGTCCGATGTAGACGCCCTGGGCCAGCAGCGGAAGGAGCGGGTCGAGGGCGGAGCCCGGCCCGGACCCGCGGGTCATCAGGTCGTAGTCGTCGACGATGACGAACAGCTCCGGGCCCTCCCACCAGTCGCGGCGGCGCATCCGCTCGGAGGAGATCTCCTGACCGGGCACCCGGCGGTTCATCGACACGGAGGTCTGCCCGGCCAACTCGTGGAGCTTGTCGCCGGTGAAACCGAACCCGACCTGGTAGTCGGTGGTGATGGCGGTGTCGAGGTCGCGGCGGGAGTCACCGAGGACGACCTTGGCCTGCTCCGGGGTGTAGTGCCGCTGGATGGCCCGCAGGACCAGCCGGAGCATGTTCGACTTGCCGGTCTCGTTGTCGCCGAAGACCAGCAGGTGCGGGGTGACCATGAAGTCGTGCCAGACCGGGGCCAGTCGTTGCTCGTCGCGACCGATGCAGACCTTGAAGGCCGGTTCCGGCACCGGCAGGCTCGCCACGGGCAGCTGGGTGGGGAGCATCCGCACCCCCGGTGCCGCCGGACCGGTCCAGAACGTGCTGATCTCCTCGACCGTGGACTTGGTCGCCTCGGCGAGGTCGTCGACCGACGAACTGCCGTCCATCCGCGGCAGCGCACCGAGGAAGTGCAGTCCGCCGCTGGTCAGGCCACGTCCTGGCTGGTTCGGCACGGTGGCGGCCTTGCGTGAGCCCACCTCGGACTCCATCGAGTCGGCCAGGCGCAGCTCCAGCTGGGTGCCGAGCAGGTCGCGCAGCCAGGTCCGCATCTCCGACCACCGGGTCGCGGACACGATCACGTGTACGCCGAACGACAGTCCCCGCGAGGCCAGCTCCTGGAACCGCGTCTCCAGGTCGCTGAAGTCCTGCTTCATCGTGTACCAGCCGTCGATCACCAGGAACACGTGCCCGTACGGGTCGTCGATGTCGCCCCGGGCACGGGCCGCCAGGTAGCTGCTCATCGAGTCGAGGCCACGGTTGGCGAACTCGTACTCGCGACGCTCCATGACCTGCCAGACCTCCTCGATGGTCCGGACCACCCGGTCGCGTTCCATCCGGGTGGCGATGGAGCCGATGTGCGGCAGCCCGGCGATCGAGGCGAGACCGCCGCCACCGAAGTCGAGCCCGTAGAACTGCACCTCACGCGGGGTGTTGGTGAGCGCCAACGCGAGAATCACGCTGCGCAGCAGCGCGGACTTGCCACTCTGTGGCGCACCGGCGATACCGATGTGCCCGTCCGCACCGCCGAGGTCGATCGTGAGCAGTTCGCGCAGTTGTTCGGCGGGGCGGTCGACGATGCCGACCGGCACCCGCAGGCGGCCCTGCGCGCCCGGGTCGTCCACCGTCATGCCACGTAGTGGATCCGGCACGACGCTGGGCAGCAGCGTGTCCAGGCTGGGTGCTGCGGACAGCGGCGGCAGCCACACCTGACGGGCCGGTGGGCCGGCGCCGGCGATCCGGTTGAGCAGCACCTCGACGAGGGTCGGACCGGTGGTGGACTCGGGCTCCTCAGCGGGCTCCTCGACAGGATCGAGGGCCTGGACCCGGCCGGGGTCGTGCCGGGCCGCGACCTGCCCGGCGTGGAACGGGACGACCTCGGCGACGACCCGCTCCTGCTCGTCGTCGTTCCCGCCGTGCAGCCCACTGCCCTTGTACGGTCCGGAGACGTAGGCGGACTTGAACCGGACCAGGTTGCTGGTGTCGATCTTCAGGTATCCGTTGCCGGGTTCGGGCGGCAGTTCGTACGCCTTCCCGACACCGATCACCGACCGGGACTCCATCGACGAGAAGGTCCGCAGGGCGAGGCGGTACGACAGGTGTCCCTCGACCCGGTTGATCCGGCCCTCGTCCAGCCGTTGCGAGGCCAGCAGCAGGTGCACACCGAGGGACCGGCCGAGCCGACCGATCGAGACGAACAGATCCATGAACTCGCCCTTGCTGGACAGCAGCTCACTGAACTCGTCCACGATGATCAGCAGGACGGGGAACGGCACCAGTTGGGCGCCGGCGGCGCGGGCCTTCTCGTAGTCGAAGAGCGACGAGTAGCCGCTGGCCCGCAGCATCTCCTGGCGACGGGTCATCTCCCCGTTGAGCGCGTCCTGCATCCGGTCGACGAGGGGCAGTTCGTCGGCGAGGTTGGTGATCACCGCCGAGGTGTGCGGCAGCTTCTCCATCCCGATGAAGGTCGCGCCGCCCTTGAAGTCGACCAGCACCAGGTTGAGGATCTCGGAGGAGTGGGTGGCGGCCAGCGCGCAGACCAGGGTCCGCAGCAGTTCGCTCTTGCCGGAGCCGGTGGCGCCGATGAGCAGGCCGTGCGGACCCATGCCGCCCTGCGCGGACTCCTTGAGGTCCAACTCGATGACCTCACCCCCCTCGGTGACGCCGATCGGGACGGTGAGGCGGTTGCGTTGGGGTGCGCGGTTGCGCCACAGCGCCGCGACGTCGAAGGAGTGGGCGTCGCGGATGCCGAGCAGCGTGGTCAGCTCGAAGCTGCTCTCCAGCGGCTCCTCGACCACGTCGAGGGTGCCGCTGGTCCGCTTCGGGGCGATGATCCGGGCCAGCGCCTCGCACTCGGCCGCGCCGAGCCCGTCGCGTACCGCAGAACCGGTGGTGTCCCCGGCGGGGAACGTCACCAGCTCCTGGTCCAGGGTCAGCCGCAGCACCTTGGGGCCGCCGGGCATCTGCCCGGTCAGGTCGAGCAGGACCACGTTGCGGATGCCGGCGCCGAGCAGCCGCGAGCTGTCCGGCAGGTCGGCCAGCTGCGCGATGATCACCACGAACGGTTCGCTGGACGAGGGCCGGGCCTCCCGGTCGTGGTCGCCCCGATCGGCGATCTCCATGCCGAGCAGGTCGGTCAGCTCGTCGTGGCTGCCGGCGAACAGCCGGACCGGGCCGGCCGCATCGAACGCGGTCGGGTGGGCGTTGTGTGGCAGCCACTTGATCCAGTCCCACGCGCCGCGGTGCACCTCGGGGGCGAGGACGGCAATCCGCAGTTCGTCCGGCGCGTGCAGGGTGACCAGGGCGGCCACCATGGCCCGGACCAGGTCGATGGCCGCCTCCGCCGCGCCCTCGAACTCGACGCTGGTGAAGCTGCGCAGACCCACCGAGGTCGGCACGGCAGAGACCGTCCGGTACGCCTCGGAGAAACGCCGCAGCGAGATCGAGGCGAGCGGTTCCAGGTCCTCGATCGGCTTGGTCTGCGGGGGAAGGAACCGCAGCATCGCGTTCTGCCGGCCGAGCCCGATCCGGACCCGCCCGAAGTCCTCGTGGCTGGGTCGTCGCTCCCAGAGCCGGCTGCTCATCGCCACCGACCAGAGCCAGTCCGGCTGCGGGTTGTTCCAGATCACCGCCCGGCGCTGTTCCTCGGCCGCGGTCCGGGCCTGTTTGCGCAGTTGGGCGATGTAACGCAGAAAGTCGCGACGTTCGCCGCGCATCTGCCGCTTGCGGTCGGCGGCGGCACGGCCGATCTGCATGACGCCCATCAGCAGCATGCCGGCGGCCATCGCGCCGCCCATCACGTACATCATCGGGGCGCGGCTGTAGAGGCCGAACATCGCCATCATGGCGCCCATGCCGAGGCCCATCGGCACGATCATCGCGAACGAGCGGAAGTCGAGCGGCGCCTCTTCCGCCATCAGCGGCGGTTCCTGCAGCTCGACCTCTCCGTCCGGTGCCTCCGGGCCGGCGGCGCGGGGCGGACGTTTGACGGTGACCGTGCTCATGCCGGCGCTCCATTTCCGCTCATCCGAGCACCCCGGACCCCTCACTGCCGCCGCCCCAGGCCGAGTCGTCCTGGCGCAGCAGCGTGACCGCGTACCGGTCCTTGCGGGGCCGCTCGCCGGCGGGGTACTCGTCCTCATCGTCGGCCGGCTTCGGGCCCCGACGCTTGGCTGCCTCGCGCGCCTCGGCCTCCTCCCGCTCACGGCGGGCCGCCTCGTCCATCTCCCGCTGTTTCTGGCGCACCAACTCAAGTCGCTCGGCGCTGGTGTACTCCGGGCCACCGCACATCATCGGCCGCTCCGGAGTAGTCCGCTCCGGGTTGGCCGGGCCGGTCGACCGGCCCCGTTTCCACGCCTTCAGGGGCGCCGGCTCGAACCCGTCACGCACTGGTCGTCCGATCGGCATCCCCGGGCTCCTCGCCGTGCAACCACCAGGCGTCGCCGGTGTCGTCCCAGTCCGACGTGTCGACGATCTTCTCGACCGGTCGTACGATCGGCACCCGGTCGTCGTCCAGCGGCGGCGCCTCGGCACCGGCCCAGGTGGGTTCCTCCTCGTGGAGCAGTTCTGCGGCGTCCGGCCGACCGGCCCTGGCACGCTCCCCGGCCCTGGTCACGGCCCCGGTTCCAGCCCCAGCCACCGGCACCGGCACCGGCAGGGGCACCGAGTCCGGCACGCCGACGACCGCCGGTGCGGCGGACCAATCCTGCGCGTCCCCCACGACCAGCGCGGCGGCGTCAGGCCGCGGCGGGGCGTCCCGGTCCCGTCCGTCGGCGGCGGGCAGCCCCGGCAGCATCGGCATGACGGGACCAGATCCGGGCGTCGCGGCGCCACGGCCGGTGGGTGGGTCGACCGCAGGGGTGCCGAGGCCGACCCCGCCAGCGGCCGTGCCGGTGGACGACTCGGGACCGATCATCGGGTCGGGGCGGGTGGTCACCCAGTCTGCGGCGTCACCCTCGACCAGGCCGGCGGCGTCCGGACGCTCCGCGGGGTTGCTGCCGGCCGCCCCGGCCCCAGGGGCACCCGGGCTCCCCGGGATGGCCGGCAGGCCGGTGGCCGGCAGGCGCACGGGTCCCTCCCCGAGGCCGGCGCCCCCGGCAGTGGCGCCGCCGGGAGCATCCGGGGCGTCCACCCCGACAGTCGTCGGCGTCCAGTCCCCCAGGTCTCCTTCGACCAGGCCGGATGAGTCCGGCCGCTCCGGCGAAGAGCCGCCACCACCCAGTCCGGAACCAGGGGATCCGGGCATCCCCGGCATCGGCCCCTGACCCGGCACACCCGGCGGCGAGCCACCACCCGGCGAATGGGCACCGGGGGGATCGATCCCGCCCGGCAGTTTCACCCCGCCGGGCAGACCACCACCGCCGGCGGCCGTACCGCCGGGTGCGAACGGGTCACCGATGTCGGAGCCGCCCGGCGTCCAGTCCTCCAGATCCCCTTCGACCAGGCCGGATGAGTCCGGCCGCTCCGGCGACGAGCCGCCACCACCCAGCCCGGAACCAGGGGATCCGGGCATCCCCGGCATCGGCCCCTGACCCGGCACACCCGGCGGCGAGCCACCACCCGGCGAATGGGCGCCGCCAGGCGGGTCGATGCCGCCCGGCGGTTCCACCCCGCCGGGCAGACCACCGCCACCCGGCACACCACCACCGGGGGGCAGACCACCGCCACCGGGCAGGCCACCACCGGGGGGCAGATCCACCCCACCGGGCAGACCGCCCCCGCCCGGCAGACCACCACCGCCAGGCACACCACCACCGGGCGGCAGACCACCGCCGCCAGGAAGACCGCCTCCGGGCAGCTCGACCCCACCTCCACCGGGGACCTGGCCGACCGGGGGCGGCTTTGCCCCGCCGTTGTTGCCGGGGCCCTGGTTGCCGGAGCCCGGAAGGTGCGGAATCGGCGGTGGGACGACCCCGCCGGGCGGCGCACCGCCGCCACCGGGAGTAGTCACCGGCGGGCCGTTGACGGGCGGTGGGACGAGGCCGGGCAGGCCCCCTCCTCCCGGCAGGCCCCCTCCTCCCGGCGGGTCGGCGACGACCGGCGGTTCGACAGCGGACCCGCCTGGACCGTTCACACCCGGCGGGTTGTTGTCGAGGCGGTTGGGCGGGCCGGAAACGGGTGGATCGTCGACGCCCGGCGACCCCGGCAGACCACCCACCGGCGGATCGACGGGCGGACTCGTCGGCGGATCCAGCGGAGGTTCGTGCGGCGGCTGAGTCGGCGGCTCGGTGGGCGGGTCCGTCGGCGGGTCGTAGGGAGGCTGAGTCGGCGGCTCAGTCGGCGGCTCGGTGGGCGGCTCGGTGGGCGGCTCGGTCGGCGGCTCGGTGGGCGGCTCCGTCGGCGGCTCCGTCGGCGGCTCCGTCGGCGGATCGGTCCGCGGCTCGGTCGGCTTGGGCGGGTCCGTCGGCTTGTCGATACCGAGGGTGCCGTCGCCCTCGGGTGAGGTGACCTTCCCGACGGTCGCCGAGTACTGCTCCGCCAGCGTGAGCGCGACCTCCAGCATCTGGTTGGTCATCGGCCGGGCGAACCGGGTGGAGCTGATCGCGACGTTGCCACCGCTCGTCTTGCTGGTGTTGCCGTCGTCGTAGGCGATCTTCGCCCAGGCGACATCGAGGTAGTTCAGTTGTTCCTGCGCCCACTTGAGATAGCTCGCGTCCTTCATCAGCTGATGGGGCAGGGTCGCCGAGGACGGCATTCCCGGCCCGCCGAGCAGCCGCTCCGCCTGGTTGCCCAGGAACTCGCTGAAGTAGTCCATCTTGGCCAGGAACGCCCGCGCCGCCTCGCCCTGCCAGGCCTTGTCCTCACCGGCGATCGCATGGGAGTGCAGGCTGACGAACGTCTCCAGCCAGTGCAGGGTGTTGTACGCCTGCTGGAACGCCGACGCCGCGTCGACCAGGCTCTCGTAGCTGATCAGCGAGTCGGCGTAGGTGTGTCCCGCCTCGCTCTCGATCGCCGACCCGCCGGTGACAGATGCCTTGATCCGCCGCCATCCGGGCGGATCCATCTGCGCCCAGATCTCCAGGTCGTTGAGGGGCTCGGTGGGCACCGTCAACGGAGGGAAGGTGGCCCTGGGGTCCACGGAGCTTCCCCAGGTGTCCGCCGGGCCCGTCTGGGATTCTGGCATGCCTTATCCACCAACCTCTGTACGAGTACGAGAACACTGCCCGGTCCGGAGTCCCCAGGTCCGGCACTGCGAGGACTACTTGGCGCCGCCGTCCGAACCCTTACCGCCGCCGGACTCGCCACCACCGGACTTGCCGCCGCCGCCCTCGGTGCCGACCTGGCCGTAGTCGTCGATGTCGCTGATCTGCCCCCACGGCTTGCCCATGGCCTTGGTGAACTCCTCCTTGGTCATGGCGTTGAACTCCTTGGTCTTCTTTTCGAGGTCCTTGCCGGTACGCAGGTTGTCGTCCTCGGTGTACTCGTAGGAGTCGGCCATCTTGAGCAGGCTCTCGCGTAGCGCGAAGAGCGTCTGGTGGACCTTCACCAGGAGACCCTGGGTGTCCCCGATCAGTCCCGTGTTGGTGCTGCCGTCGCCGCTGATCTTCTGCCGCATGACCTCGGCCCGGGCGAACTTGCCGGGAAGCACGTTCAGCTCGCCGAGCTTGTTGCTGACGTCGAGCATCATGCTGTTGCCCTTGCCGTCCGTACCGACGAGGGCACCGATCGAGTTGGCGAAGTAGCGAATGGCCTCGGTGCTGACCTTCAGCGCACCGTTCTTGTTGTCGCCGCCGGTGTAGACCTTGACGTCCGGGGGGTTGATCTTCCCGTCGATGCCGGAGTAGTCGGTGCCACCGTATTTCTCCCAGGTGACATTCTCCTCCTTGGCGGAGTCCGCCTTGTAATCGTCGACGATCTTGTCCCACTTGTCACGCGGGATCACCTCATCCGTGTACCAGTCGTAGGCGGCCTTCTCCTCGGCGCTGTAGTGGGACCAGTCCACCTTCTGCATCGAGTTGCTGTTACTTTGGATCTCTGCCTGGACCTCGTCAATGACCGCCTGGATCCAGCCCTCCGGGTGTTTACCCGGAAAGCCCCCGATCTCGCCGGCGTTGAACTTGTCCAGAATGCCGGTCTGGTCGATAGCCTCATCGTTGGGATAGCTGTAATCGACGCCCATCTTTGATCAACCTTTGCAGTGCGGCCGACTTCCAGGAAGTGGTGCCGGGCGGCCCGTCGGCTGCCGGGCGGCACCGGCCCGGCAGCCGACCGGCGGGTCAGCCGCCGCGAACGTCGTTCCAGATCCTGGTGTGCCGCTGCTCGGTCGTCCCGTAGTTGTCCGAGATCGCCAGCAGCGTGTTACGCGCCTGATCCAGGTGGACCGTCATCGCGGTGGCGGCTCTCCGCCACTCGATCTTGGCGTCGCGATAGGTGGTCTGCGCGTCACCGCTCCAGTCCTGGAGGCTGCTCTCGACGTTGCGCTCCATCTCGTCGAGCGCATCCGAGATACGCCCGTTGATCCGGCCCATGTCATAGAGGGTGGCGTCTGCCTGGTTGAAGTCGAACCGGTAGTTGGACACCGTCAGGTCCTTTCTCGAGTGCGTTGGTCAGTGACCGGGAAAGGGTCAGACTCCGGGCAGTGCCGACGAGAACGCCTGGGCGGTCTGCGAGGCATCCTCCTCTGCGGCCCGGTAACCGGCGGTCGTTGCTCCCATGACGTCCATCATGCGAAGCAACTGGTTGATGACCGTCTGGAAGGACGCCTCCCAGTTGTCCATCGCGTGGTTGAAGCTGTTGGAGGCGTCACCCCGCCAGCTCGCCTGCAAAGTCCTCATCTCACCGTTGACGGCACGCAGGTGGCCATTGAACTCGCCGGCCTTGCTGGCGAACTCCTTGGCCGCCGCCTCCATACCCGGTTCGGAAGTCTGGACCGTTGGCATGGTCACAGCGGCTCTCCTTTCGTCGTAAGTCGAGGTGACGACGTCGAGTCTCGTGCGCTCGGCGTTCGCCGTACCGAGTGTTCACGGCGACCGGCCGTCTCCGGCAAGGCCGGCGGGGGGCGCATGTCCGAACGACGGGCAACTTTGCCTACTTCACCCCTGTCCGCCGTCCGACGCACCACACGCGAGGCCGTCCGGCAGCCCGTGCGGTAGGGAAGAGGCGCTGCACGTTCGTGCCCGTAAACCGAGGCGGCCCTTTCCGCGTACCCGGTCCCGGCCCTGTACTTGGGCGGCGCAGAAGGGAGCCGGTCGACATGAGCTTCAACGACCGCATGGAGGAGCTGTTCGCGGAGTACGAACGTCAGCGCAACAGCGTGACGGAACTCCAGGAACGGATGAAAGAGGTCAGGGCGTCCGCCACCTCCCCCCGGCGTGAGGTGACGGTCACGGTCGGGCAGAACGGCGTGATCACCGACATCGCCTTCCCGACCAGCGCCTACCGACGGATGACCCCGCTCGCGCTGCAGACCAGCATCATGCAGACCTTCACGGAGGCGAAGGAGCAGGTCATGGTCCAGGCGGCGAACCTGCTGGCACCGTTGTTACCCGAGGGGGTGGACGCGGCCAAGGTGGTCCGGGGCGAGGCCGGTGTCGACATGTTCCTGCCGCCGGAGGGGCCCCGGATCAACAGCAGCTTCCGCGAGATACTCGGCCCCCGACCGGAGCAGCCGTGAGCCGGCCGTCGGGTTCCATCTGGGTCGACCCCGAAGGCGTCATCGAAGCTGGTGACTCGTACGCCAGGCACATCGCCCGCTACGACAGCTACCTTCGCCAGTTGTCCCACCTGCGGACGCAGTACGGCCCCGCGTGGGGCGACGACGACATCGGCAACCAGTTCAAGAAACAGTTCGACCAGACCATCGACGCCATCGAGGACACCATCCGCCGTGTCAAGGGTTCCCTGGAGTACGCGGCCGTCGGCCTCCGGCTCAGCGGCGAGGGG
This sequence comes from Micromonospora matsumotoense, assembly GCF_900091525.1. GTDB lineage: Bacteria > Actinomycetota > Actinomycetes > Mycobacteriales > Micromonosporaceae > Micromonospora > Micromonospora matsumotoensis. The sequence goes on from NZ_FMCU01000013.1 coordinate 156,818, forward strand.
TACCGGCAGGCGGACGAGGAGGCCAACGAGGCCGGTCGTCAGATCAGCTCCGCGTTCGAAGAACTGCCCACCCAGTTCAGGTTGCGGCAGTCCACCGCCGGCGAAGACCCGCCGTTGCACGAGGCTGGTGTCGAAGTCGCTCGGCCGCTGCTCAAGCTGGGGAAAGCGTCATTGGAGGTCGGCGTGACCGTCGCCGGCCGGAACATCGACCCGAAGGCACCGCAGGGGCCCGGCGAACCGATGGAGGCCGCCCGGCTCTTCGCCGGTTCGGTCATCGAGAAGGAGCCAGCCCAACGGCCAGCCCAACGGATAGAGGCCGGCGTGCTCCACGCGGAACCGCTCATCGACAAGGAGCCGGCCCACTACGCGCAGCAGGCCGCGCTGGCGCCGATGGTGCCGGCCATCTCCTCGTTCCGCCACTACGGCACCGCAGGCGTTCTCATCGACGGCGATCCGATTCCCTCGGGTTACCAGTTGCAGACGCTGAGCACCTTCTCCGACGGCACCTCGCGCGCCGATGCCAACTACTACGACTCGATCGTCCCGCTGGGTGTACGGCACCGGGTCACCGGGCCCGACGGCCAGCCCGTCGACTCCGGCGGCGACCAGTTCTTTCTGGTCAAACCCAAGGAGGGACCTGCCCCGGATCCGACCTCATCCGCATACCGTCCACTGCTGATCAGCTTCCGTTCGGACGGCACCGCCGTGCCGCTGCTCACCGATCCCTCCTGACATCCACCCATGGGCGACTTCCACATTCCGAACGACCCGAACTGGCAGTGGGCGTACGACGCGATCCTTTACACCATCGGTGAGCAGTTTCCCAAGGGTGACCCGTCGGAGCTGGAGGCGCTCGGCGTCAAACTCGACCAGTTCGGGCGGAACCTGCTCAGCGGGATGGCGGCGACCCAGTCGCTCGGCGCCGGGCTGCGGGGCAATCTCGACGGTCCCGCAGCCGACGCGTTCGCCCAGTTCCAGAAGTCGATCACCCACCCGATCCCGTCGGGTACCCGCAAGGCCCTGACCGCCGGATACATCGCGAACCTGGCCAACGAGAAGATCGACTACGGACAGGTCCAGATCGTGACCGCGGCGTTCACGATCGTCCTCAGCATCGCCTCGGCGATGGCGACCGGCTTCGGCGCCTCGCTCGTCCCGGCGTACCTGAGAATCGGCCAGAAGTGGGCGCAGGACCTCCTCAACGGGCTGCAGAGCGACCTCCTGCGGCTGAGCCTGCGCCTCGCGGCGGAAGCCGCCGGGGAAGCTGCGCAGGAGGGTGCCGAAAACGTCGCCGCCCAGGCCATCGTGATCGCCAAGGACAACAAGAGCGACGGCTTCGACTTCTCGGACTTCTTCCTCTCTGTCGGTGCGGGTGCCTGGATCGGCGGCGTCGCCGGTGGCGTACACCAGATCGGCGGCAAGTTCTTCCCCAAGTTCTCCGGCACCTCGCACGGCCAGGCCGGATCAGGGGTGATCGGCGAACTGCTCGGCGAGTACACCTTCATGTTGATGCTTGGCGCAGGGGGGGAATTCAACCCGCTGGCCACCGCCGTGTCTTCCGCAGTGGGCAGCTACGCCGACCGGTACGCACAAGATCTCGGGGAGGCGCTCGGTGGCGGCTCCGGGAAACCCGACGCGTCCGACCTCCACGGACCCGGCAAGCTCAAGAATCTCGCCGCCGCCGGCACAGACGTCAACGGCTCCGGCCGACCTGGCGGCGGAGGGCTCCCGGGGGGCTCCGGTGCCGAAGGCCCGGCAGCACTCGCCGGCGGCGACAGGCCGCCGGCGCGGGCGGGCGGCCACGGTCCCCGGAACCCCGGCGGGACGGCGGGTACGGGTGACGTGGTCGCTGGCGGCCCGAACACGGAAGGCGGCAGACCGGGGCACGTTCCGGGGTCGGGTGCCGCCGACTCCGGGCGTACGCCGGAGTCGGACACCACGCCCATCCCGGGTGCGAACCAGGGGCTGCCGGGCCTCGACTCGCCTCCGGTCCGGTCCACGACCCCCGGCCCCGCGAGCCCGGTCGGCGCTCCTTCGAACGCCAACCAGCCAGAGGGCTCCGCCGGTTCGAGGACTCCGGACAGCATGGCGACACAGCGTCTGACCGTGCCGCCGCCAGCCCCGGTGGAGGCGCAGGAGCCGCCCCCGGTCGTCAACCAGCAGCCGGCCGCCGTCAACCCCACCACGCAGCATCCGACCCCGCAGAGCGTTCCGCCGGCCACACCCGGCGACACCACCACCACACCTGGCGGCATGCCGGCCACGCCCGCCGGCACCCCAACCACACCCGCTGGGCCCGCCGGCACCCCAACCACGCCCGCCGGCACCCCAACCACGCCGGCCACACCCGGCAGCACGCCAGCCACTCCCACCGTGCCCGCCGGCACCCCAACCACGCCCGCCGGCACGCCAGCCACACCCGCCGGTACGCCGACCCCGCCCGCCGGCACCCCAGCCGTGCCCGCCGACACGTCGGCGGGACCGGCACAACCCGGCGGCGTCTCCGCCGAGCCGACCCAGCCCCGCGGCACATCTGCCGAGATCGGCCAGCCCGGACCGATGCCCACCGACTCGGGTCAGCTGAGAGCTCCGGTGCGGGTGGAAACCCCGGCCGAGACGACCGGCAGCGGTGCCGGGCCGCTCTCGACCGGCCAGGTGGCCGGCACCACCGCGACCGAGCCGTCAGGCACGACGGAGACGACCACCACTCGGGGAGGCCCGTCGGCAACCGTCGGCCCGGTTCCGGACCCGACCGGCCGTGCGACGCCGACGCCAACGGAGGTGGGGTCCGACCCGGAGTCCGCTGGATCGGTACCGGTACCGGTGCTCCCGGCGAACCCGCTACAGGATCGTTCCCTCCCGGCTCAGCCTGCCGAGGCCGTCCGGGGCGCATCGTCGTCGGGCCCGGCGACGTCGGGCGCATCGTCGTCGGGCCCGGCGTCGACTGGGGTCGGCCGGCGAGAGCAGGTTCCGCCTCCGACCACCGCGCAGAAGCCGCTTCCGCAAGCCGTCGCCGAGGCACCACCACCGCCCACACCTGAGGCGGCGACCACGGTGGACGGGCCAGGCGACGCGAGGGTGCCGGACCTCGCTGTCGACCGCGCCGAACGCATGACCCAGCCGGTGCCGTCGTCCCCCCGGCCCGGGCCGCCGCCGGCTCAGGTGCCGGGCCCGCCATCCGATGGCGGGGGCGGCCGGCACTCGCTGGTTTCCGCCGCAGTTACGCCACCCGGCTCGGTGCCGACGCTGCGGGACGTACCGGTCGCGTTGGTCGCGAAGTCGACGGCCGAGACGCCGACCGCCGGGGACCCGATCGACGTGACCACCGGCCGGATGATCTACGCCGAGACCGACCTCAGCCTGCCCGGCCTGGCCCTGGAGCGTACCCACCGCTCGGACTACCATTGGGGCCGCTCCTTCGGCCCCAGCTGGTCGTCCACCCTGGACCAGCGGGTCGTCACCGACGGCAGGCGGGTGTGGTTCCTGTCCGCCGACGGCTCGATTCTCACGTACCCCGTGCCCGCCGAAGGTGGCGAGGCGCTGCCGCTGCTCGGCCGCCCCGCTGCGCTGCGCCGACTGGCCGGGGGTGGCTGGTCGCTCACCCAGCAGGACACCGTCCTGCTGTTCGCCCCCGCCGGAGACGGCCGCGAGGCGGTCCTCTCCGATGTCGCCACGGCCCGCACGCGGTGGCACATCACCCGGGACGACGCCGGCACTCCCGTCCTGCTGGAGTCGGCAACCGGAGACCGGGTGCGGTTGCGCAGCCGCGACGGCCTGGTGACCGGTGCGCTGTTCGTGTCCGCAGGCGAGGTCCACGACCGGGTCGAGCTGCCGACCTTCGGCTATGACGACCGACGTCGCCTGGTCGAGGTGCGGAACTCGTCCGGCGACCCGGTCCGACTCGACTACGACGAGGACGGCCGGATCGTGCGGTGGGCCGACCGCAACGGCGAGTGGTACTCGTACGCCTACGACGAGGCGGGCCGGTGTGTGCTCGCCGACGGTAACGGCGGCTATCTGCGGTACGCGTTCGAGTACGGCGACGACGTCACCATCGCGACCGACTCGCTGGGCGGTGCACACCGGTACGAGCTCAACGCACGCCGCCAGGTCGTCGCGATCGTCGACCCGCTCGGCGCCACGACGAGGTTGACGTGGGACGCGGCGAACCGGCTGCTGTCGCGTACCGACCCGCTCGGCCGGACCACCCGGTTCGGCTACGACGGTCGGGGTCGGCCGACCGTGCTGACCCGCCCGGACGGCAACACGGTGAACTCCCCGGTGATCGGTGCGCGCCCGCACCGCGTACCCGGGACGATTTTTGATCTTGATGGTCTGGGACGTCCCAGATCGGCGCGGCTCCCGGACGGGGCCGTCACCGAGTTCGGCTGGACTGCCGAGGGCGACCTGGCGTCGCTCGTCGGCCCGGCCGGCTACCGGCAGGAATGGCACTACGACGGCGAGGGGAACCTGGTGGAGAGCACAGATGCGGCAGGCGGCACGGTACGGATCGAGTACGGGCCGTTCGACCTGCCGACAGCGCGGGTCGACGAGGCGGGCCACCGCACGGAGTACGCCTACGACACCGAGCTACGGCTGGTCGCGGTCACGAACCCGGCCGGGAGGGTCTGGCGCTACGCCTACGACGCGGCCGGCCGGCTGACCGAGGAGACCGACTTCGACGGCCGCACCCAGCGGTACGCCCGCGACGCCGCGGGTCAGTTGGTCGCGCACACCGACCCGGCCGGTGACACCACCCACTACGCCTACGACCTGCTGGGACGGGTGACCGAGCGGCGCGTCGGCGATGCCGTGACGCGGCTGCAGTACGACGCGCAAGGCCGGATCGCGGCGGTGCTCAGCCCCGACGCGGTGGTCCGGTTCACGCGCGACGAGCAGGGCCGGGTGATCACCGAGACCGTCAACGGCGAGGCCGTCCACACCTCGTACCACCCGGAGCTGGGCAGGGTGCAGGCCCGCACCACACCGTCGGGCCGGTCGAGCCGGTGGACCTTCGACGCCGACGGTCGACCGGAGAGCCTGACCACCGGCCGGCACCTGATGCGGTTCCGGCACGACGCCGCCGGGCGGGAGATCAGCCGGACCGTCGACGATGTGGTCGCGCTGCGCCAGAGCTTCGACGCCGCCGGGCGGCTGGCGGCCCAGCGCATCGCCGACACCGCCGAGCGTGAGTTCCGCTACGACGCCACCGGTCGGATCACCACGATCGGTGACTCCCATGCCGGCGAGCGGTCCTTCCACGCCGACGAGGTGGGCCGGGTCCACACCGTGACCGCCGACGGGGAGCAGCGGGAACGGTACGCCTACGACGAGGCCGGCAACCTGGCCGGCACGGTCGGCGACCGGTGGGAGTTCGACGGCACCATGCTGGTGCGGTCGGACGACGCCAGGTTCGAGTACGACGGGAAGGGCCGGCTGGTCCTCCGGGTCGACGCGGCCGGCGTGTGGCGTTTCGGCTGGGACGCAGAGGACCGGATGGTGCAGGTGGTCACCCCCGGCGGGGATCGCTGGCGGTACCGTTACGACGGTTTCGGCCGCCGCATCCTCAAGCAACGCCTCGCCAGCGACGACCGGGTGCTCGAAGAGGTGCGGTTCGCCTGGTCCGGCGACCTCGTGGTGGAGCAGACCCATCGGGACGCGGACGGCACCACCTCCACCACCTCGTGGGACTACCGGCAGGACGGGTCGACGCCGCTGGCCCAGCGCGACGGCGACCTGCTGCGCACGGTCGTCACCGACCGGATCGGCACGCCGACCCACCTGGTGGAGGCGACCGGCGCGTTGCACTGGTGGTCACGCAGCGATCTGTGGGGTCGCGGCCACGGCGCGGCCACCCCGCTCCGCTTCCCGGGGCAGTACTTCGACGCCGAGACCGGCCTGCACTACAACCGGTTCCGGTTCTATGATCCCGCGACGGCACGCTATCTGAGCCCCGACCCGATCGGTCTGGCCGGTGGGCCGAACCCCACGGCGTACGTCCCGGACCCGCTGACCGTCGCGGACCCGCTCGGCCTGACGAACTGCACGGTGACCCAGCCGTCACTGGACCCGCTCGGCGACCACGATCCGGCGCGTCCCGTCACCCTCGACGGTGAGCCCAGCCAACTGCCGGACCGGGCCGCCCCGCCACCGCCGGAGGCGCTGTACGGCATGCCTCCACTGGCGCAGGTGGTGACCCTCCAGCCCGACGGCAGTCAGCGCATCCGGCACGAGCCGCGCCCGGCCCTGCGCCCGCCGTCGAACCCGTCGACCGTCGGCACGTCGCCGCACGCCCACGACTGGTACTCCGAGTCCGCCGCCGCACCGTCCAGCCTCACGGAACAACTCTCGTCCGAGAACCCCACGCTGGAGAGCATCCAACGACAGCTTCAGCCGCTCCCCCAGTCGGGTCCGGACGTCGACCGGGACGACAACCTGAACGAGGCGCCCGTCGCCGCGCCCCGCCGCCGAGGCCGCGAGGACGACGAGGCCGACTACGTGGCCGCTCCGAGCAGCAGTCGGAGGCCGTCGGCGGGGCCGGAGGCGTGGCTGTCTTCGAGTGTGGTGCGTCGTGCCCTGAACGAGGAGACGAGCGAGACCTCACGGTGGTTGCCGGTGCAGACGGCGCTGCGGGAATACCGCGAGCTTCGTCGGGACGATCTCGATCAGCGAGGGCTCGCCCTCCGCGCTCTTGAGGGATCGCTGCACAACTGGCGTCAGTATCACGATCGGTGGGACACGAACGCCCGGACGCTCAATCGTTCCCGAATTCGACGGCTGAACGAGATCAGGCGCGACCTGAGAGCCCTGATCCAGACGGAAGACGACGACATCCGGAGTCGGCGTGACCGGGCGACCACCTCTCGGAGCGTACCCACCGCGGCCCGGAGCATCCGGGGGTCGAGGGCTGCGGAGCCGGCCGCGTACACGCCGTTCGGAACACCGGCGCCGGCCAACCTGAACGAACTGCGGCAGGAGTTCGACGGGGTCGGCCGCCTGCCGGAGGGCGTGCAGGTGAACCTGCACGTGACCGGGCTGGCGAACTACAGCGCGATCCGGCACGAAGGTCTCCAGCCCGGCGCGGGAAGCGGTATCGGCCTGCCGGGAGCCGGCGCGGACTCGACCTTCACCTACGTGTTGACCGGGTCCCTACCGACGACGACCGCGGCGGTGACCGCGGACGCGCCTGCGGGTGCGGCACCGGTCGGGGTACTGACCACCGGCACCGGATTCAGCCGGGACGTGAACTATCCGGGTGGTGCACAGCAGTACGGCAACCCCATCCCACCGGCACGCACCTATCCGGCGGGCGACCCGACGTACAGCTTCACCTTCCCGCCCACCCCCCAGACGGTGCGGGGGATCGCGGACTTCATCAACAACCAACGTGCGGCACAGGGCCGATCGACGCTGTCCGACGATGAAGCGATGCTCCGCGTCCGGGCCGAACTGTTCCACCGTTTCCGGTTGCACGTCGCCGACTACCTCGCGCTGCCCCAGAGCCCTGCGACGACGCAGACCGCCGACGACGACTGGAACGACAACCAGACCACCGACGACAACTACTACACCGAGGAGAACGTCTACTACGACAACTACGACGACTACGGGCGTGCGCCGACCGGCTCGCGGGAGACCGGCGAGGTCACAGTGGAGCAGCCGGGGCCGCCGGACCCGGCATGGGTCTCCCCGGAGGAGATCGAGGCCCTTCGCAGGCAGGTGCCCCCACGGGTGGTGAAGGCGACGACGGTCTTCGACGTCGTCGAGAAGCAGGCCAAGGACCCGTCCATCCCCCAGGTGGTACGTGACTCCTACCGCGAGGCGGGCCTGGAGGTTCCCGATTTCGCGCCCGTCAAGCCGTCGATCGGCGCCCAGCGACGCGACCTGGCGTTCAACTACCGGGAATTGGTGACGGCTGACGGCCGCCGGATCCAGGACTTCGAACTGCTGCTGCAACTGCGTCCGGACGACTCCCGAGCGGCCGAGGTGTTCCCGCCCGCCAAGCGGGAAGAGTACGAGCGCGTATTCAGCGACTTCTACAACCAGAAGTACCGGATCGGTCCCAAGAAGGACCAGTTCAACTTCACCATGAATCTCGTCGACACCGCACCCCACGCACACCGCTCGATCAGGGTGACCGGTGGGAATGCCGGCACGACCCAGGTCGTCTGGTCACCGGACACCACCGCCCTGGACGTCGTGCACGAGGGTGCGCACTTCCTGGGGCTGTTCGACCAGTACCTGCTCGATGGCAAGAACACCGTCCTGGACTCCGACGGCAGGCCGGTCAGGTGGGTGCTGCGGCGACACCGACCCGCTCCCGACAACTCGATCATGACGACCATCGATGCGGCGGACCGGCCGGAGCTGAAGCAGCGCGATCTCGACCGGATCTCGCGGCTGCCCGTGGAGGTCGTCCCGCCGGACCCCGGCCGGTCGACCGGACCCGAGGCGGTGCCACCGGACGCCGCACCCGACGACCCCTCGGCCGGGACCGAGGACGGATCGACCGACTACGTCAGTACTCCGAGTAGAAGCCGGACGCCGTCGGCGGGGCCGGACGCGTGGCTGTCCTCGAACCGGGTACGCGACACCCTGGGTGAGGAGACGACCGACAGTTCACAGTGGTCGTCGGTGCAGACGGCGCTGCGGGAATACCTCGGGCTCCGTCGGGACGATCTCGGCGAACGCGACTTCGCCCTCAACGCCCTCCGGGTGTCGCTGGACAATTGGCGTGCCTACCACGACACGCCTGCCGTCCGGCTTCGGACCCTGAACCGTTCCCGGATCCGACGGCTGGACCGCACCAGGCGCCAACTGATGGAGATGATCCAGCAGGAACGCGACGATGTCCGGCGTCAGCGTGACCGGCAGACCTCCTCCCGGAGCAGGCCCACCGCGGCCCAGAGCATCCGGGGATCGAGGGCTGCGGAACGGACCGTGTACACGCCGTTCGGAACACCGACACCGGCGAACCTGACCCAACTGGAACAGGAGTTCCGCAGGGCCGGCAGCCTGCCGCCCGGCGTGCAGGTGAACCTGCACGTCACCGGCCTGGCGAACTACAGCGCAATCCACAACGAGGGTGTCCGGCCCGGCGCGGGGCGCGGTATCGGCCTACCCGACGGCGAGACGGACTCCACCTTCACCTACGTGTTGACCGGGTCCCTACCGACGACGACCGCAGCGGTGACCGCGGACGCGCCTGCGGGCGCGGCACCGGTCGGAGTGCTCACCACCGGCGCCGGTTTCAGCCGCGACGTGAACTACCCCGGTGGTGCACAGCAGTACGGCAACGCCATCCCACCGGTACGCAACTATCCGGCGGAAGATCCGACGTACAGCTTCACCTTCCCGGCCACCCCGCAGACGATGCGCGGGATCGCGAACTTCATCAACGACCAACGTGCGGCACAGGGCCGGCCACCGCTGTCCGAAGAGGAAGCGGTGCACCGCGTCCGGGCGGAGCTGTTCCACAGTTTCCGGTTGCACGTCGCGGACTACGTCGCCATGACCCCCGAAGACCCGACGACGCAGACCGACGACGACTGGGACGACAACCAGACCACCGAGGACCGCTACTACACCGAGGAGGACATCTACGAGGACAACTACCACGACTACGCCCGCGCCCCTCGTCGAACCGGGGAGCCGGCCACCTACCCCCCGACCGCACCGTTCACCGAGGTGACACCGGACGCGGTGGCCAAGAGCACCGAGCAGACGCCGACCGCCGCCGATCCCATCGACGTGACCACCGGCCGGATGATCCTGACCGAGACCGACGTCGTGCTGCCGGGCCTGACGTTGGAGCGGACGTACCGCTCCGACTACCGCTGGGGCCGGTCCTTCGGCCGCTCCTGGGCCTCCACGCTCGACCAGCGCGTCGTCGTCTCCGGTGATCAGGTTCGCTACCTGGCCGCCGATGGGTCGATACTCACCTACCCGCTGCCCGCCGTGGGTGAGGTGACGCTGCCGCAGGTCGGCCGGGCGCTGCCGCTGCGCCGGCTGGTGGATGGTGGTTGGCTGCTGACCGATCCGGTCTCGGGTCGCGCACTGGTGTTCGCTCCCGCGAACGACGCGGAGTCGGTGCTCAGCGACGTGGCCGAGGGTGATCTCCGTTGGTCGATCGCCCGGGACAGCGCCGGCACCCCGATCGAGCTGCGCTCCTCCGCCGGCGCCCAGGTCGGCTTCAGCTCGGCCTCCGGTCGGGTGACGATGCTCTGGCTGCCGAACCAGGTCGGCGCGATGCAGGCCGCGTACCAGTTCGAGTACGACGGCGAAGGCAACCTCGTCGAGGTGCTCAACAGCTCGGGCGACGCCGAGCGGTTCGACTACACCGACGGCCGGATCGTGCGGTGGGAGGACCGCAACGGCGAGTGGTACTCCTACACCTATGACGAGGCCGGTCGCTGCGTCGGCACCGACGGCAAGGGTGGTCACCTGCGGTACCGGTTCGAGTACCAGAAGGGCCAGACCGTCGTCACCGATTCCCTCGGCGCGGTGCGCAGGTACGAGCTCAACGACCGCTTCCAGGTCGTCGCGGAGACCGACGCGCTCGGTGCGACGACCCGGACCGAGTGGGACGGCGCGAACCGGCTCCGGTCACGGACCGACCCGCTGGGCCGCACGACGACCTTCGACCACGATGCGGACGGCCGGTGCGCCACGGTCACCCGGGCGGACGGCAGCCAGTCGACCATCACCTATGACGAGTTCGGCCGTCCGACGTCGTGGCGGGACTTCGACGGCAGCACCCGGCACCGGGCGTTCGACACCGACGGGCGGGTGGTCGCCGAGACCGACGCCGCCGGCGAGGTGGTGCGCTTCGACCGGCCGGTCGAGGAGGGGCCGGGCACGGTCACCCAGGCCGGTGCGACGGCCATGGTCCGCAACGCGGCGAAGCTGGTCACGTCGGTGACGAAGAGTGGCACTGAGACCCGGTACGAGTACGACAGCCTCGGCCGCGTCGTCCTCGTCGAGGACGACCACGGCGTGACCGAGTTCGGCTGGACGCTCGAGGGTGATCTGGCCTGGCGGGAGAACCCGGACGGCAGCGTCGAGAAGTTCGCGTACGACGGCGAGGGGAACCTCGTCGAGTCGCTCGACGCCACCGGCCGCCGCACGTTCCTCGAATACGGCGCGTTCGACCTGGTGACCGCCCGGATCGACGATGCGGGCAACCGCACCGGGTACGCCTACGACACCGAGCTGCGGCTGGCCACCATCACCGACCCCGAGGGTCGGACGTGGCGGTACACGTACGACCCGAACGGCCGGATGGTCGAGGAGACCGACTTCGACGGCCGCACCCAGCGGTACGCGTACGACGCCGCGGGGCAGCTCGTCGCGCACACCGACGCGGCCGGTGAGGTGACCCGGTTCAGCTACGACGTGCTCGGCCGGGTGGTCGAGCGCCGCACCGGCGCCACGGTCACCAGGCTGGCGTACGACGCGGCCGGCCGCGTCGTCGCGGCCGACGACGCCGACTCGGAGATCCGGTTGGCACGCGACGCGGCCGGCCGGGTGGTCGCCGAGACGGTGAACGGGCGCACGGTCGCCAGTTCCTACAGCGAGCAGTTCGGCGCGATCACCGGGCGGACCCGTCCCTCCGGCGCGTCGACGCAGTGGTCGTACGACGAGTCCGGCCGGCCGGCCGTGCTGGTGGCCGGCGGGGAGCACCTCCGGTTCGCCTACGACGGCCCACGCGAGGTGAGCCGCGTCTGGGACGCGGGTCTGACGATCGAGCGGGACGCCGACCCGGCGGCTGCGCTCGCCGAGCGACCGGGTGGGCACGGTGCTGTCCGGTACACGGTGGACGCGCTGGGCCGGCCGGCTGTCCGGTCGGGCGCCGACGGTGACTGGCACCTGTCCTGGAACCACCAGGGCCGGCTGGCCTCGGTCACCACGCCCCGCGGTGACCGGTGGCGCTACCGGTACGACGCGTTCGGCCGGCGGATCGCCAAGCAGCTGTGCGGCACGGACGGTGCGGTGCAGGAGGAGACGGAGTTCGTCTGGTCCGGTGGTCTGCTGGTCGAGCAGCACCACCGGGATCGCGGCGGCAGGGTCACCACGACGGCGTGGGAGTACCACCCGGCGATGGCGGATCCGGTTGCCCAGATCACCGACGGCGCGGTGCACGCCGTACTGGCCGATGTCGCTGGTGCCCCGATGGTGCTCGTCGGCACCGACGGCAGCCGGCCGGTCGACCCGGACGGTGTTCCGCTGCGGCTCGGCGGGCGGTACCTGGACGCGGAGACCGGATTGGAGTACGACGGCTCGCGCTACTTCGACCCGGCGACGGACCGCTTCCTGGTCGAGCCCCGGGTGGCTCCGTTGCCCGTCAGCTGACCACGGCCTGCCCCGATCACTTCGGTGATCGGGGCAGGCCCCCTTTTCGCATCATTCCACGGAGGTGTGGTGAGCATTTTCGTCTCGGTCGCGGCGTACCGTGACCCGGAGCTGGTGCCGACCGTGCTGGACTGCCTGGCGAAGGCCGACCGCCCGGACGAGCTGCGCGTCGTCGTCAACTGGCAGCATCTCGGCGGCGAGGACGTGTCGGCGTTGCAGGCCGATCCCCGGGTCACGGTGCTCGAGTTCGACGCCGGGCGCAGCCGTGGTGTCTGCTGGGCGCGGGCGGAGATCCAGAAGAACTACGTCGACTCCGACTGGTATCTACAGGTGGACAGCCACACCCGGTTCGCACCCGGTTGGGACTCCCGGCTGATCGCGATGGCCGAGCAGACCGGGGTGGCGAAGCCGATCCTGACCTGCTATCCCCCGACGTACGACCCGGCGGTGGAGTTCACCGGTGGGGGCGAGCCGACCCTGATCTTCCTGAGTGGTTGGACCCATGACGGGCTACCGCAGTTCAAGCACTTCCGCATCCCCGAGTGGCAGGCGGCGACCGCGCCGATCCCGGCGCGCTTCGTGGCCGCCGGTTTCCTCTTCGCCCCGGGGTCGTTCGTCCGCGAGGTGCCCTACGACGGCCGGATCTACTACCAGGGCGAGGAGATCAACCTCGCCAGCCGCGCATTCACCTGGGGGTACGACCTGTTCCACCCGGTGGAGGTGCTGGCCTGGCACTACTACATCCGCGAGAACCAGTTCCGGCACTGGATGGATCACCGCGTCCCCGGCAACGACTACTGGTACGACCTGGACCGGGCCGGCCGCCGCCGGGTGCTCGCCATCCTGCGGTACGCGATGGTCGGCGGGCTCGGCATCGGCCCGGTTCGCCCGATGTCTGCCTACCAGGAGTACGTCGGAGTCGACTTCACGACCTGCACCGCGACCGCGGAGGCACAGGCCGGCACGGTTCCCCGTCCCCCCGCGCTGCTGACCGCGTGACCCGCCCCGGGACCGAGCCCGTCAGCCGGTACGGCCCGGTCCCCTCACTCGCATACGCACCCGACGGCGCCACCCTGGCCATCGGCGCGCGCGACGGAGTCGTCCGACGGAACGCCGTGGACGACTGGTAACGGCCGGGCCAGGGCTCCCCTTGATCCGCCGCCACCGCGACGGGTCCTGGCTGTCGGTCATCGGCGGACAGCACGTCCGCGTGATCGAGGCCCGGATCAGCATCACCACCACGACCGGCCACCACGTTGACGACTTCCGGCTGATCACCACCCTGCTCGACCGCGCCGCTACCCAGCCGCCGACCTCGTCGCCCGCCACTACCGGCAACTGCTGGACGCCCGGCTGGTGGACGCGATCGGTCTCGACCGGGCCGGCCAACCACGCTTTCGGCTGCACGAGGTCACCAGGCGGTATGCCCGCGAATGCCTGGACCGGCAAATCGAGGCAACCGACTGGACGGAAGCGCTGTCTCGGGTCGCGGCCGCCTGGTTGGCCCTGGCCCGGCACGTTCAGCAGCAGCTTCGCTGCGAGCGGCTGCATCTCGACGATCCCAGCATCCCGGCGGCCCTCGACGCCCCACGGGTGGTCGATCTTGCCCGCCGCAGACCCATCGACTGGTTCGAGTCGGAACGGGAAACCCTGACATCCATCGTCGTCTCGTGCGCCAGAGCAGGGCTCGTTGGCGCGGCCCGCTGCCTGGCCGGATGGGGAGCGAACCGCTACGCGTTGCGCGCACATCACGAGGACTGGCACCAGGCTACGCGCGCGGCGCTGGAAACCTGCCGTCGCTTCGGCAACCGGCCGGGCGAGGCGGTGATGGCACGAAGCCTCGGCGGCTGCCTCCTGGAGACGGCCACCCCACAGGAAGCGGCGGCTGCGCTGCGGACGGCGGTCGCTTCACGGTGCGGAGCGGGCAGTGGTGCGGGTCGGCACGGCGTGCGCTGGGCGCGCACCGGCTGGTCGTTCGACTGCCGACCTTTCGCGGTTGAACGTGCCAGGACACCGGCCGCCGCAACCACCACCGGGCGTGCCCGCCGCCCGTCGCGCGCCCTGTTCAGCGGGCTCTTCCCGGGCATTGAGGCCCGTGTGACGATGACCAACGCAATCGGTCGACAAGCCCGTCTCGTCGGATTCCGATCGCCCGACCCCGCCACGGGCGGCCGACGCGATCAGGAAGGGGACCAACCGTGCCGTCCGATCAGGGGAACGGTGCCACCCGGGCCGGAACGTCGGCGCTCCGACTCATCCACCGAGACCTCGAACAGGCCCGGCGCGCTCTGACCGGAAGGGTGCGCCGGACCCCGGTCCTCCGCTCCGACCAACTGACCGCCCGCTACGGCGTGCGACTGTGGATGAAGGCCGAGAACCTGCAGCGTGGGGGCTCCTTCAAACTGCGCGGGGCGCTGCTGGCGGTGGATCGCCTGGCCGCTCGGGGCAGTCGGGGCGTGTTGGCGCAGAGCACCGGCAATCACGCCATCGCAGTCGCCCTGGCCGCCCGCAGACACCGACTCCCCGCCGTGCTGGTCGTGCCAACGGACATCTCCGCGGTGAAGGTGCGGCGGATCCGGGAAACGGGTGCCGAGGTGATGTTCGCCGGCACGACGCTGGCGGAGCGGGTCGCCGCCGTGCTGCAGTTGCGGGACCGGCACCGCTACGACGTGGTCGACCCGTACGAGGACCCTTCGGTAGTGGTCGGCCAGGGGACCGCGACGGCTGAGCTGATCGAACAGGTCGCCGCTGAAGGGGGACGGTTGGACGCCGTGGTGATCCCGATCGGTGGTGGAAGCGCCGTCGCCGGCGCCTGCCTGGCGGCCCATCCCCACGGGGTGGCGGTGGTCGGTGCCGAGCCGGAGGCGGTACCAGCGTTCACCGCAGCGTTGCGCGCCGGAGAACCGGTGTCGGTCGCGGCGTCGTACACCATCGCGGACGGGCTACGTCCCGACCGGATCGGCGACCTGCCCTTCGCGCTTGCCCAGCACGGGGTGGCCGCCGTGGTGACGGTCGACGAACCGGGCATCGTCGATGCGATGCGCGCGTTGTTCCTGCACGCCGGTCTGACTGTCGAGCCGGCCGCTGCCACGGCGCTGGCCGGCGCGGCGCAGTACGCAGCCGGCCGCGGCGTCGACGTGGGGGTGCTGCTCTCCGGTGGAAACGTCGAACCGGAGCTGCTCGCGTCGCTGCTCAGCGACACCGGCGCGGCGACTCCGGCCGACTCGCCCGCGGGCTACATTCCGTGGACGGATGTTCCGTGGGGGTCGCACTCATAGGATGGCTATATGCCATTGGAAGGTGACGAATCAGGCCAGATCGTAAGTCTTACGGACTTGTGCAAGGAATTCCCTGATGGGACACGAGCGCTCAGCGGCGTGTCACTCCATATTCGGCCCGGCGAGGCGGTCGCGGTGATGGGGCCATCCGGTTGCGGCAAGTCGACCCTGCTCAACTTGGTGGCTGGGGTGGACCGTCCCACCTCCGGTTCCGTCGTGGTGCACGATGAGGACCTCAGCCAGTTGAACGAAACCGGCCTCGCTCTCTTCCGGCGTCGGCGGATCGGAATGGTCTTCCAGTTCTTCAACCTGCTCGAAGATCTACCGGCGTTGGACAATGTGGCGCTGGCCGGGCAGCTCGCCGGCGTGCCTACCGCTCAGGCCCGCCAGCGCGCCCGGGAACGACTTACCGAACTCGGCGTCGGCGACCGGGCGGACGCCTACCCGGCGACGCTGAGCGGTGGGGAGCGACAGCGCGTCGCGGTGGCCCGCGCCCTGATGAACGAGCCCGCGCTCCTGCTGGCCGACGAGCCGACCGGGGCTCTCGACAGCGCCTCCGGTGCCCAGGTCGCCGACCTGCTCCTCGCGCTCAACCAGCGTGGCCAGACACTGCTGCTGGTCACCCACGACCAGATGCTCGCCGAACGGGTGGCCACCCGCGTGGTCGAACTCGCCGACGGTGCGATCATCGGTGAACGGGTGCTGGAGCAAACGGCATGACCGCCACCTGGCGCGCGATCCGAGCGACGGTGCGCCGCCGCCGGGTGCAGACTTTCGTGATCGGTCTGGTGGTACTGGTCTCCGCCGCCACGGCAACAGTCGCGCTGACCCTCATCAGCGCGGCATCCAGACCGTTCGACCGGAGCTTCGACGCACAACACGGCGCACACCTGGTGCTGGTGCTGGACGCCACCAAGGCCCCGGCAGTTCAGCCGCCAGTGGACCGCTCCGCTGGCGTACAGGCGGTCGCAGGTCCGTTCCCCCGGGCGGTCCTCAACCTGCCGGCTGACTCCAGCGACGCGGTCGGACTTGGCGCGCTGACCGTGGTCGGCCGAGCCGACCCGGGCGGACCGGTGGATCGTCTCGACCTGTGGGCCGGTCGGTGGGCCACCGCGCCCGGCGAGATCGTACTCAACGCCGCGCCCTCCGACGCGGAGTCCGGACCAGGCCGGCTCGGTGCGCGGATCGAGGTACCCGGGCGCTCCGCCCTGACCATCGTCGGTCGGGCGTACAGCGTGAGCCAGACCGCCGACGCCTGGGTCCCCCCCGACCAGATCGTCGCGCTCGGGCCGACCACCGCCCAGGTGCTCTATCGATTCGCCGACGCCGACACGCCTGCGGCCGTGGCGGCCCACGCCTCGGCGGTCACCGACGGACTGCCCCAGGGTGCCCTGCTGGGCTCCCAGTCCTGGTTGACGGTCCGGCAGGCGGTCGCCGCCGGCCCCGGCGCCTACATCCCGTTCCTGACCACGTTCGGTCTACTCGGCCTGGCGGTGGCCATTCTTATCATCGGCAACGTCGTCAGCGGGGCCGTGGTGTCCGGCTTCCGGCACATCGGTGTGCTGAAGGCCCTGGGGTTCACGCCGCGCCAGGTCGTGCTGGTCTACATCAGCATCGCGCTGCTCCCGGCGATGGTCGCCACCGTGCTCGGCACTGGGCTCGGCTACCTCGTGGCACGCTCGGTACTGAGCGACGCCTTCAGCGGGTCGGGGTTCGGCGGAAACGTTGGCGTCGCCTGGTGGGTGCCGGTGGTCGTACTTGTCGCGGTGCCGGCCGTCGTGGTGGTCGCCGCCCTGGTGCCCGCCGCGCGCGCGTACCGGCTTTCCGCCGCCGAGGCGATCAGCGCAGGCAGCGCGCGGCGTGCCGGGCGCTGCCTTGGCGTACAGCGCTGGCTCAGCGGCACACGGTTGCCCCGCGCGGTGAGCCTGGGATTGGGACAGCCGTTCGCCAGGCCGGCACGGACCGCCCTGACCCTGGCCGCCGTGGTGCTCGGCGTGGCCACCGTGGTGTTCGCCGGTGGGCTGGCCGCGACCGTGTCGCGCTACGCGGAGGTCAGCGACGTCAACAACGCCGCCCCGATCGCCATGCGCCCCGGGAACCCGGCCTTCGGACAGGTCGCCCCCGAACTGGACGCCGCCCAGACCGAGGCGCTACTGCGGGCTCTACCCGGGGTCGCGCACCTCAGCGTGAGCACGGTCGTGCCGGTGACCATTGCCGGGCAGACCCGCACGATGAGCGGCGGCTTCCTGCGCGGCGACACCGACGCCGGACTGGCGGGAATGATCGTCGAGGGCCGTTGGCTACGCGGCGAGGACGAGATCGTCGTACCGACCGCGGTGCTGAACGAGCGCGGGTTCGGCGTCGGCGAGGACGTGGCACTCCAGTTCGGCGGACGGATCCGAAAGGTGTCGATTGTCGGTGCGACGCTGTCCAGCGGAGTGGGATCGGCTGACTTCTTCGCCGGCTGGCAGACCCTCGACGCGTTGGCACCCGGGTACCAGCTCCCCAGCTCCGACCTCTTCTACCAGATCGAACAAACGCCGGGCACTGACGTGGCCGACCTGGTCCGGCGGGTCAACGCGGCCACGCCCGGCCTGTACGCCTGGGACAACCGCGGAACAAACTCCTTCAGCAGCTCGGTCTTGAGCTTGTCGATCACGCTGTCGGTGCTGCTGGGCCTCGTCGCGGCACTCGGCGTCCTCAACACCGTCCTGCTGACCGTCCGGGAACGCCGTCGCGATCTGGGGATCCTGAAGTCGATCGGCATGCGGCCGAGCCAGGTCGTGACGATGACGGTGGTGTCGATGGCAGCGCTGGGCATCTTCGGCGGGATCCTCGGGACACCGTTGGGCGTGTTGGCCCACCGCCTGATCGTGCCGCTGACCGCCAGGGCAGCGCAGATCGACACCCCGGGGTTCCTCCTGAACGTCTGGGATGTTCCAGTCGTCCTCCTGCTGCCCCTGGCCGGGCTGGTGATCGCGACGATCGGTGCGCTGCTGCCGGCACGGTCGGCGGCCCGCCTACCGATCGGGCAGGTGTTGCGCAGTGAGTAGGCCGACAGCCCTCCCCCCGCCGGTCAGAGCGGGGGAAGGGCTGTCGAGCGAGCCGGGAGGCAGCGGGCGGCTTCGGCGGTGATGAACCGCGCCAACCGGGCCACGCCCTCCTCAAGCTGTTCCGGGGAGAGGTAGCTGACCGACAACCGGATGCTGGTCTCACCGCCACCATCCGGATAGAAGTACGACATGGGCGTCCAGATCACACCGAACTCCTCGGCGGATCGGGCAAGCGCGGCCTCGTCCGCCGGGAACGGGACCTCAAGACTGAGGAAGAACCCGCCAGCGGGCGCGTTCCACCGCACACCGAGCGACTCTCGGCGCTCGGCCGGGAACCACCTGTCGAGCAGGCTCAGCGTGCTCGCCATGGCATCGCCGTAGAACCGGGACGACTCCGTGGTGTGGGCGGTCGCGCTTCGCCCGCCCGCCAGCAGCATGCCGCCGACCACCGCCTGGCTCAGCGGTGCGGTATTCAACGTGACCATGCTCTTGATCTTGGCGATCTCCTTGGCCAGCAGGGTGTTCTGCCCGGCGCCGTCGGTGACCGGTTGGTCGGCTACCACGAACCCGACCCGGAGCCCGGGAAAGAAGGTCTTGGAGTACGAGCCGAGCTGCACCACGCGACGCCGATCGTCCATCCTCTTCAGGGTGGGGAGTTGACCGCCCGGGCTGACCAGCCGGTACGGGCTGTCCTCGAGAACGAGGAAGTCGTACCGGGCGGCAAGGTCCAGCAACGCGGCCCGCGCGGCCATCGGGATGGTGTTGCCGGAGGGGTTCGAGTGGTCCGGCACCACGTAGCAGGCGCGTGGTGTACGACCCCGTGCCCGCTCGGTGCGCACCACCGCCTCCACCGTGGCCGGATCGAAGCCGGCTGGCCCTTCCGGCACCGGCACCACTGTGACGCCCAGCAGTCGGGCCACCCCGGTGATGCCCACATAACACGGGGTGGACACAAGCAGGACGTCGTCGGGGCCGGCGATCAGCGCCCGCACGGTCAACAGCATCGCCTCTTGGGCTCCGGTGGTGACCACCACCGCGTCCGGAGACACCTCGATCCCCTCGTCCAGCCGGAGCGAGTCGGCGATCAGGTCTCGGATGATCCCGCTGGCCGGCCCGTACTGGAGAAGCTGCTCCCGGATCTGCTCGGCCGAGCTACCCCCGGCCTCCAGGTGCGCCAGGTAGCGCCGCGCGTGATCGAACATCAGTTCCGGATCGGGAAACAGCGGGCCGAACGGGCGTCCCGGAGCGAAGGACACCGCTCGCGGGAAGTGGGTCGCCACCTCGTTCAGGAAGTTCATGGTGTCCAGCACCGGGTCGCTCAAGCTGGCATGCAGGTCCTGCCTCAGTAGCCCGACCGATGGCCTCGACGCGGCCGGCTCGTGCACCGGTTCGGTCCGAACCGGGCCGTGCGACGGCGACAGCCCTCGTTCCAATAGGAGCTGCGGACCAGCATCGGCGACCGTGGCGGTGCCGCAGAGGAGCATCGCGTCGAGCATCTCGTCCACCAGTATGTCCAGTACCTGCTGGACGCCCTCCTGGTTTCCGACCGCTAGGCCGTGCAGCACCGGACGGCCCACCAGCACGGCGTCCGCTCCCAGCGCGAGCGAGATCAGGATGTCGATACCGCGGCGTACACCACCGTCGAGCAGCACCGGCACGGCACCGGCGACCTCGGCGGCGATGGCGGGCAGGACGTCGACGGTGGCTGGCACACCGTCGAGCTGCCGACCACCGTGGTTGGACACCAGCAGACCGCTCACCCCGACGTCGACTGCCCGCCGGGCGTCCGCCGGGTGCAGGATGCCCTTCAACAGGATCGGCAGTGGGCTGATCGAGCGCAGCCAACCCACCACCGACCAGTCCAGCCCCGCGTCGAACTCGTCCAGCGCGTGGTCACTGGGCGAACGCCCGTCGGTGCCCGCGATGTTGGCTGCGGACACCCCGATCGGCAACCGGAATCCGTTGCGGATGTCCCGCTGCCGACGCCCCAGCCGGGGCGCGTCGACCGTGAGCACCAAGGCGTCGAAACCGGCCTGCACGGCCCGCTCGATCAGCCGACGGGTGGTCGAGCGGTCCCGGAAGCAGTAGACCTGCAACCAGAGCGGCGCGCTGGCGGCCTTGGCGATGTCCTCGAACGAGCGCCCGGCAAACGTGCTCACCACGAACGGTAACCCCGCTGACCCGGCAGCAGCAGCCGTAGCCACCTCACCGTCGGGGTTCACCAGAGTGTGGTACGCGGTGGGCGCGATGCCCAGCGGCGCGGCCCAGGTACGCCCGAGCACGCGGGTTTCCGCAGCGGGCCGAGCGGACCCGGTCAGCACCCGGGGTACGAGGTGCAGCCGGTCGAAGGCCGCCCGATTCGCCGCGAGGGTACGCTCGTCCCCCGCAGCGCCGGCGATGAAGTCCCAGACCCCGGGCTCCAGTCGCTGCTGGGCGAGGCGGGCGAAGTCGGCCAGATCGACGACATCACCTGGAGCTTGCGCCTCGGTCACTCCGCGACCAGACGGTCACGCTCCACGGCCTCGTAGAGCGCTCGGATGTTGCGCGAGCCGAATCCGCGCGATCCACGACGCTGGATGAGCTCATAGAACAGGGTGTTCCGATCGTGGGGCGACCGGGAGAACAGCTGCAACAGATATCCCCACTCGTCCCGATCCGCCAGCACGTTCGCCGCCCGCAGCGCGCCGATCTCGGACGCCATCTCCGGGAACCGCTCGCCCAGCATGTCGTAGTACGACCGTGGCGTGCTCAGGAACGTCACGCCGCGCTCCCTGAACTGCGCGACTGCCGACAGGATGTCGTCGACCAGGAATGCCAGGTGCTGCACTCCGGGTCCACCGTTGCGCTCCAGGAAGGCGTCCAGCTGGCCCGAGTTCCGGGCCAGGTCGGGCGCGACGAGCGTGAACGTGACCCCGCCGGAGGCGCTGCGTACCACCACCGAGTCCATCGCCTGACCACCGACGTCGACGTACTCGCTCGAGAACGGGGTCAGGCCGAGGCCAGCGCCGTAGAAGTCGACGACCTTCTGCAGCGATCCGCCGGCGACGCAGATCGCCACGTGGTCGAGAAGTCGGACGTGCCGGCCCGACTCAGTCGGCGCGCCGGGCTGGCGCGTCCTGACCCGATTCGCCGGCCACCGGCCGAAGTCGGCGGGGACGAGCGTGTGCCGCACCGCGCCGAAGCCGGAGACCACCGGTTGCCCGTCGACGACCGTCACGTCGGCTCCGGCCGCGCGTGCGGCATCACTCGTCGCCGGAACATCGTCACAACTCAGGGCGATGTCGGCGACACCGTCTCCGTGTTCGTTCAGGAACTGCGTCGTTGCCGGCCCGGAGGTGACGACCAGGTCCACCTCGCCCTGGCGAAGCAACGAGGAGGTTTGGCGGTCCGTGACCGACTCCGCGACACGGGTGAAGCCCATGGCCGTCATGAAGTAGTCCTGGACGGCCGGTGAGTCACCGACGTACAGCTCCACATATGCCAGAGACTGGGCGCTCATCGCCAGCCTTCCTCTCGATGTGACTCGGGGCGGTGCCTCACCAGCTCCACTCCCGCTGGTTGAGGAGGTGTTCGCCGGTGATGCCGTGCTCCGAGCACCAGGCGAGGAACTCGTCGATCTGCTTGAGCTGGTAGGTGTCCTCGGTGTACGTCGTCGCCATGACGTGCCCCTGCCAGCACTCCTCGCCCATGGCGTAGATGCAGGCCTCGTCGGCGCCGAGTTTCACGGTGATCGCGGCCGCCTGCGCGGCGTTGGAGCCGGACAGCTTGCGGGAGTCGCTCATCTTCTTGCTCACCGGCTTGGTGATCAGGCCCTGGTAGAGCCAGGTGAGTGGGGCGCCGTCGCACTCCATGCCGAGGAAGGCCATGTCGACCTTCCCGACCTTCTCCCGGATGTAGCGGTAGAGAGTGGGGTCGATGCCCGAGGAGTCGGCGCCGATGAAGACGGATGCCCCGGCGAGCCGGACGGCGTACGTGGACTTGCCGCGGATGTCGAGGTCGGCGTGCTCACCGAGGAAGGGTGTCGCCATCACCGTGCCGCCAGGGAACGGGATCTCATCGAAGTCGTCCACCTCGACGACGGGCAGCCCGAGGTGCTTCATGTACAGGCCCATCGACGGGTCGACCAGATTGCCGCGGGAGGTCCGCGGCACCACGACCTTGCCGACCCGCCCCCGCAACTGCAGGAGGGTCTCCAGGACGATGTGGTCCTGGTGGCCGTGCGTGATCAGCACCAGGTCGATGAAGTCGGGCAGGTCGTCAAGGGTGTAGCGGCCGCCCTTTGTGTTGTCCGTGCTGATGAAGGGATCGGTGACGATGGCCGCCTCCGGCGTCTGCAGCACCAGGCACGCGTGGCCGAAGTAGCGGATCCGCCCGCCGCTGGTGATGTGCCGGTCCGGGGACAGGCTCGGCTGGTCGCTGAGCATGGTCTCCAGCAGGGCAGCCTGCTCATCGTCGAGTTCCAGGGCCTCGCGCAACGCGGCGAGCGTGGTGGGCTCGACCCGCGCCCGGACCAGCGCCTCGAGGCCCGGGTGCCGGAACGGGATCGCCAGATCCAGCACCCCGGGGCGGGGCAGGCGGGGGGTACTGAGGATGAACGGCCGCTCCACACCGTCGTCGAGCGAGATCTGGATCGACTGACGGCGCTCGTCGTAGACCGAGCTGTGGTAGAGCAGCGGTTCGAGGAACCGGACCGACGGCTGGTTGCTGGTGTCGTAGGCCAGCTCGACGAGACCGTGCAGCGCTGCCGGCAGCTTCGGGTACAGCGGGGACAGATCGAAGCCGATGGCGTTCTCCCGAACCAGATCCTCCGCCTCGGCGACAGCGGCGGCGAACTCCAGCATGTCTGCCCGGTCGCGCTTGATCGCATCGACGAGGGTGGCGACCTCGTGGGCGCGGGACTCCTCGATGTTGACGAAGTAGCCACCCCGCAGCTCCGGATTGTTGCTGGCCGCGATATGCACCTGGGGCGAGTGCAGATACGACTCCAGCAGCGGCATCTGCACATTGGCCAGATTCATTGCCGCCTGGGCCGGCGCAACCGTGTACAGCCAGGCGTAGAACCGGTCCACCAGCGGCTCGATGATGACATTGGAGCGGAGATACTTCTGTTCGCTTTCAGGGTTCATCGTTGTTCCTCCAGCTGGGAGATGGTGCAGCACGACCGGCCGGACGCGCACCAGGGGAAGTATGGGAATTGCCGGAATGGTTCCTCGTTGGCGCGAGCCCTTCTGGCCTGACCAGTCGTCCGGGAAGAGCGAGGGTGGGCGTTTCCCGGCGTCGGCAGCGATAACGCTGCAGCCCACGTCAGGCCATGCGGCGGGAGCGCTGGTCGAGGTCGTCGGCGATCTCACGCCATTCGTCGGCGCACCGACGGGCAACATCGGCTAAAATATAGGTGGCGTGCGGCGGAAGCCCGTCGCTGATGTGCTCCCATTCTCCGGGCCGCAGCGCCTTGGAGAGAATCCACCGAAGCAGATCTCGACCAGTCTCGCTGAACCGTAGCGACGGATCAACCCGTAGCCCGTGCAGCATCGCCTCGATGTCTGGTTCGTCGGCCGGGTCGCCGCCTCGGCGTGCCGGACGCACCGGCCGACGCTCGGCTCGCTCGTTGTTGCCGGGGACCGGGTCCTCACCGCGCTCGATCCGCTTGCGGACGTCGCTGGCAGTCGCCGGGGAGATGCCAGCTCGCTTGCCGATCTCACGCAGCGAGGCCATCGGTGACTCTCGGATCACCTCGGCCGCTTTGAGGCGTCCCTCCGCGTTGTCCAACGGGCGTATCCGCCCGTCGCGGCCGACTCGGGACCGCGCCTCGTCGAACGAGTCATCCTCCACCGCGAGTCGTCGGCGCAGGTTGCCCACGAGCCGTGCGCTGATCCCCGCGGCCACCGCGATGGCTCGGTCCGACCAAGCCGGGTGGGACCCCATGATGCGCTCGGCCGCGCTCGTCCGGTCATTGAGCGACAATGGACGGCCGTGGGCGATGTTGGCCTTCACGGCCAGCACGAACGCTTCCCGTTCCGTGCCTTCGAAGAAGCGAACACCGATCGTCTCGTCATTGCGGAGCTTTGCAGCGGCAAGTCGATGCATGCCATCGATGACTCTCATCGTCGCCCGGTGCACAATGATGGGCGGTAGCTTCGCCTCAATACTCGCAAGCACCCGGATATGCTCCGGGTCCTCACCCTCGCTGCGCGGCGAATCCGCAGGTAGAAGGGAACTCACCGGCACCCGACACGTCGGCGCGACCCCACCTCTCAACAAATCGAGATGCTGAACTGGGGACACACTTTCAGGTATCGAGCCCACGGCTGCGACGGTGAAGAATTGCGACTGATTCAATTGCACTCCCCGTTAGTGCGAAAGGTCGGCAGAATTACCTTTCCCTCTTCCCACCGGCCCGTGCATTGACAAACCTGAATAAAATAGCGTGCCGGTCTATCCTAACCACCGACCATCGAACGGGTCGAGACGTTTGGCATGGAAGTTCCACTCCGGAGAGAGATCACCTGGTCACCGGGGGTGCGACACCGGCCGATGTATGGGACTCGCCGCTGAAGCCCTGCCAGAGCCTGGTCGTGTTCAGGTGCAGCACAGTGGCAGTTGAACACCGTCTACTCCCACGGCGGACCACGAACATTGATCGAGGGCACAGGCCGATGCCATCGTGTGCACGGCAGATGCGTCAGCAGCGAGCGACCCCGGGGGCGACTGCCTTACGGCGTCGCGACTCTCCGCACCCGGCGCGCCCTCGGCAACCACAGCAGAGGAGCCGCCTCGTGCCCTTCGCAACGAGTAACGGAATCACGCTGTCGTACCAGAGCGGGGGCACCGGCGACCCGGTCCTGCTCATCATGGGATCGTCAGCCGCCGGCCACGTGTGGGCCATGCACCAGACACCGGCGCTACAACAGGCTGGTTACCGAACCGTCACCTTCGACAACCGGGGCGTGTCGCCCTCCTCGGTGCCGCCCGGTGACTACACCCTCGACGAGCTCGCGGCCGACACGCAGGGCCTGATCGAGGCGCTCGACCTCGGTCCGTGCCACATCGTCGGCACCTCGCTCGGCGCCATCGTCACCCAGGCGGTGGCGATCCGCTGGCCGCACCTGGTCCGCTCGGCGGTCCTGATCGCCACCCGCGCCCGCACCGATGTGCTGCGGGCGAGAATGTCCCTTGCCGACAAGGCGTTGCGGGAAAGCGGCCTCGTGCTTCCGGCCTCGTACCGGGCCGTGCGGACGGCGCTGGAGATGCTGTCCCCCGTGACCCTCAACGACGAAGAGACCATCGCCGGATGGATCGACATCATGGAACTCTCCGGCGGTCAGGACGTCGCCATCGGCCAGGAGGCCGTCATCGACAGTCTCGGCGACCTACGACCCGCCCTGGCTGGTATCACCGCCCCCTGCCGGGCCATCGCCTTCACCGACGACCTGATCTGTCCGCCGCACCTGGTGGCGGAGACGGCGGAGGCCATCCCCGGCTGTGACCTCGTCCAGATCGACGGGTGTGGGCACCTGGGCTACCTGGAACGTCCTGACGAGGTGAATGCCGCGATCCTCGAATTCCTGCAGAAGCACTGATCCCAGCGCCGGCAGAACTCGCCGACCCAGTGCACGGTGCGGCGAGATCGGCCTGTTCAGGCTCGTGGAGCCGGCACCGGACACGTCGACGACCACGCCACCCCAGCCCTTGGGCGTCGCGCCCGGCCGGGCACCCCGACGAAAGGCGGATTGGCATGGCGGAGAACGGTCCCGCCGCATCTTCGACGAAACGACCGGAGGTCCGCTGGCGTACGTTGCGGCGCATCCTGCCGTACGTGCTGAAGTACCGCTGGAGGCTCAGCCTGCTGTTGCTGCTCACGGTCGTGGAGGCGGCGATCGTCGCGGCCGGCCCGGTCATTCTCAAGGCCGTGGTCGACGACGGCATCCTGCCCGGCCGCACCTCGGTCGTACTGTGGCTCTGCGCAGCCGTGGTGGGCCTGGCCCTGGTCGACGCCGCGGTCGCGTACGCCACCGGTCTGCTCACCGGCCGGGTCGGCGAAGGGCTCGTCTACGACCTCCGCACCCAGGTCTTCACCCACGTTCAGAAGCAGTCGGTGGCGTTCTTCACCAGGGCGGAAACGGGTGCACTGATCAGCCGCCTCAACACCGACGTCATCGGTGCCCGACAGGCGGTGACCACTCTGCTGTCCAACGCGGCCAGCACCATTCTCACCCTGGTGTTCGTCATCGGCACCATGATCTACCTGTCGTGGCAACTGGCGCTGCTCTCGCTGGTGCTGATCCCGATCTTCCTGCCGCCCATCCAGCTGCTGGCCCGCCGGATGCAACGACTCACCCGCAGGACCATGCAGCTCGACGCCGAACTCAGCTCGATGATGAGTGAGCGGTTCAACGTCTCGGGAGCGATCCTCACCAAGCTCTTCGGACGGCCCGAGGAGGAGTCACGGCTGTTCGGCGATCGGGCGGCCCGACTGCGCGACGTCCGTGCCGTCACCGTGCTGCAGGCCCGGATGATGGGCATCCTGGTCTCCGTGGTGACGGCGCTGATCACCGCGGTCGTCTACGGCGTCGGTGGCTATCTCACCATCCAGGGCACCGTCCAGATCGGCACCCTGGTCGCGATGGCTGCCCTGCTGAGCAGGTTGTACGGCCCCGTCAACGAGATCTCCGAGATCCACGTCGCAGCGCTCACCACCGCCCTGAGCTTCGAGCGTCTCTTCGAGCTGCTCGACATGCAGCCGCAGGTGCGCGAACGGGAGGCCGCTCGGTCGCTGCCCGTACCACCCGACGGCTCGGCGCCGGACGTACGCTTCGAGGACGTCACCTTCCACTATCCCACGGCGGCCGACATGCCGCTCGGTTCGCTCGAATCGATCGCGATGCCGGAGCCCGGCCAGCCGGAGGATCGGTTGACCCTGCGAGGGCTGTCGTTCCACGCACCGGCCGGCAAGCTCACCGCGCTGGTGGGCCCCTCGGGCGCCGGCAAGTCGACGATCACGCACCTGGTGCAGCGGCTGTACGACCCGCGCTCCGGGACTGTGTATCTCGGCGGTCAGGACCTGCGTGAGTTGACCCTGCAGTCGGTGCGCGACGCCATCTGCACGGTGAGCCAGGAGGCGCACCTGTTCCACGACACCCTCCGGGCCAATCTCCTGTACGCGAGGCCTGAAGCGACGGAACAGGAGCTGATAGACGCGTGTGTCGCGGCCCAGATCTGGGACACCGTCAAGGTCCTGCCGCACGGTCTGGACACGGTGGTCGGCGAGCACGGCTACCGGTTCTCCGGTGGCGAGAAGCAGCGGCTGGCACTGGCCCGACTGCTGGTGAAGGCCGCCTCGGTCGTCGTGCTCGACGAGGCGACCGCGCACCTGGACTCGGAGTCGGAGCTCGCGATTCAGCACGCCCTGCGCAACGCGCTGGCCGGTCGCACCTCACTGGTGATCGCGCATCGACTGTCGACCATCAGGGAGGCCGACCAGATCCTGGTCATCGACCAGGGCCGGGTCCGGGAGCGGGGCACCCACGAGGAGCTGCTGCTGGCCGGAGGGCTCTACTTCGAGCTGTACCGGACCCAGTTCGCCCAGCGCACCGCGGATGTCCCGGCGACGGCGTAACCGCTGACTCCCCCGATCGGTCCGGGACGGCTGCCGTCCCGGACCGATCTGCTGTCGGGACACCGGGCCGGGCTACCGGCCACTGGTGTGCGGTGGGGCGTCACCCGAGGCGGCAGGTCCGCCCGGACGGGTCCACGTCGACCGCGCTGGCCCGGCTCGACGGCGCGGTCACGGCGACGCTGCGATCAGTCCTGCGGCTCGGTCGCCTCATCCTGCGCGCCGAGGCCGAGCCAGGTCGCCGCGGCGGTCCACATCTCGCCGAGCATCGCCGGGGTGTTCATGTCCGAGTGTGCGCACGGTACCCGGGCCTCGCTGATCGTCCCGGTGATGTAGGGCTGCCACAGTTCGGGGGTGGGCCAGCCTTCCGGGTTCTGGCCGGCCACGATCACCAGGGCGTCACCGTCGTACCGCCCGTACCCGTGGCTCTCGATGCAGGTGAAGTTGTTGGCCCACACTCGCGCGAAGCGTCGCAACTCCTCCTCCGCGGCGTTACCGAGCACGGCGCCGGCCTCCTTGCGGACGACCTCGGTCAGGTGGTCGAGCTGGGTCTCCTCGTCCACGACCGGCTGGTCACCGATGACAGCCGCGATACCCGGGTCCGTGGGGTACTGGTCGAGGATGATCAGGGCGCCGATCCGCTCCCCCACCGCCTGCAGTTGCACCGCCATCTCGTGGGCGAGCGCCCCGCCGTAGGACCAGCCGAGCAGATGGTAGGGGCCGGTGGGTTGCACGGCCCGGATCGCCTCGATCGAGATCGCCGCGGCCTCCCGCAGCGAGCTGGTCAACGGGCGGCTGCCGTCCATACCCGGCGACTGCACCCCGTACAGCGGGATGCCCTTCGGCACGAACCGGGCCAGCGGGCTGTAGGTCCAACTCAACCCACCGGCCGGCGGCAGGCAGAAGAACGGAGGCCGGTCGCCCTTGGTGCGGATGGGCAGCAACACGTCCAAGCCGTTGGCCATGGACGCGAGGTCGATTCGCTCGATCAGCTGAGCCACGGTCGGGGCGACGAACAGGTCCCGCACCGCGAACGACAGGCCCCGCTGTCGCGCCGACTCGACCCACCGTACGGCCAGCAACGAGTGGCCGCCCAGAGCGAAGAAGTCATCCTGGGGGCCGACCTTGGGCACGCCCAGAACCTCGGCGAACACCTCGCACAGGGCGTCCTCGATGACGGCGTTGCTGCGGCTGCGCTCGCCGTCCCCGGAGCTGTACTCCGGCGCCGGCAACGCCCTACGATCCAGCTTCCCGTTCGGCATCAGGGGGAACCGTTCCAGTTCCACCACCGCCGCCGGGACCATGTATCCCGGCAGCCGACCCTGCGCCTCGGCGCGCAGGACGACGCCGAGGTCCTTGTCCGCGCCGGGCGCCGGAACCACATAGGCGACCAGGCGCCGGTCCCCCGGGCTGTCCTCGCGCAGCAGCA
The DNA here is from genome assembly GCF_900091525.1 of Micromonospora matsumotoense. Taxonomy (GTDB): domain Bacteria; phylum Actinomycetota; class Actinomycetes; order Mycobacteriales; family Micromonosporaceae; genus Micromonospora; species Micromonospora matsumotoensis. The sequence goes on from NZ_FMCU01000013.1 coordinate 186,542, forward strand.
CCGCGCACTGCGCGACACTCCGGTGGGCGGCCAGCACCGCCTCGATCTCCCGCAACTCGACCCGGAAGCCACGGACCTTCACCTGGTCGTCCGCCCGCCCCAGGAACTCCAGATCACCGCTGGGGTTCCAGCGCACCAGATCACCGGTGCGGTACATCCGTCGACCCGCCCCGCCGAAGGGGCAGGCCAGGAACCGTTCCGCCGTCAGGCCGGGCCGACCGAGATAGCCACGGGCCAGTCCGTTGCCCGCGATGTACAGCTCACCGGCGACTCCCGGCGGCACGGGCGCCAACCGGGCGTCGAGCACGTACACCTGGGTGTTTCCCACCGGACCGCCGATGGCGGAGACATTCTCCGCGTCGCAGGTCGTGCGGCGGGCGGTGGACCAGACGGTCGTCTCCGTCGGACCGTACAGGTTGCTGAATTCGCCGGCCCGGTGTATCAGTGTCCGCGCCAGTTCCTCGGGAAGCGCCTCTGCGCCGACCGTGACCCGCACCCTCGTCCAGTCGACCGGGTCATCGTCGTCGGAGACCAGCCCTCGCCACAGGCTCGGAGTGGCGTGCACGACCGTCACCTCGCGGTCGCGGACGATCCGGCGCAGCTCCCACGGATCCAGTACCTGCTCCTGCGACGCCAATACGATCCGCGCTCCGGTGACCAGCGGCAGACACAGCTCGAAGCCCGCCATGTCGCAGCCCACCGTGCTCACCGCCAGCAGCCGGTCCTCGCCGGTCAGCCGGAACCGCTCCTGCATCGCGGCCAGGAAGTTCCCGACCGCACGATGCTCCACAAGTACACCCTTGGGACGTCCGGTCGAGCCGGAGGTGTAGATCACCCACATCGGATGCTCCCGACGCGGCCCGACACGCAACGGGCCACTGTCACGCCCGGTCAGGTCGGCCACCACCGCCGGGTCGTCGAGACAGATCACCGGAAGACCGCCCGGCTCGTCCGGACGAACCCCGAAGTCCGCAAGCTGCGCGCGCATCCGGGCGCTTGTCAACAGACAGACCACTCCGGCGTCGCCGATCACGTAGGCGGTACGCTCCGACGGATACGCCGGGTCGATCGGCAGGTACGCGCCACCGGCCTTGATGGTGCCGAGCAGCGCGACGACGAGATCCTCGGTGCGCTCGAAGACCGTCGCCACGATCGACTCCGGGCCCACACCTCGGGCGACCAGGTGTCGGGCCAACCGGTTGGCGCGCGCGTCCAACTCTGCGAAGGTCAACACCGTCTCGCCGAACTCGACGGCGATCGCGTCCGGCGTGCGTGCCACCTGCGCCTCGAACATCTCGACCACGGTGGCGCCCGGCACGTCCAGAGCCGTGTCGTTCCATCCGGCGACCACCTGATGCCGCTCGTTGGCGTCCAGCACGTCCACGGCGCTGACCCGCACGGAGGAATCAGCCGCCAGCAGATCCAACACTCGCACCCACCGGTCGGCGATGCGCCGGGCGGACGCCTCGTCGAACAGGTCAGCGGCAACAGCCACGGCCCCGACCAGCCCGGCCGGAGCGTCATCACGATCGCGGACTTCGGCCATGCTGAAGTCCAGGTCGAACTTGACGGTGGTCGGGCCGCCGGGTACACCGCCGCCCGCGGCGTCCGCGCCGGGCAGGGTCAACGCGACGTCGGCGGTGTTCTCCAGCAGCAACATCACCTGGAACAACGGATGCCGCGCCAGCGATCGACTCGGCGCCAACTCCTCCACCAGCCGCTCGAACGGCACGTCCTGATTGGCGAACGCGCTCAGGCTGGTCTCCCGCACCCGCCCGAGGATCTCGGCGAACGTCGGATCTCCGGACACGTCCGTACGCAACACGAACGTGTTGACGAAGTAGCCGACGAGGTCGTCGAGCGCCTCGTCGCCCCGTCCGGCCACCGCGGAGCCGATCGGAATGTCGGTGCCCGCTCCGAGACGGGACAGCAACGTCGCCAGCGCGCCGTGCAGCACCATGAAGAGGGTGACGCCCTCGGCGCGGGCGATGTCCATCAGCCGCGCGTGCGTTTCGGCGGTGATCCGCACCGGTACGGCGTGTCCCCGATGACTGGCGACCGCCGCCCGGGGGCGGTCGGCCGGCAGCGGCAGTTCCTCCGGCGCCCCCGCGACGGCCTCCCGCCAGTACGCCACCTGCCGGGAGATCAGGCTGTCCGGCTCGGTCACGTCGCCCAGCCGATCACGCTGCCACAGCGCGAAGTCCGCGTACTGCACCGGCAGCGGCGTCCAGGCTGGCGGGACGCCCTCCCGTCGTGCCGCGTACGCGAGGGAGAAGTCTCGGGTGAGGGGGCCCCAGGACCAACCGTCGCCCGCGATGTGGTGCATCACCACCACCAGGACGTGCTGTTCCGGGCCCGTGCTGAACAGCCAGGCGTGGATCGGCACCTCGACAGCCAGGTCGAACTCGTGCTCCTTGGCCGCCGCGACCGCTTCGGTCAGGTCTGCGGCATCGAGTGTGACATGGGTGAGCGGCTCGGGAACATCATCGACGGGCACGATCCGCTGGTACGGTTCGCCGTCGGCAACCGGATAGACAGTGCGCAGCACCTCGTGCCGGTCGAGTACGTCGCGCAGCGCGGCGGCCACGACATCCGGATGCACGATGCCGCCGAGCCGGACCGTCCGGGGGATGTTGTAGGTGGCGGTACGACCCTCCAGCTGGGCCATGAACCACAACCGCCGCTGGCCGTAGGACAGCGGCAGCGTCTCGGGTCGGGCCTGGGCCGCCAGCGGCGCACGGACCTCGTCGGCGTCCGTCAGCCGCGCCAGCAGTCCAGCCGGGGTCGGCGACTCGAACAGCACCCGGATCTCCACCTCGACGCCGAGCAGTGCACGGATCCGGGAGATCAGCCGTACGGCGAGCAGGGAGTGCCCCCCGAGGCCGAAGAAGTCCCCGTCGGGTCCGACGGCCGGCAGACCGAGCACGTTGGCGAACGCGGCGCGGAGGATCTCCTCCCGTACGTCTGAGGACGCCCGCCTGTCGGCCTTCTCGGACGGGGTCTCGGGTGCTGGTAGTGCTTGTCGGTCGAGTTTGCCGTTGGAGGTCAGTGGTAGGGCGTCGAGGACGACGAGGGCGCTGGGGACGAGGTGGGCGGGTAGTCGTTTCGCGGCGAACGTCTGAAGCTGGGTGGGGAGGTGCGCCGGGTCGGCGTCCCTGTCGGGCACGACGTAGCCGATCAGGCGTCGTTCACCGGTGTTGTCTTCGCGGGCGATCACGGCGGCCTGCTCGACGTCGGGATGCGCGGTCAGGACGGTGTGGATCTCGCCCGGCTCGACCCGATACCCGCGGATCTTCACCTGATCATCGACCCGGCCCAGGAACACCAACCGCCCATCCGGAAGATGCCGCACCCGGTCCCCGGTCCGATACATCCGCTCACCCGAACCGAACGGACAACCCACAAACCGCTCCGCGGTCAGACCCGCCTGGCCCACATAACCCCGCGCCAACGCCGCACCCGCGACATACAACTCACCCGCCACCCCGACCGGCACCGGCT
>NZ_FMCU01000047.1 GCF_900091525.1 Micromonospora matsumotoense
TTCTTCGCTCTGGGTGGGCATTCGTTGTTGGTGGTGCGGTTGGTGGAGTGGCTGCGTCGGCGGGGGATCGTGGTTGCGGTCCGGGCGTTCTTCCAGACTCCGACGCCTGCTGCTCTGGCTGCTGCCACGGGTGTCCGGCAGGCGCGGGTGCCGGCGAACCGGATTCCGGTCGGTGCCACCCGGATCACCCCGGACATGCTGCCGCTGGTGTCGCTGACCCAGGACGAGGTCGACCGGATCGTGGCCGCTGTCGACGGCGGCGCGGCCAACATCGCCGACGTCTACCCACTCGCCCCCCTACAGGAAGGTCTGCTCTTCCACCACCTGCTGGCCGCCGACGGGCCCGACGCCTACGTCCTGCCCACCATCCTGCGCTTCGTCGACCGACGCCTGCTCGACGACTTCCTGGCCGCGTTGCAGCAGGTGGTGGACCGGCACGACATCTTCCGCACCGGCCTGGTCTGGGCGGGACTGACGGAACCGGTGCAGGCCGTCCTGCGGCACGCGACCCTACCCGTATGCGAGGTCGTGGCGGCCGGACCGGATGACCTGCTGGCCGCCGCCGGGCGGACCATCGACCTGAGCCGCGCGCCGCTGCTGGACGCCACGGTGGCCCCCACCACCGACGGACAGTGGCTGGCCCTCATCCGGGTTCACCACGTCGTGCAGGACCACACCGGACTCGACGTACTGCTCTCCGAGGTGCGCACGATCCTGTCCGGCCGGGCCGACGAGTTGCCCCGGCCGCTGCCGTTTCGCGACTTCGTCGCCCAGGCCCGCGCCAGCGGCACCGAGGAGGAGCACGAGCGGTACTTCGCCGCTCTGCTGGGCGACGTCGACGAGTCGACCGCCGCGTACGGGGTGCTGGACGTCCGCGGCGACGGCACCGACCAGCGGCGGGCCGAGGAACCACTCGATCCGACCCTGACCGAAAGGCTGCGGCGGGTCGCCCGTGAGCTCGGCACCAGCCCTGCGACGATCCTGCACACGGCCTGGGCACGGACCCTCGCCGTGTTGAGCGGCCGGGAGGACGTCGTCTTCGGCACCGTGCTGTTCGGCCGGATGAACGCCGGTTCCGGGTCGGATCGGGTGCCCGGCCCGTTCATCAACACCCTGCCGGTGCGCCTGGACACCCGCCGGTTGACCGCCCGGGCCGCTGTTGCCGCGATGCGCGACCAGCTCGCCGGGCTGCTCGAACACGAACACGCCCCGCTCGCCGTCGCGCAGCGGGTCAGCGGTGTTCCCGCCGACCAGCCCCTGTTCACCACGATCTTCAACTACCGGCACAACATCTCCGGCACCGAGATCGGTATCGACGGCGTCACCGTCGTCTCGTCCCGCGAGTTCGACAACTTCCCGCTGTCGGTCTCGGTCGACGACGACGCTGACCGGATCGCCTTCGCCGTAGACGCCGCCGGAGTGATCGACCCGAGCGCCGTCGGTGCGCTGCTGCACACCGCCACCGAAGGGCTGATCGGCGCGCTCGAATCGGCGACTGACATCCCGCTGGCCGCCGTGGAGGTGCTGCCCGATGATGAGCGGCACCGGATGCTCGTCGACTGGAATGACACGGCGCTGCCGGTTGCGGGGACGTCGCTGCCAGAGGTGTTCGCGGCCCAGGTCGCGGCCACGCCGGAGGCGACGGCGGTGGTCTGCGACGGTGTCGCGCTGAGCTTCGCCGAACTGGACGGGCGGGCGAACCGGCTTACGCGGCTGCTGGTCGACCGCGGGCTCGTCCTGGAGTCGCTCGTGGGTCTGCTGTTGCCTCGCGGGGTGGACGCGCTGGTGGCGATCCTGGCGGTGCTGAAGGCCGGTGGGGGGTATCTGCCGCTCGACCAGGAGTATCCGGCCGAGCGGATCGCCCTGATGGTGAACGACGCGGCTCCGGCGGTGGTGCTGGCGGTGCGGGAGACCGCGGACTTGGCCCCGGACGGTGTGCCGGTGCTGGTGCTCGACGATCCGGCTGTCGAGGCCGAATGGGCGAGCGCGCCGTCGGATGACCTTTCGGTACCTGTCGGTCCGGAGTCGGTGGCGTACGTGATCTACACGTCGGGCTCGACGGGCCGGCCGAAGGGCGTGGTGGTGACCCACGGCGGGTTGCGCAACCTCTACGCCTTCCACCGGTCCGGGGTGATGGCAGGCGTCGAGGGCCACCGACTGCGGTTCGCGTTGACCGCATCGTTGTCCTTCGACACGTCCTGGGAGGGTCTGCTGTGGATGGTCGCCGGCCACGAGCTGCACGTGATCTCCGACGAGGTGCGGCGGGACACCTCGGCGATGGTGCGATACGTGGCCGAGCTGGGCGTCGGGGTGATGGACGTGACGCCGACGTACGCCGAGCAGCTGGTGGCCGACGGCCTGTTGGACGCCCCGCCGGACATCCTGCTGCTCGGTGGTGAGGCGGTCGGACCCCGGCTCTGGGAGCAGCTGCGCGACGCCACGGGGATGTGGTTCGTGCCCTTGTACGGTCCCACCGAATACAGCGTGGACGCCCTGGGGCTGCCGACCGGTGACAGCGCGGGACCGCTGGTCGGGGTGCCGATCGCCAACACCCGCGCCTACGTCCTCGACGGTGGGCTACGACCGGTACCGGTCGGGGTGGCCGGTGAGCTGTACCTCGCCGGCGTCGGGGTGGCCCGCGGCTACCTGGGGCAGCCGGGCCTGTCGGGGAGCCGGTTCGTGGCGTGTCCGTTCGGTGGCGTCGGCGAGCGGATGTACCGCACGGGCGACGTGGTGCGGTGGGACGCCGCAGGACGGTTGGAGTTCCTGGGCCGAGCCGACGGCCAGGTCAAGATCCGCGGCTTCCGGATCGAGTTGGGGGAGGTGCAGGCCGCGGTCGTGGCCCACCAGGAGATCGTGCGGGCCGCAGTGGTGGTACACACCGACCCGGCCGGTGACCGGCGGCTGGTGGCCTACGTGGTAGCCGACGACGGGGATGCCGAGCTGCCGGAGCGGGTCCGGAGGTTCGTCGCCGAGCGGCTGCCCGGGCACATGGTCCCGGCGGCGGTCGTGGTCCTCGACGACCTGCCGGTGACGGTCAACGGCAAGCTCGACGAGCGGGCGTTGCCCGCCCCCGACTTCGCTGCCCGAAGCGGCGCCGGCGGGGCCGTGGCCGATCCCCGGCAGGAGTTGCTGTGCGGCGTCTTCGCCGAGATACTCGGCCTGCCGGCGGTCGGTGTCGACGACGACTTCTTCGCGCTCGGCGGACACTCGCTGCTTGCCGTACGCCTGCTCGGTCGGCTGCGCAACGTCCTCGGCACCGAGGTGACGCTGCGGGCCCTCTTCGACGCGCCGACTCCCCGCGCGTTCGTCGCCCGGCTGACCGAGGCCGGCCCGGCCCGTCTGCCGCTGACCGCCGCCGCCCGTGCCGAGCGGGCACCACTCTCCTTCGCCCAGCGCCGACTCTGGTTCCTCGACCGGCTGGAAGGCCCCAACGCGACCTACAACCTGCCCGAGCCGCTGCGGCTGTCCGGACAGGTCGACGTCACCGCGCTCGACGCCGCCTTGCGTGACGTCCTCGGCCGGCACGAGATCCTGCGCACCGTCTTCGACACCGTCAACGGTGAGACCGGCCAGCGGGTCATCGCGCTGGACGACCTCGACTGGCGACTGAGCGCCGTCGAGGTAGGCCCGGAGGCGCTGGACGAGGCGATCGCCGAGCTGGCCGGGCAACCCTTCGACCTCGCCCACGAGGTGCCGGTCCGGGCCCGGCTGTTCTCGACCGCCTCCGACGAGCACGTGCTGCTTCTCGTGACGCACCACATCGCCAGTGACGGCTGGTCGATCGGCCGGCTCGCCCACGACCTGTCGGTCGCGTACGCCGCTCGGTGTGCCGGGCACGCCCCAACCTGGCAGCCGCTGCCGGTCCAGTACGCCGACTACGCGCTGTGGCAGCGCGAGCTGCTCGGCGACGAGCGGGACCCGGGCAGCCTGCTGTCCACCCAGGTCGCCTACTGGCGGGACGCGCTGGCCGGCGCTCCGGAAGAGCTGGCCCTGCCGTACGACCACGCCCGACCGGCGGTGTCCGGACACGGGGGCCACTGCGCCACCGTCGAGGTGCCCGCCGTCCTGCACGCCCGGCTCCGCGAGCTGGCCCGGGCCGAGGGTGTGACGGTCTCGATGGTGCTGCAGGCCGCTGTCGCCGTGTTGCTGTCCCGACTCGGAGCGGGCACCGACATCCCGATCGGAACGGCGACCGCCGGTCGTACCGACGAGGCGCTGGACGACCTGGTCGGCTTCTTCGTCAACACGGTGGTGCTGCGCACCGACCTGTCCGGCAACCCGACCCTGCGCGAGGTGCTGGCCCAGCTCCGGGAGAGCACGCTGGCCGGTCTCGGTAACCAGGACGTGCCGTTCGAGAGGCTGGTCGAGGAGCTTGCTCCGATCCGGTCGCTGGCCCGCCACCCGCTGTTCCAGACGATGTTGACGCTACAGAACAACGCCGTCGCGACGCTGGACCTGCCGGGCCTGCGGACCGAGGAGTACTCGGTGCGGAGCGCCGTGGCGAAGTTCGACCTGGAGTTCAGCCTCGCCGAGACCTTCGACGACGCGGGCGTACCGGCCGGCCTGACCGGAGAACTGGTCGCGTCGGCTGACCTTTTCAAGCCCACAAGCGTTGTCCAACTGCTGCGTCGTTTCGTCCGGATGCTCGAACTGCTGACGGACGATGCCGGGCAGCGAGTGAGCGCCATCGACCTGCTGGACGCGGAGGAGCGTTCCCAGCTGTTGGTGGACTGGAATGACACGGCGGTGTCGTATCCGGTGGACGACACCATTGTGTCGTTGTTCGCCCGTCAGGTGGCGGTGTCGCCGGATGCGGTGGCGGTGGTGTTTGAGGGTGTGTCGGTGTCGTATCGGGAGTTGGATGTGCGGGCTGGTGCGGTGGCGAGGTATTTGGGGTCGGTGGGGGTGGGGCCGGAGTCGGTGGTGGGGGTGTGTTTGCCCCGTGGGCTCGACCTGGTGGTGGCGTTGTTGGGGGTGTTGAAGGCTGGTGGTGCGTATTTGCCGGTTGATCCGGAGTTTCCGCAGGCGCGGGTGGAGGTGTTGGTGCGTGACGCGGGTGCCCTCGTCGTGTTGGAGTCGGTGGTGGGGTTGGACGGTCCGGATGTGGGGTCGGTGGGGGTGGGTGCGGCGCACCCGGCGTATGTGTTGTTCACGTCGGGGTCGATGGGTCGGCCGAAGGGTGTGGTGGTGTCGCATGGGGGGGTGGTGAATCGGTTGCGGTGGATGCAGGATCGGTTCGGGTTGGTGGTGGGTGAGCGGGTGGTGCAGAAGACGCCGTTTACGTTTGACGTGTCGGTGTGGGAGTTCTTCTGGCCGTTGGTGGTGGGTGGGACGGTGGTGGTGGCCCGTCCGGGTGGTCATCGTGATCCGGCGTATTTGGCGGAGTTGATTCGTGAGGAGCGTGTGTCGACGGCGCATTTTGTGCCGTCGATGTTGGAGGCGTTCCTGCCGGTGGCCGC
>NZ_FMCU01000008.1 GCF_900091525.1 Micromonospora matsumotoense
TCATTCGGCCGCACCACATGCAACGTCGGAGGCACCACCCCGTGCTCCAACGACAACAACACCTTCACCAACCCCGCCAGGCCCGCCGCCGGCTCCAAATGACCGATGTTCGACTTCAACGAACCAATCGCACAGAACTGCGTCCGCGACGTGAAACCCCGCCACGCCCGCGTCAAACCCTCCACCTCAATCGGATCACCCAACGACGTCCCCGTCCCATGCGCCTCCACCATCCCGATCCGATCCACACCCACCCCCGCATCCCGCAACGCCGCCACAATCACCTCCCGCTGCGCCGCACTACTCGGCACCGTCAACCCACTCGTCCGACCACCGTGATTCACCGCCGAACCCCGAATCACCCCCCGCACCCGATCCCCATCCCGCACCGCATCCACCAACCGCTTCACCACCACCGTCACCACACCCTCACCCGGCACAAACCCATCCGCCCCCGCATCAAACGCCCGCGACGCACCCGACGGAGAGAACGAACGCAGGCGGGAGCCGAGCTGGAAGTACTGCGGAGACATGGCCAGGTGGACTCCGGCCACGATGGCCTGGTCGCACTCGCCACTGCGGATGCTGCGCACGGCGGTGTGCAGAGCCACCAACGACGACGAACACAACGTGTCGATCGTCATGCTCGGCCCCGACAGATCCAGGAAGTAACTCACCCGGTTGGCCAGGATCGCGTTGTGGTTACCCAGCCCGGCGGCGGTCTGCACCACGTCGCCGACGACCATGTCCCGGTAGTGCTGGTAGCTGGCACCGACGAACACCCCGGTCGACCGGTCGCCCGTACGGCCGGACAGGCCGGCGTCCTCCAGCGCGCGCCAGGCGGACTGGATGAGGTGGCGCTGCTGCGGGTCGATCCACTGGGCCTCGGCCGGTGAGATCCGGAAGAACGGCGCGTCGAAGTCGGTCAGTTCGTCGACGAAGCCCGCCCGGCGCAGGTAGACGGTGCCGGGCTCGGCCGCGTCGGAGTAATAGTCGTCGATGTCCCAGCGGGACTTCGGGACCTCGCGGAGGCAGTCCTCGCCCTGGGTGAGCACCTCCCACAGCTCGTCGATGTTGCTGGCGTGGGGAAAGACGCCATCGATCCCCACGACGGCGATGTCGTGCCGGTCCGAGGCTGCCGTGGTCGCCACAGCGACCGGCGTCACCGCAGCCGAAGCCGGGGCAGCCGGGGTCAGGGCCGCCGGAGCCGTCGTCACCGGCACGGCGACCGGGGGCAGGTCGGTCGCCGGTACGCCGACCGCCGGCACCGCGGCCGGAGAACCGCCGCCCGGGGAGCCGCCGAGCGGCACGGGTGGCACCGGGCCGGGTGCCGGCGCGGCACCGGGTACGGCGGTGACGCCGTACGTGTCGCGCAGTTCCCGGGCGAGGTTCTCCACCGTCCCCACCTCGAGCAGCAGGGTGACCGGGATGTCCACGCCGAGCCGGGTACGGATGTCCTGGGCCAGCGAGACCGCCAGCATCGAGTCGAGCCCCTGCGCCTCCAACGGGCGGTCCAGTTCGAGGGTCTCGACGTCGGTCTCCAGGCCCTCGGCGATCCACCGGGCCAGCACCCGACCGAGGTCGCCGGCACCGGCGGCCCCGTTTGCCGGGAAGGAGGCAGCGGCCCCGTTGACCGCGAAGGAGGCAGCGGCGGCGGTGCCGGGCCCGGATGCGGCCGGGACCCGACCGTTGCCGTCGGCACCGTGGACCGGGACGGAGCCGGGCGTGGCGACCCCGGGCGGGGTGCCACGGTGCGTGGGAGCACCGGGCGGGGTGGTGCCGTCGAACCGGGCCCGGTCGTGCGCGCCCGCCGGGGTGGACGGGGTGGACGGCGGGGCCGGGGAGATCCGACGCCAGGTGATGCCCTGGGCGGTGAGCACCGGGCGGTCGCCGTCGAGCACCACCAGGCTGGCGGTGAGCAGCCCGGCATCGGGAGCGCTGCCCCGGTCCCGGCGGGCGCGCACGCGCACCTCGCCGGTGAGCCGGCCCCGCACGGTCAGCCGGGAGACGGTGAACGGCACGTAGAGGCCCTGCGCCCCGCAGGCGGCGAGGGCCACCTGGAAGGCGCCGTCGAGCAGCCGGGCGTCCACCGGACCGGCGTCGGGTCCGGCGTCGACCCGCAGGGTGCCGGTCGCCGCACCGTCCGCTATCGACAGTTGGCGTACGCAGCGGAAGCTCGGGCCGTACCGCAGGCCGTTGCGGTCGAAGTCGCGGTACATGCCGTCGAGGTCGACCGGGGTGAGCCCGACGGGGTCGGCGGGCGGGGTGAGCGTCGGATCGGCCGGTTCGGGGTCGGTCACCTCCAGGTCGCAGACCACGGCGGCGGTGTCGTCACGGAAGGTGACCCGGGTGCCGTGCCGTTCGGCGGTGAGCGTCGTCGGCGGCCGTACGGTGGCCCGGAAGGTGAGGTCCCGCAGGGTGAAGGCGTCCCGTCCGAGCAGCTCGGCGACCTTGCCGGGGTAGCCGGCGCCGGGCAGCGTCGGGTCGCCCAGCACCACGTGTTCCAGGGCCTCCGGGTGCTCGCGCCACGACCCGGGTGGCGTGGTCGCCGCAGCACCGCCCGCCGGGAGCTGTCCCGCCGTCGACGCGGGCGCCAACCACAGGTGCTTCTCCTCGTGCGGGGCGGTGGGAAAGCGCACCGGGGCGCGTTCCTCGGCCACCAGGCCGTCGCCGGCCACGAAGCGGCGGGCCGTCGTGTCGAGTGCGTCGCGTCCGGGCGCGTCGCCCAGTAGGGGCAGGGTCCGCCCCGACGGGGTGGGGGCGACCCCGGTGTAGAGGTTGCGGGTGCCCTCGGCGCGGGCGAGGAACAGCATCAGCTTGTCGTCGAGTTGTTCGATGGTGTCCACCACGCAGGCGAGCCGGTAGGTCGCCGCCGGGCGCTGCCGGCTGGCCACGCAGATCCAGGCCAGCGGCGGGCAGTACGGCGACCGGAGCAGGTGCACGAGCCGGCCGGCGAGGGTACGTAGCCCCTCCTCGGAGCCCGCCGAGAGGGTGAGCAGGCCGGGGCCGGTCCGGGCGGGCACCCGGGTCGGCGACGGGGCCGCCGCGAGGACGGCGTGCGCGTTCACCCCGCCGAAGCCGAAGCTGCTGACCCCGGCGACCCGGGGCCCGACCCACGGTACGAGCCGGTCCGGGACGAACAGCGGCGAGTTCTCGAAGCGGAACGCCCGGTTGGGGAAGGTGAGGTGGGCCGAGGGCGGAATCCGGTCCGCCTGGAGCGCGAGAATCGTCTTGATCAGGCCGGCGATCCCGGCCGCCGGTTCGAGGTGGCCGATGTTCGTCTTCACCGAGCCGACCGCCACCGTGCCCCGCCGCGCCTCGCCCAGGGCGGCCTGCAACGCCTCCAACTCGATCAGGTCACCGAGCTGGGTGCCGGTGCCGTGCGCCTCGATGTAGCCGACCCCGTCCGCCTCGACGCCGGCCCGCCGCAGGGCGCTGCGGATCACCGCCTGCTGGGCGGTGCTGCTCGGCGCGGTCAGGAAGCCGGCGGCACCGGTGTGGTTCACCGCGGACCCGCGGACCACCGCGAGGATCGGGTCGCCGTCGCGTTCGGCGTCGGCGAGCCGCTTCAGGACGATGACCCCACAGCCCTCGCCCCGGACGTACCCGTCGGCGTCGTCGTCGAAGGTGCGGCACACCCCGGTCGGGGAGAGCATGCCGTTGCGCAGGAAGGACCGGGTCTTGGTGGGGGTCAGCACCAGGTTGGCCGCGCCGACGACGGCCGCGTCCACCTCCCCGGCGCGCAGGTGCATGGCCGCCTCGTGCAGGGCGACCAGTGAGGACGAGCACGCCGTGTCGACGGCGAAGCTCGGCCCCGACCAGTTGAAGGCGTGGGAGAGCCGGTTGGCCACCATCGACACCGCCGTGCCGGTGGCCACGTGCGGGTCGCTGGCCCCGATGCTGCCCGCCACCAACTCGGGGAAGTCGCTGGCGATGGTGCCGATGAAGACGCCGGTGGCGGTGCCGAGGGAGGCGGCGGTGTGGCCGCAGCTCTCCAGGGCCTCGTCGGTGACGCTCAGCAGCAGGCGCTGCAACGGGTCCAGCCGTCGGGCCTCCCGGTCGGTGAGCTGGAACCGGGCGGCGTCGAAGTGCTCGACCCGGTCGACCCAGCCGGTCGGGACCTCGTCGGCGGCGGACCAGAGGTGACCCCAGCCACGGTGTCCGGTCGGCGCGTCTCCGACGCTGGAAACCCCGTCGGCGAGGTTGGCCCAGAACTCGTCGGGGGTGGCGGCACCGGGGAACCGGCAGGCCAGGCCGATGATGGCGAGCGCCTCCCCGACGGTGTCGGGTGCCGGGGTCCCGGACGGGCTCGCCGGGGCGCGGTGGCGGGGCGGCTCCGGCCGTACGGTGTCGGGTTGTCCGGCCGGGTCGCCGGTGGCGGCCTGCGGTCCGCCGGCCGCACCGGCCGCGACGGGGTGCGCCGGGTCCGATGCGGCGTCGACCGTACGGTCGGCAGTCGCCTCGGTGGTGGCCGCACCGGCCGCGACGACCGCCTCGGCGGCAGCGACGACGGCCTGCTCGGGGGTCGCCCCGGCGGTGGTGCCGGCCCGGGAGCGTTCGGGCGTGGCGGGCGCGGGTTGGAGCAGTTCGGCGAGCCGCTCGGGGGTGCCGGTGGCGAAGATGGCCGGTGGGCTCACCGCGACGCCGAACTCCTCGGTGAGCGCCAGCGCCGCGCGGGTCACGTTGGCCGAGTCACCACCGAGGTCGAAGAAGTTGTCGGTGACCAGGAACTCGTCGTGGCCGAGCACGGCGGCGAAGACCCGCGCGATGCGGTGCTCCGGCGCGACGGTCGGCTCCGGGACGACGGCGGGCTCCGGCGTGACGGTCGGTTCCGGGGTGGCGCCGGTGGCCGTCGGTGTCGCGGCGGGTGCGACGGAGGGGACGCCGGTGCGGATGATGGTGTGCCGGTCCGGCAGCGGCAGCCGGCCACGGGCGATCTTGCCGTTGTCGGTCAACGGCATCGCGTCGAGCCGTACGTAGGCGTCCGGCACCATGTACTCGGGCAGCCGCCGGCCGACGAAGGTGTCCAGCTCCGCCTTGACCAGGGTGCGCTCGCCGACGAGGTAGGCGGTCAGCCGCGGTTCGCCCCGACCCTCGAAGGCGACGGCGACGACGGCGGCGGCGGTGACGCCGGGGCACTCCGCCAGGACGCGTTCGATCTCGGCCGGTTCGATCCGGTTGCCCCGGACCTTGACCTGCGAGTCGGCCCGGCCCAACCACTCGATCGCGCCGTCGGCGTGCCGCCGTACGGTGTCCCCGGTGCGGTAGAGCCGCTGGCCGCTGACCGGATGGGTGAGGAACACCTCGGCGGTGCGGTCCGGGCGGTTGACGTAGCCCCGGGCCAGGCCGACGCCGGACAGGTACAGCTCGCCGGTGTCGGCGGGGTTCAGGTCGGCGTCGAGCACGTGCAGGGTGAGGTTGGGCAGCGGTTCGCCCAGGGGCAGGAACGCGCCGACCGACTCGACCCGGTGGGCGGACGCCCAGATCGTCGCCTCGGTGGGGCCGTAGAGGTTCCACAGGGCCCCGGCGGTGCCGTGCAGTTGCTGGGCGGTCGCCGGCACCAGGGCCTCGCCGCCGGACAGGACGGTGAGCTGCGGCCTCGGCGTCCAGCCGGTCTCCAGCAGCAGCCGCCACATGCTCGGGGTGGCCTGGGCGACGGTGACCTCGCCGATGAGGTCGGCCAGCCGGTGCGGGTCGCGGGCCACCGCCCGGGACGCCAGGGTCACGGTCGCGCCGACGGTCAGCGGCAGCAGCAGTTCCAGCAGGGAGATGTCGAACGCGACGGTGGTGTGCGCGAGGACGATGTCGGTCTCGGACGAACCGAGCCGTTCGCCGATGCCGGTCAGGAAGTTCGCCAGGGCGGCGTGCCCGATCTCCACCCCCTTCGGTTCGCCGGTCGACCCGCTGGTGAACAGCACGTACGCGAGATCGGCGCCGGTGACCGTCGGCGGCACGGCCAGCGCGGACCCGTCCGGGCCGGGGATCGGCAGCACCGGACCGACCGACTCGCCGAACGCGAGGCTGTGTTCGTCGGCGAGGATCAGCTCACACTCGGCGACCTGCACGTACCGGCGCAGCCGCTCCACCGGGTAGTTCGGGTCGAGCGGCAGGAACGCCGCCCCGACCCGCAGGATGCCGAGCATCGCCGGGACCAGGTCGGGGCCGCGCTCGGTGAGCAGGCCGACGACGGACCCGGCGCCGATCCCCTGGTCGTAGAGGCGGGCGGCGATGGCGTCGGCCCAGGAGTCCAGGGCCGCGTAGTCGATCCGCCGGGCCCCGCTGCGGACCGCGACGGCGTCCGGCCGGGCGGTCATGGTGGCCGCGACCAGATCCAGCACGGTGGGTACGGAGGCTGCCGGCTCGGCCGCCTGGTCCGGGTGGGACGCGACGTCGGTCGAGCCGGCGGCGTCGGACCCGTCGCGTCGGGCGGCCCCGGACCCGTCGGGCGGCGTCGCACCGGCCGGTGCCGCCGCTGCCCCGTCCGCGGGGGCGGGTGCGGCCGACACGGTCGCAGCCCCGTCGGAAGTGACAGGAGTCGATGCAACAGTCGGCGCGGCGGTGCCGAGGAGCATGGCACCGAGGGCGAGGTCCTCGACCCGCTCGGCGAACTCCAGCGCCTCGGCGGCGGACATGGCGGTTTCCCGGACGAACACCGTGGGCGGGCCGTCGTGCAGGCAGAGCAGGGCGATCTCGGTGTCCGGCTCGGTGGCCGCCTCGTCGTCGGGGTGCCGCTGGAGGACGGCGATCCGGGTGAAGGTCGGCCCGTCGGAGCCGACCGGGCGGTACGCCAGACCGAGGCGTACCTCAAGGTCGGTGGCGTACGCGTGCCGGGCGGTCGCCTCGTCGAGCCGGGCGGACAGTTCGTCGGCGGCGGCGGCGTCGAAGCGGACCGGGACGCGCGCGACGGCGAGCCCGCAGGTCGCCTCGGCCAGCGCGGGCGCCGACGAGGTCGACCAGGCGAAGTCGAAGCTCGGGGCCTCCATCCGCTCGGCGAGTACGGCGAGGAAGGCGCGGATCACGGCGACCGTCTCGGCCCGGGACCGGGGCAGGTAGGCCAGCTCGTACCGGCCGTAGTGCGCGGACGCGGCGGAGAAGTCCTCGGCGGGCAACGGCGCCGGTCGCAGGTCGGCCAGGCGGGCCTTCCACCAGGACTCGTGCCGACGCAGCGGACCCTGCGCGTCGGCGATCGCCGCCAACCGCTCGGGTGGCGCGGCCGGCAGCGGCCGGCCCGGGGTGATGCCCAGTCGCTGGGCCACCGCCCGGCCGCTGAGCGCACTGCCGTCGGTCGCCGTGAAGTCACTCAGCAGCAGGTCGCCGTCGGGAGTGGAGAGGGTCAGCGCGGAGTCGGTCACGGCCGTCGCGACGGTCACCGACGGCGGGTCCTCGCGGGGGATGCGCCGGACCTGGCGGGTGAACACCGCACCCTGGGCGGTGATCAGCGCCGGCACCCCGAGCGGGTTGGGGAACGTACCGTAGTCGAGGGCCTTGGCGATGCGTTCGGCCTCGGTGGCGGAGGTGCCGGCGTGGATGAGGCCACCGGCGGCGATCCGGTCCCGCTGGTGGTAGAAGCGGCGCTCGCGGTCGCCGGTGTCGACCGGCTCGGGCAGCGAGCGCCGCAGCAGGTGCCCGACGAGGTCGGCGAAGAGCGCGATGCCCACCTCGGCGGTCTCGTAGGTCAGGGAGAGCGCGGTGGAATGCGTCCGGACCGGGAACCACCGCTCCAGCAACACGGGGCCGGCGTCCACCGCCTCGGTCATCCGGTGCCAGGTCGCGGCGTGCCGGCTCGCACCCTCGTAGAGCGCCCAGGCGGCGACGTTGCTGCCGGAGTAGCGGGGCAGCGGGCCGTCGTGGAAGTTGACCGCGGCCACCTTCGGCAGCGCCAGCACCGGGCCGGGCAGGATCCGGAAGTTGACGATGCTGAACAGGTAGTCGACCTCGGTGGCGGCGAGCGCGGCGGCGAGGTCGCCGTGCGGGTCCAGCACCGGGACGTCGTGCGCGTTCGCCCAGGCGGCGGCGACCGGGTCGTCGGTGAAGACGCCCTCGACGCGGATCCCGGCCTCGACGAGCTGGTCGGCGCAGCGGGCCAGGACCCGGGTGCCGCCGATGAGGAAGCAGTTGACCACGGCCGTCATCCCTCGGTGTCGACGGGGTCGGCCGTCTCGCGCGCCACCCAGGCGTCGATCTGGGAGACGACCTCCTCGTCCAGGGAGAGCTGCCCGGGCGACCAGAGCGGGTTGGACAGGCCGCGGTGGGTCCGCTCGCACATCTCCCAGTCCTCGTAGTTGGCCTTGTCCCAGAGCGCGAAGACCGCCTCGTGCGAGAAGTCGCTGCGGGCCGTCTCCGAGGGGTGGAACAGCCAGAAGTGCCGCACGTAGCAGGTGCTCGGGCTCTCCGGCCAGACCCACTGCATCATCACGTAGTCGGCGGTGAAGCCGAAGAGCAGGTTCGGCAGGATGGTGATCCAGTTGATCTTCTTGAGGTCGGCGTCCGGGACCAGCGGCATGGGGGTCCGGTCGCTGCGTCCGGTCATCGAGACCGAGTTGTACTTGTCCCGGATGACCTGCCACGCGCCGACGATGTCGCCCTTGAGCTCGTACGTTCCCGCGTCGTCGAAGTCGGTGATCCGGTGCAGGTCCTTGTGGGCCGTCGGGAAGTGCAGGCTCTCGTTGACGTTGTGCGCCACGAGCTTCCAGTTCGAGGCGACCGGGTAGTCCTTGGCCTGCATGCACTTCAGGTCGGCCAGCTCGTAGACCCGGGCGAACTCACCGAACTCACCGAGGGAGGCGTCGAGGTCCGGCGCGTCGTCGGAGAAGGTGACGAAGACGACCCCGAACCGGATCTCGGTACGGACCGGCAGCAGGCCGTTCTTCTCCTTGTCGAAGAAGTGGTCGAAGTACGTGCCGTTGAAGCTCTTGAGCTTGCCGTTGCGGTCGTAGACCCAGCAGTGGTAGATGCAGACGATGCTCTGCCGCTTGCCGGTGGCCTCCTCCACCAACCGGTACCCCCGGTGGCGGCAGTAGTTGTGGTACGCCTGGATGCCGTTGTCGCCGTTGATGATCAGGATCGAGCCGGTGCCGATGGTCAGCGTCGCGTAGGAGCCCTTCTCGGTGAACCGGGAGACGTGGTCCACCGGCAACCAGCGGCGACGGTAGATCCGTTCCAGCTCCCGCTGGTGCTGCTCCTCGCCGGTGTAGAACGCGTGGGACCGGCCACGGCCGCCGGTGTCGTAGTAGGGCCGCTGGTCGTCCTGTTGGCCGATGAGATCGAACATGCTGGACGCGCGCGTCATCTGCCTGCCTCCTCCAGAGATCAAGTGCAACGAACGAACGGCGGAGGACCGGGACGTCCTCCACCGTCGTGCCGCGCTCATCCCGCGCGGCCCCACGCCGATCAGGACGGTTCGTAGATCCGCTTGTGCTCGGGTACGCCGGCGTCGTCGTAGATCCGCTCCAGGTTGTCGGGGGCGAACAGCTCGTGCCCCTCGACCCCGCCGGCGATCATGCCGAGCATCTTGGTGGTCCACTCCTGGCTGGTGCTGATCGCCCCGAGCACCGCTTCCAGGTAGGGGTCCAGGGTCAGCTCGGCCATCGCCGTGGTGTAGTCGTAGACCGGCGCGCTCTCCTCGTCGCGCACCTTGACGTAGTCGGCGAGGGCGTCGTCCATGGTCCGCTCGCCGGAGAGCGCCTCGTGGATGCGGTCGGCGAGCAGCTCGCCGTGCAGGAAGGCGTCGGTCATGCCCCAACCGGTGATGGGGTCCTTGTGGTAGCCGGCGTCACCGACCAGCGCCCAGCCGGGGCCGTGCGAGCGACGGTAGTAGTTGTCCGGGTAGCGCATCGGCCGCAAGGGCTCCTCCCGCCGGCCCTGCTCGCGTAGCTGCGCGCCCATCTCCGGCTCGACGTCGTCGAAGACCGCCAGGAAGCGCGCCTCGGGGTCCTGCCGAAACTCCTTGAGCTGCCGGCGGGTGCAGATGACGGCGACCATGTTGACGTCGCCGTTGGTCGGCCAGGTGCCGAACCACTGCTCGTGGAAGCCGGTCTTGTGGTGCAGACCCCAGTCCAGGCCGCTGTAGTAGGAGTAGTAGGTGAAGCCGGCGGCGGGCCGCACGTTGTACAGCTCCGCGCCGACCTTCCTGGCCACCGTCGAGTGGAACCCGTCGGCGCCCACCACCACGGTGGACCGGAACTCCTGCTCCGGCCCGTCGCCCTCGCGGCCCCGGATGCCGACCACCCGCCCCTCGGAGAAGACCAGGTCGGAGACGGTGAACTGCTCCAGGACCTCGACGCCGGCCCGGCGGGCGGCGTTGACCAGGATCTCGTCGAGCACGACCCGGCGCGGGCAGTAGACCGCGTCGATCCCGTCGATGGGGTCGGCGAACCCGGTCAGCGGGATGCCGTGGTTGACGTAGTTCATCTTGCGGATGGCCGGCGTCTTCGCGTCGATCACCTCGTCGAGCAGCCCCCATGCCTGGAGGCGGGACAGCCCGGCCTGGTGGATGTAGTGGGTCGACACCGCGTCGCTCGGGAAGGAGGAGCGGTCGACCATCAGAACCCGGTGGCCGCGCCGGGCCAATAGCATTGCCACGGGCGAACCCGCGCAGCGTGCACCGACAACGATTACGTCGAACATGGGCCTGCTCCGATCAGTCGTCAGCCCTGGATAGCAACCGTCCAATGCGGATGTGGGATTGCCACGAGAGTACGTTTCCACGTTCCTCAAGGTCAATACACAGTTTCGCCGGGGGCCGGCAATGAGAACGCTAACAAGACGGAATGCCTGCGTGTGGAGCATGACCGAACCACCAATCAGCCGGTCAGATGTGACGTGGATCACATGCCTAAAGTAAGCTGAATGAAAGCTGAGAATGGCGCTGAACTGGGATGATCACTTTCGGTTTACCAAATCGCCTCGATAATTTACGGAAACGATTCGCGCCCAGCACCCCGCACCTATCCTCAGAAACATGGACATTCGGCGGGGACGATCCGTGCCGCCGGCCGGGACGAGGCAGGCCAGGGTGCTGGCAACCCCGCAGGCAGGAAACGGGAACCGTTAACACGTACCGTAAAATTTCGGTCATGATGGGGCTGAACTGGATATACTCCTGTATTAATAGAGCTGCATCGATTAACATCCTGCCCGCCCGACAACGGTGAAGAAGCTTGATGATTGCCTACGGCAATTTCTAGATGCGCAAACGGTTGCCTCGGCAAATCGTTGCCCGGGGCTGCGTTTCCGCGGCCGGCGGCGAAGGGGTAACGCATCCGCATCGGCAACGCGACCGCCCGTCACCGGGTGCCCCCGGTGCCCCCAGCCCGTTGCCACCCGACCCCGGGGTCACCAATTAGTGACGCCCTGCGACGCAATCACGAATGCCGGACGGTAGTCACCCAATTTCGCTTCCGGTCGATCGACGGACCGCGGCGCGGATGAGTCGGTAAACGCCGAAAGAACCGCCGGGCCGAAAAGGGATACAGCGGGCGGCACGACCGCAGACGTACGAGGAATTCGGGGAATGGTCACCCGATAAGCGCACCGACCGCTACCGGTCTGGGCTAAGGCCCCTTTCCCGGGCCCCGGAGACTCGCGCACCGCACGCGGTGGTCGCCTGCTCCGGTCGCACCGGCAGGCCGGCCGCACCGGGTCCGGCCCGCGCAGCGGGGCCGCGCCACGACCCGATGCACCGGGCGGGCCGGTGAGAGACCCGCACCGCCGCCCCGCCGGCCGCGCGCAACGATCAGCGCGGTGCCATCCGCAGTGCGCCGTCGAGGCGGATGACCTCGCCGTTGAGGTAGTCGTTGTCGATCACGGACAACACCAGACCGGCGTATTCCCCCGGGTCGCCGAGGCGAGGCGGGAACGGCACACCGGCGGCGAGCCCGGCCCGGTACTCCGCCGACACGGTCTGCATCATCGGCGTCAACATGATGCCGGGCGCGATCGTCATCACCCGGATGCCGTGCGGGGCGAGGTCACGGGCGGCGGGCAGGGTGAGGCCGACGATGCCACCCTTGGACGACGCGTACGCCGCCTGACCGACCTGGCCTTCGTAGGCGGCGACCGAGGCGGTGGTGACGATCACGCCCCGCTGGCCCTGCCCGTCCGGGGAGGTCTGCGCGATCCGTTCGGCGGCGAGCGCCAGCACGGTGAAGGTGCCGATCAGGTTGACCCGGACGACGTGGGCGTACAGGTCGAGGTCGTGGACGCCGCGCCGGCCGAGGATCCGCTGCGACGGGGCGATGCCGGCGCAGTTCACCACCGTCCGCAGGGGCGCGTCGCCGTCGGCGGCGGCCTGGTCGACCGCCGCCCGGACCGCCGCCGGATCACACACGTCGACGTCGACGTGGCGGACCCCCGGTGGCGCGTCGCCGGCCGCGGCGATGGCCGGTCCGAGATCGAAGCCGTGCACGGTGGCACCCGCGCCGGCCAGCGCGGCGGCGGTGGCCGCGCCGAGTCCGGACGCCGCGCCGGTGACGATGGCGGTGGTACGGGCAAGTTCCATCCTGCGTTCTCCTTCTGCCAGGACCGGGTCAGACGTCGGTGATCCGCAGGCCCGCGTGGGCCCGGTAGCGTCGGTTGACCGAGATGAGGTTGGCGGTGAACGCCTCCACCTGGTGCGCGTTGCGCAGCCGCCCGCCATACACGCCCCGGACCCCGGGGATGGTGGCGGCGAGGTCCCGGACCAGGTCGGTGGCCTCCCGGTCGTCGCCGAGCACCAGCACGTCGGTGTCGACCGTGTCGAGGTCCGGGTCCTCCAGGAGCACGGCGGAGACGTGGTGGAACGCGGCGACGACCCGCGACCCGGTCAGGATCGCGGCGGCCTGCTGGGCGGCGGAACCCTCCTCGACGACCAGGGCGTAGGCGCCCTGCTTGTCGAAGCCCAGCGGGTTCACGCAGTCGACCACGATCTTCCCGGCCAACACCGGGGCGAGTGCGGTGAGCAGCTCGGCGTGCCCCTCCCAGGGCACCGCGACCACCACGATGTCGGCCTCGGCAGCGGCGTCGGCGTTCGACCCGCCCCGCACCCGGCCCGGCAGCCCGGCGGCCGTCTGCGCCGCCCGCTCGGCGTCCCGCGACCCCAGCACGACGTCCAACCCGGCCGCTCCGAAGCGCCGGGCCAACCCCCGCCCCTGCGGCCCCGTCCCACCGAGCACGCCGACCTTCCGGCCACGCAGCTCCTCACTCACACTCACATCAATCTCCTTCTCATATCCCCCACCCACTCCCCCGCCCTGTCCCACCCCACCCCACCGTGTCCCGCCCCGCCCTGTCCCCCCTGTCCCGCACCGCACCGTCCCGCACTGTCCGCCCTGTCCGCCCTGTCCCGCCCCGGTGATCAAGAGGTTTGCGTCATCGTGGAGATCGATCCTGACGTTTTCCTCTTGATCACCGGGGTGGGCGGAGCGGAGTGGGCGGAGGCGGAGGGAGTGGGCGGAGGCGGAGGCGGAGGGAGTGGGCGGGGGCGGGGGCGGGGGCGGGCGGGGGGTGGGTTAGGGGTGGGGTTGGTAGAGGGTCAGGGGGTTGCCGGCGGGGTCGGTGACCAGGGTTCGGCGTTCGTGGGGGCCGGTCACCGGGTCGGTGGCGGTGGCGCCGGCGGCGACCAGGCGGGCGACGCAGGCGTCCAGGTCGTCGACCTGGACGCTGAGCACTGTCCGGCCGGCGACGGGTTGCTGGGTGGCGTCGGCCAGGCCGACGGTCACCGTGCCGTCGGTGACGGCGGCGTAGCGGTCGCCGTCGCGGAAGCGCACCGTCAGGCCGAGCGCCGTGTAGAAGGCGAGTTGGGCGTCCAGGTCGTCGGCGGGGACGATCACGTGGCCGATCCTCATCGGCGGAACCTCGGCATGACCTCGCGGGCGAACCGCTCGACGATCTCGATCGACCGTGCGATCGGCAGCCCGAGCCACTGGGCCCGGAACACGAAGTGGTTGTAGCCGGCGTCGGCGAAATCCTGGATCTTGGCGGCGATGTCGTCGGGCGAGCCGAAGAAGAGCGCCTTCTCCTTGATGGCGTCCCACTGCGACTCGAAGAAGTCCATGCCGTACTGGACGTACTCGCCGTAGGAGCGTTTCACCGCGTCGCCGGCGACGGCGAACGCGGCGTCGGCGGAGTCGGCCACACACAGGTCCCGGTGGATCGGGAAGACCGCATCCCGCTCGTCGAAGCCGGCGGCCCGACGCTGTTCGCGGTAGTCGGCCAGGTTGCCGACGGCCCAGTTGCGGCGCACGTTGGACGGGGCGAGCCAGGGCAGCCCCTGCCGGGCGATCCGGGCGATGCCGGTCGGGCCGTTCGCGCCCACCCAGACCGGCGGATGCGGACGCTGCACCGGCAGTACGCTGCACCGCACCCCGTCCAGGGTGAAGTGCTTGCCCTCGTGGTGCACCGGCTCCCCGGTCCACAGTTGCTGCATCACCGCCAGCGCCTCGTTCATCCGGGACACCCGGGTACGCCGTTCGATGCCGAACGACGTGAACTCGGCGTCCCGGTAGCCCGAGCCGATGCCCAGGACGAACCGGCCACCGGACATCTGGTCGATGGTGGCGATCTCCTCGGCCCAGTGCACCGGGTGGCCCAGCGGCAGGATGAGGATGCCGGTGCCCAGTTGCATCGTCCCGGAGTGGTCGATGAGCCGGCTCAGCAGCGGCAGCGGCTGCGGGGTGCTCAGCGACGACAGGTAGTGGTGGATACCGAAGACCGAGTCGTAGCCCAGGTCGCGGATGTGCTGGACGTACTCGACGGTCTCACCGACCCGGCGACCCAGGTCGTCGCCGGGGGTGTACTGGTGGTCGAGCAGGATGCCGAACTTCACGCCGGTCGCCTACTCTTCCCGCGACCGGCTGTCGCTGAGCCGGAAGTAGGGCGCCACCAGCCGGTCCCGGTCGGCCAGCGCCTGCGCGATGCCCTTCTCCCGGCGCTCCTTGAGGAAGTTCCAGTCCCCGTCGGCGAAGCTGACGTTGGTGGCCCAGCCGTGCCCGACCCAGCCGGTCATCGCCCCGAGCCCCTTGCCCCGGGCCTCCATCACCACCTGCATCATCGACTTGCCCATCATCAGCGAGTCCAGCGGCATCACCGCGATCGCGTCGGCGTAGTCGTCCACCCAGCGTTGCAGTTCCTCGCGTGCGACGACCTTGGTGACCAGGCCCTTGCGCTCACCCTCCTCGGCGCCGATCGCCCGCATGGTGAGCATGACGTCCTTCATCGTGGTCAGGCCGACCTTCTCGATCCAGTGGTACATGTCCTGCGGGGCGGGACCGAGGTAGCGGAACGCCGGGTGGGTGAACCGGGCGTCCGGGGAGGCGATGACGATGTCGGCCGAGAGCGCGATCTGGAAGTGCCCGCCGTAGCAGTAGCCCTGCACCTGGCAGATGGTCGCCTTGAGCGACTCGATGATCGGCCGGGTGAAACCGGAGCTGAGCACGTTGCGGTCGGGCAGGATGCGCTGGCGCTGGGCGGGACGCCGCCGGGACGCCTTGTCGGTGCCGGTCTTGTAGCCGATGTAGTGGCCGAGTTCGGCGGCGTCGGCGCCGGTGCCGAAGTGCTCACCCTCCCCCTTGAACACGATGACCTTGACCCGGTCGTCGGTCTCCGCCTCCTTCACCAGGTCGCCGACGCGTTCGAAGGCGGCCACCGGGATGGCGTTGAGCCGCTCGGGGCGGTCGAAGGTGATGGTGGCGACGGCCCGTTCCTCGTCCACGTCGTACCGGACGTACTTGGCGAGGACCTCGGGATCGACCTCCATGTTCTCGACGTCCCACTGGCTTTCCAGCAGCTCGGCTTCGGTCTTCTTCACGGCGGATTCCTTAGGTCAGGTGGTACGGAAGGCGGGGATCACTTCGGTGGCGAACAGCCGCAGCGAGGCGCGGAGCTTCTCGGTCGGCATCCCGAGCCACCCGGGACGGAAGATGAGGTGGTCGAAGCCCAGGTCACGCAGCGCGCTGATCCGCTCGACGAGGAGTTCGGGCGAGCCCAACAGCAGCGTGTTGCGGACCAGTTCGTCGAAGCGGTCCCGCTGCCAGCGCAGCGCCGGATACTCGGCGTACGTCGAGTACTCGACCCGGGCGTGCGGCAGCGCCTCCGCGACGGCCTGTTCGGTGCTCGGCGCGCAGTACAACTCCACCCCGACGGGCCGCTGCACCGTCGCCGGGTCCCGGCCGTACTCGGCCAGCGCCTCGTTGTAGACCGCCAGGTGCTCCGGCAGGAACCGGCGGCTCGGGGAGTTGCCCGGCGCGTACCAGGCGTCGCCGAGCCGGGCCGCCCGACGGACCGCCTTCTTGCCCCCGGCGCCGATCCAGATCGGTGGGCCGCCCGGGGTCAGCGGCGGGATGCCGATGGTGGCGTCGACCTGCGGATAGAACTCCCCGTCATGGGTGACCGGCGCGCCGCTCCACAGCGCCCGGATGAGCCGCAGGCTCTCGTCGAACCGACGGAACCGGGTCTCCGGGTCGACGCCGAACGCCGCGAACTCGTTCTCCCGGTAGCCCGCGCCGACCCCGAGGACCACCCGTCCGCCGGAGAGGTGGTCCAGGGTGGCGAACTCCTCGGCGACGTGCACCGGATGGAACATCGGCAGCAGCAGGATGCCGGTGCCGAGCAGCATGTCGCCCGAGCGCGGGATCAGGCTCGCCAGCATCGAGATCGGCTGCGGGGTGGCCAGGTTGGACTGGAAGTGGTTGATCGTCCACACCGAGTCGTAGCCCAGCTCCGCGGCCAGTTCGACGGTGCCGAACAGGTCGTCGAGGTGCCTGCGGAGGTCGTCGCCCGGCGGGTACTGGTGCGACGCCATGATGCCGAACCTCATCGGCTCCCCCTAGCTGTCGATCGGCTGGTCCCGCCGTCGTCCGGCCGGGACACCGCCACGGAGGCGGTCCTGTCCGCCGCCGGCAGGGCGGCCGCCGCGCGGTCGACCTCAGTCGTGTCGGGCGACGTTGCCGCCGCGCGGCTGGTCCCGCCCGCCTCCGGCAGGAGGGCCGCCGCGCGGCTGATCTTGCCGGTGGCGCTGCGTTCCAGGGCCGGCACGAACTCGATCCGCCGGGGGGCCTTGAAGTGGGCCAGCCGCTCCCGGGCGTACGCGACGAGCCGCGCGGTAAGGTCGGTGTCGGAGACCGCGTCGTCGGCCACCCGGACCACCAGCGCCACCGGGATCTCGCCCAGCCGGTCGTCCGGCCGGCCGAGCACCCGGACGTCCCGCACCAGCGGATGCGCCCGCAGTTCGTCCTCGATCTCCTCCGGCCAGACCTGGAAACCCCCGCACTTGATCATGTCCCGCTTGCGGCCGACCAGGAAGAGCACCCCGTCGGCGTCGACGTAGCCCATGTCGCCGGTGTGCACCCAGCCGTCCCGGACCAGCTCGGCCGACGCGGCGGCGTCGTCGACGTACCCCCTGGTCAGCGCGGAGCGGACCACCACCTCGCCCGCCGCGTCGGTCGGCAGCGCCGTGCCGGCGTCGTCGCGGATCTCCAGCTCGACGCCCGGGTAGACCCGGCCGGCGGAGCCCGGCTTCCACCGGCCGGCCTTCATGTCCCGCCCGGTCCAGCCGGCGATGTGCCCGGCCTCGGTCGAGCCGTAGTTGACCAGGATGGGCACCCGGTAGCGCTGCTCGAACGCGCGCCGCACCGGCCAGGAGATCGCCTGCCCGGCCACCAGGACCGACTTGACCCCGTCGAACGGCAGATCCCGGTCGGCGTGCACGATGTCGAAGACCATGGTGGGCAGCAGGAAGAGGTTGTCGAAACCGAACCGTGCCATGAGGTCGGCCAGCCGGTCGACGCCGAAGCGTTCCCAGACCACCGCCGGCCGGCCGACGAAGTACGCGAACAGCAGCGAGTGCTGGCCGCCGCTGTGGAACAGCGGCAGGGCGATGAGGTTCGGCCTGGCGTCCGGCGCGGCGGTGCCCTCGGCCTCGGTGCCGGTGGTGACCCGGGCCAGCCGCATCAGCGACTCCCGCGTCCCGCCGTGGGTGACGCTGACCGCCTTCGGCCGCCCGGTCGTGCCGCCGGTGAACAGGATGCACGCCTCGGCCTCCGACCCGACGTCGACCCCGGTGACCCGCACCTCCCGCCGCCACGGCAACGCCGGCACCCCGGCCAGCGACGCCGTGACGGAGCGCACCGGGACCGGGTCGGCGGCACCGCCGGCGGCACCGGTGGAAGCGGGCCGGGTGGCGTCCTGTGCGGCGAGGAACCCGGCGACCACGTCGGGCCGGCGGTCGTCGACCAGCAGCAGCCGGGGCGCGGTCTTCGCCACCGACTCGGCCAGCTCGGCGGCGTTGTAGAGGCTGCTCACGGTGACCGGCACCGCGCCGATCTTCCAGGCGCCGAAGAGCAGGAACACGCTCTCCGGGCCGTTGGTCAGATAGCAGGCGACCCGGTCGCCGGGGCCGACGCCCTCGGCCCGCAGCGCGGCGGCGACGCCCCCGGCGAGCAGGTCGATCTGGTCGAACGTCCAGGACCGGCCGTCCTCGCCGTACAGGCCGGGCAGGTCGCCCCGGTCCGCGCCCCGTCCCTCCAGGACGCCGGCCAGGTTGCCGGCGCTCACCGGGTCACCCCGGGCGCGGTCGCCGGGGCGGCGAGCCTGGGGATGACCTCCGCGCCGAAGCGGGCGAGCTGTGCCATCGCCTCGTCCTGGCCCGCGCCGACGAACTGGTGCCGCAGCGAGACCTCGGTGATGCCCAGCTCGGTCTCCCAGCGGCGCAGCTTGGTGACGATCTCGTCGGCCGACCCGACCAGGCAGTCCTCGGCCAGGTAGCGGTCCAGGTCGAGGGACTGGGCGTCGTCCCAGGACTTGTAGCCCGCGTACTGGCGTTGCAGGTGCGGGCGGACGGCGGCGACGGCCGCCGGGTAGCTGTCACCGAGGTACGCCTCACGGCTCATCGGGTACTCCCGGTCCAGCGGGAAGCCGCGCTCGGCCAGGTCTCCCCGGTAGATCCCGAGCAGTCGGGCCAGTTCCTCGTCGTTGCCCTTGGGGCCGATCAGCCACGGGGCGTCCAGTCGGGCGGCGCGGCGGATCGCGGGTTCGGCGAACGCGCCGATCCACAGCGGTGGGCCGCCGGGCTGGGCCGGGCGCAGCGCCAGGGACGCGCCGGGGACCTCGCCCCAGCTGCCGGCGATGTCGATCGTCTCGCCGTTCCACAGGGAGCGCAGCATCGGCACGTACTCCCGCAGTCGCCGCAGCCGGTCCTCCCAGGCGACGCCGAACGCGGTGGTCTCGCGGCGACGGTAGCCGGCGCCGATGCCTACGGTCAGCCGGCCGTGGGAGAGCACGTCGAGCGAGGCCAGTTCCTCGGCGAGCGCGACCGGGTTCAGCAGGGGGGCCAGCAGGACCCCGAACCCGATCCGGACCCGGGAGGTGGCGTGGGCGAGGTAGCCGGCCAGCGGGATCGGCTGGACGAACGCCGATCGGGCCAGGTAGTGGTGGCCGAGGTAGACGGCGTGGAAGCCGGCCGCCTCGGCGGCGGCGGCCTGGGCCAGTACGCCGTCGATGCCCTCGGTGGCCGACGCCGACGGATCGAACTGGGCGCTCAGGAAGCAGCTGATCTTCACCCGGCGACCGCCTCGGGAGTGGGCACGCTGTCGGCGACACGCTCCTGGGCCCGGAAGTGCGGGATGACCTTGTCGGCGAACTCCTCCATCGAGCGCAGCGCGGCCTTCCGGTCCAGGGACGGAATCCGCAGCCAGCCGATGTAGTGGTTGATGCCGAGCTGCTCGCGCAGCATCTCGATGGTCTCGATGACATGCTGGGCCGAGCCGAAGTTGCCGCCGTGGGTCAGCGTCTGCTCCAGGGTCAGCAGTTCGATGTTCTTGGCGACGGCCGCGTAGTAGGCCCGTTCCTTGGCGATGGCGTCCTCCGAGCCGGGGATGACCTTGCCGACGGACTTGTAGTAGTTCATCGCCGCCTGGGCGGCCGCGCGCAGGCCCTCCTCGCTGTCACCGCACCAGACCTGCTGCATGAACGGCAGGTCGTAGGTGGAGATGTCGAAGCCGTTCTCCCGCATGCTCTGCCGGTAGAGGTCGAAGTTCTTCTGCATGATGCCCAACGGCGTGAAGTTCGGTGAGGTGATGATCGACTCGCCGACCGCGCCGCGCTCCCGGAAGCTGTCCGGGGAGACCGTGCCCTGCAGGATCGGCGGCCCGCCCGGCGTGTACGGCCTCGGGTAGGTGGTGACGTTGTCGTAGTGGAAGATCTCGCCGTGGTAGGAGAAGTTCTCCTGCGACAGTGCGAGCCGCAGGATCTCCAGGGTCTCCTGGTAGCGCTGCTTCGACTCCGCCAGGGGCACGCCGAAGCCGGCGAACTCGGCGGGCTGGTAGCCCCGGCCGACGCCGATGGAGACCCGGCCGCCGCTGAGTACGTCGAGGGCGGCGATGTCCTCGGCCAGCCGCAGCGGGTGGTGCAGCGGCAGCACCAGGACGGCGGTGCCGATGGTGATCTGCCGGGTCCGTTCGGCAACGGCCATGCCGAAGTTCACCGGGCTGCCGAGGATGCCGTACTTCGAGAAGTGGTGCTCGGCGAGCCAGATCGAGTCGAAGCCCAGCTCGTCGGCCAGCTGGATCTCATCGAGGGTCTCTCGAAGCACCTGGTGGTCCGATGCGCCGTCGGCCACCGGGAACAGGTTCATGATTCCGAACTTCACGGCCTTCTCCTCATTTATTCCGACCAGCCGGTATGTTACTGCCCGGGTTGCTGCCCGGCAAGACTTGCGCAGGTCAGGCCCGCGACGTCGGGCGGGAGCGGATGCGCAGCTCCCCGGTTCGACGGCGGTGCCAGGAACCCCGCCCGCACCGGGCGTCGAGCACGAAGGCCCGGCGCAGGAACAGGTGCGGGTCCGCCTCCATGGTGATGCCCATCCCGCCGTGGACCTGGATGCACCGCTCGGCGGCGAAGACCGCCGCCTGACCGGCCGCCGCCTTGGCGGCGTGCACCTGGATGCCGGCGTCCGGCCGGCCGTTGTCCACCGCCCACGCCGCGTACAGGGTCAGGTCCCAGGCCGCCTTGCGGGCGGTGGCCGCCTCGGCGAGCGGGAACGCGACCCCCTGGAACGCGCCGATCACCCGACCGAACTGCCGACGCGTCCGGGCCTGCTCGGCGGCCAGGTCGACCGCCCCCTGCGCCACCCCGCACAGCTCGGCCGCCACCACCAGCGCGGCCCGCAGCGGGCCGGCCCCGGCGGGCTGCGTCCGCTCGGGCGCGGCCAACGTCAGGTCCGCCAGCGGCACCGACGGGTCCAGCGACTGCCGCGCGGTGGTCCGGACCGGGTCGGCGAACCAGACCCCGTCCGGGCCGAGGGCGACGACGCCGTCCGCCTGCGCCGCGTACGGCACCAGGGTCCGCACCAGCGGGTCCGGCGACACCCGGTCGGCCCACCCGGCACTGCCCGGCACGTCGACCGCCGGGGTGAGCACCCGGCGGCCGTCGAGCACCTCGTCGGGGAGCGGACCGGTGCGCCGCTCGTCGCCGCAGAGCAGTTGGACCGCCGCCGCGTGCGCCGGGAACCGGCTCGGCACCAGCCGCTCGCCGAGCGCCTCGACGGCGACCAGCAGGTCGATCAGGCCCGACCCGATGCCACCGGCCGGCTCGGGCACCCCGAGCAGCCCGAAGTCCCGCAGCAGTGGCCCGTCAGCCGCCGGGGCCCGCCACGGGCCGGCCAGCAGCTCGCGGGCGGTGCCGCGGTCGGCGTCCGCGAGCGAGCCCACGGTCGCACCGATGTCCCGCTGTTCCTGGGTGAATGTTGCGCGCACCAGACCACTCCGCTCAGCGTGAGCGGGGCAGGCGCAGCACCCGCTCCGCGAGAATCGACTTCTGGACTTCCTCCGTGCCGCCCTCGATCGTGTGGGCGCGGGCGCGCAGGTAACGACGCATCCGGGCGGCGGCGCCGTCGCCGTCGACCAGCACCCCGCCGGCCTCGTCGAGCTGCACGGCGAGCCGGTTGGCGTGCTGCACCACCCGGGCCCACAGGCTCTTGAGCGCCGAGGTCTCCGGCCCGGGTACGCCGCCGGCCCGGCTCTCGCCGAGCATCCGCATCGACCCGATCCGGACCGCCTCGGCGTCGCACTGCAACGCGCCCACCGCGTCGACGAACGCGCTGTCGTCGGCCACGCCCCGCGCGACCGCGACGTCGATCAGCCGGTCGACCGCCTGGCGGGCCCACACCCAGAGGTTGAGCGCCATGCTGCCGCGTTCGAACGCGAGCGTGGTGAGCGCGACGGTCCAGCCGTTGCCGACCCCGCCGAGCACGTCGGCGTCGGCGACGAACACGTCGTCGAGGAACATCTCGTTGAACTCGGTGTCCCCGTTGATCATCTCCAGCGACCGGACGGTGAACCCGTCCATCGGCGCGAGGAAGTAGGTGATGCCCTGGTGCTTCGGCGCGGCGGCGTCGGTACGGGCCAGCAGCAGGCAGTGCGACGCGTTGTGCGCGTTGGACGTCCAGATCTTGGCCCCGTTGATCCGCCAGCCACCGTCGACCCGGGTCGCCGCCGTGGTCAGGCTGGCCAGGTCCGATCCCGAGCCGGGCTCGCTGAAGCCCTGACACCAGTACTCGTCGCCGCGCAGGATGCCGGGCAGGTGCCGGGCCTGCTGGGCGTCGGTGCCGTGCGCGATGATCGTCGGCCCGGCCAGCATCATGCCGACCCCGTTGAGCGGGTACGGCGCACCGCGTACCGCGGCCTCCTCGTTGAAGACGGCCTGGGCCAGCGCGTCCATCCCCCGGCCCCCGTGCGCGACCGGCCAGGACAGGCCGGCCCAGTTGCCGGCGCAGAGCCGGTCCTGCCACACCCGCGACCAGTGCTCACGCGCGTCCTGGGACAGCTCCTCCTGGTCGGGCACGTCCGCCAGCGCCCCGTCGAGCCACCTGCCGACCTCGTGCCGGAACGCCAGGTCGGTGTCGCTGTCAGCGAAGTCCATGCCCACCTCCCACCGGTTCGTCGATGTCGCCGGTCATGCGCTGGCCTCTTCGGCGCGCGTGAGCCGGGCCTTGTAGAGCTTGCCGTTCGGGTCCCGGGGCAGGGCGTCGCGCAGCACGTAGGACTCCGGGCGCTTCGGCTTGGCCAACCGGTCGGTGAGGTAGCGGCGCAGTTCCGCCAGCGCCGCGTCCGGGTCGGGCGCGGCGTCGGCCAGCACGACGTGCGCCTGGGGCACCTCGCCGAACTCCGGATCGGGGGTGCCGACCACGCCGACGTCGGCGACCCAGTCGTGGCTGATCAACGCCGCCTCGATCTCGGCCGGATAGACGTTCACCCCGCCGACCAGGATCAGCTCGGCCGCGCGACCGGTGATGTAGAGGAACCCGTCGGCGTCGACGTGGCCGACGTCCCAGACGGTCATCAGGCCGTCGCGGCGCGCGCCGTCGGTCTTGCCGGGGTCGTTGTGGTACTCGATCCGGTCGTCGCCCTGGCGCATGTAGACGATGCCGGTCTGCCCGACGGGCACCTCGTTGCCCAGCTCGTCGAGGATGCGCAGGGTGGAGATGGAGGCCGGCCGGCCGACCGTGCCCGGGTGGGCCAGCCACTCGTGGGGCCGCGCGACGGTGGTGCCGACCTCGGTCGAGCCGTAGTACTCGTAGACCACCGGGCCGAACCAGTCGAGGATGCGCTGCTTGACCTCGCGGGGGCAGGGCGCGGCGCCGTGCAGCACGTAGCGCAGCGAGGAGATGTCAGCGCCGGCACGGACCGGCTCGGGCAGTTGCAGCAGGCGGTAGAAGTGGGTCGGCACCATGCTGGTCCCGGTGACCCGGCGGGCCTGGACCCGGCGCAGGAAACCCTCCGGCGTCCAGCCGTCCATCAGGACCATCGTGCCGCCGGCGTGCAGCGCGCCCATCGCCGGAGTGATGTTGGCCGAGTGGTACATCGGGGCCGACACCAGCCAGGACGCGAACGCGTCGCGCTCCATGCCGAACTCCCGGAACAGCCAGACGTAGGTCAGCGCGCCGGTGTCCGCGTCGACGCCGCTGAGCGGGCGCTTGACCCCCTTGGGCCGGCCGGTGGTGCCCGAGGTGTACATCATTAGTGAGCCGGCCGGGGTGTCCGCCGGGCTCGTCGCGGGCATGTCGGCGGTGAGCGCCGACAGCGGGCGGGCCCGGTCGGTGCGGGGCAGGCCGTCGACGAAGACCTGGATGCCGGGGGCGGCCTCGGCGGCGGCGACCACGACATCCTCGACCCGCTCGGCGCCCACCACCACCCGGGCGGCGCTGTCGGCGAGGATGTAGCCGACCTCGGGCGCGGTGAGGTGGTAGTTGAGGGTCACCAGGTAGAGGCCCGACTGCATCGCCGCGAGATAGAGCGCGACCAGGCCGGGGCTGTTCGTCATCACCGCCGCGACGGTGTCGCCGGGCCGCAGACCCGCGTGGGTACGCAGCCCGTGCGAGATCCGGTTCACCTCGGCGAACAGGTCACCGTACGAGATCCGCCGATCATCGGCGGTCACGATCGCGCACAGGTCCGGTTCTGCGGCTGCCCAGAGCCGGAACCCGGTCCGCTCCTCGCTCATCGGACTCCTTGAGCTAGATTCCGACCATCCGGTATGTTGGTGTCCCACAGTAAGGGAGCCTCCCGACGATGTCCAGACCCGTGAGCGACGCCCACGCCGCCACCTGGCGGGCCCGCCAGGTGCCGGTCCCCGCCCAGGTCGTCGACGGTGTCTGGGCCATCCCCGTCCCCCTGCACGGCAGCGCCCTGCGGTCCATCACCGTCTTCCTGATCGCCACCGGCGACGGACCGGTCCTCGTCGACGCCGGCTACGACCACCCGAGTTGCTGGGCGTCGTTCCAGCAGTCGGTGGCGGCCGTCGGTCAGCGGGTCGACGCCATCACGGCGGTCCTGCTCACCCACAACCACCCGGACCACGTCGGGTTCGCCGACCGGGTGCGGGCCGCCTCCGGCGCGCGGGTGATCATGGGTGGGGCCGACGACTTCGCCACCATGCACCGACAGCGCAGCACCTTCCTCCAGCAGGTACGCACCGCACTCGACCTGACCGGCGCCCCGCCCGACGTCGTCGCCGCCATGTACGCCGACGCCGTCGCCGTCGCCGCGCACCCGGAGAGCCTGCGGCTCGACGTGCCGCTGACCGGGGAGACCGAGTTCCGCTTCGGTGACGTGACCCTGCGCGCCCTGCCCGCCCCCGGGCACACCTACGGGCACACCGTCTACGTCGACACCCGGGGACTGGTCTTCACGGGCGACACGATGATGGCCGAGGGACCCACCCAACTGGCCATCGTCAGCCGCCCCGACGACGATCCGGCCGCCGACCTGTTCCGCACGCTGGCCCGCATCCGCGACCTCGGGGCCGCCATCGCCTGCCCCGCCCACCAGTTCCCCTACCGGGACGTCGCCGCCCGCGCCGAGGCCCTCACGGCCTTCCACCGCGACGAGGTCGAGACGGTCCGGGGCCTGGCCCACGACGGGAGCACCGCGTGGGACCTCGCCCGACGGATGACCTGGAAGAAGCCGTGGGACGCGCTGGGCCGGGGCACCCGGCGGTTCGCCCTGGTGCACACCCTCGCCCTGCTGCGCCACGCCACCGCCACCCGCCGGGACTGAACGCACCAGCGGCGGACGCGCCGGCCCTGAACGCACCGGCCCGGCGGCCGGTGCGGCCCGGGTCCCGGCGGGCAGGCCGGAACGACAACGACGCGGTGGAGCCGGGGGGACGGCCGGTGGCGGCCCGAGACTCAGTCGCGCCGCGCCTCGTCGTACGTCCAGTCCGGGCACAGCGTCGTCCGCAGCTCCCGCAGGCACCGCTTGAGCACCTTGCCCGACGGGTTGGTGGGGAACTCCGGCACCAGGTAGATCTCCCTGGGCACCTTGAACCGGCCGAGCCGCTGCCGGGCGTGCGCGATCAGGGCCTCGGGCGTCAACCCCGGCCGGCCGACCACGAACGCGGCCGGCACCTCCTGCCACACCGGGTGCGGCGCGGCCACCACCGACGCGGCCAGCACCAGCGGATGGTCCGCCAGCACGTTCTCGATCTCGGCGCTGGACATGTTCTCGCCACCACTGCGGATCATGTCCTTGAGGCGGTCCCGGATGTACAGGTAGCCGTCGGCGTCGAAGCAGCCGATGTCACCGGTGTGGAACCAGCCGTCCCGGAACGCGGCGGCCGTCGCCACCGGGTCGTCGAGGTAACCGGGGCTCACCTTCGGCCCCCGCGCGACCACCTCACCGTTGGCACCGACCGGCACGTCGTTGCCGTCGGGGTCGACCACCCGGACCTGGACCCACGGCACCGGCAGCCCCACCGAGCCCTGCTTGGACTCCTGGTGCGCGGCGTCGAGATAGGTCAGCCCGCTACAGGTCTCGGTGAGGCCGTACCCCTCGATCAGCCGGGCGTACGGGAACAACTCCCGGGCCACCCCGAACAGCGCCGAGGTGACCTGCGAGAAGATCAGCCAGCGTACCGACGACAGGTCGGCGCCGACGGTCGTCGCCTCGCGGCGGACCATGTCCAGCATCGTCGCCGCCATCACCATGCCGGTGATCCGCTCGGTCCCGATGGCCCGCAGCACGGCCGCCGGCACGAACCGCCGGTGCAGCACCATGCAGCCGCCGACGTGCCAGATGCCGTAGCCGGGCAGGTCGGTGCCGCCGACGTGGTAGAGCGGTGCGACGTTGAGGATCCGGTCGGTCGGTCGCAGCCCCAACTCGACGATCTGGGCGTGCATGTTCATGTTCACGTTGCCGTGGGTGAGCAGCACCCCCTTGGGCAGGCTGGTGGTGCCGGAGGTGTAGACGATCCGTTGCAGGGCCGTGTCGTCGAGGTCGGCGTCGGCGACCCGCACGCCCCGGTGCGCCGCGACGAGCGCCCGCACGTCAGTCCAGCCGTCGTCGATCGGTTCCAGCGCGAAGCGACGGACGTCCGGCAGGTCGGCGAGCGCGGCGGTGGTGAGCGCGGCGAACTCCGGCACGGTGGCGACCGCCCCGACCCGCGCGTGCGCCAGCAGGCGGGCCAACTCCCCCGCCGTGAGCCGGTAGTTCAGCGGGACGAAGACCGCGCCGAGTTTCGCCAGCGCCAGGGAGAGGATGAGGAACTCGGGGACGTTGTCCGCCACGATCGCCACCCGGCTGTCGTGGCGTACCCCCTCGGTGGCCAGCCCGGCGGCCAGGGCGTTGACGTCGTCGTCGAGCTGCCGGTGGGTCCACCGGCGGTCGTCGAAGACGAGCGCGTCGGCGTCGGCGAACCGGCGGGCGTTACCGGCCAGCATCGCGGCGAGGTTCGCGGTGCTCACCCGGACACCGCCGCCTCGCGCAGGGCCTTCTTGAGCACCTTGCCGGAGTCGTTGCGCGGCAACGACGTCACGAGCTGCACGTACCGGGGGACCTTGTAGCGGGCCAACTCGGCCCGGCAGTACGCGCGCAGCTCCTCGGCGGTGCCGGTCGCGCCGGGGCGCAGGATGACGAACGCCTTGGGCACCTCGTCCCACTGCGGGTCGGGCACCCCGACCACGGCGACCTCGGCGACGTCGGGGTGCTGGGCGAGGACCCGCTCGATCTCGGCGCTGGCGACGTTCTCCCCACCGGATTTGATCAGGTCGGCCCGGCGGTCGACGAACCACAGGTAGCCGTCGGCGTCGATCCGCCCCACGTCGCCGGTGCGGAACCAGCCGTCGCGCCGGCTGCGCCGGTTGGCCTCGTCGTCGTTCCAGTAACCGGGCGAGACCTTCTCCCCCCGGACGATGATCTCCCCCTCGACGTCCGCGCCGACCGGCTGGAAGTGCTCGTCGACGATCCGCAACTGCACCCCGGGGAACGGCGCCCCGAGCGCGCCCAGCTTGCTCTGCTCGTGGGCGGCGTCGAGATAGCAGACCCCGTTGCACAGCTCGGTCATGCCGAAGGTGTCGATCAGGCGGACGTGCGGCAGCCGGCGCTTCACCTCCTGGCGCACGCTCGGCGCGACCCCGGCGAAGAGCAGGTAGCGCAGCGCAGCGAGGTCCGGGGGGTCGTCCAGGTCGAGCAGCCCGAACAGGATCTGCGCGGCCAGCACCAGGCCGGTGATCCGTTCCTCGGCGGCGATCCGGGCGATGTCGGTCGGCTTGAACGTCGGGGTGAGCACCATCGTCGCGCCGGCCACGAACGTGGCCAGGCCCGGCGCCTCCAGCCCGCTGACGTGGAACAGCGGGGCGGAGACGAGGATCCGGTCGGCGGCGGTCAACTCCAGTTCGAGGACCTGCGCGAAGTGGTTCGCGGTGAGGTTCCCGCAGGTGTGCACCACCCCCTTGGGGCGGGCGGTGGTGCCCGAGGTGTAGAGCAGCCGGTGCACGTCGGAGGGGCCCTTGTCGGCGTCGGCGACCCGGACGCCGGGTGGCTGACCGGCCAGCAGGTCGGCCAGCCGCCGCGCATCGCCGACGGCGGAGTCCCCGTTGGCGACCAGCGTCCGTACCCCGGTGCTGGTCGCCAGCCGGGCGGCGTCGGCGGCGAAGTCGTCGTCGTAGAGCAGGCCGGTGACGCCGGCCTGGTCGAGGACGTACGCCTGCTCGTTGACGTGCAACCGCCAGTTCAACGGCACCGAGATCGCCCCGAGCCGGCTCAGCGCCAACAGCTCGATGACGTAGGTGGCGGTGTTGCGCCCCAGCACCCCGACCAGGTCGCCGTCGGCGAGGCCGGCGTCGCGCAGGGCGGCGGCGTGCCGGTCCACGTCGGCGTCCAGTTCCGCGTACGTCCAGCGGGCGGCCCCGTCGACCAGGGCCTCGGCGTCGGCGCGGCGCAACGCCTGGCGGCGCAGCGTCTCGGTGAAGTTGCTGCCGGCCATCAGTCGACGCTCCCCCGCCGCCGGGCCAGGATCTCCTCCCGGGACGGCAACGACACGAACTCCAGCAGGTTGCCGTCGAGATCCCGGGCGGCGAAGGCGGTGATGTACCCGTAGTTGTCCAGCAGCACCCGGTTGGGCACGGACAGACACTCCGCGCCCAGGTCGGTCAGCCGTTGGTGCAGGTCGTCCAGCTCGTCCAGGGGCACCTCGAAGCTGAGCAGGAAGGTGCCCAGCTCCAGGTGGCCGGCGGTGGCGGTGCGGGTCTTGACGCCGTTCCACTCGATGAGTTCGAGCTGGCCGACCCGGCTGGGGCCCTGGAGGTACTGGACCCGGCCGGTGGTGCCGGCGGGCAACCCCAGCGACACCTCGATCCCCGGCCCGCCGACGTCGGTCCGCAGCGTCCGGCGGTAACCCAGGGCCCGCTCGTAGAAGTCCGCGGCGCGGTCGACGTCCGAGACGGTCATGGCCACGTGGTGCACTTCGCTGACCGGCATGATGCCTGCCTTCCGATGGGGTTCGCGCGGTTCAGGCGGACGGTCCGGACGACCCGCCGAGGACCCGTTGGATCAGGGTGACCTCGTCGGCGCCGCTGTCGGGCACGATGAAGTCGTCGAGTCGGCAGATGTCGTCCACCGCGTCGAGGATGTCGTCGGGCGAGGCCGGGGCGGCCCCGCCGTACCAACCGGGGGTGACGCCCAGGAAGATCCGCCCGACCCGGCCGCCGCCGACGGTGAGGATGTGCCGGTTGAGCTGGCACTGCTCCGAGGCGAGGAAGGTCGCCACCGCCGCCACGTGCTGCGGGTCGAACCGGTCGGTCAGGTCGCCGAGGAGGTTCTCGGTCATCCGGGTCGCCGCGGTGGGCGCGATCGCGTTGACCAGGATGCCCCGGCGGGCGCCCTCCAGCGCGAGCACGTTCATCAACCCGATCAGGCCGGTCTTGGCGGCACCGTAGTTGGCCTGGCCGAAGTTGCCGAACAGGCCGGACGACGAACTGGTCAGCACGATCCGGCCGTAGCCCTGGGCGACCAGGTGCGGCCAGGCGGGCCGCAGCACGTGGAACGCCCCGGCCAGGTGCACGTCGAGCACCGCGCTGACGTCCGCGTCGGTCATCTTGGCCAGCGTCCGGTCCCGCAGGATGCCGGCGTTGTGGATGACGGCGTCGACCCGGCCGTACGTGTCGATCGCCCGACCGACCAGATCCGCGCCCCCGGCGGCGGTGGCCACCGAGTCGGTCGACGCGACGGCGGTGCCGCCGGCCGCGCGGATCTCCGCCACCACCTGATCGGCCGCGCCGGAGGAACCCGAGCCGTCGACCGTCCCGCCGAGGTCGTTGACGACCACCGACGCGCCGCGCGCGGCGAGGGTCAGCGCGTGCGCCCGACCGATGCCGTTGCCCGCCCCGGTGACGACGACGACCCGGTCGTCGAGGGTGACCCGGGCGCTCATCGCTCGTTCCCCAGGACCGCCACGAACGCGACGCAGGAGCCCGGTTGCCCACCGAGGTTCTGGGCCACCGCCAACCGGGCGTCGGGCACCTGCCGTGCGCCGGCCTCCCCCCGCAACTGGGTGAAGCACTCGAACATCATCCGCAGCCCGGTCGCGCCGATCGGGTGGCCGAACGACTTGAGCCCGCCGTCGGTGTTGACCGGCAGCGCCCCGTCGGCGTCGTAGCGCCCGTCGAGGATGTCCCGCCAGGCCTTGCCGCGGGCGGAGAACCCGAGATCCTCCATCAGCACCACCTCCGTCGGGGTGAAACAGTCGTGCACCTCGGCCAGCGAGATCTGGGTCGCCGGGTCGGTCACCCCGGCCTGCGCGTACGCCTCGCGGGCGGCGGTGACCACCTCGGGAAAGGTGGTGAAGTCGTAGCCGTCGGCGGCCATCCCGGACCCGGAGCCGGCGACGAAGCTCATCCCGCGCAGGTAGACCGGCTTGTCGGTGTACCGGTGGGCATCCTCGGCCCGGACCAGGATCGCCGCCGCCGCGCCGTCGGAGACGCCCGAGCAGTCCATGACGCCGAGCTGACCGGCGATCCGGGGGGACCGCTCCACCGTCTCGGCGGAGACGGCCTTGCGGAACTGGGCGCGTTCGTTGCGGGCGCCGTTGGCGTGGTTCTTCACCGCGACCCGGGTCATCGCGGCGCGCATCTCCTGCGCGTCGACCCCGTACGCCGCCTGGTAGGCGGGGGCGAGCAGGGAGAAGCCGGCCGGCGCGGTCCAGTCCACGTCGGTGCCGTCGGCGGGTGGGAAGACCGCCGACAGCCCGGAGTACGAGGAGTCCTTCAGTTTCTCCACCCCGGTCGCCATCACCATGTCGTACGCGCCGGAGGCGACCGCGAAGGCCGCGTTGCGCAACGCCTCCGAGCCGGTGGCGCAGTAGTTCTCCACCCGGGTCACCGGCTTGCCGGCCAGCCGCAGCGGGCGGGCCAGGGTCTGCCCGGACAGGCCGGACCCCTGGGTGCCGACCCAGAACGCGTCGACGTCGTCGAGGGTGACGTCGGGCAGCGACCCGACGCACTCCTGCACGGCGTCGACGAGCAGGTCGTCGGCGGAGGAGTTCCAGTGGTCCCGGAACGGGGTGCAGCCCATCGCGACGATCGCGACGTCGTGGGTGGTGCGCCTACTGGCCATCGGCGGTGTCCTTCCCTGGCGCGGCGTCGGCGGGTGCCGGGCGGAGCTTCCAGAAGTAGTTGTGGATCGAGTCGGTGGTCCAGAGCCGGCGGAAGGTGGGAGTCATCGGCATGCCCACCACCACGTCGCCCGGTGCCACGTCGGTGGCGTACGCGCTGAGCCGGCCGCCGCCGTCCACGTCGGCGACGACGATCGCCACCTCCGGTTCCGGCATGGTCGTCAGGTGGTCCCGGGTCACCGAGACCACCCGGGCGGTGCGTTCGCGCAGCGAGACCTTCCCGGTCGCGGCGTCCGACCCGGCGATGCCGCAGGACGCGCAGACCCGCCCGGGCGGGGTGGTGACCCGGCCGCAGGCGTCGCACCGGCTGCCCTCCAACCGGTACTTCCAGCCGGCCCGGCGGTGCATGGGCGGGGCTGCCGGGGCCGGTGCCGCCGGCCGGGC
Organism: Micromonospora matsumotoense; assembly: GCF_900091525.1. Classification (GTDB taxonomy): domain Bacteria; phylum Actinomycetota; class Actinomycetes; order Mycobacteriales; family Micromonosporaceae; genus Micromonospora; species Micromonospora matsumotoensis. The sequence continues at coordinate 31,801 of NZ_FMCU01000008.1, forward strand.
CGGGCCCTGCACGTCGAGCAGCCCACGCCAGCGCAGGTAGCGGCCGTAGCCGAGGCGCTGGCGGGCGGCGAGTTGCGCGCGGACGGCGGGGCCGCCCCGGGCCGCGCGTACCCCGTCGCCGACCCGCAGGACGAACGCGTCGGCGCCCTCGGTGGCCGACAGCAGCAGGATGGTCTGGCCGGGCTGCGCCTCGTCGAGCGCCGCGGCGAGCAGCAGGCCGGGGTGGGCGACGCCGGTGAAGCCGGTGGCCCGTTCGATGGTCGCGTCCTGCCCCGTGCCGCCGAGTGCCCGGCGCAGCGTCGTCGCGGCCCGCACGTTCGACGACGACACGACCACCTGGTCGACGGTGTCGAGGGATGCCTCGGCCAGCGCCCGGCGGGCGGTGTCGAGGCCGGCGGCGACGAGGATCTCGGCGGTGAACCGTTCGTCCCAGACCCGGTCGTGCCGCTCCCCGGGCAACCGCCAGCGGTCCAGCACCTCGCTGGTGTGGCCGGCGCGGGCGAGGAGCACGGCGGCCCGCCGGCCGCCGACGAACGCCGCGGCGGCGTCACCCTGGGCCAGTTCGTCGGGGGCGCCGGGGCGGGTGGTCCGCACGTCGGCCAGGGCCGCCGTGGCCACGCCCCGCAGGACCAGGTCGAGGGCGGACGCGCCGGCCCGGTGGCCGCGCAGGTCGAGCGCGGTGACGCCGGGGTCGAGCCCCAGCGCCTCGTGCGCCACCCCGGCGGAGGTCTTCGCCTCGTACGGGGCGCTCGTGGTGGCCAGCAGCAGGTGCCGCCCGGCCGGGGTGTCGGCGGCGATGTGCCGCAGCGCCTCGACGGCCATCGTGACGGTGTCCTCGTCGTAGCCGGCGACGCTGCGGGTGGGGCCACCGGCACGCGGCGGCACGGTCGGGTCGAGCCTGTTGTCGTCGAGCGCGTACGCCGGGAGGTAGGCCGCGTAGGCGTCGATGCCTGGCTGGTCGGGCATGGGTCGCGGGTTCTCCTTCAGCTCCACGAGGGAATGGCGGCGAGCAGGCGTCGGGTGTACTCCTGCTGCGGTTGGTCCAGCACGGTCAGGGCGTCGCCCTGTTCGACGACCCGCCCGCCGCTCATCACCGCGATCCGGTCGCACAGGTCGCTGGCGAGCATCAGGTCGTGGGTGACGAAGAGCAGGCCGATGCCGAGTTCGTCGACCAGGGTGCGGAACAGGTCGACGACCTTGGTCTGGGTGGTGACGTCCAGGGCGGTGGTGCACTCGTCGGCGATCACCAGCGCGGGGCGGGTGACGACGGCGAGCCCGATGGCGACCCGTTGCCGCAGGCCACCGGAGAGCTGGTGGGGATAGCTGGCCAGCACCCGGGCCGGATCGGTGATCCGCATCTGCGCCAGCACCTCCACCGACCGCCGCTCGACCTCGGCCCGGGTGATGCCCCGGACGTGGCGGCGCAGCACCTCGGCGAGCTGGGTGCGGACCTTCAGCAGCGGGTTCAGCGACCGCGACGCGTCCTGGAAGACCATGCCGACGGCGCTGCCCCGGACCCGGTCGGTCCGGTCGACGCCGGGAGCCACCACCTGCTCACCGGCGACCACGATGGTGCCCTGGTCGACCCGGACGTTGCGGTCGAGCAACCCGACGACGGCGCGGGCCAGGGTGGTCTTGCCGCTGCCGGACTCGCCGACCACACCGACGATCTGGCCGCGCCGGATCTCCAGGTCGACGTCGTCGAGCAGCCGCAGGTCGCCGACGGCGAGCCGGGCGGTGATGGACAGTCCGGAGAGCTTCAGCAGTGCGCTCATCGCCGCCTCTTCCGCGGGTCGTGGTGGGTGAGCAGCGCGTCGCCGAGCAGGTTGACCAGCAGCACCAGGGCGGTGATGGCGAGCCCGGGGAAGAAGGCGATCCACCAGGCCTGGCTCAGCTCGTCCTGGCCCGAGGCCAGCATCGAGCCCCAGCTGTTCATCGGCGGCACCACGCCCAGGCCGAGGAAGCTCAGCGCGCTCTCGACCAGGATCGCCGTGCCGACCTGGAGGGTGCCGAGGGCGACGATGGTGCCGGCGAGGTTGGGCAGGATGTGCCGGAAGACGATCCGGGGCTCGGACGCGCCGGCCGCGCGCAGGCCGATGACGAACTGGCGTTCCCGGATCGCCATGGTGGCCGCGCGGGTGACCCGGGCGCACACCGCCCAGCCGGTGAGCGCCAGCACCAGGAACAGCACCGGCAGCGAGCTGCCCCGGTTGGCGATGATGGCGAGGGCGACCAGGATGAACGGCAGGGCCAGCTGGGCGTCGATGAGGATCGAGATGACCCGGTCGACCCAGCCCCGGAAGTAGCCGGCCAGCAGGCCGAGCAGCGTGCCGGGGCCGATCGCGACCAGCGCGCCGACCAGGCCGATCACGATGGTCAACCGGCCGGCCGAGACGAACTGGGTGAGCAGATCCTGACCGAGCTTGTCGGTGCCGAGGGGGTGCGCCCAGCTGCCGCCGGCGAGGAAGGCCGGCGGCTGGCGGGTCGCGGCCAGGTCCTGGCCGCGCTCCGGCAGCAGCCCGGTCAGCGGCAGCACGAACACCGCCACGGCGGTCACCGCCAGCGGCAGGGCCAGCCAGAAGACCGAGGTACGCGCCCGACGGCCGGCCCGCCGGGGTGGTGGCGGCGCGGCGGTGACGGGGTCGAGTTCGAGTTGGCTCATGGTCACCTCACCCTCGGGTCGACGATCGAGTGCAGGACGTCGACGAGCAGGTTCAGCACGACGAAGACCAGCGCGCCGAACACCACGATCGCCTGCACCAGCGGGAAGTCACGGAACTGGATGGCCTGCAACGCGAGCTGCCCGAGCCCCGGCCAGGAGTAGACGTACTCGACGGCGACCGCGCCGGAGAGCAGGATGCCGGTCTGGAGCACCACGATCGTCAGGATCGGCATCATGGCGTTGGTGAAGGCGTGCCGCCAGATCACCCGGCGGGTGCTGATGCCCCGGGCGCGGGCGGAGTCGATGTACGGCTCGGCCAGCGCGTCGCTCATCGACGCCCGGGTGAGCCGGGCGATGTGCGCCATCGGGTAGACCGACATGGTGAGCGCGGGCAGGATCAGGTGTTTCGGGCTGCCGGACTGTCCGGCGGGCAGCCAGCCGAGCTTGACCGCGAACAGCACCACCAGCATCATGCCGAACCAGAAGACCGGCACCGACTGGCCGAGCAGGGCGAGCGTGGAGGCTCCCCGGTCCCACCAGGTGCCCTCCCGGGTCGCCGCGAGCACCCCGAGCGGGATGCCGACCAGCAGGGCGAGGGCCATGCCGGCACCGACCAGTTGCAGGGTGAACGGCAGCCGGTCGGCGATCATCGAGGTGTTCGACTGGTAGAACTGCAACGACTGGCCGAGGTCGCCGGTGAAGACGCCCTTGAGGTAGTCGAGGTACTGCACGAGGACGGGCAGGTCCAGGCCGAGCTGGTGGCGCAGCGCCTCGCGTTGCTCGGGCGGGGCCAGCGGGCCGAGGATGGTGGCGGTCGGGTCGCCGGAGAGGCGGCCGAGCAGGAACGCCAGGCTGAGCGCGATGAGCAGCGAGGCGAACAGCGACGCGAGCCGGCCGCCGACGCGGCGTACGGTGCTGGCCTTCATCGGCGGGACCTCCAGCGCGCGCCGGGCATCGCGGCGAGCAGTTCGCGGGTGTAGTCGTTCTCGGGGGCGCCGAAGACCCGGTCGCAGGGTCCCGCCTCGACGACCCGGCCCCGGTACATCACGTGCACGACGTCGCAGAGCGAGCGGACCACGGCCAGGTCGTGGCTGATCATCAGCAACGCCGCGCCGGTGGTGGTCCGGATCTGCCGCAGCAGCGCCAGCACGTCGGCCTGGACGGAGACGTCGAGGCCGGAGGTCGGCTCGTCGGCGACGATGAGGCGCGGGCGCATGAGCAGCGCGCGGGCGATGCAGACCCGCTGCGCCTGACCCCCGGAGAGCTGGTGGGGATAGCGGTCGAGCAGGTCCGCGGCGAGCCGGACCCGGCCGAGCAGGTCGGCGTCGCCGATCCAGGAGGTCCGCTCGGGTTGCAGGGCGCGTAGTTCCCGCAGCCCGGACCGGACCGACTGGCGGGGGTCGAGCGAGCCGTGCGGGTCCTGGAAGACCACCTGCACCTCGGGGCGCAGCCGCCGCAGCCGGGTGCGGCTGATCGCCGAGAGCGAGTGGCCGAGCAGCCGGACGTCGCCCTGGCCGCGTGGACCCAGCCCGGTCGCCGCCATCGCGAGCGTGGTCTTGCCGGAGCCGGACTCGCCGACGACGGCGACGCTCTCGCCGGCCGCGATGCGCAGCGACACCTGGTCGACCGCGCGGAAGACCGCGCCGGTGCCGCCGTCGCGGTGCTCGACGACGAGGTCGTCGACCTCCAGCACGGGGGTGTCCGACGCCGGGGTGCGGGGGTGCCGGGCGAGGTCGCCCGGCACCCCCGTCTCCACTACCTCGGACATCGTCAGCGGGTCGTCTTCGTGAAGTCCACGGTGTTCAGCGGGCCGAACACCACGCCGGAGACGCCGGGGCCGGTCGCGTAGTTGAACACCTGCCGGTACAGCGGCACGTAGCAGTGCTTCTGGACCACGCCGATCGTGTTGAGCTGCTCGTAGATCGGGTTGGCCTGCTGGGCGTCGTTCTGCTCCAGGGCCTGCTGGGCCAGGGTGTCGATCTGCGGGTCGGGGCAGTTGCCGGTGATCGACTTCGTCTTCATGAAGCCGCTGACGAAGTAGTCCGGCACGGCGACGTTCGGCACCCCGGCGAAGATCGAGATGCCGGGCACCTGGCGACCGATGATCCGCTTGACCAGCGTCCCGTAGTCCAGCGGCACGTAGCTGACCTTGAAGCCGGCCTTCTCCAGGCTGCCACCGACGGCCTGGGAGACCTCTTCGATGTTGGTGTACTGGGCCGCCGGGTAGGTGATCTGCACGGTCGGGTTCGCCCCGCCGACCAACTCCTTGGCCTTGGCGGCGTCGGCGGTCACGCTCTGCGTCGGCTGCTGACCGGGCTTGACGTTGAGCAGGCCGGCGTCGGCCACCGCCTGCCCGTCGAAGATGCCCTTGACGATGGCGTCGCGGTCGATGGCCAGGGCCGCCGCCTCGCGCAGCTTCGGGTCGTTGAACGGCGCCTTCGTGGAGTCGAGGAAGGCGACGATCTTGATGGCCGTCTCGGTGCTCACCACGTTGACGCCGGCGGACTTGGCCGCGCTCGCCTGTGCCGGCGGCAGGTCGAAGGAGACGTCCACGCTCTTGCTCTGGATCAGCGCGAGCCGCTGGGCGGCCTCGTTGGCCCAGGTGAAGGTGACGCCCTCGTTGGTCGCCTTGGTGCCCCAGTAGTCGGGGTTCTTCTTGACCGAGATGTCCCGACCGGCGTTCGCGCCCGACCAGACGTACGGGCCGGTGCCGACCGGTGCGGCGGCGAAGCCTTCCGAGCCCTTCTCCTGGTAGTACTTCGGCGGCACCAGGTAGACGGTGGCGAGCAGGTCGGGGATGTCGTACTGCGGGGTCTTGGTCTTGACCACAACGGTGGTGGCATCGGGCGCCTCGATGGCGGTGACGTTGCCGAAGTACGACTTGAGCTGCGAGGCCGCGCTGTCCCGGGTGAGGGTGATGGTGTTGGCCACCGCCGCCGCGTCGGCCTTCTCGCCGTTGCTGAAGCTGATGTCGGGACGGACCTTGAACGTCCAGGTCGTCGCGTCGGTGCGGGTCCAGCTGGTGACCAGGCCGGTGTCGGTCGGCGCGAGGTCGTTGCCGGTGTTGATCAGGGGTTCGAGCATCGTCGCCCAGACGATCTGGGCGGAACGCGCGCCGACGATCGGGTCGAGGGTCGCCGGTTGGGCGGCGAGCAGCGCCCGGATCGGGGCGGTGCCGGACGAGCCGGAGTTGTCGGAGTCGGAGCCGCCGCACCCGGTGAGGCCGGCGCTCGCGACGGTCAGCGCGGCGGCCAATGCCAGGAAGCGCCGGGAGCGCAGGGATTTCATGATCATCATGGGTGTCCTTCACTGCGATGGACCCGTCATGTCTCCGCGTGAGGCGGCGGTGACGTTCGCCACAAAGTACCGACCAGCCGGTATCAAGTCAACGGGTCAACCGGGTATCTCGCTCGTGACATTCGCGTGACAAAGCCCCTGCGGCCAGCACCGTTGTATTCATACCGACTGGTATGTATGATACCGCGGTGACCATCACCCGCACCTCCGGGCACGACGGCCGCCTCGCCCTGGTCCGCTACGACAACGCGGCGCGCGGCAACTGCTTCGACACCGCGACGCTGCACGACCTCGTCGACGCGCTGGAGACCGCCGCCGCCGACGCGCGCTGTGCGCTCATCCGCCTCGAACTGGCCGGAAAACACTTCTGCGCCGGCTGGGACACCTCCTCCTTCGCCGCGCTGGCCGACGCCACCCGGGAAACGGTCGCCGCCGACCTGCGCGCCAGCGACGAGGCACTACAGCGCATCCGACGGCTGCCGGTACCCGTCGTCGCCGCCGTCCGGGGCCGGATCATCGGGTTCGGCGTCGGCCTGCTCAGCGCCGTACACCTGCCGGTCGCCGCCGCCGGGGCCCGGCTGTCCCTGCCGGAGGCCCGGTACGGCTTCGCGCCGGCCGGCGTCGGGCACACGATCGCCCGGTCGGTGCCCCGGCCGCAGGCCTACCACCTGCTCACCGGCGCGGCGACCGCGACCGCCGACCAACTCCTCGGCTGGGGCCTGGTCGTGCGGGTGGTCGCCGACGACGACCTGGACCGAGTGGTGGACGACCTCGTCGACACCCTGCTGGCCGTGCCGGGTCCCACCCTGCGGGCGGTGGTCGAGGTGGTCGAGTCGAGCCTGGCCACCGGCACCGCCGACCAGGCGTACGACATCTCGGCCCGCACGATCGTCGCGGGCCCGGCCACCCAGGGAGCAGCCGGATGAGACCACGATTCCGACCCGGCGAGGCGGTCTGGGTGGAGCTGTGCACCCCCGACCCGGAGCAGGCCGAAGCGTTCTACGGCGCGCTGCTCGGCTGGACCTTCCGCGCCGAACGGCTCGGTGCCACCACCTACCGGATGTGCAGCATCGACGGGCGGGACGTCGCCGGGATCTCCGACGCCACCACCCTGCACGGCGGCCGGCCCCGGGGCTGGCTCACCTACTTCGCCGTCGACGACGTCGCCGCGTCCGCACGGCAGGCGGTGACGCTCGGCGGCGAACTGGTCTCGCCGCCGCGCTACCTGCCGGCGGCCGGCACCGGCGCGGCGGTCATCGACCCCTTCGGCGCCGCCTTCGGCCTCTACCAGGGTGAGTCGCGCCTCGGCGTCCAGGCGGTCAACTCGGCCGGCGCGCTGTGCTGGAACGAGCTGGACACCGGCGAGCCCGCCGAGTCGGTGGCCTACTACCGTGCCCTGTTCGGCTACACCACCCAGCAGCGCGACGACTCACCGACGGCCCGGCCCTACACCCTCCTGACGCTCGGGGACGTCCCGGTCGCCGGCATCCTCGAACTCGACAACGCCTGGCCGAACCTCATCCCGTCGAAGTGGATCACCTACTTCGCCGTCGCCTCCCTGGACGACGCGCTGGCCCGGGTGAGCGCCCTCGGCGGATCGCCGACCGTCGGGCCGGTCGACACCCCGCACGGACGGCTGCACCTGGTGAAGGACCCCGGCGGCCACACCCTGTGTCTCATCCAGCTCGAAGACGGGCTCCGCCCCGACCACGACTCCTGCGACCCGGCGGTGAACCGATGATGGCCGAGCCCCTGTTCGACTCCGCCGAGTTCCGCCAGGTGTGCGGGCACTTCCCCACCGGCGTGACGGCGGTGACCGCGGTGACCGCCGAGGGCACCGTCGCCGCGCTGACCGTGAACTCGTTCACCTCGGTCTCGCTGGAGCCGGCGAAGGTGCTGTTCTGCGTGACCACCTTCTCGTCGAGCTTCCCGGTCCTGATGGGCTCCGACCGGATCGCGATCCACATTCTCAGCCAGGACCAGCAGGACGTGGCCCGACGGTTCGCCACCTCCGGCCTGTCCGGGGCGCAACGGCTCGACGGGGTGTCCTGGGTGCCCGGCCCGGACGGCGTACCGCTGCTGCCCGACACCCCGGCGATCCTCGCCGGCCGGCGCGACGAGGTGATCACCAGCGGCGACCACGTGATCATCCTGCTCGACGTTGACCAGGTGCACCTGAAGCCGACGGACGTGCCGGCGCTGTCATTCTACCGGGGCCGGTTCGTCGCGCCGTCCCGACCGGCGACCGAGTGAGCCCCGGCCGGCGGCCGCACCGGGTGAGTGTCGGCCGCTGGCCCCACCGGGCGAGCCCCGGCCGGCGGCCCCACCGGGTGAGTGTCGGCCGCCGGCCCTGACGGGTGAGCAGCCGGCCGGCGGCCGGGTGAGCATCGGCCGGCGGCCTCAGGCGTGGTACCGGAACAGGATCTCCGCCACGCAGCAGGGCTGCGACGTCTCGGCGAACTCCACCACGATCGACGCCTTGGCCTGCACCCCGGCGGCCGACCCCTCCCCCGCCGGGGCGATCGGCGTCGCCGAGACCAGCGTCGCGGTGCCCTGGATCTCGACTCCCGGCGGCAGCGGCCGGACGAACCGGACCCGGTCCAGGCCGTAGTTGACCCCCATCGAGAAGGTCCGCACCTCCAGGATGTCGGCGAGCAGCCGGGGCACGAGGGCCAGGGTCAGGAACCCGTGCACGACGGTGCTGCCGAACGGCCCGGACCGGGCCCGCGCGACGTCGACGTGGATCCACTGGTGGTCCCCGGTCACGTCGGCGAACTGGTCGACCTGCTGCTGGGTCACCACCTGCGGCGCGCTGACGCCCAACTCCGCGCCGACCAGCGCCAGCAGGTCGTCCGGGGTGTCGACGGTGGTTCGTCTCGTGGCGCGCATCCGGGTGCTCCAATTCGGTGGTCGGTACGGGTGTCGGATCTGCGCTGGCGGGCCGGCGCGGTGCACGGAGGGGATCAGTCGGGGGTCTCCGCCGGGGGCGTCGACCCGGTGCGGACGGCCGCCTGGGCGGTGACGTGCGCGGTCAGGGTCGCCCACTCCCGGTCCCAGGCCGCCTCGTCGGGCACCGGGCGGGCGAGGCCCAGCATCCGCCGGACCGCCGCCGCGTCGAGGGCGGCCACCGCGTCGGCCAGCGCGTCGACGTGCCCGACGAGGCGATCGTCGGGCACCGCCGCGCTGACCAGTCCCCGGCGTACGGACTCGTCGGCCGACCAGGTCTCCCCGGTGATCAGCAGCCGCCGGGCGAACGCATGGCCGACGGCGAGGGGCAGCAGGACGCTGGACCCCCAACCGGGGACCTGACCGACGGCGAGGTGCCGGTCGCCGAGGCGGGCACTGTCGGCGGCGACGGCGAGGTCACAGGCGAGCAGCAGTTCCAGGCCGCCACCGAAGGCCGCCCCGTTGACCGCGGCGACGGTGGGCACCGGGGCCGCCCGGATGCCGCGTACCAGGCGGCGGCCCCGGTCGAGGTGGGCCAGCAGCGCGGGCAGGTCCCCGAGCAGGCCGGTGGCCTCGGCGAGGTCGGCCCCGGCGCAGAAGCTCCGGCCGGTCCCGGTGAGCACGAGCACCCGGACGTCCGGGTCGGCCGCACCGGCCAGCCACCGTTCGAGCCCGGCCAGCACCGTGCTGTCGCAGGCGTTGCCGGCCCCGGGACGGTCGATCCGCGCCCAGAGGGCGGCCCCCCGCCGGGTCAGCGCCACGGAGGTCACGTCAGGCTCACACAGAGCTTGCCGAACCCGGCGCCGGCGAGCATCCGGCCGGCCTGGACGCGGATGTCGGCGAGGTCGACGACGCTGTCGACGGCGGGCCGGACGCGGTGGGTGTCGACGAACCCGACGAGGGCCACGAACTCGTCGAGGGTGCCCATGGTCGCGCCGCGCACGCTGATCTCCCGGGCGAACAGGCGCGGCAGGTCCAGGTCGGCGGTGAAACCACTCGTGCCGCCGCACACCACGATGGTGCCGCCGGCCCGGGTCGCGCGGGTCGAGTGGGCGAAGGTGGCGGGGCCGACGGTCTCGACGACGATGTCGGCGAGTTCCGGCGTCCGCGCGCCGCTGTCCAGGGCGACGGCCGCGCCGAGGGCCAGCGCCCGTTCCCGTTTGGCCGGGGACCGGGAGGTGACCATGACGGTGGCGCCGGCGGCCACGGCGAGGCTGAGCGCGGCGGTGGCGACCCCACCGCCCGCGCCCTGCACCAGCACCACCTGCCCGGGAGCGACCGCCGCCCTGGTGAACAACATCCGGTACGCGGTGAGCCAGGCCGTCGGGAGGCTGGCCGCCTCGGCCCAGCTCAGCCCGGCCGGTTTGGGGACGAGATGCGCCGCCGGCACGACGATCCGCTCGGCGAGGACCCCGTAACCGACGTCGGGGAGCAGGGTGGCGTGCGGGACGGTCCGGCCGTTCGGCGCGGTGGGCAGCACGGGGTAGACGATCACGTCGCGGCCCCCGGCGACCCCGGCCGCGTCGCTGCCGATGACCCGGGGCCCGTCGTGCGGTGCGGTGCCGACACCGCGCAACGTCCACAGGTCGTGCATGTTGAGCGCGCCGGCCCGGACGTCGACGTCCACCCAGCCCGGGGGTGCCGCCGGGGCGTCGAGGTCGCCGACGCGCAGCGCGCCGACCGGGTCGTCGGCGCAGGGTGTCAGGACGTGGGCGGCTCTCATCGCGTCGCCGATCCGGCCCGCTCGGTGGGTCCGTTCCAGCTCGCCACGTCGGCGAGGTCGGCCCGGGCGGCGGGGCGGAAGTCGAGCCCCCGGGTGTAGGCGACCGGGACGAGGGTGACGGGTCGCCAGTCGTCGGGCAGGCCGAGCACCTCGCGTACCCGGGTGGCCCGGTGCGCCATGGCGGTGGCCAGCACCGAGCCGAGGCCCCGGGAGCGCAGCGCGAGCTGGAACGACCAGGCGAACGGGAAGATCGACCCGTAGTAGCCGGAGGCGGTGCCGCCGACCGGGCGCTGCGGGATCGGCTTGGTGCTGCACAGCACGACGAGGACGGGCACCTGCGCCAGGTGGTCGACGAGGTGCTTGACGGCGGTGAGGACCCGGTGCTGCCGTGCCTGGGCCTGCGGGTCGGCGCGGACACCCGGCGACAACCGGGCGGTGGTCGCCGCCTCGCCGTCGGCCAGGGGCTGCGCGACGGTGGCGTCCCAGATCTCGGTGTACAGCTCGGACAGTTGCCGTTTGAGCGTCGGGTCGTCGACCGCGACGATCCGCCAGTCCTCCAGGTTGGAGCCCATCGGCGCCTGCTGCGCGAGGCGCAGGCACTCCTCGATGACGGCCCGGCCGACGGGCCGGTCGAGGTCCATCCGGCGGCGCACCGCCCGGGTGGTGGTCAGCACCTCGTCGATGTCGGTGATCACCTTGCTGCTCATCCGTGGTCCTCTCCGGTGAGGCGGTCGACGGGCTTGTCCCGGTAGGGCAACGGCGTCCCCCACCGGTCGAGATAGCTGACGGCGTCGACGGGCCGCCGGGCCGCGACCTTGAAGTCGGTGCCGACGGTGTACGCGACCGGCAGCATGGTGATCTGCACCGCGTCGTCGGGGATGCCGAGCAGCGCGGCGACGGACGCCGCGTGGTGCAGGTGCAGGGTGGTGATCACCGTGCCGAGCCCCCGGACGAGATCGCTGTCCGCGCCCGCCGCGCTGTGCAGCGGCTGGTGCACGTACTCCTGGTAGGCGGCGTGGTAGAGCGTCGCCAGCTCGGCCTTGAGGGTCGGGTCGCCGACGACGAGCCAGCGCCAGTCCTCGGCGCCGCCGCCGGTGGGGGCCTGCACCGCGAGTTGCAGACACTCGCCGATCAGGCCGATCGGCACCGGGCGGTCGTAGTCGAGGCGCAGCCGGACCGACCGGGTGGTGGTCAGCACGTGGTTGAGGTCGGTGAACGGCCACGTCATCGGCCGACCTCCGCGTCGTGGCCCATCAGGTCGGCGACGTGCAGGGTGTCGCAGTACTCGCGGACCTCGGCGATGCCCCCGGGCCGGACGTCGACGACCCAGAGATAGCGGTTCTGGTAGCGGGAGCCGTCCCTGAGGGTGGCCTCGCCCCGGGCCTCGACGGCGACCAGGGTGTCGTCGACGATCCACCGCTCGGCGGTCACCTCGACGGCGGCCGACCGGTACGCCCCACCGGCCAGCCGCGCCCGCATCGCGGCGAGTTTGCCGGTCATCGCGACCCGGCCGTGCAACGGGCCGGCGTCGAGGTCGCCCCACCGGTGCTGCCGGCCGAGGTCACGGCGGCGGCCGGAGTCGGTCCACCAGGTGGCGTCGGCGGTGAACAGCGCGCCGAAGGCGTCGAGGTCGCCCCGGGCCAGCGCCGGCCACGGGGCCAGCGCCGTCGCCAACACCGCGGGCGCGTCGGCGGGGTCGGGCGCGCGGCGGGCCGGACGGTCGTCGAGGCTGCTGCGGGGGACGGCCGCCCCGCCGCCCACGACGTGCTGCGCGTGGCTGGTGTCGAGGTACTCCCGGACCGCCACGACGGCTCCGGCCGGGTTCACGTCGAAGACGAAGCCGTAGCGGTTGGCGTACTCCAGGCCGCTGGCGTGCACGCCGTACCCCTCGACCTCGATGACGCAGGTGTCGTCCCCGGCGACGATCCGGCGTGGGATCTGCCGGCAGCCGGTCGGGAACGCGTGCGGGCCGAGGGAGCGCATCAGCGCGAGCTTGTCGTCCATCCGCATGACGCCGTGCAACGGGAAGCGCCCGCTGCCGTGCGGTGCGAGGACCGGGTCGCCGCCGCGTCGGTCCGGGCCGGTGTCCACCCACCAGGTCGCGTCCCCGGCGCACAGCCGGCCCAGGCCCCCGAGGCTGCCCCGGTCGAGCGCGGAGATGAAGTCCATGCCTGCCCGGACCGCGCGGGTCATCCGGCCTCCTACATTCCGACTGGTGGGTATCTAACACCTCCGGGCCGGACAACTCAAGGGATGCTGTTCATACCGACCGGATGGTATTATCCCCGGCAGGCATGTTGACGAGGGGGTTTGCGGTGTTCGAGGCGTACCAGGTGCCCGAGGAGCACGCGGCGGTCCGGGAGGCCGTGCGGGCGTTGTGCGACGCCAAGGTCGCGCCGCACGCCGCCACCGCCGACGAGACCGGCGAGTTCCCCCAGACGTCGTACGACGCGTTGCGGGCCGCCGACTTCCACGCCCCGCACATCCCCGTCGAGTACGGCGGTGCGGGCGCGGACGCCCTGGCCACCGCGATCGTGATCGAGGAGGTGGCCCGCGCCTGCGCCTCGTCCGCCCTGATCCCGGCCGGCAACAAGCTCGGCACCATGCCGCTGATCCTGGCCGGCTCCGAGGAACTCAAGCAGCGCTACCTGACCCCGGTCGCCGCCGGCGAGGGGATGTTCTCGTACTGCCTGTCGGAGCCGGAGGCGGGTAGTGACGCGGCGTCGATGACGACCCGCGCGGTGCGTGACGGTGATCACTGGGTGCTCAACGGGGTGAAGCGGTGGATCACCAACGCGGGGGTGTCGGAGTTCTACACGGTGTTCGCGGTGACCGATCCGGCGGCCCGGTCGCGGGGCATCTCGGCGTTCGTGGTGGAGAAGTCCGATCCGGGGGTCAGCTTCGGCGCGCCGGAGAAGAAGTTGGGCATCAAGGGTTCGCCGACCCGGGAGGTCTACCTCGACAACGTACGCATCCCCGCGGACCGCATCATCGGCGAGCAGGGCACCGGGTTCGGCACCGCGATGCGGACCCTGGACCACACCAGGGTCACCATCGCCGCCCAGGCCGTCGGGATCGCCCAGGGGGCTCTGGACTACGCCAAGGGGTACGTGCGGGAGCGTAAGCAGTTCGGTAAGGCGGTCGCGGAGTTCCAGGGTGTGCAGTTCATGCTCGCCGACATGGGCATGAAACTGGAGGCCGCCCGGCAGTTGACCTATGCGGCGGCCGGGAAGTCGGAGCGGGGTGACGCGGACCTGACGTACTTCGGTGCGGCGGCGAAGTGCTTCGCCTCGGATGCGGCGATGGAGATCACCACGGACGCGGTGCAGTTGCTGGGCGGGTACGGCTACACCCGCGACTACCCGGTCGAGCGGATGATGCGCGACGCCAAGATCACCCAGATCTACGAAGGCACCAACCAGGTCCAACGCATCGTCATGGCCCGCCAGTTGCTCGCCGAGTGACGATCCGTCCGCCTGACGGCGGCGTTGCGGGGCCGACGGGCCGTCCGGGCCACGTCACCGACCGCCCGCCGGATCAGCCACCGGGCCGGGCGGTCAGGCGGACAGACCCTCCAGCACCATCGCGCTGAACTGGCGGGCCACCTCGTCGACGCTGAGCGGACCACCCACGTTAAGCCACTGGTAGGCCCAGGCGCACATGCCGACCAGCCCGAAGGTGGCGATGCGCGGGTCGACGTCCGGGCGGAACACCCCCCGGGTGACACCGTCGGCGATCATCCCGGCGAAGGCCGCCTCCACCAGGCCACGCTTGCGGGTCACCTCGGCGAACAGGTCACCGGTGAGGTAGCGCCGCTCCTGATAGAAGATCGTCACGTGGGCCCGGTACTCGGCCACACTGGTGAGGCTGAACCGGATCAGCTCCCGCACCCGCACGGCCGGGTCGTCGCTGTCGGCCTCGATCTTCTGGAGCGCGGCGAGCTGCGCCTCCAGGTACTCCTCCTGGATGTGCCGCAGCAGGTCGTCCTTGCTGGCGAAGTGGTGGTAGAAGGCACCCTTGGTGAGCTGCGCCTGATCGGCGATCTCCTGCACCGAGGTACGGTCGAAGCCACGCTGCTCGATCAGCCCCAGCGCACTCGTGATCAACGAGTTGCGGGTGTTCTCCGGGTCGTATCCGTCCGGCCAACGTTGCCGGCGTCGGGTCGACTCCGGCCGAGACGTCGCACGCGCCATTGGTGGCCTCCTGTCCCCTGTACAGCCACATAATGCTACCGTCCGGTCGGAAGGAACCGAAGAGAGCCACCCCGGTCAATCCGCCCGAGAAGTTTCGCGCACAATCCACCCGCCGGGAAGACCCCCGGAGCCGCCAGTGCTCTTCGGGCCGCCCGGGAAGGACCGGTGGTACGGGCCGCGGACTCAGCGCCCGGTGTTGTTGCCCGGCCGACCGCGACCGGCCCCCGCAGCCCGGTGACCGACGCGCGGCGCGCGTACCACCGGGGAGGCTCCCGCGCCGGGGCGGAACTCCCGGGCGGCACCGGCCACCATCTCGTCGGGGTCGTCGACGAGCACCTGCCGCAGGTGCGACGGGACGGCCTCCGAGGTGGCCACCGCCATCCGCACCTGCACCGACCGGTCGTCGACCAGAAGGCGCAGATCCGCCTCGTCCAGCGCGACGGCGAGCACCAACGCGGCGCGGACGTCCGGCACCGGGTCCTGGGCGAGCGCGCTGCGGTGGGCGGCGGTGGTACGCGGATTGCGGGCCAGCCCCTTGCGCACCCGTGCCGTCCGGTCGGCCAGCAGCGCGGTGATCACCTCGGGATCGTGGGTGTGGATGGCGAGTCGTTCCCGCACCTCGGGTGAGACGTCGGCGACCAGCCGGGCGGCCAACTCGGGCTCCAGGTCCCGCGACTCGGCGAGCAGACCACGAAGCTCCTTGTCCGCGGTCTGCGCCATCACCCGACGTACCGATTCGTCGCAGGCCGGATTGCCGGCGACCGCCCAGCGGACCCACCGGTCGGCGTCCTTGACCAGGCGCAGCAGGTTGGCGATCGAGGTCGAGGGGTTCCTCGCCACCGCTTCCCGCACCTCACGGTCATGGTCGCGGGTCAGCGGGCGCAGCGCCTGGGCGGGCGCGTCGGCCCGGGTGGCGACCGCCCGGCGGACCACCGGCGACGGGTCGGCGGCCAGGTCGATCAGGGTCAGATGGGCCGTGCCGGGGTCCTGCGCGAGGGCGAGCCGGGCCTCGACCCCACCGTCCGTCGCATCCTGCGCCGCGGCACCCGACCCACTGTGACGGTCGGTCCCGCCGACGTCCTGCTGCTTGCCCATGGGCGTCATCATGTCACGGGCCGCAGGCGACGCCGCGAGGCCGACCGGCGCCCCGACCCGCCGCCCACCCGGTCCCGCCCGCACGGCACACCCGGGTCGCCGTGGCGCTCATCCTCCGCCGGGGGCGACCAGGCCGGACTCGTCGGCGAGGATCACCAGTTGGGCGCGGTCGCGGGCGTGGAGCTTGGTCATCGCCCGGTTGATGTGGGTCTTGGCGGTCAACGGGCTGATCACCAACCGGTCGGCGATCTCCGCGGTGGACAGGCCCCGCGCGAGCAGGGCGGCGTGCAGTAGGTCCTCCGGCACGATGTCCTTGACCAGGAACCCGGCCGCACCGGCGCGCAAACGCGTCGAAGACGTACTCGTCCAGGCCGTAGTTGGTCAGGATGACGACGCGCACCCCGGTCAGGGCCGGGTCCGCGGCGATGCGCCGGGTCGCCTCGATGCCGTCCATCACCGGCATCTGGATGTCGAGCAGCGCGATGTCCGGCCGGTGCCGCCGGGCGAGCGTCAGCGCCGCCGCGCCGTCGGCCGCCTCCCCCACCACCTCGATGTCGTCCTCCATGTCGAGCAACGCGCGGAAGCCGCTGCGCAGGAGCTGCTGGTCGTCGACCAGCAGCACCCGGATCACGGGGAGCCACCCGTGGGGAGTTCGGCATGCACGGTGAAGCCGCCGTCGCCGCGCGGTCCGACACGCAGCCGACCACCGAGCGCGGCCACCCGTTCGCGCATGCCGAGCAGCCCGACGCCGGGCGTCGGCACGCCGGTCGGGAGGGCGCCGCCGTCGTCGTCGACCTGGATGGCGAGCGCGTCCGGACGGTAGTCGATCCGGACCGACGCCGTCGTGGCGGTGGCGTGCCGGGTGACGTTGGTGATCGACTCCTGGACGATCCGGTAGGCCGTACGACCGACCGCCGCCGGCACGTCGTGCCGGTGGCCCCCGATGGTCAGCGTCGTGTCCAGCCCGGCCGCCCGGGCCCGGCGCACCAGCTCCGGGACGTGGTCGAGACCGCGCGGCACGCGCTCACCATCGTCCCGCAGCACCTCCAGGGTCGCCCGCAGCTCCCGGGTCGCCTCCCGACCGGCCGTCCGGATCGCCAGCAGCGCCTCCGGCACCTCCTCACCGCGCTTACGGGCCAGGTGCACGGCCACCTCGGCCTGCACCGGAACCGACCGGCGGCACCCCCGGACGTCGCACCCCGCCCGCCAGGCGGGCAATACATTGACACTTTTCGTTACCCCGGTGATAGTGACCGCATACCGCGACCGCCTGTGGGACTGCGGCCGGACGGTCGACGCGTCCACGTCGGCCCGCCCCGTCACCGGTGCTGACCACCCTGGTCGGGCCCGGCGGAACACAGCGCCGCCGCCACCGCAGGGGTGCCATCGCCGACATCCGCTGGAGGGCGCATGCCAAGGAGATCGAAGCTCTACGCCGGCCTGACGGCCGCCCTCGTGCCGGCGGCCGCCGTGCTGCTGGCGCTCGGGGCGACGCCGGCCGACGCCGCAGTCGGCGGTTCGGGGCCCTATCCCGCCGACTACGAGACCTCGACCAGCCTGCCCCACCACACCATCTTCCGACCCCAGACGCTCCCGACCGAGCGCCTGCCCATCTTCGTGTGGGGCAACGGCGGCTGCTCGGCCAACGGCCTGTCCCAGGGCAACTTCCTGCGCGAGATCGCCTCCCACGGCTTCCTGGCCATCGCCAACGGGGGGCCGAACGCCTCCGGCTCGACCAACTCGCAGATGCTCACCCAGTCCATCGACTGGGCCGTCGCGGAGAACTCCCGCCAGGGCAGCAAGTACTACCACCGGATCGACACCGGCAAGGTCGCCGTCGCGGGCTTCTCCTGCGGCGGCCTGGAGGCGTACGCCGTCTCCAACGACCCGCGCGTCACCACCACCGGCATCTTCAGCAGCGGCCTGCTCAACGACGCCGACGACTACCAGCTCCGGCGGCTCACCAAGCCGATCGCCTACTTCGTCGGCGGGCCCAGCGACATCGCCTACCCGAACGCGATCGACGACTGGGGCAAGTTGCCGGCCGGGTTGCCCGCCTTCATGGGCAACCTGAACGTCGGGCACGGCGGCACCTACGACCAGCCCAACGGTGGCGAGTTCGGCCGGGTCGCGGTGCTCTATCTCAAGTGGCGGCTCAAGGGTGACACCACCGCCGGCAGCAACTTCGTCGGCGCCAACTGCGGGCTGTGCCGCAGCCAGTGGACCGTCCAGCAGAAGAACCTGACGCTCGACGGCCCGTCGCCCACCACCCCGCCGCCGACCACGCCGCCACCCACCACCCCGCCACCCACGACTCCCCCGCCGACCACCCCACCGCCCACCACGCCGCCCGGCGGGAACACCGGCTGCACCGCCGGCTACGCCGTGCAGGACCAGTGGAACGGCGGATTCGTCGCCAACGTCAGCGTCACCGCCGGGACCAGCGCGCTCACCGGTTGGCGGGTCACCCTCACCCTGCCGGGCGGCACGTCGGTCAGCTCGGTGTGGAACGGCGTAGCCAGCGGGACGAGCGGCACCATCACCGTCACCAACCAGAGCTACAACGGCCGACTGGGCGCGGGGCAGAGCACCAGCTTCGGGTTCCAGGGCACCGGAAGCGGCACCGTCACCTGCACCGCAAGCTGACCAACCACCCGCGCCGCCGGTGAGCAGGCCGTGCGGTGGGCAGGTGCCCGGCACCAGCCCACCGCACGGCACGGCACCGCACGGCACCGCACGGCACCGCACGGCACGGCACCGCACCGCACGGCACCGCACGGCACGGCACCGCACCGCACGGCACGGCACGGCACCGCACCGCACCGCACCGCACCGCACCGCACGACAGGGTGCCGCGACGTCGCACGGTGCTCTAGGGTGCCGGCATGACGAGCGCACCCCGGGAGGCGGAGGCGCGCACCGGGCCGGTCGGCGCGCTGCTCTGCCGGCTGCTGTTCCTGGCCATCTGTCTGCCCGGCCCGGTCCTGCTCGCCGCCGACGTGGCGGGGGACCTGGCGGTGTCGCCCGGGCAGCGCTGGGGCCTCCTCGCGGGCGGGGTGTTCACCACGATCGTCGGGGTCGGGTTCGGCGTCTTCGGGTGGCGGGTGGTCGACCGGTCCCGCCGCGATGCCCGCCAGCTCGACGCCGCCGGGGTCGCCGCGACAGCCGAGGTCCGCACCGTGACGCCCCACCTGGGCGGCGAGGACCCGGGGCTCCTGCTCCACCTGCGGATCAGCGGGCCCGGGTTCGCCGCCTTCGAGGCGGACGTGGTCCGGCCCGACGACCCGTCGCTCGTGCCCGGCAGGCTGCTGGCCGTCGTCGTGGACCCGGTGGATCGCCTCTACCGGGTCCGGTGACGACGGGCCCGACACGACGGAGCCGGCTCAGGCCGCGCCGCGCAGGTCCTCCTCGATCCGCTGGGCGGTGGCCAGCAGCGGCGGCAGCAACTCCCGCCGGATCAGCTCGAAGGACCCCCGGCTGGCGTGGGCGGACAGGTTCACCGCCGCGACCACCGCGCCCTGCGCGCCGTGGATCGGCGCGGCCAGCGACCGCAGCCCCTCCTCCAGCTCCTGGTCCACGATCGCGTACCCCTGGGCGGTGATCTTCGTCAGGATCGTCCGCAGCTTCGCCGGGTCGGTGACGGTACGCCGGGTCAGCGGCCGCAGCTGCGCGGTGGCGAGGTAGTCGTCCAGCCGGTCCGCCGGTTGCGCCGCGAGCAGCACCCGACCCATGGACGTGGCGTACGCGGGGAACCGGGTGCCGACGCTGATCCCCACTGTCATGATCCGTTTGGTGGGCACCCGGGCGACGTAGACCACCTCGTCGCCGTCGAGCACCGACACCGAGCAGGACTCGTGCACCTGCGCGACCAGCGCCTCCATGTGCCGCTGCGCGATCTCCGGCAGGCCCAGGCCCGACAGGTAGGCGTAGCCGAGCGCGAGGATCCGTGCCCGCAGCGAGAAGAGCCGACCGTCGCTGTGCACGTACCCCAGCTCGACCAGGGTGAGCAGGAACCGGCGGGCCGCGGCCCGGGTCAGCCCGGTGCGGCGGGCCACCTCGCTGAGGGTGAGCTGTGGATGCTCGGCGTCGAACGCCCGGATCACCGCGAGGCCGCGTTCCAGCGACTGCACGAACTCCGGCGACCGCGCCGACTCCTCGCCCACCCTCACCCCGCCTCCCGCCGCAGGACCTCCCGGGCCACCGTGAACGCCCGGTTCGCCGCCGGTACGCCAGCGTAGACGCCGACCTGGAGCAGGACCTCCGCCACCTCCTGCTCGCTCAGCCCGTTGCCCAACGCGGCCCGCACGTGCATCGCCAACTCCTCGTCGTGGTGCAGGGTGGCGAGCACGGCGAGGGTGATGCAACTGCGGGTACGCCGGTCGAGGCCGGGCCGGGCCCACACCTCGCCCCATGCGTAGCGGGTGATGAAGTCCTGGAAGTCGGCGGTGAACGCGTCGGTGCCGGCGACCGCGCGGTCGACGTGCGCGTCGCCGAGCACCTGCCGGCGTACCGTCATGCCGGTTTCGTGCCGCTCGCGGTCGTCCATCATCCACCCGGTTCCTCGAAGTGTTCCCGCAGGAGTCGGCCCACCTGCGCGGGTCGCTCGACGTTGGCCAGGTGCGCCGCCGCGCCGACCACCACCAGCCGTGCCCCGGGGACGCGTCCGACGATCTCCCGGGCGTGCGCCACCGGGGTCGCCGGGTCGTCCGCGCCCGCGACGACCAGGGTCGGCGTGTCGATCCGGCCCAGGTCGGGGCGGAGGTCCATCGCGGCGATCGCCTCGCAGCAGGCCGCGTAACCGGCCGGGGAGGTCGCGGTCAGCATGGCCCGGTGTGCGGCGACCACGTCCGGGCGGGCGGTGGCGAACGCCGGGGTGAACCAGCGGGCCACCACCGTGTCGGCGATCGTCGGCAGACCACCGGCGCGCACCGTCGCCGCCCGCTCCCGCCACGGCCCGGCCGGGCCGAGCGACGCCGAGGTGCACAGCAGGGCCAGTCGCCGCACCCGGTCGGGCGCGTGGGCGGCGAGCCACATGCCGACCATGCCGCCGAGGGACAGCCCCGCGTAGTGGACCCACCGCAGATCGAGGTCGTCGAGCGTCCGCAGCAGTTCCCGACCCAGCAGATCCAGGGTGTACGGCCCGGCCGGCACCGCCGAACGGCCGTGGCCCAGGTGGTCGTACCGGATGACCCGGAACCGCTCGGCGAGCAGCGGGACCTGGGGTTCCCACATCGCGGCGGCGGTGCCGAGGGAACTGCCGAGCAGCAGCACCGGTGCGGCGGCCGGACCGTCGACGGTGAGATGCAGCCGGGAGGTCACGCCCCCGCTCCCCGGACGGCGGCCAGCGCCCGGTCGACGAACACCCCGGCCGACCCGAGCCAGCGGTACGGGTCGAGCGCCTCGTCGACCTCCGCCTCGGACAGGTGGGCCCGGATCTCGGGGTCGGCGAGCAGCGCCGCCCGCATCGAGGGCGCGTCGGCGGCGCGGGCGACCAGGTCGTGCGCGACGCCGCGTCCGACGGCGGACGCCAACCGGGCGGCGACGGCCTCGGCGAGCACCCGCCCGCCGGTCGCGTCGAGGTTCGCCCGCATCCGCTCCGGACGGACCTGCAACCCGGTCAGCAGCCGGGCGCACCGGCCGGCGGCGCCGCCGGCCAGGTGCAGCAGGTCGCGCAGCGGCTCCCACTCGGCGTGCCAGCCACCGGCGGCCCGCTCGTGTTCCTGCACGGCCGCGGCGAACAGCGTGGCGACGAGGC
Source organism: Micromonospora matsumotoense (assembly GCF_900091525.1). Lineage (GTDB taxonomy): Bacteria > Actinomycetota > Actinomycetes > Mycobacteriales > Micromonosporaceae > Micromonospora > Micromonospora matsumotoensis. The sequence continues at coordinate 53,472 of NZ_FMCU01000008.1, forward strand.
CCGGTCCACGGCGCGCGGCGGCGCCGATCAGGATCGAGTCCACCGGGTTGCGCTTGTGCGGCATGGCCGAGGAGCCACCCCGGCCGGTGCCGCCCTCGGCGACCTCACCGACCTCGGTCCGGGCGAGCAGCCCGACGTCGAGCGCGACCTTGCCGGTGGCCGTGAGCAGCCCACCGAGGGCGGCGGCCAGGTCGAGGCGGGGCTGCCGCTGGGTGTGCCAGGGCAGCGGGCTCGCGGGCAGCCCCAGCTGTGCGGCGAACCGCGCGGCGATCTCGGGGCCGGCCGGGCCGAGCGCGGCCAGGGTGCCGACCGCACCGCCGAGTTGGGCGGGTTGCCCGTCCGCCGCCTGCCGTAGCCGGTCCCGGGCCTGCGCCAGGCCGGTCAGCCACCCGGCGGCCGTCAGCCCGAACGTGGTGGGTGCCGCCTGCTGCCCGAGGGTCCGGCCGACCAGCACGTCGTCGCGGTGGGTGGCGGCGAGCCGGGCGGCGGCGTCGACGGCCGCGTCGAGGTGGCGCAGCACCGGCCCGAGCGCCCGTACGGCCACCAGGCTCAGCGCGGTGTCCATGATGTCCTGGCTGGTCGCGCCGAGGTGCACCCATGGTCGGGCGGGCTCGGGCGCGGCGGCGGTCAACTCCCGCACGAGGGGGACGACCGGGTTGCCGGCGGCGTCGGCGGCCCGGCCGAGCGCCGCCGGGTCGTACCGCTCGGCGCGGCACCGGTCGACGATCGCGTCGGCCGCCGCTGCGGGCAGCACCCCGACCGCCGCACCTGCCCGGGCGAGCGCGGCCTCCGCGTCGAGCAGTGCCCGCAGCAGGGCCGGATCGTCGAGTTCCCGGTCCACGTCCGGGCTGCCGGACAGGCCGGAGAGCAGGCCGTCAGACGGCGAAGAAGACGGTCTCACGGTCGCCCTGCAGGTGGATGTCGAAGCGGAACCCGTCCGGCGCGGTGCTGGCCACCAGCGTGTCGCGGCGCCCGGCGTCGATGCCGGACAGCACCGGGTCGGCGGCGTTGGCCGTCGGCTCGTCGGGAAAGTAGAGCCGGGTGACCAGGCGGTGCAGCAGCCCCCGCCCGAGGACCGACAGGGTCAGGTGGGGGGCCTCGACGCCGCCGTCCGGGTCGGGCAACGACCCCGGCCGGACGGTGAGCAGCCGGTAGCACCCCTGGTCGTCGGTCTCGCTGCGGCCGAATCCCCGGAAGCCCGCGAGTGCCGGCGGGTGGGCCCCGCGTGGGTCGTCCGGGTGGTCGAACCGGCCGGCCGGGTCGGCCTGCCAACTCTCCACCAGCGCGTCGACCACCGGTGCGCCGGTGCCGTCGATGATCCGGCCCCGGACCCAGAACGCGCCGGGGGTGCCCTCGGGGACGACGTACGGGCCGTCGGGCCAGCGCAGACCGATGCTCAGGTACGGCCCGACGGTCTGCGCGGGGGTGACGGCCAGCCGTTCACTCATCGTCGTCGCCGTCCTCGAAGGGGGTGCTCTCCCGGCCGCGCAGCACGATGTCGAACGCGTAGGCCAGCGCCCACTCCGGCGCGGTGGCGGCGTGGTCGTAGCGGGCGATCAGCCGCTGCCGGGCCCCGGGGTCGCGGACCGAGTGCAGCACCGGGTCCTGGAAGAAGAGCGGGTCGCCGGGAAAGTACATCTGGGTGACCAGGCGTTGGGTGAACGCCCGGCCGAAGAGGGAGAAGTGGATGTGCGCCGGCCGCCAGGCGTTGTCGTGGTTGCGCCAGGGGTAGGCCCCGGGCTGCACGGTGACGAACCGGTAGCGCCCCCGGTCGTCGGTGAGCGCCCGGCCGACCCCGTCGAAGTGCGGGTCGAGCGGGGCCGGCCAGGTGTCGCTCGCGTGGCGGTATCTTCCGGCGGCGTTGGCCTGCCAGATCTCGACCAGCGTGTGGGGCACCGGGCGGCCGTCGCCGTCCCGGACCCGGCCGTGCACGATGATCCGCTGGCCCTGCGGCGGCCCGTCGTGCTGGCGGGTCAGGTCGTGGTCGAGGTCGCCGAGCCGTCCCTCGCCGAGCAGCGGCCCGGTGGTCTCGGTCAGCCGCTGCGGCAGGTGGGCCAGCGGTTGCCGTGGCGCCCGCGCCACGGTCGACCGGTAGTCGGGACTGAGCAGGGGCGGGTGGACGTCGACGTCGTCGCGCCGGTAGGTCGGCAGCACCAGTGCGCGGTCGGCCCGGCGGGCGGTGTCCTCGGTCATCGTCGGCTCCCGTCAGTCGTCGCCTGCAACGCGCGCAGCACCGCCAACTCGTGAGCAGTCGGCGGGTCACCCGTGGTCAGTGACTCGGCGACGGCGAGGTCCCAGCCGGTCGCCGCCCGCGCCTGCTCCCGGGTCACCCCGGGATGCAGCCGGGTCAGCGTCAGCTCGCAGCTCACCGGATCGGGTTCGAGGACGCCGAGGTCGGTGATCACCAGCCGGGGGCCGCCGCCGCGCAGGCCGAGCCGCTGCCGGTCACCGGGGCCCGCCCCGTACCCGACGGAGGTGACGAAGTCGACCCGTGCGGTGAAGGTGCGGAGGTTCTGCCGGACGATCACCACGACCTCGCCGCAGGAGGCCGCGATCTCGGGCGCCCCGCCGGCGCCGGGCAGCCGGACCGCGGGGGTGGTGTAGTCGCCGCCGACGACCGTGGTGTTGAGGTTGCCGTACCGGTCGAGCTGCGCGGCGCCGAGGAAACCCACGTCGATCCGGCCGGGTTGCAGCCAGTAGTTGAACACCTCGGGCACCGACACCACCGCGTCGGCGGTGTCGGCGAGGATGCCGTCCCCGATGGACAGCGGGAGCCGGTCCGGTTTCGCGCCGAGGCAGCCGGACTCGTAGACGAGCACCAGGTTCGGGGCGTGGGTCACCCGGGCGAGGTTCGCCGCGGTGCTGGGCAACCCGATCCCGACGAAGCAGGCGGTGCCGTCACGCAGTTGCCGGGCGGCGGCGACGGTCATCATCTCGTCGGCGGTCCAGTCGGCCGGCGGGTGCGGGCCGCTCACGTCGACGCCCTGCGGCGTGGCCGGTGACGGGGGGCGACCGGCGCGGTCATGCCGTCGCCCCGGCCCGGTGCACGTGCCGGTCGAGCCAGTCGCGGAAGGTGGCCCGGTCCCGGCTGACGGCGTCCCAGGCCCGGTAGAAGTCGTTGTCCCGCACCGAGTAGCCCTGGGCGTACGAGGGGTGGGCGCCCCCGGGCACCTCGGCGACGGCGGTGACCGCCCAGCCGGGCAGCACGACCTGGCCGGGCACCGGCGTCAGCTCGGCCACGATCTCCTCGACGGTGACCAGGGACCGGTGGGCGGCGAGCACCGCCTCCTTCTGCACCCCGGTGATGCCCCACATCTGCACGTTGCCGGCCCGGTCGGCGCGCTGGGCGTGCACCACCGTCACGTCGGGGCGCAGGGCCGCCACGGCGGTCAGGGTCTCGCCGGTGAAGGGGCAGTTGACCGGCCGGATGTTGGCCGTGTGCCGGGGCAGGTCGGTGCCGGTGTAGCCGCGCAGCACGGCGAACGGCAGCCCGGACGCCCCGGCCACGTAGCGGTTGGCCATGCCGGCGTGGCTGTGCTCCTCCAGCTCCAGCGGACCCGGCCAGGCGTGCTGCACGGCGTCGCGGAACCGGTGCAGCGACCCCACCCCCGGGTTGCCGCCCCAGGAGAAGACCAGCCGACGGGCACATCCCGCCCCGATGAGCTGGTCGTAGATGACGTCGGGGGTCATCCGCACCAGGGTCAGCTCCCGGCGACCCTGGCGGATGATCTCGTGACCGGCGGCGAACGGGATGAGATGGGTGAACCCCTCCAGGGCCACCACGTCGCCGTCGTGGACCAGCTCCGCCACGGCGTCGGCCAGCGGGACGAGCTTCGCCATGGGCCTCCCGCCTCGGATGGGGAACGTGTTCGCCATGCGGACTGTCGTACTCGTGTCGAACGTACGGCTGGCGGCGGCGTCCGTCAATGTCCGCCGCCGGCCGTGGCACCGGAGGCGACCACCGTCCGGACCGGGCGTTGACGCGGGCCCGGTCACGTGCCAACGTTCAATGGGAGAACACCCGTTCGCTGAGCGAACACACTCGGTGCCCGGCGCAGGTGGCCGGCGCAGGTGGCCGGCGGCGGGTCGGTGTCCAGAAGGGACGGACCGGGATGCGTACCCAGGTGGGTATCGTCGGCGCCGGGCCGGCCGGACTCATGCTGTCGCACCTGCTGCACCGGCACGGCATCGACTCGGTGGTGCTGGAGAGCCGCAGCCGGGACCACGTCGAGCACCGGGTCCGCGCCGGCGTCCTCGAACAGGGCTCGGTCGACCTGCTCTGCCGCACCGGCCTGGGCGAGCGGTTGCTCCGGGAGGGGTTGCGACACGAGGGCATCGAGCTGCGCTTCGCCGGGGAGTCGCACCGGGTGCCGATGACCGAGCTGACCGGGCGGGCGATCACCGTCTACGGGCAGCAGGAGGTGGTCAAGGACCTGATCGCCGCCCGGCTCGCGGCCGGCGGCACGATCCTGTTCGAGGCCGACGTGGTCCGCCTGGACGGCCTCGACTCCTCCTCGCCGGTGGTCCGCTACCGACGCGACGGCCGGGAGGAGGAGCTGCGCTGCGACTTCGTGGCCGGCTGCGACGGGTTCCACGGGGTGAGCCGGGGTGCGGTGCCCGAGGGGGTGCTGACCAGCTACGAACGGGCGTACCCCTTCGCCTGGCTGGGCGTGCTCGCCGCCGCCGCGCCGGCGGTGCAGGAACTCGTCTACGCCCACCACGACCGGGGTTTCGCCCTCTACAGCATGCGCTCCCCCGAGATCTCCCGGCTCTATCTCCAGGTCGCCCCCGACGAGGATCTCGCCGCCTGGCCGGACGCGCGGATCTGGGCGGAGCTGCGGGCCCGGCTGGAGACGGTGCCGGGCTGGTCGCTCACCGAGGGGCCGGTGCTGGAGAAGTCCCTCACCCCGATGCGCAGCTTCGTGGTGGAGCCGATGCAGTGGGAACGACTGTTCCTGGCCGGGGACGCCGTGCACATCGTCCCGCCGACCGGCGCGAAGGGGATGAACCTGGCACTGGCCGATGTCGCGCTGCTCGGCGACGCCTTCGCCGCCTGGTACGGCCACGGGCGCACCGACCTGCTGGCCGGCTATTCGACCACCGCGCTGCGCCGGGTCTGGCGGGCCCAGCACTTCTCCTGGTGGATGACCTCGATGCTGCACCGGCTGGCGCACGACGACCCGTACGAGGCGAAGTTGCAGACCGCGACCCTGCGGTACGCCGCCACCTCCCGCGCCTATGCGACGAGCCTGGCCGAGAACTACGTGGGCTGCCCGAGGTCTGACCACCTCGGACCTGCCCCGGCGGAAGCGCAGCCACCAACGTGGCCGCCGCGCGACACCCCCTGCCGCCCGGGTGCCGGCGGGAGCGACGCCACCACGACACAGCGTCGTTCAACTTATTCATGACGGGCGTCAGATATTCTTGACTTTCGATGCCGGGGTGGCTGACCATGGCCAACACAGCGGCGTGCGCCCCCACGCAGCGGTTGGTTCCCCCGCAGATCCGAGGCATCCCGCCGGCTTCCGACGCACCCCACCACCCCCGCCCAGGAAGGGCCTCGTCAATGAAGAAGGTCATGGCTCTCGGGTTGATCGCCGTCACCGCGATCGCCCTCACCGGATGCACCGACTCCGACGCGTCCACCCCGTCCCCCCAGACCTCGGGCGACCTGCGCAAGGTCCGGGTCGCAGCGCTGCCGATCACCGAGACCGCCGCGCTCTGGGGCGGCATCAAGGCGGGCATCTTCGCCGAGCGTGGGCTCCAGGTCGAGGTGCTTCCCGCCCAGGGCGGCGCGCAGGCCGTCCCGGCGCTGATGAACGGCGACATCGACTTCGCGATCGGCCAACCCTTCGGCCCGTTCCGCGCCGACCTGCAGAACCTCGGCGTCGTCATCATCGGCAACTACGCCTCGTCCTACGCCGACGGCGACGACATCAACGCCGTGGTGGCCTCGGCGAAGTCCGGAGTCACGCGGCCGGCCGACCTGGCGGGCAAGCGGGTCGCGGTGAACAGCCTGGGCGCGGCCGGCGATGTCACGATCATGGCGGCGGTGGAGAAGGACGGCGGCGACCCCAAGCGGATCAAGTTCGTCGAGGTGGCCTTCCCGGACGCCCCGGCCCAACTCGCCGCCGGCAACATCGACGCCGCGTGGGTGCCGGAACCCTTCGTCACCCAACTCAAGGACCGGGGCGACACCTTCGTCGTCGCGCCCTACCAGTCGGTCGTGCCCGGCCTGGCCACGCTCACCACGATCACCACCACCGCCCGCATGGACAAGGACGCCAAGCTGGTCGAGGACTTCTCCGCGGCGATGAAGAAGACCCTGCAGTGGGCGCAGGACCCGGCCAACACGCCGGCCGTGCGGCAGGCCATCAAGGACAACCTCCAACTGCCGCCGCCGGTGGCGGAGTCGGTCAAGCTCCCGGCGTTCGGTTGGGACGTCGACCGGGCGAGCCTGCAGAAGCTCGCCGAACTCGCGCAGAAACACCGGGTGCTCGACCGGCAGCCCGACCTCGACCGGCTCATCCGTCAGCAGTAGCCGAGGCGTTGCCGCCCCTCCCGGCCGGTGGGCCGGGAACGGCGGCGTCGCGCCCACGCCACCACGGAGGTGACATGCGCCCGTCCCCCACCCGACGCCTGCGCGCGGTACGCAGGGCACTGCTGGGCGTCGTCGGCCTGGCCGGGTTCCTCGCCGTCTGGCAGACCGTCCCCGCCCTGGGCCTGATCGACCCGCAGTACCTGCCGTACGTGACGGACGTGCTGGCGCGGCTGGCCGAGCAGCTCGTCGACCTGGCGTTCTGGCGGCGACTGGGCAGCACCATGACGTCCTGGGCGATCGGTCTGACGGTGGCGACGGTCGCCGCGGTCGGGCTCGGCACGGTCGTCGGCCTGGTGCCGTTCCTGCGGCGCGCGACCCACACGATGGTGGAGTTCCTGCGCCCCATCCCGTCGGTGGCCCTCATCCCGCTCGCCGTGCTGATGTTCGGCATCCAGCGGCAGGCCGCCCTGGTCATCATCGTCTACGCGTCGTTCTGGCAGGTGTTCGTGCAGGTGATCTACGGGGTGGCCGACGTCGACACGGTCGCCCGGGACACCGCGCTCAGCTTCGGCCTGCGCCGCCGGGAGCAGTGGACGCAGCTGGTCCTGCCGACCACCCTGCCGTACCTGATGACCGGCCTGCGGCTCGCGGCGGCGGTGGCGCTGATCCTGGCCATCACCGCGGAGATGGTGATCGGCAACCCGGGTCTCGGCCGCATGATCGAGCTGTCCCGGTCCGCCGGGGACGCCGTCGGCCTGTACGCCCTCGTGGTGGTCACCGGCCTGCTCGGGCTGGCGGTCAACCTCGTCTTCCGGTTCGTCGAACGCCGGACGCTGTCCTGGCACCAGTCGGTACGAGGGGAGCAGACGCCGTGACCGCGTACCCCGGTCGGATCGCCGCCACGCCGCGCCGTCGCGGGGTCGGCTCCCGCATCGCGGCGGCCGGGCGGCACGCGCTCGGGCTGCCGATGCTGCTACTGGTGGTCTGGGCCTTGGTGGCGACCAGGGCGACGAGCCGGTTCTTCCCCGACCCGGTCACCATCGCCGACGCCTTCGTCGACACCTGGGTCGGGCCCGCGTTCGTCGAGGACGTGCTGCCGAGCCTCGCCCGCCTCGGTCTCGGTGCCGCCGCGTCGATCGTGGTCGGCATCGCCGCCGGCACCGTCATCGGCCTGACCCCGTGGCTGCGGGAACTGCTCGAACCGCTGCTGGAGTTCCTTCGGGCCGTCCCGCCGCCGGTGCTGATCCCGGTGATGATGATCCTGCTCGGCATCACCGACACCATGAAGGTCGTGGTGATCGTCTCCGGCGCGGTCTGGCCGATCCTGCTCAACACGATCGAGGGGGTCCGGTCCACGGACAGCGTGATGACCGAGACCGCGCGGTCGTTCCGGGTCACCTGGTGGGAGCGGCTGTGGTTCCTGGTGCTCCCCGCCGCCAGCCCCCGGATCATGGCCGGGGTCCGGCAGGCCCTCTCGGTCGCGCTCATCCTGATGGTCATCTCCGAGATGTTCGCCTCGTCGTCCGGGCTCGGCTACCGGATCGCCTACTTCCAACGCAACTACCTCATCGCCGAGATGTGGAGCGGCATCCTGCTGCTCGGCCTCGTCGGCGTTCTTCTCGCCGTCGCCTTCGGCCTCGTCGAACGGCGCGTCCTGCGCTGGTACCACGGAATCAGGGAGGTCCACCGTGCCTGATCGGGGCACCCTGCTGCGGGTGGAGCAGCTACGCAAGGTCTACGAGCACCCCACGGGCGACGTCGAGGCGATCGGGGACCTCAGCTTCACGATGGACGCCGGCGAACTCGTCTGCATCGTCGGACCGTCCGGGTGCGGCAAGACCACCCTGCTGAAGTGCCTCGCCGGCCTGCTGCGCCCCACCAGCGGCGTGGTCGAGATGCACGGCGCGCCGGTGACCGGACCCAGCCCCGCCATGGCCGTGGTGTTCCAGGAGTACGGCCGCAGCCTCTATCCGTGGCTGACGGTACGCGGCAACGTCGAGCTTCCGCTGCGGCACAAGAAGCTCTCCCGCGCCGACCGGGACACCCTGGTCGCCGACGCGCTCGACGCGGTGGGCCTGGCGCACGCCGCCCGCAGCCACCCCTGGCAGCTCTCCGGCGGGATGCAGCAGCGGGTGGCGATCGCCCGGGCCCTCGCCTACCAGCCCGAGGTGCTGATCATGGACGAGCCGTTCGCCGCGGTGGACGCGCAGACCCGGGCCGACCTGGAGGACCTGGTCCGTGAGCTGCACGCCCGTCGCCGGATCTCGGTCCTGTTCGTCACCCACGACATCGACGAGTCGGTCTACCTCGGCCAGCGGGTCCTGGTGTTGTCCCAGTCGCCGACCCGGGTCCGGGAGGATCTCGCGATCGATCTGCCGGCGGAACGCGACCAGATCAGCACCCGCGCCCTGCCCCGCTTCACCCACCTGCGCACGCACGTCTACGGCGAGATCCAGCGGGCCAAGCGCGGGCAGAATGTGGCCGCGCGGCCCGCGCCGTGACCGCGCCGGGCGACACACCCGTCGGAGGGGATGACTGTGGGTAGGCGTCAGCCGAAGCAACTGGTGCTGGCCTTCTTCGGCGAGCACGTCGTCGACGGCGACACCGGGCCGATCCGGGCGAGTGTGCTGATCACCGTGCTGGAGGGTGCGGGGGTGGCCGCCCCGGCGACCCGGGCCACCCTCGACCGGCTCGTCCGCAGCGGCGTCCTCGCCCGGGGCCGCAGCGGCCGGGAGACCCTGTTCTCGCTGACCGAGCACGGGGCGGCGGTGCTGCGTGAGGCGACGTACCGGGTGCGCGGGCCGAGGCCGTTCGACCCGCAGGGCAGCGGGTGGACCCTGGTCACCTTCTCTATCCCGGAGGGGCAGCGGACGCTGCGGCACCGGCTGCGCTCCACCCTCACCTGGGAGGGCTTCGCGCCGATCCGCGACGGGCTCTGGCTGGCACCCGGCGAGGTCGACCTGGCCGGGTCGTTGGAGCCGCTGCGGCAGGACCTCGCGCCGCACGCCGTGGTCGCCTTCCACGCCCGTGAACTCGCCGGCTTCCCGATCGGCGAGAGCGTCCGCGCCGCGTGGGACATCGAGGCGATCCGGCGCGAGCACCTCGCGTTCATCGAGGAGTGGGCCGAGCCGGCCACGCCGACGGCGGCGAGCGCCCTGACCGTGCGGACGATGCTGGTGGCGGACTGGCTCGCGCTGTTGCGGGCCGACCCGAGGCTGCCGGCCGAGTTCATGGACGCGCAGTGGCCGGCCGCCCGGTCGGTGCAGACCTACCGTCAGGCACACCGGAGGCTGGCCGAGGCGTCCGCGGCGGAGTTCGCCGCGCTCGTCGCGGCCCGGCCCACGGTCAGCCGGCGAAACGCGCCCGCAACTCGGCCTTCCGCACCTTCCCCGACGCGGTCCGCGGCAACTCGTCCACGATGACCACGTTCTTGGGCAGCTTGTAGCGGGCGATCCTGCCGTCCAGGTGTGCCCGCACGGCGTCGGTGTCCACGGCCGCCCCCTCCCGTACGGTCACGATCGCCCACGGCACCTCACCCCAGCGGTCGTCGGGCACCCCGATCACGGCTGCCGAGACGACTCCGTCGATCTCGCCGAGCAGCAGTTCGAGTTCGGCCGGGTAGATGTTCTCACCGCCCGAGATGATCATGTCCTTGAGCCGGCCGGAAACGTAGAGGTAGCCGTCGGCGTCCAGGCGCCCCAGGTCGCCGGAACGGAACCACCCGTCGACCGTGAACGCCTCGGCGGTCGCCGCCGGCAGACCGTGGTAGCCGGGGAAGACGTTGGGCCCGGCCACCTCGATCTGACCGATCTCACCGGCCGGCAGCACCACCCCGGCCGGGTCGGTGATCCGCACGTCGGTGAAGAAGTGCGGCAGGCCGACGCTGCCCTGCTTGGCCCTCGTCATCGCCGGGGGCAGCGCGGTCGCCCCCGGCGCCGCCTCGGTCATGCCGTACCCCTGGGAGAACGACAGACCCCGTTCCTCGTACGCGTGCAGGATGCGGGCCGGCACCGCGGAGCCGCCGCAGGTGAGCTTCGCCAGGGTCGACAGGTCGGTCGAGGGCCAGTCGGGATGGTCGGCCATCAACTGGTACGTGGTCGGCACGCCGCTGAGCATGGTGACCCCGTGCCGGGCGATCTGGGCGAGCGCCCGACCCGGCTCGAAGCCCTTCTCGACGACCATCGTGGCGCCCTTGAGGATGACGGGCAGCGCCCCCATCCCCAGCGAGGCGACGTGGAACAGCGGCGAGATCATCAGCGCCACGTCGGTCGAGACGACGTCGTAGTCGACCACACAGTTGAGGGCGACCCAGGTGAGGTTGCCGTGGGTCAGCACGGCACCCTTGGCCCGGCCGGTCGTGCCCGAGGTGTAGACGATCGCCGCCGGGTCCTGCGGGCCGATGTCGACCTGACCGGTGCACCCGGGCTCGACGGTCCGGGTCAGGTGGGCCAGCCCCGGCCGGTCCGGGGTGCCCTCGCCGGTGACGACGACGTGCGGGGGCCGGGCGGCCGGCAGGGCGGCGGCCACCGGCGTCGCGAAGTCCGGGTCGTGGATCAGCACCCGGGCGGCGCAGTCCGCCAGGACGTAGCCGACCTCGGGGGGTGCGAGCCGGGTGTTCACCGGCACGAAGACGGCACCGACCTGTGCCGCCCCGAACATCACCTGAAGGAACTCCGGACTGTTCTCACCCAGGTAGGCGACGGCGTCGCCGGCCCCGACCCCGTGCTCCCGCAGCACCGCCGACACCCGGTCCACGGCGTCGGCGAACTGCGCGTACGTCACGGTCGCGCCCGCGCCGTGGATGAGGGCGATCTTGTCCGGGGACCTGAGCCGACGCCGGGCCACCCAGGCGCCGATTCCGTGCTGGTGCATCAGCAGCCTCCTGGTGGTGGGGGTGGTGGGCCACCCGGCCCGGCTCAGGCGTGGAAGCGGTACAACCCGCGCGCGACGACCGCCGGCTTGGTCGCCCCCTCGATCTCGATGGTCTGGTCGACGGTGAGCTGGTAGCCGCCCCGGACCTCGACCACCTCGGCGACGGTGGCCCGCATCCGCACCCGCGCCCCGACCGCCACCGGCGCGGGGAACCGCACCCGGTCGAGGCCGTAGTTCACCTTGGTGGACACGCCCTTGACCTCCAGCAGTTCGGTCCAGAACGGCACCGCCAGGGACAGGGTGAGGAAGCCGTGCGCGACCGGCGCGCCGAACGGGCCGGCCTTCGCCCGTTCCGGATCGACGTGGATCCACTGGTGGTCGTCCGTGGCGTCGGCGAACAGGTTCACCTGGTCCTGGGTGACCGTCCGGTATCCGGTGTGTCCCAGATCGGTGCCGGCGAGGTCGGCGAGTTGCTCGTAGGTGATGGTCGTCGTCATGGCGCTTCCTCTCGTCGTTCCCGAGCGAGGCCCAGCAGGCGGGCCGCGTTGTCCTTGAGGATCCCCGGGAGCACGTCCGGTCTGAGGTCCGTGGCCGCCACGTCGCGCAGCCACCGCTCGGGGGTGAGCAGCGGGTAGTCGGTGCCGAAGAGCACCCGGCGCTTGAGCACGGAGTTGGCGTGGCGCACCAGCTCGGCCGGGAAGTACTTCGGGCTCCAGCCGGACAGGTCGATCCAGGTGTTGGGCTTGTGCGTGGCCACCGACAGCGCCTCGTCCTGCCAGGGCACCGACGGGTGGGCCATGACGATCTGCAGGTCGGGGAAGTCGGCCGCGACCGGGTCGAGCAGCATCGGGTTGGACAGGCCGAGCCGCAGGCCGTAGCCGCCGGGCAGGCCCGCGCCGATGCCGGTCTGCCCGGTGTGGAAGATCACCGGGAGCCCGGCCCGCGCGATCAGGGCCCACAGCGGCGCGTACTCGTCGTGGCTGGGGTCGAAGCCCTGCACGGTGGGGTGGAACTTGAAGCCGCGTACCCCCTCCTGCTCGATCAGCCGGGCGGCCAGGTCGAGGGCCGCCCCGCCGGTGCGTGGGTCGACCGACCCGAAGGGGATGAGGACGTCGGCGTGGTCGGCCGCGGCGCGGGCGATATCGACGCTGGACAGCGGCGGGTGCTTCAGTTGGGTGCCCGCGTCCACGGTGAAGACGACGGCGGCCATGTCGCGCTCGCGGTAGTAGCGCGCCACCGCGTCGACGGCGGGCCGGGGACCGTCCGTCCGGAAGTACTTCGACACGGCCGCCACCAGCGGTGCGGGCAGCGAGGCGTGACCGTGGTCGTCGACCTCGATGTGCACGTGCATGTCGATCGCGGTGACGGCGTCGAGGTCGATCGCGGGCCGGTACATGGGTGGCAGCCTCCGTCAGGCGGGTCCGATCCGGCGGGTCGGGCGGACGGTCTCGTCGATCAGGTGCCGGTCGGCCGGGTCAGGGGGTCGCCGGCTGGAACCGGACGGGGAGTTCCGGGAAGCGCTCACCGACGCTCTGCGCGGCCCCGTCGAACGTCGTCGGCCAGGCCTCCCGCAACGCGTCGTAGGTCCAGCCGCCCTCGCGGTACGCGGTCAACGCCGCCTCCGGGTGGGTCCAGATCTGGAGGCGGTCACCCCCCACCCCGAGCACCTGCCCGGTCACCTGGGCCGCCGCGTCGGAGGCGAGGAACGCGACCAGACCGGCCACGTCGGCGGCGGTGCCGAACCCGAGGTCGTGCCGGAAGAACGCGGGCATCGGTTCGCCGTCCGCCTCGGCCCGCACCGCCGCGGCGAAGTAGGGGACGGTGGCGGTCATCGCGGTGGCGGCGACCGGGACGACGGTGTTGGCGGTGATGCCGGCCCGCTTCAACTCCAGCGCCCAGGTCCGGACCATGCCGACGATGCCGGCCTTGGCCGCCGCGTAGTTGGTCTGGCCGAAGGTGCCCCGCTGACCGGTGGGTGAACCGATGCAGATGATCCGTCCGCCGCCGCCGGCCTGCCGCATGTGCTGCACCGCCTCGCGTACGCAGGTGAACGTGCCGCGCAGGTGCACGTCGACGACAGTGTCGAAGTCGTCGTCGGTCATCTTCCACAACACGGTGTCGCGCAGGACACCGGCGTTGGTGACGAGGATGTCCAGCCGGCCGAAGTGCGCGACCGCTGTGCTGACGAGTTCCTTGGCGGTCTCGGTCGGGCCGACGGGTGCGGTCACCGCGACGGCCCGGCCGCCGGACGCCTCGATCGCCGCCACCGCGTCGGCCGTGGCGCGCGCGTCGATGTCGTTGACCACGACGGAGGCGCCCCGCCGCGCCAACTCCCGGGCGTAGGCCAGGCCGAGGCCGCGTCCGGACCCGGTGACGATGGCGACTTTGCCGTCCAGTGACATGGGCACTCCCTTTCGTCGATGCGATCTGAGCACGAACCGTTGAGAATGTCAATTATTCAGGAACCTTGCTACCATCGTCGCCATGGCCCCCGCCGAACGGACCCGGTCGACCGGACGCGACCGGCTGCGGGACAGCGTGCTCGCCGGCGACCTGAGCTTCCTGCTGGCCCGCGCCAACGCGCGCGCGCTCGCGGCGGCGAACACCGCCCTCGCCCCGCACGGCCTGAAGGCCCGTTCCTACTCGGTGCTCGCCCTGGCCGCCGACGAGGTCCGCCCGACCCAGCGGGAACTCGCCGAGTTCCTGCACCTCGACCCCAGCCAGGTCGTCGCCCTCATCGACGGGCTGGAGCAGCGCCACCTGGTCGAGCGGCACGCCGACCCCGCCGACCGCCGGGCGAACGTCCTCGTCGCCACCGAGGCCGGGCGGGCCCTGTTCGCCCGCGCCCAGGACGCCGTCCGCGCCGTGGGGCTCGACTCGCTGGCCAGCATGACGCCCCGGGACCACGAGCGGCTGGCCCACCTGCTGCGGCTGCTGGCCTTCCCCGACTGACCACCACGACCGCGCCCACCCGGTGGTCACCGGTGCGCGCCGCCCAGCGCCCGGGACAGCACCCGGCCCGCAGCCTGCACCAGCGGGGCCAGCGCCACCGGGTCCGCCCGGTCGTGGGCGACCACCAACGACAGCGCCGCCACCACCCCCTCCGGGGCACGGATCGGCGCGGCCACCGACAGCGCGTCCAGGGTGACCTGACGGTCGCTGACCGCGTACCCCACCCGGCGCACCTCGGCGAGACAACGGCGCAGCCGCCCCGGGTCGGTGACGGTCAGGTCGGTGTACCGCTCCAACGGCGCGGCCAACACCCGCTCCTGCACCCCGACCGGCGCGTGGGCGAGCAGGACCAGTCCGACGCCGGTGGCGTGCAGGGCGAAGCGGCCACCCACCCGGGTCAGCACCGGCACCGCGTGCCGCCCGGCGATCCGTTCGATGAAGACGAGTTCGAGATCCTGCCGGACGGCGAGCTGCACGTTCTCGTGGGTCACCTCGTACAGGTCCTCCATCACCGGGAGGGCCACCTCCCGCAACCCCAGCCCCCGCGGTGCCAGCGAACCCACCTCCCACAACCGCAGGCCGATCCGGTACCGCCCGTCGACGCCGCGCTCCAGCGCCCCCCAGGCGAGCAGTTCGGCCGCCCTGCGGTGCACGGTGGACAGCGGCAACCCGGCGCGACGGGCCAGCTCGCTCAGCGTCAGGGCCGGGCTCGCCGGGCTGAACGCGTCGAGCAGCGCCAGCACCCTGCTGGTCACCGACCGTCCCGGTTGCCCACGCATCCCGCCATCCTCCCCGCCCGCGCCGGCCGGTCACAGCTCCAGGACGAGCCGCGGCGTCCGGGCCCGGGAGACACAGATCATTATGGTGTCCCCGGCGGCCCGCTCCTGCGCGGTGAGCAGGCTGTCGCGGTGCTCCGGCACCCCGGCGAGCACCGGGGTCTCGCAGGTGCCGCAGGTGCCCTCCCGACAGGACGACAGGACCGGCACCCCGGCCTCCTCCACCGCCCGCAGGATCGGGATGCCCGGCGGCACGGTCACCGTCCGCCCGGAGAGCGCCAGTTCGACCTCGATCGCCGTCTCCGGCTCCCCCGTGTCGCCCCGAGGGGCGAACCGCTCGACGTGCAGTCGGCCGGGCGGCCAGTCGGCACAGTGTTCCTCCACCGCCCGGACCAGGGATTCCGGGCCGCAGCAGTAGACGAGGCCGTCGCCGGGCCGGCCCAGCAACCCGGCCAGGTCGAGCAGCCCGGTCTCGTCCTGCGGACAGAGGCGCACCCGGTCGCCGTACCGCTCCCGCAGGGGCGTGGCGAAGGCCATGGTGGCGCGGCTGCGTCCCCCGTACGCCAGTCGCCAGTCGGCGTCGGCGGCGTCGGCCGCAGCGACCATCGGGTGGATCGGGGTGATCCCGATGCCGCCGGCCACGAAGAGGTACCGCCGGGCCGCGACCAGCGGGAAGGTGTTGCGGGGCCCGTGCACCCGGACGGTGACCCCGACAGTGAGCCGCCCGTGCGCCCACCGGGAGCCGCCGCGCCCGTCCGGTTCACGCTGCACCGCGATCCGCAGCACGGACCGGTCCGCCGGGTCGCCGCAGAGGGAGTACTGGCGGACCAGCCCCGGGCCCAGCGCCAGGTCGACGTGCGCGCCCGGGCTCCACCCGGGCAGGTCACCACCGTCGGGGCGGGCCAGGCTGAGTGCGACGACCTCCGCCGCCACCTGTTCCCGGGCCACCACCGTCAACTCCGTCCCGGCCAGCTCGTCGCCGGTCACGCCGGCACCGCCAGCCGGTCGGGCGGCCCGGCCGGCGGCACGGCCGCCGCCGCGTGGCCCTGCGGGTGGCCGAGCAGCCACTCCCACAACGCCACCGGCTCGTCGGCGAGGCGCTCCGCGCCACAGTGGCAGGTCCCGCGCAGGATGTCGGTGCCCGGCACCCAGTGCACCCGGTAGACCCGGTCGCCGCTGCGCCCGCCGGCCCGGGAGGTCACCGCGGCGCTCCCGCCGTCCCCGACCCGACCAGCCGGGCCAGCAGCCGCCGGGCGGCCAGCCCACCGGTGTCGATGTTGATGCTCAACTCCTGGTACCGCTCCGGCTCGGCCGCGATCACCCGCTCCAGGATGTTGAGCGCCGCCACGTCCTGCATCACCACGGTGTGGTTGCTCTGGTGCAGGTAGTCGCTGACCGACTCGTCATCGACCGCGAAGTCGCGCGCCACCGCCCAGAAGTCGTACGTGGTGTGCGCGGTGGACGGGGTGATGGCGTAGACGATCTCGGCGTGGAAGGCGTCGCTGTCCTCCCCGTCGACCGGCGGATAGACGCCCTGCGGCGCGATCCGGCTGTGCAGCAGATAGAGGCAGGGCGGGTGGTACTCGATGTCCTGCCAGCGGGTGATCCGGCCCTGGATGCCGGTCGAGCGGGCATAGAACGGCGGGCACTCGGCGTCGTCCATGTGCCGGCGGACGTGCACGATGCCCCGTTCCTCGTCCACCTCGGTGGTGATCGGGGTGTTCGCCACCTCCGGTGTGCCGATGTAGCCGCCGTGCAGGTAGGTCTCGTGGGACAGGTCCATCAGGTTGTCCACCAGCAGGCCGTACCGCGCGTCCAGCGGGGCCATGCCGCGGACCACCGCGTACCGGGGGTCGGCCAGCCAGGGCGCGCGGGGGATCGTGGCCGGGTCGGCCCGGTCCCGGTCGCCGATCCAGACCCAGACGAGGGAGTCCTGTTCCACCACCGGGTAGGCCGCGACCCGCGCGGTGCGCGGAATCCGCTGCTGACCGGGTACGAAGACGCAGGTGCCGGTCGGGTCGTAGGTGAAGCCGTGGTAGCCGCAGACGATCGTGTCCCCGTCGCGCCGGCTCTCCGACAGCGGGTAGCGCCGGTGCACACACCGGTCGGCGAGCGCCACCGCCTCCCCGGCTCCGGTGCGGTACAGCACCAGGGGTTCGCCGAGCACCGTCCGGGCGAGCAGGTCCCGGCCGACCTCACCGCCGTGGGCCGCCACATACCACTGGTCACGGGCGAACTCCATCCGAACGACCTCCCGCCGGGCGAACATCGATGGAGCCGAATCATCCCGTCCCACGCCCAGGACCGGGACGGGGGCTTTCACTGAGTGGAAGCTGGGGCGTCGAGGCCCCGCCCGCGGACGCGGACCGACCACGGACCGGGGCGCAACGGTGCCCGGATTTCCGGCAGGATGGTGGGGTGAGCACGAGGGGCTACGCGTTCGACAATGCGAGCGACCAGGCGGGCGAGCACCACGACGCGCTGGCCGACCTGCTGGACGAGCCGACCCGGGCCGCGCTCGGGCAGTGGGGTGACCTGACCGGCAGGCGGTGCCTCGAGGTGGCCGCCGGCGCGGGCAGCATCGCGGTGTGGCTGGCCGACCGGGCGGCCGAGGTGGTCGCCACCGACGTCGCCCCGCAGCACATCCCGACGCACCCCCGGCTCGTCGTGCGCCGCCAGGACATCGTCACCGACCAGCCGCCGGGCGCCTTCGACCTGGTGCACGCCCGCCTGCTCCTCGGCCACCTGCCCCGCCGCGAGGACGCCCTCCGCCGGATGGTGGCCGCCCTGGCACCCGGCGGCACGCTGCTCATCGGTGAGTTCGCGCTCCCGCCCGGAGACTTCGTCTCGTCGGCGCCGGACGAGACGACCGCCGACCTGTTGACCCGTTACCTGGCGGCCCACACGGCAACTCTCGTCGCCAGCGGCCTCGACCTCACCTGGGCGCAGCGGGCGCCCGAGGTCTTCGCGGCGGCCGGCCTGGTCGAGATCGGGTCCCACACCACGACGGGCCGCTGGCGCGGCGGCGATCCGGGTTGCCGGCTACTGCGGGCCGGCATCCCGCAACTGCGCGACGGTCTCCTGGCCCACGGGTTGACCGACGCCGACCTCGCCGCGACGATCCGGGCCTTCGACGACCCCCGGGTGGTCGTCGAAGGCTTCCACTTCGTCCAGGTCGGCGGTCGCGCTCCCCGGCGGTCCGGTCCGGTCTGACGACCGGGCCCCGCGCCCGGCCGGCATCCCCGGCGGCGGGATGCCGGGAAGATGGGCGACTCAGCGATGGTCCGGGTGGTGACGGGCTCCTCGGCGACGGCGTGCAGCCGGGCGTCGGCGGGCGCACCCTCGACGGCGAGCCGGCGCGGCCACCGTACGCCGGCCGGCGAGGATGCGCGGTCGGCAACCGGACAGTGACCCGGGCTGCCGGGCGGACCGTACCGTGGTCAGGCCCGCGCGCCGACGACCCGGCGGGCCGACCGGGGTGCGGGCCGGGTGGGCCGGCCCACCCGGGCGACGTGCAGCAGGCGCTGCGGCGCGACGCCGAGCAGCGCGCCGAGCACCGTCCGGGTGGCGGGGACGTCGATGAGCTGGCTCAGCGGATGTGCCGCCAGCCCCGCCGTGTGCAGGACCAGCCAGTTGCGCAGCAGCACCCGACCGAAGTCGACCTGTCCGGGCTCGTCGAGCTGTTCCGGGGCGACCAGCACGAGCACGGTGCCGCCGTGGGCGAGCGGGTCACCAGCGGCGGCGGCGAGCAGCCTCGGCAGGCCCAGCGGGCGCAGTGCCGGGTATCCGGCCAGCGCGACCCGCAGCCCGGCGGCGGCGGGGCGGGACAGCCCGAGACACCGGTCGGTGAGCCCGTCGGCGCGGTAGTCCGGGTGCGCCGGGTCCAGCCGCAGCCAGCGCCGCAGCTCGGCGACGACCGGCGGGTCCGCATAGAGCCGGCGGTCGGCGGCGCGCAGCAGGGCCCCGAGCCGGCCGGCGTCCGGCACGGTTCGTACGCTGCCACCGGCCTGTCGGGCGACCGCGTCCACCGCCGCCAGCGTGTCCTGGTCCACGCCCCCGGCGAGGTGGCCCCGGTCGGTCCGGCGTTCCCACACGTCGGTGGTGCGAAACGGTGTCGGGTAGCGGTCCGGGGCGGGCCGCAGCCACCCCACCCGGCGGTGCCGTTCGTCGTGGTCGGCGGCGTACTCCAGGCGCAGTCCGGCGTCGGCCGCGACGATCAGGCAGGTCTCGA
The DNA here is from genome assembly GCF_900091525.1 of Micromonospora matsumotoense. Lineage (GTDB taxonomy): Bacteria > Actinomycetota > Actinomycetes > Mycobacteriales > Micromonosporaceae > Micromonospora > Micromonospora matsumotoensis. Next base: position 72,844 of record NZ_FMCU01000008.1, read on the forward strand.
CGAACGCGCCCAGGGACAGCCGCAGGTCCCGGCCGGTGGGGTCGGCGGCCGGCAGGGTGCGGGCGGGGTCCCAGCCGATCTGGATCGCGTCGGGCTCGTGGCGCAGCCGCCAGGGTTGGGTGTTGTGTGCGCTCGGGGCCCGCCAGCACCACGGTTCGAGCGCGCGGAACGCGTCGAGGTCCACCTAGCGCTCCTTGGCGTAGAAGGTGTAGCCGTGCAGCGGGCGACCGCCGAGCCGCCGGTACTGGGCCGCCGACGCGGCGTTGTCCCGCTCCACGTACGTGCTGCGCAGCGTGGTGTATCCGGCGGTGTGCAGGTTGCGGTGCAGGTGCGCGGCGAGCAGTCGTTGGTAGCCCCGGCCCTGGTGCGGTGGGACCACCCCCTTGACGATCAGCACCGCCTCCCGCCGGTACCGGCGGCGGGCGGCCAGCAGCCGCGCCTGGTTGACCAGGTGCAGGTCTCCCCGGACGGCGACCAGGAACTCGCTGATGTCGGGCACGCAGAGCACGAACGCCACCGGGCGGTCGTCGCGGGTCAGGTAGAGCAGCAACGACTCGTCCAGCAGATAGGCCAGCCCGTCGGTCTGCCGCCGCAGTTGCGCGGCGGAGATCGGCGTGTAGTAGCCGAGCTGGGCGAAGGAGGCGTTGAGCATCCCGCGCAGCAGGTCGAGCTGCTCGTCGAGGCGTCGGACGTCGCCCCGGTGCAGCGCGATCCGCGCGCCGTCCGGGTCGACGTCGACCGGTGGGGTCGGCTCCGGCGGGGCGGGCACCGGGCAGATCCAGGTGTCGGACTCGAACCGGCGGCTGAACCCGTACGCCTCGTAGGCGGTCGCGTACCACGGCGGGTTCCAGGCGCTGTCGACGAAGCCCCGCTCGGCGTGCCCGGAGGTGATCACCCCGCCGGCCTGGTTGGGCAGCAGCGCCACCGGGCCGAACAGCAGGTCCCGGTCGGTGTCGGCGTGTGCGGAGATCGCGTCGAACAGCGGCTGCGCGGCCGGCTCGGTGAACTCGGTGAGCCCGAAGAGCTGGCACCGGCGGCCGAGCTTGGCGTCGAAGTCCGCGTCGGTGTGCAGGGTGGTCCGGCCGACCACCGTGCCGGCGGCGTCACGCAGTAGGTAGAGCGGCACGCCGGCCCGCCACCAGCGCCGGATCTGCTGTCGTGGTACGGGCACGTGACGCGGCTCGCCGGCGTACAGCCGGTCGCCGAAGGCCAGGAACCGCCGCAGGCCGCGCCGGTCGGTGACCCGCTCGAACCGGTGGTCGGGCGCGCTCATCGGCGGACCGCCGGCCCGGTCGTCTCCGTGCCCAGCGGGGTGAAGGTGTCGATGTGCCCCAGCTCGGGGCCTTCGGCCCGCCAGGCGCCGTTGGAGTAGCCGTCCGGGGCGGCGGTGTAGAGGCGGATGAAACCGGCGGTGGCGTTGCGGGTGCCGTCAGTCAGCCAGATCATCAGCCGGCGGTGGTGTCGGGTCCGGGCGAAGCGCAGCATCGCGTCGCGGTCGGTGAAGAACGCGATGGTGCCCAGCGTCAACGGGAACTGCCAGTAGACCGTGTGCCAGCAGTAGCCCTTCATCCGGCGCAGGTCGCGGACCATCCGGAACCAGGACGGGGCGAGCCGCAGCAGCACCAGCGGGTTGGCGTAGCGGGTGCCGCCGATGAACATGGCGCCGGCACGGGCCTGCGCGGGGGCTCGGGAGAAGTCACGGGTACGCATGGTCACCTCACCAGGTAGCTGTTCTTGATCTTCTGTTGCCCGGCGAACGGGCCGGTGCCGGGTGCGTGCAGCTCCACCCGCAGGTCCCCGGCGGTCGAGTCCTCCACCAGGGACTGGGCGAAGTCCCGGGAGACCGAGGTCAGGTGTCGGCGCACGCCCCGGCGGCACGCGTCGGCGAGCGCGTCGCGTTGCGGGGCGGCCAGTGGGCGGCGCAGTTCCAGGTGGATCACCGGTCGGGTCTCCAGCGCCGTGTCCTCGACCAGGGCGAGACAGAACCGGCTGATCTCGGGGGCGTACGGGTTGCCGACGTAGAGGCCGTACTCGACGTCCTGCGGGTAGAGGTTCGCGCCGAGGTAGGAGATGGTGGAGTCGCTGCGGCCGAAGAGCAGCAGCAGCGGCAGGGTCATCCGCTCGGCGCAGACCGCGGTGCGCAGCTCGGCCCGGCGTACCGGGTCGGCGCACACCAGCTCGACGACCCGCTGGTACGACACGAGCAGCGCCTCGTCCCCGACGTTGTACCGCAGCCGGGGCTGGAGCACGTCACCGCCGGTGACCGTGCAGACCAGTTCCCGTCGTTCGTTGGTCTCCAGGTAGGTGGCGAACGGGTTGTACTGGAACACCATCGGCAGCCGTTGCTCGTCGACGCCGAGCAGCGCCGCCCGCAGCCCGCGGTCGGTCTGCAGCCGCCTGCGCAGCCACACCGTGAACCGGGTCTCCGCACCGATGCCGATGCTCAGGTCCGACGCCCCGTACGCGGACCGGACGAGCGTGAAGCGCTGCTCCAGGTAGTCGCGCAGCGCCTCGGTCATCCCCTCGCCGCCGCAGCTGGCGGAGACGCGGTAGCGCGACCAGGGGAAACCCTCGGCGTCGAGCCGGTCCCGCAGGTGCTTGAGGAACGGCGGATAGGCGGTCACCAGGTAGTCGAAGTCGGGTCCGAACTCCCGCAGCGTGTCGATGATCTTCCCGAGGTCCGGGCCGGTGTTCTTCACCACCGCGATCCGGGCCATCGCCGCACCGGTCGTCGTCCCGGTCGCCCAGGCGCCCATCGAGTAGGCGTTGATGACGAACGGCCGGCGCATCGGGAAGACCAGCCCGGTGTAGCCGGCGATGTCCCGGTGCACGGCGCGCAGTTCCCGGTCGCTGCGGGGCCAGTTGAACGGCTGCCCGGCCGAGCCGGCCGACTCGTCGACCACCACCCCCCGGGTGGGGAACCGCCCGTGCCGGCAGCGCGCGGCGGCGTCGTGGGCCGTGACGTAGCTGGCCTTGTCGGTCTCCGGGAAGTCGACGAGCCGGCGGCGCACGCCCGTCGGGCGGGCCCGCAGGAAGGCCCGGTAGGCGGGGACCTGGCGGGCGGCCCGCGCGCACACCGCTCGGGCGTGCGCGGCGGCCAGCCCGTCCAGCACCGGGTGGTGCCGGCGCGCCGTCCAGCGCCAGCCGGCGGGATGGCGACCGGCGAGCCGACCCAACCCGGCCACCGCGCGGCCGAGGGCGCCCAGGACGACCTGCCGGCCGTGCGCCACCACGGCCGGCAACGGCGATTCGACGGTACGCAGTGCGAGGGGGCGGTGCGGTAGCTCGGCCATGCGGAACACTCTGTCCGCGCCGCCGCGCCGAGTCCTGAGGCCGGGTGCGGGGCGTACCTGAGTATCCCTACTCGGTCGGCTCACCCGACCGCCCGTGGCCAGCGCGTCCCCGGTGTCGTGCCGGGGTGTTCCCGGCACGACACCCGCTGACCGGGCGGTGCGGCCGGGGTCAGGTGGTGGGTCTGCCGAACCAGCGGCTCAGCTGGTCGTCCAGGTCGGGTTGGTCGTCGCCGATCCAGGCGACGTGGCCGTCGGGGCGCAGCAGGACGGCCGGGGCGTCCAGCGCCGCCGTGGGGTCGGGGAGGTGGTCGACCCGGTCGGCCCAGCCGGCGACGCCGAGCCGTCCGGTGCGGTCCAACAGCAGGCCCCGGCCGTGGCGCAGCAGGTCGTAGAGGCGGCCCGACCGCACGTCGATGTCGCGCAGCCGCCGGCCGAGCAGGTCGGGCCCCGCACCGAAGTCGTAGCGGACGCCGATCGCGGTGATCTTCTCGATCAGGTGGCGGTTCACCGCGTCGAAGGCCATCAGTTCGGTGAGCAGCCTGCGGACGGCCTCCGGGCCGGGTCCGGTGGAGAGCAGCTCCGTCTGGGCGCGGGTGTTGTCCAGCACGTCCGCGGCGACCGGACGACGTTCCGCCTGGTAGGTGTCCAGCAGGGGGTCCGGTGCCCAGCCGCGGACCTGGGCGGCCAGTTTCCAGCCCAGGTTGACCGCGTCCTGCACACCCAGGTTGAGGCCCTGCCCGCCGATGGGCGGATGGATGTGCGCCGCGTCGCCGGCCAGCAGCACCCGCCCCACCCGGTACGCGTCGGCCAGCCGGGTGGCGTCGCCGAAGCGGGACAGCCACCGTGGGGAGTGCGCCCCGAAGTCGGTGCCGGCGACGTCGCGTAACCGCTGCCGGACCTCGGCGATGGTGGGCGGTACGGCGCGGTCGGTGACCCCGGCGGCGGGGACCACGACGCGCCAGTTCCCGACGCCGAAGGGGGTCAGGCTGAACCGTCTGTCGACCTCCCCGAGCCCGGCCAGGGTGGCCGTGATCTCCTGCGGCGACATGCCGACCGCCAGCTCCCCCATCAGCGTCTCGGTGCGTGCGGGCTCGCCGGGGAAGCCGACACCGAGCAGCTTGCGCACCGTGCTGCGCCCGCCGTCGCAGCCGACGAGATAGCGGGCCCGCAGGTGGTGCCCGTCGGCCAGCGTGACGGTCACCTCCTCGGCGTCCTGCCCGAGGCCGACCACCGTCGCACCATGGCGGATCTGCGCCCCCAGGTCGATCGCGTGCTCTTCGAGCAGTTGCACGACGACCGGCTGCGGGATGCCCAGCAGGTAGGGGTGGGCGGTGTCCAGATCGGCGGGCGCGGGTGCGGCGATCGCGGCGAAGAAGCCGGCGGCCGGTCGTCGCCGGCCGCGTTCGTGCAGGCGCGTGAGCAGACCGCGCATGGCCATCAGCTCGACGCTGCGGACGTGCAGGCCGACGATGCGCACCATCGACGAGGGCTCGGTGTCCCGCTCCAGGACGAGCACCCGCACGTCGTGCAGCCGCAGTTCGGCGGCCAGCATCGCGCCGGTGGGCCCACAGCCGGCAATGATCACGTCGGCGTCCCGGGGTGGCCGGTCGGTGCCGGCCGGGGGCGGAGAGCCGGGGGCGGTGTCCCCGACGGGGAGGGGCGCGGCCGGGCCGGCGGACGTGGTGGTGGTGAACTGCGACGGATGCACAGGGAGTGCCTTTCGGGAGAGCCTGGTGGGTGGGGCGCTCCCGGGCGACAGCTGCCTCGGTCACCCGACCGCGACGGAAAGAGGGAGCACCCACGTCGGTACGGCGTTCATGGGTCTCACCTCCTCGTGCGGTGTCACGGGCAGCAGCAAAGTACGCGCCCGGCCGGTGGCCTGTCCAGCGGCTTTCCCGCCGCCTGACCAGCGACCTGCCCGGGTTTCGAATGTTTCGCTGCCCGCCGCATCCACGGTGGCCCCTCCTGCGAGCCGTCCTGGCGGTGACGTGCGACCCCCCCTCATCCACCTGCGAGAACCCGACTTCTGTCCGTCCCGGGCACCGGAAAAGGTTTCCGGAACATTTCCGAAAGTTGTTGACAGTCCGGTCGGCAGGTATCGATACTGACCCTTCGATAGGCATACACATGCATCGATTATTGGCGTCATGCAGCGAGGAGGGCCCGTGAGCAGCAGCCTGAGGCAGCGAATGAGAGTCAGCAGAATAGCCTTGCCAGCGGCGGTGTTGATGCTGGTCGGGGGTGCCGTGACCGTCCAGTCCATCACCCCGGCCGCCGCGGCCGAGACCACGCTGCGCGCCGCCGCCACCAAGGCCGGGTTGTTCTTCGGCACCGCGTCCTCGCCCAACCGGCTCTACCCGATCCTCGGTCAGGAATTCAGCCAACTGACCCCCGAGAACGACATGAAGCCCGACCGGATCGCCACGTCGAGCGGTGGGCTGCAGAACACCAGCGGCGCGGACCAACTGGTCAACCACGCGCAGAGCAACAACATGGTGGTCCGGGGACACACGTTGGTGTGGCACTCGCAGGCCGGCGCGCTCCAGGGTGCCAGCCAGTCCACGCTGAACACCTTCATCGGCAACGCCATCAACCGCTGGGGCAGCAAGATCGCCTACTGGGACGTGGTCAACGAGTCGCTGGAGGACAACAACACCGGCCGCCGCCGCAACCAGTGGCCGCACACCATGAACCGGGACGCCAACGGTGACGGTGACTTCTTCGACGCCGGCGACACCGACGTCATCCGGGACTCGTTCATCCGGGCCAAGCAGGTCGTGCAGGCCGGCGGGTTCTCCACCAAGCTCTGCATCAACGACTACGACGTCGAGGGCCTGACCGTCAAGGGCGGCGGTCCGAACCGCAAGGCCAACGCGCTGTACGACATCGTCCGCACCTACCGGCAGTACATCGACTGCGTCGGGTTCCAGTCGCACTTCAACGACAACCCGAACAGCATCATCACCAACGACCTGCAGGCCAACATCCAGCGCTTCGCCGACCTCGGCGTCGAGGTGCACCTCTCCGAGGTGGACATCGACGACGACCTGAGCAACAACGACATCGGCGCGGGCCAGGCGGAGAACTACCGCAAGGTCGTCCGGGCCTGTCTGAACGTCGCGAAGTGCACCGGCATCACGGTCTGGGGCATCTCCGACAGCGAGTCGTGGCGCTCCTCCGAGCGGGGCCTGCTGTTCACCGGCAGCAACGGCAGTTACCAGAAGAAGGCCGCCTACCACGCGGTCCTCGACGAGCTGAACAAGGGCCGGGGCAGCACGCCGACGACCCCGCCGCCCACCACGCCGCCGCCCACCACCCCGCCGCCGACCACGCCGCCGCCCACCACGCCGCCGCCGACCACGCCGCCGCCGACGACCCCGCCGCCGACCACCCCGCCGCCGACCACCGGCTGCACGGCGACGGTCTCGCTGAACTCGTGGACCGGCGGCTTCGTCGCCACCGTACGGGTCACCGCCGGCACCGCACCGATCCGCGGCTGGAACGTCCAGCTCACCCTGCCGTCGGGCGCCACGGTGACCAGCGTCTGGAACGCCGACCGCACCGGCACCAGCGGCAGCGTGCAGTTCAGCAACGTCAACTACAACGGCACGGTCAACGCCGGCCAGTACACGGAGTTCGGTTTCCAGGGCACCGGGGCCACCAGCGGCCTGACCCCGGTCTGCACCGCCTCCTGAGCACCGACTGTCCTGGACGGGCGCGGGTCGTCCGTCCAGGACAGGTCAGGGACCGGCCCTGACCCGTGTCGTCGGCCACGGCGACGCGGGTCGGCCGGTCCCGCTTCGCGTTCCCCGGCCGGCGGGCCGTCAGCCGAGTCGGGGGCGCGCGGCCGGGCTGCGGCACCCCGCCCACGGCCCGTCGGTACGGCGTCCGCCAGGTAGGCCCGCGCCGGGCCGACCGTCCGACTGCCGCCGCCCGACGACACCCGGACCGTCAACTCGGCAGGGTGTCGCCCCCCACCGGCCCCGGGGCGACTGCCGTGGCCGTCGGCCAGCGCAGGTCGACCCCCCGCCGCGTCAGCGCGGACTGGAAGTCCTCAAGGGCCTTGGCACTGTCGCGGACCCCGTGCGGCGAGGTCTGCCGGTCCAGGCAGTAGGCGGCCAGCGCGCCGGCGGCCTCACCGATCGACCACTCGGCCGGGTGCACCCGGTAACAGCCGTTGGTGATGTGGGTGGTGCCGACGGCCTTGCCGGCGGCGATCACGTTGGTGACCCGCTCGGGCAGCAACGCGCCGAGCGGGATCTCGAACGGGTGCGCCGCCACGTCGAGGTAACCGTCGCCGCCGGTCGTCGGGTGCAGATCGATGCGGTAGTGACCGGTGCCGACCGTGTCGGGATAGCCGACCGCACCGGCGGCGCCGCGTACCGCGACCGACAGGTCCTGCTCGGTGGGCGTGGTCACCGCCACCAGCCGGCGGGCCTCCCGGATGTACGGTGCCTGCGCGAAGCCGTCCGCGGTGCCGGTCACGTCGGGGCGCAGCCGCAGACCGGGAAAGCCGGTGCCGCCATCCGGGCGGGGCGCCTCGGTCTGCATCCAGTACAGGAACGCGTGGCTGACCTCCTTGGCCCGCCGGACGTGCCGCGCGGCGTCCGGTACGTCGAACAACGGCCCGTCCAGGTAGTCGGTCATCGGCCAGTTGACCAGCGTCACGTCACTGCGGAACAGGCCGGGCCGGAACGCCTGCCGGTCGAGGATCCGCCGGTACGTCCACAACTCCGGCGCGATCAGCCCCTCCTCCATCGACGCCGCCGTGGAGCGTGGGTTGGGGAGGAACCGGCCGGTGACCGGTCGGCCGGTCCGCGGATCGGGATAGGTCCAGCTGAACAGCGGGCCCGGCCAGCCGGGTGCGGTCCGGGTCCGCCAGTGGTCGTAGTCCGCCGGCCGGTCCACGGTGTGGTCGCCGTCGACGTGTTCGAGGGCGAAACAGACCGTGGCCGCCTGCATGTTCAGCGGTGCGGGCCGGTCCGGAGCGCTCGGTTCGCCGGTCTGTGCCTGCGACTCGGTGCCGGTGCGGTGCTCGATGCCGGCCAGGGCCAGCAGCTCACCGGTCTCGCTCGCCTCCAGGACCAGGCTGGCGCCGAGGTGGCGGACCGTGCCGTCGGCGAGTCGGACGGCCAGGGCGGTCACCGTGTCCCCGTCGGTCCAGGCCCGTTCGACCTGCGCCCGGGTGTGCACGGTGAGCCGCCCGGCCGCGCGCCAGGGGGCGATCATGGCCTGGAGCACGGCGAGTGCCACCCGGGGTTCGTGACACAGCGGGCTGACCCAACCGTTGCCCGGGTTGAGCGGTCGGGCGGACCCGTCGGACGCCAGCGGATACCAGCTCCGGTAGTGGTCGCGCACCGCCTGCCGGAACCGGCGGTAGCTGGCCGTCGAGCCGTGTGTCTCGATCCAGGGGTGCTCGTCCGGCGGCACCGCCTGCGAGGTGAGCTGCCCGCCGATCCACCCGTACGGCTCGACGACGGTGACCCGGGCGCCGCCCTCGCAGGCGGCCAGCGCGGCGGCGATCCCGCCCACGCCCCCGCCGACGACCAGGACGTCGGTGTGCTGCTCGGCCGTGGTGGTGGGCATCAGTCGGCCTCGCCTCGTCGTGCGGTCAGGGAGAAGTGGTAGCGGTCGCCCCGGTAGAGCGACACCGCGCGTTCGACGGCCCGGCCGCGTCCGTCGTAGCCGATCCGGCGTACCTCCAGCAGGGCCGCCGAGGGCGGGATCTCCAGCAGTTCGCACTGCCGCCGGGACGGTACGACGGCGGCGATCATCTGCTGGGCCACGGTGACCTGGATGTGGTATCGGTCCTTCATGGTCTCGTAGAGCCCGTTGTCGAGGTTCTCCACGAGCAGCCCGGGGAACAGGTCGGCCGGCAGGTGCACCTCTTCCAGGCACATCGGCGAGCCGTCGGCCAGCCGCAGCCGCTCCACCCGGTAGAGCAGTGACCCCTCGGGCAGGCCGAGGTCGGTGGCTGCCGCGTCGCGGGCGACCATCGCGTCCGCCTCGATCAACTTGCTGCTCGGGAGCAGGCCACGGGCCAGCATGTCCTCGGTGAACCCGCTGAGACTGGTGCCCTTGGCGATCCGGGTGTCGGAGACGAAGGTGCCCTGGCCACGGATGGTGTAGACCAGGCCGGCGTCGAGCAGTTCGCGCAGCGCCTGGCGCAGTGTCGTCCGGCTGACGCCCAACTCCTCGGCGAGGTCCCGCTCGCGGGGCAGCGCCGAGTGCGCCGGCAGGCCCGCGACGCGGTGCCGGAGTTCGGTACGGATCTGGCTCAGTTTGGTGGTCATCACGAATCCAACCGGGGATGCGGGCAGGCCTGCGCGAACCTGCGCGTGGTGTTGACCGGGTCCGAGATGGCGGTGCCGACGACGACTGCCCACGCGCCCTCGTCGAACGCCGCCGAGACCTGGGTACGGGTACGGTATCGCCCCTCCGCGATGACCGGAACGGGACAATGTCGACTGAGCCTGCCCACCAGGGCGACGTCCGGCCCGTCCGGCACCGGGCCGGCGGTGTAGCCGGACAGCGTCGTGCCGACCAGGTCGGCGCCGGCATCGACCGCGGCCAGGGCGGCATCCAGGGTGTCGACGTCAGCCATGAACAGGGCTCCGCCGGTGTGGGCCGCCGCGACGAGGTCGGCCAGTTTCTCCCCGCCGGGCCGGGGTCGACCGGTGGCGTCGGCCGCGACGATCTGCGCCCCGGCCCGGGTCAGTGCGGTCACGTCGGCCTCGCCCGGGGTGATGTAGACCGGGCTGCCGGGGGTGCTCCGCTTGACCAGTCCGACCACCGGCACCCCCAGGTCGACCATGCCCCGCACGTGGGCCACTCCCTGGCCCCGCAGCCCGGCGGCACCGCCGAGCACGGCCGCAGCCGCCATCGCCATCATGTGCCCGGTGTCCGTGAACGGACTACGGTCCTGGGCCTGGCACGAGACGACCAGGCGTCCACGGATGGCGTCGGCCACGTTCATCGGTGTTCTGCCTTTGCTTCGATGTCGATCTGGACGATGAGTCCGGTGAACGGGAAAGGGACGCCCGGCCCGTCGGTCAGGGCCAGCGCGCCGGCGAGCGGGTCCCCGGCGGCCGGTGCCGGCCGGGCGGCAGGGGCACCGGCGCGTAGGCCCGCGGTGAACGACGGCCACAGCAGATCCTCGGCGCGGAAGACCCCGCCGGTCCCGGCGACCGGCACCGGGGTCGTTTCGAGCCCGACCCGGTGCAGCGCCCCGACCGCCGACTCGGCGAGCAGTTCGCCGGCCCGGCACCAGATCCGTCGGGCACCGTCGTCACCCGCGCGGGCCAGTTCGGCGACCGTGCCGGCGAACCCCGCGATCCGTTCCGGGGTGGGTGGGTCGGCACGCCAACGGGCCGGCAGCGTCTCGACCGGGCCCCAGGCGGCGGTCACCGCGTCGGCCAGTGGGCCGGGTACGCCCCGGTCCCGGTCCCGCAGGGCGAGCCGGATCGCGGCACGGCCGATCCAGTGGCCCGACCCCCGGTCGCCGAGGTCGGCACCCCACCCGTCGGCGCGGGCGGTACGGCCCGTGGCATCGGCCGCGAGGACCACCGTCCCGGTGCCGGCGGCCACGACCGCGCCGGGGACCGGACCGAGCGCACCCAGGTACGCGGTCACGCTGTCGTCGGTGACCCGCAGGCGGCCGTGCCGGCCCAGGGCACGCAGCCGGGCTGCCAGTGCGCCGACTGCCGGCGGCTGGCCGTTGAGGCCGGTCATGCCGACCCCGACCAGCACCGGGGCGTCGGGCACCGGGCCCAGGTCGGCCAGCGCGCCGGCCACCGCGTCGGCGATCCGGGCGTCGGGGTCCCCGGTCCAGAAACCCGGGGCAGCGGCGTGTCCGGTGGAGCGGCCGTGCCGGGCCACCGCGCGGCAGCCGCCCTGGCCGAGGTCGACGCCGACCCGTACGGGGTCGGTGCCGCTCATCGGGTCACCGCCGTGACCGGTGGCCCGCCGTCGGCCAGGCTGGACTCGGCGTAGTGGCAGGCGACCTCGCGCCCGGCGACCGTGCGTAGTTCCGGTTCGACCTCGGCGCAACGCGGCTGGGCGAGCCCGCACCGGGTCCGGAACCGGCAACCGGACGGCGGCGAGGCCGGCGACGGCACCTCACCGGTGAGCAGGATCCGCTCGGCCGGTGGCGACGCCCAGGGGCGGGGCACCGGGGCCGCCGAGATCAGCGCCCGGGTGTACGGGTGGGCCGGGGCCCCGTACACCGTCGCGGCCGGTCCGGTCTCCACGATCCGGCCCAGGTACATCACCGCGAGGTCGTCGCTGATGTGCCGGACGACCGACAGGTCGTGCGCGATGAACAGGTAGCCCAGGCCCAGCTCCGCGCGCAGGTCGGCGAGCAGGTTGAGGGTCTGCGCCTGGACCGACACGTCCAGCGCGCTCACCGGCTCGTCGCAGACCAGGATCCGCGGCGACATGGCCAGGGCACGGGCGATGCCGACCCGCTGGCGTTGGCCGCCGGACAACTGGTGCGGATAGCGGTCGGCCAGTTCGGCGGCGAGCCCGACCCGGGCCAGCAGCTCGGCCGTCCGGTCCGTCCACTGGTCGCGCGGCACCTGACCGCGGTGCACCCGCCAGCCCTCGGTGACGATGAAGGACACCTTCTTGCGCGGGTTCAGCGACGAGTACGGGTCCTGGTAGACCATCTGGATCTGGGTGGTCAACCGGCGTCGGCGGGCCGCGTCGGCGTCGTCGACCCGCTCGCCGGCGTACCAGATCTCGCCACCGGTCGGTCGGCGCAGGCCGACGATGGCCCGGGCCAGGGTCGACTTGCCGCAGCCGGACTCACCGACCAGCCCCAGGGTGCGGCCGGCGGTGACGGTCAGGCTGAGCCGTTCCACGGCGTGCACCTCCGCCGCCCGGCGCAGCAGGCCGCCCCGGACCGGATAGCTGACCCGTAGCTGTCTGACCTCAAGCCGCGCCTCGGACGTCGACACCGGCCATCACCTCCTCGGCGTAGTGGCAGGCCGCCTCGTGGCCGGTGGCGACGACCCGCAGCACCGGCCGGTCGGTGCGGCAGGCCGCCCGGGCGACGGGGCACCGTGGGTGGAACGGGCAGCCGGCTGGCGTCGCCAGGGGCGAGGGCGGCATCCCCTCGATCGGCGTCAGCCGCTCGCCGGGGCGGTCCGGTGCGGGGACCGAGGCCATCAACCCCCGGGTGTACGGGTGGGCCGGGGCGTCGTACACGGTGCGCAGCGGACCCGACTCGACGACCGTGCCGGCGTACATGACCGCGACCCGGTCGGCCACGTCGGCGACCACCCCGAGGTCGTGGGTGATGAGGATCATCGCCATCCCGTCGGCCTCGCGCAGTTCGCGCAGCAGGTCCATGATCTGCGCCTGGACGGTCACGTCCAGCGCGGTGGTCGGCTCGTCGGCGATGAGCAGCCGGGGCCGCAGCGCGAGGGCCATCGCGATCACCACCCGTTGCCGCATCCCGCCGGAGAACTGGTGCGGGTAGTCGTGTGCCCGGCGGGCCGCGTTCGGGATGCCGACCCGCTCCAGGCCGGCGACCGCGCGCCGCCACGCCTCCCGGCGCGAGGTGCGCTGCCGGACCCGGAACAGTTCGGCGATCTGCTGGCCGACCCGGACGACCGGGTTGAGCGCGGTCAACGAGTCCTGGAAGACCATCGCCATCTCGGTGGCGGACAACTCGCGGGTACGCCGTACCGGCAGCGCGGACAGCTCCTCGCCGTCGTACCGGATGGTGCCGCGTTCGATCGTCGCGCTGTGCCGGGGCAGCAGCGCCATCACCGCGCGGACGGTGACCGACTTGCCGGACCCGGACTCCCCCAGGATGGCCAGTGTCTCGCCCGCGCCGACCTGGAACGAGACACCGTTGAGCGCACGGTAGGTGCCGAGCGGGCCGTCGAACGAGACGACGAGATCGTCGACCGTCAGCAGTGGATGCGGGGCGTGCGGTGGTGCCACCATCGGGTCCTCCGGGTCCGGTTCTCGGGTCAGCGCAGCGAGACGCCGGCGAAGTCCGGCAGGTCGTTCGGGGTCGGGGTGAATCCCTCGACGCCCTTGCGCAGCACGACGTTGCCGTTGAGGTCGAGCGGGAAGATGCCCACCGCGTCGTCCCAGACGATCTTTCCGGCCTGGGCGTACAGCGCGGCCCGCTTGTCCTGGTCGAGTTCCGCCCGGGCGGCCAGCAGGATGCGGTCCAGTTCCGGGTTGGCGTAGCCGTTGCGCTTGGCGGTCGACAGGTAGAGCCGGGCCAGGGTGAAGTCGGCGTCGCCGGTGACCGTGCTACCGGTCGTCATCGTGCTGTCCCAGTCGAGCTTGAGCAGCTTGTCCAGCCAGGTGGCCCGTTCCAGCTCCTGGGGCTTGACCACGATACCGACCTTGGCCCAGTCGCTGATCATCGCGTCGGCGAAGGAGTTTCCGTTGGTGCAGCAGCCGCTGCTCCACATCATGGTGGTGCTGAACCCGTTCGGGTAGCCGGCCTCGGTGAGCAGTTGGCGGGCCTTGGCCGGGTCGTAGGCGTACGGGTTCTGGCTGGCGGAACCGAAGATGGCCGCCGGCAGCGGGCCGGTGGCCGGGGCTCCGGCCTGGTCGAACAGCGACTTGCTGATCTTGGCGAAGTCGACCGCGTGCCACATGGCCTGCCGGACCCGGGCGTCGGTGAACGGCTTGCGGGAACTGTTGAACCAGATGTAGTAGTTGGCGTACGTCGGGAACGACGTGACGGTCAGGTCGCCGTTGCCCCGCAGCCCGGTCAACTGGTCCGGTGGCAACCCCCAGGTCACGTCGATCTCGTTGTTCGCCAACGCCGTCACCCGGCCGGACACCTCGGGGATGTAGCGGTACGAGATGCCGGCCAGCGTGGGCTGCTCCCCCCGGTACTTCTCGTTGCGGACCAGGCTTACGGCCTGACCGGCGGTGAACGACGAGACCTTGAACGGCCCGGTGCCGTACGGGGCGTCGAAGAACGCGCTGTCGGCGACCTTGGCGGCCGGGGCGATCCAGAGCAGGGTGAGGTTGCTCAGCACGGTGCCGAGTTGGCTCTTGGTGTGGATGGTCAGGGTGCGCTCGTCGGGGGTACGGATCTCGTCGACGGTGGCCCACAGCCCGGCCAGCGGCCCCTTGCCGTCGATCAGCGCCTGGAGGGATGCCTTGGCGTCGGCGCTGGTCATCGGCGTCCCGTCGGCGAACGTGACATCGCTTCGCAGCACGAACTGCCAGGTCAGCGGGTCGGGGTTGGTCCAGCTCTCGGCGAGCTTCGGGGCGATCCTGCCGTCGTCGCGCACCACCAGGGTCTCGAAGACCTCCTGGACGACGGTCAGGGTGGGCTGGTCGGCCGAGTTCGCGGCGAACGGGTTCAGCGAGACCACCGGGGTCGGGTTGGCTACCCGCAGGGTGGTGGCGCCGTCGCCGCCGCTACCGGCCCGGTCGTCGGTGCCGAAGGAACAGGCGGTCAGTCCGAGTACGCCGGCGAGGGCCAGCGCACCGATTCGGGTGGTCGGAGGTCTCATGTCTTCCCATTTCGCTGACGGTTAACGGGTGGAGAGGTTCGGATCGGAGCGGTCCCGTAGTTCGTCGCCGAGCACGCCGACGCAGACCACGAAGACGGCCAGGGCCAGGCCTGGCAGGGTGGCGATCCACCAGGCGCTGGCCAGGTAGTCGCGGCCGTTGGCGATGGTGGTGCCCCAGCTCGGCGTGCCGGCCGGGATGCCCAGTGACAGGAAGCTCAGCGACGCCTCGGCGACGATGACGAAGCCCAGCTGGACGGTGGCGATGACCAGCAGCGGGCCGGCGACCGCGGGCAGCACGCAGTGCCGTACGACGTGCCACGGCCCGGCGCCGAGCGTGCGCGCCGCGTTGGCGAAGTCCCGGGACCTGGTGGCCAGGGTCTGTGCCCGGGCCACCCGCGCGAAGATCGGCCAGGTGGTGATGGACAGGGTGAGCACGACGTTGGTGACGCTGGAACCGAGCACGCCGGCGACGAAGACGGCGAGCAGGATCGACGGGAAGGCCAGTTGGATGTCGGCCAGCCGCATGACTGTCGCGTCCACCGCCCCGCCGAGATAGCCGCAGAGGATGCCGAGCGCGGCGCCCACCGTGCCGGCCAACAGCAGGGTCGCCGCGCCGACCAGCAACGAGATCCGGGCGCCCTGCATGATCTGGGGCAGCAGGTCGCGGCCGACCTGGTCGGTGCCGAGCAGGGCCAGGCCGCCGTCGGACATCCGGCTGCCCGGTGGGAGCAGCCGGTCGGCGACGGAGGTCGCGATCGGGTCGTACCGGGCGATCAGCGGCCCGATCACCCCCGCCACCAGATAGGCGGCGATCACCCCGAGCGGGATCCACAGTCGCAGCCGACGCCGGCGACGGCGGGGCACGACGACCGGTGGGGCATCCGCCCCGTCGGGGCGGCCGTCGCCGGTGGGCACGACCGGTGTGCCGAGCACGGCCGAGCCGGGTACGCCGTCAGACACCGTGGTCACCTCTCAGACGCTCTCGCGGACCCGGGGGTCCAGCCGGACGTACAGCAGGTCGACTATGAGATTGATGACGATGAAGATCACCGCGACCGTGATCACGCACGCCTGCACGACCGAGTAGTCGCGGGCGGCGATGGCGTCGGTCATCAGTCGACCCACCCCGGGCCAGGCGAAGACGGTCTCGACGATCACCGCCCCACCGAGCAGGCTGCCGAACTCCAGGCCGGCCACGGTGACGACGGGGATCAGCATGTTGCGCATGGCGTGCCAGCCGACGACCCGGGTCTCGGACAGGCCCTTGGCCCGGGCGGTGACCACGTAGTCCTCGTGCAGCACGTCGAGCAGCCCGGACCGGACCAGCCGGAGCACCACGCTGAGCAGCGGCAGGGCCAGCGTCACCGCCGGCATGATCATCGCGGCCGGGGAGGCCGCACCGGAGCTGGGCAGCAGGTGCAGGAACCGGGAGAAGACCAGGATCAGCATGATGCCGACCCAGAACGTCGGAAGGGACTGGGTGAGCATCGACAGCACCGAGACCACCCGGTCCACCACACCGTGGGGCCGGGTCGCCGCCAGGGTGCCCAACGCGAACCCGAGGACCAGGGCGATGACGAAGGCGGTCAGCGCCAGGGCGGCCGTCGCCGACAGGTGGGTGAACACCAGGTTCGTCGCGGCGTCGTGGAGCCGGAACGACTCACCGAAGTCGAGGGTGACGGCACGGCGGAGGAACTGGACGTACTGGATGGGCAGTGGGGCGTCCAGTCCGTACTCCCGACGCAGCGCCTCGACGGCCGCCTGGTCGGCGTCCGGCCCGAGCACCGCGGTCGCCGGGTCGCCGGAGACCGCCCGCATCGCGAAGAAGACCACCGTCGCCGCACCGAACAGCACCAGCACCGAGATCGCCAGGCGACGCAGCGCGTAACGCAGCATCCCGACCCCTCAGCTGCCGGGCGGCGGCGACACCGGGCCGCCGGCCAGGGCCGCCTCGATGTCCTCGACGACGGCGACGGCGGCCCGGCCCTCCTCACCGCTGACCGGCGTCGGTCCGCCGCTCAGCGCGGCGTCGACGAAGGCCGCCAACTCGGTACGCAGGTTGTAGGCGCCGCCCCCGTCCCGACTGGGCCAGAAGTACGTGTCCATGAAGCTGGCCACACCGTCGCGGCGGGCGTACATCAGGTCGTTGTGGGAGAGGTTCATTTCGAGAATGCCGTGCTCGCCCACGATCCGCAGGCCGGCGTCGGCCCGCGACGGCCGGGAGTGCGGCAGCGTCCAGTTGTTCTCCATCGTGCCGATGGCCCCGTCGTCGAAGCGGATGGTGGCGTGCACGACGTCGTGGCTGGGCGACAGCACCTTCCGCCCGACGGCACCGGTGACCTCGACCTCCCGGCCGGTCACGAAGCGGAGCAGGTCGGCGTCGTGGATGCCGAGGAACCAGGCGACCGAGGTGCGGTCCCAGATCCCCTCGCCGACCGCCTGCGAGGTGCACCGCCACACCTTGACGTGCCAGATGTCGCCGAGTTCGCCGGACCGCACCACCTCGCGCAGCCGCAGCACCCGGGGGTCGAAGCGCAGCACCTGCCCGATCATCAGCGCGTCGGGGTCGGGCCGGCCGGCGATGATCCGGTCACAGCCGGCGCTGGACAACGCCATCGGCTTCTCCAGCAGCACCCGCTTGCCCGCCGCGAGCGCGGCGAGGGTCGCCTCCTCGTGCAGGTGGTCCGGCGTGCAGATGCTGACCGCGTCGACCGCGTCGAGGAGGTCGCCGAGGTCGGGAACGGCCCGGACGCCGAGGTGGGTCTCGGCCCAGTCCCGGTTACGCGGCGAGATGTCGGCGACCGCGACCAGTTCGGCCTGTGGCACGTCGCGCAACGCGCGGGCGTGCAACTGCCCCTGGACCCCGATCCCGACGACACCGATCTTTAAGCGGTCCACACCCGGCTCCCACTGTTACATACCACCGAAAGCTAGGTGTGTACCTAGCTGCGATAGTTGTACACCTGCAGGGCGGGCTGCGCAAGGCTCGGATTCGGCACTGCACTCGGCTCCGACCTGCGGAACTGCGGAATCCGCCCGGACCGCATCGAGGTCGACGACTACCGCACCCGGCCGGCCCGCTGCCCGATCCGGTCGACGTCGTGCCCGGCCCGCGCCCGCACCGGTGCCGTTCGTCGGCGTCGGCGCGTCACCAGCGCCACCGGGAGCAGTAGGACCGCCAGGAGCGCGCCGATACCGGCCGGCACCCAGCGGGACGGGCCGTTGGCCGGGTCGGTCGTGTCGGTGATCCAGCCGCGGAGCGTGTCGGTGCGGGCGCTGAGGTCGGGGCCCGGGTGCGGGCATCCCGGGCCGGTGCTGACCACGGCGACCAGGACGGCCGTGCCGTCCGCCTGCTCCCGGAAGTAGGGCCCGCCGGAGTCGTGCGGGCACGGGCTGGTGTCCGCGCGGGGCTGCCGGCCGGAGGTCTCGATGACGTCGGCACCGACCCGGCCGACGGTGAACTGCCCGGTCTGGAGCCGGTCCGTCGGCGTCGGCCCGTCGGCGGTGGTCAGGCCGTACCCGGTCAGCCGGAGGACCTCGCCCGCCACCGGCGGGGTGTCGCCGATCCGCACCGGCGTGACATCGGTGATCGCGGTGCCCAACTCGACGAGGGCCACGTCAGCGGTGTCCGACTGGCGCACCCCGACGACCTCGCTCTGGTGTCCGGCCCGACTGCCGAGGTCGGTGCGGCCGACCGTGACCAGGGTCAGGCGGGCCACGGCCCGGCTGACCCGTTGCCCGCCGGAGTCGCGGAAGCAGTGCCCGGCGGTGATCACCCACCGGGGCGCGATCAGCGCGCCGGAGCACCAACTGTCCCGGGTGCCGCCGCCGGCCGCGGGCAGATCGACCATGGTCAGCCGGACCGAGAACCGGTACGCGCCGTCGGCCGCGTCCTCGCCGTGGGCGATCGCCGATGCCGGCCGGACCGCGACGGGGACGACGGCAACCGCCGTGGCGGCCAGCACGACCGTGACACAATTCGTGGCGAGTCGGAGCAAGGTGTCACCAACCTGTGCGAGCAGGAGCAGGAACTGCACCGATGCTGCGGGGCCGGCCATGGGTGCCGCGTCAGCGGCGCCCTTATCGGTTCTTTATGCGGCGGGTGCCAGCCTTGCCGACGGTCCCGGACACCACGGAACGACCGGCAGGAGACGTAGTGCGGGTGCTGATGGCGGACGACGAGCGGGTGCTGGCCGACATGGTGGCCGAGGGGTTGCGCCGGTTGTCCATGGCCGTCGACGTGGTCTACGACGGCGACAGCGCCCTGGAACGGCTCGCGGTCAACCGCTACGACGTGGCCGTCCTCGACCGGGACATGCCCGGTCAGACCGGTGACGAGGTGTGTCGCTGGATCGCCGGGTCCGACACCGGCACCCGGGTGCTGCTGCTGACCGCCGCGGCCGGTATCCGCCAGCGCGTCGAAGGGCTCGGCCTGGGCGCGGACGACTACCTGACCAAACCATTCGCCTTCGCCGAACTCGTCGCCCGGTTACAGGCGCTGTCCCGACGCTCGGCCCCGGCGCTGCCCCCGGTGCTCGAGCAGGACGGCATCGTGCTGGACGTCACCCGGCACACCGCCGCCCGCGACGGTCTGGTGCTCGCGCTGTCCCCCAAGGAGTACGCCGTCCTGCACGTGCTGATGCGCGCCGGCAGCCGGGTGGTCAGTGCCGAGGACCTGCTGGAGCAGGCCTGGGACGAGCACACCGACCCGTTCACCAACACGGTACGGACCACCGTGATGACGTTGCGCCGCAAGCTCGGCGACCCACCGGTGATCCACACCATCCCCCGCGTCGGCTACCGGCTCGGCGCATGAGGTTCCCCTCACCGGCCCGGCGGATGCTCCTGGTCTTCGGGATACTCCTGCTCGCCGCCCCGTTGGTCACGCCGGCCGCAGATCTCCTGCTCTCGCTGTGGCGGGAGTTCGGCCCGTCCTGGTGCGCCAGACCCGAGTGGCAGGCGCCGGACGGTGACGCCTCGTTCGCCTGTGTGCAGGTGTTCCGCCGGCCCCGCATTCCCCCGGCGATCGCCCTGACGGTCGTGCTGCTGAGCATGCTGGCGGCCTGCTACCCGGCCGTCCGCTGGTGCCTGCGACCGCTGCGGGACCTGGTCCCGGTGATCGCCAACGTCGGACCGCAGAACCTGGGTCACCGGCTGAAGCCCGGTCCGGGCCGCGACGAACTGGCCGTCCTGGGCCGCACCATCGACGAGATGATGGACCGGATCGCGGTGGGGTACGAGGCCCAGCGCCGGTTCGCCGCCGACGCGTCGCACGAGTTGCGGACCCCGCTGGCCGTCCAGCGCACCCTGATCGAGGTCGGCCTGGCCCGCACCCTCAACGACGACCAGCTCGCCCTGCTCACCGCGCAACTGCTGGAGACCAACGAGCGCAACGAGCGCCTGATCGAAGGGCTGCTGGTGCTCAGCGAGAGCGACCGCGGGCTGCTGACCCGTACCCCGCTGCGGCTCGATCGGATCGTCGCGACGGTGCTCGACGCCCACCGGACCCGGGCCGACGAGGCCGACGTCACCATCATCAGCCAGCTCGGCCCTCGACTGGTCACCGGTGAGCAGGTGCTGCTGGAGCGACTGGTGGCCAACCTGGTGCAGAACGGCCTGAAGTACAACCGGCCCGGCGGCACCCTGGAGGTGCGGGTGGGCGCGGACCCGGCGCTGGTCGTCGAGAACACCGGCGACGACGTGCCATCGGACGAGGTCGCCGCCCTGTTCGAGCCGTTCCGCCGCAGGTCCGGTGCCCGCATCGACCACAGCGGCGGTGCGGGCCTCGGACTGTCGATCGCCCGCTCGATCACCCGGGCCCACGAGGGCACCATCACCGCGTCCTCCCGCGGCCGGGACGGCCTCCGGGTCCGGGTCTCGTTCCCGGCGGCGGGCGACGACCCGGGGGCCGGGACCGGCGGCTGAGCCGCACCGCCGGTCCCGGCCCCCTGCGCCATGTCGTCAGACCGTCGTGCGGGACCACTGCTGGTTGGTGCCGGTGTTGCAGGTGTACTGCTTGAGGACCACGCCGTCGGCGGTCGACGCGGCCGGCACGTCCACACACTTGCTGCTGTGGCGGGCCCGCAGCTGGAAGTAGCTGCCGTTGGTCACCATCTGGAACTGCTGGTTGGTGCCGCTGCCGCAGGTGTACTGGACGAGTTCGGCGCCGTCGGCGGTGGAGGCGCTGACCACGTCGAGGCACTTTCCGCTGTGCCGGTTGACGATGCGCCAGTAGCCGCTGCCGGCGTCCTGGAACTGCCACTGCTGCCAGGCGTTGCCGCCGTAGGTGTACTGGCCGACCCGCGCGCCGTTGTCGGTGTTCGGCTGCTGGACGTCCATGGCCTTGCCGCTGTGCCGCACGGTGACCTGGTAGAACGTCCCCGTCGACGGCGGGGGCGTCGTCGGATCGTTGCCGATGGCGTCGCCCCAGCCGTACCGGATCCGGTCGGCGCCGGAGGTGTTGCGGATGGTCAGGTTGAGGTTGGTGCCGCTGCCGCTGAGCGAGTACATCGAGTACCAGTCGTAGCCGATGGTGCCGGGCTTGCCGCCGAGGGCGGGCCAGTAGGTGCCGCCCATCTGGTTGTTGCGCATGACCTGGGCCATGGCGCGGATGTAGCGCACGAAGTTGTCGGTGCTGTTGGGGTCGGCGTAGTTGCGGCCGTCGTTCATGGGCGCGCCGTACTCGGTCGCGACCGCGCGGGAGGCGCAGTTGCCCAGGCGTGCCTGGATGTGGCCGAGGAAGGCGTCGTAGGTCATCGCGCCGTAGAAGAAGGCGTAGTAGTGGAAGGAGAGCAGCGTCGCGTTGAAGCGGCTGTCGTTGCAGATGTCCCGCAGGTCCTGGCTGAAGCCGGTGCCACCGATCAGCACCCGGCCGGGCGGTGCCGAGGGGTGGGAGCTGAGCCAGTTCGCCGCGACGTTGCGCCAGTCCGCCGAGCTGTAACCGTGCGGTTCGTTCATCGGCTCGAAGTAGACGTTGGGGTTGGCACCGTAGGTGTTGGTCACCGTGGTCCACATCGCGTTCCACGCGCCGAGGTTGGTGATCCGGCCGCCGGAGGCGGCGCCGTCCTCCCAGTAGGCCAGGATGACCTTGAACCCACGGGCGGTGGCGGCGTCGATGGCCCCCCGGTACGCCTCCCACCACGCCGTTCCCACCGTGTGGGTGTTGACGGGCAGCCGCACGGTGTTGACCCCCATGGTGGCGGCCATGTCGTCATAGAGGGCGTTGGCCTTGGCCCGCACCGTCGCGTTGCTGTCGGAGGCGCTGAGGCCCTGCACGACGAGGGGGCCCTTGCTGAAGTTGTCCCCCAGCACGGCCCAGTTCATGCCACGGAACTGACTGGTGGCGGCGGTGGCCGGCGACGACGCGACGACCACCCCGCCCACCATCGCGGTCGCTGCGGCCACCAGCGCGACCAGCAGCCGACGCGACGACCGGGCACCGCGTGACGGTCCTGGGACGCCCCCGGCACGCGCCGCGGTCCGGGGAAGGAATTGGTCGATCACGTGATCTGGCCTCTCTGGGGTCGGACCGCGGACTGATGTCGTCCGGGTGTCATCGGCAACGGAGAACGACAGGGGCACCCCCGATCGGGGCCGGCCCCGGTGGAGCGGCACCAGCGGTCGTGCCCACCCGTACCGCGACACCCGGGCCCGGGTGTCGCGGTACGACCGACAGCCACGCTCCCCCGAGCCGCCCATGCCGGGGCGACCCTTCGGTGGTCGACCGGACCCACCGGTTGCCGCCGGGGGCCGGGTGCCGCAGGTGCATCACCGCCGCTGCGGGGTGCACCTTGTTAGCGTTAACAGCAGTACATCCGGCTCCATCCCCGGGACCTCGCGGCCCGGTGTGGGTGACGTGCCGAACGAGCAGCTCCAGAGCGCCTTCAGGGGCACTGCCGAAGTGTTCCAGTTGTTACGTACGCATTGCAGACAAGTGTTAGCGATCGCATCTGGAGTGTCAAGGCATCGAAGAACCTCGTCGCATCGAGGACCCGGCCCCGCCTGACCGAGGACCTGCCGCAGGCCCGGGAGGCAGCTCAGTCGCCGTCCCCCGGGCGGGCCACCGGCTCGCCGCCGATGCAGCCGACCTTCACCTCGAACTCCCCCGCCGGGCCGGCGAAGGTCACCTCGGCGTCGTCGTCCGGCCCCCGGTCCACGTCCTTCACCCGGTAGTCCTGTGCCGGCGCCCAGGAGACCAGCCGCACGTCGGCCCCCACGCACTCGGCGACGGCCGTACCCCCCGGGGTGGCGAAGCTGCGGCGCAGGCCCGGTGTCGCTGCGGCGGCGCCCGGCGGGGACGTCGACCCGGAGCCCGCCGGGCTCGGCGACGCCGGCACCGGGGCCGCCAGGGCCCGCTCGACCTCGGCCTGGCTGCGCACCCCACCGGGGGTGCCGGTGATGCTCTCGCCGACCAACCGGATCGCGGCCACCCCGATCAGGGTGGCGACCACGGCGGCGGCCAACCAGCCGGCGGTGGCGAGAAGCGTGCGACGACCCATGCCCCGACTATGCCGGATCGGCGGCTAAGCCCCGCACGGCAGGAGGATAAGCGAGGGTTAACGAGTGACCCGCAGGCCAGGGGGACCGGCTAGCCTGCCTAGCGGTGGTATACCTGCTCCGCGCCGGTGCCGGTGACGCTCAACGGGCCGACGCCGCGTCGCCCACGCCCCGTGCGGTCGCCGGGCGTGGCGGAGCGCTCCCGGACAGGAGGACGGATGAGACGGCGGTTGGCGCTCCTGGTCGCGGCGACCACCTGCCTGACCTTGGTCGCCTTCCTGGTGCCGCTGGCGCTGCTGGTGCGCACTGTTGCCGAGGACCGGGCCACCGTCCGGGCCACCGCCGACGTGCAGGGGCTGGTGCCGGTGGTCGGCACCGCCGACACCGCGACGATCCGGTTGACCGTGGAGCAGCTCACCGCCGAGTCGGGCCGACCGGTCAGCGTCTATCTGCCCGACGGCACGGTGCTCGGCGCGCAGGAGCCGCGTACCGCCGCGGTGGCCCTCGCCGCCCGGGGCCAGAGCCTCACCGCGGAGCTGGACGGCGGTCGGGAGATCGTGATCGCGGTGCAGGGCCGGCCCGACGGCACCGGCGTGATCCGCACCGTGGTCCCCCGGGCCGACGTCACCGCCGGGGTGGCCCGCGCCTGGCTGGTGCTGGCCGCGCTCGGCATCGTGCTCGTGCTGCTCGGCCTCGCCGTCGCCGACCGGCTGGCCCGGACCCTGGTCCGGCCGATCACCGAACTCTCCTCGGTCTCGCACCGGCTGGCCAACGCCGAGCTGACCGCCCGCGCCGAACCGGCCGGTCCGCCGGAACTGCGCGAGGTCGCCGGTGCGCTCAACCACCTGGCCGCCCGGATCCAGGTGCTGCTGCGCGAGGAACGCGAGCAGGTGGCGGACCTGTCGCACCGGTTGCGCACACCGCTGACCTCGTTGCGGCTGGAGGCGGAGTCGCTGCGCGACCCGGACGACGCGGCCCGGGTGGCGGCGGCCGTGGACGGGCTGGAACGGGCGGTCACCGGCCTGATCCGGCAGGCCCGCTGGCGCAGCGGCCCGGCCGACACCGGTTCCGGCACGGTCACCGCCGACGCCGCCGCGATCGTGGGCGAACGGGTCGCCTTCTGGTCGGTGCTCGCCGAGGACACCGGCCGCACGGTCACCCTCGACCTGGCGGCCGGACCGTTGCCGGTCGCGGTGCCCGCCGACGAGCTGGCCGCGGCCGTGGACGCCCTGTTGGGCAACGTCTTCGCGCACACCCCCGACGGCACCGGGTTCACCGTCCGGTTGACCCGGGAGGCGGCCGGCGCGGTGCTGTCCGTCTCCGACGCGGGGCCGGGAATTCCAGCCGGCCTGATCGCGCGGGGCGCCAGCCGGGCCGGCTCGACCGGGCTCGGTCTGGACATCGCCCGGCGCGCCGCGCAGGCCAGCGGCGGCCGGCTCGACCTGGGTGCCGGCGCGGCGGGCGGCGCGGTCGTGACGCTCCGGTTCGGACCGGCCGCAACGTCTTAACCGGGCCTTAGCATTGGCACAGCGCGCCGCTATCCGCCGCCGGGGCAAGCTCGCTGCAACAACCGAGAAACCCCGGAGGTACGCACCATGAAGCGCACATCCCTGCTCCTGGCGGCAGCCGGCGGTGCCGTCGTCCTCGCCGTCACCGGCACGGCGCTCGGCGTGTCCGCCGCAGAACGGGCACCGGTCGCCACGCCCACCGCCGAGACGACCGCTCCCGCCCCGGTCGACCCGAGTGCCGCCGCCCCGACGCCCGGCACGCCGACGACCGGGACGCCGGCCCCGGGTGGCAGCACCGCCCCGGCCACCGACGATGCGGTCAGCCAGCAGCGGGCCGGCGAGATCGCACTGGCCAAGGCCGGTGGTGGTCAGATCACCGAGATCGAGCGCGAGCGGGAGAACGGCCGCCCGGTCTGGAGCGTGGAGATCATCAACGGCGGCACCGAGCACGAGGTCGAGGTCGACCGGGAGAACGGCACCGTCGTGAAGTCCGAGCAGGAGAAGGCGGACGACGACGACAGGTCCGGCAAGGACAACGACGACGACGATGACGACTCGGACGACGGCGACGACGACTGACCGGTCGGCCGACTGAGCAACCGCACCACGGCAGTGAGCTGAGTGCCCCGGCGGATTCCGCCGGGGCACGTCGCTGTCCGGTGCCGGCCGGCCGGTTCAGAAGGTGTGCAGGTCCACCGCGAGGCCGCCGGCACCGGAGTGGCTGACCGCGACCCAGTCCCTGCCGGCCCCGGCGAGCCAGCCCGGATAGCGGCCGAGCTGACGGCCGGTGCCCACCTCGTACACGAGCACCTGCGGTCGGTCGTCCTCGGCGCCGCTGACCGCCACCAGCCCGGCGGTCACCGCCGACCGCCAGCTCGCCGAGGTGCCGGCCAACCCCGGGTCCGGCGCGGTCCAGCGGGACGCGCCGGTGGCCAGGTCGAGCAACGCCAACTCCCCCGCGTCGGCCTTGCCGCGCACCAGCACCGACCGGTCGTCACCATCGATCGGTACGCCGGCGACGGCACCCTTCCAGACCGTCGCGCCGGTACGCAGGTCGACCAGTTGCGGTCGCTCGTCGGCGGTGACCGCGACGAGCCGGGTGCCGCTCCCGATCAGGGTCTGCCCGTTGCGGTCGTGGGCCAGCCGCTTGGCGCACTCGCCGTCCTCCCGGCGTCCGCTGTAAACCGCGCCGGACCAGCCGCGGGCTCCGGTGGCCGTGTGGACGCTGGCGATGCTGACCGTGCAGCGCCGGTCACCCTTCGGCGGATCGTTGTCGGTGCTCACCAGCAGGTCACCGGCGACGAACCCGTACCAGGCCCGGTTCGGCAACCGGCCGGCGCCGGTCCGGCCGGTGGTCGGGGCGACGGGGGTGTAGGTGGCCGGCCGGTCGGAGGTGCTGAGCCGTACCGCGACGTACCGGCCGGCGGCCGGCGCGTACGGCGTGCGCGCGCCGAGGGCCACGTCGCTCACCCGGGCGAACCGGTCGGAGGGCAGTTTCCACAGTTGCCGGCCGCTCTGCACGTCCCGGCCGATGATCGCGCAGGTCGCCGCCCTGCCGGTGCCGGCGCATTCCCTGGCGTAGACGGCCTGCGCGTCGACGACGACGTCCTGGCTCTCCGCCGCCCGCCACCGGGTGACGCCGGTGGCCGCGTCGAGCACCTCCACGCCGCCGTCGTCGTTGTCACTGGCCACGATCGACCCGCCGGCGATCACGTAGCGGTAGCCGGTGGTGAACGGATGACGCCACCGGTCCTGCCCGGTGGCGCGGTCCACGGCGCGTAGTTCCCGCTCGTCGGGGACGACGATGAGCTGCCCGGTCGCACCCAACTCCTGGTCCAGCCGCCGGACCGGTGCCGACCAGGCCGGCCGGGGGCCGTCCGTGCCGGGCGAGGTGGTGCCGTCGCGCAGGCTCTCCTGAGTTTCCTCGATCGGGGTCTCCTCGACCCGCACAGGCGGCCGCTGCGCCCGCTCGGCCCGGGGCGCGGTGCAGCCGAGAAGCGCGAGGACCAGGCTCAGTGCCACGGCGATGCGCCAACGGGCGGGTCGGTGTGACGGCGACAACGGTCTTCTCCCTCGATCGGCGGTCAGAGCCGCCACCCTAGGCCCCGGACGCACACCCCGCCCGTCGATCTCCGGTGACCAGGCGTGGCAGTCGGGCGGCGCGGGGCAGCGGGTCGTCCGCGGCTCGTCGGCCGGCGACACCAGCTCCGAGCCGGCCCCTCGCCCCCCCCCTGCCGGCCGGGTCCGCTCGACCGGCACCGCGCGGTGCGGGTCGTAGGGTTCACCACATGCCGATCAGCTGTCCCGACGCCGTCCTGAACGACTCTCTGTCCGTGCCGCCGCCCGCCCCGGCGGCGGCGCGGACCACGGTCGGCGACCTGCCGGGCGAGGTGGTGCGGGTGCGCGGGGCCGGTGAGCCGACCTCCGGGGCCGGGCCGCGTCCCGACGGGAAGCACGTCCCCGCCCTCGTCGGCGGCGGCCGGGCATGAGGGACTTCGCCGCACTCCACCGCACCGGCGATCCGCTGGTCCTGCCGAACGTGTGGGATGTCGCCTCGGCCCGCGGCCTGGTCGACGCCGGCTTCCCGGCGCTCGGTACGACCAGCCTCGGCGTCGCGGCCGCCCACGGTCTGCCCGACGGGGTCCGCGCCGCCGACGCCCACACCCTGCGCCTCACCCGCAGCCTGGTGACGCTCCCGGTCGACATCACCGTCGACATCGAGACCGGCTCGGTCGACGCCGCGGTCGCGGTGGCGCAGGCGGGTGCCGTCGGCGTGAACATGGAGGACGCCATGGGTCCGGCGCAGGCGCACGCCACGCTGATCCGCTCGGTGAAGCGGGAGGTCCCGCACCTGTTCGTCAACGCCCGGACCGACACCCACTGGCAGCGTCGCGGCGACCTGACCGAGACCCTGCGCCGGGTGCGGCATTACGCCGACGCCGGTGCCGACGGCGTGTTCGTTCCCGGCCTGGCGGAGCCCGCCGACATCGCCGCCGTCGTGGCGGCCGTCGACGTCCCGGTCAACGTCCTCTTCCTGCCCGGACGGCACACCGTCGCCGCCCTGACCGAGCTCGGTGTACGGCGGATCAGCACCGGTTCCCTGCTCTTCCGCGCCGCGCTCGCCGCCTCGGTGGAGGCGGCCCTGGCCGTCCGCGACGGCCATCCGGTGCGCGGGAACCTGCCCTCCTACGCGCAGGTCAACAGCGCGCCCGGAGCGCCCTGACGGCAACGGCGTCGGGCGGCGCACCCACCGGACGGGCGGGCGACCCGCCGACCGGGCCACCGGTCAACGGCGGCGGGTGGCCAGGGCGACGAGGTACTGTCCGCCGCCCTGCTCGACGCTGGCGGTGACCGGCAACCCGGGCGCCAGCCGGGAGAACCGGTCGACCAGCCAGTCGGCCGTCTCCTGGGCGTCCCTCCTGCTGGGGCAGCGGGCGACCAGCTCACGGCCACCCTTGCGTTCGAGCCGCTCGGCGACGGCGACCAGCGGCGCGGGTTCCACCACGTGCAGCCGGTCCGGCCAGGCGATGACCACCTTGACCGCGCCCTTGCGGGTGTTGCAGGCGCGGTGGGCGAGCCGCTCGACGACCTTGGCCTTCCGGTCGGCGGTCCGGCTGTCGACGCTGGGACCCCGGGGGTCGTTCACCGACCTGTCGGCGTCGACCGGCTCGTCGCACACCCAGCACCGCCAACCGTCGCGCCGGGCGACGTCATCGAGGAGACTCATCCGAGCAAACTAGCGCGGGTCAGCCCTCGCCGGCCCGCAGCCCCGACCACGGCGGCCCGGCGGGAGCGCCGGACGGCACCGGTGGCGGACGGGCGACCCGGCGGGACTTCGCCCTGATGTGTCAGGATTGTGCGATGGCAGTGATCGAGGTCGTCAAGGGTGACATCACGCGGGAGAACGTGGACGCCATCGTCACCGCCGCGAACGAGTCCCTGCTGGGTGGTGGCGGTGTCGACGGCGCGATCCACCGTGCCGCCGGGCCCCGCCTGGCCCGCGCCGGGGGTGCGGTCGGCCCCTGCCCGCCGGGCGAGGCGATGCCGACCCCGGCATTCGACCTCGACCCGCCCGTGCGGCACGTCATCCACACCGTCGGGCCAGTCTGGGAAGGCGGCGGCCACGGCGAAGCCGAGACCCTGGCCTCCTGCTACCGCCGCAGCCTGCAGGTCGCCGACACCCTCGACGCCCGCACCGTCGCCATCCCCGCCATCGCCACCGGTGTCTACGGCTACCCGCCTGACCAGGCCGCCCGCATCGCCGTCGCGACCATCAGGTCCACCACGACGAGACTCGAACGGATCCGACTCGTCGCCTTCGACGACGACACCCACGCCCACCTGCGGGCCGCGCTGACAGCGGCCGGATGACCCGCCCGGACCGCCCGCCGGCCGGGACCGGTGAGCGGGTCCTCCCCCATCACGGGTGGCCGGACCGCCCCGCACCGGCCCCGATCTTGAGTGTGATGGCGATCACACGAAAGCGGGACCCGGTCCGGGTGGACCCGTCGTCTTACCGGGTGTGAGAACAGACCTGGACGCGGCCGACGAGGGCGAACTCGTACGACGCGTCGCCCGGGGAGACAGGCGGGCGTTCGACGAGCTCTACCGGCGTACCGCGCCGTGGTTGGAGGTGCGCCTGCGTCGCCGCTGCGCCGACCCCGACATCGTCGCCGAGGTGCTCCAGGACACCTACCTGGCGGTCTGGCGGGCGGCGGGCAGCTTCGCCGGCAGCCGGGCCAGGGACAGCGGCGGGGCGCAGGGCAGCGCCGTGGGCTGGCTGTGGACCATCGCCGCCCACCGCCTGGTCGACGCGTTCCGCCACCGGGCGCGCAAGGGCAAGGTGCCGCAGATGGAGCTGACGCCGAGCACGGCACCCGCCGCCGAGGACGAGGTGATGGCCGCCCGGATCGGCCAGGAGCTGGAGCAGGCCCTACTCGTCCTGCCCCCCGAGGTCCGGGCCGCGTTGCGGGCCACCGTCCTCGACGGGCTCTCCTCGCGCGAGGCGTCGGTACTGCTGGGCGTACCGGAGAACACCGTGAAGTCCCGCGTCCGCCGAGCCCGGATCGCCCTACGGGAGGCGCTGTCATGACCACCCATCCCAGCCTGACCCAGATCGACCGCTACGCCGCCGGGGATCCTGCTCTCGACGAACCCGGCGTCTGGGCGATCGAGGTGCACCTTGAGGACTGCGCCGACTGCCGGGCCCGGCTGGCCGGCAGCACCACCGTGGCGAGCCGGGCCGTGATCGACCAGGTCGCGCTGGTGCTGGACCGCGAGATCGCGACAGCGCCGGCTCCCGCCCGCCGTGGCCGGTCCTGGTCGGTGCTACGCCACCGCTGGTTCGTCGGCACCCTGCTGCCCTGGCTGGCGATGACCGGCACGGTGCTCGTGTGTGCCGCCCTGCTCGGCGCGCTGTGGGTCGGGCTCCCCTCGCTGGTACTGCTCATCGCCCCACTGGCTCCGCTGCCCGGGGTGGCCGTCGCCTGGCACCGTCGGGCCGACCCGGCCTGGGAACTGATCGCCACCACGCCCGCCGCCGGCCTGACGATGCTGCTGCGGCGTACGGCTGCGGTGTTGGCATTCGTCATTCCCGCGCTCGCGGTGGTCGGTGCCGGCACCGGGCTGTCGTTGGCCCTGATGCTGCTGCCCTGCCTGGCGTTCACCGCCGCCACGCTCCTGCTGGGCACCCTCGTCGGGGTACGCCGCGCCGCGATCGGACTGATCGCGGTCTGGACGCTCGCGGTGATCGCCCCCAGCGTCATCGCCGCCCGGCTGCCGGTGGTGCTGTCGGCGCAGAGCGCCCGCAGTTGGGCGCTGGCGACGGTGCTCCTGACCATCATGGCCCTCCTGCGGGTCAACGGATTCCGGCGGCTCTCCCACCACGAGTAGCCCCCGCCCACGTCACACGCCCACCCGGGCCCTACCACCATGCCGCCTTTCGGCGATCACTGAAGGAGATACGACGATGCGTGCCGTGAGCGCGGTCGAGACGACCGCCACCACCCATCCCTGGGCGATCCACGCGGAGGGCCTCCAGGTCCGGGCCGGTCGGCACCTGGCCGTCAACGGCCTCGACCTGGCCCTGGGCACCGGTGTGCACGGGCTGCTCGGCCCGAACGGCGCGGGGAAGACCACGCTGATGCGCGCCCTGGCGACCGTCGTGGCCCCGGCCGGCGGCCGGTTGGCGCTGCTCGGGCACCCGGTCGACGGCCGCGCCGAGCTGCGACCGGTACGCCGTGACCTGGGTTACCTGCCGCAGCATTTCGGCTACTACCCACGGTTCACGGTGCGCGAGTTCGTCGGGTACATGGCCTGGCTCAAGGAGATGCCCACGTCCGCCCTGCCGGAGGCGGTACAGCGGGCCATCGACCGGGTCGGGCTCACCGCCAGGGCCGACGCCCGGCTCAAGACGCTCTCCGGCGGCATGCTGCGTCGGGCCGGCATCGCCCAGGCCATCGTCAACGACCCGCGGCTGCTGCTGCTCGACGAGCCGACCGTCGGTCTCGACCCGGAACAGCGACTCGATTTCCGTGAGCTGCTGCGGGACCTCGGCACCGACAGTTGCGTGCTGGTCTCCACCCACCTGGTCGAGGACGTGGCGGCGGCCTGCACCGACGTCGTGCTGGTGAACGAGGGCCGCCTGGTGTGGCGGGGCACCCCCGAGGTGCTCGCCGCGCAGGGCGACGCGAGCCACGCCGGCGACAGCCCGGCGGAGCGGGGCTATTCCGCGCTGCTGCGTCAGCACCGCGCGGAGGCCGCCCGATGAGCGGGCGAGTCGTCCACGCCGCCCCGCGGCCCGAAGGAAAGCGGAGAGCCCGGATGAGCATCATGGGAATCGAACTGCGCCGCTCCGCCGCGCTCGGTGCCGCGTTGATCACGGTGGTGGTCGGGGTCGGCGCGCTGTACACGGCGACCGGCCGCTGGTCGAGTGGCTGGATGGCCCTGGCCCTGGCCATCCGGGAGTACCTGCTCCTGCTGTGGCCGCTGGCCCTCGCGGCCGGCGCCTGGCAGGGCCGCCGGGAGCACCGGGCGAAGGTCGGCGAACTGTTCGCCACCACCGCCCGGCCCCGCGCCGGGCGGATGCTGCCGGTGCTCGGCACGCTGGGCCTCACCCTCGCGATCGCCTACCTGTTGGTGACCGCGGCGGGCATCGCCTGGATCATCACCACCGCCTCGTACCTGCCCCTGCTGCACTTCGTCGTCGTCACCGCGGTCGGTGCGCTGTCGCTGGTCGCTGCGGCGTGGCTCGGACTGGGGATCGGGCGGCTGCTCCCCGCCCTGGTGACCGCCCCGGCGCTGGCGGTGGGCGGCATGCTGCTGGTCTTCTTCGTCACCATCGGGCCCTCGGACCGGGTGGCCGCGGCGATCTCTCCGGCCCACGGTTCCAGCCCGTTCCACGACTACCAGACGATCGACAACCGGGTCAGCGGCGCGTTGGCGATCTCGATGATCGCGCTCGCCGTCACCGGTCTGCTGTTGTTCGTCGCCGACGGCTGGCGGCTCCGGGCGATGGCGGTGCTGCCGGTGCTGCTCGGGTTCGTGGTGGCGATGACGGTCCTCCCGCACGACCGGGACGTGCTCAACTGGCCGGTCGACCCGGTCGCGCAGGAGCTGGTGTGCACCGACGACGCCCCGACGGTGTGCGTCAGCCGGGTCCACGCCAAGGTGCTCGACGCGGTGACCCCGCTGGGCCGGGAGGGTCTCACGGCGCTGGCGAAACTGCCGGACGCGCCGACCGTCGTGCACGAGGACACCCGCACCATCGGGTACGACCAGACCTGGCCGGCCGCCCGGGACGGTGTCGTCACGATCGAGGTCCGGATCGACGACCGGGGCCGGCTCGCCCACCCGGCCGCCGTGGTTCCCGAGATCGTCAGGAGGCTGGGCGTGCCGTACGACGGCAAGTGCAACCAGGGCGACGAGGTGGTCGAACGGGCGGCGGCCTACTGGCTCCTGGGCCGTGAGCCGCGGTCCGACGTGGGTGTGGTGCCCGGGATGATCGAGGAGGACCCCGGGACCAACCCCGAGGCGGTCAGCCTGTGGCGGGGTCTGCGTGACCTGCCCGAGGCGGAGGCGCTGGCCCGGGTCACGGCGGTCCGCGACGCCCTCCGGGCCTGCCAGGACCCCACCGGGATGTTGTCCCGGAGTGCCCGGTGACCTGGACGCTGCTCTACCTGCGGTCGCGACACGTACCCCTGGCCCTGGCCGCCGCCGTCGGCGGGGTGGCGGTGCTCTGGGCGCTGTACCTGGCCTTCGCCAAGGAGCGGGACGTCACCCCGATGATGGTCGTCCTGACCGTCCTGCTGATGGTCGCGGCGCTCGCGCCCACCCTCGCCGGCCCGGACGAGAACCTGGAGCGGACCGCGTCGGTGCGCTGGGCCTGGCGGCGGGCGGTGCACCTGCTCGCCGGCCTGCTGATCATCCTGGCGGTCCTGCTCGCCACCCGGCACACCGGCGCCCGGTTCGGACCGGTCGCGCTGGTGGTCCGCGACGCCGCCGGGCTGCTCGGCCTGACGGCGCTGTGCGCCACGGTGGTCGGCGCCGCCCGGTCCTGGTTCCTGCCGCTGGGCTGGACCACCATCGCGGCCGTCTACCCGCAGCCGGGCACCTGGGGAGCGGTCGCGACGTGGCAGGGCCAACCGCCCGACAGCCGGGCCGCCACGGTGGTGGCGGCGGTGCTCGCCATCGGTGGGCTGGTCGCCTATGCGGTCGCCGGCCCGGCCCGCCGGGACCCGTCCGAGTAGCCCGCGCCGGGCCGGCACGCCTCCCGCACTGCCGGTGGCGTGCCGGCCCGGGCCGGTCGAGCAGCGCGGCTGGGGCTGCGTCACCCGGTCGCTCACGGCGCGGAAGGTCGGCCGACGGCTACCGCACGCGGGCACGCTGGAGCACGAGGTGGTCGAGCAGTTGGGTCAGCCCGTCGTCGCGGGGGGCCACCTCCAGCGCCGGATCGTCCGCGAGGACCGCCTGTTGGAGCAGGTGCAACCGCTTGGACGGCTCCAGCCCCAGCTCCTCCACCATCGACGTACGCAGCCGGTGGAAGACCGCCAGGGCCTCCCGCCGCTGGCCGCTGCGGTGCAGCGCGACCATCAGCTGCGCGCACAGGTTCTCGTTCAGCCCGTGTTCGGCGATCAGCAGGGTGAGCTCGGCCAGCACGTCCTGGTGGTGACCGAGCCGCATCCGCGCCTCGATGCACTGTTCGAGGGTGTTGAGCCGGACCTGTTCCAGCGCCTTGAGCCGGGGCTCGGCCACGGTGCCGGCCCGCACGTCGGCCAGTGCCGGGCCACGCCAGAGCGCGCAGGCGCGTACCAACAGCGCCGCCGCGTCGACATTCTCGCCGGCCGCCAGGGCCCGTCGGCCGGCCGAGGCGAGCTGTTCGAACAGGCGCAGGTCGAACTCGTCGGCACCGACCCGCAGGGCATAGCCGCCGGGCACGGTGACCAGCACCCGCTTGGCCACCTCGGAGACCGGCACGCCGAGCAGGCCGGCGAAACACTTGCGGATCTGCAGGACGTACGTCTGGAGCGTCGTCAGCGCGCTGACCGGCGGGGACCCGCCCCACAGCTCCTGGATCAACGCGGAGACCTGGACGGTCTGGTCGGCGTTGAGGAGCAACAGGCCCAGCACACTGCGGGGCTTCGGGGCGGTCGGTGTGGCGACCGCCCCGGCGTGGGCGAGCACGAGCGGTCCCAGGATCTGGATTTCCATGGCCCCTCCCCCCGAGAGCGATCCGCCCTCTTGTCGACGTGCCGTTGCGGGGATCCGCATGAAAGCGACAGCCTTACCCATCACCATAGATAAGCGTCAGTCCCAAGCGGAATTCACGTCTTTTCGTACCGTGGTGGTACGAGGTTCGACTGAGAGGCTAGCCGGTTTTGGGGCGACCGTCGCAGATTGCTCAAGCCATCTTCGAGGACCGATGGAAAGCCTGAGGTCAGGCCGCTGAGAGAGGCCGAGACGACCGGCCCGGCGGGCCCACCGACCAGGCGCCGGACCGGCCGCCGCCCGGATTCCGCCCGCGACGGCACATCGGTTCGGCGGCACCCCGCACCGCCGTTCGGCAACACCCGCACCGAGTGACGGAACGCCCTTTTGGCCGTACATCCACACCATTGACGGCCTTCACTCAAAAGGGGTTGGTCGTCCGGAAGGCCCGGCTGCCGCGCCTCGGGCGAACGGGATCAGGGCCGGCGCAACGCGGCGGCGCCGACCCGCCAGAGGATGTCCGGACGGCGCAACCGCGCGGGCCCGGCCGCCAGGTTGACGACCTCCAGGAAGGCCCGGTGCACCACCTCGTCGGTCACGGTCGCGTGCTGGACCGCCTCGGCCAGGCCCCGGCGCAGCCGCCAGCCGAACGGCCGGGCGGCGGTCACGTGCGGCAGGTAACGGTCCTGCGCGGCGGAGAAGTCCCAGGCGTCGTCCACCACCGCCCGGACCCGCCGGAAGTACGCGTGCGCCGGCCCGTCCACCGCGCCGGGCTCGGCCAGCCACTCGGCCAGCGCGACCGCCTGGAGGGCCGCCACCGAGATGCCCTGGCCGTAGGTCGGGTTGAACGAGGCGACCGCGTCGCCGACCGCCACCAGGCCCGCCGGGAACCGGTCCAGCCGGTCGAACTCGCGGCGGACGCTGTCCGGGAAGCGGTGCACGTACACCTCGCTGGCCGGCTCGCACGCGTCCGGCAGCATCCGCAGCGGGGTGGCCGGGTTCGACCGGCAGCGGGCCAGGAACTCGCCCAGGTCCCGGCCCGGTCGCCGGTCGCCGTAACCGCTGACCAACGTCAGCCAGCGATCGCCCTCGACGGGGGTCATCGAGCTGGGCCCGTTACGCGCCCGGCTCGGCGTGTGGACCGAGTAGACCGCCACGTGGCCGGCCAGCCGCTGGCCGGGTTCCCGGTGGAACAGGCAGGTGGCGTAGCCGAGGTCCAGGGCCATCCGGCGCTTGTCCGGCGCGGGATAGCCGAGCCGACCGAGCCAGTCGGCCAACCGGCTGGACCGTCCGGTGGCGTCCACCACGAGCTGCGCGCCGTGCCGCTGCGCGTCGGTGCCGCCCGGCGGGCGGACCAGCGCGCCGTCCACCCGGCCGGCGGTCGCGGTGAGCCCGACGGCGGTGCCCCCGACCAGGGCCACGTTCGGCAGCGCCAGGACCCGCCGGCGGATGTGCCACTCCAGGAACGGACGGGACACGCTGACCACGCTGCCGCCGCGCACCGGGACCTTGGGCCGACCGTCGAGGAACCACTGCGCGCCACCGGGACCGCTACCGACCAGTTGGCCGCCCTCGCGCACCATCTGCCGGACGACGCCGGGCAGCAGCCGGTCGATGACGGTCCGGCCCCGGCCGAGCAGGGTGTGCGCCTGGCTGCCGTGCGGCGCGCCACGGCGGATCACCGGGGCGTCCGCCAACAGATCGGGCTCCACGATCCACACCTGGTCGGCGTGGTCGGCCAGGACCCGGGCGGCGATCATGCCGGCGACGCTGCCACCGAGGACGAGAGCGGTCTGCATCAGCGGCCGACGACCGACCGTGGGTGCCCGGAGCACGCCGACACGCTCGCGACCGCCAACACGTGGCCGGGCAGCTCCCGGTGGGTCACCAGGACCCCGGGAGCGTCGACGGCGGGCCGCCACGCGGGTGGTGCCGGCGGCGCGGTACGCCAGCGCAGCAGCCGGCCGCCGCGCAGCCCGGTGCCGTACACCTTGGCCACCGCCTCCTTGCCGGTCCACAGTGCCAGGAAGTCGACGCCGAGGCGGTCCGCCGGCCGGCCGCGCAGCCAGTCGGTGTCCTCGGGGGCGAACCACCGTCGGCTCAGACCGAGCGCGGGCAGCGGACGCACCTCCTCGACGTCGACGCCGACCGGTCCGATCCGGGACACCGCCACCGCGACCAGGCCACGGGTGTGACTGACGCTGGCGTGCCAGCCCGTGGCGACGCCGCGCAGCACCGGCCCGCCCGCCGCCGTGTGCTCCACCGCGATCGCGGCCGGCGGGGCACCGGCCATCGCCGCGGCCGTCTCGACGAGCAGCGCGCGGGCGGCGGGCCGCCCGTCGCCCGCCGTGCGGCGCAGCCGTACCACCAGGTCCGGCATCACCACGGCACGCCGTGCCGGCCGGGGACGACCCCGGGTGCCCGCCGGGTCCTCCGCCGCCCGTGACGACCCCGGGCGACGTGCGGCCCGGGCCGGGCGACTCCGACGGCACCCATTCAATCCCCCACCGCCCGCATTTTCGATAATTGTCAGGACACCCGGGTTAATGCGAGGATGACCCGGGCCGAATTGACGATACCGAGGCGTGGGTGGGCCCGGCCCGCACTTATCTCGACATTCACTAGAGGCTCGGTGGAGAACGATTATGCCGCGGCAGCGACAGGGCACGGAAGGACACTCCCCACCGCGACGGGAACCGACCGCACCGCCGTGGGGACCGTCCTCGGGGTGGGCCCGCTCGAGAGGCCCGGCCCCGGTCCGGTCCCTGGCGCAGGGAGGCGTCCGTGGCGCGTGACGACGAGTACTTCCGCAAGCGGCTGCTGAACGTCCTCTGTGCCACCTGGACGGCGCAGGCGTGCTCGGTCTTCGCCCTGCTCGGCCTGGCCGACCGGATCGCCGCGGGCACCACCGGCGGTGCCGAGCTGGCAGCGGCTGCCGGGCTGGACCCGGTCGCGCTGCGCCGGTTGCTCGCCGCGCTCGCCGACGCCGGCGTCCTGCGCCAGACCGGTCCGGACGACTTCGTCCTGTCCGGGATGGGGGAATACCTGCGCACCGACGTCCCCGGTTCGGTCCGCGACACGGCCGTCCTGTACGGCCAGGAGGTCTTCGCCTCGTTCGCCGGCCTGCTCGACACCGTACGCACCGGCCGGCCGGCGTTCACCGACCGCTTCGGTGAGCCCTTCTACCAGTACCTGGGCGGGCATCCGGAGCTGGCGGCGACGTTCAACGGGGCCATGTCCACCGCCCCGGAGCCGCCACCGCCACCCGCCCGGCTGTTCGACGACGCCCGTACCGTGGTGGACCTCGGCGGCGGCGACGGCGGCCTGCTCGCCGGTCTCCTCCGGGCCCGCCCCGAGCTGCGCGGAGTCCTCGTCGAGCTGCCCGAGGCCGCCGCCCGGGGACGCGCCCGGCTCGCCGCCGCCGGGGTCCTGGACCGGGTCGACATCGTCGTCGGCAGCTTCTTCGACCGGGTGCCCACCCACGGGGACCGGTACGTGCTGCGGCGGGTCCTGCACAACTGGAACGACGGGAACGTCGCCCGGGTGCTGGCCCGGGTGCGCGCGGCGATGCCGACCGGAGCGCGGCTGCTGGTGCTGGAGGAGCTGCTGCCGGCACAGCCGCAGCAGGCCGGGGCCGGCGCGGGCACCTGGGGAGCGCCCCGCAACCGGATCGTGGATCTGCTGATGCTGGTCCTCATGGAGGGGCGGGACCGCACCGCGGCGGAGTACGGCCGGCTCCTCGCCGACGCCGGCTTCGCCGTCGCGGGCGTCACCGACGGCGCGATCGAGGCGGTTCCGGTCTGAGGGCGGCGGTGGGCCGCCACCCCGGGGCGGACCCGTCGTTCCCCCGGCTCACCGGGCGGGCCGGGTCAGCAGCAGACCCTCCTGGGCCACCGTGGCCACCAGGTCGCCGTTGCGCGCGTACAGGCGTCCGGTCGCCAGGCCACGACCGGTGGCCGCCCACGGGCTGTCGCAGTCGTACAGCAGCCACTCGTCCGCCCGGCAGGGTCGGTGGAACCACACCGTGTGGTCGATGCTGACGCCGAGGTCACCCGGCCCCCATGCCGTCCCGTGCCCGGCCACCATCGCACTGAGCAGCAGGGGCAGATCCGAGATGAGCACCAGCGCGCCGGCGTGCAGCGACACGTCGTCGGGCAGCTTCCCGGCCACCCGCACCCAGGCCCGGCGGTACGCCTCGCCCGCCCGCTCCCCGTCCGCCTGTTCCCCGGGCGGCGGGCCGATGTACCTGGCGTCGAACGCGAAGAGCATCTGCTCCACGGCGGCCAACCGATCGGGCGCGTCGGCGAGCAGCCGGGCCAGGGTCGGCACCTCTTCCGGTGGCGGGACCTTGGGCGCTGGCCGCTCGTGCGCGAGCCCGGTGCCGGGATCATGGAACGAGGCGGTCAGGAAGAAGATCGGGGTGTCGCGTTGGATGGCGACCACCCGTCGGGTGGACATGGACGGGCCGTCCCGAAGGGTCTCGACCAGGTAGGTGACGGGCCTGCGGCTGTCGCCCGGCCGGGTGAAGTACGCGTGCAGCGAGTGCACCGGTCGACCGGGGCGCACGGTGTGCGCGGCGGCGGTCAGCGCCTGTGCGGCGATGAGCCCTCCGTACCGGCGGGTGGTTCCCCGCGCCGTGCCACGACCGGAGAACACCCCCGCGACGGGCACCAGTCGGCCCGTGGTGACCGTTGCGTCGGCGGGTTCGACAGTTGCCAGGTCGAGCAGCCCGACCACCTCCTCGACGGCCGCCCGGCCACGGTCGAGGGCGGTCGCTCCGCCGCTCATGCCGCGAGATACCTGTCGACCTCGTCGGCGGCGACGAGCGTGCCGTGGGGTTCCGCGCGTATCTGCTCGCCGAGCTGTGCCGCGCGCCGCCGGAGCGGATCGGTGGTCAGGCGGGACATGCCCGACCGCAGCACGTCCTCGGACAGCTCGGTGAACCGCACGTGCACACCGGCACCGAGCCGTTCCAACTGGCGGCCCCAGAACGGCTGGTCGGCGTAGGAGGAGCAGA
The DNA here is from genome assembly GCF_900091525.1 of Micromonospora matsumotoense. Taxonomy (GTDB): domain Bacteria; phylum Actinomycetota; class Actinomycetes; order Mycobacteriales; family Micromonosporaceae; genus Micromonospora; species Micromonospora matsumotoensis. The sequence goes on from NZ_FMCU01000008.1 coordinate 112,361, forward strand.
CCATCGTGGGGATGCCGGCGCGGACACCGGCGGCGGTGATGCTGGCGCTGCCGTGGTGCACCACCATGGCGCAGTGGGGCAGCACCAGGTCGTAGTCCACGTAGGGCACCACCCGCAGCTGCGGTGTCGAGGACGGCGCGACCCCGGACAGGCCCCAGCCCGTGGCCACCAGGGCACGCACACCCAGCGACCGGCAGGCCCGGCTGATCCCCGCCATCATCGCCGCCGGATCCGGCACGTGCGTGCTGCCGAACGTCAACAGGGCCGGCGGTTCGCCCGCCGCCAACCACCGCGCCAGCTCGGGATCGAGGGTGGACATGCCGGCGCGGTGCAGGTCGGCCGGGGTCAACCGGAGGTCACCGACGATCGGACGGTAGGCATCCCAGGTCAGGCCCGGCACCAGGGTGGGACTGTAGCCCTGCAGCTCCAGCGGTCGCCGCTGCTGCCTCGGGGGCGGCGGCATCGGAGGGAGCCCGAGCTGGCTGCGGAACTGGAACATCAGGTCGCGCCGGTACCGCCAGGCCCGCCGGGTGTAGTGCAGGTAGGTGGCCCGGTTCGCCGCGGCGGTCGGCAGCGGATCGGCAGCCACCAGCGGATGCGGCACCACGTCGTTCGGCCGGGCCGGTGTGAGGTCGTACGCGACGAGGGGGACGTCGTACGCCTCGGCCAGCGTCGCAGCCCACTGCTCGCTGACCACAGCGCAGACGATGGCCTCACAGCCGGCGGTGAACGTGATCGCCTCGTCGCCGAACTGGCGACCGTAGTCCCGGTACGCCTCGATCGTGAACTGGAGGAAGGAGTCGAGGTTGCTCATGGTGACCCACTCCCGGCCACGCTCGGACTGCATCATCGACTGCTGGTCCCACCCGACCGGCACCACGTCGAGCCCCAACTGTCGGGGCAGGTCAACCAGGTTCAGTGACGCCCCGACGCGTACCTCGTGGCCGTGGCGGGCCAGCTCGGCGGCGAGTGCCGTCAGCGGATAGACGTCACCGCGGCTGCCGAGCGCCAGGACGGCGATGCGCATCTTCGCTCCCCTCTGGTCCTCGGTGCGGCGTCGACGGCGTGGTCGACCCGTCGTCTCCGGTCAGGTCGGTGGAGAACGCGATCTGCTTCTGGTCCTCCAGTTCCGCCAGCCGCGCGGTCAGTCCGCGCCGGATCGTGGCGTACGCGTCGCTGCCGAGCGCGAGCCGCAGCGGGGCGGTCGGGCGGGTGGCGACGTCCACGATGGCGCCGGCCATCTTCGCCAGGTCGCCACGGCAGGACAGCCGACCGTCCTCGGCCCGGCGACGCAGGATCGCCGCCGGGGTGCCCGCGTAGGCGGGCGACGCGATGGTCACCTCCTTGCTCCGCCCGAAGAATCCGGTGCTCACGGTGCCGGGCTCGACGATCGTCACGCCGATCCCGAAGCCCTTCACCTCGGCGGCCAGCGACTCGAAGAAGCCCTCCACACCCCACTTGGTGGCGCAGTAGACGGCCGTGCCGGGTGACCCCCGTTGCCCGGCCATGCTCGAAATCTGGACGATCCGCCCGCCGCCCTGCGCCCGCAGGTGCGGCAGCACCGCCTGGGCCAGGTGGATGGGCCCGGTCAGGTTCGTGCGGATCTGCCGGTCGATCTGATCGCGGCCGGCCTCCTCGGCCGCGCCGACCAACGCGTACCCGGCGTTGCTGATCACCACGTCGATCCGGCCGAGCGCCCGGGCGGCGTCGTCGACCACCTGCCGGATCTGCTCCGGGTCGGTGACGTCCAGTCGGGCCGTCCACAGCGCCTGCGCCGAGGGCGGTCGCAGGTCCGCCAGGGCACGCGGGTCGCGGGCGGTGGCCGCCACCGTCTGCCCCCGGGCGAGCAGCTCGGTCACCAGCGCCCGGCCGAGACCGGCCGCGCTTCCGGTGACGATCCAGGTACGTGCGGGCGCGGTCATGCCCCGGCCCACGCCGGGACGTCCAGGATCTCCAGGACCGCGCAGGACAGGGTGGCCGGTGCGCCGCCGTAGAGCAGCAGGTGGTCACCGGCGGCGAGCTGCCCGGTGACCAGCAGGTGGTTGAGCGACAGCAACTGGTCGCTCGCGCCGGTGTGCCCGACGCCGCGCCCGAACTGCCAGGTGGTGCGCTCCATGGTGATGCCCAGCGGCTCCACCAGATCGTGCTGCACCATGTAGGCGGCGGAGTTCCCGCAGATGACCCGGGTCATGTCGACCAGCTTGCGGTCCGCCTCGTCCAGCGTCCGTTCGATCAGGTCGAGCCGGGCGCGGGTCCTGATCTCGGCGGCGTCGGTCAGCGACATCACGTTGTTGCGGAAGTACTCGGCACGTTCGCGCATGTCGATCGTGCGGCCCTGCGCCGCGAGCGGCGGATACAGCGGCTCGCCGCCCCGGTACAGCGGCTCCACCTCGGGCACGACGACGCTGCCCACGGCACGCAGCCGGGCGAAACCGGCGTCGCGGTCCAGCAGCAGCGCGCTGCCGGCGTCGCCCAGGATGAAGCCGGGCGCGGAGTTCCACCGGTCGATCAGCGGTGAGCCGAGGTTCTCCGCCGTGGTCACCAGCACCGGCCGGCCCGCCGCCGCGACGGCCAGGTGCCCGGCGGCGATCTCCAGCGCCGCGAACACGCCGTTGCAGCCCAACCGGACCTCGAACGCGGGGGCCGACGTGCCGACGACCTCCCGCTGGATGTACGGGCCGGGCAGCCACATCTCCGGGCCCTGGTGGTGGATGGACGCGTGCAGCACCAGGCCGATCCCGGCCGGGTCGACGGCGGCCCGCGTCAGCGCCTGACGGGCCGCGTGCACGGCCATCTCCGGCGGTGAGACGTCCCCGGCGACGCCGGCGCCGGTCAGCCGGTTCTCCAGGTAGGCGGCCGGGCTGTAGTCGCCGCGCCGGGCGGCCTGGCCGGCGTCCGTCACGGGCGGTTGGAAGACACCCAGCCCGGACAGGTAAACGTTGGTGATCTTCAACCGCGTCTCCCGAATCGGCCGGCCACGGCGTCACGTCCGCCTTTCGGAAGGACTTTAGTGGCCCCCCGGAGGGACGCGGCGCACGTCAACTCAACGCCCGACTGAGAACTGCTTGAGTCTCGCCACCGCTCCTGCTGCAGCACGCGCTGCGGCCACATACACCGCGTTGACCGACGCGAACAACCGCTGATAACTTCGGGCAACGCATTTCGGAAATATGTCGCCGACAGGCGTGCTGGCGCGACGGAAATCGGTGACGGGGTGCGGTGCCGTCGATTGACTCCAGCCTATTCATGGATAGCGGAGCCGTACCCGAGGTGGGTCGAACCTGTTCGACCGCCGGCCACACCCGCCCGGCCCCGGTCGCACGGCAGGGCCCCAAGCCGGTGACCGGCTCCACACCGGGACGTCGGGACGGTCCGCCGAAGACGACGACCCGCCGCCCGAGAGGAAGGTAGCTGCACCATGTCAGCCGACGATGTCTTGGCGTTCACCATCCAGGCGCTCCGGGAGATGAACTACTACACCGACGACACCGACGCCGACTCCATGCTCGGGCCGTCCGGCGTCGACCTCGACTCGCTCGCCGTGTCCGAACTCGCGCTGCGGGTCGAGGACCAGTTCGGCGTGACGTTCGACGACGACGACATCGAGACCCTGGCGATCATGACGCTGGGCGAGTTCGCCGCCGAGGTGGCCAAGCGGGCGGAGCTGATCCCGCAGGCCGACGCGGCACGCGGCTGACGGCGGACCACGCGACCGGCACGACGAGCGGTACCTGACGCACGACCCGGTGGCGGTGACCGGCACGCCCGCGGTCACCGCCACCGGGTCGTGTCGTATCCGACGGACGGCGACGCGGGCGACCCGCCGCCGGTGGCCACGTCGCGCGTACGGCGCGGCGCGGGCCGGGTCGTCCGGTGCACCGGCCACGGGCCGGGCCCGGTCAGTGGCGGCCGGGGTCGCCCAACTGGGTGAACACCTCGCCGGCCAACTCGGCGACGCTGTGGCCGCCGAGCATCTTCGCGATCGGCAGCATCATGCCCAGGTCACGCTGGACCCGGGTGCGGACCTCGACGGCCATCAACGAGTCCAGGCCCTGCCGCTTGAGCGGCCGCCGGGGGTGCACCTGCGCCGACGACATGCCCAGCACGTCGGCGAGCACCTGGGCGAGGTAACGCTCCACGGCGTCCCGGTCGGTCAGCGTGCCCGCCACCCCACCGCCCACCGCTGCGGGACCCGCCGCGCCACCGCCCACCGCTGCGGGACCCGCCGCGCCACCGCGCGCCACCGCGCTGCGCACGACTTCGGAGCCCGCCTCAGCGGTGCCCACGACCGCGGTGCCCGGCACCGTCGCGAGGGCGGCGTCCGCGGTGCCGGCGTCCGTGCGGTGTCCCGGGGACGGGCTCGTGGGCGTCGGGGCCGGCGGCGCCCACGGCACGGCGGGCGTCGGGGACGCCGGAACGGCGGGCGTCGGGGACGCCGGAACGGCGGGCGTCGGGGACGCCGGAACGGCGGGCGTCGGGGACGCCGGGACGGCGCCGGCTGTGGCGGGGGTGGGATCGGCGAGCAGGTCACGCAGCAGCGGCGAGGCCGCCGCGTCCGGATGCGCCGTCGCCCACCGCCGCCAGTCGGCGGGCAGCACCACGCCGTGGGTGGCGTCCCTGGCCAGCAGGAGGCGCAGGGCCTCGATGCCCTCCCGCGGGCTGAACGTGTCCATCCCGGCGGGATTGATCGCCCGGCCCTGCTGGTGCCCGACCCGCGCGGGCATGCCGACCGACCAGAAGCCCCAGTTCACGCTGAGCGCGGTCGACCCGGCGAGCCGGCGTTGGTCGGCCAGCGAGTCCAGGGCGGCGTTCGCGGCGGCGTACGCGCCGAGCATCGGGGAGCTGAGCACCGCTGATCCGGAGGAGAACAGCACGAAGAAGTCCAGCGGCCGCTCGGCGAAGAGCCGGTGCAGTACGGCCGCGCCGGTGACCTTCGGCCGTAGGACCGCCGACAGCACCCGGTCGTCCAGCTCGGACAGTGCGCCGTACTCGATGACGCCCGCCGCGTGCACCACGCCCCGGATCGCCGGGCCGTCCTGCTCGTGGTGGCGCAGGACCGCCCGCATCGCGTCCTCGTCGGCCACGTCGACCGCCTCGTACGCCACCCGCACCCCGTGCCGCCGCAGGTCCGTCAGCCAGCCTTCGCCGCCCGTCCGGTCGAGCGGGGTTCGCCCGGTCAGCACGATGTGCCGGGCACCCTCGCGGACCAGCCAGTCCGTGACCACCCGGCCGAGGTCGCCCAGCCCGCCGGTGACCAGGTAACCGGCGGCCGGATCGATCCGGACCGGCCGGTGCGGGGCGGCGACCTCGACCGGTGCGGGCGCGGTCAGGTCCGTCGTGGACACCAGCACCTTGCCGATGTGCCGGGCCTGCGCCAGGTGCCGGAACGCCCCGACCAACTCGGCAGCGGGAAAGACCCGGTGCGGCAGCGGTTCGAGCAGACCGGCCTGCACCAGGGTCAGGGTCTCCTCCAGGATCGCGCCGAGCCGACGCGGGTCGCTGAGCCCGAGATCCACCACGTCGACCACGAAGAACGAGGCGCCCCGGGCCAACAGCCGCAGGTCCAACCGGGTGCCCTCGACCAGGTCACGGCGGCTCAGCTCGACGTAGCGCCCCCGGTCGGCCAGCAGCTCCACGCTCCTGAGCAGGCCCTCCCCCGCCAGCGTGTTGAGCACCACGTCGACGCCCTCGCCCCGGGTGGCTTCCCGGATCTCGTCGGCGAACCCGGTGCTCCGCGAGTCGGACACGTGCGCGACGCCCATCATCCGCAGCAGCGCGCGCTTCTCCGGGCTGCCCGCGGTGGCGTACACCTCGGCGCCGCGCCAGCGGGCCACCTGCACCGCGGCCAGGCCGACCCCGCCGGTGGCGTGGTGGATCAGCACCCGCTCGCCGGGTCGCACCTGCGCCAGGTGCACCAGCGACTGGTACGCGGTGACCAGGCCGACCGGCACGGTGGCCGCCTCCTGCGGGGTGAGCCGGGCCGGACGTCGGCGTACCAGGTGCGCGTTGACGCACAGGTAGCTGGCGGCGGGCGTCTCCAGGGCGATGGCCACCACCTCGTCGCCGGGCCGCAGCCCGGCCACGCCCGGTCCGACCCGGGTGACCGTCCCGGCGCACTCACCGATCACGGTCGCCGGCCGGTCGGACAGGCTCGGATACATGTCCATGGCGACCAGCACGTCGCGGTAGTTCAGCGCGAGGTAGTCGGCGCGCACCTCCACCTCGCCCGGCCCCGGCGCGCGGCGCGGCACCGGCACCAGGCGCATCCCGTCCAGCATGCCGGGCACGGTGGCCTGCACCTGGTGGGCGACCTCCGCCCCGTCCGGCCGGCGGGCGCCGACGGAGCTGGACCGCAGCCGCGCGGCGTACCGCCGGCCGCCCCGCAGCGCCACCTGGTCCTCCGGGCCGGCACCGGCCAACTCCCGGCCCAACGCGGCGGCGAGGTCGGCCGGCGACCCCGCCGGGTCCAGGTCGACCAGGGCGCAGCGCAGGTCCCGGTGCTCGTGGGCGAGCACCCGGCCCAGGCCCCAGACGGCGCCCTGCCACATCGACACGCTGCGGTCCGTGTCCCCCGCCCGGTGCGCTCCCCGGGTCACCAGTGTCAGCCGGGGCGGCTCGGCCAGACCGGCGTCGGCGAGCGCCCGCAGCAGCCGCAGGACGCTGGCGCAGCCGAGACGCTCGGCGTCCTGCGCCTGCCGTTGCACCGGGGCCGAGTCGTCGGGCTGGTCCACGTCCAGCGCCCAGAGGTGCACCACCTCGGTCGGCGCCAGGCCGTCGAAGTCGGCCCGCACGTCGGCGAGCAACCGGCGGTACTGCGCCGGTGCGGTCGGGTCGATCTCGTAGTGGTCGGCTGCCAGCCGCCGGTAGCCGGTGCCCGCGAACACCCGCACCTCGGCGTCGAGCGCGACGCCGACGCCGGTCCGGTCGGCGAGGACCAGGCGGCGGTCGCCCGGCCGCGCCACGTCGGGCAGCGCCGGCAGTGGCTGCCACCGCAACTCGTGGAACCAGCCGTCGGGGTCACGTACCGAGTCCGGCGGCTGGAGGTACTGCAGGCGCAGGCCGTTGATCTCCACGATCACCTGGCCGTCCGCGTCGGACACCACCAGGTCGCCGCAGACCGAGTCGGAGCGCCAGGCGGTGACCGCGACGGCGTGTGCCCACGCGGGCGTGCCGGGATCCGGGTGGATCGACAGCTCGTCGATGCTGCCCAGGACGAACGCCGACGACCGGTCGGCGGCCGGGATCAGCGACGCGAGCACCTGTCCGCACGCGTCCAGCAGCGCCGGGTGGCAGGTGTACCCGGTCGGGTCGACCCCGGCGGGCACCTGGATGCGGCCCAACGCCTGACCGTCGCCCACCCAGAGCTCCGCGATGCCCTGGAACGCGCCCCGCCACTCGTTGCCCCGCGCGGCGAAGCGCCGGTAGAAGTCCGCACCGGTGAGATGGTCGGGGCAGGCCGCCCGGATGGTGTCCAGCGGCAGCGCGCGCCGCCCGGCGGGTGGGGTCCGGGTCACCGTGCCGGTGACGTGTGTCGCCTCCGCACCGGTCACCGCGAAGTCCCAGGTGTCCGGCCCGCGCGGGGTGAACGTCGTGGACAGGGTGGGTGCCGGCTGGTCCGGGCGCAGGAACAGCGCGTCGACGTACCGGATGTCGCGCAGGACGGGCGTCTGCCCGCCGCAGATCCCGTCGGCGGCGGCGTGCACCATCTCCGCGTACGCCGTGCCGGGCACGACCACGGTGCCCTGCACCTGATGGTCGAGCAGGTAACGCTCGTGGGTCAGGTCGACGACCCGCTCCACCCGGTGCGGGGCCGGCCGGCCGGCTGCGGGCGGGACGAGCCAGTGCCGCTGGCGCTGCCAGGGATAGGACGGCAGCCGCACGTAGCGGGGCGGCGGCCCGCCGGACACCCGGTGCCAGTCGACGGGGCACCCGGCCCGGTGCAGGGCGCCGACGGTGTCGAGCAGGCTGGCCCGTTCCGGCTCGTCGCGGCGCAGGCAACCGACGGCGACACCGTCGGACCCGGCGAGCGCCAGGGCCTCCCGGATGGCCGGCAACAGGATGGGGTGCGGGCTGATCTCCACGAACACCGTCCCGTCCCGCCCGGCCAGGTGCGCCACCGCGTCACCGAAGCGCACCGGTTCGCGCAGGTTACGTACCCAGTAGGCCGCGTCCCACCCGGAGCCGTCGCACGGCGCGTCGTCCACGGTGGAGTGCAGTGGGGTACGCCCCGCGCGGGGCGCGATGTCGCCGAGGCTGGCCAACAACTCCTCGCGCAACTGCTCCATCTGCGGGCTGTGCGAGGCGACGTCCACCTTGACCTGGCGGCAGAACACACCGCGTTCTTCGAGGCCCGCGACGATGGCGGCCAGGGCCTGCGGATCGCCGGAGAGGACCGTCGAGCCGGGGCTGTTGCTCACCGCCACGCCCACCAGGTGCTCGTGGCCGGCCAGCGCGGCCTGCGCGTCGGCGACGGACAGCTCCACCGAGTACATGGCGCCCTGCCCGGCGACCGTCTTGAGCAGCCGACTGCGCCGGCAGATCACCGCACCGGCGTCGGCGAGGCTGAGCGCGCCCGACGCGCACGCCGCGGCCACCTCGCCCATGCTGTGCCCCACCACGTGGTCCGGCTCGACGCCCCAGTCGCGCAGCAGCGCGCACAGGGCGGTCTCCATCGCCCACAGGGTCGGCTGGATCGTGTCGATCGACGCCGGGGCGTCCGCCCCGCCGGTCAGCCGGTCCAGTAGGGACCAGCCGGTCTCGGCCCGGATCACCTCGTCGCAGCGGGTGAGCATGTCGCGGAAGACCGGCGAGCCGGCCAGCAACTCGCGACCCATGCCGTCCCACTGCGAGCCCTGGCCGGGGAAGACGAAGACGACCGCCGGCCGGCCGCCCTCCACCGGTGCCGACGCGGTGACGCCCAGCCGGGGCCGGGACTCACCGGCGGCGTACGCCCGCAGCCGCTCGGCCAGTTCGTCCGGCGACGTGCCGACGGCGGTCAGTCGGTGCTCATGGTGGTCGCGCCGGGTGGCCGCGCTGAAGCACACGTCGCGCAGCGGCAGTTCCCGCCCGGCACCGTCCGGTTCGAGAAAGCGTGCGTACCCGGTGGCGAGCGCGGCGAGCGCGGCGGGGTCGGGTGCGGAGAGCACCAGCAGCTGCGCCTCGTCCCCGTCGGCGCGGACCGGTGCGGGTGCGGGTGCGGCCGGTGGGTACTCACCGAGCACCACGTGCGCGTTGGTGCCGGAGATGCCGAACGAGCTGACCCCGGCCAGACCCGGCCGGTCGGCCTGCGGCCACGGGGTGCGCTCCCGCACCAGCCTAAGCCGCAGTCCCGCCCAGTCGACCGCGCCGGTCAGCTCCTCGGCGTGCAGGCTCGGCGGGATCTCCCGGTGCTGGAGGGCGAGCACCGCCTTGATGACCCCGGCCAGCCCGGCGGCCGCCTCGGTGTGGCCGATGTTCGTCTTGACCGAGCCGACCAGACACGGCGACCGCCCGTCGCGGCCCTCGCCGGTCACCACGCCGAGGGCACCCAGCTCCACCGGGTCACCGGCCGCGGTCCCGGTGCCGTGCGCCTCGATGTAGTCCACCAGCCCGGCCGACACACCCGCGTTGGCGTACGCCGCACGCAGCGTCTCTTCCTGACCTGGCTGGGACGGCGTGAGCAGGTACCCGCCGGACTGGCCGTCGTTGCCGACCGCGGACCCGTAGATCACCGCGTGGATGGCGTCGCCGTCCGCCTCGGCCCGGTCCAGCGGTTTGAGCACCAGCACGGCGACACCCTCACTGCGGACGAAACCGTCCCCGTGGGCGCTGCCGAACTTGCACCGGCCGTCGGCGGCGAGCATCCGGGCCGCGGAGAACGGGATGGTCTCCTCGGGTGAGAGGACCAGGTTCACCCCGCCGGCCAGCGCCAGTTGGGTCTCCCCGTTGCGGACGCTCTGGTAGGCCAGGTGCAGCGCCGCCAGGCTGGAGGAGCAGGCGCAGTCCACCGCCATGCTGGGGCCGCGCAGGTCGAAGGCGAACGACACCCGTCCGGCCAGGAAGCTGCGTGCGCCGCCGGTCGCCGCGTGCAGGTCCAGCACCGACGCATCGCTCAGCAGGTGCCCGTAGGCGGAGGACATACCGCCGATGTAGACGCCGGTGCGGGTGGTGGACAGCCGGTCGCGGGTGAGGCCGGCGTCGGCGAGCGCCTCAGCCGCGGTCTCCAGCAGCAGGCGCTGCTGGGGGTCCATCCGCTCCGCCTCCCGGGGCGCCACCCCGAAGTAGCCGGCGTCGAACTGGTCGATCTGGTCGAGGAAGCCGCCCCGGCGGCTGATGATCCGGTTCGGCGTGCCCGGGCGCGGGTCGTGGTAGGCGTCGATGTCGTACCGGCTGGCCGGCACCTCGGTGATCGCGTCACCGCCGCCGCTGAGCAGTTGCCAGAGCTGCGCCAGCCCGTTGGCCCCCGGGAAGCGGCAGCCGATGCCGACCACGGCGACCGGAGTCCCGGTCGGTTTCCCGGCCTGCGACTGTGCCGACTCGCCCCGTCCGGTCATCCGGCCCGCCTCTCTCGGCGTCGTGTGATGGCTGCAGCCCGAGTCTTCCGGCCACCACTAGGAAACGGCTTGAGAAACTGCGGACATCGATGGGCAGACACGCTAGCCTCTCGGTCGGGACCATCGGCGTGAGGTCCCATTTCCCCTTTTTTGCGGGTGGATATGGAAATTCGGATCCTCGGTCCACTGGTCCTCAGCCACGCCGGTCGCACCGTTGCGTTGACAGCACCCAAGCCGCGCAGTGTGCTGGCACTGCTGCTGCTCAACGCGGACCAGGCGGTGCAGGCATCGACGCTGATCCAGGACCTCTGGGGCGCGAATCCGCCGGTCAGCGCGCGGACCACGCTGCAGACCTATGTCCTGCAGGTCCGCAAGTGTCTGGGCCGGCTGCTGGACGCCGCAGTGACCGAGGTCGCCCGACGCCTGCTGGTCACCGTGCCCGGCGGTTACCGGCTAGGGCTCGACGCCACCGATTTCGACCTGCGGACCTTCGAGCAGCTCGCCACGACCGGGCGGCGCTCCCTCGCGGCCGGCGAGCACGTCGAGGCGGCGGCGCTGCTGATGCGCGCCCGCGACCTGTGGCGGGGCCCCGCGCTGGCGGACATCCGGGCCGGTGCGGTCATCGGGCCGCGGATCAAGGCGCTGGAACAGATCCGGCTGCACACCGTCGAACAGTGCATCGAGGCGCGGATGCGGCTCGGCCACCACCGGGACGTTGTGGCCGAACTCACCGCGCTGATGGCCGAGCACGAGCTGAACGAGAACCTGTGCGCGCAACTGATGGTGGCCCTGCACCGCAGCGGGCGACGGCAGGAGGCGCTGCTGGCGTTCCACCGGCTGCGGGTGACGATGGTCGACGAGTTGGGCCTGGAACCGTCCACCCGGCTGCGCCTGCTGCAGCGGGCGATCCTGGCCGACGATCCGGTGCTGGCGGTGACGCCGGACGCCGACGGACCGACCCGGCTCCTCGACCACCTCGTCCGTCGAGCGGCCCACGGGCGGTGGCCCGGGAAAGCCGATGACCACCGCGCTTGAGAACGGCTCGACAACAGCTCTCGTGGGAGGCAGGGACGGGTGGCGCTGCTCGACAGCGACCACCATGGATCGATAGTTTGGCAGCCGGTCGATCCCCGCCACGGCTCGGGCACCTGTCCGGCGCGCATCCGGTGTGGTCCAACGGCACGAGCCGCCAGCACGATTGGACGCCGTACATGAGGGTCATCACCATCGCCACCGACCTCGACCATCCCTTCCTGCGCAGACTGCTGGCGCCGTCCTGCGAGGCGGCGGGACTCAGGCTGGACGTCCTGGAGGGGAACCAGAAGGGCTTCCGGCCGAGGGACAAGCGCGCGTTGCTGACCGAATACCTCGCCGAGCAGGTGGCACCGGACGAGCTGGTGATGTTCACCGACGCGTACGACACGCTCTTCCTGCGGGGGGCGGACTACATCCGCACGACGTACGCGGGCTTTGCGCAGCGTGTCGTGTTCAGCGCCGAGTCGAACTGCTGGCCGCTGGGCAACGTCGGCCTCGCCCTGCACGACGGCCCGCCCGTGCGGCCGTACCCCTATCTCAACAGCGGTGGCTTCATCGGGCCCGCCGGTGACATCGTGGCCCTCAACACGAAGTATCCGACGCCCCCGAGCGAGCACTTTCCCCTCCTGGGTCGGCTGGGCACGCACGGCGTCGACACGGACCGGTTGCACGGAGCGAGTGACCAGTACTACTGGACGCTCGTCCAACTCCTGGAGCCGGACACCGTCGGGCTCGACCACGGCGCGGTCCTGTTCGAGAACTTCGCGCCGACGGTCGCGAACTTCTGTGAGCTGTCCCGCTGGACGAGCGACTTCCGCGCCCACGGCCGGCAGGCGGCCAGCTATCGACGGGAGCGTACGAGGCTCGAGTCGCGGTTGCAGTCACCCAGCGGGGCCGCCCAGGTGCACTTCGCCTCCGCCCTGGCCAAGACGGTGGTGCTCGACCTGCTCGACGAGGGGCAGCTGCCCTTCTGGTTGACGGAGGTGTTGCCGCGGTGAACGCACGGCCGGAATACGAGGAGCGCCACCGCCCGTCACTGCAGCGCAACGAGCTCCAGCGCAACGACCTGCTGGCCATGCAGGCACTGGCCCCGCTGTCGCTGACGTACCTGCCGTGGAGCGCGAGCGCCATGCGGCCGAGCGGGGTCGTCGCGGTGCTCAACGAGATCCTGGTGCACCAGCGTCGGTCCGTCGTCGAGTTGGGCAGCGGCGTCTCCACCTTCTACATCGGCCGCCTGCTGCGCCAGCGCGGCGGGCACCTGTGGACCGTGGAGCACGACGAGCGCTGGGCGAAACTGCTCGGTCGGGAACTGGCGAACGAGGGCCTCGGCGACGTGGTGACCGTGGTGCACGCCCCCCTGACGCCCGCTCCGTCCCGCTGGCCGGGCGAGGAGTCGACCTGGTACGAGCAGCGCGGCCTGACGGAGATGACCGCGGGTCGGACCATCGATCTGCTCGTCGTCGACGGGCCCCCCGCCTACCAGGCCACCCATGCACACTCCCGGTACCCCGCCGGTCCCTTCTTCGCTCCGCTGTTCGCCGAGGACTTCGCCGTCGTGCTCGACGACATCGACCGGCGTGGCGAACAGGACATCATGCAGCGCTGGGAACACGAGCTCGGCGTGACGTTCGAACACCGCCCCACCAACGGCCGGATCGGCATCGGCCGGCCCGGCCCGGCGTTCACCGTGTAGAGACCCCGCACGCTGATCCTGGCCGCAGACGCGGGCGCAGGCGACGCCCGGCGTGCCCACGCCTGACAGGCGTCCGGGCACTAGGGTCGACCCATGGTGCGGACGGAGATTCTGGTGCGGCAGGGCGAGGACTTCATCGTGCACGACGCCACCCGGACGCGATACCAGCTGGCCTCGGTGAGCAAGCAGTTCACCGCGGCCGCCGTGCTCCTGCTCGTCCAGGACGGCAGGCTGCTCCTCGACGATGTCGTGGGCCGGTGGATCGACGGGTGCCCGGAGGATTGGCGGGACATCACGCTGCACCAGTTGCTCACCCACACCTCGGGCCTCGGCCACTGGGACGACTATCCGATGATCGACCTGGCCCGGTGGGTCGAGCCCGACGAACTGCTGAAGACCTTCCACCGCGTACCACTGCGCTATCCGCCGGGCGGAGGCTGGAGCTACAGCAGCCCGGCATACGTGCTGTTGGCGCACGTCGTCGAACGGGTCGCCGACACGCCCTACCGGGTCTTCCTTGCCGATCGCCTCTTCGGTCCGCTCGGCCTGACCAGGACGTTCGCGGGCACCGGCGCGGGACAGCCCGACCTGGCGCCCGGCCATGACGCCGAGGGCCGGCCGTTGCCGACCTGGGAACTGGACGTCGTGGGCATGGGGGCCGGAGACGTGTGGTCGACGGCCGAGGATGTGTTGACCTGGACCGATGCCCTGCAGGACGGCCGGCTGCTGGGCGAACCATACCGGACGCTGATGCTCACCGAACGGGCGCGGACCGGCAGGGGACCCGAGGAGAGTGGTTACGGCTACGGCGTCTTCGTCGGCGAGCACGACGGCCGACGGTGGTGGCACCACAGCGGCCACAACGCGGGTTTCAAGGCGTTCACCGTCAACATTCCCGACCTGGGCCGTCGCGTCGTGGTCCTCAGCAACACCGAAGCGACGGACGCCGGCACCGTGACGCCGCTGCTCACGGGCGGCAGGCAACGCGAGTGACCGGTCGTCGCGATCCGGCGGAGTCCGCCGAAGACGGCGGGCGGGACAGTACCCACCTGTGGATGCCGGACGCCGACACGCGCCGGGGAAACACCGTCGGTCGGGTTGGTTAGCATCGCCCCATGATCGAGGAGCTGGTCCGGAAGGTGGCCGCCGGTGACGACGACGCGGTCGAGGAGTTGTCCCTGATCGCGGACACCGATCCGGGCAGGTTGACGCCCTACCTGGGCTCGCTGCTCGACCGGGACGTGCTGTGGCCGGGAAAGCTGTACCGGGCAGCCGACGCCGACGTGGTCCGTCGGATCGTCGAGCGCATCGACGGTGGCCGCACACCGGAGCAGCTCAACCATCTGCTGGTCGCCCTGGCGCACACCGCCCACCCGCTGGCCCAGAACGCCGTGCGGCGCTGGTCGGCCCAGCCCCCGGCCGGCGCGGACACGCTGCACGTCGGTGCCCTGGACTACGCGCGCGAAGGGGGCTGGACGGTCGACCCGCAGGGCCACCGACGGGACCTGTGCGGTGACACCGCGTACCGGTGGATCCTGCACGCGACGCCACGCCGGGCGGACACTCCCCCCTGTCCGTGGTGCGCCTCGCCGCAGTGGACCGCCGTGGACCTCGACACGGCGGACCCTGCCGTCGGCGTCGCGCTGGCGCACACCGGTTGGTCCGGCCGGCTGGTGATCGAGACCTGCTATTTCTGCGCCTGCTACACGACGCTGTACAGCCGGGTCACGCCGGCCGGCGGCACCGACTGGTGGAGCGGCAACACCCGCCCCGACCACCTCGGCCCCGCCGGGACGGAGGACCCGCCCGCGCTGGTGCCGGTACCCGGGGAGGTCCGGCAGAGCCCCTACCAGGCCAGCGCGTGGGACCGGGGCGGCTCGACGTTGGGTGGCCGGCCCGACTGGATCCAGGATGCCGACCACCCCGACTGCCCCGGTTGCCGGCAACCGATGGACTACCTGGGTCTGCTCGGCGGCGCGGATCTGGACGACTACGGCGAGGGCGCGTACTACCTGCACCTGCACCAGCCGTGCGGGTTCGCCGCGGTCAACTACCAGCAGAGCTGACCGCGGTCGGGACGAGCATCGACTCGGGCCGCTGCCGGAACGTCTGACGCCCCGGCACACCGCCGGGGGCAGCCCGGTACGTCCGGTCCTGCAGGGGCCGACCGTGGGCGAGGATGGCCCCATGACCGATGAGTTGACAGTAGGCGTGCTGGGCGCGGGCATCATGGGTGCCGCCATGGCCCGCAATCTCGTCCGGGCGGGGCACGCCGTACGCGTGTGGAACCGGTCGCCGGACAAGGCGGCGGGGACCGGCGCGACCGTGGCGGACACACCGGCCGACGCCGTACGCGACGCCGACGTGATCATCACGATGCTGTACGACGGTGCGACCGTTCGCGACGTGATCGGGCGGGCCGCACCCGGACTCAGGGCGGGCGCGGCCTGGCTGCAGACGACCACCGCGAGCCTGGCCGATGCGGCCGCGCTCGCCGAGGTCGCCGCCGAGCACGGGGTGGCGTTCTATGACGCGCCGGTGCTCGGCACCCGGCAGCCCGCCGAGGCCGGCCAGTTGACCGTGCTCGCCGCCGGGCCGCAGACCGGCCGGGAGAAGCTCGCTGCGGTGTTCGACGCGATCGCGGCCCGGGTGGTGTGGCTGGGTGAGGACGGCGCGCGGGGTGACGGCACCCGGTTGAAGCTGGTGGCGAACAGTTGGGTCCTGACGGTGACGCACGGCGCGGTGGAGTTGCTGGCGCTGGCCGAGGCGCTCGGCGTCGACCCGGACCGCTTCTTCGAGGTGATCAAGGATGGTCCGCTGGATCTGGGTTACCTGCACACCAAGACCGATCTTGTGCGGCAGGGCCGGTTGTCGCCGGCGAGTTTCGCGGTGGAGACCGCCGAGAAGGACGCCCGGCTGATCGTCGCGGCCGGTGCGGACCACGGGCTACGCCTCGATGTCCTGGCCGCCGGGGCGGAACGGTTCCGGCGCGCGACCGCGCAGGGTCACGGCGACGAGGACATGGCGGCGTCCTACTACGCCAGTTTCGTCCCGTGACGCCGGCGGGATGGCGGGTCGTTGCGGTGGTCCCTGCGGGTGACGGACGGGTGATCGGTGCTGCCCGGCCGGGCACCGGTCACCCGCCGGAGCCCTCCTCCGCACCGTCGGGGGTGAGGGCGCCATCGTCGTGGTCGCCCTCCAGGTAGACATGCTGGTGACCGTGGCCGGCATCGACGTTGATCTGATCAAGCTGGGTGGCGGCGACCGACCAGGCGGTGGCGGCCTCGGTGGCCTGCCGCTTGGCCAGTGCCGTCAGCGCGGCCCGCTGGGTGAGCGGCCCGGTGACGGCGAGCAGATACGACTCGACGGCCAGGGACGCCTGTTCCACGGCGCTGCGCAGCCCACCACGCGCCACATTGGTCGCGGTCGTGCCCGACGGCGGGTTGGCGAACGGCTCCGCCGCCCGCAGCAGGGTCTGCTGCCATTGGCGGACCTGCTGCGGGTCGGGTTGCCGGTCGGCGGGCGGGTCGGCCCGCAGGGCGGCGAGAACCGGGGCGACCTCCTCCCGGAGGCGGCGGGCCGTCGCCGTCAGCTCGGCGATCTGCTGGGTGTCCCGCTTCGCCTCGGCCTGGCGGATGTCGGCGATGGCCGACTCCGTGGCGTCCGGTCGACCGGCCGCGTACCCGACGATGCCACCCAGGAGAGCAGCCGCCAGCCCGACCGCCGCGACGACAACGGCGAGACGCGTCGGACGGCGTGGTTCGGGCGCGGACAGTTGGTACGAGGGCCTACCGGTGCGGCGCGACACGACATCTCCCTGCCTCTATGAAGCCTGGTCGCAGCCTAGCCTTCCGTTCCCACGCCGGTCGACACCCGCGCGCCGCCCACCGTCGCCTCGCGTCAGCGGCGCCGCCGCCGCGACCGGCCACCGGGCACCCTGTCGCCCGGGTGGCCGGCGTCGGTTCGGCCCCGGGCAAACTACCCGAGGTCCGGCCGGACGCCGACGTGGAAGTTGAAGACCGCACCGTTTCGGGTGAGGACGAGGTTCCACTTCCCGCCGTTCTTGAGCACCACCGGATTGGACGTCGGATACCGCTGGAGGAACCAGTCCTCCAACCGCTGCGCCTCCGCAGCGAAGAGCACCCCGATCTCCCCCACTTCCGCCGCGTGGTGCGGCTGCGGGTTGCAGCCGGCGTTGAACCGGTAGCTGGTGTCCCGGTTCCACCGGCCGCAGCCGAGCATCGTGACCGTGACCGGGCCGGACTGCTGGAAGGCCAGCTGCGGGACCGCAGGATCGGCGACGACCACGTCGGGTGACGTCTCCAGGGACGGGAACGGCACCGCCACCGTCTCGATGACGGCCTGCGACGCCCAGTTGAAGTCGACCTCGAATGACATGCCCGTTCTCCTGCCCGCAGTGCCCCGCCCGCCGGTCTGTCGCGACGGCACGTCGACGTTCCCCATCATCGGCCGGACCCGACGCCGGACAGCGCCGTTGTCCGCGCCCGGACACTGGCGGCCAACCGACAGCGCCCGGCGCGGAACCGGAACGGTGGGCCTGCCCGGGGCCCGCCACACCGGCCCGCCCCGGGAGCGTCCGACGCGGGCTCGACAGCGACTCACCGCCGGCCCCAGGTGGCCCGCCGTCCCGAGGGACCGGCCGGAGAGCCGTCGGTTCACCTGACCGACGACACCCCGGTCAGGCCCTCGCCCGGAACGGCCTCAGCGTGGCCCGGATCGTCTCGGCGGCGCCCCAGTCGTCGTCGAACTGGGCCAGCACCGCCAAGTGCTGTCGCAGCTGGATGACCGGCATACGGGCCGGCCAGTCGTCGTCGAGACCGGTCAGCTCGGCATAGACGTCGAAGAACCGGCGCGACTCCGGCGGCGGCGCCGTGGTCCAGAGATGGGCTAGGTCCACCTCGGCCCACGTGTACGACACCGCCGGGTCGATCAGCGCCGCCCGCCCGTCCGCAGTGGCCAGCACGTTCTGGGCCCACAGGTCGCCGTGCGTCAGGCAGGCCGGCCGGTCCGGCAACAGTTCGGGGAGCCGGGCACACAACCGTTGCAACGCGGCCCGGTCGGCGGGTTCGAGCGCCGACTCGACCCGAGGCTCGGAGAGCCAGCGGAGCAACCGGTGCTCGGCGAAGAAGGCGAAACCGTCGTCGGCCCAGGCGTTGATCTGCCGGCAGCGTCCCAACCAGTTGTCACGGTGCCATCCGAAGCGGCGATGGACGGTGCTGGTGTGCAGGTGGGCGAGCGCGTGGGCGAACTGCTCCCAGAAGGTCCGGTCGGGTGGCCTCGGGTGCAGCACCGACAACACGAGCACCTCGTGGTTCGCCACGATCACCTCGGGTGTCGGCACCCCGGCGAGGTCCCGCAGGGCCGTCAGCCCCTCGGCCTCCGCGACGAAGGCGGCGTCGTCACCATCGGGCGCTTCGGCGAAGGATTTGACGAAGACCGGCGGCGCGTCCTGGCGGTGGGCTATTCCGGCGAGCGCGGCAAGTCCACCGCTCACCGGCACAACGGTGACGACGTCGCGAATCCCCGCCCGCGACAACCGCTGCGCCAGAAGCTCTGTCGGGGACGTCGACAGTGGCCTCCTCCGGCCCGGGGCGCCTGCCGGACCTTGCGGATCCATGGGACCATCCCAGCACATCGGCCCCGTCGGGAGCGCTCGTGGGTGGTGCGGCCTCACGGGACGACGGTCTCCCACAGGTGCGGGTGCCGGGTCAGGTGCACCAGCCGCTCTGCCAGCCGTCGATGGGCGAGCGTATGCGTCGGGGCACCCCACAGGGGCGCGGTGCTCATGCCGTCCGCCGCCGCCACCACGAGCGCCAGCACATCGGCAGGCAGTCCGTCAGCGGCGAGTGCCTCCTCCAGCCGTTCCGCGTCGGCGCGGGCGAGTTCGGCGACCGCGGGCAGCGTCATGAGCTGAGTGACCAGCGCCAGCGACTCGCGTACCGCGGCGTCGTCGTCGGCGGGCCCCACGGCCGCGCGGAGGTAGGCCCGGGTCAGCCTTCCTGGTGCGGTGTCCGCCGGGTCCAGCGCGGCGTCGATGCTGGCCTGGAAGGCGGCGAGTTGATCGCGGGCCAGTTCCAGGATCAGCTCCTCCTTGCTGGCGAAGTGGTAGATCAGCCCGCCCTTCGACACACCGGCGAACCGGGCGATGTCGTCCAGGGAGGCGTGGATCCCCCGGGCACGCACGGCGTCCGCTGCGGCGTCCAGCAGGGCGCGTCGGGTGTCCTGCGGCGACCGGCCGGCTGTGCGTCCCACGGCGACACCGTACCTACGGCCGCGGCGTGCGCGGCGACGGGATCAGCGCCCAGGCCAGCACCGCCGCGGCGAGGGTCAGCACCGCCGCGACCGACGAGGTGACCTGCATGCCGGTGATGAACGCGTCGCGCGCGCCGGCAGCGGACTGTGGCGGCAGCACCTGCAGCGCGGATCCCAGCGAGTCACGGACCCGCGCCGCATCCCCGGCGGGCAGTCCGGCCGGCACGCTCACGTGGTGGCGGTACACCAGCGACAGCAGGGAGCCCAGCACCGCGATGCCCAGCACCACTCCGAGTTCGTTGGCGGTCTCGGTGATCGCGGAGACGGAGCCGGCCTTGCGCGGTGGCGCGGCCGAGATGATGGCGTCGCCGGTCAGCGTCATCGCCAGCCCGATCCCGAGACCGATGGGCACGAGCGCCAGACCGAGCCACACGTACGGCGCGTGCGCGGCCGCCGCCACCGCTGCCAGCCCGGCGGCGGCCAGGACCAGGCCGAGCGCGATGGCCCGGCCCTGGCCGAGCCGGGCCACGACCAGCGCGATGATCACGACCACGACGATCGAGGCCAGGGTGGCGGGCAACTCGGCCAACCCCGCCTGCAACGGGCTGAACCCACGGGCGAACTGCAGGTACTGCGAGAAGAAGAAGAGCAGCCCGACCAGCGCGAAGATGGCGATGACGTTGGCGACGACCGCCCCGAAGAACGCCCCGTTGCGGAACAACTCGACGTCGAGCATGGGCTGTGCCAGTCGCCGCTGGCGTCGTACGAACAGCACACCGGCGGCCAGGCCGGCCAGCAGGCACGACGCTGTCACGCCGTCGACGCCGGCCCCGACGACGTGCTTGATGGCGTAGACCAGGGGCACGATCGCCGTCATGGACAGCAGCGCGGAGAGCACGTCGAAGCGACCCGGTTGCGGGTCGCGGGATTCCGGCAGCAGCAGCAGGCCGGAGACCACCACCAGGATCATCACGGGTACGTTGATGAGGAACACCGAGCCCCACCAGAAGTGCTCCAGCAGGAACCCGCCCACGAGCGGGCCGATCGCCGATCCCGCCCCGAAGGCGGTGGACCAGATCGCGATCGCCCGGGTCCGTTCGCCGCTGTCGGTGAAGATGTTGCGGATCAGGGACAGCGTGGACGGCATCAGCGTCGCGCCCGCCACACCGAGCAGCAGACGCGCCCCGATCAGCGCCTGGGCGCTGGGGGCGAACGCGGCCAGCAGCGACGCCGCGCCGAAGGCCACCGAGCCGATCAGCAGGACCCGTTTCCGGCCGAACCGGTCGGCCAGGTTGCCCATCAGCACCAGCAGCCCCGCCAGGGTCAGCGAGTAGATGTCCCCGATCCAGAGGACCTGCTCCGCGGTCGGTGCCAGGCTCGCGGTCAGCGCCGGCACCGCCAGTGAGAGCACCGTCCCGTCGACGGCGAGCAGCAGCACCGCCGCGGCCAGCACCGCCAGGGCCGCCCACCGCCGTCGGGTCGACAACACCGGCCCTGCCGCCGCGGTGGGAACGGAGATCATGGCAGAACTGTACCGACCAGCCGGTACAGTTCGTCAGGGTGAGCTGCGGCACCACCTGCGCGGCAGAAAGGCCCGTCAGCACCGGGGGCGATCCGGCGACGCGCCCGCCGGGGGATGGCAGGGTGTGGGGCATGGACAGGACACACGTCGACCGTTGGCTCGCCGGCTACGAGCAGGCGTGGCGGACGCCGGGCACGGACGCGCTGGTCACTCTCTTCACCGAGGATGCGAGCTACCAGCAGGGGCCGTACTGGACGCCCGTCGTGGGCCTGCCGGCCATCGCCCGGATGTGGGAGAAACAGCGCGAAGGCCCCGACGAGGTCTTCCAGCTGACCAGCGAGATCGTCGCCGTCGATGGCGACACCGCCGTGTCGCGGCATGAGGTCCGCTACGGCGACCCGGTCGCGCAGGAGTACCGCGACCTGTGGGTCATGCGCTTCGCCGACGACGGACGCTGCCGGTCGTTCGAGGAGTGGCCGTTCTGGCCGGGACAGCAGCCGGCCAACCCGCCGGACGGGTCGTGACGCCTCCCCGCCGGGCGATCGAGCCGACGCGACGCGGCCCCCACCCCGACAACCAGGTCCGGAACTACCCGCCGTGAGGCATGGTTCGCCGTCGCGTCTGCACCCGCGCTGCGGGGACGACGAGTTCAGAGGGAATGGAGCAAGGCGAGCGTCTGCGTGAGCTCGTCCCGCAGCGCCCGTCCGGCCGCCCCGGCGTCCCCCTCCGCGATGGCGCCCACCAGCGCGGCGTGCCCCTCGTCGCCGTGGTTCGGGTCGTCGGAACGCAGGCTGAGCAGTTCCACCAGGTCGAGCAGCCGCCGCTGCAGCACCGGCACGAACTCGGTGAACAGGCCGGTGAGCACCGGGTTGTGCGCTGCGGCGACCACCGCCTCGTGCAGGGCGATGTCGGCCGCGACGAATTCGGCGTTGCCGGCGTTCGCGGCAGCACGACGCCGGGCCAGGGCCTCGTGCAGGGCGGTGACGTCGTCGTCCGTCCGACGCTGTGCGGCCAACTGCGCAGCTTCGACCTCGACGAGCATCCGGACCTCGTAGACATCGGTGATGGCCGCCTGGCGGAGCCGGGTGGACCAATCCTGCCGGGGTGTGGTCGCGATGACGAACACACCGGATCCCTGACGCGCCTGCACCAGCCCTGCCCCGGAGAGGGCTCGCAGGGCCTCCCGGACGGTCGAACGCCCCACACCGAGGGACTCGGCCAGGGTGGTCTCGCCGGGGAGCTTCGTCCCCACGGCCCACGCACCACCGGTGATCTGCTCGCGCAGGCGGTCGGTGGCCTGCTCGACCAGCGGGGACGGCCGCAGGGCGCCTAGCGACATGTGAGATCACCCTTCTATACCTCTCAGGTTGTCTGAGGACCTGAGCTGTTGTTACAGTACGGCACATGTTGCCGTACGAGCATCTCCTCCTCGGCTGCCGCTGCGGGGCCTGACACGACCGGCACCCCGTAGCGGGGCACCGGGCTGCGCCGGTCGCCGGATGGCCGACCGAAAGAAGTTTCGCATGACAACCTGCCACTCTCGGGGAATGGCGTTCCCCACCCTGCGCACCCCCGCCGGTGACGTCCCGGCGGACGCGGCGCGCTGGAATCCCCAGCGCCCGAGCGCGATGCCACAGCACCGCTACCAGCCTGCGCACGAACGGGTCGCCCTGCCGCTCACGGACCGGACCTGGCCCTCGCGCCGGATCGGGCGGGCCCCGCTGTGGGTGCCCGTCGACCTGCGCGACGGCAACCAGGCGCTGGCCGAGCCGATGGACACCGAGCGCAAGCGCCGGATGTTCGACCTCCTGGTCACCATGGGCTTCAAGGAGATCGAGGTGGGCTACCCCTCCGCCAGCCAGACCGACTTCGACTTCGTACGCCAGCTGGCCGACAGCGACGACGTCCCCCGGGACGTCACCATCTCCGTGTTCACCGCGGCCCGCAGGGACCTGATCGACCGGACCATCGCCTCCGTCGAAGGGCTCCCCCGCACTCTCGTGCACCTCTACACCGCGACCGCACCCACGTGGCGCAACGTCGTGCTCGGCCGCTCCCGCGCCGAGGTCCACGAGTTGATCCGGGACGCCGCCACCTATCTGCTGCGTCGTGCCGAAGAGCGCCCCGGTGCCGACATCCGGTTCGAGTTCTCCCCGGAGGTCTTCAACCTCACGGAGCCGGACTTCGTCCTGGAGGTCTGCAACAGTCTGACCGCCCGGTGGGAGGCGAGCCCGGACCGGCCGGTGGTCCACAACCTGCCGGCGACGGTAGAGATCGCCACCCCCAACGTGTACGCGGATCAGATCGAGTACATGGACCGCCATCTGGCCCGCCGTGAGTCCGTGATCCTGTCGGTCCACCCGCACAACGACCGCGGCACCGGCGTGGCCTGCGCCGAACTCGCCGTCCTGGCCGGGGCGCAGCGGGTGGAAGGCTGCCTGTTCGGAAACGGGGAACGCACCGGAAACGTCGACCTGGTGACCCTGGCCCTCAACCTGTACGCGCAGGGCGTGAACCCGATGATCGACTTCTCCGACATCGACGCGGTGCGCGAGGTGGTGGAGTACTGCAACCGGCTGCCGGTCCACCCCCGTCATCCCTATGGCGGCGACCTCGTCCACACGGCCTTCTCGGGCACCCACCAGGACGCCATCGCCAAGGGCCTGGTCCACCACGCCAAGCAGGCCGCCGAGCTGGGCGTCCCCGCCGAGGAGGCCCCGTGGGCGGTGCCGTACCTGCCCATCGACCCGGGCGACATCGGCCGCACCTACGAGGAGGTCATCCGGATCAACTCCCAGTCCGGCAAGGGAGGCATCGCGCATCTCCTGCGCACCCACCACGGCCTGGACCTCCCCCAGGCCCTGCGCCCGGACTTCTCCCGCGTCGTACAGCAGGTCACCGACGCCACCGGTCAGGAGCTCACCCACCAGGAACTGTTCGCGCTGTTCCGCACCACCTACCTCACCCCGGCCCTGGACGGCCCGGTCACCCTGGTTTCCTGGACCACCAAGGAAACCGCGCCCGGCACGCACCAGTTCACCTGCACGGTGCGGATCGACGGGCGGGAGCACTCCTGCCGGGGCACCGGCAACGGGCCGCTGTCCGCCCTCTCCGAAGCCCTCCGCACCGTCGGCTTCACGATCGACATCCTCGGCTTCACCGAGCACTCCACCACCCCGGGACCGGGCAGCCCCGCCGTCGCCTACGCCGAGTGCCGCGTGGACGGCGTCACGTGCTGGGGCGTCGGCGGGGACACCTCCGTCCTGACCGCGTCGGTGCACGCGGTCATGGCCGCCGTCAACCGCTGCACGCGGACCACCTCGTGACCGCGCCCCCGGTACTACGCGTGACGGATGCGGCCGTCGTCCGCGACGGCAAGCCGATCCTGTCCGAGGTGTCACTGACGGTACGGGCCGGCGAGCACTGGGCGCTGCTCGGCGCCAACGGGGCGGGCAAGAGCACGCTGCTCAGCCTTCTCGGCGCGGTCGCGCACCCCACCCGTGGCACCGTGGACGTGCTGGGCCACCGGTTGGGTCGGGTCGACATGCGGGAGTTGCGTTCTTACGTCGGCCACGTCAATCCGCGGCACGATCTGCGTTCGCCCCTCACGGTGCAGGACGTCGTGCTGACCGGGCTGACCAACACCAACGAACGCGTTCCCCGCTGGGAGCCGACACCGGAGCAGATCGCGACGGCCGATCGTCTGATCGGTCTGCTCGGCCTCGGCGAGCGCCATGCGGCACGGTGGCCGACCCTGTCACAGGGGGAACGGGGCCGTGCGCTGATCGCCCGGGCGCTGATGCCCAGTCCGCGACTTCTGCTGCTCGACGAGCCCGCGACCGGTCTTGACGTCGCGGGCCGGGAACAGCTCATCGAGCGGCTCGACACGCTGCAACACACCTACCCGGAACTCGCGTCCGTCCTGGTCACTCACCACCTGGAGGAGCTTCCTCCCGGAACGACCGATGTGATGCTGCTACGTGACGGGCGCTGCCTGGCGTCGGGTCCCGCCGACGAGGTGCTCACCAGCGACCAGGTCAGCAAGTGTTTCGACCATCCCATCCGGCTCACCCGCGCGGACGGGCGGTGGAGCGTACGGGCGAACCGACCGGCCAGACCGTGAGTGCAGGTGGTGGTCGCGGTGGTGCGCGCCCGACCGGCGTGCACCACCGCGACCGGAACCCCAGGTCAGCGACTCCTCCGCCTTCTCGACGGCACCCTGGGCCTGATCCCAGCCCCCGTCGAAACGGAACAGGGCACGATCGTCGAGAGCGGCCCGCACGCCGACCTGGTCGACGCGGGTGGGAACTACGCCCGGCTGTGGACGGCGTGGGCCGACCGCGCCACCGCCGGCCCGGGGCCGACCCGCAGGGGGCGCACGGTGGACAGCGGCGGCCCGTCGACACCGCAACCGCGGCACGGGCGGTGGACCGGACCGCCGCTGACCGCTCAGCGGGAGTAGAACTCCACCACGAGCTGCTCGTCGCAGATCACCGGCACCTCGTGCCGGGCGGGCTCGCGCAGCAGCGTGGCGCTCAATCCGCTCAGCTCCACCGACAGGTACGGCCGGGGTCGGTCATCGGCGTGCGCGCCGGCGGCGGCGAGCTGGAACGGTGGCAGGGCGCGGCTGCGCTCGCGCACCGCGACCACCTGGCCGGGCCGCAGCCGGTACGAGGGCCGGTCGACCTTGCGGCCGTCCACGGTGAAGTGGCCGTGCCCGACGAGCTGGCGTGCCTGGTAGATGCTGCGGGCCAGCCCGGCCCGGAGCACCAGCGCGTCGAGTCGCCGTTCCAGGAGCGCGACCAGCGACTCGCCGGTCTTCCCGGCGCCCCGGGCGGCCTCGTCGAACGTCCGGCGCAGCTGGGCCTCGCTGACGTTGTACTGGTGGCGCAGCCGCTGCTTCTCCAGCAGCCGTACCTGGTAGTCGGAGGTCTTGCGACGGTTGCGGCCGTGCACGCCCGGCGGGTAGGGACGCCGCTCGAAGTACCGCACGCACTTGCGGGTCAAGGGGATGCCGAGCGCGCGGGAGAGCCGGGCCTTGGGTCGGGGGTGGTTCACGTCGACGTCTCCGATCGAATGGTCTAGCCTGCAACTTAGGCAAGGCTAACCTACATTGAGGAGTTCGGGATCATGCGACCCAGCCCGGCGGAGATCGTGCGTACCCTCGTCGCGGGCCGGCTGCCCGCCCTCGCCCACCTGGCCGGCAGCACCGGCCCGCACCAGGTCCGGCACGCCACCGACCCCGACGGCCGGGTGCTGCTGCTGGTGCCGGCGCTCAGCGACCTCGCCACGGCGCTCGCGCCGCCGGCCGGGGAGACCGACGTCGCCACCGCCCTCGACGTGCTCGACCTGCCGCCCACCGCCGGCGCCCCCTCGCTCGGCCGGGCCTGGGTCTCCGGCTGGGCCGAACGTCTCGACGGCGACGAGGCACGTCAGGCCGCGATGGACTTCGCCACCACCCAGCCGACCGGCGACCTGCTCGACGTGGGCAGCCGGTTCCAGCTGCACCGGTTCGAGGTGGCCGAGGCCCGCTGGGAACACACCGGCGGGATGCGCCCGATCGACCCGCAGGCGTACGCGCAGGCCGAGCCCGACCCGCTGCACGCGGCCGAGGCGGGATTGCTGGCCGACCTCGCCGACCACCACGCCGAGCAGGTCGCGGGCCACCTGCGCCGGCAGTTGAAGCTCTCCGGTGCCGAGTCGCCACGGGTGGTCCGGATCGACCGGTACGGCCTGCTGGTCGCGTACGGCCGGCCCGGTGCGACCCGACGGGCGAGGGTGAGCTTCGCGGGACCCGTCGCCGACGTCGCCGAGTTGTCCCGGCTGCTGCACCCGATGCTCTGTCCCCGGCAGGCGGCCGCCTGAACGCACCACGACCGGCGGCCCGTCACGCCCGGCGGCCGGCACGGCCCTCGGGTCGTCGTTGTTCCGCACCGGCCCCCGCCACCCTGGGGATCGATCCCGCGCCGCACGGGTTTCCCGGCCCGCACCCGTCCGGGCTGAGTGACGACTCAGATCGGGAGCTGCGGGCCGAGCACGGCGCCCGGGTCGTAGCGGCGCTTCACCTCCCGCCACCGCTCGACGGTGGGCCCACCGAACTGGGCCCGGTAGAAGTCCCGCTCCACCCGGTGATAGCCGTGCAGGTACTGCCGGCCGCCGAGCTCGTGACAGAGCGCGCCGGCAGCGTCGAAATGCTCCCGGTACTCGTCGACCCGGTCCGGCGGCACGATGCAGTAGAAGCCGAACGTGCGTACCCGGTCGGCGTCGGGCAGCGGACTCAACGGCGGCCGGGGCCGGTCCCCGGCACGCAGGAATGCGCCGTTGACCACCGGGACCACGGCGGGATCGGCGAACCGGTCGCGGACTCCGGCGAAGAAGGCGTCGGCCTTCGCCATCGGCAGGAAGAAGTCGCTCCACAGCCGGCGCGCCTCGGTCTCGTCCGTCAGCAGACCCGCGGCGATCTGGCCGCGGGCGATACCGACGGAGAAGCCCGCCTCCGCCTCGAACAGCCGCTGGTGATAGTCGGCGACCAGGGTCTCGTCCGACTCGGCCGCCGCGTCGCGCGCCGACCGGCCGACCTCGACCTTCCACCGGCGCGCGGCGGTGGAGTACACCGCGCGGCACAGACGCAGCCGCTCGTCAGCCCACACCTGCTCCGCCACCGTGGCGAGGTCGTCGCCGTCGAGCCGGCGGACCAGGACGGCCGGTTCCGCCGGGACCACCCGCAACTCGGCCCGGACGATCAGACCCACCTGACCGAGGCCGCAGAGCGCGTACGAGAACAGCTCCCGGTGCGGGCCGTCGGCGGTCGCGTGCACGAGTGCGCCGTCACCCGTGACGACCTCCAGGGCCACCACCTGATCGACGACCGCGCCGACGAAGGGTGACGTCGGCCCGAAGCCGCCGACCGACAGCGTCCCGCCGACCGAGGCGTGCTCGTTGCTGGTCACGACCGGCAGCGCGAGGCCGTGCTCGTGCAACCAGCGGTGCAGCGTTCCCCAGCGCACCCCGGCCTCGACGCGCACTGTCGCCGCCCCGACCAGTTCGATCCGATCCAACGCGGCGGTGTCCAACTGCAGGCCGTCGGTGAGGCTCTGCCCGTTGCTGCTGCACCCGTTGCCCCGTGCGACGACCGCCAGGCCACCGGCGAGCGCGTAGCGCACCGTCTCCTGCACGTCGGCGACCCCGGCGGCGAACACGACCGCCTGTGGCTCCTGGCAGCGGAGCCGGCCGAAGTCCCGCTGCCATCCCTCGGGTGCCGGATCGACCAGCTTCCCGGCCAGCAGCCGGGCGAGCGGTTGATGTGGCGTCATCAGGCGATCACCGCCGGCCGGCTGATCAGGCCCTTGAGCTTCGCCGCGAAGTGGTCGAAGAACGGCACCAGGTCGCAGACCGGGTCGCCCTGCCGCACCGCCGCGACGGCCCGGTCGCGCCACTCGTCGATCGCGGCGGCGACGTCGGCCAGGTCGGCCGCACCCGAGGCGACCAGGTGGGCGAGGTTGCCGTCGCGCTCGCCGATCTCGTCGAAGTCGACCGCGTCGTCGCCGATCATGTACAGCACGCCCAGTGCCTCACCGAACTCCCGGGCCGCCGTCACCATCTCGGGAACCCCACCGGCCAGGCAGTTGACCGCCGCGTAATTGGCGAGCATCACCCCGGCCTTGATCCGGGCCGCCGCGATCCAGGACTCGACAGTGGTCGGTCGGGGCGCGCTGACCTCCACGATCTCCTGCCGCCAGATGTCGCGGTAGTCGTCCTCGAGCGTCCTGAGCACCTCGACCGGCCGCTGCTGGCTGGCCAGCAGTGTGGTGCCGACCGAGAGCAGTTGGACCCCGAAGATCTGGTCGCGCGGCGAGAGCGGCTGGTCGTCGTCGATGAGGTCGTCGATCAGCTTCACGCCGACCGCGTGGATGGAGACCCCGGCACCGAGGTCGGCGCGCACCCGCGGGTTGCGCACCCACAGCGTCGTGTAGTACGGCGTACGCGGGTAGCCGGGGAGGTCACGCACGAAGTCCAGTCCCTGTCGGGACATGCCCAGACTGGTCAGCTCGGCGAGACACCGTTGGACCACCCGCGCCTGGCTGTCGTCCATCTCGGCCTTGAACTCAGGAAACGTCAGCACGGTCGTCCTCCAGCAGAAAGGTGATCAGGCGGTCGGCGAAGCCGGCCATGAAGCCGGCGATCGGGAACTCCGGCGGGAACTCCGCCAGGGCGCGCAGCGCCTCCGCGCGCCACCGGCGGGTCGCCGCGACGGCCGCGTCCCGGCTCACCTGCCCGCTCCGGATCAGGTGGCACAGGTTTCCGCCGGCCTCACCGAGGTCGCGGTGGTCACGGATGTCGTCGCCGATCATGAACAGGACACCGAACGCCTCGCAGAACGCGCGCGCGGCGGGCAGCCGCTCCACGACATCGGCGGCGAGGCAGGCGGCGGAGGCGTAACACATCATCATCCGGCCCGACTTGATGCGGGCGTAGTGGATCCAGCTGTCCAGGTCGTGGGCCGGACGTTCCGCCTCGTTGATCTGCTCCCGCCAGATCACCTCGTAGTCCTCGTCGAAGACGCGCAGCACCTCGGCCGGCCGGTGGTGGGCCCCGAAGGTCGCCGTGCTGCTCTGGGTGAGGAACATGCCGAGGATCTGGTCCCAGGGCCGGATCGGTTGGTCGCCGTCCATCAGGTCGTCGACCAGTTTGATCCCCATCGCGTGGGTGCAGATCGCGATCCCCAACTCCTGGCGCTGCACCGGGTCCGGCACCCAGAGCGAGGCGAAATACGGAATCCGCGGATAGCCCTTCATCTGGCGGACGTACGCCACCCCGTCCGGGGTCATGCCGATCCCGGCGAGCCGGTCGGTGACCCGCTCCAGCAGGACGCGCTGCGCGACCGCCCACTCGTCGTCCAGACCGCTCACTCCGGAGAGCACATTTCCTCCTCGTCGATCCGCAGCGGCACCCCGTCGAGCACCGCGGCGACCGCGGCGACGGTCTGCCGCCGGGCCCGGTCCGGGTCGAGCAGCGTACGGGCGAGGGCCATCGCCCGGCGGCGGCGACGGGGCAGCTCATCCGGGTCGCCCACCCAGCGGACGGCGACCTCGACCAACTCCTCCATCCGGTCGAAGCCCCGGCCGACGCCGTGTTCGGCGAGGAACGGGCCGACCCACTCCTCCATCGGCAGGCCGGAGCGCACCAGCAGTTGCGGGATGCCGAAGTAGAGCCCCTCCAACATGGAGTTCGGCCCGGTCTTGGAGATGAACAGCGGCGCGTCGGCGGCGTGGAGCCAGGCCAGGTACCGCAGGTAGTCCCCCTGGGCCAGCCGGTCGAAGGTCTGCCAGGCCGACCGACCCAGCGCGGTCAGCAGTTCGGCCGCCTCGGCGGCCAGCGCCGGGTTGTTGTACGCGATGAAGACCAGCGCCGCCTCGGGATGCGCGCGGGCGATCCGCTCCAGGGCGGCGAGATACTCCCGGCCGCCCCGGTTGGACAGGATCAGGATCCGGGTGCCGGCCGCCGTCAACGCCGGATCGGCGGCACCGACGGCGTCGGCGTCCCCGATGCCGGCGGCGGCGCCCTCGAAGACCTGGGCGGCCTGAGCCTGGGCGAGCAGCCGGCCGACCGGCACCACCCGCTCGGGCCGGTAGCCGTGCTCGCGGACGAGATAGTCCCTGGCCCGGTCGAACTGCACCAGGTGGACCGGCAGGTGGGGCGCCCGGTGCACCGGCAGCCGCAGCAGCCCCTCGTTGGTCACGTAGTTGACCACCGGGGTCGGCAGGTCCGCGATCCGCAGCGCGGCGTGGCTCAGCCGGGAGATCACCCCCTTGGTGCCGATCACCAGGTCCGGTTTCGTCTGGGCGAAGTGGTCGGCGACGGGTGCCAGCCGATCGACGGTCGCCGCGGGCAGCGGGTCGTCGTCCAGGCCCGCCGGTAGCCGGTCGGTGAAGTCCGTCATGAGGCGCAGGTATCCGGCCCACACCTCGTCGGCGGGCAGCCGGGCCGCCACCAGCTCACGAATGGCGGCACCGGCCTCGGCGAACTGCGGGAAGAGCG
Organism: Micromonospora matsumotoense; assembly: GCF_900091525.1. Taxonomy (GTDB): domain Bacteria; phylum Actinomycetota; class Actinomycetes; order Mycobacteriales; family Micromonosporaceae; genus Micromonospora; species Micromonospora matsumotoensis. The sequence continues at coordinate 143,454 of NZ_FMCU01000008.1, forward strand.
TCTCCGCCTCGACGACGGTGACCTCCGCATCGTCCAGACCGGCGGCCAGGGTCGCGGCGAGCGTCCGGCCGGCGAGGAGATTCCCCAGCTCACCCCAGGTGCGCATCGAGATGACCTGCACGCTGCGGGTCATGCCCACTCCCTCCGTCGCGCTCGTGGTGTCATGCCAGCAGTCCCGGGTTGAACAGGCCGTACGGGTCGAGTTCCCGGCGCAACCGGCGTACGGCGGCGAGGTCGGCGCCGTACATCGACTGCAGGTCCGCCTCGTCCAGGTCGTACCAGCCGGCCAGGTAGGGCCGGCCGCCCAGCGCGAGGCACTCGGCCAGCACCTGACGGTGCAGCCCCTGCACCCGTGCGACGCCGGCCCCGTCCCCGCGCGGGACGCTGAAGTACAGCCCGAAGCCGACGGCCAGGCCACGTAGCCCGGCCGCCGGGGTGAACGGCACCCCCGGGCGTTGCTCCGGGCGGTGCACGCCGAGCATGAGCAGCCGGCCCGCACCCTCGCGGTAGCCGGGGCTCGGCAGGATCTCCGCGTCGAGGAACCGGGCGAACTCGGCTGCCGCCGGCAGCGACAGGCAGTAGTCGGCCCAGATGAAGTGCACCGACGGGTCGGCCGGATTGCGCCGGGACTCCCGCATGGACCGCAACGGCCAGTCGGCCTCGACGCGGGTCTCGGTCTGTCGGCGCAGTTGCGGCGGCAGTGGGCCGTCGCCCCGCATCCCGTACGTGGCGATGAAGCCGCCCTCGTAGTGCTGGGCGGAGAAGAGGTCGACCGGCGACCGCTGCTCCTCGGCCAGCCACCCGATGCTCCCTACCAGGGCGGTCAGGGAGGGGTGCCGCCGCGTCGCGATGGTGGTGTGCCGCTGGTAGTCGACCGTACGCAGGACCACCCGGTCCAACACGCCCAACTGGCCGAGCGCGCCGATGCCGTACCGGAACAGCTCGGGCGACTCGACGGGCGAGCACCACCGGGCCTGCCCGTCGGGCAGGATCAGCCGGAACCGCTCGACCAGGTCGACCTGGCCGCCGTACCTGATCGTGCCCTCGCCGTACCCGCCGACCGACAGCGTGCCACCGATCGAGACGGTCAGATGGTTGGTCAGCACCGGAATGCTGCGCCCCCGGGCGTTCAGGGCCATCTCGGCGGCGTACCAGGGTGCCCGGGCGGACACCTCGGCGGTGCCTTCGTCGCGCAGCCGAACCGCGGGGTCCCCCGGCTCACCGACGATCAGCACGCCACCGTCGGACAGGCCCTGCAGGCCGAAGGAGTGTCCGCTGCCGCGCACCGCGACGGGCGTCCCGGCCGCGCGGGTGGTCCGCAGGACGTGCGCGACCTCCTCCGCCGAGGTCACCGGGGCCACCACGGCCGGCAGCAGCTCGTGCAGACGGCCCACGTTCGTGGCGTACGCCTGCCGGCCGGGCAGATCGGTGCGCACGGGCCGGCGCAGCCCGCGCTGCAACTCGGCGGCGAGTGTCGGGTGGGCAGCGGGGTCACCGGCCCGGTCGCCCGGCCGGCCGGACAACCTGCGCAGGGTCTCCCGCCAGTCGGCGGTCTCCAGGCCGTTGCCGACGACGACCCAGTCGACGCCACAGTCGTGATACTCGCGGACCTGACGGTACGAGGTCACGCCACCGCCGACGAACAGCAACTGCTGGGGTGCCAGGCCACGCCGGTAGGCCCGCAGCACCGCCTCCGGGACCCGGCCGTGCCGGTAGAGCAGGTAGGCGAGGTCGAAGTCGGCGGCGGCGACCGCCGCCACCAGCCGGGGCAGTTCCGCGCCGTCCTGCACCGTCGGCGGCGCACCGACCGCCTCGTGGGTCTTGCCGTCGCTACCGAAGGCGAACGACGCCGATCGCAGCAGCTCGGGCCGGTCCTGCCCGAGCGCCGTCGCGGCGCGGACGGTCGCGGTCAGGCCGCCGGAGACGAAGAAGGACCGCACCGAGTTCGGTACCGCGTGCACCAGCACCGCGTCGGCGCCCGGACACAGCGGAGCGCCCCGGCCGGGTATCGACGGGAAGTGCAGGACGAGGGGCAGGTCGGTCCGCTCGCGCAGTTCGGCGACGTAGGGGACCACCTGTCGGTCGAACGCGGCATTGTCGGTGCTGCCGACGAGCAGCGCGGGGTGGCCGAGGTCGGCCACCGCCCGCGACTTCTCGACCGCCTCGGCCAACGGCACCTTGTACGGGTCCACGACGTGCAGCAGCCCGGGGGCCTGCGCCCGCAGCGCCGTGAGCACCGGGACGGCCGTCGGGACCGTGCTCAGATTCCCGGGAAGTCGCACTTCGCGCATAGGTCGGTCCGTTCCTTTCGCAGCAGGCTCGCGCGGCGGGCGGTGTACTTGTCGTTGTTCCAGATCTCCTCGATGGTGTTGTCGTTGACGTTGCCCATGACCTCCTGCACGCTCCAGTCCTGGCAGCACAGGACCACCCGGCCGTCCTGGGTGATGTAGAACTCGTTGAACGGCCGTACGCAGAACTGGTTGAGCAGCACGGTGGGACGGCCCAGCACGTTGCCGGCGCGGTTGGTGAGGGTGGCGTCCGGATCGCGGTCGACCAGCACCAGCTCGGGCCGGGCCGGATACCGGCGGACCTTTTCCAGCACCGACAGGTCGGTGGTGTAGTCGTTGACGACGACGGTGGCGTACCGGGTCAGCTCGTCGGCCAGTTCCTCGGTGAGCTTGGAGCCATTGGTCTGGATGGAGATCGACGCCTTGGTGCGCTCCTTGGCCATCCGCACCATCGCGGGCAGCCGCCGGTCCAGCAGCGGCTCGTTGAACAGGTACGGGTGAATGACGCCGGTGAAGTCGGCGAGCTGGTCGAGCAGCGACTCGTAGAGCTCCATCGACATCTGGCCGGACGGCATCTTGAGGGTGCCGATGGGGCAGAACGAGCAGCGGTAGTTGCAGCCGCTCATCGTCTCGATCGCGATCATGCTGAACTGCGGTGGCGTACGGCTGGACTTCTGCTTGAGCCAGGCGGCGTCGCTGAGCGCCTTGGTTCCGGTGCCGTGGAAGTAGGTGCGGGACACTCCGCTGAGCACGTTGAGGACACCTTTGCCCTGTGCGCGCTGCTTGATGTACTTCGCGATGTCTGTCATGCGCGTTCCCCTCGGGAGATCTTGGGAGACAACGGGACCGACGAGGCCGTTGGTTTGGCGTGCTGGGTGTAGGCCGACCACGGGATCTCACGCCGGGGCCGGCCGGCGACGCCGCGTACTGCGAGCCCCAGTGCCACCCGTGAGAACCAGCCGAAATGGATCGATTTGAGCAGCCACTTCTTGGCCGCGAAGTGGAGGCCCTGGCCCCGGGCTGCGGGCGCCAGTGGCCACAGCCCGTAGAAGTACATGCGCCAGTACCGGCCGGCGACGTCGGCGGGGAAGTCGGCCATCAGCACCGCCGCGGTCAGCAGCGAGCGGTTGACGCGGCGTCTGATCTCGCCGGCCGGTCCGCCGGTCAGGTGGTAACTCACGGCGTCCGCGACGATGTGCGTGCGGTGCAGCGGGTTGTCGTGCCGGGGGTCGAGCAGCGCGAAGCAGAAGTAGTCGTCCTCGCAGGTGTAGCGGTCCGGGATGCCACGGGCCACGAGTTCGGCGTCGATCACCATGCAGCAGCCGTGCGGGTAGCCGAACTTCGGCGTCTTGGTGATCTGCTTGCCCCGGTGCAGCAACCGGGCCGCCGCGTACGGGTTGGGCTGGGGCACCTTGCTCGCCCCGGCCGAGCCCCGCGCGCCCCGGTCGAGGAAGTCCTCCAGCAGCCGTCCGATGCAGCCGGCGCTGAACGTCACGTCGTCGTCGACCCACGCCACGCCCGCCAGGCCGAGGCCGGTGGCCACCTCGAACGCGGCGTTGAGCATGCGACTCTTCCCGGCCTGCGGCATCGCGATCCCGACGAAGGTGAGCCCGCTCCGGGAGGCAGCGATCTCGCTCAGCTGCCCCAGCCGCGCGATCGCCTCGTCGTGCTGGTCGTCGCGCCACTGCATGCCGACGACCAGCACCAGTGGGCGGGCGGCCACCGTCGGTGGGAGGTCGGTGAGCTGGGTGACGAGTTCCTCGACGGTCTCGCGGTGGCTCGACAGCGGCGCCCGGCCCACGTAGGTCGGCAGGACCAACGCCAGCCCGCCGCCGAAGCCGTCGCCGAGTTCCGCGGCGACCGCCGGGACCGCCGTCGCGGCCCGGACACCGGCCGGACCGGGACGAACCACGATGCACTCCGTGGGCGGTGGATCGCCGTCGGCGGGCTGGTAGCCGCGCCGGATCGCCCACCGGACGGGCCGGGTCAGAAGCTCGAGCATCGGTTCCTCCGCATGGGTCAGTCGGTGGCTACGGCGGACCAGAGCCGGCGTATCTCGTCGGAGCTCTCCAGCAGGTCGTCCAGGGCTCCGACCGCCTCCAGCCGGCCGTCGCGCAGGACCACGACGAGGGCGGCCCGGCGCAGCACCTCGGGCCGGTGGGACACCGCCAGCACCGTGCTCCCGCCGTCGCGCAGGATCCCGTCCCACAGGGCTTCGCTCGTCGGGGGATCGAGTGCGCTGGAGACGTCGTCGCACAGCACCAGCGGGGTGCGGCGGACGAGCATCCGTGCCACGGCCACCCGTTGCGCCTGGCCACCGGACAGGCGGAGCCCACGAGGCCCGATCACCGTGTCGAGCCCGTCGGCCATCGCCGTCAGGTCGGCGTCGAGGGCCGACCGGGACACCGCCTCGCCCAGCCGGTCGTCCGGCAGCCCGAGCAGGATGTTCTCCCGGATCGTGCCGGTGAACAGTCGAGGCACCTGCGGCGTGTACGCACACCGGGGCGGCACGAGCACCGCCCGACGGTCCGCGGGCAACGGGACGTCGTCCCAGCACACCTCGCCGGTGGCACCCGGCAGTTGGCCGAGCAGGGCGCGCAACAGTGTGGTCTTGCCCGAGCCGACCTGGCCCACCACGACGGTCAGCCGGCCGGCCGGCATCGTGAACCCGATGCCGGACACCCCGTTGGCGGCGCCCTCGTGCCGGGCGGTGAGGTCGGTGACCGTGATCGTCGGCGGGCCGCCGGCGGGCGGCGGGGGCGAGCGGCGCGGCGAAAGGTTGATCATGGAACCGGGCCGGGCGTGGTCGAGGTCCATCCCGTGCCGGGGGTGCAGGCGGCCACCCGTGATCGCGGTCATCCGGCGCAGCGCGACGAGCACCCGCTGCAACTGGACGGTGAGCACGCCGAGCGAGGCGAGCGTGTCGACGAGCAACTGCAGGTAGAAGGTGAACAGCACCATGTCGCCGATGGACAGCCGGTTGCTGCTGATGGCCGGTGCGGCGATCAGCAGCACGATGCCGGTGCCGAGCGGGGCGGCGTTCAGCAGGGTGCTGCGCTGCACCGCGACCGCGAGTTCCTCGGAGATGGCGACCCTGGCCCGAACGGCGTTGAGCGCGTCGAGACGCCGGCCGACCGCATCCTCGGCGCACGCGGCCTGCACGCCCAGCGCCACCCCCATCACCTCGCGCAGCGCCTCGCTGACCAGTGCGGTCTGGGCGCGGCTCTGCTCGCGGTAGGCCATCATCCGCCGGTGCACCAGGCGCATCACCGCCACGATCACGACGAACAGCCCGAGGATGCTCAGGGTGATGAGCACGTCGATGCGCAGCATGATGGTGATCGCGGCGACCGCGAACACCCAACGGGCGATGTTGATGGGCGACCACACCACGAAGAAGCCGGCGTCCGCGGCGTCGGCGCCGACGGTCGCGACCGCCTCGCCCGCGCTGGTGTGTCCGGCCTCCGGTGGGGGGTCGATCAGCGACTCGAAGAGCGACAGCCGCAACGCACCGACGGTGTGGTACTGCATCCGCGGTTCGAGCCACGGCACGACCGTGCTGAACTGCAGGGAGATGCGCGCGGCCTCGATGCCGGCGACGAGTGCGACGAGAGTCCACAGGTTCAGGCCGGCGGCCGACTCGCCGCTGAGGGAGTCGAAGGCCACCTGCATCAGCAGCCCCAGGGCCAGCATGCCCAGCCGCAGCACCGCCCACACGGCGGCGAGCACGGCGTAACGCCGGCCACGGCCGGCCAACAGCAGGCGTGCCCGGGCGCCTCTGGTCGTCGTGGCCACGTCAGGACCGCCCGGCGGGGAACAGCCGGGCGGCTGTCTCGTCACTGCCGCCCGTCAGCTCGGACCGGGGCGCCAGGCGGACGACCCGGCCGTCCTCGACCACCATCACGTCGTCGACGATGGAGAGCGTCTCGGGCCGGTGGGCGATGATGAGCGCGGTACGACCCTCGATGAACCTCTCCATCGTTCGGCGCAGCCGCCGCTCCGCGTGCGGGTCGAGCCGGGCCGACGGCTCGTCGAGCAGCACGATGTCGGGGTCGGTCAGCAGTGCCCGGGCCAGTGCGAGCAACTGCTCCTCACCGGCGGACAACCCCGCTCCGCCTGGCCCGATCCGCGTGTCGAGGCCGTCGGGCAGGGCGGCGTACCAGGTGTCCAGACCGACCTCCTCGACCGCCCGGCGCAGTTGCTCGTCGGGCCACCGGTCGTCGAAGAAGGTGAGGTTGTCCCGCAGGGTGGCCGCGATGACGTGCACGTCCTGGGTGACGAGCGTGATGCGGGAGCGCAGCGCGGCGACGTCCAACTGCCGGACGTCCACGCCGCCGATCGAGACCGAGCCGGCCTGCGGGTCGTACTGGCGGAACAGCATCCGTAGGATGGTCGACTTGCCGCCGCCGCTGCGTCCGACCAGCGCGACCCGCCGGCCCGCCGCGATCGTGAACGACACGTCCGACAGCACCGGGCGTTCGTCGTAGGCGAAGGTGACGCCGGTGAAGCTCACCGCGCCGCGGCCCGGCGGGAGGGTGCCACCGCCGTCGGGGACGATGTGGGCCTCGCCGAACAGTTCCTCGATGCGGCGGACGCTGCCCAGGACGTTCTCCATGTCCTGGAAGCGTGAGGTGATACTGACCAGGGGCATCCGCAGCAGGATCGCGTACGACAGGCCGGCGAAGACGGTGCCGACGCTGGCGCCCCGGTGCTGGCTGAGCCACACACCGGTGGCCAGTGCCGTACAGAGGTTGACGGCGGTGAGCGCCTGGACCGCCGCCGGCCAGGTGACCGTGGCCCGGGCGGCGCGGCGGGCCAGCCGGTAGTGGTGCAGGATCCGTTGCCAGGCGCCCTCCAGGGCGTGCGCCGTCCCGCCGTTGGCGTTGAGGTCCTCCCGCCCGGTCAGGTTCTCCTCCAGATAGCCGAGCAGGCTCGCCTCCGCCCGCTGGCGGTCGGCGATGAGCGGCACCGCGCGACCGAGCAGGCGTCGCAGCAGGAGCAGCATCACCACCGCGAGCGGGGTGAAGAGCACGCCGTAGCGCCAGTCGAGCAGGAACAGCGCCACGACGATGCCGATGATCAGCAGCAGTTGGACGGCGATGTCGAGCACCAACTCGGACAGGAGCTTGGCCAACCGGGTGACGTCGCCGTCCATCCGGTCGACCAGTTCCCCGGGCGGGTGCCGGAGGAAGAACTTCGGCCCCTGCCGCAGGACGTGCGCGAGCAGGTCGCGGCGCACCCCGTTGGTCGTACGCCAGGCGACCCGGCCGGAGACCCAGCCGGTGCCGACCGACAGCACCTGCCGTACGACTGCGAGCACCACGAAGACCATGGCGTACCCGGCCAACTCGCCCTGTGGCCGGCCGCCCACCGCCGCATCGATGAACCGGCGTACGACCTGGGGCGCCACCAACTGGGTGCCGACGTCGAGCGGTATCAGCGCGGCCAGCAGCAGGAACCAGCGCCGGTGACTGCGGACGTAGCCCACATAGCGTGCCCAGTTCGTCTCGGCTGTCCGCGGCTCGGGGGACGCCATCTGGTCAGCCGTGCCCGGCGACTGCGACCCGGGCTGCGGGTGGCAGCTCGGCGGCGTCGCCGGTGGACCACCGGCCCGGCACAGGTCCGATCCCGGCCAGCTCGTCGACCTGCAACCGGCACCACGGCGAGAGGGTCCCGTCGGTCCGGGTCCGGTCCCGGAACGAGTCCCAGTCGACCCACTCGACCCGGTCCACCTCGTCCGGGTTCGGCACTGGTTCGTCCGCTGCCCGGGCCACGTAGACGGGGCACATCTCGTTCTCGACCACACCGTCGAGTTCGGCCCGGTAGCGGAAGCGGGGCAGCACCAGACGGAGGTCGCTCAGCGTGAGGCCCAGCTCGGCGGACGCCCGTCGGTGGACGGCGTCGGTCATCGGCTCACCTGGGCCGGGATGGCCGCAGAAGCTGTTGGTCCATATACCTGGCCACGTCTTTTTCCGCAACGAACGGCGCGACATTAGGAACTGCCCGCTATTGCTGAAGACGTAACAGGAGAATGCGAGATGCAGCGGCGTGTCGCCGTCGTGAACGATGCGTTTGTCCTGCTCACCGACGGCTTGGCCATCGTGGTCGAGTAGCACGACCAACTCCATACCGCTCCCCCACCATCCGGATCGGTCAATTTCGCTCGCACAACAATCCACTGCGAATCGACTCCAGTCAACCCCCTAGAGGAACAAAACGCCCACACGGGAAATTGCGGATGCGCGAAGTAGGGGGCGCCGGATCTCCACGGATCGGTTACAGTTGATGCTCAACCAGCCACGGGGGGTCACGTAAGTGCGGGCCCATCCGGCCCTTCGTTATTACTGACAGTGACCATTTTCCGTCGACGTCCGGCGCGTTCTGCCGCATTCAGCCTGCGCGATCGTTCACCCGGCGGCACCGGACACCGGTGACCTGCCGTCAAAGTCGCCCTCGATCGGACGGAGGACAGATGACCGCCACCAGCGAGACCACCCGAGGCGTGCCCGGCCTCGCCGGGCCCGCGCTCAGAGCCGAGGTGGAGCGCACGATCGACAGCTTCCTGACCGCCCGGCGGGACATGGACACCACCCCCGAGTGGCGCGACGGGGTCGACGCCCTCCGCGCCCTGGCACTCGCCGGAGGTAAGCGCACCCGACCGACGTTCTGCTGCCTGGGTTGGCGCGCGTTCGGCGGCGGGGATCACCCCGGCATCGTCGTGGCCGCCACGGCGCTGGAACTGTTCCACCTCTTCGCCCTGGTGCACGACGACATCATGGACGACAGCGATGTCCGGCGGGGGAACCCGACGTTGCACGTGACGATGGCCGAGGCACACCGCCGGCTCGGCTGGCGTGGCAACCCGGAACACTACGGCCGCAACACGGCGATCCTCTGGGGCGACCTCTGCCTGGCCTGGTCAGACGAGGCTTTCCACGGCTGCGGTCTGGCACCGGAGCGGGTGTCGGCGGCGGCCGGGTTGCTCCACCGCATGCGCGTCGAGGTGCTGCTCGGGCAGTACCTCGACATCCGCGGCGAGGCTGTCCGGGCAGACCTGACCGACTGCCTGACGATCCTGCTCTACAAGTCGGCGAAATACACCGTGGAGCGCCCGCTGCAGATCGGCGCGATGCTGGCCGGCGCGGCCCGACCCGACGTGGAACGGCTCTCCGGCTTCGGCGTCCCGATCGGTGAGGCATTCCAGCTGCGCGACGACGTCCTCGGTGTCTTCGGCGACGACGCCGTCACCGGCAAGTCGATCCTGACCGACCTGCGCAGCGGGAAGTCCACCGTACTCATGGCGCTGACCCGCGAGCGGGCGAACGCCACCCAGGCCGCCGAGATATCCCGGTGGCACGGCAACCCGGGCCTCGGCGAGCGGGAAGCACAACGGCTGCGGCACATCGTGCGGGACACCGGCGCACTGCGGACGGTCGAGGAGATGATCCACGCCCGCACCCAAGAGGCGGTGGCGGTGCTCGACTCCCTGCCCATCGTCGGGGAGGTGCGGGTGGCGCTGACCGAGCTGGCCCACACGCTGTCGGTCCGACGCAGCTGAGAGTCCACCCTGCACGCACGTCCCACGACCAGGAGGGCACGGGAATGACGGTTCACAACCCCCGGCGCACGGTGCTGGTGACCGGTGCCGCCGGGTTCATCGGGCGACACCTGGTCGAGCACCTGAGCAGCCGGGACCACACGGTGATCGGTGTCGACCTGCGCCAGGCGCCGCCCCGGCCGGCAAACGCGGCAGCCGGCCGGCACATCGTCGCCGACCTGCGCACCACGGACATCCGCCCGCTGCTCGACGGGGTCTCCTCGGTGGTCCATCTCGCCGCGCTGCCCGGGGTGCGGCCGTCGTGGGATCGCTTCGACGACTACGTCGAATCCAACGTGCTCGTCACCCGGCGGCTCCTGGAGGCGGGTGCGCAGACCGGTCTACGACGGCTGGTCATCGCCTCATCGTCCAGCGTCTACGGCAACCAGCGGGACGGGGCGATGAACGAGGACCAACCGCCCGCCCCGATCTCCCCGTACGCGGTCACCAAACTGGCTGCGGAACACCTCGCGCTGGCCTACGCGGCCCGCCCTGCCTCCGTGCTGACCACCATGGCCCTGCGGTTCTTCACCGTCTACGGCCCCCGGCAACGGCCCGACATGCTGATCTCGCGGATCATCTCGGCGGTCCGGGACGGCCGGGAGATCCGGGTGTTCGGCGACGGATCGCAGCGTCGCGACTTCGTCTTCGTCAAGGACGCGGTGCGCGCGGTGACGGCGGCCATCGACGCGCCGGGCCCGAGCCGCGTATGCAATGTCGGCACCGGTGAGCAGATATCGGTCACCGGGATCATCGCGCTGATCAGTGAGCTGATGGGCCGCCCGGCGAACGTCCGGACCGAACCCCACCGGGCAGGTGACGTGGTGTCCACGCGTGCCGACACCGCCCGCACGGCCGAGGCGCTCGGCTTCCGCGCGTCGGTCTCCCTGCGGGAAGGGCTCCGGGAGCACATCGACGCGGTACGCAGCGAGTCAATGCCCGTCGGCGCCTGATGGGCCGGGGACCCGTGCTGACCGTCATCGTGCCGCACTTCCGCTGCGCCACCTACCTGGCGGAGTCGGTCGCCTCCGTACTCGGGCAGACCCATCGGGACCTGCGGCTCGTGGTCGCCGACGATCACTCGCCGGACGACGACTGGATCACCGCCCTCGCACCGTGGCGGGACGATCCGCGGCTGACGCTGCTGCGTGCGTCGCGCAACGTCGGGCCGCTGCGGCTGAAGAACGCCGTGGTCGAGTCGGTCTCCACGCCGTACATCGGCTTCCAGGATGCCGACGACGTGAGCGAACCCGACCGCTTCGCCCGCCAGCTTGCCGTGCTGGAACGGGGCCGCGCCGATCTGGTCGGCTGCGGCTACCGCATCATCGATGCGCGGGGCAACCCGCAGGGGGTACGGCACATGCCGCGCAACGGCAACCTGGTGCACCGGTTCGGCCGCAAGACGGTCGCGCTGCATCCGGCGACGGTCGTGCGCCGCGAGGTCTTCACCCGACTCAACGGCTTCGACGGCACCGCGGCATTCGGTTCCGACACCGACTTCCAGCTGCGGGTCGCCTGGCTCTACCGGATTCGCAACCTGCGCAGGCCGCTCTATCGCTACCGTGCCTGGGCGGCCTCGCTGACCGCAGCCCCGGAGACCGGCTTCGGATCACCCGCCCGGGACGAGTGCATGCGGCGGATGGCCGAGTTGGAGCAGCGCCGCCGCCAGGCGCGCAGCCGCGCGGATCGGCTCCCGTTGCTGGTGGCACCGCCCAACGACGTGTCGTTCGCGCTGCACGAGGTGGCGTGAGTCCGCTGCGGGCGTGGTGCGCCACGCCCGCAGCGTCGCCCCTACTGCACGGCCGCCCTGATCTGCATGTGCTTGCGCCGCCGTAGCCGCACACCCGCCAGCACCGCCGTGACCAGCATGAGGCCGATGCAGTACAGGGCACCGTGCAGCAGGCCCTTGCGCAGGAATTCCGGGTCACCACCGTCGAGGCCGTAGAGCCCCACCTGCTGAGTCGACCAGAACGGCAGGGCCTTGCCGAGCTTCTGCTCCGGATCGACCAGGAACTGCAACCCGGTGATCGAGATCAGGACGAGCGTGCCCTCCAGATCGTGTGGGGCCACGGCGCTGATCAGCAGGCCCAGCGGGGCAGCAATCACGATCGTGAGCCCGAACTCGATGGCGACGGCGCCGGGCCGCTGCAACGTGTCCTGGTCGACGTAGATGAGCACCCAGTACACCGCGGCGAGCACGGCACCCAGCGTCAGCAGCGCGGTGAGCGTGCCGAGGTAGAGGTGCGCCGGCCGATAGCCGATTTGGCGTAGCCGCCGCTCCACCGCCTTTGTGGTGTTGCTCAGGAACAACCCGGCCGTGCTCACCGCCCAGGCCAGACCCAGGCCGGCGAAGCGAATCGCCTTTTCCGGATTGGCGTCGTGCCGGGCGATGTAGAACAGCAGTGGTACGAACGCGAGCAGCGCGAGGGCTACCCGCCGCCGGGCGAGGTCCCGACCCATCATCTCCGCAACGGTGAAGAGCTTGGTCATGAGTCGGCGGCCGCCTTCGCTCCGAGGTCGAGAACGGCGTCGACCCGATCGAGTGAATTCAACATGTGGGTGATGACGAGGGTCGACTTGCCGGCGTCGCGCCGCTGTAACACCCAGTCCCAGAAGTCGACGTAACTGCCCCGGTCGAAACCCTGATAGGGCTCGTCGAGGAGGAGGATGTCGGGGTCGGAAAGCGCCGCGAGAATGAGGTTGAGCTTCTGCTGGGTGCCACCGGACAGGTGCCGGGCCTGCGTCGACATGCCGCCGTCCCAGGCCAGGCTCTTCGCGAGCTGCCGGCCGGTCGCCTGGGCCTCGCCCCGGCTCATCCCGTGCCCGGCACCGAACAATGCGAAGTGTTCGTCGGCGGTCAGGAAGCCCATGAGCCCGGCCTGCTGGGGGCAGTAGGCCATGCTCTCGTCCACTTCCACCACACCGCTGGACGGGCTGACCAGACCCGCGCAGATCTTCATGAGCGTCGACTTGCCGCAGCCGTTGGCGCCGATGATGGCGACCACCTCGCCGGCGCGTACGGTGAGGTCGACACCCTTCAGGACGTGATTCTTGCCGTACCGCTTGTGAATGTTCGAAGCATGGAGTCGAATCGGTGTCGACGAGTCACCCTCCGCTGGACCGGGCCTGGTAGCCGTCACTTCCGAAGCGGTGTCACTCAGATCCATGGGAGCACCCTAGTACACGGTCACGCTCTGCTGCGATCACGCTCACACGGGATCAACATGGTGTTCCCACGGTGCCCTTCTCCCGTGAGCCGGCCAGGCTGCCCATCAGGTCGGGGGAGAACGCCCGCCCACGCCACGGCCGATTCGGTGGATCGGACGACTGCGGGGTTTCGCCGGTTGCCGGTTGCGGGTAGCGCATGGGCCGTGAACCGCAATCTCGTCACGGCGTTACAGGCTGCCTGGGGACTACCGGAGTTCCGCAACGGGCTGCGTCACCTCATCGACCTCGACGAGGTGGCGGTGCTCCTGGCCACGCTCTCCGTCCCGGACCACGACCACGAGGTGGACCGCAGCCTGCTCAGACTGCTGCGGTCCAGCCTGGAGACGGGCGAGATCCGGGAGGCGGTGTTGCTGCTGCTGGAGCAGGACGAGATACGCCGACCGCTCGTCGCCGCAGTGGTGCCACCCCGGGCCGATCGACCGGGCCAGGCTGCCGCCGTCACCGCGGCGTCCGAGGACCCCGCAGTGCGGCGTGAGGTACGGACGGTACTGGACGACGCCCGGGTGCGCGCACTGCTCTGGCGGGCGATCGAGGCCCAGGTGAACGACGACCGGGGCGGCCTGGTCCGCCGCGCCGCGGTGCTGTTCATACGGCATCCGAGCGTGCCGCGCCTCGCCTGGGCCCTGCACCGCCACGGCGTGCTCCGCGAGCTACGCCGCCCCTCCACGTCGGCCCCGGCGGAGGGCAACGGACAGCCGCAGGCGTAGGTGAACTTCACGTTGCCCGACGACCGGCCGGCGCACGCGGGGCCGCAGCGGCCCCGACGAGCTGGTCCTACACTCCTGCCATGTTCGAGTACCACGGGTGGATCACCCTCCGCTCGACAGCGGATGCGGTCGACGACGACCCACCCCTTCGCCTCGACGAGATCCAGGACCTGGTCAACGGGTTCACCGGGTACGGGCTGATGGACCTTCGCCCGGCCAACGGCGCACACCACGTACACCTCGGCGGTTTCCCCAACCATCGGGGCACCCGGGGTGCCGACGTTGTCGATCTGTTCACCAGGATCGGTCATCTCGCCCCCGGGTCCTACGGGCTGCTGTACGTCCACGACGACGAGGATCCCGAGCACGAACTGGCGTTCCGTGTCCACCGGCTGGTCCGCGGAACCGTCTCCGAACACACCGACCACCTGCTCTCGCCGGTGATCCCCACCCTCGAAGACGAGTACCTCGACTGACTGTGAGGCTGGCCTAGTCGGAGAGGTTTTCGCGCCACGCTCCGCCCGCGACGCCGGACGTACGCGATGATGGGGTTTCGTCCGGAGGGTGCTGATGGGAAAACCGACGCTGTTCCTGACCGTGGGACTCCCCTGCACCGGGAAGACCACGGCTGCTCGGCGCATCGAGATCGAGCGGAAAGCCCTTCGTCTGACGAAGGACGAGTGGGTGAAGGCGCTCTACGGTCCCGAGAATCCGCCGTTGGCGGGGGACGTGATCGAGGGGCGGCTCATCCAGATCGGGCTGCGCGCTCTCGCGCTCGGCACCAATGTCGTGATCGACTACGGCCTGTGGGACCGCAACGAGCGTTCCGCCCTGCGCCAGGCCGCGGTGGACCTCGGCGCGAGGGCGGAGTTGTGCTACTTCGCACTGACCCCTTCCGCGCAGCGGAGACGACGTGACCAGCGCCAGGCCGAGGCGCCACACACCACATGGCCCATGTCCGACGCGGAACTCGTCGAGTGGGCGACCCGCATGGACATCCCCACGCCGGGTGAACTCGACGGCAGCGAGCCCATCGACGGCCCACCTGCGGGCTTCACGACGTGGGACGAGTGGCGCAGCCATCGTTGGCCGCCGTCGGTCCACTGAGACCCGCCGGTCGGACACGCGCGGTACGGCGATCGGTACCGGCACCCCCACCAGCCCGCTGACCGGGTCGCACCTGCACTGACACTCGCCAATGTTGCAGAGTGCATCCAGACGTGTTGGAATGGCTCATATCGCCGCAGCGCGGGGGCAACCGTGCTGAGAACGGCCAGCACGGGAGCACCACGGTGTCGGCAGCGCGCCGCCTTGACGGACGCCCGCACGCCGCGCCGCCGGGCCATCGCCCTGCTGGCGGGAACCATGCCGGGCAGGCACTCCCGTCCGCCATACGCACCCCTGGCACGCGCCCCGACGGCCGACGCGCCGACGCCTGACAGCGGGGCGTGCGATTCGGTCTGCCAGCGCACCACAACCGGCGACGAGGTGAGAAGCGATGATATCCGGACGGAGTTTCGCGGGGTGGTACCGCCACCGCCTGGTGTGGGTGGCGGTGATCCTGCTGGCGGTGTCGGCCGGCACGGTCGTACTGGCCAACCGGGCCGATCCGAAGGCGGAGCCGGCGGATCTGCAGGCGCAGATCGTGGCCCGGATGCGCACCACGCTCGAACAGGCGGACCCGGGGCAGCACCAGCACGCGGGCCACGGCACCCCGCAGGGTGCCGGCACGGAGAAGCCACCGGTGATCTGCGGGGTCCGCGTCTACGGCTTCGAGCCGGCAGGGGCCACCGCGTTCGCCGACGTCCGGAAGATCTACGGCTTTCACCTCTGCGGAATCGCCGAGCAGAAGCGCCCCTGGAACGTGGCGGTCAAGCTGGCCGGCCCTTTGATCATGGACATGTCCACCGATCCCCCGGGCATCCAGGTCGTCGAGGCGACCGCCGAGGTCAGGTTCGTCGACCGGCTGCGGGAGATGTTCCCGCCCGCGTACGCGACGATGGCGCAGCAGGAGGCGTTGGGCGCCGCGGAGATGGCCGACCTGCGTCGCCGGTACGACACCGCGGCCAAGTCATGAGCCGGCCCGACGGCCGGCACGGCGTCGCACCCGGCCAGGCCGACCATCGGGCCGAATCCCCCGGCCAGCCGACCCGACCTGCGGCGATGCGGCCGCCGCGACCCCGCACGCGCGTTGCTGATCCGGCAATCTCGGACACCTCGCTGCACATCCGACAGCTCGATCCAATCCGACTAAATATCGATCAACATTGATATTTGTCCTCATCGGTGCCACAGTGGATTAGGGAGCATTAGCAACCCGATGTCCCGTACCGACGAATGGAGGATGAACAGTGCGTTCACACAGGTCCGACCAATCCGGCGGACGGCCCCGGTCGACCGCCCGCCGATCCCTCCAGGCGCTCGTCCTGATGTTCGCCATGGTGGTCGGCACGCTGCCCGTGACCGGCGCAGCGCAGGCGCACGGCACCATCATCAATCCGGCGACCCGCGCCTACCAGTGCTGGAATACCTGGGGCAGCCAACACACCAACCCCGCCATGCAGCAGCAGGACCCGATGTGCTGGCAGGCGTTCCAGGCCAACCCGGACACCATGTGGAACTGGATGAGCCAACTGCGCGACGGCCTCGCCGGCCAGTACCAGCCCAGCACCCCGGACGGGCAGCTGTGCAGCAACGCCCTGTCCCGGAACAACTCGTTGAACCAGCCCGGGGCGTGGAAGGCGACCACCGTCAGCCGCAACCTCACGGTCCAGATGTACGACCAGGCCAGCCACGGTGCTGACTTCTTCCGGGTCTACGTCACCAAGCAGGGGTTCAACCCCGCCACCCAGAAGGTCGGGTGGGGCAACCTCGACCTGATCACCACGACCGGACGGTACGCGCCGGCACAGAACATCTCGTTCAACGTCTCGATCCCGTCCTCGCGCAGCGGAAGCCACGTGCTGTTCTTCATCTGGAAGGCGTCCCACGCCGACCAGACCTACATGTGGTGCAGCGACATCAAGATCTGATCGGCGACACGGCACCACTCCGGCCCGGGACGTTGACGTCCTGGGCCGGATCTCACTCTCGCGGGACGTGGCTGGTCAACGCGCCCGGTGGTGGGTTCGACGCGGTCGTCGCCGCACGGAGAGCGCCTTGGCGGGGTCCGCGCGTCCGAACGGTGCTCCCGGAAGGCGGATGCTCCGGGCACCTCGTAGGCTTCTTCACCAGTCGGCCCCGGTGCGGGCGCGTCGGGCCTCCGGGCAGGTGCGCGGTGATCGTCCGGGCCCACGCCGATCGTCGGCTCAGCCCAGCGAGCAGGATGTCCCGTTCAGGGTGAACGAGGACGGGCTGCCGGTGCCTCCGGTGTGCTCGGCCACGAACCCGATGGCGATCGACGCGCCCGGCCCGATGATGACGTGGTCGTCCAGGCCACGCGCCGTGACGTTGCCACTGGATGGCGAGTACACCGCGTTCCAGCCGGCGGTGATGCGTTGTCCGGCGGGCAGCGGGAACGCCAGCCTCCACGAGGTGATCGTGGTGACGCCGGTGTTGGTGATGGTGATGCTGCTGGTCAGGCCGGTGTCCCAGGTGTAGACCGAGTACCGGACGGTGCACGCGGCCCCGGTCGGCGGCGGGCTGCTCGGTGTCGAGTCGCTCGGTGTCGGGCTGCTCGGTGTCGGGCTGCTGGGCAGGGCGGTGCCGGGCGGCGGGGCGGTGCTGGGGGACGGGGCGGTGCTGGGGGGCGGGGTCATGCCGGCCGGCGCCGTGGTCGACGCGCTGGCGCCGTCGATGGCGGCGGCCAGTGTCACGGCCGCCGCAGCGACACCGAGAAGGCTGCTCTTCAGTCTCATGGCGGCGGCGATTCCTCCGGAGGCGGGCGCACGGCGGTGCGGCGGAGCGGGGCCCGTCGGCACGGTGCGCCCTCGCGCACCCACATTAATTGATCACCGTCAATTGTCAAACGCCCGCCAGCACCGCCCCGACCACGCCGACGCCCCAAACGCATCCACGCCTGCCTCTTTTGCCGGTCCTGGCGTCATCTGACGGCAGGCCCCCCGACGGTATTTCCCGGCGCACTCACGGCTCTTCCACTATGTCATCGCGCCGACACGGCATCGCAACACGCCGGACTCGGCGTCCCCCGCCGATGGGAGAAAACCTGTCATGGGCAAGGTAGGAATGCGCGTCCGCCGCTCGACGCTGGCCGTACTCACGGGCGCGGCGCTGGCCGGGCTGCTGGCGGTCACCGCAGCCGCCGCGGCACCCGGCGAGGCACCGCAGGGCAAGGCCGCCGCGGCGGCCCGGACCGACGTCTATCTCAAGGACGTCGCCGCCGACACCGGCGTCCAACCACACTCGTACGGCCCGCTGTGGGCCAGCCCCGACATCAAGGTCTGCCCGACCGCCGTCGAATGTGCCGTCAGTCAGAACCCGATCGTCGGCGTCACCAACTACCTCTTCCTGAAGGTGCGCAACGCCGGCCCGTACGGCTCGGGCATCGACAACGGAGTGCTGCGGGTCTACCGGACCACCCCGGGCGGCGGCGCCACCTGGCCGACGCACTGGACCCAGATCGGCGCGGCCAGCGTGCCCGTCTACCCGGGCGTCACCACGGTCACGATTCCGTGGACCGGGGTGCCCGGACCGGGCCACTTCTGCCTGTTGGCACGCTGGGTGTCCCCCACCGACCCGATGAACTTCGAGGGCCCGAGCACCAGCGTCAACACCCAGTACAACAACAACATCGCCTGGCGTAACGTCGACTCGGTCCGGCTCACGCCGGGCGGGCCGCGGGTCGTCCGGCCGTTCGCCATCGGCAACGTGACCGCCGCGGAGACCAAGAACGAACTGGTCTTCACCCAGCCGGCGGAGCAGGCCCGCGGCGCCCGGGTCTTCGTCGACCTCGGTCCGACCCTGTTCGCGCGTTGGCAGTCCACCGGCAAGGTCGGCACGGGAATCCGCCAGGTCGGCAAGACCGAGCTGGAGATCGTGGAACCGACCAAGGCCAGCATCGGCGGGCTGGTGTTGAAGCCCGGTGAGCGCCTCGAGTTCTCCCTGTCCTTCTCGGCCGACACCGCCCTGGCCAAGGAGACCGCGTTCAACGTGACCCAGTTCGGGCCGGACGCCGACGGCACTGCGCGCGCCGACCTCGGTGGGGTGCAGTACCTGCTGGCGGGCGAGCAGCGGGGGTAACGCGGGTCGTCGCCACCTCCGGGTGGGGCGCGGGCATCCGGCCCGCGCCCCACCTTCGTCGGTCGGGCCGAGGCCGGCCGCCGGGTGCGCGTCGCCGGCCGCACCGTCGCCGGGGGCGGGCCGCCGGTCAGCGCAGACAGACCCAGGCGGTGGACACCGCAAACCCGACGGTACGCGCGCACAACTGGACCAGCCCCGGCGGCGGGACGCCCAACGAGAAGAACCCCACCGCGTCCACCGGCGCCTCGTCGTAGGTGCCGGAGGCCGTGCGGGCACTCACCCGTCCACCACCGGACGGGGAGAGCTGCCCGACGATCCCGGTGTCGCTGACCTCGATCTCCACCACCGCCGACCCGCTGCGGAAGGACAGTGTCCGCACGGGCGCGGCGGACCGGGTCATCCCCACCAACTCGGCGTCGACGGCCGAGTCGAACGTCAGCTCGGCGACGGCCAGTTCCGCGTCCGCGGTACGCCAGGTGAACGCTGCCAACGCCGCGCTCAGGTACGCCTCCGAGACCGGCCCGGTGTCCCACAACGCCGCGCCCAGCTCCGTGGTCAGTGCATCGTCATCGACCGGCGGCCACTGCTCCATCCGGTTCACCCCCGTTCGTACCGATGGTGGACGCTCCGAGAAACTCGACGATCGCCGGACATGCCCGCAGCCTACGCAGGCAACGGGCCTGGGTGGGGCCGATGCTGCCGACCGGCATGCCCAACCGCTCGGCAACCTCCCGGTAGCTCACCGGCGGGTCGGCCGTCAGCAGCGCCAACAACGCCTGGCAGCGTGGCGGGAGTTGCACGAAACCCTCGCGCAACGCCTGTCGCCGCTCCGCGCGCAGCAACTCGTCGTCCGGGGCCGGAGCCATCGCGGCCAACTCCCGGGAGAACCCGTGGTACGGCTCAAGCGACTGGTCGTACGGGTCGACGGGTTGGGCCCGGCGGCTGAGGCGGGACAACCGGTAGCACTCGCGCCGGGTCGTGGTGGCCAGCCAGCCCGGCAGCGCCTCAGGCTCGCGTACCCGGCCCAACTGCTCGACCAGGCGGAGCCAGACGGTCTGGTTGACATCGGCCGCATCGGCCCTGCTGAGGTCGTACGCCCGGATGACCGAGTACACGATCGGGGTGTACCGGTGCACCAGTTCGGCCCAGGCCGACTCGTCCCCGCCGGCGGCGGCGGACAGCAGGGTGGTCACGCTGGCACCGGTCATCGGGTCACCGCCCGACTGCTGACCCGGCTCATCCGACGAGCACCCCGTAGTCGGGATGCCAGCGGGGAGCGGCGAGCAGGGTGGTGCGCGCCTGGTCCGCGTTGAGCCCTCCGGCGGTCATCAGAGCGGCGAGCCGCCCGGAGACGTGGGCGGTGGCGAACGAGGTGCCGGCCCAGATGGCGAACCCGTGGAACTGCCGTACCGGTCGCCCGGGCAGCGGCAGCTGTCCCTCGACGTAGGTGCTGTGCCGCTCACCCAGGGCGCAGGCGTCCACCCAGGGCCCGTAGCAACTGTCGATCGCCGGCACCAGACCGCCGGTCGTCTGGCTGACCGCCGCGACCGCCAGCACCCGGTCCAGGGCGGCGGGCCAGAGCGGACGACTGGTGCCGGCGTTGCCGGCCGCCGCGACCACGGCGCTCGTCGCCGGCAGCGCGGCCAGCGCGTTGGCCAGTGGCAGCGATGGTTGATCGTCCAGGGTGTATCCGCCCAGCGAGAGGTTGAACACGGAAACCTGCGGCGCGAGCCGGCTCAGGGCGGCCACCACCGTCGCCTCGTCCCCCACCCCGGTCGGGTCCAGGGCCTGCTCCGGGTCGACGCGTACGCCCGGCGCGGCCTGCCGGACCACTCCCGCGACGAAGGTGCCGTGCCCGCCCTGCGGAGCGAGCACGTCGGTGTGGACGTAGAGCGGGTCCTCGTCGTCGAGCTGCGGCAGATAGGTGCCGCCGAGCCACTGGGGGTGACAGCTGCCGGCCTGCCGCCAGATTCCGGTGTCGCAGATGCCGACGGTGACACCTGCGCCCTCGCCGAGGCGGGTCGGGTCGGGCGGCGGCAGCGCCGCGGCCGAGCGGGGTGGGGTGCCCGGGTTTCCCATGATGTTGCCCAGGCCGATCAGCACGTGGTGCGGCTGCACCGCCGGCACCGGCTGGCCGGGCCACTGTCGGGGGTCGCGCAGCTTTCCCACGACGACGGGGATGTCGGTTTCCCGATCGAAGAGCAGCCGGGTGACACCGGCGAAGCCGGCTCCGACGGTCACGGGATAATCGTGGTTACGCAACCAGGTGGCAACCCGTTTGACGTCGACGTCGGCGGCGAGCAGTTGCCGGGGCCGGTAGAGGATCTCCCGGCCCGGCGCGGTGTACCGCCGGACGTTCTGGTTGGCTGCCAGCGCCGCTTCGAACGCCTTCTGGTAGGCGTCGGCATCCGTGTCGCCACCGGCAGCCGGGGTCGGGCGTGGCACGACACCGAACGGGACGGCCGCTGCCAGTGCGGACAGCGCCAGGATCCGCCGTCGGGACAGCCGGCCGCCCGGACCCGGCACGGTGGGGTGGTCAGACGGCGGCACGGATCCTCCATGCTCTTGAGAGAAGCGCGCCCACCGATGGCGGGCGCGGCGAATTCCCCGACCGCCAATTATTCCGGACCATCGCCGGTTGTCAATTGCGCCACCATGCAGGACACCCATTGGCAGTATTCCCGCGACGGATTTTCGACGTTGACTCGCGGCGGTCCGTCGTGGACTCTCTAGGCATGCCCGACAGCACCGGTTCCGGTGCCGCGGCGGCCCAGGCGGCGCTCGACGCCGTCCAGCGCTACCCACCCGAGGCGATCACGATCGCCCAGCAGGTGCTCGCCGGCCAGACCGCCGACGACGACGAGCGCTCCACCGCCGAGCGGGCCATCGGCCTGGCCCTGCGCGAGCTCAACGACCTGACCGGCGCACTGCGCCACCTCCGCCGGGCGGTACGGGCCGCCGGCACACCCCGTACCCAGGCACTGGCCCGGATGAGCCTCGGGTACGTGCTGGCCAATGCCGGTCGTACCGCTGCGGCGCTGCGGGCGGTGACCGCCGCGCTGCCCCAGCTCACCGGTGCCGACGCCGGCCGCGCCCGGATGCAGCGCGGGGTGGTGCTGCACTACCGCGGACGCTATGCCGAGGCGGTGCGCGACTACGGCATCGCCATCGACATCGCCCAACGCGAGGACGACCCGTTGCTGGAGGCCCGCGCCCGCAACAACCGGGGGCTGCTCAACGCACACCGGGGTGCCTCCGGCGGCACCGACGACGATCTCTCCCGGGCGGCGGCGGTCTTCCGCCGGCTCGGACTCGACCTCGCGGCGGCGGACGCCCGCTGGAACAGCGGCATCGCCGCCGGGCAACGCGGCGAGATCGCCGTGGCGCTGCGTTGCTTCGCCGACGTCGACGAGGAGTACCGGCGACTCGCCGTTCCCCGTCCGGCGCTGCTGCTGGACCGGTTCGAGCTGCTGCTGTCGGTGCCGCTGCTCGACGAGGCGGTCGAGGTCGCCGCCGCCGCGGTGCGGGAGCTGCACCGCCGGGGAATGGCCTCGGACCTCGCCGAGGCGCTGCTCGCCCAGGCGCGAGCCGCGCTGCTGGCCAACGACCTGGACACCGCGACCGCGGCTGCCGCCCAGGCCCGGGTCAGGTTTCGGCGTCAGGGCCGCCGCATCTGGGCCGCGTTCGCTCGGCACGTCGAACTGCGCGCGGAGTTCCGCCGGGGCACCCGCACGGCGACCCTGCTCGCCGCGATGGTGCGCACGGCCGGCCAGCTCGACGCCACCGGGTGGGCGGGCCCGGCGCTGACCACCCGCATCGAAGCCGGTCTGCTGGCCGCCGCCTCGGGTCGCGTCGACCGGGCCGTGGCCCTGCTCGACGTGGCCGCCCAGGCCCGCCGGCGGGGCACCGCCCCCCGCCGCGCCCAGGGTTGGTACGCCCTGGCCCGGTCGCGTCGGCTCACCGGTGACGACGCCGGTGCGGCCCGGGCACTGCGCCGGGGGCTGGCCGTACTCGACCGGCACCGCACCTCGCTCGGCGCCACGGAGTTGCGGGCCCACAGCGGGACGTACGGGCAGGAGCTGGCCGCCGAGGGCCTCGACATCGCGGTCCGTGCCGGCTCCCCGGCCCGGACCCTGGCCTGGGCCGAACGCTGGCGGGCCAACACCCTGCGGATGCGGCCGGCGCTGCCCCCTGACGACCCGGAGCTGTTCGCGGCGCTCACCGAGCTCCGGCTCGTCAGTAGCCTGCTGGAGGACACGGTGCTGGCGGGCCGGCCGGCCCACGCCCTACGCAGCCGGCAGGCCCGGCTGGAACGGCGCATCCAGGACCTGGCCCGACGGGTGCCCGGCGGGATCGGCGTGCTGACCCCGCCCGGTGTGGGCGTGCTCGCCGGGCGGCTGGGCTCCCGCGTGCTGGTCGAGCTGGTCGCCCACGGCGACCGGCTCCGGGCGGTGCTGGTCCGCGACGGCCGGGCCAGCCTGCACGACCTCGGCCCGCTCGCCGAGGCGGTGCACCTGGCCCGGTGGCACCGGTTCGCCCTACGCCGGCTGGTCACCACCGGTGACACGCCCACCGCCCGGGCCGGGGCCAGGCACGCCGCAGCCGCGCTGGACCACCAGCTCTTCGACCCGCTGCGGCCGCACCTCGGCGACCGCCCCCTGGTGATCGTGCCGGTCGGGGCCCTGCACGCCGTGCCGTGGTCGGGGCTGCCGACCTGCGCCGGACGCCCCGTGACGGTGGCCCCGTCGGCCACGGCCTGGCTCAGGGCGGACGGCCGGCAGCCCTCGGCCGGGCCCTCGGTGTTGGCCTGCGGGCCGCGCCTGCCGGCCGGCCGGGCCGAGGTACGCCGACTCGCGCAGGTGCTGCCCGGAGCCACGCTGCTCACCGGTGCGGACGCCACCGCCGACACGTTGACCGCGGCGCTGGACGGGGCCGGTCTGGTCCACATCGCCGCCCATGGCACCTTCCGGGCCGACAATCCGCAGTTCTCCACCCTGGAGCTGGCCGACGGACCGCTGTTCGCGTACGAGTGGGAACGGGTCCCCCGGCCGCCCGGCTGCGTGGTGCTCTCCGCGTGCGACTCGGGGCTGACCGGGGTGCGTCCCGGCGACGAGGTCATGGGCTTCACCGCCGTGCTGCTCGCCCTGGGCGCACGGTGCCTGATCGCCACCGTGCTGCCGGTGCCGGCCGACCCCACCACCGCGCTCATGCTGGACCTGCACCGCCGGATGCGGGCCGGTGTCCGCCCGGCGCAGGCTCTCGCCGACGCCCAGCAGGCCTTCGTCACTACCGGTGACAGCACCGCCGGGGCCACGGCGGCGGCGTTCGTCTGCCTCGGTGCCGGCTGACGAACGCCGTCGGCTGCGGGTGGCCCGGGGCGTCACCTGCAGGACGGGCTTGGTCAGCCCAGCGCCGCGACCCGGGGACGCAGGCCGTCGATCAACCCCGGTGGGGCGGCGAGCACCCGGCTGCCGCTCACCTCGACCGCGGCGCCGGCCTCGACGGCGATCACCAGACCGGCCGCCCAGTCCCAGCGGAACGTGCGGTCCTCGACGTACGCGTCGCAACGGCCCGCGGCGATCCAGGCCAGGGCCAGCGCCGTCGAGCCCAGCATCCGCACCCCGCGCACGTCGCCGGCCAGGTCGGTGACCACGGCCGCCTGCACCTTGCGGTGGGCGACGTCGTAGGCGTACCCGGCGGCGAGGACGACCTCGCCGAGCGCGACGCCGGCGGGCCGGACCAGCGGCACGTCGTTCAGGAACGCACCCCGACCCCGCACGCCGCAGAACGTCTCGTCGTGCACCGGATCGTGGACCACCCCGACGACGGGCCGCCAACCGTCCGGTGTCTGCTGCTCGCAGGCCACGCTGACGCACCAGAACGGCATCCCGGCGACGTAGTTGACAGTGCCGTCGAGGGGGTCGAGCACCCAGCGCAGCCCGGAGTCGCCGACGTGGTCGCTGCCCTCCTCGGCGAGGATGCCGTCGCCGGGCCGGCGGGCGCGCAGCAACTCGACGATGCGGGCCTCGCTGGCCCGGTCCGCCTCGCTGACCAGATCGGTGGAGGCGGTCTTGTAGTCGACGCGGCCGTGGTCGCCGAAGCGCCGCAGCAGCTCCCGACCGCCGAGGCGGGCCGCCTCCTCGGCGACCCGCCGGCAGTCGTCCAGCTCGGCACCGGTGGCCATCGCGCACTCCTCGGGTCGTCGGCAGGGCCGGTCGAGATCGTCGCACCCGGGCGGGCGGGAACACCAGGTGCCGACCGAGGGTGCCCCGCCACCGCCACCGCCACCGCCACCGCCGCCCCGCGCGGGCGCGGGTGCGGGTGCGGGTGCCGACGTCGTCGTGCCGGACACCGGAGGGCAAGCGGCGTGGCCGGCCGGTCGGGCACACTGTGGACAGCGGTCGGGACACCGACGTTCGCCGACGCGCCGTCGACCTGCCCCGTCGCCATCGCCGTGGGGAGGCACTTCGGCATGGGTACGGTGGGTACGTCCAGGGTGGAGCGGCTGCTGGCACGGATTCGCGACGGGGTCATCGGCGAGGGTGAGGTGCTCGACGGCCCCTACGGGCCGCGCCGGATCACCTACGCCGACTACACCGCCTCCGGCCGGGCGCTGGACTTCGTGGAGGACACCGTCCGGGACCGGGTGCTGCCCCGTTACGCCAACACTCACACCGAGAGTTCCGCCACCGGCCGGGCGACGGGGCGGCTGCGCGAGGACGCCCGGCGGACCATCCTCGACGCCGTCGGTGGCACCGACGACCATGTGGTGATCTTCTGCGGTTCGGGGGCCACAGCGGCGATCGACAAGCTGATCGGGCTCCTCGAACTGCGGCTGCCCGCCGGGCCGGCACGCCGCCACGGCCTGCTGGACGGCATCCCCGCGCAGCAGCGCCCCGTGGTCTTCGTGGGCCCCTACGAGCACCACTCCAACGAGCTGCCGTGGCGGGAGACGTACGCCGATGTGGTCGTCATCGGCGCGGACGACGACGGGCACATCGACCGGGCCGAGTTGGCCACCCGGTTGGTCCGGTACGCGGACCGGCCGCTGCGCGTCGGCAGTTTCTCCGCCGCCTCCAACGTCACCGGCATCCTCTCCGACACCGACGCGATCGCGGCGCTGCTGCACACCCACGGGGCGCTGGCGTGCTGGGACTACGCCGCCGCCGGCCCGTACGTGCCGATCCGGATGGCTGAGTCGACGCCGGGAGCGGCGGACGACAAGGACGCGGTCTTCCTGTCCCCGCACAAGTTCGTCGGTGGCCCGCAGACCCCCGGGGTCCTGGTGGTGCGCCGGGACCTGATGCGCAACCGGGTCCCGACGGTGCCCGGTGGCGGCACCGTGGCGTTCGTCGACCCCGTGGGGCACCGGTACCTCGACGATCCGGTGGCCCGCGAGGAGGGCGGCACTCCGGCGATCGTCGAGTCGATCCGGGCGGGCCTGGTGTTCGCCCTCAAGCAGTCCGTCGGCGCGGACGTCATCCAGGCCCGCGAGGAGCGGCTGTGGTCGCGGGCGCTGCGCCGCTGGTCGGCGAACCCGGGGATCGTGGTCCTGGGCAACCCCCGGGCGCGGCGGCTGCCCATCGTGTCGGTGCAGATCCGCCACGGCAGCCGCCACCTGCACCACAACTTCGTCGTCGCGCTGCTCAACGACCTGTTCGGCATCCAGGCCCGGGGCGGGTGTTCCTGCGCGGGCCCCTACGGGCATCGCCTGCTGGGCATCGACGAGGAGCACTCCCGGGCGTTCCGGGAGCAGATCGCCCTGGGCTGGGAGGGGATCAAGCCCGGTTGGACCCGGATCAGCTTCGGCTACTTCGTCTCCGACCTGGTCGCCGACCATCTGATCGACGCGGTCGACCTGGTCGCCCGCCTGGGGCACCGCCTGCTGCCCGACTACCGCTTCGACGCCCGCAGCGGGCTGTGGCGTCACCACCGGGGCACGGGGCCGTCGCTGCGCCTGGCCGAGCTGGCCCGCCTGTTCACCGGCGACGACCAGCCGGCCCTGCCGCGGCGGTGGGCCGCCTGGCCGGCCACCTGCACGAGGCACGGGAGATCCTGGCGGGGCGTGGGGACCACGTCGACGAGGGGCCCACCGGCCTGCCGGCCGGCGTGGAGGCGCTGCGCTGGTTCCACCTCCCGCCGGCCTGCATGGCTGCCCCGAACGCGCCGTCCTCGCGCTGAGCAGGGTGGGCGTGGGTGGCCGAGGTTCTGTACCGCACCTACCTCTCACACGAGCAGGAAGATGGGGCCACAACATGGGTCACCATGAGCAAGAGCAAGCAGCAGACCCGGCGGGTAGATTGCGCGCCTAACTAGATCGCGATACTGTCTAGACATGGGTGATGCGGCGTGGCCGTCGGAGTGGCTTCGCGGGGTGCTCGGACCGGCCGTTCTCTCGATCCTGTCGGAGCGCGAGGCGTACGGATATCTGATCGCCCAGCGATTGGAACAGGGAGGGCTGGGCCACGTTAAGGGCGGAACCCTCTACCCGCTTCTCGCGAGGTACGAGTCCGCGGGACTGCTGGAGTCTTCGTGGCAGGAAGGCGACGGCGGACCTGGGCGTAAGTTCTTCACGATCACCGAAGCGGGAGCCGCGGAACTCAGCGGGCTCCGCGAGAGATGGGCGGCTTTCTCGCATCGCGCCGGGGCACTCATCAACCCAGAGGAAGCAATGAGATGACTCACCCCGACACAGACGCGTACCTGGACGAACTCCGCACCGCCCTGGAGTTGCGCGACGCAAGCGACCACCAGACCGCAGACATCATTCGCCAGACGCGAAGCCACCTGATCGATACCGGGGAAGACCCCTACGAGGCATTCGGCGACCCTCGCGACTACGCGAAGCAGTATGCACCGCACTCGACGCCGGTGCGATTCTGGGCTCTCATCATCGGCTCGGTCATTCTCGCAACGACCGGCGGATGGCTCCTTACGAACGGCATCATCAACCTCGTCGGCGGGAATACCGTTCTGTGGGGTCTGCCCCCCGTCGTCGGGATCATCGTCGGCAGCCTGCTCATCGTCACCTGGATGGCCGCCCTCGTGACCGTCGGAGTCCGACACGCCAGACAGCGCAGAATCCGAAACTGACGCGGCTTGGCAAGCAGCCACGACATCCACTGGCATGAGGCACGCGTCGCGACTCATCAGTAAGCTGGAACAGCGCACACGCGCACGATCACAGGCGAGCGTGTTTGGACACCTCGGCTAGCCCGGTTCGCCGGGCCGCAAGGCCGGCCCGCGGCAGGACGGCCGCTTCGGCCGTGTCCGCGGTCGCGACGGGGCCGGCACGCCGAGGCTCAGGGCGCGGCCCGGCCTCCAGTTGACCGTCGAGATCCATCGGTGCGAGCGGTCGAGACGGTGGCGACGACGCTCACACCTGGTCGGCGGACATCGGGCGGCTCAGGCAGCAGCGGACCCGTCCGGCGGTGGAGCCCGCTACGGGCCCACGTCCTTGCCCGTTACCGCGATGGCCGGTGGCTCGCAACTCCGTCCGGGTCACCGGACCTCCGTCCACGCCGACACCCCTGACCGGCGGACCGGGACGGCGACGAGGAGCAGACGTGCGCGGGGTACGGCCATGGCGGATAATCGCCCGATGACAAATCCTGACCTCGATCCCGCCGTCTATCCACCCCTCGACCCCCGTGAGCCGGTGCCGGACGACCTCGGCGAGCTTCTTCCCGACACACCCGGCGAGTTGCCGGAGGCACCGGTCGAGCCGATGCCCGACGACGGCGAGCCGGGAGCGGTGCCCGAGCCGGCATGACTCCCGGCGCCGGCGGAGCGTCGACCAGCGGTCCGGGGCGGTCGGAGACCAGCGCCATGCGTCGAGCTTCCGGGGGTTCCGGACCACCCACACGTGGCTGATCCTGCCCGTGTCGGTCGTGGCGGGTGCGAGCACGGCGAGAGTGCGGCCCTGACGATCAGTCGCGATCAGGCCCGGCGCGCCGTTGACAATCTCCTCGCCGACGGCAGCGAGGTCGGGTTGCCGGTCCCACACGCCGAGGAAGAAACTCGCGATGGCTGCTGACCCGTGCAACGGTGCGAGCATGGCGAAGACCAGGCCGCCACCGTCGATGATCGCGGTAGCGTCCGGATCGAGCGCCTCGACGAGAGCGGCGAGGTCGCCGGCCTGCCAGGCGGACCTGAACGCCCGTACGGCCGCGGCATGCTCGCCAGGCCGCGCCGTCTTGAGCATGCCGAGGGCGATGCGGCTGGCAGTCTTGTATGAGCCACGCTCGGGGGTTGGCGATGGGAGAGCGCCGACGATGTCAAGGCCACGCAGTCCGACCCGCAGGCAGCCGAATACGCCCGGCGGACCGCCGCGATCGCCCGGGCAAGCCCCGGCCTCTACACCGTCGTCGACGAGTTCCCCACCAGCGGTGGCGGGCGGACCGACGCCAGCCCACACAGGCACGACGATCCGACGTGGCAGCTCGGTGCGGGTGTCGCGCGTGGCATCGAAGGAGCCGTGTCGGTACGGGGTTGCGGAGGTCCCCTGTCCCACCCTCGCCGTCGTGGATCTGCACCCGGTGGTGTGCCGTGCCCTGTGCGCCGTCACCTGTGTGCGGTGCGGGGCGTGCGGTGTGTGCCGGGGGATCGAACCCCTGCGCCTGCCCTCGGCGCGCCGGGAGTGAGCCGGAATACCCGCCGGCTCTCGGGTTCGTGCCCGCCTCCACGTCGGCTACCTGCTCCGCAACCCGTCAGTCCAGCAGGTCGACCTCCCAGTTGGTCCGCTGGATCAGGGTGTCGACCTCGCGGAGCTGCCGGGCGAGATCGTCGGCCTGGCCGCGCAGTAGCGCCACCGGCAGCGCCGGGATCATCTTCAGCTCCGACCGCAACTGCCGAAACCCCCGCTGGCCCTCCCCCCGCAGCGGCGTCGGCGGCAGAAGTGACCACGCCGTGCCGCAACCGGAGCACGTCGCGGCGGGCCAGCGCATCGGTGAGCGTGCCACCGTCGACCACGGTGGCGGCGTTGGTGCGGTTGATCCGCCGAATCAGCGTCTCCAGTTCACCGAGCACCCCGCCGACCTCCGCCAGGAGAGCCGCCGCGTCCTCCGCGGGCGTCTCACCCTCCTGGAAACGGGCGCTGGCGACGATGCGGGCACGGAGTTGTTCGGCGCGTCGCGCCGCATCCGCGCGCAGCGCCAGAGCCTCAGCAAGCTTCATGGGCACCAGTATGACCAGCGAGGATCACCCGCCGCCTCCCCAATTCATCGGGCGACGAGCGGAGGCAGCAGCAGGCACGGTGGAGCGCCGGCCGAGTCCCGGGCAGGAGGATCGGGCACCGTTGTAGCCTCTGCGGATGGCTGATGCCGACGATGTACGCCGTCTGGCGCTCGCGCTGCCCCACGCGGTGGAGATTCCCAGCGACGGCTTCGACTTCCGCGTGGAGAACAAGGGTTTCGTCTGGTCTTATCCGGAACGCGTGCCGGGGAAACCGCGGGTGATCCGCACCGATGTCGCGGTGCTCCACGTCGGTGATGAGGGGGAGAAGCAGGCACTGCTCCTCGGCGAGCCCGCCCTGTTCTTCACGACGGCCGGCTACGACGGGCTGCCCCTGGTGATGGTGCGCCTCACCGAGGTGTCAGTCGAGCGGCTGGCCGAGCTGATCACCGATGCGTGGCGGATGCGGGCGCCCGCCGAACTGCAGGAGAGCCTGCAGGACGGATGATCCCCGCGCCGCCGTGGCCGCACGCCGCGTCCTGACGCCGTGACGATGGCGTTGCGGCGGAATCCGGGTGGACCGGTCGGGTCTTGATCGTCGAGGATCGACGGGTGTCCGTTCCCGTACGCCAGATCCGTGCTCGCTATTCGACCGCGACCATCACCGTGTACCAGGCGTATCCGCCGGAGATTGCGCTGCCGGCGGTGTCGGCCGGTCGTTTCGTGGCCCCTTTCAAGCGGGACCGGATGACGTGGATCAAGCCGTCCTTCCTGTGGATGATGTACCGCTGCGGCTGGGCCACGAAGCCCGGGCAGGAGCGCGTGCTGTCCATCGACATCACCCGGGAGGGGTTCGAGTGGGCGTTGGCACGGGCGTGCCTGAGTCACTACCACCAGGGCCTGCACGGCGACGCGGCGAACTGGTCGCGGCAGTTGAAGGCCAGCCCGGTCCGGGTGCAGTGGGACCCCGAGCGGGCACTGCGCCTGCACGCGTTGCCGTACCGGTCGTTGCAGGTCGGCCTGTCCGGCAAGGCCGTCGACCGGTACGTCGACGACTGGATCGTCGCCGTCGCGGACATCACCCCCACCGTCGAGCGGGTCCGGGACCTGCTGTGCCGGGGCGACGAACAGGCAGCCGCAGCGCAGCTGCCTGTCGCGCATGTCTACCCGCTCCCGGATCGGATCGCCGCCCACCTGGACGCCAGCCCGGACACCGCTCCCGCCGAGAACCCCGAGCGGCGGCACCGGCACTGACCGGCCGCCCCTGACCGCCGCGCCGCGGCAGGACAGGGCCCGTCGCCGCCCGGATCTCGACGGCGTCGGGCACCGTCGGGCCGGACGATCCGGCTCGGGGCGCACGTTGCCCTGCCCCGGGCCACCCGGCACCTGGTCAGGTGATCACCGGCGGTCACTCGGTGGGCTCAGGACGGGAAACCCGGTGGCCGGGGCCACTGCTGCGCCTCCGGATCGGGCTGGTAGCCCGGCGGGGGTGCCGGTGGCGTGGCGGGCCGCGACGACGCCGCGGTCACTGCGGGCGGCAGGTGGCCGGCGGGCTGCGGCCCCGGGCCGGAGATCGCCGGCACGGTCGCCCTGGGCCGCCAGACCGGCTCGCCGCCGACCAGGCCACCGAAGTCGAACTGACACTTCGGGCAGGCGCGCAGCGCGGTCTCGGCACGGCGGTCACCGCACCGTTGGCAGTAGGTCACCACCGTCTCGTCGGCGTCCATCCCCTGACACCGGGGGCAGGCGAACTTCGGGCCCTTGTTGTTGAGCTGCACCAGCCGACCGGCGAGCACGTAGGGCGTGACCAACCCGCCGATGCTGCTGGCCAGGTCCCGGGTCCGTCGGGTGCGCTCCTGCATGCGTTCCATCTCCGGGTTGGCGACCTTTTCCAGCCGGCAGGTGGTGCAGGTGCGCAGCGTCCGCACCGGCAGCAGGCCGCGCAGCCGCGCCTGCTGGTGCAGGAAGGTCACCGCCGGTACGTCCGCCGGCTCGACGGCGAGCCGGTCGGCCCCGCCTGCCGCAAGGCACTCCTCGACCCGGAACACCAGCGACTGCACCTGCCCGACCAGCTTCGGCGGCATACCGCCCGGCCGGCTGACGATCAGCGTGCCGACCATCAGCATGCCGTCGGCCAACTCGGCGGGAACCTCGGCGACGGCATCGGCCGTCTCGAAGGTGAAGGTCGCCCCGCCGGTACGGGTGACCACCGCCTGCCGTTGCGCCTGCCCGTCGCCGTCGAGCAGCCGTCCCGCGTGCCGCGAGAGGGCCGCCTGCGCCCGGTTGGCCAGGCCGGCGGCGTGCTGCATCATCGCCACGTCACCCGGGCCCGTCTGCCGCCACCACGGGGCGAACGAGGCCGCCGCCGCCGGGTCGAGCCGACCGAGGACGGCGTCGACCGTGCTCAGCACGGACTCGAAGAGGCCGACGTACACCGAGGTCACACCCCAGTTCCGCCCCAGCTTGCCCGGCCAGCGGTCGACCAGCAGCACGCCCACCCGCACACCCGGGCCGTCGGCCTCCAGGGTGATCCGCAGCAGCACCGGCACCTGGGCCGGCGAGAGGGTGACGCCCCCGAAGCGGGAGCCGCGTACCGCCTCCAGGAGGCTGAGCTGCTCGACCTTCAGCGCGAACGCGAGTTCGCGGACACTGCGCAGCAGCTGCTGGCGGGCCACGCTCGGCGGGACGCCGAGCCGTCGTTCCACGCCGGCCGCCAGCCGGCCGGGCTCCAGCCCGGCCGCGGCGGCCGGCGGCACGGCACCGGGTCCACCGGCGTCAGCCCAACTCATTCCGCTACGTCGTACGAGGTGCTGGCGTCGTAGCCCCCGGCGTCATACGACGTGCTCGTGTCGTACGACGTGCTCGTGTCGTACGAGGTGCTCGTGTCGTACGAGGTGGTGTCGTAGGAGGTGCTGGTGTCGTACGAGGTGTCGGTCAGGGAGGTGTCGGTGCCGCTGGTGGCCCAGTCGACCTCGGCGGCGGCGGTCTCCACGTGGTCGACGACGGCGTCGGAGTAGTCGTCGGAGACCGTGTAGTTGTTCTCGGCGATGTTCGCGTGGTCGGCCGCCCGGGCCATGGCGCTCTCGGCGACCTCGGTGTTGCCGGCCGCGGCGTTCTCCACGGCGTAGTCGGCCCAGTCCTGGGCGGAGTCGGCCCAGTCGTCGCCGCTGTCCGCGTGCCAGTTCGACCAGTCCTGATCGTTGACCGCGCCGCTGATCTCGCTCTCCACGATGGACGCCGCCGGCTCCGGCAGCGCCGCCACCGCCTCCGTCAGGGTGGTGTCCCCGATCGGAGTGTCGGTGGTCAGGAAGTCTCCCCAGTCCGAGTCGGCATTCATGCGTGATTCCCCAGATTCTGATGAACGTTGCGGTAGGCGGTCGTCGCCCGGGCGATCCGGCCGAACGACCAGAACTGTCCCACGACCACGCCAGGGGTCGCGCGGTCGCGGCGGTGGGGCCGCAGAGCATCGGCCGAGGTCACGGCAGGTGCCGGCCGGTAGGGGCGGGCGATGGTGTCAACATGTCGACAGATTCCGGCCGCCGCCGCGCGTGGGCCACTGGTCCGGCCCGCCCCGCCGTCAGTGGTTTCTCCACCCCGAGTCGGGCTTTAACGGCTCTCTAGGTCGGCTCAAGTCTTGTCGATAACCTGTGATCGGCTCACTACCGAGCGCCCCGATTCGAGGAGGGTTCGCCATGAACACCCAGGATGTGAAGGCCGTGCGGCCGATGAAGAAGATCACCGTCCGCAAGGCCGGGTCGGTCCGGCTGACCGCCAACGCGAACTCCCTGTACGCCCCCTTCTCCTGCTGGCCGTTCTGATCGTGGCGCGCCGCCCGGCCGGGTCTTCCGGTCGGGCGGCGCTCCGCCCGGACCGACACCACCACAGGAGGACGGCATGAGCGGCCACGCCGGCACCGATCAGGTCATCGTCCCGGCCGGGGAACCGGGCTTCGACCCGGATCGGCAGGTGCAGGTACCGCGTCTGTCGTTCCTGCCCGAGGGCGACGGTGTCGTGGTGGGCAACGCGGACACCGACTCGTATGCGGTCCTGCCCACCGATGGCGCGGAGCTCCTGCGACGGCTCGCCGAGGGGATGACGCCCCGGGCCGCCGCCGCCTGGTATGCCGAAACCTACGGCGAGGAGGTCGACATGGCCGAACTTCTCGCCGATCTGGCCGAACTGGGCCTGGTCGCCCTGTCTGACACCGTCGGGCGGGTCACTCCCTCCGCACCCGCACCGGTAAGATGGCAGCGGTTGGGCCGTGCCCTCTTCTCTCCGGTGGCCCTGCTCGCCTACGCGGCGTTGATCGTGGCCGCCGTCGCCGTCGCGGTGGCTCAACCCGACCTGCGCCCGCACTACCGGGCCATCTTTTTCACCGACTACCTGACAGTCGTCACGATCGTGCTGGCCGTCGGCCAGTGGCCGCTGATCGCCCTGCACGAGTCCGCGCACGCGCTGGCGGGGCGACGGTTGGGGCTGAGGAGCCGGCTGACCATCGGATACCGGTTGCAGTATCTGGTCTTCGAGACGGTGATGGACGGTCTGGTCACCGTCCCGCGCCGCAAGCGCTGGGTGCCGATGCTTGCCGGCATCGGCGTGGACCTGGTCGTGATGGCGCTGCTGACCCTCGCCGCCGCGGCGTTGCGCGAGCCCGACGGCTCGCTGCCGCTGCTCGCGCGGCTCTGCCTCGCGTTGAGCTTCGGCGCGCTGCTCCGCGTCGCCTGGCAGTTCTTCCTCTACCTGCGTACCGACCTGTACTACCTGCTCACCCTGGTGCTCGGCACGGTCGACCTGCACGGCAGCGCCAGCGTGCTGCTGCGGCACCGGTTCCGCCGGCTGACCGGCCGGCCGGGCCTGGACCAGCAGTGGGCACAACTACACCCCGTCGACCGGCGGACCGCACGCTGGTACTCGTGGGTGATGGTCGCCGGGTACGCCGCCACCCTGGCCACGCTGACCTTCGCCATCGTGCCGGCGGGCATCCACTTCTTCGCCGAGGCGCTGGCCGAACTCGACGGCCGGCACGGCACCGACAACCTCGTCGACTCCGCCGTGGTGCTCGTGCTCAGCGTGGCCGAACTGGCCTTTGTCGGCTACCTGGCCCTGCGCACCCGACGCCGCGCCCGGACCACGCCGGCCTGAACGCGGCCGCCATCGCAGACAACCGACGGCCCCGTGACCATTCGAAAGGTGAACCGTGCCGCAGACCCCGCACCGCTGGATCAGGGCCGCTCGACACCACGACCGGCAACGGCTGCTGACCACCGGGATCGACGTGCCCGTGCTCGCCGACCTCGATGCCCACCGGTGGTTGCGCGGGCCGTACACGGCTGCCGGCACGCTGCTGCGCGCCCTGGTGCCGACGATGCTGGCGCGGCGTCCGGACCTCGTCGCCCGGCACCAGATCGAGATCCTCTCGGTCGCGCCGGAGTTGCGGGAACTCATTCCGGCCACCCGGGAGACGCTGACCTCGCTCGCGGTGCCGGCGGAACGCACCCGGTTCTACTCCCGGATGCGGACCCTGCGCCACGCGCACGGGCTCGTCGACCTGCTCGACGCATGGCTGCGGCACCTCGACGACGGACCGAGGTGTCTGGTGGTGGAAAACCTGCACGAGGCGGACCCGACCGACCGGGAGTTCGTCGGGACGCTGCTGCGCCGGGCCGACCCCGACCTGCTGCACCTGCGGGTGGCGACGGCCACCGACTCGGTCGACGAGCCGCCCGGGGCGGTCGCCGTCCCGATCCTCGGTGCCCTCCAGCGGCACGCGGTGGCCGTGGACGGCGATCCGTCGCAGCCGGCGACCGAGCTGCCCGCCGACCCGGCGTCGCGCGCCCGGGCCTATGTCGACGGTGACTGTGTCGACGACGACCCGGCGGTGCTGACCGCCTACCGGGAGCTGCCGGCGCCGGTGCGGGCCGCCCTGCACGACGACCGGGCCGATGAACTGCTCGCCACCGGGCAGTGGTCGTGGCGGCTCGGTGCCGTCGCGCTGCATCGGGAACGGGGCCGCGCGCCGGGCTCGACCGGTGCCGACGCGCTGCGCGAGGCACTCGAATACTGCGTCAACCTGGGCTTCTACCACGCCACCCTGGACTACGGTGCGCGTGGCCGGGCGGTGATCGACTGGTCCGGACAGGTGGAGCACTGGTGGGCGTTCACCACCAAGATGACCACCTCGTTGATGGCGTTGGAACGGCCGCTGGAGGCGTTGGACCTCTATGACGAGGCGCGGGCGCAGACCGACAGCGGCATGGTGCACATGCAGGCGGCGTACGCCACCGCCATGATCTACACCCGGCACCTGGAAACCGGGAAGCGGGACCACCGCAAGGCGCGGGCCTGGTGCAACGCGGCGATCGCGTTTGCCCGGCTGGCTCCGAACCCGCAGGACAGCGCCGCCAACCTGGTCTTCAACCGCAACGGTCTGGCCCTGGTGGCGATGCACGAGGGCAAACTCACCGAGGCGCTGGACCTGATCACCACCGGCATCGCCAGCATGGAGGACGCCCTGAGCGACGACAAGCACCTGCTCCACCGCTCGGTGCTGCGTCACAACCGCTCACAACTACTCTCCGCCCTGGGCCGGCCGGAGGAGGCGCTGGCCGATCTGGAGACGGTCATCGCGATCGATCCCCACTATGCCGAGTACCACCTCGACCGGGGCACGCTGCTGCGCCGGCTGGGCCGTCTCGACGAGGCGTTGGAGAGCTACGAGCAGGCGTCGCGGCTCTCCCCGCCCTTCCCTGAGGTGCACTACAACCGGGCCGACGTGCTGCTGGAACTCGGTGCTCTCGAGCAGGCCCTGGCAGGCTTCGACAGGGTGCTCGACCTCGACCCGGAGCACCTGGACGCCCGGATCAACCGGGCCGGGCTGCGCCAGGGGCTCGGCGACGTCGAGGGGGCGTGGGCCGACGTCCGGGCCGGGCTGGCGCTCGACCCGGACAACGGCCACCTGCTCTGCGTACAGGGACAACTGGAGCTGGAGGCGGACCCGGAACAGGCCCGGCGGACGCTGACCGACGCCGTGGCGGCCGATCCGAGGCTCGCCGCCGGCTGGGCCGCCCGGGGGGTGGCCAGCTACGAGCTGGGCGACCTGCCGGCTGCCATCGCCGACCTCGGCCACGCGCTGGAACTCGACGACGATCCGGCAGTCCGTTTCAACCGGGCCCTCGCCCTGGCCGACGCCGGCCGGCAGGCCGAGGCGGATGCCGACTTCCAGGCGTGTGTGGCGGCGGACCCGACGCTCGCCGCCGAGGTGGCCGAACAACGCGAGCGACTGCTGCCCGCCTGAGCGCGGCCGGCCCGGGACCTCACCCGGCGCCGGCCGGGTTGACGGGGCGGTCCACGTCGGAGTCCCACGATGACGGGGCCACCCCCGGTCCTGCTCCGGGTCTGCGGGCTGGTCGCGACGGCCGGGTGGTGGGTGGGTACCGGCCGGGAGCGGTGGCTCGTCAGCTACGGCGGCTCCACGCCGGCGAATTCGAGGAGCTCGAACGTCGGGCGAGCCTGGGCTGCTGGTCGCCGCCGACGCGGCGACCAGCAGCCCAGGCCGTCGTCGCGCTTGTCACGTATCACCCGCCGCCGGGGCACACAGCGGCGGCGACTCCCGCTGACCGGACGGTCCCGTCGGACCGTCGTGCCATGATGCCGCTCACCCAAGGCAAGGAGCACGGCGCAATGGCCACGGTGACGGTTCGGGACGAGACGGCGACCGGCAGGGCGATCGATCAGTGGCCGCTGGCCGGCCTGCCGGAGCGCATCTCCGCGCGGGAGTTGGTCCGGTTGCGCGTCCGCGAGGAGGTGGCGCGGTTCAACGCCGACCAGACGGACCTCTTCCGGGGTCTGGTGCGGCCGACCGACGCGGAGGCGACGTGGAACGGCTACCGGGTCGGTCAGGGTCGGCGGCTGGACTGGGAACGCCAGGCGGACGCCGCCTGTGCCGCCTTCGCCCGTAACGGCTTCGTGCTGCTGGTGGGTGACCGCCAGGTCGAGGACCTGGACGAGGAGATCGACCTGCTCGCGGAGCCCGAGGTGGCCTTCGTGCGGCTCGTTGCCCTGGTGGGTGGCTGAGGTGGCCGACTGGACACGGCTGCTTCCCCCGCTGAGCGCGGCGGATCGCCAGCGGGTGGAGACCGGGGTCGCCGAAGCCGATGCCCAGGTTCGGCCGCTGCTCCGGCGGGCCAGCACCTACCACTGGACGTCGTCGGTGACCCACACCCCCGAGTGGGCCGTCACCGGGTCGTGGCCGACCGGGCTTCGCCGCTGTGCCGCGCTGGCCATGCACCTGGAGGTGGTGGCCAGTTCGATGCCGTCGGTGCTGAACAACGTCGTACGGAGTCTCGCCGACGGTGAGCACGACTGGACCCGGGCGGATCTTCTGTGGTGTCTGGAGGCTGTCGGACAGGGGCTCGACTACGACCTCGGCGTCCGCCTGGAATTGCCGGCGACGATCGCCGCGCACCTGGCTCCCGCCGACCTGGCCGATCTCGCGCCGGCGATCTCGGGCCTGTTCGACGAACTCGCCGCGAGCAACGTCCCGACGGCCGGCCCTCGACGTCGGGTCGTCACGCTGATCGGGGAGGCGCTCGACCGTGCCACGGATCGCCGCGTGCCGTCCTGGTTGCTGCACCCCGGAGATGAGTTCGGTCCGCTCGTCCGCGCCGGCCTGGGGGACGTCCTCGCCGCGCCGGGCGTGCCCGAGTTGCTGGTGCACTGTGCCTCACTCGACAAGCCGGCGGCGTCGGCGACCTGGCTGCGCGGCCTGGACCAGCAGCTCACGACCGCGACCGACGGGAGGAAGGCGGTCCGTACGATCCTGGAGGCGTTCGCCGCCCACCGGCACCCGGTGCACGACGACTCGGACCGCCTCCTGCGTGGCCTGGTGTGGGCGCTGTCGCGGGAGTCGGACGAGGCAGCGACGGACCTGCTGACCCGGGTCACCGCCGCCGCCTCGGCAGCGCCCCGCCAGGCGGCGGGTTTCCCCCACGCCCAGCGCACCGCGATCGCGGCCGTGCAACTGCTCGCCGGGCGCGACGGTGAGGCGCCGGTGCGAACCCTGGCGCGGCTCGCGGTGACCGTGAAGAACAAGGCGGTACGCAGTCGGGTGCACACCGCGCTGACCCGCCTCGGCGCTCTGCGGGGGTGGTCACTGAGCGAGGTGCTGGAACTCGCCGTCGACGACCACGGGCTCGACCCGGCCGGGACCCGGCGGACCCCCGTCGGCCCGTACGAGGCGACGGTGCGGGTCGAGGGTGAGAAGGCCCGCCTGACCTTCGCCCGCGGCGACGTCGGGCTCAAGGGCGTTCCCGCGGTGCTCAAGGAGACACACGCCGGCGAGCTGAGACAGCTGCGCGACTCGGTGAAGGCCATCAACGCGACGCTGACCGCCGAGCGCCAACGGGTGGAGGCGTTGCTGTCCGAGGAGCGCACCTGGGCGTACCCGGACTGGGCGTCCCGCTTCCTGGACCACCCGGTCACCGGGACGTACGGGCGGCGGCTGCTCTGGGAGACCAGCGCCGACGGGTGCGACTGGTCGGCGGGCCTGCCCCGCGAGGACGCCGACGGGTGGGTGATCGTCGGTCTCGACGGGCGGCCGGTCCGTGGGGGCCGGGTCCGGCTGTGGCACCCCGTCCGCGCCGGGATGGACGAGGCCCTCGCCTGGCGTGACCGGGTGCTCGGCACGGGCCTGACGCAGCCGTTCAAGCAGGCATTCCGCGAGGTCTA
Organism: Micromonospora matsumotoense; assembly: GCF_900091525.1. Classification (GTDB taxonomy): domain Bacteria; phylum Actinomycetota; class Actinomycetes; order Mycobacteriales; family Micromonosporaceae; genus Micromonospora; species Micromonospora matsumotoensis. Next base: position 183,371 of record NZ_FMCU01000008.1, read on the forward strand.
CCTGCTCACACCGGCCGAGGAGCGGACCGGTTCCTACTCCAACCGGTTCGCCGCGCACATCCTGCGCTACCGCCAGGCGAACGCGCTCATGCGCGCCCGCGGCTGGCAGGCCGGCTACCTGGGCACCTGGGACGGCGGGTACGACAGCGAAGCCACGAAGCTCTTCGGCGGCGGCGCGTGGCGGGCGTCCTTCCACCACCAACTGGTCGGCACGGACGATCCCCAGAACTACGACGTCGACCACTGCGCCACCGATCAGGTGCGTTTCGCCCGATCCGACGGCGCGACCTGGCAACCCGTCCCGGTCGCGGACGTGCCACCGCTGGTGTTCACCGAGGCGATGCGGGACGTGGACCTGTTCGTCGGCGTCACCTCCATCGCCACCGACCCGCAGTGGGCCGACCGGGGCGAGGACCGGTTCCGGGACTACTGGCACCGCACCGTGGTCGGGGCACTGACCCCGTCGGCGGAGATACGCCGCGACGCCCTGGCCCGGCTGCTCCCCCGGATGGCCATCGCCGACCGGGTCACCCTCACGGACCGCTACCTGCACGTACGCGGGAACCTGCGCGGCTACCGGATCCACCTCGGCTCGGGCAACATCCTGATGGAGCCCCACGACGCCTACCTGTGCATCGTCCCCGCGCGCGGGGGCACCGGGCGGCTGCACCTGCCGTTCGAGGACGACCCCATGCTGTCGATGATCCTGTCGAAGGCGATCATGCTCGCCGCCGACGACACGATCACCGACCCCACGGTGGTGGCACAGTTCGCCCCATGACCGGCGGGGCGCGACCGCACGTCCCGCTCCGTGGTGTCGACACGACGTTCCACATGGCCATGCGGGGCAACCGCCGCCTGCACCACCTCATCGGTAATCACGTGCCGGCCGCTTCGTCGCCGAAGGCGGCCGGTTGATCAGCCGCTTGCGCTGTTGCGTGGACGAGGAAGCCCAGCACACCGCGCCCGCCTGACGGCTCGCCGGGCACGCACCTGACGGTTGGCTGACGGTCCCGGCCCCCACCGACATCCGGCCGGGTCGCCGCGCCCACCCGGCCGAGGAGCTCGGGCACGACTGACGTGACTTCCTTCGACATCGGCTATTGACGTCGATGTAACAGGGGGCTTAGCGTCTGTCGAACCGCTTCGTCGAACCGCTTCGACGACTACCCGGATGCGGTTGCCTGCCTGGCCGGAGGAGGTGCGCGGTGGCCACCATGCATGACGTCGCCCGCCTGGCGCAGGTCTCGGTCAGCACCGTGTCCTACGTCCTCACCGGTGCCCGGCCGATCTCCCAGGCCACCCGGGCCAAGGTGCTCACCGCCATGGCCGAACTCGACTACCAGCCCAACGCCATGGCCCGTGGCCTGGCCAGTCGGCGCAGCCGGATCCTGGGCCTGCTGCTGCCGATGGACGAGCGCGGCCTCGGCGCGACCGAGACGGCGTTCGTCACCGGGGCCGCCGCGGCGGCCAGCGCCGTCGGCTACCACCTGGTGTTGTCGCCCGTCGGTGGGGGCGGTGACCTCGACGGTCTGCGCCGGCTGGCCAGCCAGCGGATGTTCGACGGCGTCGTGCTGATGGAGGTGCAGCTCGCCGACGAGCGGGTCACCGCGCTCCAGCAGGCCGGTGTGCCGCTGGTGCTGATCGGGCGCACCGGGGACACCGACGGGCTCTCCTACGTCGACATCGACTTCGCGCAGACCGTGCGGGAGGCGGTGGCGCACCTGGTCGGCCTGGGGCACCGGCAGATCGTCTACGTCAACCACTCGGCCGAGACCCTGGCCAGCGGTTACGGGCCGGCGCTGCGTACCCGGGACGCCTTTGTCACGGCCATGACCGGCCACGGCCTGGAGCCGGTCATGATCCCGGCCCAGGACAGCGCCGCAGGCGGGCGGGCCGCGCTGGCCGCCGCCTTCGCGCGGACGCCGGACCTGACGGCGGTGCTGGCCATGAACGAGACGGCGGTCTTCGGCATCCTCGGCGAACTGACCGCGCGGGGGCTGGCCGTGCCCGACGACGTGTCGGTCGTCTCGATGGTCACCTCGCCGCAGGTCGCCGAGCTGGCCACCCCGGCGCTGACCACGATGACGTCGCCCGGGTCGGCGATGGGCCGGATCGCGATCGAGGCGCTGGTGCGCCATCTGGACGGGGCCGGTGACGAGCGCCACCAGCAACTGCTGCCGTGCGCGCTGGAGATCCGGGGATCGACCGCAGCACCACGAAGCCGCCACACCGATGGGGGCTGACCAGGAGAAACGGTCCGTCGCCGCGCGGCAACGCGACGACGGACCCAGTGAAGTACCGGGCTCGATACTCAACGAGGAGGATAGCAATGCAGCGATTCCGCCGGATCGTCGTCGCGATCGCCCTGGCGGCGACCGCGACGACCACCGTGGCCGCGTGCGGCGACGACGACAGCGGTGACGACAGCGGCGCCACGACCCTCAAGCTCTGGCACTACGAGGGCGAGAGCAGCGCGATGGGGGTCGGCTGGGACCGGGCCATCGAGATCTTCAAGACCGAGCACCCGGGCGTCGAGGTGCGCTTCGAGCGCAAGGCCTTCGAGCAGATCCAGCAGAACGCCGGCATGATCATCAACTCGTCCGAGGGCCCGGACATCATGGAGTACAACAAGGGCAACGCGACGGCCGGCCTGCTGTCGTCCCAGGGTCTGCTCACCGACCTCAGCGACGAGGCGTCGAAGCGCGGGTGGGCCGACAAGCTCAGCCCCAGCCTGCAGACCACCGCGCGCTACAGCGACAAGGGCGTGATGGGGTCGGGCAACTGGTTCGGCGTGCCGAACTACGGCGAGTACGTCACGGTCTACTACAACAAGGACCTGTTCGACCGTAACGGCGTCACGGTGCCCACCACCATGGCGGAGCTGACCGCCGCGATGGACACCTTCGTCGGCAAGGGCATCACCCCGCTCGGCACGGCCGGTGCCGAGTACCCGGCCGGGCAGCTCTTCTACCAGCTGGCCCTGTCGAAGGCCGACCGGCAGTTCGTCGACAACTACCAGCTCTACAAGAACCCGGTCGACTTCCGTGCCGACCCGCTGAAGTACGGCGCGGACACCTTCGCCGACTGGGTGCGCAGGGGCTACGTGGCCAAGGACTCGGCGAGCCTCAAGGCCGAGGACATGGGCACCGCGTTCATCGCGGGCAAGACGCCGATGATCGTGTCGGGCAGCTGGTGGTACGGCCGATTCAAGGCCGAGATGAAGGCCAACTGGGACACCTTCCTGTTCCCGGGCAACACCCTCAACGCCGGCTCGTCGGGCAACCTCTGGGTCGTCCCGACCAGCAGCAAGGCCAAGAGCCTGGCGTACGACTTCATCGACATCACCCTGCGCCCGGAGATCCAGGACCTGATCGGCAACAACGGTGGCATCCCGGTGGCCGGCGACCCCGCCAAGATCAGCGATCCGAAGGACCGCAGGCTGATCGGGGACTTCAACACGGTCAGCAAGCAGGACGGTCTGGCGTTCTACCCGGACTGGCCGGTGCCCGGCTACTACGACGTGCTGGTCGGCGGGTTCCAGAGCCTGATCAACGGGTCCAAGTCCCCCGACCAGGTGCTCGACACGATCGCCAAGCCGTACGCCGATGGCGTCAAGGAGATCACCGGCAAGTGACACGGCGAGCGGCGGGCGCGACCGGCAGCACGGCCGACGCGCCCGCCCACCCCCGCCGGGAAGGGTCCTCCATGGCAGTCCCCGACACCGTCGCCGGCACACCCTCGGCGGCGACCCGCACCCCCGCGCCCGCGCCCCGCCGCCGACCGGGGGGCCGCGCTGCGGCGTACTGGCTCTACCTGCTCCCCGGAGCGGCGCTGTTCATCCTGGTCATCGGCGTGCCGCTGGTGGGTACCGGCTACCTGTCGCTGACCCGGTGGTCGGGCGTCGGTGACCCCACCTTCGTCGGGTGGGACAACTACCAGCGGTTGCTGTCCGACGAGGTGTTCTGGGCGTCGTTCCGCAACACCGTGGCGATGATCGTCGCGATGGTGGTGGTGCCGACCCTGCTCGGGCTGCTGCTCGCCTCGGTGCTCTTCGACGTCATCGGGCGTCGGTTCAGGCCGCGTACGGCGGCGGCGTTGCGGGCCGCGTTCTATCTGCCGCAGGTGCTGCCCGTGGTGGTGGCGGGCATCGTCTGGGGTTGGATCCTGCGCCCCGACGGCGCGTTCAACAGTCTGCTCGACGCGGTCGGCCTCGGGGCGCTGCGCCACGACTGGTTGGGCGACCCGGACACCGCGCTGCCGGCGGTGATGGCGGTGATGATCTGGGTGCAGATCGGTTATCCGGTGGTCGTGTTCATGGCGGCGTTGCAGCGGGTCGACCCGGAGCTGTACGAGGCGGCCGAGGTCGACGGGGCGAACTGGCGGCACCGGTTCCGGGCGATCACCCTCCCGCAGATCCGACCGGAGACCTTCGTGGTGGCCCTGACCTGCACCATCGCCGCCCTGAAGGTGTTCGGGCCGATCTACGCGCTGACCCGGGGCGGCCCGGAGAACGCCACCAACGTGCCGTCGTACTTCGCGTACTACACGTTCTTCAAGAAGCTCCAGGTCGGGTACGGGTCCGCGATCTCCACCGTGCTCACGGTGATCATCGTGGTGGTGGCCGTGGCCTTCATCGCGGTGCAGGCCCGCACCGAACGCCGGGACCGGGGGTTCTGAGATGGCCGTCACGATCACCGAGGTTCCCCTGCGCCGGCGGGTGCGCGACCGGCACCACCGGGGCGTGCGCCGTTGGGTGGTGCTCGCACTGGTCACCGTGGGCGCGCTGGTCATGCTGGTGCCGTTCGCGTTCATGCTGCTCAACGCGTTCAAGTCGCCCGGTGACTACTCGTCGGGCGGGCCGCTGAGCTGGCCGACGGAGTTCTACACGTGGGGCCTGCGGACGTACTGGTCCGAGGTGAACTTCCCGCTCAAGCTGTGGAACTCGGCGCTCATCGCCGGGTCCGTGGCGGTGCTCGGCGTCGTCGTGTCGCTACTCAACGCGTACGCCCTGGGTATCGGCCGGGTCCGTGGCCGGCTGTGGATCGTCGGGTTGTTCCTGCTGGCCAACATGTTGCCGCAGGAGGCGTTGATCTACCCGCTGTACTACGTCGCCAAGGAGATCGGCCTCTACAACACCCGACTGTCGGTGATCATCATCTTCACCGTCATCCAGAGCGCGTTCGGCACGTACCTGCTCGCCTCGGTGCTGGGCACGTTCCCCCGCGCGCTGTTGGAGGCCGCGGCGCTGGACGGCGCCGGCACGTGGACGGTGCTGTGGCGGGTGGTCTTCCCCCACCTGCGGCCGACCCTGGCCGTCCTGCTCATCTTCTTCTTCATCTGGACCTGGAACGAGTTCCTCATCCCGCTGGTCATGCTGATCGACAACCAGACCCAGACCATCCCGGTCGCCCTCGCATCGTTGCAGGGTGACCGGCTGATGGACGCCCCGACGACCAACGCCGGCGCCCTGATCAGCCTGGTGCCGGCCATCCTGTTCTTCCTCATCTTCCAGCGCACCCTGGCGCGCGGCATCACGGCAGGAGCCGAGAAGTGAAGTTCACCGACGGGTACTGGCAACTACGCCCGGGGGTCAGCGTGCTGCGCCCCGGCACGGTCGAATCGGTCGAGCCGGACGACCGCGGCTTCACCGTCTTCGCGCCGGCCGGTCAGATCAACGGTCGCGGCGACACGCTCAACCGGCCCGTCGTCACCGTCCGCTTCTTCTCCCCCGCGCCCGGCGTGGTCGGGGTCACCATCGGGCACCACAGCGGCGGGCTGGTCCGCGAACCCCACTTCGGGTTGCACACCGACGACACCCACCCGGTCACCGTCGACATCACCGGGATCAGCGCGTCGCTGACCACCGGCGAGCTGACCGTGCGGGTCGCGCTGATCGACGGCTGGCGGGTCGAGTTCCGGCACGGCGACCGGCTGGTCACCGCGTCCACCGGGCGCAGCGTCGGCATCGTCACCGACGGCGAGGGCCGCCGGTACGTGCACGAACGGCTCGCGCTCGGCGTCGGCGAGACGGTGTACGGGTTGGGCGAGCGGTTCGGCCCGTTCGTCAAGAACGGTCAGACGGTCGACGTCTGGAACGCCGACGGCGGCACCGCCAGCGAGCAGGCGTACAAGAACGTGCCGTTCTATCTCAGCAGCGCCGGCTACGGGGTGTTCGTGGACCACCCGGAGCACGTGTCGTTCGAGGTCGGCTCGGAGGTCGTCGCGCAGACCCAGTTCAGCGTCGAGGGCCAGTCGCTCACCTACCACGTCATCGACGGGCCCACCCCGAAGGACGTGCTGCGTCGCTACACGGCGCTGACCGGCCGGCCGGCCCGGGTGCCCGCCTGGTCGTACGGGCTGTGGCTGTCCACGTCGTTCACCACGTCGTACGACGAGAAGACGGTGACCGAGTTCGTCGACGGGATGGCCGAGCGGGACCTGCCGCTGTCGGTGTTCCACTTCGACTGCTTCTGGATGCGCCAGTTCCACTGGGTCGACTTCGTGTGGGACCCGGCGACCTTCCCCGACCCGGAGGGCATGCTGCGCCGGCTGCACGAGCGGGGCCTGAAGGTGTGCGTGTGGATCAACCCGTACATCGCGCAGCGTTCGTACCTGTTCGAGGAGGGCCGCCAGGCCGGTTACCTGGTGCGCAACCCGGACGGGTCGGTGTGGCAGTGGGACAAGTGGCAGGCCGGCATGGCGCTCGTCGACTTCACCAACCCGGACGCGGTGGCCTGGTTCACCGGCAAGCTCAAGGCACTGCTGGACATGGGCGTCGACTGCTTCAAGACCGACTTCGGGGAGCGCATCCCGACCGACGTGGTGTGGCACGACGGGTCGGACCCCCAGCGCATGCACAACTACTACTCCCACCTCTACAACAAGGCGGTCTTCGCGCTGTTGGAGGCCGAGCGGGGCGAGGGCGAGGCGGTGCTGTTCGCCCGCTCGGCCACCGCCGGCGGCCAGCAGTTCCCGGTGCACTGGGGCGGCGACTGCGAGTCGACGTTCGTCGCGATGGCCGAGTCGCTGCGCGGCGGGCTGTCCCTGGCGGCGTCCGGTTTCGGCTACTGGAGCCACGACATCGGCGGCTTCGAGGGCACCCCCGACCCGGCGGTGTTCAAGCGGTGGATCGCGTTCGGCCTGCTCTCCTCGCACTCGCGGCTGCACGGCTCCGGCTCGTACCGGGTGCCGTGGGCGTACGACGAGGAGGCCGTGGACGTGCTGCGCCACTTCACCCGGCTCAAGCTCAGCCTGATGCCGTACCTGGCGGCGACGGCCGAGCAGGCGCACCGCGACGGTGTCCCGATGATGCGTCCGATGATCGTGGAGTTCCCGGACGACCCGGCCGTGGCGCACCTCGACCGGCAGTACATGCTCGGCGCGGACGTGCTGGTCGCGCCGGTGCTCAGCGCCGACGGGCAGGTCACCTTCTATGTGCCCGCCGGCACCTGGACGCACCTGGTCACCGGCGCGCAGCTCACCGGCCCGAGGTGGGTGACCGAGAAGCACGGGTACGACAGCCTGCCGGTGCTCGCCCGGCCCGGCGCGGTCATCGGGTTCGGGGCGCGCTCCGACCGGCCCGACTACGACTGGGCCGACGGGGTGGAGCTGCGGCTCTACGCTCCGGCGGAGGGGCAACGGCAGCGGGTACGCATCCCGGCGCCCGGCGAGGGGCCGGGCGCGCAGTTCGAGGTGAGCTTCCGGGGCGGGGTGGCGACCGCCGAGTTGGTGGCGGGCGAGTCGTCGGGGTACCACTGTGTGGTGGCCGGCGCGGAGAGGGCGGGACGATGACGGCACGGAACTTCCCGGAGAGCTTCGTCTGGGGGTCGGCCACGGCGGCGTACCAGATCGAGGGCGCGGCCACCGAGGACGGTCGTGGTCGGTCCATCTGGGACACCTACAGCCACACCCCCGGGCGGACCCGCAACGGCGACACCGGTGACGTGGCCGCCGACCACTACCACCGGTGGCCGCAGGACCTGGACCACCTCGCCGAGCTGGGGCTGGGCGCGTACCGTTTCTCGATCTCCTGGCCCCGGGTGCAGCCGGGCGGCTCCGGGCGGTTCCACTCCGCCGGCCTGGACTTCTACTCGCGGCTGGTCGACGGCCTGCTGGAGCGCGGCATCCGACCGGTCGCGACCATGTACCACTGGGACCTGCCGCAGGAGTTGGAGGACGCCGGCGGGTGGCCGGCGCGGGAGACGGCGCTACGCTTCGCGCAGTACGCCGCGGGGATCGTCGGCGCGCTCGGCGACCGGGTGCACACCTGGACCACGCTCAACGAGCCGTGGTGTTCGGCGTACCTGGGTTACGGCTCCGGCGTACACGCGCCCGGTCGGACCGAGCCGGCGGCCGCACTGGCGGCGGTGCACCACCTGAACCTGGCGCACGGCCTGGCCGGGCGGGTGGTCCGGGAGCTGGTGCCGAGCGCCGAGCTGTCGGTGACGCTGAACCTGCACGTCGTGCGGGGCGCATCCGACTCGGCCGCCGACTGCGACGCGGTCCGGCGGATCGACGCGTTGGCGAACCGGGCGTTCCTCGGCCCGATGCTGGACGGGGCGTACCCGGCCGACCTGCTGGCCGACACCGCCGCCGTCACCGACTGGTCGTTCGTGCGTCAGGATGACGAGAAGCTGATCGCGGTGCCGCTGGACGTGCTCGGGGTCAACTACTACTCCAGCACCCTGGTCCGCGCCTGGGACGGACACTCGGCCCGCTCCGACGCCGACGGGCACGGCGCCTCGGCCCACTCGCCGTGGGTGGGCGCCGAGGACGTCGACTTCCTGCCGCAGCCCGGCCCGTACACGGCGATGGGGTGGAACATCGACCCGCCGGCCTTCACCGAGCTGCTGCTGCGGTTGCGTCGCGAGTACCCCGGCCAGCCGTTGATGATCACCGAGAACGGCGCGGCGTTCGACGACGTGGTGTCGGCCGACGGGCGGGTCCACGACGACCGGCGAATCGACTACCTGCGCCGGCACATCGGCGCGGTGGCCGAGGCCCGCGCGCAGGGCGCGGACGTCCGGGGCTACTTCGTCTGGTCGCTGCTGGACAACTTCGAGTGGGGCTACGGCTACGACCGCCGCTTCGGCATCATCCGCGTCGACTACGACACTCAGGAGCGCACCTGGAAGGACAGCGCCCACTGGTACCGCCACCTGGTCGCCAGCGGCCAGTTGGACGACTAGGTTCGCGGTGGGCCCGTCGTCGGCGGGCCCACCGCGGTCGAGGCGGCGCCGGACTTCGCGCTGCTGGCCCCGGCGACGCTCAATGTGGTGTGTTTCCGTTACCGGCCGCCGGGTGTCACCGACGAGGAGGCCGACCGGCTGAACACGGCGCTCGGGTCCGCCGTTCTCGACGACGGCCGCGTCCACCTGGGCACCACCCGGCATCGGGGCCGGGTCGCCTTCCGCCCGGCTCTCGTCACCTGGCGGACCACGGCGTCGGACGTGGCTCAGTTGCCGGCGTGCTGCGGCAGCTGGCCGGGCAACTCGACGATCTGCCGCCTGCGCCGTCAGGCCACCGCAACAGCGTCGCGGACGATCGCCCCGCTGCGGCGAGGTCCGACCGAACACTGAGCCCTGACCGGGTGTCGGCTGCCGGCCACCGCGACCTTCGTGGGCTGGGGCGGCACCTCGGGCCGCCCCAGCCGGTGACGGATCAGACAGGGGCGATCGCGAGGTCGGTGACCTGGCCGTCCTTGATGCCGAACACGAACGAGAAGGACAGCGGCCCGCCGGGGAAGTCGCCGTCCCCGGAGGCCACCAGCCGGTCGTCCGCGAACGAGGTCGGCGTGAGCACGATCTTGGGGGTGATCAGATGCCCCTGGATCCACTCGCGGATCTCGGTCTCGCCGGCCCAGGTTTTCCCGTCATCGCGCACGGTGGCCCCGTCGCCGAAGACCGCGACCAGCGCGTTCGCGTCGTGCGCGTTGGTGGCTGCGATGAAGTTCTCGACAACGTCGGGCAGCGTGATGTCATTCATGTCTACTCTCCGGTTTCTCGGGTGCCAGGACGCGAGGGCGTGCTGGCACATCCCTGCGGTACCTCAGCAGCACGATGCCGATGAGGCGGCGGCCCGTCACCGGCTGTGCAGCGCGGTGATCAGCTCAAGGCGTCGACACCACTGTGGCGACAGGCGCAGAAGTCCGCACTGCGTGAGAGCTTCTCGTTCGCGTGCAGCTCCGCGAGTGCGTTCTCGTGCATCGCCACAACGACGTCGTAGCCGGAGTTGCCGAGCACGATCCGGTGCGGTGGAACGGGTGCGTTCATCGCGCTGACCACGGCTTGCACGCCACGAACAGGGTCACCTGCCTGCTTGCCGTTGGCGTCCACGAACGCCGCCTTGACGGCCTCGACCATCGGCACGTAGGCGTCGACGGTCTCGTTGACGGGCTCGTTCTGGAAGTAGGAGAAGGCGCTGGTACGGAAGGCTCCCGGCTCTACGGCGAGCACGCGTACACCGAACGGCTCGACTTCCTGGCGCAGCGTCTCGGTGAGTCCTTCGATCGCGAACTTCGCCGCCGCGTAGTAGCCGAACCCCTGTGCGCCGACGAGGCCGGCCACCGACGACATGTTCACGATCCAGCCGTCGCCGCGTGCCCGCATACCCGGGAGGACCGCGCGGATCACTTCGACGACGGCGAACAGGTTGAGGTCGAACGTGCGGCGGATCGTCTCGTCGGGGGCCCCCTCGATCGAGCCGTACCAGCCACGGCCCGCGCTGTTGACGAGCACGTCGATTCCGCCGAACCGTTCCTCTGCCGTCTTGACCGCCGCACGCACCTGGTCGGAATCGGTGACATCGAGCTGGAGAACCAGGACACGGTCGCCGTACGGTTCAGCCCATTCCTGCAGTTCAGAGGGTCGACGCGCGGTCACCGCCACCTGGTCTCCCTGGGCCAGTGCAGCCCCGGCATAGACCAGGCCGAACCCTCCGGGCGTCCCACCAGTGATGAACCAGGTCCTCATGGACTTCTCCCCTCGCTATAGAGAGCAATGTAGCGCTACATGAGTTACCATAGCAAGCGTGAAGAACGCACGGGATCGCCTCCTGCTCGCCGCGGCGGAGTTGCTGGAGAGCGGCGCTACGGTGTCCACGAGGGCGGTGTGCGAACGCGCCGGGGTGCAGGCCCCGACGCTGTACCACCACTTCGGCAGCAAGCAGGGCCTGATCGATGCCGTGGCGAACCACGGCTTCACCCAGTACACGGCCGTCGAGAACTCGGGCGACCCGCTGGACGACCTGCGCAAGGGCTGGGACCGGCACGTGCAGTTCGGGCTGGAGCACCCGTCGTTCTACGGGTTGCTCTACGGCCGCGCCGAGCCGGGAAAACCCTGCGCCGTCACCGCTCCCGCGCACGCCGCGTTACGTGAGCGGTTCACCGCCGCAGCGACCCAGGGCAGGCTCAAGGTGCCGGCGGGCGACGCCGCCGAACAGGTGCTCGCCGCCAACGTCGGCATTACGCTCACCTTGATCAGCCAGACGGAGCCGGACTTCGGGCTGTCCGGACGCGTCCGTGAGGCCGCGCTGGCCGGAGTCCTGCACGCACCCTCCGCCGCCGCCCCCGCGACCCGCGCAAGCGCTGCATTGACGTTGCGTGCGCTGGTCGACAACGACCCGGGCGACCTCACCCCCGGCGAACGCGCACTACTCGACGAGCTGCTGGAGCGCCTGGCACGCTAGTAGTTCTTTCTTCGGTTTGGTGGTGTTTGTTGCGTTATAGCGGTTTCACGGGTCAATGGCAGGTGATGCAGGCACCGGTCCAGGTCGCGACGGTGAGAGTGACCGGACGTCGAGGAGAGCGCGGGGGCTGAATACCAGATCCTCCGCTTGCGCGGAGCTCCCGAATCGAACGGAACAGCAGGAAGCACCCGCATGGCCTCGACTGTGGCCGGTTACTCAGGGATCAACTCGTGGAGCCGACCCAGTGTCAATGCCTCCGATCCGTCCGGCAGGTTCTCCGGCGCCTCGATGCCGACGAAGGTGACCGGCTCGTCCGGCAGCAGACCGTTCCACATCGTCACCTCGGTTCGCGCGCGCCACCGATCGACAAGGTAGGACACGGTGAGGTACCGCCGTTCCATCAGTGCGCGTACCCGGTCGGCCGTGGTGAACGTGTTCTCCTCCACCCGGTTGAACGACGGCCGTCCCCGCAGGTACAGGTGCAGCCACACCGCCTGCCAGCCACGCTCGTCCCTGGCGAACACCATCGGCAGCGCGACCCGACCCTGGCCGCGCAGGTGCGACCGCGCCCGGACGGTCCGCGCGTCGAACGGCGCGCCGCCCTGGTCCCGCGCCCGGGTCTGGTAGCCGAACATCGACTCGGCGACCTCGTCGAACGACTCCCCCGCATAGATGTTGACCTGCGGAACCACGTAGTGCCCGCGGGCGGTCAGGGGCACGTCGATGAACTCCGTCGCACCGTTCGTCGCGTCGGTGATGTCGCCGGAGTGCACCACGCCGTCGTGCTGGTAGTTCGTCCATGACACCTGGCCCGCACTGTGGAAGTCGTCATCGAGCAGCAGCAGCGACAGGTCGTAGTCGGTGCGGCGGCTGGTCTGACGCCAGTAGGTGAAGAAGCGCAGCAACTCACCGGAGACTGACGCCCGCGAGCCCCTGGGCATGACCGCGAAACCGCCCTCGGTTGCCTTGCCGGACAGCGGCAGCGCGACGTCGAGCACCTCCGGATCCACCACCAGCGGTCGGTGCGACTGCGGCAGTCGAGCGCTGATCTCGGCGTCGAGTAGCGATGACAACTCGGCCACCAACCCGGCCGGCAGCGGTGGGCGCTCATCGGGACCGACCCACGCGGTGCGCGAGCGGCTCGCATACATCCGGGCCGACGCAGGGGTCAGCCGGTTGTCGACATGCTCCCGCAGCGACAGGAGCACCCGACCCGACGCCGAGCCGAGCGCACCAGTGACCGCGTCGACGACCGTGGCGCGCTCCGGCGCTGACGCCAGCCGCAGCAGCCGGTCAGCAGACCGCAGGAGCAGGCCCGGCGCAGCCGACAGCACCGATGCGGCCGGACCGATGGCACCGGCGCGGATCGCCGCCTCCGCGCGGCCGGCGAGGTGGTGCACCCGCCGTTCGCCACGCGCCACCGTGAACACCTCCTGCGCGTGCGGCCACTGGTCGTACTCGTGCGGGTGCAGCCGTTCCCCGAGCCGCTTCCAGCGCTCCGCGTAGCGCACGACATCACCGAGCTTGTCCTGGTTTGCCGCGACGACCTCGTTCAGCGCGACCAACAGCATCCGCCGCTCCGGGCGTCGGAAGGCACGAAACCGCGTGGGTGCCGCCAGCGAGACGTCCCCGCCGGAAACCTGGCAGGCAAGGCGCAGCACGTCGGTCGTGGTGTCCACGCCGACCAGCGGCCGGCCGAGGACGAGTCGGATCCCGTTGAGGACGGCACGGTTCTCCCGTACCGGAATCTCGGCTGGCTGCATGCCATCCGCGCAGGCGACCGCCAGCTCGCTGAGGATCGCGAGATCGGCCTCGCCGTGCGGCGTCGAGCTGCCGGCCAGGGCCAGATAGAGCCGTGCGGCCTCCACCTCGGCGGCGTCACCGAGACGCAGCAGGGTCACCCGGTCACCGGCCGCGGTGACCAGCGTGTCGTGCGCGGCCAGCAGCTCCGGATAGGTGTGCTGGTAGGTGCCGTAAGCCGGCAGGTCGAGCAGGTTCACTGCGCCCGAGACGGCGGCGCCCCGCAGCTGCGCGTCGGTCGCCGTGTGCCCGCCGGTCAGCACAGCTGCCCGCAGCCGGTCGACCCAGAACTCGATGGTGTCCGGCACGTCGTGCGGGAATCCGATGAAGTAGGCGTTGTGCTGGACATGGTCCCCGACCAGCTCACGCACCGCTGAGACGACCGTAGCGGCGAGATCCATCGCCGGCGCGGGGGCCAGGGTGCCGATGTGCTCCAGCAGAGGCCGCGAAGCCGAGAACCCGACATCGAGCAGCGCCGCGTCCAACTGCCGGGCCACCGCCGTGCCGTCACCGGCCGCAGCCGTGCTCGCCGGTACGCGCAGGGTCTTCTGGATGATCAGCTTCTCGAGCACGTGCTCCTCCGTTCCCGTCGGCGCTGGCAGGTGGCGGCGCGCAGTGGCGCAGTGGGTCGCCGGGGACTCGAACCCCGAACCTTCCGATCCAACAGGGAGAAGGAAGCGCACCCATCGCCGCACGAGCGGATGGCGGACGCGCTACACAGTCGGATGCTCTAGCCAGTTGAGCTAACGACCCAGATGTCGATCATCCATCAGCCGGGTCGACCTGGCTACCGGGATTCGACGTCACCGCCGAGTCCTTTCGGACAACCGCTGTCCGGGCGGGTGACGGGAGCGGTTCCGTCGGACCGTCATGCCATGATGCCGCTCACCTCAACGGCATGGAACACAGCGGGATGGTCACGGTGACGGTTCGGGACGAGACAGCGACGGGCGGGGCTACCGATCAGTGGCCGTTCATCAGCCTGCAGGGGCGCACCGCGCGGCTGACGGATCCACTCGGCTTGAGCCGCATCATGATCGAGCCCCACAGCGACTACCTGTGCATCGTCCCCGCGCGCGGGAGCATCGGGCCGCTGCCGTTCGAGGCTGACCCGATCCCGTCGACGGCGATCATGCTTGCCGTCGACGACACGATCACCGACACGACCGTGCTGCGGCAGCTCGCCTCATGACCGACTGGGCGCGACTGCACGTCAGCCACTGCCAGTACGACGTCAGCACCGTGCCCGGCGCGACCGGCGCGGCGATCTACACCGTCGGCGACGACCTCCTGCACGTGGGCGGGCCGTATCAGTTCACCGGTTTCTGCGGCATCCACACCGGTGGGATCGAGGCACGCCTGCGGGTGCTGTCCGTACCGCCGGCGGAGGTCGATGCCGGTTGGGACGCGATCAGTGAGGCGACCCTCTGGAGCCCCAGCGGTCGGTTGTCGGTAGTCGGCCTGATGGGCGGCACCGCGGAGACTCTCACCGACGTCGCCGTCCCACGCGGGCTGATCCGGGTGCGGGTGCACGCCCGCCACCGCCTGCACGAGACGGTGCGCACCGACGACGACCCGCCCGAGCAACACGAGCTGCACGTCTGGGCGGTGAGCGAGCAGATGCCGTGCCGCACCGTACTGGCCGACCCGGGGGCACGCTGCTGGGAGCAGAAGCCGGCGAAGGCCGCCGAGTGGGCGATGCTGTCCCTGGTGCCGCGCCCGTCCACCCGGCCGGCGATCCTGCCGCCGCTTCCCTCCGACCCGTACGAGGACGACAACGGCCTGGACCGGGTGACGGTGGTCCGCCACCGGCCCGCACCGGTCCCCCTGCCGGTGGGCGTGCTGCCGGTGGGCGTGCTGCCGGTGGGCGTGCTGCCCGTCGGTGACCTGGAGGTACGCCTGGACCGGGTTGACGCGGAAACCCTCCGGTGGTCGTGGGCGACCGCCGAGTCACCGATCTTCCCCGACCCGCTGACCACCCTGCCGGACGACGAGCCCACCACGGTACGGGTGACGACCGGTCCCGACGGCGTCACGCTGCGGCATGAGGGGGTACGGGGCCGGCACGCCGTCGCCCTCGGCCTGATCTGGGACCACCTGCTCGACGGCACCGGGCCACACCCGTGGGTCGAGACCCTGCGGGGGCAGGCCGCCGAGGCGACGGCGCAGGCCGAGAAGGCCCGCCGGCTCCAGGCCGAACAGGAAGCCGCGCGGTGGGGAGGTCCTCCCCCGTCGGATCGGGTCCGCAGACTCTTCGGACACGCGCAGTCCCTGGCGCGGATCGACCGCCGGTTGCTCGACCGCATCGACGCGCTGCCCGCCGATCGGCAGCGGGAGGTGGCCTGCTGGGCGGCCCGCCGCGCGATGCGGGTGGCCGGGCTGGAGCAGCTCGACTGGATCGCCGATGCTCTCGCCGCCGCCGAGGACGGCCGCCCACTGCCCCGCGCCTTCACCGAGCAGAATGGTGCCGCCGCGTACGGCCGGCTGATGTCGGACCCCGAGGTCCCCCACACCACCATTCCCCTCACGCCGGACCCGGCGTTCAGGGCGTTCGGTGTCACCGAGGTGCGCCAGCAGGCTGTCGCATTCCCCGCCCTGGTCGCGCTGGCCAACCATGACCCGCTGGCCGCCGCGATCGATGCCGTCCGCGACGCGGCGATCGCTCACGGCGACGACCGCGACCGATTTCTCACCGAGGCCCATGCCGCTCTAGCCTGAGCTACTCACCATCGCGGCAGTCCCGATGTCGTCAAAGCTCAGCCTTGATCACCGTCCGGGCAGGCAGACCAGCGAGGCTGCTCACTGCGCCGGCGGTACGGCACCTGAACTGCCCCCGAGCGACCGGTCCCCGCCGGGTGGCAACGTTCGCCAACTGCGGTGCGCTGCCTTTGACCTCCACGGATATCAGAGGTACTTGTCGATCGTTCCCGGTCCGGGGCCCCTCACCCCCCTCACCCCGGCACGCCTTTACTGTCCGCCCGTTTCGCCCTTTTTATCCCCCCGGGCGCGGTGGCCGGGCGCAGCCTGTCGGGCACCCCGGCCACCTACCAGGTCGAGGGTGAGTCGCAACGTACCTGTAGCGATGGAGCCTGGCCTGCACATGTGTGACCGGACGCGGTAACACCGCCGGGATCACCAGGAGCAACAGATGACGACAGCCACCCTCGCCCAGACGGCTCTGCGAGGTGACGCCGGTCCTGCGCCGAAACGCAAGCCTCGGCTGTACGCGCTGGACGGATTGCGGCTGGTGTGCGCGCTGGCGGTGGCCGGCTATCACTTCGGGGACTCGTGGCGGTTGGACGGGGTGCACCCACCCGCGTACTTCCTGCCGGACGCAGCACCGGTGTTGATCTACGGTTTCCTGGGCGTCGAGGTGTTCTTCCTGATCAGCGGATTCGTCATCCTGATGAGCAGCTGGGGACGCACCGTTCGCGAGTTCGCCGCCTCCCGCGCCGCCCGACTCTACCCGGCCTTCTGGGCCTGCGTACTGATCACCGCCGTGGTCAGCACGGTGCTGCCCATCAGCGGCGGAGTGCCGTTCCCGCCCCTGCCGGGCGGCCCGGACGTGCTGATCAACCTGACGATGCTGGCGGAGCCGTTGAACAGGCCGCTGGTCGACACCGTGTACTGGACGCTCTGGTGTGAGTTCCGGTTCTACCTGATCATCATCTGCATGCTCGCCGCCGGACTCACCGACAAGCGGGTGCGGCTGCTCGGCGCAGGATGGCTGGCTGCCGCCGTGCTCATGCCGGCCTTCCCGGGAGCGCCGCTCCACCAGGTCGTGATGCCCACCTTCGCGCCGTACTTCATCGCGGGGATGACCATGTTCCTGCTGCGCCGTGACCGCTCCGACCGGTGGTCCTGGGCACTGCTGGCCGCCTGCTGGCTGGTCAGCCTGCACCACGTGCACGGGCGGGCGTCGGACCTGCGTCCTGGCTTCGAGGTCCCGGTCTGGCCGGCGCCGGTGCTGCTCACCATTGCGTACGGCGTCCTGCTCGCCATTGCCCTCGGCGTCACCGACCGGATCACCTGGGGCTGGCTGAGCACGGCGGGCGCGCTCACGTACCCGTTCTACCTGCTTCACCAGCGGGCCGGCTACAGCCTTGTCCGCACCCTCCACACCGCCACCGGGCTGCCCGCGCCGATACTGATCGGGGGAGCCATCCTCGTCCTGCTCACCGCGGCATGGCTTGTCCACCGCTTCGTCGAGCGTCCGCTCGCACCCCGCGTCCGTAGTTTCGTGCAGGGCCGGTCGACGACGACCGATCACCGCAGATCGAGCGACGCGAGCGTGAGGGAGTCATGAACCGGGCGACGGCGGATGCTGAAGCCGCCTTCCGTGAGCTCTTCGAGGCCGCGTACGACGATCTGCTGGTGTTCGTCGAGCGCCGTACGGACTTCGCCCTGGCTGACGACGTGGTCGCGGAGACGTTCCTGGTCGCCTGGCGGCGTCTGGACGACGTGCCGGGCTCCCTCGACGCGGCCCGTGCCTGGCTGTTCACCGTCGCGCACAACCTGCTGCGTAACCGGCAGCGCAGCGAACAGCGGCAGCAGAAACTCGTCCTGCGTATCCTGCGGGAACCAGAGGGCTACACCGGCGGTGACGCCGACGCTGTGGCAGCCCACGTCGACCTGGCCCGGGCCTGGCAGCATCTGTCCCCCGCCGATCAGGAAGCGCTCACGCTCACCGCGATCGAGGACCTCACCGGGCCTCAGGCCGCTCACGTGCTGGGCATCTCCCGGACGGCGTTCAGTCTGCGCCTGCTGCGTGCCCGCCGCCGCCTGCGCCAGCACCTGCGCCAACAGCAGGAACCCGGCCCTGCCCCCTCTCCCGCTACTGCCCGCCCCGCATCGTCCGGAGGCCCCGCATGACCAGCGACGAACTCGACCACGCCATCCGTTCCGCCGCCAGCCCGGTGCCCGCCCGCGTCACCCAGGCTCGGGCCCGGGAACTGCTCGAGAGCATCGTCACCACCGACCGGAGGGCAGGCTTCGCGCCGGCCGCACCCCGGGCCCGGCGCGGTCTGAAGATCGGCAGCGTGGCGACGGCGCTCGCCGCTGGGGGCGCGGTGATCGTCGGTCTGGTGGCCGGCGGACCCGCGTACGCGTCCTGGACCCCTGATCCGGGGCCCGTCTCGGCAGCCGAGGCCCGTGGCATCGTGGTCAGGTGCGTGCCGGCGCAGGAGATCGGCGTTGCGCGGATTGTCGTCGGTGAGACCCGCGGTGACTACGCGTACGTCAATGCCGTGACGCCGAGCGGAAGCCGGACCTGCTTCCGCGACCACAACGGGGACGTGACAGAGTCCAGCATCCTCACCGTGCTCACCAGCACCGCGCAGTTGGGCGCCACCGGCGTCGAGCTGTACGCCTGGAGTCAACTGCGCACCAACGAGGGCTACATCCGGCTGATGGCGGGACACCTCGGCTCCCAGATCACCGATGTCGACATCACCGTACGCGCGGAGAATGGCACCTCGTCCCGAACGGCGCACGCCACCGTCCGCGACGGCTACTTCGCCGCCTGGTATCCGGAAGGCCGCGACGAGGCCAGCAGCAACATCACCACACTGACCCTTCGCCTCACCGACGGCAGCACCGTCGGCAACCTGTCTGCCGGACAACTGTACGAGCATCCAAAGCTCGACTAGGGCGTGTTTCGTGGCGCGGCCTCGGTCCTGTCGGCCGCTCCACCCTGCCCACCGAGGTCACCCGGAGTCACACGGAACGAGCGACGCCGGTCAGCGGCGTCCGGCTCAGTGTGGCGAGGGCTTCGGATCGCAGTCGCAGGTGGGTACGACAGCGGTCGCCCTCGGACCGGACCACGAGGCCGGCTTCGGTGCGGACCGTGACGTGGTGTGTGGCCAGGTTCGTCGGCATCCCCAGGTCTTGGGCGATCTCGCCGGGAGCGGCGTCGCCCAGGTCCACTCACCGGCATGGGCTCGACGGTGGATCATGTGCTACGGTAACCGAGTTGCAGTTTTGATTTCCTTAGACGTTATCCGGCGCCTGATGGGGTATCTGAAACCCATCCAGGCGCTTCTCGTTTTTCGTGTCGTTTCGACGCGGGTGATCAACGCGGCGGCGTGCGGGTCCGCACAGTGCGGTCTCCAACAGCCTGCGAAGGAGCAGACATGACTACAGGTACCGTGAAGTGGTTCAACGCCGACAAGGGCTTCGGCTTCATCAGCCCGGACGACGGCGGCGCCGACGTCTTCGCCCACTTCTCCGCGATCTCGGCGAGCGGCTTCCGCAGCCTCGACGAGAATCAGAAGGTGGAGTTCGACATCACCCAGGGCCAGAAGGGCCCGCAGGCGGAGAACATCCGCCCGCTCTGATCCACATTTTCTGAACGGCGGCCCGACTGGTTCAGCGGGCCGCCGTTCGGCATTTCATGCGCTCACCACGGCATCGCGGAAATCTCCTGATCGGCAGCAGACCGGTCCGCTCGGTGTGGAGCCAACTCAGCATTGCCCCCGTGTTCTCCACCTGGAACGATTCGGACCTCGGGCACCAGTCTGCCAAGCATCGATCCTTGTCCCTTACGAGCCGAATGCCGCGCCACCGCCGCCCTGACGGTCGAGGCACGTACGGTCGCAGTCAGGTGGAACACCATCCTGATGCCTGTCAGACCTACCGGCCCCGGCGCGCACGGCCCTAACTGCTGAAGGGTTGATGACCATGACGACGACCTACTCCGGTCCTGCGAGACTGATCCTGGTCGACGGCGCCTGCATCTCCGGCATGGCGTCCCTCAGCACCAACCAGCGCGGCGGACTCAACGGTTGGGGCGGCACGTTCCGTCCGGACGAGATCACGACAGAACTTCGCAACGCGGCCCAGGGGCTGCAGTTGGAGCTGCCCTACGACCGGGTGGGGACAGTCACCGTCACCGGCATGCGCAAGCTACTCGCCACGCAGGTGTTGATGTCGTTGGCAGGCCTCGGACCCGCGCCGTTCTGACCGTACGCCGCTACATTCCCGCCGCGGCGCGGTCAATTTGCTTCGACGCAGCGACAAGGGCGGGGCCGTGTTAGTCGGTAGGCGCTGCCAGGAACCGTCAACTTTCTCACCGCTGACCGGAGCGTTCCGGGTGCGGCACGAGGGTGCGGCAGCGAACAGTCGTTCCTTCCCCGAGTGAGTGCGCGGACCTGGCTCTGTCGGCTCCGCCGGATCGATGACTCCGTGGTGCCGGCTGCCCCAACCTCCCACCTCCGCATTACCGCGCTGTTCCCACTGCGGCGCTTTCGGAGGTTTAGTGTGATAGCTGGCATGAACGGGCCCCGCTTCGGTCAATGCCCTTGGGTCCAGTTCGACCACGATCGGGAGGTGGTCTGACAACGCTCGGGCAATGGGCGTGTCGATCACCTGGTAGCTGCGGAGTGCTGCCGGCCTTGTGGTCCAGAAGACGTCCTCGCGTCTGGTCCAGCCGCCGTGGTGTCCGCCGGTGGTTTTCCTGGACACGGCCAAGCGAGGAGGCGGCAGATCTACGCAGGCAGCTGGACAAGGCAACCGGTGGGCGGTAGAGCGGAAGCAGGATGACGCGCGACCTCACCGCCGACGGCCGAGGCCGGCACATCTGTTCGTGTGGGTCGGGCGACTGCTGCTGTCTCTGGTGAGCCTTGGGTGCCTTCGGTAGCGTCAGGTGCACCCGTTCACCGTCTTCGATTGGGGATGCCGCCTCCGTGTCACACATCGAGAAGATCACCGGGGAACTCCGTGCCCTGCTGGCCGGTGTCGAGCGGGCGCAGGGGTTGACGACCGCCGCCGACCGGCAGGCGCAGCAGGTGGCGCTACGTGCCGCAGGTGCCGGCTTCCTCGCTGTCGCCGCAGGCGTGGCCCGGGTGCGAAGCGCCCTCACGGACATCCAGGGCGGCCTGGGAAAGCTCGGGGGGTCGATCGGTGACGCGACGAAGGCCGTCGCCGCCGTACCCCAGCAGGCCACCCCGCAGGAGACGATCGCCGCACTGACACCCGTACAGAGCGCCGTCGGCGCCGCACGCGGCGCGGCGGGCGGCGTCATCACCCAGATCGGTGAGACGCAACAACTCGTCACCACGATCCTCCACGGCGGACAACCCGGACCCCTGCTACAGGCCCTCGACGGCATCAAGCAGGTCCTGATGCAAGTCCTCGCCCGCACCAGCGGCGCACGACAGGCCATCGAAGCCGCGATCGCCGAGGCACAACGCGTGGGATCAGCGGGAAACTGACCGGGGCTGGAGGGCACCCACCGACCAGCCCCAGCCGAATCACCATCGGCCCGCACCCACGACCCTCGGCATGGACGTCGCCTCACCCGCCCCTGGGGCCGGGTCCGCGTGGAGTAGGCGTCCCACCGGCCTGCTTCAAGGCTCGCCGATCGGTCCTCGCACCCGGATCTCCGCGAATGAGAAACCACGGGAACGCCGAGTCCTGGAGCTGGAGCTGGAGCTGGAGAACGAGTGTGCCGACAGGGTCGCCGCCGCAGGGTACCGGGTTCACCAGAACCCCACCAGGCGGGAGATCTCGGATGCACGACGCGCGACCGGGGACACCGGGAAGCCGGAGAAGGCACCCGAATACCTCATCGAAGGGCACGCCTTCGACTGCTACACGCCCACCATCTGGCGACCGTTGCCATGATCCTCGCCGGCACGACCGAGGACGCCGCACTCACCCTCAATGGCGACGTGCTGATGCTGACCCGCGTCGCGGGAACCACCCAGCTACCCAACACCGACGGCTGGTACGACGAAACCTACGAGACGGTCCTCCCCCGCTGACGCCATCACCCGGGCTACACCTCGTGCACCCGGCGCATGCTGGCGGGACGCTGCCCGGTGACGACGCACTCGACAACGGCGCATAAGCCGCTGACGCCGCCTGATCGGTCAACGGCGCACCCGATAGCGCAGATGAAGCACCCGGTCGCCCGGAATGACCACGTCAGGGTCCTCCAGCAGCTGCTGCGCGTGGACCGACCCGAAGTAGCGTTTGCCGGAGCCGAACACGACAGGTATGACGTCCATGCGCACCTCGTCGATCAGGCCGGCGGCGAACACCTGGCCACCGACGTCGCCGGCGGCGACCTCGACAATGCGGTCACCCGCGAGTTCTTGCGCCTTGACCACGGCTGCCTCGATGCCGTCGACGAAGTGGAACGGGGCGTCAGGGTCCCCGCCCTCGGGCGCCGGCCGGTGCGTCACGACGACCACGTGATCAATTCCGCTCGGCGGCTTCCCGTCCCAGCCGTCCGTCATGTCGAAGACGTGGCGCCCGGTGATCGTCACCCCGATCTGGTCCCAGTACGGCCGGAGGTAGTCGTAGGACTTCTGCGACACCTTCAGTACGCCGCTCCCGTCCAACGGGACGTCACCGCTGGTCAGCCAGTCGAACAACGGTCCGGGCTGGTCGTTCTCGTCCGCGACGAAACCGTCCAGGGACACCGAGGCGTACATGACCACCTTGCCCACGGGGCGCTCCTCTGCTCGGGGATGCGCCGAGATTAGCGGCCTATGGGCTGTCTTTCTTGTACGAAATCAAGCCGAACTCCCACGCGCGGGTGGGCATGGTGACCACGCAGCCGTCGGCGTACTCGGCTGACGCGATGTCGGTGCCGGCGCGAACGCGGAACGGCGCCCCCAGGTTCACGATGAGCAACGTCGACGGCGCGGGCGGTAGCGTCAGCCGGGTGTACGGCGGCACACCTTCCAGGAAGTGGAGGTCGTCGATCAGCGTGTCCAGCGGCGGTGGCGGCACTCTGGACACGTACTCCACGCCCACAGCACCGCAGACACCATCAGCGTCATCGGGGACGCCTGTATCGAAGAGCCGATGATTCGGTGTGCCGGGTCAGCTGCCCGAAGCGCGAGTGCTCGGCGACCTCCGCGACCGGTAAGCGGGCGGCCGTCGGCAACGTGACCCAGAACGGCGACCTCTACTGCGGCGGCTTCAAGGTGGCCAACTACGGCCGGCACGTCGTCGCTTCCAGGTGCCACTTCCACGGCAGCCGGGGCCGCCTCACCAACCTATGCTCCTACCGCAACGGGAGTGTGTCGAAATCTCTATGCAGTCCCGGGGAAGAGTGGCGGCGAAAAGGGCGCGGCCACCGGGCGACAACGGTGGTTGTCGCGCGATGACCGCGGGGACGGGTGCGGGATCAGGCCGCGATGGTTTGCAGGTAGACGGTTCCTCCGCAGGACAGCGTGCTGAGGTTCTTGAACCACATCGCGAGCTGACGCTGAGAGGATCCGTCACTGTTGATGCGCTGGATGTAGACCACGCGCGTGACCTCGAACTGGCAGTAGGTGGGGAAGCTGCCCTGGGGCGACGGGCCGATCACGTAGGCCGAGGTGACCGGATTCGCGTTGTTCCAGGTCGTGGACCAGGTGCCGCCGGGGCCCACGGTGGCCATGGAGAACTGCGAACCGATGGTGGTGGAGCCGAGCCGGATGTCGGCCTGGCAGGTGATGGTCCCCACGTTCTTGACCTCCACCCAGATCTGGCGGAGCGAGCTGCCCGGCTGCACGGTCCAGACGCGTGTCACCTGGAACTGGCAGGCTGCCGAGCTCGTGGCGCCGCTCGGGTTGAGAGCAGCCACCCAGATGGTGTTCCAGGGGACGTTCCAGAGGCTTGTCTGGGTGCCACCCGGGCTGACGCCGCCGGTCGAGGCAAGGACCGAACTGGTCACCGCCGTGAGTTGCACCGTCGCACCACAGGCGATCGAGCCGACGTTCTTGAGGGTGAACTGGTACTGCCGCTCCCCACTGGGCAGTTGGACGTACCGGCTGTTGATCGTCTCGAACTGGCAGGTGGCCGAGGTGGTGGCGCCGGCCGGGTTGTAGCCGACCACGTAGGCGGCGTCGGCTGGGGCGTTGGTCCAGGTCCAGCCCTGTGTGCCGCCGGCCGAGAGGGTGCCGGTGAACCACGTCGCGGCGATGCCGATCCCGCCCTTCGCGGCATGGCTCAGTCCGCCCGACGCCGCTGCGGCGGCCCGTGCGTCGCGCAGTGACGACTGCGATGGCGGCGACGACTCGTCGGCCTGCGCGACCCCGACCGACGCGACGACCATGCTGAGCGTCGTCACCGCGAGGAGAGCCGCGCGGATTCTTCGTCTCATTGAAGCTCCTTTACCCCATGTTCCGGGCCATCCGCCCGGCTCCATCAGGCTGCGCGGCCCGGCTTGCCATCGGCTAGCCATCCGATAGCCGCCCTGGCGGCGACACATAGGATCAAGTTCGATACATCGATGTGGGGGTCGGATGACATGGCGGTTACTCGGCCCGGTTGAGGCCGTGGTGCGGGGCGAGCGAGTGCCGCTGGGGCGACCCCAACAACGCGCTGTGCTGGCGTATCTGTTGCTCAATGCCAACGTGGTGGTGTCGGCGGAGCAGTTGACCGAGGCGCTGTGGGGCGGAGCTCTCCCCACCCGCGCACGAGCACAGGTCCAGGTCTGCGTCTCCCGGTTGCGACAACTGACGCGCGCGGCCGGTATACCCGAGACAATCTATTCGGATTCTGGGGGATACCGCCTTGAGTTGACCGGCGACGAGCTGGATGTGGTGGTCTTCTCCGGGCTGACCGAAGCTGCGCGTCGGTACGCCGACTCCGGCGAGCACGAGCGGGCCACCACCCTGTTGCGGCAGGCGTTGGCGTTGTGGCGTGGCCCGGCACTCGCGGGTGCGTCCGCCGCGTTCGTACCGGCGGCCGCCGCTAGCCTGCACGACAAGCGGCTTGCCGCGTCCGAGGACCTGTTCGACGCCGAGTTCGCGCTCGGTCGGCACGCCGCCGTGGTGGCGCCGTTGCGTGAGCTGGTCACCGGGAACCCGTGGCACGAGGGTCTCGCCGTGCGGCTGATGACGGCGCTGGCCGGATCGGGGCACCAGGCCGAGGCGCTGCAGGTGTTCGAGCGGATCCGCCGCCTACTCGCCGACGAGCTGGGCATCGAGCCGGGAGCGCGGCTCGCGGAGGCCCACGTGCGGGTGTTGCGGCAGCAGTTTCCGCCGAGCAGGCCCGCGCCACCGGTCCGGGAACCCGGATCTGCGCTGCGTCCCGCCCAGCTGCCCGCCGGTCTATCGACCTTCACCGGCCGTGGCAACGCACTCGCCGCGATGGACGCGATGCTGAGCCAGGCTCGGGGAAGCGGCGCCCTGGCGGTCGTCGCGATCATCGGGACGGCCGGGGTGGGCAAGACGGCGCTGGCGATCCGGTGGGCACACCAGGTACGGCCACTCTTCGACGAGGGGCAGCTCTTCCTGGACCTGCGCGGTTACTCACCCGGAGCGGCGATAGCGCCGCTGGACGCTTTGTCGCGCTGCCTTCGGGCGCTCGGTGTGCCGCCCGCACGGGTGCCAGACGACGTCGACGAGGCAACGGATCTCTACCGCAGCGTGCTCGCCGACCGGCGGGTGCTGATTATGCTCGACAACGCCCGCGACACCGCGCACGTCCGGCCGCTGTTGCCCGGCGGCGCCGGCTGCCTGGTGATCGTCACCAGCCGGGACCGCCTCGGTGGGCTGGCCGCTCGGCACGACGCGCAGCGGCTGTCGTTGGACGTGCTCCCGCCGCAGGAGGCCACCGAGCTGTTGACCCGCGTCATCGGCGCGGAACGGGTCGCCGAGCAGCGGGACGCTCTCGCGGAACTGGCCCATGACTGCGCCCACCTGCCACTGGCCCTGCGTATCGCCGCAGCAGACCTGCACGGCCGCCCCCACGAGATGGTCAGCGGGTACCTGGCGCGGCTTCGCGCGGGCGGCCCGCTGACCGTGCTGACTGTCCGTGACGACGAACAGGCCGCGGTGCGTTCGGCGTTCGCCGTTTCGTACCAGGCGCTGCCACCGCGACTCCAGCGGCTGTTCCGGCTGTTCGGCCTGGTGCCCGGCTGCGACATGACAGCGGAGGCGGTCGCCGCGATGCTGCGGTGCGGAGTCGGCGAGGCGGCGGACATGCTCTCTCGTATCGCCGACGCGCACCTGGCACAGGAGCGGATGCCGGGTCATTTCGGCACCCACGACCTGCTCGGCCGGTACGTGACCGAGCTGGCGACGATGGAGGACAATCGGGAAAGCCTGGGTGACCTGCTGTCCTGGTACCTCTTCAGCGTGTACGCCGCAGCCGACCGACTGTATCCCCAGGTGTTACGCGTGCCCACGCAGCTACCCGCGCCCGCTGGGCCACCGATGCGATTCGCCACCCATGTCGACGCTCTCGCCTGGCTCGACGCGCACCGGCACAACCTCGTCGCCGTGACACGCCATGCGGCGCACCAGGAACTGCACACCTTCGCCTGGTCGCTGGCGGACGCGCTGCGCGGATACCTGTGGCTGGGAATGCACACCACGCAATGGTCCGAGGTCGCGAGGATCGGCCTCTCCGCAGCCCAGGCAGAACGGCACAAGCAGGCCGAGGCAGCGGCCCGGCTGAGTCTCGCCGCCCTGCACTGGCGGCTGGAACGGTTCCCCGAGGCGATCGACGACTATCAGCTGGCGCGGCTCTCGGCGAACCGTGCAGGATGGCGCGATGGCGAGGCAGCCGCGCTGGGCAACCTGGGCCCGGTCTTTCGGATGACCGGCCAGCCGCGTGAAGCCCTGCGGGTCATGGAGCAGGCGCTGGAGTTCAACCGGCGCAACGGCCGGACCGCGGGCGTCGCCGTCAACCACAACAATCTCGGACTGGTCTGCGCCGACCTCGGACGGCTCCGCGAAGCCGCGGACCATCATCACGCGGCGCTCACCCTCGCACACCAGGGCGGGGCAGCCTCCAGCCGGGCGCTCATCCTGAGTAACCTGGGCGTCGTCCACCACCTACTCGGCCGGTCCGACGATGCGCTACGGACACTGACCGAGGCATTGGAACTACATGAGCAGATGGGTAGCCGGGGCCGTGCCACCACCCTGTGTGCGCTGGCTCGGGTCCACTGCGATCGTGGCGACCATCCGCACGCGGCCAGCCTCGCCCGGCAGGCACTCGACATGGCGCGCGCGCCGGCCGAGCCCCGGGTCGAAGCGCTCGCTCTCCACATCCTGGGCATCGTGGAGAGGAGAACCGGCACCCTGTTGGATGCGTTGAGCACTGCGCGCACCACCGCGGATCGGTATATCGAGGCCGATATCACCGTCAGCCTCGCCGAAGTCGACGAGCCCGCGGCACCTTCCTGGTGCCATGCAGCGCTGTCCATCACGCGGCAGTGCGGCTATCTGTTGCTCGAAGGCCGGACGCTCGCCGCCCGCGCCGCAGCCGAGTACTCGGCTGGTGACGTGGCCGCCGCCCGGCGCAGCGCACGGCTGGCGGCACAGTCGCACGCCACGACCGGCCACCGGCCGGGCACGGAGCGAATCGAAAAGCTACTCGCCCTTCTCGCGTCGGATTCCTTGCCTGAGCACCGCGTGCAGGCTACCCGTCAAGCACCAGTGACCCGACCACGAAATAGCAGTTCAGCACCCGTGCGAGCCAAGCATGAATACGGAAAATGACGGCACCCAACATGGCATCCACGCGACATTCACTGCCTGATAGGAAAGATCAACAGAAGATGTATGACCGCGTTTCAACAGGTCAGACATCTCATGACTTTGTACGCCTAGCGGACTCGAAAGCTCTAACCCTCTGATCCATAGGCGGAAGGGCAAATCACCTGATCCACCATATACAGAGCCTCATAGCCCGTGCTGCTTTGCAAGCGCTTCGTCCGCACGGAGGGCTTTCTGTTTCGGCTGATCCGCGCGCTGCGACCGAAGGGCAGAACGGACGGTTCCCCCATGGCGATGTCGCCGCGCTGGTTCTGGCGCGTTCGTGCTCGCCCGGTGCCGCTTGTCGGAGCACCATCGGAGCACCATTCAGGCCAGGGTGTGGTCGACCTGATCTGGTCGATCCTACGCCGGCGCCCCGGGTGAGGGCGAGTAGCGGGCCGCGAGTGTCGATGACCGGTGGGCGACGGAGTGCGACACCCCGCACAGGGGGTTGATCTGCCGCATCGTCAGGTTCGTACGCCAGTAAGCCGCCACCAACAACGCTCGATCGGCGAGGTCGAGTGACCACTGCCGGCCCGGCCACCCGTCAGCGACAGTGTCGAGACCAGCATGCACGGCCTGCGGTCTTTTCCGGCCTCGGCGTCCTGGGTGGATGGTGTGACGCAGGTGGAATTCCTCACGCTCGGGCTGTCCATGTGGGGCGCTGTCGGTGCGATGGTGTGGCCGTGGTGGTCGCGGACGAAGCCGGTGAGCTGGTAGTTCAGTTCTGTGAAGGTGCCTTCCTTGCTCCAGGCGGCGAAGTAGCCGTAGACGTCGCGTGGGGCGGGAAGTCGTGGGCTAGGTGCGCCAGGCGATGCCGGTGCGGTTGGCGTCGAAGATGTCGCGCAGGTCGTGGGTGGTTGTGCGTCCGCTGACGCCGGCGTTGGTGCGGGCCTGTCGCCAGGCGGCGGTCAGGCGGGGCGCGATCAGGGCACAGCGGGCGTGGGACAGGCCGGAGGGATGGCTCGCCGTTCGGCCATGCGGCAGGCGTACGGCGTGCGGGAATCAGCTCGAAGCACGCCATGCCCGTCGATGTGAAACCGCCACCGGCGACGAACCCGATGGCACCCACAGGCAGGTTGACGGGCATGGACACGCCAAAGTGAGCTGCATTGATCGAAGCCTTCGACAGCGAGTGTGACGGGCGACACACTTGTGATTTTCTCGGATGGCCGTCCATCCTTATTCAGGATTCATCCACGGGGGGATATGACGTGCTGCCCAAGCTATTCCAGGCACCGCTATCCACACACGATGCGGGAGCCATCTGGTGAACCCGAATTCCAAGCCCGATCTACTCGACGTCACATTGCGTGACGGCGGCTATGTCAACGGGCACAGCTGGGCCACCCACGAAGCCCAGGCGATCGTCCGGGCCATTGGCGGATCCGGCGTGCCCTATGTGGAGGTCGGATACCTCCGCGACACCGCCGTGCCGCGACGTCCAAGCGCCAGCTGCCCGCCCGACTACCTCGACGCCCTCGCCGCCCTGACCGACCGTCCGCGACTTGCCGTGATGGTGCGACCGGGCGAGGTGTCCGTCAGCCGTGTTGCTGACCTCCCCGGACACGACGTGTCCATGGCGCGCGTGCTCGTCTCCGGCGGTTCCGTGGCCAAGGCCGAGCCCTATGTCGCCGCAGCGCGGGCCGCCGGGCTGACGGTGGCGATGAACCTGACCCGGGTGAGCGAGCGCACGGAGACCGAGATCGCCCAGGCGACCCGGGCCTGCGCCGATGTCGGCGCTCAGCTCGTGTACCTGGCCGACTCCAACGGCAGCCTCGACCCGGAGACCGTCACCGCTCAGGTCGGCGCGGCGGTGGCGGCCACCACGACGCCGATCGGATTCCACCCGCACGACAACCTGGGATTGGCGTTCATCAACGCCAAGGCGGCGATCACGGCGGGCGCGACCGCGATCGACGCTTCGATCGCCGGCATCGGCAAGGGCGGCGGGAACCTCCGCATGGAGGTGATCGTCGCGCACCTGATCGTCCGGCACGGCGCGGGCCTGCGGCTGGATCCGATCGCCGCCGACCAGACGACCCTCGCGGCGCAGCTGCGCATGCTGGCCGAAGGCAACACGAAGGCCGTCCTCACCGGCCTGCTCGACCTGAACCTCGACGGTGCCGCCGAGTTCTACGACATGGTCGCCGCCAACGGGTACGACGCGACCATCCTGACCATGTCCGGTCGGTGACGGCCACCGCCGCGCACCTCCGCATCGCCACAGAGAACGGGAGGACCGATGACCGATTTCGTAGCCGAGCTCGACCGGATGATCGGCGAGCGAAAGAAGATGACCAGCGCGCTCTACCAGACGATCCTCGCCGGCAAGGCGACCGAGCGCCTGTTGCGGAACTTCGTGCTGCACCGGTGGCCGATCAAGAGCTTCTGGACCCGCAACATTCTTGGCATCGCGTCCCGGATCGAGGACTATCGGCTGCGGGTGCTGCTGGTGGAGAACATCTACGAGGAGGAGACCGGCCGGTTGTCGAATTCCGGCCGCCACCTCGATACGTTCGCCGACTTCGGCACGGCGGTCGGGGTGACCGTCGAGGAGCTTGCGAACCCGCCGATGGCCCCGGAGACCGCCGCGGTCATCGCGCACAACGTCCGGGTCTGCAACGGCGAGGCGCACTTCACCGAAGGGGTGGCGTCCGTGCTGCTGCTGATGGAGGGTCAGCCGCCGATCGTCAGCGACAGCGGCCACAGCATGCTGTCGGTGATGCGGGACGTCTATGGCCTGCCGGAGCGGGGTTACGAGTTCTTCGTCCACCACGCCTCGGCGGACCAGGGGGACGACGCGGTCAGCGAACTCGAGGACGAGCACGCCGCTGCGGCCCGGAATCTGCTACGCCGCTACTGCGACACGCCGCAGCTGCAGGAGAACGCGATCAACGCGCTGGCCAACGCCCTGGAGCTGCGGCACCGCCACTTCGACTTGATCTTCGCGACGTCGTACGACCCGACGGAGCCCGTGTTCCGTTTTCCCGCGTGAGCGGGGCGTCCGCCGACGGCCGGACCGGCGCGGTCTGGCCGTTGGCGCACCACCGGGGAGCGCTGGTGCCGAAGGAGGCGGCGACGCTGCCGATGGGCAGCCTCGCCCTCCGGTACGGGATCTCGGTGTTCGAGGGGGTCCGGCTCTACCACCAGGACGCCGGCGGGGTCGTCCCGTGGCTGCTGGACCCGCACCTCGACCGGTTGCGCAACTCCTGCCGCATCATGGGGCTGGACGAGTCCTGCTGCGCCTCGGTGCCGGCGATCATCGACGAGCTGGTGGCCGCGCAGGGGATCGACGCGGACGGGTACGTGCGGATCGCGGTCAGCGCGGCCAACGTCGGCGGCATCGACGAGGCGGCCGAGTCCGCGCTGACCGTCACCGTCGCCCCCGCCGGGCGCAAGCGCTGGCTGGCGCACGGTGAGGGCATCCGGCTGGCCGTCAGCTCGTGGCAACGGCCCTCGGACGCGGTGTTTCCGTCGACGGCGAAGAACATCTCGGCGTACGCCGGTCCGCGCCTCGCCCTGGCCGAGGCCAGGCAGGCGGGCTTCGACTCGTGCGTGCTACGGACGGCCGAGGGCCTGATCAGCGAGGCGCCCACCGCCACCGTGGTGCTGGTCGAGGACGGCCGGGTGGTCACCCCCCGGCTCGACGACCACGTGCTGCCCGGCGTGACCAGGTCCTGGGTGCTGGCCACCGCGCGGGCGCTCGGTCACGACGCGATCGAGGACGCCGTGACCGAGGACCGGCTCCGCGCGGCCGACGAGGTCGTGCTGTGTGGCACCGGCCTGGAGTTCGGCCCGGTCCGCACGGTGGCTGACCGGGCACTGCCAGGGTGGCCGGTCTGTCCGGTGACCACCGAACTGGTGGACGCCTACTTCGACCAGGCGCGGGGGCGCACCGCGCCCACCAGGCTGGACTGGGCGCTCATCGCCAGGGGCGCGCGTTGACCGGGACCGAGCTGATCGACTGGCCGGCGGCGCTCGTCGTCGCCCACGCTGCGGTGTCCCGGGCGGCGGAGACCGAGCGGGCGGTCGGCGCCGCGCTGGCGGCCGGCCCGGTGTTCCGGAACCGCGACTTCCCGCTGTCCCCGGTTCCGGTGCTGGTCCGCAGCGAGCCGGCCGAACGGCTGGCGCCGCTGCTCGCCCGGTACGTGGCGCTGCTCGGCCGGGTCGGGGCGTTGTACCGCGCCCGGGCCGACGTCCGGGCGTTCTACGCGCTCGACCCGGCCGCGGACCGCCTGATCGCCGCCGACCGGGCGCTCGGCGACGCGCCCTGGGTGTGCCGGCTCGACGGCTACCTGGAGGCGGGCACGGAACGGCTGCGGGTGCTGGAGAACAACGCGGACTCGCCGGCGGGCACGCTCTTCACCGCCCGGATCAACGCGACCGTCGCGACGGTCGTCCGGGACCTGTCCGCCCGCGAGACCCCCCTGGCCGGGCTGACCTACACAGGCGAGGACCGATTCCTCGATAGTCTGCGCGCCGCAGGCCGGTCGGCGGCGGCGCGCGAGCCCGGCCGGTGCGCGGACCCGCGCCGGATCGCCGTCCTGCAACCCGTTGACGCCCCCAACCGGGAGAGCGTGGAGCTGGTCGCGCGGATGCGGTCCGTGGGGGTCGACGCGTTCCTCGCCGATCCGGGCTCCGTGGAGGTCGACGGCGACCGGGTCCGGTTCGCCGGCCGGCCGGCCGACCTGTGCTGGAACAAGGTCAACACGGTGTCGTGGCTGCGCCTCTGCGCCGAACCGGGGTTCGTCGCCCGGTGGGAGCGGGCCGTCCGGGACACCTCGATGGTGCACGTGAACCCGTTCGGGGCCCGGTACGTGGCAGAGAACAAGCTGACCCTGGCGTTCGTCCAGCAGCCGGAGTTCGCGGACCTGTTCACCGCGGACGAGCGGGCCCTAGTCGCCGGCCTGCTTCCGTGGACGCGCAAGGTCACCCCGGAGGCGGTGGACGACGACGGTGCCCCGCTGGCCGACCGGCTGCTGGCCGACCCGCGCGGGTTCGTGCTCAAGGAGGCCTACGACATCCGGGGCGACGGCGTCACCATCGGCCACGACTGCCCGCCGGGCCGCTGGCAGGAGGCGGTGGCCGCCGCGCTGCGGGACGGTCACGTCGTCCAACGCCGGGTGGTGCCGACCAGCTATCCGGTGGTGGTGCCCGGCGTGGGCCGGGTGTGCGCCCTGCCCATCAGCCTGGACACCTACCTGCTGGGTGGCCAGGTCGCCGGTTTCGGCGCGAAAGCCAGCCGCAACTCCAAAATCAACATCTTCCAGGGAGGCCAGAAATTGGCGGTGCACGTCGTCTCAGGCGGGGCTCGATGAACGCCCCCAGCGCGGTGCTGGCCCGACACGGCACGGCTGCGGTCAGCGACGCGCTCGACCTGGCCGGCACGCCGGGCGGCCTCTGGGGCCTCTCGCGCCAGTCCGGCGCGGGAATGGTCGTCGGCCCGGCCTTCACGGTGCGGTTCGAGGCGGTCGACCCGGGTGTGCGGGCTCCGGCGGCGGATTTCATTGACGACGTGCCACCCGGCTCGGTCGTGGTGATCGCCAACGAGGGCCGGCACTGCACGGTGTGGGGCGACATCCTCGCGGAGGTCGCCGTGGCCCGGCAACTCGCCGGCACGGTCGTCGACGGCTACTGCCGCGACCTTGACGGCATCCGCGAGCTGGGCTACCCGGTGTGGGCTCGGGGCGCCTTCATGCGCTCGGGCAAGAATCGGGTACGCATGGCCGCCGTCCAGGAACCAGTGACCGTCGGTGCCGACGGCGACCAGCTCACCGTACGCCCCGGCGACCTGGTCGCCGCCGACGGCAGCGGGATCGTCATCGTCCCCGCCGATCTGGTGGACGAGGTGGTCGAGACCGTGACGCGGGTGGCGGCGATGGAGCAGCAGGTGCTCGCGGACGTCCGGACGGGCACGCCACTGCGTACGGCACGCGTCACCCACGGCTACAACGACATCGCGCGCCGGCTCACCGTGGGCGGTTCGCCGTGACCGGCCTGACCGACCTGCTACGCACCCGCCGCAGCGGGGAGAAGCTGCTCGGCTGGCTCTCCGTGGGCCGGCCCGACCCCCGGGCGGCCCGGCCCGAACAACCGCCCGTCGACGTCTGGGGGCGCCGGGGCGTACTCGGCTCCGCAGCCGCCGGGTCGGTGGTGCCGTAATGAACGTACGCACGCCGGCCGACCCGACCGCCGTGGCGGAGAAGCCACGGCTGGGCCGGGAGTTCGGGAAGTTCTGGACGGCGGCGGCGTGCTCGGGCGTGGGCGACGGGATCTCGCTGGCCGCCGCCCCGCTGATGGCCAGCAAGCTCACCGACGACCCTCGGCTGATCGCCGGCGTCACCATGGCCCTCACGCTGCCCTATGTCGTCTTCGGCATCCCCGCGGGTGTCCTCGTCGACCGGTTCGACCGCCGCCGGTCGATGGCGGTCATCGACTTCGTCCGGTTCGGGGTGATGGCCGCCTTCACCGTGACCGTCCTACTCGGACAGACCTACCTCGCCGTGCTCTACCTGTGCTTCTTCCTGGTCGGCACGGGCGAGACGTACTTCCGCAACGCCTCGCAGGCCCTGGTTCCCTCGATCGTGGCCCGGGATGGGCTGATGCACGCCAACGGCCGGCTGGTGGCGACCCAGAGCGCCACCACCCAGTTCGTCGGCCCGCTGGCCGGGGCCGCGCTGTTCACGTTGACCCCGGTGCTGCCCTTCGGGGTCGACGCGCTCACCTTCCTGGTGTCGGCCCTGCTGTTGAGCCGGTTGCGGTTGACCGTCCGGCAGGAGTTCATCGACACCGCCGGGGCCGAATCCGGCGCGGCCCGCCGGCTGCTCGCCGACATGACCACCGGGGCGCGGTGGCTGTGGCGGCACCGCCTGCTGCGCGACCTCGCCATGATGGCGGGCGCGCTGAACTTCGTCTCGGCCGGCGCGATGGCCGTGCTGGTGGTCTACGCTCACCGGAGCCTCGGGCTCAGCGACCTCGGGTACGGCCTGCTGCTGGCCGCCGAGGCCGCCGGTGCGGTGCTCGCCGCCCCGGTGGCTCCCGTGCTGGTCCGCCGGATCGGGCGGGATCACGCCCTGGTGATCGTCGCGGCGACGCACACGGCAGCCAGCCTGACGCTGTGGCTGGCGCCGACCTGGCCGATGGCGGTCCTCGCGTTCTTCGTCGCCGCCTGTGGCTCGGTCACCTGGGACGTCGTGGTGGTCGCCCTGCGGCAGACCCTGATCCCGGACGGGCTCCAGGGGCGGGTCAACAGCGTCTACCGGCTGGTCGCCTGGGGGGCGATCCCGTTGGGCGCGGCGGCGGCGGGGATGATCTCGCACCGCTTCGGCCCTCCGGCGGTGTACGGGTTCGGTGCCGTCCTGATGGTCCTGATCATGCTCCGGATGCTGGTCGGCGCGCGACGCCAGTGGATCACCCGAGCCCTCGCGACGGAGGCGGCCCGATGAGCGGATCCACGCTGTCGCGGGTCGGCCGCGCCGACACGGTCCTCGACCTCACGGCCGCGCTGGTCGCAGTCGGGTCGGTCAGCCGCGACGAAGCCACGCTGGCCGACCTGGTCGAGACCCGGCTCACCGAACGGGCGCCCGGGCTGCATGTCACCCGGGTGGGCAACAACGTGGTGGCCCGTACCGAGCACCGCCGGCCCACCCGGATAATGTTCGCCGGGCACCTGGACACCGTGCCCGGCGTGCCGCCCGCCGAACCTGTGGTCCGGGGCGACGTGGTCGAGGGCCTGGGCGCGGTGGACATGAAGGGCGGCGTCGCCGTCATGCTGCTGCTGGCCGAACTCGCCCGGGACGCGGCGCACGACCTGACCTTCGCCTTCTACGACAAGGAGGAGATCGGCTCCCACCAGAGCGGGATGCGGCTGCTCTTCGACGAGCACCGCGAGCTGGTCACCGCCGACGCGGCCGTGTTGTTGGAGCCGACCGACGGCCGGTTGGAGGCCGGCTGCCAGGGCAACCTGGTGGTCGAGTTCACCTTCACCGGCGCCCGGGCCCACACGGCCCGACCGTGGCAGGGCCGCAACGCGGTGCACCGGGCGACGCCCGCGTTGGCGCGGTTCGCCGCGTTCGACCCGCCGCCGGTGGCGCTCGACGGCCTGGTCTACCGACAGTCCGCGTCGGTGGTCGCCGTCGCCGGCGGGGTGCAGGGCAACGTCGTACCGGACCGGTGCACCGTGAAAGTCAACTACCGGCACGCGCCCCACCTGGACACCGGGGCCGCGATCGCCGAACTCACCGCCCTGGCGCCGGAGGCGGACGAGACGCGCGTCCTGCTCACCTCGCCGCCGGCGGCACCGGCGCTGACCCACCCGGCGTTAAGCGCACTGCGCCGGACCGGCGGGCTCGAAGTGCACCCGAAGCTCGGCTGGACCGACGTCGGCCGCTTCGCCGCCCACGGCATCCCAGCCGTCAATTTCGGACCCGGCGACTCCGAACTGGCGCACACGCCGCATGAGGTGGTCAGCCGGGACGCTCTGGAACACTGCCTCGGCGTGCTGCGCCGGTTCGTCGCCACTGAGCATCCGGCCGCACCGAATTGACGCTTCACGACGGGAGAAACCCGACCATGCCCACCCACGCAGCCGTCCCGGCCGGCCGTGCCCTCACCGTCGGCTACCTCGAACACCTCGCCCGCCTGGGCGTCGACCCGGCCGAGCTGACCGCGCGGGCGGTCGAGTCATCGCGGCTCGCGGTGGCCTACCGGGGCAGGTTCCTGCCGTCCCCGGTCTTCCTGGAGCCGGGCGAGAGCACCCGGCTGGGTGAGGACCTGCTCCTCGCCCACCAACTGCTCGCCGACCTGCCGGACCGCATGTTCGACGGCGACCGGGCCGCGTTCGGCCGCGC
This sequence comes from Micromonospora matsumotoense, assembly GCF_900091525.1. GTDB lineage: Bacteria > Actinomycetota > Actinomycetes > Mycobacteriales > Micromonosporaceae > Micromonospora > Micromonospora matsumotoensis. The sequence continues at coordinate 220,197 of NZ_FMCU01000008.1, forward strand.
CCTCGGGCTTGCCGAGCCGCAGATCGACCTGGTCCGGCGGGCACCCACCGGACCGTTGACCGCGCTGGCCCGCGCCGACCTGTACCGGACGACGGAGGGGTTCAAGCTGCTGGAGCTGAACATCACCTCGGCGCTGGGCGGCTTCGAGAACGCCGACATCAACCGGGCGATGCTGGCCCACCCCGCGCTGAGCGACTACGTGGCCGCGCGCGGGCTGACCTACCACGACACGTTCCGGGCCATCGCCGACACCATGCGGCACGAGCTGGGCGACCGGGCGGCCGGGCGGCGGCCGGTGATCGCCCTGGCGGACTGGCCGGAGAGCTTCACCTCCTACGAGCCCCGGCTGCACGTCATGGCCGGGCTCTTCGACGAGCTGGGCGTCGACGCGATCCCGTGCCACGTCGGCCAGTTCGTGGAGTCCGACGGGTTCCTGACCGTGCACGGCCGGGCAGTGGACCTGGTCTTCCGGTTCTTCCTCCTCGAGGAGATCGTCACCCGGCAGGACCTCGCGCTGGTGGAGCCGGTGATGTCCGCCGTCGAACGGGGCACCGTCGTGCTGTTCTCCCGGATCGACGTCGAGCTGTACGGCAACAAGGGCGCGCTGGCGATGCTCTCCGACGACCGCAACGCTGGCCTGTTCACCGGCGCGGAACAGGACTTCCTCCGACGGCTGCTGCCCTGGACCAGGTACGTCCGCGCCCGGGCGACGGATCCGCAGGGCGAGGTCGTGGACCTGATGGCCTACGCGACGGCGCACCAGCGGGACCTCATCCTCAAGCCGATCATGTTGCACGGCGGCTCCGGGATCGTCCCCGGTTGGCGGGTCGACGCGGCCGAGTGGGCGGCCCGGCTGGCGGCGGTGCTGGACGGCCCCTGGGTCCTCCAACAGCGGGTCCGTCCCGCGCCGGAGCCCTTCCCGGTCGCCGGCGGCGACGGCCGCCACGACCTCTACCTGAACTGGGGCGCGTTCGTCGCCGACCCGAAAGCGGCCGGCGGCGGTGGCTACGCCGGCTGCATCGTCCGGGGCACGGTGGACGCCGAGGTCGGCGTGGTCAGCATGGGTGCCGGCGCGCTCGTGGGGTGCTGCTTCCACCCCGAAGGAGCGGGCGGGTGACCGGGCGGAATCGGCGGGACGTCGACCAGGCGCGCCGACGACGGGGCAGCTGAGCGAGCGGAACGGGGGACGGCATGGCGGCCATCGCCATCGTGGACGGTTACTCTACGGGCAGCGCGCTGAGCAGAACCCTGGCCGAACGCGGTGTCATGTGCGTGCACGTGCGCAGCGCGGCGGAGGTCTCCGGCTACTTCGCCAAGACGTTTCGGCCCGGTGACTACGAGATCGATCTCGGCTTCCTTGCCGACCGGGCGGAGCTGTTGGAGCGTCTGCGCGCGATCCGGGTCGACCAGGTGGTGGCGGGCGCCGAGTCCGGGGTGATCCTCGCCGACACCCTCAACCATCTGCTGGGCCTCCCCGGTAATGAGATCGCGACCGTGGCCGCGCGCCGGGACAAGTCGGCGATGGCCGCCGCGGTGCTCGCCGCGGGTCTCGCCGCGCCGCTGGGCCGGGCCTGCGCGTCGGTGGACGAGGCTGCCGACTGGTACGCGGAGGCGATCGCCGGCCCGGCGGTGGTGAAGCCGCTGGACAGCGCGGGCAGCGACCGGGTGCGCTTCTGTCGAGACGTCGACCAGGTGCGTGCGGCCTGCGCGGAGCTGCTCGCCGCCCGCAACCTGTTCGGCGCGCCGAATCACCGCATTCTGGTGCAGGAGCAGCTCGTCGGGGCCGAGTTCTATGTCAACAGCGTCTCGTGCGGCGGGGCGCACCGCGTAGCCGAGATATGGCGGTACACGAAGCGTCCGGGTCCTGCCGGAGCCCCGATCTATGACTACGAGGAGCCGGTCGAGCCTGGATCGGCCGACGCCGCGCCCGTCCGCGAGTTCGCCTTCGCCGTGCTCGACGCCCTGGGCGTCCGGTCGTCGGCGGCGCACACCGAGATCATGCTCACCGCCCGGGGGCCGGTGCTGATCGAGAGCGGCGCCCGCCTCGGCGGGGCCACCCTCCCCGAGGTCGTGGCGAAACTCTCCGGTGTCTCGCAGACCTCGTTGCAGGCGCAGAGCCTGGTGGACCCGGCCGCGTTCAACGACTTCGACGACCGTACGCGGCGCTGGTCGACCACCGTGCGGAACGTCTCGCTGATCAACCCGATGCCGGTCGGCAGGCAGGCCGGTCAGTGGCTGGCCCGCCTGTCGCAGCTGCCGACGGCGGTCGCCATCGCCGCGAACTGCGTGCCGGGCGCAGAGCTGCCGCAGACCGTCGACCTGATCACCTCGCCCGGTTTCGTCTACCTGACCGCCGAGGACGCCACGGAGGTCGAGCGGGACTACCGGACGTTGCGCCGGTGGGAGCGGCACGGCCTGTACGGCCGGTGACCGGCAGCTCCGCGTGCCGTCGCCGGACTCTCCCGGCGGGCCGGCGCGGGACCGGACGGCCAACGTGCGGTCGAGGCCCGTCAGATCCGACCCCGTTGCTTCGGCCGCCAGCGGGACTCCGAAGCCGTTCAGCTCCGGCGGTGGGGAGGCCACGGTGAAGGCATGCGGCGTGACGTGATCCACCTCGAGCCGCGTTCGACCAGCAACTCCTCCACATCCCGGTAGGAAAGGTGGAAACGCAGGTACCAGCGCACCGCCAGGACGATCACCTCAGGCGGGAACCGAAACCCCGTGAACGCTGATGCGGGCGGGGACCAGGACCGGACACGAGACGGCGACCTCACCGGCCAAGCAGACCACAGGGAGCAAGCCGGAGTCGATCATGCCTCTACCCGATGCAACAGAGCCGATCATCGTCTTCGCATTCCCCAACGTGGCCAGTTTCGTCTCCGAGGACCTGACCCCGCAGTCCGTGCTGTCCGGCACGGTGCCAACTGCTCGCCGACGCGGAGGACGCAGACAGCCGGTGGCGCTTGTCCGCCCGCGTCTCTCGACAGACGCTTCCTATCGGTCGCCTTCGGACGTACGCTCTGCGGAGGAGCGCCGGGAAGCCTGGTCGGCAGTCGTCACATCGCGCCGACCGAAGAAGGCTCCCGTGGATGCGTTCGCTGTTCGCACCGTAGGTCTCATCAAACGCTACGGGCGACTCCTCGCGCTTGACGCGCTCGACCTCGCCGTGCCCGCCGGGTCGGTGTTCGGGTTCCTCGGCCCGAACGGTGCCGGCAAGTCCACCACCATCCGCCTGCTGCTCGGCATGGCCCGACCGACGGCAGGGTATGCCCGTATCTTCGGCACCGACGCCCAGGACGTACGCGTCACGCACCGGTCGTTGGCGTATGTGCCTGCCGACGTGGCGCTGTGGCCGCAGCTGACTGGCGCTGAGACCCTGGAGCTGCTGGGTCGCACCGGCCCCGGTGTCGACCGGGGCTACCGGGACGAGTTGGTCGAGCGGTTCGCGCTGGACGTGTCGAAACCCGGCCGGACGTACTCGACCGGGAACCGGCAGAAGGTGGCCCTGGTGGCGGCCTTCGCCACCCGCGCCCCGCTGCTGGTGTTCGACGAGCCGACCAGCGGCCTGGACCCGTTGATGGAACGGGAGTTCCAGCACGCGGTGGCGCAGGCCCGCGAGCGGGGGCAGACGGTGTTCCTCAGCTCCCACCAGCTCGCCGAGGTCGAAAGCGTGTGTGACCGGGTCGCGATCCTGCGCGCCGGCAAGCTCGTGGAGGTCGCTGACGTCGCGAACCTTCGACGCCTGCACCGCAGCCAGGTGGAGGTCACCTTCGCCGGCACCGCACCACAGCTCGACGGGGTGCCCGGTGTCGAGGCGGTCGAGAGGGTCGGGCCCACGCGGCTGCGGTTCACCCTCACCGGCCCGCCCGCGCCAGCCCTGCGGGGCCTGGCCACGGCGGACGTGACCGCACTGACGATCCACGAACCGACACTCGAAGAGATCTTCCTCGACTACTACGACGAGGTGTCCCGGTGACCGCCGTCGACGCGCCAGCACCGCAGGCCGCACGGGCAGCGGGCCAGACCGGCGCGATACATGCCCTGACCTGGTTGGCTGTCCGTCAGATCCGACGCGGGGCGATCGTCGTCATCGTCCTGGCCGGCGGCATGTCGGCGATGGTCGCCACCACCTACGCCAGCACGGTCGGCGACACCATGGACGCCGCCGCCCTCGCCGCGCTGGCCGAGAACCCGGCGATCCGCACCCTGTTCGGGCAGCCGGTGGCCCTCGACTCCGCGGGCGGCTTCACCGTATGGCGCACCGGTACCGTCCTGGCCGTCGTGGTCGGGGTCTGGGCGCTGCTCGCCGCCACCCGGATCACCCGCGGTGCCGAAGACGCCGGCCACTGGGACCTGCTGCTGGCCGGCAGGATTCCCCTGTCCACCGTCGTGATGCGCCACGCCACCGTGGTGGTCACCGCCGCTCTGTTCACCGGGGTTTCCACCGCGGCCGCCCTCACCGCCACCGGCACCCCGGCGGCCGGTGCCACCCTCCACGGGGCGGGTGTCGCGCTGGTCGGCGTGTTCTTCGCCGCCGCCGCAACCCTGGCGGCACAGATCTTCCCGCACCGCGCCGCCGCGAGCGGCGCCACCGTCGCACTGCTCGGCACCGGGCTGCTCCTGCGGATGGTCGGGGACGGCGTCGACGGACTCGGGTGGCTGCGGTGGCTGTCTCCGTTCGGGCTCACCGCGATCTCCCGGCCCTACCACGACAACCGGGCTCTACCGCTGGTGGTGCTGGCGCTGGCATCGTCGGCCCTGCTCGTCGCCATCCCTGCGGCCGCCGCGCACCGCGACGTGCGGGGTGGCTGGTTCGCGCCCCGCACCGGACGCGCGCCACGGCTGCGCCTACTCGGCTCGATCCCCGGGTTCGCCCTCCGACGTCTGCTGGGCCCTCTCACCGGCTGGGCCGCCGGTGTCGGCGTCTACTACCTTCTCATCGGGCTGCTGGCGGTCTCCATGACTGATTTCCTCGCCGACAACCCGCGGTTCGCCGACCTCGCCGCGCAGGCCGGGTTCGCCGGCCTCGGCTCGGTCGAGGGCTACGTGGCGGCCATGTTCGTGTTGCTCGCCATCCCCGCCGGGGTCTTCGCTGCCGTACGTGTCGCCGCCACTGCCACCGCCGAAACCGACCGCCGGCTCACCCTCCTCTACGCCGGACCCGTCACCCGGCTCCGGTTCCTCACCGCCGAAACTGCCAGCACCGCAACCGGTGCCGTGACGCTCACCGCCACGGCCGGGCTGGCCACCTGGATCGGGGCGAGGAGCATAGGCGCACCCCTGCACCTCGAAGCGGCACTCGCAGGCGCGGTGAACGTCCTGCCGATAGCGGCGCTCTGCCTCGGCGCTGCGGTCTTCGCGCTCGGCTGGCTCCCCCGCGCGGTCTCGCTGGTCGGCAGCCTGCCCGCCGTAGGTGGTTTCCTCCTCCAGGCCATCGCGGACAGCACCGGCGCCCCGCACTGGGTCGGCACGCTGTCCCCGTTCACGCACCTCGCCCCAGTGCCCGACTTGGCACCGAACTGGACCGCATCCGTCGGCATGCTCATCACCGCCGGCGCCGTCGCCGCGGTGGGTGCCATCGGTTACCACCACCGCGACCTACGCACCTGAACAGGCGAGCACAGCCGGGCTAGTCCGTGGTGGCGAAGCGTTCGACGTTGTCCACGGTGCCGACGACGAGGATGAGGTCGCCGTAGGTGAGGACGGTGTCGGGGGTGGCGTAGGTGAAAGCGCGGGGTTTGCCGCCGGGTACGGCTGCCTGCGGTTTGACGGCCACGACGGTGACGCCCCACTTGCTGCGTGCGCGGGATTCGCGCAGCGGCAGGCCGACGATGTCGCGGGGTGGGGTGGTCTTGATGACGGCGAAGTCGGCGTCGACTTCGACGTAGTCGAGGACGCGGCCGGAGAGCAGATGGGCTACACGTTCACCCATGTCGTGTTCGGGTGCGACGACGTGGTGGGCGCCCACGCGGGTGAGGATGTTGCTGTGCTGGCCACTGATGGCCTTTGCCCAGATGTCGGGGATGCCGAGTTCGGCCAGCAGGCTGGTGGTGAGGATGCTGGCCTGGATGTCGGTGCCGATGGCCACCACCGCGCGGTGGAACTCGGCCACGCCGACCTGCCGCAGGGCCTCGATGTCGGTGGAGTCGGCGGTGATCACGTGCGGCAACTGCCCGGAGAGAGCCTGGACGACCTTCGGTCGGTGGTCGATGCCGCGAGGACCTCGGTGCCCCGGCTGACCAGTTCCAGGGCCAGGGCGGAGCCGAATCGGCCCAGCCCGATCACGACGACGGGTTAGGTACGTGCGTCAGCCAACGATCGTCCTCTCCCCGGGTAGCTCGAAGCGGCGGTTGCGGTCGCGCAGCGCCAGCGCCGAGGCCAGGGTGAGCGGACCGACGCGGCCGGCGAACATCAGCACGTCGCTGGCGAGCAGGCTCTCCGGTCGTATCCCGCCGATGTCGACGCTGTTGAATCCGGCGGTCCGCGTCATGGCCGAGGCGAAGAACCCGGCCAGCAGCTTGTTTCCGCCGTCGAGCAGGCAGCAACACGGTGAAAAGCCTCGCGAGGGTCATGATCCCCAGCCCACCGGCCTGGATGAGCAACAGGATCACCGCTTGCCCGAAACCGGACCAGTAGCTGCCGGTGTCGACGGTGACCAGCCCGGTGACGCAGACCGCAGAAGTCGCGGTGAACAGCGCGTCCACCAGGTCAGCCCGCTCACCCGCCCGGGTGGCCACCGGCAGGGACAGCAGACCGGTGCCGACACCAACCGCACTGCCGAAACCGACAGCGATCACCTACGCGGGGTGCCGCAGCCGGCCGCTACGCCGCTGCCATGTCGGTGTTCGGCCTAGCATGCGCCCGCCGCGCCGGGACGAGGGCGTCCTGCGGTCTGTGGCCTCGGCATGGCCGGCGGGCGGGTCAGAAACACAGGGCGCATGCCCTCACGGTGCCGTCACCGGCGATGCGGGGCGGGGCGACACCCTCCGGCGGGGACATAGCTGTCGGTTGCGTCGGGGAAGTACCGGCGTCGGCGGCGACGCCACGTCGCGCCGTCGGTGTTGAGGGCGGACCCTAGACCCGGCGCTGGTCGTCGTCGGGCTGTGGCGGCGGATCGTGGGGTGGGGCCGCAGGGGGTCCTGTTCAGCAGACCGGCGCCGGCGGCGCCGGTGCCGAAGATCGCTGCCACAGCGAGAACGATCAGGACTACGAGTTTGAGGGTTTCCCTGGTGTGTCCTGCCGTTTCAGGGCTGGTAGCGGTAGCCCATGCCGGGTTCGGTGATGAGGTGGCGGGGTCGGGTGGGGTCGGGTTCGAGCTTGCGGCGTAGCTGGGCCATGTACTGGCGCAGGTAGCCGGTCTCGGCCTGGTATTCCGGGCCCCAGACGTCGTGGAGAAGCTGCCGCTGGCTGATCAGCTTGCCCGGGTTGCGCAGCAGGGCCTCCAGCACGCCCCACTGGGTGGGGGTCAGTTTGATCTCGGTGCCGTCGTCGCGGGTGACGGTGTGGGCGGAGAGGTCGACGGTGTGCTGGCCGAGCCGCGCGGTGGGGCTGGCCAGGTCTGCTCCTGTTCCGTGTCGGCGGGTGACGGCGCGGATGCGGGCGAGGAGTTCGTCGACGCCGAAGGGTTTGGTGACGTAGTCGTCGGCGCCGGCGTCGAGGGCGGTGACCTTGTCGTCGCTGCCGGCGCGGCCGGAGAGCACGATGATGGGTACGGTGGTCCAGCCGCGTAGGCCGCGGATGACGTCGACGCCATCAAGGTCGGGCAGACCGAGGTCGAGCACGACGAGGTCGGGTGGGTGGCTGGCGGCGGTTTTGAGCGCGGCGGCGCCGGTGGCGGCGAGGTCGACGTCGTAGCCGCGGGCGCGCAGGTTGATGCGTAGGGCGCGCAGGATCTGGGGTTCGTCGTCGACGACGAGGATGCGTTTCATTCCTGCGGGCCCTCCGGGGGTGGGGTTGGGGTGGCGGCGGGTAGCCGCAGCACCATGGTGAGTCCTCCGCCGGGGGTGGTCTCGGGGGTGATGCTGCCGCCCATGGCTTCGGCGAGGCCGCGGGACAGGGCGAGGCCGAGGCCGACGCCGGTGGTGTTGTCGCGGTCGCCGAGGCGCTGGAATGGCAGAAACACGTGGTCCCACTGGTCCTGCGGGATGCCGGGGCCGGTGTCGATGACGCGGAGTTCGACCTGACCGGAGTGGGCGCTGGCGGTGATGGTGGGCGGTTGTCCGGGCGGGCTGTGGCGCAGGGCGTTCGCGGCGAGGTTGACCAGGACCCGTTCCAGCAGGCCCGGGTCGGCGGCGGCGGCCGGCAGGTCGGCGGGGATGTCGGTGCGTACGTCGGCCGCGGGTGGGCCGAGTTCGTCCAGGGCCCGGGGTACGGCGTCTTCCAGGCCGATGGGTACGGGGTGGACGCCGAGTGCGCCGGCCTGCAGCCGGCTCATGTCGAGCAGGTTCGCGACCAGCCGGCTGAGTCGGTCGAGGGACTCGTCGGCGGTGGCGAGCAGCTCGGCCTGGTCGTCGGAATCGAAGTCGACGTCGTGGCTGCGCAGGCTGGACACGGCGGCTTTGGCCGACGCGAGGGGGGTGCGCAGGTCGTGGCTGACGGCGGCGAGCAGCGCGGTGCGCATCCGGTCGGCCTTGGCCAGGGGTCGGGCGGTGGCGGCCTGTTCGGCGAGGCGTTCCTGGCGCAACGCGACAGCGGCCTGGGCGGCGAACGCCTCGACGATGCGCCGGTCGGCGGCCTCCAGCCGCCGACCGGACAGCACGATGGTGAGCCGGTCGTCGACGGGTACCGTCGTTTCGCCCGCACTCGGGCTGCCCGCCGGCGTGTCGCCGACGCTGGCGACGATCCGCCAGGCGGTGTCCTCGCGGGCGCGGTCCGGGCGTTTCTCCGCATCGGCGGCCAGTTCCAGGACGCTGACCGCGCGCAGCGCGAAGGTCTCCCGGAGCCGGTCGAGCAGCGCCGGTAGGGGGCGCTGCCCGCGCAGCACGCTGCCGGCGACGGTGGCCAGGGTTTGTGCGTCGGCGGAAGCGCGGGCGGCTTCCCGGGTGCGTCGGGCGGCGACGTCGACGACCCCGCTGACGGCGACGGCCACGGCGACGAAGACGCCGAGGGCGAGCAGGTTGTCCGTCTCGGCGATGGTCAGGGTGTAGTAGGGCGGGGTGAAGAACCAGTTGAGCAGCAGGGAGCCGCCGAGGGCGGCGACCAGCGCCGGCCACAGGCCGCCGACCAGGGCGACGCCGACGACGGCGGCGAGGAAGATCAGGATGTCGTTGGTGAGGGTGAGATCGGGTAGGGCCTTGAGCGCCGCGGTCAGGGCGGGCAACCCCAGGCCGGCGAAGGCGAAGCCGAGCAGCCGGCGGCGCCGCGACAGGGCGGCGGGCACCGCGGGGGCCCGCCGGCCGCGGCCGGCCTCGGGGTGGGTGACCAGATGCACGTCGATGGGGCCGGACAGTGCGGTGGTGGTGACGCCGACGCCACGGGAGAACAGGTGCGCGAACCGGCCGCGGCGGCTGGCCCCGAGCACGAGCTGGGTGGCGTTGACGCCCCGGGCGAAGTCGAGCAACGCGGCCGGCACGTCGGTGCCGAGGACGTGATGGTACGTGCCGTCGAGGCTTTCTGTCAGGACCCGCTGCCGGGCCAGTTGGGCGGGATCCGCGCCGGCGAGGCCGTCGCTGCGCGCCACGTGTACGGCCAGCAGGTCGGCGCCCTTGCTGCGGGCGGCGATCCGGGCGGCCCGGCGGACCAGCGTCTCCCCCTCCGGGCCGCCGGTGAGCGCGACGACGACCCGTTCGCGGGCCTCCCAGGTGTCGGAGATCCCCTGCTGGGCCCGGTAGGCGTCGAGTTGCGCGTCGACCTTGTCTGCCAGCCAGAGCAGCGCCAGTTCGCGCAGTGCGGTGAGGTTGCCGACGCGGAAGTAGTTGCCGAGCGCGGCGTCGATCCTGTCGGGGCGGTAGACGTTGCCGTGCGCCATCCGGCGACGCAGCGCCTCCGGCGTCATGTCGACCAGTTCGACCTGTTCGGCGGCGCGGACGACGGCATCGGGGACGGTCTCGCGTTGGATGGTGCCGGTGATCTGGGCGACGACGTCGTTGATCGACTCCAGGTGCTGGATGTTGACCGTGGTCAGCACGGTGATTCCGGCGTCGAGGAGTTCCTGGATGTCCTGCCAGCGTTTCTGGTGGCGGGAGCCGGGCACGTTGGTGTGCGCGAGTTCGTCGACGACGGCGACCTCAGGCCGCCGGGCGAGCACGGCGTCGAGGTCCATCTCGGTGAACTCGGCACCTCGGTAGTCGATCGTCCGGCGGGGCACGGTTTCCAGGTCGCCGATCATCGCGGCGGTATGCGGGCGGCTGTGGGTTTCGACGAAGCCGATGACCACCTCAGTGCCGCGTTCGGCGCGGCGGTGGGCCTCTTCGAGCATGGCGTAGGTCTTGCCGACGCCGGGTGCGGCACCGAGGTAGATGCGCAGTTCCCCTCGTGGCACAGCAGAAGTCCTCTCCACAGCGCGATCGGTGGCTCGGTGGCGGGCGCCGGGCCGGGACATGTCGGAGGTCCCAGACCCGGCGCCATGGTGTCAGCGTGCCGGGAACCTCTCGTCGAGGGCGAGGTTGAGCTCCAGCACGTTCACCCCGGGCGAGCCCATGAAGCCGAACGTCCGGCCGGTGGTGTGCGCCCCGACCAGCCTCCGGATCTCCGCCGGGTCCGTGCCCCGCTCCCGCGCCACCCGGGCCACCTGGATGCCGGCGTACGCCGGGGAGATGTGCGGATCGAGGCCGCTGCCGCTGGCGGTGACCGCGTCGGCGGGCACCGGCGGCTCGCCGGGGGCGTCACCGCGGATCGCAACGATGGTGGCTCCGGCGGCCCGGTAGTCCTGGCCGGGCTCGGCGAGCTCCACCGGCACGCCCCGGTACTCGGCGAGGAAGGGGGTGGCGGGTGCGGTCTGGTTGACGCTGACCACCCGGGTGACCGGTCCGGTCAGGCCGTCGGCCCGGAAGACCGCGAGCACCGCGCCGACGCCGTCGGCGGTGCAGTAGGGGCGGCGGCCGTCGACGCCGTCGAGTTCCCCGACGGCCTTGCTGCGGGCGCAGACCTGGGTGAGCAGGCTCTGCGTCGAACCGGCGGGGTCGGCGGCGGTGGTGTCCACGATGTCCTCCGGGCCCAGGTTGCTGGCGCTGGTGGAGGTGGGGTCGTAGCCGTCGCCGGCGGCCGACGGGCGGGACTGGAAGTAACGCGGGACGGGGTTGCCGTCGGCGTCGGCGAACGATTGGCCGATCAGGCTGCTGCCGACGGTCTTTCCGCCGGCGGTGACGAGCGAGCCGTCGGCCTTGCCGTCGAGACCGGGGATCCGGCCGACGGCGACCAGCGCGAGCGGGTAGGCGAGGCCGAGCAGGACGGTGAAAACGAGCAGCGCGCGTAGCGCGGCGAGGTGCTGGGCGAGCCAGGCGGGTAGGCGCATCACGAGACCCCTGGGATGAACTGGATGAGCAGGTCGATGAGTTTGATGCCGACGAACGGCACCACGATGCCGCCGAGGCCGTAGACCAGCAGGTTGCGGCTGAGCAGCTTCGACGCCGCCCCCGGCCGGTAGCGGACACCCCGCAGGGCCAGCGGGATCAACGCCACGATGACCAGGGCGTTGAAGATGACCGCGGCGAGGATCGCCGACTCGGGACTGGACAGCCGCATGACGTTCAACGTGTCCAGGCCCGGGTAGATGCCGGCGAACATCGCCGGGATGATCGCGAAGTATTTCGCGATGTCGTTCGAGATCGAGAAGGTCGTCAGGGCACCACGGGTGATCAGCAACTGCTTGCCGATCTCCACGATCTCGATCAGCTTGGTCGGGTCGGAGTCCAGGTCGACCATGTTGCCGGCCTCCTTCGCCGCCGACGTGCCGGTGTTCATCGCCACGCCGACGTCGGCCTGGGCCAGCGCCGGGGCGTCGTTGGTGCCGTCCCCGGTCATCGCGACCAGCCGGCCGCCCTCCTGCTCCTTGCGGATCAGGGCGAGCTTGTCCTCCGGGGTGGCCTCGGCGAGGAAGTCGTCCACCCCGGCCTCGTCGGCGATAGCCTTCGCGGTACGCGGATTGTCCCCGGTGATCATGACGGTGCGGATGCCCATCGCGCGCATCTCGTCGAACCGCTCCCGCATGCCGGCCTTGACCACGTCCTTGAGGTGGATCACTCCGAGGGCACGGGCCGGCTGGCCGTCGACGTGCTCGGCCACCACCAGCGGGGTGCCACCGAGGCCGCTAATCTCGTCGACGATCTGGCCGACCTGCTCGGTGGGGTGGCCGCCGTTGTCGCGTACCCACTTCATCACGGCGGCGGCGGCACCCTTGCGGATGCGGCGGGCACCGCCGGCGCCTCCCTGCGCGCCCTGGTCGACGCCGCTCATCCGGGTCTGCGCGGTGAACGGCACGAAGGTGGCGTGCGGCATCAACCCTGGCTCACGCTCGCGTAGTCCGAACTCGTTCTTGGCCAGCACCACGACCGAGCGGCCCTCCGGGGTCTCGTCGGCGAGGCTGGACAGTTGCGCGGCGTCGGCGACCCCGGCTGCGTCGAGGCCATCGACCGGCAGGAACTCGGCGGCCTGCCGGTTGCCCAGCGTGATGGTGCCGGTCTTGTCCAACAGCAGGGTGTTGACGTCACCGGCCGCTTCGACGGCCCGGCCGCTCATCGCCAGGACGTTGCGCTGCACGAGGCGGTCCATACCGGCGATGCCGATGGCCGACAGCAGCGCGCCGATGGTGGTCGGGATGAGGCAGACCAGCAACGAGACCAGCACGATCCCGGTCACCCCGCCGTCGGTGACCGCGTTGGAGTCCGGCGCGGCGGCCTGGAAGTTCTTGGAGAAGATGGCCAAGGGTTGGAGGGTGACCACCGCGAGCAGGAAAATGATCGTCAATGCGGATAGAAGGATGTTCAGCGCGATTTCGTTGGGGGTCTTCTGCCGGTTGGCGCCCTCCACCAGATTGATCATGCGGTCGATGAAGCTCTCCCCCGGCTTCTGGGTGATCATCACGACGATCCGATCGGAGAGCACCTTCGTGCCGCCGGTGACCGCGCTACGGTCGCCGCCGGACTCCCGGATCACCGGCGCGGACTCGCCGGTTATCGCGGACTCGTCGACGCTGGCGATGCCCTCGACCACGTCACCGTCGCCGGGGATGGTCTCGCCGGCCTCGACCACGACCACGTCGCCCTGCCGCAGTTGCGGCGCGGGGACGCTCTCGGTGCGGTAGGTGCCGGGGGCGGCGCCCCTGCTCCAGTCGAGGGCACGGGTGGCGACGGCGTCGGTCTTCGCCCGACGCAGGGCGGCGGCCTGGGCCTTGCCGCGTCCCTCCGCGACCGCCTCGGCGAGGTTGGCGAAGATGACGGTCAGCCACAGCCAGACGGTGATCGCGAGCGCGAACACCGACGGGTCGGCCACCGTAAGGACGGTGGTGAAGGCCGCGCCGATCTCGACGATCAGCATCACGGGGTTGCGCCACAGGGTGCGCGGGTCCAGCTTGCGCAACGCGTCGGGTAGCGCCCGGAGCAGCTGCCTCGGGTCGAGCAGGCCACCGCCCCGGTTGCCCTGGGTTGCCGGCGTGCCGGCGGTCGCCGCGTCGGCGGTGCCGTGCGGCGCCGGCGTGGAGGTGGTCATGGCCTTTTCTCTCATGGTGGTCACAGCCCCTCGGCCAGCGGGCCGAGCGCGAGCGCGGGCAGGAAGGTCAGCGCGACCAGGATCACCGTGACGCCGACGACCATCCCGACGAACAGCGGCCGGTGGGTCGGCAGGGTGCCCTCGGAGGCGGGGGTCGGTTGTTGGCGGGCCAGCGAGCCGGCCAGCGCGAGGACGAGAATGATCGGCAGGAACCGGCCGAGCAGCATGCACAGGCCCAGGGCGGTGTTCCACCACGGGGTGCTGACGGTGATGCCGGCGAGGGCGGAGCCGTTGTTGTTACTCGCCGAGGTGAACGTGTACAGCACCTCGGACATGCCGTGTGGGCCGACGTTGAGTGCGGTGGAGTTGTTGCCGGTGGCGAATGCCGCCGCCGTGCCGATCAGCACCAGGGCCGGGGTGACCAGGAAGTACAGCGAGGCGAACTTGATCTCCCGGGAGCCGATCTTCTTGCCCACGTACTCCGGGGTGCGGCCGACCATCAGACCGGCCACGAACACGGTGATCACCGCGAGGATCAGCAGGCCGTACAGGCCGGCGCCGACACCACCGGGGACCACCTCGCCGAGCATCATGTTGACCAGCAACGTGCCGCCACCGAGGGCGGTGTACGAGTCGTGGAACGAGTTGACCGCGCCGGTCGAGGTGAGCGTGGTGGCGGCGGCGAAGGTGGCCGAATTCGACACGTCGAACCGGACCTCCTTGCCTTCGAGGGCAGCGCCGACCGCCTGCGGAACGGTGCCGTTGCCGGTCAACTCGAAGACGTTGGTCAGGGTGATGCTGGCCAGCGCGAGGATCGCCATCACCGCGACGATCGCGTAGCCCTGCCGGTTCTGCCCGACCATCCGGCCGAAGACCCGGGGCAAACTGAACGGGATCAGCAGGATCAGGAAGATCTCGATCCAGTTGGTCCAGGTGGTCGGGTTCTCGAACGGGTGGGCGCTGTTGACGTTGTAGAAGCCGCCACCGTTGGTGCCCAGTTCCTTGATCACCTCCTGGCTGGCCACCGGCCCGCCGGTGATGGTCTGGGTGCCGCCGGTCAGCGTGGTCACGTCGGTGCCGCCAGAGAGGTTCTGCACCGCCCCGCCGACCATCAACACGACGGCGCCGAGCACCGCGATCGGAAGCAGGACCCGCAGCAGGATCCGGGTCAGGTCGACCCAGAAGTTGCCCAGTTCCCCGGTGCGGCTGCGGGCGAAACCCCGGACCAGCGCCACCGCGACCGCGATGCCCACCGCCGCCGAGACGAAGTTCTGCACCGCCAGCCCGGCCATTTGCACCAGGTGACCCATGGTCGACTCACCCGGATACCACTGCCAGTTCGTGTTGGTCACGAACGACACCGCGGTGTTCCACGCGCCGTGGGCGATCACCGGGTCGAAGCCGAGCGACAGCCACAGGTGGTTCTGCAGCCGCATGAACCCGTACAGGAACAGGATCGAGACGGCCGAGAAGGCCAGCACGCCGCGGGCGTACACGCCCCAGGACTGCTCGGCAGCCGGGTTCACCCCGACCAGGCGGTAGATGCCTTGCTCGACGCGGGAATGCCGGGTACCGGACACCACCCGGTACAGGTAGTCGCCGAACGGCTTGTGCACGGCGACCAGCGCCGCCAG
The DNA here is from genome assembly GCF_900091525.1 of Micromonospora matsumotoense. Lineage (GTDB taxonomy): Bacteria > Actinomycetota > Actinomycetes > Mycobacteriales > Micromonosporaceae > Micromonospora > Micromonospora matsumotoensis. Next base: position 235,475 of record NZ_FMCU01000008.1, read on the forward strand.
CAGCGAAACAATGAACAGCACACCGGCTGTCGTCACGGTCATCAGAAGCGCTCCGGGAAGAGCAGGGCGACCACCAGGAACACGGCCAGGCCGATCGCCAGCACCAGACCGATCGCGTTGACGGCGCTCACAGCTTCTCCACACCCCTCACCACGAGGGCGAGCGCCGCGAACAGCGCCACCGTCAACACCACGAACACCACGTCAGACACGTCTGACTCCTCATGTTCCGCACTCGTCCGTCACGGCCGCCGACCGGCCGCACCGGGCAATCACAACGCCACCCGCCCCTCAACGGCAGGGGCTATAGCGCGACCATCACGGCGAACCGGCGATTCTTAACGCCCTTTTCACGCGTTCCCACGATCGGGTGACCCCGGCCACACGGTCGTGCGAATCAGGCGGGCCGTCCCCAGGACGGCAGCGGCGGCGGCAGGCGCGCGAGCATCGCCGTCGAGCCGCGTCCCCGGCATGCCTCGCGGGGCTCACCCGGCACGGTCCGGCCGTACTGGTCGGGCAGGCCCCCCCATCGCCGACCAGGCGAAGAGCCCGCGGCGGCGCGGGAACGGTGTCTGCGGCACGGGTGACGGTGCACAGATGCGTCCAGTCCTCACCGAGGTCGAATACGTAGGCGAACGACTGACCAGGGCGCAGCAGATCCAGCCGGCGGGACCGGCCGTCTCGGGTGCCCGGGAAGGCGGGACCGGCCGCCAGGCTGACCAGCTCACCTCCACCCCGCCGGGCAGGACGAGCATCCGCAGGTGGCCCAGGTCCAGCGGCCGTAGGCGACATCGACCGCCTCGGCGAACTCGGCGAACGTGTGCGCCGGGCTGGCCGCGAGAACCCGACCGGGGCCGCGGCCACAGTCCCGTCCCGGCCGCGCCCGGTCACCAGCTCCACCGCAATCGACAACCCTGCCGTCGATGCCTCCCCGCCGCGCGCGCCTGGCCCTACGTCAGCCGCCATCCGGCGCACCAAGACCTGCGGCCGGGCGGAGTCGCCACCGTGTTCGTCTCCGAGAGGCAGGGTCGAGGCGTCGGCGCAGGCCGCTGCTCATCGACAGACATCGTCGTGCGCCGGTAGCTGGCGCGCCGAGAACCGCGTCGGCGTTCGTCGGTTCCGGTTCCCGCCTGAGGTGATCGTGCTGGCGGTCCGTTGGTATCTGCGGTTCGACCTCTCGTACCGGGATGTGGAGGAGTTGCTGGTCGAGCGGGGTGTCGAGGTGGATCACGTAACGGTCTTCCGGTGGGTGCGGCGGTTCACCCCGCTGCTGGCCGACGCTGCCCGGTTCGCTCGTCACTGTCCTGGTGACCGTTGGTTCGTGGACGAGACCTACGTCAGAGTCAACGGGATCTGGCGGTACGTGTACCGGGCCGTCGACCAGCACGGGCAGGTCATCGACGTGCTCGTTTCAACGCGCCGGGACGCCGCTGCGGCCCGGCGGTTCTTCCACCGGGCGTTGACCACGCTGAAGGTCACACCCGGCGAGGTGGTCACCGACGCGAACCCGGTCTATCCGAGGGTGCTCGATGACCTGGTCCCGTCGGCGTGGCACCACGTCGGGCGGCACGCGAACAATCCGATCGAGGCTGATCACCGCCAGCTCAAGCACCGGCTCAGACCGATGCGCGGACTTCGTTCCGACCGCACCGCCCAGACGATCATCGCCGGTCATGCCTTCGTGCAGAACCTCCGACGCGGGCACGACGAACTCGCCACTGACGTCTGGCCCTCGCTGCGGGTGGCCGCCGCGTTCACCGAACTCGCCCGAGCGATCTGACCAATACCGCTGACGCGGCTCGGCGTGCCCGCCGATCCGCCAACGCAACAGCGCCGCGGCGTTGCCGCTAAGGCCGGCGGAGCCAGACAAGCGCCGCTGTCGTCAACGCCTGGATCCCGGTGGGCAGGGCGAGTGCGGCGTACGGGGCGTACCTCGACGAGTGGTTGGCCGGAATCTGCGCGATCTTGGCCGCGGCGGTGCCCTCGGCGGCACGCCACTGGGCCGGCCCGATCGTGCCCAGCATCCAGTAGCCGGCCGGCACCCCGTCGGTGGCGAACAGGGGGAAGTCCTCGGCGGCGAGCGACGGCGGCCAGCCGGCCACCCGAGCGGTGCCGAAAGCCTCGGTGTGTGCCGCCCGCAGTTCTGCGGTGACCTGCGGATCCGGGCGGTTGACCGGAGACTGGGCGACCACGGTAATTCGGGGCTCGCCCGGAGTGCCGGCGGCCGTGCACGCCGCCCGGACGACACGTTCGACAGCCTCTCGCATCCTGGTCAGGGTCGCGGCCGAGTACGCCCGCATCGTGACGCCGATGACCGCGCTCTCGGCGACCACGTTGGCGCGGGTGCCGGCGGAGATTCGGCCGACGGTGAGCACGGCCGGTTCGGCGGGGTCGACCTGCTGGGTGCGGATGGTCTGCAACTGCACCACGATGAGGGCGGCGGTGACGATCGGGTCGACGCACAGATGGGGCATCGCGGTGTGCCCGGCACTGCCCTCGATCGTGATGTCCAGGGTCAGGCAACCGGCGGTCATCAGGTCGCCGTGTGCCACCATCCCGGCGGGTAGCGGCGCACAGTGCTGGGCGAGGGCGACGTCGGGCCGACCCCACCGACGGTAGAGCCCGTCGTCGATCATGGCTGCTGCGCCCTTGAGGGTCTCCTCGGCCGGCTGACCGACCGCCAGAAGCGTTCCCTGCCAACCCCGCCGGTCGGCGGCGAACCCCTCGGCCGCACCGGCGAGTGCGGCCAGGTGCAGGTCGTGTCCACAGGCATGCATGACCGGGGTACGGAGACCGTCCCCGGTCTGAGCGACCACCTCGCTGGCGTACGGCAAACCGGTCCGCTCGGCGATCGGCAACGCGTCCAGTTCGGCACGCAACAGGACGGTCGGTCCGTCACCGTTGCCCAGCCGACCGACCACACCGTGTCCACCGACACCGGTGGTGACCTCGAAGCCGACGTCCCGCAGCTTGGCCGCGAACGCTGCGGCGGTCCGTTCCTCCGCCCCCGACAGCTCAGGATAGCGGTGTAGCTGCCGGTAGAGCTCCAGCGCCTTCCGGACGACGTCGTCGCGCACCGGCCCGGCTACCGACTGCTGCGCCGAGCGTGCATCCATCCCGGCAGCATGATGCGCCGCGCTCACAGATCGCTGACAGCGGCTGCCAGCGTCGTGTAGCCGATCCGTGAGCGGGACCGGCTGCACTGGGGTGGCCCGAACCGCCGGGCTCCCGGTCCAGCCCGGTCGGGATGACACGAAGGAGCACAACATGAGTGGTCAGGCAGATCTCGACCTCATCGCCCAGGAGATTCTGGAGCTGGAGACGGAGACCTTCGCGATCTCCGACTACACCGACGTCACCGAAGCGGTCCTCGCCTCGACGTCCAGCTCCGCCACCACCTCCACCACCAGCAGCACGACGTCGAGCACGAGCACGGCTTCCTCCACGTCGTGCTGCGGCTGACCTGCCTGCCGGCACGGTGATCGGCACGGTGACCGCTGCCGCTGGCCGGCGGCGGTCACCACCACCACCGCACCGCCGGGTGGCCTTTCGGGCGAAATTCACCAGACGGTACGGAAATTGGCGCAGCACGGGCAAGGGTAGACGGTTCTGCGTACTTGACCGTTGATCAATACGTCCAGAAGATGTTGTTCATGAATTGCTCGGTCGACACTTCGAGCTGGGCCACCGATTTTGGCGCTTCTTTAGGCTCGAATTACTCCCCCGGGGTCGCGGTGGTGAGCGGGCCTGCGGAAAATGCTCGACAGTGCCCTGCAGTGCGAATGTCGCGCACCGTTGTGATGGCCAGGGAAATTGACTGCGCCCGGTTCGCGAGCAGTTCCGCCAGAAGCGGAGGACGGCAGGTCATCCCGGCGGCGGCACCGATGGTCCCCGGCCGCGCCAGCCGTGCGGGCCGCCGAGGATCGACGCTTGGGACGGCCTGCCAGCCGCAGGGTTGCTCGAAGTGATCTTCCGGGTGCTCGGTCCGCTGGCGCTCGCGCAGGGCCAGGATTCCGTCGTGCTGCCGCCTTCCAGGGTGACCACGATGCTGGCGGCCCTGCTCGTGCGCTCCAACGAGGTCGTCTCGGTAGGTGCCCTGCAGGAGGCGATCTGGGGGGACGAACAGCCGCTGGCAGCCAAGGCGGCCCTGCACACCTGCGCGATGCGGCTACGTCAACTGTTCGTCCGCCATTCGATCATGGCATCGTCGATCGAGACCGTGCCGGGCGGCTACCGCTTCAACGCTTCCGGCCAGACGGTGGACCTGGTCCGGTTTCGCGAGATGGCCTCGGCGGCGGAGTCCGAACCGCAGGCCGACCGGCAGTTGGTGCTGATGGAGGGCGCGCTGTCGCTCTGGCGCGGCCCGGTGCTGGCCAACGTGCCGTCGGAGAGCCTGCACCGTGACGCCGTGCCCCGGCTCAACGAGGAGCGGTTGTGGGTGCTGGAGCGACTCTGCGAGCTGAAGATACGGCTGGGTTTCGCCGCGTCGGCCATCGTCCCGCTCTGGGAGGCCACCCGTTCGAACCTCGGCAACGAACGGCTGACCGAACTGCTCATCGAGGCGCTCTACCGGACCGGGCGGCAGCCCGAGGCGCTGGCCGAGTACCGCCGGGTGAAGGACTTCCTCGCCGACGAACTGGGGGTGGACCCCGGGCCGCGGCTGCGTCAGCTCGAACTGAGCATCCTCAACGGTGAGGGCCGGACGGAGCCGCCCCCGCTCGCCGGGGCGAGGGCGGTGGCCGCAGCACCGGCCGGCCTTGTCGCGCTGCCCGCGATAGCCTCGCCACAGGGGTTCGTGGGCCGTCGCGCACTGGTCGACGCCGTCGCCACCCGGCTGCGGGCCAACGCGGGTGTGCTGGTGCTCACCGGCCTGCCCGGCGTCGGCAAGACCGCGCTCGCCCGTCGGGTGGCGTCGCTGGTCCAGAGCGACTTCCCCGCCGGCCAGTTGCTGATCGGCATGCGAGACGCCGACGGCCACCCGTTGAGGGTGGCCGAGCTGGCCGGGCAACTCGAACGTTGGCCCCGCGCCGACCCGACCCGGCGCGGCCTGTTGATCCTCGACGACGTCGCCGACGTCCAGCAGGCGCTGGCCAGTGCGCCGCTGTGGACGCCGGGGGACGCCGTCCTGCTGACCAGCCAGTTCGGCCTGGGCGGGGTGGTCGCGCGGTTCGGTGGCTGGATCGAGCGGGTATCCGGGCTCAGCGCGGCGGAGGCGACGGCACTCCTGGGTGCCCTCATCGGAGCGGAACGGGTCGATGCCGAGCCGGCGGCGGCGACCGCTCTCGCCGAGCTCTGCGGTCATCTGCCGTTGGCTCTGCGTATCGCCGCTGCCCGGCTACTGACCAGGACGACGAGCCTGGCCGAGTCGGTCACCTGGCTGCGCGAGAACCCGATCGCCAGGCTGGCACTGCCGGGCGACCCGGACATGGCGCTGCTCGGCCGACTGGACACGGCGGTGAACCGGCTGGAGCCACCGCTCGTGGACGCCGTCCTGCGCCTCGGCGCCCAGGAACTGGATCCCCTCGACCTGTCCACGGTGGCCCGACGGCTACAGGTCGCCCCGCACGTGGCGGAGGTGATCCTCGACCAGCTCGCCGACGCGAGCCTGCTCGACGAGCACGCCGGGAAATACCGGATGCTCGATCTGTTGCGGCTCTATTCTCGTGGCGCCATCAACGGTCGCCGCCCGATTGTCGACGCCAGTACCACTCTTTCCGCATCCGGAACGGAGTTCTGATGAGCACTGTATTTGAATCGGTTGCCGCCGCCCGGCCACGGATCCACCGGGATGTGCTTTTCACCGCGGCCCACGACGGTGTGCTGTTCCACAATTCGGGGGGCGGCTTCAAAATCACATCGCCCAGCGCCTACCGGCTGGCCAGCCTGCTGGTGCCGGTCCTCGACGGGCGTCGGACGGTGGCCGAACTCTGCGCGAAACTGCCCGACCCGCAACGTGCCATGGTGGGTGAGCTGGTCAGCGCGCTACTGTCCCGCAGCTTCGCCCGGGACGTCCCAACCGACGAGGTGGATCCGGCGACCGTCCTCGGGGCGGCGGTGGCGAAGCGGTTCGCCAGCCAGATCGGTTACCTCGACCACTACGCGGCGGGTGCGCCGCGACGATTCGCCGCTTTCCGCGACAGCACCGCGGTGGTCGTCGGCAGCGGACCGATCGCCCACATGTGTGCGGTGAGCCTGATCCGCAACGGGATGGCCCGGGTTGCGATCGTCGGTGACAGCGACGGAGCAGCCGCCGCGGAGGCGGCCGAGTTGGACGCCACCGGCGTACCGTCCGCCGTACTCGACTGGCGGCCCGCCGGAGACGAGCCCACCTGGGCCGATCTGGCCGGTGCCGACATCGTGCTGGTCGCCGGCGGTGACGGCGCTGCCCGGCTGACTCACCGCCTGCTCGCCGCCGGCGTTCCCGAGGGAAAGACGCTGGTGCCGGCCTGGACGTTCGGCCGGTGGGCCATCGTCGGGCCGGCCGGCGGCACCGACCGCAGGGGGTGCTGGTACTGCGCCATGCTGCGGCTCAGCGCCAACGACTCCACTCCGGCGGCGGCAGAGGTGTGGCGGGGTGTCGCGGTCGCCGGTGCACCGCCGGCCGGTCCGGCCGGCCCGACGGGGCCGTTGGCCTCGATGATCGGCAACCTCCTGGCGTTCGAGGTGTTCCGGCTCACCACCGGCGCCCTGCCCGCCGAGACCGACGGCAAGGTGACCGTCCAGGACCTGGAATCGCTCGATGTGGTCAGCGAGCAGTTGTCCCCGCACCCCCGCTGTGTCTACTGCCGCCAGGAGCCGACCCCGATCGCACTGGACGCCGCCGCCCTGGACGCCGCACCGCAGCAACCGCCGGGGCCCGACGCGGCGACCGACGCGGCAGCGGCGCAACTGTCGGCCCGGGACGGGTTGGTGCAGCCGCACACCGGGATCTTCCGGCGCTACGACGACGAGGACTGGGACCAGACACCGGTCAAGATCGGCACGGTGTTGCTCACCGATCCGGCCGGACGGCGACGACGGGTCAGCGCTTTCGACGTACACCACGTGGTGGGGGCCCGGACGAGGGCGCTGGCGCGTGCCGCCGTCGCCTACGCCGACCAGCTCGGAGCCGGGGCCGGCAGCGTCGGGGCGGTCACCGGTACGTCGCTGGTCACCGGCCGTCCCGTCGAGGTGCGGAGGGCGGCGGTGGAGCCGTTCGGCACCGCCAACGCCGACCGCCTGGTCGAACCGACGGCGGCCGGGGCCGGAGCGGGTTTCGACCCGGCGGCGGCGGTCCGTGACGGGCTCGCCTCCGCCCTGGCGTTCGTCGCGTTGCGAGGTGCCATCGCGGGTGCGCTGCCCTCGCGGGTGCCGCTCGACACCTGCGACGACGATGCCGAGCTGCGGTTCCTGACCCGGTCGGCGGCGAACCTGGGGACCACCGTCGAGCTGCTGGACCTGGGTGCCAGCGTACCCGCGGGGGTGCACGCGCTGCTGGCCCGGTGCACCGAGCCCCGCAGTGGGGAGAAGCTCTGGACGATCGCCGCCGACCCGTCCTGGCGCACCGCCGCCGTGCGGGCGCTGTGCGATCTGGTCGGCCAGGTGCAACTGCGGCAGCAGTCCACCGATCCGCAGGCCACGGACGGCACCGACCCCGTGCTGGTGGACTACCACCCGGACACCCTCGCCGTGGCCGGCACCGCCGCCGCGCGGACCGCTGCCGACGGAAGGTGGCAACAGGTGCTGGCCGGGCTGGCCGAGGCCGGCACGGACGTCGTGCTGGTGCCGATCGGAGGCTCCGACCTGCCGGCTGGTGGCCTGTTCACGGTGCGCGTGGTGCTCCAGGAACGGTCGCGCGGATGAGCCTGCCGGTCATCGATCCGGGGCGTCGGATCACCGAGGCGCTCGGCGCGTTGCTGACCGCCCCGGACGAGCAGCCCCTCGCGGTGCATCCGCTCGGGGTGCGCGACGAACGGGCCGCCGACGTCGCGGCGCCACCCGCTCGGGTGCTGGTCTACGGCCGGCACGCGCTGCTCGCCCCGCAGCCGGGCCGGGCCGGGTGCGCCTGCTGCCTGGCCCGCCGGTGGCAGGCGGTGCGGCCGCCGGAGATGCGCGACGCGCTGGAGTTGGGCGGTGAGACGACGCCCGTCGGTGACTGGCCCTACGCCATCCCGTTCGTCGGCGACGCCCTGCGGGCGCTGACCGCCGCGGTCGACACCGCCGGACCCGACACCGGACCACCGGCCGTCTACCACCTCGACGTGGACACCCTCCAGGTGGGCCGGGTGCTGTTGCTCGCCGATGCCGACTGCCCGGTGTGCGGCCAGGTGGAATGGGACGCGGCCAGGGCACCGGAGTTGGCGGCCAGCCCCAAGCGGGCACCGGACTCGTTCCGAGCCCGGGACGCGACGGAGTACCCCCTGTCGCCGACCACCTTCGTCAACCCGGTCTGCGGCCCGCTCGGCGCAGCCCTCTGGCCGGACCTCACCTCGACCTCGACATCCCCGGTGCACGGCGTCTTCCAGCCGAGATCGGGGAAGTTCCTGCGCGAGATGCTCTTCGGCGGCCACGCCGACGGGTACGCGCGCAGCGTACGGCTGGGGCTGCTGGAGGGGTTGGAGCGGGCGGCCGGCCTGCGGCCCGTGCGCAGGCGTACCGCCGTGGTCGCGACCCTCGACGAGTTGGGTGCCGACGCTCTCGACCCCCGGGTGTGCGGTTCGTACACCGACGAGTTCTACCGGGTGAACCGCCACATCAGGCGATTCGCGCCGGACCGGGCGATCGCCTGGGTCTGGGGCTGGTCGATGCGCGACCAGCGGCCGATCCTCGTGCCCGAAGTCCTGGTCTATTACCACAGCGCGCCGCTGCAGGAGCGCTTCGTGCAGGAGAACTCCAGCGGCTGCGCCTCGGGCGGCAGCCTGGTGGAGGCGATCTACCACGGTCTGATGGAGGCGGTCGAGCGGGACGCCTTCATGCTCGCCTGGTACGGCAGACGCCCCCTGCCGGAGATCGACCCCGCCACCAGCAGCCGCCTCCAGACCCGGCTGATGGTGGACCGGCTGGCGATGTACGGCTACCGGGCCAGGTTCTTCGACACCAGGTGCACCTTCGACTTCCCCGTCGTCACCGGGGTGGCCGAGCGGGTCGACGGTGGCTTCGGCACGTTGGCGTTCGGTGGCGGGGCGAGCCTGGATCCGGAGACCGCCCTGGCCGCCGCGCTGTGCGAGATCGCGTCGGACTCGGTGCTGGCCGGAATCCGTGCCGCAGCGGACGAGCCACGGCTGCGCGAGATGGTCGACGACTACGACAAGGTGTGGCGGCTGCACGACCATCCGCTGCTGTACGGGCTGCCGGAGATGCGCCGGCACACGTCCTTCCTGCTGGACTCCGGCTCACCGGCGCGCCCGGTGAGCGAGGTCTACGCCGGTCTGCACGCTGTCCACCCGCTCGGCGACGACCTGCGCGACGACCTGGACCGCTGTGTGCGGACGGTCGCGGCGTGCGGCTTCGACGTGATCGTGGTCGACCAGACCACGCCCGAGCAGCATGCCCTGGGTCTGCACACGGCCAGCGTCACGGTGCCGGGACTGCTACCGATCGACTTCGGCTGGCAGCGGCAGCGGGCGCTGAACATGCCCCGGCTGCGGACCGCCCACCACCGGGCCGGGCTGGTCGACCACGACCTGCGCGACGACGAAATCCACCTGGTCCCACACCCGTACCCCTGAGGTGAGGCGATGAACACCACGACTGACAGCTACGCCCACGAGTACGCCTCGATGATCCTGCGACGCAACCGGGTGCCGCTGCCGCCGGCCGACTTCGTACCCAACTGGGCGGACAAGCCGCGGCCGACGAAGCACTATCCCGGTGCCCTGGCGTTCCCGCTGCCCGACGCCCCACCACCGCCGTCGGCGACGCTGGACGCCGGCATCGCTGCGGCGCGGCCCGGCGACGAGGCCGCCGGCACCGGTGTGGCGCAGCCCGGCGACGAGCCGTTCGACCTGCCGGTGCTGGGTGCCATGCTGCGCGACTCGTACGGGCTGGTCGGCCGGCGGCTCGCCATCCAGGCCAACACCGACGTGCACGGCTACCCGTGGTACGCGCGGGCCAACTGGCACCGGGGCACCGCCTCCGGTGGCGGCCTCTACCCGTGCAGCATCTACTGGGTCGCCGGGCCCGGGGCGGGCCTCTGCCCGGGGGTGTACCACTACGCCTGCCGGCCGCACGCGATGCAGCGACTGCTCGCCGGCGACGTCACGGGCCGGGTACGCGCGGCCCTGCGGCTGCCGACCGATGCGACCCAGTTCCTGGTCATCGGCGTCAAGTACTGGGCGAACGCATTCAAGTACAACAGCTTCGCCTACCACGCCGTGTCGATGGACGTGGGCACGCTGCTCCAGACCTGGCGGCTGTGGGCCGGCAGTCAACGGCGGCGGATCCAACCCCACTTCTGGTTCGACCAGGCAGCGCTCGGGCGGCTGCTCGGGCTGCCGGCCGACGAGGAGGGCCTGTTCGCGGTGGTGCCGCTGTCCTGGGCGCCACCCCCGGCGCACCACGCGCCACCCCCGCCGCAGGAGGTCCCGGACGATGACGCCGTCGCGGTGCGGCGACGTGACCAGGAGAAGTCACGGGTCGTGCTGACCTTCGAGACGACCCGACGCATCCATCGGTCGACAGCGCGGGCGGCCACCGACCGGCCGGCCGTCGGCGCGCTCGCCGACGCAGCGGCCAGCGCGACGCCGGAGGGTGGTGACCGGGTCGCCCTGCCGCCGCCGAGCCCGCTGGCGATGCCGGTCCGCGCCGCGTTGCGCCGCCGCCGCAGCAGCTTCGGCCGGTTCGACGGAAGCACCCCGCTCGGGACGGCCGACCTCGCGGCCCTGCTCGCGGCCACCCACGGCGCGCAACTGCCCACCGAGGTCGCGGACGTGGCCGACGGGGCGCTGACGAAGTTGTACGTCTTCGTCAACCACGTGCAGCAGACAGCTCCGGGCAGCTACGAGTACGACCCGGCCCGCCACCAACTGCGCGCCTGCCGGCCGGGGCCGCCGGGCATGTTCCTCCAGCGGAACTACTTCCTGCCCAACTACAACGTGGAGCAGGCGGCGGTGGTGGTGGTACCTGCCATCCGGGTCGGTGCGGTGTTGGACGCGGCCGGCCCCCGGGGCTACAACGTGGTGAACGCCACGATCGGTGCCGTGGCGCAGACCTTCTACACCGCTGCGGCGGCGCTCGACCTCGGCTGCGGGGTGGCACTCGGTTTCGACGGCGTCTCGTACGTCGAGGAACTTGAGCTGGCGGCGGCGGGTGAGGTCCCGCTGCTCATCATGCTCGCCGGCCACGAGCGGGCACTGCCCAGCGACTACCGGCACGAGTTGCGGTGAGGCGACGATGACCATCCTTCCCAGCACCGCCGAGCGGTCCAGCACCGCCGAGCGGCCCGCCACCACCCAGCGGTCCGGGTTGCCGGCGCGACGACTGGGCCGGTACTTCGCGGTCCGGGTTGGTGGCCTGCCGTACGACACCGTGACGGGGTTGCGGTGCGGACGGGCCGCCGAACGGGCCGACGAGGTCCTCGATCTGGAAGCCGCCCTCGCCGCGGAGGCCGCCACCCTCAGCGACCTATTGCACGACCTCGTCGGAGCCAACGAGGACGGCGACTCGCGCCGACGTCTGCTCGCGTTGCGGCGACAGGTCTTCAAGGGGTCGCTCCCGGCCGACCTTGATGCCGCGCTCGCCACGGTGGCCGAGGTGGCCCCGACCACGGTTGCCCCGCTCCGCGACTGGCTGACCCGGCGGCAGCAGTTGGCGCAGCGGCTGCGAGAGCTCGACCTGCTGCTCGGTGAGGAACTCGCCAGGTCCCGCACGGAGCTGTGGCGGCTGTCCGGCGATCCCCGGTTGCGGGCGGGCATGCAGGTCGCCTCACCGGCGCTGGACCAGCAGTTGGTGTCCTTCGCGGGACGCGACGGCGCCCCGCCGGCGAAGAAGCTGCGCCGGGTCGAGCGTTCCGTCCTGTCCTACCTCTACCGCACCGCGTGCAAGACGAGCCCGTTCAGTTCGTTCACCGGGATCGGGGTGGGCGAGTTCACGGCCGGCGCGACCGAGGCGGACCTGCCCGGGGCGGGGCCGTGGCACGGGTATGCCCGACTCAACGTGGTGGCGCTGACGAGGATCGTCGAGGCCGTCTGCGCTGACCTCGACCGGCGCGGCGACCTACCGGTGGCGCTGAGCCCCGGCCTGCGGCAGGACCCGGAGCGGGTGCGGTACGTGCGACGGTGGATCACCCCGGGTGACGACAGCGTCTCGGTCAGCTTCGACTCCATCCAGGACGGGCTGTTCTACCTGCGCCGCAGCGGACTGCTCGACCAGCTCACCGGCCTGCTGCAGGGCGGCACCCGGCGCTGCGCCGAACTCGCCGGCTGGCTCCATGAGCAGACGCAGGCGAGCCCGCAGCGGTGCGAGGAGTATCTGACCATCCTGCTCCGGCTGGGCATCCTGCAGATCGACGGTTTCGCCGTCGACGTGCACACCCCCGACCCGCTTCGGCAACTGCACGACTTCCTCACCACCCTGCACCGGGCCTGGGCCGACGACCTGGCCCTGCGACTGGCCGAGCCGATCGCCCTGGTGGAGACGTTCCGGCAGGGCGACCTCGCCGACCGACGCCGCGCCATCCAGCGGCTGCGGGAGTCACTCCACGACATCCAGGTGCACCTGGGCGTCGAGTCGGCGTCCCTGCCGCAGGCGTTGCTCTACGAGGACTGCCGGATCGACCAGCGGCTGACCGCACCGGAGGACCCCTGGCAACGGCTGGTCGGGCACGACCTCGCCGCCGTGGAGGCGATCCTCCCCGCCTTCGACCTGACTCTGCCGCACCGGATCACGTTCCACGGCTTCTTCCTGGCCCGCTACGGCGTCGGTGGGCGCTGCGACGATCTGCTGCGCCTGGTCGAGGACTTCCACGAGGACCTGTACGACCAGTACCTGGCCACCACCGCCGACCGGCGACCGTACGCCGACGACGGTTCCTACCAGCCGGAGGAGAACTGGCTCGGCCGGCCGGAGCTGTCCGAACTTGACGGCCTCCGGCAGGACCTCACCGCGAACCTGCGGGCGGCCGTGCACGCGGCACCCGATGCGGCAGAGATCCGGCTCGACGTCGAGGCACTGCACGGGATCGGGGACCGGCTGGGGGACCTGCTCGGCGGATTCCGGCCGCAGAGCCACCTCGTCCAGGTGGCGCAGAGCCCGGACGGGCCGCTGGTGGTCGTCAACCAGTCGTTGGGCGGGTTGTCGTTTCCGTTCAGCCGATTCACGCACTGCTTCGACGACACCGTGCCGCCGCTGTCCGGGCAGCTGCGTGGCCAGGCCACCGAGGTGTCACCGCCGGGTGCGGTGTTCGCGGAGGTCACCGGTGGCCCGGCTACCACCAACCTGAACCTGCACGCGCGGCTCACCGAATACGTCATCGTCTGCCCCGGTGAGACGAGCCTGGTGCCGGAGGAGAACCAGCTTCCGCTGGCCGACCTCTACCTGCACCACGATGTCGACACCGACCGGGTGGTGCTGCGCTCCACCCGGCTGGGGCGCGAGGTGATCCCGGTCTACCTGGGCTACCTGGTGCCGATGGCGCTGCCACAGCTGCACCGCGCGCTGCTGCTGCTGTCACCGACCTCGATGGCCGTGGTCGACGTGTGGCGCGGCGTGCCCGAGTCGCCGGACGCCGGCGGGGTCACCCGACGCCCACGGGTGCGGGTCGGTGACGTCGTGGTCAGCAGGCGGAGCTGGTCGATGACGGGCGTGGCTCTTCCGCGTCGCACCGAGGGCGACACCGATGCCGCCTGGTTCCTCGGCTGGCAGCGGTGGCGGCGGGCGCACGGGCTGCCCGCGCGGCTGTTCGCGACGGTGCACGCCGGTGCCGGCGGCCGGGTGGCGGGCCGACCCAAGCCGCAGTACGTCGACTGCGACAGCTACCTGTCGCTGCTCGCATTGGAGGCGCTGGTGACCGACGGTGACCAGCGGGTGGTGTTCCGCGAGATGTTGCCGTCCGGCGACGGGCTGACGGCGGGCTCGGACCACGGTCGGCACGTCACCGAGTTCGTCATCGAGACATTCCCCCCCACCCCGACGCTCGGAGCTGTCCATGACTGAGCAGTCCGCCACCGCCGAACCGGGTCAGTGGCTAGGTATCCACATCTTCTACGGCGCCAACGCCAGACCGATGGTGGTCGAGTGCATCCGACCGCTGGTCGACGAGCTGACCGCCCAGGGCCTGCTGGACTCCTACTTCTTCATGAACTACTGGATGGAGGGCCCGCACGTCCGACTGCGGCTCAAGCCGCGCACGCCCGCCGACGAGCCCGCCGTACGGGCCACCGCCGAGGCGGCGATCGGGCGTTTCCTGGCCGACCGGCCGGCGCTGTACGAAATGGATGCCGGTTTCCGTGGCGAACTGCACGAGCGGCTGTTCCAGTTGGAGTACCCGCAGGGCACGCCGGACGGGCTGACCGGCCCGGACGGCCGGGCGAAGATGCAGCCGAACAACTCCTTCAGCTATCGACCCTACGAGCCGGAGTACGGCAAGTACGGCGGGGCACGGGGGGTCGCCCTCGCCGAGTGGCACTTCCGCTACTCCAGCGACCTGGTCATCGCGATGGTGCGGACCATGAACCTTCACCTGCGGCCGGTGACCCTGGGCATCGCGGCCCAGCTCATGCTGGTGATGGCGGGCACGTTCCTGCCCGACCGCGACGCCCTGGTGGCGTTCTTCGACTCGTACCACCAGTTCTGGCACCGGGCGTTCGGCGGGGCCGGCTTCGTCGACAACATCGACTACGAGCGGATGTACGAGCGGATGTCCGGTGACCTGGATCGCCGGTTCCGGCCGATCCTGCACGCGCTCGACCACGGCGAGCAGCATCGGCTGCCGGTCTTCCTGCGTGGCTGGGCCGAGCACGCCGAGGAGCTGCGCGGCAGGGTGTCGGCCCTGGCCGAGTCGGCCGCGCTGACGTTCGCGTACCCGGAGGGCGCGGTGCCGGTCACGGTCACCGACGCGCACGAGGCTTCGGTACGACTGCTCTCGCCGTACCTGCACATGACCAACAACCGGCTGTACATCACCCTGCGTGACGAGGCGTACCTGGCGTACCTGGTGGCTCGGGCGCTGCGCGAGACGTTGGCAGCCCGGTGACCGACAGCACGACCACCGATGTCGCGTCGTACCTGTCGACCGTCTTCGGCGACCGGCCCCGGGTCCGGCCCGACCTGCTGATCTCCCGGGAACTGGGCCGTGGCCCGGACCGGATGCACCTGTTGAAGGCACCCGGCGGCAGGACGTTCGAGGTGACGGCGAAGGAGTGCTTCCTGATCCGAGGGCTCGACGGGAGTCGGTCGCTGACCGAGCTGGGCACGGCGTACGCGGCGCGGTTCGGCCGCCGGCTGGGGGCGGCGCAGTGGTCGCAGTTGCTCTGGCTGCTGCGCCAACGCGACCTGCTGGAGACGGCCTCCCCGGCGGGCACGGTGCCGGCGCCGGCCGCACCGGCCACCGGGCCGGCGGCCCTCCCCGCAGGCTCGCCGGCGGGCGGCTTCGGGGGCGGGATGCGGCGGCTGGCCGCCGCCTTCGGCTGGGCTTTCTCGCTTCCGGCCGGTGTCGCCGTCGGACTCGGCCTCGCAGCGATGTACGCCTGCGTCGCGGCGCAGTTCCCGACGCTGTGGCAGGACGCCCGTCCGGTGTTCGGCGACTGGCGCTGGCTCGCGGGGATCGTCGTGGTCAGCTACCTCAGCGCGATGCTGCACGAGTTGGCGCACGGCGTGGCGGCCGTCCACTTCGGCTGCGCCGGCGTCCGGATCAACCTGGTGGCGCTGAGCTGCCGGGTGGACGAGTACCAGTTCCTGCCCTCACGCGTCCGGCAGGTCGTCATCGCGGCGGTGGGCGGGGTGCTGAACAGTCTCGTCGTCGCGCCGTTCCTGCTCGCCTGGTTGCTCGTCACGCCCGGCTCGGCGGTGCACCGGTTCACCGCCGCCGTGGTCCTGGTGGGCACGGTGCAGAGCCTGGCCAACTACGTACCGATGGCGCCGCTGGACGGCTACAAGATGCTCAGCCACCTGCTCGGCATGGTGGCGCTCGCTGCGGAGAGCCGCCGGTACCTCTGGTCACGACCGCGCCGGTGGGTGTTGCGGCACGGCGCACCGTATCCCTGGCGGGCCCGGCTCGCGCTCGGGCTCTACGGCGTGGGGTGGCACGTGGCCACGGCGGCGACCGGGGTGGGTGTCGCCTACGCCGGTGGCCGGCTGCTCGAACCCTCGTGGGGTCGTGTCGCGTATGCCGCGTCGGCTGCCCTGGTCGTGCTGACGATCACCCTGTGGCTCGCCGGCCGCCCCCGCCGTCAGCTCCGGACCCCACCACATCAACCCACCACATGAGAGGCGAGGCGATGCAGGACAACGCAGAACCAGCTATTGAGGTCGATCGGCTGAGCAAGTCGTACGGGGCGGTGCGGGCCGTGGACGGGGTGACCCTGACGGTGCCGCGTGGCGAGTTCATCGGACTGCTCGGGCCCAACGGTGCGGGCAAGACCACCCTCATCGAGATCATCGAAGGACTGCGGACCCCCGACACGGGGACCGTGACCGTGCTCGGCCACCACCCGCATCCCCGTAACCGGGCGCTGCTGCCGCTCATCGGGGTGCAGACCCAGAAGTCGGCGTTCTTTCCGCACCTGACCGCCAGCGAGCACCTGGAGACGGTGGCCGCGTTCTACGGGCTCGACCGGCAGGCCGCACACCGGGCGTTGGCGCAGGTCGGGCTGACCGACTCCGCCGACGCCCGGGTGACGAAGGTCTCCGGCGGTCAGCGGCAGCGGCTGGCCATCGCCACGGCGCTGGTGCACCAGCCCGAGGTGATCTTCCTGGACGAGCCGACCGGAGCACTGGACCCACAGGCCCGGCGGGACCTCTGGGCCGTGCTGCGCCAGCTGAAGGGCGCCGGCAAGACCATCGTCTACACCACCCACCACCTCGAGGAAGCCGAGGCCCTCTGTGACCGGGTGGCCATTCTCCACCGGGGCCGGGTCGTGGCGCTGGACACGCCCCGTGAGCTCATCAGCCGCGCCGCGGTCGGCACCCAGGTGTTGCTTCCGGTCGGTCAGATCGCTCCGGAGCAGGCCAGCAGCCTCGACGGGGTCGACTCGGTGACCGTCGACAACGGCACGCTGACGCTGCACACCCAGCACCTGACCAGGGTCCTGGCTGCCCTCGGCGCCAGCACCGACCTGGACGGGGTGCAGACCAGAGCGGCCACCTTGGAAGACGTCTACCTGGAACTGATCGGAGCGCAGTCATGACCGTCTTCACCGCCCTGACCCGGGCCTCCTACAAGGCGAACACCCGCGACGCGGTCACGATCTTCTTCACCTTCGCCTTTCCGCTGGTCTTCCTGGTCATCTTCGGCCTGATCTTCAAAGGGCAGGAGGTGGTGGAGACCGGAAACGGATACATCGACTTCATCGCTCCCGGGGTGCTGGCCTGGGGGCTGGCCAACGCCGCCGCGTTCGGGGTCGCCTTCACGCTGATGCAGTGGCGCCGGGACGACCTGCTGCGCCTGATCCGGCTCACGCCGGCCCGGATCTCCGAGGTGGTGCTCGCCCGCCTCGCGGTGGCCGTCTGCATCGGCGTGGCCCAGTGCCTGCTCTTCATCGGGGTGGCGACGATCCCCCTGTTCGGCATGAACGTCGCCCCGCGCTGGCCGCTCGCCCTGCCGATCATGCTGCTGGGCATCGCCACCTTCCTGGGGGTCGGGCTGATCATCGGGGCGATCTCGAAGACCCCCGAGGCGGTGAGCGCCATCGGCAACTGCGTGGTGATCCCGATGGCGTTCCTGTCCGGCGCCTTCATTCCGGTGGAGCTCATGCCGGACTGGTTGCGCAGCGTCTCGTACGCGATGCCCCTGCGCTACATCCTCGACGGCCTGGTCTACGCGCTGGCCGGCGCGGGTGAGGTGGGTGACTACTGGCGCGCGTGCCTGGTGCTGGTCGGATTCGCCACGGTCTTCACCGCGATCGGTCTGCGGTTGTTCACGTGGAGCAACGACGAATGACCCGGTCAGCGGCAGCCGGTGCGGGTGTCCCCATGGGTGCCGCCGCCGGCCAGCTCCAGCGGGACCTCGACGCCCGCTGGTCGGCGGCCCCGCCGGCCGGTGGGCGACCGCCGGTCGTGGTGACGCTCGGCGCGGCCGACGTGATGGGGACCGCCGACCCGGCCCGACGCCGCGCCAACGTGCACCTCTCCGCCCGCGCCGTGTTCCTCGGACCGTGGGGCGCGGCCGAGGGCCGGAGCGAGCCGTGCGGACACTGCTTCGCCGTCCGGTGGCAGCGGCTACGGGGACGCACCGAGCGCGACGCGCTGGAGGTCGGCGGCGGGCTGACCGCGGTGAGCGGCTGGCCCGAGCTGCCGGAGTGGGTCGTCGACGCGGTGTGGTCGGCGTTCCGCGTCGTGGCGCAGGCACCGCCGACGGTCGGCGTCCTTCTCGACCCGGACAGCGCGGCGTTGAGCCGGATGACCTCGGTGGATCTGGGCAGTCTGCGTGCCCTGACCGTGCCGGTCATGCCCGAGCCGAGGTGCCCGAGCTGCGGGACTGTCGTACCGGACGAGCCGACAGTCTTCGAGGCACCCCGACCACGCCCCAAGCCGGCACCGGACCGCTACCGCCTGCACGGCGTGCACGACTACCGGTTACCGGTCGGCGCGCTGGTCAACCCGCTGTGCGGCGTCATCGGTGCCGGGGCCCTGTTGAATCCGACCCTGCCCACCACCGCGGCGGTGACCGGCGGGGTCTTCATCCGGGGCTACGCGGGTCTGCTCGACGTCGCCTGGAGCGGGCACGCCAACGGCTTCGCCGACAGCCTGCGGCTGGCCTACCTGGAAGGGCTCGAACGCTACGCGGGCACCCACCAGCGCCGCGCTCGCGCCCCCGTGGTCGCCGCCTATGCCGACATCGCCGACCAGGCCCTCGACCCGACCAGTTGCGGCAGCTATCCCGACGGAACCTACGACGCCGATCCGCTGGTGCAGCCCTTCGACCCCCACCAGCCGATCCCCTGGGTGTGGGGGCACGTGGTCGGCAGCGGCGAACCGATCCTGGTGCCCCGGCGGCTGTGCTTCTACAGCTCCGGGGCACCCGGCGACAATTTCGTGCTGTCCTCGTCCAACGGCTGCGCCACCGGTGGCTGCCTGGAGGAGGCGATCCTGTTCGGGCTGCTCGAACTCATCGAGCGGGACGCCTTCCTGCTCGGTTGGTACAGCCGGGACCGGCCGCGCCGCATCGACCTCGACTCGTGTGCCGACGCGGCGATCCGGATGATGGTGGACCGGGGCACCCTCGCCGGCTACGAGGTCCTGGCCTTCGACAGTCGTACCGACCTGTCCGTGCCGGTGGTGACCACGCTGGCGGTGCGCCACGACGGCGGGCCCGGCCTGCTGGCCTTCGCGGCCGGGGCGCACCTGGCCCCGGAACAGGCGGTCGCCGCCGCGCTCTCCGAGACCCTGTCCTACATTCCGCTCAAGGCCGGGAGGACCCGGCAGCGGTGGGACGAGCTGCGGGCGATGGCCGACGACTACTCACTGGTCCAGACGGTGCACGACCATGCCGACCTGTTCGGCCTTCCGCAGATGAGAGCGCACGTTGAGGAGTATCTCGCCGACCGGCCGCTGGAGTCGATGACCGAACTCTACGGTGCGCCGCCGCCCACCGAGGACCTCCGCCAGGACCTACAGGGTGTGCTGGACGAACTGCACGCCAAGGGTCACCGCGTCATCGTCGTCGACCAGACCACACCGGAGCAGCTCACGATGGGGCTGCGGACGGTGGCGACGATCGTGCCCGGCCTGGTGCCGATCGACTTCGGCTGGCTGCGCCAGCGTGCCCTGACGATGCCCCGGCTGCACGAGCGACTCCGCGCGCAGGGGCGGGCCGACGACGGGCCACGGCCGGTGCCCCATCCATTCCCGTAGCACGCCTGCGCTACTCGCCGACGGGTGGGTGGTTGCCCGGCCCGCGTAGCCGTTCCCGGCCGAGGGCGTCCTCCCGGATCCGTTCGCCGTACTGGCCCCGGTGTCGGATCGGCCGCCCGACGTCGGCGTACTTCTGCTTTGCCCGCTCCAGGTGGGTGCGGACCGTGCCGGCGGCGATGCCCAACTGCCGGCCCACCGCGTCCACGGTCATCCCCCGGCCGTACGCCACCAGCACCTCGTGCTCACGCGGCGTCAGCTCCGGCCGGTCCGGGCGGTTGTCGCGGCCCAGCCAGAAGGCGTGCTCGATGGTCAGCGGGGAATCGCCGCGCGCCACCGCTCGGATGACGTCGGCCAGCACGGTGAGGTTCGCGGTCTTCGAGACGTACGCCACCGCGCCGGCCTCGGTCGTCGCCAGGATGTACGACAGGTCCGGCACCACCGTGATCACGATGACGGTGAACCCGGTGTCGACCAGGGTCGCGACGTTCTCCACCGGGTCGGTGAAATCCTCGAGGTTGAGGTCGAGCAGCACGATCCGGGCGGTGACCGTCTGGCTGAGGAAATCGGCGACCGACCGCGCGGTCGCCGTCAGCCGGATGTCCGGCACCGAGGCGAGCCAGGTCGCCATACCCTCCAACAGCATCTGGTCGTTGTCTATCGCGGCGACCTCGATCAGTTGCTCCACGTTACCTCCACCACCGTGCCGTGGCCCGGACTGGATGTGACGTCCACGGTGCCACCTGTCTCGATCACGCTGTGGCGCAGTTCGCGTATCAGCCCCCGGCCGGTGGGCACCGCCTCCTGCTCGAAACCGACCCCCCGGTCCACCACCACGATCCGCACTCCGTCGCCCTCGCCCACCGCGGTCAGCCACGCCTCGTCGACGTTGGCATGCTTGGCCACGTTGGTGAGCGCCTCCCGGGTCGCCCCGAGCAGCATCGACGCCGCTGCCGGGGGCAACGTGGCCGGCAGGGCGTGGAACTGCGAGTTGACCCGGAGCCCGAGGGCCTGCTTGTCGCGGACCACCCCGGCCAGCGCCCCCACGAAGTCACTCGGCCCGGTCTCGGCGGCCCCGCTCATCAGACCGCGCAGGAACTCGGCGTCCCGGGCACACAGCGCGCGGACGGCCTCGTCCCGGTGGTCCAACCCGCCCCGCGCGATCTTGCTCAGCGTGCTGAGCACGGTGTGGTGCAACACGTCGTACTGCCGGGTCCGCTCGTCGTAACGGGCGCGGGCGGTGGCCTCGCGGGCGCGTGCCTCGATCGCCTCGGCGGTGGCCAGGTCGACCTGCCGGGCGGAGGAACGGAGCATCCAGGCGCACAGCCAGGCCAGCAACGCGAAGCCCAGCATGAAGAACACATTCACCGCCACCGAGCCGAGGGCGTCCGGCGCCGGCATCCCGGACCGGCTCACGTGCTCCCAGATACCCAGCACGTACGCCCCGACCACGACGAGCGTGCCGACGGCCGCGATGCCGATCTGGATGAAGACCATGGCCAGGATGATCGATCCGATGGCGGACGGCACGGTCCACAGTTGCCAGCCGCTGGCGCAGGAGGTGACACACATCTGTGGGACGGTGATCAACCACATCGCCGCGAGGGCCAGATCGACCAGCACCCAGGCCAGCGAGACCCGTCGCCGGCGCAGCATCACGGTGAACAGCACCGCCGACCAGACGACCGCCGACAGGTGGCTGCCGACGATCGCGGTGGTGGAGCGGAAGTCGTCGAGTCCGCCGAAGAGCAACACCGGCAGGCCCACGGAGAGCTGCACGGCACGGAGCGCGCCGGACGCCTGGATGAGTAGCAGCTCTGCCCGACCGCGTGCTCCGTGGACCGTCTCCGCTGGTGAAAGCACGTATAAAACCTCGCATATCGATGCAGGTCCAGGGTAGTACGCAGAAGTGACGACTAGCGCCAGCGGCAGACAGGCTTCCCCGGTCGAGGCCGGTTCACCTGCCAGGAGCCGCACGGTCGCGCCCACCGGACATCTTCCTGCCGGACAGTTGATTGATGGATACCGTTGCAGAGTTGACCGTTGTTCGTCACGGGCAGAGCGTCGCCGAGGCCACGCGCGTGGGCAGCACGGCTGGACCTGTGGATGCCGAAAACCCCATCCACCCTGGCCACAGCCACGTGATCACCAAGCATTGGAGCGGCCGGTCCTGGCGCGGAGCAGGCCGGGCTGAAGCGCGGCAGTGGTCGACGTCGTGTGCCGCATGACGATAGGGGTGTGCTGTTTCGACTGGCGTACCTCGGTGTGACCAACGCTCTGGCCCTGCTGCGGCTGTTGCCGATGAGCGACCGCGGCAAGGACGCCGAAATCCTGGCGCTGCGGCACCAGACCCTGGTGCTCGAACGGCACCTGCACGGCGACCGGCCCCGGCTCACGCGAGCCGACCGGGCCTGGCTCGCGGCCCTGCTGCACCCGCTGCCACGAACCACACTGAACCACCTACGGCTACTGGTCCACCCGGAGACCGTACTGCGCTGGCACCGCCACCTGATCGCCCGCCGACCCGCCCGGAGTTCCCGGCCACACCGGGCCGGACGGCCACGAACGATCCGGTCGATCCGCCGACTCGTCCTGCGCCTGGCCCGCGAGAACACCACCCGCCGGATCCGGATCCTCGGCGCCACCGCCCATCCCACCGCCGCCTGGGTGACCCACACCGCGCGCAACCTGGTCATGGACCTCGAAGACACCGGATGCCAGGTGAAATACCTGATCCGCGACCGAGATCGTCAGTGCCCGGCACTGTTCGACACCATCCTCACCGACGCCGGGATCGGCGTGATACTCACCGGGTACGGATACCCCGGATGAACGCGATCATGGAACGCTGGGTACGGACCCGCCGCCGCGACCGCCTCGGCGGTTTCCTCCACGAATACGAACATGCCGCCTGACCTGCCCGGATGACATTCTCGGCAGGTACAGGGCTGCGGCGGCGGGCGGCCCGTCGTTGACCAGACCCCCGCTTCCGCGATCGCGGCCCATCCTCCGAGGGTATCCCTGAACGCGTGGCACGCCGGGTCCCGCCGTGCCTCGGTGTCGGTCTCGGGACGACAGGGTGACGACGACCTGCGGGAGAGACGCCTGGCAGTCAGCTACCGGTGCGGGCCGGTCGAATGACGGTGAAGACGGCTCCCGCCGGGTCGGCGAGCGCGCAGACCCGACCGGTCACCACGTCGCGCGGCGGCACCAGCAGTCGGCCACCGCCGCGCTGGGCCCGCTCGGCGACGTCGTCCGGGTCCGCCACGGCCAGATAGACCATCCAGCCGGCGGGCAGCAGGGTATCCAGCGGCGGAGGCGTGGCGAGCCGGCCGGCGACCGGCGCGACGTCGCCGACGAGCAGGGCGTACGAGTCGTCGGGGGCGCCGGGTGGCACGCTGGACCGCAGGCCCAGGGCGGCGGTGTGGAACCGGTCCGCTCCGGCCGGGTCGGTCGTCATGTACTCGTACCAGCAGGGCCGACCGAGGCCAGGGAGCACCGGGGCCGGTACGGTGCGCAGCCGGAAGCTCCCGCCCAGCGGGTCGTGCACCTCGTCGCCGGTCAGCCGGGCGCCGGCCGCGCCGGCGGCGGCCCGGACGGTGGCCTCGTCAGCGGCGCCGAAGACAGTCCACCAGCGGGCCGGGGCAGGACCGAACCGCAGATCGGCGGCGGGAACCCCGTCGGCGGACGCGGTGCAGCCGTCGGCGGTGGCCTGGTACGTCCAGCCCAACAGGTCCTGGTAGAAGCTACGGGCAGCGTCGAGATCGCTCGTGACGAGTTCGGCGCCGGTGGGGAACGGCCTTGTCCGGGGTGCGTTCACCTGAGTCTCCAAACCGGGACGGTTGATCAGGGTTCAGGATGCCCCACGACTGTCCCGGCCGCCCCGCCGCCCTGCCGCGAGTCGAACGTTCGACCGAGTAGTTCGTCCAATGGGGCCGGTCGGCCCAGGTGGTAGCCCTGGCCGGCGTCCACGCCCAGCATCCGCAGCGCCGGCACCAGCGCGGCGCGCTCCACCGACTCGGCGACGGTTCGCATGCCCAGGCCGTGCGCGGCGCGGACGACCGCGTCGATGAGCACGGGATCGGCGCCGCCGTGATCCGCCTGGCGGACGAAGTCGCCCGCGATCTTGACCGTGCTGAAGGGCAGGTGCTTGAGATAGGCGAACGAGCCGAACCCGGCGCCGAAGTCGTCCAGGCTCAGCCGGCAACCGGCGTCGCGCAGGGTGCTGGCGAGGTGCCGCACCGCGGCGACATTGGTGATCGCCGCGGTCTCGGTGATCTCCAGGCCGAGCCGGCTCGCGTCGATACCGGCCGCGCGCAGGGTGCGCACCACCCAGTCACCGAAGCCCGGCGATTCCAGGGAACGAGCCGAGATGTTGACGTCGAAGCACATTCCCGCCGTCATGGCCTTGGGGTGGGCCAGCGCCTCCGTGGCGGTGGACACCACCCACCGGTCGAGCTCACCGATGAGGTCGTCACGTTCCACCGTCGGCAGGAACTCCGCCGGTGACAGGCTGGGCTCGCCGCCGTCCCGCAGCCGGATGAGCAGCTCGCGGCTGACCACTTCCCCGGTCGACAGGTCGATGATCGGCTGGGCGTCCAACCGCATCCGGTTCTCGTCGAGGGCCTTGCGGACCCGGGTCACCACGTTGACGCGCTGCACGGCGTGCCGGTACTGCTCCGGCAGGTAGAGCCTGGCCCGGTTGCGGCCGGCGTTCTTCGCCTCGTACAGGGCGAGGTCGGCGTGGGCGAGCACGGCGTCGCGGGTGTCGCCCGGTTCCAGCGAGGCGGCACCGATGCTCAGGGTCACCCGCAGTCCGGTGCCGGCCAACGGCACGGGCGTGCGGACACTGGCGTCGCAGAGCCCCTCGGCGACGGCGAGGGCGTCCTCGGCGTACGCCCCCGGCAGGACGACCGCGAACTCGTCGCCGCCCAGGCGGCCCAGCACCGTGCCGTCGGGCAGCTCATGCAGCAGCCGCCGCGCCAGGACGCGCAGCACGTCGTCGCCGACCGCGTGCCCGTGCACGTCGTTGATGTCCTTGAAGTTGTCGATGTCGATCAGCAGCAACGCCGCGGACCGTTCCCGCAGCTCGGCGATCAGGTCGTCGAGGCGGGACAGCAGGGCACGGCGGTTCGGCAGATCGGTCAGCGGGTCGCGTTCGGCCAGCTTGGTCAGCTCGTCCTGCACCCGCCGCATCGCGGTGATGTCGTGGGCGGTGCCCAGGACGCGCGCCGGCGCCCCAGCGGCATCGGGGAAGACCTCGCCGTAGCACTCGAAGACGCGCAGTGTCACGCCGTCGGCGAGGTACATCCGATGCGTGTAGGAGAACGAGCCGCCGTCGCGTAGGGCCTCCTCCAACGTCCCTTCGATCACCGCGACGTCGTCCGGGTACAACATCTGCCGGTAGGAGTCGTAGTCGAGGTGCGCATCAGCAGCCAGACCGAACATCTGCAGCAGCACGTCGCTCCAGACGACCTCACCGGTCAGTACGTTCCACTCCCAGGTGCCCACCTTGGCGAGTTGCTCGAGGTGGGCCAGCCGCCACCGGTAGTTGCGCCCACGGTCGCGTTCCTGCCGCTCGGCGCTGACGTCACGCAGCTCGTACAGGCGCAGCGGTTGCCCCTCGTGCTCCATGCCGTGACATCGCACCCGTAACCACCTGGTGGCCCCGTCGGCACCTCGCACCGGGTGGTCCACCGCGGGCCCGTCGGGCCCGATCTGCCCCAGCGGCAACTCTGCCAGCCCGACACCCAACCGGTGACCGGCCGGGTTGCACCAGAGAAAGCGGCCGTCCGGGGCCATTATCGCCAAGGCGGTGGAGGCGGTGTCCGCCGCGAGTCCCGGCAGCGTGCTCACCTGGGGCCACCACTTCCCTTCGCCGAGCAGGGCGCAGCACGGCCACGGCTGACAGACGGTCATCCTGTCGCGACGGGCAGTCTAGCGGCCGTCCGGACGGTCCGCTCAGGGCGTCGGCGGCGAGAGCGGCGGGACCGGTCGCGATGCTGGTCGATCGGGCTCGTGGTGACGGGTTGAAGCTGACCGGTGAGGGCGGGCTGTTGCCGCAGTTGACCGAGCCGGTCCCGGAGTCGGCGTTGGACGGACGGTCGCGTGACCGTGCCGCTGGTCGGTGCCGTACCGTGCCGGTGATCATGAGGGGGCACCCCATGGTGGTCGGCCGATGGCACGTCCGACGGTTGGCTCGCGCAGGAGCGGGCGTTCCGCGCCTTCCAGCAGCGCAACCGTGAGGATTGGGTGGTGGTCTGGACCCCCTGGCTGGTCCGCGTCCGGCTCACCATCGCGTTCGCGGGCACCGGCGACGGCGTCGCCGCAGGCAACCTGGACAGGGTCCTCGAACGGGCGCTGTTGCGTTGGCGGATCGGTGGGCACGCCGAGCCGCGTCAGCGGTATTGGTCAGATCGCTCGGGCGAGTTCGGTGAACACGGTGGCCACCCGCAGCGAGGGCCAGACGTCAGTGGCGCGTTCGTAGTGCCCGCGTCGGAGGTTCTACACGAAGGCATGGCCGGCGATGATCGTCTGGGCGGTGCGGTCGGAACGAAGTCCGCGCATCGGTCTGAGCCGGTGCTTGAGCTGGCGGTGATCAGCCTCGATCGGACTGTTCGCGTGCCGCTCGACGTGGTGCCACGCCGACGGGACCAGGCCGTCCAACACCCTGACGTAGACGGCGCGGCGTCGGTCACGACCTCGCACCGCCGGAGTCCCGAAACGTGTGCCACAGACGTGACTCACACGACCCCAGGAGAGATAGCCATCCGGCTGACTCCCCTGGTCAAGTTGGTGCACCCGAAGGGACTCGAACCCCTAACCTTCTGATCCGTAGGCCGGGCCGGCAAGCCGGACAGGGCGCGGGTGGCCTCGGTGTGCGCCCATGAACGATCAGCCCAGCACGCTCCTGGAACCGCCGATCGCCGATCCCGAACGCCTCACCCGTTCACTGTCTGTTGCAGTACCCGTGGGCCACGCAGCAGGCCGGCGACGCCACGGATGCTGTAGGTGCTCATGAAGTCGTAGACGTCGAGCGCTTCGCCGAACTCGTCCTCGATTTTCGAGAGGATCTCGACCGCCACCATCGAGTCGCCGCCGAGGTCCAGGAAGTCGTCGTGCACGCCGACCCACCTCAGGTTCATGGCGCTGCCCCAGATCGACAGGAGTCGCTCCTCGACATGATCGACCGGCCCTTCGAACAGGGTGCACGTGCCGGCGATGACGGCGGACCGGACGTACTCGATGTCGAGCGCGTCACCGGTGAGCGGCATGGCGTCGACGAGTAACACGCCGTCCAATCCGCAGTCCGCACCGAGCCGGTCCCACACATAGCTCCGAAGCTCCGGCCCACTCACGTACTGGGAGAACTCGACCACGCCGATCGTGACGTCCCGATCGTCGTGGCGTATCGCCGTCACCTGAGCGTGACGCACGGCCGAATGCCCCCGCAGGGTGGATGTGAGCTCTGCCAAGCCAACCATCAACCGCTCCTTCATCAACGGCGGCAGTCCGAGCCGTCGCACGGATCGACAACAGTCGCCAATGTGTCACGGAAGCCCGAGTGGTTGCAGAGACGGATCGGCAGAAATTCCGGAAGGGGCCGACCGCCGTTGCTTCTTCCCGCTCCCTCTTGCCCACTGCTCTCGAATATGACCACAATTCACGCCGACGGGTGGCGAGTCGGTGGCCGATCGCTATTCGACGTCACATTGTCGTCGGCCCAGGGGGTGGTGCACGATGAACGAAATCAGCCACGCACAGTCATCGCTCGTCGAGGAGGACGTGCCGAGCACCGCTACGGAGCGGACCATCGCCGAGGTGTGGACCGAGGTACTGAACCTCGACGAGGTCGGACGGCACGACAACTTCTTCGACCTCGGAGGTCATTCGGTGCTGGCGACGCAGGCCGTGGCCAGGTTGTGCGTCGCTCTGAGCCGGCAACTGCCGGAACGAGCCCTGTTCGACTGGCCGACCGTCGCGACCCTGGCCTCGGCGCTGCCCGACTATCCCGTCTCCGACCAGAACAGCCGCATCACGCGCAGGTGAGCGGCCGGCCCGGTGGGACGCCGGGGGCCGAAGAAGCACTGCTCCGCAGCCCGAACGGCACGCCTGTGAGCGCGTACGGGAATGCGCGGCGGGTACGCCTGACGCCCGGTTTCTCCCGGGCGCCGGCGGCGGCGTGCCCGCCGGTCGGTCGGTCACCACCGTCGCCGGCTGCGCCTGGACCAGGGTCACCGCGTTGTCGGACAGGTGCTGTTCACGGCGGTAATGAGGTGGTGTGGGCGGCGGTTGGCGCGTCGGATGGGGCGGGCGATGTTGACCGCCACCGTTGGTGTGGTGGTAGCCGATCGAGGTGTGGCGCAGGGTGGCCAGGACGGCGGGTCCGGTGCCGGTGCCGGTGCGGGGCCTGGTGGCAGGTCTTCACGGGTGGCGACCTGCTCGGCGTGGGCGGTGCGGGTGTGCCGCGCGTCGGCGATGAACAGCAGGCCGGTCCGCCCGGGAGGAGCCCGCTCACCCGCGACGCAGGACACCCGACCCGCACCTCGGCGGACAAAACGATCATGCCGGAATCTCACGACATCGATCGACAGGAAAGCATTCGATGCATTATCACGAGATTTCGCCCGCATGCCGTGGCAATAATGGTATTTATGTGTCGACACGCTATTACCTGACGAACTGAGGCTATGGCCCGACAGGCAAGCCGGCGCCCCCACTCGAGTCCGCCCGCTTGCCACCCGAACGACGGCCAAGCAAAATGGGATTGACGTCCGTCGTTCGCAAGATCCCGTATGCTACCAACATGGTACGAATCGAGTTCCGGGTTCTTGGAACATTGGAAGCCGTGGTCGATGGTTCCCCCGTGCCGATAACCTCACCGCGACAGCGTATAGTGCTGGCCAATTTGCTGATGGCCGCCAACCATGTCGTGACCGTCGAGAAGCTGATCGGTGCCGTATGGGACGCTTCCCCGCCGCCCAGCGCGCGTGGTCAGATCCAGATCTGCATCTCCGCGCTGCGCCGGGCTCTCGGCAGTCCGGAGAGCATCGACACCAACTCGCTCGGGTACTCCATCCGGGTGGCCCGCGAGCAGCTCGACCACCTCATGTTCGACGACGCCCTCGCCCAGGGCCGGTCCGCCGCGGCCAAGGGACAGCTGGACGAGGCGCTGGCATACCTGGACCGTGCGATCGGCATCTGGTCCGGCCCGGCGTTGGGCGGAGTGCCCGGCCGGGCCGCGGAGGTCGCCGCCCACCGTCTGGAGGAGCGACGGATCATGGCGCTGGAGGACCGCGCCGAGATCCGTCTGCGCCTGGGCGGTCACCGCGAGCTGGTCGAGGAACTGGTCGCGTTGACCACGGAGTATCCCCTGCGGGAACGCCTGTGGGGGTTCCGGATGCTCGCCCTCTATCGTTCGGGACGACAGGCTGAAGCGCTGGCGACGTACCGCACGGCCCGCACCAACCTCGTGGGCGAACTGGGCATCGAACCGAGCCAGTACCTGCGCACGCTGGAACGCGCGATCCTCAGCCAGGACAGCAGCATCAGCGGCGACGTGGACGACGGCGGCGCGGGGACGGCCACCAGCGTGCACCGGCCGCAGGAGTTGCCCGCCGATCTGCCGGACTTCGTCGGCCATGCCGCGCTGATCGACGCGCTGACCGCCACCCTGACCAGCGAAGACACCACGCAGGTACCGATCGCGGTCACCACTGGCGCACCGGGCTGCGGCAAGACCTCGCTGGCCCTGCACGTCGCCCACCTGTTGCGCGGCAAGTTCGTCAACGGCAGCCTCTACGCCTGCCTGTACGGGAGCACCGCGCAGCCACGTTCGACCGACGCGGTGCTCAGCGACCTCCTGCACGGACTCGGCGTTGCCCCGTCGGCGATTCCGGTCGCGCTCAGGCAGCGGATCAATCTGCTCCGCAGCCAACTGGCGGCCCGACGGCTACTGATCGTGCTCGACGATGTCGGTAACGAGGAGCAGATCGCCGACCTGCTCCCGGGCGTGCCCGGCCCGGCGGTGTTGATCACCAGCCGCCGCAGGCTCGCCGGCATCCCGGGTGCCCACGCCGTCGATGTCGACATGATGTCGGCCGACGAGAGCCTGACCCTGCTCGGTCGGATCTGCGGGGAGCAGCGGGTCGCTGCGGCACCCGACGCCGCAGTGGAGCTGACCCGGATGTGCGGCGGCCTGCCCCTGGCGGTGCGGATCGCCGCGGTGCGACTGGCTGCGCACCCGCACTGGGCGGTGGGCACGCTGGTGGACCGGCTACGCGACGAGCGGTCTCGGCTGGACGAGCTCTCGCACGGCGATGTCGCGGTCCGGTCGCTGCTCGCTGACGTGTACGAGTCACTCACCGCACCGGCGCAGACCCTGTTCTGGCTCCTCAGCTCCCTGGAGATACACGAGTTCAGCGCGTGGACCGCGGCGGCCCTGCTGGACTGCGAAACGAGACAGGCGGCGGCACTGCTCGACGAGCTGGCGGACGTCCGGCTGTTGGAGGCCCACCTCTCCGCGCTCACCAGTCAACCCCGCTACCGGTTCCACGAGCTGGTACGGGTGTTCGCGACCGAGCTCCGGCTGACGCATGGCGACCAGAGGGTATGCACGGAGGCGGTCACGCGGTCGATGGGTGCCCTGCTCGCCCTGGCCGAGGAGGCTCATCAACGGATCTACGGGGGGCGTTTCGCGGTGCTGCACGGGACGGCGCCCCGGTGGGCCGGCGCACGCGCCGAGTTCGACAGGTTCCTCAGCGATCCGACGGCCTGGTTCGACGAGGAGCGCATCACGCTGGAGGTGGCGATCCGGCAGGCGGCGGAACTGGAGTTGGACGAGCTGTGCTGGGAGCTGGCCATCGTGTCGGTCACCATGTACGAGAGACGCGGCCTGTTCGCCGAGTGGCGTACGACGCACACCATCGCGCTGGAGGCCACCAGCAGGGCCGGTAACCGCCGGGGCGAAGCCGCCATGCTGGCGTCGCTCGGTTCGCTGGGCGTCGCCCAACACGCCGAGGACGACGGCGAGAACCTGCTGCACGCCATGGAGTTGTTCGATGCGGCAGGCGACGAGGCCGGCTCGGCCCTGACGCTGCGCAACCTTGCTCACCTGGACCGGATCCAGGGGCGGCCCGCCCGGGCGGTGCGGCGTTACGAGCAGGCCCTGGAGAAGTTCCGAAAGGTGGGCGACCTTGGCGCACAGGCACACGTCCTGAGTGGACTCGCGCGCTGCCAGCTGGATCTCGGTTCCCCGGAACGGGCTGAGACGCTGGCGAAGGAGTCGCTCGCCCTGGGCGAGCAGCTCGGTAACCGGCGTCTTCAGGCACAGGCGCTGTACCGGCTCGGTGAGGTCTTCGCCGACTCCGGTCAGTCCTCGACTGCCAAGGCCGTCTTCCAGTCGGCGCTGGATCTGGCCCGGGCGCAGGACGACCGTGTCGGCCAGTCCTACGCCCTCAACGGCCTCGGCACGGCCATGTTGGAGCAGAACGAGTTCACCGCGGCCGAGATCCACTTCAGTGAGGCGGTCGAGCTCTGCCGGGTGACGCACGAGCGGAACGTGCACGCGCACGCCCTGTTCGGGCTCGGTCGGGTATACCTGGGCCGGGGTGAGTTCGACACCGCGGAACAGTTCTTCGTGCAGGCCGCGAACGCATTCGCCATGCAGGAGAACACCCCGTGGCACTCGCGTTCCATCGAAGAGCTGGGTGCGTTGCGTCAGGCTGCCGGCAGGCTACCTGCGCGGGGTGGCAACGAGCCGACGGCAGGGAGGTGAGAACCGGGCCGCGAGCTCAACCCCGTTGGCCGGCCAGCCGCCAACGTTCGAGCTTCCCGGCGGACGAGCGTGGTACCTGGTCGACGAACGTCACCCGGGTCGGCACCTTGTAGTTGACCAGACCGGCCCGGCAGTGCGCCATGAGCTCACCGCTGCTGACCGAGGCTCCCGGCCTGCGGACGACATAGGCGCCGACAGTGGACCCGAGCACCTGCTCCTCGGCTGCCACCACCACGGCGTCCAGCACTGCGGGGTGCTCCAGCAACTGGGCCTCGACCTCGTTGGGATAGACCTTCTCGCCGCCCACGTTGATCACGTCGTGCCGCCGGGGGGCGAGGAACAGGTAGCCGTCCTCGTCGAGCCAACCGAAGTCGCCGACGCTGGCGAAACCGTCGGTTGTCGTCTCCAGCAGTTGGCTGCCCAGGTATGCGTCTCCTCTGGAGACCCGACCGGCGCGCATGAACACCTTGCCGGTCTGTCCCGGGCCGAGCCGGTTCCCGGCGTCGTCCCTGATGCTGATCTTCGTGAAGAACCCGCGACCCACCGTCCCGGGTCGCTGTAGCCACTCGTCCCCGCGCACCAGGGTGCCGCCGATGTTCTCGGTCGAGCTGTACACCTCGTACAGATGCTGTGGCCCGACCAGCTCGATCCACCGCTGCTTGGTGAACGAGTCGCACGATGCGGCCGTGTGCATCACCGTGCGGACGCTGGCGAAGGACGCCGGGTCGGGCTGGAGAAGCAGCAGGATGGTGCGCATGTGCGCCGGGGTGAGCTGGATCCACTCCACTGCGTGGCGCTCGACCAGCTCCACCGTCCAGGCCGGCAGGAAGTACGGCGGCAGAATGGTGGTGTTGCCGTCGAGGAGCCCGTCCAGCAGCGTGGTGAACGGGGCCGCGTGGTGCAGGGGGCCGAGGATCAGTTGCCGCTGACCGGATCGCCAGCCCGCGCGGCGGCGCAACGGCAACGGCACCTGGTGCGGATCGTAGGTGAGCGGCCCGGGGCGGATCGCGATCTTCGGGTGGCCGGAACTGCCGCCGGTCGGCAGCAGATAGCCGATCCGGCTGGCCGGCGACGCCGACGACCACCCCGGCCGATCCGCGTCGGCATCGGCGTCGGCATCGGCATCGGCATCGGCATCGATGAGCCGAGCCCGGCCGAACGTCCGGCGGATGAAGGTGAGCAGCTTGTCCCGCTCGGGCCCGGGCGAGGCCGGGTTCAGCGGCAGCAGCGGCAGCTCCGCAGAGAGGACGGCCACGATGTCGACCACCGTCTGGATCGTGTTGTTCGCCTCCACCGCGACCACTTCCGGGTCGGTGCGCCGGGCGGCGGCGGCCACGAGTGCGGCCGCCCGCCGGCCGCTCCGCTCGGCCAGTTCCCGCCACGTCAGTACCTGCTCGACGCAGTTCTCATCGAAACCGACGACCGCGGGCTGGTCGCTGGACGTCGCCGCGATATCGGTGATCCGCTGGCGGATCGATACGCTCATTCGGGCCTCCCACGATCGAGTGCGTCGTCATCCATCCGGCGGTCGACGACCGGCCGGACAGGCCTGCCGGCCGGAACGCGGGCCCGCATGGCAGCCCTCGGGGCGCACACCTGATGGACGCCTGACGATGATGTCCGGTAGGGCCCGGGCAGCCGCAGGGAACAACAGGCAGAACAACGCACACGATCCGACCCGTGAGTCGCTGCCGGTCCTTCCCTACTGCCCGGCACGGGCGGCTCAATAATGTGGCGCACATGGTCTCACCAGGGCACGTCGACAGTGCCGCGTCGAGCAGTCGGACGATGCCGACCCGCCAGGCAACCCGTACCCGCGGTCTCCTCCGCCGGGGGCGGTCGGTGGGCCTGGTCCCACGACCATCGGTGACCGTGCGGTTCAGCGGGACGCGATCGGCCGAGGGGCCGCTCAACATCGGCCAGTACAACATCCTGCAGTGGCTGCGCGGCGAGTCGGAGCAGTTTTTCGCGGCCGTCGCGGGGGAACTCGACGTTCCTGCCGCAGCCGTGGTCGACGATGTCGCCGAGGCACTTGCGGTCCTGATCGGACGACACGAGGGACTGCGTACGACGTACGTCGACGGCGTCACGCCACGGCAGATCGTGCACGCCACCGGTGACCTTGTCGTGGAGGTCTACGCGATCGAGGCCGCGGAACCGCAACTCGTCGACCGGGCCGGCCTGTCCAGGGACCTCACCCGGCGGCTGCGTGCCGCGGGCGCCTACCGCATCGGCGAGTTGCCGGTCCGGGCCGCCCTCGCGGTGCTGCCGGGTGACGCGTCCACCAGCTCCGCCCCGGTGGTGCAGGCCGCGGTGCTCGGCTGCTCCCACCTCGCTGTCGACTACCAGGCGATGGAGATAGTCAAGCGGGAGTTCGCGGACCTGATCCGGGGTCGCACCGCACCGCCGGCGGGCGGACCTCCGATCCAGCCGTTGGACCTGGTCGCCCTGGAACGCACACCCAAGGCACTGCGGCACGAGGAATCGGTGCTGGGTTACTGGGGCGACCGGTTGTCCCGCATGCCACAGTGCCTGTACCCGGTCCCGCGACGCACAGCCAGCAACGAGCCGCCCCTGCGGGGCACGAACGACCCCGGATCGGTAGCCGTCGAGCTGACCTCCACCGCGGCCGGCATGGCGTTACGGGCGGTGACGGCACGCACCAGGACGAGCCGCGCCAGCGTCGTGCTGGCGGCGATCGGCGCAGTGCTCTCGCACCGGACCGGCACCCGGGATCTCGTGCTCCCCACCCTGTCCGCCAACCGCTTCGAGCCGTACCTCAGGCACCACGTCGGCAGCCTCGCGCAGCTCGCGTTGATCACGCTCACCATCGGTGACACCACCTTCGACCGGCTGGTCCGGCAGGCGTGGACCGCAGTGGTCGCCGCGAGCAGGCACGGACGCTACGACGTGGACAGGCAGCGTGCCGTCGCGGGCCGCGTCGAACACCAGCGCGGCATCGTGTTCGACTGCGAACCGTTGTTCAACAACCTCGTCATCGAGTCGGGTCCGGCGACCGGCAGGGCCACGGCACCGGTACCCACGCCGGGTGAACTGGAGGCCGCGCGGTGCGCGACGCAGGTCCGGCGGCAATCGATGCCGATCGGGACCACGCTGATCCGGTTCGATCTCTACGGGACCGACGGAGAGCTGCGTCTGGGCTGTTGGAGCAGCGACACCGACCGCATCTGCGACGACGAGGCCGAATCGCTGCTCCTGGCGGTCGAGAACCTGCTGATCGCGGCGGCATCCGGTGACCTCGACGCCCGGGGGATCCGCGGCTCGATCCCGCTCAGCCCGGTGGAGCGGGGCCCCGGCTGGCTGTTCGTGGACGGCTGCTGGGTCGAGGTGGCCGAGGTGCAACGGCTGCTCGACGACGCGCTGGCGTCCACCGGTGCCAGGGTCTTCACCGCCGTGCACGGCGTACCGCTGGCCGCTCATCTGGCACGGACCGGGGCCGTAGGCACACCCGGACAGGCCCATGCCGCCTGCATGGCGGCGCTGAAGGCGTATCCGACGGCAATGGCACCACAGCACTACGTCATCTGCGAGCGCATCCCGGGTGACCCCGACGACCCGGCGGCGTGGATCGACGTGTGTTGTCAGGGATCCGGCCGAGAGGGAGTCGACAGTTGACCACCAGCAAGATCACATCCCCACGCCCCGTTCCCACGACGACAGCCGACGAGTCGGCGCTGCCCGCCGTGCTGACCGCGCCCACCGCCGGCGAGCCGACTGCGAGCTATCTCGCCAGGGTCCGGGATTCGGTCCGTCGGCAGCTGCGCACCCACGGCGCGGTCCTGCTGCGCGGCTTCGACATCGGCGACGTCAGCGGCTTCGAAGGAGTTGTCCGGGCGATGTCCGGTGCACCGCTGTCCTACGCTGAGCGGTCGTCACCGCGCAGCACCATCGCGGGCCAGGTCTACACGTCGACGGACTACCCGCCGACCGAGGAGATCTTCCTACACAACGAGAACTCGTACCAGGCGACCTGGCCGTTGACGTTGTTCTTCTACTGCATCACCCCGCCCGACACGCGGGGTGCCACTCCGCTCGCCGACACCCGTCGGGTTCTACGGTCGATCGACCCGAGCGTACGGGAGGAATTCACCCGGCGCGGCTGGACCGTGGTCCGCAATTTCACCGAGGGCTTCGGCGTGCCGTGGCAGCAGGCGTTCGGCACCACCGACCGGGCCGAGGTCGAACGCTACTGTGCGCGCAGCGGTGTGGAGGTCACGTGGATCGGGCGCACCGGCCTGCGCACGACGGCCCGCCGACAGGCGGTGCATCAGCACCCGGTGACCGGCGAGTCCGTCTGGTTCAATCACCTCACGTTCTTCCACGTGACCACGCTGCCCGAAGAGGACTGCGAGGGCTTGCGGGAGATGTTCGACGAGGCGGACCTGCCCACCAACACGTACTACGGAGACGGCGCGCCGGTACCCGACGAGATCGTGGCGCACCTGCGCGACTGTTACCGCGCCGCCCAGCGACGATTCGACTGGCAGCGGGACGACGTGCTGATCGTCGACAATATGCTGTCCGCTCACGGCCGTGAGCCGTTCACCGGACCACGCAGAATCGCCGTGGCGATGGCCGAGCCGTTGCCGGGCGCGTAGCACCCGGTAGGTCGCGGAGGGTCACCTCCGTGGTGGCCCTCCGCGACCTACCGGGGAAGCGACTCTTCAGCCCCACGGAGTATCGCCGGGGACGGCGACCACCGAGGTCGACGGCATCGTGATCGGGTGCGAACCGGGAATCAGTGACGCTCGCAACTCGGTACCCCTTTCCTGCTTCGACTATCGTGCCGGCGGCCGCCGACAGAACGAAGCTATTGCCGGCCGTTTTCGGCTCCCCATCATGTTGCTTTACCCGCCGGCCGGGACACGCCCTGCCGGTGATAGTGACATGGAGGTGCCTGGAACGACGATCGAGCAAGAAATGCCCACTCTCCGTCAACGAAGGCGACCTTCCTCATGGCCTCATGGTGGAACCCACGGACCGATACGCCGCACGCCGACACCACGACGCTGATCTGCATGCCCAGCGCAGGCAACGGCGACCTCCAGTTCGACAGGTGGCCCGCCACCGTCGGCCCGTGGTGTGTCGTCCGCACGCCGACGATGGGCGGCCCGGGCGGCGAAGCGGTGGCGACGGCCTCGGCGGGCCCGGCCCCACCGGCACCGGCGGGGCTGCCGGAGCGGGCCGCGGAACTCGTGGCCGACCTGATGCGCCGGGGGATCGAGAGGTTCGCGTTGTTCGGCCACGAGAGCGCCGCGCTGCTCGGCTACCAGGTCGCGGTCGAGTTGAACCGGCGGGGCGCGCCGGCGCCCCTGCGCTTGTTCGTGTCAGGTTGTCCCGCACCCCACTATCTCAGGCGATATGCCGGCGCAGCGCACACCGAACCGACCGACGACGAACTGACCGAACGCGTGCTGGCGACCACGATGGCCATGGGCGGCAACCCGATGCCGTGGGTCGTCGCGACCGGCGTGCGTGCACTCCGGGCCGAACTGGCCACGTTGCGGGCCTACCGGATACCCCGCCCGACGCCGCTACGCTGCCCGTTGACCGCGATTCGGTGGCTCGACCAGGACATCGCACCGGAGGCGCTGGCCGGCTGGTCGGCGTACGGGGACACCGAACTGGTGCAGTTGCACGGATCCAGGTTGAGCTATGCGACCGAGCCGGCCGACCTGTTGCGGGTCATCAGCGAGCGGGCGACGGCCGATGACCGCCGGCGGTCGGCCGAGGGGTGACGGCGGCCGACCGGACCGACCCGGGCGACGGGCACCGTCGGCCCTCCCCCACCCGGTCGTCGCGCCCCACCGGTGGCCTGCCGCGGACGACCGGCTCAGATCAGCCCGGCCGCTACCCCGCAGGCCACGGCGTGGGCGCGGTTGCGTACCTGCAGTCGCCCCATCATGTCGTAGATGACGTTCTTCACCGTGTGGTTGGAACACAGCAGCGACCGGGCGATCGTCGCGTTGTCCTGGCCCTCGGCCATCAACGCGAGCACCCTCGTCTGCCGGGGCGTCAGCGGTGACCGGCCGGCCACCCGGGACGTCCCGGCCGGGTCCGGCGTACCGGCGCCACCGAGCACCCCTACCAGCACCTCGTGCGGCAACCGCACCTCGCCGTCCCGGGCAGCCTGCAACGCGGCGGCCAGTCGGCTCGGTGTGGCGTCGGTGAACCGGAGCATCACCAGGATCCCCGAACGTAGTACCCGTGCCACGTCCGTCGGCGAGAAGCGGTCCGCGATCACCAGCGTCCTCCGCGGCCCGGACCACGGCTGCGGCGGGCATGCCACGAGCGCCTCACTCACCGCCGCGACCGCGGTGACGACGACGGTGTCCGGTGATCCGTGCGGCTCGGGCACCGACGTAACGCCAGCCTGCCGCAGGACGGCCAGCACCTCGGCCCGGATGGCCGCGTCCGGGGCTACCAGGTGTGCGGTCGGGAACGCCGTGCGCCCCTCCTGTTCGCCGTTCACAACATGCCGGCCCGTAGGGCGAAGGCCACCGCGTGGGCCCGGTTGCGCAGCCGGAACCGCCGCGTGATGTCGTGCACGACACTCGTCACGGTACGGGTCGAGTAGCACAGCTCCTGCGCGATCTCGCCGGTCTCCCGTCCGTCGGCGAGCAGCCGCAGCACCGCGCGCTCGCGGTCGCTGATGTTCGACGCGAGGGTCCCGGCGGGAACGGTCGGCGCGGCGAGCAACCGGTCGAGCATGTCCGGCGAGACCGTGCAGTCCCCCTCACCGGCGGCCAGCACCGTACGGGTGAGTCGGTCCGCGGTCGCCTCGCGGCGCCGGAGCAGGCCGCGGGCACCGGCCGCGATGGCCCACAGCGCCTCGGCCGGCTCCACCTCGGGCACGACGAGCACCACCTCCGGCCGGTCCGCCCCGGCACGCACCGACCGCACCGCGTCCAGCGCCTCCCGGCCCAGATGGTCGACGACCAGGACCGTGACCACGGCCCTCTCCCGCGTCGTCACCACGGCGATGTCCGGACACCCGAGCAGCGCGCTCGTCACGCCCGCCTCCAGCACGGGGTCGGTCGCCACGACGTTGACCCACATCGGTTCGCCCATCACGCCTCCTTCGTCGCCGCGCCGCGGCGTGGCGTGGCGTGGCGTCCGGAATCTCCTGGGCGTACGGTTCCGCGACGAGCTAACTGGTCACTGTCGGCGTGCTGTCAGCCGGCGGCGGCTGCCGATAGTGGACTATCGACTTTCTATCGTCGGGTCGCGCCGGTCGTCGCGCCCTGTGCCGACCGGCCGGCCCGGTCGGCAGCCGGCCCGGTGGCCGCAGTTCGTCCCAGGGTGGTCGGCCGGGTCGCGCCCACCATCCTGCGGCCGACCGGTCCGCCGGGCGACTCCCTGCCCGCGACCCGACCGACGAACGGGCGCAGGCGACCGGAAGTAACGACGACCGACGCCTCTCACAGGTCTGCCGTTTCTTCTCTGCAGTCGACAGGGCTCCCGTGGAACATTGACAACCGTTGCAGATCCGTGCCGGAAAGGCGGATCGCCGCCGTGACCGAAGGAGCGGCTGATGAACGGCTCGGCAGGGCTCGCATCCACTCTGACAGCGTGTCCGAGCCCCCCTGCCTGACCGCGTCCCGCCCGCCGGTCACCTCGGGAAACGAGGGGGCGGGCCGAAGCTCCGCGGCTCGACCCCACCCGCAGGACCCGGCTTCCTGTGTGGACGGAAGCGGAGCGAGAACAGCAAGGGCCGTTACCGGACAATCGCCGAACCGGCGGGACGTGGGGTGCACAAGTGATCAGTTCTGATGTCAGTGGGATCGCTGCGGATCTTGCTGCGAACGCCACTCTTCTGGAGATCGCCGAGAATCTGGGGCTCTCCCCGCTTCTCGATCGTGGGATGCCGTTCACGCTGGCCGAGGCGACTACCGCGGCCGACGTCGCCGAAGCGCGCATCCTGCCCTTCCTGCGCGCCACGGTCGCCGCCGGTCTGCTCGAGCACGACGCCGGGACCGGGCTGTTCGCGCCCTGCGCCGAGTTCGCGGCCCGCAGGTACGAGGCGGGCTACCTCTCCTGGTCGCTCAACGCGAACCGGCCGTACATCGATCACGCCGTGCAGTTCCTGCGCGAGCCGGAAGCGGCCGGCGGGCAACACCAGCGCGACGGCCGACGGGTGGCGGTCTCGTCCCGCTGGATCGGCTCGCGCGGCTTCTATCCCGGGGTCTTGTCGGAGATCATCCACCGCAAGCCCCGACGCATCGTCGATCTCGGTGCCGGCGCGGGTGCGCTGCTGATCCGGCTCCTGACCGAGCTGCCCAACAGCACCGCCGTGGCCCTGGACCTCAGCTCGGGGGCGTGCGCGGAGGCCGAGCACGCCGGTCGCCGCGCCCAGGTGGACGATCGTCTCACGGTGGTCAACCGGTCCGTCGAGACACTCGTCAACGACCCCGGTCCGCTCGCCGGCGCGGACATCGTCCACGCCGGCTTCGTCATGCACGACGTCGCCCAGACTCCCGAGGTCTTCGCGGGTGTCCTGCGGACGTGCCGGGAGCAGCTCTCCGACGGCGGTTGCCTGGTGGTCACCGACGCGGTGCCGTACGTGAACACTCCGGGTGAGCGTGCCTTCAGTGCCCTGTTCAGCTACCTCCACGAGAGTTCGATGGGCGTGCGGCTACCGGCCGAGGAGCAGTGGTGCGAGCTTTTCCGGCAGGCCGGCTTCTCCGACGTGACGAGCACCCCACTGCCGATGCCCGGCAGCCGCCTCTTCGTGGCCACCCGATGAGCGGGATCGAGGGATCACCCGCCCTGGCGGAACACGACACCGAGCAGATGGCCATGGCCCTGTACCAGGCGCGGCGGAGACGCGTACCGATCGCACCGTTCACCGATGCCCGTCCCACGCTCGACGCGGTGGGCGGATACGCCGTCCAGCGTCGGCTGACCGACCTGCTGGTCTCCGACGGCGAGCGGGTGATCGGTTACAAGGCGGGGCTCACCTCCGCCGCGATGCAGGAGATGTTCGGGGTCGACGCCCCGGACTACGGCCCGGTGTTCGCCTCGACCGTCCGTCCGGACGGTACCCGTGTCGCCCGTGACGACTTCATCTCGCCGAAGGTGGAAGCCGAGATCGTCTTTCGGCTGGCGAGCCCGTTGGCCGGTCCCGGCGTCACCGTGGAGCAGGCCCGCGCGGCGATCGGAGAGGTCGTCGCCGGTCTGGAGGTGGTCGACTCCCGGATCACCGATTGGCGTATCCGGCTGGGCGACACGATCGCCGACCTCGCCTCGAACGGCGCCGCCGTGCTGGGACGCCCGATCCGGGCCCGCCCGGACCTGGACTACCGGCTCGTGCGCATGGCCTTCCGTCGCAACGGGGAGCTGGTCGCGTCCGGCCGGGGTTCCGACGCCCTGGGCGACCCGGTGGCGGTGGTGGCGTTGCTGGCGAACCTGCTTGGCGAGAACGGCGTCACGCTGGAGGCCGGGCAACTGATCATGACCGGTGCCCTGCACGCCGCGGTCCCGTTGCGTCCAGGCGACACCTACACCGCCGAATTCGATCATCTGGGTGCGGTCAGTCTGCACGTGGCGCATGAGTAGTCACGACCCGGATAGGAAGGCGATCCCCTCGATGAAACCAGAACGACGGCTGTCAGTTGGGGTGCTCGGCGCCGGGCTCATCGGCGTCGACCTGGCGATGAAGGTCGAGCGGTCCGCCGCGCTGGCCCTCCACCTCGTCGCCGGCCGGACGGCCGAGAGCCCGGGGCTCAAGCGGGCCGCCCGGCTGGGCCTGCCGGTCACGAGCCGGGGCCTACCCGCACTCGCCGACCTCGACGAACCGCTCGACGTGGTCTTCGACGCCACCGACGCCGGCTCGCACGCCGAACACGCCGAGGCGCTGGCACCGCTCGGCACGCTGCTTGTCGACCTGACGCCGAGCCGGATCGGACGCATGGTCGTCCCCACCGTGAACGGCGCGGACGTCACCGGCCACCGCGACCTCAACATGGTGAGCTGCGGCGGACAGGCGTCGGTGCCGATCGTACGGGCGGTGGCACGGACCCACCACATCGACTACGTCGAGGTGGTCGCGACCGCCGCCACGCTCAGCGTCGGCCGCGGGACCAGGCTGAACCTCGACGAGTACGTGGAGACCACCCAGGACGCGCTCCGCGAGTTCACCGGCGTCGGGGACGTCAAGGCCATCCTCAACATCAGCCCCGCCCGTCCTCCGGCGACCTTCCGGGTGGCCATCTCCCTGATCGGCGAGGGGCTGACCTCCGATTCGGTACGCCCCCTCGTGGCGGAGGCCGCCGCCGACGTCCGTGCCTTCGCCACCGGTTACACCGTGACGAGTTGCGTCGTGGAGGACGACAGCAGGGCATTCATCGCCGTGGAGGTGACCTCCACCGGCGACCAGATACCCGCCTACGCGGGCAACCTCGACATCATCAACTCCGCAGCGATCCGGGTCGCCGAACGCTGTGCGGTGCAACGCCGACCGACCGAGGTCATGGAGGTGGCATCATGAGCCAGCAGGCCGCGGCGGGTCCGCCGGGACGACCGATCCTGATCCACGACCCGACGTTGCGCGACGGGCACCACGCCGTCCGCCACCAGCTCGGGCGCGAGCAACTGCGGGCGTACGCCGAGGCCGCCGACGCGGCCGGGATACCCGTCGTCGAGGTGGGGCACGGCAACGGCCTGGGCGCCTCGTCCCTCCAGGCCGGCCGCGCCCTGCTCAGCGACGCGGCGATGCTCTCGGTGGTCCGGGACGCGTTGTCCACCAGCAAGCTCGGTGTGTTCATGCTGCCGGGGTGGGGCACGACCGAGGACATCCGGCAGGCCGTCGCGCACGACGTCGACCTGGTCCGGATCGGCACCCACTGCACCGAGGGCAACCTGGCCGAGCGGCACCTGGGGCTGCTGCGCGATGCGGGCGTCGACGCCCATGGCGTGCTGCTGATGAGCCACATGGCGACTCCCGAGCGGCTGGCCGAGGAGTGTGCGCAGCTCGTCGGGTTCGGCGCGACCGGAGTGGGCATCCTCGACTCCTCCGGCTACTACCTGCCGACGGACGTGACCACACGCATCGCGGCCATCCGGTCCGCCGTCGACGTGCCGGTGATGTTCCACGGGCACAACAACCTCGGTATGGCGGTGGCGAACTCGATAGCCGCCGCCGAAGCGGGCGCCACCATCCTGGACGCGTGCGCCCGGGGGTTCGGCGCGGGGGCCGGCAACACGCAGCTGGAAGTCCTCGTGCCCGTGCTCGAACGACTCGGCTACGACACCGGCATCGACTTCTACCGGCTGCTGGACGCGGCGGACATCGCCGAGCGGGAACTGATGCCCGCGCCGCCCACCATCGACTCGATCGGCGTGGTGAGTGGTCTCGCCGGGGTGTTCTCCGGATTCAGGAACCGGGTGCTGGACGTCGCCGCCCGCGAGGGAGTCGATCCACGCGACGTCTTCTTCGAACTGGGCCGCCTGCAGGCGGTGGCCGGGCAGGAGGACCTGATCGAGGACGTGACGCTCACGTTGCGGGCCGGGTCCACGGGGCGGGACGAACGGACGGCGAGCCATGTTTGACCAACTCAAGGCCATTCTGGTCGAGGATCTGCAGATGCGGACCGAGGACGTCGTCGCCACGGCCGATCGCGCCGAGGTGGGCCTCGACTCCCTCACCGTGGTCGAGTTGTCGGCCCTGCTCAGCCAGCGGCTGGACATCCAGGTCTCCGACTACGAACTGCTGGAACTCGCGACCGTCGGCGACATCGCCGATCTGGTCGCGGAGCGCTGTCGTGCCTGAGGGCGCGGGACCGACCGCCGGACCGTCGCACGCCGTCACGCGGGCCCTGTCGGGCAACGAGTCACCACACGATCCGTCACCCGGGATCCTCGCCACGGTCGCGGCGAGCGGCCGGATCGTCAACCGCTATCCCGACCCGGCCTGTGCCGACCTGATCCTGGCGCGCGCACACCGGCAGGGTGTGGAGCCCGACCGCCTCACCGCCACCCGGCTGGTCGTCATTGGTCATCCC
Organism: Micromonospora matsumotoense; assembly: GCF_900091525.1. GTDB lineage: Bacteria > Actinomycetota > Actinomycetes > Mycobacteriales > Micromonosporaceae > Micromonospora > Micromonospora matsumotoensis. The sequence continues at coordinate 279,256 of NZ_FMCU01000008.1, forward strand.
CGCAACCCCACCGGCACTCTGGTCGGCCCGGACGAACGACGCGCGTTCCTCGACCGCACCCCGCCGACCTGCCTGGTCGCCCTCGACGAGGCGTACTTCGAGTACGTCGACGAGCCCGTCGGAACCGGCGGCCTCGCCCTGTGCGACGAGTACCCGAACCTGGTGGTCCTGCGCACCTTCTCGAAGGCGTACGGCCTGGCGGGGCGCCGGGTCGGCTACCTCGCGGTACGCCGGCGGCGCAACCGCGGGGCACCGCAATTGCTCACGACTGGAGCGGTGGGATGATGCCGGAGAACACAGCCCCTTCCCGGAAGGTGGTCGTCGCGCCGGGGATGTGCAGCGGTGGCTCACTGATCTTCGGGCGGATCGGCGACTGGACGTGGGAGTCGGTGGCCGAGGCCTGCGGCACCAACGTGCACGCCGCCCGTACCGCCGAGGGCCAGCCGACCTACCTGTCGTTCTACTACTACCGGGTGCGCGGCGGGAAGGTCGTCCACCCGCACGGCTTGACCTTCGGCGACGAGCTCGACGTGACGTCGAGGGTCTTCCAGTTCGGCGGCGGCTCGGTTCTCACGTTGCACCGGCTCGCCCCCGCCGGTTCCGGCCTCGGCACCGCGGTCCTCGATCCGGCGGAGGTCTACGAGACGCCGGACCCGGAGTGCATGTACGCGGAGACGCTCAACCGGTGGATCGCCCGTGGCCGTCCGGACAGCAACCGGGTCCTCACCGAAACGGTCCCCCACGATTTCGCGTACGCCGACCTGCCGCGACTTCCCAACCGGTTCTCACCGCGTACGCTCGTCGGCCGCGCCCGTCATGCGGGCAGCTTCTGCGTTCCGGGGCCGCCCGGATTCACGGTCGCCGGGGAGGAACGGTCCTTCACGTACGCGCTGGACGCCGTGCGGGACATCAACGGCGCCGGGCTGGTCTACTTCGCCTCGTACTTCTCGATCTTCGACACGGCGCTGCTGCGACTGTGGCGCGGGCTCGGCCGCAGCGAACGGCAGTTCCTCCAGCGGCGGGTGATCGATCAGAAGGTGGGCTTCTTCGGCAACGCCGACCTGGGCTCGCTCTTCACCATCACCGCGCGGAGATGGCAGAACGTCGCCGACCCGCTGTCCGAGATCGCCGACCTGGAACTCCGCGAGTCCACCACCGGTCGGCTGCTGGCGGTCGCGGCGATCGAGACGGAGACGCCGTCGACGCCGGCATAGGAGGCGGTGTCGGTCCGGCACGGCACGGCACGGCACGGCACGGCATCATCGCACGGGTACGGTCGCGAACCGGCGACCGTACCCGTGCTGTCGTGGCTGACGTAGCGCACCGTGCGGTCGCGACATCCCGGGCGACCGCACGGGTGGGTGCGGACCGTCCAGCCGGACGGCCCGCACCGGATCGCACCGTTCCGGCTCGGTCACCGGGCCCGAAGCGGGCTATCGTGCCGCTGTCGCCACCGGCTGTTCGCTGGTCAGCGTCGCCGGACCGAACCGCCGCAGTGCCACCACGAGGTTGACCGCCGCGAGGGTGGACAGGACCGCGAGGACGAGCAGCGTCGCCGTCACCCCGAAGCGGCCGATCGCCATCCCGCCGGCCACGAAGCCCAACGGGCCGGCGATGTTGCTGATGGTCATGACCGCCTGGATCACCTTCGCCCGGATGTCGGCCGCGAACCGGGTGGCCAGGATGCTGAAGAACGGCGCGTTGGACAACGGCAGCGCCGCACCGGACACCGCGAGCGCGCCGACCAGGACCGGCACCGGCACGTCGAACAGCAGCACCCACCAGGGAAGGACGAGTTGGAAGGCGGCCAGGCCGAAGACCAGCATCGGGGACAACCGGCTGCCGATCAGGTAGCTGACCGCCGCCCCGGCGATGGCACCGGCACCGAAGCCCGAGAGCAGCAGCCCACCGACCTTCGCATCGCCGCCGAAGCGGTCGAACGCCAGCAGCGGCAACGCGAGCATCAGGACCCGCATGAGGAAACCGAAGCTGACGGTCGAGACCATCACCCGTCGGAGGAAGTCGTCCCCGAGCACCGCGCGGACCCCGGCCAGGACTCCCGTGTGGGTCGCGCTCTGCTGCTCCTGCCGGGCAGGAGGCGGCAGTTCCGTGCGCGGCGTGCGGGGGACGAACCACCACAGCAGCAGGCCGGACAACGCGTAGGTCGCGGCGTCGAACCACAGCACCTGCTCCGCACCGAGCGTCGCGATCAGCACACCCGCCACGGCCGGACCGGCGAGCGCGGCGACGTTGAAGCACCCTTCCAGCACACTGTTCGCCCGCATCAGTGCCTTCGGGTCCGGACCGACGAGCTCGGTGGCCAGGTCGCGCTGTGCGGCGAAATAGGGCACCCCGAGCACGCCGATCACCGCCACCACCGCCAGGATCAGGGGGAAGCTGAGTAGGTCCAGCGCGGCCAGCACCGGTATCGCCGCGATGGCCACGGCCTGCGCGAAGTCGGCGACCACCATGGTCCGGCGGGCGCCGAAGCGTTGGATCACCTCGCCGCCGGCGAATCCGAGCAACGCCATGGGCAACACCGACACGGCGAAGACCAGACCTGCCCGCGGCGCCGAATCGGTGCTCTCCAGGACCAGCCACGGCAGGGCGAGCATCGTCATCTGGCTGCCGAAGGCGGAGCCGCTGCCAGCGACGTACACCGCCGCGAGTGCCCGTCGGGCGGGCGCAGGCCCGGGCGGTGGCACGGTGCGCACCCCGCTCACCGTCGCCCGGCCGGCTCGTCGATCAGCGCCGTCACGATGCGGGCGAGGTCCGCCACGTACTCCTTCATGACCGAGAAGTGTTCGCCCTTCATCCGGTGGACCGCCACCCCGGCGGTCCGTTCCCGCCACCGCTGCAGGTAGTCGTCGAAACTCTGTCCGGAACTGACGACCTCGTGCGCGCCGAGCGCCAGCTCGTCGCTGACGATCAGATCCAGGTGACCGGCGTACGGGCGGTCACGGTAGGACAGCACCATCTCCATGACCTCCTCCCACATCCGCGCGGCGGGCAGCCACATCGTTCCCGCGCCACGCTCGGGCAGCGTGATCCCGTCGTTGCCGACGATGTCGTCCACGATGTGTTCGAGCAGCGCCAGGGTCTCCTGCCGAAGTTCCGAGGTGTCCTCGTCCGGCGCCGCCGCATCGAGCCCCTCCAGGTTCGTCACACACTTCTTGATCAGGGCGTACTCGTCCCAGAGGTGCTCCTTCTGCCAGGCGTCCTGCCCCGGGTCGAGCAGGATGAAGGTGACCTCCTCGCCGTCGTTCCTCAGCCTGGTGGCCATCTCGCTGCTCACCCCGCCGCCGCCACACCAGCTGAAGATCCGGTACGGCCCGTGCGGGACGGCCGCCCGTAGCTCCGCGACGTAGCGGGCCGCCATCTCCTCGGTGGACGCGACCGCGTCGGTCGACGGGTCACGGCCCGGCCACTCGAACGCGACCACCGGCAGGTCCGGGTCGAGGTGCTCGGCCAGCCGCCGGTACCAGTGCGCGCTGCCACCGCCGGGATGCACGCACACCAGCGGGGGCTTGTCACCGGTACGGCGCAGCCAGAGCAACGCCGTGGCCGGTCGCCGCCTGCGATCGATCGACTCGGCGAGCGCCGCGAGCGTGCGGTGCTCGACGAAGGACCGCACCGTGGTCTCGATGCCGTGCCGGTCCCGCAGCATCGCGATCGCCCGCAACGTCAGCAGTGAGTGCCCACCGAGGTCGAAGAAGTCGTCGTCCCGGCCGACCCGGGGCAGGTGGAACAGCTCGGTCCAGACCTCGGCAACGGCCAGTTCCGCCGGCGTGCGCGGCGCGCTGTACTCCCGTGCCGACGTCCCCGCCACCGGCCGGGGCAGCGCGCTGCGGTCGAGCTTGCCGTTGTTGTTCAACGGAAGCCGGTCCAGGCGCACCCAGGCCGTCGGGACCAGGAAGCCGGGCACCCTGCTCCGCATCTGGTCGCCGAGCCGGGCGGGGTCGGCCGGGCCGTCCCCGTCGAGAACGACGTAGCCGACGAGCTGCTTGATCCCGTCGACGCCCTGGTACGCCGCCGCCGCAGCGGCCCTTACCGAGGGCAGCTCCGCGATCGCGACCTCCACCTCGCCCAGTTCGACGCGGTGTCCGCGGATCTTCACCTGGTGATCGCGCCGCCCGACGAAGTGGACCGTGCCGTCCGGGTCCTGGCGGACGATGTCCCCGGTGCGGTAGAGCCGGGCCCCCGGCGTGTCTCCGGACGGGTCCGGTACGAAGCGTTCGGCGGTCAGGTCCGGGCGGCCGTGGTATCCCCGGGCCACGCCCGGACCGCCCAGCAGCAGCTCACCCGGCACACCGAACGGGACCGGGTCGAGGTTCCCGTCGACGACCCGCACGTGGGTGTGGTGGATCGGCTTCCCGATCGGGATGGCAGCGGTGAGCGCGGGCAGCGGGATCCGCGGGTGGACGGTGGCGAACGTGGTGCTCTCGGTCGGGCCGTACCCGTTGCTGACCAGCACGCCGTGCGCCATCGCCGTACGCACGTGCAGCGGCGACAGCACCTCACCACCGACGACCACCTCGCGTACCCCGGCCAGCGCCTGCGGCCGGACGTCCAGGATGGTGGTGAAGAGGCCGGTGGGCAGGCACAGCACGGTCACCCCGTGCCGGCTCAGGATCTCCTCGAGCTCAGCTGCGGTCGGCGTCTGCGGGGCGACGACCAGCCGTGCCCCGTTGCACAGCGCGCCCCACACCTCGAACGTGGACGCGTCGAAGGCGAGCGTGCCGGCCTGCAGCAGGACCTGGTCGGCGTCCAGCCGGGCGTAGTCCTGGCCGTGCACGAGCCGTACGACGCCGCGGTGCGGGACCTGCACGCCCTTCGGGCGTCCGGTGGATCCCGACGTGTACGTGAGGTAGGCAAGGTTCTCCGGTGACAGCGTCACCTGTGGCGCGGTGGTCGGCCGGCTGCTGTCCGACCACCAGCCGGGGTCCAGGCTCAGCGTGGTCAGCCCGGGACGCGCCGCGAAGCGGTGGGCCTGGCCCGGCCCGCCCAGCATGAGCCGGGCGCCGGAATCGTCGAGGAGGTACTCGATGCGGCTGTCCGGGTACTTCGGGTCGAGCGGCAGGTAGCAGGCGCCGGCCTTGAGGATGCCCAGCAGCGCCACCACCGCGTCGATCCCCCGGTCCATGCAGACCGCGACGGGCGTCTCCGGGCCGGCGCCGTGCTCACGGAGCGCCCACGCCAGTTGGTTGGCCCGGGCGTCGAGCTGACCGTAGGTCAGGCGCGACTCGCCGTACTCTAGCGCGACGGCGTCCGGCCGGGCGCGGACCTGGGCGGTGAACAGGTCGGTGATGCACACCTCGGGCAGCGCGGGCCAGTCCTGCTGCGGCGCGGTGAACCGGTGCGCCGGGGTCGCGTCGAGGGCCACCGGGTTGGTGCCGTCGTCGGCGACCATCGCGGTGAGCAGTGCGAGGAAGGTCTCCCCCAGGGCGGTCAGCCGCTCCTGCGTCGCCCAGCCGGCCCGGCACTCCAGTCGCAGCTCGCCCGGGAAGGTCAACGTGACCAGGGTGAACTCGTTGGGGCTGTCGTCGACGACCGCGCCGAACACGTCCTGCTGCGCGTCGAGGACGTGGAAGTCGAGGTAGGAGAAGATGGCGCTGATCAGCGGTTTTCCGCCGCCCCAGGCCCGTTGCATCGCGGGGATCGGGTAGCGGCGGTGCGGCCAGACGGCGAGTTCCTCGGCGAACACGGCGCGCACGAGGTCACGCCAGCGGGGCGTGCGCAGGTCCACCGCGAACGGCACCGTGTTGAGGTACATCCCCATCACCTCGTCGCCGCGCAGCAGCTCGGGCCGGCCGTTGACGACCAGACCGCTGAAGAACCGCTGCTGGCCGGTGATGACGCCGAGCATCGCGAGGTGCGCGGTGTGCAGCACGGCCTTGAGGGAGGTCTGCGTCCGCGCGGCCAGTCGACGTAGCTGCGGTTCGAGGTGCCGCCAGGACATCCGCAGCTCCGGTACCGCGCCGTGGCCGGCCGGGGCGGTGTCCGCAGGCAGGGCGACCCGGTCGTGGCCGCCGACGCGGTCCCGCCAGAACCGTTCGTCCGTCCCGGACGACACCGATCGCCGTTCCCACCTGACGAAGTCGGCGTAGCGTCCCGGGGGCGGGGGCTTGAGCGCATCGCTGTCCGAGTCCCGGATCGCGCGGTAGGTGTCCCGCAGTTCACCGATGAGGGAGTGGTGGCTCCAGCCGTCCAGGATGGCGTGGCACTCCGTGTGGGTCAGCACCCACGTCCGCTCCCCGGTGCGGTGCACGTGCCAGCGCAGTTGCGGGGCGTGGTCGATGGGCAGCCTCGTGGAGTGCATCGTGTGCCGGTACTGCGCCAGGACGTCCTGCTGCTCGGTCTCCGGGAGCCCGCGCAGGTCGTCGAAGCCCATCTCGACGCGTGCCGTGGCATGGACGAGTTGCATCGGCTCGGAGTAGCCGGACACGTCGAACGTGGTGCGCAGGATCTCGTGCCGGTCGACCAGCCACTGCCCGGCGGCACGCAACGCGGCCAGGGAGAACGGGCCGTCGTCGACGATGTCGAAGCTGGTCACGTTCTGGTATGCCGGGTGCGAGTTGTCGACGAGCATCTCGTACACCATGCCGGCCTGCACCTGGCCCATCGGGTAGGCGTCGACGAGGCCGTCCGGGAGCCGCTCGCGGTCGCCCGGACCGAGTTGCTCGAACGGGCCGACCAGCGGGTCGTCCGCGCCGGCCGCCGACCGGCCGGCGAGCGTCGCCAGCTGCGCCGCCGTCTGGTGGGTGAAGATGTCCTGCACCGACAGGCCCAGCCCCGCGCGGCGCAGGGCCCCGATCGCGCGGATGGCCCGGATGGAGTCGCCGCCGATGTCGAAGAACCGGTCGTGCACACCGACCCGTTCGACGCCCAGCGCCGCGCCGAGGGCGTCGGCGACGACGCGTTCGGCTGCGGTACGGGGGGCGACGTATTCGCCGGTCGCCCAGGCGCGACCGGGCGTCGGGGCCGGCAGCGCGCGGCGGTCCGTCTTCCCACTGGTGGTCAGGGGCAGCGCGGAGAGCAGTTGCCAGTGGCTCGGGATCATCGCCTCGGGCAGTCGACGGCGCAGGAACGACGCCACGTCGCTCACGTCGACGTCGGTGCCCGGGTCCCGGGCGACGAGGTAGCCGACGAGCTGGCCGTCGTGCACCGTGACGGCGACCGCGGACACGCCCGGGTGCCCGGCCGTCACCGCCTCGATCTCGCCGAGCTCGATGCGGTGCCCGCGGATCTTCACCTGGTCGTCGAGCCGGCCGAGGTAGTCGATGCGACCGTCCGGCAGGTATCTCGCGAGGTCACCGGTGCGGTAGAGCCGTCCGCCGGAATCCTCGAACGGGTCGGGAACGAACCGCTGCGCGGTGAGCTCCGGACGGTTGAGGTAGCCGCGGGCCAGTTGCACGCCGCCCAGCAGCAGCTCACCCGGCACGCCGACCGGGACCGGTCGCAGGTTCCCGTCGACGATGTAGGTGCGGGTGTTGGCGATCGGCCTGCCGATCGTGACCGGCGTCCCGGGCTCGCACAGGGTCGCGGTGACGTCGACGGCGGCCTCGGTCGGCCCGTAGAGGTTGTACAGCCGGCCGTCGATCCGCTCGTGGACGGCGTCGGCCAGGTCGGCCGGGAGCGCCTCGCCGCTGCAGATCATCCGACGCACCGACGGCAACGGCCCGGACGACTCGGCCAGGAACGCCCGGAGCATGGACGGCACGAAGTGCAGGGTGGTGACCTGCTCGGTGGCGACCAGTTCGGCCAGGTAGTGCGGGTCGCGGTGGCCGTCGGGCCGGGCGACCACCAGGGTGGCCCCGGTGACCAGCGGCCAGAAGAACTCCCACACCGACACGTCGAAGCTGTACGGGGTCTTCTGCAGCACCCGATCGGTGGCGTCCAGCCGGTACGCGTCCTGCATCCACCGCAGCCGGTTGACGATCGCGCGGTGCGTGACCACGACCCCCTTGGGCTGGCCGGTCGAGCCGGACGTGTAGATCACGTACGCCGGATGGTCCGGCCCCGCCGGGACCGGCCCCGCCGGCATCGGCCCGGTGTCGGCGACGACCGGTTCGGTGTCGGTGAGCACGATCGTGGCACCGGCGTCGGCGCACATGTAGTCACGGCGCTCGGCCGGGTACTCCGGGTCCAGCGGCAGGTAGGCGCCGCCGGCCTTCTGGATCGCCAGCAGCGCCACCACCAGCCCGACGCCGCGCCGGCGGCACACACCGACTATCGACTCCGGCCCGACGCCCGCGCCGACCAGGTACCGCGCCAGCCGGTCGGTCCGCCGGTCCAGCTCGGCGTAGGTGACGTCCTCGCCGTCGAAGCGGACGGCGACGGCGTCCGGGGTACGGGCCACCTGCTGTGCGAACAGCTGCGGCAGCGTGCCGGTCGGGTACGCCACGGCGGTCTCGTTCCACGTCCGCACCACCAGCCGCCGCTCCGCCGGTGGGGACTCGGCCAGCCGGCTGATCGGTGCGTCCGGCATGCGCGCGATGGTGCCGACGAGGGTGGTGAAGTGGGCCGCGAACCGCTCGACGGTGTCCCTGTCGAACAGCGCGGTGGCGTAGTTCAGGAACCCGGTGAGGGTGCCGTCGGGCTGGTCGACGGCCACCAGGGTCAGGTCGAACTTGGCGTCGCTCTCGCCGACCGGCAGTTCCTCGGCGCGCAGCCCGCCGACGCGGTGGGTCCCGGAGTCCCCGCTGGCCCACAGGAACATGGTCGAGAACAGTGGTGTCCGGGAAGCGTCGCGCACGGGGGCCAGTTCGTCCACCAGCCGTTCGAACGGGAGTTCCTGGTGGGCGTAGGCGCCGAGCGCCGTCTCCTTCACCCGCCGGAGCACCTCGTGGAAGGACGGGTCACCGGACAGGTCGGTGCGCAGGACCAGCGTGTTGAGGAACAGCCCGATCAGGTCCTGCACCTCGGACCGGTCGCGGCTGGCCACCGGGGTGCCGACGGTGACGTCGTCGCTGCGGCCGAATCGGCCGAGCAGGATCGCGTACCCGGCCAGCAGCACCATGAACGGCGTCGCGCCCGCCTGGCGGGCGAGTTCGTGCAGGGCTCGGGCGTCCGACGCGGGCACCGCGAACGGGACCAGGTCGCAGGTGCTGTCCCGGACCTGTGGGCGCGGTCGGTCGAGCGGCAGTTCCACCGGGGTGGCACCGGCCAGCGCCTGCCGCCAGTAGTCGAGCTGGCGGTCCAGCACGGCACCGGACACCGCACCGCGCTGCCAGGCGGCGAAGTCGGCGTACTGCACCGGCAGTGGTGCCAGCGGGGACGGTCCGCCGGTCAGAGCGGCGGTGTACAACCGGTCGAGCTCACGCCACAGCACCTGCTCGGACCAGCCGTCGAAGGCGATGTGGTGCAGGGTCACGACCAGCGCGTGCTCCTCGTCGGCCAACCGGGCGAGGGTTCCGGTCAGCACCGGCCCGGTCGCGAGGTCGACGGGCACCCGGTCGTGGGTCAACCAGCCGGCGATCCGCGCGTCCTGCGCGGCGGGGTCGAGGTCACGCAGGTCCACCTCGTGCAGGGTGGCCGGTGCCGGGGGGTCGATCACCTGGCGCGGGTCGCCGTCGACCACCACGTAGTGGGTGCGCAGTATCTCGTGTCTCGCCACGATCCCGTCCAGCGCCGCCCGCAGTGCGTCGGGCTGCAGCGGCCCGAACAGTCGGAGGCCCGCACTGACCAGGTACTCCGTGCCCCCCGGCCGGAGCTGGTCGAGAATCCACAGCCGGCGCTGCGCGAACGACAACGCCGACGGCGTCCCGCGCGGCACCCGGGCGATCCCTTCGTCCGGCGCGGCGGCCGCGGCACCTGCCAGCCTGCGCCGGAGCAACTCGGCGCGTAGACCTGCTCGATCGATCGTCTCAGTCACTGGGCACCATCCCGGGAAAGCAGTTCACTCAGCTGGGCGTCGGTCAGCTCGTCGAGTTCCGCCGTGATCAGGTCGGTCACCACCACCGCCAGCTCCGCCACGGTGGTCGCGTCGAACAGGCAGCGCAGCGGGATCTCGACGGCGAGGGCCGCCCGCAGCCGGGCCAGGACCCGGGTGGCCAGCAGGGAGTGCCCGCCGAGTGCGAAGAAGTCGTCGTCGACGCCGATCCGGTCGACGCCGAGGATGTCGGACCAGATCCCGGCGATGGTCTCCTCCGCCGGGTTGCGCGGCGCCACGTACCCGCGGGCGCCGTCGAGCTGGGGCGGGGTCGGATCGGGCAGCGCCGCCCGGTCGACCTTCTTGCTCGGTGACAGCGGCAGGGCCGCGACGGTGACCCAGGCCGACGGGATCATGTACGAGGGCAGCGACTCCCGCAGGTACGCCCGTAGCTCGTCAAGGTCGGGCCCGGTGTCGTGGGGCGACTCGAGGTAGGCGACGAGCCGTTTGTCGCCGGGCCCGACGTCCTTGGCGACGACGGCGGCTGCGGACACCGCGGGATGCTTGGCCAACGCGGCTTCGATCTCGGCGAGTTCGATGCGGAAGCCACGGATCTTCACCTGGGTGTCGAGGCGGCCGAGGAATTCGACGGTGCCGTCCGGCCGGTGCCGGACCAGGTCACCGCTGCGGTAGAGGCGCCCTCCCGGTTCGGTCCCGAACGGGTCGGGCACGAACCGCTCCGCAGTCAGCTCGGGCCGGTCGTGATAGCCACGGGCCAGGCGCACGCCGCCGATGCAGAGTTCGCCGGGAACCCCCACCGGAAGCGGACGCAGGCCCGCGTCGAGCACGTACACCCGGGTACCGGCGACCGCGCGGCCGATGTGCAGGGTGGCCGTGCTGCGCTCGTTGGCGAGGTCACCCGATACCGGGTTGAGCATGCAGGTGACGCTCGCCTCGGTCGGCCCGTAGTTGCAGAGGAACCGGCCGGACAGACCGGTCGCCGCCCACCGTTGGGCGTCGGCGACGGTCACCACGTCCGAGCCGACGTTCATGAGTTTCAGGCCGGCGAGCCGGTCGACGCCGGACTCCAGCATCTCGCGGTAGTACGCGGGGGTGATCTCCATGATCGTCACGCCGTACTGCTCCAGCTTGGGCGGCAACTCGCTCGGCGTCCAGAAGACCGGGTCACTCACCACGATCGTGGCGCCGGCGGCCAGGGTGGCACCGATCTGATCCATGGCGACGTCGAAGGTGAGCGCCGAGAGCAGGATGACCCGCTCCCCGGGACGCACGCCGTAGTAGTCGGCGATCACCCGGCAGTGGTGCGCGTACGACCGGTGCGAGATCATCACGCCCTTCGGGCGGCCGGTCGACCCGGACGTGTAGATGATGTACGCGAGGTTGTCCGGCACGGTCACCGGTGCCGGGTCGTCCGACGGCGGGTCACCTGCCCCGTCCCCGTCGTCGACGACGAGCACCGGGCGTTCGTGTCCGGCGAACCGGTCGGCGAACCTGCCGGTGGTCACCACGAGGTGCGCGCCGGCGTCGGCGAGCATGTAGCGCAGGCGCTCCGGCGGATGTTCCGGGTCGAACGGCGCGTACACCCCGCCGGCCTTGAGCACCGCCAGCAGCACCACGACCGGTGCGAACCCGCGTTCGAGGCAGGAGCCGACGACGACCTCCGGGCCGACGCCCATCGCCCGGAGGCGGTGCGAGAGCGCGTTGACCCGCACGTTCAGCTCGGCGAAACTGAGCTGCTCGGCCCCGAACACCACGGCTGTCGCGTCCGGAGTCCGGGCCGCCCACCGTGCGAACAGCTCCGGTACCGACAGGTGCCGTTCGTCGGGCGGGTCGAGCCGGTCCAGCCGGTCCGCGTCGGGGTCCGGCCACCGGTGCACGATCGTGTGGCGTTCGTCGGCGGACAGCAGATCGAGTTCGCTGATCCGGGTGTGTGGGTCGGCGACCATGCCGCTGAGCAGGCGTAGGTACTGGCGGGCGAGGCGTTCGACCGTCGCGCGGTCGAACAGTGCGGTGGCGTACTCGAACCAGCATTCCAGCCGCCCGTCCGGCTGTTCCATCACGGACAGGGTCAGGTCGAACTTCGCCACGGCCACGCCGCTGCCCAGGCCGACCGCGGTGCACCCGGCGAGGGCGGCCGGCGAGGCATCGGTGCTGTGCTGTACCTCGAACATGATCTGGAACAGCGGGTTGCGGGACAGGTCGCGGTCCGGTTGCAGGGCGTCGACGAGGTGTTCGAACGGCACCTCCTGGTGGGCGAACGCCTTCAGGGTGGTCCGGCGGATCCGGTCGATCAGGTCGAGGGAGTTCGGATCGCCGCCCAGGTCGGCCCGGACCACGAGGTTGTTGACGAAGAAGCCGATCAGGTCCTCGCTCTCCGGCCGCGTCCGTCCAGCGACCGGGGTGCCGATCGCGATGTCGGTGCGGCCGGTGTGGCGGCCCAGCAACACGTCGAACGCGGCCAGCAGCACCATGAAGAGGGTGGCACCGGTCCGGTTGCCCAGCGCGCGTGCCGCCACCGCGGTGTCCTGCGGAACATCGACGATCAGCAGGTCGCCGCGGAGGTCACGCCCGGGCTGGCGGGGCCGGTCGGGGGTGAGTTCGACCGGCACGAGCCCGGCGAGCTGGGTCCGCCAGTACTCGATCTGGCTGCCGAGGGTGCCGTCGGCCTGCCGGTCGCGCTGCCAGGCGGCGACGTCGGCGTACTGCACCGCAAGCGGCTGCGTCGACCACCGGGCACCGGCGAGGCCCGCCGCGTACGCCTCGTTAAGCTCGCGCAGGAAGATGCCCAGCGACCAGTTGTCGAACGCGATGTGGTGCAGGGTGATCGCGACCAGGTGTTCGTCGGCGGCCGTGTGCACGACCGTGACCCGCAGCGGGCGCTCGGCGGTGAGATCGAACGGTCGGGCGCTCGCCGCCTCGATGATCGCCCTGGCACGCGGTGCGGCATTCGCGGCGCCGGCCAGGTCCACCACGTCGAAGGCCACCGGGCCGGGGGGGTCCACGACCTGCAGCGGGATACCGTTGTCGGCGACGTAGCGGGTGCGCAGCACCTCGTGTCGGGCGCTGACCTGCTCCACCGCGCGGTGCAGGGCCGCGGTGTCCAGCGTTCCGGTGAGGTGGTACACCATCGGGACCAGGTATTCCGCGCTGCCCGGTTCGAGCTGGTCGAGGAACCACAGCCGTTGCTGACCGTACGAGGTCGGCAGGGCGCCGGTGCGGGGTACGGGCACGATCTGCGGCCCACTGTCGGGTGTCGTGCCCGCGTCGATCGCGGCGGCGACCCGCTCCACGGTCCGTCCGTCGAACAGGGTGGCCACCGTCAGTTCCAGCCCGAACCTGCGGCGCAACCGGTGTGCGAGCCGGATCGCCAGCAGCGAGTGCCCACCCATCGCGAAGAAGTCGTCCGCCACGCCGACCCGCTCGACCCCGGTCAGTTCGCCCATGACGGTGGCGACGGCCCGCTCGGTGGGCGTTCGTGGCGCGACGTGACCGGGGTCGTCGTCGCGGGGCCGGCTGTCGGGGGCCGGCAGCGCCGACCGGTCGACCTTTCCGTTGGGCAGGGACGGGAGCTCGGCCAGCGGGATGATGCTGGCGGGAACCATCGCGGCGGGCAGTCGGGTGGCGAGGAATCCGGACAGCTCGTCGGGGTCCACCGTCGCCCCGGCGGCCGGCACCACGTAGCCCGCGAGTTCCAGGTCACCGGCACCGGAGCGGTAGGCGGTGACCACGGCCGCCGCGACCGCCGGATGTGCCCGGAGCGCAGCCTCCACCTCACCGGGTTCGACGCGTACCCCCCGTACCTTGACCTGTGCGTCGAGGCGGCCGACGAACTCCAGCGTCCCGTCGACGCGCCACCTGACGAGATCCCCGGTGCGGTACCACCGCTGACCCGGCCGGGTGGCGAAGGGGTTCGGGGTGAACCGTTCGGCGGTGAGGTCGCCGCGCCTGGCGTAGCCACGGGCGAGGCCGACGCCACCGATGCACAACTCGCCGGGTACGCCGATAGGGGTGATCCGGTCGGCGGAGTCCACCACATACAGGTCGACGCCGGGCAGTGCGGCACCGATCGGGACCGTGCCGTCTGTCCCGTCACGCGCGTAACGCCACGCGGTCGCGTCGATCGCACACTCGGTCGGGCCGTAGGTGTTGTACAGCTCCACCTCGATCACCCCGAGCAGTCGCTCGCACAGTTCGGCCGGCAGCGGCTCGCCGGCGGAGCACACCAGTCGCAGTGCCGTGCACGCGGCCAGGTCCGGCTCGTCCACCACGGTCCGCAGCACGGACGGGACGAGCTGCACCACGGTGATCCGGTGCTCCGCGAGAGCACCGACCAGCACGGCGGTGTCGCGGTGCGCGTCCTGCGGCGCCATCACCACGCATCCGCCGGACACCAGCGGCGCCAGGAACTCCCACACCGAGGCGTCGAACCCGATCGTCGTCTTCTGTAGTACGCGGTCGGTGCTGGTGAGCTGGTGCTGGCTCACCGCCCACAGCACCCGGTTGCGGATCCCGCCGTGGGTGATCACGACGCCCTTGGGCTGACCTGTGGATCCGGACGTGTACATGACGTAGGCGGCGTTCGTGGCGTCGAGCGCCACCGGGGACGGTGGTGTGGCGCGGGTGACGTCGGCCCACTGCTCGTCGAGCGCCACCGCCGGTACGCGCCGGGGGATTCGCTGTCGCAGCGCCGTCTCGGTGAGCACCAGCTCGATGCCGGCGTTGTCGATCATGAAGTCCAGCCGGTCGGCCGGCAGGTCGGGTGCCAGCGGGACGTAGACCGCGCCGGCGATGAACGTCCCGAGCAGGGCGGCCACGACATCGGTACCGCGGTGCATGGCGACACCGACGGCCGTCTCGGCGCCGATTCCGCGGGAGTGCAGGAAGCCGGCCACCCCGTCCGCCCTGGACATCAGCTCGGCGTAGGTCAGCTGGACGTCACCGCAGACCACGGCAACCGCGTCCGGCGTGGCCTCGGCCTGGGCCCGGAACAGGTGCGGCAGCAACGCGTCGGGCACCTCGCCCGGCCCGGGGTTGCCGCCGAGCAGCCGCTGCCGTTCCACGGCCGTCACGGTCGGCACGGCACGCAGCGGCAGCTCAGGCGTCGCCGCGAGGTTCTCCAGGAGCGCCAGGTAGTTGTCGGCCATCCGCTGGATCCGGCCCCGGTCGAAGAGCACGGTGGGATAGGTCAGCCGGGCGACCCACGACCCGTCCGGCTCCTCGACCATCTGCAGCGACATGTCGAAGGTGGCGCTGAGCACCGGGGTCGGCACCCAGTCGACCTCGATGCCGGGCAGGCGCAGCGGCTCCCCCTGGCCGTTGAGGACCCCGAACCCGACCTGAAAGAGGGGGTTACGGGACAGGCCGCGGTCCGGTGCCAGCTCGGCGGCCAGCCGTTGCAGAG
This sequence comes from Micromonospora matsumotoense, assembly GCF_900091525.1. Classification (GTDB taxonomy): domain Bacteria; phylum Actinomycetota; class Actinomycetes; order Mycobacteriales; family Micromonosporaceae; genus Micromonospora; species Micromonospora matsumotoensis. Next base: position 294,549 of record NZ_FMCU01000008.1, read on the forward strand.
GTACGTCCTTGTGTGCGAAGGCGTCCAGTGCCGTCTCGCGGACGCGGGCGAGCAGCTCGACGAAGGTGGGATCGCCGGACAGGTCGGTCCGCAGCACCACCGTCTGGGCGAGCGAGCCGATCACCGGCTCCAGCTCGATCCGGTTCCGTCCACTCGTCGACACCCCGACACCGAAGTCGAGCTGGTCCGCGTAGCGGCTGATCAAGAGCTGGTACACGGCCAGGAACACCATGAACGGGGTCGCCCGGACTGCGCGTCCCACGGCGGTGATCCGGGCCGACAGCGGCGCCGGCACCGCGAACGCGACCACGTCGCCGGCCGGCTCCCAGACGGCGGGGCGCTGCCGGTCCGTGGGCAGCTCCAGTGGGGTCAGTCCGGCCAGCCGCCGCCGCCAGTAGTCCAGTTGCCGCAGGAGCGCCACATCGTCCGCGCGCCACCGGTTCCGCTGCCAGTCGGCGAAGTCGGCGTACTGAAGCTCCAGCGGTGCCAACGGCTCCGGCGGTGGTTCCGCGCCCCGGGCATGGGCCGCGTAGAGCACACCCCACTCCCTGGCGAGGATGCCCAGCGACGGGCCGTCGAAGGCGATGTGATGCACCACGATCATCAGGATCGTGTCGCTCGGGGAGAGCTGGACGGTGGTCAGCCGCCAGGGCGTGCCCGCCCGCAGGTCGATGGGTGTGGTCACCGCGACCTCGCCGATTTCCCGTACCCGTCGGTCCTGCTCGTCCGTCGGGTATTCGCTGAGGTCCACCACCGTGATGTCGGCCGGTGCCGGTTCCTCGATGATCTGCACCGGCTGTCCGTCGACGGTCGCATAGCGGGTACGCAGGATCTCGTGCCGGCTGACGATCTCCGTGAAGGCGGCGGTCAGGGCCTCCCGGTCCAGCGGCCCGCGCAGCCGGAAACCCCAGTGCAGCAGGTACTCCTGGGCACCGGACCGGACCTGGTCGAGGAACCACAGCTGCTCCTGCTCGAACGACAGTCGGAACTGGTTGTCGGTTTCGAGGATGTCGGTCATGCGCGCACCTGCTGCTCCGTCGGTAGGAAGTTCTCCAGGGTGGTGCCCAGGCCGCGGGCCGACGCCGCACGCCGGACCAGGTCGGCCACCGCCAGGTCCAGGCAGCCGAGGCCGAACGGAGAGAACACCGTCACGGCGTCGTCGCTTCTGACGTACCGCTCACCGGTCACCAGGATCTCGCCCAGCGAGGAGGAGATGAAGTCGCGATGGCCGGCTTCCTGCTGGGCCAGATCCAACGACGTCGCGGCCCGGCAGACATGGTCGGCGTCGTCGACGACGTTGACGCTGGAACGGATCGAGTCGGGGGTGAGGTCACGCAACGACAGATGCAGCACCAGCGTTCCCGGGCGGCAGTGCTCGGTACCCAGGTGCGGGGCGGCCGCCGTCGTCGCCAGGCAGACGAGTCTGTGGCGGGCCAGGGCGTCGGCCGCGCTCCCGGCCACGTCGACCTGCAGCGTCGGCCAGACCGACCGCGCCTCGGCGGCGAAGGACCGTGCCCGGTCCGCGCTCAGGTCGTACAACGTCACGGTGTCCACCGTCGGCAGCACGGCCCGCAGATACCTCAGCACCTCGAAGGCGATCGGGCCGCAGCCGACCAGCGTCACCGCGGTTTCCGGGCGGGACGAGGAGAGGGTGGCCGCTGCCAGGGCGGCGCTGGCGGCGGTACGGCCCGCCGAGATCGCCGACGCTTCGAGGACCGCCTCCGGCACACCGGTGTTCACCGAGTTCAGGAACATCACGGCCGACGCGCGGTGCATCCCCCGGCTGAGGTTGTCGGGGAAGGACGACACCCACTTCACCCCGCAGACGGGCGTGGCACCACCCAGAAAGGCCGGCAGCGCGATGATCCGCTCACGCTCTCTGTCCGGGAAGCGGAGGAAGACCGACTGCGGTACGCGCGTCTGGCCCCCCGCGTGTGACCGGTATGCCGCGTCCACCGCAGCCACCACCTCGCGCTCGGCCCCGTCGAGGACGGCTCGGACCTCACCTGCTCCGAGGATCAACACGGCGCCACCTGCACGTCGGGCTTGTTCCACAGATGCGACACGTCACCGAAGTACGTCATGACCCAGTCGTCGTCGTAGATGGTGTCCAGGTAGCGCTCGCCGCGGTCGGGGAAGACCATCGCGCAGGTGGCCCCGGGGCGGATCTGGTCACGGATCTGCTCCAGGCCCGCCACGACGGCGCCCGACGAGCCACCGACGAGGATCGCCTCGCGGGCGGCCAGCCGACGGCAGGCTGCGATCGCGTCCACGTCGTCGACGCGGACCACGACGTCGGCCAGGTCACTGCCGTACAGCTGCGGGCGCACCGATGCGCCGTGGCCGGGCAGCATCCGCCAGCCGACCGCCGGGCCGAAGATCGCACTGCCCAGCGCGTCCACCGCCACGATGGTCACCGGCAGCTGGTGCGTCCGGATGTACTCGGCGCACCCCCGCAGGGTGCCGCAGGAACTCGTGGCACAGAACAGGTAGTCGACCTCGGGCAGGGCACGCACGATCTCCTGCACGGTCGTGTGGTGTGCCTTCGGGTTGAGCGGGTTCGAGTACTGGTCCGGGCAGTACGCGTGGTCGATCGTCGCGACCAGCTCCCGAACCCGCCGGATACGGACGGGCAGGTATTCACCGGTGGCCGGGTCGACGTCGGTGACCTCCTCGACCTGCGCGCCGAGGGCGCGCATGACGGCGATGTTGTGCCGGTTGGTACGCGGGTCGACCACGCAGATGAAGCGGATTCCGTAGTATCCGCAGACCTGTGCGAGCCCGATTCCGAGATTGCCGGAACTGGACTCGACCACCACCGACCGTCCAGGTACGAGCCGCCCGTCGCGGATGCGCTCGCGCAGCATCTCCAACGCCGAGCGGTCCTTGATGCTGCCGCCCGGGTTGTGCGACTCCAACTTGGCGAACATCCTGAACGGACTATGTGGGTCGAGCTTCACCAGCTCGACGATCGGTGTCGCCCCGACTGTCGCCAGCACTCCTGACCCGGGGGATGTCTGTTCGGTCATAGAGCCGCTCCTCGAGTTGCATCCGCTCCGCGATGCGCCTACCACGAGACTCCTCCGCACGACCGGAACGGTGCAGGGAAGAACATGCAGACTCACCGGTTGACGCCGGCAGCAGTTCTGCCGGAGGTTCTTCTGTCGTGCTGGTGCTGCCGTCGCCGGCCACGCCGTTTCCACCGGATACGATGACCACCGCGCGGCCGGCGGATCCGCGCCGTAGCGCGCCGGCCAGTGCCACCGCGCCGCTCGGCTCCGCGCTGACACCGGCACGGCGGAGGATGCCCAGGGCGTGGATGATCGCGTCGTCGGTCACGCCGATCAGGTCGTCGACCCGGTGCCGGATGATCGGCCAGGGAACCGCACCGGGCCGTTGCCCCCGGAGGCCGTCGGCGATCGTCATGGACGGGGGCAACTCCGTCGGCGCACCCCGGGCTACCGACACGGCGTACCGGCGGGCGGACATCGGCTCCACCCCGACGACCCGCACCGGCCGGGACAGCGCCGACGCGGCGACGCACACGCCGGCCAGCAGGCCTCCACCGCCGGCCGGTACGAAGATCGTCGACACGGCCGGCACCTCCTCGAACACCTCGAGCCCCACGGTGCCGGCCCCGGCCACCACCAGTTCGTGGTCGGAGGACGGCACGAGGACCGCTCCGGTCGCCGCGGCGATGTCCTCGGCCCGGCGGTCACGCTCGGCCACCCCACCGGCCACCTGCACCACACCGGCGCCGAGCGAACGGATCACCTGTGCCTTGCCGTCGCTGGCACCGGCGGCCATCACGATGGTCACCCTGATGCCCAGCGCGGCGCCGAGCATGGCGACGGCGATGCCGTGGTTACCTGACGAACCAGCGACCACCTCGCCCGCATACCGCGCGAGCATCGCGTTCGCCGCGCCCCGGACCTTGAACGACCCGCCGCGCTGGCGGTGCTCGGCCTTGAGCAGCACCCGCGAATCGAGGGCCAGCAGCGGGGTGCGGTCCACCAGGCCCGTGATCCGCGCGGCAGCCGTCCGCACATCAGCGAGCGTGGGCCCGACGCCCGTCGTCCTCATGGTCCGTCCGCGGTGATCGCCCGGCGGTCGGTCTTGCCACTGACGGTGGTGGGTAGCCGGTCGATCCGGGCGAATCGTCGCGGGATCATGTGGCGGGGCAGCGTCTGCGCGAGATGTGTCCGCAGTGCCGAGTCCGTCACCTGCGCCGCCGCGCCGGCGACCTGGGCGATCAGGAAGACCCGGCCGTCGACGTCGGTCCCCGCGGTGACCTGCGCACCAGCAACGGCGGGGTGTGCCAGCAGGGCGCCCTCGACCTCGGCAGGGTCGACCCGGTATCCACGGACCTTGATCTGCCTGTCGATTCGTCCGAGGTACACGAGGTCGCCGTCGGGCGACCTGCGCGCCAGGTCCCCGGTGCGGTACAGGCGCGCGCCCGGCGCACCGTGGGGGTCCGGCACGAACCGGTCCGCGGTCAACGCCGGCAGGCCGCCGTACCCGCGTCCGACACCACAGCCACCTATGTACACCTCGCCGACGTCGCCGTCGGGCACGGTGCGCAGAGCGTCGTCGAGCAGGTGCACGTCGACGCCGTCGATCGGTGTCCCGATCAGGTCGACAGTGGTGTCGGGGACCGGTGGCACGTCGAAGCGGGTCGAGGTCATCGTGGCCTCGGTCGGACCGTACTGGTTGATCATCCGTCCGCGCACGCCGTCCCGGCCGCCGGCGATGAGAAACGGCCGCAGCGACTCGCCGCTGGACACGGTCAATCGCAGGTCGGGCAGCTCGCTGTGCCGCAGCGACGTCAGGAACGTCGGGGTGGCCGAGAGGATCGTGTTCACCCCCCACTCCCGCACGGCCGCGACGAACTCACCGGCCCGCAGCAGAGTGGACCGCGGCACCAGGACCACCTGCCCGCCGGCGACGAGCGGGGCGAACGTGTCGCGGATCGAGGCGTCGTATCCGAACGGCGCGAGTTGCAGCACCACGGTGTCCGGGCCGAGTCCGTAGTCGTCGACGATGAACCGCAGGTAGTTGGTGACGCCGCGGTGCTCCAGCAGTACCGCGTTCGGCGGTCCGGAGGAGCCGGAGGTGTGACTCACGTAGGCGAGCGAACGGGGCGCCAACGGTCGCAGGGTGGCCGGTACGTCAGGCGCGTCGACGAACACGGTCGGGCCGTCGACGGGGACGCCGGGCCGCCCGGCCCGGGACGCAGTGGTGACCAGGATGCTGGCCTGCGCCGTGCGGACCATGGCCGCCAGCCGCTGGTCGGGCAGCTCGGTGTTGAGGGTGAGGAAGGCACCGCCGGCCCGGAGCACGGCCGCCATCGCGATGACGGCCTCGGGGCTCCGGTCGACCAGGACCGCACACACCTGCTCCGGTCCGACGCCCCGGGCGACCAGCGCGCGGGCCAGCCGATCGGTGCGGGCGGCGAAATCCCCGTAGCACACGACGCTGTCCGGGGTGACGATCGCCGGTGCGGCGGGCCGGGTCGCGGCGTGGGTGGAGATGTCGTCGAGAAAGGTGGTCACCGCCCCGCTCCGCCGCTCGGCCGGCTGGCGACACACCACTCCAGGACCGCCCGGGCGCTGTGGTACTTGTTCTCGGCCTGCGTGAAAGCGATGCTCCTGGGGCCGTCGAGTACCGCCGCGGTCACCTCCTCGCCCCGGTGTGCCGGCAGGTCGTGCATGAACACCGCGTCCGGGGCGGCCGCCATCAACGCCTCGTTGACCTGGAACGGAGCGAATTCGGAACGCCAGTGGGGCGTCGGCTTCGTCGATCCCGTGGTCTGCCAACGGGTGGTGTAGACGACGTCGACCGGCGGCAGGCCGGACAGGTCGTGCCGCTGTTCGACGCGCGCGCCGCTGCGCCGGGCGGACGCCGCCGCCTGATCGAGGTACCTCTGTTCGACGCCGTACCCGGCTGGGGTACGCAGGTGCAACTCGGTGCCGGGGTAGCGGGACAGGGCGAGCGTCAGCGCGGAGGCGGTGTTGTTCCCCTCCCCCACGTACAGCACCCGTACGCCCTCCACCCGACCGAAGTGCTGGACGATCGTGGTGAGGTCGGCGAGGGCCTGCGTCGGGTGTTCGACCGCGCTCATCGCGTTGATCACCGACATCTGCTTCTGGCCGGCGTACGCCCGCAGTTCGGCCTCCGGCCCGGCGGTACGGGCGACCAGGACGTCGAGCATGCCGGACAGCACCGCTCCGGTGTCCTCGACGGACTCGCCGGTGGCCAGCTGCAGGTCGGCGGGGCCGTAGGTGACGAGTCCGGCGCCCAGCCGCAGCGCACCGGCGGAGAACGCGGTCCGGGTCCGGGTGGACGTCTTACGGAACAGCACGCCGACGACCGTCCCGGACAGCGGCTGGGTGGCTCCCGCGGTACCACGTGAGTACTCGACGCCGCGCTCGACGATCCAGCGCAGCTCGTCGTCCGAGAGGTCGTCAATAGAGATCAGGTGGCGTCGCTCGGCCATGTCGAGCCCCCTTCCGGTTGGCGGTTCGCCGTGACCAGAGCCTGCGCGACGCAGGGGACCGCCGAACAGGGACGGGACCGCACGACGCGTCTGCGCGTTCGTCTCTATGGACGGTGCGGGTTTGCCCGGCAGGATCGGGCCCACCTACTCGGATTACCCGACCAGCCGGAGGGGCCATGACTGACGACGGTGTCTACCGCGTCGTACGCAACGACGAGGAGCAGTACTCGATCTGGTGGGCCGACCGGGAGCTGCCGGCCGGCTGGACCGCCGAAGGGACGTCCGGGTCGAAGCAGGAGTGCCTGGATCACATCGCGGTGGTGTGGTCGGACATGCGGCCGCGGAGCCTGCGTGAGCAGATGGCGCAGGCCTGAAGGACTGACGAGACCGTGGTGGACGGGCAGCGCCAACTCCGAGGAGACATCATGATCGCCCCGACAATCGAGTCCGAGGTCCGCAGTTACTGCCGGAACTGGCCGGTCGTGTTCGACCACGGGCGGGGCAGTCGGCTGTTCGCCCGCGACGGCCGCAGCTACCTCGACTTCTTCGCCGGTGCCGGTGCCCTCAACTACGGCCACAACCACCCGGTGCTCAAGCGGGCCCTGCTGGACTACCTCGAGCAGGACGGGGTCACCCACAGTCTCGACATGCTGACCGCCGCCAAGCAGGACTTCCTCACCGAATTCGCCGCACGGGTACTCGGCCCGCGCCGTTTGGAATACCGGGTGCAGTTCCCCGGGCCCACCGGAGCCAACAGTGTCGAGGCCGCCCTCAAGCTAGCCCGCAAGGTGACCGGACGCCACACCGTCGTGGCCTTCACCAGCGCCTTCCACGGCATGTCGCTCGGCGCACTGGCCGTCACCGGAAACGCCGCCGTGCGCGCCGGCGCCGGTGTCCCGCTCGGACATACCTGGCGCATCCCGTACGACGGCTTCGCCGACGGCCGGGTGTCCGGGCTCACCCTGCTCGACACCATGCTCGCCGACAGCAGCAGCGGAATGGACCTGCCGGCCGCTGTCATCGTGGAAACCGTGCAGGGTGAGGGCGGTGTCAACCCGGCCCGCGCCACCTGGCTCGCCGATCTCGCCGAGCTGTGTGCCCGTCGCGAGATCCTGCTGATAGTCGATGACATCCAGATGGGCTGTGGCCGCACCGGTCCGTTCTTCAGCTTCGAGCACGCCGGCATCACCCCCGACATCGTCTGCCTCTCCAAGTCCATCAGCGGATACGGCCTGCCGATGTCCCTCACTCTCTTCCGCACCGAACTCGACGTGTGGCAGCCCGGCGAACACAACGGGACCTTCCGCGGCAACAACCCCGCCTTCGTCACCGCGACCGCCGCCCTGAAGGAGTTCTGGACCGACAGCAGGCTGGAGAAGCAGACAGCGGAACGGGACATCCTGTTCGATGAGCACCTGACGGAGTTCGCCGGGCGGTACCCGGCGCAGATGGCGGCGTCACGTGGCCGGGGCCTGGTGTGGGGTCTGACCTTCCGGGAGCCGCACATGGCGGGCCAGGTGGCCCGGGAGGCGTTCTCCCGTGGACTGCTGGTGGAGACAGCCGGCTCCGTCGACGAGGTGGTGAAGCTCATGCCGTCCCTGACATCGACCGACGAGGAGCTGTCCGAGGGCCTCGGCATCCTGGGGGAAGCGGTGGCGGCAGCGGTCGGCTGCTGAGCGACGTCGGCACCACGCCGGGACCCGGCCGCACTCTGTCCACCCATGATCGGCATCCGTGCCCCTCACCGCGCCTGGGCACACCCAACGGCGACCGGAGTCGGAAGGGCGACCGAATGCCGGTGGCTCTCCGTGTCGACGCCTGGCCTCACTGTCCTGTGTGGGTGACTGACAGGTGTCTTCCGGAGAGGGGTTCCGCGACTGAGCCGATTACGCTTGCCCTGGTGGGTGGGGCTCTGCTCACCTGCGGCGCAGGCAGATGCGGGGCCAACCCCACCGCGTACGCGACGACCGGCTGCACGACGAGCTTCAGCGCCGTGATCACCACCAACTCCACCGGCGCGGCCCAGTCGTCCCGCGACGGCGACGTGCGGTGCAGCGACGCACCGAGCGCCACCAGAGCGGCCGGAACCGCAGCGCCCGACAGCAGGGTCAGCGTCGCATCGGCCGCCGACGGCAACCGCAGGCCCGCAGCCGAGCAGGCGACACCGAGCAGCGACGCCAGGATCACCGGGTTACGTACCGGCAGCGAGGCGATAGGACGGACCCGCACCCGCCCGGCCGGACCGCTGTGCCTGTCCAGGGCAAGCAGGATCACGGGTGCCACCACCAGTACCTGCAGCATCACCACCTGCGCCAGGAACGCCACGTCGCCGAGTACCTGATCGAGGCGACCTCCCACTCGTCGTGGTCGAGGTGCTCGCGGACGTCCACCACCGTCACGCCGGTCTCGTTGACGACATCAGCGGGGACCATGGCCGCAGACGCCTCTCACCGGCGCTCGGTTTGCCGCCCCGGCTGTGACAGCCGCCGGGAGGCGGGTTCGAGTCGGTCAGCTCAACGGGAGACCGTCGAGATAGCCGACGTCCGTGGAGCCCGACGCGACACGGACCCGATACCCCCAGCGCCGGAGGACCTGGGCGAGCTTCGCGGCGGCGGCCGGATTGGCGGAGTGGACGTTGATGACGCCGACGTCGAAGGGGCACCTGTCGAAGGCAGCCCGCTCCAGAACCTCCACGACCGGCCAGATCGTGTCGTCCCCACCCAGGTCGTGGTCCAGCCACAGCTCGTCCAGACGCCGGTCGCGGTACCGATCGAGGAGTTCAACGCCGGCGGCGCTGCTGCGGGCCACCTCGGCACGACGACCATCCACGAACGAACGGAGATCATCGACCAAGACGATCGTTCGACGGGCATCCACATGACGATGGTGCCTGGCGCTGTCATCCTCTGACATCCGGATTTGCCGCCCGTCGGACACGGCAACCAACTGCGAGGCGACGGGGGTTCGTAGTATCGCGTCATGATGGGAAGTCGAGTTGGGCACCTGAGCATCCGGATGGCGGACGCCGACGTGATGCTGGTCGGCTTGTTCTCCGCCAAGGACAAGCAGGTGGACGCGAAGCTTGCCGCGCTGGAGGCTTCAGTGGAAGCGCTCGGTGGACGGGTGGTCGGCCGGCAGATTCAGAGAAGGGGTGTCTCCCGCGGCGGCGCGGAAAGAATGACGTTGCCGCTGTCGCGGCGCACCCTGCTCAGCTCGGGTAAGGCCCGCGAAGTAGGCGACGCCTGCCGTTCAGCCGCGGTCGCCCTGGCCGTCTTCGTCAACCCGTTGACGGAGCATCAGCGAAATGTCCTCAGTGAGCTGTTCGGTTGCCCGGTGGTCGGCGGCGACGACCTCATCAAGGAGTTCGCCTGAACGTCCGCTCATTCGCTGACCGCAAGTCGCGCACCGCTGCAGCCAGTCGATCAAGAAGACACCCGGTTGCATCAGGGAGCACAGGCCACTACGCCTGCCGGTGAACGTGGAGGGCCTATGGCCGCCTCGCCGGGACGAGGCGAGCGTAGTCTGCAACGATCATTGACGCTGGAGACGAAGATCGATGGGCGCGAGCACCGCACTGCTCGCCTTCACCACGGGTGACCTGCGCCCTGCTTAACGGGCCCGGATTCAGTCGGACTCAACCGGGGTCCGCGACCTCGTGCGCGAGCTGCATCCCGGCTACCAGGTGACCCCGATCCGCGGCGGCTCCCCCGGTGACCACAGCTATCCACCGGTCGACACCACCTACGCGACCACTCTGGGAGACGCCGATCCGCCAACTCGTCCACGTGCCGGGCTGCGGCCCCGACCGGGGCAGGTGCGATGCCGCGTAGCTGGCCGGCTGTTGGTAGCCGTCTGCGGTGCCGAAGGTCGCGGCGTTGGTGACGGGGTTCCACCGATCGGGCGAGGTGGCCGCCGCTTTCGGTGGCGATGCCGCGTCCCGGGCGAGCCTTCGTCGGCTCGGTCAGCAACGCGTTTACCGCCGCCCCCGTCTGCGCGTTAAGGCGTGGTCGCATGTCATGCGATCCGTGTCGCCACGGTGGATCGCGATGAAGCTCCTGTCGTCGGTCGCGCTGCCCGCTATCGTACGGACGTGGCGCGGGTACTGGTGACCGGCATGTCGGGCGCGGGCAAGACCACGGTCCTCGACGCGCTTCGCCTGCGGGGTTTCCGCACTGTCGATACGGACTACGGCGGGTGGGAACTGCCCGACGGGACCTGGGACGAGCCGCGGATGAGCCGGTTGCTTGACCGGTACCGCGATCTGATCGTGTCCGGGACGGTGGAGAACCAGGTCCGGTTCTACCACCGCTTCCACCACGTCGTTCTGCTCAGCGCACCGTTGGAGGTTCTTCTCCACCGAGTCACCGGCCGAACGAACCCCTATGGAAGAACTCCCGAACAGCAGGCGGAGATCGCGCACTACGTCCAGACCGTCGAACCACTGCTCAGACGGGGAGCCACCATCGAACTCGACGGACGTCGGAGAGTCTCCGACCTGGCCGACACCATCGAAGACCTGGTCAGGGAAGGGCACCGGTCTGCCGCGAACGGGGCGCTACCCACTTCGTACCCGCCGGGGCCGGATCGGGCACCACAGTGAGGTCATGGGCCTGTGGGCGCGTCCCGTGCCGACGCTTGGCCTCGGGGACGCATCGAGATGGACCAGCAGCGTCGCGCCCGCGACGGCTGTCGCGCCATGCGGTGAGCACCTGCCGACACCGGTGGGGCGTATGATCCCATCCAAGACCACGTGGTAGTCGTAGTTGAGGGCCGCGCGAACCGTCTGTTCGATCAGGGCAGTTGCGAGCCAGTCGGGCGTGTCTCATTCCCGCAGCACGCAGCACCTCGCCGCTTGACGAATCTGGTCATCACCTCCGGGGCTGTTCTCGAATTGCATGTCGCGCCCGGAGAGCGACGTCAGTGGCGTTAGACTCGCCGGCCATGGGACTGCTCACCTTCGGCCTCAACATCACCTTGGACGGTTGCGTCGACCACCAGGAGGGGGTCGCCGACGACGAGACGCACGCCTTCTTCACCCGGCTCATGGACGAGGCCGGGGCGATGCTGTGGGGTCGGGTCACCTACGAGATGATGGAGAGCGCCTGGCCAGCCGTCGCCCGCGGTGACCAGGAGGCGCCGCCGGCGATGAAGGAATGGGCGGCCAAGCTGGAGGCCAAACCCAAGTACGTGGTGTCGTCGACGCGTACGGACTTCCCGTGGACCAACAGCCACCACATCGCCGGCGACCTGCGCGAGGGCGTGCAGAAGCTCAAGGACGCAACTCCGGCCGGGGTCCTCCTCGGCAGCGGCAACCTCGCGACCGAGCTGGACCGGCTGGACCTGATCGACGAGTACAGGATGCTCGTCCACCCCCGGATCGCCGGTCACGGACCGACGCTGTACCAGGGCGGGCTGCCCGGCACACGCCGACTCGAACTGCTCTCGGCGAAGCCGCTCCGCAATGGTGTGGTGGCCGTGCATTACCGCCGCGCAGGCTGATCACCAGAGTCCCCAGGGTCGTCCACCGCCACCCTGCGTGGCCGAGCGCGACGACCTGGACTCGAAGCTGCCGCCCGGGCTGGCCGAGGTGACCGGCAAGGAGTTCGGCGCGAACCTGAGCCGGGAGCGCACCGACATGCTCGACACCGGCGTGCTGATCTGGTTGGTCGACAGCTACGACACCGACCGGGCGAAGGTGCAGGCCGACCCGCTCTACAGCAGGTTGAAGGTCAAGACCGAGGGTCGCGACATCTACCTGGAGAACGAGGAACTGGTCGGGGCCGCGACCTCGTTCATCACCCCGCTGAGCCTGCCGTTCCTGCTGGACAGGCTCGTTCCGCAACTCACCGCGGCGGTGGACGGCAACCCCGCCACGGCGGTGCAGCGCGCCGCCACCTGACGATCCGGCGGGGAACTGCTCCAGACCGGACAGTTCCCCGCCCGGCGGGCCGCGACGGCGTAAACGGGGCCAGCGACCGGCTTCGCCCGACGTCC
>NZ_FMCU01000044.1 GCF_900091525.1 Micromonospora matsumotoense
CGGCCGCTGACGCCGGCGTCGGTGCGGGCCTGCCGCCATGCGGTCAGACGGGGTGCGATCAGGGCCCATCGGGCGTCGGATAGGTCGGACGGATAGGCTCGTCGCGCGGTCATGATTCAGGCGTACGGTGCCGTGGCACCGGGTCGGCGGACGTCATGTCCGTCGATGTATAGCCGAATGTGAACCAGACACGATCCCGGGGTGAAATGCTGCGTTTCCGGTCAGGGTGGAGCCGGGTGGGATGGGGCTATTCTGGCCCGAGTGGGACATGTTGCCCCGCCAAGGCCGGGGCGCCAATCGGTCACACTGGCGCGAAGGTGAAGGAAACGTCCAGTCAGCGTGTGTATGTCTGGCGTACCTGGCTCTGCACCGAAGCCCGTACGCCGACATCCGGGGCCTCGCCGTTGCATCGGTACCCTCAGCGCCGTGATTTGCGATGCGCGCGCCGTGCACCTCCACGATCACCGTGACCTTGAAGTCCGCTGCCGGGTTGGTGACATGTAGGCGGTGAACGCAAGCAGGCCGCCCCGGGCAAATGCCCTGGGGCGGCCTGCTGTTGTCTGGTGCTAGGTCAGGCGGCCATGGCGGCTTCGTGGCGGTTCGAGGTGCGGACCGGGCCGGACAGGTCGCCTCGCACGACCGCTGCGGCCACGCTCCGTTCAGCGCGTCGCCTGCGCATTCTCAACGACGAGGCGGTTACCCCTTGCTCGGCGGCCAGCGCCTCGATCAGGCTGTCACCGAACCGGGTCGCGCTGATGAGTTCCGCGTTCTCCGGCGAGATCAGGCCGGCGGCGGCAGCCCGACCGAGCAGCAGGTCCGGATGGCCGTAGGGCATCCTTGGCGAACGCGACCCGCTGGAAAGGTCCAGCGGCAACTCCTCGGTATCGCCGTCCTTGACGACCACGACGCCCGCGCGCCAGGCCACCCAGCACAGCCGCAGCCACAGCCGGGGCGCGTCGAGGTCGGCGGTGCGCAGCGCTTGGAGGAATCCGGCCAGCACCTCGGAGTCCACGTCCTCGGCGTGCCGCGGTCGTCCGCGACTGATCTTCGCCGCCATGTGGGTCAGCGCGGGCAGAGCCACGCCGATCGCACCGACGACCCACGCTGGTCCCCATTCGCGAGCGTGGTGAGCCAGCTGCCGCCACAGCGCGTCAGTGGTGTCGCTGTCGTAGCGCTCGAACAGCAGCAGCTTGCGCAGCCTGTCCAGCGGCATCGTCGTGTCCGGCAGGCCCGGCACGGGCCGGGCGTCGAAGCTGAGCGGCGCGGGCTCGCAGGTCAGCAGCTCGAACGCTCGCTCGGCGGTACTCAACGCGGTGTTGGCGGTTCGGCTGCGGGTGGCGGTCGCCATGATGTCCCCCTCGCGGGTGGAAGCGCGTCGCCCAGTGCGACGGCTCCGAGGCCGTCGATTGGGACAGCCGGACCTGACACCACAAGCGTTTGTCAGATCAGGACGGGTTTCGCCAGGTCATGTCAGGTTCGCCACTGTCAGAACGGCCAGAACGCCCGCCGCCTGACCGGACCTGTCAGGTGCGGGGTGGGTTCGATCAGCCTGTCAGCGCCGTTCTGTGAACCGTCAGTACGCCCGCCGGTCCGGGGGCCACCACACCCATGACCGACAACACTCACCACAGCGCGCCCGTCCCCGTGGGGGACGTGGTGCCCGGCGTCCCGCCCGTGCCGATCACCGTCTGGCCGGTTCCAGCCCCGCATCTGGGCGAGACCATGTCCAACGCGATGGGCGTGCGGCTCGTCCACAACCTCACTCACCCCGGCGGCCTGGTCATCGACCTGGCCGACGGGCCGCAGCTGGCCCGAGCGATCATCGCCGCCAGCCGCCGCAGCCACCTGACCTCGGCTCGGCAGGTCGGCTGGGGCCGGGAGGCGGCCAGCCTGATCGTCACTGGCTGGCCGCTGTTCGGCGAACCCGCCTCGCCGGTCGAGTTCTTCGACCGGTGCCGCGCCAAGCTCCTGCCCGGCGGCTGCGTCGCGGTGCTGCTGGCACACGGCGACCTGGTCCTGCCGGTCGACGTCGTCATCGCCGCCAAGAAGGTCGGGCTGGGGTACCTGCAGCACATCGTGGCGGCCGACCAGCCGCCCCGGCGAGGTACGCCCACCCGGCTCGACATCCACACCGACGTGCTGATCCTGACCCGCAGCACGGAGGACGGCGGCGCCGATGGCTGAGAACCTGCCGGTCACCTCGGTCTGGCTCACCTGCCAGAAGCCATCGCGTGACCAGCGGCGAGGCCGCTACGTGCCGGAAAGCTCCAGCCACCCCGGCAAGATGCTGCCCAACCTCGCAGCCCACGCGATCAGCACCTACACCGCGCCCGGAGACCTGGTGTTCGACCCGATGTGTGGATCGGGCACCACGCTCGTGGAGGCAATGCATCTGGGCCGACACGGCATCGGGCTCGACATCGAACCCCGCTTCACCACCCTCGCCGAAGCCAACGTCACGTTGGCTTCGGCGCAGGGCGCCGCCGGCACGGCGAAAGTGCTCACCGGCGACGCCACCCGGCTGCTCGACCTGGTGCCCGCGTCCGCGGTCGGGCAGGCGGGACTCGTGCTCACCTCCCCGCCCTACGGGCGCGGAACCCACGGCCTCGTGCGAGCCACGAGTACCGGGGTACGCAAGCGGGACCACCTCTATGGGGACCGGGAGAAGGGCAATCTGGCGTACGGCGGCTGGTCCCGTTTGCTCGACGGGTTCGCCGAGATCCTGGCCGCCAGCTACGAGCTGCTGCGTCCCGGCGGGACCGTGGTCATCACCTGCCGACCGGTACGCCGCCAGCGCGACGACCTGATCGACCTGCCCGGCGAGCTGCTGGCCGTGGCAAAGTCGGTGGGGCTGGTCCCGGTGGAGCGGTGCGCGGCGATGCTCGCCGCCGTCCGCGACGGGCAGATTGTGCACCGGGCCAGCATGTTTGGCCTGATGGCGGTACGCCGCGCCCGTTCCGAGGGCGTCCCCGTGCACCTGGTGGCGCACGAGGACGTGCTAGTGCTGCGTCGGCAGTGAGGGCCACCCCGGGCGTCAGGAAATCTGAACATAAAGGCAGGTCAGCTACCTGATAGCCCTGGTTTCCTTCGCCAGTATGCGGCCAGGTGGCGGGCCATGGACAGCTCAGCCATGTCCCGCCACCTGGCACAGGCCGAGCGGTTCAACGACGCCCGACTGGACTGAGTCCCGCTGTCGCCCGGCGTCGCATCGGTTCGTGGTAAACGGGTCCCGGCCCGAGTTACAACGCGGGCGGTCCGACCGGGATCTCTCCGCCCGGTGGCGGGACCCACGGCCGCCGGGCAGCGGGACAGGTCCCGCTCGAGGTGCCGCTTCGCCAGCCGGGAAGCGAGACCGGTCCCGCCGATGGCAGCGACCGGCGCGGGACGGTCCCGCACGAGTCCCGCAGTGCCATGGGACCTGACAGCGCCGCCCGACAGGTGATCCTGTCAGGTTCTGCCAGAGGAGCGGACCTGACAGCGCCGCCCATCCGACCTCCGGCGCGCATAGCCTGAAGGTTCTCCTTTTTTCTTAATGTGCCCCGATCTGACGCCCCGTGCGACGGCACCCTGCCCACCACCTACGGTCGGCCGCCTTCGCCAGCCCCAGATCCGGCACCCATGAAGCCCACGCCCGTCGCGTACGCGACCGGGCGCGGTATCCCCATCCCTCCTCAGGCGGTCACCAGTCGGTGGCCGTCTTCTTCCTGTCCCATGGAGGACGACATGCTCCAGAACAGCTGGTACCTGACAGAAGGCGCCTTCTTCGCTCAACTCCCAAGCGCGCCGCGCCTCGACGACGACGGCCAGGCCGTCATCGGCCAGGTCGCCAACCTGTTCCACGACGAGTCCTACTTCAGCCCGGCCAAGACCGTCGCCACCGTGCACGTGATGCTGCTCGCCGCCGAACACCTTGGCGACAATCTCAGCTTCGACGCTGCCGCCAGACGGCACGATCTGACCGAACTGGCTCGCCTCGTCGGCGGTCTCAACCTCGTTCAGGCCCACCTGACGCAGATCGTCCAGCGCATCGCTGAGCACATCGACGCCCGAGCCTTCAACGGCCTCGACGCCGTGTCCGCCGCGGCAGTGCAGGCCCTCACCAACAGCCTCAGCAGCGCCGGCGTGAACGGCGAGATCTCCGCCGACTACCTCAAGGAGGCCCACCTCACCCTGCGCGGCCTCACCAAGTAACCCCACTCCTTGCATTCATGGCGCGCGATCCGGCAGCGGACGCGCGCCTTCCTCTCGTCCTGGAGACCCCCTAGTCCACCCCGCAAGGAGATCCCGATGAGCCTCTACCGCCTGACCCCGAAGCCCGGCCGCGAGCGCTACGCCATCCAGGTCGGCTGGAACCCGCACCGGACCCTGTTCGCCAACGTCACCGACCACAGCTGGGACCCCGACGCCGACCCGGACAACGAACCCGACGCGGTCACCCTCGGTTTGATCGAGGACATCCTCGACCCCGCCGCCCTGTTGGCCGCTGTCGAGCCGTACGCCGTCATCCCCGAAGACCTGATCTACACCCTGCGAGCCGACATGCACTCCCACCCGGTCCGCTGGTGACTCGTCTTGGACTGACCTGATCCCGCTACGCCCTCCGTAGCACCACCCCGGCCGTCGCCCGGCCGAACGCGCACACCCGCGCACCCTCCGGGCACGGCCGACGGCCGTGCCCGGATTCCCATCCATCCAGATGGAGGAATCCATGCCCACGCAGGGCACGACACTCAACCAACAGCGGCCCTGGCCGTCTTCACGCCGCCGGCGGCCCGAAGTCACCCCGGACACTCTCGCGTTGCTACACCGCGCCCAGCACGGCGACCGCGACGCCTTCGCCGCCCTCTACCTGGCCTACCGCGAGCCGGTCACCCGCTACGTCGCCGTGCGGATGCGCTACCGCGACCACGACGCCGTTCCCGACCTCGTGCAGGAGACGTTCACCGGTGCCCTGGCAGACCTGTCCTCGGCCTTCGCCGACGTGCGCGGCTGGTTCATCGTCCAGGCCGCCAAGGCGTGTAACCAGCACGACTGGTCCCGCCGCCGCTATGTCAGCGCCGCTTACGCCGTACGCGACCGCGCAGCCCGCGACACGGCTGCCCCGGCGGCCGACCGGCCCGGCCGCATCACATTCGTGCACGCAATGGCCCGGCTGACCCCCGGTCAGCGTCGCGCGATCCAGCTGCGCTACCTCGACGGCTACCCCCGTGACACCGCCGCCCGGCTCATGGGCCGCAGCACCGAGTCCGTACGCGGCCTGGAGCGACGTGCGATCCGACGGATGCAGATCACCCTGACTGCTTCGGCGGTGACCGCATGACCACGAGCCGGACGCCGATGGCGTTGCACGTGATCGCGGTCTACCACAACCGGGAGTCCCGGTTCTTCCCCTACGAAGACGGCCACCAGCTCACGCAGGTGATCTCCCACTGGCGGCACCACCCGATTGGCACCGATCCGGCCGACATCGCCGCCTGGGCCTTCGAGGTGTTCAACACCGACCTGGACTGGTTGGAGCCCCACCGCAGCACACCCGAGGGCGAGGCCGACTTCCTCATCGCCTGCGCCTACCGGCTCATGCGGCGGCGCTCGCTGTCAACCGGCGACGTCGTCGCGGTCACCACGGACGGCAGCACCACGTGGCTGGCGTGCGAGTTCATCGGCTGGCGACACATCGCCATCCCGCCCGCCGTGACCGGCGAGCCGCTCACCGCCGACGCGGTGTACCGCCACGTCCGGGGAGGCGGCGATGCGTGAGCACCCGTGCCAGCTGCACCAGCCCGGTCACCACACCGACGCCTGCCTGACCGGACCGTGCGGGTTCTGCGGCACCGATCTGCGGACCACCGCCTCCGGCGAGTGCCGCTCGTGCCTGCGGATCGTGTGCGAGACGTGCGACGCCGAGAAGGGGCCGATCTGCGCCCCGTGCGCTGAGCCCGGCACCCGTACCTCCGGGCCGGGCCCGGCCAGCACCCCACCGCCGGACGGATATGAGCTTCACCGGCTGTGCGTGTTCGTGCTGAGGCTGTCCTGCGGGCACCTGGTCACGTACTTCACTAACGGGTGGTACCCGGTGGTGGTGTCCTGCTGCGACCGGCTCGGCGGCACCACCCTGCGGGGCATCTACGTGCCCTACTCCTCCCACGTCGACTACGTCGACGTGCTGTCCGAGCGGTACGAGCACCGACCGACCGGCAGCCCGCGCGAACCCGCCGAGGTGCGCGGCCGATGGCCCCGCACCGACAACCCGTACCGGTCGCCGTACCCCGGCAGCGGGTCCAGCACCGGAAGGTATCCCGCGTCGGCCGGCGCCGCCTGGAGCCTCGACGGCTCGACCGCGCCGGCCGAATCCTCCTGACCCTCCCGAATTCGCCGCCGCATCGGCGGCAGATACAGGAGAAACGGCCCGCCAAAAGGCGGGCCGTCGTTTATCCGGGACCCGGGACGCCACGCCTAGACAACGAACGCGTCCCGGGTTCTCCATCGAGATGGAGGAACCCAGTGTTCACCACACTCCTCGTGATCGCCACCATCCACACGGCGATCACCCTCACGGTCGGAGCCTGCGCAGGCTTCGGAATCGGCTACCTGGCCGGGTGGCCCACCGTCGAGCAGCTGCGCGCCGAGCTGGCCGACGCCGCCTGGCAGCTGGCCCACGATCCCCTCACCGACCTCTACAACCGCAGCGGACTGCGCACTGTCCACGCCGCCCTCGCCGCATCGGGTCCAGCTCAACCGATCATCGCCATCCTGCTCGACCTCGACGGATTCAAAGAGATCAACGACGAGTTCGGGCATGACACCGGCGACGACCTGCTCATGGAGATCGCTGACCGGCTGGCACCCTTGACCGCCGCCTATGGCGGTAGCGTCGCCCGGCACTCCGGCGACGAGTACGCCGCCATCCTGCCGGTACGCCAGCACGGCATCTTCGACATCGGCGAACGGATCAAGGCCGCCATCGCCGAACCCATCCAGCTCCAAGGGGAAGCCGGCCCAGAGGCGGTCGTCGTCACCGCCAGCATCGGCATCGCCATCGCCGACAGCACCGAACCGCTGCAGGCCGCACTTCACCGGGCCGACATCGCCATGTACCACGCCAAGGCCCAGGGCCGGAACCGGCACGTGCTCTACGCCTCCGGGATGACTATGCCTGACCGGGCGAGCCGTCGCGGGCCGCGCCTGCGCGACCGACGCCACAGTCGCGGTGGAGTGGACGCCGCATGAACCTCGCCACCATGATGGCCTGCGCCACCTGCCGCATCGCACTCACCGAGCACAACAGCGGTGACACCATCGTCTACCGCCACCCCGTCAGCGACGATGGGCACGAAGTAGTACCAGTCAACGCCGGCCTGATCAAAGGGGTCTTCAACAGCTGCCACACCTGCACCGACGCACCGCCGATGTGGAACTACCACACCGGCCACATCGAGATCCTGTCCCTGTCCAGTGGCATCGCCGCTGACTACAGCGACCAGTGGCACGTCTGCCTCCGATGCGCACAGCTCATCGAAGCCGACGACTCCGACGCCCTCACCGCACGATGCGCAGGGCTCATGCGCTGGCACCCCGACAGCGACGAGTACACCATCCTGCGCACCCTGCAACGCGGCATCGTCCTCAGCCGCGAAGGCCGCACCCTGCTCACTACCACCAACTGGCCACCGGCCCGGATCAGCGCCGACATGATGCCGAAGATCCGCGACCGGTTCAGCGGGCTGCTACGAGGCCCGGCGAACCTGCCAGCAGCCATCAACGACCGCGACCAGCGTCAGAACCTGGCCCGTCAGCTCGACCTCATCCCCATGTACTGGATCAACCAGGAGTTCACCAATCTGGTCAACACGGTCAGCGCCGACCGGCCCCCGGCGTGGGTAACCGACGAGATCGCCCCCTCAACATCCGGACTCCTCGCCTGGCCCCAACCGGTCGGCCAGACCGGACAACTCGCCGCCGTCTCCTGGACACCAGAAGGCAACGGCTGGCAGGTCATCGGCTACCACAGCATCGGCAGCGGCATGGACGAAGACCTCATGCCCACCCTGCGGCACGAGATCGGATGGCTCGCACCGATCCACGCCGAGCACGTCACCCGCGGTACCGGCCTTGACGGCAGCCACCCGCTCGGCCCCCTCATCACCACCTGGCTGCTCATCAACCAGCAGATGGCCGAGGCGGTGCCGGCGAAGTTGTCCAAGGGCATCGTCAAGGCGTACCAGCGAAGCCAGCGCCCCACTCCAGAGGTCAAGATCGTCCAGATCAGGACGCGAAGCTCGACCTCGCTGACGCAGTGCACCGAGCCCACCCGCCCGCGTGCGCGAGCCAAGCCTGATCATCGGTTCTGGGTTTCCGGCCACCCACGGCAGCAGGCGTACGGCCCTGGCCGCAGCCTTCGCCGTGAGATCGAGATCCAGCCGTTCCTCAAAGGCGACGAGCACCTGCCGATCAGGCTGAGCACCACCGTACGTGTACTTGGCAGCAGATCCGCGACGGACGGGAAGTTGGGCACCGACTAGGGATAGTCGACGGCGTGGTGGTGGGCTGAGCCCACCACCACGCCCGCACTCCGATCCTTTTGTGCTTCAGCGTGTCGTGAGCCGGAGCAGTAAGTCGGTAGGCCACAGCCGGTAGGTGGAGGGACGTAGCGACCCGACCGGCGGTGCGCGAAGATGGGCTCTGCCATCTACACCACCGGAGGTACGACGTGGCCGACTACCAACATGCACAGGCGGTAACTACCACCGACTCCCGGGATGCCGCCGAGGCGTTGGCGCGCAGCGCGGTCGAGGCGCGAGTGGCAGCCTGCGCGCAGGTGTCTGGGCCTATCAGTAGCACCTACTGGTGGGAGGGGCAGGTCGAGAATGCCGAGGAATGGTACGTGGTATTCAAGACAACTGCCGAGCGCTATGCGGCACTTGAGGAACACATTCGTGAGCATCACACCTATGATGTTCCGGAGGTTGTGTTGCTGCCCATCTTGGCGGGAAACCCTGCTTACCTCGCATGGGTCAGCGAGGAAACGGCGCCCAGATCCTAAACCACGTGCGCAAGAAGGCGGTCATCCAGCTCGGCTAGTTCAGCGTCTCCACGCTTGCCTTGAATCATGAGATGAAGGTTATAGAGGCGCTGGCGGCCGAGACTGGCTTCTTGGGTCAATGTCTGCTCAAGCGCCTGGTGGCCGAGCACCGCGCCTCGGTCGTGCCGGCCGCGCTGGACAGCTGCCATCGCCACGTCCGCCAAGATGACTGCTTTGATCTTCGCATCGGTGGACGGCAGTGAGGTGACTACCGCGTCCGTGGTGGTATCCAGGTCGGCGTGGTCCAGCCGAGCGTAGGTGGTGACGGTCATGCTACCGAGTCGACTCGGCGTGAAGAAGCCCGTCCAGGACCGCTCGCGGTGTGGTCGAGCGTAGTCGTAGGCGGTCAAGGCCCTGTCCAGCGCCCGCAGCGCGAGCGTTGACTCGCCCAGCGCCGCGTTCACCTCCGCTTCACGGGCGGCCAACCACGCCCGGGTGGCAGCGCTGTGCTCGGTCCGGACGTATGCCTGCGCCTCGATCAGGAGCTGTCGGGCGTAGGGCAAGTTCCCGTCCGCCTCGGCGCCGTAACTCTGATAGGCCAGCACGCAGGCGAGCAGGGGTCCGTCACCTGCGGCCTGGGCGGCTCGGACAGCACGAGCGTAGAGATCCTGCGCGGCCGTGTGCTGCTTGCTGTCCCACGCCACCCAACCTGCCAGGGCCAGCGCCTCACCGGTCGTCATGAGGACTCGTCGTGCGAAGGGCTCGGGGACCCGGCCCGTCACCTGCTCCAGACGCCGCACGTGATCACCTAAATGTACTGCGAGCTGACGTGCTGGCAGGTGTTCCTCCTTCCGGAACAGGTCGGCCGTGTGCGTTTCGAGTTGTTCAAGGGCCGGTTCGTCGAGCTGCTGCGGGTGGGCAAGCATGTAGGCCAGACGGTTCCATGGCTCTGACGGCACGGCGGCTGCGAACAAGGCCAGTGCCGGTACGGCGAGGGCAGCGCGGCGCTTCACATCGTCCACGGTATCGAGCCGATCCACAGGCGGCCACGATCCGGCTGGCGGGACATAGCCAGCGGTGGCCGAGGCGGCGCCGTCGCCTAGCCGGTCGCTCGCATCATCGGGCTCAGATGGCCGGTCGATGTACAAGCCGAGCGAGGGCTCGTCTCTCTTGAGGACGGCGCAGAGTGCCCGCCGGTACTCGCTATTAGGCCACCGAACCTCTCCCCGCTCGTAGACGCCGATGGTCTTGTCCGTAAGACCGGCCCAGCGTTGCCCGCCTTCTGCCGCGTGTTGCCTGGCCAGTTCCAGGTTGCACGCGTCAGCGAGTTCTTGGCGCGACATCGGGCGGCCGGAACCAGACGGCGACGCCAACGCGGTGCGGGCAGTGTTGAGGTGGCCGTTCGGGGTTCTCTTCTTCTTCCCCATCGGCGCCTACTCCTCAATCAACGTCTTCGTTCGCCTACAGAATCCCAGCCTGTCCGTTGCGGTTCAAGCCATCGGTGGCGACGCGCTACAGCAGTCAGGAAAACGTTCGAGTGGCCCGCCGAACATTGGCCGCCAGTCTCCATTGGCGAGACTGGCGGCAGGTCTCAGCGGCGCTTAGAGGACGTCTGATTCACGTATTTTGTGTGTGTTGTGGTTGTGGGGGTTCTCGCCAGGTTGGGGTGGTTTCGGTGGTGAGGCGTTTGGCGAGGTTGTCGATCATGGCGAGGGTGATCATGCTGGCGGAGTTGTGGGGTCGGGTTTCGTAGTCGCGGACGAGTCGGCGGTGGTGCATGAGCCAGCCGATGGTGCGTTCGACGACCCATCGGCGTTTGACGACGCTGAAGCCCTTGATCTGTGGGTCTTTGGTGACGATCTCGACGTCGACGCCGAGGTGGGCGCCGTGTTCGACGACACGGTTCTTGAAGCCGGCATCG
>NZ_FMCU01000023.1 GCF_900091525.1 Micromonospora matsumotoense
GACGTCGTCGCTGGTGAACCCATCAGCTCCGAGAGTACTCAGCCGTCGCGCGAACTCCTGGACATTGATCATTTGCAGCCTCATCGTCGGATTGTCAATTCTCCACCGTAACCCCCGCTTCAGTCGGCGGATCCGGCACCCGCCGTGCGGGCTACCGGGGCCGACAGCCGGCGCCAACAACTGCGACCGCTGCGCGGAAGTCCGCAACTCTTCGGTGAGCTGATCGCGCACCTGCAAGGCCGTCACGCTCTGTGTTACCCATGCTGTCCCGCGAGGCCCGGAAATGGCCGCGATCCGCGCGTTCCGGATCCCGGCAGCCGAAGCCCTGCAGCGCGCCTGGATGCGCCGAGACCAAGACGGGCGCGCACGATCGCCCGACGCCTGGTCGAAGCTGGTTCGACGCCGCGAACCTGTCATGCCCGGACACGTCCTGTCGTGGTCTGACAACCGCGTCCGGTGTCAGGTCGTGCTGTCCCAATCGGTGGTCTCGGTCCCCCGCCGTCGGTGAGGGACTCGCTGTCGAGGAGACATGACCATGGCCGGTCGTACCCGTTCCGCCGTCACGGGGTGTCTGCCCGCCCCGGACAGGTGGCAGACAGGGCCGCTGCTGACGTTCAGGGCGCCGCGGAGCGGCCGGGCGGGTCAGGACGAGGGCTGGGTGCGCAGCGCGGTGGGAACAGGGCCCACGGCGAGGTCGTCAGGTCATTCCGGGCAGGACGAGTGGGCGGGTGCTGTCGCGGGCGTGATGTCGGTTGGCGGCGGTGATGTTGGTGAAGCCGTGGAGCTCGTCCGGGCCGGTGGTGGGCGGGACTGATGTTCCCGGGCTTTCCCGGAGTCGCCGGCTCGGCCGGCGGGGCTGATCCGGGCAATTCGGATCGGTGCCTTCCCGGTGGTCGTCCGCGAACGGCCACCGGGAACGCTGGTCAGCCGGCCCGGTAGGAGAGGTAGTAGCCCTCGTACGGCCAGCTGTGGAAGTTGTTGAGCTCGGCCGCGGTACCGGCGCAGTCGGAGGTCCGGTAGCCCGAGACGGAACCGAAACCGTTCCAGCCGATCGCCCAGATCGCCTCGGTCGGGACCGGGCGACAGATACCGTCGGGCGTGGCCTGCCTGCCGACGATGATCTGCGTGGTGGCCTGGTAGAAGACGAGGCCGACGTCGGGAACCTTGAGCGTCTCGACAGCGGCTGCCGGCGACGCCGGTATCGTCAGGGCCAGTGTGGTAATCAATGCGGCGGCGAGACCCGCTGCGATTCGGCTGGTGAATTGGCGCATGGGTTTCCCTTTCGAGCGGCGTTCAGGGACGGGGCCGGAGCTCGTTCAGCCCAGGGCTAACGTAGATGGTCGTCGATTTTATTTTCCGTGTCAATAAAAATCCGTCGCTGATCTCTGTCGCTGGGCGACCTGAGTGCAGGGGCACCAGATGCTTGACGGTGAAAGTTTTCGGCGGTAGCTTGAGATTTACATCCAGATTCATCAATGGAAGGAGGTAGCCGTGCTGTGGAAATCCTTCGCCATCGCCGGGGCCGTCGCAGGTGTGCTGGTCATCGCCCCTGCCGCCTCGGCAGCCGCCCCCGCCGCCTCGGCGGCAGCACCCGGAGTGTCGATACAAGGGGGGGCCGGGTCCGGGAACTGCCCGCAGGGCTCGCTCTGCATCTGGCCCAACTGGAATCACCCGCCGCAGGGTCCCGTGGAGACGCCGTCTCTGATTACCAAAACCGAGTGGACCGGCAGCATCCAGGGATTCAACTTCTACAACGGCACAGGCCGCGACGCCGTAATATCCGGGTTCCAGTACGGCACGGGGGCCCCCTTCAAGAACTGCGCTCCTGCCGGCGGGACCGGGGGTGACCTGTATATACCGGCCAACGTGACGAAGGTGACTTGGCAGCTGACCCCCTGCTGATCCTCCACTCTGCGTCTGGCCCACCTGGGATTACCGGCGACAATTCTTATATATGCCATTGATCGTGGCGAAGGTGAGTGGGAATACGGTGCACGTCTGCTGATCTCCGCCGTTTTCTGATCTCCCGAATTCGGTGCTTCCGCTTTCTCGGTGGTCGTCGGGTGGGGACGACCACCGAGAAAACGGGCGACCGTGACCGGTGACCCAGGTTCTCAGTGGCCCACCGGCGGGATGTCCCCGGGCAGTAGCAGCCGGAGTTGCTCGGAGCTCGGCGTCGGTAGGTCGGCGAGCCGTTCGGCCTGCCGTTCGACCATGACGCCGAACAGCTTCCGTGCGCCGCGCCCATTGCCGAAGTTCGGTTGCTCGACGGCCTCGGCGAGCCGTTCCAGCACGGCCGCGCTGGTCGCCTTCGTCAGGTCGTAGTCGTGCTGGGCGGCCAGCCCGGAGACGATGGCGAGCAGTTCCTCGGGGCTGTAGTCGGCGAACTCGATGGTCCTGGTGAAGCGCGAGGCGAGGCCGGGATTGGTGGCCAGGACCCCGTCCATCTCGGCGGGATACCCGGCAACGATCACCACTACCTCGTCCCGGTGGTCCTCCATCAGCTTGACTAGGGTGTCGATCGCCTCTAGGCCGAGGTCCGAACCGATGCCGAACGTACGGCCCAGCGTGGATGCCTCGTCCACGAAGAGCACACCGCCGAGCGCCCGCTCGAACACCGCTGAGGTCTTCAGTGCGGTGCTACCCAGGTATTCACCCACCAGGTCGACCCGGGTCACCTCGACGACCTGCCCCTTCGACAGCAATCCGAAGTGGGCCAGCAGCCGCCCGTAGATGCGTGCGACGGTGGTCTTGCCGGTCCCCGGCGGGCCGGTGAAGACGAGATGCCGGCTCATCGGCAGCACCGGCAGGTTGGCACGCCGCCGCTGCTCACTCACCCGAATCAGATGCACCAGGGTCCGGACCTCGCGCTTGACCGCGGCCAGTCCGATCATGGCGTCCAGTTCCGCCAGCGCTGCGTCGACGTTGGTGACAGCATCGGCCTCGCCGGGACCACTGCTGCCGCCGCTGTGATCCGGCTCGTCGGTGCGGTCGCCGCCCGCCGAACCGGTCGCCTCTGGCAAGTTGTCGGGCGACTGCGTGGCGCGGACCGACACGAGCGGCCGGTCGACGCCCCGCACCGGTTCGCCGCCGACGTCGACGAACCCGCACCCCTGGACCACCACCGGGGCGTCGGTCTCCACCTGTACGCCGTCCCCGCCGCAGCCGCGTGCCATCTCGGCCCGCATGTCCAGCCGGGACTGGTCCCCCAGCACCACCGCTGACCCCGTCGTGCCGGTGAGCCGGCCGGAGCCCTCGGTGGCGATCCCGGTCTGCGAGGCACCCCGAACAGTGGTGTCCTCGACCCGGACGTCGGTATCGAGGGCACCATCGAGCACGATTCCGCCCTCGCCGCCGGTAATCGTCAGGCCGGTGAAGGTCGGGCTGCCACCCTGCACCCGTACGCCGTAACGGCCCGAGTCCTCGATGCGGATGTTCGCGTACCGGCCGGCTGCGGCCTGGATCAGCAGAGCATCCTCCCGGGCGCCCCGCAACACACCACCACTGACGGGTCTGCTGCACACCTGCCGCCGTACCGCCTCACGCTTGGCCCGCTCCCACGCGGACAACCCACCTCCATCGGGATACCTCATCCCATCGATCTACCCCAACCCAACGTCGCACAGACCACATCGGACGAACCTGACCATTCAAGATCTGTAGCGGGGCGTTGCCCGGTGGTGACGTACTCGACGACTACGGTCCGGGCAGCGGCTGGGGCCACTCGCGCGATGTCGGCAGCGATTTCCACCACGCCGGCGTCTGGCGACTCGTACGCCTTGAGGTCCGTAGCGCAGCTCAAAGAACTCGCGGCGGTGACCCGCAGCGGTGAGATCGTTCAGATCGTACGGCGAGACTGAGAGGGCAGGCAGCAGGTGGCTGTCGAATACCGATTGACTCTGGCCGGCGATATCCCGCTGGAGCAGGTCGCCGAACTCGTCGCGCCGGCAGGCGTCCAGGAGTCGGCACTGCCCGGATACCCCCGGCTGCTCAGCGCAGACCTCCGAAACAGACTCGGATACACGCTGGGCATCTACGGCGGCAGCAACGGCTACTTCGATGCCGAAGACGACAACGGCTCGCAGTGGGAGTGGAAACGCCCGCGCTTCGGGATCCTACGGATGGCAGGCTCGAATCCGCTGCCGGGAGTCGGCGGTCGCCAGCGCCGCGGCCGGACCGGCCGTGCGGGACATGGACTGTGGCCTTGCCGGGGTTCTCGCATTCGCTGAGCATCCGACCGCCGGTCAGCGCGATCATGGTCGGGCGGAGTTGGTGCTCGCGGCCGCCGTGAACGGTGGCGCTGCTACGGCCGCTTGAGGCGCTGTGCGCGAGGTTGAGCCGCTGACGGGCCAGTGCGGTCAGGGGGAACCTCTGCCGCTGGTGGTGGCGAGACCGAGTAGATGAGGCGGTCGACACGGATGGCGGCGTAGCCCAGGGTGGAGACGGCCGTAACGATCAGCAGGTCGGTGGCGGTGACCGGTTCGGTGCCGAGTAGTTGACGCAGCGGCGGAGCGTAGATGGCGGCGAGTTGCAGCAGCAGTGCGGCACCGACGGCGGCGATCAGCATGGGGTTGGCCGTGGTGCCGGGGCGGGCGCGTGATCCCAGGGCGACGGCGAGTTGGGTGAGGCCCAGTGCGAGGAACGTCAGGGTCTGCCACGGCCGGTCGGTGGTGTGCGCCCACACGCCGACGCCGATGGTGACGGCGGCGATGACCGCCGCGACGCGCAGGACGCGTTGCCACAGGCCGGCGCCGAGGACGGTTTCCGCCGGCGGGCGAGGGGGCTTGCGCATGCCGTCGGGGTCGGCGGGTTCGCTGCCCATTGCCAGGCCGGGAAGGCCGTGGGTGAGCAGGTTGATCCAGAGGATCTGGGCCGGGAGCAGAGGCAGGGGCAGGCCGACGAACGGCCCGACGAGCATCACGGCGATCTCGGCGGCGCCGCCGGACAGGGCGTAGAGCAGGAAGCGGCGGATGTTGGCATAGACGCGGCGGCCCTCCTGCACGGCGGCGACGACGGTGGCGAGTTCGTCGTCGGCGAGGACCAAGTCGGCGGCTTGGCGGGCGACTTCGGTGCCGCGCTTACCCATAGCCACGCCGATGTCGGCGCGATGCAGTGCCGGGCCGTCGTTGACGCCGTCGCCGGTCATCGCGACGACCTGCCCGGCGGCACGTAGGGCGTCGATGATGGCGACCTTCTGCTGGGGGGTGGCGCGGGCGAAGACCCGTACGCCGCGGGTGGCTGCCGGGCCGGGTTCGGTGGTACGACAGTCGACGGCCGTCTCGCCGGCGTCGATGATGTGGAGTTCGGTGGCGATCGCGGTGGCGGTGGCGGGGTGGTCGCCGGTGATGAGGATCGGGGTGATGCCGGCGTCACGGCATGCGGCGATGGTGGTTGCGGCAGACGCGCGCGGCGGGTCGAGGATCGCCACGAGGCCCAGTAGTCGTAGGCCGTGCTCGTAGCCTGCGGCGTCGTCGGGCACGGTGTCGCGTTCGGCCTGGGCCACGGCGAGGACCCGGTATCCCTCTCGGGCGAGGGTGTCGGCGCGGTCGGTGGCCTGATCCAGCACGTCGGGGTGGTCGGTGAGGATCGCCGGGTGCAGCAGCGACTCCGGGGCTCCCTTGCAGTTGATCTGGATGCGTCCGTCGGCCAGCTGGTGTGCGGTGCTCATCCGTTTGCGGTCACTGTCGAAGGGTGCCTCAGCATGCCGGGGCGACGCCTTGTGCAGCGCGTCGACGTCGATGCCGAGCTTGCCGCCGGCGGTCAGGAGCGCCGCCTCGGTGGGGTCACCGACGGCCAGCCAGTCGTCGTTGTCTCCGCTGGGCGCTCGCAGCGACGCATCGCTGCAGAGCACGGCCGCCCGCATCAGCTGCACGAGGTCGGGGGCCTGGTCGCCGGCTTGGTCGGCGACGATGCTCTCGCCGTCTCGGTGGATCTGCCCGTCCGGGGCGAAGCCGAACCCGCTGACCGAGGCGTCCCCATGCGGGGTCCACAGCTGCCGTACGACCATCGTGCCTTCGGTGAGAGTGCCGGTCTTGTCGGTGGCCAGGATCGTCACCGATCCGAGGGTTTCCACCGCCGGCAGCCTGCGGATCACGGCGTGGCGGGCGGTCATCCGGCGTGCACCCAGGGCCAGGCTGAGGGTGACCACTGCCGGCAGTGACTCCGGTACGGCGGCCACCACCAGGCTGATCGCGGTGACGATCATCAGCTGCAGCGGTTGACCGCGCAGCAGGCCGAGGGCCAGGACCAGCCCGCAGAGCAACAGCGCGCCGACAGCGAGCTGGCGGCCCACGCCGGCCAGGCGACGCTGCAGGGGCGTCAGGCCAGGGCTGGTGACCATCATGGCGGCGATGCGGCCCATCGCGCTGGCCGCGCCGGTCGCGGTGATGACGGCGCGCCCGCGGCCCCGGACGACGACCGTGCCCGCCGATACGACTGCCGACCCGGCTGGCGGCGAGCCGGCTCCGGTAGCGGCGAGGAATTTGTCGACAGGCGCGGATTCTCCGGTCAGCGCCGCCTCGTCGACGAGCAGCGCGACCGACTCCACGAGGCGGGCGTCGGCGGGTACGACGTCGCCTTCGGCCAGGATCAGCAGATCGTCCACGACGAGATCCGCAGCGGGAACTTCGCGTTGCCTGCCGTCGCGGACTACCCGGGCGGCCGGAGCGGTCAGGGCGGACAGGGCGGTGATGGCCCGCTCCGCCTTGATCTCCTGGAGCACGCCGACGGTGGTGTTGACGGCGATGACCAGCAGGATGACGGCCGCGTCGGTGAAGTCGGCGGTCGCCAGGGTGAACCCTGCCGCGGCGAGCAGGACCAGCACCAGCGGGTCGCGCAGCTGCGTGGTGATCCTTCGCCACAGCGGTGTGGATTGTGGCGTTGGCAGCACGTTGCCGCCGTCACGCGCCAACCGCGCTGCGGCGTCGCCCGACGACAGGCCACCGGCATCGGCCGAGGCGGGGCGCAGTTCGCCGTTCGACCGGGGCTCCAAGCCCTCCTCCGGTACGACAGGCGTCGTGGATAGGGTCATTGTGGTTCGCCGCCTTCTTCGATCGTGATGACAGCCTCGCGGGGCCGGTGGTGCGCGACGGCTGGTCAGCGCTCGATGACCTGTTCGGCAGGGATTCGCGGAGTGTGCGCAGCGGCGGTGCCGGCCGGGTCCGCGGTAGTGAAGCGCAGCACGAGCTGCGGGTAGCCGAGGTCGGCCAGCAGGCGCCGCAGCTGCTCACGGGTGACAGCCACTTCGATCGTGGCGCTCAACGGCAGGACGGATACTCCGAGTTCGGTGGCGGTGAGCCAGGCGGCGGAGAGCGCCTCGCCGACGCGGAGCCAGTCGAGCTTGCCGTCCTCGAGCCCGTAGAGGATCGCGAATGTGGCGGCGTTCTCGTGGGCCTCGGAGATGGGCAGGTCCCCGTAGTGGCCGAAGTCGCGACCGGGCACGGTCGTCTGGGTGGCACGGTCACCGATGGCGGAGTCCGGAATGCCGGTGCCCAGCGGCCGGGTACCGCCGGTCCAGTAGGCGAGTTCGGCCTGCCAGGCGATCTCGTCGGCCTCGGTGCGCTGGGCGTGATCGACGGCGGTGGCCAGGTCGTACACCTGGTCGGGCTGGAGCAGGTGGAGGTACGCGCCGGCGGATTCGACGGCCGTGACGATGGAGTGCAGCTTGTCGGCGGCGACGGGGTCACTCACGGCGGGCCGGCGGTCGGTGTGCCGTAGGGCGATGGTTTGCAGGTGGCGTACCGCAGCCGGGGTTACCGGGATTCGGTGGTCGACGCGCACCTGCGCGAGGTGGTCGGGGTGCGTGGGGTTGGGCATCCGGGTGACGAGCGTGTGCCAGCCGGCTGCGGCCAGGCTGACCAGAGCATGGTGCAGCGCGGCGCCGCAGCTCAGGACGGCGAGCCGGGAGTCGGGGTCGGTGATCTCGAGGCCCCGGCTGTGATCGAGGTAGAGGTGCAGCTCGTTGCCGGTTACCCGCCAGCGCCAGGGTTGTGTGTTGTGGATCGACGGGGCGTGTCCCGCCGCTGCTGCGGCGGCGGACAGCGCTCGGGCCTCGGCGCGGGTGTCGGCGGCCCGGATGGAAGCCTCAGTGCTCATGGTCGGATCTCCTTCTGGGTGGTGGGACGTCCGACCGGTCATGAGGTGCGCGGCCACACCCAGTCGCGGATTTCGGGCAGGTCCTCGCCGGTACGCCGCACGTAGGCGCGGTGCTCGGCGCGCTTGTCGACCATCTGCTGACGCAGGACGGCTGCCTTGCGGCCGAGACCCGGAACCCGATCGATGACGTCCATGACCAGGTGGAAACGATCCATGTCGTTGACGACGAGCATGTCGAACGGGGTCGTCGTGGTGCCCTCCTCCTTGTAGCCCCGGACGTGCATGTTGTGGTGATTGGTGCGCCGGTAGGTCAACCGGTGGATCAGCCACGGGTAGCCGTGGTAGGCCACGATGACTGGCCGGTCGGTGGTGAAGATGGCGTCGAAATCGGGGGCCGGCAGACCGTGCGGGTGTTCGGAGTCGGGCTGTAGGCGCATCAGGTCGACGACGTTGACCACCCGCACCTTGAGGTCGGGCAGGTGCCGACGAAGCAGGTCGGTCGCGGCGAGGATCTCGTAGGTCGGTACGTCACCGGCGGCGGCGAGGACCACGTCGGGCTCGCCGTCGTCGTTGCTCGCCCAGTTCCAGATGCCGAGCCCACGGGCGCAGTGCAGGGCGGCCTCGTCCATGTCGAGCCAGGTCGGGGCGGGTTGCTTGCCGGCGACGATGACGTTGACGTAGTCGCGGCTGCGCAGGCAGTGGTCGGCCACCGAGAGCAGGGTGTTGGCGTCCGGCGGCAGGTAGACCCGGATGACCTCGGCCTTCTTGTTGACGACATGGTCGATGAAGCCGGGGTCCTGGTGGGAGGTGCCGTTGTGGTCCTGGCGCCAGACGTGCGAGGTGAGCAGATAGTTCAGCGACGGGACGGGTTTGCGCCAGCCGAGGTGCCGGGTGGTCTTGAGCCATTTGGCATGCTGGTTGAACATCGAGTCGACGATGTGGATGAATGCCTCGTAGCAGGAGAACAACCCGTGCCGACCGGTCAGCAGATACCCCTCCAGCCAGCCCTGGCAGGTGGTCTCGGAGAGGATCTCCATGACCCGGCCGTGTCGGTCCAGGTGCTGGTCCACCTCGTCGACGCGGGCATGCCACGCCTTGCCGGTGGTGTCGAGGACCGCGCCCAACCGGTTCGACTCGGTCTCGTCCGGACCGACGATCCGGAAGTTGTGGTTCTCGGCGTTCGCGATGAGCACGTCGCGGAGCCAGCCGCCCAGCACCCGGGTCGCCTCGGCAGTGTCACCGGTCTTGACCGCGTGGTCGCGAAAGTCGGGTAGTTCCAGGTCGCGGGGATACCGGCCACCGTTGGCGTGCGGGTTCGCCGACATCCGCAGGTCGCCGGAGGGCAGCCAGTCCACCACCCCCGGCCGGGGAGCACCGGCGTCGTCGAACAGCTCCGCCGGCCGGTAGGACAACATCCAGTCCCTCAGGGCATCGAGGTGCGCGGTGTCGTCGCGGGCCGCGGTGAGCGGCACCTGGTGGGCACGCCAGGTGCCCTCCACCTGCACGCCGTCCACCATCCTGGGACCGGTCCACCCCTTAGGGGTACGCAGCACGATCATCGGCCACCGTGGACGTTCGATGGCACCGTCCACGCGGGCGGCCCGCTGAATCTCGGTGATCTCGTCGAAGACCGTGTCCAGGGTGGCCGCGAGCAGTTGGTGCACCGTGGCGGGGTCGTCGCCGGAGACGAGGTACGGCTGGTGCCCGTAACCGGTCAGCAGCGCGCACAGCTCGTCGTCGCCGATCCGGGCCAGCACCGTCGGATTGGCGATCTTGTAACCGTTCAGGTGCAGGATCGGCAGCACCGCGCCGTCACCGACCGGGTCGAGGAACTTGTTGGAGTGCCACGACGCCGCGAGAGGCCCGGTCTCGGCCTCTCCGTCACCGATCACGCACGCCACCACGAGGTCGGGGTTGTCCAGGGCGGCGCCGTACGCGTGCGAGAGCGAATAGCCGAGCTCGCCGCCCTCGTGGATCGACCCGGGCGTTTCCGGCGCGACGTGCGACGGGATACCGCCCGGAAACGAGAACTGGGTGAACAGCCGGCCCATCCCGGACGCGTCCTGCGAGACCCTCGGGTAGACCTCGGAGTAGGTGCCCTCCAACCAGGTGTTCGCGACCAGGCCGGGGCCGCCGTGCCCCGGACCGGTCACGTAGATGACCTCCCGGGACCGGGCCGCGACGATCCGCGACAGGTGCGCGTAGAGCAGGTTCAGGCCGGGCGTCGTACCCCAGTGTCCGAGCAGCCGTGGTTTGACGTGCTCCGGCAGCAGCGGATCGCGCAGCAGCGGGTTTCCCATCAGGTAGATCTGACCGACGGAGAGGTAGTT
Organism: Micromonospora matsumotoense; assembly: GCF_900091525.1. Lineage (GTDB taxonomy): Bacteria > Actinomycetota > Actinomycetes > Mycobacteriales > Micromonosporaceae > Micromonospora > Micromonospora matsumotoensis. Next base: position 10,425 of record NZ_FMCU01000023.1, read on the forward strand.
CGCGGCCCGCCAGTACGCGTCGACGCGGTCGAGTTCGTCCCTGCCCAGCGGTGCGGCGTCGGCGATCTGGAAGGTCGTGGCGTCCGCCTCGGGTGGGGTGCTGGTCACGGTCATCGGGGTATCACCTTTCGGCTGGGAGCATCATGCGACGCGATACCGCGGCGGTACCGGGGGGACGAGTCGCGACGTGTCGGCGACGCCGGCGGGCAGGCTCAGGAGGCGGGCACCGGTCGGACCGCGCCGTTGACCGGCGGGGCGGCGTCCACGACGGGGCCGCGCGGCGCCGGAACGACGTTCGCCGCAGCGGCCTCCCGGGCGAGGAAGGCACCGAGTTCGCCGATCGTGCTCATCAGCGGCGCCGGGAACACCACGGTGGTGTTCTTATCCACTCCGAGCTCGACCAGGCTCTGCAGGTTACGCAGCTGCAACGCCAGGGGGTGGGCCATCATGATGTCCGCGGCGGCACCGAGCGCGTCCGCGGCGAGCGCTTCGCCCTCAGCCGCAATGATCTTCGCGCGCTTCTCCCGCTCCGCCTCGGCCTGGCGGGCCATGGCGCGCTTCATGCTCTCCGGCAGCTGAATGTCCTTCAGCTCGACGAGGGTGACCTCGACACCCCAGTCTTCGGTGGCCACGTCCAGGATCGTCTTGATGTCGACGTTGATCCGATCGGTCTCGGACAGCGTCTCGTCGAGGGTGTGCTGCCCGACGACCTTGCGCAGGGTGGTCTGCGCGATCTGGTTGATGGCGGTACCGACACTCTCAATCGCGACGACGGACTTCACCGCGTCGACGACCCGGAAGTACGCGACCGCGGATACGTCGACGCTGACGTTGTCCCTGGTGATGATGCCCTGCGACTGGATCGGCATGGTGACGATTCGCAGGCTGACGCGGTTCAGCACATCGATGATCGGGATGATCACGGTCAGGCCCGCGCGGCGGACCCCGATCACCCTGCCGAGCCGGAACAGCACGCCCTGCTCGTACTGCTTGACCACCTTCAAGGCCAACGACAGCAGGAACAGAACCAATACCAGGATGACGACGAGCCACACGTACGACATGACAGATTCCTGACTCCGGCCGTAACCGGATGTCCGTGCGCGAGAAGAATGTCCAGCGGGGAACGCACCCGATCGCTGCGGAGGCGAAGAGACGTCGACGTGCCCGCAGCGGCTAAATACCGGCCACCGGGGTCCAGGGCGACAACCTGACCATACGCCTGTGGACGGCATCCGTCGTTACGCGCGCCCCGCAGCCCTGATCGACAACGCCGACCACACGCATGGCGCGTACGGTGGGGTCGTCGCTCCGGACCCCGGTGGCACCCGTCCGCTCGACCCGGCAGGGGCTCGGTCGTCGAGCCGACCCTGAGGTCACGACCTCGGCCCGGTGCGCGTTCGCACCCGGCCGAGCGCCACCGGCTCGCGCACGACGGTCCCGCCGTATCCGCGTCCTCCGTCACGCCGACCGCCACTTCGCGCCGCCCTGCCCTGCACTGTCTGTCCTCGACATCTGAAGGACGCCACGATGACCGCACGGACACCGGCCTCCCCGAACGACACCGTCCCCTTGGCCGACGGCACCGGATCGGGCGGTCGGCCCGCCGGCGGTGAGATGGACGCGCGGGAGCCGCTCGTCGAGTTGTTCCGTGACCTGCGCACCTCACCGCACGGGTTGGCCAGCCGTGAGGCGGCCCGCCGGCTGGTCGTGTACGGGCCGAACGGGCTGGCCCGGCGTGCCGGTAGACGCTGGCCGGCCGAGTTGCTGTCCCAGTTCACCCAGCCGCTGGCGATCCTGCTGGCACTTGCCGCCGTCCTGGCCTGGGCCGGCGGCACACCGGCGCTGGCGGTCGCGGTGGCTGCGGTGATCCTACTCAACGCCGGGTTCGCGTTCGTGCAGGAATTGCAGGCTGAACACGCCGTCGACGCCCTCGCCGCATTCCTGCCGGCGACCGCCGCAGTGGTCCGCGACGGCACCCGCGCCGAGATCCCCGCAGCGGACCTGGTACCCGGCGACGTCCTGATCGTCGCCGAAGGCGACCGGGTCTGCGCCGACGCCCGCATCATCGACGGCGTCGTCACGGTGGACCTGTCCGCGCTGACCGGCGAATCGGTGCCCGCCACCCGCTCGGCCGACCTCGCCACCGTCACCGATTCGGTGCTGGACGCCCACAATCTCGTCTTCAGCGGCACCACCTGCACGGGCGGTGAGGCCACCGCCGTGGTCACCCGCACCGGCATGCACACCGAGCTCGGCCGCATCGCAGCCCTGTCCCAACGCGGGGCCACCCAACGCAGCCCACTGGAGACGCAGGTCCGCCGGGTCACCTGGATCATCGCGGCCGTCGCCGTCGCGGCCGGGGTGGCGTTCCTACCCGTCGGCGTGTGGGCCGGCCTCGGTTGGAGTGCCGCGATCAGCTTCTCCATTGGCCTGATCGTGGCGAACGTCCCCGAAGGGCTGCTGCCGATCATCACGCTCGCCCTGGCCGTCGGCGTCCGGGAACTCGCCCGCAAGGGTGCGGTCGTCAAACGCCTCTCGGCCGTGGAAACCCTCGGGTCGACCACTGTCATCTGCACCGACAAGACCGGCACCCTCACGGAGAACCGGATGACTGTCATCCGGCTGTGGTTGCCCGGCGCGGAACTCGACGCCACGGCCGACGTCGACGACCCGCGCGTGCGCGCTCTCGCCGTGGCAGCGGCGGCCTGCACCACCGCCCAGCCGCCGACCGACACCCAGCCGGCGGGTAGCGGGGATCCCACCGAGCTGGCCCTCCTGCGCCTGGCCGGGAACCTCGGGGTAGCCGTCACCACCGCGGGGCGGGACGCCGGACGCCGCGCCGTGTTCCACTTCGATGCCCACCTCAAACGCATGTCCGTCGTGGACGACACCGCAGGCGTCCTGGCCGTCCGCACCAAGGGGGCACCGGAGACGGTCGTCCCGTGCTGCACGCATCTCGTCGCCCCCGACGGCAGCGTCCGAGGACTGGACGAGCCGACCCGCGTCGAGCTGCAGCACACCCTGGACCGGTACGCGGCCGATGGGCTGCGCGTCCTGGCCGTCGCCCAGCGGGCCCTCCCCGGCAGTGCGGTGTCCCCCGCCCGACGCGAGGACGCCGGAACCGGGCTGACCCTGCTGGGTCTGGTCGCGATGGTCGACCCGGCGCGACCCGGCGTCGCCGAAGCTGTCACCAGCGCCCACCACGCCGGCATCCGCATCCACGTCATCACCGGCGACTACGGCCCCACCGGCGCCGCGATCGCCCACCAGGTCGGGGTCGGACACGCAGGCTCCCGCGTCATCGCCGGCGACGACCTGGACCGGCTCAGCGACGCCGACCTCGATGCACTGCTCGCCGGGAACGACGAGATCGTGTTCGCCCGGTCATCACCCGAGGCGAAGCTCCGGATCTGCGAGGCGTTGCGCGCCGGCGGAGAGGTCGTCGCCATGACCGGCGACGGCGTCAACGATGCCCCCGCGCTCCGGCACGCCGACATCGGCGTCGCGATGGGTCGCTCCGGCACCGACGTCGCCCGCGAAGCCGCGACCATGGTACTCACCGACGACAACTTCGCCACCATCGTCACCGCCGTCGCTGCCGGACGCCGGGTCTTCGACAACGTCCGCAAGTTCGTGCTCTACATCTTCGCGCACGCCGTACCCGAGGTCGTCCCTTTCCTGATCTTCGCGCTTTCCGGCGGGGCGATTCCGCTGCCGCTGACGGTGTTGCAGATCCTCGCGATCGATCTCGGCACGGAAACCCTGCCCGCCCTGGCGTTGGGCCGTGAACCCCCCGAACCCGGCCTCATGGACCGCGCCCCCCGACCCCGCACGACCGGGGTCATCGACCGCGCGCTGCTGCTCCGCGCCTGGCTGCTGCTCGGCGGGGTCTCCGCGGCCCTGGTCATGGGCGGTTTCCTTTACACCCTCACCCGCGCCGGATGGCAGCTCGGCGACCCCACCGGGGCCGGAACCGCGCTGCACCACGCCTACCTGCAGGCCACCACCGTCACCTTCGCCGGGATCGTGGCCTGCCAGATCGGCACCGCGTTCGCCGCCCGCACCGACCGGGAGTCGCTGTTCACCATCGGACTGCTCAGTAACCCGCTGCTGCTCTGGGGCATCCTGTTCGAGCTCGTCTTCACCGCCGCCGTCATCTACGTCCCTGCGTTGCAGGACATCTTCGGCACCGCATCGCTCAGCCTCGGCCAGTTGGTAGTCATCGCCCCGTTCCCGTTCCTCGTCTGGGGAGCGGACGAGGTCTTCCGTTGGGTGCTCCGGCGGCGCGACATCACTCGGTGCGACGCCGCCGACAACCTGCCGGACCCGACCCCGGCCGGTCTGCCCGCCCCGATCACGGCGAGGTGAGCGTGCCTCCGGTCATGGCTCTTTGGCGAGCATGGTCAACATTCCCTCGACGATCGGCTCCGCCTGTCGCACGCAGTCACAGTTCACGCCGTGGGCGTCCCGGTGCCAGGCGATGAGGTACTGCAGGGCGAGCTGGTTGACCTGGTAATCGTGCTCGGCCTTGACCCGGTCGGTGTCAGCCTGCCGGTTCTGGCTGAGCAGGATCAGCGGGGCCGCGTACGCAGCTTGGGTGGAGAAGAGCAGGTTGAGCAGGATGAACGGGTAGGGGTCCCAGCGGTGCAGAACGGCGATGATGTTCACCGCGATCCAGATGGTGACGATGCCGGTCTGGACGATGATGAAGCGCCAGGAACCGAACACCGCGGTCACCGAGTCGGCCAAGCGCTGTCCAGCGTTGCGGTGGTCGTGCCGGTACTGGTTGGCGGGATGCCGGTGGTGTGCCGAGGCCATGGTGGCCGCCGCCCTTCCTGAGGGGACGCGTCGTGGGACGCAGGGAACGGGCGGGTGGGTGCCCGACCGTGGTCGGTCGACGATCCGGTCCGGGCCAGCAACTACGGCGTCGTCATGCCGGTGCCGCGACATCGGCGCTGGCGCTCCGCGGCAGGATGGAGATCCGAACTCGGATCGGATCAGCCGGGACGGGGCGGCCGTCGATAGCCCGGCGCTCGATGTTGTGCGTCGGGCGGGCCACCCGCAGCTCCGCCGGGCGAACACGTCAGCGAACACGGTCAGAGCCACCGGGGTCCGAGGCGGCGCTCTCACCTTACGCGCGGCGCGCCGCAGCCGACCCCCACCCATCTCGGGAGGTCGCCCGTACCGATCAGTGCACAACCTTCGGCGTCTTTTCCACCGACTGGGCGTAGGGTGAGGGCGTCGCTCTGGCCCCCGGTGGCTGACCGCCCGCCGTCGTCGATCCGCCCAGGAGCTGACCGGTCCCCCGCTGCCGCCGACCGCGCCACACGTGTGACGGAATGTGTCGTCGTGGCCTGCGGGTCGCCTTCCTGGCAACCGGAACCACCCATGGTCTTCTCAGGCTGTGGGCCCGTAGTTGAGCAGCGAAGGAATGTGAGTGCGATGGCCTACATCGCCAAGGACCACAACGGCACGGCGCGCGGCGCCGTACCCACCGCCAGGCTGGCGCAACCGGCGACCGGTGTCGCCGGGCACCTGCCCGGGCCGGGTGACCCGGCCCGTTCGACACCCACCGCGGCGCACCGCGAAGCGACACCAACCGCCGGGACGGGAGTCGGTCCGCAGTTGAGCGCACCGGTCCGCTACCTGCTCGCGGGCATCCGTCTCGCGCTGGGCTGGATCTTCCTCTGGGCCTTCCTGGACAAGATGTTCGGCCTGGGACACGAGACGACCCCGGCGAGGTCCTGGGTCAACGGCGGCAGCCCGACCAAGGGGTTCCTGGGGTCAGCGGCCACCGGCCCGTTCACCGGCTTCTACCACTCGATCGCCGGCGGCTGGCTGACGGACGTGCTGTTCATGGGCGCGCTGCTCGCGGTGGGTGTCGCTCTACTCCTCGGGGTCGCGATGAGACTTGCCGCCGGGGCCGGCGCGCTGCTGACCGTCATGATGTGGACTGCGGTCCTGCCACCGGCCAGCAACCCGTTCATGGACGACCACCTCGTCTACGCCGCCGTGCTGGTCGTCCTCGCCCTCCTGGGCGCCGGCCACACCCTGGGCCTGGGCGCCCGATGGGCCGAGATCACATTGGTACGACGATCCGCATGGCTGAGGTAGGACCGGCCGATGCCGGCGACTGGAGAGGCCGTGCGGACGACGACATGGTGAACCAGGTCGAGGAACACGACCGGCGCATCGTCGTCGGCGTCGACGGATCGGCGGGGTCCAGAACGGCACTGCGCTGGGCGATGAGCCAGGGCCGGTTGACCGGCGCGAAGGTCGAAGCCGTCAGCGCGTGGCAGGGCCCGCCCGTGTACGGGTTCGCGTACGGGTGGTCGCCGTCGGTGTTCGAGGACGTCGACCTCGCCGCCATCACCGGAAAGATGCTCGCGGAGGCGGTCGAGGACGAGGCCGCCGGGCGGCCACCGGCGGAGATTCTGACCCGGGTCGTGCACGGCCATCCGTCCCAGGCGCTGCTCGACCTCGCCCACGGAGCGCAGATGCTGGTGGTGGGCAGCCGAGGGCACGGCGCGTTCGCCGGGATGCTGCTCGGTTCCGTCAGCCAGCACTGCGTTCAGCACGCGCCCTGCCCGGTCGTGGTGGTGCCGCCGACCGACCCCGAGCGGGACGAGATCGGGAGCCGGCGATGAGACGGCGGGCCGCCAGGGCAGTGCCGGTCGGGGAGACACCCGCCCTGACCGGAGGGCGCCGCGACGTCGTCTCCCGAAGTGCCACCGTGCCAAGCCGATTCGAGGTTCTCGTCGCGGCGGGGTAAGGCAACCGGGCGCGCGCCGTGCTGGGGCGCGGCACGCTGATCCGGAGCTGGTCACGGCCCGACCGGATGCACCGGTCGGGCCGTGACCAAATGACGAGCTGCCGGCTGACGTCGCCGCCGAACCTGGTCGGTGTCCGCAGGGCAACAGTCGGGACTGTCAGACGCGGCTGAGCACGACCTTCAGGGCCCCGGTCCGTCTTGCGTCACTGAAAGTGCCGTAGGCCCGAATGACGTCGTCCACGTCGAAACGGTGGGTGACGAAGCGCGCCGGGTCGATCCGGCCGGCAGCGAGCAGGCGCAGCAGGGTCGGCGTCGAGGAGGTGTCGACCAACCCCGTGGTGATCGTCAGGTCCCGCGACCAGAGCGACGGCTTCACGGTACGCGCCGCGCCCGTGGCGGGCTCCCTGTTCCACCGCCTCGGGTGCCCGACCCCGGGCGGCGTCGCGCTCGGACGGCCTCGTCGGCCACAGTGCCACGGGGGGGCCTGGCCTGGCTCCGGGCTTGACCGCCGGCGTACGCTGACGGGAAGTTCCAGCCGCCCTGGTCCCTGGTGGTGCCCCGTAGCCGCAGGCACACCTCCAGGAGCGTCGGATGTCGGTTCCGCCGAATGTCGTCATGCCGGGCCCGGAAACGGTAAGTAATCTGGTGAAGCGGATCGGCGACCGCGACCAGGCCGCCTTCGGTCGCTTCTACCGCCGACTCGTCCGCGCCGTGTTCACACAACTGTCGGACAGCCTGGACAGCCCGGCGCTCGCAGTGGCCGTGACCCGCGCGGTCTTCGTAGAGGTGTGGCGGGTCGCGCCGGCGTGCGCCTCCCACGAGGTCGACGGGCTGGCCTGGGTGAACGCCATTGCCGCTCGCCATGCCGCAGACAGGATTGCGGAATTCGAGCAGCACCGACGCCGGAGCGCTACCGGCGTCAACGACACGCTCGGTCACGAATTCGTTCTCACTGTCGGGAAGGAACCGTTGGCGCCGGCTGGAACGCCGATCCGGCCACCTCACCGGACCGTTCCGGCACCTTCGCACTGAACCGTGGACGCACCTACGACCAGATGGTGGAGCAGACGGTGCCGGGCCCCGTCGGTGGTCGCGTCGGGACGGGCGTGGTCCGAGGGTACCCGCCGGTCTTCGCGCGGTACGGGGTGCCGATGAGTCCCGATCGCAGGCTTCGGTTGTGGGCCCTGGTCGTCGCCGAGGCGCGTGGCGCCGTGGTCGCGGTGGAGCATGTCTGCGCGGTGTCGGTGACGGTGACCGGTGCCGACTCCGCCGCCGTCGCGGTATCCCTGCGCAGCACCCCGCGGGAGGTGCTGTGGGCGAGTGACCGGGTCGCTTCTCGCGTCGCGGAACTGGCTGTGACCTTCGGGGAGGGCCCGTCCGTCGAGGCGACCAGTGGCGGTCCCGCGTTGGTCGGGGACCTGACGGTGCCGTACTGCCAGGCCCGCTGGCCGGCGTTCGCGCCGGCCGCCGCGGCCAGCGGGGTCCGTGCGGTGTTCGCGCTGCCGCTGCAGATCGGCGGGATCCATCTCGGTGTGTTGGACCTCTACCGCGCGCGTGCCGGAGACCTCGACGGTGAGCAACTGGCCGACGCCCTGGTCCTGGCTGACACCGTGTGCGCGGTGCTCCTCGACGGACCGTCCCAGTCCCGCCCGGACGAGGACAGGCACAGGCCCGCGCAGCCGGGACTGCGGCATCCCGAGGTGCATCAGGCCACCGGGATGATCAGCGTCCAGCTGAGGGTGTCCGTGGAGGTGGCGCTCGCCCACCTTCGGGCCTTCGCGTACGCACACGACCGACACCTGCGGGACGTGGCGGGCGACGTGGTTGCCCGGCGCCTACGCTTCGAGCCCGAACCAGCAGCGGAGCGGGACTCGTGACGAGCGGGGACGGTGGAAACCGTTCCCGTACCAGCCGCCCTCCGGTCCGGTATCGCCGAGGGACCGGCGGGGCTATGGTGTGTGGCTGAAGGTGGGTGACATGACCGACAGCCAGCTCACGGACGTCTTCGTGGAGACGGCCGACACGCTCGTCGGCGACTTCGACGTACTCGAGTTCCTGCATGTGTTGACTGAACGGTGCGTCGAACTGCTGGGTGTCTCGGCGGCCGGGTTGCTGCTGACCGACCAGCAGGATTCGCTGCAGGTGGTGGCCGCCTCCTCGGAGCGGACCAGACTGCTCGAGCTGTTTCAGCTGCAAACCGACCAGGGCCCCTGCGTCGACTGCTTCCGCACCGGCCGACCAGTGTCGGTGACCGATCTGCCCGCCGCGCAGCGGTGGCCGAGGTTCACCGCCGCCGCAGCCGAGGTCGGATACGCCGCGGTACACGCCCTGCCCATGCGGCTACGCACCGAGGTGATCGGCGCGCTCAACCTGTTCGACGTCCAGCCAGGTGCCCTCGACGAGGGCAAGCTGCGCATCGGCCAGGCGCTCGCCGACGTGGCGACCATCGGGCTGCTGCAACACCGCGCCATCCGCCGCGGCGGCATCCTCACCGAGCAACTACAGACCGCGCTCAACAGCCGAGTCCTGATCGAACAGGCCAAGGGCGTCCTCGCCGAACGCCTCCAAGTCGATGTGAGCGACGCCTTCGCCCTGCTGCGCGACGGTGCCCGCAGCCACAATCGCCGGTTGTCGGAGCTGGCTCAGGCAGTCGTCGACGGCACCGAGCAACTCGTCCCGAACGTGGTCCCCCACCCTCGCGGCTGATCATCAGCCCCAGGCGGACGCGGCTGAAGGAACAGACCTACACCGTCGATCGTCAGCCGCGCCCACTCGGACGACGATTCGTGTGGCAGCACGCGGCCCGGTTGGCACCGGCCCCCAGCGGCAGAGAACACCGGCTGCCGACACCACGATGGACGCCGATCACCCACATCGCGCTCCGACGCAGCAGAGCGTACGATGAGGTTGTCGCTCAGGTCCCCGGTGGCGAAGAGCCCAGAGCCGTCGAGTGTCCCTCCGTTGCCAGCAGGGGCGTCCACCGAGTCGACCTCTATCACGCAGCATGTCGCGCTATCTCTACGGCAGCACCGCGCTCCGGATCACCGGGGCCGCACGGCCGTTGATCCCGGCAGGCAACGCGTCAGCCGTCGGCACGAACTACTTCTTCGGCTGGGACCGAACCGTCCCATTCGCACATTTATGCACCTTGAGGGTGTGGTGCGGCCATGCTGCTCCGATTCGACCCGTTCCATGACCTGAACCTATTGGCCGACGAAATCCTCGGTGGACGGCGGCTGCCGCAGACGATGCCGATGGACTGCTACCGACACGGCGACGCGCTCCACCTGCACTTCGACATGCCCGGCATCGACGTGGAAACCCTCGACGTCACCCAGGAGAGCAACACGCTGACCGTGCGAGCCCTCCGCAACGCCACCGCGCCCGAGGACGCCACCTTCCTGGTCGACTAGCGCTCCGGCAGGTCCTACGCCCGCCAGCTGATCGTCGGCGACGGCCTGAGCCTCGACGCGATCGTGGCGAACTACCAGGATGGCGTGCTCACGTTGACCATCCCCGTCGCCGAGCAGGCTCAGCCGCGTCGGATCGACGTGAGTACCGGCGAGGACAGCACTCGCGACCGCCATGAGGCGATCGAAGGGTCGGCCCCCGAGACCGACCGGCTGGTCAGGACCGCGGGCTGACCCGGGCCACCTCCCACCCCCGCTACAGAGACCGCCGAGCAAGCGCCCGGACCAGGCCGGCACGACGTAAGTGGATCACCGCCTTCAAGTTCCCCGCCGCCCAGAAGATCACCGTGCTGCGCGCCGTGCAGTGGAGCGTGGGCCGCACCGGCGTGATCGCCCCGCGCGCCGTCCTCGACCCGGTGGACGTCGCCGGCACCACCATCACCTACGCCACCCTGCACAACCCGGCCGACATCGCCCGCCGCGGCCTGATGCTCGGAGACCACGTCATCGTCTACCGAGCCGGCGACGTCATCCCCCGCGTCGAAGGCGCGGTCGCCGGCCTCCGCACCGGCACCGAACAGCCCATCGACATCCCCGAACTCTGCCCCGCGCTGCGGCGGCGGCATCGACCGCAGCCAGGAACGCTGGCGCTGCGCGCGGGGACGCGCCTGCGGCCAGAAAGAAGCGATCCGGTACGCCGTCGCCCGCGACGCACTCGACATCGACGGCCTCGGCGAGAAGATCATCGTGCAACTCGTCGACAAAGGGCTGATCGAGGACTTCGCCGACCTGTTCACCCTCACCCACGATCAACTGCTCACCCTGGACCGCATGGGCGCCAAGAGCGCCGACAACCTCACCGCCGCCATCGAGACGGCCAAGACCAAACCCCTCAATCGCGTCTTCTGCGCCCTCGGCGTCCTGGGCACCGGCCGTTCCATGTCGCTACGCATCGCCGCGCACTTCGGCTCCATGCACGCCATCCGAGACGCCGACGCCGTCGCTCTCGCGCAGGTCAACGGCATCGGCAACGACAAGGCCCCCGTGATCGTCCAGGAACTGGCCGAGCTTGCCCCGACCATCGACAAGCTCATCGCCGCAGGTGTGAACATGAGCCAACCCGGCTTCGTTCCCCCGGCTTCCACAGATGCGCAGACCGACGCGGAAACGTCCGCCCAGAACGCGAAGAGCGAGCTGCCACTAGCGGGGCCGACCGTGGTGGTAACCGGCACGATGACCGGACCCCTCGCAGACCGATCCCGAACCGAAATGACCGAACTGATCGCCCAAGCAGGGGGACGCGCATCCTCCAGCGTCTCTGCCCGCACCCACCTCGTCGTCGCCGGAGACAACGCCGGCAGCAAACACGACAAGGCCCAAGCACTGGGCATCGAAACCATCACACCCGAGGAACTCGCCCACCGCCTCGCTGGACACCTGACGTGAGAAGCGGTGCGTGACCGGCCCGAGTCTTCGCCTGTTCCCTGGGCGGGGCACACGAGGAACGGTGCGCGCCTCTGAAAGATCAGCTGTACCTAAGCCGTACCCCGACACTGGCATGCCTCGACGATCATCAAGGCAGCGCCGCCCGCGACTGCGTCCACGACCAGTTCACCGCCGGAGCCCGGCTGCTGCGCCGCGCGTCCTACAACGCCGCCGCTGGCTGCCGGCTCGCCGCCGCACTCGCGCAGCCCGCCCAGCCCGCCGGGTTCATGCAGTGGCGGATGCCGGCAGCGGCGGTCATCCCCCGCTAGGACTTCCGACGCTCCGACCACATCGGCACGCCTTCCGTGGAGCGACCGGCGCTGGCCAACTCCGGTCATCGGGGCCAGTCGAGTCACGCCTCGGGCACGCCGACGTCGCGGGCGTAGGTGACCGCTTCCTGTCGCCCGATGTCGTCGCCTCGGGGATAGGTGAAGACACGGCCGGCGAACACGACCGGGTCTGCTGCACCGATAGGTGACGCCACCGTCATCTACTTCGACCTGTTCCTGGCAGCAGCGATCGTCACCGTACGTCAACTCATCCAGCGAGCGCGAACCCTCTACCGCTGGGACACTAGGCCCACCACCCGCCGACTCAAGTAACACCTATTGCCGGTGGCTCTCAGCAACTACTCCACCGACTTCGCAATGGCCCTGCGTCGGAGTGTGCCGGGTCATCGCCCATGCGACGCCTCCTTCACAGTGGCGCATCTCTATATATATCCCGGTCCGCACGAGCGGGCAACCCAGGCTCCGGAAGCCGCCCGTCCGCGCCAGTGGACGCGTTGACGCCCCAACATTCGCTGACCTAGAGTCACGTTTCGACTACGCTAAGCACCCGGTGGGTGCCGCCTGTCCTCAATGATGTGCATTCCTGGAGGCATTGATGTCCGCATTCTCGGATCAACAGCCGGCGTCGATCGTCGAGATCGACATCCGCACCCTGCTGCCGGCCGACTCACCGCGCTTCGCCATCGACGACGGGCACGCCCGTGCGCTCGCCGAGAGCGCGGCCGAGCTCCCGCCGATCCTGGTGCACCGGGCGACGCTGCGGGTGATCGACGGCATGCACCGGGTGCGGGCGACGGAACTGCGTAATCGGTCCACGATCAGCGCGTGCTGGTTCGAGGGCGACGAGCACGCCGCGTTCCTGCTCGCGGTGGAGACCAACACCCGGCACGGCCTGCCGCTGACGAGCGACGAACGCCGGCAGGCCGCGCTGCGCATCCTGCGGATCAATCCACAGTGGTCGGACCGCAGCATCGCCGAGCGGACCGGCTGGAACGCCACCAGCGTCGGCGTTCTGCGCCGGGAGACCACCGACCCGGACGCCCGGCCGGACGCGCGGGTTGGCCGGGACGGCCGGGTCCGCCCGTCCACCACCGCGGACGGGCGGCGGGTGGCGGCCGAAGTGATCGCGCGTGATCCAGCCGCCTCGCTGCGGGAGATCGCCCGGCAGGCCGGGATCTCGGTGGGCACGGCCCGGGACGTGCGTTTCCGGCTGGCGCAGGGGCGGCCGGTGGTGCCGGACGGCGACCCGGCGGTGGCCGCACCCGCCGACGACCGCAGCGGCGACGAGGCCGCGCAGGACTTCGCCCGCTCGGTCACGCTGTTCGCCGGGCTCCGCAACGACCCCTCGCTGCGGTTCAGCGAGAGCGGCCGGCTCGTGCTGCGCCGTCTGCACACCCAACTGCGGACGACCGAGGAGTGGAAACGCCTCGCCCCGGCCATCCCGCCGCACGGCCGCAGCGCGGTCGCGGAAATCCTGGCCGCCTGCGCCGAGGACCTCAAGGGCATGGCGCAGGAGCTGCGCGTCGAGGCGAACCGGCCGGCGCCCGACGCGGCGCCGCCGGTCCGCCCGCGGTCCGTCAGGGTCGATCGTCCTCGGTCCGGGAGCTGGTCAGTCGCCCGTCCGGCCTGACCGCGGCGCGGTCGCGTTCCGCCCTCGCCCACTCCTCGGCCAGCGCCCGGAGATCCGCATCGACGATCCGGCTCGGGTACGTCCAGCGCAGCAGCGGCGCGGTCATCGCGGTGGTGACCAGCGCCATCACGACCATCAGGGAGTACAGGTCGGTGTCCAGCAGCCCGGCCTGTAGCCCCACCCCGAGGATGATCAGCTCGGTGAGGCCGCGGGTGTTCATCAGGATGCCCAGGGTGGCCGACGACCGGCCGGGCTGGCCCGCGAGCCGCGCGCCGAGGTAGGCGCCGCCCAGCTTGCCGCCGATCGCCACCAGCAGGATCAGGCCCATCTCGCCGACGCCGGTCCAGTCCACCGTGCTCAGATCGACCTTCAGCCCGGCCACCGTGAAGTACGCCGGGAGCAGCACCCAGGTGATCGCCTCGAACCGGCCGGTGACCGCGGCTCGCAGCCGCTCGGTGCCCCGCCGCGGCACGATCGCCCCGGCCAGGAACGCCCCGAAGATGAAGTGCAGCCCGAACCACTCGCTCAACGCCCCGGAGACCAGCAGCAGAACGGTCAGCACGGCCAACGGCGCGGCGCCCGGCCCCCGCTCGCCGGTGCCGGTGCCGCGCGGCTCCCGGGCCACCAGGAACCGGCCGAGCAGCGGGCGCACCACGGTCACCATCACGATCGCGTACGGCAGGACCAGCAGCACCTGCCAGGAACTCTGGCTGCCCGCGATCGTGAGCACGGCCGCGAGCAGCAGCCAGGCGGCGACGTCACCGACCGCGGCGGACGCCATCGCCAGCGCACCGATCCGGGTGTGCTGGATGCCCCGGTCCTTCAGGATCCGGGCCAGCACCGGGAACGCCGTGATCGACATGGCCGCGCCGATGAACAGCAGGAACCCGAGCCGGTCGCCCATCGCGTGCTCGTTCCACAGCCACACCGCCAGCAGCACGCCGAGCCCGAACGAGCAGACCATCGACCCGACCGACACGCCGAACGCGGCGCGCTTGTTGCCGCGCAGCAGCCGATGATCGAGTTCCAGCCCGACCAGGAACATGAACAGCGCGACGCCCAGATAGCCGAGCGTGCTGAGCATCGGCCGGACGTCCGCAGGGAAGATCGTGCCGGAGATCGCGCCGTGGAACAGCGTCGGCCCGAGCAGGATTCCGGCCAGGATCTCGCCCAGCACGGCCGGCTGGCCGAACCGCCGGGCGACGTGTCCGAGCACGTGCGCGAGCCCGAGGACCAACGCCAGACCGGCCATTATCATGGCCGTTTGGTGGGTGGACATGGACACTCCTTCTCGGTGGGTCGAGGGCGCTGCTATGTTGGAGGGCATGTCGAGTCGCGAGGCAGAGAGAATCCAGCCACCGGTGATCCGGTGGCTGAGCGCGTAACCCGCTGACGACCCTGTCGTCGCGTCTCCGTCACGGATCCACCGCATCGCCTTCCGTTTACTGCGATGTTGTTGGAGATCTCTTCATGCCATTCGCCATTTACGTTCTCGGGCTCGCCGTGTTCGCCCAGGGAACGTCGGAATTCATGCTGTCCGGGTTGGTCGAGGCCATGGCCGCCGACCTGGGCGTGTCCATCCCGGCCGTCGGTTCGCTGACCTCGGCCTTCGCCGTCGGCATGATCGTCGGTGCCCCGCTGGTCGCGATGCTGAGCCTGCGGTGGCCGCGCCGCCGGGCGCTGCTGGCCTTCCTCGTCACCTTCCTTCTCGCCCACGTCGTCGGCGCGCTCACCGGCAGCTTCGAGGTCCTGTTCGTCACCCGGGTGATCGCCGCGCTGGCCAACGCCGGTTTCCTCGCCGTCGGCCTGGCGACCGCGGCGGCGATGGCCGGGCCACAGGCCAAGGGCCGGGCCACCTCGGTGCTGCTGAGCGGGGTCACCCTCGCCTGCGTCGCGGGCGTCCCGCTCGGTGCGGTGCTCAGCGAGATGTGGGGCTGGCGGTCCGCGTTCTGGGCCGTCGCGATCATCTCCGCCCCGGCGGTTGTCGCGGTGCTCTGGTCCGTACCGGCGACGCCCGTCGATCTGAACGCCCCCAGCGCCCGGCACGAGTTGCGGGTGCTGCGCTCGCCCCGGCTGATCACCGTTCTGGCTCTCGGTGCGCTGGTCAACGGCGCCACGTTCTGCTCGTTCACCTACCTCTCACCGGTCATCACCAACGTGACCGGGCTGGGCACCAACTGGGTGCCGGCCGCGCTGGCGCTGTTCGGCATCGGATCGTTTGTCGGCGTCAACATCGGCGGCCGGCTGGCCGACACCCGTCCGGGTGAGGCGCTGGCGGTCGGCGGCGCGGCGCTGCTGACCGGCTGGCTGCTGTTCGCGCTCACCGCCGGGAACCCGGTGCTGGCGCTGATCTTCGTGTTCCTCCAGGGCGTTCTCTCGTTCGGTGTGGGTTCCACGCTGATCGCGCAGTCGCTGTACACGGCGTCGAGCGCGCCCACGATGGCCGGCGGTTTCGCCACCGGCGCGCTGAACGTCGGCGCGGCGGCCGGGCCCGCCCTGGGCGGTCTCGCGCTGGCCGCCGACCACGGCTACCGATCGCCGCTGGTGGTGAGCGCCCTGCTGGTGCTCGCCGCGCTGCTGCTGGCCGGGGTGGCCCGCGCCACCGGCGTCACCGGCCGGAACGCCGGCGCCGCGCCCGAGGAGAGCCCGGCCGGAAGCCCGGTGCAGGCAGCTTCCTGACCGGCACCCTCCGATGTGTTCGGTGGTCCGTCCAGCACGCGAGGACGGGCCACCGGCCCGGCACACGCGGCGCATCCTCAGAGCAGCGACAGGAACAGCGCGACCATCTCCGTCGCCTGCCGGGGGTTCAGCCGCGGGTCGCAAGTGGACCGGAAGTCGGTGAACCGGGGCGGCTGCGCCAGCTCCGACACGCACTCGGTGACCGGGTCGGGGGTCAGCTCCAGGTGCAGGCCCGCGGGCCATTCCCGGTGGCGGCGCAGCGTCCGGACGAACGACTCGACCTCGGCGTGCATCCGTTCGACCAAGCGGGTCTTCTGGCCGTTGATCTTCAGGCCGTTGCCGTGCATCGGGTCGCAGAGCCAGACCGCCGGCGAGCCGTGCCGGTGGACCGCCTCGACGACCGGCGGCAGCAGCCGGTCCACGTCCTTCGCGCCGAACCGGACGATGAACGTCAGCCGCCCGGGGATGCCCTCCGGGTTCAGCGACCGGCTCAGCGCGACCGCGTCGTCCGGCGACACCGACGGGCCCAGCTTGACGCCGATCGGGTTGTGCACGGCCCGGCTGAGCGCGACGTGCGCGCCGTCGTGGGCGCGGGTCCGCTCGCCGATCCAGCCGAAATGGGTGGAACCGCTGTACACGCCGTGCGCGCCGAGCCGCACGAGCGGCCGTTCGTACGGCAGCAGCAACAACTCGTGCGAGGTGTAGACCCGTTCCAGGACGGGCCGCTGCGACCAGGACCGCCGGACCTCGTCCAGCACGAGCCGGGAGCACTCGTACGCGGTGAGCAGCCGCCGCGGCTGCGGGGTCCGGCCCACCGGCTCGAACTCCGGCTCGTTCACCGCGTCGCCGCAGTAGCTGGGCATCTGCCGCCGCGAGCCGGTCTCCTCGGTCTCGAACGGCGACGAGCGCGGCTTGCCGTACTGCCCGGCGATCCGGCCGATGGTCACCGCGGGCAGCCCGCTGCCGGACCGCATGATCGCGGCCAGGCCCTGCAGGTTGTCCACCTTCTGCCGGACCAGTTCCGGTACGGCCTCGTGGAAGCGCTCCGCGCAGTCACCGCCCTGGAGCAGCAGCGCCGAACCGCGGGCGACCAGATCCATCCCGCCGGTCAGCTCGACGATCTCCGGCTCGGTGGCGAGCACGGGCCGCTCAGTCAGCTCCCGTTCCGCCTCCTCCAGCGCCACCGGATCCGGCCAGTGGGGCTGTTGCGCCGCGCTCCGCCCGGTCAGGGTGGTGAGCGTCGTGGTCGCGGTCATCGTGTGTTCCCCTCCGCCCGCCGTGCGAGGTCGCCGGCCGGGCTGTCGTCGGTGGTCGTACGGGGATCAGCGACGGCCCTCGGCGGCCGGTAGCTCCCGGCTCATCTCGGCGTCCTCCACGCGGCACATCTCGGCGATGATCGCGTCGTACAGGTTGGCCAGGAACGCCTGGTCCAGGCCGTGTTCGGCGGCGTACCGGGCGGCACGCTCCTTGACCAGGCCGATCCGGCCGGGCTGCATCATCGGTACGTCGTGCCGGGACTTGGCCCGGGCGATGCGCACGCCGCAGTCGAGGCGGCGGCGCAGCGTGTCCAGCAGCGTCCCGTCCAGGACGTCGAGTTCCGCGCGCAGCCGGTGCAGCTCGTCATGCTCGGTCATCGGTCCGTCTCGCCTTCCTCATCGGTGCGGTGGATGGTGCGGAACAGCTCCCGACAGCGCTCCTGCTGCGCCGCCAGCTCGGGGCCCAGCAGCTCGCGCAGCCGCGCGAAGACGCCGTCCATCCCGGCCGGGTCGCCGCCGGTGAGCGCGCTGAGCCCGGCCAGCGAGTCGGCGAGCGCCGCGCGGGCCGGCGCCGCGCCCGGGTTGGCCGACTGGATCTCGCCGTAGACCTCGGGACGGCCGCCGAGCACCCGGGCCAGCAGCGCGAGCAGCACCCGGTGCGTCGGCGGCGCGGTGGCCACCAGCGTGCGGACGTCCACGTCCAGCCGCGACAGGGCCAGCCCGAACGCGAGGATCACCGCGTGGGTCAGGGCCTGGGTGGCCGCGGTCGTCCGGTCGTGCTCCGCCGCGGTGAACCGCACCGGGCGCCCGCCGCCGTGCTCGACCAGCCGCAGCAGCGCGGCGACGCCGGGCCCGTCCCGGGTGACCACGGCGGCCACCGGGCGGCCGGTCATCCCGGCGGCGGGCGCGAACATCGGGTTGAGCCCGACGTGCTCGACGCCGGGGGCGCGGGCGGCGAGTTCGGCGGCCATCCCGGTCCGGACCGACAGCGTGTCGGCGAGCAGCGCGTCCGGGCGCATCAGCCGGGTCACCGGCCCGACCGCCCGGATCGCCACCGCCTCGTGCACGGCCAGTAGCACGAGGTCCGCCTCGGCCAGCGCCGCCGCCAGCTCGGGACCGGGCGCGGTGACGTCGGCCCGCAGGCACTCGCCGGGCTGCTCCGACGGCGGTGCGACGTCCACGACCAGCGTGTCGCTGCCCGCCGCCCGGAGCAGGCCGGTGAACATGCCGCCCACCGCCCCGCTTCCGCCGACGACGACGCTGCGGGCGAACTCGGTCAGCACGCGTCCGCCACCGTGGTGCTGTCCAGTGCGGACACCATCGCACGGGCCTTGACCACCGTCTCGGTGAACTCCTCCTCCTGGTCGGAGAGCGAGACGATCGCGCCGCCGACACCGAACTCGGCCTGCCCGGCGGCCAGCACGATGGTCCGGATGATGATGCTGAGATCGGCGGCGCCGCTCAGCGCGAACCAGCCGAGCGCGCCGGAGTAGACGCCGCGCGGGCCGTCCTCCAGCCGGTCGATGATCTCCATGGTGCGTTTCTTCGGTGCGCCGGTCATCGAGCCGCCCGGGAACGCCGCCCGGACGCAGGCCGACGTGCTCGTGCCGGGTCGCAGCCGGCCCCGGATCGTCGAGACCAGCTGGTGCACCGGCGCGTACGTCTCCACCTCGAACAGCCGGGGCACGTGGACCGAGCCGATCGCGCAGACGCTGTTCAGGTCGTTGCGGACCAGGTCCACGATCATCAGGTTCTCGGCGCGGTCCTTCTCTCGCCCGGCCAGGTCCGCGCGGAGCATCTCGTCCTCCTCGGACGTACCGCCGCGGGGTCTGGTGCCCTTGATCGGTTTGGACTCCACGCCGCCGGCCGCATCGATGGTGAGGAACCGCTCCGGCGACGCGCTGAGCACCGCCAGCTCGGGGAACTCCAGCAGCGCGCCGTACGGCACCGGGCTGATCGCCCGCAGCGACGAGTAGAGCGGCAGGGCCGCCGCCTCGGTCGGGGTGGTGACCATGTTGGTCAGGCAGATCTCGTACGACTCCCCGTTGCGGATCTCCCGCAGGCACTCGTCGATCCGCTTGAGATAGGCGTCCTTGTTCAGGCGGGCCGTCGCGTCCGGCCCGAAACCGGCGGCCTGCTCGGACGCGCCGAACGCCACCGCGGGCGTCTGGTCCGCCGGTGCGTGCCCGGCCAGCGCGGTGAGCGCCGCGGCGGTCTCGGCCAGCCAGGCCCGTGCGCCGTCGTCGTGCCCGCGGCGGTCCAGGGCCAGCAGGTAGCAGCAGCCGTCGTGGTGGTCCAGGACGATCGCGCGGTCGGCGAACAGCAGCGCGGCGTCCGGGTGCGGCGAGCGGTGCGCGGGTTCGCCGCCGGTCTCGGCCTTCAGCTCGTACCCGAGATAACCGACGTAGCCCAGGTTGAACTCGAACGGCAGGCCCGGTATGGCCGGCACCCGCCGCAGGTCGAGCTGTTCCTCCAGGTAGGAGAAGAACGGGCGGCGGAGCTCGGTGGTGGCGCCGGCGGAGTCCCGGACCCGGACCACGCCGTCGGTGACCCGGTAGGTGACGTACTCGGCGAGCGGGCCGCGGTCGTCGCCGAGGAACGAGAAGCGGGAGGCGCCGTCCAGGACGGCGCTGCTGTCCAGCCAGAACGACGCGCCGGAGCCGGGCAGGCAGGCGCGGCGCACCTCCTCGGCGTCCGGCAGCTCGTCCACCCGGCGTACGCGGACGTCGTACGACGGTGCCGTCGCGCCGCTCCGCGCCCGGTTGTGCGCGACGGCCAGGTCGCGGAAGTTGGCGATGATCTCGCGGCCGAAGTCGCTGCCGATCGACTCCGGGTGGAACTGGACGCCCCACAGCGGCTTCTCGCGATGCCGCAGCCCCATCACCACGCCGTCGTCGCTCCAGGCCAGCGGTTCCAGCTCGGCGGGCAGGTCGGTGGCGGCCAGCGAGTGATAGCGCACCGCGACGAACGGCGACGGCAGGCCGCGGAACACGTCCTCGCCGGTGTGCCGCACCTCGGAGATCCGGCCGTGCATCGGTTCCGGCGCCAGGCCGATGATCCCGCCGAAGAACTGGGCGATGCCCTGGTGGCCGAGGCAGACGCCGAGGACGGGCAGGCCGCTCTCGGCGATCGCCCGGCGGCTGATGCCGAAGTCCCGCGACCGCTCCGGTGTGCCGGGGCCCGGCGACACCACGATCGCGTCGAAGCTGTCGAGCGGCAGGCGGGACCAGTCGGCGTCGTTCGGCACCACGACCGGCGGCTGCCCGGTCGCCTCACCGATGTACTGGTACAGGTTGAAGGTGAACGAGTCGTAGTTGTTGATCAGAAGAGTGCGCACGGAGGAGGCACCTCGTCTCTCAGATGGGCAGCGTCCGGCGCAGGTGCAGCCGCTCGGCGGTGCCACCCTTGTCCCGGACGTGCTGCACGAGAAGATCGCTGTCCACGATGGCCGGATGGCTTTCGTCGTAGTCGATGGCCATCACGATGCCCATCCACGGTTCGAGGCCCATCGCGTAGACGTAGACCGAGCCGGGCTCCAGCGTCTCGACGATCTCCCGGGCCTGCGGGAAGTTGGAACCGTTCAGGCGGCGGCTCTGGTCGGTACGGCGGTCCAGCGGTTCGCCGTACAGCGGGCCGTAGATCCAGCTGGCCGCCGCGCCGGTGCTCTCCATGCCGATGAACACGGTGTCCACCGGGCCGATCACCTCGGCGACCTTCGCATACATGGTCGGAGCGATGTTCGTGGAGTCGGCGGCGAACAGCACCGAGCGCTCGCCGAACCGCAGCAACCAGCCGGTCTTGCTGCGGATGCGCAGGTCGCCGTGCTCGCCCAGGAATGGCAGCGCGACCACCTCGGCGGAACCGCAGGGCAGCGTCTCCAGGTCGTCCACCTCGACGACGTCGCGGAAGCCGAGCCGCCGCAGGATGCCGCCCAGCCCTGGGTCCACCAGGCTGGCATTGGAGGAGCGCGGCACCAGGACCCGGCCGACCCGGTGCCGGATGCGCAGCAGGGTCTCGAACAGCATGTGGTCCTGGTGGTTGTGGGTGATCAGCAGGTGGTCGATGCGGTCCGGCAGGTCGGCGAAGGTGAACCGGCCCGGCGCGCCACCGGGATACCCGGCGTAGCTCAGCACCGGGTCCACCAGGAACGTCGTGCCCTCGTACCGGGCGAACACGCAGGCGTGGCCGGCGTATTCGAGGACGTCGTCGCCGGCCGGTGGCCCGGCCGGTTCCGGCGCCGGCTCGAAGTACGCCCGGAACCGCCCGGCCCGCTCGCCGTGCAGCCCGAGCCGCGCCGCCAACTCGTCCAGTTCGTCCGCGGTCAGGTTCCCGCGGAAGATCGTGTCGAGCAGCGGGGAGTTCAGCGGTACGTCGATCAGCAGCTGGTCCGGTGTGTACTCCAGCATCGGCGTGGTGAGCGCAAACTCCCGGGCGTCCTCGGTGATCGGCCGGAGCCGCACCTGCTGCCAGGATTCGTCGTAGTACTCGGACGCGTACATCAGCGGTTCGATGAACCGGTAGTCGGCGGTGCGGTTGTCCCGCCCGTAGAACACCTCCACCCGTCCGGCCAGCGGACGCGGCAGCTCCTGGTAGACGTCGTCGAGGCATTCGCCGCGCCGCCGGGGCAGGATCTCCTCCTCCAGCTGCCGGATCGCCTCGAACAGCTCGTCCAGCCGTTCCCGCCGGGGTGCGGTCTCCCGGTACCAGTCCCGGATGGCGTCGTGGTGCTCGTGGGCGTGAATCCACGGGCCGCCGTGCATCCGGCGCTGGCGGACCGCCGTCGCGTGGACCTGCGGATTGTCGAGGTAGCTCTCGACGATCCGGGTGAACCGGTTGTGGGCGAACCGGGCGAGGACCTGCGGCGGCAGCAGGTACGACCAGCCGTACCACCCGGCGATGACCGGTTCGGCCGCGACGTTCTGACGTAGCGAGTAGCGCATGGTGACAGCCGCTCCGTTCCGGTCAGCGCCGCGACGACGCGTGGACTGAGCCGAGCAACCGGCCGAGGATGTCGTGCTCGACCTCGCGGTGAGCGGTGGGCCAGCCCGGTCCGCTCAGCGCCGCCTGCATGGCGGCCAGCAGCGGCGGCGAAACCTCGCCGCCGGCGCGGACCCGCTCGAACCACTCCGCCGGTTCCACCACGTCGGCCGCCGTCAGCCCGGCGTGCGCCAGCAGCTCACCGAGGGGGTACGTCCGGTGGACCACGACCGCGGACCGGGCGTCCGGACCGGGCCCGATGCCCGCCAGCAGCGTCCCGGCCAGCGTGCCGACGTCGCAGACCGGCACGTGCCCGGTGATCCGGGGCATCACGCCGACCCGGCGCGCGGTCCCGATCAGCGCGGTGAACCAGTCGTCCTTCAGGTGGTCGTGATCCTCCGGCCGGTGCCCGTAGACCAGGCCGGGCCGGTAGTGGGCGACCGCGCAGCCGAGGCCGGCCAGGGTGTTCACGTGCTCCTCGGCGATCAGTTTGGACCGCGAGTACGGGTCTCCGGCCGCGGTCAGCGCCGCCGCCGACAGCGGCCCGAACTCGCGCCCCGCCGAGGCGGCCGACAGGAACGCGAACGACCGGGCGCCCAGCGCCGCCGCGCCGCGGACCACCAGCGTGGTGTTGCGCACGCTGCCGGTCAGGTGGCTGTCCAGCGGCAGCAGGTGGTTGACCTGGTAACCGCAGTGCAGCACCGCGTCGAGCGCCGGTCCACGCCGCCGGTCAATCCACTGTTCCAGCTCGGCGTAGGTGATCGCCCGCACCCGGGCGTAGTCGGCCGCGGCCCGGCCGAACCGGGCCCGATGCCCGGTGAGCACCCGCTCCGGGTCGCCGGTGGCGACCACCAGCACGCCGCGACCGGCGGTGAGCAGCCGGTCGAGCACGTGCCCGCCGATGAACCCGGACGCGCCGGTGAGCAGCACCGCCCGGTCTCCGATCGCGGGGTCCGGATCGTGCCGGGTGTCCCGGCGCAGCGTCGGCAGCTCGGCGCGCAGGGCGTCGCGGTCCCGCTCGACCCGGTGCAGCAGCGTCTCCGCCGGGGAGGCCGCCGCAGCGACGGTCCCACCGCCCAGATGCCGGACGAACGTGGCCGGTACGAAGTCGTAGTCCATTGCGGCGAACGCGGCCTCGACGGCATGCTCGCCGTGCGCCTCGGAGAGCTTGACCTGGATCTGGATCATGGCGAGCGAGCTGCCGCCCGCGTCGAAGATGGACGTCTCCGGGTCGATCTCCCGGCCCAGGACGGCGGTCACCACGCCGAGCACCTGCGCCAGGACGGCCGCGTCCGCGTCGTCCTCCGCCGGTGCCGGGGTGTCGAGCCGGTCCCGCAGCGCGTTGCGGTCCACCTTGCCGCCCGGGGTCAGCGGCAGCTCGCCGGTCAGCACGACGTGGTCGGGCGCCTCCCAGACCGGCACCAGGCCGCGGATGCGGGCCATCAGCGATTCCGGGGTGTCCGCGCCCTCGCCGGTGGTGACCAGCAGGATCGTCTCGTCCCGCCGGATCAGCGCCACGTCGCGGCCCAGATGCCGGGCGAGCAGCGACTCGACGTGCGCCAGGTTCACCCGGTGGCCGAGGCGTTTGATCTGCTCGTCGTTGCGCCCGACGTAGGCGAGCCGGCCGTCGGGCGCCAGGGTCACCACGTCGCCGGTGGCGTAGGCGGGGGAGCCCTCGTACGTCCGGAACACGTCGTTCTCGGTTCCGGTCGCCCCGGCGTAGCCCAGCGCGACGCCGTCGCCGACGATGATCAGCTCGCCTGTGCCCGCGGTGGCGTACGCGCCGGTCTCCGGGTCGCGGACGACGGCCCGGAAACCGTCGTTCGGGGTGCCGATCGTGTTCTCGAACTCGGTCAGCTCGGCCAGCGAGAAGCAGACGGTGGCCTCGGTCGGGCCGTACGCGTTGAACACCCGGCCGTGCCGGGCCGCCTCGCGGTACTCGTTCTCGCCCAGCGCCTCCCCGCAGAACTGCACCTTGCGGATGCGCCCGCGGGCCGCCGCGTCGAGCCGCGCGTAGACCGACGGCGGGATCATCGCCAGGTCGGCGCCGTGCGCGGCCAGGTGCCGCGAGACGGAACCCAGCCAGGAGACCCCGTCCTGAGCCGGTACGACGAGGGTGGCGCCGGCGTACAACGCGCCGAGGATCTCGGTGATCGACGCGTCGAACGAGAGCGACCCGAACTGCAGGACGTCGTCGTCCGGAGTGATGTCGAGCCGCCGCCGCAGCGACCGGCACAGGTTGAGCAGCCCGCCGTGCCCGACGTCCACGAGCTTGGGGTTGCCGGTCGAGCCGGAGGTGAAGATGGAGTACGCGACCCGGGACCGGGTCGTCTCACCGGCCGGCGCTGCCTCGGCGGGCCAGCCCACGTCACCGGCGTGCAGCGCGGCGATCCCGGCCCGCTCGGCCCGCAGCAGCGCAGCCCGGTCGAAGCAGACCAGCAGGCCCGCCTCGGCGACCCGGGCGAACTCGACGAACCGGTCGGCGGGCAGGCCGGGGTTCATCGGCGTGTACACGCCGTGGCTGCGCATCACGGCGAGCGCCCAGACCGTGGCCTCGATCGTGTGCTCCCCGGCGACCAGGACCCGGCGTCCGGGCGGGCACTCACGGCCGATCCGGGCGGCGAGCGCGCCCGTGACCCGGTCGAGTTCCTGGTAGGTCCAGCTACGCCCGGCGGTCCGCAGCGCGGTCCGGTCGCGATGCCGCCGGAAGAGGTCGGTCAACAGGTCAGGGAGTTCCACCACTTGCTCCTATTCGCTGCTCAAGTCGGTAAAGGACGTCGGTCGCGGTGCCCGGGGAGAGGAAGCCCGGCTTGTACTGCATCCGCAGCAGGGGCGGGCCCGGCCAGGACCGGTCGGCGAGGAACTTGAGATCCTCGAAGACGCGGGCGCTGCGGACCGGTATCCAGCGCCACCGGCCGGGCTCGGGGCGCATGAACGTGGTGTCGGAGACGACGATCCGGGGCATCCGGCCGCGGGTGAACGCGCGGGCCAGGGCGCCGATGCCGGACATCGTGAACCGGCCCAGCGCCTCCTGCGCCTCCCGGGTCTTCGCGAAGTGCTCCGGCGTGTACTGCGCCGCGTCACCGGCCCGGACGACGAGCGGCTTGATCTCGACGTAGTAGCCGCCCTTCGTGGCGAAATCCCAGCGGGAGTACGGGTACTGGAGGATCAGGCCGCCGCCCAGGACCGGGAGCAGCGCATCGGTGACCGCGCTGAGCAGCTCGTCGAACGTGACGCCCGCGCGCAGCGGCAGCCACCGTTCGTCCGACGCGGAGATCGTCGGGATGCCCTTGCGGCCCGGTTCGGGCAGGTCGCCGAGGGCCCGGACCACCTCGTCCGGGTCGGCGGCGGGCAGCGCGGCGTACTGCCGGACGGTCCGCTCGTGGTGGCGGTACCGGGAGCCGGGGCGGCCCGGCGGTTCGTCGCCGCGCAGCCAGGCCCGGACGTGCCGGAGCAGGTCAACGACGTCGGTGCCGTCCACGATCAGATGGCTGAACTTGACGAACACCACGTACTCGCCGTCACCGGCGGACCAGAGCGCGAGGTGCGCCGCCTCGTCGAGCCGCAGCGGGTGGCTGTTGTGATAGCCGGTGACCAGCTCCGCCGGGTCGCCGATGACCGGTTCCGGCCGCGGCGCGAACGTGACCACCACGTCCCGTTCGGCGACCTCGACCAGGTCGGCCAGCGCCCGGGTCAGCCCGAGCCGGGTGACCAGATCCCGCCAACCGGCCGCGTCCGCCGCGCGGGCCGGATCGACGGTCCCGGCGAAGGCGGTGCACGGGTTGACGTCGCAGTCCATGCCGAGGTCCGCGAGGAAGCTGTAGATGTCGCGGACGGCGGTCGCGCCGGGCCGCAGGCGGGTGGTCATCGGGCCTCCGTCGTGCCCCAGCCGAACTCGACCTGGTCGAGAACGTCCATCTCGGACAGCAGCGTGTGGATGCCGGAGTGGTCCTGC
Source organism: Micromonospora matsumotoense (assembly GCF_900091525.1). Taxonomy (GTDB): domain Bacteria; phylum Actinomycetota; class Actinomycetes; order Mycobacteriales; family Micromonosporaceae; genus Micromonospora; species Micromonospora matsumotoensis. The sequence goes on from NZ_FMCU01000023.1 coordinate 36,882, forward strand.
ACCAGGTGGGTGCCGCCCTGCTCCTCACGCACCTCGGCGGCGGCACTCTCCCAGCCCGGTACCCGTTCGAACGCGGCGATCGTCTCCCAGGTGGTGAAGTCGGGGGCGACGAACGCCTCCAGCCCGGCCACCACCGTGCCGAGCAGGAACCGGCGCCGGTCCGCCGGCAGCGCCTCGTAGACCTGCTTCATCATCTCGCCGGAGATCGAGGCGTGGCAGTACTCGTCGCGGTTGTGCAGCCTCACCGTGGTCGAGTTGACCACCTGGATCTGCTGGTCGTCCGCGAGCAGGTCCAGGTACGCGTTGATCGAGATCTCGGCGACCGTGGCGAAGCCCAGCGTGGTCAGGCTCCGCTGCCACGGTTCGGTGCAGCGGTCCAGGTGCGCCTGGTGGATCTGGGTGATGTGCGAGTCCGGCAGCACGCGGTCGGCGAAGTCGCCGCGGCGCATCCGACGGGTCACCGCGCTGCCGTTGATGTGCATCAGCGTGTGGTACTGCTCGTCCACCATCGCCTGCGCCACAGCCAGCTCCAGGTCCTGACCGCCGAGGCCCGGGTACGCGCCGCCGATGACCAGTTCGAACGCCGGGTTGGCGATCCGCTGCTCGATCAGCACGGTGTTCCGGTTGTACGCGACCCAGCCCCAGCTCAGCAGCCGCGAGCGGGCCTCGTCGGACAGCTGCTCCCAGATCGGGTGCGCCCGGAACGGGACCATGTCGTCGCGGAAGTCCGGTCGGGCGTGGTCGAACAGCGCGTACACGTCCGGCTCGTCGCGTTTCACTGCGGCCCGCCGGTGCCAGTTGCCGACGAGCCGTTTGATGACGGCGTTCTCGGCGGGGTCGTCCGGGTCGAATGCCGGCAGCTGGCCGATCCGGACATGCCCTTCGTCGTCACGCACGACTGCTCCCGTCTCCTCTTTTCTTTGCGTCCGTCCCTTCTGGTCCGGCGCCTTTCGCAGTCTGGGCATATCGATTGCCGCTCGCAAGGGTGTGCAGATCAACGCGGGTGTTCAACTGAAAGAACAGGACAGTTGCACGCGCGATTTCTCCGGCATGAACAGCCTTGTGTGCGCTCCGGGACGTCTGACATAAAGATCCAGGCGCCGGACGGGACATCGCCGGACCGTCGCCGTTATCAGTTCTTTCTTTCGCACTGGAAGGAGGCCCGCAAGGTGACCGAGCGAATTCAGAGCGTCGTCGTCGCGGCGCTCGACGAGATCAATGCGAGCCGGGCAGAGAAGATCCCCACCGACGACGTGCTCGGCCTGTGCCTTTACGGCGATGCCGGTGTCTTCGAGTCGATGTACCTGGTGGCGTTCCTCTCGCTACTGGAGGAGAACATCGAGGACGAGTTCGGCGCCGAGATCTCGCTGACGTCCGAGAAGGCGGTGTCCCTGCGGGTGAGCCCGTTCAGCAGCGTCCGCCGCCTGATCGGGTTCATCGAGGGCGAGCTGGAACTCGTCGGCGTGCGGGGTTGACGTCCTCATGATCCTCATGATCACCGGCACCCGGACCGGCATCGGCCGGGCTCTCGCGGAGCATTTCCTGGCGGCCGGGCACGACGTCGTCGGATGCAGCCGGCGGCCGGCGGCCATCGACCATCCGCGCTACCGGCATCACCAGCTGGACATCACCGACATCTCGCAGACGAAGAAGATGTTCCGCAGCGTGCGCCAGGAGTACGGAAGACTGGACGCGCTGGTGAACAACGCCGGAGTCTCGTCGATGAACCATTTCATGACCACTCCGGACGAGGTTTCCCGGCGGATATTCGACGTCAATTTCTTCGCGGTGCTGAACTGCTGCCGGGAAGCCGTGAAGATGCTGCAGAAGTCATCCGAGAAAAGCACCGCGATCCTGAACGTCTCCACGGTCGCGGTGCCCTGGGCCATCGAGGGTCAGCTCGCGTACGCGGCCAGCAAGAGCGCGGTCGAACAACTCGTCCGCATCATGAGCAAGGAGCTGTCCGCGTTCGGCATCCGGGTGAACGGGATCGGGCTTCCGCCGGTGCACACCGTGCTGACGCGTACCGTTCCCCGACCCAAGATCGACAATTTGATCGCGCGTCAGACGATCTCCCGGCAGTGCACGACGGCGGACATCGTCGGCCCGGTCGAATTCCTGATCGGCCGCCAGTCGGAGTTCATCACGGGCGAGACGCTGTTTCTTGGGGGTGTGCACTGAATGCGCGAGGAACTGATCAGCAGGTTCGAGGGCTTCGGCACCCGGACCGCGCTCTACGACCACGGGACCGCCGTCTCGTACGCGGAACTGTCGCGGCGCATCACCGACGTGCGTGACCGGTTGGCCGGGCAGGGGGTCAAGCCGCAGGAGACCGTGGTCGTCAATGGCGAGTACTCGCTCGACTCGGTGGCCACCCTGTTCGCGCTGTTCCTGGACCGGAACGTGGTGGTGCCGGTGGTGACGCTGACCGGCACGACGCTGGACACGCTGGTGGAGCACTGCCGGCCCGCGCTGTTGGTGCGCACCGGCGAGGCGGGCGTCGCGTTCGAGGATCTCCGGGACCGGTGGGCCGCCGCCGCAGACGGCGGCGCCGTGCACGACCGGCTCGGCGACCCGGACACGGCCGGGCTGGTGCTGCTCAGCAGCGGCAGCACCGGCGCGCCGAAGGTCATCCTGCACAGCCTGGACACGCTCGTCGCGGAGAAGATCGCGAAGCGCCCGCGCCGCAGCGACAAGCCGTTCAACATCCTGATGGTGCTGATGTTCGACCACATCGGCGGCATCAACTCGCTGCTCAGCACGCTGATCGTCGGCGGCACCGCGGTCCTGCCCGCGCAGCGAACCCCGGACGAGATCTGCGCTCTGATCGAACGCCACCGGATCATGGTGCTCCCGGCGAGCCCGACCTACCTCAACCTGATCATGGTCGGTGACTACCACCGCAAGCACGATCTCAGCAGCCTGCGGATGATCACGTATGGCACCGAGCCGATGACCGACGAACTGCTCCAGCGGGTCAACCTGGCCTTCCCTGGCGTGCGGCTGCTACAGACGTTCGGCACCAGCGAGACCGGGATCGCCACCACCACGAGCGAGTCGTCGAACAGCACGTACTTCAAGATCTCCGACGCGGGCATGGAATACCGGGTGGTGGACGGCGAACTCCAGCTGCGCAGCCGCACCCAGTTCCGCTGCTACCTGAACTACGACGACGCGCTGACCGAGGACCGCTGGTTCCGGACCGGTGACCTGGTCGAGGAGGCGGCCGACGGCTACCTGCGGATCAAGGGCCGGGCCAAGGAGGTCATCAACGTCGGCGGCGAGAAGCTCCTGCCGCTCGAACTGGAGTCGATCCTGCTGGGCAGCCCGCTCGTCGAGGACTGCGTCGTCTACGGGCGGCCGAACGCTATCACCGGCCAGTCGGTGTGCGTGGACATCCGGCCCAGCGGCGACGTCACCCGCGCCGCCCTGCGCAAGCACGTGGCCGAGTTCCTGGCCGGCCGGGTCGAGCCGTTCAAGATCCCCTCAAAGATCAACGTGGTCGAGTCGATCGCGATGTCCGACCGGATGAAGAAGGTGCGGTCCCGGCCGGTCGCCGGCGAGGCGTGAGCGTTCCGCCGCGAAAACCCTCCGTGCCGCGCCGGCACGGAATCCCGTCAGTCCCTCGAAGTCCCAAGGAGTACGACATGGCACGATCGAAGGTGGCGATCATCGGCGGAGGGCCGGCCGGTAGCGTCGCGGGCCTCACGCTGCGCAAACTCGGCCACGAGGTGACGATCTACGAGCGGCTCTCGCTGCCCCGCTACCGGATCGGCGAGTCGCTGCTGCCCGGCACGATGTCGATCCTCAACCGCCTTGGTCTCCAGGAGAAGATCGACGCGCAGAACTACGTCAAGAAGCCGTCCGCGACGTTCCTGTGGGGTCAGGACCAGGCGCCGTGGACGTTCTCGTTCGCGGCCCCCAAGGTCACGCCGTGGGTCTTCGACCATGCCGTACAGGTCAAGCGGGAGGATTTCGACCGTCTCCTGCTGGACGAGGCCCGCAGCCGTGGCGTCACCGTCCACGAGGACACCCCGGTCACCGACGTGGATCTGTCCGACCCGGACCGCGTGGTGCTGACCGTGCGGCAGGGCGGCGAGAACGTGTCCGTCGAGAGCGACTTCGTCATCGACGCCGGTGGTTCCGGCAGCCTGCTCGCCCGCAAGCTCGGTGTGCGGCAGTACGACGAGTTCTACCGCAACTTCGCGATTTGGTCGTACTTCCGGCTCAAGGACCCGTTCGAGGGCGACCTGAAGGGCACCACCTACTCGATCACGTTCGAGGACGGCTGGGTCTGGATGATCCCGCTGAAGGGCGACCTGTACAGCGTCGGCCTGGTCGTGGACCGCTCGAAGTCCGCCGAGGTACGGGCCCGCGGCGCCGACGAGTTCTACACCAGCACGCTCGCCAAGTGCGCGCGGGCGATGGGCATCCTGAACGGCGCGGAGCAGGTGGACGAGGTCCGCATCGTGCAGGACTGGTCGTACGACACCTCGCTCTACTCCGCCGACCGGTTCTTCCTCTGCGGCGACGCGGCCTGCTTCACCGACCCGCTGTTCTCGCAGGGCGTGCACCTGGCCTCGCAGTCGGCGGTCTCCGCGGCGGCGGCCATCGACCGGATCACCAGCCACGGCGACGAGCGGGACGCGGTGCACGCCTGGTACAACCGCACCTACCGCGAGGCGTACGAGCAGTACCACCAGTTCCTCGCCTCGTTCTACACGTTCGCGTCGTTCACCGAGCCGGACTCCGAGTTCTGGCGCAAGCGGCGGATCACCGAGTCCGACGACGACCGGCTGGTCCGGCGGCAGTGGTTCGAGAGCCTGGCGGCGAACGGCCCGGAGGCATCCGGCGGCACGGTGGCGACGTTCCGCGACCGGGCGTCCACGATGATCTCCATCGGCCGCCACCAGCGCCCCGACCTCAGCGACGATTTCAGCGAGGCCGAGCTGAATGCCGCCCGGGTGCGCTGGATCAGCGACCTCACCGCCCGGCTGAACAACATCAGCCGCTTCCGCTGGTCCGGCGGCAAGGCCGTGCTGAAGCCGTACTACGGCGTCGAGCCGACCGGTTTCCGGCTGGAGCACCGCGAGGTGCTGGCCAACGAGGACGGGCTCGACCTGACCCGCTACGCGATGGACGACGAGACCCGGCAGATCTTCCAGGACCTCGCCGAGGAGGAGTTCGGCTACCGGACGCTCGTCAAGCGCCTCGGCGCCGCCGGCCGCCAGGAACAGAGCACCCAGCTCGTCATCCGCCTGATGGAGGCCGGGCTGCTCGACGGCTACGACGACAACGGCGACAAGGTCTTCATCCAGGGCCGTCTGCACTTCGGCGGCGTCGGCGTCGAGTACGAGGTCTGACCGCACCGACCGGCCGCCGGGACGACACCCGGCGGCCGGCACCCCCTCGCCGCACCGAAGGAGAGCAAACGGTGGAGTACACGCGGCTGCGGGACCTCAAGGTCTCCCGCATCGGCCTCGGCACGATGGGCTTATCGTTCGGCTACACCGGCTCCGGCTCGGACGACGCGGGCTCGGTACGGGCCGTGCACCGCGCCCTCGACCTGGGCGTGACCATGCTGGACACCGCCGAGGTGTACGGCCCGTACACGAACGAGGAGCTGCTGCGCCGCGCGATCGCCGGTCGCCGCGACCGGGTGGTGATCGCCACCAAATTCGGCCTGATGTCCCACGTGGGCGGCGCACCCGGCGAACCGGACAGCAGCCCCGCCAACGTCCGCGCGGCCGTGACCGGTTCGCTGCGGCGGCTCGGCACCGACCACCTCGACCTCTGCTACCAGCACCGGGTGGACCCGAAGGTCCCGATCGAGGACACCGTCGGCGCGCTCGCCGAACTGGTCGCCGAAGGCAAGATCCGGCACATCGGTCTTTCCGAGGCCGGGCCCACCACCGTCCGCCGGGCGCACGCCGTCCACCCGATCACCGCGGTCCAGTCCGAGTACTCGCTGTGGACGCGCGACCCGGAAGAGAACGTGCTGCCGGTGCTGCGCGAACTCGGCATCGGCTTCGTCGCGTACTCGCCGCTCGGCCACGGTTTCCTCACCGGCACGGTCCGCACCTCCGGCACGTTCGGCCCGGCCGACCTGCGCGCCGACAACCCGCGCTTCACCGCGGACAACCTGCCGCGGAACCTGCGCATCGTGCACGAGATCGAGGCCGTCGCCGCCGAGGCGGGCGCCACCAGCGCGCAGGTTGCCCTCGCCTGGCTGCTGGCCTGCGGCGACGACGTCGTCCCGATCCCCGGAACCAGCCGCCCGGCCCACGTCGAGGAGAACCTGGCGGCGGCCGGCCTGCGGCTCGGCGCCGCTCAGCTGGCCCGGCTGGACGCCCTGCCGGTCGCCGCCGGCGAACACCACACCGAGGAACAGATGCGGATGATGGACCGGTCGTAGCTCAGGGCCGCGGCCCGGCCGCCGCGCGCGGCAGCGTCACCAGCACCAGCGCCGCGCCGGCCGCCATCACCGCGAAGACCAGGCCCATCCCGTACGCCTCGGACAGCGGGCCCACCACCACCGGCGCGGTGATCGCGCCGGTCCGGGACAGCGCGGACACGATCGACGCGGTGCCGGCCGCCGGGATGCAGTACCGGGTGGACAGGTGGTCGGCGCGCCGAACAGCAGCGGGAACACCGGCCCCGCGCCGATCCCGGGCAGCGTCACCACCAGCAGCGCGAGCCACGGCGACGCGTGCCCGGCGACGACCAGCAGGCCGCCGATCGAGGCCGCCGTCGTGACCGCGCCGGCGGTCAGCGCGACGGCCCGCGCCCCGAACGCGGCCAGCAGCCTGTCCAGCACCAGCCGCGACGCCACCAGGCCGACGCCGAACAGCACCGGCGCCGCGGCGGCCAGCGGTGCCGTGGCGTCCAGGCCCCGGCTCAGCGCCAGCCCGGTCCACTCCTGGCCCGGACTCTCCACTAGCTCGCCGCCAGCGCGGCCAGCCCGAGCACCCCCGGAAGATCACCTGGTACGCGGGGGATGGCACAAACACCGTCTACACAGGTCCGGGGACACCACGGAGCGCCTCAACCAACCCCACTTCACCATCACCTACCTGGGGCACATCTACAACACGACGTCCGCCGACAGCCCCGCCGGCATGTTCACCGTCCGAGCCGTCGCCACATGGGAGGTCTCCTGGCGCCGGGGCGGCCTGTCCGGCACAGAACCCAATATCACCACCACGACGAGTGCCAACATCATCGTCACTGAATGCACCATCGGCTGGCTCATGCACCACCGCCGACTCGTCCGCGACTACGAAACCCGACCCGACAACTCCGCCAGCATGATCACCCTCGCCATGATCGACAACCTCGCCAAACGCCTCACCACCGAAACCACCCCAACCTGGCGAGAACCCCCACAACCACAACATGCACAAAATACGTGAATCAGACGTCCTCTCAGATGCGGCCATCGCGTTCTCTCTTCCTTCTCTGACTTGGTCGTCTTGAAGGATCGACGCGATGGCCGTCTCTCATCTACGCAACACGCCCATCACGGGCAAGTCGTACACCACTTCCGTGGACGCAACCCTTCGTGTACTCCCGCTACTCCGCACGCAAACAGGAATGCGAGGGCGATCAGTCCGAGCCGTAGCCATGGCACGTCCGGGGCCGGTCGTACGCCGATCGAGACCGTCAACCCGAGCTGTGCCAGCAGCACCAGGCAGATGACGACGCTGAGCGCCTGATACGTGTTGCCGAAGTCGGACCAGAACACCCAGGTGCCGTAGACGGCAGGGACCGTCATCAGCAGGCTCAGGCCGATGAGCGGGACGGCCAGCTTCCATCATGTGCCCGCGTTCACCCCTGCCCCTTCCTGCCATCGCCGGTGCTGCCGTCCCAGGGATCGACGTCGACGGTCACCGCCGGGCCCGCATCACGGAGACGCTGCGCTTGCTGCTGCACTCGGTGCGCTCGTCTGCGCTCATGGCATCGCGCTCGGTCAGCGAGGCGGTGCAGGAGTCCTGCAGGGCCCGACCGTGCCAGGAGACCCGAGAGCCGAGCGCAGGTACCCCCTCGGCGTCGCACCAGGTCATGCTGTCGTTGTTGGCCGACGACCGCCGGGAGGTTCAGGCTCTGTCACTTCGGCGGCAGCCAGCGGCGACTGCAGGCGTCGGCGAAGTCACCGCTGCCGTGTTGGGTGTCTCTGTCCGAGTGGAAGGTCACGCCCTCGGCCCGGTCACCGTGGGCAGCGACCGTGGCGTTGAGGGCGTCGATGACCAGGCTCGTGCGCCTGCGAGTGGTGATCGACCAGCCGACGAGCCGCCGGGTGGCGATGACGATGGCCAGATACAGCCAGCCGCCACCGACCTCGCCTCCGCAGAGGCCATCAGCGGCCATGGATCGATGTGGATCGGATCAGAGTTGGGTGTCGTGCGGGCCGGGCAGGATGACCGTCTGTGTACCGGTGACCTGGAGCAGCCTGAGCTTGTCGGCGGCGGCGGTGCCCGGGGCGGCGGTGTGGATGACGATGCGCAGGTCGCTGTCGGGCGCGGTGAGGACGTCGCAGTTGAGCACAAGTGGTCCGACGTGCGGGTGGTGGATGGTCTTGATGTTCACGACGTGGGTGCCCACCTCGTGTGAGTCCCAGGACCGGGCGAACCGGGAGCTGAGGTTCCGCAGGTCGGCGACAAGGGATCGCAGGCCCGCATCGGCGGGGTGGCGGACGGTGGCCGCTCTAAGATCGGCGATCGCGGCTTTCTCGAAGCGGGCCTCCTGTTCGGAGGTGTGCCGCACCCGGTCCGGCGGGCTGATGAAGTGTCGCCACAGGACGTTGCGATCGCGTCCGGACAACCCGGACGGGTCGCCCAGTAAGGCGGACGAGAGTGCGTTCCAGGCGATCAGGGTCCAGGCCGCGTCGTACACGCTGACCGGGGTGCCGGCCATCTGGTCGAGAAGGCGCTGCACGACGGGCGTCAGGTGGGACGTCACCTGGTGACCCGAGGGTTCGGGCTTTCTGGCCAGGAGGAACATGTGCCGGCGTTCCGCTTCGGAGAGCCTCAGCGCTCGCGCCAGAGCGGTGAGGACCTGCACAGACGGGGAGGTCGCGCGGCCCTGCTCCAGGCGGATGATGTAGTCCACGGAGATTCCCGCGAGCAGGGCCAGTTCCTCGCGCCGCAGCCCTGTCGTCCGGCGGATGCGTCCGACGGGCAGTCCGACCGTGGCCGGATCGATCCGGTCCCGCCAATGACGTAGGGCGCCACCCAGTTCGTTGCCGCACCGGCCGCTGTGCGGGTCTCCGATCCCGTTCTCGCTCATGGGTCCACTATCCGTCCGGCGGGCCACGAACGCCCGCGGCTTCCTGGTACCGGCGTTACCAGGAAGAACGATGCACTTCCTTCTTCCTCCTCGTGCGGGCGAGATTGTCGGGTGTGACGACAACGCTCATCACCGGAGCCAACAAGGGCCTGGGCCTGGAAACCGCTCGTCGGCTGGTCGAGGTCGGGCACACCGTGTACCTCGGTGCCCGGGACGCCCAACGCGGCGTAGCGGCCGCTGGGCGGATCGGCGCCCGCCCGCTGCTGATCGACGTCAATTGTGACGCGTCCGTGCTGGCGGCTGCGGAGCTGGTTCGTGACCAGGTCGGTCACCTCGATGTCCTGGTCAACAATGCGGGCGTCATCGGTGCCGTCCGGCCGGCCGGGGAGGTCACCGCAGGCGACATGCTCACGGTGTACGACACCAACGTCTTCGGTGTCGTACGGGTGATGCGTGCCTTCCTGGGGCTGCTGGAGGCGGCTGCGGCTCCCGTCGTGGTGAACGTCAGCAGTGGCCTGGGCTCGCTGGCCGTCACCGCCGACCCCGTGGGCCACGCGTCGGTGGTGCCCGTCTGGGTCCCGGCGCTGGCCTATGGTTCCGCCAAGGCCGCGCTGAACATGGTCACCGCCCAGTACGCCCACGCGTATCCGACAATCAGGATCAACTCCGTCGATCCCGGTCACACCGCTACCGACCTCAACGGCCACACCGGTGCCCAGAGCGTCGAGGAGGGCGCCGAGATCATCGTGCGGATGGCCGTGATCGGGCCGGACGGCCCGACGGGTGGCTACTTCGCCGCCACCGGTCCGGTTCCCTGGTGACGCATCGAGGCCACCCGCTGCCGGGACAGCACCCGGAGGCCGTATCCGTCGAACGATCAACCAGTCACAGCCGTAGAAGGGGCCGAGTATGGACAAGCCGCGCAGGGTAGAGGTCGTCCTGGACTTCGTGTGTGTGCATTCTTATCGTGGATTCAGCCGCTTTACTCGAGCCACTCGTCGCTTCCGCGCCGGTGGCGGCCAGGTGGAGACGGTCTACTGCCCGTTCCAGCTCCAGCCCGAAGCGTCCTGCGCTGGCGAGCCGCTGTTCGAGGTCTGGAAGCGGCAGCGCGGCGAGGAGGTCGCGCGTGCCCTCGTATCCGATGAGTCGTTCGGTGTTGCCGACGGTCTTGAGCTGAACTTCGGTCGGGCATGGTTCACCAACACGTTCGACGCGCACCGGATCCATGCTCAGGCGTCTACCCAGGGAAGGGGCGAGCAGATGGCCGAACGGCTGTTCCGGGCCTACTTCACCGACGGACTGAACATCGCCGATCCTGACACGCTTACCCGACTCGCAAGCGAGACGGGAGTGGTGACCAGCGAGACCGGTGCCGCCGGCCTGCGGGCCGAACTTGAGCGGGTACGACGGTTCGATGTCCAGCCGCCGGCTTTCCGCTTCGAGGGCGGACCTGTCCTGGAAGGAGAGCAGTCCGAGGAACTGTTCCTCACGACCCTCATGAGGTGATCGCCAAGCCACCATCAGCACCCCTCGCCCCCGCCCCCGCCGCCGACGATGCGGGAGGGCGGCGCCCATATGCAGTTCCTTGGCCTACCCCGTGGGGTGCCAGTGCAAGGTTCCTGAAAACGGCGGGATAGCAGTGGTTGCTGAGACCGTCAACAGCGGGTGCTGCTCACCGGTCAACATCGAAAGCGCCCGGGCGACCTCGTAGACGTCTGCTCGCACGTAGGTGCTCGTCGTACCCGCATCGGCTCTGCCGTTGTGGCCTGCGTATGCGCGCGCTACCGCGTATCCGAAGTTTCGCTCTACCCAGGTCAGGGTCGTTGATTTTCGCCAACCGGGCATCGGCCACCGCCCGCCTGGTGCTCGCCAACCGCCGCGGCTTGGCCACCTTCACCGCCGGATTGTCCGCCGCCGCAATGCACCCGTCCGCCACCGCCCGCTTGTACAGACACCGCAACGCCGCGATCAGATGCTCCGCCGCACTCCGCCCACCCCGCGCATTGCGACGCGCCACCACATGCGTCCTGACGTACTCCGCCAACCACTCGATCTCCGACGGACTCGGCTCATCCAACCAGCCACTGCCCCCAGTGCTCCACCACCCGCTTCCAATACGACCCGTACGCCCGCCGCGTACCCGCGGCCGCGTCCTCAGTCATCACACCGGACCGGATCGCAGCCGCCACCGGGCGCGGTGCTCTCCAGATACGCCGGCAGCATGCGGCTACAACGCCGCAGCGACAGCGTCGAGCACCCGGATCGGGCGCAACAGGTCGTCGTAGCCGATCGGGGGGTGACCGGTCCCGACCATCCGCAGGAACGCCTCCAGACCCGGGGCGACGTACCAGTCGTCGAGCACCAGCGGGCGGGCGGCGATGCCGGTGCGCCCCACCACCATGGCGTGGAACGGCACCCGGGCGATCTCCTCCGGCCGGACCAGGTTCACCACGACCAGGGTGTCGCCGACCCGCACCCGGGCGATCACGGTCTCGGCGCTGCGCTCCACCCGTACCTCGCCGATCTCGCCGGGTACCAGCCGCAGCGCCACGTCGACCGAATGGATCCCGTAGAACCAGATCCCGCCGTACGGGCTGGCCTCGTCGGCCGGCCCGGTGGTGACCACCACCTGCGGCGTGCCGACGGTGGGCAGCTCGGCGACCAGCGCCTCGGTGTCCGGAATCCAACGCAGCGCCGAGTAGGACGTCAGCAGCGCGTCGTGTTCCCGGGCCACCGCCACGATCGCCTCGGCGTCGGCTACCGAGCAGGCCAACGGCTTGTCCACGAAGACCGGCAGCCCTTCGGCCAGGAACGGCACCGCGTGCTCACGGTGCAGCCCACCGTGCCGGTCAGTGATGATCACAGCGTCGACCTGGCCGAGCAGCTCGGTCGGGGCGTCCACGATGCGCTCCACGCCGCCGTGCGCCCGGAGTTGCTCGTTGCGCTCGGTCGCCCCGCCGGCCAGCGCCACCACCCGGGTGCCGGGCGCCAACTCCCGGACGTTGAGATACTCCAGGATCTGGTCGACGTGGGTGTTCTCGGTGCCGATCATCCCGATCCGCATCAGCGGGCCCGTCCCAACCGGACCGGCCGGCCGGTGCTGGCCGACTCGTAGACCCCGAGCACCAGCTCCAGCGCCCGCCGGCCGTCCAGCGTGCCGACCAGCGGCTTGCGCCCCTGCTCGACCGCGTCGATGAAGTCCAGGTACTGGTCGCGGTGCGCGTCGTCGATCGACTGGCCGCCGGCCGCCCCGCCCAGGTCGACCGCATGGTTGCCGTCCGGCTGGTCACCGGGGCGCTCGCCGTCGACCGTGTGGAAGTAGGTCAGTTCCTCGCGCTCGATCACCGCGCTCCCCCGGTCACCGTGTACGGAGAGCCGCACCGGAAGGCCCGGATAGGCGGCGGTGGTGGCGGACAGCGAACCGATCGCCCCGCTGGCGAAGCGGACGGTCGCCGCCACGGTGTCCTCGACGTCGATCCGGTCGTGGGCCAGCCGGTCGACGTACGCCTGCACCTCGACGGGCTCGCCCAACACCCAGAGCAGCAGGTCGGCCACGTGGATGCCCTGGTTCATCAGGGCGCCGCCGCCATCGAGCGCCAGGGTGCCCCGCCAGCCACCCGAGTCGTAGTACTCCTGCGGCCGCCAGAACGTCGACTCGGCGATCCCGGAGGTGATCCGGCCCAGGCGGCCGGACACGACGGCCTCGTGCAGGAAGGCCGACGCCCGCTGGAAGCGGCGCTGGCTGATCACCCCGACCGTCCGGCCGGTCTCCTGCTCCGCCGCGATCACCCGGTCGGCAGCGGCCAGCGACACGTCGATCGGCTTCTCCACCAGCACGTGCTTGCCGGCGTGCAGCGCGGTCACCGCCGCGTCGGCGTGCGCGCCGCTGGGCAGGCAGACCGCCACCGCGTCCACGTCGTCGCGGACGCACGCCTGCCGCAGGCTGGTCAGCGGGTCACCGCCGAACTTGGCGGTCAACCGCACCGCCCGGGTGAGGTCGGTGTCGACCACCGCCACCAGCCGCCCCCGTTCGCCCAGCGAGGCGATCAGCCGCGCGTGCGTTGTCCCGATCACTCCTGCGCCTACCACCGCGAACCGCATGGCGCGGCCTCCTCTCGATCCGGTCCTGTTCGATTCGGTCGCGTTCGATACGGTCATATCGTCCACCGGCGCACCGCGCCGCCGGAGTCGGCGCTGTCCTGGGCCAACAGGGCGATCCGGGTCGCGGCCAGGCTCGCCGCCGTGTCCACCTCGGGCTCCCGGCCGGCGGCCAGGGCACCCAGCGCGTCGGCGGCCGGACGCCGGCCCGGCGGCAGCTCGACCTCCCAGGGCGGGCGTTCGGCGGTGGCCGCCAGCAGCCGGCCCTGCGCCCAGTACAGCTCGGCGGTGCCGAGGGTGCCGGTCAACCGCATCCGGTAGTCGCCGTGGTAGGGCGCGGCAGCCGGGGTGAGCCAGCTGACCTCGATGGTGGCGGCGACCGGGCCGGCCTGCAGCAGCAGTGCGCCGTAGGTGGCGAAGTCCGGCCGGGACGGGTCGCTCACCCCCACCACGGTGCCCTCGGTCGCACCGGAGAGCAGGAGGACCAGGTCGACGTCGTGGACGGCGAGATCACCGAGGATGCCGCCGTAGCTGGCCCGGCGCAGAAACCACGGTGGCCGGGTCGGCCGGTTGAGCTTGTGCGGGCCGGTGCTCGCCACCAGCACCAGCTCGCCCAGCTCACCGCTGTCGAGCAGGGCGCGGGCGGCAAGCGTCTCGGGATAGTGCCGCTTTTCCAGCAGCAGCGAGACGATCCGCCCGTGCCGCTGGGCAGCGGTGGCGATCTCGTCCAGCTCGGCCAGGTCGGTGCAGAGCGGCTTGTCGGCGAGCACGTGCGCGCCGGCGCGCAGCGCGTCGAGCACCGCCGCCGCCCGTTCGGCGTAGACGCCGGCGACCAGCACCACGTTCGGGTGCTGCTCGTCGAGAAGCCGGCGATGCTCGGTGTAGGCCGGCACGCCCTGCTCGGTCGCGTACCGCTCAGCGAGCTCCGGGTCCGGGTCACTGACCCCGACCAGAGTCACCGAATGTTGGTGGGGAAGCTCGTCGAAGGCGTACCGCACGTGGGGGTGGGCGGCGCCCAGCACGGCCAGCCGAATCACCGCGCCACTCCCGTCGCGCGTCGGCCGGTCCGCTGGGGTTCGGATGCCTCGGGCATGCGCCCATCCAATCGTGCAACCGGTTGCACGTCAACCCGCCCGACGGGTATTTCCGCAGCTGACCGGGTTCCCCGGGCTGACCGCGCGACAGGCCAGAGCACCGAGGTCGGGCCCACCGGCCGGCTCAACACGACCGCAGGTAGCCGGCCGGGTCGCGGTCCAGCCCGGCCATCCGCTCGGTCAACGCCGACCGCATCCCGGCGTCGGCGGCCAGGTCGGGGGCGAGCAGTTCCAGCAGACCGGCCGCCGAGTCGGCCCCGGTGACCGCACCCGCCAGTGCCGCCGCCCGAGGGTCGCGCAGGGGTACGCCGGCCAGCACCCGGCGGCGGCAGCGCACCCCCCAGGCGGCCACCACGAGCAGCCCCCGCGAGCCGGCCCCGGTCACGCGGATCGTCGGCACGATCCGCTGGGCGAGCTTCTGGGAGCCGTCCACCGCGATCTGGTCCAGCCGGTGGGCGAGGCGGGGATGACCGAAGCGGGCCAGCATGGTCTCGACGTAGCCGGTCAGGTCCAGTGGGGAATCGAGCGCGGGCTGCGCCTCGCTCCGCAGGTACCGGCCGGCCAGGTCGGCCAGGACCGACCGGTCCAGCGCGTCGGCCACGGTCTCGCAGCCGAGCAGCAGCCCCATCTCGGCGAGCAGGCTGTGGGCGGCGTTGAGCAGCCGCAACTTCACCGCCGAGTACGGTGCGACGTCGTCGACCAGCCGGGCGCCGGCCAGCTCCCAGGCCGGGCGACCGGCCGGGAAGTCGTCGACCACGGCCCACTGCCGGTACGGCTCGCCGACCACCACCGCCTCGTCCCGGACGCCGAGCAGCCGGGCGGCCTGCTCCCGGTCGGCCTCGGTGCTGGCCGGCGTGATCCGGTCGACGACGGTGTCCGGGAAGGTCACCCGGTCGGCCAACCAGTCCAGCAGCCCGCCCCGGGCGGCATCCCCGGCGCCGGCGACGATCCGCTCGGCGCCGCCACGCACCGCGGCGGCCAGCACCGCGCCGTTGCCGACCAGGTTGTCGCAGGAGACCAGGGCCACCGGTGCCGCGCCGGCCCGGTACCGCGCCAGCAGGCCGGCCAGCAGCAACCCGGGCGCTGTCCGCCAGACCCGGTCCGGATCCGGAATTCCGCGGCCCAGCGCGGCCAGGTCGTTGGCGAGTTCGGCGTCGTCCGGACGCGGCACGCCCGTCACCGGGTCGACCCGGTAGCCGGCCTCGGTGATGGTCAGGGTGACGACCCGGACCGCCGGGTCGGCCAGCGCGGCGACCACCGCGGCCGGTTCCTCGGCCGCGCAGCGGGCGTCGCGCAGCAGCCCGTTCACCCGGATCCGGTCCTCGGCCACCCCCCGGATCAGCACCGACGAGAGCAGCTGCTGCCGGCGCAGCGCGGCCACCGTCGCCGCCGAACGGGGGGCGACCGCGAGCACCCCCCAGTCCCCGCCGCCGGCCTCGACCGCGTCGGCGGTGAAGTCGAACACGTGGGAACGGGCGAAAGCGCCCAGCCCGAGGTGCACGATGCCGGTCGCCGCGGCCTGCACCGCCGGCACCGGCCGCAGCTCCGCCGCCAACGCGGCCACCGCCGATCGGTTCAGCACCGCCGTTCGGTCAAGCTCAGACACTCGATGCTCCTTCTCGTCGCCGGCATCGGTACAGAGGGCTCCTGCAACCGGTTACAGTAATCATCGTCGAACCGGCAGGAGGCAGCCGTGCACACGGAGCAGGACGTGATCGGGGCCGGCCACCCGGACCGGGTGTTGACCCAGGCAGAGCTCACCGAGGTGCTGCACCGAGGCCTCGCGGCGCTCCGGCTCGACGGGGCGCGGGTGTTGGTCATCGTGCCGGACGCCACCCGCAGCATCCCACTGGATCAGCTCTTCGACACCGTGTACGACACCCTTGCCCCCCAGACGGCGGCGCTCGACGTGCTGATCGCGCTCGGCACGCACCCGATGATGACGCCGTTGCAGATCGCCGACCGGTTCGGCTGCCCCGACCCGGCGGCGCTGGCCCGGCGCTGGCCGGGGGTGACCTTCCACAACCACCGCTGGGACGATCCGGCGACCTTCGTCGAGCTGGGCCGGATCACGGCCGGCGAGCTGGCCGAGCTCAGCGGTGGGCGACTGGTCGAGGATGTCCCCGTCCGGGTCAACCGGATGGTCACCGAGTACGACGCCTGCCTGGTCGTCGGGCCGGTCTTCCCACACGAGGTGGTCGGCTTCTCCGGCGGCGACAAGTACTTCTTCCCCGGTGTCTCCGGCCCCGAGCTGATCAACGTCTCGCACTGGCTCGGCGCCCTGATCACCTCGGTGGAGATCATCGGGACGCTGGGCATCACCCCCGTCCGGGCGCTGATCGAGCGGGCCGCCGCCCTGATTCCTACCCGCCGGCTGACCGTCGCGGTGGTGATCGGGCCGGGCGGCGGCGTGCAGGGCGCGTACGTCGGCCCCACCCGCCCGGCCTGGGCCGCTGCGGCCCAGCTCTCCGCCCAGGTCAACATCCGCTACCTGGACGAGCCGGTGCGCCGGGTGGTCTCGGTCATGCCACTGATGTACGACGATATCTGGACCGCCGCCAAGGGCATGTACAAGCTGGAACCGGTGGTCGCCGACGGCGGCGAGTTGATCATCTATGCCCCGCACGTCCGCACCTTCTCAATCACCCACGACCGGCACATCCGGCAGGTCGGCTACCACTGCCGGGACTATTTCCTGGCCGATCCGGCCCGCTTCGCCGACGTGCCCCGGGGGGTGCTCGCGCACTCCACCCACCTGCGCGGCGCGGGCAGCTACGACCCGGCCACCGGGCGGGAGAGCGGCCGGATCACGGTCACCCTGGCCACTGCGATCCCGGCGCAGGAGTGCCGGGCGGCCAACCTGTCCTACCGCGACCCGGCAGGGCTCGATCTCACGGCGCTCACCGCCGACCCGGAAACCCTGGTCGTGCCCCGGGCCGGCGAGCTGCTCTACCGGCTGCGCTGAACCGGCCGGACCGCTGCCGTGCAGGTCCGGACCAGTGCCGTGCGGGCGAGCGGCTACCCGCCGGTGCGCTGCTGGCCTAGGGCCGGCGCGGACCACCCCTCGGCGGCGGGCCGGTGGTGACCCGCACGACCAGCGAGGTGTCCAGCAGCAGCCGGGTGTCGGCCAGCGGGGTGCCAGGGGTGAGCATCCCGGCCAGCAGGTCCACCGCCGCCGCGCCAGCCTCGGCGGAACGGGCCGAGACGGTGGTCAGCGGTGGATAGGTCCGGGTGGCCAGCACGTCGTCGCAGCCGACCACGCTCAGCCCGGCCGGCACTCCGACGCCCTGCTCGCTCAGCCCGGCGAGCACCCCTTGGGCGACCAGGTCGTCGAAGGCGACCACGGCGGTGGCTCCGGTGGCCAACAGTGCCGGCACCGCCAGTCGACCCAGCTCGAAGGTGGCCCGCCCGGCGGGCACCATCAGCACCTCGACGCCGAGCCGGTCGCCGGCCCGTTTGACCGCCCGCCGTCGCTGCCGGTTGGACCAGGAGCCGGCCGGCCCGCTCAGGTAGGCGATCCGGCGGTGTCCCAGCTCGTGCAGGTGCTCGACCGCCTGGCCGACCGCCCGGGTGGTGTCGATGAGCACCCGGGGGATGCCCTCGACGTCCCGGTTGACCAGCACCAGTGGCCGGCGCTCGGCGTGTGCCCGAATCCGTTCGTCGGTCAGCCTGGACGAGGCGAGCACGAACCCCTCGACCTGGGTGGAAAGCTGCCTGAGCAGGACTTCCTCCCGGGCCGGGTCCTCGTCGGCGTCGCCGAGGAAGACCGCGAAGCCGGCCCGGTCGGCCCGGCCCTGCACGGCCCTGATCATCGGCGGGAAGAACGGGTTGGCGATGTCCGGTACGACCAGCGCGAGGTTGCCGAACCGGCCGGTGGACAGCGCCCGGGCCACCCGGTTCGGCACGTAGCCCAGGTGGCGGGCGGCCTCCTGCACCCGCTCGACGGTCTCCGGCCGGAGCATCTGCGGGCGGCCGAAGGCGCGCGAGACGGTGGCCCGGGAGACTCCGGCGGCGGCAGCCACCTCGCCGATGGTGGGTGCGGCGTCGCCCGGTCCCCGCCCGGTTCCGTGCGTTGGCATGGCCGCAGCCTACGACCACCACACCGGCCCTGTCGCGAAGGGCGCGCGAGTTGACATGCAACCGGTTGCACGAAATGCTGGGCAACAGCCGGCCCGGCGGTCGGCCGCCAACCCGCCCCGCGCAGCGCGCCCGGCGGGCAGACTCCGAGGAATGGTGACCGTGACCCCAATCTCCGCCTCGACAACGCCCCGGGTGCGCACCTTCGCCGACCGGGCCACGATGGGCCACGCCGCCGCCACCGACGTCGCCGCCAACCTGCGCGCCCTGCTCGCCGTCCAGCCCCGGGTCCGGATGGTCTTCGCCGCCGCACCGAGCCAGCAGGAACTGCTCGACGCGCTGGTCGACGCGCCCGACCTGGACTGGTCCCGGGTCACCGCCTTCCACATGGACGAATACCTCGACCTGCCGGCGGCGGCACCCCAGCGGTTCGCCAGCTGGCTCGACCACGTGCTCTTCGACCGGGTGCCGCTCGGTTCGGTGCACCGGATCGAGCCCGGCCCGGATGCCCAGCAGACCGCCCGCGAGTACGCCGAGGCGCTGGCCGCTGCCCCGATCGACCTGGTCTGCCTCGGCATCGGGGTGAACGGGCACCTTGCCTTCAACGACCCGCCGGTGGCCGACCTCGCCGATCCGCTCGACGTCAAGGTCGTCCAACTCGACGAGGTCTGCCGCCAGCAGCAGGTGGACGACGAGTGCTTCGACACCCTCGCCGAGGTGCCACACCGGGCGATCACCCTTACCGTGCCCCGGCTCCTCGCCGCCGGGCGGCTGTTCTGCGTGGTGCCCGGCGCGCGCAAGAGCACGGCGGTCCGGCGGGCGCTGCTCGATCCGATCGACGCCGCCTGCCCGGCCACCGCGCTGCGTACCCACCCCGACTGCACCCTCTATCTCGACCGGGAGTCCGCCGGGCAGTTACCGCCCGAGGTGGGCCATGCCGGCTGACCGGGTGCTGACCGGCCGCGACCCGGTCAGTGGCACACCCCTGGCGGTCACCGTCGCGGCCGGCCGAATCACCGGGATCGGGCCCGGCCCGGCTCAGGAGACCCGGTTCCTCTCCCCCGGGCTGGTCGACCTGCAGGTCAACGGCTTCGCCGGGCACGACCTGAACGCCGACGGGCTGACCCCGCAGACCGTCGTCGCGCTCACCCACACCCTCTTCGCGAGCGGGGTGACCACCTTCGTACCCACCCTGGTGACCGCCGCGCACGACCGGATCACCCGGGCCCTGCAGGCGATCTCGGCGGCCCGGCGGACGGACCGACTGGTCGAGCACGCCATCCCGTACGCCCATCTGGAGGGGCCGCACATCTCGCCGCAGGACGGTCCACGTGGCGTGCACGACGCCACCTGGGTCCGGCCGCCCTCGCTGAGTGAGTTCGCCGACTGGCAGGCGGCCAGCGGTGACCTGGTCGGCATGGTCACCCTCTCCCCGCACTTCCCCGAAGCGGCGGACTACACCGCCGTGCTCACCGGCCAGGGAGTGCACGTGGCCGTCGGGCACACCCACGCCGAGCCGGCGCAGATCACCGCGGTGGTCGACGCAGGCGCCCGGCTCTGCACCCATCTCGGCAACGGCGCGCACGCGGTGCTGGCCCGACACCCCAACTATCTCTGGACCCAACTCGCCGACGAACGGCTCACCGCCGGCTTCATCGCCGACGGGCACCACCTTCCCGCCGACACGCTGACCGCGATGTTGCGGGCCAAGGGGCCGGACCGGTCGCTGCTGGTCTCCGACGCCGTCGCGCTGGCCGGGCTGCCTCCCGGCCGGTACCGGACGCCGATCGGTGACGCCGTCGAACTGCACGCGGACGGCAGGCTGGTGCAGTCCGGCACCCCGTACCTGGCCGGGGCGGCCCGTGGCCTTGCCGACGGGGTGGCCCAGGCGGTGACCGCGGCCCGGTTGAGCCTGGGCGAGGCGGTCCGGCTGGCCACCGGGCAACCGGGCCGGTTCGTCGGTGGCCGCGGCACCGTGACCGTGGGCGCACCGGCCGACCTGCTGCGGTTCGACTGGGTGCCGGGGGCGTCGACCTTGGGCATCGACACGGTGCTCGTACTCGGGCAGGAAGTCGGACCGCCTCGGGCGACGCGGTGACCAGCGGCCCGGACTACCAGCGGCCCGGCGTCTGGGCCGAGCTGGTCGAGCGCCTCGGCCGGCGGCATCCGCCCTGGCCGAGGGCGGACTGCGGCCGGGTGGAGTGCGAACCTGGTTGGGCCTGGCGGCCGGTGCTCGCCGACCACGACGCCTGGCTGGTGGTGCGTGGCAGGGGCTGGGCCAGCGTCGGCGGCGAGCGGGTCGACCTGCATCCGGGCCGCCTGGTCATGCTCCGCCCCGGCGACCGCGGGGAGTTCGGGCAGGATCCGCACGACCGGCTCACCGTGCTCTACTGCCACTTCGACTTCCGGGAGGCGGCCAGCGGCGAGCCGGCCGTGGTCGCGGACGCCTGGCTGCCGGCGCGGTTCCCGGTGCTGCGCCACGCCGCCCCGGTGGCTGACCTGATGCGGCGGGTGGTCCGACTCAGCCGCGACCCGCACCCGCTGCGCCGGCTGGACGCCGCAGCTGCGCTGCTCTCCCTGCTCACCGAGGTCTACCGGCAGGACGCCCAGGCGCACGGAGAGCAGACCGACATGATCGACCCACGGTTGCAGGAGGTGATCGACCTGGTCCGGGGCAATCCGGGGCGTCGTCCATCGCTGGACGAGGCAGCCCGGCTCACCGGGCTCGCCCCGGCCGGGTTGAGTCGGCTGTTCAGCCGGCAGCTCGGCGTCAGCTTCCGGCAGTTCGTGATCGACTCCCGGCTGGAGCGCGCCCGGCAACTGCTCACCGAGTCGTCGATGACCGTCGGGCAGATCGCGCGGGCGCTGGGCTATCCAGACGTCTTCCTGTTCAGCCGGCAGTTTCGCCGCCGCTACGGCGAGCCGCCCAGCGCCCTTCGTCGGACGGCGACCCCACCCGGGCGATCTCCTGGCTGACCGGCTGCGGTACCCCCGGCCGGCACCGCCCGACCAGGCCGCCGACCGCTCGGTGCAACAAGTCGTCGTCTCGACCCATGGCAGCTCTGACCTGCGCAAACCTACAGTCGGCAGAGGGCTGGGACCGGGGGAACAACGAGCAGGTGGGAGCGATCATGACCGTGACGAACCGACCCTTGCGGGTCGACACCGACCGGGGCGACTACCCGGCGGACCTGTACCGCTTCGATCACCCCGCCGAAGTGGTGCCGGGTCTGGAGCGGGTGGGCGACGCCGAGGTGCGGCGCTATCTCGACGAGGGCTATCTGGCGGTGGCGCCGGCGCTGACCGGCGGGCAGGTCGACGAGGCGCTGGCCGGGCTCCAGGCCCTGCTGCTCGACCCGCGCGACGCGGACGTCGAGTTCGAGGCGTGGGCGGCCGACCGGCTGGACGAGCTGGACGGCGAGGAGCGCTTCAACGCGGTCCGCAAGTTCATGTGGTTTGTCGGGGCCGACGAGCGGCTGCGCCGGATCTCCCAGGACGAGCGGCTGCTCACCGTGGTACGCCGGCTCGCTGGCACCGACGACGTGGTGATGATGCAGGACATGGCGTTGCTGAAGCCGCCGGGTGGTGGCCGGGAGAAGCCGTGGCACCAGGACAACGCCTTCTTCAACCTGGAACCGGACACCCCGACGGTGGGGGTCTGGATCGCCCTGGACAGGGCCACCCCGGAGAACGGCTGCATGCACGTGATCTCCGAGTCGCACCGGGAGGGGCCGGCCCCGCACTTCATGCGCCGGGACTGGCAACTCTGCGACGACGACGTGCAGACCTCGCGTGACGTGGTGGTGCCGCTGCCGCCCGGCGGCGCGCTCTTCTTCAACGGGCTGATCCACCACGGCACCCCGGCCAACCGGACCAACCTGCGTCGGCGCGCGGTGCAGTTCCACTACGTGCCGCGCTCGGCGGTCAAGGTGACCGAAGACGAGCACCTGGCGGTCTTCGGCCTGGAAGGGCGCGGCGCGACCTGCTGACCCTCGACGCCAGCCGCTGACCCACCGGGCATCGGCCGGGCCGCCGTCGACGCCCCCTCCTGCCTGTCGCGGGCCGGGGCGGGGTGGGCCCGGCGGCCACGACGGGACGCACCGACGGGCGATCCGCCCCGGTGCGTCCCGTGGTGGCGCGTGCCGTTTCCAACTAATCGATCAGTTCTGATCAGCAAGAGACAGGTTCATAACAGACTGATTCTTTGCTTACTTTTCTGCTTGTTCAGGAGCCGTTTGTGTGGCAGCCTGCCCCTACGACGCGCAGGTGCCGTCGCAAGTGGCCTGACCTGCACGAACGCGGGCCAGCTGGAAGCAGAGAAGAGCGCACGTGGTGCTAGCAGCAGAGCGCAGGGCGCAGATCCTGGAGGCCGCCGACCGGCACGGCATCGTGCGGATCGCCGACCTCGTGGTCAGCCTCGGCGTATCGGACGTCACCGTCCGGCGGGACCTGGCGGTGCTGGCCCGCACCGGGGAGTTGCGCAAGGTGCGGGGCGGGGCGACCCTACGCCGGTCACCGGTCCGCGCCAGCGCGGGTCGGGAACCGGGCACCCGTCACCGGCCGGACGCCATCCACGTCGGGGTGCTGGTGCCGACCGCCGCCGACTACTTCCGCCGGATCGTCGACGGGATGCAGCGCACCCTCGACACCGCCGGTGCCCGGCTGACCCTGAGCGTCTCGGACTACCGGCCGGAACGGGAGCAGGCACTGGTCGACGGACTGCTCCAGGCCGGCGCGGACGGGCTGCTGCTGGTCCCCTCGATCGAAAACGGCCCGACCGACCCGGCCACCGATGCCTGGCTGCGCAACCTTCCGGTGCCGGCCGTGCTGGTGGAACGGGAGCTGCCGGAGAACCGGCTCGGCCTGATCTCCTCGGTCCGGACCGCCCACGAGCAGGGCACCGCCGCGGCCGTGGACCACCTTCGCACCCTCGGCCACACCCGGATCGCACTGATCACCCGGGGTGACAGCCAGGCCGCCGAGCTGATCCGCGGCGGCTGGGAGCGGGCGGTCGCCGCCTTCGGGCTGGACACCGACGTGCCGGTGATCCTCGGCAAGAACGTCGGCAGCTGGCCGCGCTGGAGCGACGACGACATCGACACGGTGGTCCGCCAGCTGCGCGAGGCCAGGGTGACCGGGCTGGTCTGCCACAACGACGAGAACGCGATGACCATCGTGCAGCGGGCCCGCAGGTACGGCTGGTCGGTGCCGCACCAGCTCTCCGTGGTGGCGTACGAGGACGAGGTCGCCCGGCTCGGTGACCCCCCGTTGACCGCGGTTTCCCCACCCAAGGAGGAGGTTGGCAAGGTGGCTGCCCGTACGCTGCTGGACCTGGTCGAGGCGGGCGGGCCGGCGCCGGCCCGGCACACCCGGCTGGAGCCGGAGATCATGGTGCGCGAGTCCACGGCGGGCATCCGGTGAGTGGCGCACCGGCACCGGACGTCCCCGCAGAGGGCGAGGTGCTGGCGCGGCGCGTCCGGACCGCGATGGTCGAGGACCCGGCACCGGCACGCGTCCGAGGGGCCAGCCGCCGCCAACGGCTGCGCCGCGACCTCACCCTGGTGCTGCTGATGCTGCCGGCGCTGGCCTACTTCCTGGTCTTCCACTATGGCGCGCTGGCCGGCAACCTGATCGCCTTCTTGGACTACGTGCCGTTCCTGGGCATCACCGGGTCGGTATGGGTCGGCTTCGACAACTTCAGCGAGATGTTCCGCGACCCCGCGATGTGGCAGGCCACCTGGAACACCGTACAGATCTCGGCGCTGCAACTGCTCTTCTTCTTCCCCGCGCCGCTCGGGCTCGCGTTGCTGCTGCACAGTCTGACCGGCGGCTTCGTCCGAAAGTTCGTGCAGAGCGTGGTCTACCTACCGCACTTCATCTCCTGGGTGATCGTGGTCGCGCTCTTCCAGCAGGTGTTGGGGGGCGCCGGTGTGCTCAACGGGATGCTCGGCGACCACGGGCTCTCCACCATCGACGTCATCGGCAACCCGGACATGTTCAAACCGCTGGTGGTCGGCCAGGTGATCTGGAAGGACTCCGGCTGGGGGATGATCATCTTCTTGGCCGCGCTGCACCAGGTCGACGAACAGCTCTACGAGTCGGCCGCCATCGACGGCGCCGGCTGGTGGCGGCGGCTCTGGCACGTCACGCTGCCGGCGCTGCGCCCGATCATCGCGCTGCTGCTGATCCTCAAGCTCGGCGACATCCTGAGCACCGGATTCGAGCAGATCTACCTACAACGCGCCTCGGTCGGTCCGGCCGCCGCCGAGGTGCTCGACACCTTCGTCTACTTCACCGGCGTGGCCAACGGCGACTGGGGCTACGCCGCGGCGGCCGGCCTGTTCAAGGGCGTCGTCGGCGCCCTGCTGGTCTATTCGGCCAACAAGGTCGCCCACCGACTCGGCGAATCGGGGGTCTACCGCTGATGGCACACCGTACGAAGAATCCTACCCACCCGGACACACCGGGCGGCACGACCTCCGGCCAGCCGGGCCCACAAGGCACCACGCGGCCGGGACACCCACACCGCCCCACGGTACGACCACGGCGACGCCGGCCGAGCGACCGACCGGTCTGGCAGGGCGAGCCCTCGCTCGGCCTGCGTGCGGTCAAGGGCATCGTGCTGACGATCATCGTGGCCATCGTGCTGGCGCCGTTCCTGGTGGTGATCTCGACCAGCCTCGCCACCCCCGAGGAGGTCATCGCCAAGGGGGGCTGGGTGGTCTGGCCCGATCAGATCAGCTTCGCCGCCTACCAGCAGGTACTCTCCGGTGACGTGGTCACCCGGGCCACCACGGTCAGTCTCCTGGTCACCGTCGTCGGCACCTTCCTGTCGCTGCTCTGCACGGTCACCCTGGCCTACGCCCTGGCCCGGCCGGGTGTCTTCGGCGGCAAACCGGTGCTGTTGCTGGTGCTGTTCACCTTCCTCTTCCCGCCCGGCATCATTCCCAGCTATCTGGTCGTGCAGAACGTCGGACTGCTCGACAGCTACTTCGCGCTGATCCTGCCGGTGCTGGTCAACGCGTTCAACCTGGTCGTGATGCGCGGATTCTTCCAGGGCATCCCGGACGAGCTGTACGAGGCAGCCCGGATCGACGGCGCCGGCGACCTCCGCATCCTCGTACGCATCGTGCTGCCGCTGTCCAAGGCGGTGGTCGCGGTGGTCGGCCTCTTCTACGCCGTCAGCTACTGGAACTCCTTCTTCAACGCCATCCTCTATCTGAACGACTCATCGAAGTGGCCGATCCAGGCGGTCCTGCAGCAGTACGTGACGCAGGGCGCCCAGCTGGCCGACCCCAGCGTGGCCGAATCGGCCAGCCGGAACGCACCCCACTCGATCCAGATGGCGGTGGTCGTGCTCGCGCTGGTTCCCATCGTCTGCGTCTATCCGTTCATCCAGCGCCACTTCGTCAAGGGCGTGATGACCGGCGCCATCAAGGGCTGACAATCGGACCCCTTCCACAGGAACCGAGGCATGACCAATGAACCCCATGCAGCGCAGATCCTTCATCCAACTCACCGGCGTCGGCCTTCTGGCCGGCACCGCCGGCCCGGCCCTGGTCGCCTGCGGCTCGGCCGAGAAGACCTCGGTCACCAACAGCGGCAAGGAACTGGTGCCGTGGCCGACACAGGTCCCGTTCGCCGGCCCGACACCGGACGCCCCGGCGAACGACAAGGGCGTGCAGAACCTCTACACCAGCTACCCGCAGCAGCTCACCACGTCGGTCAAGGAGACCCCGGGCGACGGCAGTGAGGTCACCGCGATGATCATCACGTACGAGCCGCCGCCGACCGACGTCAGCGGCAGCCCGCGCTGGCAGGCGATCAACAAGGCGCTGGGCGTCAACCTCAAGGTCACCGTGGTGCCGGACGCCGAGTTCGCCACCAAGATGGCCACCGTGATGGCCTCCGGCGAGCTGCCGGACATCATCATGCTCGGCGCCGGCTACACGCTGCCCCGGGAAGAGGACTTCGTCGCCAGCAAGTGTGCCGACATCTCCGAGCTGATCGGCGGCGACGCCATCAAGGAATACCCCAACCTCGCCAACATCCCGCTCTATGCCTGGAAGGCCGTCGGCCGCATCGGCGGTCGGCTCTACGGGCTGCCGATCGAACGGCCGGTGCCCGGCAACAGCCTGCTGGCCAACCGCACCCAGCTCGACCAGGTCGGGGCGCCACGGGACTGGAGCAAGGACGAGTTCCGCGCCGCGCTCAAGGCACTGACCACGGGCCGGCGCTGGGGCACCGGCAGCGCCCGGGAGGCGCTCGGCGGCAGCCACCAGATCTACCACGCCGGGTCGTTCGGCGCGCCCAACGTCTGGAAGGTCGACGGCGGCGCCTTCATCTCCACCTACGGCACCGAGCAGTACAAGGCGGCGCTGGACTTCACCCGGCAGCTGTGGAGCGAGAAGCTCTACTACCCGGACTCCAGCAGCACCAGCCAGGTGGACCTGGAGACGCTCTACTACAACGGCACGGTCAGCACCATCACCGACGGCTTCGGCACGTACGCCACCGCCGCGCCGACGGTGAAGGACGGGTTCAAGGTCGACTTCGCGCTGCCGTACAACGCCGGCACCACGCCCACCCCGTGGCAGGGCACCGGCATCTTCGGCTACACCGTGTTCAAAAAGGCCTCCACGGACCGGCTCAAGATGCTGCTGCGGATCTGCAACTACCTGGCCGCGCCGTTCGGCACGACCGAGTACGAGCTGAAGACGTTCGGCATCGAGGGCACCGACTTCACCCGCAGCGCCACCGGCATCACGCTGTCGGAGTCGGGCAACCCGGCCCCACCGCCGTTCCGCTACATCGCCTCCCCGCCCGGCGTGATCAACCTGCCCGGTCAGGAGGAGGCCGCCCGCCGGCTCTACGACTGGGAGAGCGCGGTGCTGCCCAACAGCATCCGCGATCCCAGCAATGGTCTACGCTCCGCCACGAAGACTGCGGACGGCGCCAAACTCAACAAGATCCTGACCGATGCCGCCACCTCGATCACCACCGGCCGGGAGCCGCTCTCCACCTGGGACACCGCGGTCAAGTCGTGGCGCGACGGCGGCGGTGACAAGATGGCCGAGGAGTACGCCGAGGAGCTCAAGAACAGCGGCGCCTGACCGGATCACGTGGGACGCGGCCCGTCGGACACCGGAGGTCCGTTCACGGTACGAGGTGAGGAGCACGGTGATCCGGCGGGAAGTGGACGTCTCGGCGGTCCGGCAGCGGCTGGGCCTCCCCGTCGACGTCGAGGGGTGGCTGGCCCGGTCAGCCACCCCCGGCGAGCCGACGGCCGGCCCGGTGCCACCGCCGCCCGAGCAGGCGTACGCCCTGTTGGAGCGGTTGGGGGTGCCGGAGCCGGACCGGCTGCCGGCGATCGAGGCGATGCCCACCCCGGACGGCACGCCGGAGCTGTGGTGGCTGCTGGAGCACTGTCACCGTGAGCTCTGCCGCGACCTGGCCGACCTCCGGCCGATCGCGCCCTGGCCGAGCCTGCCGGCGTCGCTCGGCCCCGCCGGTCGGTACTTCTACCTGCACGTCTTCCTGGCCGCGCTGCCGACCACCCGCCGGCTGCACGACAGCCTGGGCATCCCGGCGGAGGTCTCCTGGCACACCCTGGCCGACCTCGGTGCCAAGATGGCCATCCACCGCCGGACGCACGGCCAGGGCGGGCTGGACCGGCAGAACTGGCTGACCCGGCACTTCCGGGGCAGCCTCTACCGGCTCGGCCGGTTACAGTTCGACCGGTTCCGACTGGACCCGGCGGTGGCTGCCGGATCGCCACTGGCCGGTCAGCCGGTGCTGGACGTGCACATCCCGGAGGACGGTCCGCTGGCCTTGGCGGACTGTGACGAGTCGTTCACCTCCGCGGCGGTGTTCTTCGCCCGCCACTTCCCGCAGGAGCCCTATCCGGCAGCGGTCTGTCGATCGTGGCTGCTCGACGACCAACTCGCCGAGTACCTGCCGCCGACGGCCAACATCATCCGCTTCCAGCGCCGGTTCCGACTCTTCCCGCCGGTGCTCGACGGCGACCACGACGTCTTCGAGTTCGTCTTCCGGCAACACCCCACCGACCTGGCCGAGCTTCCGCAGGACACCGCCCTGCAGCGGGCCGTGGTGACCCACCTGCGCTCCGGTCGACACTGGCGGATCAGGACAGGATGGACACCCCTGTAGACCGGCCGGCGGCGCCCCGGTCACGCACGGCCCGGCACGTCGGCTCGCAGCGGGTCGTTCAGCGAGCCGGAGCGGAAGGCGGCCACCCGGACCGGCAGCTCACCGAAGCCGGCCGCCCTCACCGCACCGGGCAGCGCCTCGTCGGCCAGCGCCGCAGCCACCAGTTCGGCGTCCACCTCCAGCCGTACCTCGTCGCCGAGGTCACGGACCCTCAGGTCACGCGGTTGGTGCCGGGCCAGCAGTTCACGCACCGCCCGCTCGGCCCGTTCGACCCGAGCCAACCGGGCCGGGCTGATCTCGATGCCGTAGGCGATCCGACTGGCCAGGCAGGCCGCTGCCGGCTTGTCCCAGGTCCGCAGGCCCCAATCCCGGGCAACCGACCGGACCGCGTCCTTGGACATTCCCAGGTCGGCCAGTGGGCTACGGACCGCCCGTTCCTGGGCGGCCTCGATGCCGGGCCGGAAACCGGCGGTCAGGTCGGCGGCGTTGGTGCCGGTAGCGACCGTGTCGTAGCCATGCCGACCGGCCAGCTCGACGGCCGCGTCCAGCACCGTGCTCTTGCAGAAGTAGCAGCGTCGCGGGCCGTTCTCCCGGTAACCAGCCCGGCGCAGCTCCCCGGTGGCCGGCCGGTGGTGGGCCACCCCCAGGGCGACGCAGAACCGCTCGGCGGCGGCCCGCTCGGCGGCGGGCAGCGACGCCGACACCGCGGTCATCGCGGCCACCCGGTCGGCACCCAGGGCCCGGGCCGCCGCCGCCAGCACCAGACTGGAGTCGACCCCACCGGAGAAAGCCACCAGCACACTGCCGTAACCGGCGATCTCGGCGACAAGCCGATCACCGAGTGCAATCGTGTCCACGACGCCACTCCCATCACGACGACCGGGGGAAGATGATGGAACCATATCCGACCGGCTCCGCCGGGAACACTATTGACCTGGGCTTTGCCCAGCTGGACGTACAGCGGGCGGCACGCACCGGAGACCCCGAGGTGGTCTACGGCGAGGGTAAGACCCCGGCACAGATAGTCAGCGCGCTCCGCGCGTTGCACGCCGCCCACCCGGACCGGGCGGTGCTGGCGACCCGGCTCGCACCGGCCGCACTGGCCCGGCTCGCCGAGGAGCTGCCGGCAGCCTGGTTGGACGAGGCTGGCCGACTCGCCATCCTGGGGACACCGCCGGCCCCGGTGGGCACGGTGGCCGTGGTCGGCGCGGGAACGGCCGACCTGCCGGTGCTGCGCGAGGTGGCCGCGACGGTGGGCGTCTTCGGCGCAGGCTGCGACGAGGTCGTGGATGTGGGCGTGGCGGGGCTACACCGGCTGCTGGCCCAGCGGGACCGCATTGCCGGCGCCGACGCGGTGGTCGCGGTCGCCGGCATGGAGGCAGCCCTGCCGTCGGTGCTCGGCGGCCTGATCGGCGTCCCGCTGATAGCGGTGCCGACCAGCGTCGGCTATGGCTGGCACCTGAACGGCCTGACTGCCTGGCTGGCGATGCTGAACAGCTGTGCACCCGGCGTGCTGACGGTCAACGTCGACAACGGTTTCAGCGCTGGCGTGGCCGCCGCCCGGATCGCCCGCCGGACGGCCCGACCATGACCGGCGGCCTACCGGAGCGCGCCGGACGCCGAGCCGGCGAGCCCGGACCCGTGCCGGTGCTCTGGATCGACGCGAGCAACGGCGCGGCCGGGGACATGCTACTCGCCGCGCTGCTCGACGCCGGCGCCGACCCGGACGTGGTGCGGGCCGGGCTGGCGCGGCTGCACGTCGAGCCGATCGTGGTCGAGCCGCGCCCGGTCCGCCGGCACGGTTTCCGGGCCACCCTGGTCGAGGTACGGGTGTCGGAAAGCACCACGCACCGCCGGCTCACCGACGTAGTCGAGGTGATCCGGTCGGCTGGGCTGGACGAGTCGGTCACCGCGTTCGCCTGCGCGGTCTTCGACCGGCTGGCCGCCGCCGAGGCCCGCGTGCACGGCACCGGCATCGACCAGGTGCACTTCCACGAGGTGGGTGCGCTCGACGCGATCGCCGACGTGGTCGGCTGCGCGCTGGCCCTGCACGAGCTGGGCGTACTGGCCGCAGCGGTACGGGTCGTCTCGCCCGTGGCCGTCGGCTCGGGCCAGGTACACGCCGCGCACGGCGTCCTGCCGGTGCCGGCACCGGCCGTGTTGGAGCTGCTCACCAGGGCTGGTGCCCCGCTGCGGGCGCATCCGGCCAGCATGGAACTCTGCACACCCACCGGCGCTGCGCTGCTGAGCACCCTCGCCACCGGGTGGGGGCCGACCCCGCCCTGCGTCCCGCGGACGGTCGGCGTCGGTGCCGGGCAGGCCGACCCGGCCGGGCACGCCAACCTGCTCCGGGTGCTCATCGGCGCTGCGAGCAGCCCGCCCGACTGGCGTACCGACACCCTGCATCAGGTCGAGTGCACGATCGACGACCTCGACCCACGGATCTGGCCCGACCTGTTGGAGCAGCTGCGTGACGCAGGTGCGGCGGACGCCTGGTGCAGCCCGGCGCTGATGCGCAAGGGGCGGCCGGGTCAGGTGCTCAGCGTGCTGGTCGACACCGACCGGCTGGATCTGGTCTGCCGGCTGGTCTTCGAGCAGACCACCACCCTCGGGGTCCGCGTCGGCGAGGTGCACCGCCGCGCCCTGCGCCGCGACGTGGTGACCGTCGCCGTCGACGGATCACCGGTGCGGGTCAAACGGGGTCACCTCGGCGGCCGGGTGGTGAACAGCCAACCGGAGTACGACGACGTGCTGGCGGTGGCCCGGCGTACCGGCCGACCACTGGCCGACGTGCTGACCGAGGTGCACCGACTGCTCGCCGCGCAGCCCTGACCCGCCGCGGCCGGCGGCGGCGCTCCTGGTCAGCCTCCGCCGCCGCGAGCACGCCGGCCAGCGTGCTCCGCGTCCGCGACCCGTGGGTCAAGGCATCGACCCGGGCCGGCCCCGGATCCCGCACCCGGTACTGGTGCTCATCCACCTGGCCGCGATGATGGCGCACGGCTTCCTCGGCCTCGCGCTCATGCAGACCACCACCGTCCTCGCCCCCGACTGGCACCTCGGCGTGCATCCCGGATGGGCGTCGTCGCCGCTCGACGACCAGAAGCTGGGCGCCGGCATCACCTGGGCGTTCGGTGAGATCCCGCCGCCGTCGTGATGGGCCTGCTGGTCCGGCAGTGGATCCGCGATCAATCGCAGAATGTGTGCCAGGAGCCCAGCGTTCTGCTGGGTTCAGGATGATCGCGGGCGTAGACGTCCCCGGGCCATCAGTTCGATGGTGAGGACGATGGCGGTTGCTTCGACGGCGAGGAGGCCGACGAGGACGAACAGTTGGATGATCCCCGCAGTCAGGGGACTCGCGCCGCCGAGGAGGACTCCGACGAAGGCACCGGGGAGGGTGACGAGGCCGACGGTACGGGTCTGGTCGAGGGCGGGAATGAGTGCCTGGCTGGCGGCGGGGCGGCAGACGAGCAGCGCGGCGTCGCGGGGGAGCAGTCCCAGCGCGAGAGCCGCTTCGACCTCGCCGCGCCGGGCGCGAAGATCGTCGTTGAAACGACGCCCGGCGAGGCTTGTGGCGGTCATGGCGCCGCCGGTCAGGATACCGGCGATCGGGATGATCGCGATGCCACGCAGGGGCACCAGCCCGGCGACAAGGAGCGCGGCGACGACGGTCAGGCTGGCGGTGGCGATCGGGACACCCGCCCACCAGCCGTTCGGCCCACCAGTTATCCGCCGGCCGGAAGTGACCGTAGCGACCGCGCACATGAGCATGACGAACGCCGCGGTCGCCCACAGCGACGAGATGATCGCGGTGATCACCAGCGACACGGCGGCCAGTTGCAGCGCGGCCCGGGCGGCGGCGACGGCGATCTGCCGGCCGTGCCCGAGCCGTCCAACGATCGCGACGGCGGCTGCGACAGCAGTCAGCAGCGCCAGCGCGACGGCGAGTCTCGGCCCGAGCACCAGCATCGTCGAGGTCATCCTGCCAGTGTTGCCCCGGCGCCGACGGGCCGATCAGTTGGTGCCGGATGCGTCTCTGAACGCCGTTGCCCCTGCGGCGGTTGCCGAGCGGGAGCGTAGGAGTTGGATACCGATGGGTAGGGCGGGTGGCACCACTATGGGGACCAACTCTCCTGGCAGATGCTCCGTCCGCTGCGCCGAGTCCGGGCGCCGGAACAACGGCCGCAACTGCTGCACCCGATCAGCGAACACCGTCTTGCCGCGGGCTCACCCGAACCGCTCCATGATCACCGTCGTCGGCATGTCCGGGAACTCCGCCAACAACGCCCTGATCTGCGGTTCGACCGTATCCACGATCGAACCCCTGCCCGCCCGCTGATAGCGAGGCGGCTCATGACTGGCCAAGGCCTTACGCACCGTGTTCCGTGAGACCCCCAGCCGACGACAGATGGCCTTGATCGCCATCCGCTCCGCCCGATGCAACCGACGGATCTCCGCCCAGTCCTCCACGCTCAGCACCTCCCGATGCTTCCGGAAGGGGTCAACATTCAGCCGGAACCACGGGGTCAGTTTTCACGCGGAGCCGACACGGTGACGGCCGGCCCCCCATCGTCGGCGCTCGCATCGCACCCTCACCGTGGTCGACCACGACGCACTCATCTAGCCGATGAGCGTGCACCTGATCGCCGGCGCATGGACCAGATACGATCCCAACGGTGGCGTAGGGTCCGGCCGGAGGTGCCGATGAGTTTCCGGCTGGCGGCTTATGCTGTGTGCATCGAGGATGGGCGGGTACTGCTCGCCCGCCACGTATCACCGACCGGCGACACCAACTGGACCCTTCCGGGGGGCAAGGTGGAGCACGCGGAGGATCCGTTCGATGTGGTGATCCGCGAGGTCGCCGAAGAGACCGGCTGCGACGCGCTGGTTGAACGCTTGCTGGGCGTGGACTCGAGGGTGATTCCCGCCACCGAGGCGCGGCTGGGAATCGAGCACCAGAACATCGGCATCTTCTACCGAGTCCGCATTACTGGTGGCACACTGCGCCCCGAGCCGAACGGCGAAACCGCCGAGTCGGTCTGGACCTCAATACCGGATGTGGCCCGCCTGCGCCGATCGTCGCTGGTCGACGTCGGGCTGGCACTCGCGCAGACCCTTCCCTCGACCGGCCACGTCGTCCCCGTCCCGGTCGGTGGCCTGCTTCAGCACTGAGTCCGCCGCCGGTGCAGCTGCACCGTTTCGCTGGACGTGAAGCAGGACGCGGTACTGACGCCCAATTGCACATCCAGATGCTGCGGACCCGCCGACTGGCGAATTTCGGCGCTCGCATCTGCCGCTGCAAGCGTGTCTCTATCGTTGCGTTCAGCAGGTCGAGTGGAACAGTCCTGCGACTGCGGTGCCACTGGTGGCGAGGTCGTTGTAGATCTGGACTGCCTCGGTGGTCTCGGCCACGTGGACGGTCACCCCGCGCTCCTCCAACAGTCTGAGGGTACGCGGGTCGACCTGCAGCTGCAGTTGCATGCCACGCGACAGTACGACGGTCGTGGCGCCGTGGGCCAGAAGCTCTAGGACATCATCGGGCTGAACACCGGGGCTGTGGCGGGTACCGGTTTCGGACCAGTCCCACGGGCGGCCACCGCTGGGGTAGAGCTTGAAGTCCTTGCCAACTCCAAGGTCCTCGACGTCCATGTGGCCCCATGAGATCGCCAGTACGAGCGGCGAACGAGTTGTTTCGCTGGACACGGCGGCCCCTCGTTGGACGGAGCCGCGTCGGCCGCGGCTGAACGTTCTGTGCAGGCTGCCAGACCCTACGCTCACGCCGCAATCCGCGCGCCCGGTGCGCATCCCGTTCGTACCGATGAGCGCGTGGCAGGTGGTGATGTTGAAAGACCACGAGGAGGTCGACGTCAACGACGTGGCGCACAGCACCTCGTCGCACGCTGTCCGGCAGGGGTCGCGTACCACCTCCACGGTAGAGACCGGTTGATGTCTGATGATCAGCATTCCGCCCGTGCGGTGCCAGGTGCGGCGGCGAATCGGATTGCTTGGGTCGCGTCGTGCCTGCCAGGATGCCGCCATGTCCATCGCCGAGACCTCTGCTGAGGATGCCCTGGTCGCGCTGCATACCTCACTCGATGAGCGGCGCCGGCCGGAGGAGGTCGCGCATCTCGTGCTGCGGGTGGTGGGCGGCCAGTTGGGGCTGCGAGACCGGATGACGTTGGGGCGGGCGGCTCGTGCGGCGGCACGCTGGAGCGGGTGGAGTTCGATGTCGGTGGACTTCGCGCGGCCGGTCGGTGGGGCCCGTCAGATCGACGCCGCGGCGCGGCTGTTCGATCTGCCGCCCGGTGGCGTCGACCCGGATGATCCCGTTTCGCTGCTTGATTTCTCGGCCCGCCTGAGCGAATCCCTGGGTGCCGTCGATCCGGCCCGGCTGGACTTCCTGCGGGATCGGTTGAACCGGGAGGGCCGGGCCGCGGCCGGGATCGAGTTGTCGAAGCGGCAGTACAACCGGCGATTCCGGGTGACGCAGCGCCTGCTGACGAAAGCCGACAGGTTGGCGGTCGAGCAGACCAAGCGGCAGTTGACCATGGTCGCGCGGGCAGGATTCGCGGCGAGCATCGAGCGAGATGCCTTCCTGGCTGATCCGTGGGCAGGGTGCTTCGTGGCGTATGTGACTGCCAAGCGGAAGTTACGGCGAGAGTTCACGCTGTCAGGGCGGGACAACCCGTACGACGACATCGCCGACCTGTTGTTCAGGCACTGCACCGCCATCCCGGCGACGGACTGGTGGATGATCGCCCAGGCCCATCCGACGCCGGCTGTGCTCGCCCGGCTGACCGAAGCACAGCGTGGTGAGCTGCTGGGCCGGTGGTGGGCAACGATGCGCCAGGTCGCGGCGTTGCTCAAGCGGGTATGGACGGCCAGCGAGTTCGACCAGGCCACCATGATCGTGAGGCGGGGTAACGACTCGTCGACGTGGAACCTCTTGTGCGGCGCGTACAACGCCGCGCGGGCGGCCTGGATCGCGGCGCTCGACGCCTCCGGCAGCCTCGGCCTGCTGCAGGCGTCCTGCCCGGGCAAGGCGATGATGCTGATCGCGGCGGACCTGGCGGCGTGGCACCGGTCGACCGGCGGCGGCCTGCACCCCGACGTGGGCGTATGGGCTCGGCTACCGCTGCCGTGGGACGTTCTCGACGGCACCACCGCCTGCACCCGTGCGGATGTGGAGGCGGCATGCGCCGCTGGTGGCGTCGACCCGGTCGAGTCGGGTTGGACAGGTCCCAGGACACCCGCAGCAACCGGGCGTTTTCGCCCCACGCCCGAGTTGGTGCACGGGGTATCGATCGTGGACCCGATGTGGGCGTCGATGCTCCGTGCCGGTGGGGCGTTCTCCGGGAAGATGATCAAAAGCAGCTTGGAGCAGACGCTGATCCCGGGTGACGTCGTGGTCAGCGAGCTGCCGGAACGGGGTGGACATGTCAAGCCGTGATAGGGCAGCATGATCGCGCTCGTCGTAGCTCAGGGGTAGAGCGCCCGGCTCTGGTCCGGGTGGACGCTGGTTCGAGCCCAGCCGGCGGGGCCCGTGGAGATCCGTTGTAGCTCAGAGGTAGAGCACCCGGCTAGGGGCCGGGAGGACGCCGGTTCGAGCCCGGTCAACAGATCTCCCCGATCTGCCATCTGAGTTGATGGACAATCAACCGCGAGGCTGAGGCGGGCAGGCCCCTCGATGAGCAGCCGGTGGATCTCCGCCGTACCCGTGCGTGATCCAGACACCACAGCCGCCTGCCATCCGCTTCTGCCGCTGACGGCTCGATCGAGTCATGCAGTTGCAGGCTCACCCCAGTCGGTGTCGGCGGTACCGCAGGGAGGGAACGCCCTCCTGAATTCCGTTCTCGTCCATCGCGTTGTAGACCGTCAGCCAGCCGCTCGCGAATCGCAGGCCCAACGCCACGGCACCGTCCGCCAGGTCACCCCCGGCCCACTCCAGAAGCTCCACCGCCTCAAGCCTCTGCCCGTGCCGAGCAACCAACAGCGCGGGAGCATCGCTGCGCCAACGGAGCAGGAAGCCGTCTGAGGTCGGCCACACCGGCATCCGTGTCACGTCGATCGACCCATACGTGATCGACAGATCATCAAACTTCTGATGATTGACCTCAAGACGCTCGTCGTCGAAGTCGAACACCACCGGACAGTCGGCGAACCAGGTGTCGTCATCGTCATCCCACACCACCCAGCTGGACGTCAGCCGACGGCCCACGAGACCCCGCAGCCGTTGAGCGTGACGACCGGCGACCTCAGCAGCTCCGTTCAGCCAGGCCGGCTGGTAGCCAGCAATACCGAAGTCGAAGTTCATCACCGGACGGTAATCCTGAGCCGGCCTGACTCGCACTCGGGTATCCGGACCTGCCGCGGTCCGCGCGTTCTGCATCCCGGCAGCCGAAGCCCTGCAGCATGCCTGGATACGCCGAGACCAAGACGGGCGCGCACGATCGCCCGACGCCTGCTCGAAGCCGGTTCGACGCCGCGAACCTGTCATGCCCGGACACGTCCTGTCGTGGTCTGACAACCGCGTCCGGTGTCAGGTCGTGCTGTCCCAATCGGTGGTCTCGGTCCCCCGCCGTCGGTGAGGGACTCGCTGTCGAGGAGACATGACCATGACCGGTCGTACCCGTTCCGCCGTCACGGCGTTGACCACCGCCGAGTCGGCGTTCGCGCTGTTGACCTGTGAGCCCGCGCCGTTGGCGTTCGACGCCCGTCCGGTACCGGGTCTACCGGATGCGACGCTGCCGTTGGACGAGTTACGGACGTTGCTGCGGTGCGAGCGTTTCGACAGTGACACCACCGATGTGTTGTGGCGGCAGTTGGCGCACCATGCCCGGGAATGGGGTCCGGCGTGGGTGGTGGGTGCGATCGGAGTCGCGCTGCCCGCGTTGACGCATCTCCCGTCTCCCGTAACGCCCGACGGTCAATCGATGGGGCGACTGCACACACCCCGGACCGCCACTTCGGACAGTGCCGTCAGGTCTCTGACCAGCAACCCCCACGTGCAACGCGGCAGTTCCCGCCTGAACCGTCCGACGTCCGTATCCGGGAATGCCAGCTATCACGATCGCGGCGGCTCTGAGGTCTTAGTTAACAGTCGACGGATAAGACGGTCTGGAGCATCGTCTCGGGAGGCCGCGATCACCAACCACATCACCAATGTGACTCTGCCAGTGAAGCCGGCGGATCAGTGGACTTGTCTTCGAGCTGGAATTCGGTTGCGTCAGAGTCGCTCGTCGAAGATGGTCAGCGCTACGACCGCGCTTCATCGGGAGGGTGTCCTGCCAGCTCCAAAGATGCACGCCGATGAGATCGACATCCCGCTCGCCATGGTCGAGCGGCTGATCGCCGGACAGTTCCCCCGGTGGGCTGCCCTTCCCCTGCGACGACTGCCCTCCACCGGGACGGTGAACGCGCTGTTCCGCTTGGGGCCGGATCTGGTGGTGCGGCTGTGCCGCGTGCCGTGGGCTGCGGGTGGCGAGGCCAAGGAGCAGCGATGGCTGCGGCAGCTGGCCGGCTACCTGCCCGTCGCCATCCCCGCACCGGTCGCTCTCGGGCAGCCCACCGACGAGTACCCCTGGACCTGGTCGATCCTTCGCTGGCTTCCTGGCACAAACCCCGTTCCCGGGAGCCTCACTGCACCGGACAAGCTCGCCGCCGATCTGGCCGCGTTCATCATCGCCTTCCGCGCCATCGACATCCCCGAAAGTCGCAGGGCCTACCGCGGCGGTCCGCTGGCGCGGCTTGACGAGCAGACACGGGCAGTCATAGCGAAACTTGACGGCACGATCGACACCGACGCGGCTACCGCCATCTGGGACGAGGCTCTGGACATCCCCGCCTGGGACGGTCCACCCACCTGGGTCCACGCGGACCTGTTGCCCGGCAACATCCTGACCGCGGATGGGCAACTCAGCGCCGTCATCGACTTCGCGACCGTCGGCATGGGCGACCCCGCATGCGATCTGATCGTCGGCTGGACCGTCCTACCCGCTAACGTCCGGCCCATCTTCCGAGAGATGGTCGACTGCGACGACGCCACCTGGACCCGCGCACGCGCACGCGCACTGTCGATCTCACTCGGTGGGCTGCACTACTACCGGGGCATCGAGCCCACTCTGGCTACCGAGGCCCAGTACACGATTGACCAGGTCCTCGCCGACTCGATCACCTCGTGAGGACTCACGGGAAGTTCGCGCCGCAAGCCTTGCTCACCGACAACATCGAACCTGGCTTCGGAGCTGCTCAGTCGACTCGGCCGGGACGCCAAGCGAGCGAAGCCGTGCCGCTCTCGGGGCCTCTCTGATCAACAGACGGCCGCGGTGAGCTCGATCGCACCGGACGGGAAGACCCGGACCCGTTCCGGCCCGGTCTCGCGGAACACACCGTCCCGGAAGATCAGCCCGCCCCTCTCGGGGACCGCCAAGACCGGCTCGTCGTGGATGCCAGCCCACTGTTCAACCACCGGCGCGTCCGCTGCCGTGAAGTGCGGATAGACCACCGCTCCCGCCAGCAGGTCCAGCGCACGGGTATCAGAGATTCCGACAACGTCTTCGTCAAACAGACCCGCGACGGCGATGTCCGCCCCGCACAAGATGGCACCGGCGCTTCCCCCATACAGCAGGCCGCCGCCTTCCACGAACTCACCCACCCGGCCGAGCCAGCCCCGAGCGCGCAGACAATCCAGCAGCGCGAACGTGTTGCCACCCGGAATAAACAGGATCTGCGCCGAGGACAGGCCAGCGATCGCGCGGTCCGGCACGTCGATCCAGGTGTCGACGTCGAAATCTCCGCGCTTCGCCAACTCTCCGGTCAGCCAATCGTGGACCGACGCCTGGGCGTCGCGTTTACGCAGAGCGTACGGCCAGCAGACGACACGTCCGCCCACCGCGAAGAGCTCGTTCCACAACCGCTCCTCATCAGCCGCGCTGCAGCCACCACCGACAAACACCGCCCCGCCCATCGGGCCAGACTGCCACAAGCTGCAGGACCTGACGACCACCATCAACCCTCGATGACCGGTCCCACTACATGAGCCCAGGCCAGGGGAATTGCATGAGCGTCGACACCGCGACGGGAGTGTGGTCCTTGCGGGCCCAGGTCCGGGCCCTGGGCGGGCGCAGGGTCTGTCCGGCCTCGTCCTCGAAGACGATCCACGCTCCGGTCGCCGCCGCTACAGATCTTGAATGGTCAGGTTCGTCCGATGTGGTCTGTGTGACGGCTTGGGGCTGGGGTAGATCGATGGGATGAGGTATCCCGATGGAGGTGGGTTGTCCGCGCGGGGGCGGGCGAAGCGTGAGGCGGTACGGCGGCAGGCTGCCGGGTGGTTCGCCGAGGGTGTGTCGGTGCCGGAGATCGCGTGTCGGCTGCGGGTGTCGCAGACCGCGGTGTACGGCTGGCGCAAGCGGTGGAAGGCTGGTGGTGAACAGGCTCTGGCGTCGAAGGGGCCGGGCGGGTCTCGGTGCCGGCTGGATGAAGGCCGGCTGCGGCGGCTGGCCGACGCCTTGGAGCAGGGTCCGGCGGCGCACGGCTTCGGCGCCGATCAGCGGTGGACCCTGGCGCGGGTGTCGGACCTGATCGCGCGGATGTTCCGCACCCGCTACACCCTGCGCGGCACGGCGAACATCATGTACCGGCTCGGCTGGTCGGTGCAGGTGCCCCAACATCGTGCAGTCGAGCGGGACGAGGCGGTCACCACGTGGCGGCGGGAGACGTGGCCGGCGGGAAAACGGTAGCGGCGCAGCGGCAGGCGTGGCTGGTCTTCGAGGACGAGGCCGGTCAGACGCTGCGCCCACCGAAGGCGCGGACCTGGGGACGACGCGGCCACACCCCGGTCGTCCCGGTCACCGGCAAAGGATCCGGGCGTGTCTCGATCGCCGGGCTGACCTGTTACCGGCCCGGACGGCGGTCGCGGTTCATCTACCGCACGATCATGCACCCGGGCCGTAAGAACGAGCGCCGCAGCTTCAGCGAGCGTGACTACATCGCCCTGCTGGATGCCGCTCACCAGCAGCTCGACGGGCCGATCGTGTGCGTGTGGGACAACCTGAACACCCACGTCTCCGCCGCCATGCGGCAGATGATCGACGCCCGGGACTGGTTGACCGTGATCCGGCTACCGGCCTACGCCCCGGACCTGAACCCGACCGAGGCCGTGTGGTCGCACCTCAAACGCAGAATCGGCAACCTCGCCGTCACCGGCGTCGACCACCTCCAGGCGATCATCAAGAACCGACTCAAGAGCATCCAGTACCGCCACGACCTACTCGACGGCTTCCTCGCTCACACCGGACTGACCCTCGAACCCAACACAACCTGACCATTCAAGATCTGTAATCATCCACCGTAACC
Source organism: Micromonospora matsumotoense (assembly GCF_900091525.1). Classification (GTDB taxonomy): domain Bacteria; phylum Actinomycetota; class Actinomycetes; order Mycobacteriales; family Micromonosporaceae; genus Micromonospora; species Micromonospora matsumotoensis. Next base: position 77,957 of record NZ_FMCU01000023.1, read on the forward strand.
CCCGCTTCGGTCGGCGGATCCTGCACCCGCCGTGCGGGCTACCGGGGCCGACAGCCGGCGCCGACAACTGGCGACCGCTGCGCGGAAGTCCGCAACTCTTCAGTGAGCTGATCGCACGCCTGCAGGGCCGTCACGCTCTGCGCTACCCATGCTGTCCCGCGACGCCCGGAAATGCCGCGATCCGGGCGCGTTCGGCACCCTACATCGGGGTCAACGCGAGGATGCCCCGGCCGGATGGCCGGGGCATCCTCGATCATCTACTCAAGCGCGAAACCAGCTTCCACGATCAGTGATCGGCCGATGGCGGTGTGCTTTGCAGTTCTGCTACGTGCCCCCGGCGGGGCACACGAGGAACGGCGGAAAGGACCCATACTGCACGGTTCCTGCGGTGTTGGCTCGCCTGGCATGCCTCGACGATCATCAAGGCAGCGCCGCGCGACTGCGTCCACGACCAGTTCACCGCCGGAGCCCGGCTGCTGCGCCGCGCGTCCTACAACGCCGCCGCCAGCCGCCGGCTCTCCGCCGCACTCGCGCAACCCGCCCAGCCCGCCGGACTCATGCAGTGGCGGATGCCGGCAGCGACGGTCATCCCCCGCAAGGACTTCCGACGCTCCCACCACATCGGCACGCCTTCCGTGCAGCGACCGGCGCTGGCCAACTCCGGTCAGCGGGGCCAGTCGAGTTGCGCCTCGGGCACGCCGACGTCGCGGGCGTAGGTGACCGCTTCCCGCCGCCCGGTGTCGTCGCCTCGGGGATAGGTGAAGACGCGGCCGGCGAACACGACCCAGCTGGTGCCGTCGGTGGCGTAGTCGGCGTACCAGCGCCCCGGGGACAACGCGGCGGCGAGCTGACGGGCGAGTTCGTCGCCAGCATCGTCGGGGCCCGTGAAGTCGACCAGTGTCCACTGGGCCGGCTGGTCGCCAGCGGCGGTCCACGCGGGGAGGCGGTGGATACGCCGCAACGTCAACGGCACATCGATCGTGGCGTTCAGGGCCAGGCTCTCGACGACAAGGGCGCCCACGATAGGCAAGAGGATCACCGCCTTCGTTCTGGTGGCTCGGGCAGCGGCCAGCCTAGCCTCATCGAACGAGTGTTCCAATGACGGGTCTGGCGTGTCGGAGTGTCAGTCCTCCTCGGCAACGATGTTCGGGCGACAGCACGGCAGTCGTGGACGTGCGCCAGATGCCCCCGGCAGAACTTCAGGCTTCGGGCTGGCTGCTGTCAGCCATCCCGGCACCGGGGTTTCAGCTGATGATGTGCTGTGCTGGGTGTCGGGGATCTGAGGCAGCCAGGTGACCGCGTCGCCGCGGAAGGACTGGTTGACCGGGACGAGAAGGGGATCGTCCTGGTCGTCTAAGGCGGTGAGGTTGACGCCGATAAGTGTGTCGCCGTAGTCGAACGCCGCGACGGAGATCCGCGACGACATCCACGAAGCCTTCCTCACCCTCGCCTGCGCCATCATCTGCTGGCGCAGACTCCAACGCTCAAAGAGTTAGGAGTTGTAAGGGACAGCCTCAATGCTGATCAAAGGGCCCCCTTATGGGATGTATCGGGCCTTCGACGAGTGGTGTGCCGGGTGCCAGCCCTGGCTGGCGAGCCGATCAGGGGTGCCGGTTGGGCTGTCCTGCCGTGGGCCGACGGTGATCGGTGTCGCCAATTTTACTGGCGCCGTTGACGAGATCGGACGAGGAACTGACCCGGACCCTATGTAGAATCCCGATATGGATATCGAGCGGGTTCGTGTCACCGTCGCCGTCGCCAAGGTGCTTTCGGCGTTCTGCGCCGATCCGAGCGCGGACCGTTACGGGTTGGAGTTGATGCGGGCGACGGGGCATCCGAGCGGCACGCTGTATCCGATCCTGCTTCGGCTGCAGCGGGCCGGTTGGGTGCAGACTCGGTGGGAGGACGTTGATCCGGTCGAGGCTGGCCGCCCGCCGCGGCGCTACTACCGGCTGACCGGGGACGGGCTGGTCAGTGCCCGGTTGGAACTGGCCGCTCTACGTGGCCAGCTCGATGGCCTCGCCGCAGGGTTGGGTCCTGGTACGGCGGCGTCGCCGGTGCTGCCTCGGCAGGTGTCGGCGGGGATACCGGGTGCGGTGTGCTGACCCGGTCGGTGGATAGGTTGGTCGGGGCGCTGCTGCACACCGCCGCCCGGCGGTGGCCGGTCGACCTGCGCGAGGAGCAGGCAGCCGAGTGGGCCGGTGAAATGCACGCCCTGGCCGCGGAGGTCGACAGCCCGCCAGCGGTACGGGCCTGGCGTCGGCTGTGCTTCGCGGCGAGCCTGGCGTGCGCGCGGGCACCCGAACGTTCCCCGCTGACCGCGCCCGGCCTGCTCGGCGGCGCGGCCCGGACGGCGACGGCCGTCATCGTGCTGTTGCTGGTACCAATCGGTGCCATCGTGCTGTCCACCGTGGCTCAGATGACTGTCGACATGGCCGTACGGTCGTTGCCCGGTGTCAACGATGGTGTGTTCGGCGTTCTCTCCGGCCGTTCCGGACCGGCCGCCGTGGGCTACGGCGGCGTCGCCGTGGCCGCCTGCGTCCTGGGCGCTGGGGGCTGCGCCGCCGCAGGCGGGGCCGCTGCCGCCGGGGTGCCGGCCGTGGCCGGGTGGCTGCGCGGGACCGTCGTGGGGTACGCGATCATCCCAGCCTTGACCGCCGCAGCCCCCGTGTACCTGTGGATGCTGATCAACGCGGCACCGGCCCGGGACCTGCTGCTGCTGGTGTCGGCCACGCTCGGTTGGGTCACGCTGCTGGCCGCCACGCTGGGTGCGATGGTCCGGCTGGACCGGCGCGGTCACCGCCACCGCGCTGTCGCCGTCGGTGTGGCCGGTGGTCTGCTGGCAGTCGAGGTGACGGTTGCGGTGACCGTACTGCCCACGGCGCCCCCGGCCCACGCGTTCCTGGCACTGCCGATGTACCTGACCGGGGCATGGGAGCAACTGTCCCAGCGGGTCGGCGTGACCGGCTTCCAGCTAAGCCGCACACTGCTGCCGGCCACCGCCTTCCTGCTCTGGTACGGACGCCGACTCGCCCACCCGGCCACCACGTCAGCAGTCCACGCCCAGCCAGTCGAACACAACGGCAACCCGCCGCCGGCCGGCGTGGTGCGAGCCGGTCCTGCCGTACGCGACTGGCCGCGCCGGGTCGGACTCGCCAGCGCCATCCTGGGCTGCCTCATCTGGGCGCTGGCCCTCGGGCTGGCCACGCCGGCCGCAGACCCCGCCGCGACCTCCCGGACCCAGATCCGCTTCATCTGGACCTACGAAATCCGCCTGGCGGCGTTCGTGCTGATCGCCGTGGCCACCGCGCTAGCCACATCCCGGCTGATCGCCGTCCTGCCCCTGATGATCGTGCCGGTAGCCGATGCGATCGGCTCCGCACACGCACCCCGCGGGATCCTCCCCACGGCCGCGTACGCCCTGCTCGCCGCCGTGGCGCTGCACACCGCACTCACTCTCGGGCGACGACTCGACCACGCCGCACCGGCCCCCACCCCGGCGGCACAGCGCAAAAGGCTGGTGATGCTCGCCGGCATCGCGGCCTGTTGCGCACCTGTTCTGGCCGAGCAGACCGGCCACGTCGACGAGATTGTCATCCGCTCCACCTCGCTGACCACGGCCAGCGCCGCGGTTGCCACCCTACTCGGCGTAGTGGCCGGCGCGTGCGCGCTCGCCGCCCGCAGCCGTGCACCGCAGCGGCGATACGGGCTGCCAGTGGCACTGGGCATCGGGGCAGTGGCCGGCGTCTTCGTGGCCATCGGACCACCCGACTCCTACACCCTGGCCGCCAACGGCCCATTCACCGCACTGGTCCTGATCGCGGCGGTCAACCGCATGACCTGGTTGGCCGCGTTCGCCGCCACCACCGCCACCGCCGCGCTGCTCCTCGTGTCGCACGTCGTCAACCTGGTCGGCGCGATCCTCGACACGATGAGCCTGTTCTGGCTGGTCCATGCCACCGTCGGCGGCTGGGACTGGTGGCTGATACCCCAACCCATGATCGCCCACAGCGCGCTCTTCGGCGCCACAATCGCACTCGTGTTCACCGCAGGCCGCCGCTACCTCCACCAAACCGCCGGCACACCTACCCGAGCCCACAACTGAAGCGTCCCCATCTTGTAGACAGTGACCACTCTCACCCATCACACCCTGACCGTCGGACCGCACATCAGACCTCAGGTCGTCTACCCCGAAGGACTTCCGGCCCGAACCACCAAGCGCCACATACGAATCGACGACGCTACGGTCCGGGTCCAACAATTTCGTGCCTCGACAGGATCAGTTATGGAGGCATGAACAGGTGATCTTGAAGTCGGGGCGATTCTGCGGAATCACTCCGGCCGGTCCGTGAGGGTGCGCGCCGGGCCGGCGCGCACCCTCGCGCGCTATATGCCCGTGATGGCGTAGGTGACGATCGCGTGGGTGGCCACGCTGACCGCACCCCAGGGCAGCAGCACCCGCAGCACCTTGTAAGCGGCGTCGCGGCGGGGCGCGGTCTCGCTGAACACGCTGGACAAGGCCATCAGGGCCACCATGCCGACGTAGGTCAGCACGAGCGTGACGGGAACCCACTCAGGCACGTGACCGCTCCCCTCCCAGACGCAACCCGACCTCCGGCCTGGAGTCGATCACCCCGGCGGAGGCCGCCCGGTGGCTGGTGCACTGCCAGGCGTACGACACCTCGGGCATCAAGACCGGAGCGGTCGGCGACCCTCGGGCCAAGAAGGGCAAGGGCTATCCGATCGGCGCCAGCCTGCTCGGCTGGCTCGGCGGCATCTACGTGGAGGGCGACACCCTGCGGGAGACCCTGCTGCTCAACCTGGTGCCGATTGCCCCCGGCTGGCAGCGGGCCGATCAGCGAGACCTGCCGGTGTGGGAACGCCACCCGCAGACGGCCGCCGAGGAAGCTGATGTGACCCGCGGTCCCTGGGGCCTGCTCAGCCTCTACACCTGGCAGTCCCGACGAATCCGGCTGTTCGGCGATGCGGACGGCATCACCGGCGCCATGATCTCCAACGGAGACCGTCTCGAATGGCAGGACCGGCACCTGCTGGAACCGATGAGCGTCTGGGGGCGCAGCGGCCCACGCGAACGCGAACTGGGCCTGACCCGTTTTGACGGACATCCGAGATCAGGAGCCCGGTGGGCTCCGGGAGGATGTCCAGCATCATGGAGAGCATGGGTAAGAAGCGGCCCCGGCCTCGCCGGTCGTTCACGGCGCAGTTCAAGGCCGAGATCGTTGAGCTGTGTCAGCGTGGGGACCGCACGATCAGGCAGGTCAGCGACGATTTCGACTTGACCGAGACCGCGGTGCGTGACTGGGTCAAGCAAGCCGAACTCGACACCGGTACCCGCTCCGACGGGCTGAGCAGCGACGAGAAGGCCGAACTCGCCCAACTGCGGCGGGAAAACCGCCGGTTGCGCGAGGACGTCGATATCTTGAAGCGGGCGACGGCTTTCTTCGCGAAGGAGACCCGGTGAACGTGTACCCGTTCATCGAGGCGGAGAAGGCCGGCAAGCACAACGTCACACGCGCGTGCGAGCTGATGAAGGTCTCCCGATCCGCCTACTACCAGCACGCCACCGGTCAGCAGTCGCAGCGAGACCTGACCGACCAGGCGCTGACCGCGAAGATCATCGAGGTGCACGCGATGTCGAAGGGCACCTACGGAGCCCCCCGGGTGCACGCCGAACTGACCGACGCCGGGCTGCGGCACGGACGTAAACGCATCGCCCGGCTGATGCGCGACGTCGGCGTGCGCGGCAAGAGCCCGCGCCGGTGGCAGACGACCACCATCACCGACCCCGCGGCAGCCGATCGTGCGGACCTGATCGGTCGGGACTTCACCACCGACCCCGCCCGCATCGACACCCGCTGGTGCGGAGACATCACCTACATCAACACGTGGCAGGGCTGGCTGTATCTGGCCACTGTCATCGACCTGGCATCCCGTCGCGTCGTGGGCTGGGCCGTCGCCGATCACCTCAAAACCGACCTGATCGATGCCGCCCTGAACGACGCGATCGTGCGGCGCCGCCCACCGTCTGGGCTGATCTTCCACTCCGACCGCGGCTGCCAGTACACCAGCGCCCAACACGCCCGCCTCGCCGCCACCCACAGCATCCGCCTGTCCAACAGCCGTCGCGGGCAATGCTGGGACAACGCGGTAGCCGAGTCCTTCTTCGCTACGGTCAAGACCGAACTGCTGCACCGGCAGCCGTGGCCCACACACACCGCCGCCCGCCAGGCCACATTCGAGTACATCGAAGGCTGGTACAACACCCGTCGCCGGCACTCCTCGCTGGGCTACCTCAGCCCAGCCGCCTACGAAGCCACCCGCCACACCATTCAACCGGTACACCAGGCCGCCTAGATAAGATCACCACATCGACCCCGTCCGTCGAAACGGGTCAAGCCCAG
>NZ_FMCU01000026.1 GCF_900091525.1 Micromonospora matsumotoense
CGGGCTGGGTTGCTCGGGCCGGGCCGGGCTGGTCGGGCTGGGTTGCTCGGGCCGGGCCGGGCTGGTCGGGCTGGGTTGCTCGGGCCGGGCCGGGCCGGGCTGGTCGGGGTCGGGCCGGGCTGGTCGGGGTGGGCGGCGGCATGGGGCCGAAATAGCGGTATCCGAAGGTGTGAAATACCGCTATTTCAGCTCAGGTGAGTGGATCAACGCCGGCCCGTGCGAGTGGATCAACGCCGGCCCAGGTGAGTGGATCAACCTTGCGGATGGTGGGGGATCAACGGTGCGGAAGGTGGGGATCAACGTCGCCCGTGGGTGGATCAACGGTGCGGCAGGTGAGTGGATCAAGGGTATGGGGTGGCGGGAGATGACCTGGGCCACGTTCGGATGGTGGGCGGCGGCAGGCGAAGGCTGGCCGGTGACAGACTGGTCGCCGCAGTCAACGAGGGCATGAGGGGGCGGCGTGCGCTGGCAGAGCTTCGTGGCGGTCGGGGACAGCTTCACCGAGGGCATGGACGACGCCTACCCGGACGGCACCTACCGGGGCTGGGCGGACCTGGTGGCGACCCGGCTGGCTGCCGAGGCCGGGCCGGACTTCGGCTACGCGAACCTGGCCATCCGGGGCCGGCTCTTCCCGAGTGTCGTCGCCGAGCAGGTGCCCTCCGCGCTCGCCATGAAGCCCGACCTGGTCAGCTTCGCGGCCGGCGGCAACGACGTGCTGCGCCGTACCTTCGACCCGGACGCGCTGGCCACCCGGTTCGACGCGGTGGTGGGCCGGCTGCGGTCCGGGGGCGCCGACGTGATCCTCTTCCGGTTCGCCGACGTGCTGGCCCGGCTGCCCGGCCAGCGCCTCGTCTCACCCCGGATCGCGCTGGTCAACCGGATCATCGGTGAGATCGCCGAGCGGCACGGCGCGATCCTGATCGACCTGTTCTCCGACGACACGTTCCGGCTCAACCCGATGCTCTGGAGCCCCGACCGGCTGCACCTGTCCGCCGCCGGGCACCGGCGGGTCGCCGGCCAGGTGCTGACCGCGCTCGGGGTGGGCTGCGACGAGGAGTGGCTGATGGTGCCGGAGCACCCGGCCGCCACCCCATGGCTCGCCGCCCGCGCCGCCGACCTGAGCTGGGTCGGCCGGCACCTGGCCCCGTGGATCACCCGTCGGCTCACCGGCCGGTCCTCCGGCGACACGGTCACCGCGAAGCGCCCGATCCTCGGCCCGCTGGCCGACTGACCGTGCGCACCCTGCACACCGCCCCCCTGCTGCGCCTCACCCACGACAACGAGCCGCCACCGGTCCGGCCGGTGCCGGGTGACGACGATGCGCTGTCGGACCGGGCGACGTCGGGGGACGACGCGCTGTCGGACCGGGCGGTGCCGGTCTCTGGCGGGCCGCTGCCGGACCAGCCGGCCTCGGCTGACGCCGATGCGTCGTCGCACCGGCCGGCTCCACTCTCCGCCGGGCCGCTGTCGGATCAGCCGGTCCCGGGCGACGGTGGGCCGCTGTCGGGCTGGGCGGTGCTGGTCGACGGTGACCGGATCGAGGCGGTCGGCCCGACCGGGGAGCTGACGCAGGCGTACCCGATGGTGCGGGTGCGGCGGTGGCCCGGCACCCTCGGGCCGGCGCTGGTGCACGACGGGCCGCTGCCGCCGGCCCCCAGCCCGCGCGAACGGGTGCACGCGCTGCTGCGGTCGGGCGTCGGCGCGGTGCTCGCCGCACACCTCACCGACCCGGCGGTACGCGCGGCGGCGGCCCGCAACGACGTCGCCGTCCTCGACGCGGTACGACCCCCTGCACTCGTTGTCGGCGGCCGGGCCGACCTGGCCGTCTTCGCCGACGACGGCCGCTGCCTCGCCACCGTCGTCGCCGGCCGCCTGGTCCACCGTCGCGCCTGACCGGGCGGGTCGGTGGAGCGCGACGCGATCTGACCGGCTCCTCGGGGATGGTCTGCCCGGCCCGCTCGACGGGTGCGTCGGCTGGTGGGGCACGGTCGCGTCCGGGCGGGTCGGCCGAGCCGGTCCGGTCCCATTGGCGGTCGACGCCCCGGATTCCGGCGTAACTTGGGGATCATGTCTGTGCCGAGTGATCCGCATCCCCGCCTCCAGTCGTACGCCGACCCGCAGCGGCTGGTCACCACCGAGTGGTTGGCCGAGCACCTCGGCGACGAGGGTCTCGTCGTGGTCGAATCCGACGAGGACGTGCTGCTCTATGACACCGGTCACCTCCCCGGGGCCGTCAAGGTCGACTGGCACACCGAGCTGAACGACCAGGTCACCCGGGACTACCTGGACGCGGAGAGCTTCGCCGAGCTGTGCGCCGCCAAGGGCATCGGCCGGGGCGACACGATCGTCTTCTACGGCGACAACTTCAACTGGTGGGCCGCGTACGCGCTGTGGGTGTTCACCCTGTTCGGGCATGCCGACGTCCGGCTGCTCGACGGTGGCCGGCAGAAGTGGGTCGCCGAGGGGCGCGAGCTGACCCGGGACAAGGTGGCCCGGCCGCGTGCCGACTATCCGGTGCCGCAGCGCGACGACGCGCCGGTCCGGGCGTACCGGGAGCAGGTGATGGCGCACGTGGCGGCGGGTCGGCCGCTGGTCGACGTCCGTTCGCCGGGCGAGTACACCGGCGAGATGCTGCACATGCCGGACTACCCGCAGGAGGGCGCGCTGCGCGGCGGGCACATCCCGGGCGCGGTGAGCAAGCCGTGGAAGTCCGCCGCCAACGACGACGGCACCTTCAAGTCGGCCGACGAGCTGCGGGCGATCTACACCGACCAGCTCGGGCTGAGCCCGGCCGACGACGTGGTGGCGTACTGCCGGATCGGTGAGCGGTCCAGCCACACCTGGTTCGTGCTGCACCACCTGCTGGGCTTCCCGCAGGTGCGCAACTACGACGGCTCGTGGACCGAGTGGGGCAACCTGGTCCGGGCCCCCGTGGTCAGGGGCGACCAGCCCGGCGGCCTGGCCGGCTGACCACCCACCCCGACGACCCGGCCGCGCCCGGCCTGGGTCCGGGTCGCGCCGGGCTGGGTCGCGCCGGGCTGGGTCGCGCCGGGCTGGGTCGCGCCTGGGCGGATGTTGCGGTATCCCAGCCTCGGGACACCGCAACATCCGCCCAATTGCGGCCCGGCGGCCTGGACCACGACGCCGCGGGGGCGGTCGCCGCCGTCGCCGACGCGCCCCGCGACCCGGATGCCGCCCGACTCCAGGCGCTCCTCGACGAACGCGGCCCGACCCGGCGGCCGGACCGGCTGACCGACGTGCTCTGGATTTCCCGGTTCCGCGTCCACCACCGGATCGCCGACCACTACCGGCACGGCCGGGCGCTGCTCGCCGGCGACGCCGCGCACGGGCACAGCCCGGCCGGCGGGCAGGGGATGAACCTCGGCATCTGCGACGCGGTCGCCCTCGGTGTCACCCTCGGCGACGTCCTCGCCGGCCACCCCGACACTGTGCTGGACGACTACGCCGCCACCCGGCGGCCGCCCGCCGAGGAGGTCGTCGGCTTCGCCGCCCGGCTGACCCGGCTCGCCACCCTGCCGCCCGCCGGCCGTCCGCTGCGGGACCTGGCGCTGCGCGCGGTGTCCGGGGTGCCGCCGGATCGCGCTGCGGCTCGCCGGCCTCCAGCAGCGCGCGACGACCCTCCGGCAGGGGGACGAGCGGTGAGCCGGTCGGCGGTAGTTCGGTGGTAGACCCGACACGCGGTCGTCGGGCAGGGGAACCTGCTAGGGGAGCCCCGGTTACCTGGTGAGGAGAGGGCGTGCGTAGACCGCGACCCCGCCTGCTGGCGCTGTGCGCCCTGGCCGCCGTGCCACCGGCGATCGAGGCGGTGCTGCTGGTCCACTTCGGCTTCGTCGCTGCCGAAGGGCTGTCCTCCCAGGTCACCGCCGTCTGGCCGTACGACAGCTATCACGACCTGCGCTGGCTGTACGTCTATCACGACTCGTGGCCCGAGTTCCTGGTCGGGCTGCTGCTGCTGATCGTGTTCCGTGGGCTGCTCACCACCGGGCTGGTCGCGCTCGCCTGGCCCGCCGAGGCGGCCCGACCCGGCCTGCGCTGGCTGCTCGGGCGCAACCTCGCCCTGTCCGCGGTGGTCACCGTGCTGGTCTCGCCGTGGGCGCTGATCTCGGTGGCGGCCTCGGTGGTCGCGCTCTCCTGGGTGCTGCTGGCCTCACTGCTGCCGATGTTCCTGCTCGCCCCGTTCCTGCAACGGGCTGCCGTGGTCGAGCCCTGGTGGCGCGGGTTGCCGCCGATCGCCCTGGTCGGCTGGTCGCTGCTGAACTTCGTGGTGATCACCGTGGCCGGCGCGCTCTGCTGGAGCGTCCCCGGCTGGTGGACGGTGCCGGTCGCGGCGCTCGCCGGGATCGCCAACGGGCTGCTCTGGGAACGCACCGTGCACGTCGCCGTGCTGACCCCCCGGGTGCGCTGGGCCCGGGTGCCGGCCACCCCGATCGCCGTCCTGCTGGCCCTCGCCGTCCCGCTGGCGATTCCCCCGCTGGTGCAGATCGTCCCGACCGGAGTGACGATCGAGCAGGTGGTGCTCGGTCAGCGGCTGCCGGCGGACGTCCGGCACGCGGTGATCGTCCTCGCCGGGCACAGCTCCGCCTATGACGGCACCCCGCCCGTCGACCCGAACGTGGAGCACTTCTCCTACCGGGGGCTGGCGGGGGACGGCCGACCACTGCCCTACCAGCCGGGGGACACCGTCCGGTCGCTGGAGAGCGGGGCCGCGCTGTTGGAGACCCAGGTGGACCGGCTGCACCGGCGTACCGGTCGGCCGGTCGCCCTGATCGGGGAGAGCGAGGGGGCGATGCTGGCCCGCACCTACCTCGCGCAGCGACCGCACGCGGCGGTGGACACCCTGGTCATGTTCAGCCCGTTGATCAACGCGGGGCGGGCCTACTATCCGCCGCCCGGGACGCCCCACGGCTGGGGGCTGGTCACCGGCTGGCAGTTGCGCGCCCTGTTCGGGGTGGTCGACGTGTTCGGCGGGACCGGCACCGGCCCGGACGAACCGTTCATCCGGTCCCTGCTGGACAACGCGCCGTTCTACCGCAACCAGTTGATGTGCCCGGTGCCGGGCGTCCGGATGATGGCCTTCCTGCCGACCACCACGGCCACCGAGGCCCCACCCGGCGACTACACCGGCATCCCGGTCTTCCAGACGCCCGGGGTGCACGGCGGGCTGCTGGGTCGGTCGCTGGTCCAGGATCGTCTGATCCACTTCCTCGCCGGGGTGCCGGAGAGCCGGAAACGTCAGGAGTATCCGCTGCTCCAGCAGCTCGGAGCGGGCTGGCAGGCGCCCCCGCTGGCCATCCGGATCAATCCGGCCTGGAACGACAGACGTCAGCCGGACCCGTCCTTCACCGGGAGGGTCTGTCAGCCGGCCTGACCCGGGTGCCACGGCGGTGCCGGACGGCCAGCCGCACGGCCGCCAGGGTCAGCCCCACCACGATCAACGCCTCGATCGGGTGGTACAGCGCGAACAGCAGGTGGACGACGACGACCGCCACCCCGGCCACCAGGGCGGCCGCCACCCACCGGCCCCGACTGAGCGCGATGACCAGGCCGGTCAGCACCAGCAGCACTCCGCTCGCCACGTGCAGCCCGGCCCAACCGGTCAGGTCGTAGAGGACCAGCCCGTCGGCGTGCAGCGAGGCGTACACGTCGCCGCTGCCGACGTCGCCGATCCCGGCCAGCAGGTCGAAGATCCCGGCACCGACCAGCAGGCCCCCGGCGAGCAGCAGCGACCGGTCCGGCAGCCGTACCGTCATCGCGCCCTCCCTCCGGCAGGTCTTCCCTTCCAGGCTAGGTGCGGTGGGCCGTGCCGTCCGGCGATCAACGTCGGTGCGCGCCGACCGGGTGCTGTCCGCCTGGTGAACCGGCGGGTAACCGAGGGCACCCGGTGTCCGCCCCGAGGTCTACGCTTGCCTGGTGACTGTGGGGCAGCAGGCTAGAGGCAGCGCGGGCAGCGCGGGCCGGCGCCGGTCGAGGCGCGACGAGATCCTGGAGATCGCGGTCGGGCTCTTCGCCGCCCGGGGCTACCACGGGGTCTCCATGGACGACATCGGTGCGGCGGCCGGGGTGACCGGCCCGGCCCTCTACCACCACTTCGCCGGCAAGGAGGCGATGCTGGCCGCCGCGCTGATCCCGGTCAGCGAGGGCCTGCTCGACGGCGGCCGGGACCGGGCCGCCGGCCGCCCCGGCGACCCCCGCGGCGCGCTGGAGTCGCTGATCGACTTCCACGTCGACTTCGCGCTGGCCAACCCGGCCGTGATCGCCCTGCACCTGCACGAGCTGGACCGTCTCCCGGAGGAGCCGCGCCGCCGCATCCGCAAGCTCCAGCGGCTGTACGTCGAGGAGTGGGTGACCGTGCTGACCGCCCTGCACCCCGGGCTGCCCGACGGTGAGGCGCGGGTGCTGGCGCACGCCGCGTTCGGCCTGATGAACTCCACCCCGTTCCTCGGCGGCGAGGTCGACCGGCGGCGTCGGGCGGCACTGCTGCGGGCTGCCGCGCTGGCCGCCCTGCTGGCCGAGACCGACTCCTGACCGGAGCACCTGCCCCGCCCGGGCCACCCCCGACACTCCCGCCCGAGTCGTGACCGACGACCCGATCGTGGTTTCCTGGCATCCGTCCTCACCCCTGGACGTCGAGCAACCGTCCCCACCCCTGGACGCTGGAGGAAACATGATCGAGTCGCTGTTGGTCGCCAACCGGGGCGAGATCGCCCGCCGGATCATCCGTACCGCGAAGCGGCTCGGCATCCGTGCGATCGCGGTGCACTCGGAGGTCGACGCCGACCTGCCGTTCGTGGTCGAGGCCGACGAGGCGGTGTGCGTGGGACCGGCGAACCCGGCCCAGAGCTACCGCAACGTCGAGGCGATCCTCGCCGCCGCCGAGACCACCGGTGCGCAGGCGATCCACCCCGGTTACGGCTTCCTGTCGGAGAACGCCGACTTCGCCCGTACCGTCGGGGACCGTGGGTTGATCTGGGTCGGGCCCGGCGCGGACGCGATCACCGCGATGGGCGACAAGATCAACGCGCGGAACCTGATGGCGGCGGCCGGGGTGCCGGTCGCGCCCGGCACCACCGAGCCGGCCGCCGACCTGGCGGCGGCGGTCGCCGCCGGCACGGAGATCGGCTACCCGGTGATGGTCAAGGCCGCCGCCGGTGGTGGCGGGATGGGCATGCAGGTGGCCGCCGACGAGGCCGAGCTGCGCACCGGGTACGACAAGGTCCGCGCGTTCGCCGAGCGGATGTTCGGCGACGGCTCGGTGCTGATCGAGCGGTACTTCCCCCGGGTGCGCCACGTCGAGGTGCAGATCCTCGGCCTGGCCGACGGCCGGGTGGTGGCGCTCGGCGAGCGGGAGTGCTCGGTGCAGCGGCGCAACCAGAAGCTGGTCGAGGAGTCCCCCTCCCCGGCGGTGTCACCGCAGCTGCGGGCCCGGTTCCTGGCCGCCGCCGTGCGGGCCGGCGAGGCGGTCGGCTACCGCAACGCGGGCACCGTCGAATGCCTGCTCGACCCCGCCACGCAGGAGTTCTTCTTCCTGGAGATGAACACCCGGCTCCAGGTGGAGCACCCGGTGACCGAGCTGGTCTACGGCATCGACCTGGTCGAGGAGCAGTTGCGGGTGGCAGCTGGCCTGCCGCCGACCTTCGACCCGGACGCGCTGGCCCCGCGTGGACACGCGATCGAGCTGCGGATCAACGCGGAGGACCCGTTGCGTTTCCTGCCCGGCCCCGGCGTCATCGGCACCTGGGTGGAGCCGACCGGCGAGGGGGTACGCGTCGACTCCGGCTACGTCGCCGGCAACACGGTCACCCCGTTCTACGACAGCCTGCTGGCCAAGCTCGTGGTCACCGGCGCGGACCGGGCCGAGGCGTTGACCCGGGCCCGGTCGGCCGTCGCCGCCTTCGCGCTGGCCGGCCCGAAGAACAACCTGCCCTTCTTCGCCGAGCTGCTGGACAACGAGGAGTTCGTCTCCGGCGACTACGACACCGGCATCGTCGGCCGGATGCGCTGACCCGTCCGGGTGCCGATCACGGGGTCCGGCGGGCTCCGTGATCAGGCCCGCCGGACCCCGCCTGGCAGGTGTGGCAGGGGCGTCGGCCGGTGCGGCGGCGTGCCGACGACGTCGAGGCGGGGCGGCAGCGACACCGTGTCGATCCGGGGCGGGCGGTGCCGGCCGGCCGGGGCGTCGTTGGTCGGGGTCGGCCCGACGGGGAAGTGCCCGGGGTTGCGGTCCTTTCGCGCCAGCCCGTCCAGCAGGGCGGCCTCCCGTTGTCGCGGTACGTCCTGCGGGTTGCCGCCGCCGGCGAGCGGTCCGTAGCGAGGGCTTTCCTTCGGCGCCACCCGGTTGGTGGCCCCCATGGTGGCGCGCAGCAGGGCGTTCCGCGCGGCCAGGGTGCGCCGCAGCGAGGCGTTCTCCGCACGAAGTTGGGCGATGATCTGGTACGCGTCGCCCCCGGTGGAGTCTGCCCCGTCGGGGGCGGTCGCCGTCGGGCCGACGTCGTCGGGGTGGGGTGGGTCGTCGGTGGTCCGTGGGTGGTCCGTCGGCGGCTCACCCCGGGCCGCCTCGTAGAGGCGCTCGAGACGGCGCAGGGTCGCTGCCCGGTCCGGTTCCGGGACGGTGTGCTTGACCACCAACACCACGGTCTGCCACGGCGGCCCCTTCGTCTCGGTGGTGAAGTGCCGGGACAGCCGCTTGCGCCAGGTGGCCCAGGCGCGGCCGGACCGCTTGTGGCAGATTCGTGCGGCCAGCCTGCTCCAGGTGTCGACAGCGCCGACCTCCGAGGACAGCTCGACGAGGTCGCGGACGGCCAGCGCGTACTCGGACACCGCCTTCGACCCGTACCGGAACTCGTATCCGGCGGCCAGTTGCTCGCGCGGGACGAGGCAGTGCCGCCGATGCCGTCCCGGCGGCGGGGCTGGCGTGCTGGTGTCGGAGGTCATGCGCGGACCTTTCGCAGTGCTGCCTGATCGGGAGTCCATTCGTACCCGTACTCAGCAAATGATGACCGCCCCGATCTGTGCCCGTGGTCAGTTTCTGGCCGGGTGGTTGTCCGGGTAGGACGCTGCGGTAGCGGTAGCGGTATCCGTTGCCCCGAAAGCGCCGCCCCACGCTCCACTTTGGCCGGGCCGGGGCGGACGCTGCCCGGCCAGAAGGGCGTGCTGGGTGGTCCCGATCGGTCGTTGTGCCTGTCGTGCGGCGGCTGCCGTCGACCTGCTCGGCGACTGGCCGCAGGCACCTCACCGCCGGTGGGTCCCATCGGCGCGTACTGCGTCCTCAGGGGTGGAGAAATGGCAAGCGGAAGATCGATCTGGGGCGGGCACCCGCGCCTGGACCGTCGTCGGGTGGGCCGGTGCCTGCGGTCGGCGGCCCTGTTCGCGGAGGGGGCGGTGGCGATGGCGCTAGTGCTGGGCCGCGAGGACGCCGTCGGCTGGGCGGGTGCCGCCGCGGCGGTGTTGCGCAGCGCCGCCGAGCTGGCGGAAGGACCGTAGCAGCGCTGACTTCCCGGGTGTCGGGGGTCGGTCCCGGCCCGTGACACCCGGGGGTGGCGTGGCGGCGGTGGGCGGCGTGGTGGTTCCCTGGAGGGACCACCGGTCGTCCGGCGTCGCCGGTCGTCGTCCCCCACGAGGGGCGGCGGCCCGGGACGAGTCTCCGGCGACCCCACGTCACAGCGAGGTGACCATGAGTAAGATGCCAGCGGCGGTGTCGATCCGGGAGGTCGGGCCGCGCGACGGCCTCCAGAACGAGGAGCCGATCCCCACCGAGGCCAAGGTGCGGCTGCTCGACGCCCTCTCCGGCACCGGGGTACGGCGGATCGAGGCGGTGTCGTTCGTGCACCCGTTGGCGATCCCGCAGATGGCCGACGCCGACGAGGTGTGGCGGCGGGCCGGGAAGGTCGAGGGGGTGCGCTACTCGGCGCTGGTGCCCAACACCCGGGGTGCCCAGCGGGCGCTGGCCGCCGGCTTCACCGAGATCGAGGTGGTGGTCTCGGCCAGCGACACGCACAACCGGCGCAACGTCAACCGCTCCACCGCCGAGTCCCTCGACGACATCGCCGTGCTGATCGACCTGCTGCACGGGGCGGGGGCGCGGGCCGAGGTGATCGTGGCGACCAGCTTCGGCTGCCCCTACGAGGGCGACGTCGACCCGGCGCGGGTCGCCGGGATCGTCGAGCGGGTGGTCCGCGACGGCGCCGACCGGGTCGCGTTCGGCGACACCACCGGCATGGGTACGCCCCGGCGGGTGAGGGAGTTGGTCACCGCCGTCCGCGACCGTGAGGCCGACGTGCCGGTGCTGCTGCACTTTCACAACACCCGGGGCACCGCGTTGGCGAACCTGCTGACCGCGTTGGAGTTGGGGATCACCGAGTTCGACGCCAGCGTCGGCGGCCTCGGCGGCTGCCCGTACGCGCCGGGGGCGAGCGGGAACCTGGCCACCGAGGAGGCGGTGCACATGCTGCACGACATGGGCATCGACACCGGCATCGACCTGGACGCCCTGATCGGGGTCGCCGAGTTGGCCGAGGACCTGCTGGGCAAGCGGCTGCCGTCCGGGGTGCTCCGGGCCGGGCCGCGTACCCGGTTGACCGCCCGCTGACCCGGTCGACCCGGTCGACCCGGTCGCGCCGGCATCGGCCTGCGGGCGGCACCACGGTGTCGGCGTCGCCCGCGAACCGGCCCGTGCCGGACGGCGGGAGGGGCCGGCGCGGTGCCGGCCCCTCCGTCGTACCGGTCGGTGGATCAGCCCACGGTGAGCAGGCCCGGCCAGCTGTCCCGGAAGATCTGGCTGCTGGTGCCGCTGCTGCGGTCGGTGGCGCTGAGCGTGCCGGCGAACAGGCTGCTGACCCGGTTCGCCTCGGTGGTGCTCGGGTACGGGTTGGTGCAGCTGGTGCCGGCGCTGCCGCCGGACATCAGGATCGCGCAGTTGCCGTTGTAGTTGTCGGGCAGGCCGAGGATGTGCCCGATCTCGTGCGTCATGATCCGCAGCGGGCTGTACTGGGCGGCCTGCTGGGTGTCGATGTAGACCCGGCCGTTGCCGAGGCTGGTGCGCTGGGCGTACGAGCCGCCGCCGGTGATCTGGTAGATCCGCAGGTTGGTGCCGCAGTTCGCGGTGAGGGTCAGGTTGTTGGTGGCGTTGTTCCAGATCGAGGCGGCCTGGTTGGCGATGCCCGCGTAGCTCGGCGCCTGGCTGGTGTTGTAGCAGATGGTCATGGCGGCGGAGGCGGGCGCGGGGTTGGCGACCGTGAGGCCGAGGGTCGCGGTCGCCGTCGCCAGGGCGGCGACGGCGAGGCGCTTGATGCGTGAGTTCAT
Source organism: Micromonospora matsumotoense (assembly GCF_900091525.1). Classification (GTDB taxonomy): domain Bacteria; phylum Actinomycetota; class Actinomycetes; order Mycobacteriales; family Micromonosporaceae; genus Micromonospora; species Micromonospora matsumotoensis. The sequence continues at coordinate 11,320 of NZ_FMCU01000026.1, forward strand.
GACTCACTCCAATCCGGAGGGGGTGTCAGGAGCCTAGCCATACTGATAGTTGAGTATCAATATCCAGCGCGGAAGTCGGTCGGGTGGCCCGTCGGGGCCCGGATGCGCTAACCTAACGATCGTTCAGGCTGGTCGGCGCGTCCACCGTCGCGTCGGCGGCACGGCGGTCGGGTGCGTCCACGAGGCGCGGGGCGAGGGGGTCGGCGTGACGCTCGACGGTGCGGCACTGGAGCAGCTACGCAAGCGGGCCCGCTCCGGCGGGGCCGACAAATACCACGCGGCGAACGCCGGCAAGGGCAAGCTCTTCGCCCGGGAACGGGTCGCCCTCCTGGTCGACGAGGGCTCGTTGGTCGAGGACGGCCTCTATGCCAACGCCCTGGCCGAGGGGCTGCCCGCCGACGGCGTGGTCACCGGCACCGCGACCATCGACGGCCGGCCGGTCTGCCTGATGGCGAACGACTCCACGGTCAAGGCCGGCAGTTGGGGCGCGCGCACCGTCGAGAAGATCATCCGGATCATCGAGCGGGCCTACTCCACCGGTGTGCCGATGGTCTACCTGGTCGACTCGGCCGGCGCCCGGATCACCGACCAGGTCGACCTCTTCCCCGGTCGACGCGGCGCCGGCAAGATCTTCTGGAACCAGGTCCGGGCCTCGGGGGCGATCCCGCAGGTCTGCGCGCTGTTCGGGCCGAGCGCCGCCGGTGGGGCGTACATCCCGGCGTTCTGCGACGTGGTCGCCATGGTCGACGGCAACGCCAGCATGTACCTCGGCTCCGACCGGATGGTCGAGATGGTCACCGGGGAGAAGACCACCCTGGAGGCGATGGGCGGGGCCCGGGTGCACTGCGCCGAGTCCGGCGTGGGCCACTTCCTGTGCAAGACCGAGGCCGACGCGCTCGACGTGGTGAAGGACTACCTCTCCTACCTGCCGTCCAACTGGCAGCAGCAGCCGCCGGCCGCGCCGGCCGTCGCCGCGCCGGAGAAGGTCGATCTCGCCGCGCTGGTGCCGGTCAGCGAACGGCAGGCGTTCGACATGCGCCGGTACGTCAAGGGCCTGCTCGACGACGGCTCGTTCCTGGAGATCCAGGCGCTCTGGGCGAAGGAGCTGACCATCGGGTTCGGCCGGCTGGACGGCGAGGTCGTCGGCGTGGTCGGCAACAACTCGATGTTCAAGGGCGGCGTGCTCTTCGTCGACTCGGCCGACAAGGCGGCCCGGTTCGTGCAGCTCTGCGACGCGTTCAACGTGCCGCTGCTGTTCCTGTCCGACGTGCCCGGGTTCATGGTCGGCAGCGCGGTGGAGAAGCAGGGCATCATCCGGCACGGGGCCAAGATGATCACCGCGATCTCCGAGGCGACCGTACCCAAGATCTGTGTGGTGGTCCGCAAGGCGTACGGCGCGGGCCTGTACGCGATGGCCGGCCCCGGCTTCGAGCCGGACGCGACGATCGCCCTGCCCACCGCGAAGATCGCGGTGATGGGCGCCGAGGCGGCCGTCAACGCCGTCTACGCCAACAAGATCGCGGCCATCGTCGACGAGACCGAGCGGGCCGCCTTCGTCGCCGCCAAGCGGGCCGAGTACGAGCGGGACATCGACGTGGTCCGGCTCGCCAGCGAGCTGGTGATCGACGCGATCGTCGAGCCGCACGAGCTGCGCGCCGACCTCGTCCGCCGGTTCACCGCCGCCCGGAGCAAGGACCGGCACTTCTCCCGCCGCCGGCACGGCGTCACCCCGGTCTGACCGGCCGGCCCCGACCCGCCACCCCGGTCCCGGCCCGACCCGTCACCCCGTCGTCATCCCCGGTCCGACCGGCCGCCCACCCGATCCGCCGTCCCCGGCGTCACGAGCGTCCGGGGGAGGTACCCGTACAGGAGGAACCGATGGACTTCCGGCTCAGCGAGGAGCAAGAGGCGCTGCGGGAGAGCGTGCGCGACTTCGCCCGCGAGGCGGTCGCCCCGGTGATCGCCGAACACTACGAGCAGCACACCTTCCCGTACGAGATCGTCCGGCAGATGGGCAAGATGGGGCTGTTCGGCCTGCCCTTCCCCGAGGAACACGGCGGCATGGGCGGCGACTACTTCGCGCTCTGCCTGGCCCTGGAGGAGCTGGCCCGGGTCGACTCCAGCGTGGCGATCACCCTGGAGGCGGCGGTCTCCCTCGGCGCGATGCCGATCTTCCGCTTCGGTACGGCCGCGCAGCAGGAGCGGTGGCTGCCGAAGCTGCTCAGCGGTGAGGCGCTGGCCGGGTTCGGGCTGACCGAGCCGGGCACCGGGTCGGACGCGGGCGGCACCCAGACCCGGGCGGTGCTGGACCCCTCGACCGACGAGTGGGTGATCAACGGGTCGAAGGCGTTCATCACCAACTCGGGCACCGACATCACCGCCCTGGTCACCGTCACCGCCGTCACCGGCACCAACCCGGACGGCTCGAAGGAACTCTCCACCATCATCGTGCCGTCCGGGACGCCCGGCTTCACCGTCGCGCCGGCGTACTCCAAGGTGGGGTGGAACGCCTCGGACACCCACGAGCTGACCTTCGACGACTGCCGGGTGCCGGCGGCCAACCTGCTCGGCGCGCGGGGGCGGGGCTTCGCGCAGTTCCTGCGGATTCTCGACGAGGGTCGGATCGCCATCGCCGCCCTCGCCGTCGGCCTCGCCCAGGGCTGCGTCGACGAGTCGGTGAAGTACGCGAAGGAACGCCAGGCGTTCGGTCAGCCGATCGGCAACTACCAGGCCATCCAGTTCAAGATCGCGGACATGGAGCTGAAGGCGCACACCGCCCGGCTGGCCTACTACGACGCCGCCGCGCGGATGCTCGCCGGTGAGCCGTTCAAGCGGCAGGCGGCGATCGCCAAGCTGCACGCCAGCACGGTCGCGGTGGACAACGCCCGGGAGGCGACCCAGATCCACGGCGGCTACGGCTTCATGAACGAGTACCCGGTGGCCCGGTTCTGGCGGGACTCCAAGATCCTGGAGATCGGCGAGGGCACGTCCGAGGTGCAGCGCATGATCATCGCTCGCGACCTGGGCATGTGACCGTACCGCCCGATCGGGCGGAGCGCGGCGCGGCAACGGCGGGTTGTCGGGTATCCGCAGCCCTTCGTCAGTAGGCCGACGAAGGGCTGCCCGGCGTCGTATCCCATCCGTACTCTTCCTGCCCATGACCCCGGATCATGATCACTTGCCCGGCGCGGGTGGTCGTACCCCGATCGGGGAGCTGGTGCGGGCCCACCGCCTGGCTGCCGGTCTCACCCAGATCGACCTGGCGCAACGGGCCGGGGTCGGCGTGCGGACGGTCCGTGACCTGGAGCGGGGCCGGTCGCACCGGCCACAACGCACCACCGCCGAGCTGATCGCCGGGGCGCTCGGCCTGACCGGCCCGGCCCGGACCGGCTTCCTGGCCAGTGCCCGTGGCCAGGCCGTCGTCGGCCCGACCGGCCGGGACACCGCCAGGCTGCCGCACCGACCGGTCGTCGGCGCCGTCCTGCGGGACCTCGACCTCCCGGGTACGCCGATGGCGCTCCCCCCGGCCGTCGCGCTGATCGGCCGGGAACGGGAGCTGACCGAGCTGGCCGGGTTGCTCACCGGCGACAGCTCGCCCCCGGTGCTGAGCCTGGTCGGCCTGGCCGGAGTGGGCAAGACCGCGCTCGCCCTGGCCGTGGCGCACGCGGTGGCCGACGCCCACCCCGGCGGGGTGGCCGGGGTGCTGGTCGGCAGCGGCTCCGACGGCAACGACGTGCTCGCCGCAGCCTGCGCGGTGCTCGGCGCGGCCCGGCTCGCCGAGTTGGCCGCCCGGCTCCGGGGCCGCCCGGCGCTGCTGCTGGTGGACGCGGTCGAGCGGGCCCCCGACCCGGTGGCCGAGGTGCTGCACCTGCTCGTCACGGCGGTACCCACCCTGCGGGTGGTGGTGACCGGACGACACCCGGTCGGGCTCCCCGGTGAACTCGTCCGCCCGGTGGCCCCGCTGGAGGTGCCCCCGGCCGACGTGGTCGACCCGGACGAGCTGGCCCGCTGGCCGGCGGCAGCCCTGTTCACCGCCCGACTGACCCGGGTTCGCCCCGAACCGCCCGGCCCCGAGGAGCTGCCCGCCCTCACCGCGCTGGTCCGTCGGCTCGATGGCCTGCCGCTGGCGATCGAGCTGATGGCGGCCCGGGGACGGATTCTCGACCTGCCCGAACTCCTCGACCGGTACGGCGACCGGGTGCTCGACCTGGCCGGCCCGGAACTCGGCGGCCGGGGTTGGGAGGCCGCACCGTCGGGCCGTACCGCCGAACCGGCCCGGACCGCGGTGGCGGTGACCCTGCGGGAGGCGGTGGCCACCAGCTACCGGCTGCTCGACGACGGGGAGCAGGCCGCCCTGCGTCGGCTCTCGGTCTTTGCCAACCGGTGGTCGGTGGAGTTGGCCGAGGAGTTGCTCGCCGACGAGGTCGACCGGGACCCGGCGGCGGTGGTCGATCCGGTGCCCCTGCTCGACAGGTTGGTCGAGTTGGGGCTGCTCAGCGTCGGGGGTGCCGGGCCGCTGCGGTTCCGCCTGCTCGACGCGGTGCGCGAGTACGCCATCGAGCAGGCCGCCGGCCGGGGGGAGCTGACCGCGATGCGACGCCGGCACGCGGTGGTGATCACCCGGCTGGTGACCCGCACCACGCCGGACCTGGTCGGGGCGCGACAGCCCACGGCCGCACGTCGGCTCGACGAGGCGACCGGGGACATCGGCGCGGCGCTGGCGCACGCCGCCGGGGACGACCCGGTCACCGCGCTGCGGCTGGCCGTCAGGCTGACCCGCTGGTGGCGGATGCGGGGACGGGACGTCAGCGGTCGGCAGTGGCTGCGCCGGCTGCTCGCGGACCCCCGTACCGCCGACGCCGATCCGGTGCTGCGGGCGTGGGCGCTGCTCGGGGTGGCCCGGCTCGCCGCCGAACACGGCGCGGCGGCCCAGGAACTGCCCGCCGCCCGCGCCGCGCTCGCGGTGCTCGCCGGGCGGGCCGACGTGGCCGGGGAGCTGGCGGCACGGACCGTCCTCGGCACCCTGCTGGTCGCCACCGGCGGGTACGACGAGGCGGCCGAGCAGGCGCACGCGGTGCTGACGCTGGCCACCCGGCATGGCCGGACCCGGGACATGGCGGTGGCCCAGCACCATCTGACCTGGCACGAGATCCGCCTCGGCGACCTGCCGGCCGCCCGGCGTCGACTCGCCGCGGTGGACCGGATGGCGGCCCAGTGCGGGGAGCCCCGGCTGCGCCTGTTGGCCCGCGCCGACCTGGCCGAGGTGGCCCGGTTGGAGGGCCGCCACGGCGACGCGGTGGAGCAGGGTCGGCGGGTGGTCGCCGCGTTGGTCGGGGTGGGCGACCCGGGCCACCGGCGGCGGGTGCTCGGCACGGTGGGTCTGGCGCTGGCCCGGTCGGGCCGGGTGGACGAGGCGGCCGAGGTCCTCGCCGAGCTGCGCTGCGACGGTCGTCCGGGGCCGTCCGGGGCCCGGCCCGGGATGGAGGCGGGGACGGTGGCGGGTCGCCCGGCCGGGGGTGGGCCGGTCCGGGCGGAGGAGGGGGTGTGCGCGTTGATCGAGGGCACCGTGGCGCAGCAGCGGGGGGACCGGGAACTGGCGGCGGAGTGGTTCGCGGTGGCGGTGGCCGCCGGGGAGGCCGGGCAGGACCGGCGGGACGTGGTCGAGGCCCTGGTCGGGCTGGCCGCGAGCAGCGGCTCCGCCGAGGTGCGTGAGCGGTTGGCGGAGGTGTGTCGGCGCGGCGGCATCCGGTTGCTGCCGGACGAGGAACGCCTGCTGGCCTAGGGGCGGGCTGCGCGGCCCGACCTCCCCGGTCCAGGGGTCCTGCATGTGCAGACCCTGTGGGCACCGGGGCGGGAACGCCTGCCGGTGCAGGCGCGGGGGTGGCGCGAGCGAACAAGCCCCCTGGTCAAACCCCTCGCTCAGTCGCTCGCGCCGGCACCCCCCGGTGCTCCCCCGCGCGATGAAGGCTAGCCAGCCGAGCCGTCCGTTTTGTGGGCATCGGCGAGTGTGCGTCCGGTGGGCCCGCCGGGTTCTGCCGCTTTTTCTGCCGGTGGGTCGGACGGCTTTTTGTCACCACGTCAGCAGGCGGCCGCCGGCTCGTCGGTCGGTGCCTGGTCGGTGCTGCCGGCGGTCGCCCCCGGGTGGACGGCGTCGCGCACCCGGCGCAGTCCGTCCAGCATCGCGGCGAGGGTGTCGGGTTCGAGTTGGCCGGTGAACCACTGCTCGATGATCCGTAGGTGGCCCGGCAGGGTTCTGTCGAGCCGTTGCATGCCGGCGGGCGTGACCACCGCGTACGAGCTGCGCCGGTCGGACGGGCAGGCGCGACGGCGGAGCAGCCCGTCGCGTTCCATCCGGTCCACCACCCGGGTGACACCGCTGGTGGACAGGGAGGTCTGCGCGGCCAGGTCGGTCATCCGCAGCTGGTTGCCGGGGGACCGGGCCAGGCGCATCAGCACCTCGAACTCGACTGCGGAGAGGCCGTGCTCCTCGTACTGCGCGGTGAAGCGGGCGGTGAGCCCGGCGTGCGCTTCGACCAGGAGGCCGACGGCGGTGATCCGGGGGTCGTCGAACACGTTTTCGTTCACCTGACCATCCTAACAGTGCTTGACACGGGGAATATTGCTGTGGCTATAGTTGCTCAGGCAGTCGTTGGGCTACTAAACAATCTTCCCCGGAGGGCAGTTACATGACCAGCACCGAGTCGGTTACCCGCGACTGGGACGGCCTGACCATTCCCGCCGCCGGCACCTACCTGCTGGACGCCGCGCACAAGCGGGTGGGCTTCGTCGCCCGGCACATGATGGTCAGCAAGGTACGCGGTGAGTTCGCCGATGCGACCGCCACCATCACCGTCGCCGAGGACCCGTTGCAGTCCGCGGTCACCGCCACCATCCAGGCGGCCAGCATCAACACCGCCCAGGCGGACCGGGACGGTCACCTGCGCAGCCCCGAGTTCCTCGACGTCGAGCAGTTCCCGACGCTGGAGTTCCGCAGCACCGCCGTGAAGTCCCACGACGGCAACGAGTTCGTCCTGCTCGGTGACCTGACCATCAAGGGTGTCACCCGTCAGGTCGAGCTGGAGGTCGAGTTCGAGGGCGTCGGCCGCACCCCGTTCGGCACCGACGTGTTCGGCTTCACCGCCAGCACCGAGATCGACCGCGAGGACTTCGGCCTGACCTGGAACGTCGCCCTGGAGACCGGTGGCGTGCTGGTCGGCAAGAAGATCAAGATCGAGATCGAGGGCGAGGCCATCCGCCAGGCCTGAGCCACCCCGTCGTCGGGCCCCCGCTCTCCACGAGCGGGGGCCCGACGCGTACGGGTGTGGATTGTCACTGACCGGCGGCAGCGCTACCCGGTGCCGGGCGACCCCCGCTGGGTAGTGAAGGCGGCAAGCGCATACCCGGTGGGCACTGGCCTCGGCGCGTGGGCGCTCTTACCGTTGTGGTTCACACTGCGCACCGGGACGCTCACCGTCCCGGGCGTCTCACGCCGGGAGGCAACAATGGGTAGGGACGTCGAGCAGGGCGCCTTCTCCCGAGAGGACCGGGTCCGCTACCGGCAGAAGGTACGGCGGTGCCTGGACGTCTTCGCGTTGATGCTCGACGACTTCGGCTTCGACGCCGACCGGCCGATGACCGGCCTGGAGATCGAACTCAACCTGATGGACCCGGACGCCGAACCGGCGATGCGCAACGACGAGATCCTCGCCGCGATCGCCGACCCGCTCTTCCAGACCGAGCTGGGGCAGTTCAACCTGGAGCTGAACGCGGCACCCCGACTGATCGAGGGGGCCGGGTTCGCCAACTACGAGACCGACCTGCGCAGCAGCCTCAACCGGGCCGACGAACGGGCGGCCAAGTCGGACGCCCGGATCGTCATGGTCGGCATCCTGCCCACCCTGACCGAGCAGCACCTGGTGGCCGACAACCTCTCCAGCAACGAGCGGTACCGGGTGCTCAACGACCAGATCGTCGGTGCCCGGGGCGAGGACATCGAGCTGGACATCCGGGGGGTGGAGCAGCTCCGTACCCACACCGACTCGATCGTGCCCGAGGCCGCCTGCACCAGCCTCCAGTTCCACCTCCAGGTGGCGCCGGACAGCTTCGCCGACTACTGGAACGCCTCCCAGGCCATCGCCGGGGTCCAGGTCGCCGTGGGCGCGAACTCGCCGTTCCTCTATGGCCGGCAACTCTGGGCGGAGACCCGGATCGCCCTGTTCCAGCAGGCCACCGACACCCGCCCGGACGAGCTGAAGGCCCAGGGGGTACGCCCCCGGGTGTGGTTCGGTGAACGCTGGATCACCTCGATCTTCGACCTGTTCGAGGAGAACGTCCGGTACTTCCCGCCGCTGCTGCCCATCTGCGCCGACGAGGACCCGGTCGAGGTGCTGCACGGCGGCGGCGTTCCGCAACTGTCCGAACTGCGGCTGCACAACGGCACCGTCTACCGCTGGAACCGCCCGGTGTACGACATCATGAACGGCCGGCCGCACCTGCGGGTGGAGAACCGGGTGCTGCCGGCCGGCCCGACCGTGGTCGACATGCTGGCCAACGCCGCCTTCTACTTCGGGCTGGCGCGCGGGCTGGCCGAGTCGGACCGGCCGATCTGGAGTCAGCTCACCTTCAGCTCCGCCGAGGAGAACTTCCACGCCGCCGCCCGACGGGGCATGGACGCGGTGCTGCACTGGCCCCGACTCGGCGAGGTGCCGGTCACCAAGCTGGTCCTCGACACCCTGCTGCCGAAGGCGGCCATCGGGCTGGACCGGTTCGGTGTCGCCCCCGCCGAGCGGGACCGCCTGCTCGGCATCATCGAGCAGCGTTGTCGTACCGGCCGCAACGGCGCAGTCTGGCAGACCGAGACGGTGTGGGCCGCGCAGCGGCACCGCAACCTGGACCGGGACGCGGCGCTGCACCACATGGCCAACCGGTACGCCGAACTACAACGCACCAACGAACCGGTCCACACCTGGCCGGTCGACTGATCCCGCTTCACCCCCCTGCCCCTTTACCCTCCCGCCCAGGCCATCCCGTTGCGCCCTGCCCAGCCCTGCCCTGCCCTGCCTAGCCCAGCCCCGCCTCTCCCAGCCCTGCCCGTCCCGCCCAGCCTGCCCGCCCGTCCCATTTCGCCCAGCCCAGCCCTGCCCGTCCTGCCTCGCCTAGCCCCGTCCGTCCGTTCGCCCGTCCCGTTTCGCCCAGGCCAGGCCAGCCTCGCCCTCGCCCTCGCCGCCGCGCCGACCCGTCTGGTGGCCGGGCGGACGGCTGGCCGACTGGTCGAGACTATTTATCGCGAAGGGCGTATGCCTGGCTGGCATATTTATGCCGCAGTGTCATATCCGCTTCGCGGGACGGTGTGCCCCGACGCGGAACGGTGGTGCACCGACGAGTCGGAAGGGCCGCGAGGGGACGCGGGCCGGAGAGGAACGGTGCATCCGGGAAGGTCAGGGGGTGCGGCGTCCGGAGCGGGGCCTCGGTACGGCGGGCGGGTCCGTCGGCAGGCCGGTCGGCGACCCGGTGCTCTGGTCCGGCGCGGAACCGGCGGACGGCCCACCGGCGGACGGCCCACCGGCGGACGGCCCACCGGCGGACGACCCACTGGTCGACGCAGCCGTCGGGGCGGCCCGACCCCGGCGAACCGGCCGAGCCCGTCCCACCGCCGAAGGCGTCGGCTCCCCACCCGAGGCGTCGGTCGGGGTGGCCGGGAGATCGGCACGCACGTCCATGTCGGCACGCGCGCCCGCGTCCATGTCGGCGCGGGCGTCGGGGTTGGCACGCGTGTCCACGTCGGCGCGGGTGTCCGGGTTGGCTCGCGCGGGCGGGTCCGCAGGGACGCCCAGGTTGGCGCGGGCGTCCGGGTCGGACGGTGGGACCGGGTCGGACGGTGGGACCGGGTCCGTGCCGGCCGGCCGGTCGTCCAGCTCGCCGGTGCGGGGGTGGGGCACCGGTGCCGTCGTCCGCGCGGCGGCGCGTCGCTCGGCCCGCTGGGCGAGTGAGGCCACCAGCACCGACCCGGCCGCACCGACGATGACCGCGTACGGCGCGACGAGGTGGGCCGAGACCTGGGCCGGCGAGATCGTGGCCAGTCGGGGGACGGCGAGGAAGTAGGCGACCGCGACGAGCAGCGGCCCGGCGGCACCGGAGACCACCGCACCGAGTCGCAGCTCCGCCGTCCGGGCGGCCCGCCGGGCGGCCAACGCGCCGATCAGCAGCGCCGAGCCCAGGGCCAGCAAGGCTCCCGGCCAGTAGAGATGGTCCCGCAACCAGAACCGGGGACTGTCCTGGGCGATCTGCCAGATGCCGAGCTGGGCGCTGGTCAGCCCCCGGCCGGCGAGCACCCCGTCGACGACGGAGACCACGGCCAGCAACCAGAGCCAGCCGACCGTGGCGATCACGTTCGTCGCGGCGGCCCGCGAGTGCAGCGTCCAGACCGTCACCACCAGCCCCATCAGTACGCCGACCCCGGCGTAACCGGCCGCGACGGTCTGCGGGGAGAAGGTGTCCGGTACGGAGGCGGCCCGGGACGGCACCGCGACCAGCAGCACCGTGATCAGCGCGCCGACCGCGCCCGCCACCGCGAGGGTGACCCGGTGCAGGGTGCCCCCGGCTTCGGCGTCCGCACCGCGTTCGTGCAGCCGTTGGGCGCAGACCGCGCCGGCGACGGTGGAGACGGCGGCGATCCAGGTCGCCCAGGCGAGACTGGCGAACCAGGACGGCTCGATGGCCCCGGTGTCGACCGGTGCCCAGTTGATGATGCCCAGGCCGTAGCCGAAGCCCAGTTGTGCGGCGCCCACGCCGGCGGCGACGCCGACCGCGGTGAGCACCGATCCTCCCCAGCCCCGTCCCGCCATGCCGGGACTGTAGCGTCCCCTGGTCGAGGCGGCGAGTCGGACGAGCACCGGAGCACGGCCGGTGACCGGTGGGCAGCGGCCGGTACCGTCTCGGGGACGAGGCGGGAGCGGCATGGACGACGAGTACACCGAACAGGACACTGCGGAACGCGACCGGCCGGGCCGGGGCAGGCTGCTGCTCGGCGGCACCCTGGCGACGGTGCTGCTGGCCGCGGTCGGCGGCACCGTGGGGTGGGTGCTGGCCGACCCCGGCACCCCGGAGACCGGTAGCACTCCGGCGGCAGCGGGCCCCGGACCGGCGAGCCCGTCCGAGGCACCGACCACCGCCCGACCGACCACCGCGCGGGCCACCACCACGCCGCCGCCCGCCGCCACCAGCGGTGGCCTGACCGTGCCCCGGCTGGTCGGTCTCGACTTCGAGAAGGCACGGGACGAGCTGCACGACCGGAAGCTCGGCTGGCGGTTGGTCTTCGGTGCCGGCTCCGGCCGGACGGTGACCCGAACCGTGCCCGCCCAGGACACGTCGGTCCGGCCGGGCACCACCGTGCGGGTCGAGGTCAGCGGGCCGGCCCCCGAGGTCGAGGTGCCGGACCTGGTCGGCGAGGACTGTGCGGACGCGGCCGACGAACTGGGCGACGTAGGGCTGTTCCCCCGCTATCCCACCGGCAACCGTGGTGAGGTCGTCGCCCAGGTGCCCGCGGCCGACGCGACCGCGCACTGGAACGACCAGGTGGCGATCTCCTGCGGCGGTGGTTCGACGCCGACCTCCGGGGTGACGCCGACGCCCTGACGGGCGGGTCGTCGTGCCGGTCCCGGTGGAGGACGGCGCAGACCGTTATCTTTGGTGGGCCGAGGGTCACGACTACCTGGCCGGCTGAGGGTCCCGACCCGGGGGGTCGGGGGCCGCTGCCGGGTGGCGAGAGGACGTGCGATGAGCGACGACCGCCAGGAGCCACCCGCCGACGACGCGACCCGCCCGCTGCCACGGCAGCCCGACGACGCGACCCGCCAACTGCCGCCGGCCCGGCCCGGGTCCGGTGGCCCGCCGCCCGCCGGCCCGCCGCCATCGTCCGGCCACACCGCCCGGCAGGAGCCGGTGGACGCGACCCGCCCGCTGCCGCCGACCGGGGCCGAGCCACCTGACCCGGTCGGCCCGCCCGTGTGGTCCGGGCGGGCCGGGGTGCCACCGCCGCGCGCGGACGACCCCCGGGAGCCGGCCGAGTGGTACGGCGAGGAGCAGCGCGACCGACGCTGGTGGACGCCCATCCTGCTGGGCGTACTCGCGCTGCTGCTGCTCGGGCTCGTCGGGGTGGGGATCTGGTTGGCCCTGCGGGCGGTGGATTCCCCGTCGGACGAGACCCCGACCCCACCGCCGACCGCCGTGCCGACCACCGGTGCCGCCCCGACCACCACCGCGCCGACCACCGGGCCGCCGACGACGCCACCGACCACCCCGCCGACGACCGGCCCGGCCGGAATCGCGGTGCCGCCGCTGGTCGGGCTCTCCCAGGAGACCGCGGAAAACCTGCTGGGCCGACTCGGCCTGTCCTCCCGGGTGCAGACGCGGGAGTCGGACCGGCCGCCCGGCACCGTCCTGGCCACCGACCCGGAGCAGGGCGAGCGGGTGTCGCCGGGGGACGAGGTGACCCTGGTGGTGGCCGTGGAGGCGTCGGCATCACCGACCGGGACCGGCACCGCCACGCCGACGGCCAGCCCCACCGGGTGACGGGTTCACCACCGTCTCGTCGGCGGTCGGCCCCTGCGGGGTTCCGTCGGCGCCACCCCCGCCGGCCGGGTTGCCCACCGGCTCGCCGAAGGACTCACCACATCCGGCGTCTCGCCGGGGGCTCACCATCCGGCGTCTCGCCGGGGCTCACCACATCCGGCGTCGGGTGCCCACCAGGCCCAGGCCGGCCAGGGAGATGGCCAGCCCGAGCAGGCCGGAGTAGAAGAGCGACTGGGCGACGGTCTGAGGGTCGTCGGAGGGGTGTCGAGGCTCGGCGAGCGTGGACGCACCGCCGCCCACGCCCGACTGCGCGCCGTGCGGTTCGACTGCTGCGTCGGGGCCGGGCCCGGCCGGTGCGTCGGGACCAGGGTCGGCCGGCGTGCCGGGACCAGGGTCGGCTGGTGCGTCGGCCGGCGTGCCGGGACCGGGGTCGACGGTCGGGGTGTCACCCCACTCGACCACGGTGATCTCGGGGGCCGGTACCGGCTCGGCGAGCCGGGTGGCCGACTCGGCCGGGTAGCGGGTCACCACCACGAGGGTGACGACCACGCCGATCAGGGCGAGCAGTCCGAAGGCGTATCGGATACGGGACCGGTGGTGCCGCCGCGCGGCGGGCAGATTGACCATGGCCATCCCAGGTTCAGGGGCCGGAACGCGCGGGGTGGAGACGTTCGCCGGGGTGGGCGTACCGATTCTATGGCGGCGGCACGCCCTCCGGCCGGGTAATCGGGGAGTCAGCCCACCGCGATCGGGGCGCGGTTGACCGGCCGACGCGACCGCGCGGTGTGCTGACGCGGGACGGTCGCCGGTCGGAGCTGGGTCAGCCCGGCCTGCTGGACAAAGATCGACCGGCGGCTGACCGCGTCTCCCGACGCGTTCAGCTGGTAGCCGTCGAGCCAGAGCCAGCCGTCGTACGTGGGCCAGTCGAGCACCCGGATCATCCGGAAGGTGATCGGCCTGAGGAACTGCACACTTGCGGTACGCGTCACGTGCAGAACGTCACCGGAGCGGGGAAGCACATGGGCTCCTGGGAGGGTATGGCCGGCGTCGCGGGCCGACCGGTGCGGAACGGGGGGACGAGATGCGGGTCCGGCGACGGGGTTGTGCCTCGCGGGCCGGTGCTCGGTGTGGTGCTGGTCGGGCCGTACCCGCTGGTGGTGGACCGCCACCCGACCATCACCCGGCTGCTCACGGGTGTTACCGCTCCCACCACCGCAGCCTCCGGGCGTGCAGCGGCGGGGTCATCAACCCGGGGCAGTTCTCGATGACACAACTGGTCCGGGGCACCCGCCCACCCGGCCTATCCCGGGGCGATGATCACACCGAGAGATCAGCCGAAAGCACTGAGTGATTCGAACCATACGGACAGACTGCATCAGCGTGATGCTGGATGCAAGTTGCACATAGTCTTTGCCGATACGGGAACCCCGACACATGAATCGGGCGCTTGATCACGCTGTCCCCAGGGCGGCACACTGGACGCCGGCTCCGCCCGACGCGGCCGGTCGGCGACCCGGCTCCACCCCTGCCGCGAATGATGCCCGCCGCCCGCGGTCGCGCCCCTGGCGGGTGTTCGGACACGGGCGCGATCGACCGGAGGTAACCGGGTGAGCGCGAGGCACCAGCTTTCCCCGTCAACGGGACCCGGGGCGACCCGATGAGCGAACGGCGGAGCCCCACCATCCGGCGTCGCCGGCTCGGTGCCGAGCTGCGTCGACTGCGGGACGGTGCCGGCATCACCATAGATGCGGTCGCCGAGCAGTTGGAGTGCTCCGCCTCCAAGGTCTCCCGGATCGAGACCGGTCACACCTCGGCGACCCCGCGCGACGTCCGGGACATGCTCCGCATCTACGGGGTGGTGGGCGCGGACAGCGAAGAGCTGGTGCAGATCGCCCGCGAGGCCCGGCAGAAGGGGTGGTGGCACCCGTACGGCGCCGTGCTCGTGGGGGCGTACGTCGGCCTGGAGGCGGCGGCAGGTGCCATCCGATCGTACGAGCAGCAGGTCGTTCCCGGTCTGCTGGTGACCGAGGAGTACGCCAGCGCGATGATCCAGGCGGCCCGTCCGGAGCTGACCGCCGACCAGGTGCAACAACGGGTGCGTGTCCGAATGGGCCGTCAGTCGTTGTTGACCCAGGATGATCCGGTCGATCTGTGGGCGGTGCTCGATGAGGCGGTGTTGAGGAGGCCGGTGGGCGGCGACGCGGTGATGCGTGGTCAGCTCAGGCGGTTGGTGGAGGTGGCCGAACTGCCGAACGTGACGTTGCAGGTCCTGCCCTTCGAGGTGGGAGCGCACGCCGGCATGGACGGGCCCTTCACGATTCTCAGATTTCCCGACTCGATGGATCCGGATGTCGTGTACGCGGAGAACGCCACGGGTGGGCTCTTCCTGGAGAAGAGCGACGAGCTGCAGAAGTACAACTCCATCTTCGATCAGATTCAGGCAGCGGCCAGGCGACCGGAGGAGTCCATCGCACACATCGCAGAACTGGCAGAGGAGCCGTTGTGGAAATGGCGACCAAGAGGTTCCCCGAGGACCTGACGCAGGCGACCTGGTTCAAGAGCTCGAAAAGCGGGCCGAACTGTGACAACTGCGTCGAGGTGGCTTACGTGATCGGGGCGGTCGGGGTACGGGACTCGAAGGACAAGACAGGTCCCGCCCTCGTTTTCGCCCCCGGGGAATGGAACGCCTTCGTCGCCGACGCTCGGAACGGCGCGTTCGGCCAACACTGACCAACGCAGCGTGGCGTTGACCGCGGGCCGGTCGGGGGACACTCCCCGGCTGGCCCGTCGCCACTTCCGCCCCGCGTCGTTGAACCCCTCGGTACGGCGCTGGTCGACGACCCGCCGCACGCGGCGACAACCGAGCGAGGCAGGCGAGACGCACATGACGACGATCGGCTCAGAGAACCTCACCAACGGCCCGGGCAGGACCGAACGCTTCGGCGGCAAATACCGCAGCGCACGACGCGACACGATGCTCACCGAGGTGGGTGCCGGCGACACCGAGTCGGGTCGCGACGGTGTCCCCGCGCCCGAGCAGGCCGGGTCGCCGCTGTCGCTGCCCTCGCTCGACCCGAACCCGCTCGCCGAGCCGTCGTTCCCGCCGGCCGGCTGGCCCACGGAGCCACCCGAGTCGCTGATCGACCACCCGCTGCTGCGCGGCCTGCTGCTGGAGTTGCCGCCGAAGGGGAGCATCCCGCCGCCCGGCTGGCTGGACCGGTGGTTCGAGGCGACCCGGGCAATCCTGGAACTGCTATACGTGCAGGGAGCTGGCCGCAGCCGGTGAGGCGGGCAGGCCGACCAGCGCGGGGCCGGTGCCCGGCAGCGTCCGCTCGGCGAGCCGGTTGTGCCGCAGGCCGTGGCGTACCCCGATGGCGAGAACGGCCAGCCCGCCGACGGTGAGCGCCACCCCGGTGACCCCGTTGCCGGCGCTCAGGCCCAGCCCGGCGGCGGAGAGCAGGCCCGGCACGGTGGCCAGCGCGGTCACCTGCGCCGGCAGGCCGACCAGCGGGTGCCCGGCGGCGGCCCGCAGGCCGTACGGCGCGGGGGTCTCCGGCGCGGCGGCGAACGCGCCCGCACCGGCCCGCAACCGGCGGACCCGGCGCACCGTGCAGACCGCCACCGCGAGCGCCGGGACGGCCACCAGCGGAAGTTGGCCGGCAGCCCGGTCGACCGGGGTGTCCCCGGCGCTGGTCAGCCCGACGGCCAGCACGGCCAGGGTCAGGCCGACACCGACGACGGAGAGGACGAGCAACCATCCGGTACGCCGCCGCAGGGCGCGGGCCCGGTCCAGCCGGGGGAGTCCGTCGGCCACGACGCCGGCGGCGAGCCAGACGGCGGCGATCGGCAGTAACACGATGAGATGCCCATCCATGGACACAGCCTTGCCCGCAACGGCGTACGGCGAATCCGGGGCGGGCCCCTGTTCCACCCCGACGCGCCCCCGTAGGGGTGACCGGTCAGCCCGTCACCACGACACCGGCCGGTCGTCCGGAGTGGACGCCTCAGACCGCGAAGGTGGCCGGTCGTTCGGTTGCCGGGGCCGGGGGACGGGCCTTCCACAGACCGGTCTTCTGGCCGGCCAGTCGGGTCAGGTAGGCCGGGTTGAGGATGACGTACCGCCGCCAGAGCCGCCTCGGCTCCAGGCCGAGCCGCCAGAACCACTCCAGGCCGGCCCGTTGCATCCACGGCGGCGGCTGCCGGAGCAGGCCCGCGTGGTAGTCGAAGGCCGCGCCGACGGCCATCAGCGGCATGTCCAGCAGGGGCCGCATCGCGTAGGTGAAGACCTCCTGGCGGGGGCAGCCCAGACCGACCAGGACGAGCCGGGCGCCACTGGCCCGGATCCGGTCGGCGATCTCGACGTCCTCGCCGGGCCCGACCGTGCGGAACTTCGACGGCTCCACCCCGGCGATCTTGAGGGCCGGGAACATCCGCTCCAGCGCCGGGATCAGCTTCGCCAGGGTCTCCTCGGTCGACCCGTACAGGTAGACCGGTAGGCCCTCCTCGGCGAAGCGGCGCAGCACGTGCAGGGTCAGCGTCGGGCCGTACACCCGGTCGGCCAGGCCGGCGTGGTGCAGCAGGTTGAGCGCCCAGCGCACCGGCTGCCCGTCCGGGGTGACCACGTCGAAGGAGTTGAGCCGGGCGTTGTGCGCCGGATCGAGCACCCCGGTCATCACCCCGTGCACGGCCAGCGCGGTCAGCGCCAACGGCCGGCGGTCCCGGGCCGCCGCGACGACCTGCTCGGTCGCGGAGGCGTAGTCGGTGGCGTCGACCAGGACGCCGAGGACGTTGCGCTTGCCCTGTGCGGTCATGCTCCCGGCACCCACTTGTCGACGTTGGCCTGGTAGATCTCCCGCATGATCATCGGTACGTCGTAGACCTGCTTCCAGTCCGGGTAGTCGGCCTGGAACGCCTCGTTCGAGCCGATCCACCACTTGTGGTCGCCGATCCGGTTCGCGTCGACGTACTCGGTGATCATCTCCTGGCCGGTGATCTGCGCGGCGAGCGTGAACGCCTCCCGGTTGGAGGTGTTGGAGTGCCGGCCGCCGCCCAGGTTGTAGACCGCCGCCGAGCGCGGGTCACGGAAGAACGCCTCGAACGCCGACACCACGTCCGAGCTGTGGATGGCGTCGCGGACCTGCTTGCCCTGGTAGCCGAAGATCTTGTAGGTGCGGCGTTCCATGTTGGCCCGCATCACGTACCCGAGGAAGCCGTGCAGCTCGGTCGCCGAGTGCGCCGGGCCGGTCAACGTGCCGCCCCGGAAACAGGCCGTCCGCATGTCGAAGTAGCGGCCGTACTCCTGCACCATCACATCGGCGGCGACCTTGGAGGCCCCGAAGACCGAGTGCAGGCAGGCGTCGATCGACATGTCCTCGCGGATGCCCTGCTCGTACGGGTGCCCCGGCGCGATCTCCCACCGGGTCTCCTGCTCCACCAGCGGCAGGCTGTTGGGCCGGTCGCCGTAGACCTTGTTGGTGGAGCAGTGGATCAGTGGCGCCCCGATGCAGTGCTCCCGCACGTTCTGCAGGATGTTGAGGGTGCCGACGGCGTTGACGTCGAAGTCGGTGAACGGGTCACGCACCGCCCAGTCGTGGGACGGCTGGGCGGCGGTGTGGATCACCACGGCGATGTCCCGGCCGTACCGGGCGAAGAGCTTCCCGAGGGTGTCCCGGTCGCGGATGTCGATGCTGTGGTGCGCGTACGCCGACCCCAGCTCGTCGGTCAGCCGCCGGACGTTCCAGGCGGTCGAGGCCTCGGCGCCGAAGAACTCCTGCCGCATGTCGTTGTCGATGCCGACCACGTCCAGGCCGAGCCCGGCGAAGTGCCGGACCGCCTCGGAACCGATCAGACCGCCCGACCCGGTCACCAACGCGACACTCACACGACACTCCTGGTCAGCTGGGAGGCTGGGAAAAACCACCGGAGCATAGCCTGACGTCCGGTACGCCCCGATACGAAGTGAGGGCCCCGCATCCTGCGGAGCCCTCGTCTGGTGGTGGGGATGGGGGGAGTTGAACCCCCACGTCCTTTCGGACACACGGACCTGAACCGTGCGCGTCTGCCATTCCGCCACATCCCCGTGGCACAACCTCGAACGCGGTGGCGCGTCGACCCCACCGTCTCCGGTGGGCCCGGAACATCCTACCCGGTCCTGCGGTCTCGCCTCGACCGGTTACCGTTCCTACGAGCGGTCACCCTTCGTGGCGGACGAAAGAGTAGCACGGTCGCAGGGGCCGCTCCGAACGGGCCGCCGCGCGGTGGCCGAGCGGCGCGCGAGCTGCATGCGCGCCGTCCAGATACCATCATGTCCTCGGGACCCGAGGAGGAGCCGGTGAGCGTGCTGCAACGCTTCGAGAAGCGTCTGGAAGGCCTGGTCGAGGGGGCCTTCGCCAAGGTCTTCAAAGGGGTGGTCCACCCCGTGGAGATCCTCAACGCCATGCAGCGGGAGGCCGAGGCGCACAAGGCCATCCTCGCTGGTGGCCGCACCCTGGTGCCGAACCGCTACGTGATCGATCTCTCCCCGTACGACCACAGTCGGTTGGCGCCGTACGCCGCCGCGCTGGCCCAGGAGCTGGCCCAGTCGCAGGCGGAGTTCATCGGCGAGCAGGCGTGGACGGTCTACGGCGACGTGATCGTCGAGGTGGAGCGGGGCGAGGGGCTGGACACCGGCATGTTCCGGGTCACCGCCGAGGTCTACACCGGCGGTGAGGTCGCCCCGGTGTCCTCGCCGGGCGGCTACGACCCCGGCCCGCCGGCCTACCCGGCGTACGACCAGGGCGGTGGCTACGGGCCGCCGCCGGGGCACGGTGGTGGCGCCCGCAACGTCCGGCTGGTCTCCGGTGACGGCCGCACCTATCCGTTGCAGATGGGCTCGACGGTGATCGGCCGTGGCGACCAGGCCAACCTGCGCCTGCCGGATGTCGGGATCTCCCGGCGGCACGCCCGGCTGGACTTCGACGGCGGCCAGGTGGTGCTGACCGACCTCGGGTCCACCAACGGCACCATGGTCAACGGCCAGCGGGTCTCGGCCGTCGCCCTCAATCCGGGCGACATGATCCAGCTGGGCACCACGACGCTGACCTTCCGCGTGGACGGCTGACCCGCCTTGCCGGAACTCGTCATCACGGTCGCCCGGTTCGGGTTCCTCATCCTGCTGTGGATCTTCGTGTTCACGGTGGTCGGTGTCATCCGTCGGGATCTCTTCGCCGGTGCCCGGTCGGGGCGGCTGGTGGCCGCCCCGCGGGGGGTCGGGGCCGCTACCCAGCAGCAGGCGGCGAAGCCGGCGAAGGCGAAGCGGGGTCGGGCGGCCCACCAGTTGGTGGTCACCGCCGGCCAGCTCGCCGGCACCCGGATCACCCTCGGTGAAGCGCAGATCACCATCGGCCGGGCCGAGGACTCCACCCTCGTCATCACCGACGACTACGCCTCCGCCCGGCACGCCCGGCTGGTGCCCCGCGACGGACAGTGGTTCGTCGAGGATCTCGGCTC
Source organism: Micromonospora matsumotoense (assembly GCF_900091525.1). GTDB lineage: Bacteria > Actinomycetota > Actinomycetes > Mycobacteriales > Micromonosporaceae > Micromonospora > Micromonospora matsumotoensis. The sequence goes on from NZ_FMCU01000026.1 coordinate 31,378, forward strand.
GACTAACGGCACGTACCTCGATCGCGCTAAGGTCACCGGACCGACCCCCGTCCCCCTCGGCGTGCCGATCCGTATCGGCCGCACCTCTCTCGAATTACGGCCATGACTCTGACCCTGCGCTATGCGGCCCACAGCGACCGCGGTCTGATCCGAGACGGAAACCAGGACTCCGTCTACGCCGGGCCGCGGCTCCTCGCCGTCGCCGACGGCATGGGCGGCATGGCCGCCGGTGACGTCGCCAGCAACATCGTCATCGGTGCCATGGCGCCGCTCGACGAGGACGTCCCGGGGGACGCGCTCGTCGACGCGCTGCGATCGGCCGTGGGCACCGCCAACCAGCAGCTCCGCGACACCGTGGATGCCAACCCGCAGCTGGAGGGGATGGGCACCACGCTCACCGCGACCCTCTTCTCGGGCAGCAAGCTCGGCATGGTCCACATCGGCGACTCGCGGGCCTACCTTCTGCGCAACGGCGAGTTCGCCCAGATCACCAAGGACGACACCTACGTCCAGATGCTCGTCGACGAGGGACGGATCAGCGCGGAGGAGGCGAGCAGCCACCCCCAGCGCTCGCTGCTCACCCGCGCCCTCGACGGCCGGGACATCGACCCGGAATACAGTGTCCGGCAGGTGCTGCCCGGGGACCGCTACCTGATCTGCAGCGACGGCCTCTCCGGTGTGGTGAGCGCCGAGACCATCGGCGACAGCCTCCGGGAGTACACCGACCCGCAGCAGTGCGTCGAGCGGCTGGTGCAGCTCGCCCTGCGTGGCGGCGGCCCGGACAACATCACCGTGATCATCGCGGACGCCACCGACCAGGACATCGTCGAGGCGAGCCCGATCGTCGGCGGGGCCGCGGCCCGGGACCGGGGGATGGCCACCGCGGCCGACGACTCCACCCCGGCGGCCCGCGCGTCGGCGCTCTCCCCCCCGCGCCCGCCCGCGCCGGAGGAGCCTGCGACCAACCGGGACGACGACCCGGACCGCCCCCGTCGACCGCTACGCACCGTGGCGATGCTGGCGGCACTGCTGGTCATCCTCGGTGGCGGCCTCTTCGCCGGCTGGAGCTACACCCAGCGGCAGTACTACGTCGGGGCGACCGACAACGGGCAGCTCGCGGTCTTCCGCGGGGTGCCCGGTCAGGTCGCCGGCCTCGACCTGTCCAGCGTGCACTCGACCAGCCAGGCCAAGCTCGACGACCTCACCCTGGCTGCCCAGGAGCAGGTCAAGCAGGGCATCCAGGCCAAGAGCCGACCGGACGCGGTGCGCCGGCTGGCCGAGCTGACCAGCGAGGACCCGGCCAACCCCAACCTGAAGCCGGTCTGCCAGCCGGTGCCCTCCCTCGTCACCGGCTCCCCGGCGCCGGCGAACTCACCGGTGCCGCCGAGCCCCGGGGCGACCAGCCCCGGCGCGACCGGCGTGCCGGGCGTCACCGGCACCCCCACGCCGCCCACCACACCCGACGCCTCGGCCTCCGACGCGGTTCCGCCGGCCGGAGACCCGGCGGGCTGCCGGTCGCCCGAGTGACCGTCGGCTGAGATCCGAGGGACACCTCCTTGACCGCAGCGGCCCACCCGGTAGTCTCGCCCGCCACGACGGGCGAGCGGCCCGGCGTACGTTTGGCGCGGTCCCGGCGTAACGCCGAACTGTCCCTGCTGGTGCTGGCGATGGTGCTGGTGGCCGCGTACGGGGCGATCGTCGAAGCGAACCTGCTCGACACCGTCACCCGCGACTTCTGGATGCCGGCTGCCGCGCTGGGGCTGGTCTTCCTCGGCATGCACCTGGTGATCCGTTGGCTGGCACCGTACGCCGATCCGGCCCTGCTGCCGGCGGTGGCCCTGCTCAATGGCATCGGGGTGGGCTTCCTGCGTCGGCTCGACCTGGGCAAGGCCGCCCCCGCCGACCGGGAGACGCTGGCCATCTTCGCCGGCACCGGCGGTCGTCAGCTGGCCTGGACGCTGGCTGCGGTGATCCTGGCCGCCGGGCTGCTGGTGGTGATGCGCGACCACCGCGCGGTCTCCCGTTACGCGTACACCCTGGGGTTGGCCGGCATCGTGCTGGTGATGATCCCGGCGGTGCTGCCCGGCCGCTTCTCCGAGATCAACGGCGCGAAGCTGTGGATCCGGGTCGGCGGGTTCAGCATCCAGCCCGGTGAGTTCGCCAAGCTGGCGCTGCTCGTCTTCTTCGCCTACTACCTGGTCCGCAAGCGTGAGGTGCTGTCGCTGGCCAGCCGCCGCGTCCTCGGTATCGACTTCCCGCGCGGGCGGGATCTCGGCCCGGTGGTCGGGGTCTGGCTGATCAGCCTGCTGGTCCTGGTCTTCGAGAAGGACCTCGGCACCTCGCTGCTCTACTTCGGCATGTTCGTGGTGACGCTCTACATCGCCACCGAACGGGTCAGTTGGCTGTTGATCGGTCTGGTCCTCTTCTTCGGCGGGGCCTACCTCGCATACGTGCTCGGCGGCACCGTGGGCGGCCCGTTCGCCAACTTCTACACCCGCGCCGAGATCTGGCTCGACCCGTTCGCCGAGCCGTACGACCGGGGTTACCAGTTGGTGCAGGGGCTGCTCGGCCTGGGCAGCGGTGGCCTGTTCGGGTCCGGGCCCGGTGCCGGGGAGCCGCTGGAGATCCCCGAGGTGCAGAACGACTTCATCTTCGCCGGCATCGGCGAGGAGATCGGCCTGTTCGGGTTGACCGCGCTGCTGGTGGTCTACCTGCTCATCGTCGAGCGGGGGCTGCGGGCCGGGCTGGCGGTGCGGGACTCGTTCGGCAAGCTGGTCGCCGGTGGTCTCGCCTTCACCCTGGGGCTCCAGGTCTTCGTGATCGTCGGCGGGATCAGCAAGCTCATCCCGCTCACCGGTCAGACCACCCCGTTCCTGTCCGCCGGTGGTTCGTCGTTGATGGCGAACTGGCTGCTCATCGCGGTGCTGCTGCGCATCTCCGACGCCGCCCGGCGGCCGGTGAACCAGGGCGGTGGCCCGGCATCCCGCCCGGGTGGCGGCCCGCCGGAACAGTTGCACGGTGCTCCCACGGAGGTGATCCGCCCGTGAACGCGCCCCTGCGCCGCGTCGGCGTCGTCGTCATGGTCCTGTTCGGTCTGCTCTTCGCCAACCTGAACTGGATCCAGGCCTACAAGGCAGACGAATACCGCAACAGTGACTACAACGGCCGGGTCCAGGTGGCCGAGTACGAGCGACGGCGGGGCAACATCGAGGCCGGCGGCACCGCCGTGGCCACCAGCAAGGAGACCGGCGGCAAGCTGAAGTTCCAGCGCAGCTACCCGGCTGGGGCGAAGTACGCGCACGTGCTCGGCTACAAGCCGGTCAACCTGGGCGACACCGGCATCGAGCGGCTGGAGAACGACTTCCTCGCCGGCACCAGCGACGCCCTGCTCGGCAACCGGATCAAGGACATGTTCACCGGGGACGAGAGCGGCGGCGGCAACGTGCTGCTGAGCATCTCGAAGCGGGCCCAGGACACCGCCTACGAGCAGTTGCGCAACAACGACACCGGTGCGAAGCGGGGTGCGGCGATCGCCATCGATCCGCGTACCGGCGCGGTGCAGGCGCTCGTCTCGATGCCCGGCTTCGATCCGAACCCGCTCGTCGACCACGACACCAACGTGGCGGCGGCGGCCTACAACAAGTACGAGCAGGACCCGGAGGGCCCGCTGAAGAACCGGGCACTGTCGGAGGTCCTGCCGCCCGGCTCCACCTTCAAGATCGTGGTGGCCGCCGCCGCCCTGGAGAACGGGGTCGGCAAGGACACCGAGATCCCGGCCGGACCGAGCTGGACCCCGCCGACCTCGGGCGCACCGATCCGTAACGCCGCCCCGTCGATCTGCCCGGAGGCGCAGGTCACCCTGATGGACGCGGTCACCGAGTCGTGCAACACCGGTTTCGCCCAGCTCGGCGTGCGACTGGGCGCGGACACGGTGAAGGAGAAGGCCCGGCAGTTCGGCTTCGAGCAGGACGACCTCTCCGTCGGGCAGCTCGGCGAGGGGGGCCTGCCGGTGGCGGCCAGCCGGACCGGCGACATGCAGAACCCCGACGGCGGCACCGACCCCGCCGCGCTGGCGCAGTCCTCGATCGGCCAGAACAACGTCCGGATGACCCCGCTCCAGGGGGCGTTGATCGCCGGCTCGGTTGCCAACAAGGGCCGGCAGATGCGGCCCTACCTGGTCAAGCAGCTGCTCGGGCCGGACCGCACCACCAGCTACTACAACGCCCAACCCCGCGAGCTGCGGCAGCCGGTCAGCGGTCAGGTCGCCGACGACCTGCGCGACATGATGGTCAGCGTGGTGAAGAACGGCACCGGTCGCTCCGCGGACATCGACGGCTACACCGTCGGCGGCAAGACGGGCACCGCGCAGTCCGCGCCGGACCGGCCCGACCACGGCTGGTTCATCGGTTTCGCGCTGGACAAGAACGGCAACGCCGTCTCGGCGGTCTGCGTGGAGCTGGAGCAGGCGGGCAGCGGCGGCAGCGCCGAGGCGGCCCGGATCGGCGGCAAGATCATGCAGGCGGCCATCGCCGATGCGGGGGGCCGCTGACATGCTCAGCCCCGGGGTGCAGCTCGGCAACCGCTACCGCCTCGACGAGCGGATCGCCAGCGGCGGCATGGGTGACGTGTGGCGCGGCACCGACCAGGTGCTGGGCCGTACGGTGGCGGTGAAGAGTCTGCTCCCGGCGCTGCTCGACGAGCCCGGCTTCGCGGAACGGTTCCGGGGCGAGGCCCGGACCATGGCCACCATCAACCACCCCGGCGTGGTCGACGTCTACGACTTCGGCAGCGACCAGGAGATCGCCTTCCTGGTGATGGAGTACGTCGAGGGCGACGCCCTGTCGGCGACGCTCAGCCGGGTCGGCCGGCTCACCCCGGCCCGGACGATGGCCCTGCTCGCCCAGGCCGCCGACGCGTTGCACGCCGCCCACGAGAAGGGCATCGTGCACCGCGACGTCAAGCCGGGCAACCTGCTCGTCCGGCCGAACGGAACGCTGGTGCTGACCGACTTCGGTATCGCCCGGTCGGAGCTGGTCGGCCAGCTCACCGCCGTCGGATCGGTGCTCGGCACCGCCTCGTACATCTCCCCCGAGCAGGCCACCGGCGCGGTCGCCACCCCCGCCTCCGACGTCTACGCGCTCGGCGTCGTGGCATACCAGTGCCTGGCCGGGCGACGGCCCTTCGAGGGCGACAATCCGCTGGAGATCGCGATGCGGCACGTCCGGGACACTCCCCGGGCGCTGCCCGGGGACATTCCGCCGCAGGTCAAGGCGATCGTGGAGCGGGCCATGGCCAAGGAGCCCGGCCACCGCTGGCCGAGCGCCGCCGCCCTGGCGGCTGTCGCCCGGCAGGCCAAGCAGGCCCTCTCCCAGCAGGCCCGCGCGGGTGGTGGGCACCCCGGTCCCGTCTCGGGCGGTCCGGTCTCCGGCGGTCCGGTCTCCGGGGCCCCGGCCTCCCCCGCCGGCCCGATGGCCCGCGCGCAGGTGCCCGCCGTGCCCCGGCAGCAGCCGGCCGCGCTGGCCCACCAGCACCGCCCGGCGATCAGCGGACAGGCCCGCCCTCCGGCCGGTGGGCAGGCCCGGCCACCCGTCAGCGGGCAGGCTCGGCCGCCAGTCGCGGCCCGGCACCCGCAGCCGCCGGTGGCGCCGCAGCGTCCGCCCGCCCAGGCCACCCCGATGACGCGGCCCTACCCGCAGCAGCCCCGGGGCGCGGCGTCCGTCCCGCCGGCCCAGCTCCGTGCCGACCGACCCATGGGGTACGCCCGGCAGCCGCTCCCACCCCCCGCCCCACCACAGCGTTCCCGGTCCGGCATGGTGACCCTGGCGATTCTGCTGGCCGTACTGGTGCTGGTCTGCTCCGGCGTGCTTGCCTACGCCGCGCGACAGGGCAACCTGGGCGCCGACACCGGTGCGCCGCGAACGACGTCCGGCGCGCTGAGTGCCTTCGGACGCGACGATCCGGCCGGGACGTCGTACCGTCGGGTGGTACGGCTCGGACCGGATGCCGGCGAGACGACGACGAGCGAAGGACGACGAACGCGATGACAGCCCAGGCCCGCCTGCTCGGTGGCAGGTACCAGGTCGGCGAGCTGCTCGGTTACGGCGGCATGGCCGAGGTGCACCGCGGTCGGGACCTCCGGCTCGGTCGTGACGTCGCGATCAAGATGCTCCGGACAGACCTGGCCAGGGACGCCACCTTCCAGATGCGGTTCCGCCGTGAGGCGCAGAACGCCGCCTCGCTGAACCACCCGGCGATCGTCGCCGTCTACGACACCGGCGAGGAGACCGCGCCGACCGGCGAGACCCTCCCGTTCATCGTGATGGAGTTCGTGAACGGACGGACCCTCAAGGAGGTCCTCGGCGTCGAGGGGCGGCTCCAGCCGCGCCGGGCGCTGGAGATCTGCGCCGACATGTGTGCGGCCCTGGAGTTCAGCCACCGGCACGGGATCATCCACCGGGACATCAAGCCCGGCAACGTGATGCTGACCCAGACCGGTCAGGTCAAGGTGATGGACTTCGGCATCGCCCGTGCGTTGGCCAGCGGCGCCACCACGATGACCCAGACCAGCGCGGTGATCGGCACGGCCCAGTACCTCTCCCCGGAGCAGGCGCGCGGCGAGGCCGTCGATGCCCGCTCCGACGTGTACGCCGCCGGTTGCGTGCTGTTCGAGCTGGTCTGCGGCCATCCGCCGTTCGTCGGCGACAGCCCGGTCAGCGTGGCGTACCAGCATGTGCGGGAGGCCCCGCCGACGCCCAGCGACATCAACCCGGACGTCACCCCGGCGATCGACGCGATCGTGCTCAAGGCACTGTCGAAGAACCCGCTCAACCGCTACCAGAGCGCCGGTGAGATGCGGGCCGACCTGCTCCGCGCCGCCGCCGGCCGGCCGGTGATGGCCACCCCCGTGATGACCCAGGACGAGACCACCCCGATGGCGGCGGCGGCAGCCGGCTACCCGACGCAGGGTCAGCAGACCCGGCACATCCCGGCCCGGGTCGGCGACCCGCAGCGGCGCAAGAGCTCCGCCTGGGTGATCGCGGCGTTCGCCGCGGTCGGGGTGCTCGCGGTGATCGCCCTGGTCGCGGCCCTGCTGATGAACGGTTCGGGAGACGACGCCAAAACGAGCGCGGTGCCCAACCTGGCGGGCAAGACGCAGGACGCGGCTTTCACCGAGATCCGCAACGCCGGTCTGGTGCCGGCGAGCGGTGACCAGGTCTTCGACAGCACCTGCAAGGTGGGTACGGTCGCCAGGCAGGACCCGCCGGCCGGCACCCCGCTGGCCGAGAACCGTCAGGTGACGGTGAACATCTGCGGCGGCAAGCCCGAGGTCAGCATCCCGACCGGCCTCAAGGGCAGCAAGGTCGAGAGTGCGCAGGCTCGCCTGAAGGAGGCGAAGTTCCCCTTCACCGTCGTGGAGAAGGACAGCGACGAGAACGAGGACATCGTCCTCGACGTGTCCCCGCCCGAGGGGGAGAAGGTGCCGGAGGGCACCAAGGTGACCCTGACCGTCTCCCGGGGCAACGTCCGCGAGGTGCCGAACGTCAAGGACCTCAGCCAGGCGGAAGCCATCCGGGCCATCGAGAACGCCGGTTTCAGGGCCAACCCCGAACTCGGCTCGGAGGTGCCGGCGGACGAGGCCGGCAAGGTGCAGAGCCAGAACCCGAAGGCCGGCACCAAGAAGACGAAGGGGAGCACGGTCACCATCGTGGTGAGCGTGCCGGAGGTCACCGAGTCGCCGACCCCGCCGACCCCGACCACGCCGGTGCCGACCACCACACCGCCCGGTGACGGCACGGGTGGCGGGTTCCCGCTGCCCACCCCGCCGTTCCGGGTCGAGGACCAGTGATCCGTAGCCCGAGGTGACGTTCAGGCCCGGTCCGGTGGACCGGGCCTGAGTCGTCCTGCGGGGACGACCGGCGGAAGCGACGAGCACCGTCGCGGTGACCGCGTCGACCAGCAGCGGCTCCCGCTGCCCCGGACCACCGCCCGGCGACCGGACAGCGGTGGCGAGCGGGGTCAGCTGGTGGCGAAGGCGGCCCGGCGGCGGGCGTCGACCTCGGCGGCCAGCTCCGGGGCGCGTTCCAGGGCCTCGGGGTGACCGCAGGCGGCGACCCAGTTCGCCAGCATCAGGTGGCCGCCCTCGGTGAGCACCGACTCCGGGTGGAACTGCACCCCCTCGATCGGCAGGGTCCGGTGCCGCATCGCCATCACCACGCCGGACTCCGTCCAGCCGGTGACCTCCAGTTCGTCGGGGAGCGTCTCGGGGAGCACCGCCAGCGAGTGGTAGCGGGTGGCGGTGAACGGGTCCGGCAGGCCGGCCAGCACCCCGACGGAGTGGTGCCGCACCTCGGAGGTCTTGCCGTGCAGCAGCTCCGGTGCCCGGGTGACGGTCCCGCCGAACGCCTCACCAATCGCCTGGTGGCCGAGGCAGACGCCGAAGATCGGCAGCTCACCGGCGTACCGGCGGATGACGTCGAGGCAGATGCCGGCGCGGTCCGGGCTGCCCGGCCCCGGCGAGAGCAGGACGCCCGCCGCGCCGACCCGGCCGACCTCGGCGACGTCGATCTCGTCGTTGCGCCGGACCTCGCACTCCACCCCGAGCTGGCCCAGGTACTGCACGAGGTTGAACACGAAGGAGTCGTAGTTGTCGATCACGAGGACACGCATGGGCTCACTGGTCCGGAGAGGGGGCGGGTGGGGTGTTGTTCCGGTCGGTGTCGTACGGCAGGTCGTGCCCGTCGCCGGCCGGTGCGTCGGGATCGACGGCGGAGTCGCCGCCCGGGTTGCCGGAGTCCTGGGTCACCTGGACGTCGTCGAAGGGCAGCAGCGGCTCGGCCCAGGGGAAGATCACATACCAGAGCAGCGCCACCATCGCGGTGGCGAGCAGCACCGAGCCGATCAGCTTGCCGGGCAGCCCGAAGGGCAGCTTTCGCCAGATGAACGAGTACACCGTGGTCAGCCTCGCAGTTCCGGCGGTGGGCCCTCGGACTTGGGCTGCGCGCGGTCGAACTCGGCGTGGACGATCAGCCGCTGGTAGTTGTCGAACTTCGGGTTGCAGGTGGTCAGGGTGAGCAGTTTGCGGGTGGCCTTCGCTTTCGGCTCGCCGGGCACCGGCGCGACCACCTCGACCTGGTCGGGGCGGACGATCCGGGACCGGTAGACCTTGTAGACGTACCAGTCCTGCTTGCCCTCCAGGAGGATCGCGTCCCCCACCTTCAGCTCGTCCAGCCGCCAGAAGGTGGCCCGGTTGCGGTGCCCCGCGACGGAGAAGTTGCCCACCTCGCCGGGGAGCGCGCTCTTCGGGTAGTGGCCGGGGGCGTACCGGATGTCCTCCTGGGTGACGCCCTCGACGACGACCCAGTTCTTGTCGAGGCTGGGGATGTAGAGCCCGGCGATGGGCTTGCCCTCGGCCGGGGCGACCTGCTTGGTCGGGGTGCTCGGGCTGACCGTCGGGTCGCCGGTCGGGCCCCACGCCTGGGCCAGTTGCTGGTTGAGTTTGCTCTGGTGGGCGTCGACGAGGGCGGACTTGCCCCAGATCTCGTACCCGGCGAAGAGCAGCACCACCAGTCCGAAGGTGATCAGCACCTCGCCGCTGACCCGTACCCCGGCGCGTAGCCGTGAGCCGAAGGTGGGCCGGGTCAGCTCGGAGTAGACGCTCTTGTAGCCCTCCCCGGTCTGTTCCGGGCGTAGCTGCACCACCCGCTCACCACGCCGGGGCGGGGCCGGGGGCGCGACCGGATCGTCGGAGCCGGTGTGCTCGGGGGCGGGCGGCACCGCGCCCATCAGGGCGGTGGAGTCCAGCGCCGAGCTGGTTGGCCGGGCGGGCACCACCGGGAGCAGCGCCGTCGCCGCCGGGTCCGCCGTGCGGTCCGGGACCGGACCCGACCGGCCGTGGTCCACCGGCCCATTCCCGGGTACGCCCCGGTGGGAAAGCCCGGCTCCGCCCCCGCGCGGAGCCTCCGGCCGGGGAGCGGACGTCGGGTACCGGTCGCCTCCGACGCCGGACGGGCGCGGCGTCCCGTCCGGCGCGGCGGCCCGGGGCCGTCCCGTCTCGACGGGTGGCACCGGACGCGGGGCGGCACCGGGGAGGCCGGCACCGTGCTGGCGCTCGGCCGTCGCCGGAGTGGGGCGGGTCGGTGGCGGTGGCGCGTGCCGTTGGGCCGCCTCCGGCTGCTGGCGCTGGTGCGTCTCCGGCTGCTGACCGTTGCCCGTGGCCGGGGTGGGCCGGCCCGGCCAGGCGGGCGGCGGTTGGCGCGGCGGGAGCACCGGGGTGGGCCAGGGGCCGGCGGGCTGCGGGCCGGCGGCGGGCTGCGGGCGGGCTGCGGCGGGCGGCGGCGTGGACCGGTCGACCCTGGGGAGGAACGCGGTCGGCTCGTCGTGCTGGTCGCCGCCGCGCGGGCCCTCGCCCTGGTGGGTCATCGCGGCACCGTCGCCGATCGCAGCGCCGTCGAGTCCTCGAATGCGGGCACGGTGACCGTGGCGACGTGCTCGGAGTAGCCGAGCTGGTAGTGGTCGACCGCCTGCTTGAACAACCCGACTCCCTGCGAGCCGGCGAGGGCCTGCTGGAGGGCAGCGGGATCGCCGATTGCTACGATCTTGAATGGTGGCGAGTACACCCGGCCGTGCAGCAGCAGGGTGTTACCGACGCAGCGTACCGCGCTGGTGGAGAGCACGCGGACATTCATGATGGACATGGCCTCCGCGCCTCCGGCCCAGAGCGCGTTGACGACGGCCTGCACGTCACCCTGATGGACGACGAGGTCGTCGTTGGTCGCGCCCTTGGGCAGGGTGCCGTCGCCGCGGCGGGGGGCGTCGTTCAGCTCCACGGTCACCCCGGACCCGGTGAGCGCGGTGAAGCCGGCCGCCTGCTGGAGGCCGTGGGCGCGGTCCCGCTGCTCCTTGATCGGCGCGTCGGTGTCGGCCAGGGTCTCGGTCTCGCTCTCCACGTCGGCGCGCAGCCGGGCGGCCCGCAGCTCGCTGGTGGCCACCTGCTCCCGACGGTCCTCGATGAGCTGGGTGAGCTGGGGCCGGCGGTCCTCCCGCAGGGCGGTGCCGCCGGCCGTGGTCGCCGTGGTGGTGAAGAGCAGCCCGGCGGCGGCGGCGATCAGCGGCACGCCGATCGACCAGCCCGGTCGGCGCTGCCGGGGGCGTCGGGGCAGGAAGGCGACGACCGCCCGCCGCATGGCCTTCTGCCAGGATGCCGCACCGGATGTGTACTCCACCGCGCGCTCCTCTCCCGTCGTCTGGTGACGCCCGTCACGGTGCGGGACGGGTCGTCGACGCCGCGTCGACCCGACCGAATCCGGTCACCGTGGGCACCGGATCGACCCCATTCATGGCCTGGAGCGGCCTTCCGGACTACGCTGGCTGTCGAACATTATTGGCCATGGACCGTCGCCCCCGCGCCCGGTTGTCAGGCCGGACGAGGTCGTCACCCCTCTGGAGAGCGTCGTGCCCAAGTCTCAGGTCCGTAAGAAGAAGGTGTACACCCCGCCGACGGATGTCCGTCCGACGACGACGACGGCGACGCGCAAGCCTAGCCCGGTGTGGCTGCCGGCCACGGCTGTCGCGTTGATCGTCGCCGGCATCGGCTGGCTGGTGGTCTACTACCTCTCCGAGCAGGAGTACCCGGTCGCCTCGTGGGGTTACTGGAACCTCGCGGTCGGTTTCGGTGCGATGGTCAGCTCCCTGGTGCTGCTGTCCCGCTGGCGTTGAGCCCGGCGCTCCGGCGCCCACCGCGAGACGGCCCAGGTCATCGCGTACGCCCCCAGCCCGGCGCTTCGGCGTCGGGCCCCCTATGGTGTCCGCAGGGCGGCGTGGCCTGGTGCGAGAAGACTCACGTTACTGTCGGGTAACTTTCGCGTAGGCTGCACCGCATGACCGAGCGGAGCGAGGTCATCGACCGGTCCGGTCGGGGGTGCGGCGGCGGTACGCCGGCCGCCCCCTGAGTCGGCCCGGCCGCCGAGCCGCTTGCCAGGCAGCAGACCGGGAGGCCAACTCGATGGGCAGCGTCCAGATCGTCACCACGGTCCTCGCCGCCGCCATCACCGCGGTGGCGGTGTGGCTCGCGGTGCGTGCGGTGCGGAAGATGGTGGCCGTCATCCGGCTGGGGCAGCCCGCGCCGGAGCGGTTCACCGACAAGGGCACCCGGGCGAAGACCATGCTGGTCGAGACGGCCGGCCACACCCGGATGCTCAAGTGGGGCGTGGTGGGTGCCGCGCACTGGTTCGTGATGGTCGGCTTCATCGTGCTGTCGCTGCTCGTGCTGGAGGCGTACTTCGAGGTCGTCTCGCCGACCGGCGGGCTGCCGCTGATCGGCGGCCTCGCCGGGTACGGTCTGGTCACCGAGGTGATCGCGGTGCTCGGTACGGTCGGCATCCTGGTGCTGATCGCGATCCGGGTCCGCAACCGGCCGACCCGTCCGGGTGGGCGGTCCCGGTTCACCGGCTCCACCATGTGGCAGGGCTACTTCGTCGAGGCCGTCGTCCTCGCCGTGCTGATCATGGGGTTCGTGATCCGGGGCTTCAAGGTCGCCACCGACCACTTCGAGTACCCGCTCTGGGCCACCCCGGTCAGCCACGCCGTCGGCGCGCTGCTGCCCGCCTGGCCGGCCGGCGTGAGCATCGCCGCCCTCATCAAGATCATTATCTCGATGACCTGGCTGATCGTCATCGCGCTGAACGTGACGATGGGCGTCGCCTGGCACCGCTTCCTGGCGTTCTTCAACATCTTCTTCAAGCGCGAGCCGGCCCGGCCCGCCGGCTCCGGGCTCGGCCCGCTGCGACCGATGACCAGCCAGGGCAAGCCGCTCGACTTCGAGGAGGCCGACCCGGAGAAGGACCAGTTCGGCGTCGCGCAGGTCGAGCAGTTCTCCTGGAAGGGCCTGCTCGACTTCAGCACCTGCACCGAGTGCGGTCGCTGCCAGTCGCAGTGCCCGGCCTGGAACACCGGCAAGCCACTGTCGCCCAAGCTGCTCGTGCTCAGCCTCCGCGACCACGCGTACGCCAAGGCGCCGTACCTGCTGGCCGGGGGTGGCAAGGACCTGACCGGAGAGGAGAAGGCCACCCAGGCGCAGCTCGCCCATCTCGACGTGCTCACCCTCGCCGAGGCCGACCGGCCGCTGATCGGCGACGCCGAGGCCGGCGGCGTGATCGACCCGGACGTGCTGTGGTCCTGCACCACCTGCGGGGCCTGCGTCGAGCAGTGCCCGGTCGACATCGAGCACGTCGACCACATCGTCGACATGCGTCGCTACCAGGTGCTGATCGAGTCGAGCTTCCCCTCCGAGGCCGGCGTGATGCTGCGCAACCTGGAGAACAAGGGCAACCCGTGGGGCGCGCCGCCGAACACCCGCGAGGACTGGACCAAGGGGCTGAGCTTCGAGGTGCCCCGGGTCGGCGAGGTCGACGACTTCGAGTACCTGTTCTGGGTCGGCTGCGCCGGTGCGTTCGAGGACCGGGCCAAGAAGACCACCCGGGCGGTCGCCACCCTGCTGCACGAGGCGGGCGTCTCCTTCGCCATCCTCGGCGAGGGCGAGACCTGCTCCGGTGACCCGGCCCGGCGGATCGGCAACGAGTTCGTCTTCCAGATGCTCGCCCAGCAGAACGTCGAGACCCTGAACGAGGCGTTCGAGGGCCGGGAGAAGGCCAAGCGCAAGATCGTCGCCACCTGCCCGCACTGCTTCAACACCCTCGGCAACGAGTACGGCCAGCTCGGCGGGGAGTTCGAGGTGGTCCACCACACCCAGCTCCTGGCCCACCTGGTCAGCACCGGCAGGCTCACCCCGGTGCAGCCGGTCGACGGCGGGGTCACCTACCACGACCCCTGCTACCTGGGCCGGCACAACCGGGTCTTCGCTCCGCCACGGGAGGTGCTCGGCAGCGCCATCAACGGCGGCGGCAACGCGGACAGCGGGCTCATCGAGATGCCGCGCAACAGCGAGCGCTCCTTCTGCTGCGGTGCCGGCGGCGCCCGGATGTGGATGGAGGAGAAGATCGGCAAGCGGATCAACGTGGACCGGGTCGAGGAGGCCATGTCCACCGGGGCCCGGACGGTCGCCGTCGGCTGCCCGTTCTGCTCGACGATGCTCAACGACGGGGTCAACGGCAAGGGGGCCGGCGAGCAGGTCGAGGTGGTCGACGTGGCCAGCGTGCTGCTCCGCTCGGTCAAGCCGGACGCCGCACCCGGTGAGAAGGAGACCGCGCCGGCCGCCGGCTGAGGCCGTACCGCTGCCGTGGACGGACGCACGACGGCGGCGGCACCCACCCGGTGCCGCCGCCGTCGCGGTCGTCAGGACGTCGTGGTGATGATGGCGGCCGTGGTGGCCACCGTGGTGGCCACCATGACCGCGGCCTGGGTCTCCTCGATCGCCTTCTTCGTCGCCGCGGACGCCCAGTCCCCGGCGGCGATCTCCGTGGCGCGGGTCTTGAGCCGCTCCTTCGGCAGTTCCCGGAAGAGTTTGCGGTCCAGCCCGACCGCCCGGGTCAGGCCGAGCAACGCGGCCGTCCGGGCCTCCACCGGGCCGTCGGAGAGCAGCGCGTCGACCATCCGCTGCCGGGCCGCCGTCTCCGCCACCGGCTCCGCGCCGGTCGGCGACGGATAGCGGGTACGCGGGAACACCAGCAGCACCCGGTCGGACTCCCGGCGCAGCACCCCCTCGTCGACCAGACCCGACAGCACGCGATCGGGCAGCCCCTTGGCCAGCCGGCCGATCCAGTCCTTCGGCCGGCGACGCTTGTCGTCGGCGGTCACCTCGGCGAGGGCGTCGTCGAGCACCCGGCGGCCGGTCGGAGTCGGGTCGGTCACCACCAGCCGGTCGTCGACCACCTCGACCCGGCTGGCGAGGGCCAGCTCCAGCAACACCGCCCCGGCCAGCCCGTAGTCGAGGTTCGGTCGGCCGAGCCGGTTCACCCCGGTGTCGTCGTAGGCGAGCAGGACCAGTTCGTCGGCGAGGGTAAGCGGTGCCATGTCGTCCACGCTAACCCCGCGGCGCGAACCCTGGCGGGTAGGCGAACCTGACGGCGAATCCGGTAACTGTGAGCCACGCCCCGGTGACCGCCGGGGGCGGATCTGAAACAATCACGCCCATCGACTCACTGCTGCTCGGCACGTTGTTGCCCCTGGTCGGCTTCGTGCTGCTGACCGCCGGCAACGCGTTCTTCGTCGCGGCCGAGTTCGCCCTGGTCACCGTGGACCGGGCGGAGATCGACCGGCGGGCCGAGGCCGGCGACGCCACCGCCGCCACGGTCCGCCGGGCGCTGCGCGAACTCTCCTTCCAGCTCTCCGGGGCGCAGCTCGGCATCACCCTCACCGCGCTGCTCACCGGTTACCTGGCCGAGCCCGCCCTCGCCCGGCTGTTCCACCCGCTGCTGGCCCCGCTGGGCGGCGTGGACCGGTTCAGCCCGCTGCTCGCCCTGGCGCTGGCCACCCTGCTCTCGATGCTCTTCGGCGAACTGGTGCCCAAGAACCTGGCGCTGGCCCGACCGATGCCGGCGGCGCTGGCCACCGCCGGGCCGATGCGGGCCTTCTCCCGGACCTTCGGCTGGCTGATCAGGGGGCTGAACAACTCGGCCAACCGGCTGGTCCGCCAGCTCGGGGTGGAGCCCCAGGAGGAGCTGGCCAGCGCCCGCTCCCCGGAGGAGCTGGGCCTGCTGGCGGCCATCTCGGCCCGGGCCGGCGCGCTGCCGCCGGACACCGCCATGCTGCTGCGGCGCACCATCCGCTTCGGTGACAAGCGGGCCGCCGAGGCGATGACCCCCCGGGTGGACGTGATCGCGCTGCGGGCCACCGCCACCGTCGCCGAACTGCTGGACCTGTCCCGCCGGACCGGCCGGACCCGGTTCCCCGTCTTTGAGGAGACTCTCGACCTGGTCACCGGGGTCGCGGCCGTACCCGACGCGCTCGGTGTGCCGCTGGCCGCGCGGGCCGGCACCACCGTCGCCTCGGTCGCCCGCGAGCCCGTGTACGTCCCGGAGAGCCTCGATCTCGACGGCGTGCTGGCGGCGCTGAAGGCCGCCGGGTCCGACCTGGCGATCGTGGTCGACGAGTACGGGGGCACCGACGGGGTGGTGACCGTCGAGGACCTGGTCGAGGAGCTGGTCGGGGAGATCGCCGACGAGTTCGACCCGGCCACCGTGGACGACGCCCACGACACCGGACTGACCGTCCCGGGTGGGGAACGGACCGTTCTGGTCGACGGGGTGCTACGGGAGGACGAACTGTTCGAACAGACCGGCTTCCGGCTCCCCGAGGGCCCGTACGAGACGCTGGCGGGGTTTCTGATGGCCCGGCTGGGGCACATCCCGCTGCCCGGCGAGACGACCGGGGCCGACGGTTACGAGTTCACCGTCGTCGAGGTGGAGCGGCATCGGATCGAGCAGGTCCGGGTGGTCCGTCCCGAGGAGCCGCACGTCGATGACTGAGCTGCTGGTGGCGGTGGTGCTGCTGCTCGGCAACGCGTTCTTCGTGGGCAGCGAGTTCGCGTTGATCGCGTCCCGGCACACGGTGGTGGAGCCGTTGGCCGCGACCTCGAAGCGGGCCCGGTGGGCGTTGTCGGCGATGAACCAGATTCCGCTGATGATCGCCGGGGCGCAGTTGGGCATCACCGTCTGCTCGCTCGGGCTGGGCGCGATCGCCGAGCCGGCCCTGGCCCACCTGCTGGAGCCGGTGTTCCACGCGGTGCTGCTGCCGGCGGGCGCGGTGCACCCGGTCGCCTTCCTGATCGCCCTGGGCGTGGTGGTCTTCCTGCACACGGTGGTCGGCGAGATGGTGCCGAAGAACATCACCCTGGCCGGCCCGGAACCGTCGGCGCTCTGGCTGGGGCCGGCGATGCTGGCGTTCTGCCTGGCCACCAAACCGCTGCTGCTGGCGATGAAGTGGGCGGCCCGGCAGGTGCTGCGACTGTGGGCGGTGGAGGCCGCCGACGCGGTGAAGACGGTCTTCACCGCCGAGGAGCTGGCCGGGCTGGTGGCCCAGGCCCGCACCGAGGGGCTGCTCGACGCCGAGGAGCACGCCCGGATCACCGGGGCGTTGGCGTTGCACGACCGGACGGCGGCGGACGCGCTGCAACCCTGGTCCACGGTGACCACGGTGGCCGAGGACGTCTCACCGGCCTCACTGGAGGTGCTGGCGACCACCACCGGCCGGTCCCGCTTCCCGGTGGTGCAGCGCTCCACCCGGCGGGTGTTGGGCTTCGTGCACGTCAAGGACGTCCTCGGGTACGCCGGAGCGTCCCGCCGGGCGCCGGTGCCGGCCGAGGTCTACCGGCCGCTGGCGGTGGTGCCGCCGGACCGTACGCTGGCCGATCTGCTGCTGGCGATGCGGCGCGAGCGGCGGCACATGGTGCTGGTGAGCGACGGTCGCCGCCCCCTGGGTGTGGTCACCCTCGACGATGTATTGACTGCGATCGTTGGAAATTGAGTGCACACCCTTTGTGTGCAAGCGATTGCACTGATGTGATGGTGTGCCCACCCGCCTTGATTCCATACCGTGACTGCCCCTAATGTTGCACCGGCCGCTGTGGGTCGTCTGCCTCCTGCTTCCCCTTAGCGAGGCGCCCGGCGGTCGGTGGCAAAGGAGTCGACGCCGGTGGCAACCATGCCCCCTCAACGTCACGTCCAGGGCCGGTCGCCCGCCCGGCCGGCAGTCCTTCGGCGGGTCGCCCGCCGCCTGCTCGTCGTGGTCGCGGCGGTCGCCGTGGGCGCCGGGATGCTCGCCGTGCCGGCGCATGCCGCGCCGTCGCCCGAGGAGATCGAGGCGGCGCTCGACAAGCAGTGGGAGCAGCTCGAACCGACCATCGAGAGCTACAACAAGGTCCGGGCGCAGCTGAAGGTCAACCGCAAGAAGTCGGTCGAACTTCAGAAGAAGATCGAGCCGCTGGCCCTGCAGAGCGAACTGGCCCTGGGCCGGGTGGGCGACCTCGCCTCGCGCTACTACAAGTCCGGGCCGTCGCAGGAGTTGAGCGCGCTGCTCACCACCAGCCGGCCGGGTACCCTCGCCGCGCAGCTGACCATTCTGGACCGGCTCGCCGCCGAGCAGCGCAGAGAGGTCGAGGCGGTGCTCGTGGTGCGCCGCAAGTACGACGCCGAGAAGCAGAAGCTCGACACCCTGATCGCCGCCGAGGTGCAGCAGGAGAAGGATCTCGCGGCCAAGAAGACCAAGATCAACGCCGAGATCAAGCGGCTCCAGGCGTCGATGCCGAAGACCACCGTCAAGGTGAACGGCTGCCCCACGATCAACGGGGTGCTCAGCTCCGCCGCCCGTACCGCGATCCAGGTGGCCTGCCAGCAGGTCGGTGACCCGTACGTCTGGGGTGCCACCGGGCCCAACTCGTTCGACTGCTCCGGGCTCACCCAGTTCGCCTACAAGGCGGCCGGGATCTCGCTGACCCACTTCACCGGTGCCCAGTGGAACGAGGGCAAGGCCATCCCGCGCTCCGAGGCCCGCCCCGGCGACCTGGTCTTCTTCTTCAGCGACCTGCACCACGTCGGCCTCTACCTGGGCAACGACACGATGGTGCACGCGCCGCGGACCGGTAAGCCGGTCCAGGTGGCCAGCATCAACAACATGCCGGTGGCCGGCTTCCGCCGACCGGGCTGACCAGCGCAGACGTCAACCCCCGGCCCCGACGGGCCGGGGGTTGCGTGTTTCCGGAGCCGGAGTGTGCCGGCCCGGCGGGTTGCGGATCGATAACGACCGTCTCTACTCTGGTCAATCGTCGGTCGGCACCAGGTCCGCCCCGCCCGGGGTGGCGTCGGCCGGCACCGCCGAGTCGCCTCCGGGCGAGCCGGGGACCCAGGTACGCCGGGGTGAATCCGCAACCACTGCGGTAGGGCGCTCCCTTCCCGCCCGAACCCGTCAGCTAACCCGGTAGGCGGTCGAGGAAGAAGGAGCCCGGAGCCCGGTGGCACACCATGCCCCGCGGCCACCGTCACGCCGGTCGACCCAGGTCGCCCGCGAGACGGCGGTGCCGCGCCCACGCTGGTCCCGCTTCACCACCACCACCCTCGCCACCCTGGCCGCCGTGGCGGTCGCCCTGACCGGTGGCGCCACGGCAGCCCACGCCGACCCCTCGGTCGCCGAGATCGAACGACAGATCGACCAGGACTGGAACAAGCTCGAACCGATCATCGAGCAGCACAACGCCACCCGGACCGACCTGGCCGCCAAGCGCCGGCAGGCCGACGCGCTGGGCAAGCGGATCGCCCCGCTGCAGCGCCGGGTGGACCAGGCGATGAACCAGGTCAGCGGCCTCGCCGTTCAGGCGTACAAGGGCGAGAACATGTCCACCGTCAACGCCCTGCTCGGCAGCCACAACCCGAGCCAGGTGGTCGAACAGTTGGGGTTGCTGGACCGGTTCGCCAGCCGCCAGCAGCGCGAGGTGCGGGCCGTCGCGGCGCTGCGCGACGAACTCGCCGCGACCAAGGCGCCGTTGGACGAGATGGTCGCCCAACTGACCCGTACCGAGGCCCAGTTGGCGGCGAAGAAGAAGCAGATCAACACCGAGATCGACCGGTTGCAGAAGCTGCGGCTCAAGGTCTACGGCAACGGCGGCGGAGGGTCGCTGCGCCCGGCCCCGTGCCCGGCCGGCTACCCCGGTGGTCCGTCCGGCACGGCCGTCAAGTACGCCTGCGCCCAGATCGGCAAGCTGTACGTGTGGGGCGCGGCCGGCCCGAACAACTTCGACTGCTCCGGGCTGACCATGGCCGCCTGGTCGAAGGCCGGGGTGTCGCTACCGCACAACGCCCGGCAGCAGCGCCAGGTCACCGACCGGGTGAGCCGGGCCGACCTGCGCCCCGGCGACCTGGTCTTCTACTACTCCGACCTGCACCACGTCGGGATGTACGTCGGGGACGGCTGGGTCGTGCACGCCTCCCAGTCCGGTCAGCCGATCACGATGAAGCGGGTCGACGACGGGCCGGTCAACAGCTACGGCCGACCCGGCTGACCCGCACGTCCGGGCCTCCTTATCGGGGGTCCGGACGCGGTGTTCCTCGCTCCGGTGTGACCGTGCTCCGGCGGCGGCCCGTCCCTGGGATGCGGCCGCGCCGCCAGGTTTGTGGTCCGCACCCTCGGGGTGCGGCCCGGCCCGGTCCGGTGGGGTCCGGCCCGGCCCGGTGCGGTGTGATCAGCGGGTGGGCCAGGTGCGCCAGTTCTGCCAGGAACGGCTCTGGGTCGGCCCGCGCTGGCCCTGGTAGCGCGACCCGTAGACCGCGGAGCCGTAGGGGTGCTCGGCCGGCGAGGAGAGCCGGAAGATGCAGAGCTGGCCGATCTTCATGCCCGGCCACAGGGTGATCGGCAGGTTGGCCACGTTCGACAGTTCCAACGTGACGTGGCCGGAGAAGCCCGGGTCGATGAAGCCGGCGGTCGAGTGGGTGAGCAGACCGAGCCGGCCCAGGCTCGACTTGCCCTCCAACCGGCCGGCGAGCTGGTCACCGAGCGAGATGACCTCAAGCGTGGAGGCGAGCACGAACTCGCCCGGGTGCAGCACGAACGGCTCACCCCCCGGCACCTCGACCATCGACGTCAGGTCGTCCTGCTGCACGGCCGGGTCGATGTGGGTGTAGAGGTGGTTGTTGAACACCCGGAACAGCTTGTCGAGACGCACGTCGATGCTGGACGGCTGCACCAGGCTCGGCTCGAACGGCTCCAGCGCCAGCGCGCCCGCCTTGATCTCGGAGACCAGGTCCCGGTCGGAGAGCAGCATCGGGACACCCTATCGAGCACGTCGGCCGGCCCTGCCTACCGGGCCGCCCCACCGGCCTCGCCGGCGCGTCGGCCGCCCCGGCCTACCGGGCCGCCCGCGGGCCGTCGTCGTCGGCGGCTCCGGGGCGCATGTCGGGCCGTTCCACCTGCGTGTCGGACTGATTTTAGAACGCCTGTTCGATAGGATGACTCCATGGCATCCTGGTCCGCATTCGCCGCCGACGAGCCCCGACTCGCCGACGGGATCCGCCTTCTCCTCCAGCAGTACGGGCCGGGTTTCGGCTACCTGGCCACCGTCCGCGCCGACGGCGGCCCCCGGGTGCACCCGGTCTGCCCGCTGGTCACCGACGGCGGGCTGTTCTGCTTCGTCGTCGACTCGCCCAAGCGGCGCGACCTCGAACGTGACGGCCGCTACGCGCTCCACTCGTTCCCGTCGGAGGAGAGCGACGACGAGGCCTACCTCGCCGGTCGCGCCGCGCCGGTGACCGATCCGGCCCGGGTGGCGCTGGTGGCCGCGATCGGTCGGGCCGCACCCCAGGTCGACTGGCGGCTCTTCGAGTTCAGCGTGGACGTCGCCATGCTGACCCGCCGCGACCACGGCGGCCCGCTGCGCCCCGACGGCGGGCGGCCCGCCGTGCAGGTCTGGCTGGACCCGACGGCGGGCCGACCGGGTGTCGCCGACCTACCCGACCAGCGGCCGTCCCGGCGTGGCCGGCACGGGTTCGACACCCGTCGTACCGCCGCCTGACCCCGCAGACGACGGTGCCGGCCCCGTCCGGGAAGGACGGAGCCGGCACCTGATGTCGCTGGCGTGCCGGTCAGGACGCCGGCGTGCGTGCCGCCGGTCAGGCCGACGCGCGGTAGGCGGTCCAGGCGTTCACCATGCGGCTCGCCTGACCAGCGGTGAACTGGTACATGCACGAGTCGTAGGTGTAGTCCATGAAGTTGGTGATCGGGTCCTTGCCGGACGCGGTGCAGGTGTCCCGGCCGGTCGGGCACTCGAAGGCCGGCTCACGCTCGGCCGGGGTGTCGGAGACGCCGTCGCCCGAGCCCGAGCAGCCACCCTGGAAGGTGTGGTACAGGTTCAGCCAGTGGCCGACCTCGTGGGTGCCGGTGTCGCCCTTGTTGTAGTTGGTGGCGGCGCCGTTCGGCAGCGACTCACCGAGCGCGACGACGCCGTCCATCACGTCCAGGGTGCGCTTGGGGAAGGTCGCCCAGCCGAGCAGGTCGTCACTCAGCTCACCCAGGTACATGTTGAGGGTGTTCTTGCCGCCGGTGCGCAGCGAGGTCTTCATCGACCGCTCGGCCGAGGACCCCTGCACGATCGGGTACCAGGAGGCGTTGGTGACCCGGTTGATCTTCTGGAGCTGGAAGGTGAAGCCGGTGGCCGCACCACCGGTCGCGCCGCTGTACGCCTGGTTCAGCACGCTGATCTGCGAGTTGATCATCGAGTCGGGGATGTTGCCTCCGGCCCGGGTGCTGTCCCGCTGGATCACGTGGACGACGACCGGGACCGTGATCGGGGCCAGCGCCACCGTCCTGCCCTCGGTCGAACCGGTGCGGATGCTGGACTTCGACCGCAGGGCACTGTTGCGCAGGGCGGCGGCGAAGTCCGCCTCCCGGTCCTGGACCTGCTTGGCGGTCAGCTCGTTCGGGTCGTGCCGCTTCTGGGCGGCCTTGCTGCCGCCGCGCACACGCGCGTCGGAGTGGACGTCCGCGTGGACGTCGGCCGGTTCCGCGCAGGGGGCGTTACCGGGGGCTGCGGAGTACGCGGAAGCCGCAGGCACGACGCCCACCGCAGCGGTGCTCAACAGCAGCGCGAAGGTCGTCGATGCGACACCGGCGGCACGCCGGGTCAGCAGGTTGGGACGCAGTCCCATGGGCCCACCTCTTTCTGGCGGCGCGACAGGGGGTATGTCGCACCGAGGTCGTGAACGTGGGGGTGACGTTACAACTGATCGACACGTTTGAGAACGTCCCCAAGCTGCTTCTGTGAAACATCTGACCGTTTAATTTCAGCAGGTGGTAGCTGATTGGTAACGGATGGTGGTCGGCGGCGCGCGGGGGTGCCAGGGTGCGCGGGCATGGTCACCTCAGGTACAGTGGTCCCGCTTGCGGGTGTAGTTCAATGGCAGAACATCAGCTTCCCAAGCTGACAGTGCGGGTTCGATTCCCGTCACCCGCTCCACGTACGGAAGCCCTGGTCAGGACAGGCGTCCCGCCAGGGCTTCCGTGGTTCTAGGTCATGCTGAAACAGGGACGGGCCATTAGCGGGCCATTACCTCGTCCTAGGCTGTGTCGCGTGGATGCTTGTCGTGGCGCTACTGATGGTTGTCGGCAGTCTCGCCGTGATCTTGGCTGGGCTTGTCTGGCTCGCACACCGTGTCCGGCGTAGTGGCGTGGGTGCTGGGCTGATGGGCCCGATCGACGAGATCTACAACCCTGGTGCCCACCGGGCCAGACAAGAGATCCAAGTACAGGACGAACGCGTGGAAGCCCCTTCGCTAGCCGACGATCCTTTTCGACGTGATTGACACGTTGACAACACCTCCGATCAGACGGCCGATCCGTCGCCCTCGGTGGCCCGCTTCCGCTTGCTCGGCTTGCGCCGGGCCGTCTTGACCGCCTTGTCGATTGTGTCGGCGATGCTCTGGTCGGCCTCCCGATTGGCGTGCTGGTAGATCAGCGCGGCACGCGGGCTTGTCGTGCCCCATCCGCGCCATGACCTCGCGCAGGCTCGCCCCCCGGGGCCCGCGACGGGACACATGTCCCGCCAGGGCTTCCGTCATCAGGGAGGCGCGAAAGCACCTCATTGGTTGCTGATCAACTCCCGTCGTGATCGACACCCGACGACAGCCGAGCCGCATACCGTTTCCTGCCTGGACGCTCCTACGGCGCACCTTCAGGCAGTCGATCCCGCGTCCCTCGGCGGCCCGCCTCGGGTCGTGCTCGGTCGGCTGTGGCCGCTGACCTCATCATCGCGTCGGTGAGGGCATTGCCTGGACGAAGGGTTCGACGCTCGGCTCGGCGGGGCATGTGGGGACGCTGCCGTTGTGCCCCTCGGGCTCCAGGGTCGAGCCTTTCACCCAGCCGGAGTACTGGTCGTGGACGGTGGAGACGAACACCTGGGCCGCCGTGATCCTGTTGTTCGGCCACGTGATCTTGAACCAGATGGTGTCCTGAAGATCGCCCGGCACGCCGGTGAAGGTGGAGTGGGCCAGGCACCGGGCGTACACCGTGGTATTTCCCTTCGCCACGCCCAGTCGGCACTTGATGCTGGGGGCGCAACCGCAGTCCTGTTCCTTGCAGGGGCGCACGACGGCTCCGATGTCGACACCGCTGTCTGCGAAGGTGTTCACGGTCCGGAACGGCCACGGCCCGGTTCCGGTCCCGGCGGTGCAGCCCTGCTGCCCGACCGCCGGCACTGCTCACGGGAGGGTGTTGACCGGCGGGAACGGCGGAGCGGGCGTCGGGACGTACCCTGGTGATCATGCGGATTGGCATCGTGATCCTTCCCGACCAGCGCTGGTCGGAGTCGCGTCGGCGCTGGCAGCAGGTGGACGAGTGGGGCTTCGACCACGCCTGGACGTACGACCATCTGGGCTGGCGGGATCTGGTCGACGGCCCCTGGTTCGACTCGATGTCGACGCTGACCGCCGCCGCCACGGTGACCCGGCAGGTCCGGCTGGGCACCCTGGTCGCCTCGCCCAACTTCCGGCATCCGGCGGCGTTCGCCCGGCAGGTGACCACCCTCGACGACATCTGCGGCGGGCGGCTGCTGCTGGGCCTCGGGGCGGGTGGCATCGGCTTCGACTCGGCCGTGCTGGGCGGGGAGACTCTGCCGCCCCGGCCGAGGGTGGACCGGTTCGGCGAGTTCACCGAACTGCTGGACCTGATCCTGCGGGAGGACGGCACCAGCTGGCAGGGCGACTGGTTCACCGCCGTGGACGCCCGCAACAACCCCGGCTGCGTGCAACAACCCCGGGTGCCGTTCGTGATGGCTGCCAACGGGCCCCGGTCGATGCGGCTGGCGGCCCGGTTCGGTCAGGGCTGGGTCACCACCGGCACCGGTGAGGAGGAGCTGACGGCCTGGTGGGACGGGGTGGCGGCGCTCTGCGCCCGGATGGACCGTACCCTCGACGAGGCTGGCCGCGACCCGGTCACCCTGCCCCGCTATCTCTCGCTGGACTCGGCGCCGGTCTTCTCGCTGCGCAGCGCGGACTTCTTCGCCGAGCAGGTCGCGCGGGCGGCGGCCCTCGGCTTCACCGACGTGATCACCCACTGGCCCCGGGCCAGCAGTTGGTATGCGGGCGACGAGGCGGTGCTGGCGGACGTCGCCACCCGTCTGCTGCCGGAGCTGCGCACGCCCTGACAAGGTGCCGCACGCGCTGACGGGGTGCCGCCCGGGGCCGGCTCAGGTGCCGAGGTCGCCGGTGCGTATCCCGCCGTCGCCGGCCGAGACCAGCCGGAACCGGATGCAGACGATCTCGGTGTCGTCGGTGACCGGGGTGCCGGCCCGGGCCCAGTAGCCGGCGTGCCCGGCCCGCCATTCCTCGATCGACCGGTCGCCCTCGCCCTCGGAGCGGGCGAAATCCCATCCGACGGTGGCGAAGGGGACGACCTCGATGCCGGTCACCTCGACCACCCCGACGAGGGCGTCCCGGTCGTCGACCAGCGCCAGCCGCTCACCGACGTGCTCCAACTCCTCGGCCTCGCCGGCGTACTCGGTGAGCAGTCCGGCGGTGGCCGTCTTGACCCCGGTGAGCACCAGCGTGTTGAGGGTGGTGCGCAGCTCACCGGGGGTGCCGAGGGCGAGCGTGCGGAGTCCGCCGATCCGAGGCCACATGCGGCCGAGGCTACCGGGGTGCCGCTGTCCCGTCGCCCGGTTTCGATGCCCCACGGTCGGCATCGTCGCGACTACGGTGGGGCCGACGACGGGAGGGACCATGGCGGACCGGCGCGCGGTGCTCATCCCCGGGCGATCTGGTTGACGCCGCTGCTGCACCGGCCCGAGGTGGTCGCGGCCCTGGGCCGGGCGTCCGCGCCGTTCCTGCTGGTCGGCGGTACGGCGGACGGCGCGTGGGACGGTGCGGTGGCGCGTCGGCTCACCCCGCATGTGCTGGAGGTGCCGGACGCCGACCACGGGCTGCTGCTGCCCGGCCCGCTGGCCCGCTCGGCCGAGGTGCTGGGCCGGGTCTGCACGGCGGTCGAGGAGTTCGTGCGGCTCACCGGGCCGGCGTGACGACCGTCAAGGCCGTGGTCAGGCCAGATCGTCGGGGGTGAGCAGCCCGTGTGCGCCGAGTGCGGCGGCGACCGGGGCGGGCAGGTCGACGACCACGGCGGCGACGCCGAGCCAGTGGGCGCCCCGGGCGGCGCAGAGGTCCCGGACGGCCCGCACCTGTGCGCCGGTGGCCACCCAGTCGTCCACCATGAGCACCCGGTCGCCCGCGCCGAGCCGGTCGGCGCGTACCGCCAGGTCGACCTGCCTTCCCCGGAAGTCGGGTGGGCTCTGCGCCCAGGTCAGCGGGCCGGCGGGGAGTCGTCCGTCGCCGGGTTTGTGGGCCGGGACGAAGCCGACCCCGAGGGCGGTCGCGGCGAGCGGGCCGAGCATCAGCCCGGTCGCCGCAGGGGCGACGACGACGGTCGGCCGGGTGGCCCGGAACGGCGCGACCAGGGCCGGTCCGAGCCCGGTCAGCACCTCCGCGTCCCGCCACCAGCCGGAGGTGTCGCTGACCAGATGGCTGCTGCCCGGCCCCGGATCGACCCAGCTGAACAGCTCGACCAGGCGGGTGCGCAGCGCGGCGGTCATGACCCCATCCTCGGCGGTGGATGCCAACGGTGGCATTCTGGCCCGTGCGGCCCAGCGGTCCTCGGCTGATCGGTCACACGTATCACTGTAATTCCGGGCATAACGCCATGATCACGTTGACTTCGGAAGTGCTTCTGTCGTTACGGTCCGAGCCGTTATGAAGGCATACGAAAGGACCGAGCCGGTGGTTGGCAGGCACTCCCGTACCCGGATCTTCTCCTCGCCCGCCGGCATCGCCGCCACCGCCGCGGTGGGCGTCGCGCTCGCCGTCGGCGGCACCGTCGGCGCGGTCCAGTTGACCGCCGACGACACGCCGGCTCCCGCGGTCGTGGACACGGTCACCCCCAGCGCCGCCGGCACCACCGCCGCGCCGACCCCGAGCCTGAGCCCCAGCCTGAGCCCCAGCCCCACCGTGTCCCCGAGCGTCACCCCGTCGCCGACCGTCACCGCCAGCCCGAAGGCGGCCCGGACCCAGGCCGCCTCCCGGAGCAAGCCGCGCACGGCCGCGCCCAAGCCCTCCGCCACCACCAAGAAGGCGGCGGCCCCGAAGAGCAACGTGGTCGACAGTGGCTCCTGCGGCGCGTCCTTCTATGACGAGGGTCAGTTGACCGCCAACGGCGAGAACTTCGACCCGAGCGCGTTGACCGCCGCACACAAGACCCTGCCGTTAAACACCAAGGTCCGGGTGACCAACCCGGCCAACGGCAAGTCCGTCACCGTACGGATCAACGACCGTGGCCCGTTCATCGACGGACGGTGCATCGATCTGTCCCGGGCCGCCTTCGCCTCGATCGCCTCGGTCGACCTGGGTGAACTGACCGTCAGGTACGAGGTGCTCGGCTGACGGCGAACGGCGGCACGGGTGGGCCGGCCGGGCAGAACATCCTCAATCGTGGGGCTAGGTTCATTCTCCGGCCCGGTTCCATCAGGCATGCTGTCCCACGTACGTAAACATGCCTTCCAGTTGGGCCGTGGCCCACTGAGTCCCGGGTCCCGCGCCGGCGTCGGCGCGGCCGTCGGGCTGCTCGCGATCGTTTCGGCGATCGAGTCGGCCGACGGCCGGGGCGTCCACTACGTCGCGCTGATGACGGTGGCGCCGATCCTGGCCGCCGGGTTCGCCTCCTGGCGGGCGGTGACCGGGGTGGGCTTCCTCGCGCTGCTGGTCGGGGCCGGGTTCGCGGTGGCCGATTCGGAGATGAAGCTGACCACGCCCGTCGCCCTCGTCGGCATCGCCTTCGCCACCTTGGTGGCGGCCAGCGTGGCGGCGGTCCGGCAGGGTCAGGTCGAGCGGATCGGCGAGCTGTCCAAACTGGCCTCGGTGGCCCAGCAGGCTGTGCTGCGTCCGCTCGGCCCGCAGGTCGGCACCCTGGCGGTGGCGGCCCGGTACATCTCTCCCACGGCCACCGCCGAGATCGGCGGAGACCTGTACGAGGCGATCGACACCCCGTACGGCGTCCGAATGATCATCGGGGACGTGCGCGGCAAAGGGCTGGACGCGGTCCGGCTCGCCAGCATCGTGCTCGGCTCCTACCGGCACGTCGCCTACGAACGGCCCGACCTGCGGGCGGTGGTGGCCGACCTGGACCGGGCGGTGGCCCGCAACGTGGGTGACGAGGACTTCGTCACCGCCGCCGTGGTCGAGGAGCGCGGCGGGACGCTGACCATCGTCAACTGCGGCCATCCGGCACCGCTGCTGCTGCGCCGGGGTGCGGTGATCCCGCTGGAGCCGCCCGCCCCCGCGCCGCCGCTGGGTTTCATGCCGGTGGTCCGGCCCCGGGTCGAGCGGTTGGAACCGGGCGACCGGCTACTGCTCTTCACCGACGGGCTCGGTGAGGCGCGGCGGGACGGCGAGTTCTTCCCGACCGCCGACCGGGCCTGGCGGTTGCTCGGTCACGGCACGGTCGGGGACGGTCTGGCCTCCCTGGAGACCGCGCTGGTCGAGTGGGTGCACGGTCGGCTCGACGACGACATCGCCCTGGTCCTGATGGAGTACACCGGCCCGCGCAGCGGGGTGACGGTGGCGGTGCCCTCGTGGGAGGTCGGCGCGGCGGAGAGCTGAAGCGCAGGTGTGTAATCGCCGTCACTCCGGCGCGCGGGTTGTCGCTGCCTACCGGTGAGTAATACAGTGGGGGTTACTGATCGGTAACACCTGTCCGGAAGCGGGGCCAGCGAACATGACCCACTACAAGAGCAACCTTCGGGACCTTGAGTTCAACCTGTTCGAGGTCTTCGGGGCGGACCGGACGTTCGGCCAGGAGCCGTACACGGACCTGGACGTCGACACCGCCCGCAGCTTCCTCTCCGAGGTCGACCGCCTGGCCCGTGAGGACCTCGCGGCCAGCTACCAGGACAGCGACCGCAACCCGCCGGTCTTCGACCCCGCGACGCACACCGCGCCGCTGCCGGAGTCGTTCAAGAAGTCGTACCAGGCGTTCATGGACTCCGAGTTCTGGCGGCTGGACCTCCCCGAGTCCCTCGGCGGCAGCAGCGCCCCGCGCGCCCTCTGGTGGTCGCTCGCCGAGCTGGTGCTCGGCGCCAACGCGCCGGTCTGGATGTACGCCTCCGGCCCCTCCTTCGCGCACGTGTTGCAGGTCGAGGGCACCGACGAGCAGAAGAAGTGGGCCAAGCTATTCATCGACCGGCAGTGGGCCTCCACCATGGTGCTCACCGAGCCGGACGCCGGCTCGGACGTCGGTGCCGGCCGGGCCCGCGCGGTCCCGCAGCCGGACGGCTCCTGGCACGTCGAGGGCGTGAAGCGCTTCATCACCTCCGGCGAGCACGACCTCAGCGACAACATCGTCCACTACGTGCTGGCCCGTCCGGTCGGTGTCGAGGGCGTCGGCGGCCCGGGCACCAAGGGGCTGTCCCTCTTCGTCGTGCCGAAGTTCCACTTCGACGCCGAGACCGGCGACCTGGGCGAGCGCAACGGCGTCTACGCCACCAACGTCGAGCACAAGATGGGCATCAAGGTCTCCAACACCTGCGAGCTGACCTTCGGCGAGCACGGCGTACCGGCCAAGGGCTGGCTGCTGGGCGAGAAGCACGACGGCATCCGGCAGATGTTCATGATCATCGAGTACGCCCGGATGATGGTCGGCACGAAGGCGATCGCCACCCTCTCCACCGGCTACCTCAACGCCCTGGAGTACGCGAAGAACCGGGTGCAGGGCGCCGACCTGATCCAGCAGGCCGACAAGGCCGCGCCCCGGGTCACCATCACCCACCACCCGGACGTGCGCCGCTCGCTGCTGATGCAGAAGTCGTACGCCGAGGGACTGCGGGCGCTGGTCTGCTACACCTCCACCTGGCAGGACAAGATCGCGATCGCCGAGGCGGCCGGCGACGAACCGGCCACCAAGCTGGCCAAGCGGGTCAACGACCTGCTCCTGCCGCTGGTCAAGGGCGTCGGCTCGGAGCGGGCGTACGAGCTGCTCGGCCACGAGGCGCTCCAGACGTACGGCGGCTCCGGCTTCCTGCAGGACTACCCGCTGGAGCAGTACGTCCGGGACGCCAAGATCGACACTCTGTACGAGGGCACCACCGCGATCCAGAGCCTCGACCTGATCTTCCGGAAGATCGTCCGGGACAACGGCAAGGCGCTCATGACGGTCGCCGGTGAGGTCCAGGAGTTCATCAGCACCGAGGCCGGCAACGGGCAGCTCAAGGAGGAGCGGCAGGCGCTCGGCCGGGCGCTCGCCGAGATCCAGCACATCCTCGGCGTGCTGACCGGCTGGCTCGGTGAGGCCCAGGCCGGCGACACCCGCAGCCTTTACAAGGTCGGCCTGAGTAGCCGTCGCTTCCTGCTCGCCCTCGGCGACCTGGTCGTCGGCTGGCTGCTCCAGAAGCAGGCCGACGTGGCGCTGAAGGCACTGGCCGGCGAGGTCTCCACCGCCGACCGGGCGTTCTACACCGGCAAGGTGGCCGCCGCCCGGTTCTTCGCCCGCGAGGTGCTGCCCCGCATCGGCGCCGACCGGCGGATCATCGAGGGTGCCGACCTGGACATCATGGACCTCCCGGAGGAGGCCTTCTGACCCCGACCGCCCCCGACCTGACCTGACCAGCCCGGCAAGGCCGGCGGCTCCGGGTGCCAGGTTCGCTGGGTGATTCGCAAGGGGGCCGATAATGCGGTATCCGGACGTCTGGATAGCGCACTATCGGCCCCCTTGTGCTGATCATGTGCGCCGAGTGCCGCACTGTCGGCCCCGTTGAGGTGATCGTGCCGGTCCGGTGCCGGCAGAAGAGGTCGGCGGCGCGGGATTTGCCGGGTCCGATCCCGGTAGGTGGGCCGCTGGGCGGGTAACCCGCGCGGACCACGTCAGGGCACGCCCAACGGCCATCGCACGGGGGAGTGCAGCGCACATGGGCATTGGTAGCGGCATTTTTCTCATCGCGCTCGGCGCGATCATGACGTTCGCCATCCGGGCCGACGTCTGGTGGATCAATCTGCGCGCGGTCGGCTGGGTGTTCATCCTGGCCGGCCTGGCCGTGCTGCTCACCACGCTCTGGTTCTGGCAGGACCGGCGCAAGCGGGCGCGCACGCTCATCGTGGAGGAGAACCGGCTCTCGCACCCGACCGCGATGATGCCGCCGCCGCCCGACCCGCCGCCGCCCACCGCGCCCCCGTCCTGACCCGCCCGGTCGTCTACGCCCGCCCGGTCGTCTACGCCCGCCCGGTCGTCTACGCCCGCCCGGTCGTCTACGCCCGCCCGGTCGTCTACGCCCGCCCGGTCGTCTACGCCCGCCGGTTGGCCGGGCCCACCGCGGTCGTCGAGGCCCGCCGGTTGGCCGGACCCGCCGGTCGTCCAAGGCCGGCTGGCTTCCGGCCCGCTAATGGGCGGGCCCGCCGGTGGCCGGAAGGATCAGCCGCGGGCGGTGTGCCGGGCGATGATCGGGCTGTCGCCCGGGGTCAGGTCCGCCCACGAGGTCGTCGTGCGGTGCACCGCACGCGTCGTGCGGTGCACCGCGAGATCGGTGGTACGCAGCCCCTCCCGGTCGGCCAGTTCCGGGTCGAGGAGCGCCGAGAGCAGCGAGATGCCCGGATTGTGGGCGACGAGCAGGACCGTGTGGGCCTCCGGCTCGACCATGCGCACCAGGTCGAGCAGGTCGTCCGGGTGTGCCTCGTACGCGGCGGCGGCGTAGCGCACCACCGGGGCCGTCCCCGCCGGGCCACCCTCCGGCGGGACCCCGGTCATGCCGAGCGCCACGTCGTGCCAGGTCTGCCTGGTCCGGCGGGCCGCCGAGCAGAGCACCACGTCGGGGAGCAGCGCCTGCCGGGCCAGCCACGCCCCGGCGGCGGCGGCGTCCGCGTGCCCCCGTGCGGTCAGCCGCCGCTCGACGTCGGGGCCGTTTCCGGGTTGTTCGGCCTTGGCGTGTCGGAGCAGCACCAGTGTCCGTGTCTCGGCCTCGCCGTCCGTCATTCCCCCAGCTTGCCTGATTGACGCGTGTGTCGCCTGGGTATGTCGATGGGGCCACTCGCTCATCGATGCCCTCGATGGCCGTGGCGGGTGGGTAACGCCAGTTGACAGCCAAGGAGGCGACGTCATGGGCATCGGTGCCAGCATCTTCCTCATCGCGGTGGGTGCGATCTTCACGTTCGCCATCGACGCCGACCTGGGATGGCTCAACCTCGACGTGGTGGGCTGGGTGCTGATGCTCGCCGGCCTCGTCGGGTTGCTGACCACCCTCTTCTTCTGGAACAGCCGTCGCCGGGCCGTGGTCACCACCGCGGTGCGCCAGGACCAGGTCGTCGCCGACCGGGTCGTGCCGGTGCAGGGCGACCGGGTGGTGCGCGAGGAGTACCGCGAGGCGCGCGGCCCGGGTTACCCGGTCTGACCGCACCGCACCACATGATCTCAGGGGCCCCGCAACGGCGCGGGGCCCCTGAACTGTTCCCCGGTCTGTTCCCTCTCGGCCGGGTCGAGACCTTGCCCGGTTCGAGCCCCGGGCCGGTTCGAGCCCCGGGCCGGTTCGAGCCCCGGGCCGGTTCGAGCCCCGGGCCGGGGCGGCCGGCGGCGGGGTGGCGCGACCATCCCGGCCACGGGGCGGGTGATCAGGCGAAGACAGCGAAGTAGATCGCGATGTGGTGACAGAGGGCGGCGATCAGGGTGCAGGCGTGGAAGAACTCGTGGTGGCCGAAGACGGTGGGCCACGGGTTCGGCCGACGCAGCGCATAGAAGACCGCGCCGACGCTGTAGATCGCGCCACCGGCGGCGAGCAGCACCAGCACGGTGACCCCGCCCTGGCGCAGGATCTGCGGGAGGATCGCCACCGACACCCAGCCGAGGGCCAGGTAGAGCGGGGCGGAGACCCAGCGCGGGGCGTGCGGCCAGATCAGCTTGACGGCCACGCCGGCCAGCGCCCCGCCCCAGACCAGGCCGAGCATCAGGGTGGCCATCCGCCGGTCGAGCAGGAGCACGCAGAGCGGGGTGTACGTGCCGGCGATGAACACGAAGATCATCGAGTGGTCCATCCGGCGCATGATCTGGTAGCCGCGCTCCGACCACACCCGCCGGTGGTAGAGGGCGCTGGTGCCGAAGAGGCCGCAGACGGTCACGCTGTAGATCAGGCAGCTCACCAGGGGGGCCCAGCCGGGGCGGGTGGCCGCGACGGCGCAGAGCACGGTGCCGCAGACGAGCGCGACGAAGAACGCGTAGGTGTGCAGCCAGCCGCGCATCCGGGGCTTACCGATGTCGACCGGCTTGAGTCGAAGCGGTGCGGAGGTGGTCACAGAATCAGGTTACGGCACCGTAGGTTACTTGTAGGTAGTGCGACCCGTCACCACGCCGGTGGAGTCTACCGACCCTGGACGGCGCATCGATGGGGGAGTATGGCGGGATGCGCATCCGACCCGTGGGCCGGCACGCCCTCCTGCTGGACTGTGACGACCCCGGCCAGGTGGAACAGTGGCGGGCCGAGCTGTGGCGACGCCGCGCGGCCGGTGAGCTGAGCGCCGCCGAGATCGTCCCGGCGGCCGGCACCGTCCTGCTCGACGGGGTCCCCGACCCCGAGGCCACGGCCGCCCGGATCGCCGGCTGGACCCCCGACCCGGTCACCACCACGGCCACCGCCGCCACCGTCGAGGTCCCCACCGTGTACGACGGCGAAGACCTGCCCCTGGTCGCCGCGTACTGGCGACTGACCGTGCCCCAGGTGGTGCAACGCCTACGGGAGACCGAGTTCCGGGTGGCGTTCTGCGGCTTCGCCCCCGGCTTCGGCTACCTGACCGGGCTGCCCCCGCAGTACGCGGTGCCCCGGCTGCCCACCCCGCGCCCCCGGGTACCGGCCGGCTCGGTGGCCCTGGCCGGGCCGTACGCGGGGATCTATCCGACCGCCTCGCCAGGTGGCTGGCTGCTGGTGGGGCGGACCACGCTCACCCTCTTCGACGTGTCCGCCGACCCACCGGCCATCCTCACCCCCGGCACCCGGGTCCGGCTGGTGACCGGATGACCGGCGGCCACCCGTCCCGGCCGGGGGCGGTATGACCGCGAAGCGTCGGGCGGAGCCGTCATCCGGGCCGACCAGGGACGGGACCGGTGTGGGCCGGGCGGAGCCGTCATCCGGGCCGACCGGGGGCGCGATCGAGGTGCGCCGGGCGGGACCGCGTACCACCGTGCAGGATCTGGGGCGGCCGGGGTGGGCGCACCTGGGCGTACCCCGGTCGGGGGCGCTCGATCCGGCGGCGCTGGCGCTGGCGAACCGGCTGGTCGGCAACCCGGCGGACGCCGCCGGTCTGGAGCTGACCCTCGGCGGGTGTGAGCTGCGGTTGACCCGGGCCGGCACGGTGGCGGTGACCGGGGCCGACGTCGACGTCCGGGTGGACGACCGTCCCGGCGACGTGGGCCGGCCGCTGGCGGTCCCGGCGGGGGCGGTGCTGCGGATCGGGTCGCCCCGGCACGGGCTGCGCAACTGGCTCGCGGTCGACGGGGGGATCGCCGTCGCGCCGGTGCTCGGCAGCCGGTCCACCGACACCCTCTCCGGCCTCGGCCCACCCCCGGTACGCGACGGCGACCGGCTCCCGCTCGGCGGGGCGACCGGGCCGCCCGCCCCGGTGGACTTCACGGTCGGTCGGCCGGTGCCGGAGGAGTTGTGGCTGATCCTGCGCCCCGGCCCGCGCGCCGACTGGTTCACCGCTGAGGCGCGGGAGTTGCTGCTCGGCACGGCGTACACGGTGAGTCCGGTGAGTGACCGGGTCGGTGCGCGACTGGTCGGCGCGGCGCTGTCCCGGGCGGTGGCCGGTGAGCTGCCGAGTGAGGGCGTGGTGCTCGGCGCGGTGCAGGTGCCCGCCGACGGCCAGCCGTTGATCTTCCTGGCCGACCATCCGACCACCGGCGGCTACCCGGTGATCGGGGTGGTGGACGACGTGACCGGGCTCGCGCAGGCCCGGCCGGGGACTACGGTGAGATTCCATGGACCTCAACGCTGACCTCGGCGAGGGATTCGGCATCTGGCGGCTCGGCGACGACGAGGCGCTGCTCGACCTGGTCACCTCCGCCAACGTGGCCTGCGGCTTCCACGGCGGCGACCCGTCGACCATGCGGCGGGTCTGCGCCGCCGCTGCCGAACGCGGCGTCACGGTCGGCGCGCAGGTCGGCTACCGGGACCTGGCCGGCTTCGGCCGCCGGCACATCGCGTACGGCTTCGACGAGCTGCGCGACGAGGTGACCTACCAGCTGGGGGCGCTCGACGCGTTCTGCCGGCCGCACCGCACCCGGGTCCGCTACCTCAAGCCGCACGGCGCGCTCTACCACGCGGCGGCCACCGACGAGGTGCAGGCCGCCGCACTGGTCGCCGCCGTCAGCGGGTACGACCACGAGCTGCCGATCCTGTGTGCCCCCGGCTCCACCCTCGCCCAGCTCGCCGTCGGCGCGGGCCTGCGGGTGGTCGCCGAGGGCTTCGCCGACCGGGGTTACCTGCCCAACGGGGCTCTGGTGCCGCGTACCGCGCCGGACGCGCTGGTCACCGACCCGGAGGAGGTGGCCGTCCGGGCGGTGCGGATGGCCACCGAGCGGACGGTGGTGGCGGTCGACGGGACCGTGGTGCCGTGCCCGGTCGCCTCGATCTGCCTGCACGGGGACAGCCCCGGCGCGGTCGCCTCGGCAGCCCTGGTGCGGGCCGCGCTGATCGACGCCGGGGTCACCCCGACCCCGTTCGCCTGACCGTCCCCGTTCGCCTGCTGGTGCGACGGCCCGGTGGCCCGGCGGGTGGGTCGGTCAGGGCCGTACCCGGCCGCCGGGCCGTTGCCGGTCGCGGTCTGCCGCTGCGGTGGTGGGCGCTCAGGCGTCCAGGCCGCGCAGCACCAGCGGGACCCGGGTAGCGCCGCCGTCGACGACCCGCACCGGGACGCCCCAGTCCTGCCGGGTCAGGTGGCAGGCGGCGTGTTCGACGTCGGCGTCGCAGGTGGCGGCCTGGGCGGTCACCTGGAGCACCCCCTGCGGTACGGCCGGGTCGATCACCAGCCGTCGGGACAGCTCGGTGCCGGTGCCCGCCCCCTCGACCAGCAGCTCCGGCGGCGAGGCCGAGACGACCAGCCGGGTCGACGGACCGTACGTCTCGTCCAGCTTCTGCCCGGGGGCCGGCGTGAAGATCACGTCGAGGGTCAGCTCACCGGCGGCGACCTCGGTGGGCTGCCGTTCCAGCCGGTGCCGGGGACCGTCCACGGTGTTCGCCCCGGCGGCGGTCAACGCGCCCGGAGCGAGCCGGGTCAACCGGTGTGCGGCGGACTCCACCACCAGCACCGCACCGTCGGCGGTGAGCACCAGGTCGCTCGGCTCGGCCAGCCCGTCGGCGACCGTGGCGACCTGGCCGGTCGCCGGGTCGAAGCGGCGTACCGCGCCGTTGTAGGTGTCGGCGATCAGCACCGAACCGTCGGGCAGCGCACACACCCCCAGCGGATGCTGGAGCAACGCCCGGTCGGCCGGCCCGTCCACGTGCCCGAAGTCGAACAGCCCCTGCCCGACGGCGGTGCCGAGGACGCCGTCCTGCACGAAGCGGATGGCGCTGGTCTCGCTGTCGGCCACCCAGAGCCGCGTGCCGTCGGCCGAGACGGACAGGCCGGACGGCTGGGCCAGCCACGCCTCGGCCAGCGGGCCGTCGCGCAGCGCCTCGACGGTGGTGCCCGCGTACATGCCGGCGGTCCGCTTGATCGGGTCGAACCACCAGAGCTGGTGGATGCCGGCCATCGCCACGATGACCTTGTCGTCGTACCAGGCCAGGTCCCAGGGGGAGGAGAGGTCGACGGAGAGCGCGTCGTGGGCGTGGTCGTCGACCGTGGAGCGCCACTGCCGGCCGGTGCCGGCGACCGTAGTCACCTCGCCGGTGTCCAGGCGTACCCCGCGCAGCAGGTGGTTGACGGTGTCGGCGACCAGCAGGTCGTAGCCGGCGACCTCGGCGGCGTGCGCGGGCAGCAGGCAGAGCCCCTGCGGCTCGGCGAAGCCCGCCGACCCGGCCGGCCCGTCGACCCGACCCCGCTCACCGGAGCCGATCCGCCGGATCAGCGTCTCGCCGTCCGGGGCCAACTCGACCAGGCTGTGCCGGGCCGAGTCGGAGACCAGCAGGTTTCCGCCGGCGCGCAGCACGGCCTTGCCGGGGAAGCGCAGCGCCGTCTCCGGTTCCGCCGGCGGCACGTACGGCCCGTCGCCCCGGTGCAGGGTGCCCTTGGCCTCGTGGGTGGCGATCAGGTCGTCGAGCAGCCGGACCAGCCCCTCGGCGTGTCCCTCGCCGGCCATCGTGGCGACCACGTAACCCTCCGGGTCGACCACCGCCAGGGTGGGCCACGCCTTCGCCGCGTACTGCTGCCACATGTCCAGCTCGGGGTCGTCGAGCACCGGGTGGTGCACGCCGTACCGCTCGACGGCGGCGGCCAACGCGGCCGGGTCTTTCTCGTGCGCGAACTTCGGCGAGTGCACCCCGACGACGACGAGCACGTCGGCGTACTTCTCCTCCAGCGGGCGCAACTCGTCGATGACGTGCAGGCAGTTGATGCAGCAGAAGGTCCAGAAGTCGAGCAGAATGATCTTTCCCCGCAGGTCGGCGAGCCTCAGCTCCCGCCCACCGGTGTTCAACCAGCCCCGACCCCGCAGCTCTGGTGCCCGTACCCGTGCGCTCATGTCCCCATCGTGCCGCACCGCCGGCCGGCGGGCCGCGCGAAGGGCGACCGGAGAGTCGTGAGCGACACTCAGCGGTCGGGTGGTCGAGCCCAGGACAGGAAACGGTCGGCGAGGTTGTTGGACCGGCCGCTGTCGAGCTGGGTGAGGTGGTCTTCCGCCTCCCGTTGCAGCGTCGACAGCAGGGCCAGCAGGCCCGGTCGGTCGTCGGCGAACGCGGCGAGCAGGACGAGCTTCGCCTCCCCGCACGGCCACGGGTTCGCGTCGAGGCGGCACAGCCAGATCGGGCGCAGGGGTCGGTGGGCGAGCCCGTCGAGCGGCGTCACGCCGACACCGCCGAGCCGCGAGCTGTCGACGTCCTCGCTGCCCGTGGTGCGGGCGGCCGGGCCGCTGCCGGGGCCGGGGATGGGAGCCAACGCACCCCGGCGCGGCGGACGTACAGCTCGCGTCGCCGTCGGGCCAGGCCGTCCGGCCCCAGCTCGTACGCCTCGATCCAGGTCCAGCCGTCGTACGTGTGGCGGTCGGGCAGCTCGCGGATCACCCGTACCGTGATCGGCCGGACGAACTGCGGGCTGGCCTCGCGGGTCAGGTGGATCAGGTCGCCGCCTCTCAGCCTCGGTTCTTTCATCGCCCCGGCCCCCGGTTCCGGCTCTCCGTCCAGCGATCCGGCATGACGACGTTCGTCATGCGGCCCGGTCCTCGGTAGGGCGTGATGAACGGCCCGATTGGACCGGGGACGATCGGCGGCGCGGGCGGTGGTGGCGGTGGGGGTGGGCTTGGCTGGGGCTGTGGAGCGGGCTTCGGCTTGCCGTCCTTCGGCATGGGGCTCCCTTGTGTCGAGGTGGCGTCGGGCTGCCCCGGTGCTGCTTTTCGGGGCAGCCCGACCACGAACGCAATCGCCGAGCCTCTCCTCCACCGATCACGCCGTTCCTTCTTCCACCCTGGACTTCCGCCCCCTGGCTCCGGAATAGTGACCAAGTGATTGCGGAGCGCAGCGAGTCGTTACGAGCTGGCGAGGAATGCAGAGGATCGCCGTGGAAGGGCGTGGAAGCCGTGGGAATCTCTCCGTCGGAGTACCTTCTTCGTGAATTGCGTCGACGCCGGGCGGCGGCCGGGCTCACGCAGACGCAGCTCGGCGAGCGGATTTTCTGCTCGGATTCTCAGGTGAGCGCGATCGAGACCGGGGTGAAGCCGCCGACTCTGCCCTACCTGGCGTCGGTGGACGAGGCACTGGGTATAGAGGGCTACTTCACGACCCTGTGGGACGAGCTTGTCAAGAGCGATGCCGCTCCCGTGTGGCTGCGCGAATGGATCGAGATCGAGCGCGAGGCAACCGCGCTTCGCTGGTACGAGCACGCCTTCGTGCCTGGCCTCCTACAGACAGAGGGGTATGCCCGCGCCACCTTCCAGGCAGCTCGGGTGCCGACCTCGGAGCTTGACCGGCGAGTTGCGGCCCGGCTCGAACGGCAAGCTGTCCTGGACCGTGATCCCGCGCCCCAACTCTTCGTCGTCCTGGACGAGGTCGTCCTCCGGCGAGCGTGCGGTGGGCCTGCCGTCATGGCCGAGCAGCTTGAGCACCTCGTGGCCTGTGCTGAGCAACCTCATATTCGGTTGCGCATCGTCCCGATGTCGGCTGGCATGTACTCGGGCCTGGCCGGGGCATTTATTCTCGCTGATCTTCCGGATGGCTCCCGGACCGGCTACGTCGACAATCAACTGGCGGCGCAAGTCATTGGGCAAGCTGACTTGATTGCTAGCCTTGGCGTGTCGTGGGACGCTATCCAAGGCGAAACCCTGCCGCTGCGTCCGACCCTGGACCTTCTCACGGAAGTAGCAAAGACATGGATCTGACCGGTGCCAAGTGGCGAAAGTCTTCCCGCTCGTCCACCAATGGCGGCGCATGCGTTGAGGTTGCCGGGAATCTGATCGACACGGTCGGCGTACGAGACAGCAAGGACCCGGAGGGCCCTGCTCTCGTCTTCGCCCCGGCGGCCTGGCGAGCATTCGTCGGCCGACTCCCCGAGCGGATCTGATCGTTCCAGTGCCGTAGTGCTCGGTGTGATTGAGCGCGGCCGGGGAAGGGGCTGACGTGCACGTACTGGTCACCGGTGGGCTGGGGTTCCTCGGTCATGCCGTCACCCTCGACCTGCTCGCCGCCGGCCATCGGGTCACCGTGCTGAGCCGGGGGCGTACCGACCGCAAGCCGGCACCGGGGGCCGACCTGGTGATCGGCGACGTCCGCGACCGTGCCGGGATCGCGGCGGTCGTCCGGACCGGGTCGTACGACGGTGTCGTGCACCTGGCCGCGCTCACCAGCGGACGCGACTCCCTTGCCGACCCGCTGGCCTACTTCGACGTCAACGCCGCCGGCACGCTCCACCTGCTGATGGCGCTGGATTCGATACGCGGCCGGTCGGTCCCGGCGTCCTTCGTGCTCGCCTCCACCAACATCGTGTACGGGTCACAGCGCAGCGGCACGCTGTCGGAAGACCTGGACGTGCACCCGGAGAGCCCGTACGGCGCGTCGAAGGTCGCGGCGGAGCAGATGGTGGCCGGGTACGCCGCGACCGGTGCCGTCGGAGCGATCACCGTCCGCCCGTTCAACGTCGCCGGGGCGGTCGACGGGATCGCCGACACCGACCCGGCGCGGATCATCCCGAACGTCTTCCGGGCGATGACCGGCCAACTCGACCATGTCAACCTCAACGGCGACGGCTCGGCGGTACGCGACTTCGTCCACGTCGCCGACGTGGCCGCCGGCATCCGGCTCGCCCTCGCCGCCTGCGCACCCGGCACCCATCACGCGGTCAACCTGGCCTCTGGCGTCGGGACGAGCATGGCCGAGGTGATCGCCGCCGCCGAACAGGTCACCGGTCGGTCGGTGACGGTGCGGCAGCTGCCGCCGAAGCCGGAGCCGTCGCACCTGGTGGGGGAGATCAGCCGGGCGCGCACGCTGCTGGGCTGGCAGCCGACCCGCTCCGACCTGGCCCAGATGATCATCGACGGCTGGGCGGCCTGGCAGCGCCTCGGCTGACTCCGACGGACGTTGACGGGTTGCCGGCCGACGGGGCCACGGTCTCCATCTGAAACAGCGACACCATCAGCCTGCGCAGGTTCCGGGTGGGCCTGGCATGACACAGCGCCCGTACGGCCTGTTGTGCTGCCCAAGGGTAGGTAGATCGACCACAAGGGATAGTTGCTTAGCCGACCGGCTCCCGGACGGCGGTCGCCGTCGTCAGCGGGTCAGGTCGACGGTGACGGTGACCCGGCCCCGGTCGTCCCGGCGGGCCACCGCGTGCCCGGCCCGGTCGACCCCGTCGAGGTTCAGGGAGATCGGGCCGCCCGCGCCCAGGAAGTTCCGCCACCACTGCTTGGCGTCGGGCATCGCGACCCGGATGACCACCGCATCGCCAGTCTGTCGGTACGAGACCGGCGTGCTGAACGTCCGCCCGGAACGGCGACCGGTGTAGGTGATCACGGTCAGGTGCCGCCGGAGGAACCGCCCCCAGCGTGGCGACGACCGCAGCGCCATGACCCGGGTGTTGAACGTCCGCGCGAGTCCCGAGGGGAACGATCCTCGATGACCCATTCGGACCTCCGTCGTCGATAGGAAAGCTCTACGCCGACCGTAACACCGACCGGTCCCGGGAACGTGAGCGAGAGCCGCGATTGCCGGCCGCCGCGGGGCCGGGGAGTGATGCCGGCGTACACCGGTATGCCTGTCAGTCATGTTTATGCCTGTCAGGTATACCGCTCTCCGGACATGGTGTGGGTCGCCGCCGCCGCGCCCGGAGGGGCGAGGTGAGGGTCGCCGCCGCGCCCGGAAGGGCGGTGGGTCGCCACCGCCACGACGGGGGACGGCGGGCAGGACGGGGGACGGCGGGCAGGACGGGGGACGGCGGGCAGGACGGGGGACGGCGGGCAGGACGGGGGACGGCGGGCAGGACGGGGGGTGGCGGGCAGGACGGGGGGTGGCGGTCACGACGGAGCCGCGCGGGAGGGTTCGACCCTGCCCGCGCGGCCCCGAACGGGACGGTCAGCAGCGACCGACCATCGTCTTGACGTCGTAGGTGGTGTTGACCCAGGTGTCGGCCACGTAGCCGGTCACGCCCGTCGCCGTGTT
>NZ_FMCU01000052.1 GCF_900091525.1 Micromonospora matsumotoense
TCAGCCGTCTCCCGACCGACCGCCACGCCCCGGAACTCCAACCCGGCCCGGCCCGCACCCAACGAGAACCCGACATCCACCGGACGCGCGTCGGTGCCGGCGGCGTACTCCGCGATGCGGGCGGCCTGGCGGGCGAGTCCCTCGGGCGAGCGTCCCGACACCGGCCAGAGGGTGACCGGCGGGGTCGCCCCCGGCGGGACGTCCTCGACGGCCGGCGCCTGCTCGACGATGAGGTGCACGTTGGTGCCGCTGATCCCGAACGACGACACCGCGGCCCGGCGCGGCCGGTCCACCACCGGCCAGGCGACCGGCTCGGTGAGCAGCCGGACGTCCCCGGCGTCCCAGTCGACCTGCCGCGACGGCGTCTCGGCGTGCAGGGTGCGCGGCAACGTCCCGTACCGCATCGCC
This sequence comes from Micromonospora matsumotoense, assembly GCF_900091525.1. Lineage (GTDB taxonomy): Bacteria > Actinomycetota > Actinomycetes > Mycobacteriales > Micromonosporaceae > Micromonospora > Micromonospora matsumotoensis. The sequence continues at coordinate 409 of NZ_FMCU01000052.1, forward strand.
ATCACCATCTTGATCACCCCGGCGACCCCGGCGGCGGCCTGGGCGTGCCCGATGTTCGACTTGATCGAGCCGAGGAAGAGTGGCCGGTCCCGGTCCCGGTCCCGGCCGTAGGTGGCGAGCACCGCCTGCGCCTCGATCGGGTCACCCAGCGTGGTGCCGGTGCCGTGCGCCTCGACCACGTCCACGTCGGCGACGGAGAGCCGGGCGTTGGCCAGCGCCGCCCGGATCACCCGCTGCTGGGCCGGCCCGTTCGGCGCGGTCAACCCGTTCGACGCCCCGTCCTGGTTCACCGCCGAACCCCGGATCACCCCGTACACCCGGTGCCCGTGGCGCTGGGCGTCGGAGAGCCGCTCCAGCACCAGCACCCCGACACCCTCGGACCAGGCCGCGCCGTCGGCACCGTCACCGAAGGAGCGGCACCGGCCGTCCGGGGACAGGGCGCGCTGCTTGCTGAACTCGACGAAGAGCTGCGGGGTGGCCATCACCGCGACCCCACCGGCCAGGGCCAGGCTGCACTCCTCCTTGCGCAGCGACTGGCAGGCCAGGTGCATCGCCACCGACGACGACGAGCAGGCGGTGTCGACGGTGATCGCCGGCCCCTCCAGGCCCAGGTGGTAGGCGACCCGGCCGGAGACGAGGCTGCCGGAGGTGGTGCTGTCGACGTAGTCGTGGTGCATCACCCCGACGAACACGCCGGTGGCGCTGCCCTTCATGGCGACCGGATCGATGCCGCCGTGCTCGAACGCCTCCCAGGACGCCTCCAGCAGCAACCGCTGCTGCGGGTCCGTCTCGACCGCGTCCCGGGGGCTCATCCCGAAGAAGCCCGGGTCGAAGTCGGCGGCGTCGTGGAGGAAGCCGCCCTGCCGGGTGTAGCTCTTGCCGGGCTTGCCGGGCTCCGGGTCGTAGACGCCGTCGACGTCCCAGCCCCGGTCGGTGGGGAAGCCGGAGATGGCGTCGGTGCCGTCGGCGACGAGCCGCCACAGGTCCTCCGGTGACCGGACCCCGCCGGGGTAGCGGCAGCCCATGCCGACGATCGCGATCGGCTCCTGGTCCCGACCCTCCACCTCACGCAGCCGCCGGTTGGCCTGTTGCAGTTCGGCGGTGGCGCGCTTGAGGAAGGTCCGGAGCTTGTCGTCGTTCGCCATCGTTCACACCAATCTTTCCCGCGCCGGAGGTTCGTCGAGACTGCCGTCAGGAGATGCCGAGCTCGTTCTCCAGCACGTCGAACAGTTCCTCGTCGGTAGCGGACTCGTAGTCGTGCGGGGTGTCGTCGTCGGGGCGGCCGGCCCGGTCCTGCCAGCCGCGCAGCACCGCCTCCAGCCGGGCGGTCAGCCGGGCGTACTCGTCGCCGGGCACCTCGGCCAGGGCCTTCTCCAGCCGGTCGAGGTCGGCGAGCACCGCACCGGCCGGGTCGGCGTCGGGCACCACCAGTTCGGCCTTGAGCGCGCGGGCCAGGGCGGTGGGTTCCGGGTGGTCGAAGACGAGGGTGGCGGGCAGCCGCAGCCCGGTGACGGTGCTGAGCACGTTGCGGAACTCGACGGCGGCGAGGGAGTCGAAACCGAGATCCTTGAACGCCCGGCCGGGTTCCACCGAGGCCGGGCCGGGAAAACCGAGCACGGCGGCGGTGTGCGTGCGGACCAGGTCGAGCAGCACGGTTTCCCGGTCGGCATCGGAGAGACCGGCGAGCCGCTGCGCCAGCGGCGGGCCGCCGGCCGTCGCGCCGGTGGCGCTGGCGGTGGGCCGGGCCGGGGTGCGGACCAGGCCGCGCAGCACGGCGGGGAGCGCATCGGTGCGCCGCCGCAGCGCGTCCAGGTCGACCCGCACCGGTACGACGGTGGCCCGGCCGGCGGCGACGGCCGCGTCGAACAGCTCCAGCCCTTCGTCGGTGCTCATCGCGGGCATCCCGAGCCGGCGCATCCGGTGCAGGTCGGCGTCGTCGAGGTGACCGCCCATCCCGGTGCCGGTGGCCCAGAGGCCGAAGGCCAGCGAGGTCGCGGGCAGCCCGTCGGCGCGGCGGCGTTGGGCGAGCGCGTCGAGGAAGAGGTTCGCGGCGGCGTAGTTGGCCTGCCCGGCGCCGGCCGCCCAACCCGCCGACGAGGAGAAGAGCACGAAGGCGGTCAGGTCGTGGTCGCGGGTGAGGTCGTGCAGGTGCCAGGCGGCGTCCACCTTGGGCCGCAGCACCCGGTGCAGCTGGTCGGGGGTGAGGGCGTCGACCAGCGCGTTCTCGGCGGTGCCGGCGGCGTGCACCACCGCCCCGAGCGGGCGGTCGGCGAGCAGGGCGGCGACCGCGTCCCGGTCGGCGACGTCGCAGGCGGCGACCGTCACGTCGGCACCGGCGGCGGTGAGGTCCGCGACCAGGTCCGCCGCGCCGGGCGTGGCCGCGCCGCTGCGCCCGGTCAACAGCAGCCGGCGTACGCCGTGCCGGGTGACCAGGTGCCGGGCGACGAGGCTGCCCAACCCGCCGAGTCCACCCGTGATCAGGACGGTGCCGTCGACGGGCCACGGGCTGTCCACGGCGGTGTCGACGGCCAGCCGGGCCAGCCGGGGCACCAGCAGCTGTCCGTCCCGGACGGCCACCTCGGGTTCACCGGTGGCCAGGGCCGCCGCGAGGTGTGCGGTGCCGGCTCCGCCGGGGTCCACCCGGTCGACGTCGACCAGCACGAACCGGCCGGGGTGTTCGGCCTCGGCGGCCCGGACCAGCCCCCAGAGGGCTGCGGAGGCCGGGTCGACCGGGGTGTCGCCGGCCCCGACCGCGTCCCGGGTGAGCAACGCCAGCGTGCTGTGGGCGTACCCCGGGTGGGTGAGCCAGCGGCGCAGCAGCCCCAGCAGGCGTGCGGTGGCCTCGTGCACGGCGGCCGGCGGGGTGCCGGGCGGGTCGAGGGTGACCACGACGGTGTCGGGGGCCGGATCGGGCAGCTCCGCATCGACGTCGACCAGGGTCCAGCCGTCGGCGACGGCGTCCGGGGTGGGGACCGGCTGCCACTGCACCTCGTACAGGTGGCGGTGCTGGCTGCGGGCGGCGGCGTCGAGCGCGTCGGCGGCGACCGGTCGGACCACCATCTGGTCGATGGTCGCGACCGGGTTGCCGTGGCCGTCGGCGACGGTCACGGCCAGCTTGTCGCCGGTGGCCGGGGAGATCCGGATGCGCAGGCTCGCGGCGTGCGCGGCGTGCAGGGTGACCCCGCGCCAGGAGAACGGCAGCGGGGTGTCGTCCGCGCCCTCGTCGACGAGGTTGGCGTGCAGGGCCGCGTCGAGCAACGCCGGGTGCAGCAGGAACCGGGGCGCGTCGGTGGCGGCCACCTCGGGCAGCGCCGCCTCGGCCCAGATCTCGGCAGCGTCGCCGTCACCGCGCCGCCATACCGCGCGCAGCCCCTGGAACACCGGCCCGTAGCCGTAACCCTGGTTGCGCAGCCGGTCGTAGAGGCCGTCGAGGTCGACCGGTTCGGCCCCGGCGGGCGGCCACTCGGTGAGGTCGGCGGCGGCCGGGTCGGCCCCGGCCTGCCGGACCAGGACCCCTTCGGCGTGCCGGGTCCAGTCGGTGCCGTCGGCCGCGTCGTCGGCCCGGCTCCAGATGCCGAGGGTACGCACGCCGCTGTCGTCGGCGGCGTCGACGGTGACCCGCAGGGCCAGGCCGCCGTCGGTCGGCAGCACCAGCGGCGCGCTGATGGTCAACTCGTCGAGTACGGGGCAGCCGACCTGGTCCCCGGCGCGCAGGGCGAGTTCGACCAGTCCGGTGCCCGGGACGAGCACGGTGTCGAACACCGCGTGGTCGGCGAGCCACGGCTGGACGGTGCGGGAGAGCCGGCCGGTGAGCACCACGCCGCCGGTGCCGGGCAGGTCGACGACCGCACCGAGCATCGGGTGTTCGGCGGGTAGCTGGCCGAGTCCGGTGGTGTCGCCGGCACCGGGGGGCACGTCGAGCCAGTAGCGCTGGTGCTGGAAGGCGTAGGTGGGCAGGTCGACCTGCCGACCACCCGGGTTCACCGCCGCCCAGTCCAGCGCGCACCCGCTGATCCACGCCTGCGCCATCCCGGTGGCGTAGGCCTGCACCTGGCCGTCGTCGTGCCCTGACGCCGGGTCGTGCGCCTGTCCCCGGTGACGTCGCTGCAACGGGATCGCCACCGCGTCCTCGACGCAGTCGGCGACCATCGCGGTGAGCACACTGTCCGGCCCGATCTCGATGAACCGGGTCACTCCCCGGGCCGCCAACGCCGCCACCGCATCGGCGAACCGGACCGTCCCCCGCACCTGCCCCTGCCAGTACCCGGCCGAACCGAGCTGGTCGTCACCCGCCAGGTCACCGATGGCGGTCGACACCAACGGAATCGTCGCCGGAGCGGCGGTCACCCCATTGAGAACCCGCCCGTACTCGGCCAGCATCGGGTCCATCAGATGCGAATGGAACGCGTGCGACACCCGCAACCGACGCGTCTTCACCTCCAGCGATGCCTCCAGAGCGGCGATCTGCTCCTCCGTGCCGGACACCACCACCGCCCGGGGACCATTCACCGCCGCCACATCGACGTCGCCGAGATCCAACTCCGCCAACGGCGCGGCGATCGCCA
>NZ_FMCU01000028.1 GCF_900091525.1 Micromonospora matsumotoense
CTGGGCCTGACCCGTTTTGACGGACATCCGAGATCAGGAGCCCGGTGGGCTCCGGGAGGATGTCCAGCATCATGGAGAGCATGGGTAAGAAGCGGCCCCGGCCTCGCCGGTCGTTCACGGCGCAGTTCAAGGCCGAGATCGTTGAGCTGTGTCAGCGTGGGGACCGCACGATCAGGCAGGTCAGCGACGATTTCGACTTGACCGAGACCGCGGTGCGTGACTGGGTCAAGCAAGCCGAACTCGACACCGGTACCCGCTCCGACGGGCTGAGCAGCGACGAGAAGGCCGAACTCGCCCAACTGCGGCGGGAAAACCGCCGGTTGCGCGAGGACGTCGATATCTTGAAGCGGGCGACGGCTTTCTTCGCGAAGGAGACCCGGTGAACGTGTACCCGTTCATCGAGGCGGAGAAGGCCGGCAAGCACAACGTCACACGCGCGTGCGAGCTGATGAAGGTCTCCCGATCCGCCTACTACCAGCACGCCACCGGTCAGCAGTCGCAGCGAGACCTGACCGACCAGGCGCTGACCGCGAAGATCATCGAGGTGCACGCGATGTCGAAGGGCACCTACGGAGCCCCCCGGGTGCACGCCGAACTGACCGACGCCGGGCTGCGGCACGGACGTAAACGCATCGCCCGGCTGATGCGCGACGTCGGCGTGCGCGGCAAGAGCCCGCGCCGGTGGCAGACGACCACCATCACCGACCCCGCGGCAGCCGATCGTGCGGACCTGATCGGTCGGGACTTCACCACCGACCCCGCCCGCATCGACACCCGCTGGTGCGGAGACATCACCTACATCAACACGTGGCAGGGCTGGCTGTATCTGGCCACTGTCATCGACCTGGCATCCCGTCGCGTCGTGGGCTGGGCCGTCGCCGATCACCTCAAAACCGACCTGATCGATGCCGCCCTGAACGACGCGATCGTGCGGCGCCGCCCACCGTCTGGGCTGATCTTCCACTCCGACCGCGGCTGCCAGTACACCAGCGCCCAACACGCCCGCCTCGCCGCCACCCACAGCATCCGCCTGTCCAACAGCCGTCGCGGGCAATGCTGGGACAACGCGGTAGCCGAGTCCTTCTTCGCTACGGTCAAGACCGAACTGCTGCACCGGCAGCCGTGGCCCACACACACCGCCGCCCGCCAGGCCACATTCGAGTACATCGAAGGCTGGTACAACACCCGTCGCCGGCACTCCTCGCTGGGCTACCTCAGCCCAGCCGCCTACGAAGCCACCCGCCACACCATTCAACCGGTACACCAGGCCGCCTAGATAAGATCACCACATCGACCCCGTCCGTCGAAACGGGTCAAGCCCAGAACAGAAACGAACCCCGATCTACCTCCCCCGCCCCCACGACCACACCCGCGCATTGTGGCGAGGACTCCAGACCCTGCTGCCGCCCCCGCCACCGCGCGGCGGCGACGCAGCGGAGCGGCTGTCACCGATGGTCATCCAGTGGCTGGCGCGGCTGACCGTCACCGGCGTCATCAGTCACCACATGCAGGTCCGGCCCCGCGCGGTCAGTGTCGCCTACGGATCGAAGCAGTCGGTCATCGACGAGGTGTTCAGCGACGCACTGGCTATGAACGTGCTGCTGCTGGTCGAACACTCCGCGCTGCGCGCGACGGTCATCGACGCCAGTGCCGACGCCGAGGCCGCAGTCCAGGTGCTGCGCCGCCTCGCCACCAATCTGGTACGCGCTGCCGGCGGGCGCGACACCGACAGTGGTGAGGCCGAGCGTGCGGCGGAGCGCGCCTATGCCGTACTCGACCGCGCCTTCCGTGACTGGCTGGCGACGCTCGGCCCGGACAGTGATCCCGTAGCCGAGCGGGCTTGGTGGCAGCGCCAGGTGTGGCGGGCGGTGGACCGACTCGGCCGCGAGTTGGTCACCGCCGCCGGCCCAGCAGCCTGGGTCGGCCGGCCCGGCGTCGACCGCGCCGGCAAGTCGGTGCACTACTCAAGTTCGCAGGCCGAGGCATGGTTCCGCACCGGCCTGGCCAGGGCGCTGCCCATGGTGGCCGAACGCACGCAGCAGCGGCAGGAGGAGACGGTATGACTGTGGTCGACCTGGAGCAGGCGGGTACCCCGAGACGTAAGCCGTGGGTGCGCTCCTGCGGCGAACTGGGCAAGCACGTCTCCCGGACGGTGGGCGTCCTACAGTCACGGCTGCTGCGCGACGCGCCCGACCCAGAGGCGGTGAGCACGCTGGCCCGACTCCGCCGCGGCATCGGCCGGGTGCCCGGCTTCGACTACACCCTGGAGCGGTACCTCCAGGTTCCCCCGCACCTGTTGGGCCACCGGCCCGCCGACGATGCCGAGGCGGCCGACGCCGAGTACGCCGCCCACGACGCGGTCACCCTGTACGCGCTGCACCAACAGTCGCGCCGGGAACGCATGCACAGCCCCGGACACGGCCTCGGCCAGGCCCTCGCCGCACTCGTCCGCGCCTCCAGGTCACCGGAAGGGGTGCGGCGTCGCTTCGCCGCACTGGGCACCGCCAGCTCCTACCCCGAAAGCGTCTACCACCTCCGCAGCCTGATCGTGATGCTGCGGGAGCACCAGATTCCGCTCGACTACGGCCTGCTCGCCGACGACCTGCAGACCCTGCGCCAACCGGCTCTCCGGCCCCGGGTGCAGGCCGTGTGGGGCCGGGAGTTCTTCCGCAGCAACCCGAACGATGCCACCGACACCGACGGTGTCACCCCCGACCCTGAGGAGAACGCGTCATGAGCCGCACCATCATCGACGTCTACGTGCTGCAGTCCGTACCGCCGAGCAACCTCAACCGGGACGACACCGGCTCGCCGAAGACCGCCATCTACGGCGGTGTCCGCCGTGCCCGGGTATCCAGCCAGGCATGGAAGCGGGCCGTCCGGTTGGCCTTCCCCACCCTGGTCGACCGTTCCCAGCTCGGGGAGCGCACCAAGCGGGTGGGCGAATCCCTCGCGGCCCGACTCAAAACCCTCGACCCGAGCCTGTCCGACGAAGCGGCCTCCGTCCTGGCAGCCGACGCCTTCGCCGCATCCGGCCTCGCCAAGGCGGAGAAGCGGAGAAGAAGAAGGGCGACGTCAAGGACGTCGAATCCGGTTACCTGCTGTTCCTCAGCCGCCGACAACTGGACAACATCGCCGCTGCCACCCTGGAAGCCCACCGCGCCGGTGAAGCCCTGGACAAAAGCCGGTTCAAGGCGCTGGCCAACACCGACCACTCGATCGACATCGCCCTGTTCGGGCGGATGGTCGCCGACATGGCCGACATCAACGTCGACGCCGCCTGCCAGGTCGCGCACGCCATCAGCGTGCACGCCGTCGACAACGAGTTCGACTACTTCACCGCCGTCGACGACCGCAAGGCCGACGCCAGCGAGACCGGCGCGGGCATGATCGGCACGGTCGAGTTCAACTCGTCCACCCTGTACCGCTACGCCACCCTCGACGTGGACGCCCTGCACCGCACCCTGGGCGATGGAGACGCCACCCGGGCCGCCGTCGAGGCGTTCCTCACGGCCTTCGTCCGTAGCATGCCGACCGGCAAGCAGAACACCTTCGCCCACCGCACCCTGCCCGACGCGGTGCTGGTGCGGATGCGCGACTCCCAGCCGATCAACCTGGTCGGCGCGTTCGAGACGCCCGTCCGCGAGACCCACACCGCCGGCCGGGTGGAACTGGCCGCCGCTGCCCTGGCGAAGCACACCGTCGCGGTCGAGAACGCCTTCGGCGAGCGGCCGACCGCCAGCTGGGTCACCCAGGTCGGCGAGAAGACCGCCGTGCTGGCCGGCCTCGGTAAGGCGGTCAGCCTCGGCGAACTGGTCAACGGCGTGGGAGAGCACGTCGCCCTGGCCCTCGGGCAGCCCGCATGAGCGTGCTGGTGCTCAGGCTCGCCGGACCGCTGCAGTCGTGGGGCTCGTCCAGCCGTTTCGCCCGGCGCGGCACCGAGATCGCACCCACCAAGAGTGGCGTGATCGGCCTCCTCGCCGCCGCCAGAGGCATCCGCCGCACCGAACCGCTCACCGAACTGCTCGGCCTGGAGTTCGGGGTACGCCTGGACCAACCCGGACAGCTCCTGCGGGACTTCCAGACCGCCCACTCCCTCGACGGACGCACCAGCGCACCACTGACCTACCGCTACTACCTGACCGACGCCGCCTTCCTCGTCGTCCTCAGCGGCGAACGGGAGCTGCTGCACGGCCTGGCCGAAGCCCTGAGCCGCCCACAGTTCCCCCTCTACCTCGGGCGTCGCTCCTGCCCACCCGCCGGCCCGATCAACCTCGGCGTCCACGACCTGACCCTCGACGGCGCACTGACGACATGGCCCTGGCTCGCCGCGGACTGGTACCGCCGCAAAGCGGCCAGCACCATCCGGTTGGAGATCATCCGGGATGCGCGGCCGGACGAACCGGTCACCGAGACCGTGCCCGACGAACCGGTCAGCTTCGACCCCGCCCACCGGCAACACACCTGGCGCTCGGTGCTACGCCGACACGTGGACGTCACCAACGACCTCGCGGAACGGGCCCACATCACCGACCACGACCCGATGAGCCTGCTGGGAGGCTGACCATGTACCTCACCCGGTTCCGAATCAACGTCGCCCGCCGGGGAGCGCGAAAGCTACTCTCCTCACCCCACGCCATGCACGGGGCTGTCCGGGCAGCCTTCGCCGCACCCGAAGACCACGAGCACGCCGGCAGCCGCACCCTGTGGCGACTCGACACCCCGGCCACCGCGACTGTGCACCTCTACATCGTCAGCCCCGGCCGACCCGACCTCACCCACCTCGTGGAACAGGCCGGCTGGCCCACCACTGAAGCCTGGGTGACCCGTGACTACGACGGACTGCTCCAGTCCCTCCGCCCCGGCCAGCAGTGGGCATTCCGACTCACCGCCAACCCGACGCACAGCGGCCGGAAGACCGCCGACGCGAAGGAGACCCAACGCTTCGGCTACCTGCGGGAAGAGGAACAGATCGGCTGGCTGACCAGCCGCGCCGACCGCCACGGCTTCGCCATCGCACCGCAACACGACGGCCTACCCAACCTACGGCTGCACCGCCGCCAGGCCCAGACCTTCAAACGGGGCATGGGAACGGTCACGCTCACCACGGTGACGTACGACGGCATCCTCCAGGTCACCGACACCGACGCCATCCGCCGCGCCATGACCAGCGGAATCGGGCATGCCAAGGCGTACGGCTGCGGCCTGCTCACCCTCGCCTCGATCACCTGACCACCACCCGGCCGAGGGTCGACCGGGAACGCCCGTCACCACACGTGTATGAGGGTGACCGGCTGTCACGAGCAGGAGCGTAGGCCGCGTGGCGGCCGTGCCGAGTAGCACCGCCGACCTGACCCGGCTCTTCTGCAGAAGCCCTCGGAGCACGAACACCCCTACCAACAGGGTGCAGAGAAACACCGGCGCAGTACCGGCACCGAGGAACATCATCTCCTCCTTCGGCGAACAGCCGTACGACGGCCCCCGCAACCCCGACTGCCGGTCCACGACGGCAACGCGTAGGCGAGGACGCCGCGGCTGTCACCGCAGAACAGTTCGTGCACGATGGCGGTGGCGGACAGCCCGCCGAACGCGGCCGTCTCGGGCTCGTAGATGCCCGCTTCCCAGCCCGCGATCACTCCGGCGGCGGCGAGGTCGTCGAGGAGCGCACCGGCTGCGCCGTGGTCGGTGGTGCGGATCCTGATCCGCCAGCTCGGGTGTTTGCGTAGGAACCACCAGGATGCTCGGTTATCACCGAGCCGGTCGAGCTGTGGGCCGATCCGTGTCCGGAAGACGGCCTCTGCGGTGGCCCAGTCGATTGGCCGGATGCGCGCCTGGAACCAGGCGTTGTCGTGGCGGATCTCCAGCGGCGATGCCCCGGCCCGGTTACGTCTGGACGACAGTGTCGAGTTCGTCCGGGGTGATACCGGCGGCTGCGGCTGCCGTCTCCAGCGTGGCCCCGGCGAAGACGGCGATCGCGGCGGGCGCTCCATTGGTCAGACGTTCGGCAGACATGTGTCCCACTTGGTTCGGGGTGGCGCGGTGGTGCGGGCCGTTCCCATTGCGAGGAGGTGGCCGGTGCGACCGGTCAGGAAGCCGTCGTCCGGGTCGGGTTCGTGGCGGGTGAGGCGTTCGGTGAGGGCGGGCAGCCGCGCTGCGATGTCCGGGGTCGTCGCGTCGGCGGCGGCCCGGAGCGCGGTGTGGTGAAGGCCGGCCAGACCGTGGCAGATCCCGGGTTTGGTGAGCCGGTCGAGTTGATGGTCGTTCAGGTAGGCCGGCGAGTACGGCCTCGGCGTCGGTCTGCCGGCCGGCGTGGTTCGTGGCGATGGCGGCGAGTTGGAGGGCGCGGGCGATCCCGGGCGCGCCGTAGCACCATGAGGGCCTGCCCAGCCCGGCCTGGGTGGGACGGCCGGTGCGGAGTTGGTCGCGGGTGAGCCACTGGGGCCACCACGATCCCTCGGCGGCGTCGTCCTGCCGCCAGCGGTCGAACCAGGCGTACAGGCGCTCGATCGCATCCGTCTGGCCGCTGACCTGGTGGCCCGTCCTGCCGGCGAGGGCGAGCAGGCCAGCTGCGCCGTGGGCCATCCCGAGGTTGGCGTGGCCACCGGGGGTGGGCAGGGTCGGGTCGGGGTCGTGGTCGACCCACCAGCCGGGTAATCGCTGTCCGTCGTGGGTGCAGGGTCGGGTCAGTCGCGTGATGTACGTCAGAAGGTAGCCGAGTTCGTCGGCGTCGGGCAGGTGGCGGAGCAGCAGGGCTCCGGTGCCGACGAGGCCGTAGAAGATGTCGTACTCGGCGAACGTGCCGGGCTGGCCACGTCGGAGGCGGTCGTCCGCTACGGTCAGCCGCTGGCGGACGAGCCGCCGCACGTGACGGGTGAGGCTCTGGCGCGCTGCGGCGTAACGGTCGCGGTCGTCGGCGGTCGCCGCGTTGAGCAGGAAAGGGACAGCGGGTGCGCCGTGGTACAGGCCGATGTGCCTTCCGGCGTCGATGGGGCTGCTCGTGGCTCGGGCGACGAGGTGGTGTGCGGTGGTCCAGTCCCCCGCACCGTTCAGGGCACGTTCGATGGCCAGGATCGGGGGGCCGACGGCGCCGGTCGCGAGGGACTGTCGGCCCGCTCCGTTCGCGTCGGTGCCGGTGGGCCCGGCGGTGGCCGCCATCGCGGGCCTGCCTGTGCCAGGCAGCGCATCGCCGCTGCTCGCGCGACGTGATTGGTCCTGCGCTCGAAGTCGGGATCGACGCCGACCGCGCGCATGTGGTGCTCGTGCAGCAGGGTCCGCAGCGCCGACGCGGACACTTCCCGACCGAGCAGGCCGCGTGAAAGTCCTTTACCTCGTCGTCCAACGGAAACGCAAGGGCAGCAGCATCACCGGCCGGGTCTCCGGTTGGGCCAAAGCCCTCAACGCCCTGGTCCTCGCCTACGGCGAACGAATCACTATCTAAACATCTCAATCACACCCAACGGTCAAAAACGGAAAAAGCCACACTTCCTCGCCTGTCGCCACGGTGCTTTCCTGGCAAGTCGGCACCAAACCGGCGACAGACAGCGCCCCCTCAATGGCCGCTGTCAAAGGTCCGCAGACTTACCCCCGAGCGGGCGGCGGGACAGCCGGAACAGGCCTTGCGGCCGGGGCGGCTGGGCAGATCGTGAGTGCGTCGCCGACAGCAGTATCGCCGCGGCGAGGAACGTCACCACCTTGCCGATGGCCAACGCGAGTGAGGTGGTGGAAAGCCAGCTCGGGATTAGCTCGACGAAGGCCATGTATCTGTAGCGGCCGGAGCCGCCAGGATCCGCGTAGAGGAAGGCGCCGGTGAACCACCCCGGCGTGATGCAGGCGGTGCCTAGCACGATCGAGAACAGCGCCCAGACGGCGGTCACGACCGTTGACCCGGCGCGCGAGCCTGCGAGGTAGCACCACACGCCAAAGACGATCATGAGCAGACTCACGATGACGGTGATGACCACAGCGAACGTCATCGGCCCCGTGGGAGGACTACCGGTCATGCGATCGAACTGCTCGTTGATTGATCCGATCACAGTAGCGGCGACCACCGCCCCAGCAATTCCCATAGCCGCGCTGAGCAAGGCGAGCATACTTGCCCACACCTGGCCTCGGGAGCGGCCCCCCCTGCAATTCACCAAGAAGTTCCTCCTCGAAGCTCAGCCAGGCAGCTGACGGGTAGGTGAGTCGTAGGCCAGTGGGGAGCGGTTGTGGCATCTGGTCCACCGACGTTGTGGCTGGCGATCGACGTGTCAACGTGTAGCCATCAAGCTGAAACCGACCCGCTTGCGGCCCGGCGAGTCTCAGTCGTTCGGCGCTGAGGGCAGCCCGTATCGCTCGCGTTCTTCTGCAGTCAGCGCTCGCGGCTCTAGGTCTTCGACCGACGGCTTCGCGTGGTCACCGCATACGTCCCAGCTCAGGATCCTGCCGTCGTTATAGGTGACGACGAGGGTATCTTGCCAGGACAGGCTGCGCACTATCCCGCCTGGCGTTTCGAGTACGCCGATGGGCCGCCCGTCTTGGGTGTGCCAAATATAGAGCGTGTCGTCGGCACTAATGGATGCAAGCATGCCTCCGTCGGGTGACCATATGAGTTGATGGACGGCACTTGTATGGCCGACACAACGCATGCCTATACGCTGCTGGGCTAGGTTCCAGATCTCGATCTGGTTGCCGACGACGGCAGCGATTCCGGTGGAGTCATTCGACCAGGCCAGGGCCGCCACCTCGCCTTCCCCTTCGGTTCGCCATTGATGAGCGCGGGTGTAGTCGTCTCCTCGCCAGAAGCTCACGCTGTGTTTGCTGACGACCGCCGCTATCAGGCTTGAGTCTGGGGACCAGGCGAGCGTTCCCGCGCTTTCTTCGCCTCCGTCGAGGACCGCTAGGCGCTGGGCTTTGGTCACGTCCCAGACCGAGAGGGACGGTGGTGTCCTGCCGAAGAAGCAATGTGTGTGGACGACCAGCCGTGAGCTGTCGCCGGACCAGGCGAGTCCGTAGACCCACGGTAATGGCGTCGATGTTTTTGTGTGTTTCGGGGTTGGTCGTGGACGATCGCCCCACTGTGCTCGTAGGGCACCGGATAGCGCGTCCCACACCGTGATCTGTTCTTGACTGGCGGTGGCAACCAGGTTACCCAGCGGCGAGTACGCGATCGACATGCAGTTGTCGGTTCCGAGTCTCAGCGGCAGCGTCGCCTCGTCCGTTTCGATGATCTCCGGCGTCGTTGCCGTCCGCTTCACGGCGGCTCGCTTAAGATCCGGCGACCATGACACTTCTCCTAGGCTACCGGTGGGCAGGCGACGGAAGCTTCGGCCAACAACATCCCAGATTTCCACGTTATGGAATGAGCTTCCCAGGCCGATTCGCTTGCCATCGGAGGACCACGCGATCGTGCTGATTTGGTGAGGGCGTGCCCGCCGCTCGACTGTCCGTCCGGTGGCAACGTCGATCAGCGCCACGCGGTGTTGGTGTCGTGTTCGACGCACGCCGTAGGCGATGACGTCGTCGACGGGCGACCACGCCATTGCTTCGGCCAAACCGGAAGGCGCGCTTACGGCGGCCTGGCCAGTGTCGGTGTCGTAGATCCACAGTGTGCGGACTTCCCGTGCGGGGGTCGCAGAGCGGCGCATTGAGAACGCCGGAGCGGCTGAGACCGCGAGGCGGATTCCGTCGGGCGCCCAGCACAACACCGGGTCTGACCACGCTTCCTGCTGTCGCAGGATCTCCGACTTCTGCTCGCCGATGCCGATCACGAGCAGCAGGTCGCCTGAGGCGATGGCCAGCCGGTCACCTTGAGGAGACCATGCCGTGGCGTGAACATTCGTGGCCGGGATGCTCGTGACCAACCCGGGGACGTCGTCCTCCAGGCGGTAGACTTCAACGGCTCGGTAGTCGAACGTTCCCGCGAAGCACGCATCACCGCCCCACGAGAACGAGTCGAACGACGTCAGGAGAGCCCCCCTCCGTCTGCCCAGGTTGCGGCCGTCCGCGACTCGCCACAGCATGACACCTCGATCGTGCTCGGTAAGGGCAAGCGTTCCCGTGGAACTGAGCAGGGTGTGCCCGCACGCTTCCATATCAGCGAAAGCGACCTCGGTGAGGCGGCCGGTGTCGTCCCAGGTGCAGACGCGGCCCATCTTGTCGGCGGTGCGCAGTCCCTGCTTGTCGGGCAGCCAGACTGCGGAGGTGATGCCGGTGGTGTGTCCGATCTTGAGGCGCCTTGTTCGCGGTGTGGCGGTCAGGGCCCAGCGCGTCATCGTCGCTGCCGGGGTAGGTGGTAGCTCGTGTAGCGCGGTGTGGGCAAGCGCCACGGCCAGGTCGTGGTCCTGTCGGCGCACCTGCTGCGCGAACTCGGCAACGCGCTCGGACTGTCGGGCGCGGTCCTGGTGATCGGTCTCTTGAGAGGCGTCGAGTAGCTGGCGGGCTGCGGTGGAGAGGGTCACCTCGGCGGCCAGCGCGAGGGCGTCGGCGAGGGTTTGGCCGCGCAGGAGGTCGTCTGTCTGTGGGTTCGCTTGCCATGCTGCCGCGCGGTGTTCGAGCCGGGTGATGCGGTGCAGGCGCTCCTCGTTGGCGTTGATCAGAGCGGCGAGCCGGTGCCACTGGCGGAATAGTGCGTCGTGGGTCAGTTCGAGGCAGGTGCCGTCGTCGACATCGATGATCAGGCGAGCTGCCCTGAACTCCTCAAGGATGTGGGCGGCGGTGGTATCGAGGTCGGCTCGGCGGATCGTCCGTCGTACGGTTTCCTTGCCCTCCATGCCGACGCCCCGCAGCAGAGCAGAGTCGATGGCGTGCTGGGGGTACCGCGCGGTGAGGGATTCGTAGATCTGCTCGGCGTGAGCTGCGATAGCGCCGCCCACCTCGCCGGCCTCTTCGTACTGAGCCACCGTGATGTGTCGGCGGTCGGACTGCAGGTGCAGGCGTTGCAGCAGGTGGCTGAGCAGGGGAAGCGCGTCACCGACCGTGGCGTCGGCGGTCATGCGGTCGATGAGGTCGTCCTCGAACGTGAGTCCTGCAGCCCGCGCGGGTCCCGCGATGGCCTGTCGGATACGGGCCGGATCCAGCAGACCGATGGCCACCGGCCGGACGATGAAGCCGGCTTGCTGCTCGGTGAGCCGGCGGCGGAACTCAGGCCGGATCGCCACCAGCAAGCGCAGTTCCGGCAACACCGTCAGCGTCCGGGTCAACAGGCCCCACCACTGGACCCGGTCACGCTCGCCGGTCAGGGTATACAGATCCTCAACCTGATCAACAATGAGCAACACTGGTCCGCGGGCGACGCCGAGGAAGCTCGGCACAACCTGCAGCGGGACCTCCGGACAGGCGGCTTCCTCGCGCAACAGCCGCGCCGTCTGCAGCACAGCGGCCGGACCCTCCGCCAATGCCGCGGCGAGGCTCATGAACGGGTCGGCAGCCGGGCGAAGCGGACCCACCACGGTCCACCGCCGTGGTAGTCCAGCGATGACGCCCGCGCGAATCAGCGATGACTTGCCCACTCCTGAGGGGCCGACGATAGCGACGATCCGGGTTGCCGGCGCCGGCCCCGAGCGCTCCAGGCGGTGCAGTACGTCTCTTGCCTCGCGGTCGCGGCCAAAGAAGACACTCGCGCGCTCCACCGTGAACGGCGCGAGGCCAGGGTACGGGCTTTCCGCGCTGCGCCACGTGAACGCCGTTCGGCGGTGCAGGAGGTACCGCCAGCCGAGCCACAGAACAACGCAGAGCGGAAGCCACAGGTAGGCGTAGTCAAGAACAAACCGCCACGGACCATGCCAGCTGTCCGTTCGCGCCGTCACAATGTTGATAGCCAGACCAACGGCGATCGTGCCCAGCAGCGCACCGGACTCGCGACGGTACTCCCCTGGCATCCGCCTCACCTGATCATCGCACTACGAGAAGGCGCCGCCCGCCAGCACGTGACGAATAGCCGACAGAGACAGCAGCCGTGGCCGGAACTGGGCTCAGGCCCTGACTTAGAAGACAAGAAACTTGTCTGCTCTGCGCGAACCTGGGGGACACCAGCAACTCACCGCAACTAGGCTCGGCCACGAGTCACGGATCAGCCATGCGGAGGGAAGCATGTTGAGCTCGTCGGAGAAAGAGTCCGTCAAACAGGCGACACTGGCGCGGATAGCCGCCCAACGCGAGCGTCACCGGCGCCGCCCAATGTTCGTGCGGGTAATCGTCGGTGCTGGTGGCATGCTCCTTTCCCTCGCGGGTTTGCTGCTGGTGTGGGCGCCGGAGTTCGGTCTGCCGCTGTTGCTGGCGGGCTTCGGGCTGCTTGCCCTGGAGTTCGACTGGGCAGTTCGTGCGCGGGCCTGGACCGAGTGGCGTGCCCTGCTACTTCGGCAGCGAATCCAAAGGCAACCGCCCGCAGTCAAGATCGCCATGCCGCTTATCATGCTGGTCGTGGTCGGCGTTGTCGTCTGGCAGGTATTCTTCTAGCGCCTCGAAAAAAAGACGACTTAAGAGGTCGCGCAAGTAGGTCAGCGGGGTGAGTCGGGTAGGAGGCGGGCACAGGCATCAGTGATCATGAAGGTTCCTACGCCTAATGATCACTGGAACGCCTGTGCCCGCTGTCCCAGCATGGCTGAGCGACCCCTTGTGGGACCAGTTCGTCGCGCTGCTGCCACTGCGTCCCGCTACCGATCCCACCCATTTGCTGGGCTGTCACCGCCGGCGGATCGCCGACCGGATCGTGTTCGACAAGTTGCTGCAGGTGCTGCGGTTCGGCTGCTCCTACCAGGGCATCGCCGACTCGACCTGCTCGGCCACCACGATCCGCAACCGCCGCGACGAGTGGATCCAGTTGGCGTGTTCACCCAGCTCAAGATGATCGCGCTGAACGCCTACGACCGACTCGTCGGGCTGCTGCTGGACGACCTCGCCGTCGACGGGTGCAACACCAAGGCGCCCGGCGGTGGCGAGGTCGCTGGCCGTTCACCGGTCGACCGCGGCAAGCAAGGCATGAAACGTTCGGTCATGGTCGAGGCCCGCGGCATCCCACTGGGCCGCGTCCTGGCCGGCGCCAACCGCCACGACTCCCCGCTGCGGGAATCCACCCTGGACCGGCTCGACGACCTCGGCCCGCTGCCCGCCACCATCACCGTGCACGTGGACTCCGGGTACGACTCCCAGAAGACCCGCGACCTACTCACCGCCCGCAGGCTGACCGGCGAGATCGCCCGCAAGGGCGTCAAAGCCCCGGTCCAGGCTACCCGGCGGTGGCACGTCGAGCGCACGAACGCCTGGCACAACGCCTTCAACCGGCCGCAACGCTGCTACGAACGCAAAGAAGACGTGGTCAACGCCTACTTCGACCTCGCCGACGCCATCATCACCATCCGTAGCCTCATCCGTCAGGCATGGATCTTGTACCGGTGGGACACCCGCCCCACCCGCCGACCATAAAGCCCACCTACTTGCGCGACCTCTTAGCTACGACTTTGGGGTTCGATCAGCGGCACTGGGCGACCGATGGGTCGCAGTGTGATGTGCCGCTCTCCCGGCGGCTGATCGAGCCACTGCCCGCCGCAGCTTCCTCATGACGTGATGATGTTGCCACGACTTGCCGAGGGCGACACGACGGAAGGCGTCGATCTCGCGTAGATGGGCGTCGTGCACGTACGGGACGAGAGCGGCCTCGCCAGCGTGCGGGCAGGCAGGGTAGCCGATCTCGCGCAGCGGGTGCCCCTCGGGCGGAGCCGGGCCCTTGGGGTCCCAGCCGACGATGGCGCAGATGCTCTGCGCGGTGCGCCGGATGTGCGGACGGGCGTCGGCCCAAGCCGGCTCGGGGTACACACCGCGCAGGCTCCACAGGTCGCTGCGGTCGGGCATGGCGGCTATCTGGTCGTGGTCCCGGCCAGCTTGTCGAGCCGGTTGCATAGACTCGCGGCGTCCGGCGATCGCAATGTCGTCCGTCAGGGCCGACTCGGTGAGCCACGAGACGGCGTCGCTGTGCTCGGACGGGCTGAGCCCGGCGGCCCACAAGGTGCTGCGCCGGCTCCTGCCCGCCGACGATCCGGTCCTTGAACGGAGGGCGTGCCGCACCAGTAGGAAGTACCGCGTCGCCGACGTGGCAGATCAAGGACACTTCTGGTCGTCGGTACTTACGCAAGGTTGCATCCATCGCCCATGATGGACGTCGTGTCCAAACGACAGTTGACGGTCTGCGCCCTCATGCTGATGATCGTCTTCTCACTAGTAATGATCTCTAGTGGGAGTCTCGATGGCGCTGCGGCCTGGGCAAACATCATCGCGTTACCGGTAGCGATCACCGGCGTCATCTTAACGATTCGAAGCACTAGCGGTTCACCATCCACGCCTGGCGCTCAAGATCGGGGCACCTCGAGCGGCCCGGCAAAGTCGGGCAGAGACAGTCCCGTCGTCAACCAGGTCGGGTTCAGTGGTGGGCGTCAGGCTAACGTCGCGGGCGACTACTTCGAGCGAGGCCATGACGATCGCGAGGGCAGGTGAGCGTGGTAGATCGACAAACTGGATTTGGTGGCGAACGTCAGGCCAACGTCAAGGGTTCCTACTACGAAGGGAACGTTGATAAGAGCACCCACACGCATCACCATTACGGAAACAGCTCTAGTCCCGACTCTAGCCAAGACGAGGCAACAGAGTCTGGCCCGGGAAATGGCGCGGCAGCAGCCGCAGGCGGCGGTGGAGTGGGCGTAATCGTCGTTCTTGCTGTCTTGGGCTACTTCATCCTCGGCGGAGACGAGCCGTTCCCGGCGACATCAGATCCCTGGCCGGGCGAAGTGAAGCAGGAGGCGGTGGTTGCGGCTGCAGCTGACTGGCTCGACAAATGCGCCAAGTCAGCGTCTGCGACTCCTGCCAATTGCCCGCAATCCATCGTCGAGACCTCGAACGTCTCCAAAGTCCATTGGAACTTTCACGGCAGTCCCCTCGAAGCTGCGGTCATCCACTACACGGAAGCAGAGAGCCGCTTCGACATGCTCGGCACCGTTATCGTGACGGCGGACTACACCGCGGCGAAGGAGCTACGCCGCGTCGTGACGCCAGCAAAGTTCTGGGCCAAGATCAAGTGGGTCGATGGAAAGCTTGACGTCCAGGAGATCAAGGAACACTCGGCCATAGGCGACCCCGATATAGTGAAGCAAGATCCCAAGGTGCCATGGGAGCTGGTCGCGGCGAAACTCAGCGACGCGTTCACACACTGCGTGAACCGCGCCAAGTCGGCCATGCCCGCCGGATGCCCCGAGTGGAGTCCACCCTCGGGCGCCGAGAAGATCAATTGGTCTTTCACGGGTGATCCACTCCTGACCGCTCGCGCCACCTTCGATCCGAAGTTTGCGATCTACCGCGTCAAGGGCACGTACGAGTTGGCCGTGCGCTACAGCTGGCTTGGAACCACGAAGACCGACACTCGCAATCCCACCTATGAAGCTTGGATCGCTCCGACATTGGCAGGGCCAGTCGTACTCCAGATCAAGGATACGACCACGGCCTGACCACAGCTCCTCGCGGCCGGCGCTGAGACCTCCCTCTGCGGCAGCGGTCGTGGGCAGCGCGGTCAACGCCTACCGTGGGCTCATGGACGTGACCCGACTTGCCGGTTGTGCCCGTTGCGGCGGGCCCGTGGTCGTCGCCCGCGAAACGTCTCATCCATCCGGGTGCGCGGTGCAGCACAGCCGGTTCACGGACTGCGGAGCGGGACTTGTTGGCGACTGCGCGCGTCCGTAACGTGATCGACGGCAGGTTCGCGGTGATGCTGTACCGACCCAGGTCGACGGGTCTCACCGTGGCAACTCTTCGCGGCGGGTGGCCGGGCGGGCGGGCCTCAGATGAGGCCCGCCCCCACCGCGTCTACCGAGGTCCGCGCCGGTACTCGTCTTCTTCGTGCTGGTCGACCATTGCTGCCCACACGTCCTCGTCTACCGGTGGCGGGGTGAGTGAAAACGGTGTGGCCTGCCCGGGGCCGAGCCCGCTGGATGCCTTTGCCTCGCGAACCTGACCTTGCAGCTTGGCGAGCGGTTTTGTCGATCGACATCCACGCGTAGTCGAGGCTTGATCAAGTCACGGCGGGGCGGCAGCAACGGTTCGACCTCGGCCCACAACTCGTCCGAGACGATCCACGGCGGATGCTCACCCCTCCTCACGTTCAGACAGAACGATCCTCACGTCCGCCCGGTTACGCCCAACCTCATTGAGTTAGGAGCTGTTAACCGGAAGCACATTCTCGCCCGCCATCCGTACGGGTCCTTATGTCGCTGGCCCGCGCTTTCCTTGCTAGCGTCATCGCCCGGGACAGCACATCGATGTGCGCCGAACCAGCCGAGGCGGGGGGATGAAGACAGGTAGGCGATGCCGGTGGCCTGACCGCGCGCCGGCCAGACACGGCGGGTGGTCCCAACGTCCGGCCAAGGCAAAGCGTTCCGGCGCATCACGGTTCGGATCATGACGGTGAAGAAGCCGGTCTCACCGGCGTCCACCGGCGGGGCCGGCACGCACTTCGAGTACCGGGTCGCCGCGATCGTCTACAGCCACCTGCTGACCGGCACGCACCCGCCAGGTCTCGTGGTACCGCTGGTGGCGGTGGGCCTTCAGCAACGGGTGCACGGTCATCTGCTCGACGACATCGTGCTGACCGCCGAACCCGGGCCTCATCCGTTGTGCATAGAGTTCCAGGTCAAACGCAGCCTCATGGTCACCGGCGCGGACCCGCCGTTCGTCGAGGTGGTGACGCAGTCACTGCACCAGCTTCATCGCCGCGGCGACGAGGTGGCTCGCGGCGACCTCGCCCTCGGGGTCGTGGCGCAAGGTGATCCGGATGCGTTGTCGCAGCTCGCGGCATTGAGCGAGCTGGCTCGTGGGCATACGACGCACGACCGTTTTGCCGAGCTGCTCGTCCGCGATGTCACGAACCAGAATGTGCGCAACCGCTGGGCTCACGTGCGCAAGGCGGTCGCGGCGGCGTTCGCCGAACAGGCGCCCGACCTGGGCGGGGTGGACTTCTCGGCGCATGCGTTCCTGTCGGCGCTGCACGTCTGGTGCGTGAGCGACAGCACCGACGGGGCGGAGTACCGCGCCGCCCTCGATCGTCTCGGGCCGATCGCGCAGTCGCTGGCGGTCAAGCCGGTCGACCTGTTCGAGCACCTGACCGCCCTGGCCCAAGGATGGGGTGTGGTGGCCGGCATTGCCGACGCCGGCACCGTGCGCCGCCATCTGCGCCGACGTGGGCTCGGCATGCGGACGTCGCACCCGGACGCCGCCGCGACCGGCTTCGCGGAACTCGACGCCGATGCGGTCGTTCGTGGTCCGATCGCCGCGCTCGAACTGGAGGGAGTCCGCGACGAGGCCGAACGCCGGTACGAAGCTGCGGACCCGGCCGCGGCGCAGCTGTTCGCCCAGATCGCAGAGCGGCTGGAGGAGCATGGCATGCTTCCGAACGCCGTGATCATGCGCCGGCGTGAGGCGGACGCCCGGCAACGGTCCGGGGCCCCAGACGACGCGGGCATCGTCCGGGCAGCTCTGGCGTGGGAACACCTCGACGCGGTGCAGCCGTGGCAGGCCGGGTTTGCCCTCCAGGACGGGCGGCAGCCTGGTTCCACGCGTGCGCTCGGACAGGCAGCGCAGCGGGTCGTCGCGCTCGCCGACGCCGCGGTCGGGGTCGCGAAGGGCGCCGATCTCGACGGGCTGATCAATGCCTTCGACGCCGCTGAGGACGCAGATCCGTACCGCGAGCGGGCGGCGGCGCTGCTGTGCGAGGAGGCCATCGCGGATGGCAGGCCCACGCTGGTGGCACAGCGCGCCACCACGCTCGAGTCGATCGCCCGGGCAGCCGCCCGTCAAGGCGAGGCTGCGTCACGACGGTGCGGCGCGCGGATTCTGATGTGCGTCGCCGACGCCACCGGGAATTGGGCGCCGCTGCTGCCCGAGATTCATCGCCGGCACGGCGGGGCGATGACGGCCTGGGCGCATGCCCGGTACGGCCGTTTTCTCGCGCTCAACGGCGACGGCGCCGGCGCGCAGGCACAGTACGTGCTGGCCATCGAGCGCGCCTGTGTCGCGAAAATGTTCGACGAGGCCGCCGACTGGCTCTACGCCGCGCGGATCGTGCGGTACTGGTACGGCGACGTCGCCGGGGACGATGACGAGCACCCTCTTGCCCAAGCGTTGCGCGCGAACGCCACGCCCAGCCGGCTTCCCGGATCGCCGCACACCGCCGAGCTCGCCATGAGCGCCATGCTGAGCAAGGACAAGCCCCGCGAAGCCGTCCAGCAGGCCCGCCGCTGGCGATGGCAAGCCGTCGTGCGCGGCTACCTGGCCGAGGAGCGCGAGGCCGTCGCGGCGCTCGGCACGCTGTACGAACGGGCGGAAGATCCGCGCTCGGCCGTTACCTGCTTCGTTCGGGCCGGATCGGATAGGCAGGCCGCAGCCGCCGCGCGAACACTCCCCGAAGTGCCCGCCGACCTCGGCGTGGACCTGCTCACCGCGGTCGAGGCGGGCCGCGCCGCCGCGTACGCCACGGTCGCGGCCGCGGCCGATCTGATCACCGACGAGCAGGCACGCGAGTGGGCGGACGCCGCCATCAGTGAGGTCGCCGGGCACCGTGCCGAACCGATCGCCGGCCCGTCGGCCCGGCTGGCGGCGTTCGACGCGCTGGCCGCCCTCGGCGGCTGTCTGAGCGACCAGCAGGTGGACTCGCTGCTCGTGATTCTCGACCCGCTCATCGACCGCGACTCCGACCACTACCGGTTCAGCGACAAGGCCGTCACGAAGATCCTCATCTCGATCGCGGGCCGGCGGCGGGAGGCCGTGGTGCTGCTGCTGCGCGCCCTGCTCGCCGATGAGCAGATGGCGGAGATCATCCTGCAGGAGGGCATCGAGGCTCTCACCGCGAACAGCAAGATCACCGAGGAACTACTCCGTCCTGCCGCGGCCACCAACGAGCATGCCTGCCTGGCGCTGATCCTCGCCGGTCTGGACACCGCACCGGTCACGACGCTCGCACAGCAACGAGTAAACCGATACCTGCTTCCCAGGGCTCATCATCCGGGCGTGACAGCCGTGTACGCCGGGTCCCAGCACACGGCGCTGCTCGCCTCGGTCCTCGACCCGGCAACCCGTCGACAGGTGGCGCAGGCGATGCTGGACATGGCTGCGGACGTCAGGGAAACCGCGTCGAGCCGGTACGACGGCCTAGCCGGGCTGACCGTGCTCGCCCCCCACCTCGACGAGCAAACCCGCGATGGCCTGCTCCCGCCGGTCCTGCACATGGCGCGCGGTGAGCACGACGACCACCTGGTCGACGACTTCTTCCGGCGCGGCGTGACGCTGACGGATCGTGCTCTGGAATGCGCGGCTCGGCTCGTCACCGGCGACGCCCGGCGCGCCGAGATCGAGCAGATCGGCATCGCCCTGCTGCAGACGGCTGACGAGCCCAGCCGGTGGCGGGCCGTCCGCGCCCTGTTCCTGACTCCCGCGGCCGCGACGACGCTCAACCTCGAGCATTGCGCGGTTCACCCGATTCCGGCAGTACGGGCACTTGCGGCCGTGCGGTGGGCACAGGACCCGGCCGTGCTGTCCCCCGCAGCCGCGATCCGGCTCGCCCGGGACGACGACTACCGCGTGCGGCGCAACCTGGCCCGCGCTATCCGTGATCATGCCGACGTCCACATCCGCGACGAGAACGCACTTGCGGTGCTTGATGCCCTGGCCAGCGACCCCCGAAGAAGCGTTCGTACCTGGGTCTCCCGGAAGCGGATGCCCGCTGAGACCGACACCCAGCCCACTGTCGGGTTGGCCCCAGCGTCGTTGGCGTTCGCTGCGGATTCGGGCTCGTTCGCGGCGTTGGGCGGTCAGGACGTCGGGGTGGCGGGCGTTGGCGTTGCGCCATCGCAGGTAGGCCTGCAGTTTCTGGGTCAGCGTCGGGTGGTTGGGGTGGTTCGAGCCGGCGATGACGAAGGTGCGTAGCGGTCCGAACTGGGCTTCGATCGGGTTGGCCCAGGAGGCGTAGGTCGGGGTGAAGCAGAGTTCGATCTTGTTCCGGGTCGCCCACGTGCGGATCTTGAGGCCTTTGTGCGCGGACAGGTTGTCCAGGATGACGTAGATCGGTGCCCCGTTCGGGCGGGCGGCTCGGATCGACTTGAGCGCGGCCAGAGTGTTCGCGGCGCTCTTGCGGCGTCGGACCACGCCCCAGAGTTGGTCGTCGCCGACGGAGTAGCAGCCGTGGAACTGCCGGACGCCGTGCAGTTTGTGGTAGTTCGCGGGCAGCCGGTGCGGGTGCCTGGCCGGTGCCCACCCGGTGCCGGCCTGCGGGCGGATCACCAGGGGCCCGAACTCGTCGAACGCGAACACCCGCTGTGGGAAGTGGCTGCTCACGTACTCGATCCGGGCGATTTTGGCGTCCCGGTGCGGGTCGGTGGACTCTTTCCACGTCTTCGTTCGTTGGAAGGTGATCCGGTGTCGGTGCAGGATCTGCCGTAGCCGTTCCCGCGCGATCCGGACCCGTCGAGCGGAGTGGACGCGCAGGTGGTCGGCGAGCTTGCGGATGCTCCAGCGGGTGAACGGCCGCCCCAGTCTCTCGGGGCGGGTGTTGGCCGTCTCGACGATGAACTGCTCCTCGTCAGGACTGATCTGGCGGGGACGGCCACCCGCCCACTGAGGGTCCAGGCTGGCCATCCCCATCTCGTTGAACCGGTGGACGACCTGCCGGATCGTGTCCTCATCGGCTTGCACGAGCCGGGCGATGGCCGGCACCGTGTTCCCGCCGGCCGAGGCGAGCACGACCATCGCCCGTCGCAGTCGGATCGGTGAACCGGTTCCCCGGCGGGTGATTCTGAGCAGCTGCTGACCCTCCAGGTCACTCAGCCGCCGCACGCGTACAGGATCTGCCACCGCCACAGCCTGACCAGCACGACGCCGTCCGGCCGACAGGCCGGACGGCGTGTCAACCAACACCGTGAACGTTCGTGGTCACGGCTAGGCGTTGCATCGGGCGTGCCAGTCCGCGCTGGCCCGGGTGGCGCAGAGGTAGGAGTTGCTGACCGAGACGTCCTCGGCGCTCAGATGGGTCTTCAAGGGTTTCCGGGCCAGCACCCCGTCAGCCGCAGTGGTCAGTTCGAACGTGTCGGTCGCCTCGATGGCTGAGCTGCCGGGATCGAACCCCGGCACCTCCCGGTTGCGCTGGTCCGTGTACCAGACCTTCGTATAGGTCCCGGTGAGGCCGGCGTTCGCCGGAGCGAAATGGAGGTTGGCATGGCCGGAACACATCTCCGGTTCCGGGTCCGTCATCGCATCAGTGCATGGGCCGGCATTCCAGGTTTCGACGCCGCTACCGTCGCTGTTGATGAGCAGCGTCGCGCCGTGAACGGCCCACCTGCCAACGAAGGGCAGAAATGCGGATTCGTCGGCCGCCGTGCTGGGGAGGCCCGGATCGACCGACCGGTTGCCCCTCGGGCCTTTCCGGTCATCGAGGTGCTGGCTCAGGAGCAGCACCGCACCCGCAAGGAGCACCGCGACGATCGCGACCACCGGCCAACTGCGGCGAATATCGTCCATGCAGCACCTCACCGGGGTTGACTGGCGCTGGTCCACTTCCGGGTACGTGGATCGAAGTAGTACGGCTTGGCTGCCGAGCCTCCGGTGAACCGGAACGGCTTGCCGTGGTCGTTGACGACAAGTTCGCCGGTCCGGCCGGCGGAGGCCCAGTCGATCTCGACGATCCAATCGACGTCGTGCAGGTGTCCGAGCGGAGCGAGCTCGAAGACTTCCACGTCGCTGGCGGACACCTGGTACGGGAACGAGACCGCCGGGATCTCGTTTCCCGCGGCGTCCTGGCCGTCTTGTGGGATCACCCGGATCGGGTCGGCGTCCAGGTCGTCGACGGCGAACCAGCGTGGCGAGACGCCGCCGCAGCCGAGGGTGGCCATCGCGGTGCCGGTGACCGCCGGCCGGCGCGTCAGTGCCTTGGCGCGTAGACCGGTGAGGACGACGGTGCGGTCGTCGCGCCCCTGTACCGTCAGGGTCAGTACCGTCCCGGCGGTCGGCACCCCGCCGTTGGCAGCCGCGAACCGGAGTTGCTCGTCCCGGCTGCCGGGTAGCGGTGCCAGTTGGTCGGCTGCCTTGGGGAACGCCCAGTTCAGGCCAGTGGAGCAGGCGTCGTTCGTCGGCGAACCGTACGAGACGGATACCACCGGTCCCTCGTCGGGCGTCGCCGACGGCGAGCCGACAACGGCGTTCCTGACCTTCTTCGCACCGGTGCCGATGGCCTCGGTGATCAGCGTCGTCATTGCGCCCGTCAACGCGACGACCAGAATGCCGGCCAACCAGACCACAGTTCTGCGATGCAAGGGAACAGGCTGTTTCTTGGTCGAATCCGGTGCCACTCGTCGACTGCGGTGCGCTTTACGTGACACGCGGCCCCCAACCGGATAGGTCCCGTCAGAGGGTAGCTTCCGCTGCAGTGGCACAGGGTCAGATGTTCGACAGCGGGGCAGGCCTCGTCCCGTGAGGACGTTGGGTACTGTCGACCGCGTCATTCATCGCCCTCTCCCAGCTGTTCTGCGGCACCTGCCTTGGAAGGGCGACGTTCAGCGGCTGGCGGCGGCGTTGAGGGCGGTGTGCCGGCGTCCGGCCCCGACGCCCACCGCGCCGCCGGCTGTCGTCGCCTAGCGGGTTGTCCACGGCGCTACCGTCCTCACAAACCGGCCCACCGTGGCGTCGTGGTCGAAGCGAGAGGCCATCTCGTCCTGACCTGCCCGGCGCATCCGGTCGCGGTGCTTCGGTGTCACGGTCAACGCGCGGTCGATGGCGGTCGCGCGCGAATCCGGCCGTCCCGGCTCGGCAATGAACCCGGTGACGCCGTCGTTGACCCGCTCGGCGAGCCCGCCCGCCGTGGTGGTCACGACCTGTGCAGCTGCTCCCCGCGCACGCGAGAGTGGTCCGGCGCGGCAGGCACGCCAGTTTCCCGGTTGCGGGCCGCTTCCCGCCCATGCGGGATGCGGGATCACCACGCCCTCCGGTGACCCCGCACCCCCGACCGCCACCTCTGGTGGCCGCGCAACCGCAGCGCTCAAGACCGCAGAACAGGCCCCGCACGCCCATTGCTGAAACTCATGTGAGGGGATGCGGCTCGTTCGTCAAGGCCGCCAACGCGGCGGCGACCTCCTGCAAACTCGCCCGGACATACGTGGTGGTCGTACCGGCATCACCGCCACTGTCGGCATGACCGGCGTAGGCACGGGCCACCGCGTAACCGAAGTTCCGCTCCACCCACGTCAACGTCGTGTGCCGCAACCAGTGGGTGCTGATCTGCTGCACGTACACCCACGGCAGATGCTCACCGATACGCACCCACAGATGGTCATACCGCCGGTAGGTGATCGGCTGCCCGTTGCGGTACCGCAGCAACTGGCCCCGCGCCGGAGCACGACGCTCTTCCGCGTGCCGCTGCAGATGCCGCATCAGTGTCGGTGACACCGGCTGCCACCGCACCGTGTCACCCTTCTCCCGCAACAGGATCAGACACTGATCCGGATCCAGATCCACCGGACGCAACGCCAACGCCCCACCCCGCCGGCACGCCGTCTCGGTGTGCAACCGCAACAACAGGCTGTCCAACACCGGATCATCACCCGTACCCGCCGCGACCGCGTTGATCTCCGCCAACCGGGCATCAGCCACTGCCCGCCTGGTGCTCACCAACCGCCGCGGCTTGGCCACCTTCACCGCCGGATTGTCCGCCGCCGCGACGAACCCGTCCGCCACCGCCCGCTTGTACAGACACCGCAACGCCGCGATCAGATGCTCCGCCGCACTCCGCCCACCCCGCGCATTGCGACGCGCCACCACATGCGTCTTGACGTACTCCGCCAGCCACTCGATCTCTGACGGGCTCGGCTCATCCAATCGCCGCTGCCCCCAGTGCTCCACCACCCGCTTCCAGTACGACCCGTACGCCCGCCGCGTGCCCGCGGTCACCGCCGCCGACACGACCGGCACGTACTCCGCGAACGTCGGTGCCACCGGCCGCACCGCCGCCGCCTCCACCAGATCAGCCGGCGAGATCCCCATCCGCGCCAACAGCAACCGGGCCGCGTCCAGCTCCGCCCGCCCCACCGCACCATCGGTCACGGCCGACCACCACCCAGGACAGCAGCGTGCACCGGGACGACCATCGCGTCCACGGCCGCCGGCGGATGCACCACCAACAACCCATCCGCAGGACAGGCCGCCAGCAGCACCCGGTCACCCGCCGCCAACCCGCACCACTGCCGCACCGCCGCCGGTAGCCGCAGATGACCCTGACCCGTCACCGTGAACACGCCCTGCCGATCCGCGCGGAACACCACCAGACCGGCACCCTCATGAACGTGCAGCCGGGTGCCCGGCACCCAACCGAGCGCCCGAACGACCCCACTGTCGGCGATCCGACCGCTGGCATCCAGCGCCGCCACCCCATAGACCATGCTGCCGGCACGAGGGGTCGGAAGATTCGGAAGCGGCAACGGTCGACGACGAAGAACCCCGTCAGAACGACCACCCGGTTTGCCCCGGCCCGCCAGCACGACCGGCGGGACAACGGGAGCGACCACAACGTCAGCCACGCCGACCACCCCCGCCCGAAGAGGGACCGGCCGACGTCGAGACGGAGATCAGATTGGTGTGGTCAAGCGTGCTTGACCACACGTACGTCATAGACAGCAGGGATGCTGCAAAAGTGTGTCCGAGGGGCAACACAAACCAAAACCCAACCGGGCCTTACGCTGGCGACGGCGATCCCGTTGATCTAGCTACGGCGTTCCGACGCCTCGGCGCTCTCGTGGTGTTACGACCCTGGGTCATCGGCTTTGCACGACATCCCAGCGCGGGCCCCGCTCCCTTCAGGAGCGGGGCCCGCGCGTCTGAACGCGGCAAACCCAAGCGGCGCGTTAAGCGGCTCATCCGCCGAGGCCACCGTTTGGGGCAATCTCATCGATATAGGTGACGTCCTCGGCGGTCAGGGCGAGTTCGGCGGACTACTGCTCAACGTGGTGCAGGAACGCGCTCGGGCCAAGCTGGTCCTGGCCGGGATGACCGAGGCTCTTCCGTTTGTTGGGTTTGGTCTGGGCCGATGGCGACTACGTCAATCGCGTCGGTGCGGGCCTGCTCGATTGGGCGCGTGCATTCGCTGGGGTCGACCTGCAGATCGTGGCACGCGACACCGACGTGAAGGGCTTCCAGGCGCTACCCCGACGGTGGGTAGTGGAGAAGACGTTCGCCTAGATGGACGGTGTAGACGGTTGGCCTACGACTACGAGCACAAACCGCTCATGCCGAGGCAATGATCAAGGTCACCATGATCCGGATGATGGCCGTCGGCCTGGCTGGCAAGGACGTCGATCCGCAGGGTCCCATCAAGACCACAGCAGCCGACGTCTCAACGACGGCCTCCAACGTCAGGTAGCCCTCCGGTTACCAACACGCTCTGAGCCCGCACACGGCGTCCGCTTCCGCTGGTGTGACCGACAGGACACTGGCTGACCGTGCGTGATGCAGCACGCCGTACCGTGGAGGAGTTCATCATCCCAATGGCCCTACACCCGAGCATCCCCCAATTCGCTAACCCCGCCGCCGCCGACCAGTCGAGCCCACCTCGGCCTCGACCTGCGGCCAACTCCGAAGCGATCAACGAACCCGGACGGTCCACGCCGCCGTCGGCGCCTACGGTCGCGCTGGACGCGACGGCAGGGGCTGTCGCTGCCGGGATCGCAGATCCAATCTGGTGCGTGCATGGCCATTTCGAAGATGACCGGCGCGTAGATCGCCGCCACCAGAGCGACCGGGTCGCAATGCGACTGTCGCTGGCCGAAGCTGTTGACCTTGGCGAATGCCCACCCCGCCTACACCGGTGGGTGCCGGCATCGTTGTTCATCCGGCTTGTGCAGCGCCTTGATGAGATTCACCCTGCGATCGCCCTGTACCGCGATGCCACTGCCACCGAGGCATGGGTGAGATGCACGCCGGCGGAGGCGGAACGGCTCGCTGACCTGCTTGGCCACGCCGTTGGGCTCGCAGAAGCGCCGTTGCCCACCGATGGTGCGTCGGACGGCCCATTCTGGCAGGACACCGCATGCCCATCCTGGTGCGAAGGTGGTCACCTACCCGAGGACGCCTACGAGGACCGCCTACATTCCGGCGGCCTACATTCCGGCGGCCTGCCTTCCGGCGGTCGAACCCTGATTGACCTGCTGCTCGAGACGGCCGCCGAGGGAATCCCAGAGCAACTGGAGGTAACCGTCGCCCAGCACTACCGCTCCACCACGGCGCGCGTGCACGTCATCAAATCCGAGCAGGCCGAGTTGCGGCTCACCCCGGCAGAGGCACGTACCCTCGCCGCACACCTGCTGAAGCTCGTTCGGGCCGCAGGTCTACCCGTCGAAACGACCTGGCCGTGGAATCCCATCGAGGGCATGACCGTTGGTGGCGATCCGGCCTTTCCCTGCCCTCACCGTCACCCCTGGTGCAGTGGCCACAACAAGACTGAGATCACCGAGTATCGCCAACTGGGCAGCCACCTTCTGCACAGCGGCCCCATCACCAGCATTCCGATCACCACCTCCAGCAGCCCCGGCAGCATCGACATCAGCATCAACAGCCTCACCGACCGCGCGCAACCCCTCGCCTACCTGCAACTCCTCGGCGGAGATGGCGGTGCCGAACTCGACGCCACCGCCATCGACCAGACCATTGCCGCCCTGCAATTCACCAAGAAGTTCCTCCTCGAAGCTCAGCCAGGCAGCTGACGAGTAAGTCAGACCAGACAGCAGCAAGTCCTTCGCCGGGGTGCTGGACACCCAGGGACTGGCCAGCACTCACCCGGAAGTGGCCGAACCCGTCGCCGCGCAACGCGGTGTGCGCTGACTTCGTCAGGCGGTTGCGCGTCGACTTGGACGCATCCGTGCTCAGCTTTGGATGCTAGAGCCGTCGGGAAGATCGAAGGATAGTGTAGCTGTCCCTTAAGCCTGCGAGGGTGGTGGCAAGTACCGTGACCGGATGCCCCTAGCCACGATAGGCAATTCGCGGCCGACTTGCGCCGCGACCAGGATCTGTCGCGGCGGTCGCCGCATCGCGAGGTGCTGCCCCGGCTCCCGCCCACCGATCCGGGCCCCTCGAACGGAGAGCGTGCCGCACCAGTAGGAAGTACTATGTCGCCGACGTGGCAGATCAAGGACACTTCTGGTCGTCGGCACTTACGCAAGGTTGCATCCATCGCCCATGATAGACGTCGTGTCCAAACGACAGTTGACCGTCTGCGCCCTCGTTCTGATGATCGTCGTCTCGCTAGTAATGATCTCTAGTGGGAGCCTCGATGGCGCTGCGGCCTGGGCAAACATCATCGCGTTACCGGTAGCGATCGTCGGCGTCATCTTAACGATTCGAAGCGCTAGCGGTTCGGCATCCTCGCCTGGCGCTCGGGATCAGGACACCTCGAGCGGCCCAGCGAAGTCGGGCAGGGACAGTCCCGTCGTCAACCAGGTCGGGTTCAGTGGTGGGCGTCAGGCTAACGTCGCGGGCGACTACTTCGAGCGAGGCCATGACGATCGCGAGGGCAGGTGAGCGTGGCAGATCGGCAAACTGGATTTGGTGGCGAACGTCAGGCCAACGTCAAGGGGTCCTACTACGAAGGGAACGTTGATAAGAGCACCCACACGCATCACCATTACGGAACCAGTTCTAATCCCGACTCTAGCCAAGATGAGGCAACAGAGTCTGGCCCGGGAAATGGCGCGGCAGCAGCCGCAGGCGGCGGTGGACTGGGCGTAATCGTCGTTCTTGCTGTCTTGGGCTACTTCATCCTCGGCGGAGATGAGCCGTTCCCGGCGACATCAGATCCCTGGCCGGGCGAAGTGAAGCAGGAGGCTGTGGTTGCCGCTGTAGGTGTCTGGCTCGACAAATGCGCCAAGTCAGCGTCTGCGGCCCCGGCCAATTGCCCGCAATCCATCATCGAGACCTCGAACGTCTCCAAGGTCCATTGGAACTTCCACGGCAACCCCCTCGAAGCTGCGGTCATCCACTACACGGAGGCAGAGAGCCGCTTCGACATGCTCGGCACCGTCATCGTGACAGCGGACTACACCGCGGCGAAGGAACTACGCCGCGCCGTGACGCCAGCAAAGTTCTGGGCCAAGGTCAAGTGGGCCGATGGGAAGCTTGACGTCCAGGAGATCAAGGAACACTCGGCCATAGGCGACCCCGATGTAATGAAGCAGGATCCCAAGGTGCCATGGGAGCTGGTCGCGGCGAAACTGAGCGACGCGTTCACACGCTGCGTGCGCGGCGCGAAGTCGGCCATGCCCGCCGGATGCCCCGAGTGGAGTCCGCCGTCGGGCGCCGAGAAGATCAATTGGTCTTTCACGGGTGATCCACTCCTGACCGCTCGCGCCACCTTCGATCCGAAGTTCGCGATCTACCGCGTCAAGGGCACGTACGAGTTGGCCGTGCGCTACAGCTGGCTTGGAACCACGAAGACCGACACTCGCGATCCCACCTACGAAGCTTGGATAGCTCCGACAATGGCAGGGCCAGTCGTACTCCAGATCAAGGACACGACCACGGCCTAGGTCTGATCGTCATCTATGTTCTTGGACGACGGTCCGGTCGATACCTGACCGAGAGCAACCTCCATCGGTGCGGACGTGGCCAGGGGATGGGTTGGCCGGTAAGGGCGGTCGCGGCGGCTCGGAGGGTCGACCTTGAAGATGTCGCGAAGGTCGTGGGTGGGGGTGCTGACGCCAGCGGCGGCTGGTCGCGCCAGATCGGCGACCCGCGAACTGCTCGCCGTGGGCCTGTTACGCCCGATATCGTGCGGCATGAACGATCCCGTGCCGCCTCTGCCTGCGCTGCTGGCTGATCTCGCCGGCCCCCGAGAACGGATCATCGATGAGCACATGTACCGGCTACCACCGCAGGCAAACAGGCAGGGAACATTCCGCCTGCAGCTGTTCACCGCCCCCGGACTGCGCCCGGTCGCGATCGCCACACAGAAACCTGGCACCGGTGAAGGCGCTTCGCTGACCAACGCTGCTGAGACGTACGCCGCGACGGTGTGGCAGCAGCACTTCCCCGACGACCCGGAGCCGCCGATCTGGCTCGCCCACATGATTATTGACGACATGCGGGACCTGACAATGGTGACGTTCACCGTAGACCCGGCCAAGCACACCCTGCGCGAGCCTCAGTGGCGGCAGATATCACCGACCTCCGTTGACGCGCTCGTCGGCGGACCTGTCGACCTGGAACGCGGGAGCGGCTTCACCCCGCCCGAGATCGAGCCAGACCCGGAACCTACGTATGTGGCCCGATGGGTGATGATGCTGCCGCGCCCGGCGCCGTTCCGTAAGAACGGCTGCATGGCAGCCGGGGTGCCGTGGTGGCGCCGCCTCGGCCGCCAACTCGTGCCACGGCGAGGCGGGCGTGACTGCTGCTGGTACCACGGCGGCGACTGGCACACCGTGTCCAACCTCGCCATACGCCTTGCCGCACAGGCTAAGGCCTCCGGCGTCAGCTTCGAGGACACGCCGCCGTACGTGCTCGACCACCCAGATTCACAGGGCCTCACCGAGTGGGAACGCGAGGCCCTGCTCTCGCTCATGGTCGACACGATTCGCCCGTATGCGCCTTGGCCGCGCCGCGAGGGCTACAACAACGGCCAGCACCGCGCCCAGGCGCTGCTCGATGCTGGCGTGCGCCGGATCCTCATCGAACACCTCGCGGAATGAAGACCAGCCGTCGGTGCTCTACTCCTGGATTTGACACTCTTCTGCTGCTCGACGACGGCGTGGCCCAGCAGCTACGGCACCGGTGGACCCGCCAAACCCGATCCGTCGTCAGAGGGCTGAGCGGGAAGGCACTTGACGTCGAGTCAGCCACTCGGTGCGCCGGGCCATTCGCGCACCGCGTCGGCGCAAACTCGTGCCAAATCACGCGTTCGCCGTTAAACGCCGTAGTTGGCCGCAAGGATCCGCTGGATCATCGCCGTCTGACCTACCCCCGCCAAGTAGACAGGAACCCGTGACCACCAATTTCCCCGACGCGACACGCGTCAGCCTAATGAGGGCGAAGGAGGGCTGGGGCGCCGTATGCGCCATCCGGCTCCCCGCCGCCCGGACCTTGGCCCGGTACCGGCTCACCCCCGACCGGTACCGGGCGCTTCGGGCCGCTCAAGACGGGATCAGCGCCATCTGTGGGCACGTCACCCCCGATAAGCCGCTGGTGATCGACCATGACCACATCTGCTGTGCCGTCGTCAACAAGCAGCGGACGTGTGGAATTTGCGTGCGCGGGCTTCTATGCCCCGGGTGCAACGGCTGGCTCGGCGAGTTCGAGCTACGGGGGCGGCTTCATGGCTGGGACGACGGCGGCCAGTGGGAGGCGGCAGCACGGTCGTACCTGACGCGGGCGCGCCGCGCTTGACAGCTGATGCCACCGATGCGGCAACGGTCCACTCCAGGTGAGCCGCTCGACCCGCTGCCCAGCGGCCGCCGGCTCCTTTGTATCTACAGAGGCGGACGTGCTGGGGCTGCAGGGAGCAGACCCAGAGACCTCAGTATGCGTCCGGTATCGGCCCCATCAATGATCATGTAGAAACGGGGGTGCCGGGCGTCGTGAGCGTAGGCATCCATCATGCCAACCACGCTCGACTTGATCTGGTGACAGTGCTGCAGAACGAGTAGCTCCGCGGGCTCGGTGAACAGCCGGTCGATCTGGTCACCGTTCTTGCCCAGAGCCTTCACGTCCATCGCGCGAGGGAAGCCCGGTCCCTTGAACAGCCATGCGGCCGACAGCTGGCGTCCACGGGCAAACACTCGCGAGGTGTAGAGGTCGGAGCGTTCGCCACCCCAATCTTTCGGAACGTACGGCTCGCCGAGCAGCTCGGCAAAAGCGCGCTTCACCGTGTCCTCCGGCACACGCAGCACCGCTTCACCCTCGGCCTCGGCGAAGGGAGATGCGAAGTCGATCCCGCTGAACTGGCCGATATCGCTGGGGTAGACCCGCGCTCTCGGCGCTGAAGCTACGGCGGGAAGGTCGTCATCGACGAACGATCTGATTCCGATGAAGACCGGCCTGAGCTCGACCTGCTCCGCGCTGAGATTGGTGACCGTCCCGATCAGGTAAACCCGTCTGTTCCCGGCGAGGCTCCCGGACGCGGAGGAACTGGCGATTCGTGCCGCGTTGAATGTTCCGGTGACACGCATCGGCTCGCCCGCGTCGAGCACCGCCGTGAAGCTGGCTGGCTTAAAGCCTGGGGCATCGCGATCCCGGTCTCGCTGGAACTCAAACTGCAGCTCGGTGCCGACAACTTGCCCCGCACGTAGGTCCCGCTCCAAGACGCGCCTGGCCAGTTCGCCGATTCCCAGCGAAGAGAGCGCCTGGGCGAATTCTGCGGCGAGCACGTAGGGCAGCGCTGCTTCGGGATCGCTCCTGCGGGCCGCCCGCGCCCGTGCGGATTCCGTCCGGTGCTCTCCGAGTAGGGACTGAACCTGGTCCTGGTGCAGGAAGTACGGCTCGAGCGCAATGCGCGTCATCGACGAGATGATCCTTTCGGTCGGGACGGCGAGGGAACGGTCACGGGATGTCCTTGAGCAGGCGGAGGAATTCGTCCACGTCCTGCGGCCGGTCGGTCGGCTTGTGGTGGGTTGCCTCCGCTACTACAGCTCGCCATGGTCCGCCGGCGGGCAGCAGCAGGACATTCTGCTCCGGTCGTTCCCCGGTCAGGATGGCTGCGATGAGCCGCCCGATGCTGTAGATATCGGCGGCGGCCGTGACGTTATGGGGGTTTCCGGACGACAGCTCCGGTGCGGCGAATCCCTCGGAGCCGAAGCCGGTGCCGGTCCGAGTTCGGCGCGGAATGCTGGTTTCCCCTCGGGGCTGTCGGCCTAGCCCCCAGTCCGCCACAACCCACTTGCCGTTCAGGAGCAGGACGTTGGCTGGCTTGATGTCGCGGTGGATCCGGTCGTCGATGTGTGGGCGGCGCAGTCCTTCGCAGACTGCCGTGACGAGGTCCCGGACGGCTCCTGGTTCCCGCTGTAAGCGATCCACGTGGCTAGCGGCACTGCCGATCGCGAGCGGCATGACGAACCACCGCCCGTCTGGGTCGGAGTCCAGGACCGGCATGACGTTCGGGTGCTCCCCGTAGAGGAGCCCGATGGAGACCTCGCGGCGCATGCGGTGTACGGCGTCTTCATCGCCGTAGCGGAGCTGCTTCACCGCAACGGGGATGCGGGTGTGTTTGTGCACGCCGCTGTAGACCGCGCCCTGACCACCTTCAGCGAGCGGCTCGTGGTCCCTCTCGTAATCCGACTTCGTTCCGCGCTTGAGCCAGCGCACCGCGGCCCACGGCGCGGCCCTACCCGTGTCGGTCATAGTGTCGTCGGTGAGGAAGGCGCGGGTGGCCTCGATGACGTGGTCACGGTAGGGTCCGTCCCGTTGTGCTCTGAGTATGGCTACCAGTGGCCCGGCGGTCGGATAGTGAGTGAGCTCGGCAGCGAGACGGCATGCCTCGTCGTCCTGAGCGGCCCGGCGCACGGCGCGCTGGCTGTTTTGTTCTTGCCGGGCCGCGTGCAGGTCAGGATGAGGGGCCCAGCCACGGGGTGGCAGGACTACGCGGGCGTCGCGGAAGTCGCATTCGAGGATGATGCAACCGTTGCGCGCTAGCTCTGCGGCTATATCTTGGGCGCGGTCGCCGAACTTGGTCAGCGCAGATTGCCACCGACGGGAGCCTTTGGTGGCGAAGGCCCACTGGCTCTCGGTCAGGCCGCCCGGGCGGTGCGGTAACGGGAAGCCTTCCGGTTCCAGAGTGACGCGCGTGATCTTCGGATTTCCGTTGCGGTCGGTGTTGTAGCTGCCGTCAGGTAAGGGGACGGCGTACGTGGTGAGGCCGGGGTAGACGCTGAGGTGGCGCATTGCGAAACCTCGCGGGCTGGGGCGGGCGGTCATGCCGGCTCGCGGTACCCGTTGCCGGTCAGCCAGGCACGGAGCAGTTCGACACGCGGGGCGTGCTCGTCATAGCCGACGACGACGGGCTGCTCGTTGTACGGGCTGGAGTCTGAGCTGCGGCGCAGCTTGACGTACTGGCCGCAGGCGTCGATGGCGTAGGTCTCCATGTCGTCTTGCAGTGCCCCGACGACTGTGATGCCGCTGTCCCTGCCTATCTGCCCGAGCAGGGCGACCGCCTCCCTGCGGTGTTGCTTGCCGAGGTTGCGGCCTAGCTCGTCTAAGACGAGTACCAATGGGCGGCCGGTGCCACTCGCGGCCGCAGCGGCACAGACCAGCTTGATCGCCCGGTCGTCGATCTGTGCCGTGTTGGCCCGCCGGTCGTAGGGGATGTGGCGCCTCCCCTCGGCGCGCCGCCACATCGGCGTGACTTTCCAGCCCCACGCCTCGGTGGGGTCGGCTGGCGGCGGAGGATCCTCGTAATGGAGCGAAGCTCCGTACCCGCCGTAGGCCCCATCGAGCCGGTCAAACTCGGCCGCCACGTCGGCCAACGTCTTCTTGATGGCGGAGGTGAGCGCCCCTCGGTAGGCGCGGCTGGCCTGAACCGCCTCCTCGTGGCCGATCCGCGCAGCGGCGAGACTCTTGTGCCGTTCCTCGCGCTGGATGGCGATCTGCTGGCGCTCGTATTGGTCGGTGCCTTCCTGCTGGCGAAGGTAAACGCGAAGTGCGCGGAGCAGTGGGGCAAAGGCGACCTGCGCCCGTCGGCTGCTGCCGGGCCCACGCTGGCTGGACTCTTCCAGCAGGCCGGTGATCTCCATCGGCATCGTGTCCGACGCGGTGGGAGGGAAGCACTCAGATATCGCGGTGCTGATCAGGTCCTTGGCTTCCTCCCACCAGTCGTCGGCCGACCAGGACTGCTGGTTGTCCGGCAGGGTGCGCAGATACTCGCTGGCAGAGTCGGGGGTGCCGTCCCATCGGACGATGAGTTCTGGCAAGCCGAGCTGCGATTGTTCTTCCTCGAGCTTCCCATGCTTCTCACGCCGGGTCTTGTTCGTGTTGTCGAGGGTGGTCTTCTGACGCTGCAGTGACTCGATCTGCTGCTGGCGGACGCCTGCCAGGCGGAGCACCGCGTCCCGCTCGGCTTGCGCGGCACTGAGCGTCGGGGCGAGTTCCCCGCGCGCTTGTCTGGTGGCCTGGTCCTTTTTCCGCAACGTGCCAGCCTGCCCTTCCAGCTGGTATGCCTCCGCTGCCGCTCGTGCGCCCTTTTGCCGACGCTCAGCGCTAATTACCTTTTGCCCGGCGGCATTCCGTGCCTTGACGGCGTCCTCGTGCGCCGTGGACCTCTGGCGGACCCTTTCGCGGGCAGCCGCGATGCGGGTGGCGCGGCCGGTTGCGGGCTGGCTGAACCCGCCGACTACCACGATCCCGGCGTCGTCGTAGACCCGGTCGGGGTCGCTGCGGGCTGTGGTCCGAGCGTGCAGGGCTGCGAGGAAACCACTCACGTCGTACTCTGGATCGGCGCTGCCCGGGAGCCTACCGGGCGCTGACGAGGCGCGGTTGGCAGCAATCAGGATCGAGCCAGGTATGCCCGCCAGGAGTTGGCTGGCTCGGTTGAGCTGCTCTGAGTCCACGACCGCCGCCTCGCGGTAGGGCCAGAGGGCAGCTTCCCAACGGGCCCGGTCCGGCTCGTCAAGGACAACGGCATCCAAGAGGCCGATAGCGCCGATTCCCTCGGCCGCGAGGATCTCAATCTGTTGTTGGGCCAGATCCCGACCGCTTTCCGCGTCTCGCAGGCTTGATTCGGCGTCGGAGAGCGCCTTCTCTGCCACGCCGACCGCCTTGACCGTGTCTTCCAGAGCTGCGTCCGCTTCGGCGCGCTCCCGTTCGGCTGCCTGCTCGTTGCGGCCGTCAGCGTCACGGGCCGCTTCCCTGGCTGCGCGCAGCAGGCGGTCGATGTCCTCGATCTGCTGTTCCAGCGTCGCGATTTGGTTGCCCAGCTCGCGGTCGTCGCTGTCGAGCTTGCCGAACGTGCTCATCGCCGCCTGCTGCCGTCGCGTGAACGCCTCGTCATCGGCCAGCTCCGCCGCCTGCCTGGCTAGCTCTTGCGCCGTGCGGATGTCCCGGTTGATCACGGTGTCGATCTCGGCGATCTCGACCTGGATGTCGGCGTCACGCTGGAGGGCGTCGCATAGTAGCCGTGCCGTGCGCGACCGCCATCGATCCGCCGCTTCCACGACGAGCTCGCGCGCCCGGTCCCGGGCGTCGATGCCATCCTCAATGACCTGGGCGCTTTCCTCCCAGGTAGCAAGGTCGGACTCGGCGCCGCTGGCCTCCTGCCGGCGGTCATACTCGTGGCGGCGTGCCTGGCGTTCCTTCTCTAGCTCGGTGTCGATGCCGGTGAGCGCAGCGATCGCCTCGAAGATCCGCCGCTCTGAGATCTCGTTCAACGGTTGGGCAAGCAGGTTTGGGGCGGCGCTGGCCCGCACCGACGTCGACAGGAACGACACGCACCGCACGTGCTCGCCGTAGAGGGTGCGCGGAAGGTCACGGGCCGCCACGTCCTGCCGCCCGGCCCGCGGGGGCAGGGCTTGCCAGACCGAGTCAGCGGCCTGCTCCCGCTCAGCCTCGCTGTCCCCAACGGGTAGATGCAGCCCGTCCCGCCAGCGCAGCTTCAGCCGGGGACCTTTTTGGTTACTGCGGTCGATCCGTATCCAGACGGTCAGAGCGCAGGCCTGAAGCTGGTCGAGAGTTCCGGCGGCCGGAGCGAACACGCCGATGAGGTACCCATGGTCGGCGTTGCCCCAGCGGTCTTCACCGCCAGCGTCCTCAGAGTTAAACAGTAGATCGACCGCAGCGGGCGCGCCGGAGCCGAATCGCCACTGCTCATCGGCGTGCAGCAAGCTGATCTGGGCCAGCAGCGACGATTTCCCCGCCCCATTGGAGTCCTTCGGCCCCTGCCCAGCCACGGCTATTAGAGTGCCTGCGGCGACTGGGATGGGATGCGTGGACAGTCGGGAGATTCGCACGCTCTGCAGACCGACCAGGACGCGGTCACCGACGATGTCCTCCCCTTGCGGCGTGCTGCCGCTCATGAGCCGCTCCTCTGGGAGGTTGTCACTTCTGGGCGGCCCAGCCTCCGGCGGACCGTGATCGCCGTAGCGAGCGCGGTATCCGGGCCTACGGCAAGGATCAGGTTCTCCTGCAGGCGCTTGCGCGCGGCTGGAGTGAGCCGGCGCAGCGCCGGCCCGGGGACGTAGGAGGCGCCAGCCATCTCAGAATCGGCGCCGCGCACCAAGCGGACGAGGCCGGCCGCGCGCAGCCACTGCAGGGCATCGGACAGGCGTCGCTGCCCGCGAACCTGCGACAGCTTCCGCAGATGGGTCGGTGTAGTCGGATGGGTCGACTGCCAGTCGTCGCCGGCCAGGCGACCCTCTGCCCGGGGGATCGCAACGGAGTGGATCAGCACCAATATCAGTGCGGCCCGCTCCAGTGGTGGCAAAATCCCCCAGCCGTTTGCCGCGAGTACTGCGGCGATATCGTCTCGGTATCCCGATGTCCACAGGTAGGCGCCCGCACGGACGAGCGTGCGACCGGTCCTTTGCAGCATCTGGTCAAGCAGGTGGCGTAGCGCCGCGTCCCGGAGTGCGGGCAGTGCGGCCTCGCTGGCGGGCTCGCTGCCGTACTCAAGCGCGGCCCAGGCCGAGACCAGCGCGTCGCGCTGCTTGTCGCCGAGCGGCTGGAGCAGGTCATCGAACAAGCCGCTCACCGGTCTGGCTCCCGGTCGGGCCGCGGGGGTGGCAATTCTCGGCACAGTTCCCGTAGCGCCGGCAGGTCTTGGTCCGGCCATGTAGCCACCCGAGGGCCGAGGCAGACCCTCTGCACGTCGTCATCGATATCCAGCCATCGGCTGGCATTCAGGCGGCGGAACGCCCCCATCCCGAAGCGGTGCAGCACCTCCTCCCCTCGTCCGGGCGTGAGCTGATCCACCACGTCCAGCACCTCGCGCATCGTCGCCGGCTGCCCCGGCCACGGGCTTGCCTGGATGTCGGTCCAGCAGCAGCGCAGTGCCGCGGCCAGGACCCGCCTGGTCTCATTCGGAAACTCCACTGGAAGCACCTGCATCCGCAGCTCGCGCAGCATGGCCGGTGTCACGTCGTCGGGCGGGCGGGTTAGCAGCCAGCAGTGCTCACCGTCCCGTTCCACCAGCCGGAGCATGCCTGCCGGGGTTCTGGTCACTGACGGCACACGCAGCGGCCCCTCGGCCCGCGACCTCGCCCACCATAGCGCCGCCTCCGGACTACTCACGCGTGCCTCCGTGCTCGCTCGAACACTCCAGGGGTAAGCCAGGAGGGCACGCTGTCTGGCCGTACTTGGACCGGGCCGGACCACGTCAGCCGGTAGCTGAGTCGTTCATTGTTGCTCGCGGCGACCAGGTCGGCCAGCACGCGGCGCGCCGTTACCCAGTCCATGCCCGACAGCAGTTGCTCGACCGCAACAGAGTCTTCGCCGCTGAGGACCTCTTCGGCGATTCCCGCCAGTCGCTCAGCCTCCGCGTCGGACCACTCTTGCGGGGGTCGCTCATCGCCATCGGGAACCCGGGACCGCGGCGGTGTCGAACGGCCGCTGGTCGGCTGCGGCCTTCCCACAACGGCCTCCGCCAGGTCGGCGACGTCGTGCCACGGGGAAGGTGCGTCAAAGACCTGATCGGCCAGAACTGCCGCGAGCTCCTCCACAGTCGCTCGCCGTGCGAAGCGCCTCCACATCTCGGGCGGCAGCAGGTTCAGCGCCCGTGAGGTCCCAGCTGCGGCTATCAAGCGCGCTGACGCGTTCGTCGAGGCATCTTCGTAGGCGGCGATCGCCGAGCGCAGTTCCCCGCACAAGCGGCTGAGTTCCGGCCAGAACTCCAGCAGGATCTCGTGCACCGCAGACGCCTGGTCGATCAGCGACTTCGCGTTCCACAGCAGTGGGGCGCGCTCCCGCAGCGCCTCCACGGTGCCGCCGATGGTCAGCGCCACGAGTTCGGCGACCAGGAGCCGCAACGCCGTGGTTATCCCGACGACAACGTCGCGGGCTTCCTCAGCTGTACTCTGCCCGCCCTCCAGCCTGGTCTTCTCCATTGTCAGGAGTTGGTGCAACTCTGACTGCCCGCCGCGGGCCAGCATCCGCTGGACGAACAGCATTGACACGTAGCTGGTGAACGAGGCGCGGTGCTCGCGCTGGTAAGGCTTATCAAATGCGGGCTGGATCGCGCCGAGCCTCCGCAGGACGCCGAGGCGGTTTTCGATTACGTCGTCCGGGAAGGCGGCGCATGCCGCCTTCATCTGCTCAACTGTCAGCCCGTCCTCACCCGCGCGGGCAAATGCGGCGAACAGCGTGTCCGTCAGTCGGAATAAGGTCGCGTCATCGATCGCTGCGTCTGCCTTGCGTGCCAGGACAGCGACAATCTGCTCAAACACAGAAACGATGGCTTGCTCGGTCGCCACTGTATCCAATACGCCTTGCTCCTCCACCACATTCTCACTATAGAAGCCCGGGCGTTGGCGTACGAGTTGGTGTCGCCAGTTAGGTACGGCTGAACGTCACCAGGTCACGGCGTAGCAATGGCCTGGCGAGTGTCCGATGAGTAAGACTTCGCCCGGTATGAGCTGGGGCGGAGGGCGGCGATGGTTCTGCGGTCGGAGCGGTGGCTGAAGCTGCGCCGGGTCCGCGCGCTGCATGAGGCGGGGTTGAGTCTGTCGCAGATCACTCGTGAGACCGGGCTCGACCGCAAGACGGTGCGGAAGTATCTGGCGGGCGAGCAGCGCCGGCACCGCCGCAGCGGTCACCGCGTCGGGATGCCCCGGCGTCGGTGTTGAGCCCGTTGGCGCACGTGATCGACGCGCGGCT
This sequence comes from Micromonospora matsumotoense, assembly GCF_900091525.1. Classification (GTDB taxonomy): domain Bacteria; phylum Actinomycetota; class Actinomycetes; order Mycobacteriales; family Micromonosporaceae; genus Micromonospora; species Micromonospora matsumotoensis. The sequence goes on from NZ_FMCU01000028.1 coordinate 38,824, forward strand.
GCGGGCGGAGTTGCTGTTCAAGGACACGGTGATCCATGAGCGGCTGGTGGAGCAGTACGGGTTCACCGGTAACTACCAGCGGGTGAAGCTGTATCTGCAGGAGGCCCGGCCGCGGATCGCCGCGGAGATGGGTATCGGCCCGGACGAGCTGGCCGGGTTGCACCGCAGGTTTGAGGTGGTGCCCGGTGCGCAGGCGCAGGTCGACTGGGGCGACGAGATCGGCATCCTGGCTCACGTCGGGATCGCCAGGGTCCACTCTTTCCACCTGGTGCTTTCGTATTCGCGTGATCCGTCCTGCTCACATCGACGCCCTGACCGCCTACCGACCCACTGGCAAGGGCCGGGTCGAGCGGCAGGTCACGATCGTGCGGGACCACGTCCTGGCAGGGCGTGGGTTCTCTGTCCCTCGCGGACTTGGACGCCGCCTTCATGGCGTGGGTGCCGATGCGCCGGGCCCCGACCCACCGTACCCACTGCGAGGTCATCGGAGTCCGCGCCGCCCTGCGACCGCTGCCGGCCCGCCCGTATGAGGTCGCCGCACGGCATCTGCGATATGTCGGCAAGGCTGCCCGGTCGCCTACAACGCGAACCTCTACTTCGTCCCGGCCCGCAAGGTCCGGCACCGGCAACTGGTCGGGGTCCGGGCCACCGCCGCGACCGTCGCCATGCACGCCTCTATCGCCGACCAGCACGGCGAGACCCTGCTGGCCAGCCAATTGGGTCGTAACGGCGACTTCCGTTGATCTTGTAGGCCCGCCGTGCTGCTCGACGTGCATGCCGGAGTTTCAAGGCCAAGATCGTCGAGGTGTGCAGGCGCGGGGCCGGACGGTTAGTCAGGTCGCGAAGGAATTCAACCTGATCAAGACCGTGGTGCGGGAGCGAGGGAAGCAGCCGCCCTTGATGGCGGTACCAGCGAGCCGACGAGCTCACCAGCAATGAGCGCGTCGACATCCTGAAACGGAGCTACGCGGAGCCCTGACGGCGTAGTAGCGGCTGGTGCCGCACCGGTGGTACCTCGCGTCACCCTAAATGCACGGCAACCCCCTCTGGGCGCAGGAGGTCAGGCCGACAATCGCGGAAGTGGCCGAGTCCTGCGGAGGGATCGCATCGCTGTCTATCCATATCGACGGCTGCGGCTGTCGCGCCAGCGTCGGACCGCCCTGACCTGCTCGGCTGGTGGCTCCGGCAGCCGGACCGGCGAGGCCGCCTGCGGACACCGCGTCCGCCGGCACCAGATCCCGCAGGCTCGGCATCCCGGCCGCCGACCCCAACGCCGTCGTAGCCGCGCTACTCGAACACGATGTCCACGTCACCTGCGCCATCGACGGAACGCTGACCATCACCGAGATCCCCACCTGGGTGGCGATACACCGACCACCCGCGATCCCGCATCAGCAGCAAGCGGCAGAAGCCCTTATCGAGCCACCCTCAGCGGCCGTGAAGACCACCCGTGGGGGGCCAACGTGTCCGAGCGGTACGTCCGAAGCTCGCCCCGCGAGGATCTACGGGCTCGTCGACGTCATGGACGTCGGCGGGCCTCGGGATCGACGATCGTCTGCCCGGGCACGTCGACACGCCAGAACCGGGTGCTACCCACAGTGACGACCAACGCCAGACCCGGGAGCTGGTGCTCGTCGCCCATCTTCCCGGCCAACTGCAACGCCGATCCGACGCCGTTGCCGGTGTGCCGGCGCACGGTGTTGCGTCCCTCGACCATGGTGGGCGGAGCGTCGCTGGGCCAGGTCGCACCCCACCCCCGAAGATCCTCCGGCGTGACTACACTGAGTGTCCACTCTTTTAGGAGGATCAGTGGCAGAGCAGCCCGTCCGCGCGACAGAGGTCAGCGGAAACCGCCCCGGCGGTACCTTCTCCGAGAACCATGGACAGCAGATGGTTCAGTCAGCGGGTCCCCTGCCGCCTCGTCCCACCACGGCCCCGCCCAGCCCACCCCCGGCGTCGGGTGCGACATCAGCGCCCCCGAGCAGCGCCGATTGATTTAGCCCCGTGCTGTGATCCCCTCATCGCTGGCTGGGCTTCTACTTCTGGTCCTGCTCGTCGCGCCCGGCCTCGCATACGTGCTGCGACTCGAACGGGCAGTACCGGCGCAGGCACTTACCGCGTTCCGCGAGACCGTACGCGTCGTCCTCGTCAGCGTCGCCTGCCTCGTCACCACCGCAATCATCGCAGCCGGCGTCCGATGGGCGTTTCCGGAACGTACCCCGAACTTTCGTGGGCTGATCCGCGAACCAGACGCGTTCGCACGCACCCATCACGTCCAGTTGGCATGGTGGGCGCTCGCGCTGGTCATGTTCGCAACCATACTGGGATGGGTCGCGGCTGACCCTCGCCTCGCGCGATGGGTGTCTGACATGAACCAGCGGGCCCCGATGAAGTACCTCACCGGCCCTACGACCATCCGTCCGACTTCCGCTTGGTATCAGGCTTTTCACGCCTACGACAAGCCGGAAGAGCTACCAAGGACCGCGTCACCAACCGGACCGATCTACGTCGGTGCGCAGATGAACGACGGCACCTACATCTACGGTTGGCTGCGGCACTACAGCATCAGAACGGATGAGGACGACAGCCGCGAGATTTGCCTGATGGCCCCCATCGAGATGACGGCAGCAAACGGCACCAAAACGCTGCTTCCCGCACACTTCACGATCATTTCTGCCCGGAACATCGTCCGCTTGGACGTCACTCACCTCGCACCCCCCACGGACCCGATAACAGCACCTGCTCAGGAAGAGGATCCGGAGGTTCAGGCCGATCCTGTCTGAGGCATCGAGCAAGGACTCGCCCGGAGCGCCCCATCCCGGGTAGCGGCTCCATGCCGACCAGCTCGCAGGATGCCTGTGGGCGCACGTCGCCGTTCGGGCCGACCGTACATCTCGGCAGCTCAGCGCTCTCTCGCAACCGCCACAGCTGCCCGCAGGTGCGTCTGTACCGAGGCTGGCCGCCCTCGTCAAACGGGGCGAGAGGGCATCAAGTACACTCCGCGGGTGATTTCGCTGCCGTGGGACTTCTGGGTGCCAGGGGTGCCGGCGTCCGTCCAAGCCTCGTCGGTTACCCGGCAGCGATGGAAGGCGAAGGTCGCCGCTTCGGCTACGGGAGCTTGGCCAGCAGGCGAGCAGCCCCTCACCGACAAGATCCAGATCCACATCACCTACTACCACGACAGCGCGCCGCTTGACGTCGACAATATGATCAAGCCGATACAGGACGCGCTTTGCGAGATCGTCTACGTGGATGATAATCAACTGACCGATACGCATGGTCACTTGCGTGACATTAATGCCGCATATCGCGTTAAAGGGATGACTCCGGCCCAGGCGGACGGCTTCGTCTCCAATGGGCCGTTTGTGCATATTCGCATCGAAGCTGCGCCAGCAGCTGGGGAGCTCCCATGATCACCTCCCATCCGCCCAACTCGCAGCCCGAGATCCTTCAGCAAGTTGTTGCGGAGCTTCGGAAGGAGGGCTGGTCGACAAACGTCGAGCCTCGTGGAACCTTGCTACCCGAGACGTTGCGAGATTTCACGCCTGACCTAATCGCGAGTCGTGGGGACGAAATCCTCGTCGTTGAATTTGCCTCTCGACAGACGGCCAAGAGCGAGCAAATCGATGCACTATCTCGCAGAGTGGCGGCGCTGCCTCGTGCGCGATTTGAGGTCTATTGGCTGGGCGACACTCCGGAGCACGAACCTGCATTGCTAGATGTTCTTAAGCTGACGAACGAAGCGTCTTTAATTAGCGAACTGAGCCCGGCTGCTGGCTTGCTAACGGCATGGGCTGCACTTGAAGGTGCAATTACTCACTTTGCAACCAAGGCGGGTGAGGCCAGCTCTTGGCAGCCACCACGACGATTGCTATCAACGCTTTCGAGTAAGGGACTCATCAATGAGGCCGATTTCGATCGACTAATCAAACTATCCACTCTGCGAAACATTATCGCCCACCAGGGTCGACCAATGACACCCGCCAGAGCAGACATAAAGTATCTTATAGAATTTACACAACGCCTAGCAACGGGAAAGTACATCTCTTCTGATCAGATGGCGGAGTGGTTTCTAGAGCACTATGAAGATCCAGTGAACCAGCTCCCTTATGATCACCATGAGGGCGGTTACCAGTATTTCGACAACGGCCCACATGACGCAGGCGATATCATGCGCGATAAGTTCCCAGACGCCACAGAGGCGGATATCGAAGAAGCTGTGAGGCTCGTTGAGGAAACCTCGACTGATTGGGTAACGAAGCGGGGCACTGAACCGCCAGATTGACCGAATACCGGGCCAGGCGCGATATGGAAAGCCTGCCGGGCTTCGGCCTGCCGATCGGCGAGATAAAGGGCTCCGCGTAGCGCGCAGTATGAGAGAGAAGTCTTTAGCAGGTGTCGGGGCTGTTACGTGAGCTTGGTGCACCGGCGTACCTGAGAACGAGCTCTTGGGGTAGCCCTGTGCCGGTTGCTGACGATTTCTAGACCGTCTAGCTGCTCGGTCATGTCGCTTTCGGCGTGCGGCCTTTCGCCTGCCGCACGCCGAAAGCACTCCTCAGCGGACAGCTCTAATCGTAGAAGCGATAAGCCCTGGAACAGCGGACAGCGCCTCTGCCAGAAGGTGCTCGATTGGTACCGCGTGTGAACTGCGGTCGACGTTGATGTAGGTTGCCCACTCGGCGGGCTGGTAGCGTGCAAGCATCGAGAGCGTATAGAGCACCGCCCACCAGGTCATGAGCGGATGCATTGGATGCTTGTTCTCGCCAACGACAGGCACGAGATAGAAGCTGCGGTACGCTTCGCCATGTTTAGTCGCGATCGTCTCGAAGTAAGCGCGCCGGGCCTGATCCTCTACCGAACGACCGTTGTCGACCACGAGGTTGAGGTGAACCTCGCCTCGCCCGCTGCTGTAGATGACAACTGCCGGATCGGCGTCCGGCCCATCGTCGGCCTTAACGTAGGAGTAACCGCGCAGCGTCGGGTACGACCGTAAGTACAATGCGAGATCCTTCCTGAGGGAAGCCGACTCGGCTAGCTCTCTCGGCAGGCCGCATAGCGAGACGCCCAACAGTGGATGCGGCTCACCGAAATCGTGGTACTCCAGAAGATGTGCCGTCCGACGTCTATCGTCGTTTCGTAGCGGCCACTCGATGGTTTGCGGCAACGCATCCCACAGCGCCGTCAACTCGACTGCCTCAGCATCCTTGTCCCAGATCGGAGAGTCTAGGACGGCTGAGAGTCGGACGAAGCTTCCCCGTACCCCCTCCGCGTAAACTCGGACGGCAGGCAAAGCCACAGTGAGGTCACCACGATTGATCCCGTGTCCACTCAACCGCCAGTTGTCACGAACGGACCTCGCAGCCGCGATGATCGCTCTTCCGGCCTGACTGATCCCGTAGTACAGCAAAATCGGAGCCGTAGCGGGGCCAACCGCGGACGCTGCCTTAAATAGCTGTTCTGACTGCTCCAGGGCCGCTACGTACGTTGCACGCCGCTCGGAGTTATTAACGGTGGCGGCCGGCGGATCCGAGCGGCTGGATCGTAGTGCCGCCCAGGTCGCGGAGTCATCGTTCGTTCTAGACATGGAACACATGCTCTCCATGTTGATGCCAACATGCCAGCTCATTTTTGATCATCAAGGTACTGCGCTACGCTCAGGAGGTGTCTCGGTAAGGCCCCCGTCGAACAGGGGACGTCTCAACCTCGCCGATGACGCCGCGCTCGTCAGCGAGACCTGCGGGTTGGGGAGCCTGACTTCGGCCCTTCTGCGTAAGAACCGCTTCGGCGGCGTCCAGAACTTGGTTCAGCGTTACGACGTGTTCCTCTGGCATTACGCGGAGATCGAGGCCGCAGTCGGAAACGAGACGGGTGAGCTGTCCGGCCACCCGGTCGTACGCGATGCTCATGCATAGTGGGTGGGCTAGGAGTTCGCGGGCGGCGTAGCCGTCGGCCGCAGCATCATGCGTTAGCTTCACTGCGAGTTGCTCGCGTTGGGGTTGGCTGGCGTCGAGAGCGTCAACGAGGGTGAGACCCAGTCTCGTGCGGAAGACTACTTGTTCCCGGCCGGCGGGTCCGAGCGCCTGATAGGCGCTCAGCGCGGCGGTCACTCGATCGGCTGCACCCCGGGCGGGCACGTGCAAGTACAGACAGGTGGTGATGGCCTGCTCCCATGGTTCGCCGGGCCTGGTCGCGCTCAGAGTCGCGAGTGCCTGGTCGTAGCGGCCCGCTACGAGATGGCTGACGACGGTAATCTGCCTGCCGTCGAGCATGCGTGCGCCGACTCCCTTGTACCGTTTGAGACGGTGGCTGGCCTCATCCCATAGCCCGGCGGCCGCGAGGGCGTGGGCGCCGGTGCCGAGCAACACTGTCCACAGCCAGGTTCGGGCCTTGGTGTAGGTGGCGGGAGTTTGGGTGAGGCGGGCGGCTGGGATGGCGATGCCGTCGATCACGGTGTCGGTGCGGGTGTCGATTGCCTGGAAGAGGGTTTCCAACAGCTTCCAGGCAGCAACGCCGTCACCTGCGCGGATGCTGAGCCGGGCGAGGTTCACTATGGGTTCGAGTGCGTGCTGGGGATCGTGGTCATGGCCGATCGCGGCGATGGCGAGCCGGTGGCACCAGGTGCGTGCCAGGCTGGGCACCCCGCAGTCAGATGCCAGGAGGGCGGCGAGATTGAACACCGCGGTCGCCGAGGCGGCGTCATGGCGCTCTTGGGCGAGCGCGGCACGTTCTTGAAGGTCGTGTATCCGCTGGGCCAGCGGTGTGCAGGCGGGTCGGGGTCGGGCGATCAGGGGAAACCGGCGGGCGACAGCAGGGTTCATGAGCCACCGCCTGATGCGGGAGCGTTGGTCGAGGGGTCGGGGCCGAAGATGACGTTCTTGGCGGCAGTGGCGATGGCGGCTTGCCGGAGGCCAGGGACGCTGCGCCGGTTCCAGGCGAAGATCACGTGGTGGGCGAGGGTGGCGCGTAGACCCCTGCGCAGATGTCCGCCCTGGTTGAGCTGTCGGAGGGCGTCACCGGCGGTGGCGTATGCCTCGAACAGCGTGCGACAGCCGGCCAGGGGCGCCTCGTAGCGGATGAGGCTGGCCGGGTCCACGGTGAGGAGCCTCTTCGTGGCGGCTTGCAGGGAGTCAACGGTGGGGGCCTTGGGAGGATCGCGGTGGTCGGCCATCCGTGCCCACACGTCGCCTTGCTCGTACCAGTCTAGTCCCGCAGCTCGCATCATTGCCGCACACAGCATGATCGACAGTTCGGGTTCGCGTGCTGCTGTGTCAGGGCTGTTGGTGAGCAGGTGGCGGCTGTCGTGGTGCCAGAGCTGGTGGGCGGTGTCCATGGCTTCGGCACCGCCGAAGGCGTGGGTTTCGGGCTCGTAGATGCCGGCTATGGCGGAGTCGATGTGGCGGGCTCGTGTGAGCCGGTCCAGCTCGCTGGTCACGTAGCGTTCGGCGTCGCTCGTGCCCGCACTGGGGAGGTAGCGCAGCCGCCAGTCGCTCTTGCGGACGTAGAACCAGGTGGTGATGAGCTGGCGGGCCTCGGCCTCGGTCAGGACCGGCGCGAGATGCGCGATGGCTAGCTGTTCGGCGGCATGGGGGTCAGCGAAGGTGATCGTGGTCTGTTGCCACTGGGGTGACGTCATCTGCGTCTTCGTGCTCAGGAGAGGGCGAGGAAGGTGTCCCAGCCGGTGGCTGGGGCGCCGGTCGTGGCGGTGTGGAGGGCGAGCGCGGCTCCTGCGGTGCCGTTCATCAGCTCCGGCTCGATGTGGGTGTCGGCGTCGAGCTGGCTGGCGAGTTCGGCGGCGAGGCCGGGTATCTCGGCGGTGAGCTGGGCCTTGCGGTGTGGGTCGGTGCTGTCGGCGGCCATCCGGCAGGCGGATTGGAGAAGTCCGGCTTTGCCGTGGCAGAGGCCGACCTCGGGGAGCCGTTCGCGCTGGCGGGTGTCGGTGAGTTCGGCGAGCATCGCGTTCTCTGCCTGCTGCTGGCGGGTGCTGTCGTGTTGGGCGAGTCCGGCGAGTTGCTGTGCGCGGGCGATGCCTGGGGTGCCGTAGCACCAGGAGGGCCGGTGCCGTTTGGGTCCGGCGTCGGGGACGACGTATCCGGGCCACCATGTCGCGCCCGGGTCGTCTTGACGGTGCTGGTCGGTCCAGCCGCAGAGCGCTGCGAGTGCGGCGTGTGCTGTGGGGGTGTCGTGGCCGTGGAGGATGGCGTAGGCGAGCGTGGCGATGATCGCGCTGGTGCCGTGGGCCGTGCCGATGTTGCCGTGGCCATGGGGGAAGTCAGCGGCGGGTGTGCCGCCGAGGCCGGAGTGCAGCCACCACGGCGGGCTGGTGATGTTGCCGTTGAGGGGTTCGGTGATGCGAGTGAGGTAGGCGACCAGTTCCCGGCTGACGGGGTGGTCGGGCTGGGCGTGCAGGTGGTAGAGGGCGAGTCCGGTCAGGCCATGTACGAGATCGAACTCGTACATGTTCAGCGGTTCGCGGCGGTCGATGCGGGCGTGTGCGGCGGCCAGTCGCTGCCGGGTGAGGATGATCGTGACGTCGTTGAGGCTGGCGTAGGCGCGGTGGTATCCGCCCAGTGCGCGGGCGCTGTGCAGCATGAATGCCAGTGCGGGGGCACCGTGGAACGGGTCGGAGTTGCGCCCGATGCTGACGGGCTCACTGACTGCGGCGCGTATCCAGCTGTCGGCCGTCGCTTCATCGCCGTGTCCGCCGGTGGCGCGCTCGATGTGCAGCAGGGCTATACCCACCGCGCCTCCGGCCAGTGATTGCGGCCGAGTCCGCCCGTCGGGTGACGGGTCGACGATCGAAGGGTTCGCGAGTCTGGCGCAGGCGGCGGTGAGTGCGTTCACCGGGTTGGCGGTGATGGTGGGGGTGGTCACGGGGTGCTCCTTGTCTTCCAGCTGAGTGCGGCGGCGCGGGCGAGGTGCAGGCAGGCGCGTTCGCTGTCCAGGTCGAGTCCGATAACGCGGACGTGGTGCAGGTGCAGCAGGTCGGGTAGCAGATCGACCGGCGGGGTAGCGCTGGTGGCGGATAGGTGGTCTCGCCAGGCGGCCACTGCGCGACGACGGTCGGCCCACCGTTGGATCAGCGCCTTACCGCCGGGTAAGGACGTCAGGGCGGTGTGGTCGAACGGGTTGGCCAAGAGGATGGCTTGGTCGTATAGGGGGCGGGCCGGTGCTGGCCGGTGCGTACGGGTGCGGGAGATCAGCCATCGCAGAGCCTCGTTCAAATTGCCGATGACGGCGGCGACGAGATCGACCATGCTGGCGGCGGTCAGCGCCTGCCGGTTCGCGTCCGGACATCGCAGGGTGACGGCCAGCTCGGCAAGCGTGGCTTCCGAGTCGGCGGCGAACACGGCTGTGGTGGCCTGGTACGCGGCCGGGCCGCCGAAGCGGCCGGGCTCGGGGAAGTCGGTGTCCCACTGGGCTCGGCGGGTCAGGTCGGCGTCACGCAGTTGCCGCACCCAACTGGTGATGGCTTCGATGGGTAGGCCGTTGAGTCGCAGCCGTAGGTGGGGCTCGGGGTCGGCGTGGCGCAGGAACCACGACGAGCCGTCCGGGCGCTGGGCCAGTAGCCGGGGCAGATGGCTGCTCAGGATCGTGGTTTGCTCGCTCGGTCGGGCGTAGATCTTCAGGTAATGGTGGCTGCCGCCAGGCAGGTCGCCGTGGGTGCGAACGTCGACCGGGGGGCTGCTCAGGCGTGGCGCTGCTGGCCTCGGGCCGGTCGCGGTCAGTGGGATCACGATCTCGTGCGGGTGTCCGCCGATCCATCCGTTGCCTTCAGGGATGACCCGGAGCAGCGCGGTGGGTTCGCGGGTCAGGTGGTCGCGCAGTACCGCCCGGTGAGCGGGCTCGTGCAGATCGAGACCGAGGGTCTGATCACCGACGCCGAGCCAGACGGCGGCAGGGCAGCCGGTGGTCTGCCGCCAGGCGGCGAGCGTCTGGTCCCACTGCTGCCAGGTGGCTTGCCGGTCAGGTAGCTCGGCTGCGGTCAGTTGCCAGCGGGCAGGGCTCAACAGGGTGCGGCCGTAGCGCAGTGCGGGCAGGAACGGTAGTCCTTTGGCCGCTGGACCCCACTCCATCGGTGAACAGGCGGTCGCCAGGGCAACGGGCGCTTCGGCCAGGAATCGGGTGAGTGGGTGGGCGTGCCGTACCGGTTCAACTGCGTTGACCGCGACCGGCTGTAGCGCGCGCTGGCGGGAGATCGACACCAGGTACAGGCGGTGGGCGTCGGCCGTCACCGCGATGTCGTCCAACCCGATAACGTCCTGCGATGCTGGGTGGTATTCCCCCACCGGGATCAGGTGAGGTAGCACCGGGGCGGCGCGGTTGACGTCCAAGCTGACGGTGTAGCGGGTGACCGCTGCCAGCTGTGCCAGTAGCGCTCCCTCGCTGGCTGGCGGGATGTCGGCTGCGCGGGAGGCTATCCGGCGCCGCTGGCCTTCGCCGAACAGGTCGAGGAACCGGCCCGCGGTCGAGAAGGCTTGCGTGGACGCCCGTACGATCGACAGCTGAAAGTCTCCGTCCTCGATAGCGCACACCGAATCAGCGTGGACGCGCACGGTCAGTTCGGCGGTCGGGAAGATTTCGTTCGGCGCCGCGCCGGCCACCTGCTCCAGCAAGGCGTCATCGAGGACCACCTCGTGCTCACGGCGCAGCGCCGCCCGCAGTGCCAGGACGAGCAACCTCCGGTCCCGATCGGTCACCAGGGCCGCTTCCTCGGCAGGCTCGCCGGTGGATCCCGCCGGGTACCCGAGGCCAACCTGAGCATCGACCGCGTCCAGGACGGGTACCAGGGCATGTAGGCCGTAGCGGTTCAGGAAGCGCTCGTGCCAGTCACGCCACCTTGGCAGGGTTGGGCGGGCGAGACGGGCCAGCACGGCGGCGGCCCGGCCTGCTTCTGCCGTCACCGTCGTGGGCAGGACGAGATCGCAGTCCAAACGAAGATCGACTCCGATCGCCGGGGAAGGGCTGATCATCGCGGCGGCGTCGCCGAGATCCCGGCGACGGGCGTCAGCCGTCGCCATGTTCGGCGCGTTGTCGTGTCGCGCCTGAAGGTGGCGCAAGGTACGCAGCTGGTTGAGCAGCCCGCTCGCATTGCCGCTCGCGGACGTAGCGTTATCCAGTTCGTCTACGAGGTGCGGGAGGGGGTCTGGTGCGGTCGATGGTGGGCGCAGGCTGGTCAACAGGAGCCGCTGCGACACCATCTGGCTGATCAGCCGTTCGGCATCGTTGTGCGGTGCCCCGTGCTCGGCCGCGAGCTTGTCGCGAAGGTCAGCCCACCGGATCGGCTCGGCGGCCAGCGCCAGCACGGCGCGGACAGAGTCGGTCGCCTTGATCCGCAGATGCGCCGGCGCACCCCGAGGATCGCTCGTCGCGGCCCGGTACTCCAACACCACCTGCCCTGACCGCTGCACAAGCAGGTTGTTCGCGCGCACCGTCAGGTGCGGGCGCACCTGTGGGTCGGATTCCAGGCCATCGAGAACACGTGCCAGCCAGGCCGCCGGGATACGGGCGAAGGGCCGATGGGCAGTGCCCCAGCGGATACCGCCGGTGCGGTTCGCGGTGGCAGGGGCGACGCCTGCGAACAGCCCGAAGGGTGTGGCGCGACTGGTAGCCCGCAGCAGGTAGCGCATGACGGCGAGCACCACCCGGCGGACGTCGGCTTGCGCCAGCTCACCGCTGACAGCAGCCGTGGTCCGCCCAGCGAGATCCGGTGAGGCGTGTCCCAGCGCGGCGGCGAATCCGGGGATCGTCAGGGCCTGCTCGAGCCACTGCCGCCAACTGGCCGCCGCGTCGCTGCTGGCCAGGTCAGGCCATTGCCCGAGGAGGCCGGGGTGTAGCACAGACGCGCGGAGCATCAAGGCGTCGTTGACGCTGCGGTACACACCGACCTCCCTAGGGCGTGATCAACTGTCAATGAGTGGGATGCCCGGCCCTGTCTCCTAAGACCGGGCATCCCTGACCCGATGTGGTGGCTCCGATCTATGGCCAGGTCGGCAGGACCGGGCTAGCGATCAGAGCGCGCTACCAGCGGTGCGGTGCGGCGGGTCAGCAGCTGGTGCAGGCCGACTCGCACGTGCTGCCGCAGCTGTCCTCGGTCATCTTGATGATGTGCTCGACGGTGCTACCGGCCTCGATGAACTCGATGTCGAGGTCGAACGCGTCAAGCGCGCCCTCGACGTCGGGCAGGGTGGCGAGCTGGGTCATGGACAACCTCCTTGAGAGGGATGGATAGGGTTTCCCCGGCGCTCACCTCCGCGTCGGTTGCGGAGGTGAGCGCCGAAGTCTTTTAGGACCAGTTGACGGCCAGGACGCCGTGTCGCTTGGTCGTGTGCCACCCGGTCAGGCCGCTGGCGTCGGCGGTGTTCGGGTGGTAGGTGATGCGCGCTGCGTTGCGCCGGAAGTAGCGGCCCGCCCAGGTGCGGATCATGTCGAGCAGCTCGCTGGCGACCTGGTCGGCCTGCGGGCCGTGGGCGATGACGCCGGTCTCATAGCCGCTTACGGTGTCCGGGTTCTCGCGTTTGATGCGGTAGGCGAAGGTGTCCCCGCGCACCAGCGCCGGGGTGCCCAGACGCACCGTGCGGTTGACCACGCCCTGATCGACGGCCTCCTGTGCGGCGTGCAGCATCGGCAGCTCCGGACCGCTGGTCAGCAGGTACAGCTCCAGCTCGTCGGGCATGTCGAACGGCGTGCCCGACCAGCTCTCCACCGGTGCGGTGTGGAGCGCCTTGCGCAGCGCCGGCACGTCGAAGGTGAGGTCGCTGCTCTGGTCGACGCGCAGACCGACATCGGGGGTAACGGCGATCAGCTGCTCGTCGGCGGCGCCGTCGCCCTGCATCGGCACGAACTTGCCGAGCCGGTAGTTGTCGGCCGTCAGCACGTGATCGTCGGGGGTGCGGGCGAAGGCGATGAGCCGGGTTATTCCGGCGAAGCGCAGCGGCACGACGATCCGGCCGTCCGGGGTGAGCTGATCGAGCCAGGCGGGCGGGATGTCCCAGGCCCCGACCGTGACGATGATCCGGTCGAACGGCGCGTACTGGCTCACGCCGTGCTCGGCGTCGGCCAGGATAACGTTGACCTGCTCGTACCCGGCCCGTTGCAAGCCCGCGCGGGCGCGGTCGATGACGTCGGCGTCAATGTCGACGGTCGTGGCCGAGCCGGTCGGCCCGACCATCTCCGCGATCAGCGCGGCGTTGTAACCGCCGGAGCCGATCTCCAGCACGTTCATGCCCGGCCGTACGTCGGCCTGTTCGAGCTGGATGGCCTGGATGTGCGAGGCGGACACCACGCTCGTCTGGCGACCCTGGGCGTCGATCTTGGGAACCAGGGTGGTGTTGGTCTGGTAGACCTTCTCCAGCAGCTCGCCCGGCGCGAAGTCGTGGCGGGGCACCGCCATCATGGCCGCGGCGACGGCTTCGGTGGTGATGAGCCCCTCGTCGCGCAGCGCAGTCACCATGGCCTGGCGCAAGGTAGTGAAGTCGTCAACCTGCAACGTCATCTCGATCCTTCTGGGGTAGAGGGCTGTCGGCTGCCTACATGCCGCTTCGCCCGGTGGGTCTGGTTGGTAATCCGGTAGTGCCTGTAATAAGCCCTGGCCTGCGCGTTCGCCGAGCGGAGAGTTCAGCTACTCGCGGGGCCAGGAGATCGTGAGGACGCCGTGGGTCTTGTCCATGACCGTGGCGTCGGCGGAAATCCGGGCGGGGTCGCTGCCGGTGGGCCAGTAGGCGAAGGTGGGCGACGTGCGGTGGCCCTCGCGATCCCACGCGCGGATCTGCTCGACCATCGCAGCGGCGGCCACCTGCCCATCGGCGCCGTAGGCGCGGGCTCCGAACTCGGCGCCAGCGCCTTCCAGGGCGTCACGCAACGCCAGGTAGGCGAACCCGGCCTCCTGCACGACGGCGAACGGGAACCAGCGCTTCTGGGCGGCAAGGGCAGTCCCCTCGTCAGCGGACAGGCGGCAGAACCCGTCGGCGTACCAGGCGAGCCACAGGTGCAGGTCGGCGAAGGAGACCCCGTGCTCGATCGTGACACCAGACCAGACCTCGATCTGATCGGTTGCCAGCACACCATCGAGCTGGCTCATGTTCGCCGGCGCGTCGGAGTCGAACGTCAACCGGACCTTCCGGCCACTGGGTTCGGGCAGCTCGAGTACCTGGTCGGTACGGCTACCGTCGCCTTGCATCGGTACGAAGCCCGCGACCTCCGTCGCGGTGCTGACCAGGTGGTCGCCGTCGCGCCGGAAACCAATCACCCGCGTGACGTTGTTCATGATCAGCGGCAGGACGAGCACGCCGTCCGGCCGGAGCTGCCGCAGCCAGGCCGGGGCGACGTCCCACGCGCCGACCGTGACGATGATGGCGTCGAACGGACCCTCCCCCGGCACGCCGCGCTCGGCGTCGGCGACCAAGACACGGACCCGGCTGCTGTGGCCGATGGCGTCCAGCGCCGACGCGGCCCGGTCGATGACCTCCGGGTCGATGTCGATACTGACCACGCGGCCCTGCGACCCGACCACTTCCGCGAGGTAAGCAGCGTTCAGCCCACCGGAGCCGACCTCCAGCACCGTCATGCCGGGACGCAGATCGGCCAGCTCCAGCATCCGGGCCTGGATGTAGGCCGCGGACACCGAGGACATCGCCCGGCCGTGCCCGTCGCGCTTGGTCACCACCGAGCGGTCGTAGCCGTACACCACGGCGAGGTCGGTGTCGTCAGGCATGAACTGCTCGCGGGGCACACGGCGGAATGCGGCCTCCACCGCGTCGGACATGATCATTCCCTGGGTGCGCAGTTCCGCGACCAGCACGTCTCGCATCTCAGCAGTGCGCTCGGCATCAACAACCTGGACCACTCGACACTCCTTCGTTCATCTCGGCCGGACACCACCTGCCGCGTTGCTGATCGGCACAGCTCCGCACAGGCAGACAATCGGGGTGGGCGCGGGGCCGGGTTCAGCCGAACAAGCCCGGCTGGTCGGCAGAGCTGGGGAGGGCAACCTCGGCCGCCAAGCGAAGACTGTCGAAGGTCGGCGGCTTCGTCGGCCACAGCCGGTAGACGAGCTTCGGCAACAGATAGGCGGTCGCGACCGTGTCCCAGTACGCGCGGTGAGGATGGCTGCTTCCGGCCGCCGCCTGCATCGTCTCGCGCAGCTGTAGCCGTTCCACGAGGGCGGACAAGGAGCGGTCGGGGAAGTCCATCGTCCGGGCCAGCGCGAGGGTGTCGAGCAGACCTGCTGGTCGCAGCGTGGGCACGCGCCTGCTCAGCAGCCGCCAGTCCACGTTGATGTTGTGTCCTAGCAGCCATCGCCCATCGATCAGCTCGGCCAGTCTCGGCGCGAACTGCTCCATCGCAGGTGCCTTGGCCAGGGCCGCATCGGTCAGCCCGGGTGAGATCCAGGGCCGCTGAGGTATCGACCTTCCGGGGTTGACCAACGAGGTGAACGCCTGGTCAAGGTCCAGCTGCCCGTGCACGAGGGGAACGGCCGCCACTTCCAGGATCGCCTCGACGTCGCGGTCTTGGGCGCCGCTGCCCTCCAAGTCGAGAGCGACGATCGGGGTGTCGTGCCAGAGCTGCGAAGCCATCTGTGTGAGTTTCCCGTACGTAGCGTTAGTCATTTCACACCGCGCCGCCTGCTC
This sequence comes from Micromonospora matsumotoense, assembly GCF_900091525.1. GTDB lineage: Bacteria > Actinomycetota > Actinomycetes > Mycobacteriales > Micromonosporaceae > Micromonospora > Micromonospora matsumotoensis. Next base: position 54,450 of record NZ_FMCU01000028.1, read on the forward strand.
GAACTGTTCGCGTCCGCCGGCCAGCGTCGAGACCCGCTCAGGGTCTGCGAGATGGCCGTCGAATGAGCGGCCGTGAGGAAGCCCCACACGCTGCTACCGAAGCGCATAGCTGCTCACGCCCCCTTCTGGGTTCGCGCAGGGCGCAGCGCGACGATGAGGGCTCGTTCGCCGGAGGCGGTCAGACTGATGGTCATTGCGCGCTGGTGGGGCACCAGGTCGACAAGCCGCAGGCTCAGCAGCAGGTTGACCGCGTCGCGGACGGTCGTCTCCTTGACGCTGGCATGGATCTTCAACGCCTCGGTCAGCGTGCCAACGGTCCATTGCCGTCCGGGCTGCTCGACCAAAGCCTGATAGATCCGCCTGCGTGCCGAGGTCGGCCGGTTCAACACGGCTTCCATCACGGCGCTCCCGTCGGCGCGGCGGACGCGGCGGAACCGGTGGCGAGCACCCACATGGCCCGCCGGGCGTGGGGACACGGCGCCCAGCAGAAGTGGGCCAGGTAGGCGCAAGCGGCGCACATGCCGTGCTCGTCTGTGTGATGTATACCGAGGGTGGTGCGTGCCTGGCCGGCCTCAGCAGTCCCTGGAGCGTCCGGCGCACCGCTCGCTGAGACGGTGTCGCCGTGGCGGGAGTCTTGTGCGGGCCTGTCGCGCAGCCGGAGGCGGGTGGCATGAACCGTCTCGACCATCGTCTCGTCGGAGCCGGGCACGGTGTAGGCGACCAGGGCGGAGCTGCCGATCGTGCTGTGGACGGTGGCGGGCAGCCATGCGCTGCCGATGTACGCCCACACGCGGGTACTGGGGGTGCAGCTGCCGATGGCTGCGGGTGCGTGGTCGCAAGGGCCGTGCGCAGGCGGGCCACTGCCGGGCGTTGTGCTCGCCTGTCCGGGAATGATCTTCTTGATCAGGGTGAGCAGCAGGCCGCCGATGGTGTGCGTAGTCCGGGCCGGTGCCGCCAGGGGCGGCGTCGCAGGTGTGACGCGGGTTGTCATCGTCTCCTCCAAGGACGCTCGGGGTGGGCGGTACCGGCCCGGCTTCGCCGGGTGTCGGTTACACCGACACACCGTTTGCGGGGGCGAGGCCGCCTCGGCGGTCCACGGTCAGGTAGAGGCTGTAGTCGTTCAGTACGAATCCCGGCACGCCGTATTCGGAGGCCAGGAGCACGCCGGTGTTGCGCTCGAACAGCAGGGAGAAACGAGTACCGCCGTCGGCGACGGTGACTCCGATCGCCTTGCGCCCAGCCCGGTCGGTGGCCTCGCCGAGGAAGCTCACTCCCGGCTGGACGGCCACCAGGCGCAGCAGCGCCGCCCGCGCGGCGCGATCGAGGTAGGTCTCGCGATACAGGCTCCTGATGGTGTCGAAGAAGACCAACGGCGGCATCGTGATGTCGCACGCCGGCAGGCACGAGACCGTCGACGGGCGGCCTCCATAGCCCGCGCCGAGGACACGCGCCAGCTCGGCCGGATTTACCCACGGGGTTCTTGGCGGTTCGCGGAACGACTCCACCTCATCAGCACTGCGGGTCGTCCGTTGCGGCTTGATCGGGTCGAAGACGCGGCGCACGCCGATCTGGGCCATGTCGAACGTGCGGGCCCACAGCCCAGTAAGGCGTTTCTCAGACCGGATCTGGGAGCCGTCCTCCACCTGCCAGGTCTCGGTAAGGAACCCGATGATCTGATCGTCGGCCCGTGCCCACTGCTCGATCTTGGTGTAGCAGTACCCGCCGTGGGGGCGTCGGCCGGGGTGGACTCCAGCAGGTCGGCCATCGCAATCAGCGGTCCCGCCGCGTCGGCAGGCGGCGTCGGTGAGTTGGCCGCCACCGGTGGCCTCGTTGCGTTGGCCGCCACGGGGGACGGCACTGCCGAAGGGTCTCGGGGTACCAAAAGGATCGCGAAGACCGCGACCGCGACTGGCCCGATCCATCGGTGGCCCGGCATAAGAATGGAGGAAGCGGTCATGACCGGCTGTCGTTCTTCTGCGCAGACACCTGGTGGACAGAGGGGTTGCGCCACATGGGCCACAGGGGCGGCCCGTCGTCGGGGAGGTGGAACACGCCCCGCTGCTGGTAGGCGTGCCGCAGGTACAGGTCGCGGCTGCGGGCCAGGCTCGCTTCCAGGTACGCCGGGACGCCTTCGGCGTCAAGCACTGCGTGGTGATGGCGCAGCAGCGCCGAGCCGACGCCACGCGACTGCTCGCCGGGCAGCACGCCCAGGAAGGCCAGATAGTGGTGGAACACGCCGCGCGGGTGGTGCTGGTCCAGCGTGTGGTCGAGCGCGCGGAACTGTTCGACCCACCAGCCGGTGGCTCCAGCGAGCCGCTCGTCGTAGTCGTCCGGTGGGGCGCTGTCAGTGCGGGGCTGCCAGATGGCCACGCCGGTGAGGTCGTCGGTGACGTCCACGATGCCGTGGTCCAGGCCATGGCGAACGAAGATCTCGAAGTACGGCAGATAGACCTTCCGACGCACCCCGACGTCCGGTATCAGCCAGTCGCCGACCGGCGAGATCAGGAAGGCGTCGGTCAGCAGCGTCGAGAGCTGCTCGATGTCGGCTGCCTGCGCCCGGCGGATTGTGAGGCGCACCGGCGTGGTGGTCATGGCTGGCCTGCCTCGGCCAGGCTGGGCACGAGCGTGAACGGGCTGGCCGGTGCCGCGTTGGCACCCATGCCGACCGCGACGTAGACGTCCGGGTTCCACGCCTTCAGCAGACCCGCCCGCACCAGGCCCAGCGCAGCGGCGGCAGCGAACGACGCGGGGAACAACCAGCGCAGCGGCGAGTCCGCGCCGACGCCGAGCAGCACGTCGAACTGTGCGACGGTCAGGTACAGCATCCAGACCAGCGCGGCGGTCGCCAGGACGGGAGCGCCGATCCTGCGCCAGGAGGGCTCCCCCCGGTGGTCGCGGGCGAAGAAGCCGATGACCGCGACCGAGGTCAGGGTCATCAGGATGAGGACCCCGAGTCCGCCGGACACGGTGACCCAGAAGAACAGGTGGATGATCGGGTCAGCCTGTGCGATGGCGTAGCCGACCAAGACGACGAACGCGAGGACGCTCTGAGCGATCGAGCCGGCTTTCGGGGCTCCGGTGCGCCGGCTGGTGCGGCCGAGAACGCCCGGCAGGACCCGCTCACGCCCGAGGCTGAACAGGTAGCGGCCCACCGTGTGGTGGAAGGACAGCAGGGCGGCGAACAGTGAGGTCACGAACAGCATGTGGCCCAGGTCGACGAAGAACTGCCCGAGGTGCGGCTGCACCAGCGTGAAGATCAGCTCGGTGCTGTGCTCCTGTGCGGCGGACACGATCTTGTCCGGGCCGGTGGCCACGGTGAGCGCCCACGCCGAACCCCCGTAGAGCAGGCCGGTCACGGCGACGGCGATGTAGGTCGCGCGGGCGACCGTACGCCTCGGGTCGCGGGTTTCCTCCGAGAAGACGGTGGTCGCCTCGAACCCCACGAAGCCGGTCACCGCGGTCACCAAGGCCGCGCCGATCCCCGAGGCCACCAGGAAGCCCGGCGACAGCGTCGAGAAGCTGACCACGCCGTCGACCGGGTGGGCGACCATGACGATCGCGAACACGGCCGCGACCGCGACCTCGGCGGCGAGCATGACGGCCAGGACGATGCCGTTGAGGTCGATCCGCATGACGCCGAGGACGCCGACGACGGCCCAGCCCGCCAGGGCGCAGACCCACCAGGCGACGGAGACATCGAACCGGTCGTTCAGCCAGCCGGACAGGACCGCGCCGAAACCGCCGTAGAGCCCGATCTGCATCGCGTTGTAGGCCAGGATCGCGATCATGGCCGCGCTGACGCCCGACGGTCGGCCGATGCCCCGGCTGATGTAGCTGTAGAAGCTCCCGGCGTTGACCAGGTACCGGGACATCGAGACGTAGCCCACGGTGAACAGCGCCAGGATGATCGCGACCGCCAGGTACGCGACCGGGATGCCTTCGCTACCGGTGATGGCGAAGCCGCTGGTAGCGCCCCCGGCGGTCACGGTGAGCGGCGCGGCGGCGGCCATAACGAAGATCACTACCGCTGTCGTGCCGAGTCGGCTGCGTGCCAGCGTGCTGGCCACGTTGCTCGATGTTGCGGGTATGTCTGGGTTTCGCATAAAAGAAAGCTCCCGAGGAGGGGTGGGTGTGTCAGGTGCGGTGGGCGAGCACCGCGTCACCGATGGCCGCGTGGGTGTGGTGCAGCAGCGAGCGCATCAGGGGCCAGAGCCGGCCGACCTGGTGACGCAGGAACTCGGAGGTCGCGGAGGTAGCGCCGTCGAGCAGGAACGACTCCAGGCCAGTGGCCAGGACGAGTCCGGCGAGTGCGAGATCGTCGTAGTTCAGCGGTTCGTGTCGCCTCAACCGCTGCGACAGCAACGCCCAGGGCTTGGCGGCCACGTTCATGTCGACCGGTACGTACAGCACTCCGGTCTGGCGACCGAGTCTGCGTACGGGTGATATCCGCACGTGGCCGTTTCGCAGCAGGCGTTGCGCAAGCTGGGTTTGGGCTTGCTTGCTGAGGAAGTTGAGCCAGGTACGGATGTCGTGCCGGCGGCCCTCCTCGGCGATGAGCTGGTCGAGGATGACGTGCATCAGCGAGTCCTCGGGCGGGCGCCGGTCAGCGACGGAAATGGCAGAGTCCTCGACGTGGACACGCCTCGTGCCGATCAGCTCAGCCAGTAAGGCAGCGGCGCAGCCTAGATCGACCGCGAGGGGGTGCAGGCGAGGCTTGCCCGTCACGTCGTTGTGGGCGAGCCGGAAGTAGTCATTGCCGAGCATCGGACCGGCCTCCCTCGTTGACGATCATGAAAAGCCCTGACCCCCAGCCCGCCGCCGCGCTCTCGACAGCTACGACGGCGGGCGGGCGCTAGGTGCGGCACGTAGCGGCGGGTATGGTCAGCCGCAGCGCGTCGCGCTGCAGGCTGTCCGCCATCCCGTACGGCTTCGCCGCAGGTGGTGACCTCGGCCGGGCGTAAACCCGGAATCCGGCCCCCGGTGATCGATACATCGTTTGTGGTAGGTCCACCTTCATGGACAGTCCGCATAACCCGGAATCCCGGACTACCACTTGATCTGGCACCCATTCTGTTGCCCAGATGCCTTCTGACCTGCTGCTTCGTGGGGGCGGATGGCGTCTGCCGGGCTTCGGTCGGCAAAACCAGGGTTACGCTGCCGCGTGGCCGGTACGCGCTCGCCCTCCGGCACGAGTTCGGCCGGAGGTGTGTCGTGATCAGCCCGCTCGTACGTCGGCGCAGGCTCGCCATGGAACTGATCGGCCTGCGCGACGAACACGGCTACTCGTCAGCTCGCGTCGCCACCGAGATCGGTGTTGCGCGCCAGCGAATCTCCCGGCTTGAGAACGGCCACGTCGCTCCGGACCTCGATGAGACCATGCGGATTCTTCAGCTGTTCGGCGTTGACGAGGCGCGATGGCAACAGATCATGACCATCGCCCGGGAAGCGCAGGAGCGCGGCTGGTGGGCCAAGTACGCCGACGAGATGGGCAACCGCCAGGCCCTCTACGCGAACCTGGAAGCCGGTGCGAGTGAGATTCGCGAGTACCAGATGGTCTACCTGCCCGGTCTGCTACAGATCCCGGCCTACACCGAGGCCCGCGTGCTGATGGACCGGCCCGCTGCGGCAACCTACAGCCACACCCGAGCCCTCGAAGCGCGCGCCGGCCGCCAGCGTATGTTGGGGCGACCCGGCGGCCCTAGCTACGAAGTGATCATCGATGAACTCGCCGTGCGTCGCTTCGCCGCACCCGCCCCGGTCATCGCCGACCAGCTCGACCACCTGGTGACAATGGGACACGAGCGTCCGCCGATCACCATCAGGGTTCTTCCCCTCGTCGCCCAGATCCGCCAACACGACGTGCCCCGATCGGCGTTCTTCGCGTACCGATACCCCGACCCGCACGATCCTGTTGTCGTCGCCGTCGACACGGTGACCAACGACCTCGTGCTGACGGAAGAGGTAGAAGTCACCCGATATCTTTCCCTGTACGACAGGCTCAGGGATGCGGCCATGCCGCCGAACGACAGTCTCAACTTCCTGGCCGCAGTGGCCGAGGAGATCAGGAGGAATTCTCACCATGAATAGCGCGATGTTCGGCCCTTGGCGCAAGTCAACCCGAAGCGGCGGCGCCGACAACTGTGTCGAGGTCGCCACTGCACCGGACCGGCACATTGGTGTTCGGGACTCTAAGAACCCCCACGGCGGCGTCCTGGTGTTCGGACCGGACGTCTGGTCTGCCTTCGTTGAGGGGGTACGGGAAGGCGAGGTCGACCTCTAACTGGACGTTTCCTTCACCTTCGCGCCAGTGTGACCGATTGGCGCCCCGGCCTTGGCGGGGCAACATGTCCCACTCGGGCCAGAATAGCCCCATCCCACCCGGCTCCACCCTGACCGGAAACGCAGCATTTCACCCCGGGATCGTGTCTGGTTCACATTCGGCTATACATCGACGGACATGACGTCCGCCGACCCGGTGCCACGGCACCGTACGCCTGAATCATGACCGCGCGACGAGCCTATCCGTCCGACCTATCCGACGCCCGATGGGCCCTGATCGCACCCCGTCTGACCGCATGGCGGCAGGCCCGCACCGACGCCG
>NZ_FMCU01000019.1 GCF_900091525.1 Micromonospora matsumotoense
GGCCTGCCGCCATGCGGTCAGACGGGGTGCGATCAGGGCCCATCGGGCGTCGGATAGGTCGGACGGATAGGCTCGTCGCGCGGTCATGATTCAGGCGTACGGTGCCGTGGCACCGGGTCGGCGGACGTCATGTCCGTCGATGTATAGCCGAATGTGAACCAGACACGATCCCGGGGTGAAATGCTGCGTTTCCGGTCAGGGTGGAGCCGGGTGGGATGGGGCTATTCTGGCCCGAGTGGGACATGTTGCCCCGCCAAGGCCGGGGCGCCAATCGGTCACACTGGCGCGAAGGTGAAGGAAACGTCCAGTGAGTATCGGTTTCGACCTCGACGAGCCGGAGAGCATCGCCCGCGTGATCAGGCCGAAGGACGAGACGCTCGGCGCGGCCTACGGGGACCGCCGCGCGCTGACCCTCTCCCCGGGTGAACCGGTGACCCTCGACGTCCAGGCGTACACCGACCGGTCGTACTGCGAATGGGTCGTCGAACTGGAACTCGATCTCCACGGCGAGAGGCGCGTCCAGGTGGTCGACGACCACGGCCGGCCGTTCCGCAGCACCGGCCTGGCCCGCCGTTACCAGGACCGGTACCACGCGCAGCTCCTCAACGGCTGGACCGCGGACGGTGCCGGACCGCCGGTCGGGAAACTGTGAACACCGACCGGCGGCAGACCGCCCTGCTCGTCGTCGTCCTGGTCCTGCCCGCGCTGCTGGCCTTCGGCGTGGTCCGGCTGCTCGGGGCGTCGGACGGTGCGCAACACCGGGCGGAGCGTTCCGCACCGTCGGGTCCGGCCGATCCCGCCCGCCCGGTCGACTCCGGCCCGGCCGTCGACCTGGCCGCCCGGCTCACCGCCCCCGAGGGCGGCACCGAGCTGACCTTCCAGATCGCCCGCGATCGGGCCGAGGCGGGGCCACCGCCGCAGGTCACGGACTGCCGACGGTTCGCCGAGTGGGCGCAGCGCAGCGGCGGCGTCCCGGTGGTTCCCGAGCCCGCCCACCTCCTGTCGGTGCACGCGCGGCGTGACCTCGACGTCACCGGGGTGTCGGTGGTGGCGGTACCGATCGCCCAGGTCACGCCCACCGAGGAGGACGGCCCCTGGGTGGAGTTGGCCTGTCGCGACGACGCCCCGGCTTCCACCGCCACGGCATCCGACGAGGGCCAGTCCGGGACAGACGCGGCGGACGGGGCCCCCGACCGTCCCCATGTCCTCACCACCGGGCAGACCATCGAGTTGCCGGTCACGCTCCAGCCCCCGTCCGACACCGGTGAGGTGCTTCCGCACGGGGTGTCCGACTACCGGCTGCAGGTGCGGATCGAGATCGACGGGGTCGAGGAGCAACACCTGCTCCCCGAGGGCTCCGCATCCTTCCGGTGCTGTGGACGCACCACCTTCATGGGCTTCCAGGCGGCCCGCTACGAGTGGCGGCTCTCCCCCTCCCGCTCGCTGCGACGCTGTGCCGAGCTGCGGTACGTCGAGGAGCCACCGCTGGCGAGGTGCGAGACCGGCCGACGCTGACGCGGCGTCGTACCGGGGTGTGGATACGGGCCTGACACGCCACTTCGGCGTGAAGCTGGCGTTCCAGAACTGTCGCCGGGTCGCCGCGTTCCGTCCGGCGGCGGTCGACTCGGAGCCCTACCGCCGCTTCGTCTCCACCCGGGGTCAACTCCTGAACCCCCCGAATGCTGCCGGGCGGCCGCCCACAGGCGACACCCGCACGCCGCCGGGCGGCCACGCACCGGCGACAGCCGGGCGAAAGACGGCGGCCCGGCGCGCAGCGTGCCCGCGTCGATCAGTGGGCGCACCGGGCGCAGGTGCCGAAGATCTCGAAGGTGTGCCCGACCTCGGTGAAGCCGTGCTGGGCGGCAACCTGGTCGGCCCACCGCTCGACCGCCGGCCCGGCCACCTCCACCGTGCTGCCGCACCGCCGGCAGACCAGGTGGTGATGGTGTCGGCTCTGGCTGCACCGGCGGAACAACTGCTCACCGCCGGGCAATCGGGTGGAGTCGATCTCTTGGGCGTCGACGAGCAGTTGCAGGGTCCGGTAGACCGTGGTCAGCCCGACCCGGGCCTTGCGGGCCAACAGCATCTGGTGCAGTTGCTGCGCGGTGTGGAAACCGTCGACCTCGCGCAGCAACGCCAGCACCTCGCCGCGCTGGCGCGTGTTCCGGGTCACGTTCGGCATCGCCTGGGTCACCGTACCGCCGTCTCCGCTCATCGCCTCGGCCCCCGACCGGCGGCCGTCGCTGCTCCTCGCCCCCACCGGTCCGCGCGGAGGCCGTACCCATTATGCGCTGCGCATATGGGCACGCCACGGCCCGTGGCGGTCCGCAGACGGCGGGCACCCCACCCCGGCGTCGGTGCGGGAACCGGGCAGGCGACGGCCGGACCGGGCGACCGGGATGGCCCGGCCGGGGACGATCGAGGGAACTGACGGGCGGATCAGGCGACGGCCGCGACCGGGCCGCGGGCCGTGGGTGCGTGGACCGTTGAGCGGCGCATACCGAACTCCAGTACACACCGCTGGTGGATATTCGTCACGGAAAATGGGTGCGACCGGTGCGCCGCAGCCTTCCGGCGGAGGCGCGGCGTGAAGTGGTCGTTCCCTGGTCAGAAAAGGATGATCTGGCTAGCTCAGACCCACCATTACATTGAACACCGCAACTTCCCTCAAGCGGATGTCTCACACCTCTGTCGAGCGCCGAGTCTAGGACGCCACCGGAACCCTGACAAGCAATGTCCCGGTTATCGCCCGCCGCTCCACGACCGGCGAGCACGCAGAGTAGCCGAACTGGGACCGGCAATCCGGCCGCCGACGACCGGGGCCACCAGCACTCGTCCCGCCACCAGCATCGAACGTCCGACCGGCCAGCACCCTTGGTGGCACAGGGTGACCAGAACAAACTCCCCCACCCGTCCGAAAAATGGGATGGGATCACTGGCGGCACCACCCGTCCGGGGCATCGACCCGACGGAAGTGACGGAGGTCATGTCGCCCTGCCCACTGTTCCATCGCCGCCCACCGGGAGCGTTGATCAGCAGCTCGCCCCGAGTCGCCCGCCGCCCTCGGGACCGACAGCGGGAGCAACCCACCCCCCACCAGCGACACTTCCCACATCCTGGGAGGTCTATCCAGCCCAAAAAGGTGACCCGGAGTCACGGATCAGGTCGATCCGTGCCACGCCGACGGCCTGGGTATAGATAAGGCACGATGGGTTGCTGCACAGAGTGACGGGGTGACCCGGCGTACCCGAGGTGCATTGCACGACCCCCGCGACGGACTTATGGTCTACCCGCACACCTGATCGAGAGTGATCAGTGTGGCACTCATAGTTACCGGCCCCGGCGTGTCACGTGGCACCACCGCACCGCGCACAGCCGGCGAAAGTCCGGTCGTTGTCGACCGTCCCCGTGCCGTTTGTCGCCCATTGTGCGGCAGTTCGGCACGCCCTCGGGAGGAGGTTTCCGTGTTGGGCGCGAAAGGCCATCGCGAATTGTTCGCGGTGCACGGCGAAATCGAGGTACGAGCCACCCCACAGCACATCTACGCGGTGGTCAGCGACCTACCGGCGAGTGGCCGGTGGAGCCCGGAATGCCAGGGCGGCGAATGGATCTCCGGCACCCCGGGCACGGTGGGCGCGGTGTTCCGGGGTGACAACGTCCGCACCGCGGACGTGGTGTCCTGGGCGCCGGTCGTGCGGGGCCAGTGGCAGACCACCGCCGAGGTGGTACGCGCCGCACCCGGCCGGACGTTCGCCTGGGCCATGCGCAACAGCGCCGGCGAACGCCAGGAGAGCGTCTGGTCGTACGAGATCAACGCCGCTCCGGGCGGCAGCCTGCTCGTCCACCGGTTCCGGATGGGTGAGCCGACCGAAGGCATCCGGGGCATCACCGCCGACCTCGACGCCGAGGCGACCGAGCGGTTCTTCACCCAGTGGACCGAGAAGCTGCGCGGCGACATCGACCTGACGCTCGCGCGCCTCAAGGCCTTCATCGAACAGTCCTCCGAGGGACGGTAGCCATGCTGCTGCAACGCGTCGCCAACCAGGGAATCCGACTCGGCACGGTCTTCGACCGGGCGCTCGCCCGGCACCCCGCCAACCTGCTCATCCTCGACCACGACCTGGACGTGGCACCGGAACTCGGCCGCCGGATCACCATGGCGGAGATCGCGGACCTCGTCGACGACCTCGCCTCCCGGCTGTGGGCGGCACGCATCCGGCCCGCCGACCGGGTGGTGGTCTACAAGTCGGACGGCTTCGACATTCCACTGCTCGCGGTCGCCATCGCCCGCATCGGCGCGGTCCCCGTGCTGCTGTCGCCCAAACTGGACGGTGCGACGGTCGCCGAGCTGCTGCGCCGGGCCGCACCGGCGTACCTGCTCACCGACGAGACGAAGCTGACCGGCACCCTGCCCGAGGGCGTCGACGAACTGGCCGACGGGGTGCTGCTCGCCGCCGGCACCCACCCGGCCGGCACCGCCCTGGCCGAGTTGGCCGGCGCACCCCGGGTCCCGGCCGTGACCATGCCCGCCGACCACCCGTCGCTGGTCACCCACACCTCCGGCACCACCGGCATCCCCAAGATGGCCGTGCACACCGGCTGGTCGCTCCAGGCCCGCTACCGGCCGCAGGCCACCATCGCCGGGCTGGTCCGCCGCCGTGAACCGCTGCTGCTGCACGTGTCGTTCGTGCACTCCCGGGCGATCAGCGCGATGACGCTGGCGTTGTCGCGCGGCGTACCGCTGATCGTGCTCGCCGACGACGACCCGGCGCGCGCCGCCGAACTCCTCGTCCGGTTCCGGCCCGGCGTGATCGAGGCGCACCCCAACTCGTTCCTGCGCTGGGAGGAGTTGGCCGACGACCCGCGCCGGCCGCTGGCCAGCGTCCGCTACTTCAGCAGCACGTTCGACGCGATCCACCCCCGCACCATCCGCCGGATGCTGGCCGCCTCCGACCACCGCAACCCGAAGTTCGCCCAGCTGTACGGCCAGAGCGAGACCGGCCCGGTGGTCGGCCGGACGTACAGCCGGCGGTGGGAGCCGGAGCACGACGGACGCTGCGTCGGTGTGCCGTTCCCCGGCATGACCGACATCCGGGTGGTGTCGATCGACGGCCGGCCGCCGACGCGGGAGTCGCCGGGCCGGATCGAGGCCCGCAGCGACGGCCGGGCGATCACCTTCCTCGGTGAGCCGGAGCGCTACGCGGCCCAGGTCGACGGCGGCTGGTGGAAGATGGGCGACGTCGGCTACCGCACCCGGTGGGGCTGCCTGCACCTGCTCGACCGCGAGGTCGACGTGGTGCCCGGCTTCGGCAGCACCCTGGTCGCCGAGGACCACCTGCTGGCCCGGATGAGCGACCTGACCGAGGTGATCATCGTGGCCACCGAGGGCCGGCCGGTGCCGGTGGTCTGCACCCGCGACGACAAACCTCTGGACCTCGACGCCTGGCACGCGGCGGCCCAGGGCCTGCCGCCGATGGCCGACCCGGTGCACCGCCGGCTGGCCGACCTGCCGCACACCGCCACCACCAAGATCAAGCGCCTGGAGCTGGCCCGGGTGCTCGCCGCCGAAGGTGTCGATCGGTGAGCACCGTCGGCACGGCCCTGGTCACCGGCGCGGCCGGTGGGATCGGTGCCGAGGTGGCCCGGGCGCTCGCCCGACGCGGCACCCCGGTCGCCGCCGTCGACAGCGACGCCGACCGGTTACGGGCCACCGTCGCCGAGGCCCGCACCGCCGGGCTGCCACTCACCGCGTACCCCGCCGACGTCCGGGAGGGTGCGGCGGTACGCGAGCTGGTGGACACCGTCGAACGGACGCTCGGGCCGATCGACGCCCTGGTGAACGCGGCCGGGGTGCTGCGCTCGGGTGAGGCGCGCGCGCTCACCGAGGACGACTGGCAGGTCACCTTCGCGGTCAACACCACGGGCGTGTTCCACACCTGCCGGGCGGTGGCCGACCGGATGGTGCCCCGACGACGCGGCACCATCGTCACCGTCGCCTCCAACGCCGCCGGCACCGCCCGCGCCGGGATGTCCGCGTACGGCGCGTCCAAGGCGGCGGCCACCGCGTTCACCAAGGCGCTCGGGCTGGAACTCGCCCGGTACGGCATCCGGTGCAACGTGGTCGCGCCCGGCTCCACCGACACCCCGATGCTGGCCGCGCTGCTGCCCGACGACGCGGCCCGGCGCTCCACCATCGGCGGGGTGCCGGAGGCGTACCGGGTCGGCATCCCGCTGGGCCGGATCGCCGACCCGGCCGACATCGCCGCCGCGGTGCTGTTCCTGATCTCCGACGACGCCCGGCACATCACCATGCAGCACCTGACCGTCGACGGCGGCGCCACGCTCGGCGTCTGAGCCCGACCGACCGAGGAGGAGACCGTGGGCATCCCGGACACCATTCGGTACGACCTGCCCGACCTGCCCGCCAACACCGTCGACTGGGTGCCCGACCCGACCCGCGCGGTGCTGCTCGTCCACGACATGCAGGGCTACTTCCTGCGTCCGTTCCCGCCCGACGTGCAGCCGGGCCGGGCCCTGCGGCACCACGCGGCCCGGCTGCGCGCCCGCTGCGCCGAGCTGGGCGTCCCGGTGGCGTACACCGCGCAGCCGGGGGCGATGACCGCGCTCCAGCGCGGCCTGCTGGCCGACTTCTGGGGGCCGGGGATGACCGCCGCGCCGCAGCACCGCCGGGTCGACCCGGCGCTCGCCCCCGCCGTCGGGGACTGGGTGTTCACCAAGTGGCGCTACAGCGCGTTTCACCGCACCGACCTGCTGGACCGCATCCGCGCCGCCGGCCGCGACCAGCTCATCATCTGCGGCGTGTACGCCCACGTCGGCGTGCTGGCCACCGCCTGCGACGCGTTCTCGCACGACATCGAGACGTTCGTCGCCGCCGACGCGGTGGCCGACTTCACCGCCGAGGACCACCGGATGGCCCTCACCTACGCGGCGAACCGGTGTGCCGTGGTGGCGTCGACCGACACCCTGCTCGCCGCGCTCCCGACCGTCACCGCACCGGCAGGGGTCTGAACCGCACGCCGGGGTGGCCACCGCCCCGCACCTCCACCCGCACCGCCCCGCACCGGCCGCCCGGCCGCCCCACCGGCCGGGCGGCCAACCACCCCCACGAGAGGAGGCGGGCGATGTCCGCAGAGCACCGACCACCGTCCGACCCGGCCGCGTTGCCACCCGTCGACCCGACCGGGCGCCGCCAGCCGTTCGCCCTGCTGCACCGGCCGTACGCGCACGACTACGGCTGGGCCGACGTGCTCGCCGGCCCGGTCACCCCGGTCGACCAGCTGGCCGACCTGCCCCTGCCCGATCCCGCGCGGACCCCGACGGGTGAGGACCTGCTGGTCCTGGTGCCGTACCGGCAGGTGGCCGAGCGGGGCTTCGACGCCCCCGACGACGGCACCCCGCTGCTGGCGATGCGGGTCGAACGGCAGGAGGTGCTGCCGCTGGCCGAGGTGCTGCGGCGCATCCCGGACGGCGAGATCCCGATCGGCCCCGGCGACTACGACCTGTCCGACGACGCGTACGCCGGGCTGGTGCGCGCGGTGCTCGACGCGGAGATCGGCAGCGGGCAGGGGGCCAACTTCGTCCTCAAGCGCACCTGGATCGCCGACCTGACCGGGGACCCGCTGACCGCCGCGCTGCGGTTGTTCCGTCGGCTGCTCGCGGCGGAGAACGGCGCGTACTGGACGTTCCTGGTGCACACCGGCGACCGGACGCTGGTCGGGGCGAGCCCGGAACGGCACGTCAGTCTGGCCGGCGGGCGGGCCGTGATGAACCCGATCAGCGGCACCTACCGGTATCCGGACTCCGGGCCGACGGTGCCCGGCGTGCTCGACTTCCTCGCCACCTCCAAGGAGACCGCCGAGCTGTTCATGGTGGTCGACGAGGAGTTGAAGATGATGGCCCGGATCTGCCCGGACGGCGCTCGGGTGCGCGGGCCGTACCTGCGGGAGATGGCCCGCCTCGCGCACACCGAGTACCTGGTGGAGGGGCGCACCGACGCGGACGTGCGGGACGTGCTGCGGGAGACGATGTTCGCGCCGACCGTGGTCGGCAGCCCGTTGCAGAACGCGACCCGGGTGATCGGCCGGTACGAGCCGACGGGCCGCGCCTACTACAGCGGCGCGCTGGCCCTGATCGGCCACGACGGGGACGGCCGCCGGACCCTGGATTCGACGATCGTGATCCGCACCGCCGACATCGACTCCGGCGGCCGGCTGCGGCTGTCGGTCGGTGCGACGCTGGTCCGCGACTCGGACCCGGTCGCGGAGGCGGCGGAGACCCGGGCGAAGGCCGCCGGCCTGCTGACCGCCCTGCACGCCCAGCCGGTCGGTGGGCTGGCCGCACATCCGGGGGTACGCCGGGCGCTGCGGCAACGCAACGATCGGGTCGGTCGGTTCTGGCTGGCCCCGGAGCTGTCCGGGGTCCGGGACCCGGCACCGCCCGACGACGTCGATCCGGTGCTCGGCGGCCGACGGGTCCTGGTGGTCGACGCCGAGGACACCTTCGCCGTCATGCTCGGTCAGCAACTGCGGTCGCTGGGGCTGGAGGTGACGGTGTGCCGGCACGACGAGCCGTTCACCGTCGACGCGTACGACCTGGTGGTGGCGGGGCCCGGCCCGGGTGATCCGCGCGACGACGGCGACCCGAGAATCCAGCTGCTGCGGGACACGATCGGGGCGCTGCTGGCCGACCGCCGCCCGTTCCTCGCCGTGTGCCTGAGCCATCAGGTGCTGTGTGACCTGCTGGGCATCCCGTTGCACCGGCTGCCGGTGCCCAACCAGGGGGTGCAGAAGGAGATCCGGTTGTTCGGTGCGGCCCGCCGGGTGGCCTTCTACAACACGTTCGCGGGGCGCTGCCCGACCGGGTGGCTGCCGGACGGGCGGCACTCCACGGCGGTGGAGGTGATCCGGGACCCGGCGACCGGAGAGGTGTACGCCCTGCGGGCGGCCGGGTTCGCGTCCGTGCAGTTCCACCCGGAGTCGATCCTGACCGAGGACGGGGTGGGCATCCTGCGGGAGCTGCTGTGCGCGCTGCCCCGGCCGAGGGTGGGATCGGAGCGCGGATATTCGGCCGTCGGCGTCGACTCCCGAAGCTAACCAGGACGTGTATTATCCTGGTTGTGCGGATGAGCGAGCAGGTCGAGTGGGGGCTGCACTGCTGCCTCACCCTCGCCTGGATCGGCGGCGAACACCCGATGCCCGCCGCCCGGCTCGCCGAGTGGTTCGAGCTGCCCCCGGCGTACCTCACCAAATGCCTCCAGGCCCTGACCAGGGCCGGCATTCTCCAGTCGGTGCCCGGCGCGCGCGGTGGGTTCCGCTTCGCCCGCCAACCGGCGGACGTGACGGTGATGGACGTGATGGTGGCGATCGACGGGGCCGACAACCCGTTCCGGTGCACCGAGATCCGCCAGCGTGGCGCGGGGGTGGACCCCTCCGCGCCGGAGTTCCGCACCCCGTGTGCCATCAGCACCGTGATGCACCGCGCCGACCTTGCCTGGCGGCGCGAGCTGGCCGGTCACACCCTGGCCGACCTGCTCGATTCGGCTCCGGCGGGAGCGGCCGAGCGCACCCGGCGCCGCTACGCGCTGCTGCGCGGCTGACGCCCCGCCCGCCACCTCCGCGACCGCCGACCGACCGTCGGCCCGCGCCCCACCACCCGGTGGCCCGCCCACGCCTGCACCATCGGCCGGCGATCCCGGTCATCGGGTCGGGCGGTTCCCCCTGCCGCCCGACCCGATGACCGTCCACACCCGAATTCCCGTGCCCGACGCGGTCCGCCGCGCCGCCGCATGCCGTCCCGCCAACCGGAGACCTCATGTCCCACCTGCACACCCGCACCGACCCAGGGCCGGCCACCACCGCCGGGCCCGGCCGGGGCCTACGGTTCACGCTGATCCTCGCCGCCGGCACCTTCGCCGTCGGCACCGACGCGTTCGTGGTCGCCGGACTGCTGCCCGACATGGCCGACGCGCTGCGGGTCTCCACCGCAGCCGCCGGGCAGTCGGTGACGGTGTTCGCCCTCTCGTACGCGATCCTCGCCCCGGTGCTGTCCACCCTGACCGCCCGGCTGCCGCGCCGTACCCTGCTGGTCACCGCGCTGCTGGTACTCGCCGTCGGCAACCTCGTCTCGGCGGGTGCCGACACGCTGCCGGTGCTGATCGTCGGCCGGATCGTCGCCGCCGCCGGCGCCGCCGCGTACACCCCCAACGCCGGCGCCGCAGGTGCCTCGCTGGTGCCGCCGGCGCTGCGGGGTCGGGCCCTGGCCGTGGTGATCGGCGGGCTCACCGTCGCCACCGCGCTGGGCGTCCCGCTCGGCGGCCTGACCGGCCGGTGGCTCGGCTGGCGGGCCGCGCTCGTCGCGGTCGCCCTGCTGGCGCTCGCCGTCGCGGTGGCCGTCCGGCTGGCCATGCCCGCGCTGCCCGGTGCTCCGGCCGTGCCGTTGCGCGCCCGGTTGGCCGCGTTGCGCCGACCGGGCGTACTCGCCGTGCTGCCGCTCACCGTGATCGGGATGGCCGCCTGCTACACCGTCTACGCCTTCGCCGTGCCGACCCTCGGCGCGCTCGGCGTCGGCGCTTACCAGGTCAACCTGATGTTGCTGGTCTACGGGGTGGGGGCGGTCGTCGGCAACGTCGCCTCCGGCTACGCCACCGACCGGTGGGGCGCGGTGCCGGTGCTGGTGACCGGGTACGCGGCGATGGCCGTCGCGCTGGGCGTGCTCGGCGCGCTCAGCACCGCCGGGTCCGCCCCGACGATCCTGGTCGCGCTGCTGGTCGGCGCGTGGGGCGCGGCGAGCTGGTGTCAGACCCCGGCACAACAGCACCGGTTGATCGCCGCCGCGCCGCAGCAGGCCCCGCTGGTGGTGTCACTGAACTCGTCCGCCATCTATCTCGGCATCGGCCTGGGCACCACCGCCGGCGCCGCCGCGCTCCCCTCCGGCGTGCCCACCATGTACGCCCTCGGCGCGGCCGGGGCCGTGGTCGCCCTGCTGGTGCTCCACCTCGGACAGCGGATCACCCGACGGGACGGGGCGGTGGCGTCGTGACCGCCGCGACCGGCCCCGGCCGGGGCCCCACCGCCCGACCGGTGCCGACCGCCGGGCGGCCGACCCCACCGGGCCCCCGGCCCGGCCGACCCGGCGCGACGGAGACCACCCCCGCCGCGTACGTGGAGCGGACCGGGCCGGCCGAGTCGATCCGGTTCGGCGCGCTGCCCGCACCCGGGCCGACGCCGACCGAGGTGCTGGTCGGGGTGGAGGCGAGCCCGGTGAACCGGGTGGACACCTTCGTCCGGTCCGGCGCGTTCGCCACTGCGCTGACCTTCCCCTTCGTCGTCGGGCGGGACCTGACCGGGACGGTGCTGCGGGTCGGCGCGGCCGTCACCGGCTTCACGCCCGGCGACCGGGTGTGGTGCAACAGCATGGGCCACGCCGGCCGGCCCGGTGCCGCCGCCGGCCTGGTGGCGGTGCCCGCCGACCGGCTCTACCCGGTGCCCGCCGGGGTGGACCCGCTGGTGGCGGTGGCGGTGGCACATCCGGCCGCGACCGCGTACCTCGCCCTGGTCACCCACGCCCGGGTCCGGCCGGGCGAGGTGGTGCTGGTGATCGGCGCGGGCGGCAACGTGGGCAGCGCCGCCGTCACCCTGGCCCGCGCCGCCGGGGCCCGGGTGGTGGCGACCGCGCACCCCCGGGACGCCGACTTCTGCGCCGGCCTCGGCGCGGAGCCGGTGGTCGACTACCGGGACGTCGACTGGGCGTCGAAGGTCCGCCGCGCGTGTCCGTCCGGGGTGGACGTGGTGGTGGACGCGGCCGGGATCAACGACCTGCCCACCACCGTCGGCCTGCTGGCCCCCCGGGGCCGGGTGCTGGTGCTGGCCGGGCTGGGGACCGCCCCGACGCTGCCCGCCGGGGAGCTGTACCTGCGCGACGGGGCGGTGCTGGGCTTCGTGATCTCGCACGCCACCGTCGCCGAACTCGCCGACGCGGCCCGGGCGATCAACGCGTTGCTGGTCGACGGCCGGCTGCGGGCCCGGACCGTCGAGACGCTCCCGCTGGCCGCCGCCGCCGAGGCGCACCGCCGCGCCGAGGACGGCCTGCACGGGGTACGCACCCTGCTGCTGCCCGACCGGGTGTGACGACGGCGGGCGGCGGTCAGCGGCGTAAGCCCATCCCGGCGTAGCCGTGGGAGATCCGTTCCCGTGGCTCCCCGTCGGGCCGCCAGTCGGCCACCCGGACCAGCCCCGGGTCGACCAGGTCGTACCCGTCGAAGAAGCGCAGCACGTCGGCGTGCGGGCGGGGCACCAGCGGGGCGCTGCTGCGTTGGTAGACCGCCTGCCCCTGCCGGGTGGGCAGCGGCGGGGCACCGTCCATGGTCAGGTGGGACACGACAAGGGGGCTGCCGGGGACGGTCGCCTCCCGCAGTCGGGTGACGGCGGCCCACGGTTGCTCGGCGTCGGTGACGAAGTGCAGCACCGCCACCAGCAGCACGGCGACCGGGCGGCCGAAGTCGATCACCGCCCGGACGTCGGGGTGGGCCAGCAGCTCGTCCGGGTGACGCAGGTCACCGTGGACGACGGTGGTCCGCCCGTCGACCGGCAGCAGCCGCCGGGCGTGCGCGACGGCCACCTCGTCGTAGTCGACGTAGACCACCGTCGAGTCGGGGGCGACCTGACGGACGATCTCGTGCACGTTGCCCTGGGTGGGCAGCCCGGCGCCGATGTCGAGGAACTGGCGTACGCCCAGCTCGGCGGCGTGCCGGACGGCCCGGCGCAGGAAGTGCCGGTTGGCCTGGGCGGCGATCCCGGTGTCCGGGAAGATCCGCAGGATCTGCTCGGCGGCGGCCCGGTCGGCGGCGAAGTTGTGGCACCCGCCGAGGTAGTAGTCGTACATCCGGGCCACGTTCGGCCCCTGTTCGGCATCGATCGGCGTGGTCATCCGGCCCTCCCCTTCCCCTCGTGCCCGTCGGTGCTGCGCGACGCCCCACCGGTGCACGGCGGGCCCGTCGCGCCTGATGTCTAGCATCCCGGGCGACGAGGTGTTGACCCGCCGTGTCGGCGAGCCGGCTGCCCGGGACCGCCCCGGGCCGGTATGACGGTGACACCGACCGTCGGCGAGGAGGTATCCGAGATGAACACTGACCGGGAGACCGTGGAGGTGGACCCGGCCCTGTTCCGGGCCGTGTACGACTCACCCGCCTCGCTGCCGGGGCGGCACCGCTGGACCACCCCGGAGCACGACGTACGCCGGCTGGAGAAGCTGCTCGGGATGCCGGCGCAGAGCATCGGCGCACCACTGTGGGTCAGCGGTGACGAGCCGGACTGCCCCAAGTGCGGACGCCGGACCACCTGGCTGGACATCGTCGCGTCGGCCCTCAAGGGTGTGCACGACCCGGCGATGATCGCCACGGTGATCCTCGGTGACCGCCGGTACGTCAACACCGAGGTCCCGGACGCGATCGCCGGGGTGCACTGCCTCGACTGCCACACCCCGATCACCGGGCTGCGCAGCTTCAAGTGCCACAACTGGGCGTACGCCTTCGAGGAGCTGGCGGTGGTGCGGGAGCGGATGCGGGGCGGGTCAGGCCCGACGGGCCGGCCGCCGGCCGGGCGGTGACGGCGGCTCCGGCCCCGGGTCGGGCACCGGCGGCATCGGCCGGGTGACCGCCGCCGCGCCGGTGACCGTGACCGGTTCCCCGGCGTGCCGCAGCGCGACCGCCGTCGCCGGGTCGGCGTCGGGCAGCTCGTAGCGGGCCCCGTCCCGGGTCAGGGTGACCCGCAGCCGGTGCCCGTGCCAGCGCAGGTGGAAGGCGAGCCGGTCGAGCCGGGCCGGCAGCCGGGGGTCGAACGACAGCTCCCCGGTGTCGTCGCGCAGCCCGCCGAAGCCCTCCACCACCGCCGTCCACGCCCCGGCCAGCGCGGCCAGGTGCAGCCCGTCGCTGGTCTTGTCACCGAGGTCGGCGAGATCGTGCAGGGCCGCCTCGGCGAACAGGTCGTACGCCAGGTCCAGGTGGCCCAGCTCGGCGGCGAGCACCGCCTGGGAGCCGGCGGACAGCGACGAGTCGCGGACCGTGCGGGCCTGGTAGTAGGCGAAGTTGCGGCCCTTCTCCTCGGCGGTGAACTCCCCCGGGAAGCGCTGCATGGCGAGCACCAGGTCGGCCTGCTTGACCACCTGCCGCCGGTACAGCTCCAGGTAGGGGTAGTGCAGCAGCAGCGGGTAGTCGTCGTCGGTCATCGCCGCGAAGTCCCACTCGGGTTGCTCGGTGAAGCCCGCCGCCTGCTGGTGCACCCCACGCTTGCGGTCGTAGGGCAGGTGCACCGCGTCGGCGGCGGCCCGCCAACCGGCGATCTCCTCCGCGTCGACGCCGAGCGCGGCGGCCCGCTCCGGGTGCCGTCGGGCGGCGTCGGCGGCCCCCCGCAGGTTGCGCCGGACCATCAGGTTGGTGAAGACGTTGTCGTCGACCAGGGCGGCGTACTCGTCGGGACCGGTGATCCCGGTGACGTGGAACGCGCCGTCGTCGGACCAGTGGCCGTAGCCGGCCCAGAGCCGGGCCGTCTCCACCAGCAGCTCCAGCCCGGTGTCGGCGAGGAACTCCTGGTCGCCGGTGGCCGTGACGTAGCGCAGCACCGCGTCGGCGATGTCGGCGTTGACGTGCAGGGCGGCGGTGCCGGCCGGCCAGTAGCCGGAGCACTCCCGGCCGCCGATGGTGCGCCACGGGAAGGTCGCCCCGGTGAGTCGCAGCTCGGCGGCGCGGTCCCGGGCCTCGGGCAGGTGGGCGTGCCGCCAGCGCAGCGCACCCCGGGCCACCCCGGGCAGCAGGTACGTCAGCACCGGCAGCACGTAGCTCTCGGTGTCCCACAGCACGTGCCCGTCGTAGCCGTTGCCGGTGAGCCCCTTCGCCGCGATCGTCCGGTCGCCGTCGACCCGCCCCGCCTGGAGCAGGTGGAACACCGAGAAGCGGACGGCCTGCTGCAGCTCGGCGTCGCCGTCGATCTCCACGTCGGCGGTGCGCCACCGCTCGTCGAGCACGGCCCGCTGGTCGGCCAGCAGCGCGTCGAAACCGTGCCGCCGGGCGGCGTCGACCTCGGTGGTGACCAGGTCGGCCAGCTCGTCGGGGGTGCCGTCGTCGACCGGCGCGCACTCGTACGCGGCGTACTTGGTGAGCTGCAGTTGCCCGCCCGGCGCGAGCCGACCCTCGACGGTCATCCGCAGCCGGTCCGGGGTGTGGTCGTCGCCCTCGGTGAAGCCCGCCGGGACCGTCGTCTCGTGGGTCACCGCGACGGCGACCCGCTGGGCGCTGCGGTCGGTGCGGTGCACCAGCACACCCCGGTGGCCGTCCGGGCGGTGCAGCTCAGCGTCGAGCGGATCGTGCACGACCGAGGCGGCCCGGGGGTCGTCGGCCCGTTCCGGCACCCGCTCGTTGGCCAGCACGTCCGCGCAGACCCGGATCTCGACCGGCCGGTCGTCCAGCGGTTCGACCTGGTAGCGGACGGCGGCGACGGCGTGTCGGGGCAGTGAGACCAGTCGGGTGCTGCGGACCCGCACCCCGTGACCGGCCGGTGAGATCCACTCGGTGTGCCGTTCCACCACGCCGGCCCGCAGGTCGAGGGTGCGCTCGTGGGCGCGGACCGTCCCGGTGCGCAGGTCCAGCGGTTCGCCGGCCACCCAGAGCCGGATCAGGGCGGCGTTGGGCGCGCTGATCACGGTGTCGCTGTCCTGCGGGAAGGCGTACCCGTCCTCGGGGTAGCTCTGTTGCCGCCGCTCGTGGAGGCCGTTGAGGTAGCTGCCCGGCATGCCGTAGGGCTCGCCCTCGTCGAGGGTGCCCCGCCAGCCCACCCAGCCGTTGCCGAGGGCGAAGACCGACTCGGTCTCGCCGAGTCGGTCCAGGTCGGTGGCGGTACGCCGGATCTGCCAGGTCTCGTCCATCTGCACGGCGGGGTGGTACCCGGCGACGGCGGGCGGTCAATCGCGGGAGCCGCTGTGAACTCGCTGTGACGCAGGCGGCGAACCGCCGCTGCATCCCGCAGCATGTGACCGTTCCACCCATTTCCTGTGCCTCGATTGTGCTAAAAGCGGTATGACTCTTTCGTGAGGTGAGCAATGAACCAGGCTGTTACCACGGACATTCCCGATATCAGTGAGCAGTGGTACCGCGACGCCGTCGAGGTGGCCGACTCCGCCCCGGCCCCGGTGCAGTGGTTCACGGTGCACTTCACCGAAGCGGTGATACTGCTGCTCGGCCTGCTCCTGGTGGCCGTCGCCGTGCCCCGGCTGCTCCGCGCCGACCCGTGGGGCCGGGCCCTCGCCCTGGTCGCGCCGGCCACCGTCGTCCTGGCGTACGGGTGCAGTGAGGCGCTCAAGTCACTGGTGGACGAGGACCGGCCGTGCCGGGGTGCGGCCACCATCCTGGCCGGGCAGTGCCCGCCGGTGGGCGACTGGTCGTTCCCGAGCAACCACGCCACCATCGCCGGGGCGCTGGCCACCGCCGTGCTGCTGCTGTCGCCCCGGTGGGGTCTGCTCGCCGCGCCGATGGCCCTGCTCGCCGCGCTCTCCCGGGTCTTCGTCGGCGTGCACTACCCGCACGACGTCCTCGCCGGTCTGCTCCTCGGCGTCGCGGTGACCCTGCTGGTCACCCCGTTGGCGGCCCGCGTTCTCGCCGAGACACTGCGCCGCCGCTCCGCCACGGCCCTCCGGGAACCGGTCCCCACCGCCCCCGGCCCCCGCCACTGAGCGGGACCGACCCTGACCGCTGAGCGGCACCGGCCCCGGCCGCAAAGCCGGACCGGCCCCGGCCGCTGAGCGGGGTCAGCGGCCAGGGCCTGCTCAGCCGGTCAGGAGGAGGGCGGCGCAGGTGCCGGCGACCAGGAACGGGCCGAACGGCAGGTGGCTGGACCAGCCGACCCGGCGGGATGCCAGCAGCACCACGCTGACCAGCGCCGACAGCAGGAAGGTCAGCACCAGGCCGGTCACCAGCAGGCCCCAACCGTGCCAGCCGAGCAGCGCCCCGGTCCCCAGCGCCAGCTTGGCGTCGCCCAGGCCGAAGCCCCGCCGGCCGAGCAACAGCGTGGTGGCGGCGAAGGCCAGCCCGAGCGCCGTACCGGCCGACACCGCGCGCAGCCACGGCCCGGCACCCGCCCCGGTCAGCGCGGCCACCCCGAGCAACGCCCAGGTGCCGGCGGCGGCGGGCCAGGTCAGCCGGTCCGGCAACCGGTGCACCGCCAGGTCCACCAGGATCAGTGGGATCGCCCAGCCGAGCCACCAGGCCAGCGCGGCCCGCTCGGCCAGCACGCCGTCGACCAGCACCAGCATCGCCACGGCCGCCAGCAGCAACGCCTCGACCGCGAGCGGCGCCGCACCGATCCGCCCCCGGCAGGCCGGGCAGCGGGCCGCCGGCCCGAGCGCCGGCAGCGGCCGGTCCAGCCCGATCGGCGCGCCGCAGCCGTCGCACCCGGCCCGGTCCACCACCCCCGGGGGTACGGCGTACCGGGCGACCGCGAGCCGCAGCACCGGCACCACCGCCAGCGCCCCCGCCAGCCGCCGCCCGAAGAACACGGAGGGTGACTTCCCGTGGGGACCGGGATAACGGTCCGATATCGAGATGGTGTCCGGAGTGGACGCCGGTCCGACCCTTACCCCCTCAGGCGGTTCCGGGGCGGTGGCCGAGACGGACCGGGAACGGATCGGACCAGCCTCCTCGACCCGCCCCATATCCCCCGGTGACGCGGGCGGTTCGACGGCCGGGCCGATCCGATCGGCGGGCACCCGCCCACGATCGGCCGGCACCGGTCGCCCCGGCCGGCCACCCTGGACATCGCCCACCTTCGGTCACTCCTGCCCATCACTGAGAGTGCACGGTTGAATTGCCTCTGTTGCATCGGCGCACGTCAGCCTATGCTCGCCCCTTGGGTGGGACGCAACCCCGAGCAGCCGCGTCAGCGCCCACACCGGACCACACGCTCCACAGTTGGCAGAAGATCCACACAGGTAGATGCCGCAGCACCCGGACATGTCCGATCGACATCATCCCGGCGTACCGCCGCATGCCCGGAGGCCGCCACGATCGCCGCCGCCGGGTAGTACCGAGGAGGGGCACGGCAAATGCGTACTAGGCATTCCCGCCGCTGGACCACCTGCCTGGTCATCGCCGTGGTGGCCGGCTCCGCCGCCGGCTGCGGAAACTCGCCGGAGACGACCAGCGCGCCCGCCCCCCGGCCCGCCAGCGACACCCGCCAGCCCACCGAGGCGGAACGGACCGCCGAACGGGCCGCACTGGCGGCGTACGCCGGCTATCTGGACGCCTCCCGCGAGGCGAGCCGGGACAGCGACCCCCGCCACCCGAAACTGACCCGGTTCCTGGCCGACCCGCTGCTCACCCGGGTCCGGGTGGCCATCGACGCCACCCGCCGACACGGCGCGGTACGCACCGGGACGCTCAAGTCCGCACCCACCGTCACCGCCGTCAGCCTGGACGGCGACCCGCCGACCGTGGAGATCCAGGACTGCCTGGACGCCACCGGCTACCGGCTGGTCTATGCCAAGGACAAGCGGGTGGTGCCCGGTTCCGGCGGAAGCCGGCACCTGGCGACCGCCACCGCGACCCGCTACCCGGACGGCCGGTGGCTGATCAGCGCCGGCGCGGCACACGAGGACCAGCCATGTTGACCCGGGAAGGAACACCCGTGCCGACCCACTCCGCCCCGCCCCACGCCGTCCCCGCCGCCCCGACCCCCACCGGCCCAACCGGCGGCCCGACCCACCGACAGGCCGCCGGCCTGCCCCGACGGGTGCTGGCCGGGGTGTTGCTGGCACTGCTGGTCGCCGTGGCCGCGCCGCCGGCCCAGGTGCAGGCCGCCGGCCCGGGGGTGGAGTGCCCACCGGGGCAGAACGACTGCAGCGTCTGGGACGACGACCCGGGCACCCCCGGCGACCCGGGTGGTGGCACCGGTCCGGGCAGCCCGAACAGCCCCGGCGCCACCCCGAAGTGCCAGTGGAACGGCAAGCCGCTGCCCTGCTACAACCCGAACCTCGGCTGGTTCGACAACGCCAGTGGCTGCTACTACAAGGTCGCCGAACCCCAGCGCGAGGCCCCGGACGGCCAGGTGTGGTACGTCCGGACCTGCAACGGCGGCGACCTGGGCGACCAGTCGATGGTGCTGCTCGACGACGAGCCGCCCGGGTTCGGCACCCCGCCCGACCCGGAGGAACTGGCCCGCCGGGCGCTCGCCTCGATCAGCCTGCTGCCACCCCGGGCCTCGGTGGCCCCCCGGCGCAGCATGGGCCCCGGCCTGGTCGGCCTGCCGGTCTGGATGTGGGCCAGCACCGGCCGGAACTACTTCGGCCCGCTCCGCGCCTCCGCCAGCGACCGTGGCCTGACCGTGCGGATCACCGCCGAGGTCGAGCGGATCGTGTGGACCATGGGCAACGGCAAGAAGATCACCTGCACCGGCCCCGGCACGCCGTACAAGGCGACCGGTCCGAACGCCGGCAAGAAGTCGCCGACCTGCGGCTACGACACCGGTTACGCCAAGGCCGGCAACTACCGGGTCAGCGCCACCACCTTCTGGAACGTGCACTGGGAGGGCGGTGGTCAAAGCGGCGACATCCCGCAGACCCGCACCAGCGGCGTGGTCGAGATCCAGATCAAGGAACTCCAGGTGGTGACCCGATGAAACCGCGCCGGACAACGGTTCTGCGAGCCCCGCAGTCGCGAACGGAGATGTCCCAGTGAGCGCGAGGAGTGAGCCGGTTTTGCGAGCCCCGCAGTCACGAACGGAGATGTCCCAGTGAGTCTGGCCACCCGCAACGGCGGCCCGGTGGATGCGCCGGTCGCCCCGCCCAAGGTGGTCCGGCAGCGCCGTACCCGACCCGGCCTGCTCGGGCTCGCCGTGCTGCTGATCGCGTTGGGCGGCCTCGGCGCGGCCTTCGCGGTCACCTCGGTCCGGGCCACCGGCAGCTACCTGGCCATCGCCCGCCCGGTCGAGGTGGGTCGCGTCCTGACCGCCGACGACCTGGTCAGCGTGCAGGTCTCCGGGGGTGCCGGGCTGTCCCCGGTGCCGGCGAAGAAGCGCGACGAGGTGGTCGGCAAGCGGGCCGCCGTGTCGCTGGTCCCCGGTTCGCTGCTCACCATGGCCCAGCTCACCGACGCCCCGCTGCTCAGCCAGGGGCAGCAGCAGATCGCGCTGGGCCTGGAGCCGAGCAAGGTGCCGGCCCGCAAGCTGCACCCCGGTGACAAGGTGCTGCTGGTCAGCACCCCGGACGAGGACGCCGACAACCAGCCCACGGCCACCCGGTTCACCGCCACGGTGATCGACGCGGTCGCCCCCGAGAACGACGACGTGGTGGTCTACCTGGCGCTCGCCGTCCGGGACGTCCCGGCGGTGGTGGTGCTGGCCGCGCAGGACCGGATCGCCCTCGTGCTGACCGAGGCGGCCTGACCATGGCCATCATCGCGCTGGTCTCGGCGAAGGGCTCACCCGGCGTCACCACCACGGCGCTGGCCTGCACCCTGAGCTGGCACCGGCGGTTGGTGCTCGCCGAGTGCGACCCGGCCGGCGGTTCGGTGCTCGCCGGCTACCTGGGCGGCGCGCTCGACGGGCCGCGCGGCATCGGTGAGCTGGCCGTGGGTGAGCTGCGCGACGGCAGCCTGGAGTCGACGTTCTGGTCCCAACTGGTCGACCTGGACGCGCCGAGGCGGGAGCGGCTGCTGCTGCCCGGTGTGGTGGACCCGGCGCAGGCCGGCAGCGTCACCCCGCTGTGGCAGCGGTTCGCCGACTTCTTCCGCACCCTGGAGAGGGGCCGCCCCGGCTACGACGTGATCGTCGACTGTGGCCGGCTCCAGGTCTTCGGGCCGCCCTGGCCGCTGCTGCGCGCCGCCGACGTGGTGTTGCTGGTGACCCGGGCGCAACTGCCCGGCCTCTCCGGCACCCGGTCGATGATCCGGGCGATCGAACGGGACTTCACCGACCACCGGGTCCCGCCGGGCACGCTGCGGCTGCTGGTGGTCGGCGACGGGCACGGTAACGCCGAGATCGGCAAGGCGTTGGGAGTGCCGGTGATCGCCCGGTTGCCGGAGGACGCGCGTACCGCGCAGGCGCTCAGCTTCGGCGGCACGGTCCGCGCCGGACGGCCGCTGCTGCGCGCGGCGGCCGCGTTGGAGGCCCCGGTCCGGGAGTTGCTGGAGCAACGGCGGGCCCGGTTGGCCTGGCCGACCCCGGCGCAGGGGGTGCCGGATGCGGTTTGAGCCGGTCTCCCACGACCCGCGCACCCCGCCGCCGGGGGCCACCTCCACCATGCCGCCGCTGCCACCGGCGAACGGCCGGCACCACACCCCCGCGCCGTCGCCGGCACCCGCCCCGCCCGCGCCCACCCCGCCGCCCCGGCCGCGGGTGGACTTCGCGGTGGTCCGGGAGCTGCGCCGGGAGCTGAGCGAACGGCTCACCCAGTGGCAGCGCGGCCGGGAGTTCGACGCCGACGCCGAGGAGGTCGAGCGGGCCCGGCTCGCCGTCGCGGTGGTCTCCGGCTACGCCGACGCGGTACGCCGGGCCGGCACCCCGCTCAGCGCCGACGAGGAACGGACCCTGCTCGACCAGGTGACCGCCGAGCTGGTCGGGCTGGGCCGGCTCCAGACCCTGCTGGTCGACGACACCATCGAGGAGGTGCACATCCTCGGCTGTGACCAGGTGCGCATCACCCGGCACGGCGGTGGCGTCGACTGGGGCGAGCCGATCGCCGACAGCGACGACGAACTGGTGGAGATCCTCCAGGCGGCGGCCCGCCGGGCCGGGGCCACCGAACGGTCGTTGTCCACCTCCAAGCCGACGCTGGACCTGCAACTGCCCGACGGCAGCCGGTTGGCGGCGGTGTTCCTGGTCAGCCACCGGCCGTACGCGGTGATCCGCAAACACAACACGTTGGACGTCAGCCTCGACGACCTGGCCGGCAGCCGCCCCGACCTGGACGAGATGATCGATCCGCTGCTGCGCGACTTCCTCCGGGCGTCCATGCGGGCCGGGTTGAACATCATGGTCGCCGGGCTGGCCGGGGCCGGCAAGACCACTGTCATCCGGGCGCTGATGGACGAGATCCCGCCCGACGAGCCGTACGTGCTGCTGGAGGAGAGCCGGGAGTTGCTGCCGGCCCGGCGCGGGGACAAGCACCGGGCGGTGATGAGCTTCGAGTCCCGGGAGGGGCACGGCGAGCGTGGCCTGGACGGTCGACCGGCCGGTGAGGTGAGCATCGCCGACCTGATCCCGGTGTCGCTGCGGATGGGCGTGCTGCGGATCATCGTGGGCGAGGTCCGGTCCCGGGAGATCGTGCCGATGCTCCAGGCGATGACCACCAGCCGGGGATCGATGTGCACCATCCACGCCCGTACCCCGGCCGGGGTGAGCGAGCGGATCATCGAGCTGGCGCTGGCGTACGGCCGGGAGATGACCGTCGACCAGGCCCGCCGGATGGCCGGCAACGCCCTCGACCTGATCGTCTACGTCACCGTCGAGGACGAGACCGCGATCGGCGGACGCAAGCACCGGTTCGTCTCCCACGTGGAGGAGGTGATCGGTGTCGGCGACGCCAACCGGATCACCACCACCACCGTCTTCGGGCCCGGCCCGGACGGTCGGGCCATCCCCCGCCACCTGCCCGAACGGGTCCGGGGGCAACTGCTACGGGTCGGCTACGACGCCCGGCTGCTGTCCCGTTTCATCGAGGCCGGGGCGGGCGCCTGGCGTCGTCCCCGGCACAGCCGCCTCGCCCCGGTGGTGCGCCGATGAGCACCATCGAACTGCTCGCGGTGGTCTCCGGGGCGGCCTGTGTCGGTGGGATGGTGCTGGTCGTGGTGGCGTTGTTCGGCACCACCAAGCCGACCCGACCGACCCGCACCTCGACCACCGGGCTGCGCCGGCTCTGGCTCGGCTCCGGCACCAACCGGCGGGACCAGCGGGCCCACCAGATGACCCTGGGTGCGGCGGCGGTGGCGGGGGCGCTGGCCTTCCTGCTGACCGGGCTGCCGGTGGTGGGGCTGATCGTGGCGGTGGCGGTGCCGGGGGTGCCCTGGCTGTTCGCGGTGGGCCGGGCCGAGGAGCGGGCCATCACCCGGATCGAGGCGGTCGGCGAGTGGACCCGCCGACTCAAGGACGTCTCCAACACCGGGCAGGGCCTCCAGCAGGCGATCGTCGTCACCATCGCCACCGTCCCGGACCAGATCCAGGAGGAGGTACGGCTGCTCGCCGCCCGCCTCCAGGCCGGCTGGACGGCCCGGTCCGCCCTGCTGGCGTTCGCCGACGAGATCGGCGACCCGGTCTGCGACCAGGTGGTCGCCGCGTTGATCCTGCACCTGACCGACCGGGGGGAGCGCCTCGGCGACGTGCTCGGCTCGATCGCCTCGGCCGCCTCCGCCGAGGTGGCTACCCGGCGTGAGGTGGAGGCCAAACGCACCCAGCCCCGGTTCGCGGTCCGCTTCCTCACCGGGATGACCCTGGCCGTGCTGGCGTACGGGTTGGTCAACACCGAGTACGTCCGGCCGTACGGGACGTTCTTCGGTCAGGTGCTGATGGCGACGCTCGCGACGGCGTTCATCGCCCTGCTGGTGTGGGTACGCGCGATGAGCCAGCCCCCGCCGCCGCCCCGGTTCCTGCCCAGGCCCGACCCGGCGGAGCTGGTCGCATGACGCTCAACTGGCAGCTCACCATCGCGGTGCTCGGCGGGGCCGCCATCGGGCTCGGCCTGTTCCTGCTGGTCCGGGAGGCGTTGCCGGCCTCCCCGGCGCTCGGCCCCGCGCTGCGCCGGCTGCACCAACCGCCGGGCACCGCCGTCGTCGCCGGGCGGGGGCCGGACTGGTTGGGTGGCTTCTCCCGCTGGCTGCGCCCGCCGCACCGTCAGCTCGCCCTGCTCGACCAGACCCCCGAGCAGTACGCCATGTCGATCCTGCTCTCCGCCCTGGTCGGGCTGGCCACCCCGACGGTGGCGGGGGCGCTGCTCTTCCTGGCCGGGGTGAGCATGCCGGTGGTCGTACCGGTGCTGGGCAGTCTGGGGTTGGCGCTGGTCTGCGCGCTGCTCGCGCACCGCACGGTGCTGGCCAAGGCGGACACCGCCCGGGATGAGTTCCGCGCGGCGGTCTGCACCTACCTGGATCTGGTGGCGTTGCAACTGTCGGCGGCGCACGGCCCGGTGCAGTCGCTGGAACGCGCGGCGGCCGTCTGCGACGGCTGGGTCTTCGCCCGCATCCGGGAGTCGCTGCGGATCGCCCAGATGCAGATGCACTCGCCCTGGGACGAGTTGCAGGAACTGGCCGAGAAGATCGGCATCCCGGAGCTGGGTGACGTCGGAGCGATCATGCGGTCCTCCGGCAGCGAGGGCGCCCAGGTGCACGAGACGCTGCGCAGCCGCGCCGAGTCGCTCCGGGACCAGATCCGCACCGACAACCTGGCCCGCGCCGAGGGCGTCACCAGCCGGCTGGACATTCCCGGCTCGCTGCTGGTCTTCGTGCTGCTGGCGTTCGTCCTCTATCCGTTCATCGCCCGCCTCTGAGCAACCCACCCCGAGAAGGAGCCCTCCCCATGCACCTCGTCACCTTCCTCTACGTCGCCACAGTGGCTCGGCTGGCCGAGCTACGCCGGGAGGCGGATCGGGGCGACAGCCCGGTCCCGACCGCCGTGATCATCGCCGGCCTGGTCACCGCCGGCATCGCGGTCACCGGCATTGTGTTGACCAAGGCCAAGGGCTGGATGGACGGCATCCCGGACAAGTGATCCGCCTTCCCCTGACCTGCGCACGCCGGGACCGGGCGGCCACCACCGCCCAGTCCCGGTGCGAGCCCCTGCGCGCGCCCGAGGCCGGGCGTCGCGGCCCCACCGGGGTCCGAACCGCCGTCCGGGCCGCCCGTCGCAGGCTCACCGCCGGGGGTACGGACCGGGGGGCCAACCCCGTGGAGCTGGCCGTGGTGATGCCGGCGGTGCTGGTGCTGCTCTTCGGCTCCATCCAGATCGCCGCCTGGTTCGTGGCCCGGTCGACGGCGATGCACGCCGCCCAGAGCGGGGTGAACGCGCAGCGGGTCCTCGACGCTCCGGCGGGGGCGGGTGAGGCCCGCGCCAGGCGTTTCCTCGGTGCCGCCGGGGACTGGCTGGTCGGGGCGAGGACCACCTGCGCCACCACCGCCACCGAGGTGACCTGCACGGTCACCGGCAAGTCCCTGAGCGTCATCCCGGCCGTCCGGTTCGACGTCCGGCAGACCGCCCACGGCACCGTCGAACGGTGGACCAACCCGTGACCGCCCACCCGCCCCGGCGCACCGGGCGCGACGTGCTGACCCGGCTCGCCCGAGGACGTGCCCGGGGCGACCGGGCCGTCGTCCACCCCCCGCGATCCGGCAGCCCCGACGGGGTGGTCGGGCAGGCCGCCGGGCGTCACCCGGGCGACATGTCGGTGGACCGGGCGGCGGGGCGTACCCGGGGATCGGTGTCGGTGGAGGTGGCGGTGCTGGCCCCCGCGTTCCTCGCGTTGCTGATGCTGGCCGGGGTGGCCGGCCGGGTCGCCGTGGCCGACGAGGCGGTGGAGGCGGCGGCGCACGACGCCGCGCGGGCCGCCTCGATCGCCCGCGATGCCGGCACGGCGGAGAGCGCCGCCCGGACGGCCGCCCGCCGGCAGCTCGACTGGCGCGGCCTCAACTGCACGAGCGCACCCCAGGTCACGGTCTGGGGGTCGACCAGCAACTCCGACCACACGTCGTTGAGCACGGCGTTCCGGCGGCCGCTCGGCGAGCCGGTGAGCATCTGGGTCCGGGTGCGCTGCACGGTCTCCTTCGCCGGCATGCGCTTCCCCGGGCTGCCGATGGGCGACAAACGGGTCGAGGCCACCTTCGGCTCCCCGCTGGACCGTTACCGGAGCCGGCGGTGACCGCGCGTCCGACCGGCGACGAGGGCCGGATCAGCCTCTTCCTCGCCGTCACCATGATCGGCGTCCTGGCGATCATCGGCGTCGCCTACGACGGCGCGGGTCAACTGCGTACCCTGCAACGCGCCGACGACCTGGCCGCCGAGGCGGCCCGCAGCGGCGGGCAGGTGATCGACCGGGCCGCCGCGATCGAGGGGCGACCCAAGGTGATCGACGAGCCGGGCGCCCGCGCGGCCGTCACCCAATACCTGCGGGGCAACTCCGACGTGACCGGCCAGCAGGTCAGTTTCCCGGTGGTCGCCGGAGAGAAACAGAAACGGGTACGGGTCACCGTCGTCTACCGCCGGCACATGCTCGGCCTGATCGGCATGGACCGCACCGTCACCGTCTCCGGCGAGGCGACCGCACGCTCCCTCACCGACCGCCCATGAGCCCGCTGACCTGGCGGATTCCGTCTGTTGCGCACCCAGACCGTCGGCCCGCTCACCCGGTACCCCCACACCGAGACCGTAGGCCCACTCATCCGGTGTCCCCGCACCGGCAGACCGTAGGAAGGAGGGCAGCATGACCACATCGCGTGGTTCCACCGCCCGACGTACCGGGCAGTTGCTCACCGGCTTCGGATCGCTGGTGGTACTGGTGGCGTTGCTGGTCGGCGCACCGGTCGCCCTGCTCGCCTTCGCCGGCAACCCGCTGCCGGACCACCTGCCCACCCTCACCGAGGTCGGCGCCGTGCTGACCAGTCGGGACGACGGCCAGCTCTTCATCCGGGCACTGGCGCTGGTCGGCTGGTTCGGCTGGGCGACGTTCGCCTTCTCGGTGCTGGTGGAGATGGGTGCCCAGGTCACCCGCCGACAGACGCCCCGGCTGCCCGGGATGAGCCGGCAGCAGCGGGCGGCGGCGGCCCTGCTGGGCTCGGTCGCGCTGATCCTCGCGGCCAGTCCGGCGGCGAGCGCGGCGGTGACGCTGGCCCAGCCGCTCCCGGCCGCCGCCGGCACCGGCGTGGCGACCACGCTGGACACCTCCCGCACCGGGCTCGGCGCCGCCCCCAGCGCCGGCCTCGGTGCCAGCGCCGGTGTCACCCACGGCGCGGTCCCCGGTTCCGGCCTCGGTCCCGTCCCCCGGACCGGCTTCGAGGACGGGAAGTCGACGGCGAAGCCGGTGTACCGGGTGGCCCGGGGTGACTACCTGGGTGAGGTGGCCGAGCGCTACCTGGACGACTTCGACCGCTATCCCGAGGTCGCCCGGCTCAACCACCTGCGCGACGCCGACCGGATCCGGCCGGGTCAGGTCATCAAGCTCCCCACCGAGGCCGACGACACCGGTGCCCGCCGGCACGCCAGTGGCCACCTGGTCCCGGGTACGCCCCGCAAGCCGTCCCCGCGCCCGCCGGTCACCACGCCGGGCACCCCCGGCGGCCATGCCGACCCGCAGCCGGGCGGTCCGGCCTCGCCGACCACCCCGGGCAAGCCCGCCAACCCGGTGGCCCCCGCCACCCCGAAACCGACCGGAAAGGTCGGGCCGGCCACCCCGCAGACCGCCACCCCGCAAACCGCCCAGCCCCCGGCCGAGCGACCCGTCGGGGTGCCACCGGCGATGGCCGCCGGAGCGTCCCGGGCCACCCCGGACGACGCGATCAACCGGCCGCTGGCCGTCTCGGCGGTACTGGCGGTGGCGAGCATCGTCGGCGCGCAGATCGGCGCGGTACTCGGCCTGCGCCGCCGCCCCGCACGGGTGGTGGCCGGCCGCACCTCGGCCGCCCGGATCGCCGCCGCCCGCATGTCCACCAACCGCGCCACCACCGGCCGCACCCCGGGCCGCTCCATGGGCAGCCGCGCCTCCGCCGCCCGCGACCTGGTAACCGGCCGCCACCGCCGCGACTGACCCCCACCCACACTCCTCGCCCCGTCCCGCCGCCCTGCCCCACCCGGCCGACCCAACCCGGCCTTACCCGCCCCGCCCCCGGCCGCCCCGCCCCGGACGGCTCGCCCGGTTGATCAAGAGGTTTGCGTCAAAGTTGATCTCCAGTTTGCCGCAAACCTCTTGATCAACGCTTTAGGGCGAGACGAGACGGGCGAGACGGGTGGGGTTAGGGGAGGCGGGTTTGGAGGGTGCCGTCGACTATCCGGGTGGGGAGGATCTGCTGGTCGGTGGCGGAGGGGCCGTGCACTACCTCGCCACCGTTGAGTCGGAACGCCGAGCCGTGCCAGGGGCAGACCACACAGGCGTGCCCGTCGATCTCCTGCACCTCACCCTCACCGAGCGGGCCGCTCTGGTGCGGGCAGCGCTCCAACATCACGGTGACCTCGTCGCCGTGCCGGTAGAGAATGACCGAGACGTCGTCCACCTCGCGGGTCACCAGCTTTCGCTGCGGCAGCCCCGCCAGCTCGGCCACCGACTGCCATCCGTCGCTCATCCGGTGCAGTTCGGAGACGCTCTGGCTGACCTGCGCCCCCTGCTTGTACGCCAGATGCCCACCGAGGTACGCCCCGGCGCTCGCCGCGCCCAGCCCCAGATAGGCCAGCGCCCGGCCGACGCCGTGTCGGCCGTTCAATCGGGCGGCGAGGGAGCCGGCGTACAGGGTGAGGCCCACGGTGTTGGCGGCGGCGTGGACGAGCCCCACCCGACGCTGGTCCCGGGACAGCTCCGCCCAGTCGTTGAGCCCGGCCACGGCGGCGGGTACCGCGCTCACGGTGCCCAGCGCGACCAGCGTGGTGGCCGCGCGGCGCTGGCCGGGGAGCAGGTCGACCACTGCCGCGCTGATCCAGGCGCCCACCGGCACCTGCACCATCGCGGGGTGCAGCGGGTGGCCCAGAAAGACGCCGTGCAGCAGGTCACGTACCCGCTGCGGGCGGAGGGTCGCCTGGACGGCGCGCTGCAACCGGTCGCCTACCCGGTCCAGCGCGGCGGTCTGTTCGAGTTTCGTCATCAACGCTCGCACGTTCACCGACTTCCCGGCCGAACCGGCGGCAAACCGGGCAGTCGGCACCACTTCGGGTTCCCCGGCTTGATTGACTCAACGGCGGCCAGGTAGCGGTATCCACCCAGCCCGGACTCCGCAACATCCCGCCACCAGCGTCCTCCGGCGGCGGACCCGGAGAGGCTGCACCGATCAGCGCCGGTACGCGGACGCGGACGCCACCAGCGCCACGATCTCCGGGGCGGGCGGGTCTCGGGCCGGGGCGGGCGGGTCTCGGGGTGCCGGTGTCACACCGCGCCGTCCGATCCTCGCGCCCGGGCCCAGCCGAGGAAACGACCTCGACAACCAACTCCAGGGACAGGTAGTTAGCGATCTCGATGACCTCGCGGCCATGATGGCAGCGTGGGAGAACGTGCGCGGCGAAGCGCTGTCCCACTGGCAGTCCGTTGATCTGATCAGAAAGGTGGCCCAGACATGGAACTGAACGACGCACGCTGGCGCAAGAGCACCCGCAGCAGCGGCAACGGCGGAAACTGTGTCGAGGTGGCCGACAACCTGCCCGGAGTCATCGCCGTCCGCGACTCCAAGGACCCCGACGGCCCCACCCTGACCTTCACCCCTGCCGCCTGGCACACCTTCCTCACCCGGATCACCGACCGCCGCTGACCCCGCCCCGCCCGCCGTGCCACCGGGTCGCACCGGCCGGGCCACGCCCCGGCACTACCCGCCCACGGAGATCCCCTCAATGTCGCGCAGATAGCGGTATCAAGCCCCCGGAACCCCGCAACATCGCCCCCACAGCGCCACCCGCAAGCCCGCGCAGCGGGCGGGGCGGGCTGGGCGGTCGGGGCTGGGCGGGGGATGCTGGGGGGAT
Source organism: Micromonospora matsumotoense (assembly GCF_900091525.1). Classification (GTDB taxonomy): domain Bacteria; phylum Actinomycetota; class Actinomycetes; order Mycobacteriales; family Micromonosporaceae; genus Micromonospora; species Micromonospora matsumotoensis. The sequence continues at coordinate 29,691 of NZ_FMCU01000019.1, forward strand.
GGCCGTACATGTTTCCCGGGACGGGGCGGTGACCACGGTGATCCTCGACCGGGCGGCGTCGCGCAACGCCGTCGACGGCCCGACCGCGCGGGCGCTCGCCGACGCGTTCCGCGCGTTCGAGGCCGACCCGGACGCCCGGGTCGCGGTGCTGTGGGGCGCGGGGGGCACGTTCTGCGCGGGTGCCGACCTCAAGGCCATCGGCACCCCCAGCGGCAACCGGGTCGAGCCCGACGGCGACGGCCCGATGGGTCCCACCCGGATGTCACTGTCCAAGCCGGTCATCGCGGCGATCTCCGGGTACGCGGTGGCCGGCGGCCTGGAGCTGGCGCTCTGGTGCGATCTGCGGGTCGCCGAGTCGGACGCGGTGCTCGGGGTGTTCTGCCGACGTTGGGGGGTGCCGCTGATCGACGGTGGCACCGTACGGCTGCCCCGGCTCATCGGCGAGGGCCGGGCGATGGACCTGATCCTCACCGGCCGTCCGGTGCCCGCCGACGAGGCCTACGCGATGGGGCTGGTCAACCGGGTGGTCGCGCCGGGTGAGGCACGGGCGGCGGCCGAGCGGCTGGCCGCCGAGATCGCCCGCCATCCGCAGACCTGCCTGCGCAACGACCGGGCGTCGGTGCTGGCCGGCGCCGGCCGGCCCGAGCCGGAGGCGCTCGCCACCGAGTTCGCCTACGGGATGGACTCGCTCACGGCCGACGCGCTGGCCGGCGCGGCCCGCTTCGCCGCCGGCGCCGGCCGGCACGGCGCATGAACCGCGCCGGCCGGCACGGAGAGTGAGCCGGGTTCAGCTCAGGTCGTTCAGGGCGCTCTGGATGGCCCGGTGGAACGTCGGGTACGCATAGATCATGTGCCGGAGCTGGCTGACCGGGACGGCCGCGTGCACCGCGACGACCAGCGCCGAGAGCACTTCCCCACCGGCCGGGCCGACCGAGGTCGCGCCGATCAGCACCCCCTGGTCGGCGTCGGCGATCACCTTGATGAAGCCGCCCGGCTCGCTCTTGTGGATCCAGCCCCGGGTGGACGACGACAGCTCGGTGAAGCCGACCTGCACGTTGATGCCCCGCTCGCGGGCCTGCCGTTCGGTGAGCCCGACCGCGCCCACCTCCGGGTCGGTGAAGGTGACCCGGGGCAGCGCCCGGTAGTCGGCGCGGGGGACGGTGCCGGCGGCGCCGCTCGGGCCGGCCGCGCCCATCGACCCCCCGACCGCGCTGGAAGCGCCCATCGCACCGCCCACCACGCTGGCGGTGCCGCTGGCGTCGGGACCGCCAGCGGCGCGCCGGGCATGATCGAGCACATCGGCGACCACGATCGACGCCTGGTACATGGCGATGTGGGTGAACGCGCCCTCGCCGGTCACGTCGCCGACCGCCCAGATCCCCTCGGTGACGTGCATCCGGTCGTCCACCGGCAGGTAGCGCTGGGTGCCGTCCACCCCGACGGTGTCCAACCCCAACTCTTCCAGGTGGGCCCGGCGACCGGTCACCACCAGCAGCTTCTCGGCGCTGAACGACCGGTCACCGGCGTACACGGTGAAGGTGCCGTCGTCGTGGCCGACGCGTTCGATCCTGACCTCGGTGGCGATCTCCACCCCGTCGGCGCGCAGCGCGGCGGCGGCCACCTCGGACGACTCCGGCTCCTCCAGGGCGAGCACCCGGCCGGACGCCTCCAGCACGGTCACCCCGACCCCGAACCGGGCAAAAACCTGCGCCAGCTCCAGCCCGATCGCGCCGCCCCCGATGATCAGCAGGGTCGCCGGCAGCTCCGCCGCCTCGATCGCCTGGTGGTTCGTCCAGTACGGGGTGCCGGCCAGCCCTTCGATCGGTGGGATCGACGGGCGGGTGCCGGTGCCGAGGACGATGCCCCGCCGGGCCTGGAACACCTGGTCACCGACCCGGACCCGATCGGGGCCGTCGAGCCGGCCGCTGCCGCGCAGGAACCGCCCACCCTTGCCGGTGAACCGGTCCACCGCGGCCTGGTCGTTCCAGGTGTCGGTGGCCTCCTCCCGGATGCGTTTCGCCACCGGCGCCCAGTCGGCCCGGACCTGCGCCGAGCCGGCCAACCCGTCGACCCGTCGGGCCTCGGCCAGGGCGTTCGCCGCCCTGATCATCATCTTGCTGGGGATACAGCCCCAGTACGGGCACTCCCCGCCGACCAGGTCCCGTTCGACGCCGACGACGGTGAGTCCGGCCTCGGCGAGCCGCCCGGCCACCTCCTCGCCGCCCACGCCGAGCCCGACCACGACCACGTCCACCAGTTCCGGCTCTGCCATCCCGCCAGCATTCCGCACGGCCCCGCCCCCGGCCACCGCTCCACCCCGGAATTCCCGCCCCCGTGCACCGGACCGCCCGCCGGTGGGTCAGCGCAGCCAGACCGGGTCGGCGTCGGGGACCTCCAGCGGCGGCGGGTAGTCGAGGGTGCGGCGCACCTCGGGGGGCAGCCGCCACGGCTGGTGCACGGCCTTGCCGGCCACCGCCGCCAGCTCGGGCACCCAGCGGCGGACGTACCCGCCGTCGGGGTCGTAGCGTTCGGCCTGGCGTACCGGGTTGAGTCCCCGGTAGGGGCGGCTGTCGTTGCCGGTGCCGGCCACCCACTGCCAGTTGCCGGAGTTGTTGGGCACGTCCCCGTCGAGCAGCCAGCGGGAGAAGACCCCGAGGCCGGGCCGCCAGTCCAGGCCGAGCACCTTGGTCAGGTAGCCGGCGGTGATCAGCCGGGCCCGGTTGTGCATCCACCCCTCGGCGTGCAGTTGACGCATACCGGCGTCCACGATCGGCATCCCGGTCCGGCCCTCGCTCCAGGCGGTCAGCGCCGCCGCGTCGTACCGCCAGTCCTCGGTGGCCCCACGCCGGTAGGCCTTGGCCGAGATCTCCGGGAAGGCGGCGGTGACCTGGTAGTAGAAGTCCCGCCAGCAGAGCTGCCGGACGAACGGGCTCCCCCGGTCGTCGGCCCGGTTCGCCACCGCAAGCGGGGACAGACAGCCGAACCGCAGGTAGGGGCTGAGCCGGGAGGTCTCGTCGCCGGCCAGGTCGTCGTGGATGTCGTCGTACCGGTGCAGGGTCGGCGACCACTGTGCGAGCCGGCGCTGCCCGACGGCCTCGCCGCCGACCACGGCGTCCGGCGACTCGCCCCTGGGCAGTGCCGGCAGCCGACCGACCGGGACCCCGTCGGGCAGGGTGACCCGCCGGGGCGCGGCCAGCTCCGCCCGCCACTGCGCCCCCGACCAGACCCGGTGGTACGGGGTGAAGACCCGGTAGTGGTCGCCGCCGCCGGGCCGCAGCGCCCCCGGCTCGACGATCGTGACGCCGGGGAAGAGCCGCAGGGCGAGCCGGTGCCGGTCGCACTCGGCGCGCAGCCGGCGTTCCCGGCGGTGGGCGTAGCGGCTGACGTCGGCGGACAGGCCGATCCCCTCGGCACCCACCTCCCGGGCCACCCGGATCGCCTCGGCCACCGGGTCGCCCCGGCGGATCACCAGGTCACCGCCGAGCCCGCGCAGGGTGTCCCGCAGCGCGGCGAGGCACTGGTGCAGGAACCGGGTGCGGTTGGGCGAGTGGTCGGCCAGCGTCGGGTCGAGGACGTACAGCGGCACCACCCGGTCGAAGGCGGCGCAGGCCGTCGCCAGGGCCGGGTGGTCGTGCACCCGCAGGTCGCGGGTGAACAGCACCACCGCCGTACGGCCGCTCACGTCAGCGCCGGGCCGGGCACCACGACCGGGGTGCCGGTACGGGCGAGCAGCGCCTTCGCCGCCACCGACAGCCGACGCCGCTGGGGCACCACGGCCCGCTGGACGAACACGTCGTAGTCCTGGGCGGCGACCTCGTCGAGGATGCCGCCGTAGAGGGCGTACGCGGTGCGCATGCACGCCTGGGAGGCGGGGGCGAGCAGGGTGACGCCCGGCGCGGCGGCGGCGTAGTGGGCCTGGGCGCGGGTCACCTCGTACTCGATCAGGTCACGGATCCGGTCGGTGCTGCGGCCGGTGGCCTGGGCGGCGCGCAGGTCCTCGGGGGTGACGTTGAACTTGGCCAGGTCCTCGTCGGGCAGGTAGGTGCGGCCCCGGTCGAGGTCCTCGGCGACGTCCCGGATGAAGTTGGTCAACTGGAAGGCGAATCCGAGCTGGCGGGCCGGCTCCCGGGCCGCGACCGGGTCGGAGCTGCCGAGGATGGGCAGCATCATGGTGCCGATGACGGCCGCCGAGCCCTCCATGTAGTCGAGCAGGTCGTCATAGGTGGGGTACGACAGGACCGTCAGGTCCATCGCCATGCTGCGCAGGAACGACGCGAAGTCGGTCCGGTCCAGGTCGAACACGGCGATGGTGTGCAGCACCGCCGGCAGCAGCGGGTCGTCGACCGGCTCGCCGTGCAGGCCGGCGACGAAGCGGGAGCCCCAGGCGTCCAGCCGGGCGGCGCGTTCGGCGGGCGGCAGGTCCTCGGTGCGGTCCACGATCTCGTCGGCGTAGCGGGTGAAGCCGTACAGGGCGTGCACGTGTCGCCGTTTCCATGCGGGAAGCAGCCGGGTGGCGAGATAGTAGGTGCGCCCGTGGTGTCTGTGCAGCTCCTGGCAGCGGGCATAGGCAGCGGTGAGATCGGTGTCCACCGGGCCTCCTCTGATTCGACGCAGCAATCGACGCAACTCGTAACCCTAGGGTACGCTCGCCCCCATGGCCAACGACGCAGTTGCGGGTAATGCGCTCCGCGTCGCGCCGGCACAGCCGGGAGCGACGGACGATCCGGTCCACGGCGTACTTGTCGCTTTCGCCCGTGACCTGGTCAACGACGTCGACGACACGTTGTCGGCGTTCCTCACCCGCGAAGTCGACGCACTGACCGAGATCGACGCAGCGATGGGCGGCTTCGCCGCGACGGCACGCGAGTCCGTGCTGGCCGGCGGCAAGCGGGTCCGCCCGACCTTCGCCTACTGGGGCTGGCGGGGCGTGGTGGGCGGCGACGCGCCGCTGCCCACCGTGCTACCCGCGCTGGCCGCCCTGGAGCTGCTGCACACCTTCGCCCTGGTGCACGACGACGTGATGGACGCCTCGGACACCCGCCGTGGCCTGCCCACCGTGCACCGGGCCGCCGCCGCCCGGCACGTCACCGCCGGACACACCGGTGACCCGAGCCGGTTCGGTGAGTCGGTTGCCGTTCTCATCGGCGACCTCTGCCTCGTCTGGGCGGACCGGCTGCTCGCCCACGCCACCGTGCCGCCCGCCCGGCTGCTGGAGGTGCGGCGCTGCTACGACCAGATGCGCATCGAGACCATCGCCGGGCAGTACCTCGACGTGCTCGGCGAGAACGACGCGGCGAACTGGTCGGTGGACCAGGCGCTGCGGGTGGCCCGCTACAAGACGGCCAGCTACACCGTCCAGCGTCCGCTGCTCTTCGGCGCCAGCCTGGCCGGCATCGCGCCCGACGCGCCGCTGATCGCCGCGTACACCCGCTACGGGCTGGCGGTGGGCGAGGCGTTCCAACTCCGCGACGACCTGCTCGGCGTCTACGGCGACCCGGCGGCGACCGGCAAGCCGGCCGGCGACGACCTGCGCACCGGCAAGCCGACCGTGCTGCTGATGCTCGCCCGTCAGCTCGCCACCGGTGGCCAGCGGCGGGCGTTGGAGCGGGCCGGCACCGCCGTCGGCGTCCGCGAGGTGGCCCGGCTGGCCGACATCGTCGCCGACACCGGCGCGGTCGGCCGGGTCGAGCACATGATCTCCGACCGGGTCGCCGACGCGCTCGCCGCGCTGGGGACCGCGTCGATCGACGAGACGGCGCGCACCGCGCTGACCGGTCTCGCCACCGCCGCCACCACGCGGCGGGCATGATGGGCAACTTCGTGAAGGAGGTGGTCGCGTGCGTACCGTGACGGGACGTACGGACCGGGTGGTGGTCGTCGGCGCGGGCCTGGGCGGGCTGGCGTGCGCGCTGCACCTGGCCGGCAGCGGCCGACAGGTGACCGTGCTGGAACGCGAACCGGTGCCCGGCGGACGGGCCGGTCGGCTCAGCGTCGACGGGTACGAGTTCGACACCGGCCCGACCGTGCTCACCATGCCCGACCTGATCGCCGAGGCGCTCGGTGCGGTCGGCGAGGAGCTGTCCGACTGGCTCGACCTGACCCCGATCGACCCCGCCTACCGGGCCTACTACCCGGACGGCTCCACGCTGGACGTGATCACCGACACCACCCGGATGGCGGCCGAGATCTCCCGGGTCTGCGGCCCCCGGGAGGCCGACGGCTACCTGCGGTTCGTCGACTACGCCCGCAACCTGTGGAACTGGGAGCGGGCCGACTTCATCGACCGCAACCTGGACGCCCCGACCGACCTGCTCACCGGCAACCTGCTGAAACTGCTCGCCAGCGGGGCGTTCCGGCGGCTCCAGACAAAGATCAACCAGTTCTTCTCCGACCCCCGCACCCAGCGGATCTTCTCCTTCCAGGCGATGTACGCCGGGCTCTCGCCGCACGACGCGCTGGCCATCTACAGCGTCATCGCGTACCTCGACTCGGTGGCCGGGGTCTACTTCCCGCGCGGCGGCATCCACGCGGTCTCCCGGGGGATGGCCGGCGCGGCCGAGAAGCACGGCGTGCAGATCCGGTACGACACCACGGTCACCCGGGTGGAGACCGCCAACGGCCGGGCCACCGGGGTGGTGACCGCCGACGGCGAGCTGGTCCCGGCCGACGTGGTGGTGCTCAACCCGGACCTGCCGGTCGCCTACCGTGACCTGCTGCCCGGGGGCCGGCAGCGCAAGCTGACCTACTCGCCGTCCTGCGTGGTCCTGCACATCGGATCGACGCAGGGGTATGGGAAGATCGCTCATCACAACATCCACTTCGGGCGGGCCTGGAAGGGCACCTTCGACGAGGTGATCGGGCGCGGTGAGCTGATGAGCGACCCGTCGCTGCTGGTCACCAACCCGAGCCGGACCGACCCGTCGGTCGCCCCGGACGGGCGGCACACCTACTACGTGCTGGCCCCGGTGCCCAACCTCGACCGGGCCCCGTTCGACTGGCGGGGCGACCTGAGCCGGCGCTACGCCGACCAGCTCGTCGCCACGCTGGAGGAGCGCGGGTACGTCGGGTTCGGCGCCGGCATCGAGGTGTTGCGTACGATCACCCCCGCCGAGTGGGAGGAGCAGGGAATGGCTGCCGGTACGCCGTTCGCCGCCGCGCACACCCTCTTCCAGACCGGGCCGTTCCGCCCGTCCAACCTGCACCGGAGCCTGCCCAACGTGGTCTTCACCGGTTCCGGCACCCAGCCCGGTGTGGGCGTGCCGATGGTGCTGATCTCCGGCAAGCTCGCCGCCAACCGCATCACCGGCGCGGGGCGGTGACCGCGTGAAGTCCCGGGAGGGTCACCTCGTCGAGCTGGTCGACGACACCGGCCGGGTGCTCGGTGAGGCCACCGTCGCCGCCGCCCACCAGGCACCCGGACGGCTGCACCGGGCCTTCTCGGTGCTGCTGGTCGACCCGGACGGCCGGGTCCTCCTGCAACAGCGGGCCCCGGTCAAGACCCGGTTCCCGCTGCGCTGGGCCAACTCGTGCTGCGGGCACCCGCTGCCGGGCGAGTCGCTGGCGGAGGCGGCCAACCGCCGGCTCACCGAGGAGTTGGGCGCCGGGCCGGTGTCGCTGACCGAGGTCGGTGTCTACCTCTACTACGCCGAGGACCCGACCACCGGTCGGGTCGAGTTCGAGTACGACCACGTGCTCCGGGCCGACGTGCCGACCGGGCTCACCCTGCTGCCGGACCCGGACGAGGTGTCCGAGCTGCGCTGGGCCGATCCGACCAGGGCGATGGCCGAGATCGACACCGACCCGCGCAGCTACGCGCCCTGGCTCGGCGGAGTGCTGAGCCGCCTGCTCCGCCCGACCCCGACCGGTCCCACCGCTGACCCCACCCTCGCCACTGCCACCGCCGGTCCCACCACTCCCCCCGGCGCCCACGCCGCCGGGTCCGCCACCCCGTCCGGCCGCCGGGTGGACGACGTGTCGGAGCGGTCGGGTGGTCGATGAGCCGCTGAGCGCGGGGGCCGTGGCACGCCGGCTGGGTGTGGCGGTCACCACCCTGCGTACCTGGCACCAGCGCTACGGCCTCGGCCCCAGCCAGCACATTCCCGGTCACCACCGGCGCTACACGCCGGCTGACCTGGCCCGCCTGGAGATCATGCGGAAACTCACCGCCGAGGGGGTCACCCCGGCGGAGGCGGCCCGCTGGGCGAAACAGAGTCCCGGTGTCGCGGTGCGGCTGCCGGCCAGGACCGGCCGGGACGGCGGCGGGCAGACCATCCCGGTCGGCCGGGCCGGACCGGCGGCCCGGGGACTGGCCCGCGCCGCCATGCGGCTGGACGCGGCGGTGATCGGCGACACGATCTCGCACGCGCTGGCCACCGACGGGGTGATCGCCACCTGGGAGGGGCTGCTCCGCCCGGTGCTGGCCGGCATCGGTGAGCGGTACGTGGCGACCGCCGGCCTGATCGACGTGGAACACCTGATGTCCCGGTGTGTCTCCGAGGCGTTCGCCGCCGTCGCCCACTCCGGCCGGGCCGCCGGGCCGGCCCGCATCCTGCTCTCCTGCGCCGACGAGGAGCAGCACACCCTGCCCCTGGAGGCGCTGGCCGCGGCGCTGGCCGAGGCGGGGGTGGCATACCGGATGCTCGGTGCCCGGGTGCCGGTGGCGGCACTGGTCGAGGCGGTCAACCGGACCGGGCCGGCGGCCGTGGTGGTCTGGTCGCACACCCGTCTCACCGCCGATCCGGGGCAGCTCTCCGCCCTGCTCGCGGTGCCCCGCCGGCCGCTGCTGGTGCTCGCCGCCGGGCCGGGGTGGCGGGCCGACACGCTGCCCGCCGGGGTGGTCCGGCCGGTCGATCTGGCCGAGGCGGTGTCACTCGCGCTGGCCGTCCGGGATTCGTTGGACCAGTCGACCGGGGCCGACCGGGCCTGACATATTTCGCTTTCGTGAACTACCGTCGGGGCCGTCCGCGTACCCCCACCCCCCCGGAGTGACGATGCGTTCACGCCCCGTCCTGGCGGTTGCCCTGGGTCTGCTCCTGCTGGTCGCCGGTTGTGGCGATCAGCCCCGGCACGTCCGGCCGGCCGCCGCGCCCGTCCCGACGACCTCCGCGCCCGAGCCGACCCGCACCCCGGCCGCGACACCGCCGCCGACCAGCAAGCCGAAACCCCGGCTGCGGCCCAAGCCGAAGACGCTCCCCGCCGGGTTGCGGAAGGCGACCGGGGTACGCGCGGTGGCGTTGACCTTCGACGACGGCCCCGACCCGACCTGGACGCCGAGGGTGCTCAACCAGCTCCGGGCGGCCAAGGTGAAGGCGACGTTCTGCGTGGTCGGCACCCAGGTCCGCAAGCACCCGGAGCTGGTGGCCCGGATCGTCCGGGAAGGGCACCAGCTCTGCAACCACAGCTGGCACCACGACGTCGACCTGGGCCGCCGGCCGGTCGCCGAGATCCGGGCCGACCTGGTCCGCACCAACCAGGCCATCACCAAGGCCGTCCCGGGCGCGAAGGTGCCGTTCTACCGTCAGCCCGGCGGCCGGTGGACGCCGGAGGTGGTGGCGGTGGCCAAGGAGCTCGGCATGCGTGCGCTGCACTGGACCGTCGACCCCCAGGACTGGGCGAAGCCCACCGCCGGCGTCATCACCGGACGGGTCGAGGGTGCCGCCCGCCCCGGCGCGGTGGTGCTGATGCACGACGGCGGGGGTGACCGGAGCCGCACAGTGGGCGCCGTTCCGCACGTCATCGGCGACCTGAAGCGCCGTTTCGGGATCGCGCCACCTCGCTGAGCTGCTGCTTTGTCCGGCCGCGCCCCGCCGGGCATACCGGTTTGGCCGACCGCCGGGGCATGACATATGCTTCTCATGCCTCCGGCGGGGCCGGATGGGAGCAAGTCCGCTTGAAGTTGCGAGTGTGCAATGATGGCGGGGCCGCCCTCATCGTCTAGCGGCCCAGGACGCCGCCCTTTCAAGGCGGTAGCACGGGTTCGAATCCCGTTGGGGGCACGGTCCGGCCTGGCCGGAGGCAACACCAGCAAGGTCCTGTGGAGCAGTTGGAGTGCTCGCCGCCCTGTCAAGGCGGAGGTCGCGGGTTCAAGTCCCGTCAGGACCGCCAGCGCCGACGCCGCGTGCACCATTGCGCGGCGTTCTGCGTATCGGGACGCATCACCCTGTCGGCGGAGACCCCGCCCTCCGGGTAACATGTCCCGAGGCACCAGGCCAGGTAGCTCAGTTGGTACGAGCGTCCGACTGAAAATCGGAAGGTCGGCGGTTCGACCCCGCCCCTGGCCACATAGCCTTTCGCCGGGCTACAGAAGACGGTGACCTGCGGAAACGCGGTCACCGTTTTCGCGTATCCGGCTCCCCCCGGGACCGTTTCACCGGAGTTCTCCCGACCGGCCGGGCCGGACGGTGGTTCCGTCTCCGGTGGCCTGGGTCCATTGTCCGGAACGGGCCAGTACGCGAGGCTGCAGAGCGCCTCATCAGCCGGTATGGTCCGGGCCTATGGGACAGGAGAATGCGAATCCGGAGGACGTCCAGCAGGACGTCGACCGGTACTCGCTGCGCTCCACGCTCCTCGTCCCCGCCACCGCGGAGCAGGCGTTCGCGGTCTTCACCGGCTCGTTGGCCGACTGGTGGGTACGCGAATACACCTGGTCCGGGCCGGCGGCGCTTGCCGAGCTGGGGATGGAGCCCCGGGCCGGCGGCATGCTCTATGAGATCGGCCCGTACGGCTTCCGGGGCGACTGGGGCCGGGTGCTCACCTGGGACCCGCCGCGGCGGCTCGTCTTCACCTGGCAGCTCGGCCCCGACCGGCTCCCGGTGCCCGATCCGGCCCGCGCCAGCGAGGTGGAGGTGCTGTTCCTGCCGGACGAGTCGGGGCACACCCGCATCGAGCTGGAGCACCGGCATTTCGACCGGCACGGTGAGGCCGCCGAGGGCTACCGCGAGGCGTTGACGGCCGGCTGGCACGAGCTGCTCGGCCGCTATCTCGCCACCCTCACCGGCACCGCCCCGGGCCCGCACTGACCCCACCGGGCGGTCGGGGGCGTTCACCGCGTCGGGAGTCCGCGGTGCGCCCGGGTGGTCGGGGCGTCCACCGCGTCGGTGCCACCGAGGTCCGCCCGGTGGCCGGCTGCCGCCCCCGCGCCGAACCCGGAGCCGGCGAGCCGGCGGATGGGCGTGGTCCGCAGCCGGGGATAGACCTCGGTGACCCGGCGGGCCACCCGGTCGGAGCGGTCGGCCAGCACCAGCGCGACCGACGAGGTGTCCCGCTGCGCCACCGCGTCCGCCTCGGCGACCCGCAGCCGGTCGGAGATCACCCGGGCGAAGCCGGCCAACCAGGACCGCCGGAACGCCGCCGGATGCTCGCCGGGCGGGACCACGGTGCCGGCGAGTCCGTGTGCGGCCTGCACCAGCAGTGAGGTGAAGAGCAGGTCGACCCGCTCCAGGTCACTGGCGAAGCCGAACAGGTGCAGCGCGAATCCGCTGCCGGCCGGTCGTCGTACGCAGCGGCAGCGCAGCGGGTCGGCCACCGCCGCGAGCAGCCCGGCCTTGTCCCGGGCGTACGGGGCGACGACGTCGACCACCCGGTCGCCGACCGGGTCGGTGGTGGGGTCGCGGGCGGCCAGCAGGGCGCGGTCGACGCCGTACCGGGCGATCAACTCGGTGGCCTTGGCGGTGAAGGCGGCCGCCTCGGCGGGGGTGCAGGCGGCGTCCTCTGCCTGGGCCAACAGCTTGCGCACCTTGCTGAGCATCGCCTCGGACATGCGTCACTGGTACCACAGAAGGTTCATGGGTCTGTCACAGCGGGATCAGAGATCGACAGATATCATCGCCACTCACCGCACCCTGTCCACGACTCAGGGTCCGCCCCTCTCCCTGGAGGCACCACCATGGCATCCCGGACCGCTCGCCTGGCCGCACTCGCCGCCACCCTGCCCCTGCTCTGGCACGGCGCACCCGCCCAGGCCGCCCCGGAGACCAACCTCTCCGCGTCGGCCGCCACCTGCTACGGCGGGGCGGTCCGGTCCTACTTCCAGGCCGGCGGATGGGGCGGGGACGCCGGCCCGTACAAGGCGAGCGCCCGGTGCAAGGACGTCAACGTCAAGAACAGCAGCGCGTTCGGCACCGAGGCGTGCGTGGTCTTCATCGACAAGACCAACAGCTGCAACTACCTGACCTACCTGCCGGCGAAGTCGGACTGGATCACCGTCGCCACCAACGTGCGCGACGGCGCGAACTTCAAGGTCCGCTTCACCAACCTGCGCTACGAGTACGAGCCGCTGGTGGCGTACCACGCGTACTGAGCCGGCCGGCGCGGCGTCCGCACCGGGCGTCGCGCCGTCAGCCGGCCCGGCTGCGCAGGGTGGCCACGGTCGAGCCGGCGAGGGTGAGCAGGCAGTCCGGCAGCTGCCCGTCGGCGACCGCCGCCCCGAACAGCGCCTCGCCGGTGTCGGCGTCGTGGTTGGCGTACGCGCTGACGAAGCGGGCCACCCAGCGGGTGTCGTACCCCGCGTCGTCGATGCCCGGGAAGTCCAGCGCGCAGGCGCCCGGTGGCGGGTCGCCGACCATGGTGGCGGCCAGGGTCCAGGCGACCGTGTACGCCCCGGCGAGGCCGGACCGGTCCACCACCGCGTCGAATGTGCCGACCACCGCGGCGCCGTCTCCGGACAGCGCCGAGTGGAGTACGGCGGTAGCGTCGGCCAGCGTCTGATCCGGTACGTCGGTCACCTGCGGCACAGTAGGACGCCAGGTCAAGCGAACAGAGCGCCGAGATGGTGACCACCTGCTGAGACGACGTGACACACCGTGAGGTCTGCTGTCGGGCCGGCGACCAGGGCAGCCTCCCTGGTCCCACGGTTGTCGTCGGCACGCTATGGTGCGCACCGGACCTGCGCCGGAGGAAGGACGACCATGCTCGTTACACGCGGCCCGCGCCCGGCCATCCTGGCGGCCTGCGCGTCGTTCCTGCTCGTGATCAGCGCCTGCGGGACGACCGACAAGCCCGAGGAGGCGGCCACCCCGCAGGTACGCCTGTACGGCACCGACGGCAACATGCTCAACTCCTTCGCCGCCGAGCTGAAGGACCGGGCCGATCTCGTCGACGGCATGAAGGGCACCACCCCGCTCACGCCGCTCACCGACGACTTCAAGCAGCGGCTACGCTCCGTCGACCCGAAGTTGACCGACTACCTGTACGCGGCGGAGTCGTACGACGCGGTCATGATCAGTGCGCTGGCCGCCCAGCTGGCCGGCAGCACCGATCCGGCCGACATCGCCAAGCAGATCGTCGGGGTGACCACCAACGGTCAGCGCTGCACCGACGCGGCGAGCTGCCTGCCCCTGGCCCGGGACGCCCAGGACATCGAGTACCGCGGCCAGTCGCTGACCCGCGCGGGCTTCACCGACATCGGGGAGCCGGCCACCGCCAGCTACGCGACCCTGCACTTCGACAACCAGAAGATCAACGACGCGAAGACCGAGTTCGTCGGCGCCGGGGACGAGTCCGGGGTGAGCACCAAGGCCGCCCCCAAGCCGAAGAAGCAGCGGGGCGGGCGCAACGACAGCAGCGACGGCTCCCCACTGATCCTCGGCGGTCTGCTGCCCAAGACCGGCGACCTGGCCCTGGCGAACCCACCGCTGGCGGCCGGCGTGGCACTGGCGCTCAAGGAGATCAACGCCGCCGGTGGGGTGCTCGGCGATCCGGTGGTCTGGATCGACGGCGACGACGGCACCAACCCGGCCGTCGCCAAGGCCACCGTGGCCTCGCACGTCAAGGACAAGGTCCACGTCATCATCGGGGCCGCCGCGTCCGGCATCTCCAGCGCGGTGCTGCCGGACGTGGTGGCGGCGGGGAAGATCCTCTTCTCCCCGTCCAACACCGACTCCGGGTTGAGCCAGGCCGACGACAAGGGCCTCTACTTCCGGACCGCCCCGCCGGACAGCCTCCAGGGTCGGGCCCTGGCCGACGTGATCCTGCGCGACGGCCCGCACAAGATCGTGGTGGTGGCCCGCAAGGACTCGTACGGCGAGGGCCTCCAGGAGACCGTCCGGGCCGAGCTGGAGCGGGCCGGCTTCGGCAACGACCGGGTGAAGCTGTTCACCTACGACCCGCCGGCCGACGCCAAGGCCCCGCCGGTCGACTTCGGCAACCTGGCCGGCGACATCAAGGGCTACCGCCCGGAGGCCGTGCTGGTCATCGGCTTCGGTGAGTCCGCCGGGCTGATCAAGGCGCTGGCCGACGCGGGCGTACCGATCCGCCACTGACGCCGACACATCGGTGGGGCAGCACCGGCTCCGGTGCTGCCCCACCGCCGGTTCAGCGGGGTCGGCGGCGTTCCAGGAAATCGGTCATCCGGCGGTGCTTCTCCTCGTCCTCGAAGAGCACCGCCTGACTGACCAGGTCCAGCTGCGGGTGGGCGGCGGCCGGGGCGTCCACCGCGAGTTTGGTCAGCCGCAGCGCCAGCGCCGAACCCTCGGCCATCTCGTCGAGCAGCCCGTGCGCGGTGGGCAGCAACTCCGCCGGCTCCGCCACCACCCGGTTCACCAGACCGATCCGCAGCGCCTCGTCGGCGTCGACCCGCCGGCCGGTGAAGAGCAGTTCCTTGGCCCGCCCCTCGCCGATCAGCGCCGGCAACCGGTGGGTCGCCCCGGCGCCGGCCAGGATGCCCAACCGCACCTCCGGCTGACCGAAGACCGCCCGGGAAGTGCACACCCGCAGGTCGCAGGCGTACGCCAGCTCCGCCCCGCCGCCCAGCGCGGGGCCGTCCACGGCGGCCACGCTCGGCATCGGCAGGGCCCGGAGCCGGGCGAAGGCCGCCGAGTTGATCGCGGCGAGGGCGTCCAGCCGACCCCGCTCCCGCAGCTGACCGATGTCGGCCCCACCGGCGAAGAGGCCGTCCGCGCCGCCGGTGAGCAGCAGCAGCCGGGGCCGGGCCTCCAGTGCCGCACACACGTCGTGCAGCGCGCCGATCAGGTCGGCGTCGATGGCGTTGCGCTTCTCCGGCCGGTCCAGCGTCACCACCACCCGGTCGGGCAGCTCCTCCACCCGAAGTCCGCTCATTGCCGCCGACCCTCCTTCCACGCGTAGAAGCCCTGGCCGGACTTCTTGCCGAGCTTGCCGGCGGCGACCATCTCCACCAGCAGCGGCGGCGGCGCGAACCGGTCACCGTAGGCGGCCTGAAGGGTACGGGCGATGTCCAGCCGCACGTCCAGCCCGACCAGGTCGGTCAGCTCCAACGGGCCGACCGGGTGCCGGTAGCCGAGCACCATCGCCTTGTCCACGTCGGCGGGGTCGGCCACCCCGTCGGCCACCATCCGGATCGCTTCCAGGCCGAGGGTCACCCCGAGCCGGGAGGTGGCGAAGCCGGGCAGGTCGCGTACCACGACGGGGTCCTTGCCCAACCGGCCGGCGAGGGCGACGGCCGCCGCGGTGGTCTCCGGTGCGGTGGCCGCGCCGACCACGACCTCCAGCAGGGCCATCGCCCAGACCGGGTTGAAGAAGTGCAGCCCGAGGAAGGACTCCGGCCGGGCCAGGCCCTCGGCCAGCTCGCCGATGGGGATGCTGGAGGTGTTGCTGCCCAGCAGCGCCGGGTGCAGCCGCTCCGCCTCGGCGAGCACCGACCGCTTCAGCTCCGGTCGTTCCGGCACCGCCTCGACGATCACCTCCGGTGCCGGGGCGACCTCGGCGAGCGCGCCACGCAGGGTGATCCGGGCCCGCTGCGCGGCGGCCTCGTCGGCACCGAGCTTCCCCCGCTGCACCGCCCGGGCGCACAGCTCGTCGAGGCGGACGGCGGCAGCCTCGGCCCGACCCCGGTCCACCTCCACCAACTCGACGGCGTAGCCCGCGCCGGCCGCCACGTAGGCGATGCCGAGCCCCATCGTGCCGGCCCCGACGACGACAAGACGACTCATGGACGCTCCCTCACTGCGCACGGTGGCGTACGGGGTCTCCGGCACGCCCTGCCGCTCGCTTCGCTCGCTCATGGGTGCGACCCTATGCAGCACCGTTCCCGGCGGCATGCGTGGGGGATCGCCGCACCGGGTACAGACGGGCCAACGTCAAAGGAAGGAACCAGTCGACATGAGCCAGGCACCGGAGACCGTGGACGGCAGCGGCACCACCGACGGCACGGCGATCGTGGAGACGCGCGGCAACGAGCGCGTCGACCTGCTCCGCGCCGACACCAACAACGACGGCAAGACCGACGTGTGGGTGGTGGACACCGACGGCGACGGCCGGGCGGACCTGTTCCAGTTCGACACCGACGGCGACGGCAAGGTCGACATCACCATGGTTGACATCGACGAGGACGGCACCCCGGACGAGGTGGTCGACGGCGACGGCGGTCTCCCCCCGGAGCCGCTCCCCCCGACCGTCCAGGTCTGATCCGGGGTGCGGGGGCCCTGGCCGGGCCCCCGCTCAACCGGCCAGCCGCAGGGTGGCCAGATAGTACGGGGCGTCGCGGTCGTCCACGTCGGTCAGTCGCCACGGGGTCCCCCGGACCAGTCCGGCCAGCTCCTCGGCGGAGCAGACCAGGTAGTCGAACCATTCGGTGCCGAGTTCGCGGTAACGCAACCGGAGCCGTAGTTGCCCGCCCAACCGACCCCGCTGCCGGTTCCGCTCGTGATAGCCGGTGTGCACCGGGTCCGTGGTGCCGTACGGGTCGGTGCCGTGCGCGATGACCTGCGCGCCGGGGCGGGCCAGGGCGGCGAGCGCGGCGAGGAACCCCGGCGCCCGTTCCCGTCCCTCGATCAGCCCCAGGTTGTTGCCGAGCAGCAGGAACGTGTCGTAGCGCCGGCCGGCGGCGACGTGCTCGTCGACGGTGCCGAGGACGAGGTCGCGGACCCCCCGGTGCCGGCTGACCCGCAGCGCCCCCGGTGAGGTGTCCAGCCCGGTGACCGGCATCCCGCGTTCCTGGAGCACCAGCGCGATCCGGCCGCCACCCACGCCGACGTCCAGGGTGGCCCCCCGGGTCCGCTCCACGGCCCGGTGGTCGTACGGCTGCCAGTGCTCCGGGCCGTCCAGGTAGTGCGCGGCGGGGGCCCCGTTGACCAGCCCGTCGTCCCGCTCGATGATCTCGATGACCGGCCGGGGCAGCCGCCCGCCGACCAGCGGCCGGGGGCCGATCCCGGTGTGCACCGCGTACGCGTCGCGCAGCAGTTCTCCGAACACGTCGCCCAGCCGAGGTTCTCCGGTCACGACGTGCACGTTATCCGGGGCCGCTCGCCGTATCCTGGGCGGCGTGACCGACCTGGACCGCCTGACGGCGGAGAAGTACGTCCTGCTGACGACGTTCCGCAAGGACGGTCGTGCGGTGTCCACCCCGGTCTGGGCGGTCCGTGACGACGACACCCTGGCGATCTGGACGGTGGCCGACTCGGGCAAGGTCAAGCGGATCAGGCGGGACGGCACGGTGACGGTGGCCCCCTGCGACGTGCGCGGCCGTCCGCTGGGCGAGGCGGTGCCGGGCCACGCGGTGCTCTGCGGGCCGCAGGAGAGCAACCGGGTGCGCGACCTGCTCAAGCGCAAGTACCGGCTGTTGGGCCGGCTGACCCTGCTCGGCAGCCGGCTGCGCCGGGGCGAGGCGGGCACCATCGGCATCCGGGTCACCGTCGGAGGATGACCGTCGGTCCGGCCGACGACCCGTCCGCCGGCCGGTGACCGGGCGGGCCGGGCGGTCCGACCGGTCGGGCCGGATCACGACCGGGGTCGGTGTCGGGTCGACCGGGAGTCACGGCCGGTCGCCGACATGACTCAGGGGCGGTCGGTCGCCGCTTGCCGCGACGTCCGCCCGCCCCTGAGGTCGAAACGTTCTGACCGGGTCAGTCCCCCTGGCGCTGCTGGGGGATCTGTCCCTGTAGCAACGCCCGCACCTCCGACTCACGGTACCGACGGTGTCCGCCCAGGGTTCGGATCGCGCTGAGCTTCCCCGCCTTGGCCCACCGGGTCACCGTCTTCGGGTCGACACGGAACATCGACGCCACCTCGGCCGGCGTGAGTAGCGGCTCTGGTTCGTGCGTTCGCGATGCCATCGGTCACTCCTCCACATGGATAGACATCGGCCGGGGTCCCGCCGGCCGACGCGTCTCCCATGGTCCGGCTAGTCCCCGATGTCCGACATGGGCCGAACGGCCGAAGGTCCCTAGACGGACGGATGAACCATGCCCGATTTATCTGACTTTTACACGGCAGAAAGTACCTTATTCGGACTCATGATCACGGTTCGTGATGCGTCAATTACGAGAGTGACTCATATTTGACACTATTGCTGGGCGTTTTGGGGCTAATTGCACCGCTCCAACAGCTGGATCGCCCGCCACCTCGCCACCAACCGGTCGTACGCCGCCGACGCCTCGTCCGCCTCGCCCCGGGAGAGCCCGGCCAGGCCGGTCGCCACCAGTTCCGGCGAGTCGTCCGCCGCCAGCGTCTCATCCGAGAGCAACTGCACCAGTCCGCCGTAGTCCAGCTCGACCACCGAGCGCGGGTGGAACTCCTCCAACCACCGGGCGGCCTCCTCCACCGCCTCGGTGATCGGCGCCTCGCCGATCGACTTCTTCAGCACCGACAACGCCCGGGAGGCCCGTCGCCGGGCCTTGGAGATCTCGGTCCGGTAGCGCACCGCCCGCCGCCCCGGCCGGGTGACCAGCTCCCGCTCGCCCGCCTCGAAGAGCACGAACCACCGCAGCGGTACGCCCCAGGTGGCGATCTGTTCGTGCAGCCGGGGCACCCCGTGCTCCAGCACCCGCGCGCCGCTGCGCCAGTCCTCCACCACCGACTTGGCCTGCCCGGCCAGGACCGGCGGGACGAACGCGTCGGCGATCACCGACGGCACCCCTTCCCGGGCGCTCAGCGCCGCCTCGGCGACCCGGACCCGCAGGTTCCACGGGCAGACCAGCAGCGCGTCGTCGATCTCCAGCACGTACGCCTCGTCGGGCAGGTCGGGCAGCCGGGTCCAGCCCGCGCCGAGCGCCGCGATGACCGAGGTCCGTTGCCGGCCCGGCCCCTCCAGCGGGGCCACCGCCCGCCCCTCCCGCACGTAGCGTCGCCAGTACGACTGACGGTCCCGGTCGAAGGCGGTCAGCGGCTCGTACACGCGCAGGTAAGAAGCGAAGAGCGACGGCACCGCGCGATCCTCCCACGAAACCCCGCGCCGGTGCCGCTGCCGTCGTGCCGGACCCGGGTCGGCCGGCGGTCGCCGGGGGCCCGACGGCCTGCGGTGGACGACAGCGCGGTCTCCGACCGATATTAGGCTGGCCAGGGCCGGCACCATCCCCGCCGGCAGCCGACCAGGGCCGCGTCCCACGAGGGCGCACACCGACACAGGAGCGAACCATGGGCGTATTCGCGAGCACCGACGACCCCGGATCAACCGGTCACGAGCAGGTCGTCTTCTGTCAGGACACGCAGAGCGGCCTCAAGGCGATCATCGGCATCTACTCGACCGCGCTGGGCCCCGCCCTCGGCGGCACCCGGTGCTACCCGTACGCCAGCGAGGAGGCGGCGCTGGCGGACGTGCTGGACCTGTCCCGGGGAATGGCGTACAAGAACGCCCTGGCCGGGCTGGACCTGGGCGGCGGCAAGGCGGTCATCTGGGGCGATCCGGACCAGGTCAAGAGCGAGGCGCTGCTGCGCGCGTACGGCCGGTTCGTGCAGTCCCTGGCCGGGCGCTACTACACCGCCTGCGACGTGGGCACCGTCGTGGCGGACATGGACGTGATCGCGCGGGAGACCCGCTACGTCACCGGCCGCAGCGTGGAGCACGGCGGCGCGGGCGACTCCTCGGTCCTCACCGCCTGGGGGGTCTTCCAGGGCATGCGGGCCGCTGTCGAGCACGTGTGGGGCACCCCGAGCCTGCGCGGACGTCGGGTCGGGGTGGCCGGGCTCGGCAAGGTCGGCCGACACCTGACCGGCCACCTGGTCGACGACGGGGCCGAGGTGGTGGCGACCGACGTCGACCCGAGGGCGCTGGAGTGGGCGCGGACCAACCACCCCGGGGTCACCCTGGTCGCCGACGCCTCGGCGCTGGTCGCCGCCGACATCGACGTGTACGCCCCGTGCGCCCTGGGCGGGGCCCTGAACGACGACACCGTGCCGGCGCTGCGGGCCAGGGTGGTCGCCGGAGCGGCCAACAACCAGCTCGCCCACCCGGGCATCGAGAAGCTGCTCGCCGACCGGGGTGTCCTGTACGCCCCCGACTACGTGGTGAACGCCGGGGGTGTGATCCAGGTCGCGGACGAGATCGAGGGCTTCAACTTCGACCGGGCCAAGCTGCGGGCCACCCGGATCTACGACACCACCCGGCAGATCCTCCGGCTGGCCGACGACGAGGGGGTGCCGCCGGCGGTGGCCGCGGACCGGCTGGCCGAGCGCCGGATGGCCGACGTGGGCCGGCTGCGCACCATCCACCTGCGGTGAGCGGGCGTCCCGGGTGCGGCGGTAGGCCGGGCCCGGGACCCGCCCCGTCGATCGTGCGGTCCGCGACCCGGGCCGGAACACCCGCGCGATAGCATGGGCTTACGCGGCTTTCCCGGTGGTTTGACCGGTGTCACGGGCGGCTCCGGCGATTACCCCTTACCCGGTACAATCAGTGACGGTCGGGTGACTGCGACGCGCAGGGCCGGCAGACGGTAACCCGAGGTGCCGAACGGTGGCATCCCCATGTACCGTAAGAGCCACGAGAGATGCCTGACGTCATCGGGGCCCGCCTTCGGGCTGCCCCGCATTCTGTGCGAGGGGGTCGAGCCATGGGGCGCGGCCGTGCTAAGGCCAAGCAGACAAAGGTGGCCCGGGAGTTGAAGTACCACTCCCCGAACACCGACCTCACCGCCTTGCAGCGCGAACTGGCGAGCGCTGGTGGGAAGTCTGAGCAGCACTTCGACGACGACTACAAAGAGTATGTCGACGACGACGACGAGGATCATGCGGACGACGACCCAGACCCCTGGGCTCCTCCGACCCGCTGACCTCCGGTCACATTGAGCACGCGGCAACTCTCCGCGTGCTCACGCATGTGCCCGACCAGAGCGACGCTAGCACCGACGATCAGGGACCCCGCCGTCCCGGAGCACGCTCCGGCCGGTCGGCGCGGCCCCTGATCCCGGCGGCCACCGCTCAGGGCGGTGCGGCGATCCGTGGTCGCTGCGCTCAGCGCGGTCGGTTGTTCCAGTTGTAGAAGGTCGGGATGTTCTCGAAGTGGTTCCAGGCGCAGACCGCGCCGGCACCCTCCCCGCCCGGCGCCTCCGCCCGGGAACGACGCGCGGCATCGGCCTCGTGGAGCAGGGCGGAGAGTTCCCCAGCGGCCTCCCGCACCCGGTCGGCGACCTGGTCCGTGCCTGCCCCGCCGCGCTCAGGCGGCCGGTGACTCGTGGTCTCGGGCATGCTCCAACACTCCCTCCAATAGGCGGATCTTGCTGTTGCGGCAGTGCTCGGTCTCCGTACCGTCGAACCGTCCCTGTTCGAAGTAGCGGTTGGCCGCGTGCCCGCCGCCGCAGAAGCCGAAGTACGCGCAGGACGACCGGCACGCCTCCACACCGGTGAGGAACTCGCCCACCCAGTCCGTGCCCGCCGCGCCGGCCAGGATCTCGGCCAGCGGGGTCGCCAGCACGTTACCGCTGCTGAAGTCGCCGTACCGGGCGTCGGTGAAGCCGGCCAGCTCCGGGGAGAGCACGGTCACCGACCCGTCGTGGCCGATCGTCGGGATGGGGTCGAGCTGCCGGGGCAGCAGGTCGCCCTCCGCACCGGTCAGCACCGCCGCCGCGTACCGCAGTGACCACTCCACCTCCCGCAGGTGCACCCGGGGCGTCCGCCGCCAGGCCGCCACCAGCTCGGCCCAGAACGCGGTCACCGTCGCCGCGTCGTGCGCGTTGCTGCGGGTGTTGACCCCCTCGGTCTCCTCGATGTTCAGGCCGAGCACGTCACAACCCAGGTCGAGGAAGTAGTCGTACAACTCGGTGGCGAGTCCCGGCGTCGGCCGGCTCACCACCGCCAGCGCCGAGAACGGCAGGCCGTGCCGGCGCAACGCGGCGATCCCCCGGACGATCCGGTCGTACGCCGGCCGGCCCGCCCGGGTCACCCGGTCGCCGTTGCGATCGGGCGGACCGTCCACGCTCACACTGACCCGCACCCCGTGCGCGACGAAGAACGCGCACCAGGCGTCGTCGATCAACGTGGCGTTGGTCTGCACGTGGTGCTCCACCCCGGCGGGGAACGGGGCGATCAGCGCGGCCAGGTGCTCCCGCCCGGCGGCGAGCGGCTCCCCGCCGTGCCAGACCACCGAGAACCGGCCCTGCGCCGCCCAGGGGGCCACCGCGGTGGCGACCGCCTCGGCCACCGCCACCGGCATCCGCCGGTCGGCCGCCCGGTGCGGCAGATAGCAGTACGCACAGTCCAGGTTGCACAGCGTCGTCGGCTGCATCACCACGTACGACGGGACCGCCGCGACGCCCCGCATACCCGTCACGGACCGGACACGAGCAGTCATCGACCCTCCTCCCGCTTGCCCGAAGTGTCCTTCAGGCTAGGCGGCGACGGCCGCTCGGGTGAACCCCCGATCAGATGCTCGGCCGATCAGCGCAAGGTGATCAGCCCCGGGTGTGCTGGCCGACCATCTGGACGTGACCGGTGCCCTCGATGATCTCGCCGGCCTGCCAGGCGTCCACGCCCCGGCCGGCGAGGGTGGCCAGCGCGCGGTCGGCGTCCTCGGCGGAGACGATGGCGAACATGCCGACGCCCATGTTGAACGTCGACTCCATGTCCGAGTCCTCGATCCGGCCCTTGGACTGGATCAGGTCGAAGATCGGCTGCGGCTTCCAGGTCGCCCGGTTGACCACCGCGTCGACGTGTTCGGGCAGCACCCGGACCAGGTTGCCGGGGATGCCGCCGCCGGTGACGTGGGCGATCGAGCGCACCTCCGCCTCGGTGATCAACTTCAGGCAGTCCTGCGCGTAGATCTTGGTCGGGGTGAGCAGCTCCTCGCCGAGGGTGCGCTGCCGACCGAAGTCGTCGATCACCACGTCCAGTCGCATCCGGCCGGCACCCAGCAGCACGTGCCGGACCAGCGAGTAGCCGTTGGAGTGCAGGCCGGACGAGCGCATCGCGATCACCACGTCGCCCACCTCGACCCGGTCCGGGCTGAGGATCTCGCTCTCCTCGACCACCCCGACCCCGGTGGCGGAGACGTCGTACTCGTCGGGGCGCAGCACGCCCGGGTGCTCGGCGGTCTCGCCGCCGAGCAGCGCGCAGCCGGCGTACCGGCAGCCGTCGGCGATACCGGCGCCGATCTCGGCGACCCGGTCCGGCACGACCTCGCCGGTGGCGATGTAGTCGAGCAGGAACAGCGGCTCGGCACCGCAGGCCACCAGGTCGTCGACGACCATCGCGACCAGGTCGATGCCGATCGTGTCGTGGATGTCGAGCTGCTGGGCGATGACCAGCTTGGTGCCCACCCCGTCCGTGGAGGACGCCAGGATCGGGTTCTTGTATTTCTTGGTGTCCAACCGGAAGAGCCCGGCGAAGCCGCCCAGGTCGCCCATGACCTCCGGCCGCCGGGTCTCCTTCACCTTCGACTTGAGCAGCTCGACCGCCCGGTCGCCCGCCTCGATCGACACCCCGGCGTCGGCGTACGAGACCGAGCGTTTGCGGGTGGTGCGGCCGGTACCCGCCGTCCAGGGCTGGCGGTCGCCACCGGCGCCGCTCGGGCTACTTCCTGCGCCGCTGCGCTCGGACACGTAGGTCACGGTTCTCCCCTTTGTGGTTCTCGGTGCCGCGCCGACGGTGGCCGGGCGACCCCGGTGTACTACGGGCGGTGGGCGGTCGCGCCGCCCGGAGTGGCGACGAGCGGTGTGTGGTGCTCCGGAGCGTCGGGGGCGTCGGCGACCCGCCGGCCCACCCCTTCGAGCACGTGCTTGCCGATCAGGTTCCCGGCCGGCAGGTCGATCGGGTACTCCCCGTCGAAGCAGGCCCGGCAGAGCCGGCTGCGGGGTTGTTCGGTCGCGGCGATGAGACCGGGGAGCGAGACGTAACCGAGGGTGTCGGCGCCGATCGACCGCCGGATGCCCTCGTTGTCCAGCCCGTTGGCCAGGAGTTCGGCCCGGGTGGCGAAGTCGATGCCGTAGAAGCACGGCCAGTTGACCGGCGGGGAGGAGATCCGGACGTGCACCTCCAGCGCCCCCGCCTCGCGGAGCATCCGGACGATCGCCCGCTGGGTGTTGCCCCGCACGATCGAGTCGTCGACCACGACCAGCCGCTTGCCCCGCACGTTCTCCCGCAGCGGATTCAGCTTGAGTCGTACGCCGAGCTGACGGAGGGTCTGCGACGGCTGGATGAAGGTGCGCCCGACGTACGGGTTCTTCATCAGGCCGGCGCCGTAGGTGATGCCGGACGCCTCGGCGTAACCGATGGCGGCCGGCGTGCCCGACTCGGGCACCGGGATCACCAGGTCGGCCTCGACCGGGTGCTCCTTGGCGAGTTGCCGGCCGATCTGCACCCGGGCGGCGTGCACGTTGCGGCCGGCGATGGTGGCGTCCGGGCGGGCGATGTAGACGTACTCGAAGAGACAGCCCTTGGGCTCCGGCGCGGCGAACCGGCTGGACCGCAGCCCCTCCTCGTCGATCGCGATCAACTCGCCCGGCTCGACCTCACGTACCACGCTCGCGCCGACGATGTCCAACGCGGCGGTCTCGCTGGCCACCACCCAGCCCCGCTCCAGCCGGCCGAGCACCAGCGGGCGCACGCCGTGCGGGTCGCGGGCGGCGTAGAGGGTCGACTCGTCCATGAAGACGAAGCTGAACGCGCCCCGCAGCTGTGGCAGCACCTCCAGCGCGGCAGCCTCCACCGACAGGTCGGGGCGGCTGGCCAACAGCATGGTCACCAGTGAGGTGTCGTTGGTGGCCCCGTCGTCGAGCAGGCCGCGCTCGGCGACCTCCTTCTGCAGCTCGGCGGTGTTGACCAGGTTGCCGTTGTGCGCCAGGGCGATGGTGATGCCGGAGGTGGTCGAACGGATCGTCGGCTGGGCATTCTCCCAGGTCGAGCCGCCGGTGGTGGAGTAACGCGCGTGCCCGATCGCCAGATGGCCCCGGAGGCTCTTCAGCGTCGGCTCGTCGAACACCTGGGCCACCAGGCCCAGATCCTTGTAGACCACCACGCCCGACCCGTCGCTCACCGCGATGCCGGCGGCCTCCTGGCCGCGGTGCTGGAGTGCGTAGAGGCCGAAATAGGTGAGGTTAGCGACCTCTTCACCCGGGGCCCAGACACCGAAGACGCCACAGGCGTCCTGGGGGCCGGGTCGCTGGGGGTCAAGGTCGTGGCTCAGCCGGCCATCGCCTCGGGGCACTGCCGCTCCCTCATGCTGGTCTGGACTGGCCTGGCGGAGCCGGGGGCTGCTCCGCGCCTTTCGGCCCTGGACCACTGTCGTCGCCTGACAGTGTACGCGAACACGAGTCGATACAGAAAGTCACGATCCACCTCCACCCAGTCACCCCTCGGGACGGAACGGCGCAGCTAGAGCGGCAGATGGGCGGAGAGGTCCGCCCGGTTTCCGCTCACCTGTACGCGACCGTCCGTGACCGCCTGCGCCCAGGACAACCGCCCGGTGGCGAGCGCCAACCAGGTGTCCGCAGCCATCTCCACCACGTTCGGCGGGGTGCCGCGGGTGTGTCGCGGCCCCGGAACGCACTGAACTGCACCGTAAGGTGGGACACGCACCTCCACCGATCGGCCGGGGGCACGCTCCGCGAGGACGGTCAGAAGGGTACGGACCGCCTCCCGGTACACCGGTCGTTCGGGCGTACGCCCCTCATCGAGCGCCGTCATCGCCGCCAGTACCACGGCGGACTTAATGTGCGGAGAGGACACGACGGGACGATACGACCTGAGGCCGTCGGAGCCCACGCTGGCCCCTGGGTCGCGCCGATCCGGTCAGACAAGGCATAGTTGCCGACGGCGTATTCGTACCGTGATGATCCCCGGCCCCCGCCGGGGAAGTCAGACCGGAAGGCGGTGGACGTGTCAACACACCGACGTGCCTGGACGCAGCGGGCCGGTGTGGTCGTAGCGCTGGTGGCCGGTGCCCTGCTCACCGTCCCCGCCACACCTGCCCTGGCAGCCAGCGCCTCCGTCCAGCCCGGGTCGGTGACCGTCAACGCCGGCAGCGACACCACAGTGACCGTCCAGGTGACTCCCGGTGACGGTGACCAGAACGCACAGATCAGCCTGACCGGTCTGCCCTCCGGAGTGAGCTGCTCCGGCTGCGGCCAGCTCAACCTCACCGGCGGCCAGCCGAAGTCGCAGCTGCTGACCCTGCGCGCCAACGACAACGCCGGCGACGCCAACACGACCGTCACCGTCCAGGTCCGGCCCGACCAGTCCGACCCGGCCACCGCCACCTTCCAGCTCACCGTCAAGGGCAAGGCCGCGCCGCAGACCACCCCGCCGCAGGACAAGCCGACGGTCAAGTCGGTCTCCGGCAAGGTGGTCGTGGCGGCCACCGGTGACGCGGTGCCCAACGCGGTGGTGGGCCTGGAGGATTCGACCGGCAAGCAGTTCAACACCACCAGCGACGGCAGCGGCAACTTCCGGATCACCGGGTCCAGTGCGAACCCGATCGCACCCGGATCGATGGTCCTCGGAGCCAGCAAGGACGGCATCGTCGCCACCAAGTCGATCAGCGCAGGTGCCGGGCAGAGCCTGAGCAACCAGCGGATCAGCCTGGCGTTGAAGGTCGAGGTCAGCCCGAGCGTCACCCCGTCGACCTCGGTGGAGCCGACTCCGGCGGACGAGACGACCGACGAGACCACCGAGCAGACCACCGAGCCGAGCGGCGGGCAGCAGCAGGCCGCGTCCCAGGACGACGACAGCGGGTTCGGCTCCTTCCTGATCATCCTGCTCGGCGGCCTGTTGGTGGCCGCCGGCGTCGGCACCATCGTGCTGCTCTGGATCCGTCGCAGGAACGCCGACGACGACGGTGACGGACCGTCCGGTGCCGCCGCGGCGGGTGGCGTTCCCGGCCCCCGCAGCCCGCGTGGCACCGACGACCAGACCCGGGTGGTCAACCGGGTCGGTGCCGGACCCGACCCGACGATGGTCGGCAGTTCCGCGCTGAGCGACGCGCCGACGATGCTGCAGCGGCCGGTCGTCGACGACGTTCCGCCGGACCCGTACGCCGCTCCGCCCCAGCCCTACGGCGCGCCACAGGACAACTGGGCCGGTGCCGGCGGTTACGGCGAGGAGCCCGCCGGTCAGGGTGGATACGGCCAGCAGGGCGGCTACGGCGCCGCCCCCTCCTCCGGTGGCGGTTACGGCGCAGCCAGCGCGGCGGGTGCTGCCGGCGCGGCCGGTGGCTACGGCGCAGCCGGCGCGGCCGGTGGTTATGGCGCAGCCGGCGCGGCGGGTGCCGCCGGCGCGGCCGGTGGCTACGGCGCAGCCGGCGCGGCCGGTGGTTATGGCGCAGCCGGCGCGGCGGGTGCCGCCGGCGCGGCCGGTGGCTACGGCGCAGCCGGCGCGGCCGGTGGTTATGGCGCAGCCGGCGCGGCGGGTGCCGCCGGCGCGGCCGGTGGCTACGGCGCAGCCGGCGCAGCCGGTGGTCATGGCGCAGCCGGTGCGGCGGGTGCTGCCGGCGCGGCGGGTGGCTACGGAAACGCACCGGCCTCCGGTGGCGGCTACGGCGACGCCCCCGCCTCGGGCGGCGGCTACGGCAATGCACTGGCCTCCGGTGGCGGTTACGGGGACGCCCCGGCCTCGGGCAGCGGCTACGGCGGCCGGGACTACGGCGCGACGGCCGGTGCCGGCTACCCGGCGCAGGAGCCGGCCGGCGGTTACGGCGGCGAACGCTACGACGAGCCCACCGGTCGCTACACCGGCGACAGCACCTCGTACGCGCCGGCGGCCGACCCCTACCCGACCAGCACCTATCAGCCGGAGCCGGACGCGTACGGTCAGTCCGGCGCGGCCGGTTACGGCCAGCCCGAGCAGGGCGGCTACGGCCGGGGCACGGAGCCGACCGGCGGTTATGCGGGCGGCGGCTACGGGCAGCAGGCCGGTTACGACGCCGGGGCGGCCCAGGGCTACGGCGGCCAGCACGGCGGCTACGACCAGCCCACCGGGGGCCACCAGGGCAGCGGTGCCCACCAGGGCGGCTACGACCAGCCGACCGGAGGTCACCAGGCTGGCGGCGGTCACCAGGCCGGTGGCGCCCACCAGGGCGGGTACGACCAACGTGGTGGCGGCCAGCACGGCGGTTACGACCAGCGCGGTGGTGCCCACCAGGGCGGCTACGACCAGCCCACCGGGTACGACCAGCAGGGTGCGGGCTACGACCAGCAACCCGGATACGGCTCCCCGCAGGGCGGGTACGGCCAGGCCGGTGGCTACGGCGCCGAGCAGTCGCCGGGCGGATACGGCCAGGAACCGCCCCAGCAGCGCACCGGTGGGTACGACCAGCAGGGTTACGACCAGCAGGGCGGCTACTACGGCGATCAGCCGCCGGCCGGGCGCGATCAGCCCCCGGCCGGGCGCGACCAGCCGCCGTCCGGACGGGCCCGCCCGGACGGCCCGCCTCCGGAGCGCGGCGGACGCCGCCTCGACTGGTTGGACGACTGACCCACCGAGACGACAACGAAGACTGCGGGCCGCCCGGGATTGCACAATCCGGGCGGCCCGCAGCGTCGGTACAGCCCGCAGTCGGTACGGCCCGCAGCGCGTCGGTGCAGCCCACAGCGTCGGTGCGGCCCACAGCCGATTCGGCCGCAGTGTCGGTGCGGCGCAGTCGGCGCAGCCCGTGCCGGTTCAGCCGGCCGAGAAGACGCCCTGGCGGAGCACCGGCACCACGTTCGAGACGTCCCGTTGCACGGCGACCTCGACGTCACCGGCGAAGCCGCCCTCGATCAACTCCCGACCGGAGACGCAGCCACGGACCGCCGCCGGCACGTCGGGGATGCTGGCCAGGGAGGCGAGCGCCACCGCCGCCTCCACCGAAAGTCCCCCGGGCGCCCCGGAGATCGCATCCAGCACGCTGGCCGCGCCCAACTGGTCCTCCACCGAGGGGCGCAGGGTGCCGTCCGGCCAGCGTTCACCGGCGGCCACCACCCCCACCGGGACATCCGCCGCGCCGTACCCGTGGCGGCGCAGCCAGCGCCCGACGGCGCGGGCGTTGCGCAGGCAGGCCGCAACCACCGGGCGGCCGGTGGCGCTGGCGGCGGCGCTGATCGCGGAGCCGTTGGGCGACGGCAGCACCAGGTCGGCGACGCGCGGCGCGCTACTCAGGGCCGCCGGGGAGAGCGACCACGGGTGCTCCGTGCTCGTCTGCCGGCGACCCACCGCGGCCACCGCGCCGACCCGCATCGCATAGTCGGCCGCCTGTTCTCCCCAGGGGAACGGGTGGACCCGCATCCCCCGGGCGACCGCCACCTCCACGGCGGTGGTGAACGAGAGCACGTCCACCACCACCAGTACGGCGCAGACCCGGCCGAGCTCCGCCGCCCCGGTCGGCCCCCAGTCGAACCGGGCACCCGATCCGGGCTGAGCGTGGACGACCGGGGTCACCGCCTCAGCGCTGGTCTGGCGTCGGGCGCTGCCCGCCGCCGTCACCGGTCCCGGACGCCGCAGCGTCGTCCGCGCCGGC
This sequence comes from Micromonospora matsumotoense, assembly GCF_900091525.1. Classification (GTDB taxonomy): domain Bacteria; phylum Actinomycetota; class Actinomycetes; order Mycobacteriales; family Micromonosporaceae; genus Micromonospora; species Micromonospora matsumotoensis. The sequence continues at coordinate 59,299 of NZ_FMCU01000019.1, forward strand.
CTGCGGGGTGGACCCGGCCGTCGGTACGTCGACATCGTGTCCGCCGGCCGCCGACGCGGTGTCCGCCCCCGAGGCGGCGTCCGACGTCGGCGCGGAGCCCGCCGGGGCGGCCGGTGCCGGCGCAGAGCCCGCAGAAGCGTCCGGCCCGGCGGCCGTGGCGGCGCGGGTCTCCGGACCGCCCGACACCGGACCGCCCGACACCGGGGCGGCGGTCGCCGGGGCGGCCACCGCCTCGCCGGCCGGGTCGTCCGCGTCCGCCGGCTGCTCCCGCTCCGGTACGTCCACCGGCTGCCCGGCGGTGGCCGGCGCGATCGTGGTGGTGCCGGTCCGGGCCGCCTCGACCTGCACCTGGGCCGCCTCCGACCCACCGAAGAGCCGGGGCAGGGTCGCGGTGTGCACGGCCCGCAGCTCGTCCAGACCGATCCGGAACTGGCCGTGCACGTCCAGGGCGTCGCTCGTCGGGTCGGTGACGCCGATCTGCTCCCACGGCACGCCACGCTCGGTGCAGAGGGCGGTGAACGCCTTCTCGTGCCCGCGCGGAACGCTCACCAGCACCCGGCCGGCGGACTCGCTGTAGAGGAAGACGAACGGCAGCGAACCGTCGGCGAACCGCTCCGGCACCCCGACCCGGGCCCCGACCCCCCGGCGCAGGCAGGACTCGACCAGGCTCTGGGCGAGACCCCCGTCGGAGAGGTCGTGTGCGGAGCTGAGGTGACCCACCCGGGCAGCCTCGGCCATCAGCTCGGCGAGCTGGCGCTCCCGGCCCAGGTCGACCTGCGGCGGCATGCCACCCAGGTGCTCGTGCGTCACCCAGGCCCACTCCGAGCCGGACAGCTCCACGTGCGTGTCACCGAGCAGGAACAGCTGGTCGTGGTCGCCACCGGTACGCGGGACGAAGCCCATCGGCACCCGGTCGGCCACGTTGTCCAGCACACCCAGCACACCGACCACCGGGGTCGGGTGGATCGCGGCGGCACCGGTCTGGTTGTAGAAGCTGACGTTGCCGCCGGTCACCGGGATGCCCAGCTCCAGGCAGCCGTCCGCCAGGCCACGGACGGCCTCGGCGAACTGCCACATCACGCCCGGGTCCTCCGGCGAGCCGAAGTTGAGGCAGTTGGTCACGGCGATCGGCTTCGCACCGGTCACCGCCACGTTCCGGTACGCCTCGGCGAGCGCCAGCTTCGTCCCCTGGTACGGGTCGAGGCGGGCGTACCGGCCGTTGCCGTCGACGGAGAGGGCGACCCCGAGGCCGCTCTGCTCGTCGATCCGGATCACGCCGGAGTCCTCCGGCTGGGCGAGCACGGTGTTGCCCAGCACGTACCTGTCGTACTGCTCGGTGACCCAGGTCTTGTCGGCCAGGTTCGGCGAGGCGATCATGCGGAGCAGGGTCTCCCGCAGCGCCTCCGGGTTGCTCGGCCGGGGCAGCGTCTCGGCCCGGTCGGCCTGGAGCAGGATCAGGTCGGCCGGCTCCCGCATCGGGCGGGCATAGACCGGACCGTCGTCGACCAGCGAGCCCGGCGGCACGTCGACCACCACGTGGTCGTTCCAGGTGACCAGCAGCCGGCCCGGCCGGCCGTCCGGCGCGGGCGCGGTGACCTCGCCGATCGCGGTGGCCAGCACCCCCCACTTCTCGGCGGTCTTGAGCACCGCCTCCAGCTTCTCCGGGGTCACCACCAGCAGCATCCGCTCCTGGGACTCGCTGGCCAGGATCTCGTGCGGCTCCATCGACGGCTCGCGCAGCGGAACCCGCTCCAGCCAGACCCGCATCCCGGTGCCGGCGGACGCGGCGGTCTCGGTGAGCGCGCAGGTCAGGCCCGCGCCGCCGAGGTCCTGGATGCCGACGACCAGCTCGGCGTCGTACAGCTCCAGGCACGCCTCGATCAGCAGCTTCTCGATGAACGGGTCACCGACCTGCACCGACGGGCGACGCTTCTCGCTGCCCTCGTCGAAGGTGGCGCTGGCCAGCACCGACACGCCGCCGATGCCGTCCCGGCCGGTCTTCGCGCCGAGCAGCACCACGATGTTGCCGGGGCCGGCGGCGTCCTTCTTCTGCAACCGGTCGACCGGCAGGACGCCGAGGCAGAGCGCGTTGAGCAGCGGGTTGCCCTGGTAGCAGGGGTCGAAGACCAGCTCGCCGCCGATGTTGGGCAGGCCGAGGCAGTTGCCGTAGCCGCCGACGCCGGCGACCACGCCGGGCAGTACCCGGGCCGTGTCCGGGTGGTCGGCCGCGCCGAACCGCAGCGGGTCCATCACCGCCACCGGGCGGGCGCCCATCGCCAGGATGTCCCGGACGATGCCGCCGACGCCGGTGGCCGCGCCCTGGTAGGGCTCGACGAAGCTCGGGTGGTTGTGCGACTCGACCTTGAAGGTGACGGCCAGCGTGTCGGAGACCCGGACGACGCCCGCGTTCTCCCCGATGCCGGCGAGCAGCCGGTCGCTCGGCGGGGCCTTCTCACCGAACTGACGCAGGTGCACCTTGCTCGACTTGTAGGAGCAGTGCTCGCTCCACATGATCGAGTACATGGCCAGCTCGGCCTGGGTGGGGCGGCGGCCGAGGATGTGCCGGATCCGGTCGTACTCGTCGTCGCGCAGACCCAGCTCGGCGTACGGCTGGAGCTCGTCGCCGGTGCCGGCGGCCCGCTGCACGGTGTCCACGCCGTCCGCCCAGTCGAGGGCCGGCGCCGGACCGTTGTGCCGGCCGGCGTCGGCCGGACCGGCCGGCGGCGCGACAGCCGCGTGCGGCTCCGCCGGGACGGAGCCCGCGGCTGCCCGAACGGCCGGGTCCTGGTGGGTGGTCATGACCTCTCCTCGCTGCGCTCGTACCCGCCCGTGGGGCGGTGGAGCCGACCGATGTACCCGCCGCGCATCGTCACGCCGGCGTCCCCACCAAGTGCTTGAGCACTGAGGTGAAGAAGCCGAGGCCGTCCAGCGAGGGGCCGGTGAGCGCCTCGACCGCGTGCTCCGGGTGGGGCATGATGCCGACCACGTTGCCGGCGGCGTTGGTGATCGCGGCGATGTCCCGCTGGGAGCCGTTCGGGTTGCCGCCGACGTAGCGGGCGACGACCCGGCCGTCGGCCTCCAACTCGTCGAGAGTGGCGGTGTCCGCGACGTAGCAGCCCTCGCCGTTCTTGACCGGGATGAGGATCTCCTGGCCGGGCTGGAAGGTGTTCGTCCAGGCGGTGCCGGCGGACTCGACCCGCAGGACCTGGTCCCGGTTGCGGAAGTGCAGGTGCTGGTTGCGGGTGAGCGCGCCGGGCAGCAGGTGGGCCTCGCAGAGGATCTGGAAGCCGTTGCAGATGCCGAGCACCGGCAGGCCACCCCGGGCGGCGTCGACCAGGGTCTCCATCACCGGGGCGAACCGGGCGATGGCCCCGCAGCGCAGGTAGTCACCGTAGGAGAAGCCACCGGGGAGGACGACGGCGTCCACCCCGTGCAGCTCCGGGTCGCCGTGCCAGAGCCGGACCGGCTCCGCGCCGGCGATCCGCACGGCACGGGCGGCATCCCCGTCGTCCAGCGAGCCGGGGAAGGTCACCACTCCGACGCGGGCGGTCACGAGTGCGCGTCCACGGTCTCGTCGGCCTCGACCCGGACCGTGAAGTCCTCGATGACGGGGTTGGCGAGCAGTTTGTCGGCGATCTCCCGGGCCCGGTCCAGGTCCGGTTCGCCGGTGAACTCGATCTCGATCCGCCTGCCGATCCGGACGGAGGCGACGTCACTGACGCCGAGCCGCGGCAGCGCGTTTGCGACGGCCTGGCCCTGAGGATCGAGGATCTCGGGCTTGAGCATGACGTCGACGACGACGCGAGGCACTGGGCACTCCTGACTGTGTACGCAGTTGGGTGCCGGCCCACTACGGGCGAGCGCAGCCAGCGTACCTGGCAGATTCCGGTCCGGACGCACCGGCCGGGCGCAGTTCAGGCAGTGATCGACATTACCGGCCGTCGGGATGGGCGGTCGAGATCCGTTCGTTGCCGCTCTGATGCGGATTTGTTGCCGATTGTCGACGCGTCGCCTCGACACACCCCCTCTGAGCAGGCAATACGCGGCTCAACGCCAGATTTGGGACCGGTATCCGACAAACAGGGACGAGCATGTCGCGGGTCATCTCTGTCACATTGATCCAACTGGATCGGGATCTGGTGACCGAGCCCGGCCACGTCTGCCATCAATCGTCAGATTTCGACGCCTGGTCGCCCCGCCCGCAGGGCGCCCCCACGATCACCCGGATCAACCGGGTGAACCTCTCGGTCTCGACACCAGCCCCGGTGCCGCCCGACCCGGCACCCCGGCGCCACCGACACGGTCCACCGCCCGGGCCCGACCCGCCACTGCGGTAGGGCGTCCCACCAGCCCAGGACCGCCCCGGCACGGGTGACCCCGGTGGCAGCCGGCACCGGGATGTCGTTCCGGGCACCGGCGGGTGCCACAGCAGCCGGCGGGTCGACGTCGCCTCCACCGTTGACGGGCCGCGGGCGGCACTGTCGCGTACAACCGGGCCTGGATCACCTCGATGGCCGGTGTCTGACGGTTACCACCTCGCGGGGCGCGGATGGCCGGTCGAGAGCCGACCGTCCGCGCCGCCTCGTTTTGCAGCATCCGACCAGCCGCGCACGGCACGCTCCGACTCTGTACGACTACTGACAGCATCGGAACCGTGCTGGTCGTGACGACGGATCAACTGCCCGGCTACGAGATCCGCCAGATCCTCGGCGAAGTGGTGTCGTCGATGGCGCGGACCCGAAACCCGTACCGCGAGGGGGTCAAGAACCTGCGCGGCGGCGCGTACGACCCGATGGCCCCGGACAACCTCACCCGCTGGCGTACCGACTCGGTGGCCCGGCTCGGCGAGGAGGCCCTGCGTATCGGCGCGAACGCCGTCGTGGGAATGCGCTTCGACAGCCGGGACTGCGGCGAGATGTGGATGGAGATCTGCGCCTACGGCACGGCGGTGATCGTGGCGCCCAAGGTCCCCGACGTCATGCCGCACGACCAGCCCCTGATCGCCGCGGAGACCGCCCACGAGCCCGGCTTCACCGGTGCCCCCGGCGGTATCGCCGAGCCGGCGAGCGCCCCCAACCTCTCCTCCGCCGCCCAAACCCCCACCCCCAACCCCTAACCCCACCCACCCACCTACCCGCCCCCGCCCCCGCCCCTCGCCCGACCGACCACCCGGCTGACCCCCGTTGATCAAGAGGTTTACGCCAAGTTGATCTCGAAGAATGACGCAAACCTCTTGATCACCGGCGACACCCGCACCAGCACCCGACAACCCGGCACCCAACGGGACGGACGCCAGGCGGAGCGGGACGGCCGGGCGCACCCGGGCCCGACCAAGCGTGTTGATCAAGAGGTTCAGGTCAAGTTGATCACTAATGGTGACGCAAACCTCTTGATCAACGGGGGACTGCGGGGTGGGAGGGGAGGGAGGGAGGGGTTAGAGGATGGGGGGTGGGGAGTAGGTGGCGGCTTCGGGGTGGGCGGTGACGACGGTGGTGATGCGGCGGGTGATCGCGTCCACCTGGGCCTGGGCGGCGCCGGCGAAGGTGGCGGGGTCGGCGACCAGGGTGTCGATCTCGCTGCGGGTGAGGCCGAGGCGGGAGTCGGCGGCCAGCCGGTCGAAGAGGTCGTTCTCCGGGGCGCCCTTCTCCCGCATGGCGAGGGCGACCGCGACCGCGTGCTCCTTGATCACCTCGTGGGCGACCTCCCGGCCGACGCCCCGGCGCACCGCCGCGACCAGGATCTTGGTAGTGGCCAGGAAGGGCAGGAAGCGCTCCAACTCCCGGCTGATCACCGCCGGGTACGCCCCGAACTCGTCGAGCACGGTGAGGAAGGTCTGGAACAACCCGTCGGCGGCGAAGAAGGCGTCCGGCAGGGCCACCCGGCGCACCACCGAGCAGGAGACGTCCCCCTCGTTCCACTGGTCACCGGCCAGCTCGCCGACCATCGACAGGTAACCCCGGATGATCACCGCGAAGCCGTTCACCCGCTCCGACGAGCGGGTGTTCATCTTGTGCGGCATCGCGCTGGAGCCGACCTGGCCCGGCTTGAAGCCCTCGGTGGCCAGCTCCTGACCGACCATCAGCCGGATCGTGGTGGCCAACGACGACGGCGCGGCGGCCACCTGCGCGAGAGCGGAGAGCACGTCGAAGTCGAGCGAACGCGGGTAGACCTGCCCGACGCTGTCCAGCACCCGGGCGAAACCCAGGTGACCGGCGACCCGCCGTTCCAGCTCGGCGACCTTCCCCGCATCACCGTCGAACAGGTCGAGCTGGTCGGCGGCGGTGCCCACCGGACCCTTGATCCCCCGCAGCGGATACCGCGCGATCAGGTCTTCCAGCCGCTCGTACGCGATCAGCAGTTCCTCGGCGGCCGAGGCGAAGCGCTTGCCCAGCGTGGTGGCCTGCGCGGCGACGTTGTGCGAGCGGCCGGTCAGCACCAGGCCGGAGTGCTCGTGGGCGAGCCAGGCCAGCCGGGCCAGCGCGGCGACCACCCGGTCGCGGATCAGCTCCAGCGAGGCACGCACCTGGAGCTGCTCGACGTTCTCGGTGAGGTCGCGGGAGGTCATCCCCTTGTGCACGTGCTCGTGCCCGGCGAGCGCGCTGAACTCCTCGATCCGGGCCTTCACGTCGTGCCGGGTGACCCGCTCCCGCTCGGCGATCGACGCCAGGTCGACCTGGTCGACCACCCGCTCGTACGCCTCGACCACGCCGTCCGGCACCGCCACGCCGAGGTCCCGCTGGGCGCGGAGCACGGCGAGCCAGAGTCGCCGCTCCATCCGCACCTTCTCCTGCGGGGACCAGAGGGCGACCAGCTCGGGTGAGGCGTACCGGTGGGCGAGCACGTTCGGGATCGTCGTCACGTACCTCATTCTCTCCTACCCGACGACCGCCGCCCTGGTCGGGCCGACCAGGGCGGCGGTCGCGTGCCACCCGGCGTCCGCGTGGAGCCGGACCCCCGTCTGAGTACGTGTGCCAGGTATTCCTTGCGGTGCAGTGGGTTGCCGTCGGTGCGTCGTCGGGGTGCCGGTGGTGCGGCGGTGGCCGCTCAGCGCGGAGACGAAGACGCCTTCGTGACCACGGTGGCGGGACCGGTCACCGTGGTCATCGCGAGCGGGCGGGGGGTCAGTTTCTGCCCGATGCTGTCCAACAGATCCTGGTAGCGGGCACCGAGGCGGTCGATCTTGTTGGCGAAGACGAGGACGGGAATCCGCAGGCGGGTCAGCATCCGCATGAGGATTCGGGTCTGGGCGCGCCACCCGCCTCGGCCGCGCCTTTCAGGTGGGCGGAGACGGGCGGGCCGCGCGGCTCGCGGAGGTCAGCGACGGCCCGGTCACACCTTCGGGATGTCGTGCACCGGGGCGGTGACCACGATGGTCTTCGTCTGCGTGCCGTGCGCGTTGCGCGCCGTCAACGTGTAGGTGTGCCGCTGGATATCGCCCTCCCGCCCCGAGCAGGGGAAGGTGAACTCCTCGCTGCCGGCCGACGGGTAGTCGTCGCGGTAGATGCCGGGGCCGTCGACCGACAGGGCCACCGAGGTCACGTTGCCGACCCGCCACTCCATCAGCACCCCGCCGCCGGCGATCGGGTGGACGGTGGTGCCGGCCGGGCAGCGCGGCTTGTCGGTTACCCGGAAGTAGCTGATGGTGGGGCCGCTGGCCTTCGTACCGGACTTGGCGCCGCCGCTGTCCCCACCGCCGCCGGTCGAAGGGCTGGCGGTGGGAGCGGCGGTGGGGCCGGCACCCCCGACCGCGATGCCCGGGGCCCCGCCGTCGGTGACCGTGCCGGTGTCGCCGGAGCCGGCCCTCGCGTGGCCCGGCCCCGCCGGGCCGCCGGCCGCCCCGATCGCCGGGGGCCCCTCGGAGCCCGTCGTGGTGGCGGCACAACCGCCGGCGGCGAGCACGACGGCAGAAGCAACGGCAGCGGTACGCAGCAGGGCACGACCGGGCATGACACTCCTCGACGGGGCGCCGCCACCATGACGTCCGGGCGGGCTGACACCACGGTAGGAAGCCCCGACAACACCGCCCCGAACTGCGCGAACACTCAGCAGGTCACAGCGGACGGTCAGGATTCGAGTGGCGGCATGGGCGCACCGACTGCGCCTGGCCCGGTGAATTCGACGACTGCCAGGACCCTCGAGAGCCACGTACCCGATCCGGAAACCCACCTCTGCGTGGTCCGCCTCGTGCCGGCCCGTCCCAGCTGGCAGTGCGCCGGGTGCGGCGAGCCCTGGCCCTGCCAGGTCCGACGCGACCGGCTACTCAGCGAGTACGCGGACGATCGCACCACCCTCGGCAGCTACCTCGGCCTGCAACTGGCCGACGCGCTGTCGGACCTACCCCGTCAGCCGGCCAGCGACCTGCACGCGCGCTTCCTCGGCTGGCGGAGACCGACCTGATCGATCCCACAGGGACGGACTGATCGACTCCCGGGAGGCGGAACAGCGGTATCGCGCGGGCCGGGACACCGCTGTTCCGCCCCCGATGAGTGGATCACCCCGGCCAGGCCGGGGCCGGGCGGCACGTCAGGGTGGGGTGGGGCGACCGGTCAGTGCCCGCCACAGCCCCGCGCACGCCTCCGGCTCGGTGTCGTACGCCAGGCGGACGTCGTACACCCCGCGTTCGTACGCCCCGATCTCCCACCGTGCGTCGGCGGACCGGCGGAGGAACCAGAAGTCGGGTGGCAGGGGGACGTGCTCGTGCACCCTCTCCAACTCGAAGGCGTCCGGGGAGATCCCGGTCGCGAAGAGGGCGTTACGCAGCTCGTGCCGATCCACGGTGACCTCCTGGGTGCGGGAACGGGCCGGGCCGGCGACCTGCCCGGCCGCCGCCCGGACGGCCGGGCCGGGCCGGGCCGGGCCGGACACGACAGGAGCCGGCCGGGTCGGGGCGGCAGCGGATCAGCAGACCGGTGCGGTACGCAGCCCGCCGCCCACCCCACCCTGACGCGGCACGGCGTCGGTCGGGCAGGGCGGGGTGCTCCCACCCAGATACTCCTCGACGATGACGTGGTGGTCCAGCAGCCACTGCACGTTCAGCAGGTTGCCGGCCTGCGGCACGTACGCCGGGTTGAGCTGGAACTGGGTGCCCATGCCGGGCTGCGCGAACCAGGGGGCGATCGGACCGGAGTCGACGTCGAACGGCGTGAGCACGCAGTAGGTGTGGTAGTTCGCCAGCGGAGCGGCAGGCGTGGTGGCCGGTGGCGTCGGTGGGGTGTTCAGGCTCTGCGGGGCGAGGGAGCGGGAGCCGAACGGGGTACCGAGCGGGGCCAGGAAGGCGCCGCCGGTGAAGCCGAAGCGGTCCAGGCGGTATCCCGGCAGCATGGTCTGCCGCTGCTTCACCGGTTTGCCGTCCGGGCCGAGGAAGAAGCCGCTCTCCGGCGGGAAGACCAGCGTGGTGCCGGCTCCGTTCACCGTGTAGTTCTGGACCCACCGGGACTCGCCCTGTGCGCCGAACCGCTGGTAGCCGGCGAGCAGCGGGCCGACCGGGGACGGGCTCGGCAACGTGGTCGGCCCGAGCAGTCGGTTGTCGTCGTAGAACCGGGTGGTCTGCGGCGCATCCGGCGGTAGGCCGGGGCGGCAGTGACTCTCGTCCGGCGAGGGCTGTTGACCACCGGATCGACCGGGCTGCGCAGCACCGGGCAGAGCGGATGGCTGGTCGGACCGGATGTTCCGGGCGTTGGGCTGGGTGTGGCCGGGGCGGCTGCCGTCCGGCCCCCGGGTGCCGTCGTCGGAGAGCGCGGCGGCCTCGGCCGTGGTGGTCGGCGTACCGGCCGCAGGCGCGACCCCGGGGAAGACGGCCAGGGCCGCGGCGGAGAGTACGGCGACGAGCCAGCGTCTACTTTTCACCACAAACCTCCTGATAAGGGACGAACGAGCGCCCTCATCGTGCGGAGGTCAGCAGATGAACGTGAGCCTTTGGAAGGTTCGTCCCCCGAAGGGGGCCGTTGTCGCATCCGTCGACCCGTCCCGGGACGGTGCGGCCCGGCCCGGCCCGGGACGGTGCGGCCCGGCCCGGGACGGTGCGGCCCGGGACGGTGCGGTGCGGACTCGGTGCCGGTGCGGTGTCAGCGCTCCAGGATGGCGGTCACGCCCTGCCCGCCGGCCGCGCAGATCGAGATCAACCCCCGGCCGCTGCCCTTCTCGGCGAGCAGTTTCGCCAGCGTCGCCACGATCCGGCCACCAGTGGCGGCGAACGGGTGCCCGGCGGCCAACGACGAGCCGTTGACGTTGAGCCGGTCCCGGTCGATCGCGCCCAGCGGGGCGTCCCGCCCCAACCGGTCCTTGCCGAACTCCGGCGACTCCCAGGCCGCCAGGGTGGCCAGCACCTGCGAGGCGAACGCCTCGTGGATCTCATAGAAGTCGAAGTCCTGGAGGGTCAGCCCGGCCCGGTCCAGCATCCGGGGGACCGCGTACGCGGGGGCCATCAGCAGCCCCTCGTCGCCGTGCACGAAGTCCACCGCCGCCGTCTCCGACCAGGAGAACCAGGCCAGCACGGGCAGTTGGTGCTCACGCGCCCACTGCTCGGAGGCGAGCAGCACGGTGGACGCGCCGTCGGTCAGCGGGGACGAGTTGCCGGCGGTCATGGTGGCCTGCTCGGCGTCCGGGCCCCGGGTGCCGAAGACCGGCCGGAGCGCGCCGAGCTTGTCCAGGCTGGTGTCGGCGCGGAGGTTCTGGTCCCGGGTCAGCCCCAGGTAGGGCGTCATCAGGTCGTCGAAGAAACCCCGGTCGTACGCGGCGGCGAGGCGCTGGTGCGAGCGCAGCGCCACCTCGTCCTGGGACCGCCTGTCGACCTGCCAGCGCAGCGCCGTCCGGGCGGCGTGCTCACCCATCGACAGCCCGGTCCGGGGCTCGGCGTTACGCGGCAGCTCCGGTTTGAACGGCTGGTGCGGGCGGAGCTTGGCGGCGATCTTCAGCCGCTCGCCGAGGGTCCGGGCGCTGTTGAGTTTCAGCAGGGTACGGCGCATGTCCTCGTTGATCGCCAGCGGCGCGTCGGAGGTGGTGTCGACGCCACCGGCGATGCCCACGTCGAGCTGCCCGAGGGCGATCTTGTTGGCGACCAGGATGGCCGCCTCCAGGCCGGTGCCGCAGGCCTGCTGGATGTCGTACGCGGGGGTGTGCGGGTCGAGTTTCGAGCCGAGCACCACCTCACGGGTCAGGTTGAAGTCCTTCGAGTGCTTGAGGACCGCGCCGGCAACCACCTCGCCGACCCGCTGCCCGGCCAGCCCGAACCGGGCGATCAGCCCGTCCAGCGCCGCGCCGAGCAGGTCCGCGTTGGACGCGCTCGCGTACCGGGAGTTGGACCGGGCGAAGGGGATGCGGTTGCCGCCGATGACCGCGACCCGCCGGATGCTCTGCACGATCCCGCCTCCGTTTCTGGACTTGCCCTCAACCTACTGGCCAGTAGGCTACGCCCATGACCGACAGGTACGCGAGCTTCGTCCAATCGGGGGCCGGCCGCGCGCTGGTCAAGCGCCTCGGGCTGCCCGACCCGCCGCGGCTGCGCCGGCACACCCCCGGCGACCCGTTGCTGCCCGGCCCGGTCCTGCTCGGCGCGGCCGGCGGGTCGAGACTGGCAGTCCAGGTGGGCCGGATGCTGCTCGACGCCGGGGTCGAGTTGCGCGACACGCCGGCGAGCGGCGACCCGGACCCCACCACAGGCCAACTGCCGAAGAACGGGGCCCTGGTGTACGACGCCACCGGCGTCACCGACTCCACCGGCCTGCGCCAGCTCTACGACTTCTTCCACCCGCAGGCCCGGGCGGTGCTGCCCAGCGGTCGGGTGATCGTGTTGGGCACCCCGCCCGCCGAGTGCGGTTCGCCCCGCGAGGCCACCGCCCAGCGGGCCCTGGAGGGGCTGACCCGCAGCATCGGCAAGGAGTTCGGTCGGGGCGTCACCGCCCAACTGGTGTACGTCACCCGGGCCGGTGACGCCGGCACCCCGACCAGCCTGGAGGCGACCCTGCGGTTCCTGCTCTCCGGCCGCTCCGCGTACGTCTCGGGGCAGGTGGTCCGGGTCGGCGCCGGGCCGGCCGCCGTCCCGGCGGACTGGAACCGGCCGCTGGCCGGGCAGGTGGTGCTGGTCACCGGCGCGGCCCGGGGCATCGGCGCGGCGGTCGCCCGGGTGCTGGCCCGCGACGGCGCGCAGGTCGTCGCGCTGGACGTCCCGTCGGCCGGGGACGCCCTCGCGGCGGTCGTCAACGAGATCGGCGGCACCGCCGTACAGCTCGATCTCACCGGACCGGACGCCCCCACCCGGCTCGCCGACCACCTGGCCGACCGGCACGGCCGGGTCGACGTGGTGGTGCACAATGCCGGCATCACCCGGGACCGGACGCTGGGTCGGATGGACGCCGACCGGTGGGACTCGGTGCTCGACGTCAACCTCTCCAGTCAGGAACGGATCAACGACGTGCTGTGGGAACGGGAGTTGATCCCCGAGGGCGGCCGGCTGGTCGCCGTCTCGTCGATCGCCGGGATCGCCGGCAACCGGGGCCAGACCAACTACGCGACCAGCAAGGCCGGGGTGATCGGCCTGGTCGACTCGCTCGCCCCGGCGCTGGCCGGGCGGGGGATCAGCGTCAACGCGGTCGCCCCCGGCTTCATCGAGACCCGGCTGACCGCCCGGGTCCCGCTGGTGATCCGGGAGGCGGGTCGCCGGATGAACAGCCTGGCGCAGGGTGGCCTGCCGGTGGACGTCGCCGAGACGATCGGCTGGCTGGCCTGGCCGGCCTCGGGCGCGGTCAGCGGCAACGTGGTCCGGGTCTGCGGCCAGAGTCTGTTGGGGGCGTGATGGCGCGGCGCAGGAACCGACCCGAGGAGTCCGGCGGCGGGGAACTGTCGGTCGGCGACCTGATCGACGGGCCCACCGGGGTCATCTCACCGGCGGCGCTGGCCGCCGCCCGCGCCGCCGGCCCGGGACCCGACCGCAGCGTCGACGAAACCCACGACCTGTCGGCGTACGCCCCCGGCGGGCCGCCGGCACCCGAGGAGCTGACGACGCCCGCCACCACCGACCTGTCGGCGTACGCCGCCGGGGGTCCGATGGGCCCGACCGCGGGGCACGCCGACGGGGACCTGTCGGCGCGGACCGGGCGGGCCCGGGTGGAGTTGCCCGGTCTGCCCAGGCCGGGCGCGCTCTACCGGCGGGCGTTGCGCGACGTGCTGCCCGGCATCGGCCGGTCCCGCCGGCCGGACGCCGCGCCTCCGGTCGAACTGGCCGTCACCGGGGTCACCGTCGACCGGGCCCACCTCGCCGGGTACGACCGGGTCTGCGGTTTCCGGCTGGCCGACACGCTGCCGGCGACCTACCCGCACGTGCTGGGGTTCCCGCTGGCATTGCGGTTGATGACCCTGCCGGAGTTTCCGTTCCCGCTGGCCGGGGTGGTGCACGTGGGCAACCGGATCACCGTGCACCGACCGGTCCCGGCCGGCGAACAGTGGGACTTCGTCGTCCACGCGGAGCAGCTCCGACCGCATCCGCGTGGGCGGCAGGTCGACGTCGTCCTGGTCGGCTCGGTCGGCGGCGAGGAGGTGTGGCGCGGGGTGTCGACGTACCTGGGGCGGGAGCGGGGGGCCGGCGAGGGTGCCGGGCGCGACCCGGGTGAGCGGCCTGCGCCGCCGGCCGCCACCGCACACTGGCGACTCACCCCACGGGTGGGTACGGAGTACGCCCGGGTCTCCGGGGACCACAACCCGATCCACACCTCCCGGCTGGGGGCGCGGCTGTTCGGGTTCCCCCGACCGATCGCGCACGGCATGTGGAGCAAGGCCCGCTGCCTGGCCGCCCTGGAGAGCCGACTGCCGGAGGCGTACACCGTGGAGGTGGGGTTCAAGCTGCCGGTGCCGTTGCCGTCGACGGTGGCGTTCAGCGCCGTCCCGGGCTGGGACTTCGCCCTGCACGACGCGCGGTCCGGTCGTCCGCACCTGGTGGGCACCGTCCGCTAGGTGTGCCGTCCGCTAGGCGGCGCTGCCCGGTCGGTGGGCCGTCCGGTCGGTGCGCTGGGCACGGCACGGTGCCGGGCGACCGCGTGACGGGACGCACAGTGCCTGGCTGGCACCGCAACGGTTGCCCGACGCCTTCCCGTGAGCTAGGTTGTTCTCAGATCGAGTAATTCTCAACCTGAGAGGGACGCCGTGAACGAGCAGGACTTCCTCGCCGGATACGACCCCAGCGCCTACCCCTCGACCGCGATCACCGTGGACGTGGTGGCGCTGACCATCCGCGAGGGCGCGCTGCACCTGCTGCTGATCCGGCGCGGCCAACCTCCCTACCAGGGGCACTGGGCGCTGCCCGGCGGCTTCATCCAGCCCGACGAGGATCTGACCACCGGCGCCCGCCGCGAACTCGCCGAGGAGACCGGCCTGGGCGGCGACCGGCTGCGCCGGGTCCACCTGGAACAGCTCGCCAGTTACGGCGCACCGGACCGGGACCCCCGGATGCGGATCGTCTCCGTCGCCCACCTCGCCTTCGCCCCCGACCTGCCCGACCCGGTCGCCGACTCCGACGCCGACGAGGCCGGCTGGCTGCCGGTCACCGCCCTGCCCAGCCGGCAGCTCGCCTTCGACCACGCCCGGATCGTCGACGACGGGCTGGAACGGGCCCGCTCCAAGCTCGAATACACCCCGCTGGCCACCCGCTTCCTCGGCCCCGAGTTCACCATCGCCGAGCTGCGCGGCGTCTACGAGACGGTCTGGGGGCACCCGCTGCACGCCGGCAACTTCCACCGCAAGGTGCTCTCCGTCCCCGGCTTCGTGGAGAGCACCGGCGTCAGCACCGAACGCGGCGGCGCCCGGGGCGGACCCCGGGCCCGGCTCTACCGGGCCGGCGACGCCCGCCTGCTGCACCCGGCGCTGCTGCGCCCCGCCCGGGAGGAGACGATCCGGTGAGGACCGACGAGGCGATCCGGCTGGTCGCGGCGGCCCGCACCGACACCGACCTGTTCGGCGTCGACACCCCGGCGCGGCGCTACCGCGAGCTGGTCGCGGCCCTGCACCCCGACCGCCTCGGCGCGCTCGACCATCGGGTACGCGCCGCAGCCACCGACGCCTTCGTCCAGGTCACCACCCGCTGGCGCGCCGCCCGCACCCCCGCACCCGGCGACCCGGGAGCCACCGGTGGCCCGGCATCCACCGGTCCCGCCTCGGGCGGGCGGGCGGCCGGCGACGCGTCGACGGTCGTGCTCGGGCGGTACCGGCTCGGCGCCCTGGTCCACGCCGGTGACCTCGCCGACCTCTACGACGTGGGGGCGGACCGGCTGCTCAAACTGCCCCGCGACCCGGCCGACAACGACCTCATGGCCCGCGAGACGCACGCCCTGCTGACCATCGAGGAACGCGGCGACCCCCGCCACCTGCCGTACGTGCCCCGGCTGGTCGACACCTTCCGGCACCGGGACGCCGCCAGCGGGGCGGAACGCCGGATCACCGTGCTCGCCGCCGTACCCGGGCTGCACGATCTCGACGCGGTACGCCGGGCGTACCCGGACGGGTTGGACGCCCGGGACGCGGCCTGGATCTGGCGGCGGCTGCTGGTCGCCCTCGGCCTGGCCCACCGGGCCGGGGTGGTGCACGGCGCGGTGCTCCCCCGGCACGTGCTGATCGAGCCGGACGCGCACGGCGTGGTGCTGGTCGACTGGTGCTTCTCCGCCGTCGAGGGCGGGACCGTCCCGGCGCTGGTCCCCGGCCACGAGGACTGGTACCCGTCGGAGGTCACCGCCCGGCAGCCCGCCGGCCCCGGCACCGACCTGGCGATGGCCGCCCGGTGCATGAGCTGGCTGATGGGCGACCGGGCCCCCCACGAACTTCGCGCCTTCGCCGACGGCTGCCGCCGCCCGGCGCTGGCCGCCCGACCCGACGACGCCTGGCGACTGCTCGGCGAACTCGACGAGGTGCTGGACCGGCTCTACGGGCCGCGCACCTTCCGACCCTTCACCCTCAACCCCTAGGGAGGCTGCCATGGGCAGCGGAATCTGGTCCACTGACGTGTACGACGCCGCCGACCGCTACCGCCGGAAGAAGGGCACCAGCGCGTTCTCCTACAGCGACAGCGGGGCGCGCACCGTGCACCCGGCTCTCGACCCGCGCGGCGCGGTACGGGAGAGCCGCGACAACGCGGAGCACCCGCAGTCGACGCCCATCGCGGTGCTGTTCGACGTGACCGGCTCGATGGGGCACGTGCCCCGCACCCTCCAGGCCAAGCTGCCGCAACTGCTCGGGCTGCTGCTGCGCCAGGGCTACGCCCGCGACCCGCAGGTGATGTTCGGCGCGATCGGCGACGCCACCTGCGACCGGGTGCCGTTGCAGGTGGGGCAGTTCGAGTCGGACAACCGGATGGACGACGACCTCGGCCGGATCGTGCTGGAGGGCGGTGGCGGCGGTCAGATGACCGAGTCGTACGAGCTGGCGATGTACTTCATGGCCCGGCACACGGTCACCGACAGCTGGGAGAAGCGGGGCCGGCGCGGCTACCTGTTCATCATCGGCGACGAGCTGGCCTACCCCCAGGTGAGCCGGCGGGAGGTCAGCCGGCTGATCGGCGACGACCTCGGCGAGGACGTGCCGCTGCGGCAGATGGTCGACGAGGTGACCCGCCGCTGGGACACCTACTACCTGCTCCCCGCCGGCAGCCACTATGCCGGCAACGCCAAGGTGCTCGACTTCTGGCGTGGCCGGCTCGGGCAGCACGCCGTCGTGCTCGACGACCTGGACGCGGTCTGCGAGACCATCGCGCTCACCGTCGGCCTCGGCGAACAGGCCATCGACCTGGACGAGGGCCTTCGTGACCTGGACCGGGCCGGCTCCACCGCCGGCGGCACGGTGTCGAAGGCGCTGGCCCGCCTGGGCGGCGGCCGACAGACCGAGGTCTCCACGCTGCCGGCCGCACCGCACCGCACCGGTGGGGTGACCCGGCTGTGACCGACGTCCCCGCCCCCGTGACCCGGCGGCCCGGTCCGCTCCCGACCGGCCCGGGCCGGCCCGGACCCGGCCGGCACGTGATCGTCGTCGACCTCGGTTACGGCGACGCCGGCAAGGGCACCGTCGTGGACTGGCTCTGCGCGACCCGACCCGTGCACACCGTGGTGCGGTTCAACGGGGGCGCGCAGGCCGCCCACAACGTCGTGCTGCCCGACGGCCGGCAGCACACGTTCGCCCAGTTCGGGGCGGGGACGTTCCACCCCGGGGTGCGCACCCACCTGGCCCGACAGCAGGTGGTGGACCCGCTGGCGCTGGCCGCCGAGGCCGACCACCTCGCCTCGGTCGGGGTGCCCGACGCCCTCGACCGGCTCACCGTCGACGGCGAGGCGCTGCTGGCCACGCCGTACCACCGGGCCGCCAACCGGCTCCGGGAGATCGCCCGGGGGGCCGACCGGCACGGCTCCTGCGGGCTGGGGGTGGGTGAGGCCGTCCGGTACGGGCTCGCCCACCCCGACGAGGCGCCCCGGGTGGCCGACTGCCGGGACCCGGAGTTGCTGCGCCGCCGGCTCACCGTGCTCCGGGACCGGCTCACCGCCGAACTCGGCCCGCTGGACGCCCCGCCGGTGGCGGACTGCCTGCCGGCGTTCACCGGCTTCGCCGCCCGGGTGGCGATCGTCGACCGGTCCTACCTGGCGGGCGTGCTGCGGGCGGAGAGTTGTGTCTTCGAGGGGGCGCAGGGGGTGCTGTTGGACGAGTGGCACGGCTTCCATCCGTACACCACGTGGAGCACCACCACGTTCGCCAACGCCGAGGCGCTGCTGGCCGAGGCGGGGGCGGCCGGGTCGGCGTACCGGCTGGGGGTGTTGCGGACGGTCACCACCCGGCACGGGCCGGGCCCGCTGGTCACCGAGGACCCGACGCTGCCGCTGGTCGACCCGCACAATTCGACCAATCCGTGGCAGGGCCGGTTCCGGTTCGGCCACTTCGACGCCGTCGCCCACCGGTACGCCCTGGCGGTGGCCGGCGGGGTCGACGGGCTGGCCCTCACCCACCTCGACCTGACCCGCCCCGACCCGGCCGGGCCCGACTCCGCCCGTCCCGCGCTGCGGCTCTGCCGCCGCTACGAGGACGCCGACCGGTTACCCCCCGGCCCGCCCGGCGACCTGGACCGGCAGGCGGCCCTCACCGCCCGCCTGCTGCGGACCCGCCCGGTGTACGACGCCCCGCCCACCGACTGGCCGGCCGCGGTGGCGGAGGCACTGGCCGCCCCGGTGGTGCTCACCTCGCACGGTCCCACCGCCGCCGACAAGCGGGAGCACACCCCGCCGGCCGGCGATCCGCTCCCGGCTCCGACCGGCGACCTGATCCCGCAGAAGACCTGATCCACCGACCCGGCCCGGTGGGCTGATCCGGCGACTCGGCCCCTGGCCGGCGGCCCGATCCGGCGACTCGGCCCCCGGCCGGTGGCGCAGCGTCGAGCATGGGGGCATGCAGTCGGTGCTCGACCTGCTCCACCACACCGTCACCTCACCCTGGGTGTACCTGGTGATCTTCGTGGTGACCGCGGTCGACGCGTTCTTCCCGGCGATGCCCGGCGAGACCGTGGTGATCACCGCCGGGGTCTTCGCCGCCAGCGGCGAGCCGAACCTGACCGCCGTGATCGCGGTGGCGGCCCTCGGCGCGCTCGCCGGCGACCACGTCTCGTACGGCATCGGCCGGGGCGGCGGCGCGCACCGGCTGGCCCGGCTGCCCGACGGCAGCCGCCGCCGGACCGGCTCGGACTGGGCCCGCCGGGCGGTGGACCGGCGGGGCGGCTCGATCCTCACCACCTCCCGCTTCGTCCCGGGCGGCCGGACCGCCGTCACCCTGA
This sequence comes from Micromonospora matsumotoense, assembly GCF_900091525.1. GTDB lineage: Bacteria > Actinomycetota > Actinomycetes > Mycobacteriales > Micromonosporaceae > Micromonospora > Micromonospora matsumotoensis. The sequence goes on from NZ_FMCU01000019.1 coordinate 78,083, forward strand.
CCATGGGCGCGGTGCGGTACCCCCTCCCCCGCTTCCTGATCTTCGACACCGTCGCCGCCGGCGTCTGGAGCCTGTACTGCGGGCTGATCGGTTACTTCGGTGGGCTGGCCTTCGAACGCGACCCGGTCCGGGGGCTGCTCACCGGCATCGGTCTCTCGCTGGCCGTCACCGGGTTGTGGGAGCTGGCCCGCTGGTGGCGTTACCGGGCCCGCCGACGCGCCGCGGCCCGCCGCTGACCGCCCGACCACCATCGGCGACGCCGGCTCGCCGCGCATCGGCACCACGACCACCGGGAAGACCGCCGGCGGATCGCCGGTCATCGAGGCGGAGCCGAGCCGTCATCCAGGTAGGCACGCAGCTTCGCCGGGTCGCCGGGCAGTCCACGGCTGGCGACCAACTGGGAGAAGTTGCCGAAGGTGTGCGCCCCGATCCGCCAACTGCCGGGCGACCCGGCCAGCGTCTCCACCAGCCGACGCTGCCGGTCGGTCAGGTCGGTCGCGGGCGTGCCGGCGGGGAGCGGGCCGTCGGGGAATGCCATGGTGAGCGCCTGGGCCACCACCGGCAACGCCTCGGTGCCGGAAACCGTGGGAATCCGGCCCAGCAGCACCTCGAAGCCCGCACCGGCATGGTCGGCACCGAGCTGCCGCAACGCCAGGCCGGCGTGACCGGCCAGGTCACCGTCGAGGAACGGCACCCCCTCCGCGCTCTCCCCCCGACCGCCGGCCCAGGTCATCAGCTCGTCGATGGTCGCCGGGTCGGCGGTCGGGCCGAGCACCCGGGCCCGACCGACCGCCGCACCCCAGCGGATCACCGGGCGGGCATCGGTGAGCAGGGCCGAATCGGGAGCGACACCGAGCAGCCCGAGCGCGACTGCGGCGGTCCCGACCGCCGCCGCCTGCGCCGCCCCGGACGTCGCGCCGGACGGGGCGGCTTCGATCAGGGCGGCCAGTGCCGGCACGCTGCCCGCCGCGTCTTCCGGGAACCACGCCAACGCGTGGGCGGCACCCGCCCGCAGCGCCGGGTCGGGTCGGGTCAACAGCTGCCGGAACAGCGGTACGCCCGCGCGCACCGCGTCGTATGCGGCCAGCGTGATGTGGGCGTACAGCCGCTCCTGGTCGGCCCTGGAAAGCGAGCCGACGTAGACGTAGTCGCCCTCGTCCTCGTCGAACTCCGGGTCTCCGGGGTGAGGGGCGGCGGCGAGCAGGGCGGCACCACCGACCGCGACGCGGCGCAGCTCGGCCACGGGCAGGTTGTCGGGGAGCCAGGTCCCGTCGTCCTCGATGGCCAGCGCGACGAGTAGGGCGAGCAGCTCGGACGGCTCCGCAGTGGCCGGATCGGCCAGCAACTCCAACAGGAACGGCACCGCATAGGCGGTGGCCTCGTAGCGGGTGCCCTGGTGGAAAATGTTGCCGTAGAGGTCGTGCCGGGCCCTATCCCGGACGGCCGGGTCGGCCGAGGCGAGCGCCCGGAGCTGCGCGGGCACGTCGTCCGCCGGGCCGTACGCGTGGGAGAGCCGGGACCAGTCGATCTCGTCGATACCGTTCAGCACCCGGTGATCCTCGCAGTCGGCTCCGACAGTCCGGCGGCGTGCTGCCCGCCGGCCCAGACAGTGCCGGCCCGACCGGTACCGCCTGACCAGTGCCGGCCCGAGCGGCCGGCGAACGTGGCGACGCATCCGGCCCGGCCGGCCCGCTACCGGGTGGCCACCGGTAGCGGTCAGTCCACCGGCGGCCGCCAGGTGACGCCGTCGAGGAGTTGGGCCGCGCCGAGCCAGGCGACGTTCATCATCCGGGTGGCGGTCTTCTCCGGCTCCGCCTCGGGGTGGTCGGCCAGCCAGTCCGCCAGCGATTCGCTCGCGCCGACCAGGGCGTAGGCGACGACCTCCAGTTCGGTCCCGGCGACCTCCCGGCCCCGGGCGCGCAGCGCGTGGTCGAGCATCCCGGCGACCACCTCGACCAGCCGGGCGCGCATCGCGGCCAGTTCGGCGGCGAACGGTTGGGAGCCCCGGGCCTGCCGGTAGAGCACGGCCCAGCCGTCGCGGTGCGCCCCGACGAAGCCGAAGAAGGCCCGCAGGCCGCGCCAGAGCCGCTGGTCGGCGGGGAGGTCGGGGGCGGCGGCCCCGGCGATGGCCAGCATCATCCGGGCGGTCTCCCGGTGCAGGCAGGCGATGAACAGCTCCTCCTTGGTGCCGAGGTAGGCGTAGACCATCGGCTTGGAGATGCCCGCGTCCTCGGCGATCTCGTCCATGCTGGCGGCGTGGAAGCCGCGTCGGGAGAAGACCTTGACGGCCGCGTCGAGCATCTGCTGCTCGCGTACGGCCCGGGGGAGGCGCTTGAAGCTGGGTGTGCTGGACACTCTTGCAAGCATACCTACTCGTGCGTAAGGTTACGCTGGAGTAACCAAAACTGTCCGCCCCGAGAGGTGCAATTTCCATGACTGACTTCGACCCGGCCAACTTCGCCAACTACGGCCCCAAGGAGTTCGCCCAGCTGGTCAAGTCCACCCCGGACGACAAGATCGCCGAGGTGATGTCCGGCGACCTGCGCGGCAAGGTGCTCAGTGAGGTCTTCGGCCGGATGCCGCAGTTGTTCCGCGCCGACCGGGCCGGCACGACCAACGCCGTGATCCACTGGAACATCACCGGTCGCCCCGACGGCGGCACCGACACTTACGAGATCGCCATCGCCGACGGCGCGTGCACCGTCAACGAGCCGCCGCAGCACGACCCGAAGCTCGCCCTCACCATGGGCCCGGTCGAGTTCCTCAAGATCGTCTCCGGTGGGGCCAACCCGGTGATGATGTTCATGACCGGCAAGCTCAAGGCCAAGGGTGACCTGGGCCTGGCCGCCAACATCGCCAACCTGTTCGACATCCCCAAGGCCTGACGATGACCGAATTCTCGCTCGACCTGAACGAGGAACAGCGGGATCTGCGGGACTGGGTGCACGGCTTCGCCGCCGAGGTCGTGCGCCCGGCCGCCGCCGAGTGGGACGCCCGGGAGGAGACCCCCTGGCCGATCATCCAGGAGGCGGCCAAGGTCGGCCTGTACGGCTTCGAGTTCCTCGCCACCTGCTGGGCCGACCCCACCGGCCTGTCCCTGCCGATCGCCAGTGAAGAACTCTTCTGGGGCGACGCCGGCATCGGCCTGAGCCTCTTCGGCACCGCGCTGGCGGTGGCCGCCATCTATGGCACCGGCACCCCCGACCAGATGGTCGAATGGGTGCCGCAGTGCTTCGGCACCGTCGACGCACCCGCCGTCGCCGCGTTCTGCACCACCGAGCCGGAGGCCGGCTCCGACGTCTCGGCCATGCGCAGCCGCGCCGTCTACGACGAGGCCACCGACGAGTGGGTGCTGCGCGGGCAGAAGGCGTACGCCACCAACGGCGGGATCGCCGGCGTGCACGTGGTCACCGCCTCCGTCGCGCCCGAACTGGGCTCGCGCGGGCAGGCCGCGTTCGTCGTACCGCCGGGGACGGCCGGGCTGCACGCGACCCGCAAGCTCAAGAAGCTCGGCCTGCGCGCCTCGCACACCGCCGACGTGTTCCTCGACGACGTCCGGGTGCCGGGGCGTTGCCTGCTCGGCGGCCGGGAGGCGCTCGACGAGCGCCTGGCGCGGGCCCGGTCCGGGCAGCGGGCCAGCGGCCAGGCCGCGATGCGCACCTTCGAGCTGTCCCGGCCGACCGTCGGCGCGCAGGCCCTCGGGGTGGCCCGGGCCGCCTACGAGTACGCCCTCGACTACGCCAAGGACCGGGTCCAGTTCGGCCGGCCGATCATCGAGAACCAGGCCGTCGCGTTCGCCCTGGCCGACATGCGGATGGAGATCGACGCCGCCCGGCTGCTGGTCTGGCGGGCCTCCTGGATGGGCCGCAACAACCGGCCGTTCACCGCCGGCGAGGGCTCGATGTCCAAGCTCAAGGCGGGCGAGGTGGCCGTCTCGGTGACCGACCGGGCGGTGCAACTGCTCGGCGGGGCGGGCTTCCTGCGCGACCACCCGGTCGAACGCTGGTACCGGGACGCCAAGATCTACACCATCTTCGAGGGCACCTCCGAGATCCAGCGGCTGGTCATCTCCCGCGCCATCTCCGGCGTCCAGATCCGCTGACCGTCGCTGCCGGTCGACGGGCCGGTCACCAGCTGTCCACGACGGGCGACGCCGACTGGGCGGTCGGCCGGCAACGACGCATGATCGGGAAAGGAGTCCCTGGTGAGGGCCCAGGCCGGGCCCCACGTCGCACCCCGAAGGAGGCCCGCCGAATGGACCTGCCGTTCATCGTGGCCACGTTGACCAAGCGGGGGCTGCTCAACCCCGGCCGCCCCGTCCGGGTCGCCGCACAACTCAGCGCACTGCGCAGGTGGGGCTGGGGGATGGCCGGCGAACTGCGGCAGGCCGCCGCCCGGGACCCCGGCCGGGTCGCCGTCGTCGACGAGCACGGCCACGAACTCACCTACCGGGAACTGCTCGACCGGGCCGAGCGGCTGGCCAGGTCGATGCGCAGCGGGCTCGGCGTACAGGCCGGGGACCGGGTCGGGTTGCTGTGTCGCAACCACCACGGGCTCATCGAGGGCATCGTCGCCGCCACCCTGCTCGGCGCCGACGCGGTGCTGGTCAACACCGGCCTGTCCGCCGCGCAGCTCGCCACCGTCGCCGAGGAGCAACGCCTCAGGCTGCTGGTGCACGACACCGAGTTCGCCGAGCGGGTCCTCGGCATCCCCGCCGAGGTGCACCGGGTCGACGAACGCGGGCTCACCGACCTGATCGCCGCCGCGCTCCCCGGCGACCGGCTCGCCCCGCCCGACCAGGACGGCCGGACCATCGTGCTGACCTCCGGCACCACCGGCACCCCCAAGGGCGCCCGCCGGCCCGTCCCGACCGGCTTCGGCCCGTTGGTGTCCATCATCGACCGCATCCCGCTGCACGCCCGGGACACCGTGCTGATCGCCGCCCCGATCTTCCACACCTGGGGGTACGCCGCACTCCAGGTCGCCCTCGCGCTGCGCGCCACCATCGTGCTGCACCGCCGGTTCGACCCGGCCGCCACGCTGGACGCGCTCGTGACGCACCGGTGTCAGGCGCTCTTCGCCGTACCGGTGATGTTGCAACGCCTGCTCGACGTGCCGGCACCGGAACCCCGGCCGGCACTGACGGTGGTCGCGGTCAGCGGCTCGACGCTGCCCGGCGACCTCACCACCCGGTTCATGGACACCTACGGTGACGTCCTCTACAACCTGTACGGCTCGACCGAGGTGTCCTGGGCCGCCATCGCCGGCCCCGCCGAGCTGCGCCGGGCACCGACCACCGCCGGTCGCCCCCCGCACGGCACCCGGCTGGAGATCCTCGACGCCGACGGCGTTCCGGTGCCGGCCGGGCGGGTCGGCCGGATCCTGGTGGGCAACGAGATGCTGTTCGAGGGCTACACCTCGGGGGCCCGCCGGGAGACCCACGACGGGCTGCTCGACACCGGTGACCTCGGCCGGGTCAACGCCGACGGGCTGCTCTTCGTCGACGGCCGGGCCGACGACATGATCGTCTCCGGCGGGGAGAACGTCTTCCCGTCCGAGCTGGAGGACCTGCTCGTCCGGCTGCCGCAGGTCCGCGAGGCCGCCGTGCTCGGCGTGCCGGACCCGGAGTACGGCCAACGGCTCGCCGCCTTCCTCGCCCTGCACCCCGGCGAGACCCTCGACCCCGAGGCGGTACGCGAGTACGTCCGGCACTACCTGGCCCGGTTCTCCGTACCCCGGGATGTGATCTTCGTGAAGTACCTGCCGCGTAACGCCACCGGCAAGGTGCTCACCCGGGAACTCCGCCGCTACTACGGCTGACCCGCCCCCGACCCCGGGGCGACGGTCTGCGGGTGGGCCGACGAGCGCCGGGCGAGGTCACTGCCGGCGCAGGACCGGCGGGTGCCCGGGTGGGCTCCGATGGCGGGCCGCCGGCCGGGGTGGTCTCCCCGAGCCGACGATCGGGGTGCGGCGGGGGACTCTCCCCGATGTCGTCGCTCCCCGTGACCGGCAGGCTCGACGCCATGAAGATCATGAATCGGCGTACCGCCCTCGTCGCCACCACGCTCGGCGCCCTGCTCGGCGTCACGACGCCCGGGACGCTCGCCGCAGCCGCCCCCGTCCCCGCTCCCGCCGCCGCCTCTGGTTCCACCGCCTCCGGCTCCGGTTCGGACGGGCGTCGCGGTGGTTCGGGCTGCCGGCCCGGCACTCTCGACCCGACCCCCGTCCAGCAGGCGATAGCCGGGTTACCCCAGGCCGACGCGACCAGCGCCCAGGTCCGGATCACCACCCCGGACGGCTGCTGGACCGGCACCAGCGGCGTACGGGACCTGCGCAGCCAGGCACCCGTGCCGCCGCACGCCCGGTTCCGGGTCGGCAGCGTCACCAAGACCTTCACCGCCGTGCTGGTGCTGCAACTCGCCGCCGAGGGGCGGATCGACCTCGACGCGCCGGTGCAGCGGCTCCTTCCCGGGCTGCTCCCCGCCGACTACCCGACCGTCACCGTCCGACAACTCCTCGACCACACCAACGGGCTGCCCAGCCCCGGCGTTCCCGACGGCATCGAGTGGCAGCTCGCCCACCGGTACGACCGGTGGACCCCGGAACAGCTGGTCCGGCTCGGGCTGCACCACCCCCGCGAGTTCGACCCCGGCACGAAGCAGCACTACACCAACATGGGCTACATCGTCGCCGGAATGATCATCGAGAAGATCACCGGCCACTCGTACGCGACGGAGCTGGACCGGCGGATCGCCCGGCCGCTCGGCCTGCGCGACACCTACGCGCCGGGCGACGACCCGCGCATCCGTGGCCCGCACGCCCACGGCTACCAGACCGTCGTACGGGACGGTCGGACGGAACTGGTGGACGTCACCACCTGGAGTCAGACCTTCACCCCGGCCGCCGGCAACGTCATCTCCAGCCTGACCGACCTGGACACCTTCTACACGGCGCTGTTCGCCGGCCGGATGGTGCCGCCGGCCCAGCTGAACACGATGTTCACCCTGCCGGCCGTCCGGGACGTGAGCGGCGGACCGGCCCGCTACAGCGTCGGCCTCACCGCGTTCCCGCTGCCCGACGGCGAGACCCTGTGGATCAAGACCGGTTCCCGGTACGGCTACCTCGCCGGAGTCGCCTCCACCCGGGACGGCCGGTTCCGGGTGGAGTACTCGATCACCGGCACCGACGCCAAGGGCGAGGAACTCGGTGCGACCGCCCAACGGGTCATCACCGCCGCCCTGTCCCTGCTCTGACGGCTGGCCCGGAGGACGACCCGGTGGGCCGGCGACGACCCGCCGTCCCGGCGACGACCGTCGCCGGGACGGTGATCCGGTGACCACCCCTGGACAGGCCCGCTGCACCACCAGCGGTCACCCGCAGCACCCGCGAGGCCAGGATCAGCAGGCGGCCCCGGACGGTGAGTCGGCAGCCGACCGGGGATCAGTCCGGGACGGTGATCCGGCCGTCGATCGCGGTGGCGGCGATGTCACCACGATGGTGCGAACCCGCCAGCTCGATGCCGCGTACCAAGGCGTAGGCGGCATCGCGGGCGGCGGTCAGGTCCGGGCCGGTGGCCGTACCGCAGAGGACCCGGCCACCGGCGGAGACCAGCGCGCCGTCCGCAGCCCGGCGGGCGGTGCCGGCGTGGATGACCCCCGGGTGGTCGGCACCGGTGATCACGTCACCGGTGCGCGGCGTGGCCGGATAGCCCTCGGCCGCGACCACGACGGTGACGGCCGCACCGGTACGCCAGCGCAGCGGCGGGTGCGCAGCCAGCGTGCCCGCCGCGGCGGCGTGCAACAGCCCGGCCAGTGGCGTCTCCAGCAGCGTCAGCACCACCTGGGTCTCCGGGTCGCCGAAGCGGGCGTTGAACTCGATCACCCGGGGACCGGCGGCGGTGAGCGCCAGCCCGACATAGAGCAGGCCGCCGAACGGGGTGCCCCGACGGCGCATCTCGGCCAGCGTCGGGTGGACCACGTCGGCCATCACCTCGTCGACCAGGCCGGACGGCGCCCACGGCAGCGGCGCGTACGCCCCCATGCCGCCGGTGTTCGGGCCGGCGTCGCCGTCGCCGACCCGCTTGAAGTCCTGCGCGGGCAGCAGCGGCAGGGCGGCCTCACCGTCGGTCACCACGAAGAGCGACACCTCGGGGCCGGACAGGTACTCCTCGATCACCACCCGGCCGCACTCCTGCGCGTGCCGCAGCGCGGCGGCCCGGTCGTCGGTGACCACCACCCCCTTGCCGGCGGCCAGCCCGTCGTTCTTGACCACGTACGGCGTCCCGAACTCATCCAGCGCCCGCCCGACGCTCTCCGCATCGGTGCAGGTGTACGCGCGGGCGGTCGGCACCCCCGCAGCCGTCATGATCTCCTTGGCGAAGGTCTTCGACCCCTCCAGCCGGGCCGCCTCGGCCGACGGGCCGAACGCGGGGATGCCCTTGGCGCGTACCGCGTCGGCCACCCCGGCCACCAGCGGTGCCTCCGGCCCGATCACCACCAGGTCGGCACCGACCTCCACGGCCAACTCGGCGACCCCGGCCGGATCGACCGGATCGACCTGCCGCAGCTCCGCCACACCCGCGATCCCCGGGTTACCGGGTGCCGCGAACAGGACCTCGACAGCCGGATCCTCGACCAACCCCAGCGCGAGCGCATGCTCCCGCCCGCCACCACCCAGAAGAAGTACGCGCACGGCGACGAATCCTACCCACCACCCCCCAACCCACCCCATCCTCCCCACCCCACCCCGGCTCCCCCCGCCCGCCTCGGCTCCCCCCGCCTCGCCCCCCTGCCCCGCTCGGCTCGCCCCGGTGCCCTGCTCGGCTCGCCCCGGTGATCAAGAGGTTCAGGTCAAGTTGGAGATCAACTTTGACCTGAACCTCTTGATCGACTGACGCAGACCTCTTGATCACCGGGCTGGGAGGGGCGGAGTGGGCAGGGCGGGGTGGGGGTAGAGGGGTGCGGGTGGAGGGGTGCGGGGGTGGGCTAGTGCGGGGTTCTGGAGCGGGGTGGGTTGCGGGTGGCAGACATGGCCTGGCGGACCGTGTGGGGGATGTAGTCCGGGCGGAGAGCGTCGGACCAGGTGAATCGGAGGATTCGCCAGCCTGCGTTGACCAGGCGGTTCTGCCGGCGACGATCAGTGAAGAGTGCCTCCGGCGTACCGTGTGGGCCCGTTCCGTCGGCCTCGGCGATCAGCCGGGCGGCACGCCAACCCAGGTCACCGATGCCGAGCAGATGGCCGTCCTCGTCGCGCACCTCCTGTTGCAGCGCGTCGGGTGGAACACCGCCGTCGACGCACCGCAGTCGTGCCCAGGTCTCCAGGGGTGACTGGGCCCGCCCGTCCGCCTCGCCGAGATGACTCCTGGCCGCCGGGGCGCCTCGTCGGCCTCGGACCAGCGCCGGTGCGGTCGCCAGGTCCTCCGGGGTGACGAGTCCTCGGTTCAACGCCGAGTCGAGCACCGACACGGCCGGGTACCGGTCCAGCCGAAGAATCGCATCCGTCACCGTACGCAAGGGTGATGTCGTGGGGATGCCTGCCACGTCGACGATGTCATCGGGGCGCACGGTCAGTTGGTGGACCACGAGTGAGGGGTCGGTGGGCCGCTGCGGCCGGGGGCGGTCCACGGGCACCGAGACGTGGACGGCGGAGCTCCGGCGCGGTACGGCGATGCCGTGCAGCTCCAGCGCGCTGTCGAGGACCGCGAAAGCTCGCGGACCGAGGCTGACCACCGCCGCCCGGATGCGGACCCGGCCGGTGACCGCATCGGGTGGCTGCCCGCCCGGCACGAAGCAACCACGGGACAGCCGCCTCCACCGGCCGGAGCGGCAGAGCTGTCTGATGTGGTCACGGGTCAGACCGGCCGCGAGGGCCTGCGACGTGGTGACCATCCCGTCCTGCCCGAGGGCGACACGATGGATGAGTTCGAGCGGCATCACCGCCCCACCCTCACCCGCCACCCACAGGCACTTCGACCCCTGTGGATAAATCTGTGGATAACTTCCGCGACTCAGCTGGTGATCAAGAGGTTTACGTCAAATACGAGCACTCTCATGACGCAAACCTCTTGATCACCAAGGCGAGGCGGGGCGGGGCAGAGGCCGGGGCGGGGGCGGGGGCGGGGGTGGGGGTGGGTTAGGGGAGGAGTGGGTGGCGGACTACGTTTTCTTCGCGGCCGGGGCCTACGCCTACCACGCTGACGCGGGTGCCGGTGATCTCCTCGATGCGGGCGATGTAGCGGCGGGCGTTCTCCGGCAGCTCGTCCTCGGTGCGCGCCTTGCTGATGTCCTCCCACCAACCGTCGTGCTCTTCATAGATCGGGGTGGCGTGGTGGAAGTCGGTCTGCGTCATCGGCATGTCGTCGAAGCGTTCGCCGTTGATCTCGTACCCGATGCAGAGCGGGACCTTGGGCAGGCCGGTGAGCACGTCCAGCTTGGTGATCACCAGGTCGGTGACGCCGTTGAGCCGGCAGGAGTACCGGGCCACGACGGCGTCGAACCAGCCGCAGCGGCGCTCCCGGCCGGTGGTGGTGCCGTACTCGTGACCGACCTTGCGCAGGTGCTGGCCGTTGTCGTCGAACAGCTCGGTCGGGAACGGGCCGGACCCGACCCGGGTGGTGTACGCCTTGCTCACCGCGATGACCCCGGTGATCGCGGTCGGCGGGATGCCCGCACCCACGCACGCCCCACCGGCCGTCGGGTTCGACGAGGTCACGAAGGGGTAGGTGCCGTGGTCCATGTCGAGCATGGTGGCCTGGGCACCCTCCAGCAGCACCGTCTCGCCTCGGTCCAGGGCGTCCCAGAGCATCACCCGGGTCTCGGCGATGTACGGCCGCAGCCGCTCCGCGTACCGCAGGTACTCCTCGACGGTCTCCTCGACGTCGATCGCCTTGCGGTTGTAGACCTTGAACAGCAGCTGGTTCTTCTCGCGCAGCGCGAGTTCCAGCTTCTTGCGCAGGATGCCCGGGTCGAGCAGGTCCTGGAGCCGGATGCCCATCCGGGCGACCTTGTCGCCGTACGCCGGGCCGATGCCCCGCCCGGTGGTGCCGATCCGGGCCGACCCGAGGTAGCGCTCCACCACCCGGTCCAGCGCCCGGTGGTGCGGCATGATCAGGTGCGCGTCGCCGGAGATCCGCAGCCGGGACACGTCCACCCCCCGCTCGGCGAGCCCGTCGATCTCGGCGAGCAGCACCTTCGGGTCGACCACCACCCCGTTGCCGATGACGATCATGGCGCTCGGTGAGAGCGCGCCCGACGGCATCAGGTGCAGCGCGTACTTCTGCCCGTCCGGGGTGATCACGGTGTGGCCGGCGTTGTTGCCGCCGGAGTAGCGCACGACGTAGTCGACCCGCTCACCCAGCAGGTCGGTAACCTTGCCCTTGCCCTCGTCGCCCCACTGAGCGCCGATGAGCACGATCGCTGGCATCTTTTCCGCCTCCAGAAGGCTCGGGTGCCAGGTGGCGACCGGTTGGCGAGCCCGGGGTGTCAGGCTAACAAGTAGGGACGGCGTGGCCAGCAGGGGTTCGCGTCGGAGGTCAGGAGGCCCGGTTTGTACGACGTGGTGCTGCTCACCCTCGGCTCGGAGCGGGACGCTCCCGGTGGAGGCTGTGGCAGCGGCGACGCCTGCTGCGGCGGCACCTCCGACCCCACCGGGAAGCCGCCCGCCGAGCCGGGCGGGGAGCGCTGCGAGACACCGCGCGTGCCGGTGCTGGCCTGCGCGGACGCGTTGACCGCCCGGGGCGCCCGGGTGGAGACGGTCATCGCCCGCTCCGACGCCGAGGTCGACGAGGTGCTGGCCCGGCTGGACGCTCCGGCCCGCCCCGACGGCCTCACCTGGCCCGACCCGGACAGCAAGGTCCGGCTGGTCGTCGCCACCGCCAGCGACGCCCAGTTGCGCGCCGTCGTGCGTCGGCTGGTCCGCCGGTACGCCCCACCGCCGAGCCGCCGCCCCGCCGAGCTGGCCGGCAACCGTACGGTGCCCGATCTGCCGCCGATCGGCGTACTCCCGCTCGATCCGGCCCGGGGTGGCCCGCACCGGGACCTGGCCGCGCAGCTCGGCCTGCCCCGGGACCCGGCGGCGGTGGCGGCGGCCGTGCTCGACGGCGGCGTACGCCGGCTCGACCTGCTGCGCAACGACGGCGGCTCGGTGACCCTGGACGGCGCGTTGCTCGGCGCGGCCGACGACGCGGGCCGGCCGCTGCACTGGCGTGGCCGGGTGGAGGTGGACGACGCGGTGCTCACCGACGGCGCGGACCCGATCCTGGCCTGCGCGATCGGCAACGCCGGCGGATACGCGACCCTCGACTCGCTGCCGCTGCTCACCGCCCCCGACCCGGCCGACGGTCTGGTGGAGGTCGCGGTGGCCGTTCCCGTGCCGACCCGCGCCACGTTGGGTAGGAGGAGGAAGATCCGCTACGAGGTACGTCGGGCCCGGGGCCGGGCGGTGGCCGTGATCCCCCGCGACGAACGGGTGCCCTTCCTCGACGACGGGGTCGAGGGCGAGTTGAGCCGGAAGCGGTCCTGGTGGACCGAGCCCGGGGCCTGGGCGGTCTTCACGGGCTGACCACCACCCGCGTGTCGTCACCCGGCGTGACGGGAACGGGACGGCCTATCCTCGGCGGGAGGAATGGGGAGGAGCCGTGGTGGACGACAACGCCGACCGGGCAGGACTGCCCGGCCAGCAGCCGGTGCCGGAGCGGGACATCGAACCGCTCTGGCCACCGGACCCGGCCGAACCGGTGCCGCACTGGGCCGGTGAACCCCCGCCGGCCTTCCCGCCGACGGCGTACCCGTCGCTCTCGGCGGAGGTGACTCCGACACCTACCGACGGTGGCTGGGCCCCGCCCGGGGACGGGTGGACACCCGCCCACCCGGACCCGACCCCCACCCCGAACCTCCCACCGAGGTACGACGGCCTCCCCGGCTACGACACCCCGGCCGGATACGACTACCAGGCCGGATACGACTACCAGGCCGGATACCACCCTCCGCCCAGGCACGACGACCCGCACCCCACCCTGTCGGCGGGGTATCAGGGATCGGCAGAACACCACGCTCCGAGGGCGCACCGGGGGCCGGTAGAACACCAAGAACCGGCAGAACACCAAGAACCGGCGGAACACCGCAGGCCGGAGCGGCGGGCCGGGCGGGGCCGGTCCGGGCGGGTGGACCTCGATCTGCCCTTCACCCTGGACCCGTCGCTCGCCGGCCCACCGTCGCCGCCGGCCGGACCTGGCCAGCTGCCCGGTCCGTCGACGGATGTGCACCCGCCGAGCCCTCGCAACGGCCCGCCCCACCCCGTCCCACCGGCCCACCCGAGCAACGGAAACGTCGTGCCCCACGGAACTGACCCGACCGAATTGAATCTTGGAAGGTTCGGGCCCCTCCAGGGGCCGAAATCCTCCAAGATCCACGACGCTGGATCGGATGCCACAGGCGTGCCGGCGATACCGGCACAGCCGGCGGGCCGGGGCGAGTCCCCATGGGCGCTGCCGCCCCAACGGCTCTCGGTCGGAGCCGAAGAACCCGGCAGGGCCGAGGAGCCGGGCAGAGGCAGGGCACCGGATGGCGCTGAGCGGACCGGCGGCGCTGAGGGAAGCGGCGGTGCTGAGCGGGCCAGCGGTGCTGAGGGAAGCGGCGGTGCTGAGCGGGCCAGCGGTGCTGAGGGAAGCGGCGGTGCTGAGCGGGCCGGCGGTGCTGAGGGACCGGGCAGGGCCGGGGAGTCCGGGAGAGCCGGACAGCCGGGCGAAGGAGCAGAATCGGGCGGCGTCGACGAGGTGGTGCCCGGTACGGCCGTAGGGGTTGGCGCGGTTGGCCATCCATCGACAGCAGAGCCCGGTGGGGTGTCGTCCGAGCCGCAGCCGCCGTCGGAACACCCGCCAGCAGCAGGCGTGCCGGCGGTTCCCCCACTCCCGGCACCCACCGCGCCGCCACTCCCGCCGCCGCTGCTCCCCGCACCCGGTCCCACCGGATGGCCCGGACCCATCAGCGGCTCCGGCCCCGATCACCCCGGGCCCACCGGAGCCGGACCGGCAGATCCCGGATCGGTCCGGCCGGGATCGATCGGACCCGAAGGACCCATGCCGCCCCGCCAGCAGTCACCCGGTCAGCAGTCACCCGGCGAGCAGTCACCCGGCGGCTGGTACCGGTCGTCCTGGCCGGAGCAGCCAGGCCCGGCCGGGATGCCCCCGGCCGCCTATCCCGACCCGGCGACCCCGGCCGGCTACCCGGAACTGGGGTGGTCGCCGGAGAGTGGGATCGCGCCGACCGCCGAGGACTTCGCCCGCCGCCGGCAGATCCGGCCGGCCGACCCGATCGCCACGATGGGCGTGCGGGCCGTGGTCAACCGGATCGGCCTGGTGAAGCTCCCGCCGGGTCAGCACGAGCAGGAGGTGAAGCGGGACATCGAGATGGTGCGCCGCAACTTCGGCGGGCTGCGCCAGGTGACCGTGGTCAACCCCAAGGGCGGCGCCGGTAAGACGGTGGCCATCCTGCTGCTCGCGATGACCTTCGGGCAGAAGCGCGGCGGCTACGTGCTGGCCTGGGACAACAACGAGACCCAGGGCACCCTGGGGATGCGGGCGCAGCAGGACTTCCACTCCCGTACGGTCCGGGACATGCTGCGCGACCTCGGGCAGTTCCAGGGGCCGCACGGCCGGATCGGGGACCTGTCGCAGTACGTCCGCTCGCAGGGCGAGGGGATGTTCGACGTGCTCGCCTCGGACGAGTCGGCGACCGGGGGCGAGATGCTGACGGCGGCGGCGTTCGCCGAGATCCGTGAGGTGGTGAGCCGGTTCTACAAGCTGATCTTCGTGGACACCGGTAACAACGTCCGGGCGCAGAACTGGCAGGCCGCGATGGACGCCACCGACCAGTTGGTGGTCACCATGTCGGCCCGTAACGACTCGGCGGAGACGGCCGCCCGGATGCTCGACCACCTGGAGCAGAGCGGCCGGCACCGGCTCGTCCGGCAGGCGGTGACGGTGGTGTCGATGCCGCCGTCCCGCAAGGAGATCGACCTGCCGGCCATCCAGGAACACTTCGCCGCCCGGACCAGGGCGGTGCTGCTCGCGCCGTACGAGCGGCTGATCGACACCGGCGAGCCGATCCGGTACGGCGGGCTCTCCTCGGCCTCCCGGGACGCCTGGCTGAAGATCGCCGCAGCGGTGGCCGAAGGGCTCTGAACCGCCCGATCGGCGGTACGACGCCACGGGGTGATCGCCCCGACGGCACCGGGAACCGACACGCCGGCCCGCCCCCACGTGCTGTCGGGGGCGGGCCGGCGACGGTCAGGGTGGGCTGCTGCCCGTCAGACCGGCCGACGCGGGGTGACCACGGGCCGACCCACCCGACGGCAGTCAGCCGGTCGGATCGGGCGCTGGTCGGCCGGTCAGGCGCTGGCGAGGGCGTCCCCGGCCGCCGGGTCGCAGTCGCGGAGGAACTGGGCGCACCGGGCGGCCTCGTCCGCCTCGCCGATCTCCCCGGCGGCCCGGGACAGGACGTAGAGGCAGCGCAGGAAGCCCTCGTTCGGGGTGTGCGACCACGGGACCGGGCCGTGCCCCTTCCAGCCGCTGCGCCGCAACTGGTCCAGGCCACGGTGGTAGCCGGTGCGGGCGTACGCGTACGCCGCGATCACCTGGCCGCTGTCCAGGGCTCGGGTGGCCAGCGCCGCCCAGGCCGCACTGTGGGTGGGAAAGCGGGCCGCGACCTCGGCGTACGCCTCGTCGGTGCCCTGCTCGGCGGCGGCGTCCAGCGCGGCGTCCGCCTCTTCGTGCACGGGCAGGAGGGTGGCCGGAGGCTCAGGCAACAGGTTCTGCATCGCCCCATTCAACCCGCTTCGCCCAGCGCGGCGCGAGGGGGTCGGTTGTATACGGTGGCTGAACGGTGGAGGTCTACGTCACGCCCGGGACCCGGTCGGGTGAACCCTCGGCCCCACCGGGTGAACCCTCGGCCGACCGTACCGGCCCTGCGGTCGTACCGGCGACCCTCGCGGCTCGGATGATCCACCCCAGCGGCCCCGCCGGTCGGCCCTGCGGCCCATGCCGCACGGAGATATCTTCCACTACAACTATTGGTCCGGAGCCTCCCCAGGACCCGGTTACGCAGGAGCCCGGTGACCTCGGTCGCCGGGCTCCTGTCGTCGGTGCCCCCGCCGCCGCGCGGTGGTGGCGGGGTGGGGGCAGGATGGCGGGGTGCCGACCCCACCTCCCGCGGACGTCATCGCGCCGCACGACACCAGTCATGACGAGATCGAGACCCGGGCCGAGTTCGACCGGCACCTGGTCGCCGGCAGCCTCGCCGGCTTGACCGTGCAGGGGCTCCGCCTCGACCTCGATCCGGTTCCCGACCTGACCGCCACCGAGGTGGCCGGCACCCTCTTCGTGGGCTGCCGGTTTGCCGGCCGGGAGGTCGGAGCCGACCTGGTCCGGCGCGGGGCGAACGTGGTGCCGCCCTTCTCCGGCCTGCCCTACCCGACCCAGCCGGCCCACCTCTACACCCCCACCGACCTGGCCGAGGGGTTCGCCCGCGGCGGGTTCGCCGGGATGTACGACACCCGGGTCTACGCGCACTTCCGCGCCCACGGTGGTGCCCTGCCCGACGTGAAGGAGGCGCTCGGCCAGCGGTTGCACGACCACGGCGTGGACAACGCCCTGGCCGATGCGACCCGGACCTGGCTGTCCACCCACGGGCCGCAGTCGGTGGTGGGGGTGATGGGCGGGCACGCGGTGCCGCGCGGCAGCGTGCCGTACCGGATGGCGGCGGTGCTGGGTTGGGAGCTGGCGCGGGCCGACCGGCTGGTGGTGACCGGCGGCGGCCCGGGGGTGATGGAGGCGGCCAACCTGGGCGCGTTCCTGGCGGCCTGGCCGGCGCGGGAGTTGGACACCGCGATCGACCTGCTGGCGGTGTCCCCCGACTTCACCGACCACGACCGGTACACGGCCGCCGCGCTGGCGGTCCGGGACCGTTACGCCGCCACCGTGCCGCAGCAGCGGGGGCCCGGCCTGGACTGGGCCCGCTCCGGCGGGCTGGCCATCCCCACCTGGCTGTACGGGCACGAACCGGCGAACCTGTTCGCCGGTCGGATCGCCAAGTACTTCTCCAACGCCATCCGGGAGGACACCATCCTGCGGCTGGCCCGGGGCGGGATCGTCTTCGCGCCCGGCCGGGCCGGCACCGTGCAGGAGGTGTTCCAGGCGGCGACGAAGACGTACTACGGCACGGACGGCGCGAGCGGGGCGTACGTCTTCCTGGACCGGGCGTACTGGACCCGGGAGCTGCCGATCGAGTCGTTGTTGCGCCCGCTGTTCGCCGGTTCGCCGGCCGGTGACCTGTCCGCCAGCATCCACCTCACCGACGACGTCCACGAGGCCGTCCGGGTGCTCACCGCGACCGCCTGACGGCCGGCCCGGCCACCGTCGTGGCCGGGCCCCGACGGCGACGGCCGGCTCCCGAGGGGGAGCCGGCCGTCGACAGGGTACGAACTGTCACTTCATCCGGGTGCCGGTGGAACGCAGGTGCTCGCACGCCTCGATGACCCGGGTGGCGAGACCGGCCTCGGCCAGCTTGCCCCAGGTACGCGGGTCGTACTGCTTCTTGTTGCCGACCTCGCCGTCGATCTTGAGGACGCCGTCGTAGTTGCGGAGCATGTGGTCCGCGACCGGCCGGGTGAAGGCGTACTGGGTGTCGGTGTCGATGTTCATCTTCACCACGCCGTAGTCGAGCGCCTCCCGGATCTCCTCCAGCAGCGAGCCGGAGCCGCCGTGGAAGACCAGGCTGAGCGGCTTGTCCTTGCCGTACTTGGCGCCGACCGCCTCCTGGATCTGGTGGAGGATCTCCGGGCGGAGCTTGACGTTGCCCGGCTTGTAGACGCCGTGCACGTTGCCGAAGGTCAGCGCCGCCATGTAGCGGCCCTTCTCGCCCAGGCCCAGCGCCTCGACCATGGCCAGGCCGTCCTCGACGGTGGTGTAGAGCTTGTCGTTGATGGCGTTCTCGACGCCGTCCTCCTCGCCACCGACGACGCCGACCTCGATCTCCAGGACGATCTTGCCCTTGGCGGCCTCGTCGAGCAGCTGCGCGGCGATCTGCAGGTTCTCCGCCACCGGCACGGCCGAGCCGTCCCACATGTGCGACTGGAACAGCGGCTCCTGGCCGCCCTTCACCCGCTCCTGGGAGATGGCCATCAGCGGCCGGACGAACCCGTCCAGCTTGTTCTTCGGGCAGTGGTCGGTGTGCAGCGCGATGTTGACCGGGTACTTCTTGGCCACCTCGTGCGCGTACGCGGCGAAGGCCACCGCACCGGTCACCATGTCCTTGACGGACGGCCCGGACAGGTACTCGGCACCACCGGTGGAGACCTGGATGATGCCGTCGCTCTCCGCGTCGGCGAAGCCCTTCAGCGCCGCGTTCAGGGTCTGCGACGAGGTCACGTTGATCGCGGGGTACGCGTACCGGCCGGCCTTGGCCCGGTCCAGCATCTCCGCGTAAGCCTCGGGGGAAGCGATGGGCATGTGAAAAGCTCCTTAACTACCGCTCTCGGCCGCGCTGGCCGCTGTCTTCCATCGGTGCGCCGGACCGCGCTGTCCACCGTCGGCAGTATCCCGCAGGAGGCGACGGCGGGCACCACCGCCCCGGGGACCGTCCACCCGTCGGCCTCACCGGCGCTCCCACCGGTCGGGCACGGCGACGCTGATCAACCAGGTCACCACGGCCATCACGATGGCCCCCCAGAAGGCGGCCCAGAAACCGTCCACCCGGAACGGCAGGTCGAGGGCGCGCGCGAGCCGATCGGTCAGCAGGAACAGCAACGCGTTCACCACCAGCGCGAACAACCCGAGGGTGAGCAGGTAGAACACACAACCGACCACCTTGATCACCGGCTTGAGGATGGCGTTGACCACACCGAAGATCAGCGCCACCACGAGCAGGGTGAGGGCGGTGTTCGCGCCGTTGCGGCCGGTGACGTCGACCCCGGGCACGATCAGCGTGGTGACCCACAGCGCGATCGCCGTGATCACCAACCGGATCAGGAAACCCACCGACCCATCCTGACACCGGCCGGCGTTCCCGGTAGGGCGTTCCCGCGTTCCCGCGCCCACCGGGCGACCTGCGCCCCCAGCCCGTACGGTGGGGTGGACAGGCCGCCGGCACCAGGGAGGGACGATGGGTCAGCCCGACGAGGACTTCATCCCGAGCGACCACCTCGACCCGGAGGAGCGCGACCCGGAGGCCGAGCCGGCCGACGCGGTCGAGCAGGCCGCGGTGATCGGCCCGGACGAGACCGACGCCGAGCCGCACCGGGGCCTGGAGGTCGCCGACTGGGACGCGATGGAGCAGGCCCGGGTGGTCACCGCCGACGAGGACGACTACCGCTGAGGCCACAGGTGAGGGACAGGCGCGCCGATCACTGAGCGGAGTTACCCCAGAACTGTGAGGCACCTCTAAGCTGCGTGGGCCCACCCCCCCACTGGGAGGACCCCATGATCGAGCGTTCCCATCGGCGGCGCTGGCTGGCCTGGATCGGCGTCGCAGGCGTGTTCCTCGCCGGCACTGCCACCCCGGCCGTCGCCGCGCCCGCAGTCGAGATCCGGCCCTATTTCCAGGACACCACCCTCGCCGCCAACTCCTCGGGCACCTCCCGCGTCCTGATTCTGTACGCCGACCGGCCGACCGCGCTCTCCGACGTCTCCGTGCGGTACGACTACCGCACCCTCGCCGGCAAGGTCACCATCGCCCCCGAACAGGCCATCGACTGCGCGGCCCCGGAGCCGGGCGTCCTGCTCTGCACGGAGCCCGACGACATCGAAATCACCGAGGGACCGCCCGGCAGCGGGATCTATGGCAGCGGGACCGAGCCGGTCCGCATCACGCCCACCGACGAGGCAAAGACCGGCGACTCGGGCGAGGTCAAGGTCGACCTCCTCGTGGCCGGCCAGCGGCGGAGCGGCTACACCTCCCGGGTCCGCGTCGGTGAGGGCGTCGATCTGGCCGGCGCGCCGTTCACCACCCACTCCACTCCGCCGGGTGGGAAGGTCACGGTGCCACTGGTCGTGGCAAACGTCGGCGCCAAGGCCGTGGAGGGTTTCGCGGCCGTCTTCGACCTCCCCTACTCGGTCCGGACCAAGGACCGGTTCAGCAACTGCCTCTACACCGATGACTACCTGATCTCCTGCCAGTTCGACGAGGAGATCCCGGCGGGCGGGCGGCTCGCGACCACGCTGGACTTCCAGCTCGGCAAGGACACCTATGCGCCGAGCAACCAGTCCGCCTCGGCCTACTTCATGACCAGGGCCGACTTCGAGGATCTGTACCGGGTGCGGCTGGACGCCGGCGCCCGGGCAGCCATCCCCGGCAGCGGCCCGAGGCTGGCCCTGACCGACGCCCCGAAGCAGTCGCGGCAGGCCGACCAGACCGACGTCGGCCCGGGCAACAACTACACCTCGTGGGTCATCAAGATCACCGGCAGGAACGGCACCGACCTCGTGGCGGTCGGCGACACGGTGCAGGGCGGGGCCGGCGCCGTCGTCACGGCGACCGTCGGCTTCCGGAACAACGGCCCGGCCACGCTCGACAGGGTGAACGGCGACTACGAGGCCGCCACCCACACGGACGTCGAACTGCCACCGGGCACCACCGCCACCGAGGTCCCGGACAACTGCGGGTTACGACGGGGCACCCGCACCTACCAGTGCAGCTCGGGCATGCTCCTGCTGAACGGCAAGAGCTACACCATGGACTTCCGGCTGCGCATCGACAAGGTCGTCCCGAACGCCCGGGGTGCCGTACACGTCAACGCGCCGTGCGAGTGCCCCGCCGGCGGTGGCTTCGCCGATGACCTCAAGCCGGCCAACGACCGGGCCTGGCTGACGGTCAACGCGGCCAGCGGCCAGGGTGCCGGTGACGACGGCGGCCTGCCGGTCACCGGCGTGCCGGCCGTCCTGTTCGCCGCTCTCGGCGCGCTGCTGCTCGTGGCCGGTGGCGGCGGCTACCTGCTGTCCCGGCGCCAGCGGACCCGTTTCGTCGCCTGACCGAGCTGCTCCGCCGGGCCCGATGCGGGCTCGGCGGAGCAGCTCGGCGGCGCGCGCCGTGGGCCACGGCGGGACGTAAACGGGACGACGGAGGATCGACGGCCCTGGCACCCTGGGGCCGTGCTCCTCACCCTCACCACGACGCACCGGCCCGCCACCGACCTCGGATATCTGCTGGCCAAGCATCCCGACCGGATCCACTCCTTCGAGTTGCCGGTCGGCGCGGCGCACGTGTTCTATCCCGAGGCCGACGAGCAGCACTGCACTGCCGCCCTGCTGGTCGACGTCGACCCGCTGCGGCTGACCGGCGAGGGCCGGGGCCGGGGCAGGGGCCGCACCCCGGAGAGCTTCAGCCTCGGCCAGTACGTCAACGACCGGCCGTACGCGGCGTCGAGCCTGCTCTCCTCCGCGCTGGCCAAGGTGTTCCGCTCGGCCCTGCGCGGCGAGTCCCGGGACCGGCCGGAGCTGGCCGCCGCGCCGATCCCGCTTCAGCTACGGGTGCCGGTGCTGCGCTGCCGGGGCGGTGCCAACCTGGCCGCCCGGGTGTTCGCCCCGCTGGGCTGGGCGGTGACGGCCGCCCCGATTCCACTCGACGAGACGCACCCGCAGTGGGGCGAGAGCCGCTACGTCGATCTGACCCTCACCGGCACGCTGCGGCTCGCCGACGCCCTGAACCACCTGTACGTGCTGCTGCCGGTCCTCGACGACGCGAAGCACTACTGGGTCGCCCCGGACGAGATCGACAAGCTGCTCCGAGCGGGTGCCGGCTGGCTCGCCGACCACCCGGAGCGGGCCGTCATCGTCCGTCGCTACCTGGCCCACCGCCGCGCCCTGGCCGGGGAGGCCATGGCCCGCCTCGCCGCGCAGCAGCTGGCCGACGAGCCACCCGTCGACAGCGTGGCCGAAGTCGAACGCGAACAGGCTCCTCGCCAGCCGTCGCTGGCGCTGCGCCGCCGGGAGGCGGTGCTCGCCGCGCTCACGGCCAGCGGGGCGACCCGGGTGTTGGACCTCGGCTGCGGACCCGGCGCGCTGCTGTCCGCCCTGATCGGCGACCGGCGCTACACGGAGATCGTCGGCACCGACGTGTCCCACCAGGCGCTGACGCTCGCGGCCCGTCGACTGCGGCTGGACCGGCTGCCGGAGCGGCAACGGGACCGGGTCCGGTTGTGGCAGTCCGCCCTGACGTATCGGGACGACCGGCTACGCGGGTACGACGCGGGGGTCCTGATGGAGGTGATCGAGCATGTCGACCCGCCACGCCTACCGGCGCTGGAGGATGCCGTGTTCGGCCACGCCCGGCCGGCCACCGTCGTGGTGACCACACCGAACGCCGAGCACAACGTCCGCTACGAAGGGCTGGGAGCGGGCCAGTTCCGGCACCCCGACCACCGGTTCGAATGGACCCGGGTCGAGTTCGCCGACTGGGTCGACCGGGTCGCGGCGGCGTACGGCTATGTGGCCGAGATCCGGGGCGTCGGTGACGACGACTCCGAGGTGGGCCCACCCACCCAGCTCGCCGTGTTCCGCACCGTGGGGACGGGAACGACCGTCGGGACGGGGACCCGGGAGGTAGCCCGGTGACCATCCTCGACATTCCCGAACTCGCCCTGGTGGCGCTGGTCGGCGTCTCCGGCTCGGGCAAGTCCACGTTCGCCGCCCGGCACTTCGCGCCCAGCCAGGTGCTCGCCTCGGACGCGTTCCGGGCGATGGTCGCCGACGACGAGAACGACCAGTCCGCGTCGGCCGACGCGTTCGGGGCGCTGCACCACGTGGCGGGTGTGCGGCTGCGGCGGGGCCGGCTCACCGTGGTCGACGCGACGAACCTCCAGCCGCACGCCCGCGCCGGGCTGGTGCAGGTGGCCCGGGAGCACGACGTCCTCCCGGTGGCAATCGTGCTGGACGTGCCGGAGGCGTTGGCCTGGGAGCGGACCCAGGCCCGCGCCGACCGGGACTTCGACCGGCAGGTGCTGGCCCGGATGCAGCGTGACCTGCGCCGGTCGTACGGGCAGTTGGCCCGGGAGGGGTTCCGCAAGGTGCACGTGCTGCGGGGGGTCGAGGAGATCGACGCGGCGGAGGTTCGCCTCGACAAACTCCACAACGACCGGCGGGAGCTGACCGGGCCGTTCGACATCGTCGGTGACGTGCACGGTTGCCGGGCGGAGCTGGAGGAGTTGCTGGCGCGGTTGGGCTTCGTGCTGCACCGCGACGACGCGGGTCGCCCGGTGGACGCGGTGCACCCGGCTGGTCGTACCGCCGTCTTCGTGGGTGACCTGGTGGACCGCGGCCCGGACTCCCCCGGCGTGCTGCGCCTGGTGATGGGCATGGTGGCGGCCGGGCACGCGATCTGCGTGCCGGGCAACCACGAGCACAAGTTGCTGCGCAAGCTGCGTGGCCAGGACGTCAAGCTCACCCACGGCCTGGCCGAGACGATGGCGCAGCTCGACGCCGAGGACCCGGCGTTCGTGACCGGGGCGGCGACCTTCATCGACGGCCTGGCCAGCCACTTCGTGCTGGACGGCGGCCGACTGGTGGTGGCGCACGCCGGGTTGAAGGAGGCCTACCACGGCCGCGCGTCGGGCCGGGTCCGCTCGTTCGCGCTCTGGGGCGAGACGACCGGCGAGACCGACGAGTACGGCCTGCCGGTGCGTTACCCGTGGGCGCGCGACTACCGGGGTGCGGCCACGGTCGTCTACGGGCACACCCCGACCCCGACGCCGGAGTGGATCAACAACACCCTCTGCGTCGACACCGGGTGCGTCTTCGGCGGGAAGCTCACCGCGCTGCGCTACCCGGAGCGGGAGCTGGTCGCGGTCGACGCCCAGCGGGAGTGGTACGCCCCGGCCCGACCGCTGGTCAGCGCGCCGACCCGCCCGGACACCGTGCTCGACCTGGCCGACGTGACCGGGCGTCGGCACCTGGAGCACGCCTACGGGACGCTGACCGTGCCGGCGGAGAACGCCGCCGCCGCGCTGGAGGTGATGAGCCGGTTCGCGGTGGACCCGGGCCGGCTGGTCTGGTTGCCGCCGACCATGGCCCCGTGTTCGACGTCGACGGTGGAGGGGTTCCTGGAGCACCCGGCGCAGGCGTTCGGGGACTACCGGTCGGCCGGCGTGGAGCGGGTGGTGTGCGAGGAGAAGCACATGGGTTCCCGGGCGGTGGTGCTGGTCGAGCGGGAACCCGGCCCGTTCGGCGGCGGGGTGGTGCACACCCGTACCGGCCGGCCGTTCTTCGGCCCGCCGTGGGACGGGGAGCTGCTGGACCGGGTCCGGGCGGCGGTCGGCACGGCCGGGCTGTGGGACGAGTTGGGCACCGACCGGCTGCTGCTGGACTGTGAGCTGCTGCCCTGGTCGGCGAAGGCGGGCGGGCTGATCCGCGAGCAGTACGCGGGGGTCGGGGCGGCCGGCCGGGCGGCGTTGCCGGCGGCGCTGGACGCGCTGGAGGCGGCAGGCGCCCGCGGGTTGCCGGTGGACGCGCTGCGGGACCGGATGACGGCCCGCCGGGCGGAGATCGAGAGCTACTCGGCGGCCTACCGGACGTACGTGGCCCCCACCGAGGGGCTGCGCGGGGTGACGCTGGCGCCGTTCTCGGTGCTGGCCGGGGCGAAGGTGACCTTCACCGACCGGGACCACGGCTGGCACCTGGCGTTGGCCGACCGGCTCTGCGCGGCCGATCCGGAGTTCTTCACGCCGACCCGACGGCAGGTGGTGGAGCTGGCCGACGATGCGGCGGTGACGGCGGCCACCGACTGGTGGTTGGCGCTGACCGGGGCGGGCGGCGAGGGGATGGTGGTCAAGCCGTACGCCGGTCCGGCTGCCCGGTCGGCACGGGGTTCGCTGCTCCAGCCGGGGATCAAGTGCCGGGGCCGGGAGTACCTGCGGATCATCTACGGCCCCGGTTACACCGATCCCGCCCAGCTCGCCGCGCTGCGTCGCCGCTCGCTGGGCCGCAAGCGGGGCCTGGCGCTGCGCGAACACGCGCTCGGCCTGGCCGCCCTGGACGGGTACGCCGCCGACGTCCCGCTGTGGCGTCGGCACGCGCTGGTCTTCGCGATCCTCGCCTGCGAGTCGGAGCCGGTCGACCCCCGGCTCTGACGCGGCGGACAACGGTCGACAGCGACAGACAGGCGACGGCCACGGGCAGGTGGCAGGCGACGGAGGTGGCCGGGGGCCGTTGGGGTGGAGCCGCCGGCAGTTCGGCCCATTCTGCCGCCGCCCGGCGTCGCGGGGCGACCACATCCGACCGGGTTCCGTACGCTGCGTGACGACAGCCAGAATTCCATGAGGACAGGACCCGCTGATGCGCAAGCACGCGATCCGACGTTTGCTGGCCGGGCTCGGTGCGATGGGCGTGTTCGTCGCCGCCTCCGCCGCTCCCGCACCGGCTGCCCCCGCCAGCCCCGACGCTCCCGCCGACGTTGCGGCGGCGGCCGGGTTCGACATGTTCGCCAACAACATCACCCTGGCCCCGGGTGGGCCCGGCAAGACGGTGGTCCTGCGGCTGTCGGGCGAGACGCCCCCCGGCAGGTACGCCGCCACCGTGGACTTCGGCGCGGTCGACGCCTTCGCGGAGGTGGGTACCCCCGGGGGCGGGAGCTGCACCCGGGAGGGCACCATCCTGACCTGCACGGCCTTCGGCGAGGACGCGCCGGCACTGCTCGTCCTTTCGATCCGGCCACGCGCCGACGCCGCGCTGGGCCGGGAGGGCAGGCTCCGGTTCACCGTGACCATTCCCGGCGTTGGCACGCGCACGTACGACTCGACCGTGCTCATCGGCGAGGGGGTCGACCTGGTGGCCGGCCCGGCGGTCAAGCTGAGCGGTCGTCCCGGAGCCACAGTGCCGGCGGCGCTGTCGGTCGGCAACCGGGGGCAGGAGACCGTGCAGGGCGCGGTGCTCCTCGTGCTGGGCGCCTACGGGCTCACCCCGTCGAGGCGCTACCAGAACTGCCGTTACAGCAGCGTGGGCGGTCCGGTTCACTTCACGCCGAACCTGTTCGCCTGCACCTTCGACGACGCGATCGAGCCGGGCCGGACGTTCCGGGTCGGCGGCGGTTTCGGTGTCACGGTGCCCGGTGACGCCTGGGCGCCGAACACCCAGACCGGCACCGCCACCTGGCTGACCCCGCAGGACTGGGCGGACGTGCGGCACGAGTACACCCTCGACCAGCAGGGCACCGGCGGGGTGCTGCGGCTGGAACCGGCCGGCAAGCTGCGCGCCGGCACGTCCCGGGCAGCACAGACCGACGTCCGGCAGGCCGACAACGAGACCGCCATCGAGTTGGCCGTCACCGGCGAGCAGCGGGCCGACCTGGCTGCCGACGAGGTACGCGTCACCGGCAAGGTGGGCGCGACAGTACCGGTCAAGATCGGCTACACCAACCGGGGGCCGGCCTCGTCGGGCAACGGCGGCTCCGGCGGCGGCGCGAACATCCGGCTGACCGTGCCGAAGGGTGTCACCGCCGTGAAGGCCCCCGACAACTGCACCGACGCCGACGCGCAGCAGCCGGAGGAGTACGGCCAACCGGGTGCCCGCGCGTACGAGTGCTACCAGTACGGCATCCTCCACAAGGGTGAGCGGGTCGCCCTGCCTTTCTCGTTCCGGATCGACCGGGCGGGCACCCTGACCGGCAAGGTCGAACTGCAGCACAGCTCCGGTGGCAAGGACCTCGACCCGCGCAACGACACCGCGAAGGTCCTGGTGAATCCCGGCTCGGGCGGTCAGGGCGGCGGCGACGGCTCACTGCCGATCACCGGCTCCCCCACCGGCCTGGTGGCCGCCGTCGGCGGGCTGCTGCTGGTGGCGGGCGTCGGCAGCTACCTGGTGGCCCGGCGTCGACGGGCGCGCTTCGTGGCCTGACGGGCACTTCCCGCACCCCCGCACGGGACCGGCGCGTCTCCGCCACCCCTGCTGTCCGGCTGACATCGCCCCCGCCCGGCCGGGGGTCGGCAGCGGCCCCCGGCACGCCGGGGGCCGCCCGGCCGGACCCGGTGTCGGGGTGAGATCCCGGCCGGGGGGACGAGTGCCGCGACCGGCGCTTCGCGGGCTCGGTATGGTGTGTGGCCGTGGACACAGGTGAGAAGACGCGGGTGGTCGCCGAGACGGTCGCGCTGAATCCGCTCGACCCCAAGGATCTGCTCCAGACCTTCGGGCTGGTCGGCGTGTGGGTGATCCTCTTCGCCGAGACCGGTCTGCTGGTGGGGTTCTTCTTCCCCGGCGACTCGCTGCTCTTCCTGGCCGGGGTCGCCGCCTCACCGGTGGCCGATGCGATCTTCGGCAGCGGCACCCGGCTCTCCCTGGTCGGGCTGCTGATCGGCGGCCCGCTCTGCGCGATCGCCGGTGCCCAGCTCGGGCACTGGCTCGGTGCCCGGTACGGCCGCCGGATGTTCGAACGCCCCAACTCCCGCCTCTTCAAGAAGGAGTACGTGGAGAAGGCGGAGTTCTACTTCCAGAAGTTCGGCCCGGCCAAGGCCGTGGTGCTGGCCCGGTTCATCCCGATCGTGCGGACGTTCCTCAACCCGGTGGCGGGTGCGCTCGGCATGCCGGCCAAGCAGTTCTTCCTCTGGAACGTCGTCGGCGCGATCCTCTGGGTGGACGGCATCCTGCTGATCGGCTACCTGCTCGCCGACCAGATCTACAACGCCATCGGTGACAAGATCGACCGGTACATCCTGCCCGTGGTCGCGTTGATCATCCTGATCTCGGTGCTGCCGATCTTCTTCGAGTTCCTCCGCGACCGTAAGGCCCGTCGGCGCGGTGAGGCCGTCGCGGTGATCGCCGCCGCGAGCGCGGTGGGCGCGGTGGAGGCCGTCCGGGACGCCGTCGAGCACCACCACCATCACGACCAGCCCCGGCAGCCGTACGGCGAACCGCAGTCGGCGCAGCAGCACGGCCACCAGCAGCAGCACGGCGACCCGCAGCAGCACGGCCACCAGCAGCAGCACGGGGACCCGCAGCAGTACGGGCAGCAGCAGTCCTACGGTGGTCGGCAGCCCGACCAGCCGCACGGCCACGACCAGCAGTTCCCGCCGCAGACCTACGGCCAGTCCCCGCCGCAGGACGGTGGACGGTACCCGGAGCACGGTCAGGGTCGCTGACCGGCGGACGACGAACGGCCGGCCCTCGGGGAGAGGACCGGCCGTTCGCCTACACGTACGCCACCGCGGGCACGGTGGTGGATCAGCAAACTGACCGGTGACGGACAGCCGTCACCACCCGATGACGCCACCCCTGGTACGCCATCGGACGTCGCCCCTGGCGGGGGCGACGGGTGCAGTCAGCGGGCCTTCTTGGTGGCCCGCTTGCGCGGCGGCGTGAGGAGGTCGGCGATCGTGGCGATCGCCGACGGCACCAGCCGGTAGTAGGCCCACACACCACGCTTCTCCCGCTCCAGCAAGCCGGCCTCGGTGAGGATGCGGAGGTGGTGGCTGACCGTCGGCTGCGAGAGGCCGAGCGGCGCGGTGAGGTCACACACGCACGCTTCGCCCTCGGGCGCCGACTGGATCAGGCTGAGCAGCCGCAGCCGGGCGGGGTCGGCGAGGGCCTTGAGGACCCCCGCCAGCCGCTCGGCATCGGCACGTTCGATCGGCTCGCCGGCAAGCGGCGAGATCTGAGGCATGGTCATTTCAGCCAACGCAGTTCCCACGTATTCCATCCTTCCACCAGCAGCATCGATCCGCCTGCATATCAGCAGATCCGAATCGGCAAATTTTCACGCCACAAGGCCGAGGTCAGCCAACGTAAAGGCCGCCCGATACGGCAGTCCGGCGGCTCGTACGACGTCGCTGGCGCCCCGATCGACGATAACCGCCACGCCCACGACCTCCGCCCCGGCCTCGCGTAGTGCTTCGACGGCCGTCAACACGCTGCCGCCCGTCGTCGAGGTGTCCTCCACCGCCAGTACCCGCCGGCCGGCCACCTCAGGACCCTCGATCCGCCGTTGGAGACCATGCGCCTTGCCGGCCTTGCGGACCACAAAGGCGTCCAGGGGTCGATCGGTCTCCGCGGCGGCGTGCAACATCGAGATGCCGATCGGATCGGCACCCAGGGTCAACCCACCGACCGCGTCGTAATTCCAGTCGGCGGTCAGCTCCCGCATCACCCGACCGACCAGGGGAGCCGCCCGGTGATGGAGAGTCACGCGACGCAGATCGACGTACCACTCCGCCTCCCGCCCCGAGGAGAGCACGACCCGGCCATGGACCACAGCCAGGTCAGTGATGAATTTACGCAGGTCGTCGTGGTCCCCCATGGCGATAGAGGGTACTGCGCAAGTCTGTGGGTCGTGTGTGCGGCCCACCCGGAACCGTCGCGCGGGCAACCGATGACTGGCGATGGACGGCTACGCTGCGCGACCGCACCGGCAGAGTTGCCGGGCGGCTGCGGGCCGCCCGCACGTCGTACGGCACCGGCGGCCGGTCACTCCCCGGCCGGGTCGAGCTGCCCCCGTCGGTCCCGGAAGGCGCCACGCAACAACCGACGCGGTACGTGCCGCAGGCTCGCCACGGCCAGCTTGTACTTCCAGTCCGGAACGCTGACGGTTTTGCCTTTCCGCAGGTCACGTAGGGCTTCGGCGACCACGTCGTCGGCGCGCAGCCAGATCCACCGCGGCATGGCGGACATGTCGATGCCGGTGCGCTCGTGGTAGCCGGTGCGGGTGTAGCCGGGGCAGAGCGCCATCACGTGCACACCCGACGCGCGGGTGGACTGCCCGATCGATTCGCTGAAGCTGGTGACCCAGGCCTTGCTGGCCGGATAGGTGGAACCCGGCATCACCGGGCCGAACCCAGCGACTGAAGAGACATTTATCACTGCCCCATCGCCACGTTCGGTCATTGGTCCGAGCGCCGCCAAAGTCAGCCGAAGTACCGCGTGCACATTCAACCGGAGCAATTGGGTCTCATCGGCGACGGTGGAACGCAGAAACGGCCGGCTGAGGCTGAGCCCGGCATTGTTGACCAACAGGTGCACCGGGTCGCCCGTGGCCAGTCGCCGTTCCACCCGGCCACAACCGTCGTCGGTGGACAGATCGGCGGGGATGACCTCCACCCGGTTGCCGTACCGGCCGGTCAGTTCGGCGGCGGTCGCGTCGAGCCGGGTGGCGTCCCGGGCCACCAGGATCAGGTCCCAGCCCTCGGCGGAGAGTTGGCGGGCGAAGGACTCACCGATGCCGGCGGTGGCCCCGGTGATCAGTGCGCGGCGGCCCGGAGCCGGTCGGTCGGCGGTCACGGTTGCTCCTCAGCGGGGCGGCGGCGCCGACGCAGCGGCACCCGGGGGCGGTTCGGACGTGGGCGGCACCGGCGCGGCGGCACCGTGGGGCGGTTCGGACGTGGGCGGCACCGGCGCGGCGGCACCGTGGGGCAGGTCGGAGACGGGGTACGCCCAGGGCGCGGCGGGGTGCGGCGGCGCGGACGCGGGCGGCACCGACCGGCGGGTGGCGAACCAGGCGTTCGCCGGGGGAAGCATCAGCAACCCGGCCACCGCGAGGTAACCGAGGGCCTGGGCCACCGAAACTGCCCCGTTCACCGGAAGCCACCAGGACGGGTAGGCGTCGTCGAGGGTGCCGAACAGGTCGGCGACGCCCCGGTCACCGGCACCGAGCCGCAGCGGCCTGGCCCGCTGGCCGACCAGTGCCACCAGTGCGCACCCACCGGCGAGCAGGCCCAACCCGCAGACCGCCCAGATGCCGATCCTGGCCGCCCGACGTCGGGCGAGCAGCCCGCCGGCTAGGCCGACCAGCAGCAACGCCACCAGCACCGTCAACACCGCCGCACCGATCGTGCTGAACCGCAGCAGCCGGACCACGCCGTCGACGTCTCCCGGGTCGGCGGCGGTGCCGGCGGCGGCGACCCGGAACCGGTCGATGGTGCCGCCCAGGGCGAGCAGGGTGGTCACGGCGTAGACCCCGGCGGCGAGCGCCATCAGCCCGAGCAGTGTCACCGCCGTGGTGACGGCCGCCGGTCGGCGGGCCGGCACCTGATCCGGGTACGACACGACGATTCCCTCCGGTAGGCGTCGGTGTGCAACCTACTCGGAGGGAATCGTCGGTGTCGCTGTTACGCGCCCGTCAGCTGCCGGCGGGGCGCTGCGGGTCGTCCGGTCCGCTGCCTCCGGCGGGCCGGTCCGGGTCCCCACCTGACGGCGGCGGCCAGGACGAGCCGTCGGACGGCTGCGGCTGGTCCGGCACGCCCGGGGTGGCCGACGACGGGCCGGGCTGGCCCGGGGTGGCCGACTGTCCGGGCACACCCGGCTGACCGGGGGCGCCGGGCTGCGGGTAGTCGGGCGTCGCCGGGTAACCGGGGGTCGCCGGGTAGCCCGGGGTCGCCGGGTAACCGGGGGCGGTCGGGTAGGCGGCACCGGGAACCGGCGGCTCCCAGCCGCCCTTGGCCTTGCGGAAGAACTCGTTGGACTTCGGCAGGGCGAGCAGGATCAGCGCCGCCAGCAGGGCCAGCAGGCTGAGCACGCCGAGCAGCGTGCTGACCGGGTTGTACCAGGAGGGCAGCACGGCGTTCATGCTGCGCTCCAACTCCTCGGCGCTCGGCGCGTCGCCGGAGGTGGAGCCGGTGGAACCGCTGAAGCCCGCGGCGCCGTTGACCAGTCCGCCGCCGACGCAGCAGACCATGATGCCGCCGACCACCCAGGTGGCGATCCGGCTGCCGTTCTTGCCCCGGTTGTTGAAGATCGCCAGGACGACGAGGGCCAGCGCGATCAGCAGTAGAACGGCGGACGCGGCGACGGCGAAGACCACGACGGCGGTGCCGAGCCCGTCGACCTCGCTCGCGGTCCCCTCGAACGCGTCCTCGAACGCCTGGCGGAGCTTGCCGCTGATCGCGAGGGTCAGGATCAGCCCGATGAGTTGGAGCGCCGCGAAGAACATCAGCAGATAGCTGGAGATTGTCACCAGACCCGGACGGGTCCGGGCGGGCGTGCTGTGGGAATCGACCATGATTCTCCTTCCTAGATCACCGCACCACGGTAGCGTCCGTAGTCCCGTCGCACCGGGTACGACGGTGCCGTACCCAATGATCGACCTGCCGAATCACCCATCAGCCGCGGGCAGGGCCGCGACCGAACCGGATCATCCGCACGTCCCGGGTCACGACTCGCGTACCAGTCGGCGGTGTTCGGCGGTCACCACGGCGAGCAGGAGCAGATCCACCGCGAGCCCGGTCACCGCGTCGAACTGGTTGACCGTGAAGTTGAAGATCTGCCCGAACAGCAGGTCGACCAGGAGGGCCAGCTTGAACAGCCGGAACGCGGCCCGCCGGTCGTGCCGGAGCAGGAACGCCGCGCGGATGCTCAACACCCCGGCGACCAGCGCCGAGGCGGACACCCCGAGCACCGCGCCCCACTCCCCGGCCTGGTCCAACTCACCGGTCACCTCCTCCGTGACCACCCCCACCACCGTGGCCACCGGCTCGACGACCAGGTAGACCACCACCGGGGAGACCACCCACCGCCGGGCGGTCAGCCGGATCAGCGCGGCCCGCAGCCGGGCCACCGGGGGCTGCCAGAACCGCTGTGGCGGTGGCCCCCGGCGCGGCACCACGTCGAGCAACGCGGACACCGCCGACTCGACCTCCGGACCGGCCCCCCGGACCAGCCGTAGGGTGGCCACCCGTCGCCGGTCGGTGAGCCCCCGACCGAGGCCACCGACGACCACGTCCAACGCGTTCGCCACCCGCTCCCCCGGGGTGAGGCGCAGCCGGTCGCGCAGCCCCTGGGTGAGCACCACCAGCAGGGCGAAGACGGCGTAGATGATGCCGGCGGCCGGTCGGTAGAAGTAGTCGGTGCCGGCGGTGACGAACTTGCCGACCTCGTCGATGAACAGCCCGAAGCCGACCCCGGCGAGCACCGCGCCGGTCATCCGGGCGGCCCCGCCGAGGAAGACCAGCGCGACGCCCAGGCCGACGGTCATCAGCAGGCCACCCCAGAGCACGTGCGCGATGTGCAGACCGCCGCCGCCGAGCTGCGGGTAGCCGGTCGCCCGGAGGAAGGCCCGGGTGACCAGCACCGTGGCCACCCCGGACAGGACGAACGCCTGGAGGTACGCCGCAGCGTCCACCGCACGCGGTGGCAGCCGGCGGCGCGACGACGGTGACATCTGTCCGAGGCTAGTAGCCGCGCCACTCGCTGCGGGCGTAGTCGAGCACCCTGGGCCGCAACAGGGTGGAGGCGGGCACGTCCAGGCGGCCCCGGTCGGCGGGGAAGGCCGCCGCCGCCCGCAGCACCCCCGGGTCGAGGAAACGCAACCGGGGCGCATCGGTCGGCAACTCCAGCACCGGCGGGGTGCCGCCCGGCGTGGCGAGCACGAACCCCCAGTCACCGAACGACGGGACGTCGACGTGGTACGGCACGGTGGCGAAGCCGGCCTCGCGTACCGACGCCTCGATCGACCAGTACGACCTGGGCGCGAAGTACGGCGATCCGGACTGCACCACCAGCCGGGCGCCCTCGGCGAGCACCGAGCGGATCAGGGCGTAGAACTCGACGGTGTAGAGCTTGGCGGTGGCCGTCTCGTCCGGGTCGGGCAGGTCGGCGACGACCACGTCGAAGCGTTCGGCGGCAGTCCGCAGCCAGCCGAAGGCGTCGGTGTTGAGCACCCGGACCCGGGGGTCGTCGAGGGAGCCGCCGTTGAGCGCGCGCAACTGCGGCTCGGAGCGGGCCAGTGCCACCACCGCCGGGTCGAGGTCGACCACGGTCACCCGGCGCACGTCCGGGTAGCGCAGGATCTCGCGGACCGCGAGGCCGTCGCCGGCACCGAGAACCAGCACCTCACCACGCGGGCCGCGCATCGCCGGATGCACCAGCGCCTCGTGGTAGCGGTATTCGTCGATCGAGCTGAACTGGAGGTCGCCGTTGAGGAACAGCCGCAGGTCGGTGTCGGCGTGGCCGATCTCCCGCACCGACCGGGTCAGCACGATCTCCTGGTAGCGGGAGCGTTCGGCGTGCACCACCGGGTCCCGGTAGAGCTGCTGGCGGCTGGTCACCTCGAAGTCCGCGGCGGTGACCCAGGCGTACCCCAGGCAGAGGGCGACCACGACGGAGCCGGCGCCCAGCACGAGCCGGGCCCGCCGGCTCAGCTCGGCGCGGAACACCGTGCAGACCAGGGCCAAGCCGGCCACCGCGTTCACCGCGCCCACCACCAGCGCGCCCTTGAGCTGGCCGAAGACCGGAATCAGCAGGAACGGGAAGGCGAGCCCACCGAGCAGCGCGCCGACGTAGTCGGCGGCGAACAGGTCGGCGACCGCGCTGCCGGCGGCCTGCTCGCGGATGCGTTGCAGCATCACCATCAGCAACGGGATCTCCGCGCCGATCAGCAGGCCGAGCACGAAGGCCGTGCCGACCAGCGCCGGGCCGTACAGGTCGAGCCAGGCGAAGGCGGCGTAGAGGCCGAGCACCGACAGGCCGCCGAGCAGGGCCAGCGTCAGCTCGATCACCGCGAACGCGGCGGCGGCCCGGGGCTGCAACGGCTTGGCCACCAGCGCGCCGATCCCCATCGCGAAGACCATCACGCCGAGCACGATCGACGCCTGCCCGACCGTGTCGCCGATCAGGTAGCTGCCGAGCGCGACCAGCGCCAGCTCGTACACCAGGCCGCAGGCGGCGCAGACGAAGACCGCGACCAGCACCGCCGCGCGGGCCCACCGCCAGCGGGGCCGGGTCGGATCGTCCTCGACCGGTGTGGCGGTGGTCACGACGTCCCCCGGAAACGCCCGGCCGGGGCCGCCCGCTGCCGGCCGCGCTGCACGAAACCGACGGTGATCAACAGGGCGGCGACCAGCAGCAGACCGGCGGCGGCCAGCAGCGAACCCCAGCGGTCCCGCAGGAAATCGCTGCCGGCGTCCGGCAGCGGCGCCGTCACGGCGGCGGGATCGGCGGTCGGGGTGGCGGCCGGTGGCGCCGCACCCGTCTCGGCGACCAGCAGCGGCAACGCCACGGCGGCGCGGCAGATCGCCCAGCCCGGGTCGTCGACGAACACGTCCTCGTGCAGGCCGAACCGGGCCAGGCCGGCCTGGACGGCGGAGAGGTCGGCGCTGGAAAAGTCGCCCGAGCCGGTCACGGTGATGAACGCCGAGTCGCTGCTCTCGCTGCTCTCCGCGGTGTAGGTGATCCGGGCGCGGACCTGCACCCAGCGCGGGCAGCGGTCGTCCTCCTCCACCGCCACCCCGTCGCCGAGGTTGGAGCCGACGCTCACCGGCGAGCGGAACGACTCCTCCAGCCACCAGCCGTAGCAGATGCCCTGGCTGGCGGTGGCCTGCGCGAGGAGCGGCACGGTGTCGGTGCGCTCGTCGACCGCCGGGGCGGGGACGGCGGTGCCGCCGGAGTCCTGATTGAAGAGGCTGCTTCCCACGCAGCAGAGCACGAACAGGCCGAGGATGATCCCACCCACCCAGGCGCCCGTGTTCTGCTTCGCCTTCGCCGGTGGTTTCGCCGTGGTCATCAGCTGATGGCGGCGGCGATGATCGCGCCGGTGGCGAGGTGCACCACCGCCGACACCCAGACCGCCGGGTGCGGCTGCGGGTCGACCAGCAGCTCGCCCAACTTGCCCGGGGTCAACGCGTCGAGCAGCACGAACGCCAACGCCATGATGACCAGCCCGACGATCCCGTACGCGGCCGCGCCGACCAGGCCGAGGAGGAAATCGTCCTCGCTGGCGGCGATCGCGGCGACCACGATCGTGCCGACGCCGGCCAGGTTCGAGGCGAGCAGCAGCGCCGCGTTGCGGTTGCGTTCGGTCCAGATCAGCTCGTGGAGCTTGCCCGGGGTGGCCACGTCGACCAACACGTAGCCGATGGCCATCAGGACGACGCCGACCACCCCGTAGGCGAGGGTGACCAGCAGATCGGTGACCAGGTTCTGCACAGCGTGCTCCAGGGGTTCGTTCGGTCGGGGTGGTGCGGAGTCACTTACCGGCGCCGGGGCCGCCGCCGCGTACCGTGCTGCCCCGCCCCCAGCCCCAGTGGCTGCCCACCGTCGAGTGGTAACGCGGGTACGCGGTCCGCATCCGTTCCAGCAGGATCACCGAGCCGGCGGCGATCGGCAGGATCACCAGCGAGTCGTCGTCGTAGCGCAGGTAGACGCCGCTGCCGTCGACGTACTGGTCGGCCGGCTTCCAGGCGCCGGTGATGTCGTCCGCCACCTGGCTCGGGGTCCGGTTCGAGGTGTACGCGACGGCGTCCCGCCCGATGTCCCGGTTCGCCGACCGGGTGTAGCGGTCCTCGATGTAACCCCGGGGCGAGAAGTTGCCGTAGAAGATGGCGAAGGCGGCGACCAGCGCCCCGATGACCGCGAAGGCCACCCCCACCACGAACCAGCGTCGGTACGTCACAGTGTCTTCTCCGTTCGCGACTGCGGGGCTCGCAAAACCGGCTCACTCCTCGCGCTCACCGCGTCTTCTCCGTTCGCGACTGCGGGGCTCGCAAAACCGGCTGCGAGGTGCGCGGCAGCGCCACCACCGTCTCGGTCAGGACCAGCTCGTTGGTCTGGGGGTACGCGTGCCAGGTGCGCCAGCCCACCGACCCGTCCGGCGCGTCGGGGCGTACAGCCAGCGCGGTGACCGCGTCCGGGTCCCCGGGAAAGACCCCCACCAGGGCGTACGGGTCGTCGGCCAGGTCGGCGCGGAGCGCGGCGATCCGGGTGTGCAGCTCGTCCCCGGCGGGGCGCAGCACGGTGGCCGTGAACCGGTAGCCACCCGCCTCGTCGTGCAGGGTGCCGGGCAGGTGCGGCGGTCGGCCGGGCAGGCAGGCGACCGTCTCGACCAGCCCACCCGCCGCGTCAGGGCCCATCATCGCGTCAGGGCCCGCCGCGTCAGGGGCGGTGAGGACGACCTGGTGGGAAGCGCCGAGCAGGCGCAGCCGGAGCCGGATGCCGCCGGGCAGCGTCAGGTCACGGACGTGCAGGGCGGGTCGTTCCGGGCCACCGAGCGCCAGACTCAGGTCGGCGGCGCAGGTGTCGACGTACGGGGTGTCCAGGCTGACCAGCACGATCAGGACCCCTCCGGCCCGGCCTGCGGGTACACCATCACGTCGGTACGGTGCAGTCGCTCGCCCCGGCCCATCTCCCAGCCGGCCTCCCCGTACGCCTCGAAGGAGAGCCGATCGTCGCCCTGCCCCCGGTAGTCGTGGTAGCGGACCGTGCCGTACGGGTCGAGGCCGGTGCTGCCGGTGGCCGAGTAGCGGGCCTGGCCGGACTCCTCCCAGGAGTAGCGGCGACCGGCGAAGTCGAGGGTGGGTGCGCCCGGGGTGACCGTCGCGGCCGGCTCAGCCGTCCAGAGCACCAACTCCAGGTCGGGGTCCTCCTCGACGGAGAGCCAGCGCTTGTCGCCCTCGACGGTGTCCAGCAGGTGCTCGGCCCAGCTCCAACCGCCCTCGACCAGGTGCACCGAGCCACGGACCGCGTACGACACCCGGCGGATCTCGACGATGTCGCCGGGCTTGAGCTTGCGGGGGTCACCGCGCAGCGCATCGGAGTCGGTGTCGCGGAACGGGTCCTTCGCCGCCGTCGGGCGGGTGGGCTTGCGCCCCTTGCGCATGGCCACCACCGCCACCACGATCCCGGCGACCCCGATCAGACATCCCAGCGTCGCTACGACGTACGCCACCGAACCGTTCACCTCGACCACCTCCCCAAGTGCATCGGCGGAGACGGTAACAACCCCGCGCACCCCGCGCACCTGGGGAAACTCCGTTAGTTCTGAGTGAGCAGTCAGTTACCGAGCGTCCCCGTCGGTGCGGTGGGCGGCCAGCCGGTCCGCTGCGTACCCGCTCAGGGTGGT
This sequence comes from Micromonospora matsumotoense, assembly GCF_900091525.1. Classification (GTDB taxonomy): domain Bacteria; phylum Actinomycetota; class Actinomycetes; order Mycobacteriales; family Micromonosporaceae; genus Micromonospora; species Micromonospora matsumotoensis. The sequence continues at coordinate 115,873 of NZ_FMCU01000019.1, forward strand.
GGTGGCCATCGTGCAGCCAGTGAAGGTGGTGAACTCGTCGTCCTCGTCACGCAGGATCGTCCAGGCGTCCCGGGCCGCCGCCGGGTCGACCTGTTCCAACAGCGCCGCCGCGTACGCCCGGCCGGCCGGTGAGCCGTGCCGCAGCAGCCAGTCGACCTGTTCACGGGCCTGCCGGGGGCGCCGCGCGAACGCCTCCTCGACCCGCCGGTACGCCTCGGTCACCGGCAACAGCGTGCCGGCGAACCCCACCCCGCCGAACGCGACGGTGTCCGCCCCGGCGAGTTCCCGCACGGCGACATCCAACTCCGGATCCCCGCTCTTCTTCCGCATCCCGAACATGCCCCCATCCTTTCCCCGCCCCGCCCCGCCCCACCCCACCCACCGCGCCCCGCGCCCAGCCCGGTCCGACCGCGGTGATCAAGAGGTTTACGTCAACGGAGAGCGCTCTCAGTGACGCAAACCTCTTGATCACCGGCACGGAGGGGGCTGGTGGAGGGCCGGCACGGAGGGCTGGTGGAGGGCCGGGTCGGCCCGGCCGGGCGGGCGGGTCGGCCCGGGGAGGGTCAGCTGGTGGTGACGGTCAGGCCGTCCTTGCCGTCGGAGAGGTCGACCCGCACCGTGTCGCCGTCCCGGATCACGCCACCCAGCAGCGCCTTGGCGAGTTGGTCGCCGATGGCCGACTGGACCAGGCGGCGGAGCGGGCGGGCACCGTAGATCGGGTCGTACCCGTGCTCGGCGAGCCAGGTCCGGGCGGCGTCGGTGACGTCCAGCGCCAACCGGCGGTCGGCGAGCCGACGGCGCAGCCGTCCGAGCTGGATGTCGACGATCGACCGGAGGTCGTCCCCGCGCAGCGCGGCGAAGACCACGATGTCGTCGAGCCGGTTGAGGAACTCCGGCTTGAAGTGCGAGCGGACCACCGCGAGCACCCCCTCCCGGCGCTGCTCCTCGGCGAGCGTCAGGTCGCTGATCACCGACGACCCCAGGTTGGAGGTGAGGATCAGGATCGCGTTGCGGAAGTCGACGGTACGACCCTGGCCGTCGGTGAGCCGACCGTCGTCGAGCACCTGGAGCAGGATGTCGAAGACGTCCGGGTGGGCCTTCTCCACCTCGTCCAGCAGGATCACCGAGTACGGCCGGCGGCGCACCGCCTCGGTGAGCTGACCGCCCTCCTCGTACCCGACGTAACCGGGCGGGGCACCCACCAGGCGGGCGACCGAGTGCTTCTCGCCGTACTCGCTCATATCGATGCGGACCATGGCCCGCTCGTCGTCGAAGAGGAACTCGGCGAGCGCCTTGGCCAGCTCGGTCTTGCCGACGCCGGTGGGGCCGAGGAAGAGGAAGCTGCCGGTGGGGCGGTCCGGGTCGGCGACGCCGGCCCGGGCCCGGCGTACCGCGTCGGAGACGGCACCGACGGCCTCGGCCTGGCCGACGACCCGGCCGCCCAGCGACTCCTCCATCCGGAGCAGCTTGGCGGTCTCGCCCTCCAGCAGCCGGCCGGCCGGGATGCCGGTCCAGGCGGCCACCACGGCGGCGATATCGTCCGCGCCGACCTCCTCCTTGAGCATCGCACCGTCGGCCTGGAGCCGGGCCAGCTCCTCCTCGGCCTTCGCCAGGTCGACCTGGAGTGCCGGGATGCGGCCGTAGCGCAGCTCGGCGGCGCGTTCCAGTTCGCCGTCGCGTTCGGCCCGCTCGGCCTCGCCGCCGAGGCGTTCCAGCTCCTCCTTGGCGGTGGAGAGCTTGGTGATGTGGCTCTTCTCGGTCTGCCAGCGCTCGGACAGCGCGGTGAGCTGCTCGCGCTTGTCGGCCAGCTCCTTGCGCAGCCGTTCCAGCCGCTCGGCGGAGGCGGCGTCGGGCTCCTTGGCCAGCGCCATCTCCTCGATCTCCAGCCGGCGGACCGCCCGCTCGATCTCGTCCACCTCGACCGGCCGGGAGTCGATCTCCATCCGGAGCCGGGACGCGGACTCGTCGACCAGGTCGATCGCCTTGTCGGGCAGGAACCGGTCGGTGATGTAGCGGTCGGACAGCGACGCGGCGGCGACCAGCGCGGCGTCGGTGATCCGGACGCCGTGGTGCACCTCGTAGCGCTCCTTGAGGCCGCGCAGGATGCCGATGGTGTCCTCGATGGTCGGCTCGCCGACCAGCACCGGCTGGAAGCGGCGCTCCAACGCCGGGTCCTTCTCGATGTGCTCGCGGTACTCGTCGAGGGTGGTCGCGCCGACCATCCGCAACTCGCCGCGCGCGAGCATCGGCTTGAGCATGTTGCCGGCGTCCATCGAGCCCTCGCCCTTGCCCGCGCCGACCACCGTGTGCAGCTCGTCGAGGAAGGTGATGACCTGCCCGTTGGAGTTCTTGATCTCCTCCAGGACAGACTTGAGCCGCTCCTCGAACTGGCCCCGGTACTGCGCCCCGGCGACCATCGCGCCGAGGTCGAGCGAGACCAGCTTCTTGTCCCGCAGCGACTCCGGCACGTCGCCGGCCACAATCCGCTGGGCCAGGCCCTCGACGATCGCGGTCTTGCCGACGCCGGGCTCGCCGATCAGCACCGGGTTGTTCTTGGTACGCCGGGAGAGCACCTGGATCACCCGGCGGATCTCCGAATCCCGGCCGATCACCGGGTCGATCTTGCCGTCCCGGGCGCTGGCGGTGAGGTCGACGCCGTACTTGGTCAGCGCCTGGTAGGTCTGCTCCGGGTCGGCGGTGGTGACCCGCCGGTCCCCGCCCCGCACGGTCGGGAACGCGGCGACCAGGGTCTCCTCGGTGGCCCCGGCGGACTTCAACGCGTGGGACACCGCGCCACCCACCCGGGCCAGGCCGGCCAGCAGGTGCTCGGTGGAGGTGTACTCGTCGCCGAGCGGCCGGGCGATCTGCTCGGCGGCCCCGATGGTGTTGACGAACTCGCGGGCCAGGGTGGGCTCGGCGATGCTGGAGCCGCGCGCGGCGGGCAACGCGTCGACCGCGCGCTGAGTGACCCGGCGCAGCTCGGCGGGATCGGCACCGACGGCGCGCAGCAGGCCGGCGGCGGTCGAGCCGTCGGTGTCGAGCAGGGCCAGCAGCAGGTGCCAGGATTCCACGGTGGCGTGACCACGCTGGTTGGCCAGCGCGACGGCACCGGTGATGGTTTCGCGGCTCTTGGTGGTGAGTCGTTCCGTGTTCATGGGCTCCCCCGGTATCGGCGTGTCCACTAGTAAGAGACACCACCAGAGTTGAGCCTATTCCGCTCAACTCTTCCAATGTGGCGTGGGTCACATTGACCGGCGGCTGAGGCTGACTGGGCCAGGGTCAGCGGGGCAGACGGGCGGCGTTCGGTGGCCAACGGGGCAGGCGGGAGGTGCAGGGGGTCTCGTGGTCGGCCCGGAGCACGCACCGCCGGCCACTGTCCAGCCGGTTGTCGCAGAAGACCCGGTGGCGTACCCCCTGATCATCCTCGGCCGAGACGGTGGTCTCGCCTGGGTCGACATGGGCGAGAAAGGCCAGCGAGCGGGCCGCCGTCCGGGCGAGCATCTTCGCCCGCGCCAGATCCGCAGCACTGACCGGCAGATGTACGACATACCGCCCGGTCACGCCTCCCCACCCGCCCGACCCGGCTCACGCCACCCCGGGCGGGCCGAAGCAATATCGGCCCAATGGCGGTATCGCGATGGCTCGGACACCGCAATATCGCCCCACCTGAGTTGACCAAGATCGAGCTTCGACGGTGGGTGCGGCGACTCGTACGCCATGGCGCTCCTTCGTTGGACGGCTCGGTGTCGCGGTACTGGAAGGGCAGCCCGGCCGCGCTGTCGGCTCGGCCGGACTGCCCGCCCTGCCATCGCAGCCCACTTCGGCGGTACGACGACAGGGCCGCTGGCCTGGTCGGGACGGGCCACGGGGGATGCCCGCCCCGACCGCGAGCGCCCCAAGTGCCATCCGGGGGCGTTCACGACGAACCTACAATCGGTACCGGTTGCAGGTCAACAACCCACCCACGATTGCTTGAGGTCGGAGGTGCCCGCGTGATCAAATGGGCGTGCCATCCGGGGAGTGTGTATGCCCAAGCAGCAGTACCAGGTGCTCGCAGACGAGCTGAAGAACAAGATCGATTCGGGAGAGTGGCCGCCCGGCACCAAGCTGCCGAGCAGGTCGCAGCTGTGCAAGGAGTACAGCGTGTCGGACACCGTGGTCGGCAAGGCCATGATGATCCTGCGCGCCACCGGGCTCACCGAAACCCTGGAAGGGGTCGGAGTCTTCGTCGCCACACCCGCCGACGCCTCATCCTGAGCCGGCCGCCCGGCCCACAGGGTTACCGGTCGGTGGGTCGGCCAACACGGGCGGTGTCGACGGCAGGGTGCCCACCAGCAGCGCAGACGTCCGGCGGGTCGGTCTTTCCGGCAGGGTATAGCCTCACGTCCGTGCGAGTACGTGTCGAACAGACCCCCTTACCGGGAATCGGCGTACGTCATGATCTGATGACGGAATCCGGCCGCCGGCTCGGCGTGGTATCCCACCGCAATGGCCGCCGCGACCTGGTGCTCTACGATCCGGACGATCCCGATTCCTGCCAGCACGACGTCCCGCTGACCGACGACGAGGCGGAAGCCCTCGCCGACATCCTCGGCGCGTCGCTGATGCTGGGTCAGCTCTCCGGCCTGCGCGAGCAGGCGGCCGGGCTGCTCACCGAGCAGATCGCCATTCCGGCCGGGTCGAAGTACGTCAACAAGCGGCTCGGTGACACCAAGGCGCGTACCCGCACCAGCGCCTCCATCGTGGCGGTGCTCCGGCAGGGCGAGGTCAACGTCTCGCCCGATCCCACCTTCCGCTTCGCGGCCGGTGACGTGGTGGTCGTTGTCGGGACCCGGCAGGGTCTCGACGGAGTGACCGCCATCCTCGCCGACAGTGACCCGGACGGCTGAGGCGGATGCACGAAACCACCACACTGCTCATCGAGGTCGGCGCGCTCCTGCTTCTACTCGGGCTGCTCGGCCGGCTCAGCCGCCGGTTCGGCGTCTCCCCCATCCCCCTCTACCTGGTCGCCGGTCTCGCCTTCGGTCACGGTGGCCTGCTCCCGCTGGCCGCCAGCGAGGAGTTCTTCGCCGTCGGCGCCGAGATCGGCGTCATCCTGCTGCTGGTCATGCTCGGCCTGGAATACAGCGCCAACGAGCTGGTCGGCAACCTGCGCTCGGCGGCCCCGGCCGGCCTGATCGACGCGGCGCTCAACGCCCTGCCCGGTTTCGGTTTCGCACTGCTGCTCGGCTGGGGCTGGGTGGCCGCCGTGGTGCTCGGCGGCATCACCTGGATCTCGTCCTCCGGGGTGATCGCCAAGGTGCTCGGCGACCTCGGCCGGGTCGGTAACCGGGAAACCCCGGTCATCCTCTCCGTGCTGGTCATCGAGGACCTGGCGATGGCGCTCTACCTGCCGCTGGTGACCGCGCTGCTGGCCGGCGTGGGCCTGGTCAAGGGTGGGATCGCGCTGGGTGTCGCGGTGTTCACCGTGGTGATCGTGCTGGTCGTCGCCATCCGCTTCGGCCACCTGATCTCCGCCGCCCTGTCGGCGAAGGACCCGGAGGCGCTGCTGCTCGGGGTGCTCGGCCTGACCCTGCTGGTGGCCGGCATCGCCGCCCGACTCCAGGTCTCCGCCGCCGTCGGGGCGTTCCTGGTCGGTATCGCCCTGTCCGGGCCGGTGGCGCACCACGCCACCGAACTGCTCTCCCCGCTGCGGGACCTCTTCGCCGCGGTCTTCTTCGTCTTCTTCGGCCTGGTCACCGACCCCCGGGACATGCCGCCGGTGCTGCTGCCCGCGATCGTGCTGGCCGTGGTCACCATGGGGACGAAGCTGCTCACCGGCTACCTGGCGGCCCGCCGGGCCGGCATCGCCGAGCCCGGCCGCTGGCGGGCCGGCTTCGCGTTGATGCCGCGCGGTGAGTTCTCCATCGTCATCGCCGGTCTGGCCGTCGCCGCCGGCACCGTCGAACCCAAGCTGGCCGCGCTCGCCACGGCGTACGTGCTGATCACCGTCATCACCGGTCCGATGCTCGCCCGGCTGCCCGACATGCGCTGGTTCAAGCAGCGGCTGCGTCGGCGGATCGCCGCCCAGCACCCCCGGCCGGTGCCCGCCACGGACTGAGAGCTGCCTGGCCAGGCCGCCGACACGGGTGGCCTGGCCAGGACCGCCGTTGCCGAATTGCTCCCGGCGGGGTCTTCCGTCGGCCGGGCAGCGGCGGCTAGCGTTGCGCCCCAGCAGGCCAGGGTCTCGCGGGCGGACGGAGGCACCCCGCGGGTGTGAGCGGGAAGGTTGCCGGTGAGCGTGCAAGGTCCGCCGTTCCACGGCTTCGCCAACCCCGTCGACCCGTCGCCCGGGGAGTTGCGGGCCTGGGCGTACCAGCCGGATTCGGTGCCGTTGACCTCCCTGCCCCAGGACTGGGACCTGTTGGTCTCCGGCGACCACCTGGTGCTCACCCTCTTCGAGTTGGCGCTGGACCCGAGCTGTCCGGCACGCCGCTTCGCCCTGCACTGCCTCTACATCTACGCGGCCGACGGCATCCGGACGAACTTCCGCGCCCACCCCCGGCGGCGCTTCCGCAAGCTGGTGGAGCAGGCCGAGCGGGACGGCGACGAGTTGGTGCGCAACTGGGCGTACAACAGTCGGGTGCTGCTGGCCCGGCAGGAACTCTTCACCTACCACGACTGGTGCGAGGGCGGCCTGGTCCGGGACAACCGCCGGCTCGGCTGACCGACAGCGCACCCCGGCCCATGCCTGGGCCGCCGCCACCGTGGCCTCGGCCCAGGACAGGCCGCCACCACCGTTCCCCGGCCCAGGACGGGCCGCCGCCACGGAAACACCTCGACCTGACCCGACGGCGAGGCGAACGGGCCGGGACCCCCCGTGGGTCCCGGCCCGCACGTCGGCGGATCGTCAGCGTGCCGATCCGCCCTGGTTGCGGCGTTTCTCCTCGGCCCGCCCCCGGTCCACGCCGTGGTCGCCCTGGTCGGCGAACCTGCCGTCCTTGACCTTGTCGGAGAACTTGCCCTCGGTGACCCGGTCGAACTTCTCCCGGACGTTCTCGGCCACCTTGTTGAGCCGCTCCTCCGCCTGCCGAGCCACCTTCTTCGCCGATTCCGCCACGGTTTCCCCCCGTCATCGGAGCCCGGATTGAGCCGGTCGGTCCTGATTCAGAGGCTAGCGGGAACGACCACTCCGCCGCCGGAAAACCCCCGACCCCCCGCCCGCGGATCACCACCGACCCGCAAGGGACGGAACCTCCCCAAGATCCACTCTCGTGAGCAGAAATAGCGGTGTCCCCGCCGTGGAACACCGCTATTTCGGCTCAAGAAAGTGGATCTTGCCCAGACAGGCCAGGCCAGACGGGCCAGGCCAGGCGGTCAGCGGTCGGGCTGGCGGCGGGGACGCCAGACGACCAGCGCCGTGGAGGTACGGTTCGTGGGCACCAGGGCTCCCCGCGAGAAGCCGCTGGCCAGCGTCTCCAGCTCGGCGATCCGCCGGTACGCGGCGTCCAGCTCCGCCTCCAGCCGGGCCACCCGCTGCTGGGCCTGCTCCACCAGGCGTTCCAGCCCGATGATCCGTTTCACCCCGGCCAGGTTGACGCCCTCGTCCTGACTGAGTCGCTGCACCTCGCGCAGCAGCACCACGTCGCGCACGCTGTAGCGCCGCCCACCACCGGCGGCCCGGCCGGCCTGCACCAGGCCGAGCCGGTCGTACTGACGCAGCGTCTGCGGGTGCATTCCCGCCATCCGTGCCGCGACCGAGATCATCAGCACCTTGGCCTCGTAGGCAGGGTCACCCGAACCGACGAACCCGTCCGACATCCCTCTCACCTCCGCACCCGTCCACCGGTCAGCCGACCCGACGCACCCGTGCGTCGAGATGTTCCCGGGCCGCTGGCGGCGTCGCGCCGGCGAACGACTCCAGCGCCGCCCGGGCCTCGTCCGACACCGTCGCCGGCACCACCACGTCCAGCGTGACCAGCAGGTCACCGGCCTGGCCGTCGCGACGCACCACACCCTTGCCCCGGGCCCGCAGCACCCGCCCGGACGGGGTCCCCGGCGGCACGCGCAGGGTCACCGCGCCGTCCAGCGTGGGCACCCGCAGGTCGACGCCGAGCACCGCCTCGGCGAAGGTGATCGGCACGGCCAGCGTCAGGTCGTCGCCGGTACGCCCGAACAGGTCGTCCGGGCGGACCTTCACCTGGACGAACAGGTCGCCCGCCGGCCCACCCCGCTGACCCGGCTCGCCCCGCCCGGCCAACCTGATCCGCTGCCCGTCGGCCACCCCGGCGGGAAAACGGACGTTCAACGTGCGGGTCTTGGTGACCCCGCCGGTGCCGTGGCACTCGGGGCACTTCTCCTCGACGACCGTGCCGACGCCCTGGCAGTTGCGGCACGGCTCGGAGAAGCTGAACGACCCCTGGTCCCGGGTGGTCACCCCGGCGCCGTGGCAGACCGGGCAGGCGGTCGGCTGGGTGCCGGGCTTCGCGCCGTTGCCGTGGCAGGTGTCGCAGACCCCGGGCGCGCGCAGCGTCAGCGGCAGGGTGACACCCCGCACCGCGTCCCCGAAGTCGAGGGCCACCTCGGTCTCCACGTCCCGGCCCCGGGCCGGGCCACGTGCCCGCGTCGGACCGGCACCACCGGCGCCACCGCCGGAGAAGATCGAGCTGAACAGGTCGGTGAAGCCGCCACCACCGAACCGGGTGTCCCCACCACCGCCGCCGAACAGGTCGGAGACGTCGAACGGGGCACCGCCGGGCTGACCCGTGCCGCGCGCGCCCCGACGGAACGCGCCCGAGCCGAACAACGAGCGCATCTCGTCGTACTCACGGCGCTTGGTGTCGTCGCCGAGCACCGCGTACGCCTCGGAGACGCCCTTGAACCGCTCCTCGGCCAACGGGTCACCGGGGTTGTGGTCCGGATGTGACTCCCGGGCCAACTTCCGGTACGACTTCTTGATCTCGTCCGAGGAGGCGGACTTCTCCACGCCCAACGTGGCGTAGAAGTCCTTCTCGATCCAGTCCTTGGAACTCACCGGTCCACCCCCTTCCGTGAGATGTGGCCCGGTCGCCCCGCCCACCGGGTGAGGGTGGGCGGGGCGACCGGATGGCCGTGCACTATTCCGGGTCGGCGACCGCGACCATGGCCGGCCGCAGCAGCCGCTCACCCCGCAGGTAGCCCCGACGCATCACCTGTACGCAGGTGGGCTCGTCGACGTCCGGCGAGGTCCGGTGCGCGACCGCCTCGTGCCGGGTCGGGTCGAACGGGTCACCCTTTTCACCGAAGGGCGTCAGGCCGAACTTGCCCAGCGCCGTGGTGAGCTGCTCGGCAACCGTGCCGAACGGCCCGACCAGGTCGCCGTGCTCGCGGGCCCGGTCCAGGTCGTCCAGGATGGGCAGCAGTGCGGCCAGCACCGAGCCGGTCGCCTGCTCCTGGACCACGCCCCGGTCCCGGTCCACCCGCTTGCGGTAGTTGGCGTACTCCGCCGACACCCGTTGCAGGTCCCGGGTCCGTTCGTCCAGCTCGGCCCGGAGGGCTTCCAGCTCGGCACCGAGCGGCGAGCCCGTCGGGCTGCCGTCGACCGGCTGCGCGGGGGCGTCCACCACCGGTGGGCCGGTCGGTGCCGGGCCGTCGAGCGCGGTCGCCTCGGCCTCGATCTCGTCGACCATCACCTCGGCCTCCTCGACCAGCCCTTCGGCCGGGGCGTCCGCCCCGGCGTCGGCGGCGGCGGGCGTCTCCTCGGTCCTGCCGAGCTTGCGGTTGTTCCGGATGACGACCCGCGGCCCGTCGTCGGCGGGCTCGGAGCCACCCGGCGTCGACCCGGAGGCGCCCGGGTCGGCGGCTCGTGGCTTCTCCGTCATACGACTACCTCGATCCCTGTGCGGTGAGTTCGGCGCGGACGGTCACTTCTTGTCCTCGTCCACGATCTCCGCGTCGACCACGTCGTCCGGGCCGCCCGCCTTCGGGGCCCCGGCGGCACCCGCGCCGGCACCGGCACCCGCGCCCGGACCGGCCTCGCCCGGCTGCTCCCCCTGCTCGGCCTGCTGCGAGTAGAGCAGCGAACCGGCCTGCTGGGAGACCTGGGCGAGCCGCTCGTGGGCCGCCTTGATCTTCTCGATGTCCTGGCCGCCGAGCGCGCCGCGCAGCTCGCCGAGGGCCTCGTTGAGCTGCTCCCGGTTCTCCGTCGGCAGCTTGTCGCCGCTCTCGGCGAGGAACTTCTCGGTCTGCCACTGGAGCGCCTCGGCCACGTTGCGGGCCTCGGCCTCCTCGCGGCGACGCTTGTCGTCGTCGGCGTGCTCCTCGGCGTCGCGGCGCATCCGCTCGATGTCGTCCTTCGGCAGCGAGGAGCCGCCGGTGATCGTCATCTTCTGTTCCTTGCCGGTGCCCAGGTCCTTGGCGTGCACGTTGACGATGCCGTTGGCGTCGATGTCGAAGGTGACCTCGACCTGCGGCACGCCGCGCGGCGCCGGCGGGAGGCCGGTCAGCTCGAAGGTGCCGAGCTTCTTGTTGTACGCCGCGATCTCACGCTCGCCCTGGAACACCTGGATCAGCACCGACGGCTGGTTGTCGTCGGCCGTGGTGAAGACCTCGGACCGCTTGGTCGGGATGGTGGTGTTGCGCTCGATGAGCTTGGTGAAGATGCCGCCCTTGGTCTCGATGCCCAGGCTCAGCGGGGTCACGTCGAGCAGCAGGACGTCCTTGACCTCGCCCTTGAGCACGCCGGCCTGCAGCGCCGCGCCGACGGCGACGACCTCGTCCGGGTTGACGCCCTTGTTGGGGTCGCGGCCGGTGAGCTGCTTGACCAGGTCGGTCACGGCCGGCATCCGGGTGGAGCCGCCGACCAGGATCACGTGGTCGACACCGGCGATCTTGATGCCGGCGTCCTTCACGGCCTGCTCGAACGGGCCCTTGCAGCGGTCCAGCAGGTCCTGCGTCATCCGCTGGAACTCGGCGCGGCTGAGCGTCACGTCCAGGTGCAGCGGGCCGGCCGAGCCGGCGGTGATGTACGGCAGGTTGATGTTGGTGGTGGTGGCCGCCGACAGCTCGATCTTGGCCTTCTCGGCCGCCTCGCGGAGCCGCTGGAGGGCCATCTTGTCCTGGCCCAGGTCGATGCCGTGCTCGCCGCGGAAGGTCTTCACCAGGTGGTCGATGATCCGCTGGTCCCAGTCGTCACCGCCGAGCTGGTTGTCACCGCTGGTCGACTTGACCTCGACGACGCCCTCGGCCAGCTCCAGCAGGGACACGTCGAAGGTGCCGCCGCCCAGGTCGAAGACGAGGACGGTCTGCTCCTTGGAGCCCTTGTCCAGCCCGTACGCCAGGGCCGCGGCGGTCGGCTCGTTGACGATCCGCAGCACGTTGAAGCCGGCGATCTCACCGGCCTCCTTGGTGGACTGGCGCTGCCCGTCGTTGAAGTAGGCGGGGACGGTGATCACCGCGTCGGTGATCTGCTCACCCAGGTACGCCTCGGCGTCCCGCTTGAGCTTCATCAGCGTGCGCGCCGAGATCTCCTGCGGGGTGTACTTCTTGCCGTCGATGTCGACGGTCCAGTTGGTGCCGATCTCCCGCTTGACCGAGCGGATGGTCCGGTCCGGGTTGGTCACCGCCTGGCGCTTGGCGACCTCGCCGACGAGCACCTCGCCGTTGCGGGCGAACGCGACGATCGACGGGGTCGTCCGCGAGCCCTCAGCGTTGGCGATGACGGTGGGCTCACCGCCCTCGAGAACGCTGACGCAGGAGTTCGTCGTGCCGAGGTCGATACCGACCGCACGTGCCATCTTCGCTTCCTCGCTTCGTTCGTTACGGGTGGGCAGGTCAGAGGGCCTGCCCGGGGGGGCCGCCCGTAGCGACCACACCACAAGTTGAGTGAACTTGACTCAATAGTGCCACGCGATCGCCAAAGCGCAAGTCGAGTTGAGCCGACCCGACGCAACCTGACCGTTACTACCCTCCGGTTGTCTCCGTTGCCTCGGTCGGGCACGCTTTAGCGGTGACGACGCACGGCGATCCCGCCACCCGGTCCGGCGCGCCCACCGTCGCCGCCCGCACCGGGCCGTCGGAGACCGACGAGACGCCGCCCGGCCCCACCGGAGACGGCCTGCCCGCCGCCCTCACCGGCCTGCGGGCCGCGATCGGCGCGGCCCGGTTCCCGCTGGCGCTGCCCTCGGCCGAACCCGCCCGGCACACCGGCCGGACGCTGACCGACCAGCTCGACGACTATCTGCTGCCCCGGCTGGCCCGACTCGACGCCCCACTGCTCGTGGTCGTCGGCGGCTCCACCGGCGCGGGCAAGTCGACCCTGGTCAACAGCCTGGTCCAGGCCCGGGTGAGCGCCGCCGGTGTGCTCCGCCCCACCACCCGGTCCCCGGTGCTGGTCTGCAACCCGGCCGACTCCGCCTGGTTCCGCCAGGGTGAGCTGCTGCCCGGCCTGACCCGCACCAACGAGCCCAGCGAGGACCCGGGCACCCTGCAGCTGGTCACCGCGCCCGCGCTCCCACCCGGGCTGGCCTTCCTCGACGCCCCCGACATCGACTCGGTGGTCGACGCCAACCGGGCCCTCGCCGGTCAACTGCTCGCCGCCGCCGATCTCTGGCTCTTCGTCACCACCGCCGCCCGGTATGCCGACGCCGTCCCGTGGGAGCTGCTGCGCACCGCCCGCTCCCGGGGGGCCGCGATCGCCATGGTGCTCGACCGGGTGCCACCCGAGGCCGCCGACGAGGTCGCCGCCCACCTGTCCGAGATGCTCGCCGCCCAGGAGCTCGGTGCGGCACCGCTGTTCGTCCTGCCGGAAACCTGGGTCGACGGCCAGGGCCTGCTGCCCGACCGGGTCACCGCCCCCCTGGGCAGCTGGTTCGCCCGGCTCGCTGCCGACGCCGAGGCCCGGGCCGCCGTGGTCCGGCAGACCCTGGACGGCGCGCTCGCCTCGCTGCACCCCACGGTGGAGATGCTCGCCGACGCGGCCGACGAGCAGGTGGCCGCCGCCGACGCGCTGGACGACCGGGTCCGGGCCGCCTACCGGGGCGCGCACCGGACCGTGGCCGAGGGGCTGAAGGACGGCCGGTTGCTCCGCGGCGAGGTGCTCGCCCGCTGGCAGGAGTTCGTCGGCACCGGCGAGTTCTTCCGGACCCTGGAGGCCCGGATCGGCCGGCTGCGCGACCGGGTCGTCGCCGCGGTCACCGGCCGGCCCGCCACCCCCGCCACCGACCTGCGCAACGCCATCGAGTCGCAACTGGTCACCCTGCTGCGCGGGGTCGCCTCCGAGGCGGCGGAGAGTGCGTACACCGCCTGGAAGGCGAACCCGGCCGGGGTCGCGCTGCTCGACCCGCCGCTGGCGCACGCCTCGGCGGACCTGCCCGAGCGGGCCGAGCGGCTGGTCCGGGACTGGCAGCGCGGGGTGCTGGAGCTGGTCCGGGAGGAGGGCGGCGACCGCCGGTTCGTGGCCCGGACGGCCGCGTACGCGGTCAACGCCACCGGGCTGGCCGTGATGATCGCCGTCTTCGCCTCCACCGCCTTCATCCCGACCGGGCTGGAGGTGGCCACCGGGGCCGGCACCACCGTCGCCGCGCAGGCCGTGCTCCAGGCGATCTTCGGCGACCAGGCGGTGCGTACCCTCGCCGCGAAGGCCCGGGGTGACCTGCTGGAGCGGGTCCGCGCGCTGCTGGACGAGGAAGCGGCCCGTTACCTGGACCGCACCGACGCGGCCCGACCCGGCGCGGAGGCCGGCGCGGGGCTGCGCCGGGCCGGCGGCCGGGTCGAGGTGGCCCGGCACCGCAGCGGCCTCGCCGACCGGGCCGGTCAGGCCCTGCCCATCCCGACCCCGACCTCCGAGGACGGCTCCCGGTGACCAACATCGTCGGCCGGATGCGCGAAGCGCTCCGGGGTGACCAGCGTGTCGACGCCGATGCCCTGGTGGCCCGCCTCGACGCGATCCGCCGGTTCCTCGACGCGGTCGACGGCGAGGTGCCCGACACCCGGCTGGTCGGCGCGCACACCCTGGTCGAACGGGCCGGCACCCGGTTGTCGCTGTCCCGGGACCACACCGTGGTCGCGTTGGCCGGCGCCACCGGCAGTGGCAAGTCCAGCCTGTTCAACTCCCTGGCCCAGATGGAACTCTCCCCGGTCGGGGTCCGCCGGCCCACCACCGGTGTCGCGCACGCCTGCGTCTGGGGGCCGCTGGACGGGGGCAACCGGCTGCTCGACTGGGTCGGCGTGCTGCCCCGGCACCGGTTCGTCCGGGAGAGCGCGCTGGACGGCGACGACGAGTCGGCCCTGCACGGGTTGATCCTGCTCGACCTGCCCGACTTCGACTCGGTGCAGCGGTCCCACCGGCTGGAGGTGGACCGGCTGCTCGGCCTGGTCGACCTGGTGGTCTGGGTGGTCGACCCGCAGAAGTACGCCGACCGGGTGATCCACAACAGCTACCTGCGCGAGTTCCACCGGCACCGGGAGGTGACGGTGGTGGTGCTCAACCAGGCCGACCGGCTGCCCCCGGCCGAGCTGCCCCGGGTCCTCGCCGACCTGCGGCGGCTGCTCGACGTCGACGGGCTCGACGGGGTGCCGCTGCTGGCCACCACGGCGGTCGAGCCGGACGGGATGACCGGGCTGCGGGAGGCGCTGGAACGGGCGGTGTCGGATCGGCAGGCCGCGCTGCGCCGGCTCTCCGGCGACGCCGACACGGTGGCGGCGGCCCTGGGTGAACTGGTCGCCGTCGAGGCCCCGGGGCACGTCCCGGACGCCGGGACGGTCCGTGCCCTGGACCGGGCGCTGGCCGAGGCCGCCGGGGTGCCGGCGGTGGCGGGCGCGGTCGAGGGGGCGTACCGGCACCGGGCCGCCGGGACCACCGGCTGGCCGTTGGTACGCGGCTGGCGCAAGCTGCGCCCCGACCCGCTGCGCCGGCTGCACCTGCCCGGCCCGACGACCGATCCGCAGGCCCCGGAGCCCCTGCTCGCGGCCACCTCGCTGCCCGACCCGACGGCCGCCCAGCAGTCCGCCCTCGGGCTGGCCATCCGCGCCGTCGGCGACCGGTCCGGCGGGGAGCTGCCGGCGCCCTGGCCGGCCGCGGTGACCGCCGCCGCCCGGTCCCGGCTGGCCGACCTGCCGGACGCGCTGGACGGGGCGGTCGCCGGCACCGACCTGGGGATGGACCGCCGGCCGTTCTGGTGGCAACTGGTGGGTGCCCTCCAGTGGCTGGTCACCCTCGCCGCCCTGGCCGGGCTGGGCTGGCTGGTGCTCGGCTACGCGCTGCGCGCCCTCGGGCTGCCGGCGCTGGACTACCCCCGGGTGGGTGAGACCCCGCTGCCGACCGTACTCCTGCTCGGTGGGCTGCTCGCCGGCCTGCTGCTGGCCGCGGTGACCCGGCCGGTGATCCGCTGGGCGGCCCGACGGGCCCGGCAGCGGGCCGAGCAACGGCTCACCGAGGCGGTCGCCCGGGTCGGCGCGGAGTACGTCCTCATCCCGGTCCGGGCCCTCCTCGACCGGTACGCCCTCGCCCGCTGCGCCTGGCAGGACGCCACCCGTTGATCGCCGCCGCCGGCGCGGGTGTCCGGGGCGGCGCGGCGGCGTAGGGTCGTGCCATGGCCACGCCAAAGACCCCCTACGACGCGGTGCTCTCCGCGGCCCGCGACGTGACCAGGCTGGACTGCGCGCTCGACGCCGAGATGCTCGGCACGGCGCTGCTGGGCAGCGTCTACGCGATCGCCGAGACCGACCGGGAGGCGGCGGTCCGGGAGTTCGTCTCCGGTTTCCTCGCCGCCACCTCCCGTCGCCGGACGGCCGCCGCCACCACCATCCGCCAGGTCTTTGCCGCACTGGTGCCGGACGCCGAGGGCGCGGCGAAGGTCCGCCCCGGCGCGCAGGCCCCGGCCTGGGCCGGCCAGCTCGGCCGGGTCCACCTCACCGGCACCTGGTCGTACGGCGACGTGTACGGCGACCAGACCTCCTATCTGGCCACCTTCGCCTACGACGACGAGCTGGGCGGCCCGGAGCACGCCCTGGTGGCACTGGTCGACCACAACATCGGCATCACCAAGGACGTCTTCGTGGGCGGGCCGGCCGAGCGGATCCTGGAGCAGGTCCGGCAGATGTGCGCCGACGACGACCTGACCTGGTTCCGGGAGGAGGACCCCGCCCGGATGCACGGCGAGGTGGGCCGCCACCTGGCGATCACCGACGACCTCGGTGACCTGCCCGCCGAGGGTTCTCTCGCCACCGACCGGGCGTTGGTCGGGGCGCGGTTGGCGGTGCTGCCCGAGGCGAGCGCCGGGACCGCCGGCTGGGACGCCCAGCCGCTCAGCACCGACGAGCGCACCACGCTGGTCCGGGCCTTCCTGGCGTCCCGCGAGGCGGCCCGCCACGGGCTGAACACCCTCGACAGCGACGCGGAGCTGGCCTCGCTGCACTTCTGCCTGGGGCTGCTCTTCGACCACGCGGCGAGCTTCCCGGACGCCGACCCGCTGCGCTGGAGTCCGGCGGTGGCCGGGTTGTTCCTGCTCGACTGGGTGCACCGGCGGGCCGTGCTCGACATGGACGACGCGGCGCTGCTGCCCCGGGTGCTGCGCGCCTGGGCGGCGTTCGCGGCCCGCCGGCGGGGGCTGCCCGAACGGGCCGGCACCCAGACCGACGAGGCGATCGAGGAGCTGGTGCCGGAGTTCGCCCGGCTCTATTCGACAGGCGAGCGGCGCAGCCCGGCGACGGCGGCGGTGGCCCAGTTGATGGCCGACGGCATCGACCCGGACGACCCGGTCGCCCTGGACGCCTGGATCGAGGCCAACCGGCAGCGTCTCGGCGACGACACCCCCTGACGGTCCGGGGAGTCGTCGCCCCGGGAACGCGCCGACGCCCTGCCGGGTCAGCCCGGTCCGGGTCCGATCCGGGGTGGCCGGCGGCCGGGGTCCGGCGCGGGCCCACACGACCGGGGGTGTCCGACGCTCACGGCTCGACCAGGGCCAGCCGGCCGGGGGCGACGTCGAGGCGTACCCGCTGGCCCCAGCGCAGCGCCAGCCGGTCGGCCTCCAGCCCGTCGGCGAACGCCACCAGGCCGTCGGACTCGGCGGTCAGCTCCAGCGCGTCGGTGCCGTCGAGGCGGCCGGCGACCAACTCGACCCCGGTGACCGGGGAGGGCCACGCCTCCCGCACGTACCAGCACAGGGCCGGCTCCTCCGGGGCGGGGGGCGGGGCGGCGGCCGGTCGGTCCCGGGCGATCGAGGCGCACCAGCCGGTGGCCCCGGTGCCGGTGCCGACGACCACCCCGGAGGACGACTGCCGTTCCCGCCGGGGCCGGCCGTCCCCGGCGACGTCGAGCAGGTAGCGGGCCGACTGGTGGGAGGCGTGCCCGACGTACACCTCGTTGAGGCCGACCAGCTCCTGCCCGTCGTCGAGGGTGGCCCGGACCATGGCCCGGTGCCGCAGCGGCGCGGCTCCGGCGGCCACCGCCGGCAGCAGCCCGGCCACCTGGTCGCCGGTGCACCGGACCAGCACCCCGGCGTTGCGGCCCGGCTCCGGGTCGACGCCGACGACGGGCTGCCCGGTGAGGTACTTCGCCACGTTGGCGACCAGGCCGTCCGGGCCGACGGCGACGATCACGTCCTCCGGGCCGAACAGGAACCGGGGCAGGTCGTCCCGGTCGACCGTGCCACGCCGCCAGTCGGCCGGGACGGCGGCCCCGACGGCGGTCAGCGCCGCCTGGAGGGCCTCGTGCCGGTCCACCACCTCGGCCAGGTCCCGACCCCGGGCCCGCAGGTACCACTGGGCCGCCGCCCGGGTGCCGTGCCGGGCGAGCAGTTCCTCCAGCTCGCTGCGGCGGCGGACCACCACCACCCGCGGGGTCAGTGTGCCGCTCACCGGTCGACCGTCCCGGTCGGCCCGGTGAGCCGGCCGAGCAGGTCGGCCAGCAGGTCCGGGGTGACGGTCAGCTGGCCGATCGGCGGGAGCTGGCCGGCGAGTTCCCGGACGGTGAGGGCTTGCAGCACCCCCGGCGGCAGGGTGGCGTACGTGGCCAGCTTCGCCGCCTCCGCCTCGGCCTCGGCGGCGCCGACGGCGCGTACCGTCTCGGCCTTGGCCAGGGCGAGCAGCCGCTCCTTGTCGGCGGCACCGGCGGCGAGCAGTCGTTCCTTCTCTGCTTCGGCGGTGGCGAGCACCTGGGCGCGTTCGGCGGCGGCGGCGTTGGCGACCTGCTCCCGCTCCGCCTTGCCGTGGGCGGTGGCCAGCTCGGCGGCGGCGTCGAGTTCGGCCCGGCGGCGGGTGTTCGCGCCGTGCTGCTCGACGAGCTGCTGTTCCCGGCGGGCCAGCTCGATCTTGTTCTGGAGTTCGTTCTCGGCGATGCCGCGTTCCTGCTCGACGGCCTGCGCCCGGCGGGCGTAGGTGGCCCGGTCGGCCTGCACCTGCACGGCCTCCCGGGTGGGGGTCTGGAGGGCGCGTTCCAGCTCGGGCTCGGGCCGCACGGCGACCACCCGGGCGCTGACCACGGCCACCCCGATGTCGGCGAGCCGGGGCTCGGTGTCGAGCGCTGCGGAGACCGCCTCCCGGATGGGGGCGATCGTGGTCAGCGCCTCGGCCAGCGGGACCCGGGCGAGCAGGTCGAGGGCGGGCTGTTGGGCCAGCTCGGCCAGCAGCGTGGCGACCTGGTCGAGCGGTCGGGACCGGGTCTTGCCGGTGCGCGGGTCGATCGAGAAGTCGAGCCGGGCGGCGGCCAGCGTCGGGTCGGCCACCCGGTAGGTCACGGTGGCCTGGACGGTGATGTCGGCGAAGTCGCCGGTGCGGGCGTGGAAGAGCAGGGGCAGCTCCCGGTCGTCCACCGGCACCTCGCTCAGCACGGCGGTCAGCGGCCGGTACCAGAACGACTGGCCGGTCCCCTCCCGGCGGACCCGCCCGTCGACGTGCAGCCGCACCCAGTTGGTCGGTGTCCCGCGCAGGTGGCGCAGGAAGAGTCGTCTCGTCACGTCGGCCATGTCTCGCGCCCTCCCCTTTTTCGTCGTCTCGACGATAACCTCTCTGATACCTTATCGTCAAGGTGGTGATAAAGAGATGACCGACTACCCGCCCTTCGCCGTGACGGTGGACCTGGTGGTGCTCACCGTGCGCGCCGACGAGCTGCACCTGCTGCTGGTCCGCCGGGGCATCCCGCCGGACCGGGGCCGGTGGGCGCTGCCGGGCGGCTTCGTCGGCATCGACGAGGACCTGCCCGACGCCGCCGTCCGGGAGCTGACCGAGGAGACCGGGCTACCCGAACCGGCCGGCCACCTCGAACAACTCGGCACGTACGGCCGGCCCGACCGCGACCCGCGTGGACGGGTGGTCACCGTGGCCTGGCTGGCCCTGCTGCCCGACCTGCCCACCCCGGTGGCCGGCTCGGACGCCGCCTCGGCCGCGTGGGTGCCGGTCACCCGGCTCACCCCCGGCCAGCTCGCCTTCGACCACGACCGGATCGTCGCCGACGGCCTGGAACGGGCCCGCGCAAAGCTGGAGTACACGCCGCTGGCCAGCGCCTTCTGTCCACCGGAGTTCACCGTGGCCCAGTTGCGGGCCGTCTACGAGACGGTCTGGGGCACCCGGTTGGATCCGCGCAACTTCCACCGCAAGGTCACCGGCACCCCCGGCTTCGTCAGCCCCGCCGGCCGGGCCACCGAGGGCGACCGGGGACGACCCGCCCAGCTTTTCCGCCGGGGCCCGGCCACCCGGCTCCACCCACCCATGCTCCGCCCCGAATCCTGAACCGCCCGCCGGGCCCGAGGCTCCGACCGGTCGATGCGCAGCCCGGCCACCTGTCACCGGTCCGACCGGCACCGGCACCTGGTGGGACACCGGCTCGCCGGGCACTACTGCCGGCCGCACGGCCGGCAGCGGAGGCTCAGGAGAGCGGCGCGTAGACCAGCCCGGCAACCAGCCCGCCCACCAACGCACCCACCACGACCTGCGCGACGGTGTGGTCGCGCAGCCGCACCCGGGACCAGCCGACCAGGGCGAGCAGCGGCACGGCCGGCAGCAGCCGGGGGCCGAAGGTGAGCACCAGCACCACCAGCGTGCCGGCGGCCACCGCGGAATGGATGGACATCTTCCACCAGTGGCTGACCGCCACCGCCACCACCAGGCCGACCACCCCGGCCGCGACCAGGGCCAGCACCGGACGCGGCGCGCCGAGCGCCGCGAGCAGGGCCAGCCCGACCGCGGCCGAGGCGAGCCCGAGCAGCAGCGGCATCCGTCGCTGCTCGCGGCGACCGAGGTGATGATCGGTGAGTCGACCCCGCCGCACCCCACCCAGGATGTACGCGAACGGGACACCGGCGGCGAAGACCGTGGCGAGCAGCCCCCAGACCAACCCACGCGCCCCACCCACACTGTGCCAGCCGATCACCACGGTCAGCCCGGTGACCAGCACCGCCGGCGCGGTCACCTCGGTCACCAGCCGGGCCACCCGGGTCGCCACCCCCACCGGCACGACCGGCTCGACAGTGGCCGGGACACCCTCGACCGGCGCAGGCCCGGTCAGGTCGGGGGTGGCGGGATCGGTGGCGGCCGGGGGGCGTCGGAAGGTGTCCGCCGGCCGGTCGCCGCCCTCGTCGCGCGTACTCAGCGTTCCGCCCCCGCATCCGTTGCGCCCGGTCCGGCACGCCGGGGTGGTCGACGGGTCGACCGGCGGCGTCCGGGCCACCGCGGCGACGCGGCTCAACCTGCGGCGTCGTCCGTCACCGTACCGTCCGGGTCGGGGGTGTCGTGGCTGGTCGACGCGGGTCCGGTGGGGGTCTGCGACGCGGGCACGGCGGGTGTCTGCGGTGCGGGGACCGGGGTGGCCGACGGACGGGCGGGCGGGATCGACGGGCGGGCGGGGGCCGGTCCGAGGCGTGGCACGGCCCGCACCCCGTCCACCGGGCGGCCGGGGCGGGGCGTGCCGGTCGGGATCGCCGTCGCGGTGGGCCGGGGACGTGAGGTGGGGACCAGGGTGACCGTGACGGTGGGCCGGGGGTCGACCGTCGCGGTGGGTCCCGGTGTCGGGGTGGGCCCGGGGGTCGGCGTGGGCTCGGGCGTGGAGGTCGGCTCCAGGGTCGGCGTGGGTTCCGGGGTCGGCGTGGGGGTGTCGGAGGGCGCCGCGGTCGGCGACGGCTCCGGTGGCGGCTCGGAGAGGGTCGCGGTCGGCTCGGCGCTCGGGCTCGGTTCCGCGCTCGGCGTGGCGGTGGGGGTGGGGTGGGACGGGGCGTTGGGCGCAGACGTCCGGCGGATCGGCCGGGGCGTGGTGGGTGCCGGCGGGGGTGGAGCGGGGCGGTGGGCGGAGCCGCCGTCGACGGCGGCCGGGGCCGGAGCGGCGGCCGGAGCGGGCGGCGGTGCACCGGTCGGCGGGAGGGCCGGCTGACCGGTGGCGGGCACCGGGACGACGACCGGACCGACCGACGGGGTGGGCAGGAACGGGGTGCCGCCGTCCGGCAGCGCGGTGCTGCCCACGGTGGCCGAGCCGGTGCTGATCGCGGCGAGCACCGGCATCGAGGCGGCCCCGGCGAGCAGGGCGACGGTGAACAGGTAGCCCCGGTGCGGCCCGCCGGGGCCGGGGGCACGGTGGACGCCGATCATCCGTCGGTAGCTGCCACCGCCGGCCCGGTGCCGACCGAGGAGGGGTACCGGAGGACCGTCACCTGGCTCGGACACCGCAGCACTCCCTCGTCGACCTGGACGCGATCATCGGTGAGTCGCCCGACAAGAACGGACATTATGCGCTAAACACCCACCAGCACTGGTCAGCTTGACCCAGTGACGCCCAGTTCACCAGCCAATACAGCGTGTCGACACACAAAAAGTCCGTCACCGCGCGGCAGCCCCGCGACAAAAAGTCCACGCGTCGTGAAGCGGACGTAACGCCACCGGCGGGAGGGCCATACTGTGGGGCCGCTCACCTCCTCTGCAATCATTCAGGCACGACGGCAACGCAGCCGCACCTCCGCGTACCCCGTGGCAGGCGTGACTGGTGGCCGACGCTCCCGAACCGGGTTCGACCCATGGATCCGGCTCAGGCCGTGCGGCAACCCCCACCGGGGCTAGGCACGGCCGCCAGGAACCAGTCCGGCAACAGCCGGGCCGGCGCACGTTGTGCGCGGACGGGTGACCCCCCGGCTCGGGCACAGACACGACAGGGAGAGACGGATGGCAAAGGGCGACCCTGCGGTCTCCAGCCGCGGCCGGCGAGCCACACCCCGGTCCCGGCGAGCCGCCGCGACCGGCGAGCCGGAACTCGTACAACTGCTCACCCCCACCGGCGAGCGGATCGAGAGCGCGACCGGCCCGGACGGCACCGAGTACCGCGTCGACTTCACCGACGAGGAGTACCGCGGCCTCTACCGTGACCTGGTGCTGGTCCGCAAGCTCGACGCCGAGGCGACCGCGTTGCAGCGGCAGGGCGAGTTGGGCCTCTGGGCCTCGCTGCTCGGCCAGGAGGCCGCCCAGGTCGGCTCCGGTCGGGCGCTGCGCAGCCAGGACATGGCCTTCCCGACCTACCGGGAGCACGGCGTCCTCTACTGCCGGGGCATCGACCCGATCATGCCGCTCGGCCTGTTCCGCGGCGTCGACCAGGGCGGCTGGGACCCGAACGAGTTCAAGTTCAACATGTACACGATCGTCATCGGGGCACAGACCCTGCACGCGACCGGGTACGCCATGGGCGTCCACATGGACGGCAAGACCGGCACCGAGGACGGCGAGGCGGTGATCGCCTACTTCGGCGACGGCGCCACCAGCCAGGGCGACGTCAACGAGGCGTTCGTCTGGGCCAGCGTCTTCAACGCCCCCCTCGTCTTCTTCTGCCAGAACAACCAGTACGCCATCTCCGAGCCGCTGGAGCGCCAGACCCGGGTCCCGCTCTACCGGCGTGCCGGTGGCTTCGGCTTCCCCGGCGTCCGGGTCGACGGCAACGACGTGCTCGCGTCGTACGCGGTGACCCGGCACGCGCTGGACAACGCCCGGCTCGGCCAGGGCCCCAGCCTGATCGAGGCGTACACCTACCGGATGGGCGCGCACACCACCTCGGACGACCCGACCCGCTACCGGATCGCCAGCGAGGTCGAGGCCTGGCAGGCCAAGGACCCGATCGCCCGGATGAAGGCGTTCCTCTACAAGCAGCAGATCGCCGACGACGCGTTCTTCGCCGAGGTCGACGAGCAGGCCCGCACCGAGGCGGTACACCTGCGCGAACGGGTGCTCGAACTGCCCGACCCGGCACCGGTGTCGATGTTCGACCACGTCTACCCGCACGGCTCGCCCGAGCTGGACGCCCAGCGGGCCCGGTTCAGCGCCTACATGGAGTCGTTCGAGGGGAGCGTGCACTGATGGCCACGGAGACGCTCACCCTCGGCAAGGCCCTCAACACCGGCCTGCGCCGCGCCCTGGAGAACGACCCGAAGGTCGTCATCATGGGCGAGGACGTCGGCAAGCTCGGCGGCGTCTTCCGGATCACCGACGGGTTGCAGAAGGACTTCGGCGACCAGCGGGTGATCGACACCCCGCTGGCCGAGTCCGGCATCATCGGCACCGCCGTCGGCCTGGCCATCCGGGGTTTCCGGCCGATCTGCGAGATCCAGTTCGACGGCTTCGTCTACCCCGCGTACGACCAGATCGTGTCGCAGGTGGCCAAGATGCACTACCGGTCGCAGGGGAAGGTCACCATCCCGATGGTGATCCGGATCCCCTACGGCGGTGGCATCGGCGCGGTGGAGCACCACTCCGAGTCGCCGGAGGCGTACTTCGCGCACACCGCCGGGCTGAAGGTGGTGACCTGCGCCAACCCGCAGGACGCGTACGTGATGATCCAGCAGGCCATCGCCTCGGACGACCCGATCGTCTTCCTGGAGCCGAAGCGGCGCTACTGGGAGAAGGGCCCGGTCGAGTTGGACGCCCCGTTGTCCGGGGCGTACCCGCTGCACTCCGCCCGGGTGGTGCGGCCGGGCGCCGACGCGACCGTGCTGGCGTACGGCCCGATGGTGCGGACCTGCCTGGAAGCGGCGACCGCCGCCGCCGAGGACGGCCGGGAGCTGGAGGTCGTCGACCTGCGCACGCTCTCCCCGCTGGACCTGACCGCCGTCTACGAGTCGGTGCGGCGCACCGGCCGGTGCGTGGTCGTCCACGAGGCCCCCGGCAACCTGGGGCTGGGTTCGGAGGTCGCGGCCCGGATCACCGAGGAGTGCTTCTACTCCCTGGAGTCCCCGGTGCTGCGGGTGACCGGCTACGACACCCCCTACCCGGCCAGCCGGGTGGAGGAGGAGTACCTGCCCGACCTCGACCGGGTGCTCGACGCCGTCGACCGCACCTTCGGCTGGTGAGCGCGATGTCCCGGATCAAGGAATTCAACCTGCCCGACCTGGGTGAGGGCCTGACCGAGGGGGAGATCCTCGCCTGGCTGGTCAAGGTGGGCGACGTCATCGAGCTGAACCAGCCGATCGTCGAGGTGGAGACGGCCAAGGCGGCCGTCGAGATCCCGGCGAAGTGGGCCGGTGAGGTGCGGTCGATCTTCCATCCGGAGGGGACCACGGTCGAGGTCGGCACCCCGATCATCGCGATCGACACCGACCCGGGTGCCGGGCCGGTGCCGGAGTCGACCACCGCCGCCGCGTCGGCGGACCTGCCCACCCCGTCGGCCGCGTCGCTGGCCGCGGTGCAGGTCGCGCCCGCCGAGGGCATGGTCGAGCCGGGTCTGATCGGCGGCGTCGCCCCGGGTGGGCGCACCGCCGTGCTGGTCGGCTACGGCCCGCGCAACGGGCCGGCCAAGCGCCGGCAGCGCAAGGACGGCCCACCCCAGCAACCCGCCACCACCCCCCGGCCGGCCGCACCGGCCCAGGTCGCGACGCCGGTTCCGGCCGCTGCGGCGGCTCCGGCGTCGGTCGCTGCGGCGGCTCCGGCGTCGGTCGCGCCGACGGTGAACGGCAACGGCCGGACGGGTGGCCCTGTGCTGGCGAAGCCGCCGGTGCGCAAGTTCGCCAAGGACCTCGGGATCGACCTGGCCACGCTGACCGGGTCGGGTCCGCTCGGTTCGATCACGCGCGACGACGTACAGCGGGCGGTGGACGGGAGCACGGTGGTGGCCGAGCCGCTGGCGGCGACGTCGCCGACCACCTCGGCCGCGAGCTTCGGCGCGGACCGCGAGCAGCGCATCCCGGTCAAGGGGGTACGCCGGCTCACCGCCGAGAACATGTCCCGCTCGGCTTTCACCGCCCCGCACGTCACGGAGTTCCTGACCGTGGACGTGACCCGGGCGATGAAGGCGCTGGACCGGCTGCGCGGGCGGCGGGAGTGGCGGGACGTCCGGGTCTCGCCGTTGCTGCTGGTCGCCAAGGCGGTGCTGCTGGCGGTCCGGCGGCACCCGATGGTCAACTCGACCTGGGCCGGCGACGAGATCGTCGTCAAGGAGTACGTCAACCTGGGCATCGCGGCGGCCACCGAGCGTGGCCTGATCGTGCCGAACATCAAGGACGCCGGCCGACTCACGCTGCGTGAGCTGGCGGATGCGATGACGGGTCTGGTGCAGACGGCGAAGGCGGGGAGGACCTCCCCGGCGGACATGTCCGGCGGCACCCTGACGATCACCAACGTCGGGGTGTTCGGGGTGGACACCGGCACCCCGATCCTGCCTCCGGGCGAGTCGGCGATCCTGGCCTTCGGTGCGGTACGCGAGCTGCCCTGGGTGCACAAGGGCAAGGTCAAGCCACGCCAGGTGACCACCCTGGGGCTCTCCTTCGATCACCGGATCATCGACGGCGAGTTGGGTTCGAAGTTCCTGCGGGACATCGGGGACTTCCTCGCCGACCCGGAGGCGGCGTTGCTCGCCTGGACCTGAGGTCCGTGACGTTCCGGCGGCGGCCGGTGTGCCCAGGGTGAACGCCCGGCACACCGGCCGCCGCCATTGGGGGAAGAAATAGTGACCCAGATCCCTCGTTGACCTACGATCCTTAGGCCCGTGTTACAGCTCACCTACTAATCGATGGCGATCGGCGACAGGGGGTGTTCAATGGAGTCATCAGGGGCTGACAACCGAATAGCCGAAGGAAAGACACCATGAGCATGATCGAGCGAATCCGCACCCGTCGTGACGCCAACCGTCGGGCCCGTGCCATCGAGCACGCGCTGCGCTCCACCAACTCGCCGGCAGTCCGCGAGGAGATCCTCGCGATCGCCCAGCGTCACATGAGCTGACCCGGGACAGACTTTTCTCTCCCTCCTCCAGATCGATGACCCGCCCGGGCCCCGGGCGGGTCATCGGCGTTCCAGGCACGCTGAGACCGGGATTCCGCCTCGCCACGACGCCCGGTACGGTGGTTCCGGTCGCCACCCGCCGACCTGGACACCGATCGCGCCGGATCAGAGCCGATCGACACCGTCCAGTGACGTGGAGTGACGGCCGGTGCTCCCTGGGTGCCACGCGCGCGAACCGGATACCGTGCGGGGAGCCCGCACGGCCGAACCGCCGGGCACCGGCGACACGGCCGACCGGGCGGACGGCATCGGCGGCCGACATGTGATGGAGGAGGCGCACCCATGACGTCCGAGGGCCAGCACCGCCCCGGCCAGGAGCCGGACGAGGTGCCGCCGGGCTCCGGTGGACCGGTGCCGTACGGCGACCGACAGCCGCAGCAGGACCCCGGGTACGGCACCCCCGCCACGCCCGACCTCGGCTGGGCGCCGCCACCCCCCACCGGCCGGGGCAACCCGACCGGTCCGTCCTGGACGCCCCCGGCCCCGCCCGCGGCCTGGGGCGGTGCGCAGGTTCCGCAGCAGTCCGAGCCCACCGAGGCGTGGACCCCGCCGGCCCGGCCGACACCGCCCACCGAGGCGTGGACCCCGCCCGCCGGCCCGCCGCAGCCCGCCTGGGCCGGGCAGCCTGAGCAACCCGCCTGGGCCACCGCCCCCGCGCCGGCCGCCGGGAACCCCGACCCCTCCCCGCAGCCCGCCTGGGCACAGTCCGAAGAGCCCGGTTGGGCGCAGTCCGAGCAGCCCGCCCCCGCCTGGGCGCAACCCGAGGCCGGCGCCCGGGGTGCCGCCCGGGTGCCGCAGCCCGACAATCCGGCCGGCGGCGGTTGGTCCACTTCGGCCGATCCGGCCCCGACCTCGCCCGCCGGTTGGTCGGGCCAGGACGCCGCGCAGCAGGAGGCGACCCCCGGCGTCAACGGCTGGGGCACCGCGCCCGCGCCGCAGCAGGACGAAGCGACCGGTGCCGGCGGCTGGCAGGCCGACCGGGCCGACACCCCCCAGGGCAACGGCTGGCCGGCCGACGGCCGGGCCGGGACCGACCCGGCGCGAGGTGGCTGGCCGGCCGACCCCCGGGACGCGCCGGGCAACTCCGGCGGTTGGGCCGCCGGTGCGCCGGCCCACCCCGACGAGACGCCCCGCTCCGCCGGCCGGGCCTCGGTGCCCGTACCACCGGCCACGCCGGAGCCCGCGGACCAGGCGGCGTGGCCACCGCCGGAGACCGGTGGCCACCCGGGCGCTCAGGCGTCGTCGACCAACGCCCCGGGTGCCGAGGGCTGGTCCACCGAGGACGACCGGCAGCCACAGTGGGGGGCACCGGACGAGCCCGCCACGGCCCGTTGGGAGGGCCGCCGCGAGCAGCCCGCCCTCGATGCCTGGCCGGCCGGCGCACCGACCCGCAACGCGCAGCCGCACCAGGACGACCCGGCGCCGGGCCAGGAGTGGCCGGCGCCGCAGGCCGGCTCCCGGGGCGCCGCCTCCGTACCCTCCCGGGAGGACCGCCCGGAGGCCGGGGCGACCTGGGCGACGCCGGAGCTGCCCGCGCGGGCGTCCGCGTCGGTGGCCGCGCCGGACGGCCCGCCCGCCTGGGCCGGTGCCGCCGGTGACCACAACCCGCCGCAGCGGGCGGGTGCCGAGCGCCCGGCCGTGCCGGACGCCGAGCCGTGGGCACCCGGGCAGGCGTGGGGGCGTCCCGAGTCCTCCGGCCAGCCCGCCGAGGGCGGCTGGGAGCCTCGACGCAGCGAGGACCAGCCGATCTACCAGCCGGGGCCGGCCCCCGGCATCTCGCCGGCCAACGCGGTGCCGCTCCCACCGCAGGAACAGCGCGTCCCCGGGGCCAGCCTGGCCGCCGCACCGCCGGCCGACTACGTCCCGCCGGCCCAGTTCGGTGGGCCCGTCGAGCAGCAGTCACCCGGCCGTGAGGCAGCGGCATGGGGCGCGGCGGAGCAGCCGCAGTTGCCCGCCGGCCCGGCGCTGCCCGCCCAGCGACTCCCACCCGAGTCCGAGAGCGCCGGTCGCGCCTCGGTGCCGGCTGCCGACGCCGGGGAGTCCGGTGCCGTCGGCCGGGCCTCCGCCAGTGCGTCGGTACCCATGGCCAGCCGGGTCGTCCCCCCCAGCGACCAGGCGGCACGTCCGGCGGGCCCGGCCGTTCCGCAACCGCGGGTGTACGGGCGACCGACCCGCCCGGAGCCGGCGGAGGAGGCACCGGAGCACGACGACCACCGGCCGGAGCACGACCCCCGCTTCGCCGACCAGGACCGGAGCCGGTTCGACGGTGCCGAGCAGCCCCGGTTCGACGAGCCGGAACGCTCCCGGTTCGACGAGCAGGACCGGACCCGGTTCGACGACCAGGACCGGGCGCACGGCTTCGGTGCCGAGGCGCCCTCGTCCGCGCCGCCGGCCGCCCCGCCCGCGTTCGGCGGCGGCATCCCGGCCTTCGCCGACCCGGCCGGCAGCAACCGGCCGATGAACGGCACCCGCCCGCACGGGCCGACGGACCGGCCGGCCGAGTCGTACGGCGCCGGCCCGACCAGCGGCGCCCCGGCCGGTGCCGCACCCGTGCCGGGGTACGGCCACCCGGCGCACGACCCGGTGCACGGCGGGTACGCCTCACCGTTCCCGCCCGCCGGGCAGCAGTTCCCGGCTGCGGGTCAGCAGTCCGGCCCCGCCGGTTGGCCGGCGGAGCCCGAGCAGGAGCAGGGGCGTTTCGACGCGTTCAAGCCGGACCCGGAGCCGGAGCAGAAGGCCGAGCAGCCCACCCCGAAGGTACGCAACGGGCGGGTGCTCGCCCTGGTGCTGATCGTGGCGGTGCTCATTCTGGCCGTCCCGCTGGGTCTGCTGATGCTCCTCGGCAAGGTCGGCTCGGACAACGAGCCGGCCCCCTTCAACCCGGCCGTCGGCTCCTGCGTCAAGCAGTCCGGCGAGAACGCGAGCGCAGCGGGCTGCGGTGAACCGGGTGCCTTCACGGTCGTCTCCAAGGTGGACGCCAAGGAGAAGTGCACCGACCCGACCCAGCCGCACGTGGTGCTGCCGGGTGGCGGAGTCGACCGGGTGCTCTGCCTGAAGCCGGCCGGCCAGTAACGGCGTACCGACGGCGGGGCACGGTCGACCGTGCCCCGCCGTCGGTGTTTCGGACTTCGCGGGCTGGGCAGTCTATGGGGCACATTGACGTAGCCCGAGGAGGTCACCCCCCATGGCAGGCACCGAGAACGAGGTCAACCGCAGCGCTCGCAGCGGTCGGTTCGTCAAGGAGAGCACCACTGAGCGGGACCCTCGGCACACGACGACCGAGCAGGTCGGCAGTGACGGGGAGCAGGAAGTCCACCGCAGCGCGAGCACCGGCCGGTTCGTCACGGAGACCACCGCCGAGCTGCACCCCTCGACGACCGAGACCCAGCACGTCTGACTGACGAGCCACCACCACTGCCCTCCGCGCCCGGCGCGGAGGGCAGTGTCATGTCCGGGCGTCGAGCTGCACGCAGGGGGTCCGTGCGCTCGCCAGCACGCTGCGGTTGTCCGCCGCCGTGATGTCGACGGTGACCGACACACAGCCCCGGGTGGTCCGCAGGACGTTGCCGAACACGCTGTACACCTGGCGCTTGACCATGAACGGGTAGTCGAACCGGGTGATCCCCCCGTCGGACGGGCGGGTGGCGGACAGCCGGATGGTCGCCCCGGTCGGGACCCGTTCGGTGGAGACGAACAGCGGCCAGGCCGCCCGGCAGCGCGGCGAGTAGCGCAGCGTCAGGCTCCCATAGGTCGGCTGCTTCGGGTCGGGGTCCGGGACCGGGACGGTTTCCGCGCTGACCGCGTCGACCTGGCAGCGTTCCTCCTGCGGGTCCGCCCCGTCGGCGGGTGGAGCGGCGGTGGGTGCCGGGATCGACGCGTCCACCGGTTGCTCCGCCTGCCGGTTCGACCGGGAGCCCGCATCGGCCAACAGCGGCACGACCGAGCCGGCGACCAGCACGGTGAGCCCGGCCGTCGCGGCCAGCGCCCACCGGGGCACCGCCGGCCGCCGCGTCGCCAACGGCTCCGGCACCGGCGGCTCTGACGCCGGCGGCGTCGACATCGGTGGCTGCGGCTGCGTCGATGGCTGCGTCGGCGGCTGGCCCGGTCCGGCAGTGCTGGGCTCGGCGGCCCGGCTCAGCTCGGCCTCCCGGTGCCAGCGGGCCCGCCACGCCGCCTCGTCGCCGCCGCAGGCCCGGACGAACGCCATGGTCAGCTCCAGCGACGGCAGCCGGCCACCGGACAGCACACCCGCCAGCGCGGTGTGCGAGTAGTGGGCGGTCCCGGACATCTTCCGGAGCGACGGTTGCCCGGCATCGCGTCGGAGCCGGGCGAGATCAGCGACGAATTCGTGGTGTCGGGCGTCGCCGTCGTGGTGTCGGGCGTCGCCGGGGACCTGCCCGTCGACTCGTCCGCTTCGCCCCGTCATGGACCCTCCCCTGCGCGTAAACCCTGGTGTCAACGTCTGTCATGCCAGTGCTTTACAGGCGGGCGTCAGGACAGGATCGTCCCCGGAGCAGCCACCCGCCGGATAGGTGCCGCTGAATATGATCTCACGGGGAGTGTCGGGCCCGGCACGCATCCGAACGGCTCGAAATCGCGTTCGCCCCGGGGATACCGGATCGCACGAGTCACCGTCCGACGGGCACACCGCGCCGATTCCGGGGCGGTGCCGAACTCTCGACAGGAGAACCGCGTGTACCAGCCGAACGGTACGGATACCACCGGCAGCATGCCCCGTCGGGCACTGCCGAGACTCGTCGGGCGGGTCCTCACCGCCTGCGCAGTCACGGCGGTGGTCCTGGTGGGCACGGCCGCGCCGTCGTTCGCCGGCATCTCCGGCTACAGCGTCGCCGGCACGGGCGGCGCCGGCCTGACGGTGCGCACCAGCCCGTACGACGCGAACGCCAGCTCGGTGGCGCTCCTCGGCGACGGCACCGGGTTCGTCGCCGAGTGCGCGGTACGCGGGCGCAACATCTCCGGCAACTCCGTCTGGCACCGGATCAGCTCCCCGGCCAGCGGTTGGATCAGCGACTTCTACACCAACACGCCGGGGTTCAACCAGTACCTGCCCGGTGAGCCGGAGTGCTCCACCACCCCGCCGCCCACCGGCACCCGCGAGGACCGTGCGCTGGCCTGGGCCCGGTCGGTCATCGGCCAGGCGTACACCAACGGGGACCTGGGCGACTCCAACCACCAGTGGGACGGCTGGTGCGACAACTTCGTCGGGCACGCCTACGGTCGGGCCGCCAGCGGCTACGCGTCCGCGATCGTGCACTACAACTCGCTGTACTCGCGTGGCCTGATCCGCACCACGGGCACCCCGCCGGCCGGCGCGCTGGTCTTCTACGCCGCCGCGTCGATCAACGGGTACTACGGCCACGTGATGCTCTCCGAGGGCAACGGCAACTACATCACCTCGGCGGCCACCGTCCGTCGCGTCTCGCTGACCTGGCCCGGTGCGCCGTACCTCGGCTGGTCCTACGCCGACCCGGAGTGGACCGGGCGCTGACGCCCCCACCCGGCCCGGCTCCCCTCCGGTCGTCCGCCGAAAGGATCATGATGCGTCTCCCCCTTCCGCTCCCCGCACTCCGGCACGGCCGGCGGGTGCGACTGGCCCTCGGCCTGGCACTGGTCGCCGTCGTCGGCGTCAGCACCGTGCCCACCCCCGCCACCGCCGCACCCGCCACCGCCGGCCCGGCCGCGCACGCCGCGTCGGCCCCCCGCCCGACCGACCAGGCCACGGCAGCCAGCGTCGGTGGTCCCGCCACCGGCGCGAAGGCCAGTCGGGTGGGCGTCAACGCGGTCGGCATCGACCTGTGCGCCCAGGTCGCGTATGCCGCCGGGTTCCGGAACAACCCACTGGTCACCGCCGTGGCCGTCGCGATG
Organism: Micromonospora matsumotoense; assembly: GCF_900091525.1. Classification (GTDB taxonomy): domain Bacteria; phylum Actinomycetota; class Actinomycetes; order Mycobacteriales; family Micromonosporaceae; genus Micromonospora; species Micromonospora matsumotoensis. The sequence continues at coordinate 147,952 of NZ_FMCU01000019.1, forward strand.
GCCGAGTCCTCCTGCAACCCGTCGGCGGTCGGCAGCAACGGCCCCACCGCCGGCTGCCCCAACGGTTCGCTGGACCGGGGGCTGTGGCAGATCAACAACTGCTACCACCCCACCGTCAACGACACCTGCGCGTACACCGCCCAGTGCAACGCCAACGCCGCCTACAACATCTCCAGCGGTGGCAGCAACTGGCAGCCCTGGTCGACGTACAACAACGGGGCGTACGCCGGTTATCTGTCCGCCGCGCAGGCCGCCGTGGCCCGCCTCGGCGGCGGCGATCCGCCGGTCGGCGTGACCGGCACCATCCTGGCCAACCCCTCGCTCAACATCCGCACCGGGCCGGGCACCACCTACGGCATCGCCGGTTCCGTCAACTACGGCGCCACCGTGAAGATCGCCTGCTACACCTTCGGCGAGTACGTCAGCGGCGGCTACTGGCCGTCGTCCACCTGGGACCGGATCACCAACACGGCGACGGGCGTGACCGGCTACGTGGCCGACACCTGGGTCAACACCACCTACGACGTCAAGACGATGGTCGGTCGCTGCTGACCGTCCCGTTCGGGGCCGCGCGGGCAGGGTCGAACCCTCCCGCGCGGCTCCGTCGTGACCGCCACCCCCCGTCCTGCCCGCCACCCCCCGTCCTGCCCGCCGTCCCCCGTCCTGCCCGCCGTCCCCCGTCCTGCCCGCCGTCCCCCGTCCTGCCCGCCGTCCCCCGTCCTGCCCGCCGTCCCCCGTCGTGGCGGTGGCGACCCACCGCCCTTCCGGGCGCGGCGGCGACCCTCACCTCGCCCCTCCGGGCGCGGCGGCGGCGACCCACACCATGTCCGGAGAGCGGTATACCTGACAGGCATAAACATGACTGACAGGCATACCGGTGTACGCCGGCATCACTCCCCGGCCCCGCGGCGGCCGGCAATCGCGGCTCTCGCTCACGTTCCCGGGACCGGTCGGTGTTACGGTC
>NZ_FMCU01000046.1 GCF_900091525.1 Micromonospora matsumotoense
ATCTGCTCCTGCGTCAGGTCCACCAACGGCAACATGCCCGGAGTGATCACCGACGCGTCCGCCGGGATCAGATTCGCCGGCACCTCGAAGGTGTCCACACCACCCGTGGCCGCCAACGCGGCCGGGGTCGGCGTCTGGAAGAACGCCCGCACCGGCACCGACACACCCCGCTGCCGCAACCACTCCACCAACCGCACCACCAACAACGAATGCCCACCCAACGCGAAGAAATCATCCCCCACCCCCACGCGCTCCAAGCCCAGAACCTCAGCGAACCCCGCGCACAACAACTCCTCCCGCGCGTTCGCCGCAGGCCGGCTGGACCCGACAGCCCCAGCGAAGTCCGGCGCCGGCAACCCCCGCCGATCAAGCTTCCCGCTACTCGTCAGCGGCAACTCATCGAGAACGACGACAGCGGCCGGGACCATGTACTGCGGCAACCGCTGCCCCACGAACTCCCGCACCCCAGCACCATCACCACCGACGACAACGACGTAGGCGACCAGCCGATCGTCGCGCACGACCACCGCGGCCCGCACCACCTGCGGATGCGCGGCCACCGCCGCCTGCACCTCACCCAACTCGATCCGCACACCGCGAACCTTCACCTGGTCATCCGTACGACCCAGGTAGTCGAGTTCCCCACCGGGGGTCCACCGGACCAGGTCACCCGTGCGATACAACCGCTCACCCGGCTCGTACGGGTTCGCCACGAACCGCTCCGCGGTCAGACCCGCCCGACCCACATACCCCCGCGCCAACTGCACACCGGCCAAATACAACTCACCGGCCGCGCCCACCGGCACCGGCTGCAAACCACCGTCCAGGACGTAGGTGCGGGTGTTGGCCACCGGTGACCCGATCGTCACCGGTCCACCGGTGTCACACCGGGTCGCCGTCACATCCACCGACGCCTCCGTCGGCCCATACAGGTTGTGCAGTTCGGTGTCCGGCAACACCGCCAGAAGGTGGTCCCGCACCGACTCCGGCAACACCTCACCCGAACACACCACCCGGGCCAGACCGGCGCACAAGGCGGCCACCGGCAGGAACGCCTCCAACATCGACGGCACAAAATGCGCCGTCGACACGTTCTCCTCACGAATCAACTCCGCCAGATACGCCGGATCACGATGACCACCCGGACGGGCCACCACCACCGTCCCACCCACCACCAACGGCCAGAAGAACTCCCACACCGACACGTCAAACGTAAACGGCGTCTTCTGCACCACCCGCTCACCAGCAACCAACCCGAACCGGTCCTGCATCCACCGCAACCGGTTCACCACACCCCCATGCGACACCACCACACCCTTCGGCCGACCCGTCGACCCCGACGTAAACAACACATACGCCGCATCCCCCGCACCCACCGACGGCAAGACCACCGGCACCACCGGCACCGCCACCTCCTCCACCACTACCCGCGCCACCCCCAACGGCACCACCGACGCACAACCCACCGACGTCACCACCGCCACCGGCAACGCATCCGCAAACATCACCCCCACCCGCTGCACCGGAAACTCCGGATCCACCGGCAGGAACGCACCGCCCGCCTTCAACACCCCCACCAACGCCACCACCAAATCCACCCCGCGCGGCAAACACACACCCACCACGGACTCCCGACCCACCCCCACCAACCGCAAAGACCGGGCCACCGCACCAGCCCGCGCATCCAACTCCCGATACGACACCGACACACCCTCGAACACCACCGCGACCGCATCCGGCGTAGCCGCCACCTGCCGGGCGAACAACGACACCACCGTGTCATCCGCCGGATACGACACCGCCGTGTCATTCCAACCCGACAGCACTCGCCAACGCTCCCGCACATCGAGCACATCCACAGTGCCCACCCGCGCACCCGGCTCACCAACTAGCGCGGTCAGCACCCGCATGAACCGCTCCGCCAGAACACCCACCGAACCCGAATCGAACAGATCAACCGCAGCGGTCAGCGCACCGCGAAGACCTGCCGGTGCGCCCGCTTCGTCGTGGGTTTCCTCAATGCTCCATTCGAGGTCGAACTTGGCGGTGGCAGCAGCGGCGATGGACGGCGCGGCGCTCTGGATGCCGGGCAGGTCCAGCACCGCCTCGGCGTTGTTCTGCAGCGTGAGCATCACCTGGAAGAGCGGGTGCCGGGCCATCGATCGCGCCGGGGCCAGTTCCTCCACCAGCTTCTCGAACGGCACGTCCTGGTGCTCGAACGCGGACAACGCGGTCTCCCGCGCCCGGACCAGCACCTCGCGGAAGGTCGGGTTCCCGGACACGTCGGTCCGCAATACCAGGGTGTTGACGAAGAAGCCGACGACGTCGTCGACTCCCTCGTCGTTTCGTCCCGCAGCGGCCGTACCGATCGGGATGTCGGTGCCGGCACCCAGCCGCGACAGCAACACCGCCAGAGCGGCCTGCAGTGCGTTGAAGACGGTGACACCCTCGGCGCGAGCCAACTCCTGTAGGCGGGCATGCAGGTCGGCAGGGATCCGTAGCGGTTCCCGGTGGCCGTTCCGGCTGGCGACAACCGGCCGCGGCCGGTCGGTCGGTAGCCGCAGTTCCTCCGGCGCGCCGGCGAGTGCCGCCTGCCAGTACGTCACCTGCCGGGCGATGACGCTGTCCGGGTCGGTCTCGTCACCCAGCAACTCGCGCTGCCAGATCGCATAGTCGGCGTACTGCACCGGCAGCGGCGACCACTGTGGCGTCCGGCCCTCGGACCGGGCGTCGTACGCCTCGGAGAGGTCACGGGCCAGCACACCCATCGACCAGCCGTCGGCTGCGATGTGGTGCACGACGACGACCAGCACGCAGCCGTGGAACAGCCAGGCCCGGATCGGGAGTTCGCAGGCCAGGTCGAACCGGTGTCGGGTGGCGGCGGCGATGTCGGTCTCGTCGCCGTCGAGGACCTCCAACCGCCAGTCGAGCCCAGCTGCGTCGAGTATCCGCTGGTAAGGCTCACCCTCGGCCGAGGCGAAGATCGTGCGTAGGACCTCGTGTCGGCCGATGACGTCGCGCAACGCGTTGTCCAGCGCTTCGGCGTCGGCGTTCGGCATTCGCAGCACTACCGGCAGGTTGTAGTCGGCCGACGGACCGTCCAGTTGGCCGAGGAACCACAGTCGACGCTGCGCGAACGACAGCGGTGCGCGGGCGGACCGGACGGCCGCGACCATGGCCGGCCGGGTCTGTCGGGTCGTGTCCAGCCTGGCGGCGAGCGCGGCCGCGGTAGGCGCCTCGAAGATCGCGCGCAGCGGCACCTCGGTGCCGAGGACCGTGCGGATCCGGCTGGCCAGCCGCACCGCGAGCAACGAGTGGCCGCCGAGAGCGAAGAAGTCCGCGTCGGCGGCGACCCGGGAGAGGCCGAGCACGTCGGCGAACGCGGCCCGGATGAGTTCCTCGCGCGGGTCGGACGAGGCGTGGTCCGCGCCCTCCCCGCCGATCGGGGCGGGTGCGGGCAGGGCGGTCAGGTCGAGCTTGCCGTTGGCCGTCAGCGGGAGCGTGTCGAGGACCACCACCGCGGACGGGACCATGTACTCCGGCAGTCGCCGTGCCACCGACTCCCGTACGCCGGTGCCGTCGCCACCGACCACGTACGCGACAAGGCGGTCCTGCTGCACCACCACTGCGGCCTGCGCCACGTCGGGGTGCGCCGCGACGGCCGCCCGAACCTCGCCCAGTTCCACCCGGAAGCCGCGGATCTTGACCTGGTCGTCGGTGCGGCCGAGGTATTCGAGGTGCCCGTCCGCGGTCCACCTGACGAAGTCGCCGGTGCGGTACATCCGATCGCCGGCTCGGTGTGGGCTGGCGACGAAGCGCTCGCTGGTCAGGGCGGGCCGGCGGAGGTAGCCGCGGGCCAGACCGGCACCCTGGACGTACAGCTCGCCGGGCACGCCGGCCGGCACAGGACGCAGTCGGGCGTCGAGGACGTGCAACTGGGCGTTGGCCACCGGACGTCCGATGACCGGTCGCGCCGCGTCGGAGAGCCGGGCGCTGGCAGATTCGACGGTGCACTCGGTGGGGCCGTACATGTTGAAGGCGTCGAGGTCGGGGGTGGCGCGCAGCAGCCGCCACAGCGATTCGGGTACGGCCTCACCGCCGAGCGCGATTCGGGTCGGGCGCTGCGCCGGGTCGTCGAGCAGGCCGTGGGTGAGCAGCGCCTCGACGTGCGAGGGGGTGGCAACCAGGACGTCGATGCGGTGGGCCCCGAGCCACGGCACCAGCAGCGCCGGATCGCTCCAGGTGGCGGCGTCGACGACATGCAGCTCGTGGCCACTCAGCAGGGCGGTCAGTTGGTCCCAGGACGCGTCGAAGGACACGGACAGTCCGAGCGCGACGCGCATCCGTGCCGGCCCGGCCAGCAGCGAACGCCTGTGTCCAGTACACAGGTTGACCACGCTGCCATGACTGACCTGGACACCCTTGGGGCGACCGGTCGACCCGGAGGTGTAGATGACGTACGCCGAATGGGTCGGCAGCAGCGCCCCGGCGGGCGGAAGGGGTGCGTCGATCGATTCGTCGACGGGACCGTCGAGCATGATCATGGGTACGTCGGGCGGCAGCACCTTCGACGTACGGCTGGTGGTCAGCACCAGGGCCGGCGCGGCGTCGCGGACGAGGTGTCGCACCCGCTCGGTCGGGTAGGCCGGATCGACGGGTAGGTAGGCGCCGCCGGCCTTGAGCACCGCGAGCAGCGCGACGACGAGGTCGATGCCACGTTCCAGGCACATTCCGACGACCGACTCCGGTCGGACCCCGCGACCAACCAGCTGCCGAGCGAGACGGTCGGTTCGCTGGTCCAGGTCCGCATAGGTCAGAGTGACGCCACCGCCGACCAGGGCGGGCGCGCCCGGCGCCTGCGCGACCTGGGTCCGGAACATCTGCGGCACGGTCCGCTCCGGCACCGCCAGCGCTGTCCCGGTCCCCCATTCGGCGAGGCTGCGTTGGTCGGCGTCGTTCAGGATCTCGACGGCGCTGAGGCGGGTCGCCGGTCGGGTGACGACGGTTTCCACCACGCATGCGAACCGGTCGGCCAGTTGACGCACGGTCTCGGCCTCGAACAGGTCCGCCGCGCCGACCAGCACGCCGCGCAGGCCTGCGGGCGCGCCGGTGGCGTCGACGATCTCCTCGGCGCTGACCTCAAGGTCGAACTTCGCCACCACTGATCCACCGTTGGTGCGCCGGGTCGCCAGCTCCGGCAGGTCGAGGGCCGCGTGGTCGTTGTTCTGCAGGGTGAGCATCACCTGGAACAGCGGGTGGTGGGCCAGCGAGCGGGTCGGGGCCAGCTCCTCGACGAGCCGTTCGAACGGCACGTCCTGGTGGGCGAAGGCGGCCAGGCAGGTCTCGCGGCTCCGGCGCAGCACCTCGGTGAACGCAGGGTCCCCGGACAGGTCGTTGCGCACAACGAGGGTGTTGACGAAGAACCCGACGAGATCGTTGAGCGCCTCATCGGTACGGCCGGCCACGGCCGTACCGACGGGGACGTCCGTACCAGCGCCCAGCCGGGACAGCAGAAGCGCCAGCGCGGCCTGTAGCACCATGAAGATGGTCGCGCCCTCGGCCCGGGCCAACCGCGCCAGGGCGACGTGGGCTTCGGCGGAAACCTCGAACGGCACGCCGTGCCCACGGTGTCCGGGTACGGCCGGCCGTGGCTGGTCGAACGGCAACGTCAGCTCGGTGGGCACGCCGACCAGGGTGTCCCGCCAGTAGGCGACCTGCCGGTCGAGGAGGCTGGCCGGGTTGCCCTTGTCCCCGAGCAGCTCGTGCTGCCAGAGGGCGTAGTCGGCGTACTGCACCGGGAGGGGGGCCCAGTCGGGGGCGGTTCCGGTGCTGCGGGCCGCGTACGCGGTGGAGAAATCCCGGGACAGCGGTGTCCAGGACCAGCCGTCACCGGCGATGTGGTGCATGACCACGACCAGGGTGTGGTCGTCCGCGCCGGTGGTGAACAGCCACATCCGCAGCGGCGGCTCGACCGTCAGGTTGAATCCGTGCCCGGTCGCGACGGCGACGGCATCGTCGAGTGCCCGCTCGTCGACCTCGGCCACCGTCAGCACCTCGGGTATGTCGGTCATGTCCAGAACCCGCTGGTACGGCTCACCGTCGACGACGTCGAACACCGTGCGCAGCACCTCGTGCCGGTCGAGCAGGTCCCGCACGGCCGCGCGTAGCGCGTCCCGATCCACGGCACCGGTCAGCCGCAGCACGTTGGGGACGGTGTAGGTGCGGCTGGGGCCTTCCAACTGGTCGATGAACCAGAGGCGGCGCTGGCCGGACGACAGTGGAATGTTCTCCGGGCGGGGCCGGACGGTCAGCACCGGCCGGCTGGTGGTGGCGTCCGTGCCGCTGGCCTCTCGCTCCGGCAGGGCAGCTGCCAGGCCGGCCACGGTCGGCGTCTCGAACACCGCCCGGATCTCCACCTCCACACCCAGCAGTGCGCGGATTCGGGAGATGAGTCGGACGGCGAGTAGGGAGTGCCCGCCGAGTTCGAAGAAGTCGTCGTCGACGCCGACCTGGTCGAGGCCGAGGATCTCGGCGTAGGCCGCGCAGAGCAGTTCCTCGCGTTCGTTGGCGGGTTCCCGGCCGACGCCGGAGGTCGATGGGGCCTCGGGTTCGGGAAGGGCACGGCGGTCGAGTTTGCCGTTGGAGGTCAGGGGTAGGGCGTCGATCACGACCACAGCGGTGGGCAGCAGGTGCTCAGGGAGCCGTTTGGCGGCGTAGCGGCGGACCTGCTCGACTGCGGTGTCGGGGTCGTCGTCGGTGACCACGTAGG
>NZ_FMCU01000030.1 GCF_900091525.1 Micromonospora matsumotoense
TGCTCAGTTCGTGGAGGATGTCGGAGGCGGGGGTGATCGGGTACGCGCCGAGGAACACGGGTAGTCCGGAGCGGACCCCGGCGGCGACCAACCCCAACGACAGGGCGGCGTTACCGGTGATGTTGCGGTAGGTGCCCGGGAGCATCTTGGCGGGTTTCACTTCGTAGCGGACCGAGAAACTGTCGGTGGTCTCGCCGTAGTTCCAACCCGCCTTGAACGCGGCGATGTTCGCCGCGACGAGGTCCGGACGCTTGACGAACTTCCGTTCCAGGAACCGTAGCGTCGAGTCGTAGGGGCGGGAGTACATCCACGACAACAACCCCAACGCGAACATGTTCTTCGCTCGTTCGGCGTCTTTCTTCGACACCGCCAACTCGGCCAGGGCGCCTACCGTCATCGACGTCAACGCCACCGGATGCACCACGAACCCGGCCAGGGAGTCATCCTCCAGGGGGCTGACCGCGTAACCGACCTTGACCAGGTTCCGCTTCGTGAACTCGTCGGTGTTCACGATGATGTCCGCACCCCGACGTAGATCACCCACATTCGCTTTCAACGCCGCCGGGTTCATCGCGACCAGGACGTTCGGCGCGTCACCCGGCGTCAGAATGTCGTAATCGGCGAAATGCACCTGGAAACTCGACACCCCCGGCAGGGTCCCCGCCGGCGCCCGAATCTCCGCCGGGAAATTCGGCAACGTCGAAATGTCATTACCCAACTGCGCCGTCTCCGAGGTGAACCTGTCCCCCGTCAACTGCATCCCATCACCCGAGTCACCCGCAAACCGGATCACCACCCGGTCCAACTGACGAATCTGCTTCGCACCGGGGGTCCCGCCGTCCGCGGCCTGCGCCTCGTCGTACCGTGTCGTTGGGGTCATGGGTGGTCACGTCCCTCTCTAGTCCGCGCGGCGCGCACCACGACGACGCGACGGGCCGACGCCCGGCCCCGGCGGCGTCAGCGCGGCCAGCGGTTGTCGGTGCGCATCGGCGGGGAGCCCGCGCCACCGGGGTCGGCGACCCCGTCGTCAGCCGACGGGGTCGCCGACCGCATCAAGCGCCGGCGAGCGCGTGCGACCACACGCTAGGTTCCGCCCCCGGCCGTGCCAACCCTTAGCGATCCCCTACCACGCGTCCCACCGCAGGTCCCCGCACGGCGGCCCGGCGGGGCGCCCGGCGGGCACGACTGAGGGGGCGCGGGCCTCGGCCCGCCATGGGACACTTGTATACATGGGCGAGCTGACCAGCGGCGCAGTGGCCGAGCCGGGGTCACCGCTGCGGCCGGGTGATCCGGAGAGTGTCGGACCCTACCGGCTGCACCGCCTGCTCGGATCGGGCGGCATGGGGGTGGTCTTCCTGGCCGAGGCGCCGGGTGGGGGCCGGGTGGCGGTCAAGGTCGTCCACGACGAGTTGCGGTCCCGGCCGGAGTTCCGGCGACGGTTCGCCCGGGAGGTCGCCGCCGCCGGCCGGGTGGCCGACTTCTGCACCGCCCGGGTGCTCGACGCCGACCCGCAGGGCCCGGTGCCCTACCTCGTCACCGAGTACGTGACGGGATCGTCCCTGCACGAGCACGTGACCCGGCACGGCTCGCTCTCCGGGCCACAGGCCGAGGCGCTGGCCGTCGGCGTGGCCGCCGGGCTCACCGCGATCCACGCCGCCGGGCTGGCCCACGGCGACCTGACCCCCCGCAACGTCCTGCTGTCCCCGTTCGGGCCGAAGGTCATCGACTTCGGGTTGGCGAGCCTGATCGAGGTGCTCGACCCGACCACCGGTCCCTCGTACGGCACCCCGGGCTGGTTGGCCCCGGAACGCCTCGCCGGCTTCCCCCCGGCCCAGCCCGCCGACGTCTACGCCTGGGGCATCCTCGTCGGCTGGGCCGCCACCGGCCGGCTGCCGGTCGATCCCCGGGTCCACCCGGCCGGCGGCCCCGACCTGAGCGGGCTGCCCGCCGGCCTGGCCGCGGTGGTCGCGCGGGCGCTGCGTACCGACCCCCGACAGCGCCCCACCGCCCGGGAGGCGATGCTGATCCTGGTCGGCAGCGCCGACACGGCGAGCATCCGGTCGGCGGTGGAGCCGGTGGCGGCGACCACCGAGCAGCTCGACGGCACCCGGTGGTATCCGGTCGTCGGCCAGCCGGCCACCCTGCTCGCCCCGGCCCCGCCGCCGCATCGGCCGCCGCCGTCCTGGCCGGCGGTGGTGACCGGGGTGGTGGCGGTGGTGGCCGCCGTCGTGCTGGGCGTCGTCGCGCTGCGCCAGGCCGACCAGCGGGGCACACCGCGCGCCGACCCGAGCCCGTCCGCGCCGGCCCCCACCACGCCGAGCCCCACCACGAGCCCGTCGCCCTCCCCGCGCCCGTCGCCGGCCACCGCCACCGGGCAGGACGGAGCGCTGGAATTCACCGTACGGGGGGTGCACTGCGGGCAACGCGAGATCGGGTTCTGGCCGTTGACCCAGCAGGCGGACGGGGTGTTCTGCATGGTCGACGTCGACGTGGTCAACAAGGGCGACAAGGGCACCATCGTCTGGCCGCTCAGCCAGCGGCTGGTCGACACCGACGGCCGTGGTTACACACCGGACACCCGGTCCCTGCTCTACTATCCGGACACCCAGCGGTTGACGAAGAACATCAGGCCCGGCGCGACGGTCAGCGGATCTCTGGTCTATGACACGCCGGTCGGCACCGAGTTCCGTCAACTCGTCGTCCACGACACACCCTTGAGTGCGGGCACCACCATCGATCTATCGTGACCGGGAGAGCCGGAGAATATGGACGTCGCCGTCGCTATCGGGCTCAGCGGGCGGGCGCTGACCCGGGCCCTGTACGCCACTGGACGGGGCGTGGTGCTCGTCGCCACCGCCGCGCTCAGCCTGACCCTCTTCATCACCACCACCCTCGCCACGGCGTTCATCCTGCTCGGTGTCGGGGTGCTGTTGCTGCCACTGGTCACGCCGCTGGTCCGCCGGCTGACCGGGCTGTGCCGGCACCTCGCCGCCCGCTCCGGGGTGCCGATCGCCACGCCCTACCTCCCCCTGCCACCGCTGGAACCGGGGGTGTTCGGCTGGGTGCAGCGCTGCCGGTCCATCCTCACCGACCCGGCAACCTGGCGTGACCTGCTGTTCCTGCTACTCAACACACTGGTCGGGTTCGCGCTCGGGCTGCTGCCGCTCACCCTGCTGGTCTACTCGGTGGAGGGGTTGGTGCTCTCCACCGGGTTCTGGATGCTGATGCGCGAGTCCGGGGTGAACTTCTGGTACGGCTTCACCGCGCTGGACTCCTGGCCGCACGTGGCGCTCGGGGCACTGGTCAGCCTCGTGGTGTTCGGGATCTGGGCGGCCGCCACCCCGCACGTGCTGGCCGGGTACGCGCACTTCGCCAGGTCGCTCCTGGGGCCGAGTGAACGGTCGATGATCACCTCCCGGATGCGGCACCTCTCCGAGACCCGTTCCGACGTGATCAACATTCAGGCCACCGAGCTGCGCCGGATCGAACGGGACCTGCACGACGGCGCGCAGGCGCGGTTGGTGGCGATCGGCATGAAGCTCGGCGCGGCCAACCGGCAGTTGCGGACGAACCCGGACGCTGCGGAGACCCTGCTGGTCGACGCGCGTAACGCCACCGCCACCGCGCTGGAGGAGCTGCGCTGCCTGATCCGGGGCATCCACCCCCCGGTCCTCGCCGAGCGGGGCCTGGAGGACGCCATCCGGGCCATCGCACTGGAGAGCCCGATCGACGTCGAGGTCACCTCCGACGTGCCCGGCCGGATGGCCGCCCCGGCGGAGTCCGCCGTCTACTTCGCCCTGTCCGAACTGCTGAACAACGTCCTCAAGCACGCCAACGCCGACCGGGCCAGCATCGATCTGCGCCACGAGGACGGTCTACTGCGGGCGGTGGTGATCGACAACGGTCAGGGCGGCGCGGACGCTTCGCTCGGCACCGGTCTCCGGGGCATCGAACGACGCTGTGCTACGTTCGACGGGACGCTCGTCCTCAGCAGTCCCGAAGGTGGGCCGACCGTCGCGATCCTGGAGCTGCCGTGCGCGTTGTACTCGCCGAGGACCTCTTCCTCCTGAGGCAGGGGATGGTCCAGCTCCTCGAATCGTACGATTTCGAGATCGTCGCGGCGGTCGACAACGGACCGGCGTTACTCGACGCCCTGGTGACCCTCCGCCCCGAGGTCGCGGTGGTCGACGTGCGACTGCCCCCGACGTTCACCGACGAGGGCCTCCAGGCTGCCCTGGAGGCCCGACGCCGCTGCCCCGGCCTACCCATCCTGGTGCTCTCCCAGCACGTCGAGCAGCTCTATGCCAAGGAGCTGCTCGCCGACGCCAGCGGCGGCATCGGATACCTGTTGAAGGACCGGGTGCTCAACAGCGACCAGTTCGTCGACGCCATCCGCCGGGTCGCCGACGGGGGCACCGCGATGGACCCGCAGGTGATCTCCCAGCTGCTGGCCGGCCGGTCCCGCCGGGAGCCACTGTCCACACTCACCCCGCGCGAGCGGGAGGTGCTGAAGCTGATGGCCGAGGGATGTTCAAATGTGGCCATCGCGCAGCGTCTCATCGTCAGCCAGGGCGCGGTCGCCAAGTACACCACCAGCATCTTCACCAAGCTCGACCTGACCCCGGCGGACGACAGCAACCGTCGGGTGCTGGCCGTGCTGGCGTACCTCAACGGCACCCGCGCCGACGTCTCCTGACCTCGCCGGTGGGGGTCGTTGCTCCGCAATTGCCTACCGACCACGACATGCAGCCGCGCCCCCGGTCGACGACCGGGGGCGCGGCTGGGCGTTCACTGCGCGTCAATCGACGGCGACGGCAGCTTCCGCCGGCCGGGTGAGCATCACCCGGTGGCCGGGCAGCAGCGTGGCAGCGAAGGCGAGCACCGCGGCGCCCGCCACCACTGCCAGATAGATGAAGACCGACCCGGAGGGGAAGGGCCGGCCCAGCACCACGGCGCTGAACGGCAACAGCGTGGCAATGGACGCGATGGTGCCGAGCACCACCCCGATGATGGTGATCATGCCGGCCTCGATGCTGAGCATCTCCAGGGCCTGGCGTCGGGTGGCACCGATGAGCCGTTGCATGCCCAGCTCACGGCGGCGACCGGCGGTGGCCACGATCAGGGTGTTCGCCACCGAGATCATGGTGTAACCGGCGACCAGGGCGACGAGCAGATAGTTCACCCAGGCCTGGGTCTTGGTCCGCTCGGCGAACGTGGCGATCGTGTCGCGCTCGCCGATCAGGGTGCCCGGGTTGCCACCGACCTTCTCCCGCAGGCTGGCTGCCAGTTTGTCGCGGTCGGTGCCGGGTGCGGCGGTGACCAGGATCTGTCGGGTCAGCCCGGTGGTGCTGTGCGCGGCGAGCAGCTCGGCGGGGAGCATGATCGTCTCGTACCCCTCCTTTGCCGGGTAGAGCGCGACGACCCGCAGGTCGACCGCCGACCGGTCACCGAGGCGCAGCGTGATCTGGTCGCCGATGCCGACGTTCAGGTTCTTGCCGGCCACCTCGGGCAGGGCCACGGTGTCACCCCGCAGGTCGGCCAGGTTGCCCTCGATGGTCCGGACGCCGGTGATGCTGGCCGCGCTGGCCGCCGTCACCCCCTGCAACGGCCAGGGCGACTCGACGTGCGAACCGTCGTAGGGCTTGTTGATCCAGCCGGCGCTGGTGACGTACGCCGACGCATCCTCGACGCCCGGCGCGGACCGGAGCTTCTCGACGGTGTCGGCGGGGAATCCACCGGTGGCGGAACTGAGCACGACGTCGGCGCGGAGATTGTCGGAGTAGTAACGCTCGGCGGCCTCGTTCTGCGTGGTCTGCAGGTAGAAGTTGGCCAACGCCACCGACACCGCCAGCATGATCGGGGTGACCGCGGCGGCCACCCGGACCGACCTCGTCCGAATGTTGATCGTGCCGAGGTAGCCGGAGAGCCCGAAGAACGCCCGCACCGGCACGCTGAGCATGGCGGCGAGGAGCCGGGTCAGTCCTGGGCTGATCAACGCGATCGCGATCGCCCAGCACATCACCGCCGGCCCGGCGGTCGCGGACGCCACCGGGCCCCGCAGGGCGACCCCCGTCACGATGATCAGCACGATCCCGCCGGCGAAGAAGAGGAAGGAGAACACCACCCGGGGCCAGGTGACCCACTTACGCTGGACGGCGGCCTCGGCGATGCCCTCGGTGGGCCGGGTCTTGGAGGGGCGTCGGCTGGCGACATAGGAGGCGACCAGCGCGGCGAAGATCCCGACGGCCGGTCCGATCAGGTAGGGAACCACGCCCTGGTGGAACTCCACGACCGGCGAGATGACCCCGGCCTCTGCGACGAGCCAGTGGATCAACGGCCCCAGCAGGGCACCGGGAATGCAGCCGAGGATCGCGGCGCCGACCGCGACCACGAGCGCCTCGCGGCGGATCATCTTGCGGATCTGCCGGGGCGTCGCACCGATGGAACGCAACAGCGCGACCTCCTTCTGCCGCTGCTGCACCGACAGGCCCAGGGTGCTGGCGACCACGAAGATCGAGACGAAGACGGTCATACCGGCGAAGACACCGGCGAGCGGGACCAGCTGGGCCCGCCCGCCGACCGCCTCGGGGAACTCGGCCACCCCACGGTCGTCGCCGGTCAGCACGACCAGCTTGCGGTCGTTGAGGGTCTTCTCGATGCGGCCCCGCAGGGCGTCCAGGTCGGTGCCGGGCTTGGCCATCACACCGATCGCGTCGGCGCTGCCGGCGTGCGGGTCGAACCGCTGCACGTCACCGCCGGAGAAGAAGAGTGCCGAGTGGCTCATCTCGTCCCGGGCCCCGGCGAGGCCGGTCACCTGGAAGGTGGAGACGCCGCCACCGACCGCCACCTCCACCCGGTCGCCGACCTTGATCTGGGCCTGCCGGGCCACCGCCCGGTCCAGGACGACCTGGCCGGGCTGGGCGGGCGGCTGTCCGTCGAGCCGGTAGGACCCGAGCGCAGCCGACTCCCAGTCATGACCCAGCGACTGCGTGCCGACGATCACCGGCACCCCGTTGCGGACGACGGTGGCGGCGAAGGACGCCTCGGCGATGGCCCGTTCGACCCCGGGCACTGCCTGGATCTTGCCGACCAGCCCGGAGTCGATCCAGTACCGTTCGGCCAGCGGCACGGACTTGATGTCCTTGGTGTCCTGCGGGTCCTTCTTGGGCACGCCGTAGGTCTGCTTGCCGCTGACCACTACGTCGGCCGCCGCCAGACGCTGTGGCGGGACCGCCAGCCGGATGCCGGTCTCCATCAGACCGCCACAGGCGACGATCAGCGCCACCCCGAGGAAGACCGCGGCGAACGTCGCGATGAACGCGAGCCTGCGGTAGCGCAGGGTGCGCCAGGCGAGGTACGTCATCAGAAGCCACCCCTGCCGGTCGACTGCGGCGCCCGGTTCTGCTGCCACGCGGTCAGGTGGGTCATCCGCTCGGCCACCACGTCGGCGGTCGGCGACTCCAGTTCACCGATGAACTGGCCGTCGGCGAGGAACAGCACCCGGTGCGCGGCGGACGCGGCGACCGGGTCGTGGGTCACCATGATGATCGTCTGGCCGCCGCTGGACACCGTCTCGCGGAGCAGTTGCAGCACCTCGATGGTGGTCTGGGTGTCCAACGCGCCGGTCGGCTCGTCGGCGAAGATGACCGCCGGCCGCATGATGAGCGCCCGGGCGATCGCGACCCGCTGCTGCTGCCCGCCGGAGAGTTCGCTCGGCAGGTGCTTGCGCCGCTCCGCCAGACCCACCCGGCCCAGCACCTCCACCACGGAGGAGCGGTCGGGCCGACGGCCGGCCAGCCGGAACGGCAGCCCGACGTTCTGCTCGACGGTGAGCGCCGACATCAGATTGAACGCCTGAAAGATGAAGCCGACCCGCTCGCGGCGCAGCATGGTCAGCTGGTTTTCGTTCATGCCGCTGAGTTCCTTGCCGTCCAGCACCACCGAGCCGGACGAGGGCACGTCGAGCCCCGCCGCGCAGTGCAGGAAGGTGCTCTTGCCGGAGCCCGACGGCCCCATCACGGCGGTGAAGCTGCCCCGTGGGAAGCTCATCGTGACGCCGCGCAACGCGTCGACCCGGTTCTCACCGCGCCCGTACGTCTTACGGACGTCCCCCAGCCGGACCGCGTCAACGGCACCGCCGGTGGGCGTCCGATTATCTTTATTCCAGTTCACCTCATGCTCCCCGCAGAAGAACGTCGCCAGACGGCGGTGGGTATAGGTTCACGGTATGCAACGGGCGGGCGGCGCTCTATGGAGCTAATGACCCGAAGCGGTGGGTCTAGACCCACCGCTTCGGGTCGGGTTCTTGAGCCTTCCGCACCAGCTCAGCTCGCCTGTACTGCTGCCGACTCCCAATGCGGCCAGGAGCGCTCGGCCCCGCTCGGCGCCACCGCCAGCAGTCCGGCCCCGGTGGCGTCCATCGGGAGGCCCAGCGACAACTCGGTGCGTCGCCGGACGTTCAGCTTCCGGTAGACCCGGGTCAGGTGCTGCTCGACGGTGCTCACCGTGATGTACAGCTTCTTGCCGATCTCCCGGTTGGTGTGACCGAGCGCGGCCAGCGTGGCGACGCGCTGTTCGGCGTCGCTGAGCCGGGACATCTCCTCGTGCTCCGGCGGGGCGTCCGCCTCGTCGCCGCCGCCGGGCAACAGCCGACGGCACAGCGCCTGCGCCTGGATGTCCTTGGACAACTGCATCGCGCTGCGGGCCACCACCCGGGAGGTGTTGAACTCGCCGCGCCCGTAGTGCGCGCTACTGAGCGCGGCGAGGGCGAGGAAGAGCTGGTAGCGGTCGCCGGCCTCCTGGAGCAGGTTGGCCGCCTGACGCAGGGTGTTGACCCGTTGTTTGACGTCGAGCGCCGACCCGAGCAGCCGCAGCGAGATGCCCCTGGTCCGGGCGTTCTCGGCACCGGGCCGGGAGAGCTGCTCGGTCACCAGGCCCCGGGCCAGGTCGGGCCGGCCGGACCGCAGGTAGACCTGGGCCAGGTCGCCCCGCCAGGGAAGCAGGGTGGGCAGATCCAGCCCCCACTGGGTGGCCAGCTGCCCGCAGGTCTCGAAGTCGGCGAGCGCGGCGTGTGACCGTCCCCCGGCCAGGTGCAGGTGGCCGCGGGCGCGCAGGTAGAGCGGCCAGAACCAGGTGTCCCGCATGGCATCCGGCATGACGTGCTTGAGCTGCGCCTCGGCCTCGTCCAACTTGTCCATGCCGATCTTGGCGAGCAGCAGGTTGGACAACGGCGAACCGATCGCGACACCCCAGTTGTGCGGTGACATCGCGTCCAGCGCCTCGCGGGCGAACCGTTCACTGAGCGGCAGGTCGCCCTGCCGCAGCGCGATGTGCGACCGGACGTCGGACAGGATGGCGTGCCAGGTGGTGGCACCCCGCGCCCCGGCCTCGGCGCCGAGTACGTCGCACCAGTGCACGGCCCGGTCCATCCGGTCGGCGTAGACCAGCGTCTGCAACGCGCACAGGGCCGACTCCAGTCCGACGTCGACCAGCAGGTGGCTGCCGAGCACCTGCTCGGCGCGGGCGATCACGTCGTCGGTCACCCCCTCGGTGAGGACGGCGGTCAGCGACGGCGTGGCCGATCCGAGCGGGCCGTCCGAGCGGGCCGCGGTCATGGCCGGCGTGGTCACCGACGGGACGCCGGGGGTGGCGTCGAGTTCGGCGAAGGCGACCGGGAAGTGCAGCCGCAGCCACTCGGTGCACCCCTCCAACTCGGCTACGGTGGTGGCGTCCCACTGCTGCCGCGCGGCGCGCAGATGGCGCAGCGTCTCCTGGGCGTCCTCCCGATGGCCGTGCCAGAGCTGGTAACGCAGCAGCGCCGCGGCATGCCGCTCGGAGAGGTGCCCGGCCCGCAGCGCGTCGCGCTGGGACTGGAGGTGCTGGCTCACCGCTGCCGGATTGATCCGCCACTGGCAGTCGGCCAGCAGCGCGGTCAGCGCCGCCCGGCGGGGGACGTCGTCGCACATCTCGTGGGCCAGTTTGAGCGACTCCACCGCATCGTCGACGCGGTCATCGGCGAGCGCGTGTGTCGCCGACTCCTGGAGCACGGTGATCGCCCAGGGCTCGACCAGGCCGCCGGCCGCGAGCAGGTGACCCCCGATCGCCGAGGCGGGCGCGCCCTCGGCGTGCAGCAGCTCGGCCGCGCGGGCGTGCATCTCGGACAGCGCCTCCGGGGCGAGGTCGTGCAGCACCGCCGCACCCGCCGCCGGGTGGCGGAACCGGCCGGCGTCCAGCAGTCCGGACGTGGCCAGCGCGTCGAGTACCCATTGGACCCGGGCCGGCTTGCTGTCCAGCAGCCGGCCCAGCAGCGCCGGGGTGGCGAAGTCGCCGAGCAGGGCCAACCCGTGGGCCGTCTCCAGGATCACCGGGTCCCACCGCCGCAGGCAGGCCAGGACGGCCTGGCGGAACTGGTCGCCGACGACCAACTCGGTGCCGTCGGCCGACCCGGCGGCACGCCGGTCCTGGCCGAGGGCGTGCAGCAGCAGCGGGTTGCCGCCGCTGACCCGGTGGTACGCCGGAGCGAGCGCCGCGGCGGTGTCCCGGTCCATCCAGCCGCTCAGCAGCTCGACGACCCCCGCCTCGGAGAGCGGAGCCAGCTGGATGTTGCAGAAACAGGCGTGCCGGGTGAGCTCGGCGCGGAACTCCGGGTTGAGCGGTTGGGGTTGGGGTGACTCGGTGAGCACCACCAGCAACTGCGCGGCGGTGAGCCGGCGTTGCAGGTAGAGCAGGGTTTGCAGGGTGGTCTCGTCGGCGAACTCGACGTCGTCGACGAGCAGGACGAGCGGCCGGTCACGGGCGATGTCGAGCAGTTCGGCGCACATCCCGCGTACCGCGCTGATGTCGACCGTGCCCTCGGTCGTGGTGTCCCCTGGCTCGATGAACGCGGCGATGCGTCCGAGCGTCTCGGCCGGCAGCGGCACGCTGTGGAACAGCTGCCCCATGACGGCGGCAGGCAGCAGTCGCTCGGCCCGCGAGCAGGCGGCGCTCAGCACCAGAGCGCCGGTCGCCTCTACGCGGTCGGCGAAGGCCCGCAGCAGCTCGGTCTTGCCCGTGGCACCAGGGCCGCTGATCAGCGCGACCCGTCCCCTGCCCGTGGCGCTTCCGGAGTAAAGCTCCCGCAAGATGTCAAGCTCGCGGCTTCTCTCCACGAATTCCACCCGTCTCCCCCCAGGTCAGCGATGACGCATCGAACGGGGCGCTGTCGCCTGGCGGGACAGGCCCCCGACGAAACCGTTCGGCTCGATGCCACGCGGTCCGCCGAGGCCCACCCGGCCACTGACCACGTCAGCCCGAAAACCGGGTCCTTCAATGATGATGGTCAATTAAATGACGGCTTTCGCCACGCCTCGACGGCGACCCCAGCATACATAGACACCCGTACAAGACGGTAGTGGGGTGATGATACTTCGTCACTGATATGACGTACGGGCGTGGGGTTTTGTCGGGTTGTCGGCGCCGGCCATTAAATTACCAATCAGTAGCAATTACATGATCCAAGAACCGCCTCACCCCTCCCACCTGCACGGATGGCCGCAGAATCAACCACCCCACAGGTCGCTGACCTGGAAAAGGTCTGCCCCAGAGGGCTCTTACCGGAACTTTTGCATCAAGTCAGCCTCATACCCCACCGACCGCGACGACCTCGTCACACCACCATCGAGCGGACTAGAGGCATTAAAACGGGCAATTCACTCTTGAGGAAAAATTGAGTTTCAGCGAGAAGACGGAGCTATTACGGGCGCAATTCAGAGCTTGCCGCATTCCTGTCGACCTTGCGACATCAGCACGGGTATCGCAAATGCGGCCTGCCGGGTCAGGAAAGTGGCCGCAGGTTGGCCGGCGGTGGAAATCTGGTGGCGGACCGGCGGGTTAGGGGTCGCTTCCGGGTATACGCCGGCCTTCGTTGCCGCCAGGCTGGACCCATCCGAGGGCAGTGACGTACAACACGGTATCGAAAAACGTCTCCGCCCCCAGCCGAGGAGGAAAGCGTGGACGATCTCACATCGGTGAGCAGCGCGCGGCGATTCAGCGACGTTCGCGGCGACGAGCACTTCGAGGGCGACGAGCACTTCGAGGTGGTCCTGGAGGGCGGCCCGCTCGGGCTGCCAGCCACCACCCGGGCCCGCAGCGCGCCGACCGGCACCGGCCGGATCAAGGTGCCCTATCTGGGCGGCTACGAGCACTTCGAACGCTCCGGTGACCACGACGGCCTCAACGACGACGCCTCGCGGGTGGTGATCTTCCGCTGGACCATGCGGACGAAGATCGCCGAATGACGGTACGACACAGGGGGCACCGTGGCCGGTGCCCCCTGTGTCGTCGTCGGGATCAGCCGGTCGGCTCGCCGGGCGGCAGCGACGCCAACTCGGTGGCGATCAGTCGGATCACGTCGGCGGCATGGTCGTTGAGGTAGAAGTGCCCGCCCGGATACACCCGTACGTCGCACTCGCCGGTGGTGTGCCGACGCCAGTCGTCCGCCTCGTCCAGGGTGGTCACCGGGTCGGCGTCGCCGGTGAGTACGGTGATCGGGGCGGCCAACCGCTGCTCCGGGTCGGCCCGGTAGGTCTCCACCGCCTTGTAGTCCCCGCGCACCGCGGGGAGAATCATCGGCAGCAACTCCGGGTCGCCCAGCACCCGCGGGTCCGACCCGCTGAGCCGGGCCAGTTCCCGCAGTACCCCGGCGTCGTCGCGGGTGTGCACGTACCGCTCGTCGCGGACCCGGGACGGGGCCCGGCGGCCGGAGGCGAACAGCCGTACCGGCGGCCGGCCGGTCTCCCGCTGCAACCGCAGTCCCACCTCGTAGGCGAGCACCGCACCCATACTGTGGCCGAACAGCGCCACCGGTCGGTCAAGCCACGGCTGCAGCGCGCCGAACACCCCGTCGGCCAGGTCGGCGACGGTGTCCAGCACCGGCTCGTGTCGACGGTCCTGCCGGCCGGGGTACTGGATCGCCAGCACCTCCACGGCGGGCGAGAGGGCCCGGGAGACCGGAAACAGGTAGCTGGCCGAGCCACCGGCGTGCGGCAGCGCCACCAGCCGGATCGCGCTGGACGGCGACGGGTGGAACCGCCGTACCCACAGGTCGTTCTCTAGCGTTGCCGTCATCACTGGTCCTCTGGGGATCGACGCCGCGGGCACGCCCGCAGCCGGAGGTTCCCGGGCCGGCGGTGCCTCGGCCGGCACGCCAACAAGCTCGCTGCGGTGCCGGCGCCCACTGACGAAGCGAGCGTAGGAACACCGGGAGAACGGGACAACCCCTAAGCGGGGCGTCTGCCCCCTAGCGCGGCAAGGGGGCAGACGGCACACCGGGGCACCGGCAGCGGCGTGAGGAGGTGGAGCCGGTCGGCCGCAGGGTGGCGTTCCCGCCCCTGCGCGGGAACGCCACCCCCGGCTCAACGGTGCGGTCAGGCCACCGGGTGGGCCGGCCGGCTGCTGGCCGGAGCGGCCGGGACCGGTCCGATCCGGACCCCGGGGCCGGGCACGCCACCGGCGGGGCCGGCGCCCTCGGCGACCCGGCCGACCGGCACCGCGCCGGCCGGAACAGGCGCGGCGTCGGCCGTGGCAGCGTCGGGATCGGTGTCGATGGCCCCTTCGGCGGGTGGCGGGGTGGCGGCCGACGGGGTGGCGGGGTCGCCCGGCCCACCCGACGTGTCCTGTCCGGGCACCGACGCGCCCACGTTGCGCAGCAGCACAGCGGCCAGCACCGCCGTCACCAGCAGGATGCCGGCGGCGACGACCGCGGCGACCCGCAGCTCGGCGGCGAAGGCGGCGCGCGCCAGCGCCACCAGCGTGTCCGCCGCGACGGTGGCGAGCCCGCGGCTCTCCTCGACCGCGCCACCCAGGGTCTCCCGTGCGGTGGCCCAGGAATCCGCCGACACCCCGTCCGGTGCCGCGCCGGAGAGTTGCTGCCGGTAGACGAACGTGCCGATGCTGCCGAGGATCGCGACGCCGAGCGCCGCACCCAACTGGCTGCCCGTCTCGGAGAGCCCGGCAGCGGCACCGGCCCGCTCCGGCGGCGCGGTGGAGACGATCAGCTCGGCGCTCAACGTGAGGACCATCGCGACGCCACCGGTCATCAGCGCCTGACCGACCACCACCTGGGCCAGTCCCGCCGCGTCGCCGACCTGGGCGAGCACCAGGCAGCCGGCCGCCCCCACCAGCAGACCACCGGCCGCGACGTAGGCCCGCCGGAAGCGCTGCGCCAGCATCGGGGCCAGCACCGCCGCGCCGATGCCCGCCGCGGCGGCGGCCGGCAGCGACCACAGCCCGGCGGTGAACGGGCGCAGCCCGAGCACCAGTTGGAGGTACTGGCTGATGAAGAACATGAAACCGACCAGCGCGAAGTTGGCGAGCACGTTCATCACCACCGCCGCGCTGAACGCCGGTGCGCGGAACAGCCGAACGTCGATCACCGGGTCGGCGAGACGCCGTTGCCGCCACACGAAGACGGTCAGGAAGACCAGCCCGCCGACCACGCCGGCCACCGGGGGCCAGTCCGCCCCGTGCTCGGCGAACTGCTTGATGCCCCAGACCGTCGGCAGCACCGCGACGAAGGCCAGCACCGTGCTGAGCAGGTCGAACCGCCCGGCCGCCGGATCGCGGAACTCGGGCAGCAACAGGGGGGCCAGGATCAGCAGGAGCAGCATGATCGGCACGTTGATCTCGAAGACGGCGCCCCAGGAGAAGTACTGGAGCAGGGCCCCGCCGGCCACCAGACCGATGACGCTACCGGCAGAGAAGCCGGCCGCCCAGAGCCCGATCGCGGCCCGACGCTCGTTCTCGTCGTGGAACATGTTGCGGATCAACGACATGGTCGACGGCATGAGGGTCGCACCGGCGGCACCCATCACCGCCCTGGTCCCGATCAGCATGCCGGGACTGGTGGAGAGGGCCGTGGCCACGGATGCCGCACCGAACACCGCCGCGCCGATCATCAGCAGCCGACGGCGCCCGATCCGGTCCCCCAGCGTTCCCATCGGGATCAGCAGGCCGGCCAGCACGAAGGCGTAGACGTCGGTGATCCAGAGGAGTTGGCTGCTGGTCGGCTCAAGGTCCGCCGTGATGAACGGCAGGGCGTACGACAGCACGGTCATGTCCATGCTGATGATCAGTGTCACCATGACGAGTACCGCGAGGCCGATCCACTCGCGACGGCCGGCCTTTGCCTGCGCTGTAGCCATGGCCGAAAGCTATCACCGGTTATATACAAGCGTATACATCCGGTGGGTGAATTAGGGGGTGGTTCCGAGTAGGGTGACGCCCGTGGGTCATCGGGAACGCCTGCTGGCAGGGGCTAGAGTCTGCCTCTACGAACGCGGCTACACACGCACTACCGCCCGTGACATCGTCGCCGCCTCGGACACCAACCTGGCGTCGATCGGGTACCACTTCGGCTCCAAGGAGGCGCTGCTGACCGCAGCCCTGGTCCAGGCGTTCGAGGAGTGGGGCGTCGAGATCGACCGGGTGCTGCGCGACGGCACGCAACCCGACCTGATGGACCGGCTGGAGTCGATGTGGACCGGTCTGGTCGAGTCCTTCGGCTCGCACCGGCCGCTCTGGGTCGCCGGGATCGAGGCGTTCGCGCTGGCCGAGCACCTACCGGTGCTGCGGGAGCAGTTGGCCGAGAGCTACACCCGGGCCCGCCCGGCGCTGGCCGCCTTCGTCCTCCAGAGCGGCGGCGAGAACGTCACCGAGGAGACCCGCAAGGCCATCGGCTCGTTCCTCCTTGCGCTGATGATCGGATTGACGGTGCAACGGCTGCTCGACCCCGAGGCCGCCCCCTCCGGCAAGGAGTTGGCCGCGGCGCTGCGGCTGATCATCGGCGCGGTCCACGACACCGCCGGCGACTGACCTCCGGAGCAGTGCCCCCTTGCGGGTGACGGACCGGAACAGGGGCCCGGATAGGGGTCGTCCCCGGCCACCCGATCACTCCACCCGCACCAGACCGGCGCGGAGCATGTCCTCCACCCAGACGTCGACGTCCCGCCGGGTGGCCGCCGGATCGGCCGCCCACTGCCGGGCGAGGACGCCAGCCGCGCGCTCCGGCGAGCCGCCCTGCTGCTGCAACGCGATCCACATGGCCGCGGCGGTCGCCCCGAACCGGTATCGCAGTCCGTCCCGTTCGGAGGTCAGCTCCAACTGCCCACTCCGGGTGACCTTCGCGATGATCCCCTGTTCGAGTCGCACCCGCATCCTCCCTACCTCTCCGCGTCCACCTGGTGGCACCTGCGGCGAACCGGTCCGTCCACCCCGTCCGGCCACTACCGTACGAGGTCGGGCGGTAACGCGATACGGTCATGGACCCACGCCGAAGGTGGACAAATACCCACCCTCTACCGGGTAGGAAGCCCGAGGTCCGCCGGCCACCGTGGGTGTCGGCGGACCTCGGGTCCGACAGCCGGAGGGTCAGTCCGACGCCTCCAGTTCGTCGTCGAGGATGTCGAACAGCTCGTCGGCGGACACCGACGCCAGATCCCGGGCCGCCGGCTCCACACTGGCCGTGCCGTACGCCGTGTTCCACCGGGCCATCAACGCCTGGAGCCGGACGGTGATCCGACCCCGCTCCGCGTCGTCCGGCACGGTGCCGTCCAGCAGCACCTCCAACCGGGCCAGCTCGGCCTCCAGCGACGGGGTGCCCGGCAGGTCACCGGAGAGTTCCGTCCGGACGAACCGGGCCACCGCCGCCGGGCTCGGGTGGTCGTAGATGAGCGTCGCCGACAGCCTCAGCCCGGTGGCCGCACCGAGGCTGTTGCGGAACTCCACCGCCGCCAGGGAGTCGAAGCCCAACTCCAGGAAGCCCTTGTCCATGTCGACGACGTGCGGGCGGTCGTGGCCGAGCACCTCGGCCGCCCGACTCCGGACCAGCTCGGTGACCAACCGGTCCGCCTCCTCCGCCGGCAGACCGGCGAGCCGGTCGGCCAGCGACCGCTCCCCGGCCACCGCACCGGCCGCCACCCGCCGCGCCGGGGCGCGGA
Source organism: Micromonospora matsumotoense (assembly GCF_900091525.1). Classification (GTDB taxonomy): domain Bacteria; phylum Actinomycetota; class Actinomycetes; order Mycobacteriales; family Micromonosporaceae; genus Micromonospora; species Micromonospora matsumotoensis. The sequence goes on from NZ_FMCU01000030.1 coordinate 16,974, forward strand.
CCAGACCGCGCAGCACCGGCGGCACCCCCTCGGCCCGGGCCCGGAACGCGGCCAGGTCGAGGCGTACCGGCAGTGCCAGGGCCGGGATGGGGTGGGTGGTGGCGTCGAACAGGGCCAGCGCGTCGACGGTGGACAACGCGGTCACCCCGGACCGGGCCATCCGCCGCAGGTCCGTCTCACCCAGGTGGCCGGTCATCCCGCTGCCCGACTCGGCCCACAGACCCCAGGCCAACGAGGTGCCGGCCAGGCCGTGCGCCCGGCGGTGCTGGGCGAGGGCGTCCAGGTAGGCGTTGGCCGCGGTGTAGTTGGCCTGGCCGGCCGCGCCGAGCGTGGCCGCCGCCGAGGAGAACAGGACGAACCAGTGCAACGGCAGGTGCAGGGTGAGTTCGTGCAGGTGACGGGCGGCCTCGGCCTTGGGGGCCACCACCGCCGCCAGCCGCTCGGGGGTCAGCGCGGGCAGCAGACCGTCGTCGAGCGCGCCGGCCGCGTGGACCACCCCGGTGAGCGGGTGCGCGGCGGGCACCGTGTCGAGCAGGGCGGCCACCGCCGACCGGTCGGCCAGATCGCAGGCGGCCACCGTCACCTCCGCACCGGCCGCCGTCAGCCGGGACACCAGCTCGTCCGCACCGGGCGCGGCCGGGCCGCGCCGGCTGACCAGCAGCAGCCGCCGTACGCCGTGCCGGGCGACGAGGTGTTCGGCGACGAGCCGGCCCAACCCGCCGGTGCCACCGGTGACCAGCACGGTGCCGTCCGGGTCCGGGCCGGCGGGCAGCTCACCGGCGGGCACCGGCAGCGGCGCGAGCCGGGGCGCGAGCAGCCCGCCGGGGCGTACCGCGAGTTGCGGCTCGGCACCGGCGGCGAGGGCCGCGCGCAGCCCGGCCGGGTCCACGCCGTCGACGTCGACCAGGACGAACCGGCCCGGATTCTCCTCCTGGGCGGCCCGGACCAGACCCCAGAGGGTCGCGTCCACCGGCCGGGGCACGTCCTCACCGTCGCCGGTGGCGACCGCGCGGGTCGTCACCAGGACCAGCCGCGACCCGCTGAACCGGTCGTCGGCGAGCCACCGCTGGACCAGGTCCAGCGCCCCGGCGGCAGCCGGCACCGTCGAATCCGACAGGGCCCGCCAGGGCAGCACGACGGTCTGCGGCGCGTCCCCGGTCCGCTCGATGTCGGCCGCGAGCGCGGCCAGGTCCGGGTGGTGGGGCACCCCGAGGCCGAGGTCGCCGTCGCCGAGCACCACCGTCCGGTCGGCGGACCCGGCCTCCCCGGTCGGCACCGGCACCCAGTCGAGCTGGTACAGCGCCGAGCCGTGGGCGGCCCGCGCCACACCGAGCTGGTCGGCCGCGAGCGGCCGGACCACCAGCGCGGCGACCGAGGCGACCGGGGCACCACCGGCATCAGCCAGCTCGAAGGCGACCTCCTCCGGACCGGTCCGGGTCAGCCGGACCCGCAGCGCCGTGGCACCGGTGGCGTGCAGGGCGACGCCGCGCCAGGCGAACGGCACCTGAAGCCGACCGTCGTCGGGCTGGTCCCCCTCGGCCAGGTCGAGGGCGTGCAGCACCGCGTCGAAGAGCGCCGGGTGCAGACCGAACCGCGCAGCCGAGGACCAGGCGTCCTCAGGGAGCGACACCTCGGCGTACACCTCGTCGCCGCGCTGCCAGGCGGCCCGCAGGCCCTGGAACAGCGGGCCGTAGTGGTAACCGGCATCGGCGAGCCGGTCGTAGCGCCCGTCCAGGTCGACCGGGGTGGCGCCGGCCGGCGGCCAGGTGTCGCCGACCGGCGCGGCCGGGACGGTGGACGCCGCCGGAGCCAGCACGCCGGTGGCGTGCCGGGTCCACCCGTCGACGCCGTCCGCCGGGCGGGAGTGCACGGTGACCGGGCAACGGCCGGTCCCGTCGGGTGCCCCGACCACGACCTGAAGGTCCACCCCGCCGCACGTGGGAACGGTCAGCGGAGCCTCCAGGGTCAGCTCCTCCACCAGGCCGCAGCCGACCTGGTCACCGGCGCGGACGGCCAGCTCGACGAAGGCCGTCCCGGGCAGCAGCACCGTCCCGGCGAGGGCGTGGTCGGCGAGCCACGGGTGGGTCCGTAGGGAGAGCCGGCCGGTCAGCACGGTGCCGTCGACGCCGGCCAACCCGACCACCGCGCCGAGCAGCGGGTGGGCGGCCGGGCGCTGGCCGAGGCCGGGCACGTCGCCGCCACCGTCCGCCGCCGCGTCCAACCAGAGCCGGCGACGCTGGAACGGGTACGTCGGCAGTTCGGTGACCCGGGCGCCGGTCGGCGCGAACCAGGCCCGCCAGTCCACCGGCACGCCCCTGGTGTGCAGGGTGGCCAGGGCGGTGAGCAGGGTAGTCGCCTCGTCCCGGCCGCCCCGCAGCACCGGCACCAGGGCGACGCCGTCGGTGCTGGTGACACAGTCCCGGGCCAGCGCGGTGAGCACCGCGTCCGGGCCGACCTCCAGGTACGTGGTGACGCCTTCGGCCTCCAGGGTGGTGATCCCGTCGCCGAACCGGACCGCCTCCCGGACGTGCCGCACCCAGTAGCCGGGGTCGCGGATCTCGTCGGGGTCGGCGAGCCGGCCGGTCAGGTTGGACACCACCGGCACCCTCGGCGGGGCGAAGGTCAGGCCGGCGAGAACCTCGTGGAACTCGGCCAGCATCGGCTCCATGTGCGGCGAGTGGAACGCGTGGCTGACCCGCAGCCGCTTGATCCGGCGGCCCCGGGCCCGCCAACCGTCGGCGATCGCGCCCACAGCGTCGTGGTCACCGGAGATCACCACCGCCTGCGGCCCGTTGACCGCGGCGATGCCCAGTTCCGCCTCGCGGCCGGCCAGGTCCCCGCGCACCTCCGCCTCGGACGCCTCGACGGCCACCATCGCGCCGTCCTCGCGCATGTTCTGCATCAGCCGGCCGCGCGCGGTGACCAGGGTGGCGGCGTCGGGCAGCGACAGCACCCCGGCGACGTGGGCCGCGGCGACCTCACCGATGGAGTGCCCGGCGACCAGGTCGGGCCGGACCCCCCACGACTCCAGCAGGCGGAACAGGGCCACCTCGATGGCGAACAGCGCGCTCTGGCTGTAGACGGTCTGGTCGAGCAGGGCCGCGTCGGCCACGTCCGGCTCGGTGTAGAGCACCTCCCGTAGCGGTCGGTCGAGCTTCGCGTCCAGGTGCGCGCTGACCTCTGCGAACGCCTCGGCGAAGGCCGGGTACGCGGCGGCCAGCTCGCGGCCCATGCCGAGGCGCTGGGCACCCTGACCGGTGAAGAGCATGGCCAGTTTGCCGGCGACGGGGACGCCCCGCACCACCTCGCTGCCGTCGCTCCCCTGGGCCATCTCCCGCAGGGCACGCACCGCGTCGTCCCCGGCGGCGGCGACCACGACGGCCCGGCGTTCCAGCGCCGCCCGGGTGGTGGCCAGCGAGTACGCCACGTCGAGGCTGGCGCCGGTGCCGGCGACCAGGTCGGCCTGGGCATGCAGCGCCTCGTCCGAGCGGGCGGCGAGCAGCCACGGCAGGACGGACGGGGCGACCGGCACGTCGACCTCGGCCGGCGCGTCCTGCTCCGGGGGTGCCTGTTCGATGATGATGTGGGCATTGGTGCCGCTGATCCCGAATGACGACACCCCGGCCCGACGTGGCCGGTCCAGCGCCGGCCACCGCTGCGGCTCGGTGAGCAGCCGCACCGCTCCGGCGGACCAGTCCACCTGCGGGGACGGCTCGTCCACGTGCAGGGTGCGGGGGAGCAGCCCGTTGCGCATCGCGAGCACCATCTTGATCACGCCGGCCACCCCGGCCGCGCCCTGGGTGTGGCCGATGTTCGACTTGATCGACCCGAGCCAGAGCGGCCGGTCCTCCGGCCGGCCCTGCCCGTACGTGGCCAGCAATGCCTGCGCCTCGATCGGGTCGCCCAGGGTGGTGCCGGTGCCGTGCGCCTCGACCAGGTCCACCTGCTCGGGGGCGACGTTCGCGGCGGCCAGCGCCTGCCGGATCACCCGCTGCTGGGAGGGGCCGTTCGGCGCGGTCAACCCGTTGGACGCGCCGTCCTGGTTGATCGCCGAACCCCGCACCACGGCGAGCACGTGGTGACCGTGCCGCTCGGCGTCGGAGAGCCGCTCCAACAGCAGCATGCCGACACCCTCGGACATCGCCGTCCCGTCCGCACCGGCCGCGAAGGACCGGCACCGGCCGCCGGCGGCCAGCCCCCGCTGGAGGCTGAACTCGACGAACGTGCCCGGGGTGGACATCACCGTCACGCCACCGGCCAGCGCCAGCGAGCACTCCCCGGCGCGCAGCGCCTGCACCGCCAGGTGGATCGCCACCAGCGACGACGAGCAGGCGGTGTCGACGCTGACCGCCGGCCCCTCCAACCCCAGGGTGTACGAGATCCGCCCCGACGCGACGCTGGACATGCTGCCGTTGCTCAGGTAGCCGGCCAACTCGTCCGGTACGGACGGCAGTCGGCTGCCGTAGTCGTGGTACATCACGCCGGTGAAGACGCCGGTCGGGCTCCCCTTGAGCGACGTCGGGTCGATGCCCGCCCGCTCCAGCGCCTCCCAGGAACTCTCCAGCAGCAGCCGCTGCTGCGGGTCCATCGCCACCGCCTCGCGCGGGCTGATGCCGAAGAAGTCGGGATCGAAGTCGGCCGCGTCGTAGAGGAAACCACCCTCCAGGGAGTACGTCCGGCCGGGCTTGCCGGGCTCCGGGTCGTAGAGGCTGTCGAGGTCCCAGCCCCGGTCGGTGGGGAACGCCGAGATGGCGTCCCCGTCGTCGACGAGGAGCTGCCACAGCTCCTCCGGGCTGCGGACACCACCGGGGAAGCGGCAGCTCATCGCGACGATCGCGATGGGTTCGTCGGCCACCGGGCGGGTCGCGTCGGCCGACCGGACGTCGACCGGGCCGCCGACGATGGTGTGGTGCAGGTGGTCGGCGAGCGCGGTGGGGTTCGGGTAGTCGAAGACCAGGGTGGCGGGCAGCCGCAGCCCGGTGGCGGTGTTCAGCTTGTTGCGCAGCTCCACGGCGGCGAGCGAGTCGAAGCCGAGTTCCTTGAACGCCCGGGCCGGTTCGACGGCGGTGCCGCTGTCGTGGCCGAGGACCGCCGCGACGCTGGCCCGGACCAGATCGAGCAGCAGACGCCGCTGGTCGTCCACGCCCAGGGTGGCGAGCTGCCGCTGGAGTCCGGAGCCGGTGACCGGGGCGGCCCCGACGGCCGCCGCCCGGCGGGCGGGCAGCCGGACCAGACCCCGGAACAGCGCCGGCATCTGCTGCCCCTGGGCACGCAGCGCGGCGGTGTCCAACCGGATCGGCACCAGCACCGGCTCGGCGGCGGCGACCGCCGCGTCGAGCAGGCCCAGGCCCTGGTCGGAGCTGATCGGCAGGACGCCGGAGCGGGCCATCCGGGCCACGTCGGCGTCGCCGAGGTGCGCGGTCATCCCGCTGCGCTGCTCCCAGAACCCCCAGGCCAACGAGGTGGCGGGCAGACCGAGCGCACGCCGGTGCGCAGCCAGCGCGTCCACGAAGACGTTCGCGGCGGCGTAGTTGCCCTGCCCGGCCCCGTCGATGACTCCGGCGGCCGACGAGAACAGCACGAACGCGCTGAGATCCCGGTCGCGGGTGAGGTCGTGCAGGTGCCAGGCCGGGTCGGCCTTGCCCCGCCAGACCGAGTCGAGCTGCGCCGGGGTCAGGGTGGCCAGCAGCCCGTCGTCGAGGACACCGGTGGTGTGCACCACCGCGGTCAGGGTGGGGATGCCGTCGAGCAGGGCGGCGACGGCGTCCCGGTCGGCCATGTCGCAGGCGACGATCTCGACGGTCGCGCCCAGGGCGGTCAGCTCGTCGACCAGGTCCGCCGCGCCGGGGGCGGCGAGCCCCCGCCGCGAGGTGAGCACCAGGTCACGGACGCCGTGCCCGGCGACCAGATGCCGGGCCACCAGCGCACCCAGCACACCGGTGCCGCCGGTCACCAGCACGGTGCCCTCGGCCCGCCACACCTCGCCGGAGCCGGCGAACCGGGCCAGTCTCGGCACCCGCACCTGCCCGGCCCGCAGGGACAGCTCCGGCTCACCGGTACCCACCGCCGCCAGGATCTCCTCCACCGGCGTCTCCGGATCGGCATCCACCAGCACGAACTGGCCCGGGTTCTCCGCCTGTGCGGCCCGCACCAGACCCCAGACCGGGGCGTGGGCCAGGTCGGTGCCGCCGTCGACGGCACCATGGGTGATCACCACCAGCTGGGCGGCGGCCTGCGCCGGGTCGGCCAGCCAGGACTGGAGCAGGGCGAGGGTCTCCCCCACCGCCCTCCGGGCGGCGGTGGCCGGGTCGGTGTCGTCGCCGGCCGGGGAGAGCGGGGCGAGCACGACGTCGGGGACGCCGAGGCCGATCCCCTCCAGGTAGCCCCACGACTCGGTGGCCGTGCCGGTGGGGACGGTCGTCCAGTCGATGCGGTAGAGGTCGCCGTCGGTCGGGGCGGCGGTGGTGAGCTGGACCGGCCGGGAGACGAGGGCACCGACGACGGCCACCGGGGCCCCGTCGGGGTCGGCGAGGTGCAGGGTGGCGGACTCCGGCCCGGTGGCGGTGATCCGGACCCGCAGGGCGGTGGCCCCGGTGGCGTGCAGGGTGACGTCGGTCCACGCGAACGGCAGGTACGGCGGTCGACCCGCGGGCACCGGCTCGCCGATACCCACCGCCTGGAGCGCGGCGTCCCACAGCGCCGGATGCAACCCGAACCGGGCCGCGTCCGCGTGCGCCTCCTCCGGCAGGGCCACCTCGGCGTACACCACGTCGCCGGCCCGCCACGCCGCCTGCACGCCCTGGAACATCGGCCCGTACTCGTAGCCCTGGGCCATCAGGTCGTCGTACAGACCCGCCGTCGGCACCGGCACCGCGCCCGGCGGCGGCCAGGCGATCAGGTCGAACCCGGGGTCGGTGGTGTCGGCGGAGAGGATGCCGGTGCCGTGCCGGACCCAGCTCTCGGTGTGCTCCGGCCGGGAGTGCACCGTCACCGCGCGTCGGCCGGCGTCGTCGGGAGCGCCGAGCAGGAGCTGCACCTGGACGGCACCCTGCACGGGCAAGACCAGCGGAGCGTGCAGGGTCAGCTCGTCGAGGTGGCCGACACCGGCGTGGTCACCGGCGTGCAGCACCAGTTCGACGAGGCCCGTGCCGGGCAGCAGCACCGTGCCGTTGACGGCGTGGTCGGCCAGCCACGGATGGGTGTCCAGGGAGATCCGCCCGGTGAAGAGCACCTCACCCGACTCGGCCATGCCGATCGCGGCGCCCCACAACGGGTGACCGGCGGAACCGAGCCCGGCGGCGGCGAGGTCGGCGGTGCTGCCGGTGGCGTTGATCCAGTACCGGCGGCGCTGGAACGGGTAGGTAGGCAACGGCACCTCGCCGCGCGGACGCGCCGGCAGCACCGGCGACCAGTCCACCGCGATGCCCCGGCTGAACGCCTCACCCAGCGAGGTCAGCCACCGTCGCAGACCACCCTCGCCACGGCGCAGCGAGCCGACGGCGGCCACCTCGACGCCCCCGTCGGCGGCGGTCTCCTCGATACCCATGGTCAGCACCGGGTGGGCGCTGCACTCCAGGAACGTCCGCATGCCGGCGGCGAGCAGGACCCGGGTGGTCTCCTCGAACCGCACCGTCTGCCGCAGGTTCGTGTACCAGTACCGCGCGTCCAACCCGGCGGTGTCGAGCACCCCCGCGGTGACCGTCGAGTAGAACGGCACGCGGGACGCCCGGGGGGTGATCCCGGCGAGGACGTCGAGCAGCCGCTGTTCGATCAGCTCGACCTGGGCGGAGTGCGAGGCGTAGTCCACGTTGACCCGCTTGGCCCGGTGCCCCTCGGCGGTGAGGGTGGCGACCAGGTCGTCGACCGCGTCGGGGTCGCCGGAGACGACCACCGAGGAGGTGCCGTTGACGGTGGCGACGGAGATCCGCCCGGCGTAGCCGGTCAGCCGCTCGGCCGCCGCCCGCTCGGGCAGGCCGACGGAGGCCATCGCGCCCCGCCCCGCCAGATCCTCCGCGATGGCCAGGCTCCGCAACGCCACCACCGCGGCACCGTCACGCAAGGACAGACCGCCCGCCACCACGGCGGCGGCGATCTCACCCTGCGAGTGACCGATCACCGCGTCCGGCTCCACGCCGTACGAGCGCCACAGCCCGGCCAGCGACACCATCACCGCCCACAACACCGGCTGCACCACGTCCACCCGGTCCACCGACGGGGTGCCCTCCACCCCCCGCAGCACGTCGGTCAACCGCCACGGCACGAACTCCGACAACGCCGCACCGCACTCGTTGATCCGCTCGGCGAACACCGGCGACGAGTCCAGCAGCTCCACCGCCATGCCCAGCCACTGCGAGCCCTGCCCGGGGAAGACGAAGACGGTGCCGCCCTGGAGCACCCCGGGGGCGGTGCCGTTCTCGGCGAAGGCGCGCGCCCCGGCGACGAACTCGGCCCGGTCGCCGACCAGCACCGTCCGCCGGTCCAGCAGCGCCCGTCCGGTCGCCAGCGTGTACGCGAGGTCACCCGGCCGTGCGGTGTCGCTCTCGGCGACGGCTGCCACCCGCCCGGCCTGCTCCCGCAGCGCCTGGTCGGTGCGGGCCGACAGCACCCAGGGCAGGATCTCCGGCTCGGGGGCGTCGGCCGGGGCCTCCTCGGCCGGGGGCGCCTGCTCGATGATGACGTGGGCGTTGGTGCCGCTGATCCCGAACGACGACACCCCGGCCCGACGTGGCCGGTCCACCGTCGGCCAGCGCTGCGGCTCGGTGAGCAGCTGCACGTCGCCGGCCGACCAGTCGACCTGCGGCGAGGGCTCGGTCACGTGCAACGTGCGCGGCAGCAGCCCGTTGCGCATCGCCAGCACCATCTTGATCACGCCGGCCACCCCGGCCGCGCCCTGGGTGTGCCCGATGTTCGACTTGATCGACCCGAGCCAGAGCGGCCGGTCCCCGGGACGGTCCTGCCCGTAGGTGGCCAGCAACGCCTGCGCCTCGATCGGGTCACCGAGGGAGGTGCCGGTGCCGTGCGCCTCCACCACGTCCACCTCGGTGGTGGGGATGCCGCCGGCCGCCGCCAGGGCCTGCCGGATCACCCGCTGCTGGGAGGGGCCGTTCGGCGCGGTCAACCCGTTGGACGCGCCGTCCTGGTTGATCGCCGAACCCCGCACCACGGCGAGCACGTGGTGACCGTGCCGCTCGGCGTCGGAGAGCCGCTCCAACAGCAGCATGCCGACACCCTCGGACATCACGGTGCCGTCCGCACCGGCCGAGAAGGACTTGACCCGGCTGTCGGCGGCCAGCCCGCGCTGGAGGCTGAACTCCACGAAGGTGTCCGGGGCGGACATCACCGTGACGCCGCCGGCCAGGGCGAGGGAACACTCCCCCGCCCGCAGCGCCTGCACCGCCAGGTGGATCGCCACCAGCGACGACGAGCAGGCGGTGTCGACGCTGACCGCCGGCCCCTCCAACCCCAGGGTGTACGAGATCCGCCCCGAGGCCACGCTGGCCATGCTCCCGTTGCCCAGGTAACCCACCAGGTCCTCGGGCACCTCCGGCAGCCGGCTGGCGTAGTCGTGGTACATCACGCCGGCGAAGACACCGGTGAGGCTGCCGCGCAGCGAGGTGGGGCTGATGCCGGCCCGCTCCAGCGCCTCCCACGAGGTCTCCAGCAGCAACCGCTGCTGCGGGTCCATCGCCACCGCCTCGCGCGGGCTGATGCCGAAGAAGTCGGGGTCGAAGTCGGCCGCGTCGTGCAGGAAACCGGCCTCCATCGAGTACGTCTTGCCGGGCTTGCCGGGCTCCGGGTCGTACAGGTTGTCGAGGTCCCAGCCGCGGTCGGTGGGGAACGGCGAGATGGCGTCCGTCCCGTCGACGAGGAGCTGCCACAGCTCCTCCGGGCTGCGGACACCACCGGGGAAACGGCAGCTCATCGCGACGATCGCGACGGGCTCGTCGTCGGCGATCGCGGTGGCGACGGTCGGGGCGACCGGGGCGACCGCGCCGAGGAGCCGGGTGTGCAGGTAGTCGGCGAGCACCGTGGGGTTCGGGTAGTCGAAGACCAGGCTGGCCGGCAGCCGCAGCCCGGTGGCGGTGTTGAGCCGGTTGCGCAGCTCCACGGCGGCCAGCGAGTCGAAGCCGATCTCCCGGAACGCCCGGGCCGGTTCCACGGTGGCCGGGCTGTCGTGACCGAGCACCGCGGCCACGTCGGCCCGGACCAGGTCGAGCAGCAGACGCCGCTGCTCGGTGTCGGTGAGACCGGTCAGTCGCCGTTGCAGCGCCGACCCGCCGACCGGCGTCCGGCCCGCCTCGGCGGCCCGCCGGGCCGGGAGCCGGACCAGGCCCCGGAACAGGGCCGGCATCGACTGGCCCTGCGCGCGCAGCGCGGCGGTGTCCAACCGGATCGGCACGAACGTCGGCCCGCCGGTGGCGACCGTCGCGTCCAGCAGCGCCAGCCCCTGTGCGGAACTGATGGGCAGGATGCCGGAGCGGGCCATCCGCGCCAGGTCGGCCTCGCCGAGGTGCGCGGTCATCCCGCTGCGTTCCTCCCACAGCCCCCAGGCCAACGAGGTCGCCGGGAGGCCGAGCCCACGCCGGTGCTCGGCCAGGGCGTCGAGGAACACGTTCGCCGCGGCGTAGTTGCCCTGCCCGGAGCCGTCCACCACGCCGGCGGCCGAGGAGTAGAGCACGAACGCCGACAGGTCCCGGTCCCGGGTCAACTCGTGCAGGTGCCAGGCGGGGGTGGCCTTCGCCCGCCACACGCCGTCGAACTGCGCCGTGGTCAGCGAGGTCACCAACCCGTCGTCGAGGATGCCGGTGGTGTGCACCACCGCCGCCAACCCGGGAATCCCGTCGACCAGGGCGGCGACGGCCCCCCGGTCGGTCAGGTCACACGCGACCACCTCGACGGCGGCACCGAGGCCGGCCAGTTCCTCGCGCAGCTCCACCGCGCCCGGCGCCGCCGGCCCCCGCCGCGAGGCCAGGACCAGATCGCGGACGCCGTGCGTGGCGACCAGGTGCCGGGCGACCAGCGCGCCCAACACGCCCGTGCCGCCGGTCACCAGGACCGTGCCCTCCGCCCGCCAGCCGGTGTCGCCGGTGGCGGCGCGGGCCAGCCGTGGCACCCGTACCTGCCCGTCGCGCACCGACAGCTCCGGCTCGCCGGTGCCCACCGCCGCGACGATGTCCTCGACCGACGTCTCCGGGGCGGCGTCGACCAGCACGAACTGGCCGGGGTTCTCCGCCTGCGCGGCCCGGACCAGACCCCAGACCGGGGCCTGGACCAGGTCGGTGACCCCGTCGGCCGCGCCGCTGGTCAGCACCACCAGCCGGGACTCCGCCGACCGGGGGTCGGCCAGCCAGCGTTGGAGCAGCCCGAGCGTCGCCACGGCGGTGGCCCGTGACGCCGACTCGACGTCGACTGCCCCGTCCGGGCTCACCGACGGGCCGCCGGCCGCCGGGGTGGTGAGCCGGGTGATCACCAGCTCCGGCGCGTCGTCGCCCAGGTCCCCCAGGTACGCCCAGGAGGTGGCCGCGGCGGTGAGCGTCGGCACCGGGGTCCAGTCGACGCGGTAGAGGTTGCCGTCGGCGGCGGTCCCGGCGGCGAGCTGCACCGGCCGGGACACCAACGCACCGACCTCGGCGACCGGTGCACCCGTCGGATCGGCCAGGTGCAGGGCCACCGCCTCGGTGCCCACCGGAGTGATCCGCACCCGCAGGGCGGTCGCGCCGGTGGCGTGCAGCGTCACCTCCGTCCACGCGAACGGCACCGACGGCGGCCGGTCCGCGGCCACCTCCTCGCCGATGCCCACCGCGTGCAGCGCCGCATCGAGCAGCGCCGGGTGCAGGCCGAACCGTGCCGCGTCGGCGTGCGCGTCCGACGGCAACGACACCTCCGCGTACACCGTCTCGCCGGCCCGCCACACGGCCTGCACGCCCTGGAACACCGGGCCGTACTCGTACCCCTGGGCCACCAGATCGTCGTAGAAGCCGTCCACCGGCACGGGCACCGCGCCCGGCGGCGGCCAGGCGGTCAGGTCGAAGGTGGGGACGGCCGGGGTGTCGGCGAGCACCGCGGTGGCGTGCCGGGTCCACGGCAGGTCCGGGTCGGCGTGCTCGGGACGCGAGTGCACGCTGACCGTACGGCGGTTCGCCTCGTCGGCGGCCGTCATCAGCAGCTGCACCTGCATCGCGCCGCCCGTGGGCAGCAGCAGCGGGGCGTGCAGGGTCAGCTCTTCGAGGTGCCCGAGGCCCACGTGGCCCCCGGCGTGCAGGACGAGTTCGACGAAGCCGGTGCCGGGCAGCAGCACCGTGCCGGAAACCGCGTGATCGGCCAGCCACGGGTGGGCGTCCACGGAGAACCGGCCGGTGAACAGCACCTCGCCGGACTCGGCCATCGACACCGACGCGCCCCACAGCGGGTGGCCCGCCGCCCCGAGGCCCACCGACGCCACGTCGGTCGCCGCGGTGGTGGCGTTGATCCAGTAGCGACGGCGCTGGAAGGGGTAGGTGGGCAGTGCGGTGCTGCGGGCGCCGGTGGGCGCGAACCAGGCCCGCCAGTCCACCGGGACGCCCCGGGTGTGCAGGGTCGCCAGGGCGGTCAGCAGGGTCGTCGGCTCGTCCCGGCCGGCACGCAGCACCGGCACCAGGGCCACCGCGTCCTCGTCGGTGACGCAGTCCCGGCCCATCGCCGTCAGCACCGCGTCCGGGCCCACTTCCAGGAACGTGGTGACGCCCGCTGCCTGGAGGGCGGCCACCCCGTCGCCGAAGCGCACCGGCTCCCGTACGTGCCGCACCCAGTAGCCCGGGTCGCGCAACTCCTCGGGGTCGGCCACCGCACCGGTCACGTTGGACACCACCGGCAGTTGCGGCCGCGCGAACACCAGACCGGAGAGGACCTCGTGGAACTGCGCCAGCATCGGCTCCATGTGCGGCGAGTGGAAGGCGTGACTCACCCGCAGCCGCTTCGTCCGCCGCCCCTGACCCCGCAGACCTGCGGCGACCGACTCCACCGCCTCGGCGTCACCGGAGACGACCACCGCACGGGGCCCGTTCACCGCCGCGACGCCCACCCGCGCCTCAAGGCCGGCCAGCGCGGCACGCACCTCCGCCTCGGACGCCTCGACGGCGACCATCGCGCCGTCCTCCCGCATCGACTGCATCAGCCGGCCCCGCGCCGTCACCAGGGTCGCCGCGTCAGCCAACGACAGCACCCCGGCCACGTGGGCCGCCGTCACCTCGCCGATCGAGTGCCCGGCCACCATGTCGGGCCGGACCCCCCACGACTCCAGCAGGCGGAACAACGCCACCTCGATGGCGAACAGCGCCGCCTGGCTGTAGACGGTCTGGTCCAGCAGCGCCGCGTCGGCCACGTCCGGCCCGGTGTAGAGCACCTCCCGCAGCGGCCGGTCCAGCTTCGCGTCCACCTCCGCGCACACCTGCGCGAACGCCTCGGCGAACACCGGGTACGCCGCCGCCAGCTCACGGCCCATCCCCCACCGCTGCGCGCCCTGGCCGGTGAACAGCACCGCCAGCTTCCCGACCGACGGCGAGCCGTACACCACGTCGGCCGAGTCGGTCCCCTCCGCCACGCACCGCAGGGCGCGGACCGCATCCTCGCCCGCCGCGGCCACCACCACCGCCCGGCGCTCCAACGCCGCCCGCGTCGTCGCCAACGAATACGCCACGTCCAGGCCCGCACCCGTGCCGGCGGCCCCGTCGGCCTGCGCCCGCAACGCCTCCGCCGAGCGCGCGGACAGCACCCACGGCAGCACCGCCGGGACGACCGGCGCGGTCACCTCGGCCGACGGGGGCTCCTCCTCCGCCGGGGGCGCCTGCTCGATGATGACGTGGGCGTTGGTGCCGCTGATCCCGAACGACGACACCCCGGCCCGACGCGGCCGGTCCAGCGCCGGCCACCGCTGCGGCTCGGTGAGCAGCCGCACCTCCCCGGCCGACCAGTCGATCTGCGGCGAGGGCTCGTCGGCGTGCAGGGTGCGCGGCAACAGGTCGTTGCGCATCGCCAGCACCATCTTGATCACGCCGGCCACCCCGGCCGCACCCTGGGTGTGCCCGATGTTCGACTTGATCGACCCGAGCCAGAGCGGCCGGTCCTCCGGCCGACCCTGCCCGTACGTGGCCAGCAACGCCTGCGCCTCGATCGGGTCACCGAGCGCCGTGCCGGTGCCGTGCGCCTCCACCACGTCCACCTCGGTCGCCGGGATGCCACCGGCGGAGGCCAGGGCCTGCCGGATCACCCGCTGCTGGGAGGGGCCGTTCGGCGCGGTCAACCCGTTGGACGCGCCGTCCTGGTTCGTCGCCGAACCCCGGATCACGGCGAGTACCTGGTGACCGTTGGCCCGGGCGTCGGAGAGGCGCTCCAGCAGCACCATGCCCGCGCCCTCGCCCCAGCCGGTGCCGTCGGCCCCGGCGGCGAAGGACTTCGACCGGCCGTCCTTGGCCAGGCCACGCTGGAGGCTGAAGTCGAGGAACGTGTCCGGGGTGGACATCACGGTGACGCCGCCGGCCAGCGCCAGGGAGCACTCCCCGGCCCGCAGGGCCTGCACCGCCAGGTGGATCGCCACCAGCGACGACGAGCACGCCGTGTCGATCGACACCGCCGGCCCCTCCAGCCCCAGGGTGTAGGCCACCCGGCCGGAGACGATGCTGGCGAGGCTGCCGTTGCCCAGGTAGCCGGCCAGGTCGTCGGGCACCTGGTGCAGCCGCAGCGCGTAGTCGTGGTACATGACGCCGGCGAAGACGCCGGTCGGGCTGCCCTTGAGCGAGGTCGGGTCGATCCCGGCCCGCTCCAGCACCTCCCACGAGGTCTCCAGCATCAACCGCTGCTGCGGGTCCATCGCCACCGCCTCGCGGGGGCTGATACCGAAGAAGTCCGCGTCGAAGTCGGCCGCGTCGTAGAGGAAACCGCCCTCCATCGAGTACGTCCGGCCGGGCTTGCCGGGCTCCGGGTCGTACATGCCGACCAGGTCCCAGCCCCGGTCGGCGGGGAACGACGAGACCGCGTCGACCCCGCCGTCGAGCAGTTCCCAGAGCTGCTCCGGGGTCGCCACCCCACCGGGGAAGCGGCAGCTCATCGAGACGATCGCGATCGGCTCCTGGGTGAAGGAGGCCGGTGCCAGCTCCGGCGTCGCCACGTCCGCGCCGGTGCCCAGCACGGTGGAGACCACGAACTCGGCCAGCGCCGCCGGGGTCGGGTAGTCGAACGCCAGGGTCGCCGGCAGCCGCAGCCCGGTGGCCGCCTTGAGCCGGTTGCGCAGCTCGACCGCGGCCAGCGAGTCGAAGCCCAGCTCGTTGAAGGCCCGGCGCGGTTCGATCGCGTCCGCGCTGTCGTGCCCGAGCACCGCGGCGACGTGCTCGCGGACCAGGTCGAGGGTGAACCGGTCCCGCTCGGCCTGGCTGAGCGCGGCGAACCGCCGGGCCAGGCCCTGCGTGGCGTCGGCCGGGCCGGCCGCCTGGGCACTGCGTCGCGCCGGCAGCGGCACCAGGCCACGCAGCAGCGCCGGCACACCCTCCGGCCGGTTGCGCAGCGCGGTCAGGTCGACCCGGATCGGGGCGAGCACCGGCTCGTCGACGCCGAGCGCCGCGTCGAGCAGGGCCAGGTTCTCCGCCGGGCTGAGGCCGGGCATGCCGGAGCGTTCGATGCGTTGCAGGGCGGCGGCGTCCAGTTGGCCGCCCATCCCGCTGTCCCCGGTCCACAGCCCCCAGGTGAGCGCGACGGCGGGCCGGCCCTCGGCCCGGCGGGCGACGGCCAGCGCGTTGAGGGTGGCGTTCGCGGCGGCGTAGTTGCCCTGCCCCGCGCAGTCGAGCAGGCTGGCCAGGGAGGAGAAGAGCACGAACGCCGTCAGGTCGGCGTCGCGGGTCGACGCGTCGAGGTTGACCGCGCCGTCCAGCTTGGCCTTCAGCACCGCGTCGAGCCGCTCCGGGGTGAGCGAGCCGATCGTCCCGTCGTCGACGATGCCGGCGGCGTGCACCACCGCCCGCAGCGGCCGGTCGGCCGGGACGGCGGCGAGCAGCGCGGCCAGGGCGTCGGCGTCGGCCGCGTCGCAGGCGGCCACCTCGACGCTCGCCCCGGCCGCTTCCAGTTCCCCGCGCAGCTCCGCCACGCCGGCCGCCGCCGGCCCACGACGACTGGTCAACAGCAGGTGGCGTACGCCGTGCTGCCCGGCCAGGTGCCGGGCGACGTGCGCGCCGAGCCCGCCGGTGCCGCCGGTGACCAGCACCGTGCCGTCGGTCGGCCAGCCGATACCGGCAGCGGTACCGCTCGGGTCGACCCCGGCGGAGACGTCGTCGGCACCGGTGGTGGCGGCAGCGGTCGTTGCGGTCCCGGTGGCAACGGTGGTGGCGACCCGGGCGAGCCGGGGCACACTGATCTCGCCGTCGCGCAGCCGCAGCTCCGGTTCACCGGTGGCCAGGGCGGCGGCCAGCAACGGCGTCGGCGCGTCGGCGAGCCGGACGGTGACGAACCGGTCCGGGTTCTCCGTCTGGGCGGCCCGGACCAGGCCCCAGACCGCCTCGGTGGCGAGGTCGTCGACCCGGCTGACGAAGACCAGCCGGGTGCCGGCCAGCCGCGCGTCGGCCAGCCACTGCTGGAGGATCTCCAGCGCCCCGGCGGTGGCGGTCCGGACGTCCTCGGAGGTGACGCCGACGAACGCCCACTCGGGGGCGGTGGCGCCGGCGTCGATCGCCGCACCCAGCGCGGCCGGGTCGGCGTGCCGGGGGGCCGTGCCGATCCGCTCGTCGCCGAGCACCACCCAGCGGGGGGTGCCCGTCGGGGCGGGCCGCTGGCCCAGCTTCGTCCACTCCAGCCGGAACAGCCGCTCGTGGTAGCCGCCCCGGGCGGCGGTGAGCTGGGCGGTGGAGACCGGCCGGGAGACGAACGACCGCACCGAGGCGACCGGTGCGCCGGTGGCGTCGGCGAGGGTCACCGACACGCTGTCCCCGGCCGCGGGGGCGATCCGGACCCGCACCTCGGCCGCGCCGGCGGCGTGCAGGGTGACGTCGGTCCAGGCGAACGGGATGCGCACCTCGTCGTCGGCGGGTTCGCCCCGACGGGCCGCGTCGATGGCGTGCAGGGCGGCGTCCAGCACCGCCGGGTGCAGGCCGAACCGGGCGGCGTCGGCCCGGCTCTCGGCGGGGAGCGCGACCTCGGCGTACACCTCGGTGCCGCGTCGCCAGACGGCCTTGAGGCCCTGGAAGACCGGGCCGTAGCCGTAGCCCTGGCCGGCCAGCTCGGCGTAGCTGCCGGTCAGGTCGACCGGGCGGGCGTCGCGCGGCGGCCACTCGGTCAGGGGCTGCCCGGCGTCGGCGGCCTCCGGGGCGAGGAAGCCGTTGACGTGCCGGGTCCAGAGCTGACTGTCGGGCGCGTCCGGGCCGGACCGGTCGGGGCGCGAGTAGACGGCCACCGGGCAGCGGCCGGCCGGGTCGGCGGCGCCGACGACGACCTGGAGGGCGACGCCGTGCTCGTCGAGCGCCAGCGGGGCCTCGAGGGTCAACTCCTCCACGGTGGGGCAGCCGACCTGGTCGCCGGCACGGATCGCCAACTCCACGAAGGCGGTGCCGGGCAGCAGCGCCACCCCGGAGATGGTGTGGTCGGCCAGCCACGGGTGACTGCGCAGCGACACCCGGCCGGTGAGCACCACCCCGTCGCCGCCGGCCAGGCCGACGACCGCGCCGACCAGCGGGTGACCGGCGGCGAGCTGACCGAAGCCGGTCGCGTCGGCGCTGCCGCCGCCGGACTCCATCCAGAACCGGCGACGCTGGAACGGGTACGTGGGCAGCGCCACCTGACGGGCGCCGCGCGCGGCGAAGAACGCCGTCCAGTCCACCGGCACCCCCCGCACGTGGGCGCGGGCGACGGCGGAGACGACGTCGGTCTCCTCGTCCTGGTCGGCGCGCAGCAGCGGGGCGAAGACCGCGTCGGCGTCCTCGGCCAGGCAGGCCGGACCCATCGCGGAGAGCACACCGGCCGGCCCGAGTTCGAGGAAGGTGCCGACCCCCTCGTCGGCCATCGCCCGGACCGCGTCGGCGAACCGGACGCTGTCGCGGACGTGCCGCACCCAGTACTCGGGGTCGCACAGCTCGCCGGAGAGCACCGGCCGGCCGGTGACCGTGGAGACGATCGGGATGGTCGGCGGCCGGTAGCTGAGCACGTGGGCGAGCCGGCCGAACTCGGCGAGCATCGGCGTCATCAGCGGCGAGTGGAAGGCGTGGCTGACCCGCAGCCGCTTCGTCTTGTGCCCGGCGGCGGCGAGGGCGGCGACCACCTCCAGCACGGCGGCCTCGTCACCGGAGACCACGACCGAGGTCGGGCCGTTCACCGCCGCCAGGCCCACCTGCGCCTCGCGGCCGGCCAGCAGCGGGCGGACCTCCTCCTCGGTGGCCTGCACCGAGATCATCGCGCCCTCGGCGGGGAGCTGCTGCATGAGCCGGCCGCGCGCGGCGACCAGGAGCGCGGCATCCTCCAGGGAGAGCACCCCGGCGACGTGGGCGGCGGCCAGCTCACCGATCGAGTGCCCGGCGAGCAGGTCCGGCCGGATCCCCCAGGACTCCAACAGCCGGAACTGGGCCACCTCCACGGCGAACAGCGCGCACTGGGTGTAGGCGGTCTGGTCGAGCAGGGCCGCCTCGGCGGTGCCGGGCTCGGCGAAGAGGACGTCGGCCAGCGGCACGTCCAGTTGCAGGTCCAGCCAGCCGCAGGCGTCGTCGAAGGCGGCGGCGTAGACCGGGTAGCTGCGGTACAGCTGCCGCCCGGCGCCGAGCCGCTGGCTGCCCTGCCCGGTGAAGAGGAAACCGAGCCCACCGCCGGTCGCCTGCCCCAGGTGTACGCCGGGCACACCGCCCCCGGCGGCGAGGGCCGCCAGGTCCCGGACGACGCCCGCCCGGTCCCGGGCCACCAGCACCGCCCGGTGCTCCAACGCGGTACGGGTGGTCGCCAGCGAGTAGGCGACGTCGAGCAACTCCGGGGCGTCCTCGTCGGTGTCGACGAGAGCGAGCAGCCCGGCGGCCTGGTCGCGCAGCGCCGCCCCGCCCCGGGCGGAGAGCACCACCGGCAGCACCTCGCTGGGCAGCTGCGGCACGGCGGCGACGGCCTCGTCGGTGACCGCCGGGGGCTCCTCGACGATGACGTGCGCGTTGGTGCCGCTGACCCCGAACGAGGAGACCCCGGCGCGGCGCGGCCGGTCCGGTGCGTCCCACTCGCGGGCCTCGGTGAGCAGCGCGACGGTGCCGGCGGACCAGTCCACGTTGGGGGTGGGCGCGTCGACGTGCAGGGTACGCGGCAGCAACCGGTGCTTCATCGCCATCAGCACCTTGATCACCCCGGCCACCCCGGCGGCGGCCTGCGAGTGACCGATGTTGGACTTCAGCGAGCCGAGCCAGAGCGGCCGGTCGGCGGGGCGTTCCCGGCCGTAGGTGGCGATGATCGCCTGCGCCTCGATCGGGTCGCCGAGCCGGGTGCCGGTGCCGTGCGCCTCGACCAGGTCGACGTCGGTGGGGGCCAGGCCGGCCGAGGCCAGTGCGGACATGATCACCCGCTGCTGGGACGGCCCGTTCGGCGCGGTCAACCCGTTGGACGCGCCGTCCTGGTTGATCGCCGACCCGCGGATCACCCCGAGCACCCGGTGGCCGTTGCGGCGGGCGTCGGAGAGCCGCTCCAGCACCAGGATGCCGACGCCCTCGGCCCAGCCGGTGCCGTCGGCCGCCGCCGCGAACGGCTTGCACAGCCCGTCCGGGGCGAGACCCCGCTGCCGGCTGAACGCGGTGAACGCGCCCGGGTGCACCATCACCGCGACGCCACCGGCGAGCGCGGTCGTGCACTCCCCGCGCTGCACCGCCTGGCAGGCCAGGTGCAGGGCGACCAGGGAACCCGAGCAGGCGGTGTCCACGGTCAGGGTCGGCCCCTCGAAGCCGAAGGTGTAGGCGAGCCGGCCGGACACCACGCTCGGCGCGTTGCCGGTGAGCAGGTAGCCGTCCAGGCCCTCCGGGGCCTCGTGCAGCCGGGGGCCGTACTCCTGCGGCTCGGCGCCGATGAAGACGCCGGTCTGGCTGCCGCGCAGCGACGCCGAGTCGATGCCGGCGTCCTCCAACGCCTCCCAGGCGGTCTCCAGCACCAGCCGCTGCTGCGGGTCCATCGTCATCGCCTCGCGCGGGCTGATGCCGAAGAAGTCCGCGTCGAACTCGGCCGCCCCCTCCAGGAAGCCACCCTGGCGGACGTAGGTCTTGCCGGGCTTGCCCGGGTCCGGGTCGAAGAGCCCTTCGGTGTCCCAGCCCCGGTCGGTCGGGAAGTCGGAGATCACATGCCGACCCTCGAAGACCAGCCGCCACAGGTCGTCGGCCGAGGTGCTGTGCCCGGGGTAGCGGCAGCCGATGCCGACCACGGCGATCGGCTCGTCGTCGGCGGCGGCACGGCGCAGCGGCGCGGCGGCCGGGGCGGGTGCGGCGTCGCCGCCGAGCAGCGTCCGCAGCAGCCGTCCGACCGCCTGCGGCGTCGGGTGGTCGAAGACCAACGTGACCGGCAGGTCGAGGCCGGTGGCCAGGGTGAGCCGACGGTGCAGCTCCACCGCGGCGAGCGAGTCGAAGCCCAGGTCACGGAACGGACGGCCCGGCTCGACGGCGTCCGGACCGTCCGGCAGCACGGTCCGCAGCACGTCGCGGGCCTGCTCCCGGACCAGGGCGGTCAGCGCCCGGCCCTGCTCGTCGGCCGTGCGGCCCTCCAGCCGTCGCCGCAGTGCCGACAGCGCGTCGGGCTCGGCACCGGTGGGGTTCACGGACTCGCTCATGGCACGCTCCACTAGGTCTCCGGGTTCGACGCCCGGCTCGGTGTGTCGGCTTGCGGCGCCCGATCACGGCAAGGCCGCCGCGACCGGTAGGGGGGACCGGTCGCGGCGGCCTCGCGGCGACCGGTGGGTTCACCGGTCGGGGCTGTGGTTCACTCCTCGGGCGCGAGCAGCGCGCCGGAGGCGGCGTCGCGGACCGTGATCGCGGACATCGGGCACATGTCGGCGGCGTCGATGACCGCCTCGTCTGGGGCGGTCTCCGGGGCCAGGGCGGACGCCTTGCCGTCCCGGATCTCGATCTGGCGGGGGGCCGCGCCGGCGCAGACCCCGGTACCGATGCAGGCGTCCCGGTCGACGGTGACCGTCCAGCGGGTGTCCACCGCGGTCACCAGGCCACCAACAGCTTGTTCGGGCCGCGGACCAGCAGGCCGGACTTCCACGACACGCCCGCGTCACCGTCGGCCAGGCGCAGCTCGGGGAACCGGTCCAGGATGGTGTGCAGGGCCACCTGCAGCTCCATCCGGGCCAGCTGCGCGCCGAGGCAGTGGTGTGGGCCGTGGCCGAACGCGACGTGCGGGTTCTGCTCGCGGGTGAAGTCGAAGGTCTCCGGGTTGTCGAAGATCTCCGGGTCGCGGTTCGCGCCCGGCAGCGAGACCAGCACCGGCTCGCCGGCGCGGACGGTGATCCCGCTCAGTTCGACGTCCTCCACCGCGTAGCGGGGGAACATGGCGGCCGGGTTGAGCGGGATCATCCGCAGCAGTTCCTCCACGGCGGCCGGCACCAGGCTCCGGTCGGCGCGCAGCTGCGCCATCAGCTCCGGCTTGGTCAGCAGCGCGTAGACGAAGTTGGGGATGTGCGTGGAGACCGTCTCGACGCCGGTGAGCAGCAGCCCGACCCCGGCGATGGAGAGCAACTCCTGCTCGGTCAGCCGGTCGCCCTCGTCGCGGGCCTTGACCAGCGCGCCGAGCAGGTCGTCGGTGGGCTGCTCACGGCGCTGGGCGACGAGGTTGCCCATGTAGCCGAACAACTGCTCGACATAGACCATGAGCTGCTCGCTGGTGCTGGTCAGCCCCTCGGTCCAGATCCGGAACTGGGCGCGGTCCTCGAACGGGACGCCGAGCAGCTCGCAGATCACGGTGATCGGGAAGGGCAGCGCGAACATCTCGACCAGGTCGCCGGGAGAACCCTTGGCGACCATGTCGTCGAGGTACTCGTTGGCGATCCGCTGCGCGTCCTCGCGAATCCCGTTGACCCGGCGGGCGGTCAGCGCCTTGCCGGCCAGCTTGCGCAGCCGGGTGTGGTCCGGCGGGTCGAGACCGATGATGCCCTCGTAGGTCATCTCCTCACGGAGGCGGGGCTGGTCCTGGCCCTGCGCGGCGGCCCGGCTGAAGCGCGGGTCGGTGAGCACGGTCTTGACGTCCTCGTACCGGGTGGCCAGCCAGCACACCTCGCCGTACGGCAACTGCACCCGGGCCAGCGGCTCGGTGCTGCGCAGCAGCCCGTACGTCGGGTCGATGTCGATCCCGGGCGACTCGCTGAACGGATACTTGCGGATCTCCTGATCGATCGTCACGGAGCACTCCCTCGGGTCGCACCGGGCGCACGTGATCCGGCGCTGGCATCGATGTCTCTTCGGCCGCTCGGTGCGGTACGGCGTATCCGGGCGACACGCCGGGCGCCGGCCGGACCAGGCGAGGGATACGTAATCAGGAAAGGAAATCCACCTACACCCCCGCGACGCCCCTAGCCTCCCCCTACCGGCGGCGCTAAGGGGCGGCTCTGGGGTGCCGCTAGGGGTCCGGGCGGACGGCCCGCCACTAGCGTGGGGGCGAGGCAACGCGCTGTTGACCGTCGAGCGATTCTCGCGGGCGCGCACCGGTGATTGAGTCACGACACGTCGGTGGGCGCAACCCCCCCATGGAGGATGGTTGATGTCCCTGCTCGTTTCCACGACCGCCGATCCGGGGCGGTTCCACTCCTTCGGGCCGCACCACATCGATGAACTGGGTGCCCGGTACGGATTGTCGGCCGACAATCTGCACGCGATCCGCACCATTTCCCAGGTGCTGCCGTTCCGGGTCAACGAGTACGTCCTGTCGCACCTGATCGACTGGGACCGTATTCCGGACGACCCGATCTTCCGGCTGGTGTTTCCGCAGCGCGGCATGCTCGCCGCCGCCGACGAACGGATCGTCGGCGACCTGCTGCGCGCCGGCGACCGCAAGGGGCTGCGCGGTGAGGTGGCCCGAATCCGGGCCGGGCTCAACCCGCACCCCTCCGGGCAGCAGCAGCACAACGTGCCCAGCCTGGACGGCCAGGAGCTGCCGGGCATGCAGCACAAGTACCGGGAGACGGTGCTGTACTTCCCGCAGCAGGGGCAGACCTGCCACGCGTACTGCACCTACTGCTTCCGCTGGGCGCAGTTCGTCGGGGACGCCGACCTGCGGTTCGCCGCGCCCGGCCCGGAGCAGTTGGTGGCGTACCTGCACCGGCATCCGGCGGTGACCGACGTGCTGGTCACCGGGGGCGACCCGATGATCATGTCGACGGAGCGGCTGCGCAGCCACGTGGAGCCGCTGCTGAAGGTGGACACGGTGCGCACCATCCGGTTCGGCACGAAGGCGGTCGCCTACTGGCCGTACCGGTTCGTCTCCGACAGCGACGCCGACGATCTGCTGCGACTGTTCTCGCAGGTGGTCGCGTCCGGCCGCAACGTCGCGGTGATGGCCCACTTCAGCCACCCCCGGGAGCTGGCCACCGAGGTCGCCACCCGGGCCATCGCCCGGATCCGGTCGACCGGGGCGGTGGTCTACTGCCAGGCCCCGCTGATCCGCTACGTCAACGACGACGCCCGCGTCTGGAGCGAAATGTGGCGGGCCGAGCTGGCCGTCGGCGCGGTGCCTTACTACATGTTCGTCGAGCGGGACACCGGCCCCCGGGACTACTTCCAGGTGCCGCTGACCCGGGCCGCCGACATCTTCCGCACCGCGTACCAGGACCTGCCCGGGCTGGCCCGCACGGTGCGCGGGCCGGTCATGTCGGCGACCCCCGGCAAGGTGCTGGTCGACGGCGTCGAGCGGACCGCGGACGGCGACTTCTTCCAGCTCCGGCTGATCCAGGCCCGCGACCGCCGGCTGGTCGGCCGGCCGTTCCGGGCCCGCTGGTCGGCCGACGCGGCCTGGCTGAGCGACCTGGAGATCGACCCGGCTGCCCCGGCGGACATCCTCGCCGCCGTCAGCCCCAGCGCGGCCCGCCCCGGCGCGGCCGTCACCGCCTGAGTACGTACCGACCCGAAGGGAGCTGGCGATGGCCGGCCGGAAAATCTCGCCCAACCTCGCGCTCGACCAACTG
Source organism: Micromonospora matsumotoense (assembly GCF_900091525.1). GTDB lineage: Bacteria > Actinomycetota > Actinomycetes > Mycobacteriales > Micromonosporaceae > Micromonospora > Micromonospora matsumotoensis. The sequence continues at coordinate 41,107 of NZ_FMCU01000030.1, forward strand.
GTCGCGCAGCGGATCGCCGCCGGCGAGTCCATCGTGCACCTGGGCTTCGGCGAGTCCCGGCTGCCGGTGTTCGCGCCGCTGCGGCGGGCGCTGACCGAGGGCGCCGACCGCAACGCGTACGGGCCGGTGGTCGGTGACCCGGACACCCGGGACGCGCTGGCCGGGTACTTCTCCCGTCGCCGGCTGCCCACCGAGGCGGACCAGGTGATCATCGCGCCGGGCAGCAAGCCGCTGCTGATGGCCCTGCAACTGGTGGTCGGCGGGGACACCATCGTCGCCGCGCCGAGCTGGGTCACCTACGCCCCGCAGGCCCGGCTGGCCGGCAAGACCGTGCTGGGGGTGCCGATCCCGGCGTCCTGCGGTGGGGTGCCCGACCCGGCGGCGCTGCGGGAGACGATCCGCGCCGCCCGGGTGCTCGGTCACGACCCGCGCATCCTCGTGCTCACCTCGCCGGACAACCCGACCGGCACGCACGCCCCGGACGACCTGGTCCGGGAGTTGTGCGCGATCGCCGAGGAGGAGGACCTGCTGATCGTCTCGGACGAGATCTACCGGGACATCCTGCACACCCCGGGCACGGACCTGCTCTCCCCCGCCGAGGTCGCCCCCCGGCGGACCGTGGTGATCACCGGGTTGAGCAAGAACCTGGCGCTCGGCGGCTGGCGGATCGGGGCGGCCCGGTTCCCGACCGGCGGGTGGGGCGAGCGGCTCCGCGCCGACGTCGCCGCGGTGGCCAGCGAGATCTGGTCCACCCTGGCCGGCCCGATGCAGTCGGTGGCCCGGTACGCCTTCGCCGAACCGCCGGAGATCCGCGAGCGGTTGACGGCCGACGCCGCGCTGCACGGCGCGGTGGCCGGCGCGGTGCACCGGATCATGGTGGACGCGGGTGCCACCTGCCGGCCGCCGACCGGCGCGTTCTACGTCTACCCGGACTTCGCGCCGCTGCGGGAGCCGCTGGCCGAGCAGGGCATCACCGACGGCGCGGGGTTGCAGCGCCACCTGCTGGAGGAGCTGGGCGTCGCGGTGCTCTCCGGCCACCACTTCGGCGACCGGCCGGAGGGGCTGCGGTTCCGCGCCGCGACCAGCATGCTCTACGGCGACACCCCGGAGCAGCAGCGGCAGACCCAGACCGCCGCCGACCCGCTGGCCGTGCCGCACGTCGCCGACGCGCTGATCCGCATCGAGCAGGCCCTGGCCAAGCTCCCCCGGTGACCTCCCCGCCCGGCTCCCCCGCCGACCGCGCCCGCGCCGGTCTGCCCCCGACGACAAGGACGCCCCAGATGACCAGCGCCATCGTCTTTCCCGGGATGGGCCCGTGCGACTTCGCCGACGTCGCGAAGTTCATGCTCATCGACCGGGACGCCCGCGAGTTGCTCGCCGCCGCCAGTGACGCCCTGGACTACGACCTGTTCACCCGCTACCGGGACAGCGACAGCGACTACTCCGAGTACGCCCAGGTCGCCTTCCTGGTCAACTGCGTGGCGCTGGCCCGCTGGGCGGAACGGACCATGGACCTGCGGCCGGACCTGATCGCCGGGCCCAGCTTCGGGGGCAAGGCCGCCGCCGTGTTCAGCGGCGCGCTGGACTTCGCCGAGGCGGTCCGGATGACCGCCCGGCTGTCCCGGATCGAGACGGAGTACTTCACCGCCGAGCAGCGCGGCGTGGTGACGATGTCGTTCGTCCGTACCCCGGCCGAGCGGCTGCGGGAGATCCTGGCCGAGCTGGACGAGGCCGGCGAGTGGTACGAGATCTCCTGCTATGTGGACACCGACTTCTGGATGGTGACCCTGCACGAGGGGCGTACCGACTGGTTGGCGCAGCGGCTGCGGGCCGGCGGTGGACTGCCGCTGTACGTGATGGACCCCCCGCTGCACGCCGCCGCGTTCCAGCCGCTGCGGGACCGGGTGGAGGCGGAGCTGTTCGGTTCGCTGCACTTCACCGACCCGCAGATCCCGGTGGTCGCCGACCAGGACGGCACGGTACGCACCACCGCCGACGGCGTCCGGACCATGCTGCTGGACGGCATCGTCACCCCGGTGCGCTGGCCGGACGTGGTCGCCACGTTCCAGCAGTCCGGGGTGGAGACGGTGCACGTCTGCGGACCGGACCGGCTCTGGGGTCGGGTCGGCGCCACCGTCCGCAACTTCCGGACCACCATCGTGGACCCCCGGCGGGCGATGCGGCCGATCCGCCGCACCGTGGCCGCCTGACGGTCGGCAGAGCACGGAGGACGAGATGACCCAGCACACCGACTACGCCCTGCACGGCCGGTTCCTCCAGGGGCTGGCCGCCGCACCCCGGGCCACCGCCCTGCACCTGTCCACCGGCCCGGTCAGCTACGAGGAGCTGCACACCACCGCGCTGCGCTGGGCCGGGGCGTTGGCCGCCGGCCCGGACGGGCCACCCCGGGTGGTCGGCATCCTCGCCGGCAAGACCCTGGAGTCGTACGCCGGGCTGCTCGCCACCCTGTACCTGGGGGCGACCGCCGTGCCGTTGCACCCGGAGTTCCCGGCGGCGCGGACCGCCGGGATGCTCACCGCGTGCGGGGTCTCCGTCCTGCTGCTCGACGACGCCGGGCTGGCGGTCCGGGCGGAGATGGGCGACGCGGTGGCCGGGGTGCCGGTGTTCGCGCCGGTGGTGGACCCGCGCGGCAGCGGCACCGGGTTGCGGCTGCCGGTGGTCTCGGCGACGCCGCTGGCCGCGCCCCGCTCCGCCGGCCCCGACGACGTGGCCTACGTGCTGTTCACCTCCGGCTCGACGGGGCGGCCCAAGGGGGTGCCGATCACCCACGGCAACCTGCGGCACTACTTCTCGGTGCTGGACGACCGGTACGACTTCGGGCCCGACGACCGCTTCTCGCAGTCGTTCGACCTGAACTTCGACTGCGCGATGTTCGACCTGTTCTGTGCCTGGGGCACGGGGGCGAGCGTGCATCCGGTGCCGCCGGCGGCGTACCGGGACGTGCCGGCGTTCGTCGCCGAACGGGGCCTGACCGTGTGGTTCTCCACCCCCAGCGCGATCACCCTGGTCCGGCGGACCGGTCGGCTGGGGGCGGCGGCGATGCCGTCGTTGCGGTGGAGCTTCTTCGCCGGGGAGGCGCTGCACGCCGCCGATGCGGTGGACTGGCAGGCGGCGGCCCCCGGGTCGACGCTGGAGAACATCTACGGCCCGACCGAGCTGACCGTGACCATCACCGGGCACCGCTGGTCGCCGCAGACCTCGCCGGGGCTCTGCGTCAACGGCCTGGTCCCGATCGGTGCCCTGCACGACGGGCACGACGGGGTGCTGCTCGACGCCGACGGCGCGGCCAGCGAGGTGGAGGGGGAACTCTGCATCACCGGCCCCCAGCTCACCCCCGGTTACCTCGACCCGGCCGACGACGAGGGCCGGTTCCTGGTCCGCGACGGTCGGCGCTGGTATCGCACCGGGGACCGGGTCCGGCGACTGGAGAACAAGGAACTGATCTATCTGGGGCGGCTCGACTCGCAGGTGCAGGTGCACGGGTGGCGGGTGGAGCTGGCCGAGATCGAGCACGCGCTGCGCGGCTGCCCCGGCATCGAGGACGCGGTCACCGTGGCCCGCGCCGGGGCCGGCGGCACCGAGCTGGTGGTCTTCTACACCGGTGTGCGGACCGCCCCGGCGGAACTGTCCCGGCAGCTGCGGCAGATCCTGCCCAAGGGGATGCTGCCGCGCTCCTACCGGCACGTGCCGGAGTTCCCGCTGAACTCCAACCGCAAGGTGGACCGCTCCCGGCTGGCCCGCGAGGCCGCGGAGGGCTGACCCGGTTGATCGACGCTGTTGCGCCGAGGTGGCGGCATCCGACGGACCGGATGCCGCCATTTCAGCGACCTGGCGGCGACGCAGAGAAACCCCTGGCCGGTCCCCCTCCTGAAGGGACCGGCCAGGGGTCGTTCGGGGGCGGGTCAGCGCTGTGCGGGCTGTCCCGCGCGGTCGGCCAGAGCCCGCCGGTCGACCTTGCCGTTGGCGTTGACCGGCAGCTCGTCGATGACCCGGACCTGCTGCGGCACCATGTAGTCGGGCAGCGCCTCCAGGCAGAACGCGCCCAGCTCCATCTCCTCCACGCCGGTGACGCCCTCGTCGAGCACCACGAAGGCGGCCAGCACCGGGTCCTTGCCCTCCTGGGGCAGCATCAGCGCGGCGGCGCCGGCGATGCCCGGGAACTCCCGGACCCGACGCTCCACCTCGCCCAGTTCGACCCGGTTGCCGCGCACCTTGACCAGGGAGTCGGCCCGGCCGGTGAAGTAGAGTTCGCCGCCCTCACCCCGGTAGGCCAGGTCGCCGGTGCGGAAGACCACCTGCCCGGTGGCCGGGTTGAGCGGGTCGGGGACCAGCGCGGCGGCGGTGGCCTCCGGGTCGTTCCAGTACCCGTGGAACAGGGCGGCGCTGCGCAGGTGGATCTGGCCGATGACACCCGGCTCGTCGACCGGCCGGCCGTCCTCGTCGATCAGCAGCATCTCCGCGCCGGGATGGGCGTGGCCGATGGAGATCCGGTCGATGTCGTCGGGCAGCGGATTCGGCACGTCGGTGAAGGACGCGGCGATGGACTCGCTGCTGCCGAAGCAGTTGACCACCCGGGCGTGCGGCAGGGCACGTTGCAGCTCCCGCATCTCCGGCAGAGGGAAGTTCTCGCCGGAGTAGAGCACCCCGCGGATCTGCTCACCGAGCGCGGCCAACCCGGCGAACTCGTGCCGCAGCACCCCCCGCCAGATCGACGGCACGCCGTTGACCTGGGTGGCACCGCTGTCGGCGAGGAACTGCACGAAGCGGCGCGGCCAGCGCAGCAGCGACCGGGGAACCGGCACCACGGCCGCGCCGCTGCCCAGCGCCAGCCCGATGTCGAGCAGCGAGAAGTCGAACTGCAGCGGCGAGGTGGTGGCGACCCGGTCCTCGGCGGAGACGATGCCGTGCCGCAGCATCCCCCGGAAGAAGGCGAGCACGCCCCGGTGGCTCATCACCACGCCCTTGGGCCGGCCGGTGGTGCCCGACGTGAAGATCATGTAGGCCGGGTCGGTGGGGACCAGCTCCCGGCGGTGCCGGGTGCGCGGCGCGGGCGCCCGCTCGACCTGGATGCCGTCCGGGCCGAACCGGGCGGTGCCCAGCGGCGCGGGCACGCCGTCGCGGCGGCCGTCGACGGGTTGCAGGTGCAGCGCGGCGGCGGTGCTCTCGGCGATCAGCGCGAGCCGCTGGGCGGGGGTCTCCGGGCTGACCGGGATGAACGTCAGGCCCAGCGAGGAGCAGGCGAGGAAGACGGCGATGGCGGTCGGCGAGGTGTCCGACTCCAGAATCACCCGGTCGCCGATGTCCAGGCCGAGTTCGTCGAGAGCGGCGGCGTAGCCGTCCACCCGCTGGGCGAGCTGACGGTACGAGATGGAGCCAACCTCGCCGCCGACGGCCTGGATGACGGCCGGCTTGTCGGGCGTCAGCCGGGCGCCCGCCAACAGGAACTCGTGCAGCGTCTCCACGGAGGCGTGCGTGCGCGCGAAGTTCTCTCGACTCATGGCCGGAGCGTATCGGCGGCTCCGGCGGCCCCCACCCGCATCGACCCCCCTAACGACCCCTTACCCGGGCCGGGTGGCGGCCGGAAGATTGTCGGGTCGTCACCGTCCGGTGGGCGTTGTTAGCGTCTTCTCACCCTGCACCGGAAGGAATCGCGGACATGTGGGATCAACGGTTCGAGGCCATCCTGCGCCAGCACCTGCCCTTCCTCGACCCCGAGGAGCCGCTGCTGGACGGCACCAGCCTGCGCGACTCGGGCCTGGACTCCCTCGCCATGGTCGAACTGCTGGCCACCCTGGAGAGCGAGTACGACGTGCGGTTCGTCGACGAGGCGATGTCGATGGAGACGTTCGCCACCCCGCAGACGCTGTGGCGCGTGCTGACCGACATGCGCGGCGCTCCCGCTCCCGTGTGAGCGCACGCGTTCCGAAAAGTGCCCGTGACCAGGCTGGTCACGGGCACTTTCCATCACCTCAGCCGGTCAGCGGCCGATCTCGTCCAGCGCGGTGAGGTCGTCGGCGGAGAGCGTCAGCCCCGCCCCGGCGACATTTTCCCGCAGGTGCGCCACCGACGAGGTGCCGGGGATGAGCAGGATGTTGGGCGAACGCTGCAACAGCCAGGCCAGGGCGACCGACATCGGCGTGGCGTCCCGCCGGGCGGCCACCGCCGAGAGCGCCGCGGACTGGAGTGGGCTGAAGCCACCGAGCGGGAAGTACGGCACGTAGGCCACCCCCTGCCCGGCGAGCCGGTCGATCAGCGCGTCGTCCCGGCGGTACGCGAGGTTGTAGCGGTTCTGCACGCAGACGACGGGCGCGATCGACTGCGCCTCGGCGACCTGCTCGGCCGTCACGTTGCTCACCCCCAGGTGCCGGATCAGGCCCTGCCGCTGGAGTGTGACGAGCGCCCCGAACGGCTCGGCGAGCGAGCCGGGCCGGGGTCCCTCGGCGTCACCCAGCCGGAGGTTGACCAGGTCGAGCACCCCGACGCCCAGGTTCTCCAGGTTCTCGTGCACGGCCCGGCGCAGTTGCGCCGGCTCCCGGGCCGGTGGCCAGCCGCCCTGCCGGTCCCGCGTCGCGCCGACCTTGGTCACCAGGCGCAGCCCCTCGGGGTACGGGTGCAGCGCCGCCCGGATCAGCCGGTTGGTGACGTGTGGCCCGTAGGCGTCGCTGGTGTCGATGTGGGTGATGCCGAGGGCGACCACCTCCCGCAGGACGGCGAGCGCGCCGTCGGGATCGGCGGGCGGTCCCATCACCCACGGGCCGGCGAGCTGCATGGCGCCGTAGCCGAACCGGGTGACGGTCAGGTCGCCGAGCGTCCAGGTGCCGCCGGGCAGGGAACGGGTGAGCATGTGGTTACCTCGGGCTTTCGTGGTGAGCGGAGTGCTGCCCGACCACTATCCGTGGAGTAGCTTTCTGCCGGGAAGTAGGCACCTGGAAGTGCGTAGCGCACCGGGCACGGGAGGAACGGCCGATGGCGACGAGGACGGCAGCCCTGCGACGGGCGGAGGCGGCTGCGGGATATGACGCCTTCCTGGCGCAGTGTCCCAGTCGGGAACTGCTCGCCCGGATCTCCGACAAGTGGGTGGCGCTGGTGCTGGCCGCGCTGCGCACCGACGGCTCGCACCGGTTCGGCGCGGACTGCGCCGGCACCCCCCGGCCGATGCGCTACTCGGAGCTGTCCCGCCTGCTGGCCGGCGTCAGCCAGAAGATGCTCACCCAGACGCTGCGCTCCCTGGAACGCGACGGCCTGGTCATCCGCACCGCGACGCCGACCGTGCCCGTCACGGTCACCTACGAGCTGACCGACCTCGGCTTCTCCCTGCACGAGATGATGCGCGGCCTCAAGACCTGGGCCGAGCGGCACCTGGACGACGTGCACGCCCACCGCGCGACGTACGACGCCCGCCCGTCCGAGCCGGACGCCCGCCCCGCCTGAACCGGCGGCGCGGGCGTCGGGGCGGGTGGCTCAGAGCTTGTCGAGGAACTGGGTGAGCACCTCGGTGAACCGCTGCGGGGTCTCCAGGTGGGGCAGGTGGCTGGCCCCCTCGATGATCTCCCAGTGGGCCCCGGGGACGAGGTCGTGGAAGGGGCGGACCGCGGCGGGGGTGACCTCGTCGTGCTCGCCGCTGATCACCAGGGTCGGCGCGTCGATCTGCGGCAGCCGGTCGACCAACGAATAGTCGCGCAGCGTGCCGATGATGTGGAACTCGCTCGGCCCGTTCATCGCGTGGTAGACGGTCGGGTCCCCGTTGATCTCCATGAAGGAGGCCATCAGCTCCGGGGGCAGCGGCTTGCACCGGCACACGTGCCGCTGGTAGAAGACCATCATCGCGGCCGTGTAGGCGGCGCTGTCGGTGGTGCCCGCGGCCTCGTGCCGGCGCAGCGTCGCGTCCACCCCCGGGGGCAGCGCGGCCCGCAGCACGTCCAGCTCCGGCAGCCACAGCGGGTACGACGCGGGCGCGTTGGCGATCACCAGGCCACGCAGCCCGGCCGGCCGGCGCACCGCGTGGGCCGCCGCCAGCACCCCGCCCCAGGACTGCCCCAACAGCACATACCCGTCGGCGATACCGAGCCGCAGCAGCAGGTTGTCCAGTTCGGCCAGGAACAGGTCCACCGTCCAGAAGTCGGCCCCCCGGCCCCGCAGGTGGGTGGACCCCCCGTTGCCGAGCTGGTCGTAGTGCACCACCGGCCGGCCGGTACGGCTCAGCCCGGCCAGGTTGAGCAGGTAGTCGTGGGTGCTGCCGGGGCCGCCGTGCAGCACCACCAGCGGCGGCCGGTCGCCGGGCAGCTCCCCCGTCACCCGGTACCACGTCCGGTGGTCGCCGAACTCGACGGTGCCCTTGGCGGTCGGTGCCAGTGTCATGTCGTCCACTCCAGCTGTCGTCACTGCGAGATCCAGTCCCGGACCACCCCGGCGGTCGTGCCGACCTGACCCTCCATCATGGTGAAGTGGTCGCCGGGCACCTCCCGGAGCGTGTGCGGGGTTTCCCAGGTGGCCCGCCACCCGTCGTCGTCGCCACCGGCCACGATGGACTCCTGCGGCCGGACGAAGAGCACCGGCGCGTCGATCGCCTCGATCGGGCAGCTCTCCAGCAACCGGATGTAGCGGCCCATCGCCGAGAGCCGGGCGCTGCTGAACTCGCCGAAGGCGGCCTCCTTGGCCAGCAACGACTCAAGCATGTGGGTGAAGAACGTCGCCGTGGTGCTGCCGGTGGTCAGGTAGGTGTCCAGCAGCACCACCCCGGTCGGGCCGTGCCCCTGCCGCGCCAGCTCACCGGCGGTGGCGTGGGCGAACAGCCCACCGGAGGAGTAACCGACGATGACGTACGGCCCCTGTTCGGCGATCGGGCGGACCATCTCGGCGAAGACCCGGACCGCCGCGTCGGACGAGGCGGGCAGGCTGTCGTCGCGACCGAAGCCCGGCACCGGCAGGGTCCACACGTCCCGGGTGCCGCCGAACTCGGCGGTGAACCGGGCGTACTGCTGGTCGCCGCCGAGTGCCATCGGGGAGGGGAAGCAGACGATCGCCGGCCCCCGGTCGCCACGGGCGAGCCGCCGGGGGGCGGGGATCTGCGGCAGGTCGGCCGGCCCGTCGAAGCTGGGTCGGATGTCGGCCACCGCGTGCAGCAACGCCAGGCCCTGCTGCACCCGACCGCCCCGGACGGCGGTGCCGAACAGCGCACTCATCGTGTCGGCGGCGGCATCGGGCGCACCGGCGCCGTCCTGCGCCGGTGGGGCGGCCAGCTCGGTCCGCAGCAGGGCGGCGAGTTCGTCGACGCTGCCGTGGTCGAAGACCACCCCGGTGGCCAGCCGCAGCCCGGTGGCCTCGTTGAGGGCGTTGCGCAGCTCCATCGCGGTCAGCGAGTCGAAGCCCAGCTCGACGAAGCGCAGCGCCGGGTCGACGTCGTCCGGACCGCCGTGGCCGAGCACCGTCGCGGCCCGCGCCCGGACCAGGTCGCGCAGCAGCGCCGCCTGGCCGTCGTCGTCGAGCCCGCCGAGGGTACGCCGCAGCGCCGCCGGGTCGGGCCGGGCGCTGCCGGACGCGGTACGCCGGGCCGGGGTGACCAGGGACCGGAGGATCGGTGGCACCTCTGCGCCCGGCTGGCCGCGCAGGTCGGCCTTGACCGGGACGAGCACCGCCTCGGTACGGGCCAGCGCCGCGTCGAGCAGCGCCAGCCCCTCCTCGGCGGACATCGGCAACACGCCGCCCCGGGACATTCGGGCCCGGTCGGTGCCGCCGAGGTCGTCGGCCATCCCACCGCCGGCCCACGGACCCCAGGCCAGGGACTGGGCGGGCAGCCCGGCCGCCCGCCGGGCTCCGGCCAGCGCGTCGAGGAAGGCGTTCGCCGCCGCGTAGTTGCCCTGGCCCGGCCCGCCGAGCACCCCGGCCGCCGAGGAGAACAGCACGAACGCGGTGAGTCCCGCGTCGCGGGTCAGCTCGTGCAGGTGGCTGGCCGCGTCGACCTTGGGGCGCAGCACCGCGTCGAGGCGGTCCCGGGTCAGCGACGGGATGATCCCGTCGTCGAGCACCCCGGCGGCGTGCACCACCCCGGTCAGCGGGTGCGCGGCGGCCACCCCGGCCAGCAGCGCGGCGACCGCGTCTCGGTCGGCCAGGTCGCAGGCGGCCACGGTGACCTCGGCGCCGGCCGCGGTGAGCTCGGCACGCAGCGCGGCCATCCCGTCCGCGTCGGGGCCACGCCGGCTGGCCAGCAGCAGGTGCCGCACCCCGTACGCGTCGACCAGGTGCCGGGCGACGAGCCCGCCGAGGGTGCCACCGGCCCCGGTGACCAGGACGGTGCCGTCGGCGGTGAAGGCGCTGCCGGGGGTGCCGTCGGGCGTGGTGGCGGGCACCAGCCGGGCGGCGTGCGCGACGCCCTCGCGGACGACCAGTTGCGATTCACCGCCGGCCAGCACCGCCGGGAGGGCCTGCGCCGACTCGTCGTGGTCGTCGAGGTCGACCAGGACGATCCGGTCCGGGTTCTCCGACTGGGCGGAGCGGGCGAGACCCCAGGCCGCTGCGGCGGCGGGTTCGGTGACCGGCGTGCCCTGCGCGCCGTGGGTGAGCACCAGCAGGCGGGACGACGCCAACCGCCCGTCGGCGAGCCAGCCCTGGAGCAGGGTGAGGAGCTGCCCGGTGGTGTGCCGGGCTCCGGCCGCGAGGTCCCGGGAGTCGGGCTGCACGCTGGCGACCAGCACCACGTCCGGTGCCGCCCCGCCCGCGTCCAGGGCGGCGGTGAGGGTGGCCAGGTCCGGGTGGGTCTCGGCGCGCAGGCCGACGGTGTCGAGCGCGGCGGCCACCTTGAACTCGTCGGCGCCGACCAGCGCCCAACGGCCGGTGGCGGGGGTGGCGGGCAGCGGCACCGGAGTCCAGTCGACCCGGTAGAGGTGCTCCTGCCGCCCGGTGCGGGCGGCGGCGAGCTGGCTCGGGTCGATCTCCCGCAGCACCAGCGAGTCGACCCGGGCGACGGGCAGGCCGGCCCCGTCGGTGAGGGTGAGGGCCACCTCGTCGGGCCCGGCGGGGGTGACGGTGACCCGCAGGGTGGCCGCGCCGGTGGCGTGGACGCTCACCCCGGTCCAGGTGAACGGGACGGCGGGCGCGCCTTCGCCCCGGCTGAGGCCGATGGCGTGCAGGGCCGCGTCGAACAGGGCCGGGTGCAGGTGGAACCGGTCGGCGTCGAGCACGTCGGCGGGGAGCGCGACCTCGGCGTACACCTCGTCGCCGTGTCGCCAGGCGGCCCGCAGGCCCTGGAAGACCGGGCCGTAGACCAGGCCGGCGTCGGCCATCCGCGGGTAGAGGTCGTCGAGGTCGACGGGGGTGGCGGCGGGCGGCGGCCACACCGCCGGTCCGTCGGCCGGCGGGCTGGTCGGGGTCGGGGTGAGCAGGCCGGTGGCGTGCCGGGACCAGGGTGCGTCCCGGTGCCGGGAGTAGACGGTGACCGACCGGCCGCCGTCGTCGCCGGCGGCCCCGACGGCGACCTGCACCTGCACACCGTCGTCGTCGGGGACGACCAGCGGGGCCTGGAGGACGAGTTCGGCCAGCCGGCCGCAGCCGACCTGGTCACCGGCCCGCACGGCGAGTTCGACCAGCCCGGTGCCGGGCAGCACGATCGTGTCGCCGAGCGCGTGATCGGCCAACCACGGGTGGGTACGCCGGGACAGCAGCCCGGTGGCGATCAGCCCGTCGGTGTCGGGCAGGGTGGTGACGGCCGACAGCAGCGGGTGCTCGGCGTCGAGCAGCCCGGCGGCGGTGACGTCCCGGTCCGCGCCGGTGTCCTGCATCCAGTAGTGCTGGTGTTGGAACGCGTAGGTGGGCAGGTCGACGGACCGGCCACCCGGGTTGACCGCCGCCCAGTCGAGGTCGACGCCGCTGATCCACGCCTGCGCCATCCCGGTGGCGTAGGCGGTGAGCTGGTCCCGGTCGCGGCGTTGCAGCGGGATGGTCACCGCGTCGTCGAGGGTGTCGGCGACCATCGCGGTGAGCACGCTGTCCGGCCCGATCTCGACGAACCGGGTGACCCCACGGGCAGCGAGGGCGGCGACCGCGTCGGCGAACCGCACCGTGCCCCGCACCTGACCCTGCCAGTATTCGGCCGAGCCGAGTTCGGCGTCGCCGGCCAGGTCGCCGGTGGCGGTCGACACCAGCGGGATGTCCGCCGGGTTGGCGGTGACCCCGTCGAGGACCAGCCCGTAGCCGGCGAGCATCGGGTCCATCAGGTGTGAGTGGAACGCGTGCGACACCCGCAGGCGGCGGGTCTTCACCTCCAGCGACGCCTCCAACGCGGCGATCTGTTCCTCGGTGCCGGACACCACCACGGCCCGGGGGCCGTTCACCGCCGCCACATCGATGTCACCGAGATCCAGCTCCGCCAACGGAGCGGCGATGGCCAGCATCGCGCCGCCGGCGGGGAGGGCCTGCATCAGACCACCCCGCGCGGCGACGACCCGGCACGCGTCCGCCAGGGACCACACCCCGGCCACGTGCGCGGCGGCCAACTCACCGATCGAATGCCCGGCCACGAAGTCCGGCTTCAACCCCCACGACTCCGCCAGCCGGAACAACGCCACCTCCACCGCGAACAACGCCGGCTGCGTCCACCCCGTCTGATCCAGCACACCACCCGGATCGGCGAACACCACCTCCCGCAAGTCACCGTCCAACAACGGCCCGAACGCGGCACACACCTCGTCCAGGGCGGCGGCGAACACGGGGAACGACGCCGCCAGGTCACGACCCATGCCGACGCGCTGCGCGCCCTGACCGGTGAACAACACCGCCGTACGACCGGTGGTGATCCGACCCGACAGGCCGCCACCGTCGGTCAGGGCTTCGAGGCCGGCGGCCAGGTCGGCGGCCGTACCGCCGACGGCGACGGCCCGGTGGTCCAGGGCGGCCCGGCCGGCGGCCAGGGAGTGCCCGACGTCGACCGGTCTCTCGTCGGTGAGGAAGTCGCGCAGGCGGGTGGCCTGCGCGGTGAGGCCGGTGGTGGAGCGGCTGGCCAGCGGCCAGAGCACCACGGCCGGAGCCGGCGTCGGCTCGGGTGTCACGACGGGCTGCGGGTACTCCTCGACGATGACGTGCGCGTTGGTGCCGCTGATGCCGAACGACGACACCGCCGCCCGGCGGGGGTGACCGTCGGCCGGCCAGTCGACGGCCTCGGTGGCGAGCCGTACGTCACCGGCGGACCAGTCCACGTGCGGGCTCGGCGCGTCCACGTGCAACGTCCGGGGCACCACCCCGTGCCGCATCGCCATCACCATCTTGATCACACCCGCCACACCCGCCGCAGCCTGCGTGTGACCCAGGTTCGACTTCACCGACCCCAACCACAACGGCTGCGCCCGGTCCCGACCGTACGTCGCCAGGATCGCCTGCGCCTCGATCGGATCACCCAACGTGGTGCCCGTACCGTGCGCCTCCACCACATCCACCTCGGCGGCCGACACCCCCGCATTCGCGAGGGCCTGCCGGATCACCCGCTGCTGAGAAGGACCATTGGGCGCGGTCAGACCATTCGACGCGCCGTCCTGATTCACCGCCGAACCCCGGACCACGCCCAGAATCCGATGCCCGTGACGAACCGCATCCGAAAGACGTTCGAGCACCAACACCCCGACACCCTCGGACCAACCCGTACCGTCCGCACACGCCGCGAACGGCTTGCACCGACCGTCCCGCGCCAACCCCTGCTGCCGGGAGAACTCCACGAACGTCTCCGGCGTCGCCATCACCGTCACCCCACCGGCCAACGCCAGATCACACTCACCCGACCGCAACGCCTGACCCGCCAGATGCATCGCCACCAACGACGACGAACACGCGGTGTCCACGGTGACGGCGGGGCCTTCGAGGCCGAGGGTGTAGGCGATCCGGCCGGAGACGACACTGCCGGCGCTGTGCCCGGTCACGTAGTCGTGGTACATGAGGCCGGCGAAGACGCCGGTGGCGGAGCCGCGTACCGAGGCGGGGTCGATGCCGGCCCGCTCGAACGCCTCCCAGGAGACCTCCAGCAGTTGCCGCTGCTGCGGGTCCATCAGGACGGCCTCGCGGGGCGAGATGCCGAAGAAGGCCGGGTCGAAGCCGGCCGCGCCGGGCAGGAACCCGCCCTGGTCGGCGTAGCTGGTGTCGGGGCGGGTGCCGGTCGGGTCGTAGAGCCGGGCCAGGTCCCAACCCCGGTCGGTCGGGAAGCCGTCGATGGCGTCGACGCCGTCGGCGACGAGCCGCCACAGGTCCTCGGGCGAGGAGACCCCACCGGGGTAACGGCAGGCCATCCCGACGATCGCCACCGGGTCGTCACCGACCGCCGTGGTGGCGGTCTGCCGGGCCTGCGGTACGTCGAGAGCACCGCTCAACTCGCCGTACAGGAACCCGGCGAGGGCGACCGGCGTCGGGTAGTCGAAGATCAGGGTGGCCGGGAGTCGCAGGCCGGCCGCCGTGGCGAGCGCGTTGCGCAGCTCGACGGCGGTGAGCGAGTCGAAGCCGAGACTCTGGAACGTCCGGTCCGCCTCGACGGCCTCCGGGCCGGCGAGGCCGAGCACGGCGGCGACGTGGGTGTGCACCAGGTGCCGGACGGCCCCGGCCCGCTCGCCCGCCGGCACCCCGGCCAGCCAGTCGCCGCCCGGCCGGTCGGTGGCGGTGGCGGCGGTGCGCCGGGTCGGGCCGGCCAGGCCACGCAGCACCGGCGGCAGCCGGTCACCGAGGGTACGCAGCGTCGGCACGTCGAGCCGGGCCGGGACGAGGGTGGCCGGTCCACCGGCGACGGCGGCGTCGAGCAACGCCAACCCGTCCTCGGTGGTCAGCGGCAGCACCCCGCCCCGGGACATCCGTTCCCGGTCGGTGTCGGCGAGCTTGTCGGTCATCGCCGAGCCCTCGCTCCACAGCCCCCACGCCAGCGACACCCCCGGCAGCCCCGCCGTACGACGGGACACGGCCAGCGCGTCGAGGTAGGCGTTCGCCGCCGCGTAGTTGCCCTGCCCGGGCGCGCCGATCACCCCGGACAGCGAGGAGAACAGCACGAACGCCGACAGGTCCCGGCCCCGGGTCAGCTCGTCCAGCAGCGCCGCCGCGTCCACCTTGGGGCGCAGCACCCCCGATACCCGCGCTGCCGTGAGCGACGAGACGACGCCGTCGTCGAGCACCCCGGCCGTGTGCACCACCGCCGACAGGTCCGGCACCCCGGCCAGCACGGCGGCCACCTGCTCCCGGTCGGCCACGTCGCAGGCGACCAGGTCGACCTGTGCGCCGGCCTCGGACAGCTCCGCGACGAGGTCGCCCGCGCCGGCTGCCGCCGTACCGCTGCGTGACAGCAGCAGCAGCCGGGACACCCCGTGTGCCGTCACCAGGTGCCGGGCCACCGCCGAGCCGAGTGCACCGGTCGCGCCGGTGACCAGCACCGTGCCGGTGCCGTAGCGCGGGGCGTCCGGCGGGGTCGTCGGCAGCGTCCGGCGGACGATCCGGGGTACCCGGACGACGCCGTCGCGGATCAGCACCTGCGGGTCGCCGGTGGCCAGGGCCAGCGGGAGGACATCGTCGAGCCGGTCGGTGTCGGCGTCGACGAGGAGGAACCGGTCGGGGTTCTCCGCCTGCGCGGAGCGGATCAGCCCCCACACCGCAGCGCCGGCCAGGTCGGTCACGTCGTCGCCGACGGCGTGCCGGGTGAGCACGACGAGCGGGGCGGGGGTGGTCCCCGCCAGCCAGCGCTGGGCGACGTCCAGCACCCGGTTCACCTCGGCGTGCACGTCGTCGGTGCCTCCGGCGCGCAGCACCACCAGCTCGGCCGCGCCGTCGGCGGTCGCCGTGCCACCCTCACCGTCACCCGGTGCGGCGGTCGTGGTGGGGCCGTCGCCGGTCGGGGCGGTGTCGGGGTGCCAGGTCCAGGCGGTGGCGGTCGGGGTGACGGTGACGGGCTGCCAGTCGAGGCCGAACAACGCGTCGGCGACGCCGGCGGTGGCGGTGGCGACCTGCACCGGGCGAAGCACCAGCGACTGCACGGTGGCGACGGGCGCGCCGACCGCGTCGGCGACGGCGATCCGCACGCCGGCGCCGGCGGGGGTGAGCCGGACCCGCAGGCTGGTCGCGCCGGTGGCGTGCAGCGCCACCCCGGACCAGGCGAACGGCAGGCCCCGGTGGGTGTCGCCGTCGGCGCGGGTGAGGACGTGCAGGCCGGCATCGAAGAGGGCCGGGTGCAGTCCGTAGCCGTCGGTGTCCGTACCGTCGGGGAGGTCGATCTCGGCGAGGAGTGCGTCGCCGGCCCGCCAGGCGCGACGCAGGCCCCGGAAGGTGGGGCCGTAATCGAGCCCGCCGGTGGCGAGGTCGTCGTAGAGGCCGGCCAGCGGCAGGGGTTCGGCGTCGGCGGGGGGCCACTCGGTGAGGGCGACGCCGGGGCTGTCCCCGGCGGTGAGGACGCCGGTGGCGTGCCGGGTCCACGGGGCGTCGTCGCGTTCCCGGGAGTGCACCTGGACGGCACGCCGGCCGCTCGGGTCGGGTGGCTCCACCGCGACCTGCACCTCGACGCCGCCGCCCTCGGGGACGACCAGCGGCGCGTGCAGGGTCAACTCGTCGAGCAGACCGGTGCCGACCTGGTCGCCGGCGTGGATGGCGAGTTCGACCAGGCCGGTGCCGGGGAACACGATGGTGCCGCCGACGGCGTGATCGGCGAGCCACGGGTGGGTGTGCCGCGACCAGCGGCCGGTGAAGACGACACCGTCGGTGTTGGCCAGCGGCACGGCGGCGTCGAGCAGCGGGTGGGTGGCGGCGAGCAGACCGGCACCGACCAGGGCCGGGTCGTAGAGCCAGTAGTGCTGGCGTTGGAAGGCGTAGGTGGGCAGGTCGACCTGCCGGGCGGTGGGGTGGATGGCCGACCAGTCGAGGTCGACGCCGGTGGTCCACGCCCGGGCCATCCCGGTGGCGTAGCCGGTGACCTGGTCCCGGTCGCGGCGCTGCAACGCGATGGTCACCGCGTCGCCGACGCCCTCGGCGACCATGGCGGTGAGCACGCTGTCCGGCCCGATCTCGATGAACCGGGTCACCCCACGGTCCTTGAGTACGGCGACCGCGTCGGCGAACTTGACGGTGCCGCGCACCTGCCCCCGCCAGTACCCGGCGGAGCCCAGCTCGTCGTCGGTGGCGAGGTCACCGGTCGCGGTCGACACCAACGGGATGGCTGCCGGATTGGCGGTCACTGCATGGAGGACCTGCCCGTAGTCGGCCAGCATCGGGTCCATCAGGTGCGAGTGGAACGCGTGCGACACCCGCAACCGGCGCGTCTTCACCTCAAGCGACGCCTCCAACGCGGCAACCTGCTCCTCGGTGCCAGAGACGACGACGGCCCGGGGACCGTTCACCGCCGCCACGTCCACGTCACCGAGATCCAACTCGACAAGCGGCGCGGCGATCGCCAGCATCGCGCCGCCCGCCGGCAGGGCCTGCATCAGCCCGCCCCGGGCCGCCACGACACGGCAGGCGTCCGCCAGGGACCACACCCCGGCGACGTGCGCCGCAGCCAACTCACCGATCGAATGACCCGCCACGAAATCCGGCTTGAGACCCCACGACTCGGCCAGGCGGAACAACGCCACCTCGACCGCGAACAACGCCGGCTGCGTCCACCCCGTCTGATCCAGAACCCC
>NZ_FMCU01000035.1 GCF_900091525.1 Micromonospora matsumotoense
CCAAAACCTGGGTCGATGCCGGCTTCAAGAACCGTGTCGTCGAACACGGCGCCCACCTCGGCGTCGACGTCGAGATCGTCACCAAAGACCCACAGATCAAGGGCTTCAGCGTCGTCAAACGCCGATGGGTCGTCGAACGCACCATCGGCTGGCTCATGCACCACCGCCGACTCGTCCGCGACTACGAAACCCGACCCCACAACTCCGCCAGCATGATCACCCTCGCCATGATCGACAACCTCGCCAAACGCCTCACCACCGAAACCACCCCAACCTGGCGAGAACCCCCACAACCACAACACACACAAAATACGTGAATCAGACGTCCTCTCAGGGTTCGGCCGCAGGGTCAGTGGTGCTGGATCAGCCAGAGTACGGCGTCCATGAGGGCTCTGCCGGCGGTGGTGGCCGCGCCGTTGAGGATGCCGTAGCTGATGATCCGCAGAGCTCGGCGGGTGTGGTGTCGGGGTGCCGCCGTGGGTTCGTGGTGCTGGCACGGGCTGTCCGAAGTGGTGGTCGGGACGGGTGGGGTGCGGCGGAAGGGCTTCATACGACCAGCGTTGGCCGGTGGGCGTCCGGTTCGGTTCGGGCGGTGGAACCGGATGCCGGATGGTCGGGCTGACCGGTGTGGGTACGCTTCCGGTCACTTGTGGTGACGGTGGCGCGGAGGGTGATAGGCGTGACGGCTCGGGATCCGATTCCTCTGACGCGCGGTGTTGTCAACCGCTTGGTCGCTGATGTGGGTGGTCCGGGTCTGGACAGGCTCATGGAGTACGTGCCCACGAACGAGCGCGGGAGGAAGGCGGCTGGCCGCACGACGGTCCATGACCTGTTGACCGGTCCGGTTGGTCAACCGCGTAAGCCGAGGTGGACGACGATCGTGGCGGTGGTGCGGGCTTGCGAGTCGTATCACCGGGCGCAGGGTGGTCGTGCAGCGCACCAGCCGATGGTCGCGGCCGGTCGGTTCGATCTGAATCGAACCGGGTCGTTGCGGGTGCTGTTCGATCGGGAGACCGGCAGAGGGCCGTCGGCGCAGTTCGTGGCGGTCCGGGACCGTTATATGGCGCGGCTGCGGGACCGGTACCGGCGAGTGGATTTGGAGATCCTGATTCCACTGACCGATCAGGGTGAGCATCCGGCGATGCTGTTGGAGCAGGTGTTCGTGCCGCAGCATGTGCGAGCGGACCCGCCGCCGGTGGAGGTGCCGCGGGAGGTGTGGCGGCGGCTGGCCGAGGCTCGGCAGGGCGAGGACGCTCACCTGCCCGAGCAGGTCGAGCGGGTCAATCTGGAGGGTGCCCTGCGCGCGTACCGGGACCGGCCCTGCCGAGCGGTGCTGGAGGTGCTCGCCGAAGCCGCCGCTCGCAAGCTGGTGTTGCTCGGGGATCCGGGATCGGGTAAGTCCGCCCTGGCCCGCTATCTGCTGCTGGCCCTGGCGGCTGCTGGCGAGCCGGGTGGCGGCACGGACGCGGATGCTGCAGGGGAGGGCGCAGACGCCGGAGCGGCTGAGTCCGGCAGGCATGCTGCGGGGGCGTTGGTACCGCAGGGCTTGCGGGGGTACCTGCCGCTGTTGGTGGAGCTACGCACGTATGCAGAGTCGCAGGCGCGTGCCGGGCATGGTGTGACGTTCCTGGACCTGATCGATCATCTGCACAGCACGGAGGATGTGGGGCTGCCCCGATCGGTGTTGGAGCCGTTCCTGGACGGCGGCAACCCGGCTCTGATCATCTTCGACGGGTTGGACGAGGTGTTCGAGCCCCGGTTGCGGGCGGAGGTGACTTCCCAGATCGAAGGGTTCGCCGCCCGCTATCCCCAGGTTCGGGTCGTGGTCACCTCCCGGGTGATCGGCTACCGGCGGCAGTTGCTGGACGGGGCGGGGTTCGGTCACTGGATGCTGCAGGATCTCGACGCCGACCAGGTCCGTGCCTTCGCCACCGGCTGGTACGCTAGGTCCTGCCCGGGTGAGCCGGCGCAGGCGGCCCGGCTCCGCGACCGGCTTTTGGCGGCGGTCGCCGCGTCGGCCGCGGTGGGCGAACTGGCGGGTAACCCGATGCTGCTGACGATCCTGGCGATCATCGGCCGACGTCAGGAACTGCCCCGGGACCGGCGCAGCGTGTGCGAGCATGCGGTCGCGGTGTTGGTCGAGCATTGGGACGTCAACCGGCACCTGCGCGACGAGCGGATCAACGTCGACTTGCTGGACAAGCAGGACAAGCTTGAGCTGTTGCAGTTGGTGGCCCGGCACATGCAGGACGCCCCCGCCGGGCTGGCTGGCAACCACGTTCCCGGCCCGAGCCTGATCGACTGGTTCCGCGACTACCTGGAACAACGCTTCAACCTGTCGGCGGACCGGTCCGTCCCCGCGGCCCGAGCGATGCTCGCGCAGTTCCGGGAACGCAACTTCATCCTGGCCCGCTTCGGCTCCGAGGTGTATGGCTTCGTCCACCGCGCGTTCCTGGAGTACCTCGCCGCCGGTGACCTGACCCGACGCCTGAACAACCTCGACCTCACCCCTGAGCAGGTACTAGCCGTCTACGACCAGCACTGGCACGACCCGGCCTGGGCCGAGGTGTTACTCCTGCTCACCGGCATGATTCCCGACCGGCTGGCGACCCAGGCCATCACCCGGCTGCTGGCCGCCGACCCCCACTGGCGCCTACGGCCACACGTCCCTCGGCATCTGCTGCTCGCCCTGCAGGCCACCACCGAGATCCGAAAAACCGCAGCCCTGACCCCCCACGCCCCCGCCCTAACCCGAGCCTTGACAACCCTGCTGGAGGAAACCAACCGCCGTGAGCAACGGCACAAAAAGCCAGCACTTTCCGAAGCGATCGACCGCCTAACGCCGCACCTGACTGGGGTCTTCGGTCCGACCTGGCTCGCCGGCGACATCTACCAGAACTGGTACTACCGGTCGAGTTACCCGTTCACCGGCACTTCCTTGGACATATACACGGCGGCGCGGACCGCTGCGACCATCCATACCAGGCTAACCAGCCATGACCTTGAGACCCTCCGCCGCGCCACCACCGATCCCCACTGGGCCACCCGCGAGGCGGCGGTGAAGGCGATTGCAGAGGGTTGGGCCCATGACGATGGCACTCTGCCGTTGCTGCGTAATCGCGCCACCACCGACACCACTTGGGTTGTGCGGCGGGCGGCGGTGGGGGCGATTGCGGCGGGTTGGGCTCATGACGACGGTACTTTGCTGTGGTTGCGTGTTCGCGCTACCACCGACCCCGGCGGGGTTGTGCGGCGGGCGGCGGTGGGGGCGATTGCGGCGGGTTGGGCCCATGACGACGGTACTTTGCTGTGGCTGCGTGTTCGCGCTACCACCGATTCCGACGGGGACATCCGCGAGGCCGCGATGAGGGCGATTGTGGCGGGTTGGGCCCATGACGATGGCACTTTGCTGTGGTTGCGTGACCGTGCTACCACCGACCCCGATTGGGTTGTGCGGGAGGTTGCGGTGGAGGCGATTGCGGCGGGTTGGGCTCATGACGACGGTACTTTGCCGTTGTTGCGTGTTCGCGCTACCACCGACCCCGACTGGACTGTGCGGCAGGTTGCGGTGGAGGCGATCGCGACGGGTTGGGCCCATGACGACGCTACTTTGCCGTTGCTGCGCGTTCGCGCTACCACCGACCCCGATTGGGGAGCGCGGCGGGAGGTGGTGCGGGCGATTGTGGTGGGTTGGGCTCATGACGATGGCACTTTGCGGTTGTTGCGTGACCGCGCTACCGCCGACACAGACGAAGACGTGCGGCAGGTTGCGGTGGAGGCGATTGCGGCGGGTTGGGCCCATGACGATGGCACTTTGCCGTTGTTGCGTGACCGCGCTACCGCCGACACAGACGAAGACGTGCGGCAGGCAGCGGAGGGGGCGATCGCACGAATGGTTGCGGGATAGCCTAGGTGCAGGTGCCGTACGTAGTCGGTTCACTGCTGGCTTGAGTCGGTTGTCCTTCAGGGTTGCGTCCACGGCAGTGGTGTACGACTTGCCCGCGATGGGCGTGTTGCGTAGATAGGAGACGGCCACCGCGCGATCCTTCAAGACGGCTAAGTCCGAGTGAAGGAGAGTAATGAGCGATGGCCGCATCTGAGAGTGTGAACGGGGGATGGGGTTGACCCGATTTGACGGACAGGGTCGTTAGCTCGTTGTCACGCTACTTGTCGGACTGGTGGTGCGACACCCGTGGTGGCTTCGTAGGCGGCGGGGCTGAGGTAGCCGAGGGTGGAGTGCCGGCGGCGGGTGTTGTACCACCCTTCTACTCAGTCGAAGGTCGCCGTTTCGGCGGTGGCGCGGGTGGGTCAGGCCCGGCGGTCGAGTAGTTCGGTCTTGATGGTGGAGAAGAACGACTCGGCGACGGCGTGGTCCCAGCACTGCCCCCGCACTCCAGCCGCACCTGATGGAGTCGGTCGGTACGTGAACCACGACGGGCGCAGGCGGCGTTGGAGTGATCGGAGCTCCTTCTCACCGTCGGCAGCGGTTACGGCCGCGGCGCCTTGGCCTCCTGATCTGCCTACCGATTGGCCGGCCGGTGGTGGCGGCCCCGGCCACCACCGGATGATCCTGCCCTGGATCGTTCTAAGCTCCAGTTCGATGCTGCTGCCCTACGGCGAGGGGGCTACCGGTTCTGCAGCCACCAAGTTAGCAACGAGACCAAGCCGCCGCCCAGGGCCGTCGCAGCTCCGCGGAGGAAGCTCACGTAGAGGGTCTTCCGAATCGAGACAGAGGACCCATCTGTTGTGGCCCTGCTGGTGTGCATCGTTTCGCTCCCTTTCGTCATCACTCGAGGGACAGCATGCGGTCTGCCCTGATGCTGCAGCGAGTGCAGCGTGATGCAAAAGTTCATGCAACAATCAATCCGTGCACCACCTGGCGGGCCGCTTGGGGCCGATACGCGATGACTTGGAGCCTGCCCGTCGCCGTTTCGCTTTGGAGCTGCGTAGCCTCTTCGGTGAGTTGGGCGTCTCCGTCCGCGGTTATGCAGGGCAGCAGGACATCCACGCCACATTAGTGACGCGCTACCTGAACGGCGAGGTCATGCCGTCCGAGGAGTTCGTTCTCGATCTAGTCGCCGCCGTGGAACACCGGAGGGGTGGTTCGCGGCGCATCGACACCAGCGAGCTGCTAAGCGCCCGCCGTGCCGCGTCGGACGCTCGGCCCCGCGGATGGGGTAACGCTACGCGCCTGCGGAAGGAGATTACCGAGGCTCGGAACACGGCACGAGTCGCACAGGCCGACCTGCAGGAACTGATGAAGGACTATGCTGCCGCCCAGAATCGGATCGCCGAGATGGAGCGTCTGCTCGCGTCACTGCGCGGCAACGCGATACCAGAGCGCGCGATCACTGCCGGCCCGCACTGGAATTTCAACCGCGACGTGCTTTTAACGCGGGGAGCAACAGGACCGTATGTGGCAGCAATCGACCTGGCCACCGACCAAATCCTCGGCGGCCTTGCCGATCCGGCAGCACCGATCCTCTCTTCCACCGAGGCCCGGGTCTTCGTCCCCGCCCAGAGCGGTAAGACCGCGTACGTGAGTGCCTTAGCCGCCAAGGCAATGGACGCCGGTTACCGACTGATACTCGTGATCAGCCCACCGCTTAACGCGCTCCGGAGCCAGTTGCAGGCACGGCTCCAAGACAGTCTTGCTGCGGTACCCGACGGTGGCGCCCCGCTGTTGTGGGTCACCAGTGACAAGGCTGAATTTAAGCCCTCGCTACTCCGTCTCCAAGCCATGCAGTTCGAGAAGGCCGAACCAGACCTTCCGCTCTACGAGGCTGCCAACTTGGGGAATACGATGGCCAGGCTACTGGTGGTGAAGAAGAACGTCTCTGTGCTCCGACAAATTGGTAGCATGTTTAGCGCGCTGCGCAACCCGCTAAGCGAGGTCTCCGCACTGGTCATCGATGCCGATGGCCGTCCAATGCTGCCAGGCAGCGCGATGGAGCGGACGATGGCGCGGCTCAAGAGTGCGCTCCCTCGGGCACAACACGTCACCTTCGCCGCCCTCGAACCGACCGAAGCCGACTCACCCAATGGCTTCATGATGTGGCTACCGCGCCCACCCGACGTTACCTCAGGTGCTGATCACGCGGACGTGCTGCCATAACAGCTGCAGCATCTGGTGCAGCCGCTGCCCGACTGCTGCAGATCATGGGAAAACGCTGGTGAAGCGCCCACGATTCTCGTCTGCCGGCCGTCGAGGGCGATCATGGCAAGCTTCGGGTGCCTGCGGCCCGTGACAGCCCCGAGCCCACAGCGCAGGAAGCTGGACGAGGCGGATGTGCAGTGGCTGATCGACTTCGCCGCCCGCGGACTGACCCCGGACCTGACGGTGCTGCTGGATGCGCCGCCCGAGGTCGGGCTCGCCCGGGTGCTCGCGCGGCGCGGGGCGAACCGGCTCGACGCCGAATCGCTCGAGTTCCACCAGCGGGTGCGGGCACGGTTCCTGGACATGGCGGCGTCCCACCCGGCCCGGTACCTGGTGGTGCCGGCGGACGCGCCGATCGACCAGGTCGCGGGGGCGATCGCGCAGCGGGTGGACGAGCTGCTGGCGGCCCGCGCCCGCCCGGGAGGCCCCCGTGTTGCTGTCTGACCTCGACCTGATCACCGAGATCAAGGCGGGCAGCCTGTCGCTGGAGCCTTTCGAGTCCTCCCTGGTGCAGCCGTCCAGCATTGACGTGTGGCTGGACCGCCTGTTCCGGGTGTTCGAGACCCACCGGCACACGCACATCGACCCGTCGGTTGAGCAGGACGACCTGACGACGCTGGTCGAGGTCCCCGAGGGCGAGCCGTTCGTGCTTCACCCGGGCGAGTTCGTGCTCGGCTCGACGTTGGAGGTCGTGCCGCTGGGCGACCAGCTGGCCGCCCGGCTGGAGGGGAAGAGCTCTCTTGGCCGGCTGGGACTGTTCACCCACTCCACCGCCGGCTTCATCGACCCGGGCTTCTCCGGCCCCGTGACGCTGGAGCTGTCCAACGTGGCAAACCTGCCGATCACCCTCTGGCCCGGGATGAAGATCGGCCAGCTCTGCGTGTTCCGGCTCTCCTCACCGGCCGAGCACCCATACGGGTCGGCGGTCTACGGGTCGCGCTACCAGGGGCAGCGCGACCCCACGCCGAGCCGGTCGTGGATGAACTTGCGCACCTGGTCGACACGGAGGGAACCGGCGTGAGCCCTTGGAACATCCCGGTCGGGCCCAGCAGCTTCCGAGCGGTCGTGCTGGACGGGGTTCGGTGCCGGGTCAGCGAGGACGTTGGGCCGTACGCGGCCGGCCGGACGGAGCTGTTCGAGCAGATCGACGGCATGCGGTTGACGCTGGCCATGGACGTCCTCGCCGAGAAGCTGCCCACCGAGCGGGTGCGCAAGCATCGCCGGGAGGTTTATCCAGACCGCACGGTTCGCGACCTGGTGGGATCACTGGAAGGCCACCTACCGCGGCCGGTGGTGGATGCGCTGGCGCCGGTGGGCGGTGCGGCAGCTCGTCAACGAGCACGAGCTGGAGGCGACCGCGGTGGTGGACCTTCAGCGGTACTGGACGTATCCGCGGGCTGCGCTGCCAGTGCCGGAGTTGGGTGAGGCGGTCAAGGTGATGCTGTACGAGCCGGTGAACGAGCCCGGCCGGACGCCCGTCACCGGATTCCTGCGCGAGTAGGCGCTCGCTGGCGCGGAGGCTGCGGCCGCGCCCATACCGCACCGACGTCCGTGCTCGGGACGGTCCCCACACGGGGCCGTCCCGAGCGCATGTCCGGGCTCGGGGGCTCCCCCGCCGTTGGGGTATACTGGAGTCCTCGGTGGCGCTGCGCCACCCGTTCCTCCTGTCGCCCGTGGCCCACGCCCCAGCGCGACATCGAGAGACAAGGGCTCGCAAGGCTCGTCGCAGACCAAACTCACCACTGACGGGTACTCCTATCGCACCCGGCGGTGGCGGCGTGGGCGCTACCCCGGGAGACATGGATACCGTCATGAGCAACAAGAACCCCAAGGCCAAGCGGCTCGCGGCTGCGTACGGACTCCGGTACGCCGAGGCGCTGGGCGTGATCCGCGAGGACTCCGACCTCACCGAAGAGCTGGCCGAAGAGCTGGAGATCTCCAGGGCCGAGGCCGAGCGCCGGATCGAGGAGCAGTACGCGGCGGCCCGGCAGCGAGCGGACGAGCAAGGGGTGTCCTTCCGCACCGCGCTCGCCGAAATTCGAGCCGAGCAGTTCCGTCGTATCCAGCACGAGGCGCTGGCCAAGGCTGAACCCTCGATCGAGGACCTGTTGCGGGAAGCGATCCAGTCCCACTGCAACAACCAGATGGCCGGCGAGCCGATCGAGGTCGAGGGCGAGGGCGAGGACAACCTGCACGTTTCTGGCCTGAATTTCAACGAGGTCGAGCTGCCGCGTGAGCGGGTGGACGAGATCGGCGTGCAGGCGATCGACCCGGACTTCGACACGCTGATCTGGGACAGCGCTGAGGCCTACGACGGCACCACCGAGGTCGGCACCGCAGAGGTCCGGGCCAGCGTGACGTTCGACGGCTTCATGCTCAAGGCCGCCACCTACGGCGAGCACGAGGTGACGGTCACGGACTTCGACTGGAACGACCACGTGTCCTATGTCGGGTTCGAGCGGGAGGTCGTCCTGACGTTCCAGGTGACCGTGCAGGACAGGTCGATCGACAGCATCGAGTTCATGGGGGCCACGGAAGGGCAGCCGGTGCCGGACGTCCACTACCGCAGGTAGGCACGCCGGAAACGCAGAAAGAGGCCGCCGCCTCCGCCCCCCGAAGGCAGGCGGAGGCGGCGGCCTCGTCGCGTGAAGGTGTCAGAGCCGGTTCTTGACCGTGGTGCGTACGCCGTTGTCCGTGGCTTCGGCCTCGCAGGTCAGGCCGACCGACGTCGGTGTCTGCCCAAGCAGCGCGGTGGTCATGGTGATGTTGGCGGTGCCGTTGACCGACCAGCCCTTGTCCGTCTCCCACGTGTCGTGGAGCTCCACCCCGGTCACCGAGATCAGCACCCCGTCGGTGCCACCGCCGACGCGGTCGGCGCGCTGGTCGGCTTCCCGCTCCATCGCGGTGCGGCACTCCCGCTGGGCCTGCTCCCGGGTGAGGTCGTCCCGGCCGACGAACCACAAGGTGCCGCCGATCGCGATGGCGACCAGCACCACGGCGACGCCGGCGGCCGCCAGGATGATCGGCAGCCTGCTCTTCTTCGGAGCTGGCACCGGCGGGAGCGCAGCATCGGCGGGTTGCGCTGGGTACGCATCGGCGGTGGGCTGCGAGAACTCGGTGGGGGGCGGAACGTCGGTGGGGGGCGGTGTGGCACCGTACCCGCCGGCATCAACCACCCACTAGCCGAGAAACGGTCGTATACCGGTCACCCGCGCAGCGCGACGTCCTCGGCCGGAACGCCACCGACCGGGCCGATCGGATCGGGTTCGGTGGCTCCGGCGGGCACGGGCGCGGTGATCTGGGCCCGCTCGAACATGCCGAGCACCACGGATACGAAGCCCAGCAGCACGGCCTGGTCCTCGGCGCTCATGTTGAGTCCGAAGCCGACGGCGGCAGCGAGACTGGCCTGGGCGAAGCCGAGTAGCGCGGCGACCTGGCCGTCCTTGCGGGCGATGAACGCGACGGCCACACCGACGGCCGCGGCCGCCACGGTGGGGGCTGTGTTCGACCTGTGGAAAACGCAGCGCCCTGTGGATAACGCCCTGATCAAGCAATCGCGTGGTACGGACGCCCGGGCGGTCTACCGCCGTACGCCCCGCCGGATCAAGGGCGCAGGCGACGGGTCCGTCAGCTTGGAGGAGTACGGAGCGGTGCCAGGTGCGAGTGCCACCGGCCGCCTCGTGGCACTCTAACAACTCCTAACTCTTTGAGCGTTGGAGTCTGCGCCAGCAGATGATGGCGCAGGCGAGGGTGAAGAAGGCTTCGTGGATGTCGTCGCGGATCTCCCAGCGGATGCGTAGGCGGCGGAACCAGTGCAGCAGTGCGATGGTTTGCTCGACGACCCATCGTCGGGTGCCGAGGCCGGAGCCGTGGCCGGTGCCGCGTCGGGCGATGACAGGGGTGATGCCCCTCGCCCGAAGCTGGCGGCGGTAGCAGTCGTAGTCGTAGCCACGGTCGGCGTGCAGCCACTGTGGTCGCTGCCGGGGCCGTCCACGGATGCCCCTGATGCGGGGGACCCTGTCGACCAGGGGCATGAGCTGGGTGACGTCGTGGCGGTTGCCGCCGGTCAGCGCTGTGGCGAGGGGGATGCCGCCCGCGTCGGTGATGACGTGGTGTTTCGAGCCCGGCTTGCGGCGGTCGACCGGACTCGGACCGGTTTTGGGCCGCCCTTGAGCGCCCGGACGTGGGAACCGTCGATCACCGCCCGAGACAGGTCGAGCTGCCCGCTGGCGCGGAGCTTACCGAGCAGAACCTCATGCAACCGCTGCCAGACACCGGCGTCGTTCCAGTCCCGTAACCTGCGCCAACACGTCATCCCCGAGCCAAAGCCGAGTTCCTGAGGCAGGTACTCCCACGGAATCGCGGTGTAGAGCACGAACAGGATCCCGTACAACACCCTGCGGTCATCCAGGGGCTTACGCCCGGGATAGCGGTACCGGCAGGGCGGACGGGGCGGCAGCAGCGGTTCGACTTCGGCCCACAACTCGTCCGAGACGATCCACGGCAGCTGTGCACCCCTAGCCACGTTTAGACAGAACGATCCTCACGTCCGTCCAGTTACGCCCAACCTTATTGAGTTAGAAGCTGTTAGCTACTTCGACGAGTCTGTCAAACGAACGGCTCTGTCTCACATTCGGTGGTGACGGTGGGTGCTGGTCAGTTGAGCAGGATGCGGTGTCGTAGGAGAGCGAAGCCGGCGCGTCCGTACATCTGTCGTTTGATCAGTTTGGTTTTGGTGTTGACGCCTTCGGTGCCGCCGTTGTGGAAGGGGTGGGTCAGGGCGGCGTTGACGGCGTCGCGGTCGCGGTCGAGGCCGAGGCCGCGGGTGAATGTGTGCAGGTGGGGCAGGTCTGTGGCCTTGACCTTGGTGGTCCACGCGGTGAGACGGTCGTCGTTGCCGCTTGCGGGGGTGAGGAGCGCGGCGAACGAGTTGATGAAGCCGTCCAGCGCGGTCATCTCCGAACAGGCACGGGTGAGAGCGTCGACGAGTGTCCGCTGGTGATCTGTGAGCTGGTCGGGTCTTGTCAGGAGGTAGCGGGTCAGACGTCTGGGTGACAGGGCGGGTCGGTCGGCTTCGACGCGGCCTTGGGTGATGTAGCGGTAGAGCAGGTTGAGGCTGCCGGTGTAGCCGAGTTCTCTGATCTCGGCGAGGAGTTGGGTGGCGCCGATGGCGGGGTCTTGTTGGCGGCGTCGGCGCAGGTGGTAGGGGTCGACGAGGGTGGGCTGGTACTGGGGTGCCCGGACCAGGCGTTGTGGTTCGCTGATGCGGGCGTAGCGTTTGATGGTGTTGAGGCCGAGGTTAGGCCGGCGGGCGCATTCGAGCAGACCGACGCCCTTGTCGAGCAGGTCGTGGACTTGCTGCCACCGCTGCCGGGTGGTCGCGGCCCGGATGCCGGCCTGCGGCGGCAGGCCGGCGGTGGCCCAGCACATGCTGTGGGCGGTGACCTCTTTGCGGACGGCCTCGGAGAGGTTGTGCCACAGGTGTCAGCGGTCGGCGACCTGCACCGCCTGGGGTAGGGCGCGGCGGACCGCTTCGGCGTAGGCGCCGGAGGAGTCCCGGCACACCACCTCGACACCGGGGTGTTCCCGCAGCCACGTCTCCAACGTGTGGGCTTTGCGGTCGGGCAGCACATCGATGCGCTCACGTGTGACCGCATCGATCAGGACGGTGGCGTAACGGCGACGCCGGCACAGGGCGAAGTCGTCCACCCCGAGCACCCGGGGCACCCGCCGCTCGGGCAACGGCAGGCGCAACAGCGCCCGCAGGGCGGTGTGCCGGGACACGACCACCGCCAGCGCCGACAACACCCGGACGCCAGCGCGGCCGGCCAACTGCCGCACCACCGCACCAACCTGGGAGACCGGCCGGCAGGTGCGGCGCTGGTAGCGGCTCAGCACCCCGGGCAGCTGCTCCCGGAACGTGCGACGACGGCCCCGGGTCGGGCACACCAGACGACGTATACGTACCCGGAGCACCACCGGCCGGGCATCAACCGGAACGTCCGCGAGGGTCCGCTGGTGATACCCGTGCACCCGGCCCGTCACGGCCGCGCGCCCCGGACACGCCACTGGCCTCTGCGGAGTCCGAGCCCGCACCAGGATTCGCTCGCCCTCGTCCGTCACGTCGTCGATCACCAGCGGCAGCAGCCCCGAGAACACCGTCTTCGTAAGATCATCGGTCACGCACACAGGTCTCAACGACATCGACTACCTTCGGTCACCACCGAATGTGAGACAGAGCCATTAATTTGGCCCTGTCTCACATTCGGTGGTGACGGAGCGTGCTGTTATCCGAGGAGGATGCGGTGGCGGAGCAGGCTGAAGCCTGCTCGTCCGTGCATTTGGCGGGCGATCCGTTTGGTCTTGGTGTTGACGCCTTCGGTGGGTCCGTTGCTGTAGGGAAGCGTGAGCGCGGCGTTCACGGCGTCGCGGTCCCGTTCCAGGCCCCTGGTGAAGGCGTGTAGATGAGGTAGATCGACCGCGTGGACCTGGACCATCCAGAGCGAGAGATGGTCGGCGTTTCCCGGATCAGGCGTCAGGAGTTCGGCGAAGCCCTCGACTACGGCAGCCAGGTGGGTCATCTCTGGGCAGGCTGCGGTGAGCCGTGCCAGGAGATCTCGATACTCGGGCTTGAGGTTGTCGGGCCTGGTGAGGATCATCCGGGCGAGTCGGCGCGGGGAGATGTGGCTGCGGTCGGCGTCCGCGCGGCCTTGGTTGATGTACTTGTGCAGGAGGTTGAGGCAGCCGGTGAAGCCGAGGGCCTTGATCTCGTCGAAGAGGTGCTTGACGCCGACGCCGGGATCCTCGGCTCGACGTTTGCGCAGGTGTTCGCGGTAGGGGTCGACGAGGCCGACACGGTACTTGGGGACGCGGAGCATCCGCTCGGGCCGGTCGGCTCGCGCGTAGCGCTTGACGGTGTTCAGGGACAACTGCAGGCGGCGGGCGGATTCGAGCAGGCCGACTCCCTGGTCGAGCAGGTCACGGACCTGGTGCCAGCGTTGCAGGGTCGTCTGCGCGCGGGGCCCGTCGTAGATGGGTGCGTCCAGTACGGGGGCCCAGCAGGTGCTGTGCGCCTTCACCTCGCTCAGGGCCGCTTCGCATAGGTTGTGCCACAGGTGCCACCTGTCCGCGACCTGCACCGCGTTGGGCAGAGCACGGCGGATGGCCTCGGCGTAGGTGGCCGAGCCGTCGCGGCACACCACCTCGACGCCGGGATGCTCACGCAGCCACGCTTCGAGGGTGTCGGCGGTGCGGTCGGGCAGCACCTCGATCCGCTCATGGGTCTCGGCGTCGATCACCACGGTGGCATAGCGGTGCCGCCGGCGCAGAGCAAAATCGTCAACGCCGATCACCCGGGGTATCCGCCCAGTGGGCAACGGAATGCGCAGCAGGGCGCGCAGGGCCGTGTGACGGGACAGGCCCATGGCCAGAGTCGCCAGCAAACGCGACCCTGCCCGGCCCGCTAATTCCTTGACCACGGCTTTGACCTGCCTGTTCAAACGGGCCGTGCGACGCTGGTATCGCTCCAGAACCCCGGGAACCTGCTCGCGGAAGGTGTGACGGCAGCCGCGCGTGGGGCACACCAGACGCCGCACCCGCACACGGACCACCACCCGACGCCCGTCGACCGGAACATCGGCCACCGTCCGCCAGTAATAGCCGTGGACCCGTCCCGACGAGGCCCCGCCCACCGGGCAGACCGCGGTGTCCTGCGGCGTCCGGGCCCGCACCACGATCCGCTCACCCTCGTCGACCACGTCCTCGATGACCAGCGGGGACAGCCCCGAGAACACCGTCGGTACAAGCTTGCTGGCATCCTCCACATAGGAAACAACGACGCCCTGCCACCCTCCGTCACCACCGAATGTGAGACAGGGCCGTTCGCGAGATAGGCCCCGACACGCGCCGAGCGCGAATGATCGCGGCTAAGGTTGTCTCGCTTGTCGATGACCTCTACAGTTATACTTTTGGCCGTTCAGGGGCGCCTTTTGGTGATGTTACGTAGGAGCCGGTCCGAACGCACGACGCTGGCCTCTCGGATCCGCAGGTTGCCCGAGGGTAGGGCATGATCGCGCGGCGCGCTTCTCGTGTCGCTGGATGGCCCCGGGGAACGATCCGTTCCGCGGTGGTCATCTCTACGGTCCATAATTCGGGGAGTCTGCTGCCACGGGTCTCTCGGGGTTATCTTGTCGTCTGGGTGGCGCGGTCGCGCAGCTTGGCCTACAGCGTCCGTTCAGCGGCCGGAGCAGTAGCGTGTGGGTGGCCTCGATGTCGTGGGAACTGCCGGTGTAGTCGCGGAGCCGGGCTGGGGCGCGGAGCCGGATGGGGCCGACTTCGACGCGAAGTGTTGCCCCCAGGTGCCTACCTGTCTCCTCGGTCAGCAGTTGCGTAAAGGTGATCGCTAGCTGTCCGTGTCAAGCAGGGATTTTGCGACCAGAGCTTGGCGCCGTCGAGGGCCGACCCCTCCGGAGATGGACTTCTTGCGAGCATCTGTTGCTGAGCTGGCGCATCAGCGCCAGCTCAATCTGGCAGAGGGCAAGCGCCGAAGGGATGGTGGCGAGCGACCTCGCCCTCCTTCAAGGTTTGGGATCCATGGCGGGATCTTTCATTCATGGTGATCTTCGCTGTGGTGAGGTAGCCTCTGTGCGTTCGTCAGGCACCGATCACTGGGCGGTGAGGGGAATTGCTGGACGGGTTACGCGTCGATACGGCGACCCCTCGAGAGCTTGGTATTCACAGTGCCATTCCAACCGCTTCCGGTGACGATGAGTTACCGTCCTACGTGATGCGAGATTTCGACTTCTCGCTCCGGACCGCGCTCGCTTCGAAGCTGCCAATCCGCGGGAACTTCGTGGTCATGGTGGGCGGATCCTCGACCGGGAAGACTAGATCGCTGTACGAAGCGGTCTATGAGCTGGTGCCGGACTGGCGGCTGATTCAGCCGGCCGAGGCGGCCGAGCTGCTGAAATGGAGGAATTCACCGCCGCGGGAAACGGTCTTCTGGCTCGACGAGTTACACCAGTACCTCGGAGGTCACCCATCGCTGACCTCCGAATGTGTCCGCGCCCTGGTGCGGCACGGAAACCTGGTGGTTGGGACGCTGTGGCCGGATCAGTACGCCCGATGGACGGCCGGCCGAGAGGACGTCCACGTCCTGGTAAAAGGGGCATTCGTGGTACCCGTTCCCGATTCGCTGAACTCCGCCGAGCGGGCGAAAGCGGAGGAGGTCGGCCGCCAGGACAGCCGGATCCGTGACGCGCTGAAGTCGGACGAGGTGGGCATGACGCAGGTCCTCGCCGGCGGGCCGAGGCTGGTGATGTGTTGGGAACAGCCCACCAACGCCTACGTCAAGGCAATGATCACCGTAGCGGCCGACGCGCACCGGCTCGGGGTGCAATCGCCGCTCAACGGGGCTCTGCTGGCGAGTGCCATGTTCGGCTACCTCCGGCCGCGTTACCGCGTACCGCCGACGCAGTACTGGTTGACCCAGGCGCTGCCACATGCGACCGATCCGCTCTACGGCGACGTTTCGCCGCTGTTCCCGGTGGACGACGGGCGTGCGGGAACGCTCGCCGGTTACACGATTGCGGACTATCTCGCCCAGCACGTGCGGAGCAAACGGCGGACCGAACCGATCCCGCACGAGGCGTGGGACGCCTTTGCGACAATGCTCCGCCGGCCGGAAGATCTGCGACGGCTCGCCCTCGGCGCCTCCGCCCGGCTTCGCTACCGCTATACCGAAGTCGCGCTGAGCCGGCTTGTGGCAGAGTTCGGCGATGGCCGGGCCGCAGCGGAGCTGGTCGATCTTCTCGTCCGGCAGGATCGGCTCGCCGAGGCGCAGCAGGTACTCACCGAGCGCGTTGGGGCTCACCCGGAGGACCGGCTGGCCGTCAAGAAACTGTCCCTACTGCAGGAGCTTCGAAGCAGGGTGGACCAAGTCCGGCCGCGGCAAACGCCTGCCGAGGTTGCCGAAATTCTCGCCGACGGCGGTGTCTGCGACGGCCTGCGCCAGGAAGCAGCGGCCGGCGACGCAATGGCGGCCGACCGGCTGGTCGAGATCCTCCTGGAACGCGGTTGCCTGAGCGAGCTGCGCGGACGGGCCGAGCAGGGCGACTTGCGGTCTGCAGAGGCATTGGCTGACCTCTATGCCGGGTGGGGGGACGTCGAGCAGTTACGGGCGCGCGCCGGGGCGGGGGACCGAGCCGCCGAGCTCCGCTTGGCGAAGCTCGAACGCGATGCGGATCGGAGCGCCGGCGCCGAGTACGAGATCGACGCGCTGCGAAAGGCGGTCGACGAGGGCGATCCCGAGGCCCCGGGGAAGCTCTGCTCGCTCCTGTTCGACCTGCGTGACGAGACGAACCTGCTAGCCGAGCTGGACGCCGGGACGGCCGGCGCGGCCGAGCGGCTGCTGGGCCTGTACACCGCGCAGGAGCATCCGTCGCTGATCCGGCTGCGGGCCTTCGGGCTGACCGCAGATGGCCAGCTCTTTACTCCGTAGATGAGAGGACCCTTGATGGTTACCGACCTGACCTCCGCTGAGTACGCCTATCTGATCATCCTTTGGGCCGAGGGACGGGAGATCTCGAACACCGAGATGGCCGAACTCTACGGTGTCCGGCTGAAGAGCCCGGACTACGCGAAGCTAAACGCCGACGGGTACATCATCTCCAGAACCAAGCCGAGTCCGTACAGGCACTCCATTACCGACCAGGGCGTCAAGGCACTTCTCGAGCCATTGACGCTGGAGCAGGGCCGCGTGCCGGAGGGTGAGAAGCGTTCAGCCAAGGAGCGAGAGCTGTACTGGGCCGCCATGCTGGCACAGCAGAAGATTCTTCTGCGCTCGTCAAGCGGAAGTGACCGCGCCGCGCCTACAGACCTCACCGGCCGGGTGCGCGCCGCGTACGGGAAGCTGGTAAGTGCTCCCGGGGACTGGGTCAAGCTGGTTGACCTTCGTGTCCTGCTCGCCGACGTGTCCAAGTCCGCGCTCGACAAGGCGTTGGAGGGCATGCTGGACTCGCCGGACGTGAGCCTGGAACCGGAGCCGTTCGGCCACCGGATCGGTGTCCGGGAGCGGAATGCGGCCGTCCACATCGGCGGTGAGGACCGGCACAAGCTGGCGATCGGCCAATCGTGAACGAAGAGCAGCGCACCGCACTCGCCGCCCTCCGGCTCAGCTGGGTGCAGGCACCCGACGACGTGTGGCGGCCATCGCCGTTCCATGTCGACGGGCTGCACCAAGCCGTGGTGCGGGACGTACGCGACGGTATTGCCGAGGCGAGCGAGGACTCGAGCCCGATCGGTCTGGTGTTGGAGGGTCGGCACGGCACCGGCAAGACGCATCTGCTGGGTTGGGTGCGCGATCGGGTCCAACAGAAGGGAGGCTACTTCTTTCTGATCGGTCTGCTCGACGGCCGCAATTTCTGGGACGGAGTGCTGGTCTTCCTGCTCGACGGCCTGGCCCGGGAGATGCCGGACGGCGATACCCAGCTGCGGGTTCTGCTGCGCCGCCTGGCCTCCCGGATCGGGGCACCGCGGGCCGACCGGCGGGCGGTGATCGGCGAGACCGAGCTGACCCGTGCCGCGCTCGATTCCTTCGTCAGCGGGCTGCGTAGGTATGACAGCCATGTCGCCCAGGAGTGCCGGGACACCCTGCGGGCGCTCGCCCTGCGAGCCTCGGAGAACGACGAGCACCAGGATGTTGCGGCCGACTTCTTCGACGCCGGTAGAGAGGGCGTCAGCGAGGAGCGGCGCGAGTGGGGAATCCGTCCCCGACCTCGTACAGCTCAACAGCTTGTTCGGGAGATCTCCTGGCTTCTCGCGGTCACCGGGCCTTCGGTGATGGCGTTCGACCAGATCGACACGGCGGTCGCCCAGGCGGCGCTGCACGAGGACCTGGTGAAAATCTCCCCCGGCGAGGTGGACGTGCGGCAGGCGGTTCTGCTCGCCAGCCTCGCCCACGGCTTGACGGACCTGCGGGACACGACCCGGCGGACGCTCACGGTGGTCGCCACGCTCTCGACGACGTGGGATCTAGTCGTGAGAAAGGCGCCGTCGTCGTTCGCGCCTCGATTCCGCCGCTGCGTGGCGCTCCGGGGGATTCGGGACGCCACCATCGCGCGCGAGATCATCGCGAGGCGGTTCGCCCCACGCTTCGCCGACTTCGGCTACACGCCGCCCTATTCCACCTGGCCGGTCCGCGAAGAGGCATTCCAAGGAGCTCTCGAATACACCCCCCGCAAACTGATTATGGTCGTAGACCGGCACATACGGGCCTGTCTGATCCGCGGCGAGGTGCGCGAGCTCAAGCATCTGGGCGAGGTCCCCAGCGAGGAGGAGCTGACCAGCGCGCCCGTCCTGACGGTGCCTGCCGTCGCCGACGACGAGCTGGCACGGATCGAGGACCGCTTCGAGGAGCTCAAGCGGAACGCCGACATCACCTCCCCGCTTGAGCGCGACACGGAGGACAGCACATTCCCCGCCCTGCTCGCCGCCGGCCTGCAGGCGTGGATCGCCGAGCGGGGTGACGGCAACCAGCGATTCAGCATCGATGCGCCGCCGAGCTCCAAGCCGGACCTGCATGCCCGTCTCCGCCGCGATCTCGACGAGCGCTCCGAAGACGAGCGGGAACGCTCCCCCGACCAGTCGCGTACCGAGGATCAGGTGCATTGGGCGTTTCGGGCGATCAGTGACACCCACCACGGGGTGGCCGCACTGCACCGGATTCGCCGCGCCCGCACGGCGGCCGGGCTCACCTCGGAGGTTGCCAAACGGAAGCTCTTCCTGTTGCGGAACGCCGAATGGAGCCAGTCGGCCAAGACGCAGGAGGTGATCGAGCAACTCAACCGCGACGGCGGCGTGACTCTCACCGTTGACGAGGCGGACCTGCGGATTCTCGCTGCCCTGCACGGGCTGCGGAACGAGAACCCGGCCAGCCTGCAGGCGTGGTTGGTCCGTTACCGGCCCACCCAGCAGATAAGGCTCTTCAAGGAGGCACTGGCCGACGCCGAGCTGTGGAACGGCGACGAGATCCAGCCGGAGACTCCGCCGTTGCCCGAGCGCAATGCCTGCTTCGTCATCGGCTCCGGCATCGAGGACGGCATACCCGTCTCCCTCTCGCTTGAAGCGCTGCGCAAGCACACGGC
Source organism: Micromonospora matsumotoense (assembly GCF_900091525.1). GTDB lineage: Bacteria > Actinomycetota > Actinomycetes > Mycobacteriales > Micromonosporaceae > Micromonospora > Micromonospora matsumotoensis. The sequence goes on from NZ_FMCU01000035.1 coordinate 19,300, forward strand.
CATTTTCGCCGCTTCCGGCTCGGGCAAGACGGTGCTGCTGCGCCGCCTCGTCGAGGAATGCGCGCTGCAGGGCGTGTCGGCGATCGTGCTGGATCCCAACAACGACCTCGCGCGGTTGGGCGACGCGTGGCCAAACCCGCCGGGTGGTTGGGCGCCGAGTGATGCCGGACGCGCGGCCCGATATCTGGCCGAGACCGAAGTCCTGACATGGACGCCGCGACGCGAAGCAGGCCGACCGTTGAGCTTCCAGCCGCTGCCCGACTTCGCCACCGTTCTTGACGATCCCGACGAGTTTGCCGCGGCGGTCGAGGCGGCGGTGACCACCCTCGCTCCGCGTGCCAACCTGACCGGCCGTACCGAGAAGTCGCATCTGGGCAAGGCAGTGCTCCGGCGTACCGTCGACTACTTCGGCAGGCAGGGAGGCGGCGGCCTCCGCAGTCTGATCGCGCTCCTGTCGGACCTGCCTGACGGGGTCAGCGAGCTCGGCGACGCGGCCAAGGTCGCGTCAGGCCTGGCGCGGAACTTGACGGCCTCGATGGACAACGATCCACTTTTCGCCGGATCCGGTGCCCCGGCCGACCCCGGCACGCTGTTGACTCCGTCGCCGGGCAAACAGGCTCGTATCTCCGTCATCAGCTTCGCCGGGCTGCCGGGGGATGAAGCGCGGCAGAGCTTCGTCAACCAGTTGCAGATGGGGCTCTTCGCCTGGATCAAACGGAACCCGGCCCGGGACCGCCCACTGCTGGGCCTGCTGGTCATGGACGAGGCGCAGACGCTCGCGCCCTCGGGGGCGATGACCGCCTGTACGCAGAGCACGCTCGCCCTGGCGTCGCAGGCCCGCAAGTACGGCCTCGGACTGATCTTCGCGACGCAGGCGCCGAAGGACCTGCACAACCGCATCCCCGGCAACGCGGCGACGCACTTCTTCGGGCGGCTCGCCGTTCCGGCTCAGATCGAGGCCGCCCGTGAGATGGCAAAGGCGAAGGGGGGCGACGTGCCCGACATCGGTAATCTTACCGCGGGTGAGTTCTTCGTTGCGCTCGAGGGTGAGGCGCCGTACAAGGCTCGTACGCCGATGTCGTTGAGCCACCATCCGAGTAGTCCGCTGACCGACGAGGAGGTCATGGCCCGCGCTCGGGTCTGAGGCCGTCAGAGATGCCGGCGCAGCAGGTCGGCAAGGTCTCCACGGCCGATGCTCTCCAGTGCGTCCGGCAGCTCGCCCAGCCGGTCCCGGCTCTCCAGCCAACCCCAGACCTCGTACGCCTCGTCACCGGCTCGGAACCGGCGCACATGGTGGGAGGGGATGCCGAGGTAGTCGGCGAGATCCTGCCAGTCGTAGGTGAGCGGACGCAGAACCTCCTTCTTGACCGATCCGGGAACGGCGCCGACCGGACGGGCTGCGGACGCCGAGGCGGCTGCGGGTTTCAGAAGCTCCTCGAGCAGGGCGAAGAGCACCTCGGCCGAGGCCTGGGCGGCGAATTCCTTGAACCGGTCGTCTTTGTCGAGGTTCGCGTGGTCCATCACGCCCTTGGCGACCAGCCAGTGCGGCACCTGCCGATCGTGCGCGATAGTAGCGATGGTCGCGGCCTCCATGTCCAGGGCCTGGATCTTGCGCTGGTTGACTTCGAGACGGTTCCACGTCTCGGGATCCGCCATGACGGCGCTGCCACTGGCCATCGGCCCGGCCACCACCACGAACGGCAGGCGCTCCGGGCCGTCCACGTCGATGTATAGGGCGCGCTCGATCAGCGTGCGGCCTTTCTCGGTCAGCGCCAGGGCGCTGTCGCGCCAGGCGATCAGTCCCTCCGACTCCCATCGCGCCAGTCGCGCTTCCCAGGCCGAACGCGAAAAATAGCGGCGACGAGCCGGATGCTTCCGAGGGTTCTGCCCCTTGAGGAGTCGTTCCAGGTACCAGACCTTCGCCTCCTCGTCGGTGGCGGTGCCGTGACTTGGCAAGCCCGACGGATCGAAGTTTTGCACCGCCCGTAGCCACCGGCCGTCCATCGGCATCTGGTGGTAGTCAGGGCGGAACGAATCGCCGACATATTTGCCTTCGTCCCACTGGTAGGCCGGCGAGGCGACGACGACATCCCCGGGGGCGGTGGCGCCGGGCTCGCCCGCGCATACTCCGCTCATCGCCAAGCAGGCGGGCCGCAGCCGCTCGGTGAGCGCGGTGGCGATCGGAGCGGTGCTCCGTCCGCCCATCGCGGTCGGCCGTGCCAGTGCCACGGACAACCCTCCGGTGTTGGTGGTAGCGAAGGGCTCCAACCCTCCGGTGCCGTGGTCCTCCCAAGGGAACGACCCAAGCACCTGCTTCACCGCGTCGTATTCCTCCGCCAACGCCGTAATGACCAGAACATCGACGCCGTGCCGTCGCTGCCGCTGCGCGCCGGGCTCGCCGACATTGGTCACGTGGCCCTGGCTTACGCTCATGTCCCGGCCGACGAAGATGCCGTTGTTGTGCATTCGAGTCCCTTCAGCCTTGTGATCATTCGGAGGTCTGATTGCTGACGCTGCCTTCGCGCACGCTCATGTCGCCGCCCACGAGGATGCCGCTGTTGTAAAGGATCGTGGCCCGCTGGGCGCGTACCTCGGACGTGTCGACGTCGCGTTCGTCGAGGAAGTCCAGCACGTGCGAGAACACCCGACTCTCGATCAATCGCCGGAACTTGAGAATGTCCTGACGCTGAGTGAAGTTCCGGAGTTTGTCGCGGGTACCCATCTCGCGAACGCTGACCAGGGCGCCATAGTCCCTGCGTCGGCGCGACGTCCCACGGCGCGTCCGGCTACCGTATCCGGACATGTCGATCATTGCTCGGATGAGGTTGCCTGGGGCGTGGACGATAGTCCGAGGGGTGTGGCGGGCCCCGTCGACCGCGGCCCGGAGCCAGGCACGAGCCCCGGTGCCGCCGTCGGAGTCGACGAGCCGGTAGCGTTCGTTGCAGGGTGCCAGGGTGGTGCTGGTGACCTCCAAATAGAGGGAACGTCCCTGAACCGCGATGTGAACGTAGACGGTCGTGACCACATCACCTCCCCAGGAGACGACCTGACACGCCAGGTAGTGCCGTGCCGGATTCGTGGGGTTGCGGATGATCTCGGCCATCTCCTCCGGGGCGGTGAAGGTGGTCCGCGGGCCGTCCTCCCGGGCGGACTGAAAGATACGATCCTGAATTGTGAGGTCCGGGATGGACATCTCCGGCAGGGCCTTCGAACTGAGCTTCCTGAGGTGGTGTCGGACGTAACCGACGATCTGTTCAGCGCTGAATGGTGGCTCTTCGAACTCGCGTTCGCCCTCGGTCGGCTCGCCGAACGTCCCGGCGGGGCCGGCTGGCTGTTTGCGTACGAGCCGCTGGGCAAAGCCCCAGTTCGACACGACATCTCCGGCACCGATGAAGGGCTCGAAGTTGCTGTAGACGATGGTGTTGCCGGTCTGCTGCTGGCTGATCACCCGCTTGCGCTCGTTCCAACGGATCTGCGGCGGCCCGCCGTACATGGTGAAGTCCTCGATCCGCTTCTGCCGCCAAAGCGCGAAGAGTACGGGGAGCAGAAGAGCGCTCGGTGCAACCAGCAGCGCCGTAACACTGCGCAGGCCGGCGGAACCGGCCGCGGTAGTGGCTGACAGGGCATTTTCGACCAGTAGAATGAAGGCGATCCACGCAGCCGCCCATCGAAGCAGAAGACGTAGTCCCCGACTTGGACTTCTGGTCGTGTCGACCGCGGAACCAGTGCGCACCCGCGCGAGGAAGTCGCGGATCAGCCGCCATCCAGTGTTCGTGACGCGGAGGCAGACGAGCACGACGGCGACCGATGCGGCGGAGATCCAGTTGAGGTAGGCGCCCACGGCGAGGACGAGAACGATCGAGCCGTCCCGCCACATTGTCAGGTTGCGCGCCCGTAGGCAGTGCTCGAGAACGGTGACCAGGTCGAATCCGTAGGACGGGGCCGTGAAGCGCCTGGCCTGGTAGTAGACCTCGCGCAGGCAGCGGTCTCGGAAGGTGGGGTTGAGGTACGCGCCGGCGCTAAGGTAGCGCGTCGCGAAGGTCAGGTCGGCGGGCGGAGGCTGGTCGGCCACCGTGTCCGGCGAGGCGGGATTAAGCGTCTGCAGGGGCATCAGCCGTCCGATGCTCGTATCGAGGTGAACAACGTTGACGGGTCCGACGACGGGACTAGTCCGGGCGGGGATGGGTTGTGACGGAAGGGCGGCGGTCGAAAGGTGTGAAACCCGCCTTACCTGCGGGCGTACTCGTAGGGTTTGCCGGTCGTCCAGATTCGCTCGAAGTCGGCGACGAAGTGGGCAAACCAGCGGGGGTCGCGGTCCGCGTGCAGGGATAGCGTCGGCTCGGGGGTGCCGCACCGGTGGGAGTAGATGTCGACCCGGGCCTGGCCGTTCGAGGCCTTCGGGTCGATGGCTATCAGGCCGAATGCCGGGACGAAGTCCAGAAGGCGAACCTCCAAGCGGCCAGTGCCGGTCGCCGTCCTCTCGGCCAGAGCCTCGAGCAGGTCGAGGGTGGCGCGTAGCCGGTGCTCGAACATCGCGGGGTTGCTCGCGACGGTACTGCGCCGGGCCGCTTCGGCAAGGTTGGCCCCGTGCGGCGCGATGAGGGCGATGCGTACGGTGGCGCCCGCCTCCAGCCGCAGTTGCAACGTGGCGTAGTGGTTGCGGAGGGTCCGCGCGAGGGTGACTCCCGTCATCTGGATGTCGGCGGCCGAGCGGAGGTCGAGGTCCACCCCGGAGGTCGACGGACCCAGAAGGCGGTCTGCGCTGGCCCGGTCGCCGATCTCCCAGCCGAGCTGCTTGACGGACCGGGTGAGCCCAGTCAGCGCCGATCGGCCCAGCAGGGAGCTGACCGCGAGTAGGCCCAGCGTGGTGAGTGTCGCCCCGCCGGTCACGGCCGGCCCGACCACGCCGAGAGCCCCGAGAAGACCGACGGCGATGGCCACGGCGATAGTGATTACCAAATCAAGCTGACGTACGCGAGTCATCCTGCACCACCTCGGGAACGGCCAGTGACACCAGTGCACTGAGCCTACCGGGTTAGTGTCGTTTCGACAATAACTAGGAGTCGGTGCTGGGGCGAAGGATTGGCGGGTTGAGCGTGGCGACGTTACCGGCACGATAGAGTGCGGCCGGCCGGCCGGTGGCAGGGACGCGCTTTCTGCCGGTGGGCTCGATGAAGCCCTCCGTATTGATCACCTTGCGACTGAAGTTGCGCGGATCCAACGTCTCACCCCAGACGACCTCGTAGACGGAGCGAAGGTCGCCGATGGTGAACTCGGGCGGACAGAAGGCCGTCGCCAGGGTCGTCAACTCCAGCCGCTGGCGGGCTCGCTCCACGGCGTCGTAAAGGATGCGGTCGTGGTCGAAGGCGAGGTTTCCCTGTGCTCGGTCGACCGCCACCCACGCGGCGCCGCTCGCGTCCGAACCGGCGGACGGCCATGGCAGATTAGGCATGATGGCCAGGTACGCCACGCTCACCACCCGGCCGCGGGGGTCGCGGTGCGGCTCGCCGTAGACCCCGAACTGCTCAAGATGCAGATCGGCGCCGTTGAGGCAGGTCTCCTCACGCAACTCGCGTACCGCTGCGGCGTCGAGATCCTCGTCTGTGCGGACGAAACCGCCAGGCAGGGCGGGTTTGCCCGCGAACGGCTCGTTGCCTCGGGTGATGACGAGCGCGTGCAGCGCGCCCTCGCGAACGGTCAGGATGGCGAGATCAGCCGCGATGCGCAGCTGGGCGTGGTGCCTGGTCGTCACGCGACTAGCCTAGCTTGATGTTTTCATGACAAAAACGGGATGCGGCAGCCGAGGAGCACCAGCGGCGTTCCCCTCCACCCGCAGGCTCGAAGGGTTCCTCGGGGGTGATCGTTGCAAAGCTGAACGACGTCAGCACGGCGCGAGCGCGAGGGATCTCCACTATGACCAGCCCCTGAGGGCGCTGTACATTATTGCCCAGCGCCCTCACCTGCCGGGATCTCTCACAGCCGTCTCACGGACGGTCGGGGACGGGCCGGCAGAGGCCGACAGTCACCTGGCCATTGACCTGCACGTTCGTCACGCTGCGGCACCGTCCGGCAGGTGCCGGTGGATCGGCTGGATCTCTGGGGGTCAAGGGGTCGTCGGTTCGAATCCGGCCGTCCCGACAGAGTTCTAGCAGGTCAGGGCCTTGATTCACCTACGTGGATCAGGGCTCTTTGGCTGTGCCGTCTCACAATTAATCACGTACGCTCGTACTGTTGAAATTTGCGGTCCCGGCGTCACCGGAACAGTCCTGTTTCGAGGTGGTCGGCGGCCACCTTAAGGTGGCTGTTGTCGGGGTGGACGTAGACCCGCTTGGCCAGCGTGCCACCGTCCGCGTGGCCGGCCCATGCGGCGAGCACGACGTCGGGTACGCCGACGCCGGCGAGGTACGTCAGGCAGGCGTGCCGGGCGTCGTACGGCCGGACCTTGCGCATCCCGAGCTTGGCCATCAGTTCGTACACCCGGCGGCGCAGCCAGTCGGTGCGCTGCGGTCGGCCGAGTTCGTCGACCAGGACGTAGCCGCTGGCGAGGTAGGCGTCGCCGGCCTGGAGGTGCTCCTTCTTCTGCCGGGTGTGGAACGCCTTCAGCGCTTTCATCACCGTGGCCGGCATCGGAAGGACGCGTCTGCCCGCCGCCGACTTGGCCTCCTTCTCCTCGATCTCGCCGTCGACGAGTGTCCGGGTGTTGTCGCCGGCGGCGATCGTGCCGGCCTCGAAGTCGATGTCGGACCAGCGCAGCCCGCATACCTCGGCGGGTCGCAGGCCCATCAGCGACAGCAGGCAGACGGCGTGCAGGCGTTCGTCCGTGATGCCGGTCAGGAAGGTTCTTACCTCTTCTTGCGTCCACGGTTTGCGGGCGGCCTGTGCTTCGAGGGCGGCCTTGGCTGCGGTCCGGGGGATGGTCACGAACGCCGCGAGGTTGCGCACCACGAGTTGGCGGCGTACCGCGACGTTGAGGGCGGTGCGGAGCCGGCCGAGAGTCAGGCGTACTGATCGGACGCCCAGGCCGGTGCCGGGCTTACCGCCGCGTCTGCGTCCCTCGGTCAGCATCCAGTCGATCAGGGCTTCGATGTCTTCCTCGATGACCTCTTGGAGCGCCCTGTCGCCGAGGCGGGCGCGGACCGGCGGGAGCGCGTCTCGGTAGTTGGCTGCCGTGGCCTTCTCCACGTCGCGAGTGGCCGACTTGAGCCACTCGTCGAGGAACTGGTTGACGGTGACGGGGCGTACGTAGGTGCCGCGGTCGGTCTCGTGCTTGATCCGGGCGTATACCGCTCGGGCTTCCTTCTTGGTGTCGAAGGTGTAGGTCAGTGGCCAGCTTGACGAAGATTGGCTTGGTGGCGGCGGCGGTTGTCGAGGGCGGAGTGAGGTCAGTATCTTCGGCTGCCGAACCGACGGCCACACTGTCGGGCAAGGGCTTTTCCCACGCCGAGCAGGCCGTCCGGATCATCCGCACCGCACGATCAAGGGCATGACCAGCCGGGAGACGGCGTACCTGACGACCTCGCTGCCCGCCGGCCAAGCCCGGCCCGCCGACCTGGGCAGGTGGGCGCGTTCGGAATGGCACATCGAGAACCGCCTGCACTACGTCTGAGACGTCACGTTACGTGAAGACGCACACCAGGCCCGGACCAACAACGGCGGTGTAGACGAGCATGACCGGCGCCGCGAAGGAGAGGATCGGCGACGTCACCGACAACGAGCGGACCGGATGCTACGTACCAGCCATGCAAGGTCGGCGCTGCGGCGAGCTGAGTCCGCTTCCGTTGATCGTTCTATCGGGAGGGTCGCCCCCTCTCCCTGCGGCGTGTTCGTGTTGGCGTGGCGACCAGGGGTTGACACGGACAAGACCGCCGCCGGGAAACGCCGGGGCGGAGGCAGCCAGCAGCCGCGCGAATCAGTCCGCCGGTGTCGCTGCCAGCTTCGCCGGTACCTGCATGACGTGTGACCGGGGCTGCCGGGCCGGGGCTCGGCTCGGGAAGGTCACCGAAGGGTGGGCGCATGTGGCCTGCGCCGCCGCGACCATCACCGCCGGCGTCGTCGCCACCATGGGCGTCGCCGGCGGCAAGCCGCTCGATCCTCGCGCCCCGGGGTGGTACGGCGTCTTCGGCCCCTGAGCGCTTCCGGCTCGCCCCCGGTGCGGCCGAACAGGTGGACCTCCGGATATCGCGGTGCCGGCGGCGGGACTGCGGAGATCCCTTTGTTCGACCTGGGCGTGGTCCGTTGGACAGGACGGCGACGAACTGATCGGCTGATCGGCGCATGTGGCACGATGCTCGTGGAGCAGAAGACGCTGCGGCCGACCACGGTCCTGACCGTCGCCGGTCTCAGCGGCCCGGCCCACGGTGTGCGCGACCCGGTGGTCATCAACGCCCGCCAACTCGGAACAGTGGACCCGGCATCGATGCGGTCGCTACGGCGACTTCGGTCGTGCGCCTCCCGCTACCTCATTTCGACCTTGGACGCCTGGGTGACCCAGCGCGCCCGCGATCTCGTCGTGCCGGAGGTCCGCGGCGTCCGGTAGCTGTCCGGCGGCCGCTCCCGGTGTCCGGGAACCGGTCGGACGGTCCGGTCTTCGCGCAGCCTGGTCGAGGTAGGCGTCGTGAGTGCGGGGAAGCCCCGTCCGATCAGAGGAGAGCCATGCTGGGAAAGAGTTGGGCGGTAGTGGTCCTTGCCGCCGTAACCGTCGGGACCGCAGCCCCTCCGGTCGGGCCGGCGGATGCCGCGCCGACTCGGGGCCGGTCTGCCAGCGCCGATGCTGCCCAGTCCGGGCACCGACCCGTGAGCACGCCGGCCCCGAGGTCCGACACCGCCGGCAGGCTTGCTCCGGCCATCGGTACCAAGGCGATCATCGGTCCCGACACCCGGGTGCCGGTCGGATCGACCACCACGTTTCCCGCCAGCACCATCGTGCGGCTGGTGTTCGCCGGCGGACAGTGCACCGGATTCATGATCAGTGAACGTACGGTGGCGACGGCCGGTCACTGCCTGCACTCCGGCGGCAGCGGCGGCACCTGGCGTACGAATGTCGTCGCGTACCCCGGGCACGACGGTACGACGGCGCCCTTCGGCGGGTGCGCGGCGCTCCGGCTCTTCGTCCCTGCGAACTGGTTCAGCGGCGACGATGCGGCCTTCGACTACGGGGCGGCGCAGCTCAACTGCGCGATCGGCGCCAGAACCGGCTGGCTCAACCTCGGATACCCGACCCGGTCGGTGACCGGATCCTGCACGACGACCCAGGGATATCCGGCCGACCGGCCCGGGCAGTGGGCGAGCGACGACGTCGTTCAGGCCGAGGACGCGAGCTTTCTCTACGTCCGGCATCCCCTCGTCAGCGGGCTTACCGGCAGCCCCGTCTTCTACACGCCCGACCCGGACGACTGGTGCCCGGTGCGGCCACCGCTGGTGATTCCGTGCCCGTGCCCGCCGCCGCCGTCCTGCGTCTGTCCGATCCCGACGGTGCTGGGGATCCTCACCCGTGGACCGTACGGCAGCGGGCCCGGCGCCACCAACAACATGGTCACCCGGGTCACGCTGCCGATCATCAACAACTTCCTGCAGTGGCGTTGACCCCTGCGACCGGTGCTCCCGGGGCGGGCGACGGCATCCCGTCGCCCGCCCCGGGAGCACTTGTCGGCACGCTGGTCAGGGAAGCCCCTCGGGCGCGGTGTGCAGCCGGTCCCGGAGCTGTGCGGCGTCTGGATGTCCGAGCAGCTCCAGGACTGCCAGCGCGCGACGCCAGGCGCGCTGAGCGAGGCCCGGCGCACCGGCAGCACGATGGCTGTCGCCGAGATGGGTGAGCGTCGTCGCCTCGTAGTAGCGCTCGGCCGCCTCCCGCCACAGCGCGAGCGCGTGGTGGTAGCAGCGGATCGCCTCCGACTGCTGCCCCAGCCGGTGATGGGCGTAGCCGAGACTGTCCCAGGTGTGTGCCTGCCAGTACCGGTTGCCGACCTGTCGTTGCAGCACCAGCGCCTGCGTGCAGTAGTCGATCGCCTGATGGTGGTTGCCGAGCTGGCTGTGGTATCAGCCGATGTTGTTCAGCGCGTTCGCCCTCCCGTTGGTGTTCTCCGCTGCCGCGAACAGGTCGAGTGCCTGCTGCGCGTGCTGGAGTGCCTGCGCGTACCGGCCCAGACGCTCGGCCAGGATGCCCAGGTTCAGGTGGGCCCGAGCGCCGCCGATCGCATCGCCGAGGTCCGTGTAGAGCCGCAGCGACCGCCGCAGGTGGACCTGCGCCTGGCGATGGTCGCCCAGCCGCAGGCAGGCCACGGCCCGGTTTCGGTGGGCGCGGGCCTGCCCGTCCCGGTCGGCCACCCGCGACGCGGCGCGCAACGCCCGCTCCTGGACCACCAACTGCTCCTGCCAGGCCCCGAGCCGATCGAGGTACGTGTTGACGGCCCAGGCGAGCTGCCAGGCGGGGGTGTCGAACCCGGCGTCCGTGGCAAGGCCGATGACGCCCAGGAGTACCCGGTGCTCGCTGGTGAGCCAGCGCCAGGCCGCCGCCCGGTCGGTGAGCACGGTCGTCGCGGTGCCCGTCCTGGCCGGGGCGGGGCTGATCGGATCCCGCTGGTCGTAGAGGAGCAGATCTGCGGCGTACCCGGTGTGCAGATAGAAGTCGATGAGCCGGCCGAGCGCCTGCCGGCGCTCCTGCGCGGGTTCGTGTCCGGCGACCAGCTCGGCCGCATAGGCGTGCAACAGGTCGTGCAGGACGTACCGCTGTGGGCGATGCTCGGAGACCAGGTTCGCACCGGCGAGTATCACCAGGGTCCGACCCGCCTCCGCCACCGGCACGCCGACCAGGCTCGCGAGCGCCGGCACCGAGACATCCGGCCCGGGATGCAGTCCGAGAAGCCGGAACGCCCGAGCCGAGGTCGCGTCCAGATTCTGGTACGACCAGGAGAACACCGTCCGGACGTCGGTGACGGCGTCGCCGTGGCTGAACCGGTCCAGGCCCGCGGACCCGGTCAGCTCGTCCGCGAGCCGGCCGAGGCCGAGGCCCGGCTGGACGGCCGCCCGCCCCGCCACGATCGCCAGCGCGAGTGGCAGCCCCGCTGCCGCGTCGACGATCCGGGTGGCCGCCTCCGGCTCGTTGTCCAGCCGATCCGTGCCGAGTCGTCGGGACAACAGCTCGTGCGCGTCGCGCCGTGACAGCGGATCGAGCAGGAGCGGACTCGCTCCCTCGATGGTCACCAGCCCCGGCAGGTGCCCACGACCCGTGACCACCACCAGACACTCCGGCGAACCTGGCAGCAGGGGGCGGACCTGGTCGGCGTCACCTGCGTTGTCGAGCAGTACGAGCACCCGCCGGCCGGTCAGTACGCTACGGAACAGACCGGAGCGGGCATCCTGTCCCGCCGGGACGCGCTGCGCCGGCACCCCGAGAGCTTCGAGGAACTCGCGGAGCACCTCTGCCGGGCTCGCCGTCGGCCCGGTCGCGTCGAACCCTCGGAGGTTGACGTAGAGCTGCCCGTCGGGGAAGCGGTGGGCGACCTGGTGCGCCCAGCTGACCGCAAGGCTCGTCTTGCCGACCCCGGCCGTACCGCTGATCAGGCAGATCGTCGTGGTGCCCGGCGAGCGGTGCCGGTGCGCGAGCAGGTCGTCCAGTTCGGCGAGCGCCGTCCGGCGACCCACGAGATGGGGTACGGCCGTCGGTAGCTGCCGAGGCGTCACACCGTCGAGGACGCCGGCCCGTTGCCTCGTCGGCGACGGTCCAGGTGCCGGCGGCTCGGGTCGGCTGGTCAGCGCGACGCCGCCGCAGCGGTGGCCGAGCTGGGTCTGGGCGGCGGCCCGCAGCCGGTCCTCGGTACGCGCGTCGTCAGCGATCCGCAGTAGCCGCCAATGTCTCGCATCCCAGTGCCTCATCTCGGTCAGTTCGGCTGGCAGCCGGACGCCGGCCCGGTCGGCGTGCGCCAGGCATGCCGTGACGAAGGCGAGAACGAAGGACCAGTCGGGCAACGACCTGGCGTTCAGCTTGTCGCTGATCGTCGAGCGGGCCAGTGGTTGCCCCTGCGATGTCGAGATGGTGACCAGGGTGTTCAACGACGGGGCCCCGCAGGACCGCCGGAGGTGCCGGAGTTCGCCGGCGAACCATGCCAACGTCTGCTGCGCGGCCCCGCCCGCTTCGCTCATCCGCCCGCACCTCTCCGCGCAAGACGAGTCTATCAATCCATCGACCGACCTCGAATGACTTCGGATTCGCCGCCGACCGCCCCGGCCAGTAAGCGGGCCGGGGCCGGCGGCAGTCCGGCCGGGGACTGGCCGTAGCTAGAGTTGTCGCAGGGCACTCCCGCGGCCACGAAGACCGGCCACATTCAATGGACCAACGATCTGGGACCAGTGTCCACCATGTATGACCATGTCGCTACGGGTAGATGCACGTCAAGGTCCTACTCGATAGCTGGCATGCGCGGCGGTGCGGCGTGGGACGCCCCCTGGTGCTGGCTTGCCGCCGGGGTGCAGACGCGCCGCCGCCCGCCACCCTGGCCCGACATCGGGACACTCATCGCAGGGCAACTGCGGTGGTGCCGGTGGTTGCGAGGTCGCGGATCGCTCGATGAGCGTGTTCGGCGTGCACCAGGGCGGGGCGGGCGCCCGGTAGATCAATTTCCGTTGCAAGAACCTGTCTACCGAGGACCCCATGTCTTGTCCTTGAACACCCGTTTGGGTGTGTTGCCTGCTTCATCACTTACCGGGCGCGAGTCCTTGTGGAGATCACGTCACTGAGTCTCTTCGTCGGTGGTGAACTCGCCCTTTGCGAGGACTAGCTAGGTCGCAGGTCGCCCAGCAGTACCCTGATGACCTCCATCAGTTGCTCGCGCAGCTGGTCGGCTGGCAGGTCCTGATAGTGGTCCGACAGCATCACCAGGGGGCCGAAGATCGCGCCCAGGGTGCTGCCGAGCCGGACCCTGACCTGCGGGTCGAGCGCCGGGTCGGCGAAGAGCGCCGACAGCTTCGTGTTCTGCGCCGCCAGCCGGGTGCCGACCTCGGGGTCGTTGGCGAACAGCGTGTGGAAGACGTCCTCGTTGCGTTCGAGGACCACGAGCATCTGCCGGTGCCGCAGGGCGATGTCGATGATCTGCGGCAGGGCCCGCTGCCAGGCGCCCGGGTCGGTGCCGGCCACCACCAGCCGGTCGGACGCCTCGGTGAGTACGTCGAGGGCCCGGCCGATGACCGTGCGGGCGATGTCGTCCTTGGCGTGGAAGTGGTGGTACACCGCCGCTTTGCTGACGCCGAGCCGCTCCGCGATGTGCCGCAGCGACGTGCCCTGGTAGCCCTGGCGGGCGAACAGTTCGACGGCGACATCCACGATGCGCTCCCGCATCGGCTCGGGAGTGGGGTTGGCGGAGGTCACCGCCACAGGATATAACTTGCCGATCGGCAAGGTGTGCCTTGTCTATCGGCAAGGAATAGGCTCGACTTCGATTGTGAGGACCGATTGTGAAGAGTCGTCTGCTCGACCGCCTGCTGGTCGCCGCCCAGGTTCACGCGGTCGAGCCGCTGGGCCCCCGCCTACGGCTGGTCACGCTGACCGGGCCCGATCTGGCGGATCTCGACTGGCTGCCCGGCCAGCATGTACGCCTGCAGCTCGCCCCGGGGCCGGCCGCCATCGACTGGCTGGTCGGCACCCTGCGCACCTACACGGTGTGGAGCTACCAGGACCAGACCATGGAGCTGGTCGTCTTCGACCACGGGGACGGCCCTGGCGCCCAGTGGGCACGCACCACCCGGCCCGGCGACGAGCTGATGCTGATGAAACCGCAAGGCACCTTCGTCACCGCCCCGGCGTCGTACCACCTCTTCGTCGGGGAGGAGACCGCGCAAGCCGCCTACGGTCCGATGCTGCGGGCACTGCCGGCCGACGCCCGGGTCTTTGGCCGGTTCGAGATCGACTCCCCGGACGAGCGACTGAACCTGATCGACTCCCACCACGAGCGCCTGGCCCCAAAGACGGGCGGGGACCTGGAGTGGAGCTACCGCCGCGGCCGGTCCGCGGCTTCCTCCGAGACGCTGGTCGAAGCCGTACGCGGACTGGAGCTGCCCGCCGAGCCCGGCCGCGCCTACCTCGCCGGGGAAGCCCGGACGATCCAGCTGATCCGCCGCCACCTGGTCGAGGAGCGGAACTGGCCGCGTCGCAACGTGATCACCAAGCCGTTCTGGACCCCGGGCCGCAAGGGGATGGACTAACGCATCGTTCCTTGAACCCTGTATGTGAGTTTTAGGCGGCGGATGCGTTTTGGTGGGGGTGGTCTGCCCCAGATCCAGGGTTGCCGCCGAGATCACTTCACTGCCGGGGTAGCCGGCTGTAGCGAGCACACCAACCGACGACTCGGTGATGCTCCCGGATACGGACGGGCACAGCGGTTCCGATTGCTGATCCTCTCGGAGGCGGTATGCCGATCGAGCACGTCGAAGGGTCTGCTGGTGGCGGTGCTGCAGCTCGGCGGCTGCTTGAGTGCAGCCGAGGTCGATGCGGGCACGGCTGGCGAGCCTGTGTAGGTCGGTGTTGTACGGGTCGACGCGGATACCGTCCTGCAGCAACTGTAGAGAGCGGTGGGGTCGGGTTCCTTGGTGGCGAGGGCGGCGCACAGGTCGATGACTCGGCGGCGGGTCGCTTCGCGGTGCGGGTCGAGCCATGGCCAGGTGCGGGTGTTGGCAAGGTCGGCGGGGTAGGCGTCGAGGACGGTCTGCCAGGCAGTGGTGGTGTGGGTGAGGGTGGCGGCAGCCTGGTGGATGGTGGTGTGGAGTTGCCACAGGTCGACGTCGATGTGTGTGGGGTTGAGGCGGTAGCGGTCGTCGGTGTGGTCGATGACGGGTAGGTCGCTTGCGGTTCGGATGGTGCTGCGGAGGTCGCTGAGGGCGGTGTAGAGGCGGCCGGTGAGGGAGTGGCGGGGTAGTCCTGGCCAGATGGCGTCGGTGAGTTGTGCGGTGTCGGCCCCGTTGGGGTGGATGGCGAGGTAGACGAGGACTTGGAGGCCGGCGCTGCGGCGGATGGTCAGGGGTTCGCCGTCGATGAGCAGTTGCGGGTCGCCCAGGACGCGCAGATGAAGCCGTTGCCGGGGTGTGGTGGGCAGGTGTGGAGGTTCGTTCCGGGTGACCTGTCGTGGCAGTGGCAGCTCTGGTGGTCCCGCGTAGGGCAGTGGTGGGCGTCCGCTGGCGGGGTGGGGTGGTGCCGGGTCGGGACTGGCGATGACGGTGAGCAGGTCGGTGGTTGCCGTCTGGTCCAGGACGCACAGCCGTGGACTAGGCATGTCGGGGTGGTGTGGGTCGCGCAGGTGGCCGGTGGAGTCGAGGTGCCAGTTCGGCCCGTCCGGCCGTTCTCCCAGTACGACGACGAGAGCAGCGGTGGCGGTGCCTGTCTCGGCGAGTTGCTTCAACTGCTGCTCGTTGCCGTCGTGGTCGTTCAGCAGCACGATCTTCCGATGGCCGTGTCCACTCGACGTCTCACCCTGACGCTGACCAGGAATGGCCTCACCAGTGACGGGGCTGGCAGGTTGTAGTAGCTGTGCTGCGTCGTCAACGTTGTCGACGATCGTCAGTGGCAGGCGTCGCCGGTGTGCAGGCCGCTGTCTCGCGAGCGGCGCCTGATGAGGGTCTCCGCCACGACCAGGTTGACGATCCAGCCGAGGGTCTGGCCGACCGGGATCATGGATTGAACGCGTTCTGCGACTGGTCCGGCGCCGTCGCCGACAAACGGGAGCTGAGCCAGAAGCAGCAGCGGGGTGAGGATGCGCGAGGTGACGGCGAGGAACGTCAGCGCGTAGTTGCGCATCATCCAGTCGCGGTGACCGATGAAGTCACGGCGGCGGGCGGCCCGGTAGGCGAGCCCACCGGTGACCAGCCACAGAGCGGCCGCGACGACGAGGCCGACCTGGGTCACGATGCGACCGGACCACAACGCGACAGGGATCGCGGTCACCGCGGAAGGCAGTACCCCGGCGAGGAGGTAGGCCCGGCCGATCGTGCGATGCAGCGTCCGGCGCGCCCGCACCTTGGACATGAACTGCAGGGGGCCCAGGACGATCGCAACCGCGGCCGTGAAGATGTGCGCTACGAGCAGGGCGTAATGCAGATTCCCACTCATGTCGAGGCGACTGCCGTCGATGTCGAGCCTGAGATACGGATTGACAAGGACGAGACTGATGATGATGGCGGCGATGAACATCAGCCACGCGCTTCGCGGACGCGGCATGGTCACTGCTTGACCTGGTATTCCCGTCTGACCGCGACCGAACCGGCCACGAGAGCGATGACGACACCGCCGAGCTGTATGACGGTGCCGATCACCCCACCGATTCCCGCATCGCCGGTCAGGTTGCCGGTGCCGGCCCCGCTGACCACGCTGGACAGGACGAATCCCACGATCACGAACAGGCCCAGGAACGCGCCAACTCCGGGTGCCCAGGCCCGCTTGGCCAGACCGACGAGCGTAGCGCCGCTCGCCAGGATCAGTAGACCCGGTGGGGGGTAGAACGGGAACTCGACCCCTGATGCCCACAGGATCGCGATACCGAGGGCACCCGTCGCGAGTCCCCAGATCGTAAGCCCACGGCTTGTGGTCGACGTCGTGCTGCCAGCCATCGCTTCCTCCTAGCCAGTGATTCGAAGATTTGCGCTACTACGGGCGCGGCACGATGCAGGCCTGCGCCATGCGCCGAGGCGGCTGCGCTCGGTCACCCGCGTGCTGCTCTGTCGTGGGGTTTTCTCATACCCGCAGCGGCTACGAGGCCGGTCGGGCGTCCGGATCGCAACGGTGTCGAATTCAATCGTCACGTGTTTGTGCACCAAGGCGACGGTCACGGCGTTCCAGTTCACGCACCAGATGCCGCGGTTGATAGTGGCGTAGCCGGCGAGGTGGACCCGGAGGTTCTCCGGCGGGCCGTGCCGGGCGCAGGTCAGCTCGACGTTCACGGTGACCGGCTCTGGCGAAATGCCGGATGGGATCGGCTACGGCCACTTGACAGGCCGCTCGTCGCGTTCTTGTCCGCATGCGGCTGCTGGCGCCGCCAGTCCGACCGTTGCCTGTGGTCGTCACACGATTGGTCACCGATGCAGCGTGCCGCGTCGCAACGGCGTCAGCGTCGGCTCGATCGCGTCGACGATCGTACGCAGAATCGCGTACCCGGCACGGTCTTCGCCCTGCAAAGATCGCCCGATGAGGTGGATCCGTTCGTCGGCAGCGGACCTGGCCCTGGCCGCCCTGCTCGCAGTGTCCGCCGCCGCCGGCAGCGCGGTGGCCGACGAACTCGGCCGCCCGTCGGTGCCGCTACACCTGCCGGGCTACGTCCTGGTCGTGATCGCAGCACTCAGCCTGTCGGGGCGTCGAAGCCGGCCGCTCGTGACGTTGATGACCGCAGCGGTCTGCACCGGTGGATACCTCGCCCTGGGCTACGCCTACGGTCCGATAATCCTGGTGCTCATGATCGCGGTGTACAGCGCCGCCAGGCATGCTCCACTACGGGCCGCCGCCTGGTGCGCGGCGGCAACGTTGATGATGCTGCTAGCCCACCTGCTCACCTCCGACCGCGCACTGGGGTGGCTGGGCCTGGTGCCTGCTGCTGCGTGGGTGGCCGTCCCGGGCGTCCTGGGATACGGCCTGCACCTGCGGCACCAAGCCGGCCAGCAGGCACGGGCCGAGGCGATCCGGCAGCGGCTGGACGACGAGCGACTCCGTGTCGCCCAAGAGGTGCACGACGTCGTCGGGCACGGCCTGGCCGCCATAAAGATGCAGGCCGACATCGCCCTGCACGTCATGCCCCGCCAGCCCGACCAGGCCAAGGTGGCATTGGAGGCGATCAGTAAGACCAGCCAGCAGGCGCTCGACGAACTGCGCACGACACTGGCCGCAGTGCGGCACGTCGACGGCGATGACCGCGCCCCCACCGCCAGCCTCAGTCGCCTGGACGACCTACGCCGGCGAATGGCCGACGCGGGCGTCACGGTGCGCGTCCACACCACAGGCGAGCGTACCGGCGCTCTTCCCCCGGCGGTCGATCTGGCCGGTTATCGCATCGTTCAGGAATCACTCACCAACGTGCTACGGCACGGACGCTGCGAGCAGGCCGACGTCACCGTCCAGTACGCCGCCGACAATGTCACAATCACGGTTGCGAACCCGGTCGACGGCACGCCGACCAACGGTGACGGCACTGGCATCAGCGGGATGCGGGCACGAGTGGAGGCATTGGGCGGTGACTTCGTTGCCGGACCAGTGGCCCAACGGTTCGAGGTGCGCGCACGACTCCCCAGCGGAGGCGGCACATGATCAACGTCCTGATCGCCGATGACCAGGACCTCGTCCGGCTCGGACTACGCACCCTCCTCGCCAACGAAGACGACCTTACCTGCGTCGGCGAAGCCGCCGACGGCCTCGCCACGGTAGCGATGGCCAGCCGCACCAAACCGGACATCGTGCTGATGGACATCCGCATGCCGGGCATCGACGGGCTGGAAGCGACCCGCAGAATCACCACCAACTCCAACCTTGCCAACACCCGCATCATCGTGCTCACCACCTTCGAGCACGACCAGTACGTCTTCGACGCGCTGCGAAACGGAGCAAGCGGATTCCTGCTCAAGGACACCACGCCTGCGGAACTCCTCCGCGCGATCCGCACCGTCGCCGACGGCGGTGCACTCATGTCACCATCGGTCACCCGCACGCTGCTTCGAGAGTTCGTCACGCTCAGACCAAGCACGAAGACACCCCACCCCCAGCTCAACGCACTCACCGAACGAGAACGGGAAGCCATGGTGCTCGCTGCGGAGGGCCTCAGCAACGACGAAATCGGCACCCGACTCCGCATTAGCACCGCCACCGCCCGCACACACGTCAGCCGCGCCATGGTCAAGCTCAGCGCCCGCGACCGAGCACAGCTCGTCGTATTCGCCTACCAATCCGGGCTCATCGAATAGCCAGACGTGAAGCAGTGATCCGAGAACCACCTGGCTCTACCGACATCTCGGCGTAAGTAGCGGAAGGCAACCGCCGAGCGGGGCTCACCAGGCCCACATCGGAAATAGGCTTCCGAACCACCCTCTGAGCCTGTACGCCGTCCTGCGGCAACTGCAGTACCTACTCGCGACCTGGCTCGGGTCAGTATTAGAGGACGTCTGATTCACGTATTTTGTGTGTGTTGTGGTTGTGGGGGTTCTCGCCAGGTTGGGGTGGTTTCGGTGGTGAGGCGTTTGGCGAGGTTGTCGATCATGGCGAGGGTGATCATGCTGGCGGAGTTGTGGGGTCGGGTTTCGTAGTCGCGGACGAGTCGGCGGTGGTGCATGAGCCAGCCGATGGTGCGTTCGACGACCCATCGGCGTTTGACGACGCTGAAGCCCTTGATCTGTGGGTCTTTGGTGACGATCTCGACGTCGACGCCGAGGTGGGCGCCGTGTTCGACGACACGGTTCTTGAAGCCGGCATCGACCCAGGTTTTGGTGAGGGTGGGGTAGGTGGT
>NZ_FMCU01000040.1 GCF_900091525.1 Micromonospora matsumotoense
CTGGGCCTGACCCGTTTTGACGGACATCCGAGATCAGGAGCCCGGTGGGCTCCGGGAGGATGTCCAGCATCATGGAGAGCATGGGTAAGAAGCGGCCCCGGCCTCGCCGGTCGTTCACGGCGCAGTTCAAGGCCGAGATCGTTGAGCTGTGTCAGCGTGGGGACCGCACGATCAGGCAGGTCAGCGACGATTTCGACTTGACCGAGACCGCGGTGCGTGACTGGGTCAAGCAAGCCGAACTCGACACCGGTACCCGCTCCGACGGGCTGAGCAGCGACGAGAAGGCCGAACTCGCCCAACTGCGGCGGGAAAACCGCCGGTTGCGCGAGGACGTCGATATCTTGAAGCGGGCGACGGCTTTCTTCGCGAAGGAGACCCGGTGAACGTGTACCCGTTCATCGAGGCGGAGAAGGCCGGCAAGCACAACGTCACACGCGCGTGCGAGCTGATGAAGGTCTCCCGATCCGCCTACTACCAGCACGCCACCGGTCAGCAGTCGCAGCGAGACCTGACCGACCAGGCGCTGACCGCGAAGATCATCGAGGTGCACGCGATGTCGAAGGGCACCTACGGAGCCCCCCGGGTGCACGCCGAACTGACCGACGCCGGGCTGCGGCACGGACGTAAACGCATCGCCCGGCTGATGCGCGACGTCGGCGTGCGCGGCAAGAGCCCGCGCCGGTGGCAGACGACCACCATCACCGACCCCGCGGCAGCCGATCGTGCGGACCTGATCGGTCGGGACTTCACCACCGACCCCGCCCGCATCGACACCCGCTGGTGCGGAGACATCACCTACATCAACACGTGGCAGGGCTGGCTGTATCTGGCCACTGTCATCGACCTGGCATCCCGTCGCGTCGTGGGCTGGGCCGTCGCCGATCACCTCAAAACCGACCTGATCGATGCCGCCCTGAACGACGCGATCGTGCGGCGCCGCCCACCGTCTGGGCTGATCTTCCACTCCGACCGCGGCTGCCAGTACACCAGCGCCCAACACGCCCGCCTCGCCGCCACCCACAGCATCCGCCTGTCCAACAGCCGTCGCGGGCAATGCTGGGACAACGCGGTAGCCGAGTCCTTCTTCGCTACGGTCAAGACCGAACTGCTGCACCGGCAGCCGTGGCCCACACACACCGCCGCCCGCCAGGCCACATTCGAGTACATCGAAGGCTGGTACAACACCCGTCGCCGGCACTCCTCGCTGGGCTACCTCAGCCCAGCCGCCTACGAAGCCACCCGCCACACCATTCAACCGGTACACCAGGCCGCCTAGATAAGATCACCACATCGACCCCGTCCGTCGAAACGGGTCAAGCCCAGCCCTCGTCGCCTCCGACTGTGGAGACCCCCACCTTGCCCGCGCCTGGTGCCGTCGCCACGCCAGCCTCTACCTCAGCCAAGCCCCGCTGAACGGCTACACGGCCCGCTTCGCTCTCGAACCAGTCGTCAACCTCGCTCGCCTGCGCATTCGTGGAGGCGACGGCGACGGCGCGTACCGCCTACTCACGCACCTATACGCGGCCATCGTCGGCGGCACTCCCGCTCTTCTGGACGACCTGGAAATACATCCTCGACAACTTCCCGCCGATCCCGAAGAACTCAATCAGATCATCAGTTGGCTGCGCGGCACCCTGCTCTCCGACGGAACCCGTGCCCTCACCCTCGCCGGACGGTGGGACGACGCCGTGAACCATGTACGCCGATACGACGGAATCGGACCGACCCTTCTTGATGGACGACAGGTCGCAATCGTCGCTCATCTGCTGCGGGCCGAAGGGCCGTCAGCAGCGGCTCTCCTCGCGGCCACCAAAATCGAGGCGCCGTGGGAGCAAGCGGTGCATGGGCTCCTCAAGACCTGGCAGGAGCTGGCCGTGGGGACGGTCGCCGTCGACCACGCTGAACTCATCGATCGAGTGTCCGCCGTACCGCGAACTCCCGGGCTCGCAGTGTTCCGCGTTCGCCTCGGACTGACGGCCCTGGACCTCTCGACGGGCTTGCCAACCGATGTCGTAGACAACCTGACCAAACAGCTGGTGGCAGATGCGACCCACGACGAGGACGCCAACGCGGCACGCGACCTTATCAACCACCCGGCTGTCACGGCCGAACACCAAGGGACGCTACGCCCGTTGATGAAGGCGAGCGGGTTAGACCAGGGCTACCTGCCAGCTACGGCGAATGATCCGCTTTCCGTGGCGCTCGATCTGGCCGGGGCCGTAATCGCTATGCGACGTGATCGAGGGCGGGGAGCGGGACTACATGCACGGACGCAGTGATCTGACTCCACGAGTCACCCGTGTCGATGACCAGCTCCGGATGCACGGCCACGGTTCATTGAACGGGGAAGGTCCGGCGTTGCGGGTATACGGCACGCCGCTCGGCCCAAGCCCTCGACCGGCACTCGTTCGGATATGCGCCTTGCGCCTAACGCCATCGTCGAGGCCGTGGTGAGCACGACCTATCTGGCCAGCGTGGCACTGGAAGAGATCGAACGAGCCCAGGCAGAACTCGAACGCCACCTGACGGTCCGACCATCCGGAGAGTGTGTGACGTGCGGTGAGATCGAGCCGTGCTCTGGACGCCAAGACGCCGGCACCATGATCATCAAATATGGGCGTCTGCCACGCCGTCGACCAGGAGCTTCGGGGGTGCGCCGCGCCGCGCCGACCACGGCGGGTGCTGCCCCGACTTCGTGGTTCGCGTCGGCGACCGACGGCGACGGTCACGAGCTGACCGGGACGGGATCCGAGGCATAGGCGCGCACGGGGATGCCGCAGTTCGGTCGCTGGAAGTGCGCCGAGCAGGGGGCGTTCTCGGGGGGTGAGTCGGCCGAGTTCGGCGGCCACGACGGACGCCGCCAGGCGGGGGACTGCCGGTGGCAGATGTGCGGGTAGGAGGGATTCTCTTATCAGTCGGTTCCGGTCCACCGGCCCTCCTCACCCCCGTTGACGTGCTTGTACGACGTACTGAAGGGGGCGTTCTCACCCGGCTGTTCGTGGTCGTTGCGTTCCTCGTTGGATCACTCGTTAGACATCTCGTTAGAACCCTCACCCCTGAACAGCACGTGTTTCGCGGCCAATCAGCTCGACCGATGCAAGCTCAGCGGGCGCCGAGGATTCGGGCTTGGGCTTACCGCGGTCACCCCTCCATGGGACGAGCGCCGCTGCGAGGGGGACGGTCGGACAGGGCGAGTAGGCGGCGGGGACGGAGGCCATCCGGCGCGGACGGCGGACGGGGACGGGGACGGCGGGGTCGCACTGGTTGGTGCGGACGGCCTCGCAGGACGAGGCGCGGAGACGGGGTCGCCGACCGCCCGGGACGGCGGACGGGGTTGGCGGACGGGTCGTGCCGACGCACCGCACCACATGGCGATCTCGTCCACGGCCCGAGGCGGTCAGCCAGGTCGCGCGTTCAAGCAAAAGGTGATCTTGTTCAAGTGGGTGAAGATTCTGTGCAATCTGTCGCTGATCACATCGGCGTTCCACGCCGCTCCCGTGCCGCCTGAAGCCGGCACCTCACGAGCCTGACCTGTGTATTCAACCCGTTGAGGATCTTGTTCAACCGGGCGTCGGCGGGCGATGCGAGTTGTTCGGCGCGGAGCGCGGTTTCCAATCCGAGGCCCGAATTTGTAATCCCTTAGTGTCAGCGCTTGTCGGCGGACGTGGCCCACACGCCCATGCCGAAGCCCAGCTTCACCACCCCCGGCGACCGGCCCCAGCCGGCAACTGCCGGTTTGCTCCTTCCCCCTATCCATGTCCCCCGCACCCCCGATCCGGAAGTACCGGACGGGCACGGACCGTCCGCCCCGGAGGCGGACGACGGCAGACATCGCGGGGTGTCGACCCCGCCCGATCGCGAGTCTCCGGCTTGCGGTGACGGGCAGTCGGCAGAGGGCACGGTTGCCCGCGGTGATGTGCCGGAGGTGCGGTTCGACGTCACCGTGCTCGATGGTGAGGCCGGTCGGCGGCCGGCCGTACTGCAAGCCGAGGCGATCCTCGACGTGCTGACCTGGCTTCACGACCAGCAGCACCACGCCGAGCCCGTCTGACCGGTCGCCCTCCGGGCCACTCGGTGTGCCGTGGCCGGTGTTGCCCTCGGGGCGGTCTTGATCCCTTTCCGGAGTTGAGCGGTGATCGACGTCCACGGGTCGACCGGCAGCACCAGCGGTCGGCCCGTGGCCCGACCCGACGCCAACCAACCGCAGGAGGTACGCACGTCATGTACGCCACCGTCGGCCACGACGACACCGGCAGCATCGTCGTCTACGGCCCCCACGACACACCGGCCATCGCACCGAACGATGGGGCAGTCACCGTCGCCATCTGCCCAGCGGGGGCCGCTGACGGCACGACCGGCACCCTGGCCGAGGTATGAACATCCACCGCACGACCGTGCTCCCGCGTGTGGCGTTCTACGGCCGGACCGCCGAGGCCAGGGACCTCGCCACGGCGGCCCGCGTGGTCGGCGGTCAGTACCAGCAGTGCGTCTCGGTGCTGCCTGACGGCGCGATCACGGCGGTGTTCTCCGACCTCGGCACTCGGCCCGACTATCGGCGGGCACCCGCCAACCTCTTCCTCGACCACGAGCGGGAGATCAGCCGTGACGGTGGTCTGGATGCCCTGCTCATCGAGGTGAGCCGGCCAGATCGCCGGTTCGACTTCGTGATCAGCACCGACGTCCACCGCCTGTCCTGCGACACGGCGACGAGGACCGCGCTGCTGCGTGCGCTCGCGGTCGCCGGCATCGAGTTCCTCCACGCCCCCGAGATCCGCGACGGTGACCGACTACCGGTCATGCCCTGGCGACTGCGCAGCGTCGACTTCATCGAGGTGCTGACTCAACTCATCCGCGACGGAGGCCACCCGTGACGAGCACCCTGCCCGACTGGCTACGCCCACCCGCCACCACAGCCCCGAAGCGGACGATACGGGTCGCGTTCCTCGGGCGTACCTCGACCGAGGAGCAGCAGGACCCCACGCTGTCGATCCCCCGGCAGTTGACCAACTCCGAACGGGCGCTGCTGCCCAACATGGTCATCGTGGCGTGGTTCTGGGACGTGGAATCCTCCCGCAAGGAACTCAGCCAGCGCGGCCGGGGCACCGCGTGGCAGAAGTTCGACGTCGCCGTGCAACGAGACGGCGGCCTCGCCGACATGCTGGAAGAGGCCACCTCGCCGGATCGCCGCTTCGATGTGGTCATCTGCGAGTCGATCGACCGCATCGCCCGCTGGACCCACCAGGGCACCAAGATCGAGCACGACCTTGAACTCGCCGGGGTGCCTCTGCTGGCCGCCGACGAGCCGGTCATGCAATCGAACAGCCGCAAACGGGCCGCCCAGATCCTCCTGCGCCGGACGAAGCAGGGCGTCGCCGAGTGGTACATGATCGAGATGCTGGAGAAGTCGTGGGACGGCTTCGAGGAACACACCACCCAGGGCTGGAACGTCGGCAAGCCTCCATACGGCTACCTCGCCGAGAAGCACAAACACCCGGTTCCCGCCAAGCGGGCGGAAGGCAAGCACAAGACCAAGCTGAAGATCGACCCCGACCGGGGGCCGGTGGTCGAGCAGATCTACGCCTGGCGCATCGACGAGAAGCTGTCCTACCGGGCCATCGCCGAACGGCTCAACACCGACCTCGACCGCTACCCGCCCCCACAACCTGTCGATCCCGCCCGCGCGGTCGGACGATGGACCGGCTCAGCGGTCCGCGAGATCCTCGTCAACCCCAAGTACACCGGCCACATGGTGTGGAACCGGCGTTCGACCAAAGACAAACTGCACCCCGGCAAGGTCAACCCCCGTGAGCAGTGGGTCGTCTCCGCACAGCCCACCCACCCGGGCATCGTGCCGATCGAGACGTTCCTCGCCGCACAGAACGTGAGCCGATCCCGAGAACGCTCCCGCGCAGACGCCCACCACGGGACCCCCAACCGGCACCGACAGACCAAACGGGTCTACGCGCTGCGCTCCTACGTCTGGTGCACCCCGTGCCAACGACGCATGTTCGGCCGGACCGTCACCGGATACACCTACTACTCCTGCCAACCCCGAGAGAGGGCCATCCCCGAAGGACATCCGAGCATGATCTCGGTGACCGAAGACATCCTGCTCGACTTCACCGACCGGTTCTTCAACACCTACGTCCTCGGCCCCGACCGGGTACGCCTCGCCGAATGCAGCCTCGACATCACCGCCCAACAGGCAGCTGACGAGCAACGGCGACAGATCGCCGTCCTGCGGAGGACCTTGGACGACATCACCACCCGCCGCCGACGCCTCCTACGCGTCATCGAGGAGAACGACGACCCCGACGGCACCGTGTTCGCCGAAATCTCCGAACGCCGAGCCCAACTCGACCGCGACCGCGAGACCAAGACCGCCGAACTCGCCCACCTCGAAGAAACCATGCCCTCCGACCCCGGCAGTGCCGACATCCTCGCCGCCCTACCCGAGATGGAAGTCAAACTTGGCCTACTACCGACCGACCGCCTCCGTCGCCTCCTGGACGCCTTCGCCGTGCAGATCTACCACGATGTCCGAACCAACCAGGTCGCGTTCCGAGCCACCGTCAGCCAACACGCCGCCCCACACCTGGCCCGGCTAACCCGCGCCACGGCAGACGACCCCCGCACCGCCACCCATCGCCACACCAGCGCAAACGACGCTGCCCCCGCCGACGACGACGGGGGCAGCGACCATTTGCAGTTCTGTGACATGCCCCGCCGGGGGCACCTCGAAGATCAGCTAATGATCCCTCTGGCCTGTGGATGTGCTCGGCAAGCCGCGCGCAGGAGGTGCCGGCACCGACGGCACGGCGACCATCCCTCGGGCCTCCGCACCACCTAACCGGCGTAGGGCTGCAGGCTGATGCCCTTCGGCCACCCTGTGGCCCGGCCGTGCGGCAGTCCCTGCCCTATCCGGCGATGGCGGCAGCACGGCGGTCGGTGCGCCGAACAATATCCAGGAGCATGAGCAGCACCAGCGCCATCGTGATGAACACTGCGATGAAGAAGCCCCAGGTCACATTCGTCTCCCTGGCGGAGAGATGGTCACGCACAATGTCGCCGAACCTGACCCCACCCGCGATCTCGTCCGCAGCGACGAAGCCGTAGCCGCCTGGCGCGTCCACTGAGGGGATCGTCAACCAGGAGACGGTTGCCACGAGCAGACTCATCGTCGCGGTGAGCAGAAACAGCCGGCGCAGCCGTGCCGGCAGCGTCGGCCACCTGTTGGTACCGGCGCGGCAGGTCACATAACCGACTGCCGCGATGACGCCGAGGAGCACGGCCAGCGACCAGCCGGATGAGCTGTGCCATGCCGTAGCCGTGTTGACGTGGCGGGTTTGCTGTCCGCTGCCGTACCGGCTGACCGTCCAGCTCAGCCGGTACCAGGGGAGGAAGCTGTCGGCGAGCAGCATCAAGCCGAGCGCCGCGATGGATCGCTCCCACCACGGTGAGCGTGGGAGCCATCCGCAGACGTGTTGCCGGATACCGAGTCGCATAGACGAATGTTGGCCTATTGCCACGTTCCCCGTTTCCCGGGGTGAACGCGCAGGTGCGGGAGGTGGCGACCCGGTCGAGCTGCTCGGAGCGGACCGTCAAGAACGTGCCGCACGACATCACCAGCCGGCTCCAGCTGCGCAACCGCACCCACGCGGTAGCCTACGCGGTCCGTGAGGGCTGATCTGACCGCCGAGGAGGACCCGACGTGTCGCACGGACGCACCGACGAACGTCAGGTGACCCGGGACGACCTGGGCGCCTGGCTGATCAAGGGCAATGCGGACCTGGTCGACCTCGCCGGCCGGTTCGCCCGGGACCCCCGGGTGACGAGCTGGTGCGTACGCCCCGGCTACCGGGCCCGGCTGATGCGGGCCGGTCAGCCCGTGCTCTTCTGGGCCAGCGGCAGCCGGGGGCGGTTGCCGTACGGCGTCTGGGGGATCGGCCGGCTCACCGGCGAGCCGGTGCCCGGCGGGGAGGCCCGCGCGCCCTGGACGGTGCCGCTGGACCTGACCGTCCTGCCCGAGCCACGACGGCTGCACCGGGACCGGTTGCGCGCCGATCCCCGGCTGGCCGGGCTGGAGGTGTTCCGCCAGCCACAGGCCGCCAACCCGTCGTACCTGACCCGGGCGCAGTTCACCGCCCTCGCCGACCACCTGCCCGAGGCGGCACCGGGACACCACCGGCCGCCACCGCGGAGCTGAGCCCGCTCCCCCCGGGGAACCGGCTCTACCAGCGCACCGGCAACGTGGTGACGACGGCGCCGACCTCCCGTTCCGCGATGGGGATCGGCCCGTCGGTGGCGAGCCGGAGCCCGGGCAGCCTGGCGCGCAGCCGGTCCAGCCCCACCGCCAGGATCGCCCGGCCGAGCCGCCGCCCCGGGCAGTAGTGGCGGCCACCGCCGAACCCCACGAACTTCGGTGCCCGGCGACCGGGCAGCAGCGCCTCCGGGCGGGGATAGACGGCCGGGTCGTGCAGCGCCGAGATCCACGCGAGGAGCACGGCCCCGCCCCGCGAGACGGTCCCCGACGGCAGCACGAGGTCGGTGGTCGCGGTCCGCAGGGCGGCCACGTTGCCGGCGTAGACGAGGCGGAGCAGCTCGTCGGCCATGGCGAGGGGATCGGTGCCGCGCCGGACGAACGTCCGCCAGTCGGCCGCGTCGTCGGCCAGGAGCCGCAACATCGCCCGGCCGAGCACGGTCGCCGGGGCCTCCACCCCCGCCGACAGCATCAGTCTGGTCAGGCTGACCAGCTCGTCCGTCGAGAGCCTGACCCCGCTGTCGGGCGGGTGCACGAGATCGGCCAGCAGCGCGGCGCGCGGCGCGGCGGTGACGACGTCGCGGACGTACGCGCCGAAGTCGGCGACGAGCCGCGCCCGTTCCTGCGGCGTGCCGGGATGGGAGTGGGTGTACGCCCCCGACCAGCGGCGGATGTCGTCGCAGTCCTCGGCCGGTATCCCGAGCAGTCGGGTGATCGTCAGCAGGGGGAGCCGGTCGGTGTACTCGGCGACGAGGTCGCCACCGGGGCGGCCGTCGTCGGTCATGGTGTCGACGAGCGCGTCGGCGATGCGGTGGATCACCGGTCGGTGGGCCGCGACCCGTTCGTGGTTCATCGCCCGGGTGGCGATCCGGTGGACCGTCGCGTGCGCCTGCGCGGACTGGTTGATCAGCAGGTCCGGGTCGTAGAGGAAGTTGGGTTCGCCGCTGCGCCGGGGGGCCTGCGCGAGCAGGTGGTTGCGGGACAGTGCCGGGCTGCTGACGGCGGCGGCGACGTCGGCGTGCCGGACGAGCAGGATCGCGCTGTCGCCGCTGGGCAGCCGGACGCGGCCGAACGGGCATTCCGCGCGCCGTCGGGCGAAGTCGGCGGCGGGAGCGAGCCCCGACGCGGGCGGCAGCGGGAATGCGGGAAGGTCGTCGTCCATCAGCGCTCCTTCGCTCGGCAGACGTGGGTGTGGGCACCGCCCGACGCGGGCGCCGGCACCGCAGGGCGGCCGGTGGCGCGGGCGCTGCCGGTACGCCCGGGCCGGGGCCCGCCGCCGGGGTCACTGCCCGACCAGCCGGGCCAGGTGGGTGAGACCGGACCTGGTCGCCGCCGCCGGCAGGCCGAAGTCGATCAGGCAGGCGACCTCGTCCACGCCCGCCTCGGCGAGCCGGCGCAGGGTACGGGCGCAGGTCGGCACCGAGCCGAAGAGCCCCCGTTCGGCCAGGAACCGGTCGAGCACCCGGCCGATGAGGAAGTCCGCTTCGTCGTCGGTGATCGTGGGGTCGTGAAAAGGGGAGTCCGGCAGCATCCCCGCCACGAGGTCGAGCGAGGACCGCAGGTACCGGGTCATCGGCTCCCGGGCCAGGGCGGACACACCTTGGTCGTCCGTTCCGACCAGGGTGTGCAGCATGAGGGTGACCCGGCCCTGTCCGGGGTGCAGCCGTCGGTACCGCTCGATCTTGGTGCGCAGCTCGTCGAGGCTCTGGGTGAGCAGGTGGGTGAGGACGCCGACGCCGAGCCGCCCGGCGAGTTCGAAGGTGGCCAGGTCACCGGCGCTGGTGATCCAGACCGGCAGGTCGGCCTGCACCGGCTTGGGGAAGACCTCGACGTCGACGTGACTGCCGGTGCCGTCGGGACGTGGCGTCGTGCCGCCCCGCCACAGGGCACGCACCTCGTCGATCAGCTCCGGCAACGCCGACCTGCGGTGCGGGTACCGGTCGGGGGCGAGGACGAAGTCGACGGCGTGCCAACCGGAGGCGAACGCGACCCCGGCCCTGCCGTGGGAGATCCGGTCCACGACCGCCCACTCCTCGGCCACCCGCAACGGGTCGTGCAGGGGGAGCACGACGCTGCCGGCGCGGACACCGACCCGCCGGGTGACCGCCGCGACGGCGGCACCGGTCACCGCCGGGTTCGGGTAGGGGCCGCCGAATTCGTGGAAGTGCCGCTCCGGCGTCCAGACCGCCGCGAAGCCGTGGTCGTCGGCGAACCGTGCGCTGTCGAGCAGCAGGTCGTGGGCGTCGTCGGCGCTGGCGGAGAAGAAGAACAGGCTCAGGTCCACGGGGGCGGCTCCTCCGGCGACCGGGCGAGAGTCGCGTGCGGCGCGGCGAGGCTGCGGTCGAGCACCGCCAGGGCCCGGTCGATCAGGGCGTCGGCCCGCCCCCGTACGTCGGCCGACGCCGGGAACTGGAACGTGACATGGGTCTGCTCGCCGTCATCGATCATGACGTGCAGGGCGTTGCGGGCGACCCCGTTGAACGCCGACCAGTCCACCGTGGTGGCGAGGCCGGCGAAGACCGGGCCGGGGGCGATCCGCCGGTAGCTGACCGAGACGGCGGCGGTGGCCAGGAACGGCCGTGTCCCGGGCCGGCACATCGCCAACGGGACCGTCCGGTGGGCGTACAGCTCCCGCAGGCCGGCGCGGACGGTCGTCAGCGCCGCCGCGTACGAGCCGGTCGGTGGCGTGGGGAGGGTGAGCGGAAGCTCGTTGACGTACATGCCGATCCGGTCCGCCTCGGCCGGCGTACGCACCGACAGCTCGATCGCGATCGGGACGGGCCCGTCGTCCCGGGTGAGGCAGTTGGCGAGCACGGTGAGCAGCAGCTCGAACCGGGTCGCGTCCAGTGCGACGGCCGCCTCGGCCAGCCTCGTACGGGTCCGGGGGGTCAGCGCGCGGACGACCGTGTCGCCGGGTCGTACCCCGCCGTCGCGGGGCAGCTCGACCGGTCGCGGGGGGTTCCGCCACCAGTATTCGGTGGCCGCGACGACCAGGTGCTCCGGCGGCGTCCGGTACCCGGGTCCGGCCGGCTGCGCCGCCACCACCGGCGGTGCGTCGGGGCCGTAGCGGTCGGCCAGGTCCCGCAGCAGGATGTCCTTGGACTGGCCGTCGACGATCAGGTGGTGGGCGGCCAGGACGAGCACCCCGCCTCCGTTCCGGAGGGGGAACCACCAGACCCGGGCCAGCGGCCCGGCTGACAGGTCGAACCGGGTGCGGCCGGCCCGCTCGACCCGCTCGCGGACGGTCCCGTCGGCGGTGGGTTCGACCGTGAGCGTCAGCGGGTGCTCGCCGACCGCCAGCCAGGGCAGGCCGTCGAGGTTGTGGCAGCCGGCGGTCAGCAGCGGGTGCCGCGCGGCCAGCGCCGTACAGGCCCGCGCCAGCCGGCCCACGTCGACCGGGCCGCGCAGGTGGGCGGTGACCGCGACCGTGTACGCCGACCCGAGCGCGGCCAGCTGCTCGTTGAACCAGATGCCCCGTTGCAGCGGCGAGGTCGGCACGAACTGCGTCATGGTGACCCGGACATCCGGTCGGCGATCCAGGCGGCCTGCGCGGCCAGGCCCGGCCGGGCGTACAGCGCCGACACCGGCGTGGCGACCGCGAACTGGTCGGAGACGAGACGGGCCAGCCGCAGTGCCGACATCGAGTTGCCGCCCAGGGCGAGGAAGTCGTCGTCGCGGCCCACGGCGGCCACGCCCAGCACGCTCGCCCAGATGTCGGCCAGTCGTCGTTCGACCACGGTCACCGGGGCGGCGGCGGGCGTCGATCCGGCCGGCGGGAAGAGGCCCCGCAGCGACCGTGCGACCACCTTGCCGCCGTCGTTGCGCGGCAACGCGTCCACACAGACGACCCGCTGCGGGATCTCCGGACCGGACAGCCGGCCGGCGAGGAAGGCCCGCAGGTCCGCCGGTACGGCACCGGTACGGGTCACCAGCACGGCGGCGGGCCGTTCGCCCCACACCGGATCGGCGACGGCGACCACCGCGCAGTCCCGGACGTCGGGGTGCCCGTGCAGCGCCTGCTCGACCGCGAACGACGAGACCTTCGTACCGCCGGAGTGGATGGTCGACGCGTCGCGGCCGGTGAGGTGGAGGTAGCCCTCGTCGTCGAGCCGGCCCCGGTCACCGGTGCGGGTCCAACCGTCGCGGAACGTCGCGGCGTCACCACCGTCGAGGTAACGGCGCGGTGGGGCGTCGGAGCCGATCCAGACCTGACCCACCTCGCGCGCAGCGACCTCCCGGCCGGCGTCGTCGGTGATCCGCACGGCGCCCCGACCGACCGCGTCCGGGCGTCGGCTGTCGAACACCATCGTCGTACGGGCCGGTGCGGCCTCGGTCGAGCTGTAGGTGTTGACGATGGTGGCGTACGGCAGGACGTCACCGAGGGCACGCGCGACGGCGGCGGGCAGCACGTCGCCGGTCGTTCCCACGAGCACCAGCGACGACAGGTCACGACGGTCGGGTTCGCCGGAGGCCAGCAGCTCCCGGGCCATCGACGGGACGAGGAAGAGGGTGCCGACCCGGAACTCCTCGACGGCGGCGCAGACCTCGGCGGCGTCGAACCGGGGCACGACGAGCGCGGCGGGTTCGGCGGCCAGGCCGGTGAGGAGCATGGTCTGGGCGGCGTTCGTCCCGATGGGGAAGGCGTGCAGGAAATAGCGGGAGTGCGCGAGTTGCCGCCGGCCGGGTGTGGTGTCGTGCCCGTGGGTGAGGTTGCCGTGGGTGGCGACGACCGCCCTGGCCGACCCTTCGGTCCCCGAGGTGAAGATGATCTGGGCCGCGCCGTCCGGGGTCGCCCGGTCGGGCACGGCGTCGGTTGCGGCCCCGGCCGGCCCGCGCTGCCAGCCGCCCAGCTCCGCGGGGACGGCGCAGCCTTCCCGGATGATCCCGACCGCCCCGGCGACGGTGACCCGCGCGACGAGCTGTCCCGGCGGGAGCCGGGCCGACAGCGGTACCGCCACCCCACCGGCCCGGAGCACGCCACAGAACGCGGTCGCGTACCCGAACCACTCCCGCTCGTCGAAGAGCAGCGCCACCCGCTGGCCGACCCGCAGTCCGTCGTCGGCGAGCGCGGCGGCGAGCGCGTCCGCCGACCGGTCCCACTGTGCGAACGTCAGCGTCGCGCCGTCGAGGTGGCACAGGGCGACGGCGTCCGGGGTGTCCGCCGCACGCTGCCGCAGCAGGCCGGGCACGGTTGGTCCGCCGCTCATCGGGGGTCCGGTGCCCGGCCGGCGGCGACCGCCGCGATCCGCCCGATCGTGCCGGCCCGCACGATCTCCTCCAGGGCGAGCCGGATGCCCAGCCGTCGCTCGATCCGGAACGCGACCTGGGTGGTCAGCAGCGAGTGCCAGCCCACGTCGGTCAGGTCGTCGTCCAGGCCGACCCCGTCGACGCCGACCAGTTCCTCGACGATGGCGGCGATCGCGTGCTCGGTCGGGGTGTGCGGCGGTCGGGACCCCGCCGGCACCGCCAACCGCCGCCGGTCGACCTTCCCGGCGGCGGTGAGCGGCAGGGCGTCCACCACCACGACCAGGTCCGGCACCAGGTGGGCGGGGACGGCGCGGGCCAGGGCCGCCCGCAGCGCCGTACCGGAGGGTTGGTAGCCCGGCGTCGATACGACGTGTGCCACGAGCGAGACCGGGCCGGCGTCCGCCGCGACGGCGGAGACGGCCGCCGACCGGACCCCGGGCAGCCGCAGCAGCGCGGCCTCGACGCCGGCCGGCTCGACCCGGAAGCCACGGACCTTCACCTGCGCGTCCATCCGACCGAGCAGGTGGACGAGGCCGTCGGCGTCCCGGCGGCCCCGGTCCCCGGTGCGGTAGGACCGGCTGCCGTCGACCTGCCCGAACCGTGCGGCGGTGAGTTCGGGGGCGTTGAGGTAGCCGCGGGCGACGCCACGGCCGACGATGACGATCTCGCCCGGCTGCCCGTCGGCGACGACCTGGCCGTCGGGGTCGACGACGAAGATGTCGTATCCGGCTATCGGCCGGCCGACCGGGATGCGCTCGCCGTCGGTGTCCGCCCGGCTGACCCGGTGCAGGGTGCTGGCCACGGTGGCCTCGGTAGGGCCGTAGCCGTTGACCAGTTCGCACCGGTCGATCCAGCGCCGCGCCGTGGCCGGTGCCAACGGGCTGCCGACGCTGAGCATGGTCCGTAGCCGGGGGAGGTCGTCCTCCGGCAGGGAGTCGAGCACGGCGGCGGGCAGGGCCGCGTGGGTGACGGCCCGCTCCGCGAGCAGCCGTGCCAGCGGCGCACCGACCAGTGACTCCCGGTCGACGACCTCCAGCCGACAGGCGGCACCGAGCCCGAGGAGGAGTTCGAAGATCCAGCCGTCCGCCACCGGGCCGGCATAGAGCAGGACGCGGGCGTCGTCGCCGAGGTCACCGAACCAACGCCGCTGCGCGACCATGAGGTTGACGACCGCGTCGTGGCCGATCATGACCAGCTTCGGCGTGCCGGTCGTGCCGGCGGTGGGGATGACGTAGGCCAGCCCGGTCGGGTCGCCGGCAGCGGGCCGGCCTCCCGGTCGCGGTGACCCGGCGGCCGGCCGCGTCGGGTCCACCTGGCGCATGCCGGGGGCCCGGTGCAGCACGGACGTCGATACGAGCACCGTGGCGTCCGCCGCCGTCGCGACCGACTGGTTCCAGGCCGGCGGGCTGGCCGGATCGAGTGGCAGCAGGACGCCCCCGCTGCGCCAGATGGCGAGGGCCGCCGTGACGAGGGGAACGCCGCGTTCCAGGGCGACCGCCACCACGGTCGCGGGCCCGACGCCGGCCCCGGACAGCGTGTCGGCGAGCACGTCCGCCCGCTGGTCCAGATCGGCGTACGTGACCGCCCCGGTCCGGTCGGCCAGGGCCACCCGGTGCGGGAACCGGCGGGCGAGTGTGGACACCCGGTCGCTCACCGGGACGAAGTCCCTGTCGCGCAACGGCGACCCCCTCGTCGACTCATCTGGCCATGGACAGGGATCTATCCGTGAGGCTGTCACGACAGTGCGGGCCGGTCAAGGTGCCCGCGCTGTCCCCGTGGCCGGGGCGGTGCCTCCCGGTCGCCGGACCGCATCCCGGCGCGCTCTGCCCAGCGAAGGCCCGGCCCTTGACCTCACGTCCGGTGCAGGTTGTCGGATGGGGGCATGCGTGCGATTCGCCTCCACCGGTTCGGTCCCGCCACCAATCTCGTCCTCGACGACCTGCCCGACCTCGCACCCGCCCCCGGGCAGGTGCGCATCGCGGTAGCGGCCAGCGGGGTCCACCTGCTCGACACCGCGCTGCGCCGGGGCGAGGCGGGCGGCCCGCTGCCACTGCCGGCGTTGCCGACCGTGCCGGGTCGCGAGGTCGCCGGCACGGTCGACCTGGTCGGGGCCGGGGTGGACGAGGCGTGGCGGGGGCGGCGGGTCGTCGCCCACCTGGGCATGGTCCCCGGCGGGTACGCCGAGCA
This sequence comes from Micromonospora matsumotoense, assembly GCF_900091525.1. GTDB lineage: Bacteria > Actinomycetota > Actinomycetes > Mycobacteriales > Micromonosporaceae > Micromonospora > Micromonospora matsumotoensis. The sequence goes on from NZ_FMCU01000040.1 coordinate 15,695, forward strand.
GGCGGTCACCGCTGTCGAGTCGCTGCACGTCGTACCGGAGGGGACGGGGTTCGCCGACGCGGTGGCCCTGGTCGGGACGGGCCGGACCGCCCTCGGTGTCTTCGAGTTGGCGCCGCCGACGGCGGACGACGTGGTGCTGGTGCTGTCGGCGGCCGGTGGGATGGGCTGGCTGCTGGTGCAGGCGGCCCGGACGGTCGGCGCGACGGTGGTCGCCGCGGCCCGGGGTGCCCGACGCACGGCCCGGGTCGGTGAGCTGGGCGCGGACGTCGTGGTGGTCGACTACGACCGGCCGGACTGGACGGACCTGGTCCGGGCGCGGGTCGGTGGGCCGACCCTGGTGTACGACGGGGTGGGCGGGACACTGGGCCGGGCCGCCCTGGAGTCGACGGCGTCGGGCGGCCGGTTCGTGATGTTCGGGTGGTCGGCGGGGGAACCGACCCGGGTCGGCACGGCGGACCTGGTGGAGCGCAGCCTGACCGCCGGCTGGCTCGGGCAACGGCTGCGCAACCGGCCGGGCGGGATCGCGGGGCTCGCGGCCCGGTCGGTGGAGCTGGGTGGTCGTGGCTGGTGGCAGCCGCTGGTGTCGACATATCCGCTGGCGGAGGCGGCCGCCGCGCACGCCGACCTGGAGGGGCGGCGGGCGTTGGGCAAGGTGGTGCTGACCGTCGGCGGGTGATCCGGGGCGCGGTCTGCGCCACCGGTGGCCGATGTGCGCCGTCGATGTCACCATGTTCGTGGGAAATGCGTTCCGCGTATTCGCCCGCGCGGGAACCCCCGTACTGCTTACGCTCTCCCGCATCGACGAGCGTCCGCCGCGGTGGCGGCCGGCGGTCGTCGGACCCGAGCGAGGGGGCGGGTCCGACGACCGGGGACGCCGTCGGTTCCGCCCGCCCGGCCGTCGACTGCCGTCCCGGGCGGTGACGGTCAGCCGGGGAGTTGATCGACCCGGGTGAGCACCTGGTCGATCAGGCCATACTCGCGGGCCTGCTCGGCGGTGAACCACCGGTCCCGGTCCCAGTCGGCCTGGATCTCGTCGAGGGTGCGCCCGCTGTGCTCGGCGATCAACTCCTGCATGGTCCGCTTCACGTGCAGCATGTTCTCCGCCTGGATGGTGATGTCGGCGGCGGTGCCACCAATCCCCCCGGACGGCTGGTGCATCATCACCCGCGCGTGCGGCAGGGCGAACCGCTTGCCCGCCGCCCCCGCGCAGAGCAGGAACTGCCCCATCGACCCGGCCATCCCCAACGCCAGGGTCGCCACGTCGTTGCGGACGTACCGCATGGTGTCGTAGACGGCCATGCCGGCGCTCACCGAACCACCCGGCGAGTTGATGTAGAGGTAGATGTCCCGCTTGCTGTCCTCGGCGGCGAGCAGCAGGATCTGCGCGCAGATCTGGTTGGCCGAGGCGTCGGTGACCTCGGTGCCCAGGAAGATGATCCGTTCCCGCAGCAGCCGCTCGAAGACCTGGTCGCCGAAGGCCGGCTGCCCGCCGTCCAACATGCGCACGTCGTACCCGATCATGGTGACCACCTCCGCGTTGCCGGCGGGCGATTTCGCGCCGCCCGGGGACCGGCGGGTCCAGCCTGCGCCGCCGGGCGGCCACCAACCCAGGGTTTCTGCCCCCGGCAGATCCGCCCTCGGCAGAACCCGGCCGGCCTACCCGACCAGCAGCCGCCGTCGGCCCGCCCGGGCCCGTCGCCGTGCCGGCACCCTGGGGGTACGCGCAGCGGGGCGGGCGGTCGACACGACGGCGATCACCCGGACGGGCACGGCGACGGTCACCGCCGCAAATCCGGACGCCCCGGCACCGACGGGCGACAGCGCCCCACCGGCGAGGACGACGCCGTCACCGAGCCGCAGCATCGGCCCGCTGCCGGTCGGTCGGCCGACCACGGCCCTGGGCGGGCCGCACCTCGCCGTGGACGGACCGACCGCTGCCGTGGGACGGGCGAAGCCGGCCGTGGGTGGACCGATCTGGAGGTGCGGGCCACTGCCCGCGCGGCGGGCGGTCGGCACCCGGTCCAGCCGGGCGAGGCTCCCGCCCGGTGGCACGGGAACCCCACGCTCGACCCGGCGCAACTCGTCGCGGGCCTCTTCGAGCAGGTCGGACAGGTGGATTCCGAGTGCCCGGCAGATCGCCGCCAGCACCTCGGAGGAGGCTTCCTTGCGCCCGCGCTCGACCTCGGAGAGGTAGGGCAGGGACACCCCGGCGGCGGCGGCCACCTCGCGCAGCGTGCGGCCCTGGCGCAGCCGTACCCGACGAAGCACCCCGCCGATCACCCGACGCAGCAGCGACATGCGGGCCTCCTCGTGGCCGGTGTCCCGGGACCCTCCCATCATGCCCCGTCGAGGGCCCGGGCACCGGCCCGGCCGGCCACTGCGCGTCGACCGGAACGGTGGGCACGCGGGTCCACCACCGGCCGGGCCGGGTCACCAGGTGCCGACCGGGGTGGCGGGCCCGGGGTGACGGGGCGCTCACCGGCGGTGCGGTCGACGGCCCGGCGGGTCGACCTGCCTGGTAACCGCTATGTTGTGCTCGTGCAGGCGACCCGGGGTGAGCAGGACCGACGGTGATCCATTTCCCGGCGCAGCGGCGGGGTCCGCTCAGCGCGTTGAGTCTCCGCCTGGCCGCCGCCCTGGGCCTGGTCCTGCTGACCGTCGCGGTGGTCTATCTGGACCGCAGCGGCTACCGGGACGTGGACGAGAACGGGCTGACCCTGCTCGACTGCTTCTACTACGCCGTGGTCACCCTCTCCACCACCGGGTACGGCGACATCACCCCCTTCGCGCAGTCGGCCCGGCTGGTGAACGTCCTGTTCATCACCCCGGCCCGGGTGATCTTCCTGATCATCCTGGTCGGCACCACCCTGGAAGTCCTGACCGAGCAGTACCGGACCGGCCGTCGGCTGGGGCGGTGGAGGAGAACCGTGAAGGACCACGTCATCATCTGCGGCTACGGCACCAAGGGCCGCAGCGCGGTCTCCGCCCTGCTGGAGAACGGACTGGACAAGTCCCGGATCGTGGTGGTGGAGCGCAACGGCACCGCGCTGCGGCAGGCCACCTCGGCCGGACTGGTCGCCATCGAGGGTTCCGCCACCCGGTCGTCGGTGCTGGAGGAGGCGCACGTCCGCAACGCCAAGGCCGTCATCATCGCCACCGACAGCGACGACGCCTCGGTGCTGGTGGCGCTGACCACCCGGCAGCTCACCGCCGGTCAGGTACGGATCATCGCGGCCGTACGGGAGGCCGAGAACGCCCCGCTGCTGCGCCAGAGCGGCGCGCACCACGTGATCGTCTCCTCGGCCACCGCCGGTCGACTGCTCGGCCTCTCCACCTCCGCGCCGCCGCTGATCGACGTGGTGGAGGATCTGCTCACCCCCGGGCAGGGGATGGCGCTGGCGATGCGTTCCGCCGAGCGGCACGAGGTGGGCAAGTCCCCACGTGAGCTGGAGTCCCTGGTCATCGCGCTGGTACGCCGGGGCAAGGTGGTCACCCTGGCGGACAGGGCCGGCGCGGTGATCGAGACCGGCGACATGCTCGTGCACGTCCGCGACGACCGACCCACCGCCAACACCACCGCCTCCTGACACCGGGTAGCCGCCGAAACGGCGAGTGGCCGGCCCCCGGCATGGGGGAACGGCCACTTCGGCGTGTCGACGGGCGACTAGCTGATGGTCCAGGTGTCGCCGGTGGCGAGGAGGGCGGTGAGTTGTTGTTCGGGGGTGTGGGTGGTGGTGGCTTTGGCGGTGGTGAGTTGTTGTTGGACGAGGTTGTCGTAGGAGGGGCGGTGGGTTTGCCGGAATACGCCGATGGGGGTGTTGCGGAGGTCTGGTCCGGGGAGTCGGGATAGTGCGAAGGCGTAGGCGGGGTCGGTGATGGTGGTGTCGTGGATGACGATGTCGTCGGCGGGGGTGGTGGCGGTGTCGCGGACTTCGAGGCCGAAGCCGCGTGGTGGGTGGACGATGCAGTGTTGTCCGTTGTGGCCGAAGGTGATGGGTTGGCCGTGTTCGAGGGGGATGAGGTAGTCGTCGCGGGTGTCGGGTTGTTTGAGTTGTTCGAAGGCGCCGTCGTTGAAGATGTTGCAGTTTTGGTAGATCTCGACGAATGCGGAGCCTTGGTGTTGGGCGGCGGCGCGGAGGACTGATTGGAGGTGTTTGCGGTCGGAGTCGATGGTGCGGGCGACGAAGGTGGCTTCGGCGCCGAGGGCGAGGGAGAGGGGGTTGAAGGGGGCGTCTGCGGAGCCGGCGGGGGTGGATTTGGTGATTTTGCCGGTTTCGCTGGTGGGGGAGTATTGGCCTTTGGTGAGGCCGTAGATGCGGTTGTTGAAGAGGAGGATTTTGAGGTTGACGTTGCGGCGGAGGGCGTGGATGAGGTGGTTGCCGCCGATGGAGAGGGCGTCGCCGTCGCCGGTGACGACCCAGACGGACAGGTCGGGTCGGGTGACGGACAGGCCGGTGGCGATGGCGGGGGCGCGGCCGTGGATGGAGTG
>NZ_FMCU01000031.1:0-20354 GCF_900091525.1 Micromonospora matsumotoense
AGATCAGCACGCCGGTGTCGAGCATGTCGGTGCGCTCCCGGCTCAGGTTCGCGCCGAACTCCTTGCCGGTCACCTCGGCCAGCCCGGGCGGCAGCGTGAAGCCCAGGTCGGAGAGGAGCCGACCACGCGAGTCCTGCGGGCCGTACACGTAGTAGCCCTCGTAGGTGGTGGCCATCAGGCCGGTCGTGCCGGCGAAGGCCGGGTTCGCGGCGCGTGCCGCGGCGAACCTGGCCTCGACATCGGTGACGACCTTGTCCGCCTGCGTCTTGCGACCGACGGCGGTGCCGACCGTGCGGGTGAGGTCCTGCCAGGACACTCCGTAGTCGACGGCGTTCTTCGGCTGCGCCACGGTCGGCGCGATCTTCGCCAGCTTCGCGTAGTCCTCGCTGGTCAGCCCCGAGTAGATGCCGAGAATGAGGTCGGGCCGCAGGGCCGCCACCTTCTCGAACTGGACGCCATCGGTGCTGGTGAGCACCTGCGGCTTGGCCCCTGCGCCCAGCGCGGCCTCGGCCCAGGGCCAGATGGCGCCCGGCTTCTCGCCGAACCACTCGGTGGTGGCCACCGGCACGACGCCCAGCGACAGCAGCGCGTCCTGCTCGACCAGGCCGACCACCACGATCCGCTGGGGCTCGGCCGGGACGGTGGTGGTGCCGAACTTGTGCGCGATCGAGACCGGGAAGGCGTCGGAGGCGGCGGCGCTGGACGAGGGGGCCGACGGCTCCGACCCACCACCGCAGGCCGCGAGTAGAAGCAGGAGCACGGTCGCCGCGACCGTGGCGCTCCGGCGGATTGAGGAAGGCCGCACGGCTGTTCCTTTCTGCCAGCGAGGCCCCAGGGTGGTGACCTCGGACGGGAGTGTAGGTTAGCCTCACCTAATTGAGTAGTGCGAACGGGTGGACGGATGGAGCACGTGTTGACCTCAGGCACCGGCACCCGCCCGGAGCCCCGGACCGTCCCACCCGACAAGGTGCCGCGCGAGTCGTCGTCGCGCACCGGTCGCCGCTGGGCCGGCCTCGTCGTGGGCCTCGTCGCCCTCGCCGTCGCCGTGGCGCTCAGCATCGCGGTCGGCAGCCGCTCGCTCGGCCCCGGCACGGTCTGGCAGGTGCTCTGGCACGACGACGGCTCCGCCGCCGCGGAGATCGTGCACCAGTTACGGCTGCCCCGGACGATCCTCGGCTTCGGCGTGGGCGCGGCCCTGGGCCTGGCCGGTACGGTGATGCAGGCGCTCACCCGCAACCCGCTGGCCGAACCCGGGCTGCTCGGGGTCAGCCTGGGCGCTTCCACCGGCGTGGTGCTGGCCATCGCGCTGCTCGGAGTGACGAGTGCGACCGGGTACGTCTGGTTCGCCATCGCCGGTGCCGGGCTCACCTCGGCGGCCGTCTTCGCGCTCGGCGGTGCGGGCCGGGCTCCCACCCCGGAACGGCAGGTGCTCGCCGGGGTCTCTCTCACCGCGGTGCTCGGCGCCGGAGTCTGGGCGATCCTGGTGACCCACCGGGAGGCGTTCGACCGGTACCGGCACTGGGACGTCGGCTCGCTCGCCGACCGGGAGACCGGCACGATCACCCAGTTGACGCCGTTCCTGGTGGTCGGCGTCCTGCTCGCGCTGATGCTGGGCCACCAGCTCAACGCGCTGAGCATGGGTGACGACGCGGCGACCTCGGTCGGCGCGCACCCGGGGCGGATCCGGGTGCTGGGCATGATCACGATCACCCTGTTGTGCGGCGTCGCGACCGCCGCCTGCGGGCCGATCTGGTTCGTCGGCCTGGCCGTCCCCTATGCCGCCCGGATGTTCACCGGCTCGGACCACCGCTGGATCCTGGCCTACTCGCTCGTCCTCGGGCCCACCCTGCTGCTGGGCTCGGACGTGCTCGGGCGGGTCCTGGTGGCCCCGGCCGAACTGCCGGTCGGGGTGGTCACCGCGTTTCTGGGCGCACCACTGTTCATCGCGCTGTGCCGCCGACGCCGGCTGAGCATCCTGTGAGCGGGCCGGGGCTGAAGCTACGCCCGTCCGGGCGCAGCACCCGGCTGGTGATCCGTAGCCGGGGTAACCGGCTCTCGCTGCGGGTGCACCTGCGGGCGCTGATCGCCGGCACCGCGCTGCTGCTCACGGCGCTGGGTGTCGCGCTGGTCAACCTCTCCAGCGGCGACTTCCCGATCCCCGTGTCCGACGTGCTACGGAGCCTCGTCGGCCAGGGCGACCCGGGCACCGACTTCATCGTGCACGAGCTGCGGCTACCCCGCGTGCTGATCACCCTGCTGGTCGGCACCGCCCTGGGCGCGAGCGGCACGATCTTCCAGGGGTTGACCCGCAACCCCCTGGGCAGCCCCGACTTCGTCGGCTTGACGGTCGGCGCGGCGACCGGCGCGCTGATCGTCCTGCTGCTGTTCAACGGTGCCGGCTTCCAGGTCGCGGCCGGCGCGATCATCGGCTGCCTGGTCACCTCGGTCGCCATCTACCTGCTCGCGTTCCGCCGTGGGGTGCAGCCGTTCCGGCTGGTGCTGATGGGCGTCGGCGTGTCCGCGCTGCTCGACTCGTTCAACTCGTTCCTGATCTACCGCAGTCGACTGGACGAGGCGATCGCCGCCCAGGTCTGGTTGATCGGCAGCGTCAACGGTCCCGGCTGGACCGAGGTGGCGCTGGTCGCCGTCGCCGTCGCGGTGCTGCTGCCGGTCGCGCTCCACCACGGCCGGTATCTCGACATGCTGGCCCTGGGCGACGAGCCCGCGATGCTGCACGGGGTACCTGTCGAACGCAGCAGGGTGGTGCTCGCGCTGTCCGGCGTCGGGCTCGCGGCCGGTGCCACCGCCGCGGCCGGGCCGATCGCGTTCGTCGCTCTCGCCGCGCCACCGTTGGCAGCCCGGCTGACCCGGTCACCGAACGCCGGGATCCTGCCGGCCGCGTTGATGGGTGCCGCCCTGTTGACGGCCAGTGACTGGGTCGCCCAACGCATCCTGCCCGAGAACGACGTCCCGGTCGGCCTCGTCACCGCCGCCCTGGGCGGCATCTACCTGACCTGGTTGCTCTTCCACGAGCGACGTAACCGCGGACAAGGAGCACAGCGATGACCGAGTCGCGGCTGCGGGCCGACGCACTGACCCTGGCGTACGACAGGAGGGTGGTCGTCCGGGACCTCGACGTCCAGATCGCCGACGGGTCGTTCACCGTCATCGTCGGTCCCAACGCCTGCGGCAAGTCGACGCTGCTGCGGTCACTGGCCCGGGTGCTGAAGCCGCAGTCCGGCGCCGTCTACCTGAATGGTCAGACCATCGCGTCGCAGCCGTCCAAGCAGGTGGCCCGGCAGCTCGGCATGCTGCCGCAGTCGTCGGTCGCGCCCGGCGGGATCGTGGTGGCGGAGTTGGTCGCCCGGGGCCGCTTCGCCCATCAGCGCCTGCTGCGGCAGTGGTCGCCGCAGGACGAGGCGGCGGTCGCCGACGCGATGCGCCAGACCGAGGTGACCGAGCTGGCCGACCGGTTCGTCGACGAACTCTCCGGCGGTCAGCGTCAGCGGGTCTGGCTGGCGATGGCACTGGCCCAGCAGACGCCGATCCTGCTGCTCGACGAACCGACCACGTTCCTCGACCTGTCCCACCAGTTCGAGGTGCTGGACCTCTGCGCTGACCTGCACGAGCAGGGCCGGACGGTCGTCGCCGTCCTGCACGACCTCAACCACGCCTGCCGGTACGCCACCGAGCTGATCGTGATGCGCGAGGGCCGGGTCCTCGCGCAGGGCCCGCCCGCCGAGGTGATGACGGCGGAACTGGTGGAGACGGTGTTCGCGATGCCCTGCCGGGTGATGACCGATCCGGAGACGGACACCCCGATGGTGGTGCCGGCCGGGCGGCAGCGGCGTCGGATGGCCCGTGCCGGTGTGCCGGCGAACCCCGCCGACCGGGTCCCCGCGTGACCGGCGGCCGGAGTCTGCTCGCCGACGCGCTCGGTGGGCAGCGACGCCTCATCTCGCTGAGCACCCTGCTGATCTGCGGCCATCAGGCCGGCGAGGCGGCGGTGCCGTTCCTGATCGGTGTGATCATCGACCGGGCGGTGGACGGCGGCGTCGACGGTCTGTTCCGCTGGCTGGGTGTGCTGGCCGCCGTCTACGTCGGCCTGAGTTACAGCTACCGGTACGGCGAGCGCAGCGGCGAACGTGCCGCAGAGCAGGCGGCGCACGATCTGCGGCTACGGGTGACCGGGCGGGTGCTGCACGAGCGCGGTGGCGCCGAAGCCGACCGGCTGCCCGGTGCGTTGGTGTCGATCGCCACCAGCGACGCGGCCCGGGTCGGCGCGGTCGCCATCGCTGTCGCCTCCGGCGTGGCCGCCGTCGTCGGCCTGGCCCTCGCGGCGATCCTGCTGCTGGCCATCTCGGTGCCGCTCGGGCTGGTGGTGTTGCTGGGCACGCCGCCGCTGTTGCTGCTCACCCGGCTGTTCGGCAAGCCGCTGGAGGAACGCAGCGAGACGGAGCAGGAGCACGGCGCGCACGCCTCCGGCATCGCCGCCGACCTGGTAGACGGGCTCCGGGTGGTCAAGGGTCTGCGGGCCGAGACCGCGGCGGTCGCCCGCTACCGGCAGCGCAGTCGCAGCGCGTTGGCCGCGACCGTGCGCGCGGCCCGCGCCGAGGCCGCGTACCAGGGGCTGGTGCTCATGCTCAGCGGGGTGTTCCTGGCGGTCGTCGCGGTCATCGGTGGGCTCCTCGCCCTCGACGGCCAGATCAGCGTCGGTCAGCTCATCTCCTCGCTCGGCCTGGCGCAGTTCCTGGTCGGTCCGATGTCGACGTTCGGCTGGGTGGGTGCGGACATCGCCCAGGGCCGGGCCTCCGCCCGCCGGATCGCCGCCGTGCTGGACACCCCCGCCGCGGTGCCCGACGGTGCGGCGAGCCCGGTCACCCCCGTGCGGGGCGGGCTCGCGCTGCGCGGGGTGGACAGCCCGCCCCTGCGCGGAATCGACCTGGAGATCGCTCCCGGTGAGCTGGTCGGGATCGTGGCCACCGACCCGGCCGAGGCGGCCGAGCTGGTGCGGCTGCTCGGGCGGCTGCACGACCCCGCCGCGGGGGTGATCGAACTGGACGGCGTCGCGCTCGCCACGCTCGCACCGGACGATCTGCGGGCCGTGGTGCTGGCCGTCGAACACCAGACCGACCTGTTCGACGACAGCGTCCGCGCCGCCGTCTCGCTCGCCGGGCGGGCCCGCCCGGCGAGCGTCGACGCCGCCGTGGCCGCTGCCGACGCCGACGAGGTGGCGCACGGCCTGCCGGACGGGCTGGACACCGTGCTGGACGACCGGGCGCGGTCGCTCTCCGGTGGGCAGCGGCAGCGCATCGCGCTCGCCCGGGCACTGGCCGGTGAACCGCCGGTGCTCGTCGTGCACGACCCCACCACCGCGGTCGACGCCGCGACCGAGGCGCGCATCGCCGGCCGGTTGCGGTCGATGCGCGCCGGACACACCACGATCCTGGTGACCACCAGCCCGGCGCTGCTCGCGGTGACCGACCGGGTGATCGTCGTGCACGACGGCACCGTCCGCACCGACGGCACGCACGGCGATCTTGTCGCCGAGGACGACACCTACCGGGAGACCGTGCTCGCATGACCACCGAATCGACGACGTTGCTGCCGATCGCGACCGGGCGGCGCACCCTGACCCAGCTGCGTGCCCTGGTGCGGCCACGGCGATCCCGGCTGGCCGGGGCGCTGGCCCTGCTGATCGCCGGCACCACGGCCGGTCTGGTGGTCCCGCCGCTGCTCGGGCACCTGGTCGATCTGGCCACCGGCGGGGGCAGCGCCGGCGACGTCGTGCTCACCGGCGTGGGGCTGGTGGCCGCCGCTGTCGTCGAGGCGGCCCTGGCCGGCTTCGGTGTCGCCCTGCTCGCGCAGGTCGGCGAGGGAGTGCTGGCCGACCTGCGCGAGCGGTTCGTGTCCTCGGCCCTGCACCTGCCACTGGAGCAGGTCGAACGCGCCGGGACCGGTGACCTGACCTCCCGGGTGACCAACGACGTCGCGGTGATCGCCGAGGCGGCCCGCAGCGCCGTCCCCGAGTTCACCCGTGCCGCGTTGACCATCGTGCTCACCCTGGCCGGGATGGCCGTGCTCGACTGGCGGTTCCTGGTCGCGGCGCTGATCGCCGTGCCGGTGCAGGCGCACACGGTCCGCTGGTACGCCCGCCGTGCCGTGCCCCTCTACGCCCGGCAGCGGGTCGCCGTCGCCGCCCAGCAACACCACCTGCTCGCCACCATCGACGGCGCGCCGACGATCCGCGCGTTCCGCATCGCCGACGCGCACCGGGACCGGGTCGCCACCAGGTCCCGGCAGGCGGTCGACCTGTTGCTGCGGGGCGTCGCGCTACAGACCCGCTTCTACGCCCGGCTGCACGTCGCCGAGTTCGCCGGACTCGCCGCCGTCCTCGGCACCGGCTTCTTCCTCGTTCGGGGTGACCTGGTGAGCATCGGCACGGCGACCGCGGCGGCGCTGTACTTCCACGGCCTCTTCGGCCCGGTCAACGTGGCTCTCGCCCTGGTCGACGACGCCCAGGCCGCCGCCTCGGGGCTGGACCGGCTGGTCGGGGTCGCCGACCTGACCCCGCCGGTACGACAGCGGGCCGTCGCCGGAGACGGACCGGACGCGGTGGTCGTACGCGGGCTGGACTTCGCCTACCGGCCGGACCGGCCGGTGCTGCACGACGTCGACCTGACGATCGCCCGGGGCGAGCGGGTCGCCCTGGTCGGCAGCAGCGGCGCCGGCAAGACCACGCTGGCCAAGGTGATCGCCGGAGTGCACCGGCCCACCGGGGGAAGCGTCGTGGTGCCGGCCGGCGAGGTCGCCCTGATCACCCAGGAGGTGCACGTCTTCGCCGGGCCCCTCGTCGACGACCTGCGGCTGGCCCGCCCGGACGCCACCGACGACGAGGTGAGCGCCGCCCTGGACACCGTGGACGCGCTGGGCTGGGTGCGGCAACTGCCGGACGGTCTGGACACCGAGGTCGGTGCCGGCGGGTACGTCCTCACCGCGGCGCAGGCACAGCAGTTGGCGTTCGCCCGGCTGATCCTGGCCGATCCGCCGATGGCGATCCTCGACGAGGCCACCGCGGAGGCCGGCAGCGCCGGAGCGCGCCTGCTCGAACGGGTGGCCACGGCCGCGCTGGCGGGACGTACCGCGCTGGTCGTGGCGCACCGGCTCACCCAGGCGGTGAGCGCGGACCGGGTGGTGGTGCTGGAGGCCGGCCGGATCGTCGAGGTGGGCACCCACCGCGACCTCATCGCGCGGGGCGGCCCGTACGCCACCCTGTGGCGGGCCTGGTCGGACCAGCGCGCCCGACACTGAGCGCGCTGGTCCGGGCCGCCGCTCAGCGGTCGGCGTCGATCAGGCTCTGCGGACGCATGTCGGTCCAGTGCCCGTTGACGTAGTCGACACAGTCCTGCCGGTCGGCCGGGCCGTGTACGGTCCGCCAACCCGCCGGCACCTCGGCGAAGACCGGCCACAGGCTGTGCTGGTTCTCGTCGTTGACCAGCACGAGGAACGTGCCGTCGGCGTTGTCGAACGGGTTCGTACTCATCGGATACTCCTCATGGGGTTGTGCGTTACCAGGGCTTGCAGGGCGTCGAACCAGAGACGGGCGAGCTCGTCCACCGATTCCTCGGCGAACACGCCGTCCGGCCAGCTCCAGGTGGCGACCAGCTGTGGGCCGGACGCGCGGTCCTCGGTCTGGGCGTTCAGCACCAGCTCGTACGTCTCGGGCATGGCGTCGTCGGCACCGTTCTCGGCGGCCTCCGCCTCGGGGGCGAACTCCCAGTCGGCGGCCTCCGGGAAGTCGAACCGGCCCATGTAGTTGAACTGGATCGGCGGATGCGGCAGCGCGGCCAGCGTGGGCGCGGTCACCGGGTTGAGGTAGCGCAGCATGCCGTAGCCCATGCCGTTGTCCGGCAGCTCGGCCAGGTGCTCGCGGACCCGTACCACCGCCTCGGCCACCGCCGCGCCACCGCCCGACACGTCGATCCCGGCGGTGTCCAGGCAGACCGGGAAAATGCTGGTGAACCAGCCGACCGTGCCGGACAGGTCGGCCCCGTCCACCAGGTGCTCCTCCCGCCCGTGGCCCTCCAGCGCGACGAGCACCGCGTCGCCCGCGTCGCCCTGCCCGGCCCGCCACCGGGTGACGGCCATCCCCAACGCGCCCAGCAGCACGTCGTTGACCCCGGCACCGAGCCCGGCCGGAACGCGGGTGAGCAGGGCCTCGGTGACGTCGGTGGGCAGGGTCAGGGTGATGTCGCGCAGGGTACCGGCCACGTCGAGCGTCGGGTCGAGTGGACGGCGGACCGGCAGCGGGTCGCCTCGGCCCACGATCTGCTCCCACCTCGGCAGCTCCGCCACCCGTGCCGGGTCCGACGCCCGCTCGGCGAGACCGGTCGCCCAGCGCCGGAACGACGTGCCGGTCGCGGCGGTCAGCGGCGTACGGCCGGCGACCGCGTCCCGCCAGGCGGCACCGATCTCGGGCAGCAGCACCCGCCACGAGACGCCGTCCACCACCAGGTGGTGCACCAGCAGCAGCAGGCGACCCGGCCGGTGTGGGCCGGCGTCCAGCCAGGCGGCCCGGATCATCGCCCCGCGCTCCGGGTCGAGCCCGGCCTGCGCGATGTCCGCCTGCGCGACGACCGTGTCCCACAGGCCACGCTCGTCGAGGCCGGTCACGTCGACGCGGACGGTCCAGTCGGCGGCCCGCGACGAACCCGGCGGCGGCACCGTCACCGACCAGTCGCCGGTCCGGTCCAGCCGGGCCCGCAGCAGGTCGTGCCGGTCGGTGACGGCCTGCAATGCGACCAGCAGCGGCTCCCACCCGAGCCCCGCCGGGACCTGCACGACCGCGGACTGGTTGAACCCGTCGATCGGGCCGTCGACCTCGCGCAACCAGCGCATGACCGGGGTCAACGGGAACGAGCCGACCCCGTCGGCGGCCCGCCCACCGGTCCGGTCGACGGCGGTCGCGGCCAGGGCCAGCCCGGCCACCGTCCGCTCCGCGAAGACCTGCCGTGGGGTGAGCCGCAGGCCGGCCGCACGGGCCCGGCCGACGAGCTGCATCGCGACGATGCTGTCGCCGCCCAACGCGAAGAAGTCCGCCTCGACGTCCACCGAGGGCAGACCCAGCACGGCCGCGACCACCTCACCCAGGACGCGTTCCCGGTCCGAGCGGGGCGCCCGGCCGCCGCCGGCCGCGCCGAGGTCGGGCGCGGGCAGCGCGGCCCGGTCCAGCTTGCCGTTGGCCAGGGTGGGCAGCCGGTCCAGGCGGAGCAGGGTGGACGGCACCATGTAGTCGGGCAGCTCGGCGGCGACCGCGGCACGCAGCGCGGTCAGGTCGAGCCCTTCGGCACCGACGACGTAACCGGCCAGGAGGCGTACCCCGGGGCGGTCCTCTCGGGCGGCCACCACGGCCTCGGCGACGCCGGGCTGCGCGGCGAGCACCGACTCGATCTCGCCCAGCTCCACCCGGAAGCCGCGGATCTTCACCTGTTCGTCGACCCGGCCGAGGTACTCCACCCGACCGTCCTCGGTCCACCGCACCAGGTCACCGGTGCGGTACATCCGCTCACCCGGCGCGCCGTACGGGTCGGCGAGGAACCGCTCGGCGGTCTGGTCGGGCCGGCCCAGGTAGCCACGTGCCAGGCCGGCTCCGGCGACGTACAGCTCGCCCGCCACACCGGTCGGGGTGTGCCGCAGGGCACGGTCCAGCACGTAGGCGCGGGCACCCGCGACGGCCCGGCCGATCACGGGAGACGCGGTGTCGCCGATTCGGGCCGCGAGCGCGTCCACCGTCGCCTCGGTCGGACCGTACAGGTTGAACGCCTCGGTGCCGGGCAGCGCGCCGAGGCGTTGCCAGAGCGCGGGCGGCACCGCCTCGCCACCGACACCGACCACGGCGAGGGGGCAGCGCCCGTCGCGGATCAGGCCGGCGTCGGCGAGCTGCGCGAAGTGCGAGGGGGTCAGCTCGATGAAGTCGATCCCCTCGGCCCGGATCAGCGCGGCGAGCTGCTCCGGGTCGCGTTGCCGCTCCTCGGTGACGATGTGCAGGGCGTGCCCGTCGAGCAGCCACAGCTGCGGCTGCCAGGAGGCGTCGAACGCGAACGACCAGGCGTGCCCGACCCGCAGGTGACGACGGCCGGTGGCGGCGCGGGCGGGCAGGTGCAGCTGCGCGCGGTGGCTCCGGAACAGGTTGACCAGGTTGCGGTGGGTCACCACCACGCCCTTCGGGCGTCCGGTGGAACCGGAGGTGTAGATGACGTACGCCGGATGCTGGGGGCGGGCCGGGCGTACCCGGTCACCGTCGGTCAGGTCGTGCCCGGCGAACGTGCTCAACGTCGGGTCGTCGACCAGGACGTGGTCGGTCTCGTCCGCAGTGACCCCGACCCCGGCGGCGGTGACCAGCACGGCGGGTCGCGCGTCGGCGAGCATCGCGGCGACCCGGGCCGGCGGGTAGGCCGGGTCCAGCGGCAGGTAGGCGGCACCACACTTGAGCACTGCGAGGATCGCGGTGATCGCGTCGGCGGTGCGCGGCAGGGCCAGCGCCACCACGTCCTCGGCGCCGACCCCACGGCTGGCCAGCAGCCGGGCCAGCCGGTTGGCGCGATCGTTGAGTGCGGCGAACGTCCAGCGGACCGCGCCGCAGACGACGGCGGGCGCGTCCGGTGACTCGGCCACCTGCCGTTCGAACAGGGCCGCCACCGTCGGGTCGTCGACGCTGGCCGGCGGTGGCGGGTTCCAGCCGGTCCGGTCCTCGTCGGACACCAGGTCGAGGCGGCCCACCGCGCGGCCCGGATCGGTGGTGAACGCGGTCAGGACGGCGGTGAGCGCGCCGACCAGTCGCCGGGCGACCGGCGGGGCGAAGAGGTCGGTCCGGAACTCCAGGCCCACCCGCAGCCGCTGACCGGGGTCGACGACCCAGGTCAGCGGGTAGTGGGTGGCGTCACGCCCACCCGCGTCGACGGCGGCGAGCAGGCTCTCCGGCCCGTCGCCGGAGCGCTCCGGGTAGTTCTCGACGATCAGCAGCGTGTCGAACAGCTCCCCGACCCCGGCCAGCCGCTGGATGTCGGCCAGCCCGAGATACTGGTGGTCGAGCAGCGCCGACTGCTCGTCCTGCAACCGGGTCAGCAGCCCCGCCACCGGCTCGGCCGGGTCGATGCGCACCCGCACCGGCAGGGTGTTGATGAACAGCCCGATCATCGACTCCACCCCGGGCACCTGCGCCGGCCGGCCGGAGACGGTGACCCCGAAGACCACGTCGTCGCGGCCGGTGAGCCGGCCCAGCACGATGCTCCAGGCGGCCTGGACCAGCGTGTTCAGCGTCAGCCCCCGGGAACGGGCCAGGCTGGTCAGGCGCGCGGTCACGGCCTCCGTCAGCTCCTGCTCGACCAGCTCGGGCACCGCCGGTGCCCGTTGCGGGTCGGCCGGGGCGAGCCGGGTGGCGTCGCTGACCCCGGCCAGCGCCGCCCGCCATGCCTGCTCGGCGGCGGGCCGGTCCTGCCCGGCCAGCCAGGCGAGGAAGTCACGGTACGGCGTCGGGGCGGTGCCGCCGTCGGCCGCCTCGTACAGCGCGGAGAGCTGGTCCATCAGTGGCCCACGGGACCAGCCGTCGAGCAGCATGTGCTGGTGGGTGAGGACCAGCCGGTAGGCGTCACCGGTGCGCACCAGCATCATCCGCAGCAGCGGGGCGACCGCCGGATCGAACCGTCGGCCCTCCTCGGCGAGGCAGCGCTGCCACGCCTCCTCGCGCCGGTCGTCATCCAGGTCGGAGAGGTCCGCCTCGGCCCAGGGCAGGGTGACACCACGGTTCACCACCGCGACCGGTCGGCCGGAGTCGAGCTGGTGGAACGACGTCCGCAGGTTGGCATGCCGCTGCAGCAGTGCCTGCCCGGCGGCGCGCAGCCGGGCCGGATCGACGCCGCCGGGCAGGTCGAAGACGATCTGCACGGTGTAGAGGTCGAGGCCGTCGGCGTCGAACGCGGCGTGGAAGAGCAGACCGGTCTGCAGCGGTGCGAGGGGCAGCACCTCGGCCACCTCCAGGCCCAGCCCGGCGACCTCGGCAGTCTCCTCGTCCGTGAGCGTGACCAGCGCGCCGCTGCCGGTGGTGGTGACGAACGCCGACTCGGCGGCGGCGGCCAACGCGGCCGGTGTCCGCAGCTGGAACACCTGCCGCAGGGACAGCGACAGACCGGCGGCACGGGCCCGACCGACCAGCTGGATCGAGATGATGCTGTCGCCGCCGAGGCTGAAGAAGTCGTCCTCGACGCCGACCGTGGGCACCGCCAGCACCCGCGCGAACAGCTCGACGAGCAGCTGTTCGCGCGGGTTGCGGGGGGCCGTGCCGGTGCCCGCGCCGGCGAAGTCGGGCGCGGGCAGGGCGGCCCGGTCCAGTTTGCCGTTGACCGAGACGGGCAGCGCGTCGAGGACCACGAAGGCGGCCGGCACCATGTAGTCGGGCAACAGCGCCGCGAGCCGGACGCGCAGCGCGGCGGTGTCCAGCGCGCCGGTCACGGTGAGGTAGGCGACCAGGTGCGCCACCCCCGGCCGGTCCTCGCGCAGCAGCACCACGGCCGTACCCACGTCGGGCTGCCCGGCCAGCGCGGCCTCGATCTCGCCCAGTTCGACGCGCAGCCCGCGGATCTTCACCTGGCCGTCGCCCCGGCCGAGGAAGTCGAGCACCCCGGGCGCGGTCCACCGCACCTGGTCGCCGGTGCGGTACATGCGCGTGCCGGCCGGGCCGTACGGGTCGGCGACGAATCGGCCGGCGGTCAGGTCGGGCCGGCCCCGGTAACCCCGGGCCAGCTGCACACCGGAGAGGTACAGCTCACCCGGCACCCCCACCGGCACCGGACGCAGCGCGGCGTCGAGCACGGACACCCGGGTGTTCCACACCGGCCCACCGATCGGCACCGTGCCGGTGCCGGTGCCCCGCTCGGCCGGCCACGCCGTGACGTCCACCGATGCCTCGGTCGGGCCGTACAGGTTGTGCAGGGCGGCACCGGGCAGCACCTCCCGGCACCGGTCGGCGAGGACGCTGGGCAGCGCCTCTCCGCTGCACAGGACGCGGCGCAGCGTGGGGCAACCGGCCGCGCCCGGCGCGGCGAGGAACGCCGCGAGCATCGACGGGACGAAGTGCACGGTGGTGATCCGTTCCCGCTGGATCAGCTCGGCGAGGTAGCCCGGGTCGCGGTGGCCGTCCGGCCGGGCGACGACGAGGGTGGCCCCGGTGACCAGCGGCCAGAAGAACTCCCAGACCGACACGTCGAAACCGGCCGGGGTCTTCTGCAGCACCCGGTCGCCCGCGCCGAGGGCGTACTCGTGCTGCATCCAGCGCAGCCGGTTGACGATGCCGGCATGCGCGACCTCGACGCCCTTGGGCGCGCCGGTGGAGCCGGAGGTGTAGATGACGTACGCCGGATGCTGTGGTCCGGGCGGGCTGAGCCGCACCTGCGGGTCGTCCAGCGGCCCGTCGAGCACGATGGGTGCGGCCCCGTGCGGCAGCCCGGCGACGCGCGGTGCGGTGTCGCCGACGGCGAGCACCGCGACGGGCCGCGCGTCGGCCAGCATCGTCGCCAGCCGGGCGTCCGGGTGGTCGAGGTCGAGCGGCAGGTACGCGGCCCCGGCCCGCCCGGCGGCGAGGATCGCCACCACCAGCTCGACCGAGCGCGGCAGGGCCAGCGCCACCACGGTCTCCGGTCCGACGCCGACGGCGGCCAGCACCCGGGCCAACCGCTCGCTGCGCGCGTCCAGTTCGCGGTACGTCACGCCGACGCCGTCCGGGCCGACCAGCGCGACCGCGTCCGGGGTCGCCGCGACCTGTGCGGCCACCAGCTCCGGCAGGGTCGCCCCGGGCAGCTCGCGGACCTCGCCGGTCCCGGCGGCCAGGATCGCCGCGCGCCCGGCCCGGTCGAGCAGGCCGACCCGGCCGACCGGGGCGTCCAGCCCGTCGACGAGCCCGTCCACGACGGTGACCAGCGCCTCGGCGAGCCGGGTGGCGTACCCGGAGTCGAACAGGTCGGGCCGGTACTCCACGGCGAGGTGCAGGCGCGGGCCGGGTTCGGCGATCAGCGTGAGCGGATAGTGGGTGGCGTCGTGCCCGTCGGTGCCGGTGACCGGCAGCCCGTCGTCGTCGGCGTCGCCGTCCGGGTAGTTCTCGAAGACCAGCAGCGTGTCGAACAACTCGCCGTGCCCGCCGATCCGCTGGATGTCGGCGAGGCTGAGGTACTGGTGTTCCATCAGCGCGGCCTGCTCGTCCTGCAGCCGCGCGAGCAGGTCGCCGGCCGGCTCGGCCGGGTCGATGCGGACCCGTACCGGCACGGTGTTGATGAACAGCCCGATCATCGACTCGACGCCGGGCAGCTGCGGTGGCCGCCCGGAGACGACGGCACCGAAGACCACGTCGTCGCGGCCGGTGAGCCGGGCCAGCAGCAGGCCCCAGGCGGCCTGCACGACGGTGTTGACGGTGAGACCCCGGGCGCGGGCGCCCGCGGTCAACGCGGCGGTCCGGTCCTCGGGCAGCTCCACCTGGGCCACCTCGGGAGCCAGCGCGGCGCGGTGCCCGTCGACGGGCACGACGCGGGTGGGTTCGGCGAGACCGTCGAGCGCGGCGGCCCAGGCGTGCTCGGCGGTCCGCCGGTCCTGCCCGGCCAACCAGGCGAGGTAGTCCCGGAACGGCCGGCCGGCCGGCGGCACGGTGTCGCCGTCGCGGTACAGCGCGGACAGCTCGGCCAGCAGTGGCCCCCGGGACCAGCCGTCGAGCAGCAGGTGGTGGTGGGTGAGCACGAGCCGGTGGGAGTTCGCGCCGGTACGCACCAGGGCCAGGCGCAGCAACGGTGCCGTGGTCGGGTCGAAGCGACGGCCCTGCTCGGCGAGGAGCCGCTGCCAGGCGTCCTGGCTCGCGTCGGCGTCCAGCCCGGACAGGTCGACCTCGGTCCACGGCACGGTGACGGTGGCCGGGACGACGCTGACCGCCGTGCCGGAGGCAAGGTGGTGGAACGAGGCGCGCAGGCTGGCCTGCCGGTCGAGCAACGCCTGACCGGCGGCGCGCAGCCGGGTGGCGTCGATCGGCCCGGTCAGGTCGACCACCATGCGGACGGTGTAGACGTCCGGGCCGACGTCGTCGAGCAGACTGTGGAACAGCAGGCCGGTCTGCAACGGCGAGAGCGGCAGCACCTCGCGCACGTCGACGCCGAGGCCGGCCAGTTCGCGCCGGTCGGCCTCGGTGAGGGCCACCAGGGACAGGCTCGACGGGACCGCGTCGACGCCGGTCACGGTGCCGGCGACGGCCACCAGCCGGGCCGGGGTGCGCTGGTGGAACACCTGGCGCGGGGAGACCACCAGTCCGGCGACCCGGGCCCGGCCGGCCAACTGCATCGACATGATGCTGTCCCCGCCGAGGGCGAAGAAGTCGTCGTCGATGCCGACCGTGGGCACCCCCAGTACCTCGGCGAAGACGTCGCAGAGCAGCTTCTCGCGGGGAGTCCGGGGCGTACGCCCGCCACCGTCGGCGGTGAACTCCGGGGCGGGCAGGGCGGCCCGGTCCAGCTTGCCGTTGACCGAGACCGGCAGCCGTTCCAGGGCGACGAACGCGCCGGGGACCATGTAGTCGGGCAGCGTGGCGGCGACGCCCGTCCGCAACCGGCCGAGATCGGTGTCGCCGACGACGTACGCGACGATCCGCTTGACGCCACCGTCGGTACGTAGCACGACTGCGGCCTGCCGGACGCCCTCCTGGCGGGCGACGACAGCCTCGATCTCGCCGAGTTCCACCCGGAAACCACGGATCTTGACCTGGTGGTCGACGCGACCGACGAACTCCAACGCCCCGTCCGGGGTCCAGCGCACCAGGTCGCCGGTGCGGTACATCCGGTCGCCGGGCGCGGCGAACGGGTCGGGCAGGAAGCGTTCGGCGGTCAGTCCGGGCCGGTGGTGGTAGCCGCGGGCCAGGCCGAGGCCGCCCAGGTACAGCTCGCCGACGACACCGGGCGGGGCCGGGTTCAGCCCGCTGTCCAGCACGTACGCCAACTGCCCGGGGTCGGGGTAGCCGATCGGCACGGTGCCGGTGGAGACCGGCGTGCACTCCCACAGGGTCGCGTTGACGCTGGTCTCGGTGGGCCCGTACGCGTTGAACATGCGCCGGCCGGCGGCGAACCGCTCGGCCAGCCGGGCCGGCACCTCCTCGGTGCCGACCAGCATGGACACCCCGAGCGGCAACCGGCAGTCGGCGGGCAGGGCGCTGAGCACCGACGGCGGCAGCGCCAGCTGGGTGACCTCGTGCTTGGTGAGGTAGTCGACCAGCGGCGCGCCGGGAACGCGCAGTTCGGTCGGGACCACCACCAGCGCGCCGCCGGACAGCAGCGCCTGGCACAGCTCCCAGTAGGCGAGGTCGAAGCTGGGGGACGCGAAGAACAGCACCCGACTGGTGTGCGTGACACCGAGCCGGCGCTGCTGGGTGGCGAGCAACTTCGCGACGCCCTCGTGGGTGACGACGACGCCCTTGGGTCGCCCGGTCGAACCGGACGTGTAGATGACGTACGCGGCGTCCGCGACGGCGGGCGCGATCGGCGTCACGTCCGGTCCGGACGCGGCGACGTCCACCACCGGCCGGTCGCCGGGCAGCGCGTTGGCGAGATCGGCGCGGCTGACGACGCAGGTCGGCGCGGCGTCCGCCAGCATGTAGCGCAACCGGTCGGCCGGGTAGTCCAGGTCGAGCGCGAGGTAGGCGGCACCGGAGCGCAGCACGCCGACCAGCGCGGTGACCAGGTCGACGGAGCGCGGCAGCGCCACCGCGACGACCTGACCGGGGCCGACCCCACGGGCGGCCAGCGCCCGGGCCAGCCGGTCCGCACGCGCCGCCAGCTCGGCGTAGCTGACCTGCTCGTCCTCGCAGATCACGGCGATGTTCTCCGGATACGCCGCGACCATGTCGGCGAACCGTCGGGGGAAGGTGGTGGCGACGATCCCGTCCGTGCTGCCGTTCCACTCGGTGAGGACGGCAGCGCGTTCGGCCGGGTCGAGGATGTCGATCCGGCCGACCGGGGCGGCCGGGTCGGCGGCGATCGCGGTGACGACGCGGATCAGCCGGTCGAGGATGGTGCGGGCGGCGTCGGCGTCGAACACGTCGGCGCGGTGCCGGATCTCCAGGTTGATCCGGGGGCCCGGCTCGGCGACCAGCACCAGCGGATAGTGGGTGGCGTCCTCGTCCTGCGTCCCGGTGACCCGCAGGCCGGGCACCGGTTCGGCGGCGTCCGGGTCGTCCGGGTAGCTCTCGAAGACGGTGAGCGTGTCGAACAGTTCACCGTGCCCGGCCAGCCGTTGGATGTCGGCCAGCCCGAGGTACTGGTGCTCCATCAGCGCGGCCTGCTCGTCCTGCACGCGCACGAGCAGGTCGCCGGCCGGCTCGGCCGGGTCGACGCGGACCCGCACCGGCACGGTGTTGATGAACAGCCCGATCATCGACTCGACACCGGGCAACTGCGGTGGCCGCCCGGAGACGGTGGCCCCGAAGACCACGTCGTCGCGGCCGGTGAGCCGGGCCAGCAGCAGACCCCAGGCCGTCTGCACCACCGTGTTGAGGGTGACGCCGAGGCTACGCGCGAGGTCGGTGAGCCGGCCGCTCAGCTCGGCCGGCAGGGCGGTCTCCACCGAACCGGGGACGACCGGCTCGGGCGTGGTGCCGGCGGGCGCCATCCGGGTCGGTTCGTCCAGCCCGGCGAGCGCCTCCCGCCAGGCGGCGGTGGCCGCGTCCCGGTCCCAGCGGGCCAGCCACGCCAGGTACGCCTTGTACGGGGTGACCGGCGGCAGCGAGCCGGGCCTGGCGTACAGGTCGAGCAGTTCCCGCACCAGCAGCGGCGCGGACCAGCCGTCGAGCAGGATGTGGTGGTGGGTGATGGTGAGCCGGTGGACGTCGGTCCCGAGCCGGGTCAGCGTCATCCGCAGCAACGGCGGGCGGGCCATGTCGAAGCGTCGTCGCTGGTCGGCGACGGCGAGCCGGTCGAGTTCCGCGATCCGCCCGGTCTCGGGCAGGCCGCTCAGGTCGTGCTCGGCCCAGGGCAGCCGCGCCCGGGTGGGGATCGCGGCGACAGTGGTCCCCTTGGCCGTACGCCGGAACCCGGCCCGCAGGTTGGCGTGCCGGTCGAGCAGCGCCTGGCCGGCGTCGCGGAGCCGGACGGTGTCCAGCGGCCCGGTCAGCTCCAACGCGGTCGACACGGTGTAGACGTCGGCAGCGTCGGTGTCGTAGAGCGCGTGGAAGAGCAGCCCCTCCTGCAACGGCGACAGCGGCAGGACGTCCTCGAGCCCGGTCTTCTTGGTCACTGCGTCTCCCACTCGGCCTCAAGGTCGGCGAATTCGGCCTCAAGGCCGTCGATGTCGGCCTGGCTCAGCTCGACCAGGCTCAGGTCGGACGGGGTGTAACCCCCGGAACCCGCGTCGGCGGCCAGCGCGCGCAGCGCCGCCTGCCAGCGGCCGGCCAGGTCACGGACCTGTTCCCCGGTGAGCAGGTCCCTCGGCCAGGTGAGGGTGGCGACGAGCCGGGGCCCGTCGGCGTGGTCCTCGGCGGTCGCGTTGATCTCCAGTGGGTAGTCGGCGGGCATGCCGTCGTCGGCGCCGCCGCCCCAGCCCTCACCGGCCGGTTCCCACGGCCCCTCCTCGGCGTTCCCGGCGGCGAACCGACCGAGGTAGTTGAAGCCGATCAGTGGCTGGTCGTACCCGGCGAGCACGGTGGCGGTCTGCGGGTTGAGGTGGCGCAGCAGGCCGTAGCCGACGCCGTTGTCCGGCACCGCCCGCAGCCGCTCCTTGATCGTCTTCAGGGCGTCACCGGGGTGCTCGGTGCCGAGGTCCAGCCGGACCGGGTACTCGCTGGTGAACCAGCCGACCGTGCGGGACAGGTCGGCACCGGTCACCAGGTGTTCCTCGCGGCCGTGCCCCTCCAGCATGACCAGCCAGCCGGCGCCGCCGGCCCAGTTTCGCAGCGCCAACGCGAGACCGGTCAGCAGCACGTCGCCGACGCCGGCGTGGAAGCCGGCGGGCACCGTGGTGAGCAGCGGCCGGGTCTCCTCCGGCGGCAGTTCGAGGGTGATCTCGTCGCAGGTGCCGGTGCGGTCGCGGGCCGGGTCGAGGGGTCGGCTGCCCAGCACGGCGCGCGGCCCGGCCAGCACCTCGGTCCAGTACGGCAACTGCGCGGTGGTCTTCGCGTCGCGGGCGAGCCCGTCCAGTGCCCGGGCCCAGCGGCGGAACGAGGTGCCGGTGGGCGGGAGGGTGACCGGCTGGCCCGCCCGCACGGCCATCCAGGCGGCGGCGAGGTCGGGCAGCAGGATCCGCCACGACACCCCGTCCACGGCGTAGTGGTGCACGACGAGCAGCACGTGCCCGGGTTCGAGTAGCACCGCCTGGAGCAGGACGCCACGGGCGGGGTCGAGCCGGTCGCGGGCGGCGGCGGCGATCGCGGGCAGGTTCTCCCCGTCGTACGGGGCCACCCGCACGACGTCGACCGGCGCGCCGGGTTCGGGGATCTCCACACCGTCGGCGGTCACCCGGGCGCGCAGCAGGTCGTGCCGGTCGACCAGCGCCTGCAGCAGCTCGGCCAGCCCGGCGGCGGTGAGCCCGGCCGGGGCGTGCAGCAGCATCGACTGGCTGTAGCCGGTGGTCGGGCCGTCGACCTGGGCGAGCCAGCGCATCACCGGGGTGAGCGGCGCGTTCCCGTACGCCTCTCGGGGGTCCTCGGTCACCGTGGTGTCGACGGTGGCGGCCTGGGCGAGCCCGGCCGGGGTCTTGTGCCGGAACACGTCCCGGGGGCTGATGCCGAGGCCGGCCGCCCGGGCCCGGCTGACCAGTTGGATCGAAACGATGCTGTCGCCGCCCAGCGCGAAGAAGTCGTCGTCGATGCCCACTGACGGCAGCCCCAGCACCTCGGCGAACAGGTCACACAGAGCCTGCTCGCGGCTGTTGCGGGCGGGCGCGCCGCCGACCAGTTCGGAGAGGTCCGGGGCGGGAAGCGCCGCCACGTCGAGTTTGCCCGCGACGGTGCGGGGGAGCGCGTCCACCTGGACGAACGCCGAGGGGATCATGTAGTCCGGCAGTCTTGTCCGTAGCCGGTCGGTGTCGACCGGTCCGCCGACCACGTACGCGACCAGTCGGCCGTCGCGGACCACGACGGCGGCCTGACCCACGGCGGCCTGACCCATGCCGGCCTGACCCACGGCGGCCTGACCCACGGCGGCCTGACCCACGGCGGCCTCGATCTCGCCCAGTTCGATGCGGTAGCCGCGGATCTTCACCTGTCCGTCGGCGCGGCCGGCGAACTCCAACACCCCGGCCGGGCCCCATCGGGCCAGGTCTCCGGTGCGGTACATGCGTGCGCC
>NZ_FMCU01000031.1:22569-56822 GCF_900091525.1 Micromonospora matsumotoense
AGTCGCCAGGCGATCGGGATGTTGTAGGTCGGGTTCGGTCCTTCGAGGCGGTAGAGGAACCACAGCCGTTGTTGGGCGAACGACAGCGGCACCCGGTCCGGGCGTGGCCGTGCCACCAACGGCGCTCGACTCGATCCGACCAGCCTCGGCAGCAGACCCGCCACGGTCGGCGCGTCGAACACCGCGCGGACCGGCAACTCCACGCCCATGACGGCGCGCACCCGGCCGGCGAGGCGCATCACCAGCAACGAGTGGCCGCCCATGGCGAAGAAGTCGTCGTCGATGCCGACCGACGGCAGGCCCAGGACCTCGGCGAACAGGTCGCACAGGCGTTGTTCGCGGCTGTTGCGGGCGGGGGTGCCGCCGACCAGCGTGGAGAAGTCCGGGGTGGGCAGTGCGGTCACGTCGAGCTTGCCGGCGATGGTGCGGGGTAACGCGTCGACCTCGACGAATGCCGACGGGATCATGTAGTCGGGCAGCGTGGCCCGTAGCCGGTCGGTGTTGACCGGTCCACCCACCACGTACGCGACGAGTCGGCCGTCACGGACGACGACGGCGGCCTGACCGAGGGCGGCCTCGATCTCGCCGACCTCGATCCGGTAGCCGCGAATCTTGACCTGCCCGTCGGCGCGGCCGGCGAACTCCAGCACCCCGTCCCGGTTGAACCGGGCGAGGTCCCCGGTGCGGTACATGCGCGCACCCGAGGGACCGAACGGGTCGGCCACGAACCGCTCGGCGGTGAGCCCCGCCCGATTGAGGTACCCGTGTGCCAACCCGGCCCCGGCGACGTACACCTCCCCGAGCACCCCCGGTGCCACCGGCCGCAACCCGGCGTCGAGCAGATAGGTCCGCACGTTGCGCAACCGGTACGACGACCGGCCCGGACCCTCCCACCCGTAGGCGTCCACGGACGCCTCGGTCGGCCCGTACAGGTCGTGACAGGTCAGCCCCGGGGTGGCGCACACCCGCTGCCACAACTGCCCGTCGATCGCCTCACCACCGACGAACAGCACACTCAGGCCCGCGGCCAACAGCCCGGCCGGGAGCAACTCCCGCAGGAAGGTGGGCGTCACGTCCAGCACGTCGATGTGCTGTTCACGCAGCCGCGACACGAGTGGACCCGCATCGCGGTACTCGTCGTCGTCGAGGACGTGCAGGGTGTGCCCGTCGAGCAGCCAGAGCAGTGGTTCCCACGACCCGTCGAAGGTGAACGACGCCACGTGCGCGACCCGGCGCTTCGGGCCGGTCATGAACCGTTCCCGATGCGAGGCGAACAGGTTCACGATGCCCCGGTGCGGCACCACCACACCCTTCGGTCGCCCCGTCGACCCTGACGTGAAGATCACGTACGCGGCGTCCTCCGCCGACGGCGCGCCCACGGACGGCTCCGCCTCCGGCGCCGCCGCACCCACCACCAGTCGGGGACCGGTCCACGGCACATCGACGTCGCCGGTCGTGACCAGGATCGCCGGCCGGGCGTCGTCCAGCATCGCCGCGACCCGGTCGGTCGGCTGGTACGCGTCCAGCGGCAGGTACGCCGCACCCGCCTTGAGCACGCCCAGGATCGCCGGAACGGTGAGCGGGCGGGAGGTGGCCAGCGCGACGAGGCCGCCGGCGTACGGGGTCAGCGCGCCGGCGAGCCGCGACGACCAGTCGTCCAGTTCGGTGAACGTCCAGGCACGTCCGCCGGAGACCAGGGCCACCGCGTCGGGGCTGGCGACCGCCTGCGCGACGAACAGCTCCACGATGGAGCCGGCAGGGATCGGTACGGCGGGCTCCACGGCCAACAGCCGAAAACGCTCGGCCGGGGCGAGCACGTCGATCCGGCTGACCACCGCCGCCGGGTCGGCGGCGACCGTGGCGAGGACCCGCTGCAACCGCTCGACCAACGTCTGGGCGGAGGAACGGTCGTACCGGTCGGTCGCGTACTCCAGCTCGCCACGGACGCCACCGCGGGTCTCGAAGAAGTCGAAGGACAGGTCGAACATCGCGACGTGCTGGCGCACCCGCTCGGTCTCCACCCGCAGCGCCCCGAGGTGCCAGGTGCGGTCGGCCTCGCCGAGGTAGGAGACCATCGTCTGGAACAGCGGGTGCCGGCCCAGCGACCGCTCCGGGTTCAACGCCTCCACCAGGTGCTCGAACGGTACGTCCTGCCGGTCGAACGCCGCGAGGTCGGTCTCCCGTACCCGGGCCAGTAGTTCCCGGAAGGACGGGTCACCCGAGGTGTCGGTGCGCAGTACCAGTGTGTTCACGAAGAAGCCGACGAGGTCGTCCAGTGCGGTGTCCGGTCGGCCCGCCACCGGGGCGCCGAGCGGTACGTCGGTGCCGGCGCCCAGGCGTGACAGCAGCACTGCCACCGCCGCCTGCACCACCATGAACATGGAGGTCCCGGTCGACCGGGCCAGCACCCGCAGCCGTTCGGCCACCTCGGCGGGCAGCGTGAAGCCCACCACGTCGCCCCGGTGACTGGCCTGCGCCGGGCGGGGCCGGTCGGCCGGCAGATCCAACTCCTCGGGCAGCCCGGCCAGGGCATCCCGCCATCCGTCGACCTGCGCGGCGAGCGTGCCCGACTCTGCGCGCTGCCACAGCGCGAAGTCGGCGTACTGCACGGGCAGGGGCGGGAACGCGGGCACCAGTCCGGCGCAGCGGGCGGTGTAGGCGGCCACGATGTCCCGGCGTAGCGGCACATCCGACCATTCGTCGCCGGCGATGTGGTGCAGCAGCAGGAGCAACACGTGCTCGTCCGGGGCGATCCGGAAGAGCCGGGCGCGCAGTGGGGGCTCGTGGTCGAGGCGGAATCCGTACGCCCCGATCTCCGCGAGCTGTGCGGGGAGGTCCGCCTCGGCGATCTCCGCCACCGGCACCGCGACCTTTTCGGCGGGCAGGACCCGCTGGTACGGCTCGCCGCCGTCCTGATCGCTGACGATGGTGCGGAGGGCTTCGTGTCGGGCGACCACGTCACCGACGGCGGCGATCAACGCGTCGGCGTCGAGGCGACCGCGCAGTCGCCAGGCGATCGGGATGTTGTAGGTCGGGTTCGGTCCTTCGAGGCGGTAGAGGAACCACAGCCGTTGTTGGGCGAACGACAGCGGCACCCGATCCGGGCGTGGCCCTGCCACCAACGGCGCCCGACCCGACCCGACCAGCCTCGGCAGCAGACCCGCCACCGTCGGCGCGTCGAACACGGCCCGGACCGGCAACTCCACGCCGAGGACGGCCCGTACCCGGCCGGCGAGGCGCATCACCAGCAACGAGTGGCCGCCCAACGCGAAGAAGTCGTCGTCGATGCCCACCGACGGCAGCCCCAGCACCTCGGCGAACAGGTCACACAGGCGTTGTTCGCGGCTGTTGCGGGCGGTCCGACCCATTCCCGATCCGGCAAAGTCCGGGGCGGGAAGCGCCGCCACGTCGAGCTTGCCCGCGACGGTGCGGGGCAGTGCGTCCAGCTCGACGAACGCCGAGGGGATCATGTAGTCCGGCACCGTCGCCCGCAACCGGTCGAGGTCGACCGGCCCACCCACCACATACGTCACCAGTCGGCCGTCGCGGACCACCACGGCGGCCTGACCCATGCCGGCCTGGCCGAGGGCGGCCTCGATCTCGCCCAGTTCGATGCGGTGGCCGCGGATCTTCACCTGTCCGTCGGCGCGGCCGGCGATCTCCAGCACCCCGGCCGGGTTCCATCGGGCCAGGTCTCCGGTGCGGTACATGCGTGCGCCTGCCGGGCCGAACGGGTCGGCCACGAACCGCTCCGCCGTCAACCCCGTCCGGTGCAGGTAGCCGTGCGCCAGCCCGGCCCCGGCGACGTACAGCTCGCCGAGCACCCCGGGCGGCACCGGCCGCAACGCGGCGTCGAGCAGATAGGTGCGCACATTCGCCAGCCGGTACGCCGACCGGCCCGGACCGTCCCACCCGTAGGCGTCCACGGATGCCTCCGTGGGGCCGTACAGGTCGTGACAGGCCAGTCCCGGCGTCGCGCACACCCGCTGCCACAGCTGCCCGTCGATCGCCTCACCACCGACGAACAGCACGCGCAGGCCCGCGTCCAACACATCCGCCGCGACCAGTTCCCGCAGGAACGTGGGCGTCACGTCCAACACGTCGATCCGCTGCTGACGCAGGTAGCTGACCAGCGCGGCGGCGTCATGGTAGACATCGGAGTCGAGGACGTGCAGGGTGTGCCCGTCGAGCAGCCAGATCAGTGGTTCCCACGACCCGTCGAAGGTGAACGACGCGACGTGCGCGACTCGGCGCTTCGGGCCGGTCATGAACCGTTCCCGATGCGAGGCGAACAGGTTCACGATGCCCCGGTGCGGCACCACCACACCCTTCGGCCGCCCCGTTGACCCCGACGTGAAGATCACGTACGCGGCGTCCTCCGTCGACGGCGCGCCCAGGAACGGCTCCGCTTCCGGCACCGCCGCACCCACCACCAGTCGGGGACCGGTCCACGGCACCTCGACGTCCCCGGTCGTGACCAGGATCGCCGGCCGGGCGTCGTCCAGCATCGCCGCGACCCGGTCGGTCGGCTGGTACGCGTCCAGCGGCAGGTACGCCGCACCGCTGTCGAGCACGCCGAGCACCGCCGGAACGGTGAGCGCCCGGGGCAGCGCGAGCGCGACCCGATCGCCGGGCGTGACGCCGCGCCCGCGCAACGCCCCGGCCAGCCCGGCGGCCCAGCGCTCCACCTCGGCGAACGTCCACTCGCGTCCGTCCGCGACGAGAGCGACAGCGGTGGGCGTCCGGGTCACCTGCTCGTGGAACAGCGCACTGATGGTGGTGTCGGGCACCGGCCTGGCGGTGTCGTTCCAGTCACGCAGGACGCGGTCCCGTTCCACCGGGGTCAGCACGTCGACGGTGGCGAGGGGCGCGTCCGGGGCGTCGCAGATCCGGGTCAGCACCAGGGTCAGCCGGTCCAGCAGCGTCCCGGCGGCGTCCCGGTCGATCAGGTCGGCGCGGTACTCCAGATCGAGGTGCAGCCGGTGGCCGGGACGCGCGGTCAGGGTCAGGGGATAGTGCGCGCAGTCACGGACGGCCGCGCCCGTGACGCGTACCCCGTCGGCCGGCGCAGGCAGCGACTCGCCCAGCGGATAGTTCTCGAAGACCGTCAGGGTGTCGAACAACTCGCCGTGCCCGGCCAGCCGTTGGATCTCCGCCAACCCGAGGTGCTGATGCTCCATCAGCCGCACCTGCCCGTCCTGCAGGCGGCGCAGCACGGTCGCCACCGGTGCGGCCGGGTCCAGGGTGACGCGTACCGGGATGGTGTTGATGAACAGGCCGATCATGGTGTCGGCACCGGGGAGGTCCGGCGGTCGACCGGCGACGGTGGCCCCGACCACCACGTCGTCGCGTCCGGTCAGCGCCCCGACCACGATTCCCCAGGCCCCCTGGACCACCGTGTTCAGGGTGAGCCCACGGGTCCGGCCGAGGGCGGTGAGCCGAGCGGTCAGTGCGACCGGGAGGTCACGCACCAGGCGCTCCGGGACGACCGCGTGGGCTGGCGGACGGCCGGCCAGCAGGGTCGGCCCGTCCAGCCCGGCCAGTGCCTCGCGCCACGCGGCCTCGGCCGCCGGGCGGTCCTGGGCGGCGGTCCAGGCGAGGTAGTCGCGGAAGTCGGCCGGCTCCGGCAGCAGGTCGCCGCGGTAGAGGGCGATCAGCTCGTCCAGCAGCAACGGCACCGACCACCCGTCGAGCAGCAGGTGGTGGTGGGTGATCACGAGCCGGTGCCGGTGCGGACCGAGGCGGATCAGGGTCATCCGCAGCAGCGGGGCGGTCGCCGGGTCGAGCCGGGTCGCGAGGTCCGTGTCGAGGAACCCGGGGAGATCGTCCTCGGTCAGGGTCAGCGTGGCCCAGGGCAGCGGGACGTCCCGCGGCACCACGGCCACGAACTGCCCGTTCTTGCGGCGGCGGAAGGCCACCCGCAGGTTGGGCCGACGGTGGAGCAGCCCCTGCCCGGCGGCCCGCAGCCGCTCGGCGTCCAGTGGTCCGTCCAGGGCGACGGTCAACTGCCCGGTGTAGACGTCCGGGCCGTCCGCGGCGAGCTGCGCGTGGAACAACAGCCCTTCCTGCAGCGGGGTGAGCGACAGGATGTCGGCGATCCCGGAGGCCTGCCCGGGGGTGGCGGTCGCGGTCACGAAAGCTCCCATTCGGCCTCGAACTCGTCGATCTCGTCCTGGCTGAGCGTCAGCGTCAGGTCGGACGGGGTGAGCCCGCCGGCGGCCGGGCCACGGGCGTGCACGACGAGCGCCTCCAGCGCGGCGAACCAGGTCGCGGCCAGGTCGGCCACCGCCGCGTCGTCCAGCAGGTCACGCGGGTACGCCCAGGTCACACCCAACTCCGGGCCGGCCGTGGTGTCCTGCACGTACGCGTTGATCTCCAGGGTGTACGGGGCGACCGGCATGCCGAGGTCGAACCCGCCGGCCAGGATGCCGTGCCCCGCCACCGGCGTCCAGTTCCCGCCGTCGCCGGACGAGGCGGTGAACCGGCCGAGGTAGTTGAAGCTGACCTGCGGCGCGGGGCGGGCGGCCAGCTCGGGCCCGGTGTCCGGGTTGAGGTAGCGCAGCATCCCGTACCCGATGCCGTGGTCCGGGATGGCCCGCAGTTGCTCCTTGAGCCGCTTCAGCGCGGTGCCGGCGCTCGGCCCACCGGCCAGCGCGTCGGCGACGTCGATGTCACCGGGGTCGAGGCGGACGGGAAAGACGGTGGTGAACCAGCCGAGCGCCGGAGTGAGGTCGGCATTCGTGACGACCTGCTCCTCCCGGCCGTGCCCCTCCAACGCGATCAGCACCGAGCGCTCGGTGCCCTTCCCGCGCCGGGTCCGCCAGTCGATCATCGCCAGGGCGAGCGCGGTGAGCAGCACGTCGTTGATGCCGGCGTGGAAGGCGGCGGCGACTGTGGTGATCACCGGCTCGGTGGTCGCGGCGGGCAGCCGCACGGTGTGCCGGGCGACCGTGGCGAGGTCGTCCACCGGCCGCAGCGGGCGCGGCGTCAACGCCGGGTCCGCCCCGGTCAGGATGCCCTGCCACAGCGCCAGTTCCGCGGTGCGTTCCGGTCGCCGGGCCGCCTCGGTGAGGTCGGTGGCCCACCGCCGGAAGGACGTGCCGGTGCGTTCCAGGACCGGGGTACGCCCCGCCGTCCGCTGCTCCCAGGCGGTGGCGAGGTCGGCCGGCAGGATCCGCCAGGAGACGCCGTCCACGACACTGTGGTGGATGACCAGCAGCAACCGGCCCGGCGCGGCGGGCCCGCGGTCGAACCAGACGGCCTGGGCCATGACACCCCGCTCGGGGTCGAGTCGGCCGGCGGCGGCCTGCTCCTCGGCCTCGATCACCGCGCCGGGTGCGGCCCGCCGCAGCCACGGGCGACCGGTGCCGCGCGGTACGACGTGCAGCCGGCCCGGCGTCGCGGGGGTGGCGCGGACGAGCCGCGCGCGCAGCAGGTCGTGCCGGTCGGTGAGCGCGGTCAGCACGGCGGCCAGGTCAGCTTCGGTGGCTCCCGCCGGAGTGGCGAGCACGATCGACTGGCTGAACGCGTCGATCGGGCCGCCGGTCTCGTCGAGCCAGCGCAGGATCGGCGTGAACGGAACGTCGCCGACACCGTCGTCGGGCCGGTCCCGGGTGCCGGTGTCGAGGTCGGTGACGACCTCGGCCAGCGCGGCCACCGTCCGAAGCTCGAACACCTGGCGTGAGGTGCACACCAGCCCCGCCGCGCGGGCGCGCAGCACGAACTGGATGGAGACGATGCTGTCCCCGCCCAGGCTGAAGAAGTCGTCCTCGATGCCCACCCCGGGGACGCCCAGGACGTCCGCGTACAGCTCGCAGAGCACCTTCTCCCGGGGCGTGCGGGGCGCGGTGCCGGTGGCCTGGGCGGCGTAGTCCGGTGCGGGCAGTGCGGCCCGGTCGAGCTTGCCGCTGGTCAGCACCGGCAGCCGGTCGAGCAGCACGAAGCCGGTCGGCACCATGTAGCTGGGCAGCCAGGACTCGGCGTGCAGGCGCAGCGCCTTCACCAGCGCCGCCGGGTCAGCGACCGCGGCCGGGGTGTTGGCGTGCGCGACCGCCGCGCCGGGACGGTAGACGTGGCGGGGTTCCGCGCCGCGTTGGAAGACGACGTCCAGGTCCCCGCCGGTCGAGGAGCCGTCCCAGGTCACCGCGGCCCGGTAGCCGGACGCGTCGGCCAGTGCGTGGAGGTCCTCGACGGACGGGGCGGGTCCTCCACCCAGGCGCGCGTTCGGCACCCCGGTGACCCGCAGCCGCTGCGGGCCGTGGGCCAGTTGGTCGCGTACGCCGTCCAGGCGCCCCGTCCAGGCGTACGTCGTCTCGGGTGGGGGCGCGGGCCCGGACGCGGTGGTCAGCACCACGTCGTAGCGGTAGCGGCTCAGCTCGTTGTCGTAGTCGCCCCGCTTGACCCACACCTCGACACCCTGGATCGTCCCGGTCGGCAGCGCGGCGAAGTAGTCCGGGTCGAGCAGCAGTTCGCGTTCGGTGCGGACCGCCGCCTCGACGGCGGCGTCCCGCTCGGTGGCGGCCACGCCCCGGCTGGTCTGGATCGCCTCGTGCAACATCCGGTGCAGGCGCAGGTTGCGGACGTCACCGACGAAGATCACCCCACCGGGGGCGAGTCGTTCGGCCGCCGCGCGCAGCACGCGGGTCAGGTAGTCGGCGCTCGGGAAGTACTGCACCACCGAGTTGATGACGACCGTGTCGAACCAGCCGGCCGGCACCCCCGCAAGGTCGTGGGCCGCCTGGGCGCGGAGCGTGACCCGTTCGTCGAGCCCCGGGATCGTCGCCACCGCGGCCCGCAACGTGTCGATGGCCTGCTCGGAGAGGTCCAGCCCCCAGTAGCTCTCGCACTGCGGGGCGAGTCGCGACAGCAGCAGTCCGCTACCCACGCCGATCTCCAGGACCCGCCGGGGCCGCAGCGACCGGATCCGGTCGACGGTGGCGTCCCGCCACTGGCGCATCTGCGCCAACGGGATGGGCGAGCCGTCGAAGCTGCTGTTCCAGCCGGTGAAGTTCTCGTCGAAGCGCTCGACCCGGCCGGCCTGGTAGAGCAGTTCGTGCAGCTCCTTCCACTCGGCGACCTGACTGTCGGCCCGTTCCTGAGGTGCGTCGTCCGCGCTCGGGACGACGTAGGCCGCCAGCCGTACGTCACCCGGGCGGTCCTCGCGGGCCAGCACGGTGACCTGGCCGACGCTCGGGTGGCGGGCCAGCACCGACTCGATCTCACCCAGCTCGATGCGGTATCCGCGCACCTTCACCTGGTCGTCGACCCGCCCGAGGAAGTCCAGCCGTCCGTCGGCCCGCCAGCTCGCCACGTCACCGGTGCGGTACATCCGCTGCCCGGGTGGGCCGTACGGGTCGGCGAGGAACCGCTCGGCGGTCAGGTCGGGGCGGTTGACGTAGCAGCGGGCCAGGCCCGGACCGGCGAGGTAGAGCTCGCCGGGCACCCCGGGCCCGACCGGCCGCAACGCGTCGTCGAGCAGGTAGGCGTCGGTGCCCGGGTCGGGGCGTCCGATCGGCACCGAGGAGCTGTCGATCCGCTCCGGGTCACACTCGCCCAGCGTGGAGTTGACGGTGGCCTCCGTCGGGCCGTACGCGTTGAACATGCGGCGACCCCGCGCCCAGCGGGCGACCAGTTCCGGCGACACCCGTTCGGTGCCGGCCAACAGGATGCCCGGTGGCAGGTCACACTCCGGGGGCAGCGCGGCCAGCAGCGCCGGCGGCAGAATCATGAAGTTGACCTGGTGCCGGGTCGCGTACTCGGTGAGTGCCGGCCCGGCGACGCGGCGGTCGGCGGGGACGATGACCAGCCGCCCACCGGAGAGCAGGGCCAGGCAGAGATCCCAGAACGCCACGTCGAAGCTCGGTGAGGCGAAGTGCAGGACCCGGACGTCGGGGGTGAGCCCGAACCGCTCGAACTGGGTGGAGAGCAGCTTGGCCACGCCGGTGTGGGTGAGCAGCACGCCTTTGGGTCGGCCGGTCGAGCCCGAGGTGTAGATGACGTAGGCGGCGTGCTCGACCCGCAGGCCGGGCCGTTCGGGGTCGTCGGTCGGCGCGTCCGCCAGCTCGGCCACCACCTCGGGGGCGTCGAGCAGCAGCCGGGGCACACCGTCGGCCCGGGGCAGCCGGTCCGCCGACTCGGAGGTGGTGACCAGGCAGACCGGTCGCGCGTCGCCGACCAGGTAGGCGAGCCGCTCGGCCGGGTCGGCCGGGTCCAGCGGAAGGTAGGCGCCGCCGGCCTTCAGCACGGCCAGCTCCGCCACGATCATGTCGACCGAGCGCGGCACGGCGAGCCCGGCCACCCGGTCCGGGCCCAGCCCCCGGGCGACGAGCGCATGCGCCAGCCGGTTGGCCCTGGCGTCCAACTCGGCGTAACTGACCTCGGTGTCTTCGAAGACCACCGCCACCGCGTCGGGGCGACGTCGCGCCATCTCCGCGAAGGCGTCCGGGAGTGTGGTCGGGGCGACGGTCAACGGGCCGCCACTGGAGTACGCCTCCCGGTCTGCCACGGTGCCGCCGGTGCTGCCACCGATGATCTGCATACAGTCGCTCCTGAGGGCCGGGGCGGTCGGAGTCAGTAAGGTAAGCCTGCCCTAAATGCGCGGATTCGAGGCGCGGCGGACCCGGGGCCCGGCCCATCGGCGCGAGCCCCGCAGGCCCGTACGAATCAGCGCCCGGGCGTCACGGGTGGCTGGTGAGGTAGCCGCCCATGGTGCGGAAGTACTCGGTCGCGGTCAGCTCGGTGCCGTCGTCCAGGCGGACCCGCTCGATGGCGAGGCCACGGCTCCTGCCGCGGCGGGCCTCGGCGCCGGCCACGATGACGACGGCGTCGTTCTCGCGGATGAAGATGCGACCGGGCGTACCGCCGTAGTTGCCCTGCGAGACGGACGCGGCGACGATGCGCAGCCGCCGCCCCTGGTGGAACGCGTACGCGTTCGGGTAGGGGTCGGACTGCGCCCGGATCAACCGGTCCAGCTCCTCCGCCGACCAGGTCCAGTCGATGCGGTTGTCCTCATCGGACCGTTTGTGGAAGAAGCTGGCCTTCGAGCGGTCCTGCGGCGTCCAGTCGGTCTTGCCCGAGGCGATCAGCGCGAGACCGTCGACGGTGATCGGCCCGAACAGCTCCAGCGTCTTGTGGAAGAGATCGGTCGTCGTGTCCCGTGGGCCGACCGGCACCGACCGCTGCAACACGACGTTTCCGGCGTCCAGCTCCGCGTCCATCATGTGCGCGGTCACCCCGACCTCCTTCTCGCCGTTGATCAGAGCCCAGATCAACGGCGAGAAGCCCGCGTACGCGGGGAGCAACGAGTCGTGCACGTTGAGTGTGCCAAGCCGGGGCAGCTCGAAGATCTGCGGTGGGATCCAGGTACGCCAGTTGGTCGCCACGATGACGTCCGGATCGGCCTTCTCCAGCGGGACCAGCAGATCGTCGTCGGGCCGGTCGCGGACCTCGACCGGAACGCCGTGCGCCGCCGCGAGGTCCGCGACGGAGTCGCTCCAGATCCGCTCGTACGCGTGGTCACTCGGTGGATGCGTGACCACGAGAGCGACCTCGTGCTCCGAGTCCAGCAACGCTTGCAGGGTCCGATGCCCCCACGTCTGGTACCCGAACATGACTACCCGCACGGTTCCTCCTGGCCCATCCAACTCGGCGAAAGTTAGGTTAGTCTAACCTAGCTTTCTGCCGTCCCTGGGGGGCGGCTCTTTCATGCGCAGGATGTCGACACGCTCGACCTGACGATGAGGACCGCCGATGTCACAGGCCGCTCCGTACGGCGCAACACCGGTCTACGACCTGCTCGGAATCGGCTTCGGTCCGTCCAATCTGGCCTTGGCGGTCGCCGTGCACGAGCACAACGGCGGCCCCGGCGCGGCCGACCCGCTCACCGCGGTGTTCCTGGAGCGCCAGGCCCGGTTCGGTTGGCACCGTGGCATGCTGCTGGCGGACGCGACCATGCAGGTGTCCTTCCTCAAGGACCTGGTCACGTTGCGTAACCCCACCAGCGAGTTCAGCTTCCTGTGCTACCTGCAGGACCACGGACGGCTGATCGACTTCGTCAACCACAAGAGCTTCTTCCCGCTGCGCGTCGAGTTCCACGACTACCTTGAGTGGGCCGCGGCCAAGGTCGGCGACCTGGTGCGCTACGGCCAGGAGGTCACCAGGGTCGTCCCGGTGCTCCGCGACGGCGTCGTCGAGGCTTTCGACGTGCTGGTACGCCACAGTGACGGCGTCAGCTCGTACCGCGCTCGCAATCTCGTCATCGCGACCGGGCTGCTTGCGCAGACCCCGGCCGGCGTGGAGGTCTCCGACCAGATCTGGCACAGCCGTGACCTGCTGACCAACGTCGACCGGCTCGACGGCACCGACCCGTCTCGGTTCGTCGTGGTGGGCGCCGGCCAGAGCGCCGCCGAGGTCACCGCGTTCCTGCACGAGCGGTTCCCGACCGCCGAGGTGTGCGGCGTGTTCTCCCGGTACGGCTACAGCCCGGCCGACGACAGCGCGTTCGCCAACCGCATCTTCGACCCGGCCGCCGTGGACGACTACTTCACCGCGCCGTCCGAGGTCAAGACGATGCTGATGAACTACCACCGCAACACGAACTACGCGGTCGTTGACGCCGACCTCATCGAGGAACTCTATCGGCGCTCCTACCAGGAGAAGGTGACCGGCGTCCAGCGGCTGCGCCTGCTCAACATGTCCCGGCTGACCGGAGCCCGCGAGCGCGACGGCAGGGTGGCGGTCACCGTCGAGACGCTGACCACCGGCGAGGTGACGGTCCTCGACGCCGACGTCCTGATCTGTGCCACCGGTTACCAGCCGGTCGATCCGTTCCCGCTGCTCGACGACGCGGCCCGGTACTACCACCGGGACGAGTTCGGCCGGGCCGTGGTGCAGCGCGACTACCGCATCCGGGCGGACGCCTCCGTGCTGGCCAACGTCTACCTGCAGGGGGGCACCGAACACTCGCACGGCATCAGCGCCTCGCTGCTGTCCAACGCGGCCGTACGCGCCGGCGAGATTCTCGGCTCCATCGTCGGCCGTCGCACCGATGACCGCCCGATGGCCACCCGCGTCGCGGTGACCGCAGGCGTGCCGGACTGACGCGGAGTCGATGAGGTTGAGTATCCGGCCGCCGTGGCCGGTGCCCGTCAGGCGGGTGTGGCGCTCCCGTGCATGGTTCATCCCTCCCCGGGAGGTGCACCGCCCGACCAGCCGGCACGCACGTCGGGGCCGGGCTGCGGTGCCGCCACCGGCGTGCCGGACTGCGGCGCGGCCTTCGGGCGGGCCGGCTCCGGCCCGGGTGGGGCGAAGGTGACCGGGGCGTCGAAGGCGGCCCGTCGGGCGGCGCGGCGCAGGGCGGCGAGCACTGCCGGGCCGGCCAGCACGACCGCCACTGCGGTGGTGATCGCCCGCCCGGTGTCCCAGCCGAAGGTGGAGGTGACGGCGGTGAACACGGCGAAGCGGTGCAGGTTGTCCAGCACCGGCGCACCGGCGACGTAGGAGAGTTGAGTGTCCGCGCCAAGGCTGAACGGCCAGAACCACAGGTTCATCAGCAGGCCGTAGCCGTAGGCGGCGAACGCCCCGTATCCGGCCAGGACGGCCACCTCGGTCCGGCCGCGTAGCCGTGCGGGGAGCAGACCGGCGCCGAGCCCGATCCAGGAGGCGCACAGCATCTGGAACGGCAACCACGGGCCCACCCCGGCGGTGAGCAGCGCGGAGGCGAACAGCGACGTCGAGCCGAGGAGGAACCCGAAGCCCGGCCCGAAGACCCGACCGGCGAGGACGAGCAGGAAGAACACGGTTTCGATGCCTGCGGTGCCAGCACCGAGGGGGCGCAGCGCGGCGTTGACGGCGGCGAGCACGCCGAGCATCGCCAGGGCCTTGCTGTCGATGCCGCCGGAGCTGAGTTCGGCCAGGATGAGCGCTACGAGTACCGGCAGCATGACGAGGAAGACCAGTGGGGCCTCGCCGGTGCGGGCGGTGCTCTCGGGATGGGCGGGAATGAAGAATGGCCAGGTGAAGGTGGCCAACGCGGCGGCGGAGGCGAGGGCCAGCACCACGGCGGTGCGCGGCGCGATCCGCAGCACGCTCATGCCGGTTCCCTGGTCGGCCCCAGCGCGGCGGTGACCTGCTCGACAGTGAGCCACGGTGCCGGGGCGAGGACCTTGGCCACCTGCGGGGCGAACGCCGGTGAGGCGAGCATGACCTCGGCCGTGGTGCCGTCGGCCACGATGTCCCCGTCGGCCATCACGATCACCCGGTCGGCGAGGTTCGCGACGAGTTCGACGTCGTGTGTCGCGACCACCACCGCGTGGCCGGCGGCAGCCAGCCCTCGTACCAGGGCGACGAACTGCCGCTTGGCGAGGTAGTCCAGGCCACGGGTCGGTTCGTCGAGCAGGACCACCGGTGGGGCGGCGGTGAGTTGGACGGCGAGGACGAGCGCCAGCCGTTGCCCCTCGGAGAGGTCCCGGGGGTGCCGGTCGCCGGGCAGACCGGGGGCGAGCCGGTCGAGCAGGGTGCGGCAGGTGCCGGCCGACGCGGCGGTCTCCCGGTCGGCCTGGCGGCACTCGGCGTCCACCGTCTCCAGATAGAGCAGATCTCCCGGGGTCTGCGGGACGAGTCCGACGTGCCGGCGGGCCTGACCCGCCGACAGGTTCTTCGGATCGACGGTATCCCGCCCGCCCCCACCGGGGACGGTGACGGTGCCGGTGTGGCGGGGTCCGCTGCCCTGCACCGCCCAGAGCAGGCTCGACTTGCCGGAGCCGTTGCGGCCCATCAACGCGACGACCCGGCCGGCATGCAGGTCGAGGTCGATGCCGGCCACGGCTACGGTGCCCGGATACCGCACGACGATCTTCCGGGCGGTCAGCGCCGGGGTGGTCGCCGGGGCGGACGTCGGGTCGGGAGGCGTCGTGTCGGCGAGCTGCTGACGCAGGACGGCGGCCCGTCGGCGGGCGTCGCGGACCGACAGCGGCAGCGGTGCCCAGCCGGCCAGGCGGCCCAGCTCGACCAGCGGCGGCGCGAGATCGACATCGGCCAGCACCGCCGCCGGCTCCCCGTCGACCACCCGGCCGTCGCCGGGTAGGTAGAGCAGCCGGTCGGCGTACTGCACGACCCGTTCCAGGCGGTGTTCGGCCAGTACCACGGTCACGCCCAGGTCGTGGACCAGCCGGGTGACGGTGGCGAGGACGTCCTCGGCCGCGGTGGGGTCCAGGGCGGAGGTGGGTTCGTCGAGCACCAGCACCCGGGGGTGGGTGGTGAGGACCGCGCCGATGGCGACCCGCTGCTGCTGCCCGCCGGACAGGGTCCGCAGCGGCCGGTGTCGCAGCTCGGCTATGCCGAGCAGGTCGAGGGTCTCCTCCACCCGCTTGCGCATCACCGCCGCTGGCAGGGCCAACTGCTCCATGCCGTACGCCAGCTCTTCTTCGACGGTGTCGGTGACGAATCCGGACAGCGGGTCCTGGCCGACGACGCCGACGATGTCGGCGAGGTCGCGGGGCGGATGATGACGGGTGTCCCGGCCGTCGACAATGACGCTGCCATACAGGGTGCCGCCGGTGAAGTGCGGCACCAGCCCGTTGATCGCCCGCAGCAGCGTCGACTTGCCGGCCCCGGTGCGACCGGCGACCAGGCACAGTTCGCCCTCATCGACCCGCAGTGTCACCTCGCGCAGCGGCGGTGGACCGTCGTCGGTGTAGCGGACGGTCACCCGGTCAAAGGTGATCACGCGCGACCTCCGGGTAGGGGTGTCACCGGGTCGCTGGCGCGGGTGGACGCCATGGCGTCACTGACCGGCACGGCCACCGTCGGTGGGCGGGTGGACGGCAACCCGGGCGGCGGTGCCAACCAGGCCGGCCCCGCTGCCACCGCGACGGCGAGCAGCATCAGCGGCGTCACTTCGGGCCAGGTGAGCGGGCTGACCGGCGGATAGACCAACTCCGGGGCGACGGAGCCGGCGAACAGAGTCAACGCGGCGGCGGCCAGGCCGCAGCCGGCAACCAGCAACTCGGCGGGCTGCCACCGGTCCGGACGGTAGCGGCTACGGCGGACCCGGCGGCCGGCCAGCAGCATCCCGGTCACGGCGACGGCCAGGCCGGCGAGGAGCATCGGCAGGCCCAGGTAACCGGACCCGGTGGAGTCGAGCAGCCCGTACGTGCCGGCGCAGACGCCGACCAGCCCGCCGAGCACCAGCGCGCCCGTCGCGGCGCGCTGACCGGCCGGCACCGCCGCGGTGCGGCCGTAGCCGCGGGAGTCCATCGCGGCCGCCAGCGCCAACGACCGGTCCAGGGCGTCGGCCAGCACCGGCAGGGCGATCCCCCGGAGGGCACGCATACCCCGGCCGGTCGCGCCGCGCAGCCTGCGCGCCCGACGCACCCGCAGCACGCTCTCCACCAGTTGCGGCGCGACCGACAGCGCCACCACCACGGCCGTGCCCACCGCGTACAGCGCCCCGGGTACGGCCTTGAGGAGCCGTTTCGGGTTGGCCAACGCGTTGGCGGCACCGAGGCAGACCAGCATCGTGGCCAGCCGCAGCCCGTCATAGAAGCCACCGAGGACCTGCTCGACAGCGACCGGTCCGAACAACCGGATGCCCGCCGCCCACGCGGGCAGTGGGATCTCCGGCAGCGACACCAGCAGATGCTCGCCCTGACCACCGCCGAAGATGATCCGGAACACCACCCGCATCGCGATGATCACCGCGCCGAGGACGAGGTACATCCGGAACGCCAGCGCCCACGGAGCGTCGCCGCGTCGCCGCACCACCACCAGCGCGGTAACGGCGACGAGCAGCGCCAACAGCAGCGGGTTGGTGGTGTGGCTGGCCGCCGTGGCCAGTCCGAGCGCCCACCACCACCACGCGCCCGGATGCAACCCCCGTGGCAAACGCGCCGCCGACCAGCGGCGCGGTCCGCGCCCTGAGTCCGCCCTGACCGAGGCAGCGCCGGTGCGACGGTCAGTCATCGGGGCCGGCGGTGCGCCGTCGTCGGGCGGTGACCACGCCACCGACGGCGAGCGCCGTCAGCAGCAGCGCCCCGGCGACCGTGCCGAGCGGCAACCCGCCCCCGCCGTCGTCGGAGGCGGCGACCTCGGTCACCGCCGGCTCGCCAGCCGTACCACCCGATGGGCCGGTGACACCACTGGGCGTCGCCGCCGGCACCGATGTCGAAGGTGTCGCCGTCACACCGGCTGTCGCCGTGCCCACCGGGGTGGCGCTCGGGGTGCCGGCGGGAGGGAGGGTGGTGGTCCGACCGGCCCCGCCGGCCGGGGGTACGACCGGATTGCCACCTGCGGCCGGCGGTGGCGCGGCCGGCCCGCCACCCGCCGCAGGTGGTGTGGGCGGCGGTGGAGGTGTGGGGGCCGGCCGTTTCGGCGTGACCCCCGGCCGGGGGGCGTCGTTGGCGTTGCGGTGGAGCGAGAAGGACCAACCCTCGAAGCTGCCGGCCGGCGGCTTGCGGTTGAGGACGCCCTTGTCGCTGTACGCCCAACCGCCCCCGTTCGGGGCATGCCAGTACGACCAGTAGGCGCTGGCCGGCGGGGTGTCCACGCACTTCTCCGACGCTGCCGACGGCTTGCCCCCGATCCGGCAGATGAACCCCTCACCCCAGCGCAGCGTGCCGGTGACCTCGAAGCCGGCGTTCTTGAGCGCCGCGAGACCGGTGGCCTGGGCACCAGGGGCGCAGCGCACCACCGTGCCGCCGCCTAGTTCGTGGAAGTCGACAACGACGGTGACCCCGGAGGCGTCCGGGCAGTAGCCGGCCGACCCGGCAGCCGTTGCCGGGCTGCCCGGCCAGGACACGGTGCTCACCGCGGCGAGCACGACGATCGTCGCGGCATGAGCGGCCCGGCTGCTCACTCCGCCCGCCGCCGACGTCCGAGCACCAACAGCACCGCACCACCGCCGATCAGCAGCAACGCGACCAGCACGTACCCGATGATCGCCGCGCCGGTGGTGGGGAGGTCGGGCAGCGTGGGGGCGGCCGGGGTGGTGCTCGGCGCGGCGGTGCCGGTCGGTGACCCGGTGGGGGAGGGCGTCGCCGGGGTCGCGGTTGCGCTCGGGCTCGGACCGGCCGGGCCCGTCGCCGTCGGTGTCGGTGTGGCCGTCGGTGTGGGGGAGGCAGTCGGTGTGGGCGACGCGGTGCCGGTCGGCGTCGGCGTCGGCGTCGGCGGCAGGTCGAGGCCGATGCGGCCCAGCGGCACCTGAGCGAGCCCGAGCAGGGCCTGTGCGGTGGCCCGGCGCCACTGGTCCCGGTCGGTGTCCGTGATCCCGGCCGTGACGGCGCTGGTGAACGACTCGGCATGGTAGGCGATCGCGCCTGCGTCGTCGGCGGCCGCACCGCCGTTCGCTGCGGTGAGCTGCAATCCGGTCAAAGCGTGGGCGGCCTGTGCGGCCTGGCTGTCCCGGCCGGCAGCGGCGAGCGCCTGTCCGGCCAGCCCGGTGCTGTTGGAGTTCGCGCCGGTGGTCGGGCCGGAACCGCCGAACGAGCCGTCGGCGTGCTGCTGACCCACCAACCAGTCCGCGCCCCGGCGGGCGGCGTCGGAGGCACCGGTGGCGCCGGTGTCGGCGGCGGCCAGCAACGCCTGCACGGCCATCGCCGTGGAGTCGACGTCGAGGGTCGCGCCCGGCTGCTCGTCGCAGGACGGTGAGGGACCGTCCGCAGTGTCCGGGTAGAGCCGGAAACCACCGGCAGCGCACTGCTGCCGAACGAGGAAGTCGACGGTGTCCTGCGGCAGGTCACCGCTGCGGGCCAGCCCCAGCACGGCGAAGGACTGGTCGAAGGTGTTGCTGGCGTCCGGTCCACTGTCGGCCGTGGTGCGACTGGTGATCCGTCCCCGCTGGTGCCCTGCGTCCGCCCCGGCGATCAGGGACAGGGTCACCGCCCGCAGGTCGTACCCGCCGAAGTCGGTGGGGTCGGCGCCGGCGGCGGACGCGACGTAGAGCAGCTTCGCGGTCGCCCCGCCGTCGGTGAAACCCTCGATGCCCCAGTCGTCGTAGCTGTTGTAGGACCGGACGTGCGCCGCGACCTGCCCGGTCGCCGCCTGGCGTGTCGGTGCCGACCCGCCGGTGGCGGACATCGCGATGATGCCGTCGATGGTCAGGCCCCAGTCCTGACCGCCGAACGGTCCCGGCAGCGTGCCGTCGGTGAACTCACCGGCCAACCACGAGGTGGCGTCACGCGCGGCGGCGGCATCAGCCGGGGCGGGTGCGGCCGCCCCGGCCAGGGGCACGGCGGCGGCCGTGACGACGGTTGTCACCACGATTGCGCCGAGACCGGTGGCGAGACGCCGGGACAGAAGCATGGGAGTGCCTTTCGCAGAGCGGTCGGTGAGAACTCCGGAACACGTCCCCGGACACGTCACCCCGCTCCGCGTGCTGCGGTGAGCGGGGTGAACGGACCGTCGATGGCAGACCGGACCTCACCCTGTAGACCTCGACAGTGGAAGCCGCTCGTCCGGGCGGGGCATTCCGGCTCGCGAGAGGACTCTCGCTCACGGCTGCGGGTCAGCGCCGGCTTCTACCGGCTTTCCCCCACACGGGACGTATGCAGTTGTTCACCCGGCGCACCGGATGCCGAACACCGTACCGCCCTGGCGTCGCAGGACGCCAGGGCGGCGGCCGGCAGCTGACACGCCGGTCACACCAGCACGCCGGTCACACCAGGGATGCGGTCAGGGTCAGGGCACGGCGATGCTCGGCGCTGCGCCCGCCCCGAACGACCATCCCTCGACGCTGCCCGGAGCCGGGTTGTAGCTGCCCGCGCCCGAGGAACTGTAGGACCACGACCCGCCCGCCGGGGCATGCCAGTACGACCAGTAGGCGGTGGCCGGCGGCGTGTTGACACACGGCTCGGTCGCGGAGGTGGGCTTGCCGTTGATCCGGCAGACGAACGCCAGACCCCAGCGCGAGGTGCCGGTC
Organism: Micromonospora matsumotoense; assembly: GCF_900091525.1. Lineage (GTDB taxonomy): Bacteria > Actinomycetota > Actinomycetes > Mycobacteriales > Micromonosporaceae > Micromonospora > Micromonospora matsumotoensis. The sequence continues at coordinate 42,482 of NZ_FMCU01000031.1, forward strand.
ACCGTGAAACCGGCCCCCTGCAGGGCGGCCACCCCGGTGGCCGGGTCGCCCAGGGCGCACGCGACCTGCACACCCCCGCCGAGCGCGCCGAAGTCAACCACGACGGTGACCCCTGAGGTGCCGGTGCAGGCGGCGGCGTGCGCCGCCTGCGGCGCGGGCTCGACGGCGGTCAGGGCGACAGCGGCCACGGCGGCGGCCACCAGGCCGGCGAGCCGTACGCGGACGATGGATCGGAGACGGAACACAGGTCCTCCCGGGTTCAGGTCGGCACGACAGGTCATGGACAGGTGAGGACCGGCGCGCCGGAACCGGCGGCCGCAGCGGAGAGCGTGGCGTAGCCGTCGCCGGTCAGGCCCAGGACGGCCTGGCCGGTGGCGCGGGTGGCGGTGGCCGGGTCGAAGACGCCGCCGTCGAAGTCGACCGCGCCCCGGTCGGCCGGCGCACCGGCGCACCCCACCTGCAGGCCGACCAGGTACACCCGTGCCCGCGCCCAGGCCAACGGCCGGTGGCCGGTGCGGAGCGCCTGCGCGGCGAGCCCGGTGCTGTTGGCGTTCGGGACGCCCGCCGAGTCGGCGAAGCTGCCGTTGGCACCCTGCACCGACACCAGCCAGCGCAGCCCGGCGGCAGCGGCGACCGGACGCCCCGCCGCCTGGAGGGCCTGCACCGCCAGTGCGGTCGCGTCCACATCGGAGGTGCACACCGGCTGCGCGGGCAGGAGCGGGTATCCGCCGTCCGGGCAGCGGGTCCCGGCCAGCCAGGTGGCGGCGGTCGCGGGCGCACCCTGCGCCGTGCGGTCCAGCGCGAGGATCGCGAAGGACTGGCTGAACGCGTTGCTGTAGTTCCCGTACGCCGACCGGTCGGTGAACCGTCCGCTGGGCGATTCCAACCCCCGCAGCCGGGCGATCAGGTCGACCCCGCCGACGTCGGTCGGGTCGCCCCCGCGTACCTGCACGGCGAGGGCGAGCTTGGCGGTCGCGCCCGCGTACGCCTCGGTGCCGCCGTCACCGACGTAACCGTCGCGGACGTCCGGCCGGGTGACCCAGGTCAACGCCCGCGTCCCGAAGTCGTCGGCGACACCGGCGGCGGCGAAGGCGAACACCGCGTCGAGGGTCAACCCCTGGTCGGGGTAGGCAACGCCGTCGAAGACCACCTCGAATCGTTCGCCGTCGACGAGTTGGCGCGCGAGCCAACCGGCGGCGGCCCCGGCCCGGTCGACTCCGGGGTGCGCGGGCGCGGCGGTCGCAGGTGCGGCGAGGGTGAGGGCGGCGAGTACGCCGCAGAACAGGGCGAGCAGGCGGTGCCGGCTCAGGCGGGCGACCATCGGAAGCGCCTTTCCGGCCCGGCGGTCGTCAGAACCCGGGCGACCACCACCGGCAGGCAGCATCGACCGGCCTCCGACCCGTGGGCCACGACGGGTGGGGAACGGAAATCACGCTCGCGGGCGGGTATTCGGGCTCGCCGTCGAGGTGTCTGCCACCTTGACGACCTACCGTTGCGGGCCAGCGCCGGACTTCGACCGGACTTCCCCCGCGCACAGGCGTTGATGGAGTTGTCGCGACAGTCTGATCCCCGCGACGGTGAATGTCAATGCGCTACCGCCCGGATACGAATCGTGACAATCGGGGCCGTCGTCCCTGCGGAGTGCACCCACCACAGCCCTCGCCATCGACGAGATCATGGCCAGCGCCGGGACGGTGCCGGTTCGTGCCCTCCACCGCATCGACCAGGTGAACGCCCTGAACAAACTGCTCAGCGACATCCGGCAGACCCTCGACGCCACGCAGAACTGCTGCGAGGCCCGCCGTAACGCCGACAGACGGATCAGAAACCTGACAGAAACCGAACGGATCTAGCAACCGTCGACCGCTTCGGAACCGACACCGCGCCACGCGCGAAGGGCTCCGCCGGACCTCCCCGGGGACCGGCACCAGCGCGGGTGGGACGGTGATCTCGCGAGCCGCCCGATCTTGCCGGCGGACCGGAGAGGCCGGTCTACTCGACGAGCTGTTCCGGGCGGACCTGCGGGGATCCGCCCGGAACAGCCCGATCAGTTCCCGCGGACCTCGGCGGCGGCGGCGACGAGGTGTCGGAGGGACGCCTCGACCTCGGGATAGGTGCGGGTCTTCAGGCCACAGTCCGGGTTGACCCACAACCGTCGGGCGGGCACGGCCGCGAGGGCTCGGCGGAGCGCGTCGACCACCTCGTGGTGGGGTGGGATGCGGGGCGAGTGGATGTCCCACACCCCCGGGCCGACGCCCCGGCGGTAACCGATCGCGGCCAGGTCGTCGAGAACCTCCATCTTCGACCGGGACGCCTCGATGCTGGTGACGTCGGCGTCGAGGGCGTCGATCGCGGTGATCACCTCGCCGAACTCGCTGTAGCACAGGTGGGTGTGGATCTGGGTGTCGTCGGCGACGCCGCTGGTGGCCAGACGGAACGCGCCGACCGCCCAGTCCAGGTACGCCTTCTGGTCGACCCGGCGCAGCGGCAGGGTCTCCCGGAGGGCGGGCTCGTCGACCTGGATGATTCGGATTCCGGCCGTCTCCAGGTCGCGGCACTCGTCGCGCAGCGCGAGCGCGACCTGGTCGGCGGTGTCGGCCAGGGGCTGGTCGGTGCGGACGAACGACCAGGCGAGGATGGTGACCGGGCCGGTGAGCATGCCCTTGACCGGACGGTCGGTCAGCGACTGGGCGTAGGTGGACCACGCGACGGTCATCGATGCCCGGCGGCTCACGTCGCCGTGGATGATCGGTGGGCGGACGCAGCGGGAGCCGTAGGACTGCACCCAGCCGTTGTCGGTGGCGGCGAAGCCGTCGAGTTGTTCCCCGAAGTACTGGACCATGTCGTTGCGTTCCGGCTCGCCGTGCACCAGCACGTCCAGGCCCAGCCGTTCCTGCAACCGGATGACCTGCTCCACCTCGGCGCGCATCCGGGCCGTGTAGCCGGCGTCGTCGAGGGTGCCGGCGCGGTGCGCGGCGCGGGCCCGGCGCAGCTCGGTGGTCTGCGGGAACGATCCGATCGTGGTGGTCGGCAGGTCCGGTAGCGCCAGCCGTTCCTGCTGGCGGGCGGCCCGGGACGGATAGTCGGCGCGTTGCCGGTCGGTGGGGCGCAGCGCGGCCAACCGGCCGCGGACGTCATCGTGACGCCAGGCCGCCGGGATGGGCGGCGGCGGGGCGGGCAGGGTGGTGGTGCCGTCGCGTAGCGCACGCCCGAGCAGGACGACCTCGTCGACCTTCTGCCGGGCGAACGCGAGCCGCGCGGACAACTCCGGGTCGAGGGAGGTCTCGGCGGACAGGTCGACCGGAACGTGCAGCAGCGAACAGGAGGTGGACACCGCGACCTGGTCGGCCAGTCCGACGACCGTGGCACCGGCGGTGACGGCTGCCCGTAGATCTGTGCGCCAGATGTTGCGCCCGTCGACCAGGCCGGCGACGACGGTCTTGCCGCGCAGGGGACCGGCGGCGGCGAGCCTGCGCAGGTTGCTGCGACCGGCGACCAGGTCCAAACCGATCGCCTCGACCGGAGTGTCCAAAAGCGCCGGCAGCGCGTCGTCGAGATCACCGAAGTAGGTGGCGACGAAGATCTGGGGGCGGTGTGGCAGTTCACCGAGGCGTCGGTAGGCGTGCCGCAGACCGTCGATCTCAGCCGGGCTGCGGTCGGCGACGTAGGCGGGCTCGTCCAGTTGGACCCAGGCCACGCCCGCGTCGGCCAGGGCGGTGAGGATCCGGGCGTACGTGTCGACCAGGTCGTCGAGTCGGGCGAACGGATTGTCGCCCTTGGCCAGCAGCAGGAAGGTGGCCGGCCCGACCAGCACCGGTCGGGTGGTGATGCCCAGGTCACGTGCCTGCGCGTACTCGCCCAGGGCCTTTTCCGGATGCGCCGCGAACACGGTGTCGGGGTCGATCTCCGGCACCAGGTAGTGGTAGTTGGTGTCGAACCACTTGGTGAGTTCCAGCGCGGGTGCGGCATCGACGCCACGGGCCATGGCGAAGTAGGTGTCGAGTTGCCCGAGGCCGAGCCGGGCGAAGCGGTGGGGGACCGCACCGACTGCGACGGCGGTGTCGAGCATGTGATCGTAGTAGGAGAACGTGTTGGACGGGATGGCGTCGAGGCGGGCGTCGCGCAGCGTCCGCCACACGTCGGCGCGTAGCCCGGTGGCGATGTCCTCCAGGCCGGTGGCATCCAGCGTGCCGGCCCAGTACGCCTCGACGGCCCTCTTCCACTCGCGGTGGGCGCCGATCCGGGGGTAGCCGAGCACGGTGCTCTGCCCGAATGAGGTGGTCACAGGTGGTCCTTCCCTCGCGGTGACCGGCGACCACCCGAGAGAGGAAGACGGATACGCCACGGCGTAGCCGACATTCCGCCCTGGCCCTCCCGAGAGGCCGCCGACGGCGCGCACCGGTGGTACGCGCAGTGCTGGCAGGTCTTCGGACTCGTGGGCGTGACACCTGGTCGCCTACTGGCCGTCGCTTCCCAGACCTTGCGGTCCAGTGCTCTGTTGACGGCGGTCGTTCCCACTCACCGCTGCGGGGCAGTCCCGGTCTTGCACCGGGTTCCCTCTTACGACGCCTCGCCCGAGGACGGGAGAGGCGAACCAGCACCGTCCGCGATCGTACGCCCCACCGCCGCCTGCCGTGGCCGGTGTCCGAGGCGCGGGATACGGCTCTCGCCACAGGCGTACCGCCGCTGTTCGGGTCACGGGTGACCAGCCGCTCGGACACGTTAACCCCCACGGGTGGTCTTCACCGTGGAAGAAGCGGGCTCGCCCGCCCAGACGGTCAGCGCGTTCGTGCGTTCGCTCGCCGGCTGGTCGTCGCGGCTGAGCCAGGCCACGTGGCCGTCGGGGCGAACGAGGATCTCGGTGACGCCGGCCAGGGCCGGGTGCGATCCGGCCGAGGTCGCCCCGAGGACGACGCGGCCGGCCCAGTTGGCCACCTCACCCGTCGCCGGGCCGGCGTTGGTCAACGTGAGTAGTGCGAACGAGCCTCCGCGCAGCAGTTCGTAGACGCTGGCGTGCGAGGTCAGCGCAACGTCGGGCATGCGGGCACCGATCAGTGGTTCCGCAGATGTGCCGTACCGGGTGTCGAGTGCCGAGACCGCGCCGGCGATCCGCCGGTTGACGACGTCGATGCCGAGCAGATCGTCGAGCAACGTGCGCAGGGCGGTCGCCGGCCGTTCGTACTGCCCGACGAGCGTCAGCTCTAGCAGCAGCGTCTGCACCTCGGTGTTGGCGGTGACGGCGGCACCGACCGGATGCCGCTCGTCGTGGTACGTGTCGAGCAGTCCGTCCGGTGCCCACCCGTGCACTGCCGCGGCCAGCTTCCAGCCGAGGTTCGCCGCGTCCTGCAGCCCGGTGTTGAGGCCCTGCCCGGCCGCCGGGAAGTGGATGTGCGCGGCGTCGCCGGCCAACAGGACGCGGCCGGCCCGGTATCGTGCGGCGAGTCGGGTGGCGTTGCCGAAGCGGGAGAGCCAGCGGGGCTCGGCGACCCCGAAATCCGTTCCGCAGACCCGCAGCAGCGAGGCCCGGAACTCGTCGAGCGTCACCGGCGTTGACGACGGCTCCCGCATCCGTTGCGGGTCGACGGCCACGAAGCGGGTCGTCCCGTCGCCGAGCGGGACGGCCAGCACCCCACCGGATTCGGCCCGGCCCAGGGTGGAGGCGTCCACGACGGCGAAGTCGCCGAGCAGGCCGGTGAGGGTCTCGTCGGTGCCGGGAAACTCGATCCCGGCTGCTTCCCGGACCACGCTGCGGCCACCGTCGCAGCCGACGGCATACATGGCCCGCAGCACGGTGTCGCCGACCGTGACGGCGACACCGTCGGCGTCCTGGGAGACCCCGGTTACCGCTGCACCACGCGAGATCGGTACGCCCAGGCCCCGCACCCATTCGGTCAGCAACCGCTCGGTCTGCGCCTGGGCGAGGAACAGCGTGTACCCGTGCCGGCCGTCCAGCGCGGCGAAGTTCAGCCGGGTCGGTAGTCCCGCGAAGTGCCATCCGGGCACGGGTTTTCCCTGCGACAGGAATGTGCCGGCCAGCCCGCGCTGGTCCAGCACCTCGACGCTTCGCGGGTGCAGGGTGAGCGCCCGCGAGTGGCGCTGGGGCGAATCGCGCCGTTCCACGATCCGCACGCGGACCCCGGCCAGGGCCAGTTCCCCGGCGAGCATCAGCCCGGTGGGGCCCGCTCCCACCACGATCACCTCGGCATCCATCCGATACTCCCATCCCGCATGATTAATGAACACCGTTCACGTGAACGTGGTTCACTATAGTGCTGACCATGGGCGCTGAGGCAACCCCCGCACCGAAATCAGGTCCGACCCGAGGTCGGCCGCCCAGGCTCGACCGTGAGCGCACCATCGACGAGGCGCTGCGCCTGCTGAACGAGGGTGGACTGGACGCGCTGACCATGCGCCGTCTCGCCGAGGCGCTGAACGCGCAGGCCGGAGCCCTCTACCGGTACTTCGCCACCAAACAGGACCTGCTCACCGCGATGGCCGAACGGATGCTCACCGGATGCGCAGACGACGCCGACGGCCCAGACTGGGCGCAGACCGTCACGGCTCTCGCCCATCGGCTGCGCGCGTCCCTGCTCGCCCACCGCGACGGCGCCCGCGTCTATGCCGGCACCCGTTCGATCGGGCCGAACACCCTGGGGTTCGCCGAGGCCGCCGTCGCGGCGCTCATCGAGGCGGATTTCGCGCCCGACGACGCCGCACGTGCGATGTTCTCGATCGTGCACTTCACCATCGGGCACACCCTTGAGGAACAAGCGGCTGCCGGCGACCTGGCCGACCTGACCCAACTGCGCAGCGCCCTGGATCCCGGGGCCTATCCCGCGTTGGCGGCAGCCGGTGCGGCACTGACCGATCCCGGCTTCGCCACCCACTTCGAATTCGGGCTCACAGCCCTGATCGACGGCCTACGTGTCGGGCTCCGAAAATAGGCCGGGAATCCCTGTCCTGGGCATGACAGTGGTCGGCTGAGGCCGAGGTGAGGGACCTTCCGGCAGGCTACGGCTGGCTCGGTGTGTCGTCATCGGCGGCTGGCCGCTGCGGCGAACTGGTCCACGTCGACGTCAGACAACTCGGCAACATCCCCGACGGCGGCGGCCACACAAGGTCCCCGGCCGGCATCGCCGCCGGGGTGGAGCGCGGGCCGAGCCGAGGCAGGGGATCGGGTGCAGTCCCAGACGACCGGCGGGGTGCCGTTGGCGGTGTTGCTGCTCGGCACGTCGAGGCAGCGCCCCGATAGATGCTGACCAGGCTGGTCGGCGTCGGCGTCGGCGTCGGCGGATCGCCGGTGACGCCGCCGCTGGCCCGGTAGACCACCGTGCCGTGCGCGGGCACGCTCGCGCTGATCGTGCCGCTGCTGGCCGTCGTGACACCGCTCAAGGCATCCACCAGAGGATCCGCTCTTGCCGATGGCCGCGGCCGTGTGCACGAACCGGCAGCAGGTAGCCACCGCTTTATCAAGCGGGGGAGACCCACAGCGGGCTGCCCCGGTAGCTCTCCGGCTCACCGGGCGAGTCGGTGGCGCGAACACCAGGGCCGGGAGCCGTGGCGTTCGCGCCGCCGCTCGTCAGTAGCTGCAGCCTGAGGTCGGCAGGCTGGTCACCGGCGGGGGCGCGGCCCCGTCGTACACGGCCAGAAGCCACGGCTGGGGGCAGCGGCTGCCGCCGCCCACCTGGATCGCCAGGTGCAGGTGTGGTCCGGTGGAGTTGCCGGTGTTGCCCGTGTCGCCAATCTGCTGACCTGCGGACACCTGTGCGCCGGACCCGACACGGTGGGCGGAGAAGTGGCAGTACGTGAAGACCGCGCCGAGCGCGGTGAGCGTGGCGCCATTGCCGCAGCTGGCGTTGGAGAACGTCTGGACGGTGCCAGCCGCCACGGCCAGGGCCGGCGTTCCCGTCGGGACCCCGATGTCGACGGCCGGGTAGTCATGATGCGGGTCGTCGTACCTGCTGCGGGGCGCGGCGCTACGCGGCAGCGGAAGCGAGTGCTGCCCGACGACGGTGTTGGTGTACCAGATCGCCGTGGCGCCCTGGTACAGCACGAGGTTGCCGTCGTTCTGCAGTACCAGGTGGACTCCGGTCCGGCCGGGTGTGTTGGTCTGCCAGATGAACGTGCCGTTGGCCCGGTACAGGACCAGGTTGCCGTCGGTCTGCATGTCCAGGTAGGCGCCCGGATGGCCATCGGTGTCGGTCTGCCACGAGTATGAGCCGTTCGGCCGGTAGAGGACCAGGTTGCCGTCGGTCTGCATGGCCAGCTTGTGGCGCCTGTCCGCCGAATACATGTCCTGACCGGGCGTCAACCGCTCACCCGGCGACAGGACGCTCTTGGGGATCCAGGTGTCGGTCTGCCACAGCACCCGGCCGGACTGCAGCAGCACGAGGTTGCCGTCGTCCTGCAGTTCGAGGCGGGCTCCGGTCCGGCCGGGTGTGTTGGTCTGCCAGATGAACGTGCCGTTGGCCCGGTACAGGACCAGGTTGCCGTCGGTCTGCATGTCCAGGTAGGCGCCCGGATGGCCATCGGTGTCGGTCTGCCACGAGTATGAGCCGTCCGGCCGGTAGAGGACCAGGTTGCCGTCGGTCTGCATGGCCAACCTGTGCTGCCGGTTGCCGGAGAGCAGATACTGCCCGCCGGTGAGTCGTTCGCCAGGGCCCAACAGGCGGGTGCCGTGAGCCGCTTGGACGGGCGATGCGGCGGCGGCGATCACGCCGACCGTCATGATTGCCGCCGACACGGCTCCGGCGATCGCGCGCCGCCATCGTGCTGCTGTCACTGTTCGTCTCCTCAGGGGTCCGGGCCGCTGCCCCGGAACGTGGTCTCACCGGTTCTGCGGCGAGGGTCTGGCGGTGCGTCCGGTCCGCGTCCACAGCCGGCACCCGTGGAGGTGTCGGCGCGGTCGTCGATTCTGATGGAGCGCGTCGAGCCCGGGTTCGAGCTGATCGGTATGGTCGCCGAACGTCGGTCAACCGGGGTCGCTGCCCTGTGGCAGCCGGCAGAGGTCCCGGCGCGAGGATGGCTCCGTGGACGCCCGGCCGAGGACGGCACGGTCGCCGCCACCCAGGCCGGACCTACCGTGGAAGTCCTGTGCCATCGGCCCGAGTGGCGCACCTCGGCTGGCAGTGCGGTTGCCCTACCGGCCCTGCGGCGGCGGGTTCGCGTCGAGCAGCGCCACAGCCACCGGCCGTTCGGACTCCGCCCGGCCACCGGCTGAGCCTGTCAAAGGATTGATCATTCGGTCCCTTGCCGGGTCGGACGGTGCCGCCCTTGTGTGACGAGTCCAACGACGCAGGAGCGTCCAACGCCGGGCACACAATACATGTACATCTGTCACTTGGGTGCGACGCCGCCAAGCCATAGCTGGGGATGCGTCAGGGCCTGACTGGTGTCCATTTCGCCAGGCTGGCCGCCTGGCCTCCCTGGCTGGTCAGCTGCCGACTCGGCCAGATCCGGTTCGTACCGGGTCGGGTGGATGGTTGACCCGGCAACGAGGAGGCGGCTGGCTACTAGCCTGGCAAGCATGGCCCCGGTCCGCACCCCCGCCTGGCGCACCCCGGTCCGCGACGTCCAGGCCACCGCTGGCTCTCAGACCAACTGCAGCGGCTTCGCCCGCGCGGTAGCGGACTTCGAGCCGCAGCCAGACCCCTCGGACGGCTTCGCCTTCGTGGTCGCGCTCGAGGAGCGGCCCGGCGCGTTCCACGACGACGAGCTGGCCGCGTGGTGCTGTGAACACGTCGAGTCGGGCGTCCGAGCGGAGTTGGCCGAGCACTTCGGCGGGATGCTGCCCCCGGTGCGGGTGGTGCTACGGCGGGTGCTGCAACACCCGGTCGACTCCAACGAACCACGCAACCGGGAGGCTGGCCGGCGCTTGGTGCTCCGCGCGCTGGAGACGCTCGAGTCCGCACCGTAGTCGCCCGGAGCCACTGGTGAACTGGGCGAACACCACCGCCGCGGCTTACCGGGAACTGTGGGGACGATGTGGCCATGGCGAACTCCCGTCAAAAGGCAGGAGGGGCCGGCGCGCCGGGCAGCGGAGTGCGGGGGATGGGGGGATCGAGAGAGGTGCGCGTCCGCGCGGGTGCTACCGCCGCTCGTCAGCGACGGCTGGTGCGGGCCTCGGGTGACGTGCCGCGGGAGGTGGACGATCGACGCTGATCAGGGCCGGGTGGAGGGGACTTCGCTGCCGGCGGGCTGACCGTGTGGGCCACCGTGGGGGTGGGGGGTCGCTCGGCGGCCCTGTTCCGGGATCGGCCGGGGCGGTGGTGGCGCCGTCGAGGCGCGGACGACGAGTTCGACCGGTGGGTCGGCCGCCGGTGGAAGCTCGACGCCCGGCTTCTCGATGACCTGTACCAGCAGCGCGAGGCCCTGCCGCGCGACGGCGTCGAACGGCTGCCGCAGGGTGGTGAGCGGGGGAGTGACGTAGGCGGCGACCGGGATGTCGTCGAACCCGACGACGCTGATGTCCTCGGGCATCCGGCGCCCGGCCTCGAGCTGCGCGCGGATGAGACCGATCGCCATGTCGTCGTTCGCGGCGAACACCGCGGTCACGGTGCCGTCGCCGGCCAGTTCCCGGCCCGCCGCGTAGCCGGACGCGGCCGACCAGTCGCCCTCGACGACCGGCGGCTCGTCCGCGCCGTGGGCCCGCAGCGCCTCGCGCCAGCCGGCGAGGCGGTCCCGTGCCGAATACCACCGCTGCGGGCCGGCCAGGTGATGGACGGTCGCGTGCCCCAACTCCAGCAGGTGCTCGGTCGCGGCCCGCGCGAGCCGGCCCGCGCCGACCCTGGCGGTCACCACCTGCGGCGCGGTGAAGGTGGGCGGCGCGCCCAGGACCAGGACCGGCACGTCCACGCTGATGATGCCGACGCCCTCGTCGATCGGCTCGGAGATGACGACGCCGTCCACGCCCTGGTCCAGCAGCGACGCCAGGGCGCTCGCGATGCCGCCCGGGTCGCCCTCGATCGTGGTGGCCACCCGCAGCGTGTAGCCCATCTTCCGGACCGCCCGCTCGATGCCCATGAGCCACGACGCCGGCCCGTACAAGGCGCTGCCGAGCGTCACCACGCCGATCGACCGGGTCCGCCCGGAGGCCAGCGCCCGGGCCGCCTGGTTGCGCCGGTAGCCGAGCTCCTCGGCGGCGTCCAGCACCCGCCGGCGCAGGTCGGCCGAGACATACGGCTCGTCGTTGAGGACCCTGGACACCGTCTTCTGGGAGACGCCGGCCAGCCGCGCGACGTCCACGCTGCGCGGCGTCGGAGGGCTTCCACCCGGCCTCACCAGTCGCGTCATGGCACCTCCCGTCGCCGGCCATAGTCCTGTATGATTGCGCTGTCATGTCTACGCAATCAGACACTCACCGTAAAGAATCAGTAACCCGCCCGTGAGGCTGGCGAAGCACGCTCCTTGTCAACACCCTAACCCCAGTTTCGAACCGAACAGGGCGGGCCGGGGCGCCTGCCGACTTCGCCGAGGACCGCAGTGCTGTCCACGCCTTCGACGTGGACATGCGGCCGGGTGCCATAGAGGCGAATCGGTTCGCTAATCGACCGGTGCCGCGTCGGTGGACCGGCGACACGGAATGCCGGAGCGCGATGCCCTGGCATTCCGGAAGGGTCGTACTCATCGGCGGCCGCTCGACGTTTGCAAGGCGTCAGGAGCAGGAAGTAACCGTCTCGAAACCTTGACTTCACGCTCGTCGCACGCATTAATACATATCTATGTATCCGGGCTGCAGCCACCCTTCCCGGGTGGTCGGCGACGCCGGCAGATTTGTCGAATCGGTTCGAGTGTCGGCCTTGAAGCTGCGCCCTGAACCGGTGTAGCGGAGCTGGCGCACGAGTCACAGGAGGTAACCGTGCATCGTACGAACGTCCACTGGGGTGGCCGATTGTCGGCATCGGCCAGAGGGCTTGCTGCGACCGTGGCGCTCGGTATGACCCTGACGCTGGGCGGCCTGCCCCTGGCGAACCCCCGGCCGGCCCTGGCCGCACCGGGCGAGACGGGGGCCGTGGCGGCCGCCGGTGTTCACGGTGTGGCGGCCGGGAACGCCGCCATCGCCTCGGTCGACCTGAGCGGGACCTGGGGTTTCACGCCCGCGGGCCGGGCGGCGACCACGATCGCGGTGCCCGGTGGCGGCTGGTACAAGCAGGGCTTCACCACCGTGAACGAGGCGGTGTACTCGCGCAGCATCACCGTGCCGGACTCGGGGCAGCCGCAGTCGGCCTGGATCGAGTTCGGCGCGGTCAACCACCAGGCGACCTTGTCGGTCGACGGCCGGGTGGTCGCCACCCAGACGACGGCGTTCACCCCGTCGAACTTCGACATCAGCGCCTATGCGGCGCCCGGCACCACCCACACGATCACGGTGAACGTGAAGGGCCGCGGCGCGTTGAAGGCATCCAACGGCCGGTACCTGGTGCCCGACGCCGCCACCTGGTCCGAGGCGGTCCCCCAGGGGATCTTCGGGTCCGCGTTCCTGCGGGTGTACCCGGCGGTGTACGTCAGCGACACGTTCGTGCGTACGTCGGTGGCGAACAAGACGCTGACCTACGACGTGACGGTGCGGAACACGTCGGGCAGTTCCCGGTCGGTGACGTTGACCGGGTCGCTGTCGTCCAAGAACGGAACGGCTTTCAGCTACCCGGAACTGCCCAGCCGTACGGTCACCGTGGCGGCCCGCTCGACTGCGGTCGTGACCGTCGGGCCGGTCGCGTGGAACCTCGACAGTACCTCGTACTGGTGGCCCAACGTGCCGTACCGGTCGGGGTACCGGGCGCAGCTGCACGGGCTGGCGGTGCATGCCGTCACCGACGACGGCCGGACGAGCGACGCCGACTACCGGTTCGGGTTCCGGGAGGCCACCCAGAACGGTGACTACTACTACCTCAACGGCGTGCGCGTGAACTTCCGCGGCGACAACCTCCAGGGTGCCGACTATGACCGGATCAACAACGGCGGCAAGGGCGACGCGTACCACACCCTGCCCGGTTTCCTGCCCCCGTCGTCCGGCAACGGCGGCTGGCCGCAGGCGGTGGACAACTACCAGCGGCTGAACTACAACGTGGTGCGCATCCACCAGGAGCCCGGAAGCCCGTACATGTTGGATGTCGCCGACGAGATGGGCCTGATGATCATCGACGAGGTCGCGATTCGCGGCTCCCAATCCTCGCAGGAGTGGAAGGAGTCCGTCGGGCACGACAACATGGTCAACCATGCCCGCGCGCTGGTCCTGCGCGACCGCAACCACCCCGCGATCATCCGCTGGAGTCAGAACAACGAGCCGAACCAGAGCGGCCAGGATTCCGAACAGTTCGAGAAGGAGCTGTACGCGGCGATGAACGGTGCCGACGGCACCCGGCCGATCATTGCCGAGGTGGGCGTCGGCGGGAATGTCAGTCTGTATCCCGGGATGACGTACGCCAACTTCGCGGTGATCCCGCACTACGTCGACGGCTTCGGCAGGTACGGGGAGGGCCTGATCACCGTGAATGGGCGCCCCGACGGCGAGGGCGAGTACATCTGGCCCGCCTGCAACAACAAGCAGGGCTTCGAGTGGTTCGCCACGGCAACCCTGGCCAAGCGCGGCAAGGGCGCCACCGACCTGCGTCCGTACACGTTGCTGTCCGCCTGGGCCAGCGTGGTGCCCGGCGTGCGGAGCACCGACTTCACCCCGGAGGAGGGCGGTCACCCCATCTACGGCGTGGACAACCTGCCCGACCCGTGGAGCAACCCGCAGATCCAGCGCGTACAGGCGGCGTTCAACCCGGTGGCCGCGGTCGACCTCCCCTTCTGGTCTGCCTCCGGCAATTCGGACTCCAACGGCACCTTCCCGCTGCCGCAGGCGGTACCCAGCTACGCCCGCAACGCCACGGTCACCCGGAACATCACCGTGTTCAACGACGACTTCGCCGACACCTCGGTGGGCTTCACCTGGACCGCCCGGCTCGACAGCCCGACCGGCGCGGTCGTCGCGTCCGGCAGCACCAACCTGACCGTCCCACTCGGCTCACGGGTCACCCAGCCGGTGTCCTTCACCACCCCCAACACCGGCAGCCGCGTGTACCTGCAACTGTCGACCACCAAGGCCGGTAGCCCCGTCTTCACCGACGCGGTCGAATACTTCAACCTCACCGGAGGCAGCGGGACCGGACCCACACCGGGCACCTACCGCATCGTCAACCGCAACAGCGGCAAACCCCTCGCCATCGCCGGCAACTCCACCGCCGACGGCGCCAAGACCGTCCAGCAGAGCGGCACCCCCACCTGGACGATCAGCACCACCCAGGACGCCTACACCCTGCGCTACACCGCCTCCGGAAAGATGCTCGACGTCAACGCC
>NZ_FMCU01000004.1 GCF_900091525.1 Micromonospora matsumotoense
CGGGTGGGTGGGGTATGCGCGGGCGATGCGGGTGGTGGTGGTCGGTGGGGGGTTTTCAGGGCTCGCCGCTGCGGCGGTGTTGTGGCGGGGTGGGGCACGGGTGCGGGTGCTGGAGGCCCGGGAGCGGATCGGGGGGCGGGTGCTCACCCGGCGGCTGGACGACGGCACCGCGCTGGATCTGGGCGCGCAGTGGATCGGGCCGACCCAGGAGCGGATGGCCGCCCTGGTCGCCGGGTACGGGCTGGACACCTTCCCGTCGGCCGCCCACGGCAGGACGGCGGTGCGCTGGGACGGGCAACTACGGGAAGCCCCGCCGGAGTCGGCACGGCGGCTGGTGGACCTGCTGGACCGCCTCGCCGCCGAGGTGGACCCGGCCGCGCCGTGGCGGGCGGCGCGGGCGGACGAGTGGGATCGGTTCACCCTCGGCGGCTGGTTGGCCACCGTCGCGCCCGATCCGGTGACCGCCCGGTATGTCGGTCGACTGCTCGCCGGTGGGTTGCTGGCGGCGGACCCGGACGAGGTGTCGCTGTTGCAGGTGCTGTTCTACCTGCGCAGCGGCGGCGGAAGTGCACTGCTGCTGGGAATGGCCGGGGGTGCCCAGCAGGATCGGATCGTGGGCGGTCCACCGGCTCTGGCAGAACGGATGGCGGCGGCCCTGCCCGCGGGCACCGTACGGCCCGGGGCACCGGTGCGGGCCATCCACCAGGACGATCTCAAGGTGGTGGCGTACACCGATGACGGGGCGTACCCGGCGGAGGCGGTGGTGGTGGCGATGGCCCCCGCGCTCGCGGGCCGGATCGCGTACTCCCCGGCGTTGCCCGTCCTGCGCGACGGGCTGACCCAGCGGATGCCGATGGGCTCGGCGTTGAAGCTGCACGCGGTCTACCCGACGCCGTTCTGGCGGGCCGCCGGGCGCTCCGGGGTGACCACCTCCGCGGAGGGGCCGGTGACCGAGACGGTGGACAACTCCATCCCGGGGTCGACGCGCGGGGTGCTGACCGCGTTCAGCTACGGTCGGCAGGCCCGTGAGCTGCGCCGCCTGTCGCCGGGCCGGCGACAGGCGGCGGTGCTGGCAGCGCTGGTGCAGCTGGTCGGCCCGGCCGCCGCCGAGCCCGACGATCTCATCGAGTACGACTGGTCGGCCGACGAGTGGACCCGGGGTTGCTTCTGCGGGTCGCTGACGCCGGGCTCCTGGCGGGATTACGGGCCCGCGCTGCGGCAACCGGTCGGACGGGTGCACTGGGCCGGCACCGAGACGGCGATCCGCTGGGCCGGTTACCTGGAGGGGGCGGTGCTGGCCGGCGAGCGGGCGGCAGCCGAGATCCTCGCCCGTCCCGCCACCTGAACCTTGGCCGATCCGATCCGATCCGGTCCGGCCGCGCCTCGACCGTTGCGTCGTACTCCGATCCACTACCGACAGGCATCGACAATCTTGAGTACATCTCTTGAAAACTATCTCCAGGCGTGACCTAATACCTGACAGTTCCTTTCGTCGCTCCCGCCGTACCCATGCGGCATCTCTCAGGGAGGAAAGATGAACCGTCTCCGCGCAATCGCGGGCCCGCTGCTGGCGACCGCCACCCTGGTCGCCGCCACCCTCGGCGTCGCCACCCCCGCCGCCGCCGCCCCCACCGCTGCCACCCGCGACATCGCCACCCCGGCCGCCGCCCCGGCCGGCCTGCCCGGCATGGACGTCTCCAGCTACCAGGGCAACGTCAACTGGTCCGCCGCCTGGAACAACGGCGCCCGGTTCGCCTACGTGAAGGCCACCGAGGGCACCTACTACACCAACCCGTCCTTCGCCCAGCAGTACAACGGCTCGTACACCGTCGGGATGATCCGGGGTTCGTACCACTTCGCCCGGCCGGACACCACGACGGGCGCCGCCCAGGCCAACTACTTCGTCGACCACGGCGGCGGCTGGTCGAAGGACGGCCGGACGCTGCCCGGCGCGCTCGACATCGAGTACAACCCCTACGGCGCGACCTGTTACGGGCTGAGCCAGAGCGCCATGCGCACCTGGATCGCGTCCTTCGTCAACCAGTACCAGGCCCGCACCGGGCGCTGGGCGACGATCTACACCACCACCGACTGGTGGACCACCTGCACCGGCAACTACAGCGGCTTCGCCGCCACCAACCCGCTCTGGCTCGCCCGCTACGCCGGCACGGTGGGCGCCCTGCCGGCCGGCTGGTCCACGTACTCCTTCTGGCAGTGGGCGTCGTCGGGCACCTTCCCGGGCGACCAGAACGTCTGGAACGGCACCCTCGACCGGCTCCGGGTGCTGGCCTGCAACGGCCCCTGCTGACCGTCCGCCGGCGGCGGACCCACCCGGCCCGCCGCCGGCACCTCCCGCCACCCCGAGGAGCCCGCCATGAACGTTCCCGTGTCCCGGCGCAGCGTGCTGCGCGGCGCGGTCCTGCTCGGCACCGCCGGGGCGATCGCGCCGGCCCTGCCCGACGGGCCGGCCGCCAGCGCCGCCACCACCGGCCGAGCCGCCACCACCACCAGCCAAGCCGCCGTCACCAGCCAAGCCTTCGCCGCCGGCCGGGTCGACCAGCCGGTGATCGCCAACTGCGCCACCTGGGGGGCCCGGCCGCCGTCATCGCCGGTGAGCGTGGTCGGCAGCCGACCCAACAAGATCATCGTGCATCACACGGCGTTTCCGAACTCGACCGACTACAGCCTGGCCCACGCGTACGCCAACTCGCGCGAGATCCAGAACCTGCACATGGACGGCAACGGCTGGCTCGACTCGGGTCAGCACTTCACCAACAGCCGGGGCGGCCACCTCACCGAGGGCCGGCACGGCAGCCTGTACGCGCTGCTGCACGGGCAGACCATGGTGCAGGGCGCGCACTGCGTGGGGCAGAACAGCCAGGCCATCGGCATCGAGAACGACGGGATCTACGTCGACGTGCAGCCACCCCGGGCGCTGTGGGACAGCCTGGTGGTCTTCTGCGCGTTCACCTGCCAGCAGTACGGCATCCCGGCCAGTCAGATCTACGGCCACAAGGACTTCGCCAGCACCCAGTGCCCCGGCCTGCTGCACGACCGGTTGCCCGAACTACGGACGGCCGTCGCCGGTTACCTAGACTGATTGCTTATATAAGTCATGCCTGATACAAAGGGGACCGTGCACGCCTTCGACGTCCTCGGCGACCCGGTGCGCCGACGCATCCTCGAACTGCTCGCGCAGGGTGAGCGGAGCGCCGGCGGGGTCTGCGCGGTCATCCAGGAGGAGTTCGGGATCACCCAGCCCGCCGTCTCGCAGCACCTCAAGGTGCTGCGGGACAACGGCTTCGCCACCGTGCGCCCGCAGGGTGCCCGGCGGCTCTACGCAGTCGATCCCGCCCCGCTGCGGGAGGTCGACCAGTGGCTGGACGGGTTCCGTCGGTTCTGGACACCGGCACTGGACGCCCTGGCCACCGAGCTGGCCCGGGGCCGACGCGAACGGCGGTCGCACACCACGACGGACGACCCGACCGAACACCGGAGCACATCATGATCGAGACCAGCCACCAGATCAGCGCCGTACGACGCGCCGTGGGCAGCCGCACCCTGGAGGCGGGTGAGGCGCGCGTGCTGACCATCAGCCAGACCTACCGGGCGACGCTGGAGGACCTCTGGGACGCCTGCACCACCATCGACCGCATCCCCCGCTGGTTCCTGCCGATCTCCGGTGACCTGCGGCTGCACGGCCGCTACCAGTTCGAGGGCAACGCCGGCGGCGTGGTGGAACGCTGCGACCCGCCGAAGAGCTTCGCCGCCACCTGGGAGATGGGCGACGAGGTCAGCTGGATCGAGGTGCACCTCACCCCGGAGAGCGACGAGCGGACCCGGTTCACCCTGGAACACGTCGCCCACGTCGATGACCAGCGGTGGACCGAGTACGGCCCCGGCGCGGTCGGCGTCGGCTGGGACTCCGGCCTGCTCGGCCTCGCCAGCCACCTGGACGCCGACGGTGGGGGGATCACCCCCGACCAGGCCGCCACCTGGATCGGCTCCGAGGACGGGCGGTTGTTCATGACGCTCAGCGGCGAAGCCTGGGCCGAGGCCGACATCGCCGGGGGTGCCGAGCCGCAGGCCGCGCGGGCCGCCGCCGCCCGGACCATCGCCGCGTACACCGGCGCGCCGCCGGCCTGACGGTACGGGTTTGCGCCGGGTCGCCCGGCCCGGCGCAAACCCACGTGCGTGCTGTCGGAGCCGGCGGTCAGACTGGGCGGATGTCGATGCGCCGCGCCGAAGACGTCCTCGCCCTGCACCACGCCGGGCAGCGGGTGAGATACCTCTGCTTCTGGGGGCACCGGCCCCGGCGGGACGGCACCGTCGGCCAGAGCTGCCTGAGCCAGTGGTGGCCGGCGGCGTTCACCGTCGAGGGGCGGCGCTTCGCCACCGCCGAGCACTGGATGATGTGGCGCAAGGCGCTGCTCTTCGACGACACCGGGGCCGGGGAGCGGGTGCTCGCCGCCGCCCATCCGCACCAGGCCAAGGCGATCGGCCGGGAGGTCCGCCGCTTCGACCCGGCGGTGTGGGAGGCCGAGCGGTACCCCATCGTGCTGGCCGGCAGCCTGGCCAAGTTCGGCCAGCACGCCGACCTGCGGGCATACCTGCTCGGCACCGGGGACCGGGTGCTGGTGGAGGCCAGCCCGGTCGACCGGGTGTGGGGGGTGGGGTTGGCCGCCGACGACCCGCGCGCCGGGGACCCGGCCCGCTGGCGAGGGCTCAACCTGCTCGGCTTCGCCCTGATGGAGGCCCGCGACCTGCTGCGTGACGACCGGTCGACGGCGGCGGATCCGGATGGTCGACCTGCCGCCGGCGGGCAGCGGCCGGGGCGGTAACGTGCGGCGGCATGACCGTCCTCCCGTACGCCCACTGCCACTACTGCGGCGCGGCCTATCCGGCGGACGCCGGCTGGCCCCGGCTCTGCGCGACCTGCGGGGAGACGGTCTGGCGCAACCCCACGCCGGTCGCGGTCGCGCTGCTGCCGGTCCGCACCGACGCCGGCCTCGGCGTGGTGGTGGTCCGCCGGGACATCGAGCCGGCCCGCGGCCTGCTCGCCCTGCCCGGCGGTTTCGTCGAGTACGGCGAGGACTGGTCCGAGGCGCTGGTCCGGGAGCTGCGCGAGGAGACCGGCCTGGTCGGCGAGGCGGAGCGGGCGCGGTTGTTCGCGGTGCACGGTTCCCCGCACGGCGGCACCATGATGATCTTCGGAGTGCTGCCGGAGCGGGCGACCTCGGGGCTGCCCCCGTCGACGTCCACCGAGGAGGCCACCGAGTGGCTGGTCCTCACCGAGCCGGTCGAGCTGGCCTTCTCCACCCACACCCGGGTGCTGGCCGACTTCTTCGCGGGCCACCGCTGACCCACTGAACCACCCCACCCGCCGAACCAGCCGACGCGGGCCCACCGCCCCGCCGGCCGGCGCTGGCCTAACACCCGGCCGGCGGGGCGGGTGGGGTGCAGTCGGTGGTCAGACCCGGGCCGGTCGGGGGGCGAACGGGATGCTCGCCGACGCTTCGGTCACCGGGTCGCCCGCCGGATGCCGCCACAACCCCCGGGCACGCAGGATCGGCAGCACCCCCTCACCGAACCAGTACGCCTCCTCCAGGTGCGGGTGGCCGGAGAGGATGAACTCGTCGATGCCGAGCGCGTGGTACTCGGCGATCCGGTCGGCGACCTCGGTGTGGCTGCCCACCAGGGCGGTGCCCGCCCCGCCCCGGACCAGCCCGAAGCCGGCCCAGAGGTTGGGGGCGACCTCCAGCGCGTCACGGCGGCCGCCGTGCAGGGCCAGCATCCGGCGTTGCCCCTCGGACTCGCTGCGCCGCAGCCCCTCCTGGGCGGCCCGGACGTCGGCGGCACCGATGCCGTCGAGCAGCCGGTCGGCCTGCGCCCAGGCCTGTTCGGCGGTGTCCCGGGCGATGACGTGCAGCCGGATGCCGAAGCGCAGTTCCCGACCGGCCCCGGCCGCGACGGCGCGGATCCGGTCGAGTTTCTCGGCCACCTGGGCGGGCGGTTCGCCCCAGGTCAGGTAGACGTCGCTGTGCCGGGCGGCGACCGGGCCGGCGGCGGCGGACGAGCCACCGAAGTAGACCGGGGGCACCGGGTCGGGCACCTGGGCCAGCCGGGCGCCCTCGACCCGCAGGTGCGCCCCGGTGTGGTCGACGGTCTCCCCCCGCCAGAGCGCCCGGACGATGTGGAGGAACTCGTCGGTACGGGCGTACCGGGCGTCCTTGTCGAGGAAGTCGCCGTAGGAGCGTTGTTCGGCGGCCTCCCCGCCGGTGACCACGTTGAGCAGCAGCCGGCCACCGGAGAGCCGCTGGAAGGTGGCGGCCATCTGGGCGGCGAGGGTGGGTGAGAGCAGGCCGGGACGGAACGCCACCAGGAACTTCAGCCGTTCGGTGACCTCGGACAGCATGGCGGTGGCCAGCCAGGCGTCCTCGCACCACGCCCCGGTCGGGGTGAGCGCGCCGACGAAGCCGAGCTGCTCGGCGGTGCGGGCGATCTGCCCGAGATAGGCGACGGTGGCGGGGCGGGCCCCGCCTGCGGTGCCGACCGCGACGCCGTGACCACCACCGACGATGTCGCGGCTGTCGCCGTAGGTGGGCAGGAACCAGTGGAAGGTCAGCGGCATCGAAGGTCCTCCTGAGGGATGGGACGGGAACCACGACAGGCTACCCATAAAACCTATCGGCTTGGTAGGTTACTGCCCGCCGCCGACCTCCGGCGTCGCGAGCACATCATCCACTCCCGAGGAGCCGACATGCCCACCCCGCCGAGGGGCGTACGCCGCCTGGCCACCGCCCTGTTCACCGCCCTGTCGCTGGTCGCCGTCGGCGGGGTCGCCGGCTGCGCCGACGACGCCGACGCGGGCGGCGGCACCGGCCCGCTGCGCATCGGTTACCAGCGCTTCGGCGGGCTGAGCCTGGTCAAGGCCCGCAACGCCGCGCCGGACGCGCAGTGGTCGCTGTTCGAGAGCGGTCCCGCGCTGACCGAGGCGCTCAAGGCCGGCGCGATCGACATCGGGCAGGTCGGCGAGGCGCCCCCGATCTTCGCCGCCGCCGCGAAGATCCCCTTCTCGGTGGTCGGCACCTCGGCCCCGATCCCCCAGGGTGAGGCGGTGCTGGTCAAGGAGAGCAGCGGCCTGAAGACCTTCGCCGACCTGCGCGGCCGGACGGTGGCGCTGAACAAGGGCAGCAACGTGCACTGGCTGCTGGTCCGGCTGCTGGCCGCGAACAACATGACGCTGAAGGACATCAACGTCAAGTACCTCAAGCCGGCCGAGGGACGGCCCGCGTTCGACAACGGTCAGGTCGACGCCTGGATCATCTGGGACCCGTACTTCGCCCTCGCCGAGCAGCCCGGGGTGAAGGTCCTCGCCGACGCCACCGGCCTGGCCAGCAACCGGGAGTACGTGCTGGCCTCCCCCGAGGTGGTGCGGGACCGCACCGACGACGTCCGCGCGTTCCTCACCACCTACCGCACGGTCACCGACTGGGGGATCGCCAACCCGCAGGAGCGCGCCACGGTGCTCGCCCCCGAGCTGAAGATCCCGCTGGACGTCACCACCCGGGCCCTGGCCCGCAGCGCCCGTCCGCTGGCCCCGGTCACCCCCGCCGTCGGCGCCGAACTCCAGGCCATCGCGGACGGCTTCACCACCCTCGACCTGGTCCCCGGCCCGGTCGACATCTCCGGTCGGGTGGACGACCGGTTCAGCGCGGTGTTCCAGTGAGCAGCACCGTGCTGGCCACCGCGCCGCCGACCGCCGTCGCGGCCACACCGGACGCCGGCCGGCGACGACGTGCCGGCCGGCGCTGGCGGCGGCTGGTCAGCCCGGTCGTGCTCGTCGCCGGCTGGGAGGCCGCCGCCCGCGCCGGACTGCTCCCGCCGGAGAAGCTGCCCGCGCCGAGCCAGGTGCTCAGCACCGGCGTACGGCTGGCCGGCGATGGAACCCTCGGCGTCCACCTGCTCGACTCGCTCACCCGGGCGGGCGTCGGGTTGCTCGTCGGCGGGGTACTGGCCCTGCTGCTCGGCGTCGCCGCCGGCCTGCTCCGGCTCGGCGACGACCTGGTGGACCCGCCGGTGCAGATGGCCCGGATGCTGCCCCACCTGGGGCTCGTTCCGCTGCTGATCATCTGGGTGGGGATCGGTGAGTCGCTGAAGGTCACCCTGGTCGCGCTCGGGGTGTTCTTCCCGATCTACTTCAACACCTACGCCGGCATCCGGGACATCGACGAGCGGCTCGTCGAGGCGGCCCGTACCTGCGGACTCGGTCCCGCCGCCCGGCTGCGGCACGTGGTGCTGCCCGGGGCCCTGCCGTCGCTGTTCCTCGGGCTGCGGCTGGCGATCGGGGCGGCCTGGCTCAGCCTCGTCGTCGGCGAGCAGGTCAACGCCCAGACCGGCATCGGCTTCCTGATGATGGAGGCCCGGGAGTTCAGCCAGACCGACGTGGTGGTGCTCGGCCTGGTCATCTACGCGCTGCTCGGGCTGCTGTCCGACGTCGCCCTGCGGGTGTGGGAGAGGAGGACGCTGACATGGCGACGCGGACTACGGGCAACCTGACCGGCCCGACGGGCGGGACCGGCGACGCGGCGGCGGTGCTCACCGCCCACGGGGTGCGGCGGGCCTTCGACGGCCGACCGGTGCTCGCCGGGGTCGACCTGTCCATCGCCGCCGGTGAGGTGGTGGCGCTGCTCGGCGGGAGCGGCTCCGGCAAGAGCACGCTGCTGCGGGTCCTCGCCGGCCTGGACGCCGAGGCCACCGGTCGGACCGGGCTGCGCGGCACCGCCGCCGTGGTCTTCCAGGAGCACCGGCTGCTGCCCTGGAAGCGGGTGGGCGACAACGTCGCGCTCGGGTTGACCGGGCCCGACGTACGCGCCCGGGTGGACCGGGCCCTGGCCGAGGTGGGGCTGGCCGATCGACGCCGGGCCTGGCCGGCCGAGCTCTCCGGTGGTCAGGCGCAACGCGTCGCGGTGGCCCGTGCCCTGGTCCGGGGGCCGGACCTGCTGCTGCTCGACGAGCCGTTCGGGGCGCTCGACGCGCTGACCCGGCTGCGGATGCAGTCCCTGCTGCGTCGGCTGCGCGCCGAGCACGGCTTCGCCGCCCTGCTGGTCACCCACGACGTGGAGGAGGCGCTGCTGCTCGCCGACCGGATCCTGCTGCTCGACGGGGGCGTCATAGCCGAGGAGATCCCCGTCGACCTGGACCCCGCCCGCTCCCCCGACCAGCCCGCCTTCGGCGCGTTGCGTCGCCGCCTGCTCGACCGCCTCGGCGTACCCGCCGCCTGACCACCGGAGGTTCCGATGACCCGCTGGACACCCGACCCGAGCTTCTATCCCTCCCCCCGCGAGGCGGCCACCGCGCCCGCCGAGAAGCTGGCCTACGTCGCCGCGTTCGACCGTACGGCGCAGCGGCCGGACGCGATCGTCGTGCTCGACACCGATCCGGAATCCGCCGACTACGGCCGGGTGGTCGGCTGGACCGACCTGCCGCACACCGGCGACGAGCTGCACCACTTCGGGTGGAACGCGTGCAGCAGCGCGCTCTGCCCGACCGCCCCGCACCCGCACGTCGAGCGGCGCTACCTGATCGTGCCGGGGCTGCGGTCGTCCCGCATCCACGTGTTCGACACCCGACCGGACCCGCGCGCCCCGCAACTGGTGAAGGTGATCGGCGCACAGGAGCTGGCCGAGAAGTCGGGCTACTCCCGCCCGCACACCGTGCACTGCGGCCCGGACGGCATCTACCTGTCGGCGCTCGGCGGCGTCGACGGTGCCGAGGGTCCCGGCGGCATCGCCGTGCTCGACCACACCACGTTCGCCGTCCGGGGGGCCTGGGAGGCCGACCGGGGCCCGCAGTTCCTGGCGTACGACGTGTGGTGGCACCTCACCCAGGACGTGCTGGTCACCAGCGAGTGGGGCACCCCGTCGATGATCGAGGACGGCATCGTCGGTGAGCTGCTGCTGGGGCGGAAATACGGGCACGCGATCCACTTCTGGGACCTCGCGAAGCGCCGGCACGTGCAGCGGGTCGACCTCGGCGACCAGTACCAGATGCCGCTCGAACTGCGCCCCGCGCACGACCCGACCCGGTCGTACGGCTTCGTGGGGGTGGTGATCAGCGTCGAGGACCTGTCGGCGTCGGTCTGGTTGTGGCACCGCGACGGCGCGGGCGCGGACGCCCCGTGGGCGGTGACCCGGGTGATCGACATCCCGGCGGAACCCGCCGATCCGGCCGACCTGCCGGACCTGCTCAAGCCGTTCGGCGCGGTGCCACCGCTGGTCACCGACATCGACCTGTCGGTGGACGACCGGTTCCTCTACGTCTCCTGCTGGGGCACCGGGGAGCTGCGCCAGTACGACGTCAGCGACCCGTTCCACCCGGTGCTGGTCGGCTCGGTGCGGCTCGGGGGCATCGTGGCCCGCACCGCCCATCCGGCCGCGCCGGACGAGCCGCTCGCCGGCGGCCCGCAGATGGTGGAGATCAGTCGGGACGGTCGGCGGGTCTATGTCAGCAACTCGCTCTACGGCTCCTGGGACGACCAGTTCTATCCCGACGGGGTGGGCGCCTGGCTGGCCAAGCTGGACGTCGACCCGGAGCGCGGCGGCCTCACCCCGGACGAGCGGTTCTTCCCGCACGGCGAGGAGTTCCGGGGGCTGCGGGTGCACCAGACCCGGTTGCAGGGTGGCGACGCCAGCTCCGACTCGTACTGCTTCCCGTGACCGGGCGGACCCTGCTGGCGTTGGCGGCGCTCGGCGCGTTCCACGGGTTGAACCCGGCGATGGGGTGGCTCTTCGCGGTCGCCCGGGGGTTGCAACAGCGCCGCCGGACGGCGCTGCTGGCCGCGCTGCCCCCGATCGCGGCGGGTCACCTGGCCTCGGTGGCGGTGGTCGCCGCGCTGGTCACCGCCACCCGCTCGGTCACCGCCAGCACCGCGCTGACGGTGACCGGCGGGGCGGTGCTGGTCGGCTTCGGGCTGTGGCGGCTGCTGTCGCAGCGGCACTTCCGCTGGGCCGGGATGCGGATGTCGGCGGCGCAGGTGGCCGGCTGGTCGTTCCTGATGTCGTCGGCGCACGGCGCCGGGTTGATGCTGCTGCCGGTGCTGCTGGCCGATCCGCCGCCGGCCGGCGGGCACGCCGGACACCTGGCGGCGGCGTCGGCCGGCGCGCTGCCCGGCCTGGTCGCGGCCGGCGTGCACACCCTGGCCATGCTGGGCGTCGCGCTGACCGTCGCGCTGGTGGTGTACGAGGTGCTGGGGGTCGGGGTGCTGCGTCGGGTCTGGTTCAACGTGGACCGGCTCTGGGCCGGGGTGCTGGTCGCGGCCGGGGTGGTGACGTTGGCCGCCGCGATCTGACCGGATGGCCCCGACCGTGGTCGCCCAGTGGTCCTGCCCGGCGGGTAACTCCTACTGATTCAATAGGAGTTACCGTCGCCGAGCCGAAGGAGCCCCCGGTGTCCACCGTTGTGTCGTACGACGAGGCAGACCATGACGCCCACCGGGCCCGGCAGTGGCTGTCCGGCCAGGCCCGGGACCCCGGGGTGTCCCGCGCCGAACTGATCGCACTGGGCACGGCGATGAGCGCCCTCGCCGCCGACGACGGACGGGAGCCGGTCGCGCTCGCCGCCGAGCCGGTCGGGGTGGACCCGGGCATCGTCAAGCCGCTCGACCCCGCGCTGCTCACGCCCCGCGACGGCAACGCCGAGATGCGGTGGGAGGCGATGGCCGGCCAGGGGTACGTGGTGCCGAACGACCGCTTCTTCGTCCGCAACCACACCCACACCCCCCGGCTGGACGCCGACACCTGGCGACTGCGGCTGTACGGCGACGGCCTGCGCGACGCCCCGACCCGGGACGCCCCGGTCGAGTTCGGCTACGCCGACCTGCGGGCGCTGCCCGCCGTCGAGCTCCCCGCCCTGGTCGAGTGCGCCGGCAACGGGCGGCACTTCTTCGCCAGCCAGCAGGACACCCCGGCCGCCGGGGTGCCGTGGCGGCTCGGTGGCGTCGGGGTGGCCCGCTGGCGGGGCGTGCCGTTGGCCACCGTGCTGCGGCACGCCGGGCTGACCGCCGACGCGGTGGACGTGATGCCGGAGGGCCTGGACCCGCCGTACGTCACCGGGGGTGTCGACCTCGGCCGGGTACGCCGTCCGCTGCCGATCGGCAAGGCCCTCGACGACGTGCTGCTGGCGTACGAGATGAACGGTGCGCCGCTGCCTGCCGACCACGGCTTCCCGGTACGGGTGGTGGTGCCCGGCTGGATCGGCATCTCCTCGGTCAAGTGGGTCGGTGCGATCGAGGTCTCCACCGCGCCACTCTTCTCCCCGTGGAACACCAGCCTCTACCGGATGTTCGGTCCCGGCCGGCCGACCGATGGTGGGCCGGCGGACACGCAGTCGGTCAAGAGCGCGTTCGAGCTGCCCTGGGACGCCCGACTGACGGCCGGCGTCGAAACCACGCTGACCGGCCGGTCCTGGTCCGGGGCGGGCCCGATCGACCGGGTCGAGGTGGACACGGGCGACGGGTGGCAGCCCGCCACCCTGGTCGGGGCGGATCGGGATGGGCCCTGGCAGCGGTGGTCGACGCGGTGGTGTCCGCCGACCGCCGGCCGGTGGACGCTGCGGGCGCGCGCGGTGGACGTGACCGGTCGGGGTCAGCCCGACCGGGCCCCCTGCAACGACCTCGGATACCTCTTCGACGGGGTGGTCCGGCACCCGGTCACGGCGGTCTGACCCGCCCGTCGCCGGTCCGGCCCTCCCCGCGGCGGGGCCACCGGCCGCAGGGCTGCCCGGCGGGTGCCGGGCGGCGGGTCACCCTCGCCGCGTGGATCGGTCGGCCGCCCGGGTGCGACGGGCGGCCGGCCGCCCCGGCGCGACGATCGCCGCCGCCGCGCCGGGGTGGGGTCCGGGATCGGACCGGGGTCAGGCGCGGGCGCAGGTGGCCGTGCCGGTGGGACCCTTGCCGGTGCCCTGGAAACCGAACTCGGTGCTGGCCCCCGCACCGACGGCACCGTTGTAGCTGACGTTGCGGAAGCTGACGGCACCGGAGGTGCTGGTGTTCTGCGTGCTCCAGGCGTCGGTGACGGTGGCCCCCGACGGCAGGCTCAGGCTGACCACCCAACCGTTGAGCCCCGCCGAGCCGGCGATGACCTTCACGGTGGCCACGAAGCCGCCGGGCCAGGAGTTGAGCGACACCGACGCGGTGCAGTCACCGTCAGCGGGCGGCGGGGTCGTGGTGGGCGGGGTCGTCGGCGGCGGGGTCGACGGAACGGTGGTACCGCCCGCGTTGAGCGCGTTCAGCGTGGAGGTGTACGCGGCCTTCTTGTTGCCGTTGCCGTCGAAGAGCAGCGGGGTGGCGCTGGCCCGCCACGAGTCGGTGTCCCGGATGCCGGAGACGGTGATGCCGGTGCAGCGGGAGATCGCCAGGCAAGCCCTGACCACGCGGGAGTAGCTGTCGGTTTGGGAACTGCCAGAGCCCTCGATGTCCAGCTCGGTGATCTGCACCTCGACGCCGAGGTCGACGAAACGCTGGAGGTTGGCCTGGTGGTCCGACGGCACCGGCGACTGACCGGTGAAGTGCGACTGGAAGCCGACGCAGTCGATCGGCACGCCCCGGGCCTTGAAGTCCTGGACCATGGCGTACACGCCGTTGCTTTTCGCGTTCTGCCCGTCGGTGTAGTAGTCGTTGTAGCAGAGCTTCGCGCCCGGATCGGCGGCCCGGGCGGCCCGGAACGCCGCCTCGATCCAGTCGTCACCGGTGCGCTGCAGGTTGGAGTCACGCCGCCCACCGCTGCCACCGTCGGCGAACGCCTCGTTCACCACGTCCCACGCGTAGATCTTGCCCCGGTAGTGGGTGGCGACCTGGGTGACGTGGTTGATCATCGCGCTGCGCAGGGCGCTGCCGGACAGGACCGACGTCCAGCGCGGTTGCTGCTGGTGCCAGGCCAGCGCGTGACCGCGGACCCGCATCCCGTTGGCCTGGGCGTGGCTGACCAGCCGGTCGCCGCCGGTGTAGGTGAACTGGTTCGGGTTGGGCTCGGTGGCGTCCCACTTCATCTCGTTCTCGGCGGTCACCATGGTGAACTCACGGTTCAGGATGCCGACGTAGACGGAGTCGGAGAGCTTGTTCACCGCCACCGCGGCGCCGAAGTAGCGGCCCGTCTCGGCGGCGGTGGCACCGAGGGCGGTGCCGGCGCTGGCACTGGAGGCGAGGGCGAGGGTGGTGCCGACGGCGACCACGCCGATGGCGATCGAGGCCAGTGCGGCACGCAGCCGCGGTGGTGTCGTCCGACGCCCGCTGCTGCGGGCGGACACATGGTTCATGGCAGAGGCCTTTCAAGACGGTGAGGGGTGCACCGTCCCGACCTTTCGCCCGAGTGCGGTGGCCGGCCTGGGGGGGCGGGGTGGTCGCCCGGAGGCCACGCCCGCCTGTGCCGTCGCTCAGCCGCCATCGCCGAGGTCGAGGGGTTACCCGGTTGACGCTATCGAAACACCTCCGAAAGTTCAACGAACGTCGATGCCGGAGCCGCCACCACTCGGCCCGGTGCCGCCGGAGCCGCCGCTACTCGGAGGCGGCGAGGTAGCCGCTCGCCTGGAGTTCGAACAGCTCCCGGTAGGGTCCGTCGGCGGCCATCAACGCGTCGTGGTTGCCCTGCTGCACCAGCCGACCGTGGTCCATCACGAAGATCTGGTCGGCGTGTCGGACGTTGGCCAACCGGTGGGTGATCAGCACGACCGTCCGGTCGGGCCGTCGACGCAGGTGCTGGAAGAGCGCGTGCTCGGCGCGGGCGTCGAGGGCCGCCGACGGCTCGTCGCAGATCAGCAACCGGGCGTCGCGGTAGAGGCCCCGGGCGGCCACCAGCCGCTGCCACTGCCCACCGGAGAGGTCGTGGCCGTTCTTGAACTCCCGGGCCAGCAGGGTGTCGTAGCCGAACGGCAGACCGGCGATCATGTCGTGCGCGGCGGCCGACCGGGCGGCGTCCTCGACGGTCGGACCGGCCGCGTCCGGGGACCGGTCGTACCGGCCGATGCGGATGTTCTGCGCGGCGGTGAAGGGGAACTTCCACCACTCCTGGGTCATCACCGCCACCTGGGCGGCGGTCGCCGCCGGGTCCAGCTCCGCGACGTCCACCCCGTCCCACCGGATCACCCCGCCGGTGGGCCGGTAGAGACCGGCGATCAGCTTGGCCAGGGTGGTCTTGCCGGAGCCGTTCTCGCCGACCAGGGCGATCACCTCACCCCGCCGGACGGTCAGGCTGACCTCGTCCACCGCCGGGGCGTCGGTGTCCGGATAGCGGAGGCTGACCCGGTCCAGCTCGATGCACTCGAAGCCGGCGGCGGGCCGCCCCTGCCCGGCGGCGGTGCGGCTGTCGGCCCGGTCGAGGAAGTCCCGGTAGTCCTGGTAGTAGAGGGCGTCCTCGTAGAGGTTGTTGGTGGCATAGACGGCGAGCGCGAGGCTGCTGCGCGCCGACTGGAGCGCGAGCAGGGCGGTCGCCGCCGCGGCCAACGCGACCACGCCGGTGAGCAGCAGGCCGCCGAGCACGGCGTAGATCGCGAAGGCGGCGATCCCGCCGACGGACATCCCGACGGCCCGGGTCCGGCTCTGCGCCCGGGCCAGCCGCAGCAGCGCGGCGGTCTCGACGGTCATCATCCGCCGGAACTCGGTGAGCAGGAAGTCCCGCATCTGGTAGGCCCGGACCTCGGCGGCGGTGTGCCGATTGGCCATCAGGTGGGCCAGCATCCACATCCGGCGACGACGGTTGATCCGGGCCAGCATGTCGAGGTACTGCCGGCGGGCCATCCTGACCGCGGTGACCGCCTCGGGCACTGCGGCGAGCAGCAGGCACGGCAGCAGCACCGGTTGGATCACGGTCACCGCGGCGGCGGTGGCCAGCACCCCCACCACCCCCGTGATCAGGTTGACGGTGTGGTCCACGATGGATGCCGCCTCGGCCATCCCCCGGTCGCGGACCCGGTCCATCTCCTCGGCGAAGCCGGCGTCGTCGAAGGCGGCCAGCTCGACCGCCGTGGTGGTCTCGAACAGCCGCAGCTCCACCGCGTAGTTGATCTGCGGAATCAGCCGGGCCTGCGCCCAGCCGGCGGTGACGGTCAGCGTGCCCTTCGCGGTCACCGCCGCCGCGGCCAGCACCAGCGCGGGCAGCGCGGCACGGACCCGGTCCGGCGTCGGGCCGGCGGCGAACAGCTCGCGCAGCACGCCGGTGGTGGCGAGCAGGCCGAGCGTGGTCATCACCCCGGCAGCGAGGTTGAGGCCGATCGCGACCAGGGTGTCGCGCCGGTTGGTCGCCCAGGCCAACGCGATGGCCTCGCGCACCAGCCGGGGCAGCCGACGGGCCACCGCACGGAAGCTGGTGTGCGCGAACTCGGTGGCGTGGTGCATCCAGCCGCCGTCCGCCAGCTCCGGCAGGTCCAGCCCGTCGTCCGCCGGTCCGGCGGCCTCGTCGGGTCCGTCCGTGGGGGTCGAACGGCGGGGGCCGATCACCGTCGCCATGGGTCCTCCCGGGCCGAAGGGGCGGGGCACGGCGAGCCTACTGTCGGCGACGAGGCGATGTCGTCCCGTGGTCGGCGTGTCGTACACCTGTCGCATTGGCGTGTCGTCGGGCACGCCGGGCCGGCGGCTGCGCCGGGTCGCGTCGCGTGGCCGCGTCCCGGGTGGCAGGCTGGGACGCGAACCGTCGGCGCACCATGCGGGACGCCGACGACCGTCGTGAAGGAGAAGATCGACCCGATGGCTGCGAGTGTGACCACCACCGACGAATGGCAGGCGCTGCGCAAGCACGCCGAGACGATGCGCGGCACCCACCTGCGGGAGCTGTTCGCGGCCGACCGGCAACGGGGTGAGCGGCTCACCGGCGAGGTCGCCGACCTGCACGTCGACTACAGCAAGAACCTCGTCACCGACGAGACGATCGGGCTGCTCACCGCGCTGGCCGGGCGGGTCCGGCTGACCGACCGGATCGCCGCCATGTTCGCCGGGGAGCACATCAACTCCACCGAGGACCGGGCGGTGCTGCACACCGCGCTGCGGCTGCCGCGCGACGCCGCGCTGACCGTGGACGGTCAGGACGTGGTGGCCGACGTGCACCGGGTGCTGGACCGGATGGCCGCGTTCAGCGAGCGGGTCCGCTCCGGGCAGTGGCGCGGGCACACCGGCGAGCGGATCAGCACGGTGGTCAACATCGGCATCGGCGGCTCCGACCTCGGCCCGGTGATGGCCTACGAGGCGCTCAAGGCGTACCGGGACGCGGGGATCAGCTGCCGGTTCGTCTCTAACATCGATCCGACCGACATCCACGACAAGACCCACGACCTCGACCCGGCGACCACCCTGTTCGTGGTGGTGTCGAAGACCTTCTCCACCCAGGAGACGCTGGCCAACGCCGAGCAGGCCAAGACCTGGCTGTTGTCGGGCCTGGACGCCGACGACGACGCGGCGATCGCGAAGCACTTCGTGGCGGTGAGCACCAACGCGGGCCGGGTTGCCGACTTCGGCATCGACCCGGCGAACATGTTCGGCTTCTGGGACTGGGTGGGTGGCCGGTACTCGCTGCCGTCGGCGGTCGGGCTGTCGGTGATGCTGTCGGTCGGGCCGGACCGGTTCCGCGAGCTGCTGGCCGGCTACCACGCCGTCGACGAGCACTTCCGCACCGCGCCGGTGGAGCGGAACCTGCCGGCGCTGCTGGGGCTGCTCAACGTCTGGTACGTCGACTTCCTCGGCGCGCAGACCCACGCCGTGCTGCCCTACTCGCAGTACCTGCACCGGTTCCCGGCGTACCTGCAACAGCTCACCATGGAGAGCAACGGCAAGTCGGTGACCCTGGACGGCACGCCGGTGGACCACCCGACCGGGGAGATCTTCTGGGGCGAGCCGGGCACCAACGGCCAGCACGCCTTCTATCAGCTGATCCACCAGGGCACCCTGCTGATCCCGGCGGACTTCATCGCGTTCAGCCAGCCCAATCACGACCTGGGCGAGATGCACGACCTGTTCATGTCGAACTTCTTCGCGCAGACCGCCGCGCTGGCCTTCGGCCGGACCAAGGAGCAGGTCGAGGCGGAGGGCACGCCCGCCGACGTGGTGCCGCACCGGGTGATGCCGGGCAACCACCCGACCACCTCGATCATCGCCCCGAAGCTCACCCCGTCGACGCTGGGCCAGCTCATCGCGCTCTACGAGCACATCGTGTTCACCTGCGGCGCGGTCTGGGACATCAACCCGTTCGACCAGTGGGGGGTGGAGCTGGGCAAGGTGATGGCCAACCAGCTCGCGCCGACGCTGACCGGCGACGCGCCGGACCTGGCCGACGTCGACTCCTCCACGGCGGCGCTGATCCGCCGCTACCGCCGGGAGCGCGGCCGGGCCTGAGGTCCACGCGGCCGCTCCCGGGCACCCCGGCAACGGCCACCGTGAGGTCCGTCGGGACGGCGGCCGGGTCACCCGACCCGGCCGCCGTTTCTTTCGGTACGACTGGTCCAACCAGTTGACGGGTTGATGGGTACGCCGGCACACTGCTGCCGTGGCCTTCGTCCCCGTGCCCCGCAGCTCCGTCTCCGACCACGTCTTCGCCCAGCTCCGCGACGCCATCGTCAGCGGGCGGCACCGGCCGGGCGACCCGCTGCCCGGTGAACGCGAGCTGGCCGCCGCCTTCGCCGTCAACCGGCACGCCGTACGCGAGGCGCTGCGCCGGCTCCAACAACTCGGACTGCTGCGGGTCAGCCGGGGCGGCGTCACCCGGGTGCTGGACTGGCGGGTGCACGCCGGTCTCGACCTGGCCCTGTCCCTCGTCCAGTCCGGCGACGTGCTGCCGGTGGAGCACCTGGTCCGGGACATGCTGGAGATGCGCGCCTGCGTCGGGGTCGACGCGGCCCGGCGCTGCGCCTTCCGGGCCGGCGGGGCGGTAGGGCGGGTCGTCGTCGACACCGTGGAGCGGTTCGCCGCGCTCGCGCCCGACCTGGCCGCCATGGCCGAGGCCAACATCGCGCTGTGGCGGCACATCGTCACCGGCAGCGGCAACACCGCCTACCTGCTCTCCTTCAACAGCCTGGTGGCCGGGGCGCTGGCCGTCGGCGAGGTGCCGCCGCAGCGACGCGCGGCCGAGTTGCTGGACGTGGCCGGGCACCGCCGGCTGGCCGCCGCGATCGCCGACGGCCGGGGCGACGACGCCGCCACCGAGGCACACACCCTGCTCACCGCCTCCCTCACCGCCCCCACCGGCTGACCGCCACCCGGTTCACCCGCCAGCCGCCAGCCACTCCACCGGGCTGACCGCCGGCCCGACCAGCCGATCGTCGTCCACCCCGCCAACTGACCGCCATCCGGCCCGCCGACCCCGCTCACCCCACCCCACCCCACCCCACCGGCCCCGTCCCGGGCGTCCGTCCCCACCGCCCGCCTCCCGGAAGGCACGCCTCGCGCATGATCCCCGCCGTGCTCTACGCCGTACCGGCTTTTCTGCTGCTCATCGCCGTCGAGGCGTGGTCGTACCGGTTCGCTCCGGACGACGACGAACGCGGCTACGAGCGGCGGGACACCACCACCAGCCTCACCATGGGTGCCGGCAGCCAACTGGTCGGCTTCCCGTGGAAGCTGCTCACCATCGGTCTCTACGTCGCGCTGTGGAGCGTCGCGCCGGTGCAGCTCTCCCCCACCAGCGTCGGGACCTGGGTGCTGCTGTTCTTCGCCGACGACCTGGCCTACTACTGGTTCCACCGCACCCACCACGAGGTACGCCTGTTCTGGGCCAGCCACGTGGTGCACCACTCCAGCACGCACTTCAACCTCTCCACCGCGCTGCGGCAGAGCTGGACGCCGATGACCTCGCTGCCGTTCTGGCTGCCGCTGGCGCTGCTCGGCATCCCGCCCTGGATGATCTTCCTCCAGCAGTCGGTCAGCCTGCTCTACCAGTTCTTCCTGCACACCGAGCGGATCGACCGGCTGCCCCGACCGGTCGAGTGGGTCTTCAACACCCCGTCGCACCACCGGGTGCACCACGGCGCGAACCACGAGTACCTGGACCGCAACTACGGCGGCATCCTGATCGTCTGGGACCGGCTCTTCGGCAGCTTCGCCCCGGAACACACCCCCGTCCGGTACGGGCTGACGACGAACATCGGCACCTACAACCCGCTGCGGGTGGCCACCCACGAGTACGCCGCGATCTGGGCCGACGTCCGGCGGGCCGGCTCGTGGCGGCACCGGCTCGGTCACGTCTTCGGCCGGCCCGGCTGGCAGCCCGCCCGATGAGCCGCTCCCGACCCGACCGCCCACCCGGCCGTCCCGGGCCGTACCAGCCCGGGGACGGGTCGTCTCCGGCGGGAGTGCCGGTGCCGCCACCGCCGACCGGGGTGCCACAGCCGGCAGGTCTGCCAGAGCCAGCCGGGACGACCCAGCCGGCCCGGACGCCACAGCCTGCCGGGACGACCCAGCCGGCCCGGACGCCACAGCCCGCCCGGTCGCCACGGTCCGCCGGGGTGGCGGGACGGTGGTGGCTCGGGTTGTTCGGGCTGGTCGCCGCCGTGGAGCTGACCGGGGTCGCACTCGACTCGACAGCCATGCAGTGGGCGGCCAAGCCGCTGCTCGCCCCGCTGCTGCTCGGCTGGCTGCTCGCCGTACGCCGACGGTGGGACCCGGTGGCGACCGCGCTGGTCTGTGCGACGGCGGGTGACGTGGCGCTGCTGGTGCCCGGCACCACCGCGTTCCTGATCGGGATGGGGTGTTTCCTCGGCACCCAGGCGGCGTTCCTGGTGGCGTTCCTGCGCCGCCGGCGGCCGCCGGCGGTGGCCGTCGCCGGGTATCTGGCCCTGTGGGCGGTGGGGAACGCGCTGCTCTGGGGCCGGCTGGGCGACCTGCGGCTGCCGGTGCTCGGCTACAGCCTGGCGCTGAGCCTGATGGCCGCCGCCGGCTGGGGGGTGTCCCGGCGGGTGGCCGCCGGAGGCGCGCTGTTCCTCCTGTCCGACCTGCTGATCGGGGTGGGCGCGACCGGTGCCGAACTGCCCGGTCACGGGCTGTGGGTGATGACCACCTACCTGGCCGCGCTGCTGCTGATCACCACCGGCTGGGCCGACCGCCCACCGCCGACCGCCGTCAGGTGAGGGCGGCGATCAGGGCTTCCGGTGCCATGGTGGACGGGCGGTCGCTGACCTGGCCGTCGCCGATCTCCACCAGCCGCCACCGACCGTCGGCATGCCGTGCCAGGTCGGCGGTGACGAACGGCAGACCGAGCGCGGCCAGCACGGGGGTCAGCGGCGCGGTGTCCACCGGGGCGTCGGGAAACTCCCCGGGGGTGTCCGGGTGCGGGCCGGTGAGCACGCACCGGCCCGCGACCCACCAGGTGCGCACCTCGACACCGGACAGCGGCTCGAAGCGGCGCAGCACGAAACCACCGGTGAAGTCGTCGTCGCGCAGTTCGCGCAGCCGGGTCGCGATCCGCCAGGCGGCCTCCGCGTCGGCCAACTCGGAGACGAAGCACGCCTCGTGCCAGTGGTGCTTGGCGGACTTGGTCCAGTCGCGCAGCACGGCCGGGCCGGCGCCCAGCCCGGTGCGCACCCGGTCGAAGTCGGTCCGGTCGACGCCGACCGTCCAGCGGGACTCGGGGGTGAGCGCCGCCGACGTGGCGTACCAACCGGGCAGCTCGTGGGCGCGACGGTACTGGTCGGGGTCGGTCCGCAGGGTCACCTGCCGGGCGCCCAGCGCCGCGGCGAACGCGGCGTAGCCGGCGGCGGACAGCATCCAGCCCCGGTAGACCGCGTCGTCGGCGGCCGGCACGGCGGCGACCGCCCGCCCCGGGTCGCGGCCCGCCGCGAGCGCGTCGTGGTCGACCACCGCCACCTGATGGCCGGCCTCGCGGGCGGCCTGCGCCTCCGGCGCGAAGTGCGGGTCCGGTCGACGGGGGCGCATCGGGTCGGCGGGGACGATCAACAGCATGCCCGCATCCTCCCCCAGCCGCGCCACCCCCGGACCGCACGCCCCGGGCGGTGCAGTCCGAGGGTCGGGGTGGAGTCGATGCCGGTGGTGGCGGAGCCGGCGGCGCGTCGGTCGTGGCCGGTGCCGCGCACAGGTCCGGGTCGCGGCCGGTGCCGGTCGGTCACCGCCGGTGGGACGGATGGCGGTCAGCCGACACCGCACGGCGAAGCCGTCCTCGGTGCCCGGGCCAGTGCCGGCGCGCCGGGACTGGCCCTGCCGACGGGTCGTCGCCCGCTCGCACCCGATCACGGGACGGAGCGGGGCGGGATCAGGGGGTCATCTCGTAGCGGCCGGCGAGGGCCTCCACCCGGGACCAGACCCTGCCGGCGCGGGCCGCGTCGGCGACCGGGCGACGGATCTGGGTCAACGCCCAGGCTGCCTGGGCGTCCGTGGCGGTCGGTTTGCCGTGCAGTTCGGTGGCGTGGCCGGCGAAGTCGCGGACCAGGATGTCGAAGATCTGGTCGAGCAGGTCGGCGTCCAGCCCGGTCGCCCCGGCCTGCTCCAGGATGAGCTGGCCATAGACGACCAGCGCGAAGAGCTGCCCGAGGGCGAGCAGGAAGTCGAGGTCACCCTGCTGCTCCTCGCCCGGCGGGTGGGTGGCGAGCAACTCGCGCAACCCGTCGGCCTGGGCGGTGAACCGGGCCACGTTCGGCACCTCGGCCCGGGCGGCGTACGCGGCCCGCCAGTCGTGGAACCGGATCGCCCCCAACCCGCGCGCCGGGCCCTGCCGGAACAGGAACCCGTCGTCGGCCGGATCGTGCCGGGTGGGCACCCCGGGGAACTCGGCCGGGGCGAAGAAGTAGTTCGCCATGAACTTGAGGATCAGCGCCAGGTTGACGTGCACGGTGCCTTCGAGTTTGGGCAGCCCCCGAATGTCCCGGGCGGCCTTGTCGAAGTAGGTGTCCGCCTCGAACCCCTTGGCGGCGATGACGTCCCAGAGCAGGTCGATCACCCGCTCGCCCTCGGTGGTCACCTTCATCTTGGTCATCGGGTTGAACAGCAGGTAACGCCGGTCGTCGGGGCCGGCCGAGCGGAAGTAGTCCACCGCCCGGTCGCTGAACAGCTTCATCGCGACCAGCCGGGCGTACGCGTCGGTCAACTCCCGGCGGACGTGCGGGAAGTCGGTGACCCGCCGGCCGTAGAGCACCCGGCGGTGGGCGTGGGTGACCGCCTCGTACATGGCGTGTTCGCAGATGCCGATGCTGGCGGTGCAGAGGTTGAACTTGCCGACGTTGACCGTGTTCAACGCGGCGTCGAAGGCGGCCCGGCCGGTGTGCAGCACGTCCTGCGCGCGCACCGGGTAGTCCTCCAGCCGGAACTCACTGACGTACATCTGCGCGTTGACCACGTTGCGGACCAGCCGGTACGCCGGATGCCGGCTGTCGGCGGCGAAGAAGACGTAGCCGTCGGGCCCCTCGACGTCGGCGCGGCGGCCGAAGACCGAGACCAGGCCGGCGACGTTGCCGTTGCCGATGTAGTACTTGCCGCCGGTGGCCCGGAAGCCGTCCGCGCCGTCGGAGGTGAGCAGCATGTCGGTGGAGTAGATGTCGGCGCCGTGCGCCCGTTCGGAGAGGCCGAACGCCATCACGTGCCCGTCGTCGAGCAAGGCCGCCGCACGGGTCCGGGCGGTGGCGTTGTCGCTCTGCCAGACCGGGCCGAGGCCGAGGACGGTGACCTGCCAGGTGTACCAGTAGCCGAGACCGTAGAAGCCGAGCACCTCGCTGAGCGCGGCGTTGCGCGCGGTGTCCCAGCGTTTGGCCGGGTCGCCGCCACCGTCGGCGGCCGGGGTGCAGAACGCCGCGAACAGCCCCTGCTTGGCGACGAAGTCCAGGAAGTCGGCGTACCAGGTGTGGTCGTTGTAGCTGTCGACCAGCGCCTTCTTGCCGCGCTGCTCGAAGAAGTCGACAGTGGCCCGCAACAGCCGGCGGGACTCCTCGTCCAGATGGTCGGGGTCGTAGCGGTGCGGGTCGAGCAGCAGGTTGTCGGCCATCGCGAGGTGGTCCCTTCTCCGGAGGTGGTCAGCGGTCCGCGCGCGCGGGTGGGTCAGTGGTCCAGACCGCGCAGGGTGGCCAGGACGTCGTCCAGCCAGGCCAGCACCATCCGCTCGTACGCGATGCCGCCGCGCAGCACGACGTGCTGGAGGGCGGCGCGGTCGTCGGCGGGGACGGTCCCGGGGAAGTCGCGGCGCTCGCCGGCCAGGTAACGGGCGAGCACCGCCTCGTGGTCGGCGCGGTACCGCGCGACCTCGACGAGCAGGGCGACCTGGCCGGCCCGGTCGGTGAAGGCGGCCCCCCGGACCTTGACGGCGAGTTCGTGGCGCACCGCCTCCGGCTGGACCTCCTCACGGAGCCAGTCGGTGAGCACGGCCCGGCCGGGGTCGGTGACCGACCAGCGTCGTTTGTCGGGCCGGCCGCGCTGGTCGACCTGTTCGGCGGTGATCCAGCCGTCCGCCCCCATCCGCCCGAGCACCCGGTAGATCTGCTGGTGGGTGGCGGTCCAGAAGCGACCGATGGAGCGGTCGAAGCGGTGCGCCAGCTCGTAGCCGGAGCCCGGCTGCTCCAGCAGCGAGACGAGGATCGCGTGTTCGAGCGCCATGCCGGCATCCTGCTATGCAACGAGTTGCACAGCAAGGGAGGAGTGGTGATCCCCACCAAGGTCGCTTGGTTTTGCCCCCCGGCCCGGTGGAGACTCTTCTTCGGTACCGACAAAGGGGGAGACCATGCCCGACACCGACCGCCCACAGCGACATACCCGAGCCACCGTGCCTGCCGGGGTGACCGATCCACTCCTGTGGCGAATGGCTCTCGATGTGATCGACGCGCACCATCCCGACCAGGGCGGGCGTTGCGACAACCTGCTCTGCGAACACCAGGAGTGGCCCTGCGACGCCGCCCGCAACGCCCACCGGGCGCTGACCATGGCCGGCGACGTGACGACCGTCGTCGACGACCGACGCACCGTACGGGAGCAGCCCGGTCGACCCACGCGGCGCGCGCGTACCGTCGAAGCGGCCTGAACCGGCCTCGTCGTCCCCCTCACCCCCGGCGGCTGGCGCACCGGAGCGGCGAGGCGGAGATCGGCGACACCCGACCGACGAACAGCGGTGCGGTGACACCCGGTGGCCGGCGGTGGGGTCCACACCCGGACACCCCCGCCTGCCACCGGGTCACGCCGGTCGGCGTCGGCGTCAGCCGAGGCGCTTGGCGGAGCGGATCGCGGTGGCCAGGTTCTCCAGCAGCGGGGCCGCGCCCGCGTACGAGAAGCGGGGCACCGCGTCCCACGGGGTCACCTGGTTGGCCCTGACGGCCGGCAGCTGCGCCCAGGTGGGCTTGGCCGCGAGGTCCTTGGGCTGCAGGGCGGTGGAACGGTTGTCGAGCAGGATCAGGTCGGCCGGGAACCTGCCGGCGTTCTCCCAGCTCAGCGCCTCGAAGTAGTCGCCGGCCTCCAGCTTGGTCGGCAGCACGATCTCCACACCCAGCTCGGCGAAGTACATCAGGTCGGTGCTGACCTTGGGGTTGGAGACGTAGAACAGGTCGGGGCTGCCCGAGGAGGCCATCACCCGGATGCCCGGGTTGGCCTTGACCGCCGCCCGCACCTGCTCGGCGGCGGCCTCGAAGCGGGCCTTGGCGTCGGTGACCTTCGTGGCCGACAGGTCCGCGCCGAGCGAGCGGGCCAGCTCGGCGTAGCGCTCGATCGGGCGGGTCATCGGGGTCCGCGCGGTAGCGATCGCCACGCTCGGCGCGAGCTTGAGGATCTTGTCGCGGCTCTCGTCCGGGACGTACCAGAGGGCGTCCGGGTCGTACATGTGGGTGACCAGCAGCTCGGGGCGCAGCGCGGCGTACTTCTCCACGTTGAACTCGCCCCAGACGTTGCCCAGCACGGTGACCTGGTCGACGTCGAGGTCACCGGCCTGCGGCTCACGGGAGCCGTCGGTCCGGGTGGTCTCGCCGAACACGCCGACCAGCGGGGAGTCGAGTCCGAAGTCGACGAGCGCGGCGGCCACCCCGGTGAAGGCGACCACCCGGGTCGGCGCGGTGGGCGCGTCGACCTTGCGCTGCCGGTCGTCGGTGAAGCTCCACGGGCCGGCGGCTCCGCCGGCGGCGGGCTTCGCCGGGTCGTCGCCCCCGCCGCAGGCGGCGAGGAGGGCGGTCAGGGCCGCGCCGCCGCCGGCGGCGAGCAGACCCCGGCGGGAGAGTCGGGGTGCGGACGAGAAAGGCAACATGTGACGTCTTTCGATCAGGCCCGGACCGCGACGGTCCGCGACGGCACAATTACGGTAACCAACCTGAACCGCTGCCAACAGCCGCCGCGCGCCGCTCTCCCCTCCTGGAGCCGACCCTGTCCGCCACCCTCGCCCCACCCGCCACCCCGCCGGGGGCGGCGCCGAACCGCCGGCGCACCGGCGTCCGGGCCGTCGGGCTCGGCACGGGCCTGCTGCTGCTCGTCGCGGTGGCGGTGCTCAGCATCGCCGTCGGCGCGAAACAGCTCACCCTCGTCGAGGTGTGGCACGGCCTGATCTCCACCACCTCCCCCGAGCACGCGGTGGTGCGGCAGATGCGGCTGCCCCGTACCCTGCTCGGCCTGCTCGCCGGTGCCGCCCTCGGAGTGGCCGGCGCCCTCATGCAGGCGCTCACCCGCAACCCGCTCGCCGACCCCGGCCTGCTCGGCATCAACGCCGGCGCGTCCGCCGCCGTGGCCACCGCCACCGCGCTGCTCGGCGTCGCCACGGTGCGGGGGTGGATCTGGTTCGCCCTGCTCGGGGCGGTGGTCGTCACGGTGGCGGTACACGCGGTCGGCGGCGGTCGGCAGGCCACCCCGGAACGGCTGGCGCTGGCCGGGGCCGCCCTCAACGCGGTGCTCTACTCGTACGTCAGCGCGGTGATGCTGCTCGACGCGGCTTCGCTGGACCGGCTGCGGTTCTGGACCGTCGGCTCGCTGGCCACCGCCGACTTCACCACCGTCGCCACGGTGGCCCCGTTCATCCTGGGCGGCCTGCTGGTCGGGCTGGCCGGGGCCCGTCCGCTCAACGCCCTGGCCCTCGGCGACGACGCGGCCCGCGCACTCGGCGCCCGCCCCGCCCTGGTCCGGGCCGGCACCGTCACCGCGGTCACCCTGCTCTGCGGCGCGGCCACCGCCGCCTGCGGCCCGATCGTCTTCGTCGGCCTGCTCGTCCCCCACCTGGTACGCGCGCTGACCGGCCCTGACCTGCGCTGGTTGCTGCCCTACTCGGCGGTGCTCGCCCCGGTGCTGCTGCTCGGCGCCGACGTGCTCGGCCGGGTCCTCGGCCGACCCGGGGAACTCCAGGTCGGCCTGGTCACCGCCGTGCTCGGCGGGCCGCTGTTCCTGCGTCTGGTGGCCCGCCGATGAAGCTCACCCGGCCGGTCGACCCGTCCCCCCGCACCCGCCCGGCGGCGCGGGTGCTCCGGTGCGGGGGACGCTCGGTGCGCTGGCGGGGCCGGTCCCTGGTGGTCGGACTCGGGGCCACCGCCCTGGCCGTCGTCCTCGGGGTGCTCGCGATCGGCGGCGGCGACTACCCGATGAGCCCCGCCGACGTGCTGCGTACCCTCACCGGCGGCGGCAGCCCCGCCGAGGACTTCATCGTCGGCGAGCTGCGACTGCCCCGGCTGGTGACCGCGCTCGCTGTCGGCGCCGCCCTGGCACTGTCCGGCGCGATCCTCCAGTCGCTGGTACGCAATCCGCTGGGCAGCCCCGACGTGCTCGGCGTCACCCAGGGCGCGGCGACCGGCGCGCTGATCGTGGTGGTGGCCGGGGGCGGCACCCTGCTGCTCTCCGGCGCGGCGCTGCTCGGCGGACTCGCCACCGGCCTGCTGCTGTGGGCGGTGGTCGGCCGGCACGGCCTGCACGGTTACCGGCTGGTGCTGGTCGGCATCGGCACCACGGCGATCCTGACCGGCGTCAACGGTTGGCTGCTCACCCGGGCCCCACTGATGGACGCGGCCCGGGCCGTGCTCTGGCTCACCGGCAGCCTCGACGGGCGGGGCGGGGCGCAGGCCGTCCCGCTGCTCGGCCTGCTGGCGCTGCTGACGCCGGTGGTGGTCGGGACCGCCCGGGCGTTGTCCCTGATCGAGCTGGGTGACGACACCGCCACCGCGCTCGGCGTGCCGGTGTCCCTGGTCCGGCAACTGCTGCTCGGGGCGGCGGTGCTGCTCGCCGCCGGGGCGGCCGCCGCCGCCGGTCCGGTCTCGTTCGTCGCCCTGGTCGCGCCGCACCTGGCCCGCCGGCTCACCCGGGCACCCGGCCCGAACCTGGCCGCCGCCGCCGGGACCGGGGCGGTGCTGCTGCTCGCCGCCGACCTGGCCGCGCAGCGGGCGATCGACGGTCACCAGCTCCCCGTCGGGGTGGTCACCGGGCTGATCGGCGGGGCCTACCTGGTGTGGTTGCTCGCCGCGCGACGACGCGCGGCCCGGATCTGAGGAGGACGCGGTGACCCAGGAGAGTCGGCTGGGCGGGGTCGGGCTGACCCTGGCCTACGATCGGCGGGTGGTGGCCCGGGACCTGTCGGTGGCCGTGCCCGACCGGTCGTTCACGGTGGTGATCGGCCCCAACGCGTGCGGCAAGTCCACCCTGCTGCGTGCCCTGGCCCGGACGCTGCGGCCGGCCGCCGGCACGGTGCTGCTCGACGGCCGGGACATCCACTCGCTGCGCTCGCGGGAGGTGGCCCGCACCCTCGGTCTGCTGCCCCAGTCGTCGGTCGCGCCGGAGGGCATCACCGTGGCCGACCTGGTGGCCCGGGGCCGCTACCCGCACCAGGGCCTGCTGCGCCAATGGTCCACCGAGGACGAGCGGGTGGTCACCGGGTCGATGGCCGCCACCGGCGTCGGTGAGCTGGCCGACCGGCCCGTCGACGAACTCTCCGGCGGGCAGCGGCAGCGGGTCTGGATCGCGATGGCGCTGGCCCAGCAGACCTCTCTGCTGCTGCTCGACGAACCGACCACCTACCTCGACGTCGCGCACCAGATCGAGGTGCTCGACCTGTGCGCCCGGCTGCACGAGGAGCAGGGCCGCACCCTGGTCGCGGTGCTGCACGACCTGCACCACGCGGCCCGGTACGCCACCCACCTGATCGCCATGCGCGACGGCCGGGTGGTGGCCCAGGGAGACCCGCGCGAGGTGGTCACCGCCGCGCTCGTCGAGGAGGTGTTCGGGCTGCCCTGCCGGATCGTCGAGGACCCGGAGACCGGCACCCCGCTGGTCGTGCCCCGGGCCCGGCGTGGCCGTCAGTCCGGGCCGGTGACCGCCGGATAGTCGGCGGCGGTCAACGGGCCCGACGACAGCGA
Source organism: Micromonospora matsumotoense (assembly GCF_900091525.1). Taxonomy (GTDB): domain Bacteria; phylum Actinomycetota; class Actinomycetes; order Mycobacteriales; family Micromonosporaceae; genus Micromonospora; species Micromonospora matsumotoensis. The sequence goes on from NZ_FMCU01000004.1 coordinate 29,269, forward strand.
ACCGTCGGCCCGGGGCACCTCCAGCGGTCGGCCCCGCAGCAGGAACGACACCCCGGCGACGTCCGCACGGCTGTCCAGGGTGCAGACGATCTGACCGTAGGCCAGCACCTCGTCGCTGCGACCGGACTCCTCCCCCAGCGGCTCCACCTCCACCTGGGCCCGCCCGTCGACCAGCCTGGCCCCCAGCACGTGCACCGCACCGGGCAGGGCGGTGCCGAAGCCGGCCACCCGCTCGGCGTTGTCGGGGCCGGCCAGCAGCCGACGCAGGTGCCCGTCCGCCCCACCGGCCGCGTCGACCTGCCGGAGCACCCGGACCAGTCGGCCGGCCCGGACCAGGCAGAACGCCTGTTCCACCCGGCCCGGGACGCTGCTCGCCGCCGGAGCGGCCGGCGGCCCGAACGGCGGCTCGACGGCCCTGGGCTGTTCGTCGGCCGGCACCCCGCAGCCGGCGAGCAGCAGCAGGGCCACCACCGGCGGTAGCAGCCACCGCCCCGACGACGACACCCGCCGGGTCACGGCCGGGGAACGCCGCCGCCGGGTCACGGCCGGGCCCCCGGCAACTCCACCCGGAACCGGGCGCCGCCGCCGGGCCGGTCGCTGACCGAGGCCCGGCCGCCGTGGGCGGCGGCGTGCTGGGCGACCAGCGCCAACCCGAGCCCGGTGCCGTCCCCGCCGGCCCGGTCGTGCGCGGCCCGCCCCCGTACGAACCGGTCGAAGACCACCTCCCGGTCGGCCACCGGCACCCCCGGACCCTCGTCGTCGACCTCCACCACCCCGACCCCGTCGGAGACCCACAACCGCACCGCGACCGGGCCACCGCCGTAGCGGACCGCGTTGTCCAACAGATTGACCAGCACCTGCTCCACCCGCCGGGGGTCCACCGACCAGCGCCCCGGCGCGGGAGGGCCGCCACCGACCAGCGACTCGGGCAGCCCCCGCCCCCGGCACGCCCCCCGGGCCAGCGCCACCACGTCGACGTCCTCCCGCTGCACCGGCCGGTCGCTGCGGGCCAGCTCGATCAGGTCGTTGACCAACCGCTGGAACCGGGAGATCTCCTCGCTGACCAGGCCGGCGGCGGTGGCCGTCCGGTCGTCCAGCCCGTCGCGACGCCGGGACAACACGCTGGCCGCCGCCGACAGCGTCTGCAGGGGCGAGCGCAGCTCGTGGGCGACGTCGGCGGCGAACCGGCGGTCCCGTTCGATGCGTACCGCCACCTCGTCGGCCATCCGGTTGAACGAGGTGGAGAGCCGGGCCAGGTCCGGGTCGGTGCCCGGAGCGAGCCGGGCGGTGACGTCCCCCGCCGCGATCTTCTCCGCCGCGTCGGCCACCGCCGTCAACGGGCGCAACCCGTGCCGGGTGGCGTACCAGCCCAACGCCGCGCCGGAGCCGGCCACGGTGACCGCCACCACGGTCAGCGCCAACGCCAGCACCTGGAACGTCTGCTCCAACTCCCGCAGCGAGGTGATCTCGTAGTAGCCGGTGGAGTCGGCCAGTGGCACCCCGACCAGCAGCGCGGGCTGCCCGTCGACCCGGACCCGCTGCACCGCCGGCTCACCGTCGGCGACCATCGCCAGCAGCGCCGCCGGCACCGCGCCGGACGGGCCCTCGTCGGCGGTCCGGGCGTACCAGCGGCCGTCGCGGTGCACCAGCGCCCGGCGGGTGCCACCGGTGTCCAGGGTGCGCAGCACCTCGTAGACGTCCGGGGTGTCGGTGTCCAGGCCGGCCCGGACCACCGCCGCGTCGAAGTACGCCGCCCGCAGCGCGGTCCGCTCCCGCTCGTCGAGCAGCGAGCGGCGCACCAGCTCGTACGAGATCAGCGCCATCAGCGCCGACAGCAGCAGCGCCCCGATCGCGAAGGCGGCGGTGACCCGGGCCCGCAGGCCGAGACGCCTCATCGTTGCAGCTTGTAGCCGAGGCCCCGCAGGGTCACCAGGTGCCGGGGGTTGGCCGGATCGGCCTCGATCTTCTGCCGCAGCCTTCCCACGTGCACGTCGACCAGCCGCTCGTCGCCGGTCTCGTAGCCCCACACCCGGCTGAGCAGTTGCTGCCGGGACAGCACCCGGCCGGCGTGCTCGGCCAGCTCGCAGAGCAACCGGAACTCGGTGCGGGTCACCGGCACCGGCTGGCCGGCCCGGCGTACCTCGCCGGCCTCCGGGCTGATCTCCAACGGGCCGAACGCCAGCACCGGCACCGCCGCCGAGGACACCGACGCGGCCGTACGACCGCGCCGGCGCAGCGCCCGCAGCCGGGCCGAGAGTTCCTTGATGGCGACCGGCTTCACCAGGTAGTCGTCCGCGCCCGCCTCCAGCGCGGCGACGATGTCGTGGGTGTCGTCGCGGGCGCTGACCACCACGATCGGCACGTCGTCGTCGCGGCGCAGTTGCCGGATGCACTCGAAGCCGTCGAGGCCGGGCAGCATCAGGTCCACCAGCACGTAGTCCGCGGCCTCCTGCCGCTGGGTCCGCAGCCCCTCCTCCGCCGTGGCCGCCCCGCGCGCCAGGTAGCCCTCGTCCTCCAGGGCCAGCAGCAGCGCCAGGCGAATCCGGTCGTCGTCCTCGATCACCAGTACGCCCGCCATCGGGAAATCGTGCCCGGTGCGCGCCGACGATGACGAACCGGCTGCGGTGTCCGCGAAATTTGTCACGCAACTGACATACGTTCGCGCGGCGCTCGCCAACCCCGGCTCGCAGGCTGGGGTCCGGACAGCGAGCCGGAAGGAGGCCGATCGTGGGAGCATCCCGCCCGGAGTGCACCGTACCGCTGGTGGAAGTGTGCGTCACCGACGACCTGGACCTGGCCGCGCTGGCCCGGTCCCGGCAGGTCTTCGACCGGCTCGTCGCGCTGTGCCCGGCGCACGTGGTGGTGGACCTCTCCGAATGCCGGCACCTCGACGCCGCCGCCGTCGGGCTGCTGCTCGACGTGCACCGGCAACTGGCCCGCCACGGCGGCGTGCTGACCCTGCGGGACCCCAGCCCCCGCGCGTTGCGCGTGCTGAGCGCCGCCCGGGTGTCCCGGGTGCTGCCCATGGTCACCACCCCCAGGGCTCTGCCGGTGGACGGCGGGCTGGTCCCTGCCGCCGTCCACCGGCAGCCCACCCTGCCCCGGGTCCGGGAGCACAGCCGATGAGCGTGCCGGGCATCATCGCCGCCGTCGTCGTCGGGCTCGTGATCGGCGCGCTGGGTCGGCTCATCGTCCCCGGCCGCACGCAGATCCCGGTCTGGCTCACCCTCGCCGTCGGTCTGGTCGCCGCACTGCTCGGCACCATCCTGAGCCGGCTGGTCGGCATCGACAGCGACGGCTACACCCTGCGGCAGCTGATCGTGCAGGTCGGCCTGGCCGGGGTCGCCGTGGCGCTGGTCGTCGGCACCGCCGGCGGCCGCACCGAGACCTGACCCACCGGATCCGGCCGTGGTCCGGCGCACGGGGTGTCCGGTCGACCACCGCGCGCCGGGCCACGACCGCCGGGCCCGCCGGCTTCGCTCCCGAAGGAGGAGACCGATGACCGTCGTACCGGACGAGACGATGATGACGCTGATCTGTGACAGCTGCGGGACGGTGGCGAGCGGCCCGGCCTGCGTCCTGCCCGACGCCGAGGTGGTCTGGACGTTCGTCGCCGAGCAGGGCTGGACCGGTTCGCCGTTCGCCACCGGCCCGCACCGCTGCCCCCGCTGCGAACTGGTCCCCGGACCGGCCCCGGTGCCGGCCCGCGCGCCACGCCGCGCCGACACCCTCGGTGTGCTCGGCGTCGAACACCTGGACGAGGTGGCGATCGTCACCGCCGCCGGTGACCTGGACATCGCCACCGGCGACGACCTGCACGGCGCGTTGTCGGAGGCGGTCGACGCCGACCGGCACGTGGTGGTCGACCTGGTCCGGGTGCACCTGATCGACTCCACCGCCCTCGGAGTGCTGGTCCGGGCCCGGCAGGACGCCCGGCAACGCGGCCGGCGACTCAGCCTCGCCGGGCCGTCCCGGTACGTCCGCACTGTGCTGCACACCATGCGGCTCGACCGGGTCTTCCCGGTCTTCGACAACCGCCGGGACGCGGTGGACTGGTGCCGGGCCGGCACGGCCGACCGGCCCCGGGAGAGGAGTGCGGCACGGTGATGCCGTGGCCGCTCCCCGACGACAGCTGGTTCCGCCCCGAGCCCGAGCCGCCCGGCCCGCCCGGCGACGACGTCCGGCTGGCCGCCGAGGTGGCGTACCGGATCGTGGGCGGGGTGGGTCTGCGGGCCCGACGGATCACGGTCACCGCACAGAACCGGGTGGTGATCCTCGGTGGCGTCGTCCCCGACGTCGAGGCCCGCAAGCTCGCCGGTGAGGTCGCCTGGCGGGTGCCCGGCGTGGCCGACGTCTGCAACGCGCTGCGGCTGTCCGCGAAGCGCTGATCCCCGGCGTCAGCGACACCGGGGACCGGCGGGACGCAAGGTCGGCAGCAGGACGCCGGGGGTCAGCGCGGCGCGGCGACGTGGGCCGGCGGCTGCGGACCGAACGCGGTGAGGAACCGGTCCCGGAAGGTGTCCATCGGCCACACCGGCGCGTCCGGGCCGGGGCGCAGCCCCTCCTGCCAGCCCCAGCCGCCCACCCGGGCCAGCACCGCCGGATCGCGGGCGACCACGGTGATCGGCACGTCCCGGCTGGCGTTCGGCCCGGTGACCAGCGGGGACGGTTGGTGGTCACCGAGGAAGACCAGCACCAGGTCGTCGTCGCCGTACGTCTGGACGTAGGAGATCAGGCTGTTCAGCGAGTACTCGATCGACCGGCGGTAACCGGTGCGCACCTCGGTGGTGCTCCGTCCCACCACGTCCTTCGGGTTGAACGCCACCGACGTCGGCCGACGATAGATCGCACCGTCCCCGACGTGCTCCCAGTCGAGCATCCGGGGGATCGCCGCCCACGGGGAGTGGCTGGAGATGAGCGGGATCTGCGCCATGACCGGGGCGTGGCCGGGGGTGGCCCGCTCCCGACGCTGGAAGGTGGACAGGGTGTACTGGTCGGGCATCGGCGCGTAGCTGAACTGCGGGCCCCGGTAGTCCAGCCCGGCCGCGTCGTAGTAGCGGTCGTAGCCGAAGAACGCCCCCTCCGGCCAGGGCGAGGTGGCCGCCGGTATCACCCCGACCGTCTGCCAGCCGGCCCGGCGGAACGTCCCGTTGAGGGTCAGCCGGTCGCTGGCCAGCAGGCTGTCGTGCCGTTGCTGGTTGTCGATCCACAGCCCGGACAGCAGGGTGTCGTGGGCCAGCCAACTCCCCCCGCCGGCGGTGGGCGAGGTCAGGAAACCGCTGCGGGCGGTGAACCCGGCGGCAGCCAGTCGCTTGGTGCCGCCGTCGAGCACCGCACCGACCTGCCCGGCGAACTCCGGGTCCTCGACCGCGTCCCGGCCGTAGCTCTCCACGAAGGCCAGCACCACGTCCTTGCCGCGCAGCGCGGTGAGCAACTGGTCGCCGGGGGTGTCGCGGAAAGCGTCCTGGGCGACCTGGGCGGCGAACTCCCGCCGGTCCCGCAACCCCGCGCCGACCTGGCCGACGTGCTGCCCGACCAGGGTCGCCGTACCGGAGTCGGCGACCGGGACGCCGAGTGTCGCGGCGGCCACCCAGAGGGCGGTGAGGCCGGCGACCACCCGGGTGGCGGCCCGGTGGTGCCCGACCGCCACCCGGGTCAGCCGCAACACCGACCGGGTGGTGAGCACCAGCAGGGCGACCACCAGGACGACCAGCCCGACGGCGGCGGCGACCGCGCCGCCGGTGCCCACCGAGTCGGCGACGAAGGCGTAGCCGTCGTCCAGCAGCACCCAGTCGAGGACCAGGTCGAACGGGCGGGCGAAGCTGGCCGACATGCCGAGGTCGAGCACCTTGACGACGGCGACCAGCCCCAGCGCCGCCCCGACCGGCACCGCGACCAGCCGACGCGCCCGGCCGGGCAGCGCCAGCAGCAGGGCGGCGGCGACCAGGCCCTCGATCGGCACCCGCAGGAACGCGACCGGGGTCACCAGGTCGAGCCGGTCCGGTGCGGTCAGCACCACCAGGATCAGCAGGGCGGCCAGCACGGTGGTCACCCGGGCCGCGACGGTCCGCCACCGGGCCCGCCCCGGCGTCGGCGCGGTGTCGTCCGTCGGGGTCGGCGTGCCGCCGGTGGACTGGGCGGGCAGGTCGGCCGGGGTCGCGGCCTCCCCGGCTGCCGTGCTCGGGCGACGCAGACGTGACAACAACGACACTCCGGAAGATCCTTCCTGGGGAGGGCCCCGGCGGCAGGGCCGGGGAGGGTCGACGGTCCGGCTCAGACCGGCTGGTGGGCGACGAACGGCCGGTCGGTGACGGCTTCCACCCGGGGCCGCACCGATGGTACGGACGGCAGCACCACGACCGACGGCACCAGCGGGACGGAGATCGACGTGGCGGGCGTCGGCGCGGCGGGCCGGGCGGGCCGGGTCGACCGGTGCCACCAGAGCCAGCCCACGTCGTGACCGAACGACTCGACCAGCAGCGCCAGCGCCACCGCGGCCAGCACGGCCGTCACCGGCCGGACCAGCAGGTCGGCGGCGACCACGAGCAGCAGCACGCCCTGTGCGGCGGCGACCACCTTGCGCCAGAAGCGCGGCGGCAACGAGCCCCGCATCCAGGGCAGCAGCCAACCGGCGGCGACGAAGGCGTAGCGCAGGCCACCGATGGCGAGCACCCACGGACCCACCGCCGGTGCCACCTGGACGCTGAGCACCAGGATGAGGAACGCGTCGACCTCCATGTCGAAGCGGGCGCCGAGCGCGCTGACCGTGCGGGTGCGCCGGGCCACCCAGCCGTCCACCGCGTCCAGCGCCAGCGCCACCGCGGTCATCGGCACCAGCACCCCCAGCGGGGCCGAGCCGTCCAGGCCGGAGACGACCAGGGCGGTCACCCCGCCGACCAGCACCCCCCGGGCCAGCGTCACCTGGTCCGCCGGCCCGAGCCGGTCGGCGTCGCGACGACGCAGGCCACGCCGCAGCGCGACGCAGGTGACCACGCCGTACGCGAGGCCGGCCAGCCAACCGGCGACGTCGAGCCCGACGGTCACGGCCAGCCCGGCCAGCAGGACTGTCTGTACGGTCAGGCCGAGCACCGGACCGGTTCGAACCCTGGACACCCTGCCTCCGTGTTTATGATCGACGACCTCGGTAGTGGGTACGCAGAACGCCGTCGTTTCGTTCGGTTCCCCGGCAGATGAGGAGAAAACCGCGTGATCCGCGATGCCCGGGCCTTCTGGCTCCGCTCCCCCGGCGTCGGCGAGCTGAGGACGGTGACCCTGCCCACTCCCGGCCCCGACGACGTGCTGGTCCGCAGCGTCTACTCCGGGGTGAGCCGCGGCACCGAGACGCTGGTCTTCACCGGTAGCGTGCCGGAGAGCCAGTACGCGGCGATGCGCGCCCCGTTCCAGGAGGGCGACTTCCCCGCCCCGGTCAAGTACGGCTACCTCAGCGTCGGGGTGGTCGAGGCCGGTCCGGCGGCGTTGCGCGGTCGGACGGTGTTCTGCCTGCACCCGCACCAGAGCGCGTACGTGGTGCCCGCGTCGGCGGTGACCCCGGTGCCGGACGACGTGCCGGCGGCCCGCGCGGTGCTGGCCGGCACGGTGGAGACGGCGGTCAATGCGCTGTGGGACGCCGCGCCGCTGGTCGGTGACCGGGTCAGCGTGGTCGGCGGCGGGATGGTGGGGTGCAGCGTGGCTGCCCTGCTGGCCCGCTTCCCCGGGGTCCGGGTCGAACTGGTCGACGCCGACCCGGCGCGGGCGGCGGTCGCCTCGGCGTTGGGGGTCGACTTCGCCCTGCCGCAGGCGGCGACCGGTGGGCGGGATCTGGTGGTGCACGCCAGCGCCACCGCCGCCGGCTTGCAACGCAGCCTGGACCTGCTCGCCCCGGAGGCCACCGTGGTCGAGCTGAGCTGGTACGGCGACCGGCCGGTGGAGCTGTCGCTGGGTGGGGCGTTCCACGCCGGCCGGTTGACCGTCCGCAGCAGTCAGGTCGGCACGGTCTCCCCGGCTCGGGCGTCCCGGCGCGGCTTCGCCGACCGGCTGGCGCTCGCCCTGGAACTGCTCGCCGACCCGGTGTTCGACGCGCTGCTGACCGGCCGGTCCCGCTTCGCGGAGCTGCCCGGGGTGCTCGACCGCCTGGCCTCGGGGGAACTCCCCGCGCTCTGCCATCTGATCACCTACGACGAGGAGACGCCGTGTTCAGCGTGACCGTTCGGGACCACATCATGATCGCCCACAGCTTCCGGGGCGAGGTGTTCGGGCCGGCGCAGAAGCTGCACGGGGCGACCTTCGTCGTCGACGCGACCTTCCGCCGCCCCGAGCTGGACGACGACGGGATCGTGGTGGACATCGGCCGGGCGATCGACGAGCTGAAGGCGGTGCTGGCCGACCTGACGTACCGCAACCTGGACGACGAGCCGGCGTTCGCCGGGCAGAACACCACCACCGAGGTGCTGTGCCGGGCCATCGCCGACCGGCTCGCCGACCGGGTGCACGCCGGTGGGCTGGGCGCGGGCGCCCGGGAGCTGGCCGGGATCACCGTCACCCTGCACGAGTCACACATCGCCTGGGCCAGCTACGAGCGGTCGTTGTAGCCCGTGCCGGCGGTGCACGTCGTCCTCCCCGGGGACATCGACGATCCGGCCACGCCCAGCGGCGGCAACGCGTACGACCGGCGGGTCTGCGCCGGGCTCACGGCGGCCGGGTGGACGGTGCGCGAGCACGGGGTGCCCGGGGACTGGCCGCACCCTGACGAGGCGGCGCGGGCCCGGCTGGCCGGGCTGCTCGCGGCCCTGCCGGACGGCACCCCGGTGCTGTACGACGGGCTGGTCGCCTCGACCGTGCCGGAGCTGCTGGCGGCGCAGGCCGGCCGGCTGCGTCAGGTGGTGCTGGTGCACATGCCGCTCGGTGACGATGCGGAGGCGCGTGCGCTGCCGCACGCCGACGCGCTCGTCACCACCAGTGGCTGGACCCGGGACCTGCTGTTGGCCCGGCATCCACTCGATCCGGCCCGGGTGACGGTGGCCGTCCCCGGTGTCGACCCGGCCGACCTCGCGCCCGGCACGGCCACCGGCACGATGCTGCTCTGCGTCGCGGCGGTCACCCCGGTCAAGGGGCACGACGTCCTGGTCGACGCGTTGACCGGGCTCGCCGACCGGCCGTGGACGCTGGACTGTGTCGGCGCGCTGGACCGCGACCCGGCCTTCGTGGCCGCGCTGCGCCGGCGGGCCGACCGGGACGGGCTGGCCGGGCGGGTGCGGTGGCACGGGCCGCTGACCGGGCCGGCGCTGGACGCGGCGTACGCGGGGGCGGATCTGCTGGTGCTGCCCTCCCGCGCCGAGACGTACGGGATGGTGGTGGTCGAGGCCCTGGCCCGGGGGCTGCCGGTGCTGGGCACCACCGTCGGTGGGGTGTCCGAGGCGCTGGGCCGGACCGCCGACGGCACCCCGCCCGGGACGCTGGTGCCCCCCGGCGATCCGGTGGCCCTGGCCGGTGGGCTGCGCCGTTGGCTGCACTCGGCCGACCTGCGCGGGCGGCTGCGCCGGGCGGCCCGGGACCGGCGGGCCGACCTGCCCGGCTGGCCGGCCACCACGACCGTGATCTCCCAGGTGCTGGACGGAGTGAGGACATGACCGCGTACGCCACCGACCCGTTCGCCGACTGGCTGCGGCTGCGGGAACCCGCCGACGCCGACGCCCGCAGCGGGGAGCTGGTCGACCTGCTCCGCGCCCGGCTCACCGGCACCGGCACGGCGGCGGGTGCCGGTGGTTCCGGCATGCCGACGACCGCCGCCGGTGGCCCGGGTACGGCAACCGGCGGTGCGGCCGGCCTGTCGCCGGCCGGTGAGGGGGGACCCGGGATGCTGGTGGCCGGTGCCGGGTCCGTCACGCCGCTGCGCGGGGACCGCCCGTGGGTGGTGCACGACCTGGGCAGCGGCACCGGGTCGATGCTGCGCTGGCTGGCCCCGCTGCTGCCCGGCCCGCAGCGCTGGGTGCTGCACGACCGGGACCCGGGGTTGCTGGTCCGGGCCGGCGCGGCGGTGCCGGTCGCCGCCGACGGCAGCCCGGTCGAGGTGACCACCCGGCAGGGCGACCTCACCCGGTTGACCGCCGCCGACCTCGCCGACGCCGACCTGGTCACCGCGTCGGCGCTGCTGGACATGTTCAGCGCCGAGGAGATCACCCGGGTGGTGACCGCCTGCGCCGGCGTCGGCTGCCCGAGCCTGTTCGTGCTCTCCGTGGTCGGTCGGGTGGTGTTCGACCCGGCCGACCCGCTGGACGCCGAGATCGCCGCGGCCTTCGACGCCCACCAGCGGCGTACCGTCGACGGCCGGGACCTGCTCGGGCCGGACGCCGCGGCGGCGACCGTCGCGGAGTTCGGCCGGCACGGGATGCCGGTGACCGTGCGGCCGAGCCCGTGGCGGCTCGGGCCGGACCGGGCGGCGCTGCTCGTCGAGTGGTTCGACGGCTGGTGCGACGCGGCCGTCGCACAGCGCCCCGAGCTGGCCGACCGGACCGCCGCCTACGCCCGGTGGCGGCGGGCCGAGGCACGGGCCGGTCGACTCACCGTCACCGTCGGTCACGACGACCTGCTCGCCGGGGTGGAATGAACCGGTTGACCGGCCGGTACGTGAGAAGGGACAAGATCTTCCGAGGAGGAACCGCGTGTCACCGGACACCACCGGCACCGCTCCCGCCCGTACCCCGTCCCCCCGCCCGGCCCGGGGCTCGTCGGCCTGGGCCTGGCTGAGCAACCTGGGCGGGGTGGGTCTGGTCGGGGTGCTGCTGTGGTGGTTGGGCACCGGCCCGGCCCTGGCCGGGCTGCGCCGGATCGACGCCCCGGCGGTGCTGACCGCGCTGGCGCTGGGCGCGCTGGCCACGGTCGGCTGCGCCTGGCGGTGGCGGCTGGTCGCCGAGGCGCTCGGCATCCGGCTGCCGCTGGGCGCTGCGGTGGCCGACTGCTACCGGGCGGTCTTTCTCAACGCGACGCTGCCCGGCGGGGTGCTCGGCGACGTGCACCGGGCGGTACGGCACGGCCGGGAGGCCGGTGACCTGGGTCGGGCCGTACGGGCGGTGGTCTGGGAGCGGACCGCCGGGCAGGTGGTCCAGGTGGTGCTCGCGGCGGTGCTGCTGCTGGCCCTGCCGTCGCCGGTGCGACCGTACCTGCCGATGGTGACGGCGGTGGTGGTGGCGGTCGGCCTGGTGCTGGTGGTGCTGGTCCGGGCGCTGCCCCGGTCGGGGCCGTCCCGGCGGGCCCGGGCGGTGCGCGCCGCCACCGCCGACGTGCGGGTCGGGCTGCTGGGCCGGCGCACCGGGCCGGGCGTGCTGGTCGCCTCGACCGTGGTGGTCGGCTGTCACCTGGCGACGTTCGTGCTGGCGGCCCGGGTGGCCGGGATCACCGTGCCGCTGTCGGTGCTGGTGCCGCTGACCCTGCTGGCATTGTTGGCGATGGGGCTGCCCGCCAACATGGCGGGCTTCGGCCCCCGCGAGGGCGTCGCCGCCTGGGCGTTCGGGGCCGCCGGCCTAGGCGCCGCCGAGGGGGTGGCCACCGCCCTGGTGTACGGGGCGCTGGTGCTGGTGGCCGCCCTGCCGGGGGCCGCCGTGCTGGTGCTGCGGGGCCGCCCGTCCGCGCTGCGCGGACGATCGGGTGACCGTACGGTGGGAGCCCAGGGTGGTTCCTCACCGGTACCCGCTGCCGGGCTGGCCGGCAGCGCCTGACAGAGGAGACACATGTACGACGCACTGCCGGCGGCGACGGTCCGGACACAGGTCACGGTCCCGCTGCGGTTCTCCGACGGGTACGCCACCACGGCCCGGGTCTTCTCGTTCGACGGGCTGGTGGACGGCCGGGAGCACCTGGCGTTCGGGTTGGGCGACTGGTCGGGCGCGCTGCGCCGGCACGCGGCGGGTGGGGCGGCGCCGCTGGTCCGCCCGCACAGCGAGTGCCTGACCGGGGACGTCTTCGGCAGCCAGCGCTGCGACTGTGGCCCGCAGCTGCGCGAGGCGGTCCAGCGGATCACCGAGGCCGGCGGTTTCCTGCTCTACCTGCGCCAGGAGGGACGCGGCATCGGCCTCTACCCGAAGCTGGACGCGTACGCCCTGCAGGACGCCGGGTTGGACACCTACGAGGCGAACGTGGCGCTCGGGCACGACGAGGACGAGCGGGACTACCGGGTCGCCGCGCAGATGCTGGCGGTGCTCGGCGTGCCGGAGCTGGTGCTGCTGAGCAGCAACCCGGACAAGGCCGAGCAGTTGACCCGGCTGGGCGTGGCGGTGGCCGAGGTGGTGCCGACCGGGGTGTTCCTGTCCCCTGCCAACGCCGACTACCTGGCGGCGAAGGCGAGCCGGGCCGCGGCCCGGTCCGTCGACCTGCCGTCGTTGAACTGATGGGTGTCGTACCGGCCGGTGCGGCGGCCGCCGCCGTCCCGGTGTCGACCGGGCGGCCGTACGTGCTGCTCAGCTGCGCCACCTCGATCGACGGTTACATCGACGACGCCACCGAGCAGCGGCTGCTGCTGTCCAACGCGGAGGACATGGACCGGATCGACGCCGTGCGGGCCAGCTGTGACGCCATCCTGGTCGGCGCGGGCACGATCCGGGCGGACGACCCCCGGCTGGTGGTCCGCTCGGCGCGGCTGCGGGCCGCCCGACAGTCCGCCGGGTTGCCGCCGTCACCGGTGAAGGTGACGTTGACCGCCCGGGGGCTGCTGGACCCGGCGGCCCGGTTCTTCACCGTCGGGGACGCCGAGAAGATTGTCTACTGCGCCGGGCCGGTGGTGGACAAGACCGCCGAGCTGCTCGCCGGGTCGGCCACCGTGGTCGACGCGGGTGACCCGTTGGACCCGGCCCGCGCCCTGGCGGACCTGGCCGGCCGGGGGGTGCAGCGGCTGATGGTGGAGGGCGGCGCGGCGGTGCACGCCCAGTTCCTCACCGCCGGGCTCGCCGACGAACTGCACCTGGTGGTCGCCCCGTTCTTCGTCGGCGACCGCCGGGCCCCCCGGTTCGTCGGCGACGGCACGTTCCCGTGGCACCCGGGCCGCCGGGCCAGGGTCGCCGAGGTACGCCAGATCGGCGACGTGGTGCTGGTCCGCTACGCCCTCTCGGAGCGTTGCCCCGACGGGTGAACCGGCCGACGGGTCCGGTCCGTACCATGCGAACGAGGGACCGTCCGGTTCACTACGCTGCGTGGTAGCGGCCGACGGTACGGACGAGGAGTGGCGGGATGAGCGACCATCCCCTGATGCGGTGCGAGTCATGGCGGGAGATCCTGTCGGCCCAGCTCGACGGGGAGGAGACCGCCGAGGAGCGGGGCGCGGTCCAGGCGCACCTCGACGGATGCGCGGACTGCCGCGCCTGGCACGAGGTCGCCGCCATGGTGACCCGACGGGCCCGGACCCGGGTGGTGTCGGCGGTGCCCGACCTGACCGAGTCGATCCTCGCCGCCGTGCCCCCGCCGCCCCGACGGCGGGTCGACCGGTGGCGGGGTGGGCTGACCAACGGGCTGCGGTTGGCCCTGGGCCTGCTCGGGGCGGTCCAGCTCGCTCTCGGCCTGGCCCAGGTGGGACAGGGCGTCAACGCTGAGCACCTGCACCCGACCGGGCAGCACCTGTGGCACGAGTCGGCGGCGTGGAACGTGGCGGTGGGTGCCGGTTTCCTCTTCGTCGCGCTGCGCCGTACCCCGCCGGCCGGGTTGTTGCCGATGCTGAGCGCCTTCGTCGCGACCCTGGTCCTGCTGTCGGTCAACGACCTGGTCACCGCACAGGTGGCGGTGCCCCGGCTGGTCAGCCACGGGTTCCTGGTCGGCGGCTACCTGATCACGGTGCTGTTGTTCCGGCTGGGCCCCCGCCCGACCGGCCCACCGCAGGGACGGCGGACCGGCCGGTCCGGGTGGCGGTTGCGGCTCGACGAGCTCGACGAGCCCCGCCGGATGGCGACGCCGCCGTACGGCGCGCAGGCCCGGGACCGCCGGGCGGCCTGAGCAGCGCACACCGTAAGCACCTGGCAAGGTGCGCCGGCCCGTCGCGCCGTTACGCTGGCCGACACGAGAGGGAGGTGCCGGTGGCGCAACGGGTGCTGGTGGTCGACGACGACCGGACGGTCAGCGACGTGGTGTGCCGATATCTGGAGCACGCCGGCTATCAGGTGGACCATGTGGGGGACGGGGCCGCCGCGCTCGCCGCCGTGGCCGCCGCGCCACCCCAACTGGTGGTTCTGGACGTGATGCTGCCGGTGCTGGACGGGTTGGAGGTGTGCCGACGGCTGCGGCAGCGACCGGACGGCGTACCCATCGTGATGCTGACCGCCCGGGGCGACGAGGCGGACCGGATCCTCGGCCTGCAACTGGGCGCGGACGACTATCTGAGCAAGCCGTTCTCCCCCCGGGAGCTGGTGCTGCGGGTCCGCTCGGTGCTGCGCCGGGCCGGCGGTGAGCCGGTCGCGGCGACGGCGCAGATGCTCACCGACGGGGGGCTGACCGTGCTGACCGGCCCCCGGGTGGCCCGGTTGCACGGCCGCGACCTGGCCCTCACCCTGCGCGAGTTCGACCTGCTCGCCCACCTGATGGGGCACCCCGCCCGGGCGCTGTCGCGGGCCGAGCTGCTGGAACGGGTCTGGGGTTGGCGGTTCGGCGACCAGTCCACGGTGACCGTGCACGTCCGACGACTGCGCGAGAAGATCGAGGACGATCCGGCCAACCCGCGCCGCATCGTCACGGTCTGGGGCGTCGGCTACCGGTACGAGCCGGCCGATGACTGACCTGGCACTGATCTTCGGAGCGGCACTGGCCGCGGCGGGTGGGGTGGGGCTGCTCGGCGCGGGGGTGCTGCGGCTGCTGCGCGGGCGGTCCATCACCGTGCACGTCACGGTGCTGCTGGCCATGACGGTGAGCGCGGTGGTGGCCGGGGTGGCGGTGATCGCCGAGGCGATGTTCCTCTCTCCGCACGACCTGGAGGTGGTGCTGATCACCGTCTCGGCGGCGGCCCTGGTCAGCCTCGCGGTCGGTTGGCTCTTCGCCCGCCGGCTCGCCACCGCGGCGGTCTGGGCCGACCAGGCGCGGGCCCGGGAGCGGCAGGTCGAGAAGGGTCGTCGGGACCTGGTCGCCTGGGTCTCGCACGACCTGCGGACCCCGCTGGCCGGGTTGCGGGCGATGGCGGAGGCGCTGGAGGACCGGGTGGTCGCCGACCCGGTGACGGTGGACGAGTACCACCGCCGGATCCGGGTGGAGACCGACCGGATGACGCGGCTGGTCGACGATCTGTTCGAGCTGTCCCGGATCAACGCCGGGGCGCTGCGGCTGTCGCTGTCGGCGGTGCCGCTGGGTGACGTGGTCTCCGATGCCCTGGCCGGCACCGCGCCACTGGCCGCCGCCCGCCGCATCCGGCTGCTGTCGGCCGAGTCGGGCTGGCCCACGGTGACCGCCAGCGAGCCCGAGCTGAGCCGGGTGGTGGGCAACCTGCTGCTCAACGCGGTGCGCTACACGCCGGCCGACGGCACCGTCTGGGTCGACGCCGGGCGCGACGGCGACGTCGCCTGGCTGGCCGTCGCCGACACCTGCGGCGGCATCCCCGAGGCCGACCTGCCCCGGCTGTTCGACGTGGCGTTCCGGGGCGAGCCGGCCCGTACCCCGCACGCGGGCACCGACCCGATCGCGGGCTCCGGCGGGCTGGGGCTGGCCATCGTGCGCGGGCTGGTCGAGGCGCACGGCGGTCGGGTGGACGTGCACAACGTCGCCGAGGGCTGCCGGTTCGTCGTGCGGCTGCCGCTGGCCAGCGGCGTCCGGTCCACCGCCGGCGGCTGGCGCACGCCGGTCGGTCAGGCCCCGAACTCCTCGGCGATGTCCATCACGTACCGGCCGTAGTCGGAGCCGGCCATGGCGGCACCCAGCCGGTGGCAGGCCGCCGCGTCGATGTAGCCCATCCGCAGCGCCGTCTCCTCCAGGCAGGCGATCCGGACGCCCTGCCGTTCCTCCATGGTCCGTACGTAGAGGCTGGCCTGGAGCAGCGCCTCCGGGGTGCCGGCGTCCAGCCAGGCGAACCCGCGCCCGAGGTCGACCAGGCGGGCCCGCCCCCGGGCGACGTACACCCGGTTGACGTCGGTGATCTCCAGCTCGCCGCGGCGGGACGGCCGGATGTTCTTGACGATGTCGACGACCTCGTGGTCATAGAGGTAGAGGCCGGTGATCGCCCGGTTGGAGTGCGGTTGGGAGGGCTTCTCCTCGATGTCGCGCAGGGTGCCGTCCGGGCCGGTGACGCCGACGCCGTACCGCTCGGGGTCGTGGACCGGGTAGCCGAACAGGGTGCAGCCGGTCACCGCCCCGGTCTCCTGCCGCAGCAGCCGGGAGAACGCGGTGCCGTGGAAGATGTTGTCGCCGAGGATCAGCGCGCTGGGCTCCCCGCCGATGTGGTCGGCGCCGATCAGGAACGCCTCGGCGATGCCGCGCGGCTCGGGCTGCGCGGCGTAGGAGATGTCCAGCCCCAGGTGCGCGCCGTCGCCGAGCAGCAGTCGGAACTGCGGCAGGTCGGCCGGCTTGGCGATGACCAGGATGTCCCGGACGCCGGCCAGCATGAGCACCGACAGCGGGTAGTAGATCATGGGCTTGTCACCGACGGGCAGGAGTTGCTTGGACACCGGCACGGTCATCGGGTAGAGGCGGGTGCCCGACCCTCCGGCCAGGACGATTCCCTTCATGGTCCTTCCTCCTCCAGACGTCGGCACCGCCGGGCGGGGCGCGGTGGGGCCGGTTCAGTCGAGACCGCGGATCAGGTGCGGTTCGGTCTCCGGGTCGGACCAGTCGCACTGTCCGCGCCGGTTCGCCCGTGCCCAGGCGTCCAGGGCGGAGGGCGGGCGGTCCGCCTCGGCCGGCCGGGCGGTACGGGGTCGGCCGGACCGGGGGCGGGCCTCGTCGTCGTCGGAGTTGTCGGTCATCGCGTTCCCCATTCCGGACGCCTCCCATCGTGACGCCGGCACCGGGCCGGGCGCACCTTCCTCGTTGCCCAGGTCAACGGTCGAATCGCCGCCCGGCGACGGGCGATGCGCCGGGCGGTGCTTTTCCGACATCAATCGTTGAGCCGGACGCATCGGGCCATGGCGGCAATCATCACCGGATAGACACGGGGTACGCATCCGGAAAAGACACCTGTTAGCGCCATTCGGATTTCGCGCCGTTGACCATGCTTTGAGGGTGCCCTAGCATTGAGGTCAGCTGATTCGACAAAACCGACAAACCCCTTTTGTCGGTGCCAACCGCCATTTGCCGATTCCGCCCCGGGGGACGTCGCGGAACCGGAACGACGCTGCATCGTCGCAGCCCAACCAGACGATCCACGTCGTACAGACCAGCACCCACCATTACGCTCGCCGGGGGCACGATGGAAGACCACAGCAGCAGAGCGGTCCGGCGGGTCATCGCCGAAATGCACCAGAATCTGGGGAAGCAATTCAGCGTGGACGAAATGGCGCGAACCGCCCTGCTGAGCAAGTACCACTTCTGCCGGGTGTTCCATCGGGTAACCGGAGTGTCACCGGGGCGCTTTCTATCGGCAATCCGATTCCAGCGGGCCAAGCACCTGCTGCTGGCCACCTCCTGGACCGTCACCGACATCAGTCACCAGGTCGGTTACACCAGCGTCGGCACGTTCAGCGCCCGGTTCAGCAGCAGCGTCGGCCTCTCCCCCTCGACCTTCCGCCGGCTCGGTCGCACCCTGGGACGGGAGCTGCCGTACCGGCCGCCCTGTCCGAGCCGGCCCGACCCGGCCGAGGCCACCGGCCCGACCGTCCGGGGGCAGATCCGGGCGCTCCCCGGCGAGGCACCCGACTGGATCTTCGTGGGACTGTTCCCGGAGCGGATCCAGCAGGGCAAGCCGGTCAGCTCCACGGTCCTGCCCGGCCCCGGCCCGTACCTGCTGGGCCCGGTGCCGCCGGGCACCTGGTTCGTCCTGGCCCACGCGGTGCACCGCCGCCGGTCGGCCACCGGAGCACGGCCGCTGCTGGTCGGCCACCACGGGCCGGTGACGGTCGGCTGCCCGTCCCGGTCGATCCGGGCCGACCTCACCCTGCGCCCCATGCGCACCTTCGATCCGCCCGTGGTGCACGCGGCCGGCCTGCCGCCACTGCTGCGCACCGGCTGACCGCGGTTGACCGTCATCGCCCCCGACGGCCGGGACGGGCGACAGCCGGGTCCCGCGCCGCCGGTCACCGACCGGGCGCGGTCGTCGCGCCGCCCGTCCGCCGCCCGTCCGTGCCGCCCGTCAGCGACCGCACGGTCGCCGCACGGTCGCGTCGGGGCCGTCCCGGGCACGGACGTGGGGCCGTCCCGGCGGGACGGCCCCACGTGGTCGCGGACCGGATCAGCGAGCCAGCGCCGGTGCCGCCGGACTGACCGGCACCGACCCCCGAGCGCGCTCGCGACCACGGTCGCGCCACCAGATGCCCCACCACATCAGGCCGCGGACGGCGCAGACGATGGTGACGGCGAAGAAGAGGGTGTAGACCACGTTGAACGCGACCAGCACCCCGTAGACCGTCGCCACGGCGGACCCGAACATGAACTGGTTGCGGCCCCGGGACGGCGTCGTGCCCGGGTCGGTGATCATGTAGTTGGTGAACAGGACGAAGGCCACCCCGGTCATCGGCACCAACGCGGCCCAGATCGCCACGTCCAGCACCAGCGCCCGGACCACCGCCTGGATGACGAAGCCGCCGAGCCAGCCGACGATCAGCAGCACCTTGCGGGTGAGCATGGCGTTGAGCACCGTGCCGGCGGTGATGATGACCAGCGGGACCATGATGCTGATCGCGTCCGGCACGTTCTCGGTGAACTGGTAGGGCGGCGCGATGTTGACCCAGGAGAAGGCCAACAGCGTCACCGTGATCCCGAAGTTCGAGGGGTTCATGAAGTGCCGCATCCGGCCGTTGACCGGCGCCCGCAGGGCGGTCTTGGCCCCGATCGCGACGACGACGGCGAATGCCACCGGCCAGAACCGGTCGTTGGCATAGAGCAGCATGTTCGCCGCCAGCGCGGTGATGTGGGTGGGCAGCAGGAAGGTGTACATCCCCCAGGCCCCGTTGCCGGCGAAGGCGGGCCGCCGCTTGCCGGCCCACGCCGCCACCATCTCGATCCCGATCTCGGCGGTGTAGCCGACCAGCAGGGCGAACAGCGGCCAGGTCCACGGCTGCTCGAAGCCGAGCAGGGTGTAGCCGATGATGTTGAAGATCGACATCGACATCGCGAAGTTGCGCAGCGCCAGGTAGCGCGGGTCCTTCGCGTCCACCCGGGGGACCGCCGGTCGCGCCGTGGGCGGGGCCGCCGCGTCGACGGGCCGGGCCCCACCCGGGGCCGTCCGCACCGCGGCGTCGGTCGCGTCTTCCTGTCTGACGTCAGTCATCGGGTGACCTCCTGGGCGTCGGTGGTCAGCATCAGGTCGTGCCAACCGGCGGTGAGCGAGAGGGTCTGTCGGTGGGCCGCGCCGGTCAGGTCACGCCAGCACACCTCGGCCGACACCGGACGGTCCCCGGCGGAGCCGAGCCCGAAGAAGACGTCGAAGCTGCGCTTGCCCGAGTGACCGCCGCCGCCGTCGAGCTGGGCGACCTGAGTCAGCCCGTCGGCGGTACGGATCTTGACCTGGGCACCGTAGGCCGGCGTCCGGGCGTCGGCCGCGCCGTCCACCGTCGGCCGGTGCAGGCGCAACCCGAGGAAGCCGCCGGGGGACGCGGCGGTGTTGCGGTAGAAGGCCGGCGGCCCCCACTGGCGGGCGACGGCGAAGTCCTGCACGCCGTCGGCGTTGGTGTCGGCCACCGCGACGCCCCGGGTCGGGATCGGCACGTCGAGGCCCAACTCGGCGTTGAGGTTGACGAACGTCTTGCCCTGCCGCACCCAGAACGCCAGCTTGTCGTTGCCGGCGATGTCGTCGCCCGGCTCCGCCTTCGGCCACATCGCCGGGTTGCGCAGCATCAGGTCGTTGGACATCGCCAGCTCCTGGAGCCAGGCCCACCGGCTGGTGGTGCCCTTGATGAACCCGTCGGCCTGGACCACCTCCAGCGAGCCGTTGTTGTCGAAGTCGGCCATCTTGGCGTCCCAGCCCCAGCCGGTCCAGGCCATGTTCAACGAGGACGCCTTGTTGTCGTACGGCGCCACCCCACGGGTCAGCTTGGCGCGCGCGTCCTGAGGGCTGCCGGCGTTGTTCATCCAGACGAAGTTGCTCTCCTCCAGACCCCAGGAGCTGGTGATGTTGCTGACGAACATGTCGAACCTGCCCCGGCTGTCGAGGTCGCCGAAGTCGATCGACATGCCCTTGAAGGAGTCCTGACCGAGCACCATGGACTTCGGGGTGAACGCGCCCCTGCGGCCCTGCGTCTGGGCGAACCTGATCCGGCCCGGGGTCGAGACGTTGTGCAGCAGGTGGTCGTGGCCGAAGTCGTTGGCCAGGTACAGCTCGGGCAGCAGGTCACCGTCGATGTCGGCGGAGGCCGCACCGAGGGTCCAGCCGGTGGAGACCGGACCGGGCACCGCCTTCTGCTCGACGTACCGGATCGAGGGCTGGTCGCCGCCGGTGGCCGCGTCCCACCGCAGCACGTGCGCCCCGCCGGAGTTGCGGGCGTGCGACATGGACGCGTTCATCTGGACGTTCGGCTGCCCGTCCGGGTCGAGCACCTGGGTCTCGGGGAAGTAGTTGAACACGCCGATGTCCGGACGACCGTCGCCGTCGAAGTCGGCGACCGCCACCGCGTTGGTGTTCCACAGCGCGCCCTGGTAGCGGTTGCCCGGACCGGGCTGGGTGGGAATCAGCTCGGTCGGGGCGTAGCTGCCCAGCCGCAGGTCGGTGGCGCTGGCCCGGTGCAGGAACAGCACCGGCGTCCGACCCCAGTAGTAGACCAGCAGGTCGGTGCGGCCGTCGAGGTTGTAGTCGCCGGGCACGCAGCCCATCGGGGCCATGGTGGTGTCGGTGGGCAGTGGCCGGGGATCGAGGACGAAGGGCTGGTAGCGGGCCCCGCTGTCGGGTGCCGGGGTCACCACGGCGCTGTCACTGCGGGTGTCGACCAGGCAGAGGTCGTCGGCCACCCCGTTGCCGTCCAGGTCGTTGAGGGCGATCGCCGCCCCGACCGAGGAGACCCAGGACTTGATGTGCTCGTACTCCGGATTGACCTCGCGGACCGCACGGGCGGCGGGTAGGGGTGGCAACGCGATGGGCCGTTCGGCGAACTGGAACCGTGCGGCCAGCTCCGACCGCTCGGCCGCGGACGCCTCCGGGCGCTGTGCCACGACGAAGAGAATGCTCAGCAGAACGAGCACAAATGCTGCGGGAGTTGCGCGGCGAAGGAAGCCGGCAGATTGAGACGGCAACAGTCCCCCTACGTTTTCGTGGGCGCGTCGTTCGCCCGTTGACGGATCGCTTGGAAGTGCCATCGACCGGGGCGGAGATACTGGTGATTACCACCCTCCGCGGCGGGGTGAATAACCAACCGATTAGCCGTCCATCAGATGACTCTCGCCCTTTCAGGGGCCACGAACATCGTCAGCCAGAAGGCCAATAGAATCTTCTCAGAGCGTGCTCTCCCGCCGGAGCGGGCCGGACGATCGAGGACCGAACGCGCCATCACAGCGAGTCCGTCGCCGGTCGCGATGCGTCAGAGTTCTCTGACTTTGCTCTCCTGAACATCAGCCCGAGCGCGAGAAGGGCGCAGGGATATCTCCCAGAGTAAGGCTATTGCCGGCTTCATGCCCACCAGCAGGAGGCATCCCCGACCCACCCACCAGATCGGACGAATCCACTCGCACCACCCCCCGACCCACCAGGTCCGCCTTCCGCAACAATGGCCGTACGCTGCGCGGACGACATCGGGGACGGTCGGACGGATAGCGAGGATCTTCGCTGGCAAATACGACCGGAATCGATAGCACAGCTATCCATCCCGCCGGCATCGGCGCTCATTGCCGCCTATCTTTGGTCGCGCTAGCATCAACACGGCCCCAACGGCCAAAGGCAATTTCGACGGCCGCATCCGCGTTTATGCATTGATCGAGGCTTAAGGCTCCGTCAATCAGCCGGCATAGACACCGTACGCACGCAGTCGCCACAGCTGTGCCCGGGGATGCCACCGACCGACGAATCGAACACCTGGGGGAGACCGTGGAAGACGTCATTGAACGGGCGGTGGAGCGGGCCATCGTCACGATGCGGGACAACATCGCCGAGCCGCTGACCATCGACGACATGGCCCGCGCCGCAATGTTCAGCAAGTTCCACTTCTCAAGGATCTTCCGCCGGGTCACCGGCGTCTCGCCCGGACGCTTCCTCTCCGCCATCCGTCTCCAGGAGGCGAAGCACCTGCTCGTCTCCACCACTCTGAACGTCGCCGACATCAGTCTCCGGGTCGGCTACAACAGCGTCGGCACCTTCAGTTCGCGGTTCACCCGCAGCGTCGGCATGTCCCCCACCGCCTACCGGCGCTACCGCGGCTTCAGCTCACGCATTCCGGTGGACGAGACCAGGGGCAGCTCGGCCGGACGCACCTCGACGGTGCAGGGGACCGTCACCGGGCCGGACCAGGAAGACCTCGGTTTCGTCTTCGTCGGGCTCTTCCCCGACCCGCTGCCCGAGGGTCGTCCCGTCCGCTGTGCGGTGCTCAACGGCGCTGGCGCGTTCGAGCTGGAGACGGTCCCCGAGGGGCACTGGTACCTGCTCGTCCAGTCGGTGCGCACCGACGGCTCCCCGACGGACGCCCACGACCTGGACCCCGAGGACATCTTCGTCGGCTCGCACGGGCCGATCATCGTCCGGCGCGACCAGGCCGTCCCCCCGATCGAGATGAGCCTCAAGCCGGCCCGGTCCATCGACCCGCCGGTGCTGCTCGCGCTGCTCGACATCCGCCGGATGGCACTGGACCAGGTCGGCTACCGGGTCGAAGCGGCCTGACGGCGGGTCGGACCGCGAACCGACCGGAGCCAGCGGCGCATCCCACGGAAGGTGGGATGCGCCGCATCGCCGTGTCGGCCGGACAAACCGGACCGCGTCGGGCCGCGTCCGGGCCGGACGGCTCACGGTCGACCCGGACCCGGCCCGGCAGATCGGTCGGCGGGCCGGCCCCCGGTCGCGGCGGGCCGGACCACGGGCGGTCGAGGTGACCACGGGCCGGCCACCCGGGCCCGGGGCCGCCGGGTCGAGGAGCCTGTACGGGGCGCGGCCCGACCGCCGGGGCCACCAGGCGGTCGCGCCGGACCCGGACGCCGGCCCGGCGGCCCGGCGGATCAGCGGCCCGGCGGATCAGCGGCCCGGCGGATCAGCGGCCCGGCGGATCCTCCGGATCGGTGGCCACCCGGGGCCGGCGCAGCAGGATCACGGACAGCGCGATCAGCAACGCCAGATCCAGCACCAGCAGCAGACCGTCCAGGGGATCGGTGCCGACATGCTGGTGCCCGGTCTCGGGCACGACAGCTGCCGGCGGCAGCAGCGGTGCGGCGCCCACGGCGAACACGCTGCGCCCGGTGCTCTGCCGCCCGTCGGTGAGCCACACGTGGTAGGCGACCGTGTAGCTGCCCTGCGGCAGGGCGGGCACCGACACCACCAGGTCGGTGCCGTCGCGTCGGGAGGCGCCGGTGGGCACCTGCGGGCCGTCCGCCGGCGTCAACGACACGTGCGCCTCGTCGGTGTCCGGCGTCCCCGCCAGCCGCAGTCGTACCTCGGTCGGCCCGGTGTCCAGCCGGCTGCCGTCCGCGGGCACGACGGCGGCGGCAACCGTCGCGGCCGGCCCGGGCGGGCTCGGCGAACGCAGCCACAGCGCGGTCACCACGGTCACCAGCACCACGGCGACGGCCGCCGTCCGCGGCCCGAAGCCACGGCGGCGGCCGTCCTGTCCGGCGGCGGTCATGCCGGCGTGAGCGCCCTGACCGAACGGGGGGCGCAGGTGCAGGCCATCATCGCCTGCTCGGCGGGGGTGGGTCGCAGGTGCAGGTACATCGCCACCACCATCGGCAGGAAGACGATCGTGTTGTAGAACAGGTGCAGTTCCACCCGGGCGAAGACCAGTTGCAGCACGCTCGTCGGCACGGGACGGTCGAACAGGAAGTGCCCCGTCTGCGCTTGGAGCAGCAGCAACAGGTGCTCGATGTGGTGCCAGAACTGGATGGCCAGCGCCACCGTCCACCAGGTACGCGCACGGCCGACGAAACCGGGCCGCAGCAGGGCCAGCCCGATGAGCATCACGATGGCGTACCCGTAGTGCAGCCACTCCGAGGTGACCAGCCAGGGCACGGCCAGCCCGAGGACGCCCCGGGACTGCGGCACCGGCCAGCCCAGCACCCAGATCTGGAACGCCTGGACGAGGTGCTCGGCCCAGTGGGCCAGCACCACGACCATGTACAGGTTCAACGCCGTCCGGTGGTAGGGACCGTTGAGCAGGCCGAGCGGGCCCGATCGGGAGTGGCGGGGTACGGCTTGATTCGACATGTCGGGTGGTCTCCACCTGGTCGACGGACACCGGCACCGCAGCGGGCCGGGGGACGGCAGCACGCCGCCTCTTCAGGCTGCGACCCGCGGGGCCCGGTGTCGTCTTCGAACGTGCCAACAATCTACTGTGGCCGATCGGCTCAGGCTCCCGCCGGCCGTTCGGCGGAGGCGGCGCAGCAGCCGGCCAGGTGGCTCTCCTGCGCCATCCGGCGCATCGCCTCGAAGGCCACCTCGGACAGCACGTTCCAGACCGCCATGGCGGTGGCGGAGTGCGCCGACTCGTGCCGGAACTCGTGCGTCACGATCCGTGCCGCGCTCTCGGCGTGCTCGCTGAACACGTCGATGTCGCAGTCGGCGTCGAGCCGCTGCAACGCGGTCAGCACGTGGGCGAGGGTGTCCCGGCCCGGTGAGGCGGCGTCGACCGCCCAGCCGAGCCGGTCGATGAAGTCGTCGACCTGGACGCGGGCCGGCCCGACGTCCGGGGCGTCCTCCTCGGGCTGATCCGGGAAGAGTGCCCAGATGGTGGCCCGGCACTGGGCGCCCAGGGAGAGCCCCTTGTCGTCGAGGGCGGCCAGCACCCGGCGGACCGAGGACAGGCTCAGCCGCCCGATGCCGGCCAGCACCCGGATCAGCTGGAGCCGGGCGAGGTGCTCCTCGCCGTACTCCGCCTGGTTACGCGCGGTGGGTCGGCCCGGTGGGAGCAGTCGCTCCCGGATGTAGAACTTGATCGTCGGAAGTGGAACACCACTGATCCTGGCCAGATCTGAGATGCGCATCCGTCCCCCCAGGGTCCCGGTGGCCACCGCCGGACGCCGCCCGCGGCGGGGCTCCGCCGCCCGGCAGCGGCCGGTCCGAACGTATCGGCGGTGACGCCGCCGCGGACAGCGGGCGCCGGGCAGCACGGCGGGTGAAGGCCGTCGGCGCGCTCGCGATGACGGCGGTGGAGCCGCCCGTCGGTGCGACGGCGGCTCCTGGGACAGGGCGGGCACCTCGGGCCGTACCGGCCGGGGTGGTCGCCGCGCATCCGGGACTCATCGCACCTCCCCCAGCACGATGAGCAACCTGAGAGTTGCTCAGCGCAATAGTAACCAGTGTGGCCTGCGTGCCGGTTATTCGATGTTGCTGAACCACACTTCCTGGCCGTGGTCCGCCGGTCACGTCAGGGCCCGCACCGTCATCGGCAGGCCGCCCCGGATCCGCAGCGACAGCATGGGTTCCGGCACCACCCGGTGCCCGTCGGGGGTGTGCAGCCGCAGTCGGCGGCTCACCATGGCCACCACGAAGACCGCCTCCATCAGCCCGAGGTGGTTGCCGACGCAGAACCGCGGCCCGGCGCCGAACGGCACGTACGCGTAGCGGGGCCGGTCGGCCGACGCCGACGGCGAGAACCGCTCCGGGTCGAACCGGTCCGGGTCGTCCCAGTAGGCCCGGTGCCGGTGCAGGGTGTACGGGCAGATCAGCACGTCGGTGCCGGCCGGCACCCGGTAGCCGCCCACCTCGTCGGCCTCCTGCGCCCGCCGGGACAGCATCCACACCGGCGGGTAGAGGCGCATCGCCTCGCTGAGCACCATCCCGATGTAGGTCAACCGGGGCAGGTCCTCGTAGGTCGGCGGCCGGTCGCCGAGCACCGCCACCGCCTCGGCCCGCACCCGCTCCCACACCTGCGGGTGCCGGTCGAGCAGGTGGAAGGTCCAGCCGAGGGTGCTGGCGGTGGTCTCGTGTCCGGCCAGCAGCAGGGTGGTCAGTTCGTCGTGCAGCCGCCGCCGACCGACCGCGGGGTCAGCTTCCCGGCGGGTCGACTCGAGCAGCCGGGACAGCGCGTCGTCGTGGTCCTCGTGGCCGGGCCGGGAACGCCGCCGCGCGGCCAGCTCGTCGACGATCTCCTCCAGCTCGCGGCGGGCCCGCCGGAACCGCATCTGCTGCGGCAGCGGCACCCACATCGGCACCAGGTTCATCGACGCCATCTCGAACATCGCCTGGTCCTGCATCGCCTCGAAGGCCGACCCGAGCGACCGGAAGCCACTCAGGTCGGCGTCGAGCAGGGTACGGCCCAGCACCCCGAGGGTGAGCCCGGTCATCTCCCGCATCATGTCGACCGGCTCACCACCGGCGTGCGTCTCGAGGCGGTCGACCAGGCGGCCGGCCTCCTCGGCGACGATCCCGGCCTGCTGGGCGATGCGGCGGGCCTGGAACACCGGCTGGATCACCCGACGCTGTTCCCGCCACAGCCCACCCTCGCTGGTCAGCAGCCCGTCGCCGAGGGCCCGCCGGGCGTGCATCAGCCCGATCCCCTTGTGGTAGTTCTGGCTGTTGTCCGCCAGCACGTGCTTGGCGTGGTCGGGGTGGTTGAAAAAGTGCAGCCCCCGCCCCGGGCCCAGCCGTACCGCGTCGCCGTAGGTCTCGGCGGCGGAGCGCATCAGGCCGAGCCGGTCGCGGCCCAGCTTCCACAGCGTGCCGAGCATCGCCACCCCGGTCGGGCCCCGGGGGACGACCCGGGGCGCGACCGTGGTCATCGGACCACCCCGCTCGGCATGGGGGTGATCTGCCGGAACCGCCCGTGCAGGAAAAGCACCGCGTCCTCCTCGTGGAGTTTCTCGGCCGACAACAACCGGCCGACGAAGATGGTGTGGTCGCCGCCCTCGTAGTCGCGCCACAGCGCGCACTCGAAGGAGGCCAGCGCGCCGGTGATCAGCGGCGCTCCGGTGAGCCGGCCGGGCCGCCAGTCGACGACGTCGAACTGGGCGGCGCCGAGCGGCCGGCGGCGGTCGGCGAAGTGCCGCGCCACGTGCTCCTGGTCGGCGGCGAGCACCGACACCGCGAAGCTGCCGGCGGCCACCAGGTGGCGGTGCATGACCGCCTCCCGGTCCACGCAGACCAGCAGCAGCGGCGGGTCCAGCGACACCGACGTGAAGGCGTTCGCGGTCATCCCGTGCGGGGTACGTCCCCCGACGGTGACCACCGTGACGCCGGTGGCGAAGGCGGCGAAGGCCCGCCGCAGCGCGGCCGGGTCGACCACCGCGTCGTCGACGCCCGCAGAGATGTCCATCGTGGTCTCCTCGCCGTCACTGGGCCCGGACGGTGGCCGTGTAGGGCGCCAGCGCCCGGGTCAGCGCCTCCGGCACCCGGGTCGGCGCGGTCCGGTTGTTGGGCCCGCGCATGCAGGCCACCCGCTGCCGCCCCCGGGCGACCAGGGTCTCGCCGCCGCCCGGGTCGAGGCGCACGTAGTCGAAGCTGAACTCCAACTGGGTCTGCACCAGGTCGACCAGCCGCATCCGGATCGACAGCTCGTCGAAGGCGGTGATCTCGGCGAAGAACTCGCAGTCGACCTTCAGGGTGAACAGCTTCAGGTCGTCCTGGAGGTCGGCCAGCACGTCCGGGGCGTGCTGCTTGAGGAACATCTCCCGGCACCGTCCCTGCCAGCGCAGGTAGTTCACGTAGTAGACGTTGCCGACGATGTTGGTCTCCTCGAAACCGACCGTGTGCGGATACTCGAAGTACTTGTCCATGCTCAACTCCACCCGTCGGTGAGCACGGCGAACACCACCGGTTCCGGGATGTCCACCAGGCTCGTGGCGAACGTGGCGACACGCAGCGGACCCGAGGCCAGGGCCACCCAGCCGTCGGGGCCGCCGGGCGTCAGGGTCAGCGGAGAGTCCGCCGGCAGGCCGACCTTGCGCAGGCACTCGACCGCGCCCCACACCCGGGTCGACGCGGTGTGCGTGCTTTCGTCGCGGTCCCCGGCGATCAGCGCGGCGAGACCGGCGTGGACGCCCAGCAGGCCCGCCCAGTCCGTCGGGGAGCGCTCGGCCACCGGCTCGACGTCGCAGCCGACCGTCCCGGTCGCCGCGACCGCGAGGGTGATCCCGGCACCGTGCGCCGCCGAGACCCGGCGGTCGCCGTCGACCTCCGGTCGGCCGTCCGGGCGGTAGCGCACCTCGTGCCGGGCGCCGAGGGCCCGGCCGACGGCGACCGCGGTGCGGTCCCGGCGGGGGACGTCCCCCGCGCCGTCGGGTTCCACCGCGACCGCGACCCGGGCGTCGAGCACGTCGCCCAGCCCCCGTTCCAGGTGCGAGCCGAGCAGCACCGGCAACCACGGTCCCCGGCCGCCCCGGTGCCGGACCGCCTGCAACCGCAGGCCCTCCCAGCGTTCGACGACCACCCCGGACTCGTCGCGCACCGCGATGTCGTAGACGTAGGTGTCGCCGTCGCGGCTGCGTTCGGTGGCGCAGCAGCGCACCGTGCCGGTGCCGGACATCCGCGCTCCGGCCGGCCAGATCCGCTCCACGCCGACCGGCAGCAGGGTGGCGTCCGGTACGCAGACCTGGTTGCCGTGCATGAAGGCGTCCCGGGTGCCGGGGTCGCCGAGCAGCAGGTCACCGGGGAGGAAGCCGGCGAACCAGGCGTCACCGCCGCCCACCGCCACCTCGGCGTCCACGTCCCGGGCGGCGGCCCGGTGGAACCGGCGCAGCCGCTGGAACCGGCCGCCCTGGAACAGCCACTCGCCGTAGAGGTCCCGCTCGGGTGCCAGCGGCACCGGCGGCAGACCCGGGTCGGTGCGTCCGGGCGGGCCGTCGGGGACGGCGGTGTCGGTGAACCGCAGCCGGGCCCGGAAGTGGTCGGTGGCGTACCCGGTCTCCGCGCTGCGGATCGCCACCTGGACGACGGCGTCGTCGGTGACGGTGGCCGCCACCCGGATGACCGTGCTGCCGTCGGGCGGCACCACGATCGGTCGGGGGAACTCCACCTGCTCGACGACCGGCACCGTGGACCGGCCGGTGACGGCGACCGCCACCTGCGTCATCGCCTCCATCCCGAAGACCGCCGGAAAGAGCAGGTTGCCGTCGAGCAGGTGGTCGGCGAGGTAGCGGTCGGTGCCGGCGGTCAGCTCGACCTCGCTGACCAGTTCGACACCCGGGTAGTACGCCAGCGGTTTGTCCACGAACCGCAGCAGCGGCAGCGGCGGGCGGTCGTACCGCAGGGTGTCCATCCCCTCGGCCCGGCCGCTGACCACCACCACGGGCGGCACGTCCGGGTCGGCGAGCAGCCGCAGCAGCACCTCGACGCCCTGGTCGGGGCTGATCGGGACGACCCCTTCCCGGCTGAGCGACTCCACCACCGACAGCCGTTCACCCATCCCCACCCCGGACCAGACCGACCACTCCAGACAGAGCGCCCGGCAGCGGGGGAACCGCCGGCCGGTCTCCTCGGTCAGCCCGGCCAGCCAGTCGTTCGCGGTGGCGTAGTGCGCCTCGCCACGCAGGCCGGCCCGGCCGATGATGCTGCCGAAGGTGACCAGCAGGCGCAGTTGCCCGGGGTCGACCGCGGCGAGCACCGCCCGCAGACCGTCCAGCTTGGGGGCGAAGGTCCGCCGGACCGCCGCCGCGTCCAGCGCGGTCAACGCGGCCGGCTCGTTGCGCCCCGCGCCGTGCAGCACCGCGGTCACCGGGCCCAGCGCCGCCCGCACCTCCGCCACCGCGTCGGCGACCTGCCCGGCGTCGGTGACGTCGGCCCGGGTGTAGTGCAGGGTCACCCCCCGGGCGGCCATCCGCCGCAGGTTCTCCGCCAGCTCGGTGTCCTCGGCCGGGTCGGAGCGGCCGACCAGCCCGAGTCGGGCCCCGGTCTGCTCCGCCACCGCCAGGGCGCACTCGGCGGTGATGCCCTTGCCGCCACCGGTGACCAGCAGCACGTCGGTGTCGTCGAGGGCGGGCCGGGTCCGGGACGCCCGCACCGGCAACGCCCGCAGCACGGGCAGCCGTCGCGTACCGGCGTCGTCGTAGTGGCTCTCCTGGTAGCCGGTGGTGGCACCGACCTCGGCGACCACCCGGTCGACGGCCTCGGGCACCGCCGGGGTGTCCACCACCGTCACCCGCAGCTGCGGCGCCTCCAGGCGCAACGTCTTGGCCAGCCCGGTCGCGCCCCGGCCCCCCTGCACCAGCACGAACCGGGTGCCGGCCGGCCCGGCCAGGGCCTGCTTCGCCCCGGCCAGGGCCAGTTCGAGGTCTTCCTCGGCGCACTCCGGCGGCAGGCACACCAGCACACCGGAGTCGACGCCGGCCCGCTCCAGGGCGTGCCGCAGCGGCGCGGCCAACGGGTGCCCCTCGGTGGCGAAGACCTGCCACCGGCCGGGTGCGCCGCCGCCCACCGGCACCGGCGCTGCGGCCGGCTCCCGGTCGACGGTGAAGGCCCGGGTCCAGGTCGCCGCGCCGGTGACGGCCGGCGACCGGTCGTGGTCACCGGACTGGCCGGTGGCGGAGAGTTCGTCCAGCGCCACTGCCAACTCCTCGACGGTGGCGGTGGCGAAGTTGGTCGGGGCCTGGGCCGGCGGCACGTTCACCAACCGGGACGCCTCGTTGATGATCTGCCCGACGGTGATCGAGCTGAGGTGCAGGTCGTCGAGGAGCCGGCTCTCGCCGTGCACCATGGCCAACGGCAGCTCGGCGCGCTCGGCGGCCAGCCGGCGCAGCATCTGCACCGTGGACTCGCCGTCGACCGGCCCGTCGGCGTCCGCCGGGGCGGGCCGGTCCGCGCGGGCCGCCACCGGCAGGTCCACCAGCGGCGCCTGCTCACAGGGGCTGGCAAAGAAGTGCTGCTCGGCCCCGATTACCAGCGGCCGGCGGAGCCGGTCGTCGAAGAGCGCCGGATAGTCGTGGGCGGCACCCACCACGAACGCCGCGGCGGCCACCCGGAGCAGCCCGCGCAGCGACTCGTCGTCGGTGTCCAGGGCCACCGCCGGCACGTCGGTGATCCCCCCCGCCAGGCCACTGAGGATGCGACCCGGGCCGACCTCCACGAAGAGGTCGATGTCCTTGGCGGCCAGCGCCACCGCCTGCGCGAACAGCACCGGGTCGGTGATCTGGCGGCGCAGCAGCGCCCGCAGGTCGGTCTCGGCCGGCAGGGTCTCACCGGTCACGGTGGAGACCACCCGCCGGCGGACCGGGCCGAAGGACTCCCGGGTCAGGTGCCCGGCGAACGCGTCCGCCGCCGGCGCCACCAGCGGCGAGTGGAAGGCGTGCGAGACCCGCAGCAGGGACGCGCCGATCCCGGCGTCGGAGGCCAGGCCGAGGGCGGCCTGGACCGCCTCCTCGGTGCCGGCCACCACGGTCTGCTCCGGCCCGTTGTAACCGGCGATCACCACGGGTACGCCGGCCACCAACGCGGACACCCGCTCCGGTCCGGCGTTGACGCTCGCCATCACCCCGGAGGAGCTGTGCTCGGTCATCGTCCGGCCGCGGGCGCGGGTCACCCGCAGCAGGGTCTCGTCGTCCATCGCGCCGGCCCAGTGCAGGGCGGACAGCTCACCGAGGCTGTGCCCGACCGCGACGGTCGCGTCCAGCCCCAGCAGGTCCAGGGCGGCCAGTCCGGCCCGCGACCCGGTGACGATGCGCGGCTGGGCCAACGCGGTGGCCACCATGTCCCCGGTGACCGGCAGGTCGGCCCGGCGGAACACCTGGTCCACCTCGGTCAGCCGGCGGCGCAGCGCCCCGCCGCTGGTCCCGCGGCCGGCGCCCTGGCCGGGGAAGAGGTAGCCGAGCCGGCCGGCACCGCCGACGTGGCCGAGGAAGCTGCGGCCGTCGCCGTCGACCAGCCGGGTCTCGCCGGAGTCGAGCAGCTCGCAGAGCCGCCGCAGCCGCTGCTGCGCGTCGGTGGGTGAGGAGACCACCACCGCCGCCCGGTACGGCCGGTCGGCCAACTGGTCGTGCAGGGTGGCCGCCACGTCGGCGAGCTGCCCCTGGGCCAGGGTCGGCACGTAGTCGCGCAGTTCCCGCAACCGGTCGCGCAGTTCGTCCCGCGAGGACCCGTCGACCAGGAACAGCTCCGCGTCCTGCACGGAGGTGGCGAGTCGGGCGGTCCGGGTGTCGAAGGCGACCCGGCGGGCCGTCCCGGCCCGCTCCAGCACGACATGGGTGTTGATGCCGCCGAACCCCATCGCGGTGATGCCGGCGCGCACCGGCTGACCGTCCGGCCACGGTTCGGCCGTCCGCAGCACCCGCAGTGTCGCGTCGTCGCGGGTGAGCAGTTCGTGCGGGTCGACGCAGCCGAGCGCGGGCGGCAGCACCTGGTGGTGCACGGCCAGCGCCGCCTTGATCAGGCCGGCCACGCCGGCCGCCGCCTTGGTGTGCCCGATCATGCCCTTGATCGAGGTGATCACGGCGGGCGGGGCGGTCGGATCGGCCTGTCGCCGGGCCTCCGACAGGGCGGTCAACTCGGTGGCGTCCCCGACCGCCGTGCCGGTGCCGTGCCCCTCGAACAACGGCACCGACTCGATGCCGAACCCGGCCCGCTCGTACGCCCGGCGCAGGGCGAGCTGGTAGCCGTTGACCTCGGGACGGGTGATGCCGCCCTTGCCGTCGGAGGAGATGCCCCAGCCGGCGATCGTGGCGTAGCTGCGGTGGCCGGCGGCGAGCGCGTCCGCCTCGCGCATCAGCACCACCATCCCGCACCCCTCCCCCGGCCAGAAGCCGTTGGAGTGCCGGTCGTAGACCCGCATCTCGTCGCGGGCCAACGCGCCGGTCTTGGCGAAACCGACGATCTCGAACGGGTCGATCGACAGGTCCACCCCACCGGCCACCGCGACGTCGAGGTCACCGTCGAGCAGGGCCCGGCAGGCGGTGGCGACCGACAGCAACGACGAGGAACAGGCGCCGTCGACGGTGTACCCGCCGCCGTTGAGGTCGAAGTAGTTGCAGATCCGGCCGGCGATGGTGTTGGACAGGCCACCGGCGAGGGTGTCCTCGTCGATCGCCGGGAAGGGCGCCTTGTACTGCTCCTCCAGCCCGTCGAGGAAGGTCGCCAACCGGTCGTCGTCCCAGCCCTGCTGTTGCAGCGCGGTGGCGACCGTACGGCGGACGAACGGCCAGCGCAGCCGCATGACGTTGGCGCGGGCGAACTCACCGGTGAGGGTGTTGCCCACGATCACACCGGTGCGGTCGCGGGGCAGCCCCTCCCCCAGCGGGAAGCCGGCGTCGCCCAACGCCTTGGTGGCCATGTCCAGGGCGAGCCAGTGGGTCAGGTCGGTGGAGCGGTACGTGCTGCCGGCGATCTTGTAGGCGAGCCGGTCGAACTCGTACCCCTCGATGACGGCGGCGGTGCGGGCGTAGAACCGGTCCGGGGTGCTCGGCTCGGCGTCCCAGTAGTCCGCCAACCGCATGCGGACGTCGGGCAGCGCGCGGAAGGCCCGGCGACCGGCGAGGGCGTTCTCCCACAGTTCTCGGGGCGAGGTGGCGTCCGGGTATCGGCACGCCATGCCAACGATGGCGATCCTGGTCATGCGGGCACGATCTCCTTACCGTTCGGGTCGCCACGGGCGTGGCGAGGCGCCTGCCGAGGCGTGGGCAGGTGTGGCGCCTGCCGAGGCGTGAGCAGGTGTGGGGAGGCTGCGCCGGGACCACCCGGCGGCGGCGGGACGGGAACAGGGACGGGGACGGGTCGTCCCGGTCAGTGCCTTCCGCGTACCCGTAGTTCGGCGGCGATGGCGCGACGCCAGATCTCGTAGGCGGGCTCCAGCGGGCTGTCGCCGTCGGTCGGCCGCTGCGCGTCGCAGATCCGGTCCGCCTCCGCCGGGGTGGTGCCGGCCAGCACCGCCGTCGCCCGGCCCGTGTGCGGGGTCTCCAGGCCGGCCGTCAGCCGGGCGGTCGCGGCGAACGCGCTGCCCTGGGCGACCTGGGCGCGGTGTACGCCGGCCCGGTCGAGGAACAGGCGCAGCTCGTCGGAGTCGACGCCACCGGCGTACGTGGCGGCCAGGCCGGCACCGCCGTAGAGGTCGGCCCGGCGCTCGGCCGGGAACCTGTCGATCAGGTCGGCGATCACCGTGGTGTCGGTGCCGCCGACGAACCACATCGCCCGGCCGATGCCCTGGTCGATGGCGCGCTGGGCGTACCAGCGGGGGCCGTCGGCCGGCCACGGGAAGTCCGGCTCCTGGTACTGCTCGTGCACGTACCGGCGGGTGTGGAAGTACGCCTGGTGGAAGCCGTAGCCGTCGAGCACCAGCCAGCGCAGCAGCGGGTCCGGGGCGGACAGCTTCGACCAGCGGAACCGGGGCACCCGGGCCATCGCCCAGCCGACCCCGACGTAGGCCATGTAGATGTGGTCGGCCCCCCGTCCGGCCAGGAACGTCGCCACCCGGTCCGACCGGCCGCCCGGCAGGGCGTCCAGCACGGCGAAGCCCATCGCGGCCCCCTCGTAGGCGAAGCCGCGGAACTGCGGACGGATCGCCTCCAGTGTCGGCTCGGCGTCGGCGGGGTGCCGGGCCTCGGCCGCCGCGGCGTACCCGGTCAGAAATGACTCGCCGACGGTTTCCAACAGTTCGACGGCGGCCGGATTCTTGCGGTGGAAACCGCGAACATCCAGTTTGGTCTCCGACAACGAGGGCGTGAGAATGCGTCGCCGCAATCTCCGGAATGTATTCGACACCTGGCGTCCCCCTATCTTCTCGCACGTCAGGAGGGATGCCTCCTGAAGTTATGTTTTCAGCGGCGAAACAGATCGTCTACTTCAAAGGTGCGACACCGGCGCATTACCCGATGCCCCGGAATTGGTCGGCCGCGTCATCGGATGGCCGGACCGGGACAGCGTCGGCCGACCTCCCGCGCCGCCGCGTACGCCGCCCAGGCCACCGCCTGCACCAGCGCCCGGTCGGTCGGCGCGGCCCGGCGGAACCCCGCGACCACCCTCTCGTCCACCAGGTGGGAGGCGAACGCGGTCAGCAGCACCAGCCGACCGGCCGCCCGGTCCGGCTCCGGCAGCTCCTCGACGGCCTCGTCGCACCAGCGCCGGCCGGGGCCGGGTGGCTCCCCGTCCCAGCGGTCGAGCCGGCCGCGCACCAGGGTCCGTACCGACGGCGGCACCGCCTCCTCGCCGGCCCGGTCGAACGCCCGGTAGGCGCGGGCCGTCGCCTCGGCGATCACCGGATCGGCGGCGGCCCACCCGGCGTCGACCGGCAACGCCGCCGCCGGCAGCAACGCCAGCGACCGCCCCGGCCGGGGCGCGGCCCGCAGGGTGGGCCGCAGCAGCCGACCGACGGCCCGCTTGAACCGGCGACGGGCGGCACCGGACAACCCGGCCGGCAGCAGATGGTCGGGCAGGAAGACGTTGACCACCCGGGCCAGGTAGTGGAAGGCCACCACCACGCCGACCAACTCCGGGCCGTGGGCGGCCGGGAACGGGGCCGGCGTCGTACCGGTGTGGGCCTGCCGGGCCCAGCTGGCCACCGACCGCACCACCGGGTCGCCCAGGTCGGCCAGCCGGTCGTCGGCGACCGCCTCCGCGTCGTCCTCGGTGGCCAGGTCGTACAGGCTGATGCTGTGCATGTCCACGCAGTACGGACAGGTGTTGGCCACGGAGACCCCGGCGGCCACCGCCTCCTTGGTGCGTCGGTCCACCGCCCGGCCCGCGAGCAGCGGCTCCCGCATCAACATCCAGTACGCGGCGAGCACCGGCGGCGCCGGGGAGTGCAGCAGCACCGGCGGCACCACCAGCTTCTGCTCGTCCTGCGCCTGGGCGTAGACCTCGGCCACCAGGCCCCGGGCCACGCCGGCCGGCACCGGCGCGACGTACCTGACCTGGCGGCGTACCACCGATGACGCGACCCGTGCGGCGACCATGGTCCCTCCCCCTGGCGGGCCCGCCGGCGTGCCGGGGTTGGCCGGACGTCGACGGCCGGGCCCATCGTGGTCAGCATGCGCCGGACGGCCCGGCCGGCGGTTCTTCCACGGTGCGCAACCCGGCGCACGGGCACGGATTCGCCCCGGTCGACCGGCCCGCACAATCGACCGCGAGCGCCGGCCCCAGCGGCAGCGACGGCGGGCTGCCGCTGCGCATGACGAGAGAAGACAGCGCCCGCGCCCGGCCCGCATGCTGCTGATGCTGACGTGACGCCGTCGGCGTGGGGCCCGGCCACCGGCCGCCCCGGCGCGCGGCGGCGACGGGATCGGCGTCGTGCGTGGCAACCGGCGCCCTCGGACGCGCCGGGCCACGCTCGCCACAACTGACGAGCGAGAGGACAGACGCGTGAGCGCACGAAACGACGTCTTCGTCGACCTGGCCCTGGAGGGTGACGCCGTCGACCGGATGGTGGCCGACCTCGACGAGGCGCAGTGGGCGCGGGAAACCCCCGCGCCGGAGTGGACCATCGCCCACCAGATCGCCCACCTGGCGGCGACCTTCCGGCTGGCGGGCCTGGCCGCGGCGGACCCGGCGGGGTTCGTCGCGCTCGCCGGGCAGTTCGGGCCCGACTTCAACCGCAACGTGCGGACCGCGCTCTCGCCCTACCTGTCCGCGCCGCCACCGGCGCTGCTGGCCAAGTGGCGTGAGGAACGGGCCACCGCCGAGCAGGCCCTGGTGGCGGTGCCGGCCGGACAGCCGGTGCCCTGGCTGGTCCGACCGCTGCCCGCGCCGGTGCTGGCCGCCGCCGGCATGATGGAGCTGTTCGGTCACGGGCAGGACATCGCCGACGCGCTCGGCCTGCGCCCCGAGCGCACCGACCGGCTCCGGCACCTGGTCGACTTCGCCGTGCGGACCTGGGACTTCGGTTACCAGGCCCGGCAGCTGGACACGCCGGACGTCGAGTTCCGGTTCGAGATCACCGCGCCCTCCGGCGGACAGGTCTGGGAGTTCGGGCCGGCGGACGCCACCGAGCGGATCAGCGGCCCGGCGGCCGACCTGTGCCTGCTGGTCACCCGCCGCCGGCACCGCGCCGACCTGGCGCTCACCGCCGTCGGGGCGGAGGCCGACCGCTGGCTGGACCTGGCGCAGGCCTACCGGGGCCCGGCCGGCCCCGGCCGCACCCCGGGCCAGTTCAGCACCGTGTCGGCCTGACGCGTCGGCGGCCCCCGTCCCGGTCGGGACGGGGGCCGCCGGCTGTCCACCGGCGAGGGGTCAGGCGGGGGTCGCCGGGTCGGCGGCCGGCACCCGGTCGCGCACCCGGGCCCGCCACAGCTCGTACGCCGGCAGGTCCGGCCCGGCGGCGGCGTCCACCGCGACATCGTCGGCCAGTACGGAGGCGTGCTCCACCGTCATCCCGGCGAGGGCGTGCAGCGCCACCCCGGTGTGCGCCGGGATGTGGCCCGAGTAGTCGCGGGCCTTCGCGGCGAACACCGCGCCCTGGCCCAGGTGGGGCCGGTCGACGCCGCTGAGCCGGGCCAGCAGGGCCAACCCGTCCGCGTCGCAGCCACCGGCGAAGGTGGCCGCCAGTCCGACCCCGCTCCACAGGTCGGCCCGCCGGGACCGGTCGAACCGCTCCACTGCCGTGGCCACCTGGGTCGGCTGCGCACCGTGGATGAACCACAGCGCCCGGCCGACGCCCTGGTCGCAGGCGCGGGCGAAGTAGTCGGGGTGCCCCTGCCACGGGTACGGCGAGGGACGGAACTGCCCGCCCACCCAGCGGTCGGTGTCGAAGTAGGCCCGGTCGAAGCCGTACCCGTCGACGGCCAGCCAGCTCATCGTCGGGTAGTACCGCATGCCGGTCAGGTCGGGCAGCACCCGTCGCCACAGCGGACGCGGCAGCCGGGCCATCGCGAAGCCGATCCCGATGTAGGTGAGGAAGGTGTGCCGCTCGGCCCGGCCCCGCAGCAGGTCCCGGGCCCGGTGGCCACGCCCGCCGGCCATCGCGTCGCGCACCGTGCAGGCCATCGTCGCCCCCTCGTAGGCGAACCCGCGCAGCTCGACGTCGACCAACTCCAGGCGACGTTCCACCTCCCACTGGTCGCGGGCGTCGATCGCCCACTCGAACCCGCAGATCACCGCCTGTGGGATGGCCTCCAGCCGCCGGGTGACCGCCGACTCGGCGACGGGGAAGCCGCGCCGGGCGAAGGTCACCTCGGCCAGCGACGGGGTGAGCAGCAGCCTGCGGATCGAACCGAGGGTGGTCGGCATGGACATCTCCCTGGGGTACGCCGGACGGTCGGTCCGTCGGCAACGGTCGGGACCCGCCGGGGCACCTCGGGGCGCACGCCGGTCACGGGTGCACTCATCGTCCGGGCCGGACCGGTTTTCCCGCTTCTCCCGACGTGCGCAGGTGTCCGCCCGGGACGGGCCCCGACGCGGCGGACCGGGCCCCGGTGGCGGGCCACCGGGCCGGTGACGGCGGCACCGATGTCGGGCCGCGGCACCCACCGCACTTCGGAAGGTGTTTCGGTGCGGTCGATGCGTGCACGATGTGCGGCAGCGGAATCGCGCGGAACCGGGGCCCGAATTCTCCCGGACCGGTCGACACCGACATTCACGCACACCGTGTGAACGCAGAAAAGAGCATCCCGGAACCGCCCGGAACAATGTCGCACCGGACAGGAGGCGTCGCCGTGCAGCCCAGTATCACCGACGCAGACACAGCGCGGACAATGACCATCGAGGCCTTTGCCGACACCATTGTTCCGGGTGAGAAGAGAAGCCCGGA
Source organism: Micromonospora matsumotoense (assembly GCF_900091525.1). Lineage (GTDB taxonomy): Bacteria > Actinomycetota > Actinomycetes > Mycobacteriales > Micromonosporaceae > Micromonospora > Micromonospora matsumotoensis. The sequence continues at coordinate 68,091 of NZ_FMCU01000004.1, forward strand.
CGACCCGGCCGTGGCCGGCGCCGCCCCCGGTGGCGGCGCGGTCGCCGCCGGGGCGCTGGAGTTGCTGGAGTTGCCGGCCGGCGGCCTGGCCGAGTCGCTCGACGGGCTGGCCCTCACCCTCGACATGCACGCCGGCGAGTACGCCGCCGAGCAGGGGGTCGCCCTGGACCCGGCGCTGCCGGCGTTCGTCGCCCTGCCGTTCGCGCACCGCACCGAGCTGGTACGCCGGCTGACCGACCCGGAGCACCCGGAGAAGCAGATGTGGGTGGGCCTGGCGCTGTTCAGCAACATGGCCTTCGACAGCGCGGCGCACCGGTCCACCGTGACGGCGCTCGCCGAAGGGCACCCCGGTCTGCTGCACCTCGGCTACCACCGGCCGGACGCCGACGGGTTGTGGCGGTACCCGAACTACTCCTACGGCCGCCCACTGGCACCCCTGCACCCCGACACGACCCCCACCGGGAGCCCGGCATGAGCAGCACCGAGAGCACCGACGTCCTGATCATCGGCAGTGGCTTCGGCGGCGCGATCACCGCCTACCACCTGGCCGCCGGCGGCGCGAAGGTGGTGATCCTGGAGCGCGGGCCGTGGCTGTCCGGCCAGGACTTCGACCACGACTTCGAGCTCGGCTCGTCGTACACCCGGGCGTTCGACTTCGTCGTCGGGGACGGGATGAGCGTGCTCAGCGGCAACTGCGTGGGTGGTGGCAGCGTCGTCTACTTCGCCACCATGCCCCGGGCGCCCCGGTTCGTCTTCGAACGCCAGGGGTCGATCGGCCGGCGGATGTGGCCGGCCGCGATCAACCGGGACACCCTGGACCCGTGGTACGACCGGGTGGTCGAGGCCCTGCCGGTGACCGGCCAGAGCTGGGACCAGGTGCCGTACCCCGGTGGGCTGTGGGCGGCGGCCTGCGCGCACGCGGGCCGCACGGCCAACCCGGTGCCGTCGGCGATCGACCTGGACAAGTGCACCAACTGCAACTGGATGATGGCCGGGTGCCGGTTCGACGCCAAGCGGTCGCTGCTGCTGAACTACCTGCCGGCGGCGCTGGCCCACGGCGCGACGATCCGGCCGTTGCACGAGGTGCAGCACCTGTCCCGCACCGACGACGGTGGCTACCGGGTGCACTACCGGGTCGTCGACGACGAGGACTACCGGATCCTGCACGGCGCGGGCACCATCGACGCGAAGATCGTGATCGTCGCGGCCGGCGCCGGGGCCACCCCGGTCATCCTGCAACGCTCCGAGCCGACGCTGGGCAAGATGCCGTCGGCGGTCGGACGCTACTTCTCCGGCAACGGGGAGCGGCTCAACACCGCCGTGTTCGACGAGGACCGGGTCCGCGAGGTGCTGGGCCTGGACCGGGGCGACGGGGTCGCCTACGAGTCGTACCAGATCGGTCGTGGGCCGACGGTGGCCAGCTGGGACAAGCTCGACGCCAACCTGCCCGAGTACGAGCGGTACTCGCTGGAGCAGCTCTACTTCCCGCCCGGCCTGGGCACCATCCTCGCCCAGGTGCCCGACGCGACCGGCCCGAGCTGGTTCGGGGTGGAGAAGAAGGAGCTGATGCGGCACTTCAAGTCGTGGCTGACCGTCTTCACCATGTCCGAGGACGACAACGAGGGCGTGTTCGGGCCGCCACCGGAGACCGGCAACGCGCACCGGTTCTCCCAGCAGATGCTGGGGCACGGCCCGCTGCGGTACCAGCCCACCGCCAACACCTGGCGGGGCTGGAACCTGTCCGACGCCGACGTCAAGGACATCGTCGAACGCGACGGCCTGGCGAAGGTGATGCCGTGGACCAACGACCTGGTGGGCGCGTACACCGTGCACCCGCTGGCGTCCTGCCGGATCGGTGACGACCCGGCGACCTCGGCCCTGGACGACCGGCACGAGCTGCGCGGTCACCCGGGCATCTTCGTCACCGACGGTTCGGCGGTGCCCGGCGCCCTCACGGTCAATCCGGCCCTGACGATCAGCGCGCTGGCCGAACGGGCCGTCCCGGGCATCGTCCGGGCCGCCCAGGCGCGCGGGGTCGCGGTCACCTACGGCGCTCCCGCGCCGGACGGCGCGACCGCCGGCCGTCGCGCCGTGCTCCAGACTCGCTGACCTCGACCGCGGTCCCCCGGCATCCGGCCGGGGGACCGCGCCGATCTGGAAGGGGATGACCGTGGCGACCCTGTTGGCCCGCGCCACCCGGCGCACCGTGCTCGCCCACGTCCGGCACGTCCGACCGGTCGCCCCGCATCGGGCGGACGGACTCGTCGCCCGGGTGTACGGGCAGGTCGAGCGGGATTTCGGCATGCTGGCCCCACCGATGGCGTTGCACTCCCCCGCCCCGGACGTGCTGGCGGCGAGCTGGACGATGCTGCGGGAGACCCTGGTGGCCACCGGTCCGGCCGGCCGGGCGGCGAAGGAGGCGGTGGCGGCGGCGGTCTCCGCGGCGAACCGCTGCCCGTACTGCGTCGACGTGCACGGGGCCACCCTGGTCGGGTTGTTCCCCGGCGGCGACGGGGCCGGCCCGGCGGTGGACCGGCTCGACGACGGGCCGTGGAGCCCGCTGGCCCGGTGGGCCGGTCGACCGTCCCCGCACGGCCCGGCCGGGCCGCCGCCCGCCCCGGCGGCGCAGGTCCCGGAGCTGGTCGGGGTGGCGGTGGTCTTCCACTACCTGAATCGGATGGTCAACGTCTTCCTGCGGGACTCCCCGCTGCCCGACACCCCGTCGCTGGCCCGGGGTGTGGTGCAGCGGACGGCGGCCCGGGTGATGGGTGCGCTGGCCCGCCGTCCCTGCCCGCCGGGGGCGGCGTTGGAGCTGCTCGCGGCCGCCCCGCCCCCGGCCGACCTGGCCTGGGCGGGGGCGACGGTGCTCGCCGACGGACTGGCCCGGGGCTACGCCGCGATCGAGGACGGCGGCCGGCAGGTCGTTCCCGCCGGGGTGCGGGAGCTGGTCGCCGCCCGCTGCGCCGACCCGCAGGACGGTCCGGCCGGCATCAGCGCCCGCCCCTGGGTGGAGGACGCCGTCGCCGGCCTGTCCCCGGTGGAGCGTCCGGCGGGACGGCTCGCCCTGCTCACCGCCTTCGCCTCGTACCAGGTGACCGACGCCGTGGTGGCGGACTTCCGCGCGCACCACCCCGGTGACGACGCCCTGGTCACGCTCACCGCCTGGGCGGCCCTGACGGCGGCCCGGCGCTACGGTCCCGCGCTGGCCGGCGGCCCGGACGTGACGGAACCGACCGGCTGACCCCCGCCCTGGTCCCCGACCGTGGGTCGGGGGCGACGCGCGGCGCGGAGCCTGGGCACGGCGCGGAGCCTGGGCTGCGGTGAGCTGGGGCGCGGGGCGGAGCTGGGCGGTGAGTACGGCTCCCGGTGGGACCACCTTCCCCGATGCGCTTATGCCACCCAGTCATATTCATGACGCAGGGGCATACCACCTATCCGGCACACCATGCCCTCCCGGCACAGCGGCTCCCTGACTCGCCTCGTTCGGCCCGCCTCCCGGCAGGACGGCGCGCCACCGTCGACCGCTCCGGCACCTGCGTGGTGGCCGGCCAGAGCGCCGCCGTCCCCGCCTTCACCGGCTCTCCGACAGGACGGTGCCCCGACAGGACGGCCCGGTAGGCAGGGTGGTTGGGCAGGGTCGGTAGGCAGGGTGGTTGGGCAGGGTGGGTAGACAGGGTGCAGCCGGAGCCGGTTCCCGCGCCGGCTCCGGCTGCTGTCCCTGGGCCGGTCAGGACCCCGCCCGCTGCCCGGCGTCCACCGGGCCCGCCGGCTCGTCCCCCGCCCCGGTGGCCGGCGGGCGCACCGACGCCGCCGGAACCGACGACGGTGCCGACGCGGCGACCGTCGGGGAGAGCGGCGCGGGCGCAGGGACCGGCGCGGGCGCAGGGACCGGCGCGGTGGCCGGCATGTCCCGGGCCAGCCGGAGCACCCGCACCAGCAACGGCAGCCGCCACAGCGTGCGCGGCGGGTCGACCAGCCCGGCGACCCGCATGTACGCCCGGGTGACCTCCGGGTCCTTGGTCATCGCGTACTGGAGCCGGACCAGGTAGGCGTTGTGCAGCCGGATCGGCAACGACCGCGGCCCCACCCCGGGGAAGTCCAGGTCGGTGCGGGTGGACAGCTGCCACGGGTGGCGCATCTGCCGGGCCACGTCCCGCAGGTAGGAGCGACCGTCGGCGGCGGACTGCCCGTCGAGGAACCGGCGCAGCGCGGTCACCTGCATCGCCGCGGCGGTCATCCCCTGGCCGTAGACCGGGTTGAAACTGCACACCGCGTCGCCCAGCACCGCCAGCCCGGCGGGGAACCGGGTCAGCCGCTCGTAGTGCCGCCAGACACTGGCCGGGAAGGTGAAGGAGACCGCGTCCCCGGTCGGGTCGGCGTCGCGTACCGCCTGGTGGATGTCGGCCACCGGCAGGGTCCGGACGTACTCCTCGAAACCCGCCGGATCGGTCGGCGGATGGTCGCCGAGGATGCCGGTCAGGCTGAGCCGGAAGTCGCCGGTGGCGGTCTGCCCGAAGAACGCCCCCCGGGGGTGCTCGGGCGAGGCCACCGGATTGATCGCCACCGGCCCGTCGAAGGTGCCGGGCCGCCGCCGGTAGGTGCGGGTGGTGTACGCCAGCCCGATCGTCATCCGCTCCTCGACCGGCCGCTCGTAACCCAGCTCGGCCAGCCAGACGGGCAGCCGGGAGCCCCGACCGGTGGCGTCGACCACCAGGTCCGCGTCGAGCCGCTGTTCGGGGCTGCCCGGCGTACGCTCCTGGATCCGGACCCCGGTGACCCGGCCCCGGTCCGCGGTGGCCACCAGCCCCAGCACGTCGGCGTGCTGCCGGTAGGTCACGTTGGGCAACCCGGCCACCCGGGAGCGCAGGTAGTTCTCCAGCACCGGCCGGTTGCCGGCGACGGAGAGCAGCCCGGTCTCGGTACGGGCGATCGGGCGGGCGTTGAAATACCACCGCATCAGCCCGAAGTCGCGTACCGGCAGGCCCAGTTCCTTGGCGTCGTCGAGCAGGCCGGGAAAGAGGTCGGACAGGATCAGGTAGCCCCGGGCGTGCAGCCCGTGCGCGTGTACGGCGTGGGACGCGCCCTTACGCATGCCGGTGACCCCGAGCACCTCGTCCCGGTCCACCACGACGACCTCGCGGTACCAGTCGGACAGCACCCGGGCGGCCAGCGTGCCGGCGATGCTGCCGCCGGCCACCACCGCCCGGTCCCCCAGGATTCGTGGCGCTCCCGGTGTCGACTGCCGGCCGCCGAACGCGGCGCGCATCCGGTCGATCATCCCACCGCTTCGCGCGGTCCTGCTCGCTGCGACATGGTCGCCCATCTGCGGTGCCTCCCTGAACTCGGTCGGCGGCCCACGCGGGGCGGGGACGGGAACGCCCCGCCGCGCACACCGCCGGGCGTGCGGCTCGCCAGGTGTGCTGCCCATGCAAGCAGAGGACGAGGGGGTAGCACGTCCTCGTACGTGCCCAATGCGGACGGTCACCTCCGGCCGGTCGGCGGTGCCGGTGGGCGCGGCGGTGGCCGGCCCGACGGGGTCGACCGACGGGGCTGAGCACGCTCGGAGATGACCTCCCACCTCGCCGGATCCATCCTCGAACCGGTACGACGGGTGCCGCCGACAGTCGCGGCCCCGGCGGTGCGGTGCCGGCGCCCGGCACCACACGGACGGTCGAGACGAGGAGGCGGACACGTGCCGCAGGTGACCGAGAACGAGGACGGGACCACGACCTTCAGCATCAACTCCGCCGAGCTGCGCCGGCTGCGGGACGTGGTCCTCGACCGGCTCCCCGAGTTGAAGCGGGCACTGGAGCTGGCGGAGAGCCCCGAGGTCCGTACGACGCTGCGGTTCGTGCGGTCCGTCATCCGCTGACCACCGGCCCGCTGGACGCCGGCGACGACCATCCCGCGTGCCGTGGGCCCGGCCGGCTCCCGGTCGACGCCCCGCCGGCCGGACCGAAAGGACGAGTACGTGAGCGTGACGAGCAGGGACAGCGGCGGGGCCCCGGCCCCCACGGGCAGGGCGGGCGGCGACCGGGACCCGGCGATCTTCGGGATTCGCGGGTTGGCGGCGTTGGCGCTGCTGACGGTGCACGTGGCGATGTTCTCCGGGCTGTTGGGCACCAAGGCCCTGGGTACGCCCCGACCGCCGAGCAACTTCCTCGGCGCGTTCTTCGTCAGCGGGCTGCCGTCGTTCATCGGGGTGTTCTTCGTCCTGCCCGCGCTCTACCTCTACCTGCCGTTGGCGCGGGCGATCATCGCCGGGCGGCCCCGCCCGCCGCAGGGCGCGACGATGGTCCGCCGGCTGATGCGGCTGCTCCCGGCGTACTACCTGATGTATCTGGTGGTGCTGGTGGCGCTGAACCGGGACGCCATCGACGGCCCCTGGTACGTGCTGCGTCCGTTGCTGCTGTTGCAGATCTACTCGCCGAGCCCGTTCGCGCCGCACTTCATCAACGGGATGGAGGTCAGCTGGACGGTGCCGAGCATGGTGCAGTGGTACCTGGCGCTGCCGCTGATCGCCTGGGCGAGCCACCGGTTCGCCGCCCGGGGCGCGACCCCGGTGGCGCGGGCCCGCCGGTTGCTGCTGCCGGTGCCGGTGCTGATCGGCATCGGCGTCGGCTGGCTCTTCTTCGTCAAGGGCAACGGCTGGGACAACCGGATGGTGTTCTGGTGGCCGCAGGGCTTCGCGCCGACCATCGGCATCGGTCTGGGTCTGGCCGTGCTGCTGGCGCTGTCCCAGGTGTCGCCCGGTGACACCCCCCGGCTGCTCCGGGTCGCCGCCGTACGCCCGGGGCTGTTCTGGGTCGCCGCGATCGCGGTCTACCTGGTCAACTGCGCCCGCCCGTTCAGCGTGATCGGGATGGACGCGATCTACTCGACCAGCGGCCTGTTCATGACGTACCTGATGGTGGCCCTGTTCGGGTTGTTCGCGTCGCTGCCGCTGGTGTCCCCGGGGGCGGCCCGGACCCGGGTGGTGGACGCGGTGCTGACCGCCCGTCCGGTGGTCCACCTCGGCAAGGTCTCCTACGGCGTCTACCTGTGGCACTTCGCGGTGATGCACTTCTACCTCCAGCCGGGGGCGGTGTTCAGCGGCGCCGTCCGCCCGATCCGCGAGCTGTACGGCACGGCCGGGTTCTGGGAGCTGGAGACGGTGACCCTGCTCGGCGCGGTGCTGCTGGCCACGCTCAGCCACCGGCTGTTCGAGCAGCCGCTCGCCGCCCTGGTGGACGCCGCGCTGGCCCGGCGACGGCGGCCGACGCCGCGACCACCGGCGCTGCTGCGGGCCCCGTTGCTGGCCACCGCCACCGTCGACGTGCTGTCCCCGCCGCAGGCCGGGGCCGCCGTGGCGGCGGCGGTCACCGACCGGGACGCCATCCAGACCAACCTGGTGGACCTGGAACGGCACCTGGACCGGCACCTGCTGGCCGCCGCCGAGCTGACCGGGGAGTCGGCCCGCCGGTGGGCCGCCGCGCGGGCCGACCTGGCGCAGCTGTGGACCGTCTACCACGCCTACTCGGCGGTGGTCGACGAGGTGGTCCGGCCGTTCGCCGGTCCCGGGCAGCCGTCGGGGGCGGAGCTGGCCCGGGTCAGTGCTCTGCTCGACCAGGCGTCGGTGGTGGTCACCGGCCCGCCTCCGCCGCTGGCGCGGCGGCGGATCACCGACGACGGCCGGGTGGAGCTGACCGTCGCGGCGGCGGTGGCCCGGATGGACGAGCTGTTCCGGGGGGTCGCCGAGGTGGTGACCGCGGCGGAGGCGGTGTGGGAGACCGCCGGGGCGCGGCTGGACCGGATCGACGCGGCACTGGCCCACCGGGCCGGCGCCGACGGGGCGGACCCGGAGCCGGCGGTGCGCCAGGCCGACCGGCTGCGCACGGCGGTGCGGACGGACCCGTTGGCCCGGTGGCGGGACGGGGCGGTGGTCACCGACGACCTCGACGACCTTCTCGGCACGCTGGAACATCTCGTGGCATAGCCGGTGTTTTACGCGGTTTGCTCAGGCGGTGGGGCGGATAATCATCCCGCACGGTGACCGGCGGTGGTCGCGGAATTCCCGCGCGTGGTCCGAGGGCATGAGGAGACCGTCTTGAGTACACATCGGACCGTTGGCGACGAGGACCTGTTGGCGGGGACGGAACGACACGTCCCCGCCAACGGCGTGCAGCTCTGCGTCGGCACCTTCGGCTCGCCGGACCACCCGGCCGTACTGCTGGTCAGCGGGGCGTCCAACTCGATGGACTGGTGGGCCGACGGGCTGTGCCGGCGACTCGCCGACGGCGGCCGGTACGTGGTGCGCTACGACCACCGCGACACCGGCCGGTCCACCGGCTGGCCGGCCGGCGACCCCGACTACCACTTCGACGACCTGGTCGCCGACGCCGCCGCCCTGGTCGAACAGCTCGACCTGGGGGCCGCCCACGTCTGGGGCATCTCGATGGGCGGCGCGATCGCCCAGCGGCTCGCCGTCGCGCATCCCCGGCGGGTCGCCTCGCTGACGTTGAGTTCGACCAGTCCCGCCCTGCGGATCGGCGAGCGCCCCTACGACGACCTGCCGCCGATGTCGAAGGCGCTGATGGCCAGCTTCGGCGAATCCCGTCCGGACCCGGACTGGGCCGACCCGGACGCCGTCGTCGACCACATCGCCGCCGGCCAGCGACCGCTGACCGGAACCGTCCCGCTGGCCGGGGCGGAGCTGCGGGAACTCGTGGCACGGGCGGTGGCGCGCACCGTCGACATCCGGGCCAGCCTGGCCAACCACTGGTCCATCGACGGCGGCGCCGAATACCGGGACGCGCTGGGTGGGATCACCGTACCGGCCCTGGTGGTGCACGGCACCGAGGACCCGCTCTTCCCGTACGGACACGGGGAGGCGTTGGCCGCCGAACTGCCGGTCGCCCGGCTGCTGCCGTTGCCCGGGGTGGGGCACCAGATGCCGCCCCGCGCGACGTGGGACGTGCTCGTGCCGGCAGTCCTGGCGCACACCGGTGACGGGCGCGGGAAGCCCACCGGGTGAGCACGTCTGCGGAAGACAACCGCACCTCCGCTCTGCCAGCGTGGACACGGCCCCCGACGCGCCGCTGATCACGTCCGTCGGTGGGTCGGCCCTGACCGCCGACGGCTGGAGCGTGACGCCATCAGACTCGACCATGCCGGCGACCCGGCCGGCCGTACGACCACAGGGGGGATCGGCGTCCGTGCGGATGCCGGTGCGGACGGCCACCGGTGGCCATGGTCCGGCTAGTCCTGCGCCGACTGGCCTGGACCGGGCCGTTGCTCTTCGTCGTCTCGGTCCTCTGCTTCCTGCTCATCTCGCTGGTGCCCGGTGACCCGGCCCGCACGGTGCTCGGCCCGCTGGCCCCACCCGAACAGGTCGAGGCGCTGCACCGGCAGATGGGGCTGGACCGGCCGCTGACCGTGCAGTACCTGAGCTGGCTGGCCGACGCCGTGCACGGCGACCTGGGCCGCTCGGTGAGCACCGGGACGGCGGTGGCCCCGCTGATCGCCAGCCGGCTGGCGCCGACGGTCTCGCTGATCCTGCTGACCACGCTGACCGTGGGCGTGGTCGGCACCGCCCTCGGTGTACTCAGCGCCGTCCGGGGTGGACCGCTCGGCCGACTGGTCGACGTGGCCTCCGTGGTGGGGCTCGCCGTACCCGGATTCTGGCTGGCCCTGGTCCTGATCACCTGGCTGGCGGTGCGGTGGCGGCTGTTCCCGGCGACCGGCTACGTCCCGTTCGGGGAGTCCCCGGTGGGCTGGCTGCGGTCGCTGGCCCTGCCGGTGACCGCGACCTCGCTGGCGGCGGTCACCGCCGTGGCCAAGCAGACCCGCGATGCCATGCTGGACGTGCTGAGCCGGGACTTCGTCCGGGTGATGCAGGCCAACGGGTTGTCCACCCGGTCGATCGTCTACCGGCACGCGCTGCGGACCGCGGCGGTGCCGGTGGTCGCCCTGCTCGGAGTGATCTCCGCCAGCCTGCTCGGCGCGACGGTCCTGATCGAGAACATCTTCGGCCTGCCCGGCCTGGGTTCCGGGGCCGCCCTCGCCGCCGCCCAGCACGACATCCCGGTGCTCCAGGGCGCGGTGGTCTGCTACACCCTCATCGTCGTGGCGATCGGGCTGCTCGCCGACCTGGCCCAGGCGTGGCTCGACCCCCGGGTGGGGGCCCGGTGAGCGGGCCCGGCCCGGCGTCGGCGCGGTTGCTGCGTCGCCCGCTGGTGCTGCTCGCCCTGCTGTGGCTGGCGCTGGTGCTGGTGTGTGCCCTGCACCCGGAGCTGGTGACCGGCCGGGACCCGGTCGACCAGGACCTGCCCGCCGCCCTGAGCGGGCCGTCGGCCGCGCACCCGCTCGGCACCGACCGGCTCGGCCAGGATCTGCTCAGCCGGCTGGCGTACGGCGCGGCGGGCACCCTGTGGGGGGTGCTGGTGGCGGTGCTGACCGCCACCGTGGTCGGGGTGGGTCTGGGGTTGCTCGCCGGCTACCTCGGCGGGCTGGTCGACGCGCTGGTCGGCCGGCTGGCCGACCTGCTGTTCGCGTTGCCGGCCATCGTGATCCTGCTGGTGGTGGTGGCCGTCTTCCCGGGTGACGTCACGATCGCCATGCTGACCTTCGGGTTGCTGCTCTCCTCCGGCCTGATCCGGGTGGTCCGGGCCGCCACCCGGTCGACCCGGGAGGAGCTGTTCATCGCGGCCGCCCGGCTGGCCGGGCTCTCCACGCCGCAGATCCTGCGCCGGCACGTGCTGCCCCGGCTGCGCGGCCTGGTCATCGTCCAGGCGTCGCTGGTCGCGGCGGTCGCCCTGGTGATGCAGGCGAGCCTGGCGTTCCTCGGCTTCGGGCCACCGCCGCCGGAGCCGAGCTGGGGCGGCATGATCGACGAGGCACGGGCGGTCATCGTCCGGCATCCGTGGGCCCTGTTCCCGCCGGGGCTGGCGGTCGCGTTGACCGTGCTCTCCTTCGTGCTGCTCGGCGACGCCGCCCGCGACGGCGCGACCGCCGCCTGGTCGGCGACGAAGCTGGCCCGCCGCCGACGCCGGTCACCCGGTGCGGGCGTCGCCCGCACCACGGCACCCGCACCGGCCCACCCCACGGGGTCCGCACCCGCCCACCCCTTGGGGTCCGCACCCGCCCACCCCGCGCTGTCCACCCCGGTCCACCCCGTCGCACCGCCGCCGGCCGGCACGCCCCGCCACGCCGACACGCTGCTGTCGGTACGCCAGCTGTCGGTCCAGCTCCCGGCCCGTCCCGGCCGGGGGGCGCGGACCGGCACCACCGTGGTCAGCGACGTCGACCTCGACGTCGGCCCGGGCGAGATCGTCGGTCTGGTCGGCGAGTCCGGCTGCGGCAAGACGGTCACCGCGCTGAGCATCCTCGGGCTGCCCCCGGGCGACGGCCGAATCACCGGCAGCTGCCACTTCGCCGGCGTCGACCTGGTCGGGGCCACCGACCGGCAGTGGCGCACGGTACGGGGCCGCCGGATCGGGTACGTCGCCCAGGACCCGATGGTCAGCCTGGACCCGACTTTGCGCGTCGGCGTCCAACTCGCCGAGGCGGTCCGCCGGCACACCGGGCTGGGTCGGCGTCCGGCCCGCGCCCGGGTGCTGGCGCTGCTGCGCGACGTCGGCCTGCCCGCGCCGGAGACCGCCGCACGGCGGTACCCGCACCAGTTGTCCGGTGGGATGGCCCAGCGGGTGGCGATCGCGTTCGCGCTGGCCGGCGACCCGGACCTGCTGATCGCCGACGAACCGACCACCGCGTTGGACGTCACCCGGCAGGCCGAGATCCTGGCCCTGCTCGCCCGCACCAGCCGGGACCGGCGGATGGCCGTGCTGCTGGTGACCCACGACCTGGGGGTGGTGGCCGCGCTCTGCGACCGGGCGGTGGTGATGTACGCCGGTCAGGTCGTCGAGTCCTGCCCGGTGACCGACCTGTTCGCCCGCCCCCGGCACCCGTACACCCGGGGGTTGCTGGCGGCCGATCCGCACCGGGCGTCCCGGTCGGGCCCGCTGCCCACGATCAGCGGCACGGTGCCGGCCCCCGGGGACTGGCCGACCGGGTGCCGCTTCGCGCCGCGTTGCCCGCTGGCCGGGGAACCCTGCCGGCGCGCCCCGGTGCCGCTGGACCGGCTCGGCCCCGGGCACGCCGTCCGGTGCGTACGGCCCGACGAGGACCGGGTGGCGGCGTGACGGGGCAGCCGTTGCTGGCGGTGCACGACCTGGTGGTCGACCTCGGGCAGCGCCGGACGGCGACACGTGCGGTGGACCGGGTGAGCCTGACGGTGGCCGCCGGCGAGACGGTCGGCCTGGTCGGCGAGTCCGGCTCCGGCAAGTCGACGATCGCCCGCGCGATCCTGGGCCTGACCCCGGTCACCGGCGGCCGGATCGCGATCGACGGGGTGGACGTCACGCACGCCGGCCGGCGGCAACGCCGGGCGCTCAGCCGCGATGTGCAGTTGGTGTTCCAGGACCCGTTCAGCTCGCTCAACCCGGCCCGCCGGATCGGCGACTCCCTGGTCGAGCCCCTGCTCAACCGGCGTGGCGTCGACCCGGTGCGACGGCGCACGCTGGTCGCCGAGGCACTCGGTCGGGTGGGCCTGCCGGCCGAGGCGGTGCACCGGTATCCGGGGCAGTTCTCCGGCGGGCAGCGGCAGCGCATCGCCCTGGCGCGGGCCCTGGTGGGCACCCCCCGCCTGCTGGTCACCGACGAGCCGGTGTCCGCACTGGACCTGTCCGTCCGCGCCCAGATCATCAACCTGCTCGCCGACCTCCAGGCCGAGCTGGGGTTCGGTCACCTGTTCATCGCCCACGACCTGGCGGTGGTGCGGCACCTGTCGCACCGGATGGTGGTGCTCCACCAGGGACGGGTGGTCGAGTCCGGTGACGCCGAGGAGGTGTACCGGCGGCCCGTGCACCCGTACACCCGGGCACTGCTGGCCGCCGTGCCGGTGCCGGACCCCGGCCGGGCCCGCGCCGCGCTGGCCGCCTTCGCCCGACAGCCGCCCCAGGCCGGGCCGGTGCCCGGCCGCTGTTCGATCTCCTGACCAGACCCCTCCCCCTCGACACCGGCGTCCGCCGGGAAAGGATGGCCATGTTCGCGCATCGTCCGCGCCGGAGCGTCCACCAGGTACGAGTCCTGGTCGCCGCCGCGCTGCTCACGGTCGGCTCGCTGACCGCCTGTTCCGGCACCGCCGAGGAGGGCGGCGCCACCGACGACGCCACCCTGACCCTGGCGGTGGCGGCCCCGCCGACGCTCGACCCGTACAAGGCCAACATCGACCTGAACAACATTCCGACGGTGGCGCTGGCGTACGCCCCGCTGATCCGGATGAACGCCGACCGGACGTTCACCGGGGAACTGGCCGAGTCGTTCGGCTACGTCGACCGGCAGAACAAGGTCTTCCAGCTCAAGCTGCGCCCGGGGGTGACCTTCGCCGACGGCACCCCGCTGGACGCCCCGGCGGTGGTCCGGTCGCTGGAGTACATGCGGACGGTCAGCCCGAAGGCGAAGACCTGGGCGGCCACCATCGCCAGCATCACCGCGCCGGACGCCGGCACGGTGGTGGTCACCAACAGCACCCCGAACCCGGTGATGCGGCAACTGTTCAGCCAGGCGATCCTCTCCGGCTCGGTCGTCTCCCCCGCCGGGCTGACCGACCCGGGCCAGTTGGCGCAGCGCACCTTCGGGGCCGGCCCGTACCAGCTCGACCCGGCCGGCACCGTCGCCGGCGACCACTACACCTACCTGCCCAACCCCCGGTACTGGAACAAGGACGGGCAGCACTGGAAGAAGGTCGTGGTCCGGGTGCTGCCGGACTCGAACGCCACGGTGCAGGCCATCCAGGCGGGGCAGATCGACTACGCCGCGCTGAACGCCGACGCCGGGCCGGCGGTCGTCGCCGCCGGGCTCACGCACATCACGGCGAGCGTGGCGGTGCTCGGCATGGTGCTCGCCGACCGCGACGGCACCGTCGCCGCGCCCCTGCGCGACGTGCGGGTACGCCAGGCGCTGAACCACGCCATCGACCGGGCCACGATCGCCAAGACGATCTTCGGCGAGTTCGCCCATCCGACCAGCCAGATCGCCGCCCCCGGCTTCGACGGCTACCAGGCGGCCCTGGACGACCGCTACCCGTACGACCCGGACCGGGCGAAGGCGCTGCTCGCCGAGGCGGGTTACCCGAACGGCTTCACCGTCAAGGCGGAGGCGCACACCCCCGGCATCGCCGCCGTCGCGCAGGTGGTGGCCGGGCAGTGGAAGAAGATCGGGGTGACCGTGGAGCTGACCACCGACACCCAGGTGCCGCAGTGGCTGGAGCACGTGATGTCGCGCAAGTTCCCGGTGACCGCGTTCGGCTACGGCAACCTGCCGACCTACCTGTCCTCATTGGACTTCATGCGGCCGGTGGCCAACCCGTTCAACCCGTACGCCACCAACGACGCGCAGCTGCGGCAGTCGTTGGAGCGGGCGGTCGCCGAGCCGGACCCGACCACCCAGGCGGGGTTGTTCCAGCAGGCGGTGGCCCGTCTCACCGACCTGGCCTGGTTCGCGCCGGTGGTGCGGATGGACGGCATCGCGGTGACCGGCACCCGGGTCGCCCCGCTGGAGGCCGCCGCCGACAACGGCCTGCCGAGCGTGGTGACGGTCCGCCCGGCGGGCTGACCACAAACAGGTCCACAGTGGTCGGCGCGGGACCGGGTACGACGGCACGCTGGGAGGTGTCTGACCTCCCGGCCTCTGCCACGATCTATTGGTAATGGTCACTACCGGTATCCGTCGCCGCGCAGTTCCGGCGGCGCCCCTCAGCCGTCGGAGCCGCAGATGCGCGTGCTGATCACCAGCGCACCCATGCACGGTCACCTCTTCCCGCTGGTGCCGCTCGCCTGGGCGCTGCGGGCAGCGGGGCACGAGGTGCTGGTCGCGTGCACCGAGCACTTCGTACCGACCGTGACGCAGGCCGGGTTGCCCGCGATCTCCAGCGGGCCGGGGATGGACATCCGCGAGCTGATGCGGCCGGATTCGCCGCACGGCATCGAGGACGACCCCTACGGACACGGCGAGGTCTTCGCGACAATGGCGTCGCGAAACCTCGCCGGCACCCTGGCCACCGTCCGGTCCTGGCGACCGGACCTGGTGCTCGCCGAGCGCTCCGAGTACGCCGGCCCGGTGGCCGCGCGCGCCGAGGGCGTCCCGTACGTCGAACTGCACTGGGGTGTCGCGGAACTCGTCGAGTACCGGGCGGCCGCCGAGACGGTGCTCCGGGGTGACCTGCACCGCCTCGGGTTGACCCGGCTGCCCCGGGCCGACCTGGTGCTCGACCCGTGGCCGCCGAGCCTGCGGCAGCCGCACGCCCGGACGCACGTCGGGCTGCGGGCGGTGCCGTACAACGGCGTCGCCCGGGTGCCGGACTGGTTGCTCGACCCGCCGGCACGGCCCCGGATCGGCCTGACCATGGGAACCGTGCTGCCCCAGCTGACCGACGGCGGGATGGGTGGACTGCTCACCGGGCTGGTCGAGGAGTTGGCGACCCTCGACGCCGAGCTGGTCCTGGCCATCGACGACGAGGCCGCCCGTCAACTGCCACCGCTGCCGTCGGCCGTCCGGTACGCGGGCCGGATCCCGCTGTCGGAGCTGGTGGCGACCTGCCGGTTGCTGATCCACCACGGCGGTCAGGGGTCCGCCCTGACCGCCCTGGCCGCGGGTTGTCCGCAGATCGTGCTGCCCAAGTTCGACGACGCGTTGGAGAACGCGGAGGCGATCGCCGCGGCGGGGGTGGGGTTGGCCGTCCGCCTCGACGTGGCCACCCCGCGCGGGGTGGCCGACGCGGCGGCGCTGGTGCTGGGCCAGTCCCGGTTCGCGGTCACGGCCGGGGCGGTGGCCGGGGAGATCGCGGCGCAGCCGTCCCCGGCCGAGACCGTCCGGGCGTTGGAACGCCTGGCCGGGCGGGACACCGCCGACGCCTCGCCGGCCGGCGGGTCGGGCGCCCGGGGGCGGCGGTGACGGCCCCCGGCCGCCGCCCGCTGGCGCCCGGCCCGACCCGCGACCGGTCCGGCCCCGCCACCGGTACGCACACCTGTCGCGATCACGAGAAGGAGTCCGGGCATGAGTGACCGTAGAGCGCTGCTGCTCGACGAGGTCCGTAAGTTCCACCAGGACGCGCAACCCAACCAGCCCTTCATCCCGGGGGTGACCGAGATCTGGCCCTCCGGGGCGCTACTCGACGCCGAGGACCGGGTGGCGCTGGTGGAGGCCGCGCTCGACATGCGGATCGCGGCCGGCCCGCTGGCCCGCAGGTTCGAGTCGGAGT
Source organism: Micromonospora matsumotoense (assembly GCF_900091525.1). GTDB lineage: Bacteria > Actinomycetota > Actinomycetes > Mycobacteriales > Micromonosporaceae > Micromonospora > Micromonospora matsumotoensis. The sequence continues at coordinate 84,388 of NZ_FMCU01000004.1, forward strand.
TCGCCCGCAAACTGCACCGTCGCAAGGCGCACCTGACCAACTCCGGCTCGTCGGCGAACCTGCTGGCGGTGAGCGCGCTCACCTCGGACCTGCTGGAGGACCGGCAGCTGCGCCCCGGCGACGAGGTGATCACGGTGGCGGCCGGCTTCCCCACCACGGTCAACCCGATCCTGCAGAACGGCCTGGTGCCGGTCTTCGTCGACGTCGACCTGGGCACCTACAACACCACCGTGGAGCGGGTGGCCGCGGCGATCGGCCCGCGGACCCGGGCCATCATCCTGGCCCACACGCTGGGCAACCCCTACCCGGCGCGGGAGATGGCCGAGCTGGCCGACGCACACGACCTGTTCTTCGTGGAGGACAACTGCGACGCGGTGGGCTCCACCTACGACGGTGACCTGACCGGCACCTTTGGCGACCTGTCCACGGTGAGTTTCTATCCGGCCCACCATCTGACGATGGGTGAGGGTGGCTGCGTGCTCACCTCGAACCTGGCGCTGGCCCGGATCGTCGAGTCGCTGCGCGACTGGGGACGGGACTGCTGGTGCCCGCCGGGCGAGTCGAACACCTGCCTCAAGCGGTTCAAGTACCAGCTGGGCACGCTTCCGCAGGGGTACGACCACAAGTACATCTACTCGCACGTCGGCTACAACCTGAAGGCGACCGACCTGCAGGCGGCGCTGGGGCTGACCCAGTTGGCCAAGCTGGACGAGTTCACCGCGCTGCGCCGGCGCAACTGGCGGCGGCTGCGGGAGCGGCTCGACGGGGTGCCGCACCTGCTGCTGCCGGAGGCCACCCCGAACAGCGAGCCGAGCTGGTTCGGGTTCGTCGTCACCGTCGACCCGGCGGCGCCGTTCACCCGCTCCGAGCTGGTGGCGTTCCTGGAGGACCGGCGGATCGGGACCCGGCAGTTGTTCGCCGGCAACCTGACCCGGCACCCGGCCTACCTCCACCAGCGCTACCGGGTGGTCGGCGAGCTGACCAACAGCGACATCATCACCGAGCAGACCCTCTGGGTCGGCGTCTATCCGGCGCTCACCGATGAGATGATCGACTATGTCGGGACGTCGATCTTGGAGTTCGTCGCCGGCCGGGGGTGAGGGCGGGAAACACCCGAAGACGAGATGACGAATTCCATTTCGGCTGCCCTCGCCGACCACCTGACCCGATGTCGCCGACCCCACTGCGAAAACGACGCGGCACCCTACCGCCGCGCCGACTTACCCCATCCTGAGCTGCGGTTCTGTATCGTGCCGATGCGGCGGTGCCGGTTTTGACCTACTGGTGGGACAATCATCTCCGACCTTGGAGGTGCGGTGAAATACCTGATCCTGATCAGCCACAACGAGCAGGCTCGTGATGCGTGGCAGGGCATGTCCGACACCGAACGGCAGTTGGGCGTCAAGGCCCACACCGCCCTCGTCGAGGAGCTGGCCGCAACCGGCGAACTGATCGTCTCCGAGGCGTTGGCCGACCCGGCCACCGCCCGTCGGGTCCGGGTCGACCGGGGGCGCACGATCGCCACCGACGGCCCCTTCCCCGAGGTGAAGGAGTATCTCGCCGGTTTCTACCTGGTGGAGTGCGACACCATCGCGCAGGCGGTGGCGCACGCCGCCCGGGTGCCCGAGGCGCAGTTCGGCCTGGTCGAGGTGCGCCCGGTCCTCGACGCCGCCCGGCCGGACGCGTGACCGTTACCACGGACGTCGAGGACCTGCTGCGCGAACACGCTCCACAGGTGCTCTCCACCCTGGTACGCCTGCACGGCGGCTTCGACACCTGCGAGGACGCCGTCCAGGAAGCCCTGCTGGCGGCGGCCGTGCAGTGGCCGGAGGAGGGGCTGCCGGCCAACCCCCGGGGCTGGCTGACCACGGTCGCCTCCCGCCGTTGGACGGAACTGTGGCGCAACGACGCCGCCCGCCGACGCCGGGAACGCGCGGTGGCCGCCCTGACCGGCCCGGAGTCCGGCCCGGTCTCCGCCGTGGACGACACGCTGACCCTGCTGATGCTCTGCTGCCATCCGGCGCTGACCCGGGTCTCCCAGGTGGCGCTCACCCTGCGGGCGGTCGGTGGGCTGAGCACCGCCGAGATCGCGCGGGCGTTCCTGGTGCCGGAGTCCACCGTCGCCCAGCGGATCAGCCGGGCCAAGCAGCGCATCCGGACCAGTGGCGCCGAGTTCCGGATGCCGGCACCCGAGGATCGTCCGGCCCGGGTGGCCGCCGTGATGGAAGTCCTCTACCTGATCTTCAACGAGGGCTACACGGCCAGTTCGGGGCCGGCGCTCAACCGGATCGAACTCACCGCCGAGGCGATCCGGCTGACCCGGCAGCTGCACGAGCACCTGCCCGACGACCCGGAGGTCACCGGCCTGCTGGCGCTGATGCTGCTCACCGACGCCCGGCGGCCGGCGCGAACCGGGCCGGACGGTGCGCTCATTCCGCTGGCCGAGCAGGACCGGTCCCGGTGGGACGGGCGGGCCATCGCCGAGGGCGTCGCGCTGATCACCAGGACCCTGGCGAGTGCGCCGGTCGGGCCCTACCAGGTGCAGGCGGCGATCGCCGCGGTGCACGACGAGGCGCCCCGCGCCGAGGACACCGACTGGCCGCAGATCCTCGGGCTCTACAACCTGTTGCGGCGCATCGCGCCCGGTCCGATGGTCGCGCTCAACCGGATCGTGGCGGTGGCGATGGTGGACGGGCCGGGTGCCGCGCTCGCGGAGCTGACCGCCGCCCAGGCCGATCCGGTGCTCGCCGGCAACCACCGGGTGCACGCCGTCCGGGCGCACCTGCTCGACCTGCTCGGCGACCGGGCGGAGGCCCGGCGGTACTACCTGCTGGCCGCCCAGGCGACGCTCAGCATCCCGGAGCAGCGTTTCCTGCGACTGCGCGCAACCCAGCGGACCTGACCCGGCGGGACACCGGGCGGCACATACCCCGGGCGTCGGCCCGCGAGCGGCGCGGAACAACGACGAATAGGCCGGAAAGGCCGAAAGGCCGATGCCGGCAACCGAAAGATGAAACAATTTTGACGCAAGCGCGGATGACCATGATTGTCTATGTTTTATAGCCTCCCCGTAGCGGTCGACGGCAACTCCCTCAGTGCCGTCCGTCCGGTCGGCCCGGAGCACGCAGCACCCTTTCCGGGGCTACCGGCGCCGCCTATTCCCGACGCCCGACGAACGCGTGGAATCGGGACGGACCCGAAACCGCGGGTAGTGGAGAGCAGAACATGGCCATCCCCTCGACCCCTGTCCCCGGCGCCGCCACGAGCGCCTCCGAACGACTGCACGCCCTCGACGCGGTACGCGCGGGAGCCCTGCTCCTCGGCGTCGTCCTGCACACGACACTGTCCTTCCTGGAACCTCGCACCTGGGTGGTGGGGGACGTGTCGACGAGTCCGGTGATGAACGGCACCTACTTCGTCATCCACGTGTTCCGGATGACGCTGTTCTTCCTGATCGCCGGCTTCTTCGCCCGGCTGCTGCTGCACCGGCGCGGCACCGGCGGCTTCGTCCGCAACCGGGCCGTACGCATCCTCGCGCCCCTGGCGATCTTCTGGCCGCTCGTGATGGTCTCCACGGTGGTGGCGATCATCATCGCGGCGAACCTGGCCGGCGAGGAGGTTCCCGGGGCCACCCCGATGACCCTGCGCACCTTCCCGCTGACCCATCTGTGGTTCCTCTACTGGCTGCTGGTCCTCTACGTGCTGGCGCTGGCCGTCCGCGCGGTGGTCAACCTGCTCGACCCCGACGGCACCCGGCGCAGCGGGCTCGTCGACCCGATCGTCCGGACCGTCGTCGCCCGTGACCTCACCCCGCTGGTCGTCGGCGCCCCGCTCTGCGTCGCCTTCCTGCTCAAGCAGGACTGGCTGCTCTGGTACGGGGTACCGCCGGCCGAGAACGGGCTGATCCCCAACCCCGTGGGGCTGGTCGCCTACGGCTGCGCGTTCGGCTTCGGTTGGCTGCTCAACCGCCAGGTCGAGGTGATCCGGGTGTGGGAGCGGCGGTACCCCCGCAACCTGGTGGCGGCGGTCGTGCTCACCGGGATCGCACTGGCCATGGTGGGGCTCACCCCGGACACCGAACCCGAGGGGCTGGGCTGGCACAAGGTCGGCTACGCGGTCGTCTACACGCTGGCCGTCTGGGCCTGGACGATGGGTCTGATCGGGGCGGCGATGCGGTACCTGTCCCGGCCGAACCCGTCGATCCGGTACGTGGCCGACGCGTCGTACTGGGTCTATGTCGTCCACCTCCCGCTGGTGATGGCGCTGCAGGCGGCCGTGTCACAGGTGGCGGTGCCGTGGTTCGTCAAGTTCCCGGCCATCCTGCTGGTCACCTATCCGCTCACCCTGCTCAGCTACCGCTACCTGGTCCGGTACACGTTCGTCGGGGCCCTGCTCAACGGTCGGCGTCGCCGGAGCGTGGCGCCGGCCGAGCCGGCCGTGCCGCAGACCGCCGCACACTGACCGCACCCCGGGTCGCCGCGCCGCGCCGACCCGGGTGGTCGCGCCGGGCCGAGTCAGCCCCGCCGGAAGGGGGATCCGGCGGGGCTGACGCCTGCCGGGGGGACGGCAGGTTCTCCGGCCCGGACCGGGGGGACGGTCCGGGTGGCACGGTGGGACCGGTGCGGCCGGCCCCGGGGTGCCGGCCGGCCCGGTGGGAGGGCCGGCCGGCACGTCCCGCACTGACCCGGGGGGGGTGGGTCAGTGCGGGACGGGAACGACGTCCGGGCGGCGGCAACCAACCGGACGTCGACCGGTCAACGTCCGGGCGGAGCGCCGGTCCGGTCGTCGGCGGTGGTCGGGGCATCCGACGGGGTGTCGGCGCCGGCCGTGCCGGCCAACGGGGCGTCGGCCGGGGTCTTGTCGTCCGGGGTGGCCCAGTCGCCCTGGATGCCGATCTTCTCCAGCAGCAGGAGCACGACGAGGGCGACGACCAGGAGCAGCACCGCGGACACCCGGTAGGACAACACGTAGCCCTCGGTGGCCGCGGCCCTCGGGTTCGCCCCCTCGGCGAGCCGGTCCCCGCCCAGCCGCAGGGCCAACGCCACCAGGACCGACAGGCCGAGCGCACCGCCGACCTGCTGCATCACGTTCTGCATGGCGGAGGCGAGCCCGGTGTCCTGGGTGCCCACCTTGTAGAGCGCGGTGTTGGCGGTGCCGGGCATCGCCAGGCCGAAGAAGACACCCAGCACCAGCATCCCGGGCAGGATGCCGCTGGCGTAGTGGGTGTCGACGGAGATCCCGCTGAGCAGCAGCAGGCCGCCGGTGACCCCGAGCAGGCCCACGATGATCACCGGCTTGACGCCGAACTTCGGGATCATGCCGGTGGACAGCCCGACGCCGAAGGCGATGCCGAGGCCCACCGGGATGAAGGAGAGACCGCCCTTGAGCGGCGAGTAGCCGAGCACCTGCTGCTCGAAGAGGGTGGTCAGGAAGGTGAACCCGAAGAAGGCGCAGGAGAGGGCCAGGCCGACCAGGTAACCCACCGCGCGGGTGCGATTGGTGAAGAAGCGCAGCGGGATCAGCGGTGCGGCGGCCCGCGACTCGATCAGCAGCATCAGCCCGATCAACGCCAGCCCACCGAAGAGCGGCAGCAGCACCTGCGTCGACAGCCAGGACCGCTCGGCGGCCTGGAGCAGGCCGTAGACGATGGCGACCAGACCCGCCGTGGCCGTCAGCACACCGGTGAAGTTGAACTTCTGCCCGGTGCGCTCCATCCGGGTCTCCCCGACCAGCCGGCCCACCAGGGCCAGCGCGATCACCGCGACCGGAACGTTGACATAGAAGATCCAGCGCCAACTGGCGTCGGCCACGATGAGACCACCGACGACCGGCCCGAGCGTGCCGGCCAGGCCGGACAGTCCACCCCAGATGCCGACCGCCTTGACCCGGTCGGCCGGGGCCGAGAAGAGCAGGAAAACGATGCCCAGCGCGGCCGGGGCGGCCAGGGCCTCACCGACACCCTGGAGGAAGCGGCTGTAGATGAGCATCTCGGGGTTCATGGCGGCCCCGGAGATGACCGAGGCGACGGCGAAGATGACCACGCCGGTGATGAAGATCCGCCGCCGGCCGAACAGGTCGGCGAGCCGGCCGCCGAACAGCAGCAGACCGCCGGCCATCAGGACGTAGCCGTTGACGACCCAGGCCAGCCCGGTCCGGGACATGTCGAGTTCGCCCTGGATGCGCGGCAGCGCGACGCTGACCACGGTCATGTCGATGACGAACATGAACTGGACGAAGCCGAGCAGCGCCAGCGCCTTCCACCGACGGGGGTCCGGCCGGTCCGTGGACGCGTCCAGCGCCTCGTCCGAACTCGGTGTGGTACCGGTGCTCATGGTGCCCTCCTCGACATCGGCGCACGTCACGTGCGCTTCTGCCTGGATGTCGAAGCTGGCTCGTTGGTTTCGACATACGGGTAAGCAAATAGTTCGAGCCTTCAGGAGGCACCCATGAAGTACCTAATCATGATCAGCCACAACCAGCAGACCCGGGACGCCTGGCAGAACATGTCCGACACCGAGCGCGAGCTGGGTTTCAAGGCGCACATGTCGCTGGTGGAGGATCTGTCCGAGTCGGGCGAGCTGATCGTGTCCGAGGCACTCGCCGACCAGGGGCAGGCCAAGAAGGTCCTGGTCAGCGACGGCCAGGTGACGACCACCGACGGCCCGTTCCCCGAGGTCAAGGAGTACGTCGCCGGGATCTACCTGATCGAGTGCGACACCATCGAGCAGGCGGTCGGGCACGCCGCCCGGATCCCCGAGGCCAACTTCGGCCTGGTCGAGGTCCGTCCGGTGCTCGGTGCCGGCGGCCCCGACATGTGACGACCCGCACACGCGGCGGACCCGCGGCACCGACCGGTGCCGCGGGTCCACTTCTCTGGTCGGGCCGTCCACCCCGGTGGACGGGCGAACTCAGATGTACGGCGAGTTGGGCTCCAGCCCGCAGAGCACCCGGCCATAGAGTTCGAGGTTCGTCGACGGGACCATCAGCGCGTGCAGGTTGACCGCGTACATGTCCCGCACCACCCGCTGCATCGGGGCCTGCCGCAGGATCGACGAGCCACCGCTGGCCATCCCGAGCAGGTCGACGGCGGCCCTGCCGAGCTGGCAGACCGCCCCGATGTCGGCCCGGGTCCGGGCCCGCTCCTCCAGCGTCCACGGCTCACCGCTGACGCCCTTGGTGTCGACCAGGTCGGTGATCCGCTGGGCGTGGAACTCGGCCTCGTCGATCTTCATGGTCGCCTCGGCGAGCTGGAGGTGGGTGACCGGGGCCTCCCGCTGGGTGGCGTAGTCGGTGTAGGTGATCTTCCGGTCGAGCCGCTCCAGGAAGAACTCCCGGGCCGCCCGGGCCAGGCCGATCACCGTGCCGGCCGAGGAGGCGTTCGCGACCCCGAGCAGCGGGTTGCGGTACATCGGCAGGTCCCGGTTGAGCGCCGAGGCGCTCTGCCCCTGGAGCACGGCGGGCATCGGCACGATCCGCTCCTGCGGCACGAAGACGTCCCGGGCCACCGTGGTGATGCTGCCCGAACCCTGCAGGCCGGCGGTGTACCAGTCGTCGACGATCTCCAGGTCGGACAGCGGCACCAGGGCCATCACCGGCCACTGGTTCACCCCGTCCGGCGCCGGGGCCATCGCGATGACCTCCTGCCAGTGGCTGTGCAGCGCGCCACTGATGAAACTCCAGCTGCCGTTGAGCAGCATGCCGCCGCCGGGCTTCGGGGTGCCGCTGGCCGACGGGCTCAACGTCCCGCAGATCCGCACGTCGGGGGTGGCGTAGACCTCGTCCTGCACCTCGTCGGGGAACATCCCCACCATCCAGCCGGGGATCGCCCACACCGACGCCGTCCAGGCCACCGAGCCGTCACCCCGGCCCAGCTCCACCATCACCTCGTGCAGGGTGCGGGTGTCCGACTCGTAGCCGCCGTAGCGGCGCGGCACCCGCATCCGGAACAGGCCGGCGTCGGCCAGCGCCTCCACCGTCTCGTCGTGCAGCCGCCGGTTCTCCTCCTGCCAGCCGGCGTGCTGACGCAGCAGCGGCACCAGCTCGCTGGCGCGGCGTACCAGTTCGTCCCTCGGGGGGGCCTCGGTCGCGCTGGTCATCTCACTCCTCCTGTGCGGTCACGGGTCGGGTCGGCGGACGGGACGCCGTCCACCGGGACGGACGGGTCGGCGGGCGGCCGGTGGGTCACCGGGCGACCGCCTCGGCCTGCCGGGGCAGCGGCGCGACACCGGCGATCAGGTCCGCCGCCTTCTCCGCGATGGCGATCACGGCGGCGTTCGGGTTGCCCCGGACCAGGGTGGGCATGACGCTGGCGTCGACCACCCGCAGCCCCTCCAGCCCGTTGACCCGCAGCTGCTCGTCCACCACGGCACCCATCGCGCAGGTGCCCGCCGGGTGGAAGATCGAGTGGGCGTACTGCCGGACGTAGTGCCGCAGGTCCTCGTCGGAGTCCGAGGCCGGCGGGGCGAACTGCCCCTCGGTGTACGGGGCCAGCGCCTTCTGCTCCGCGATCCGGATGCCGATCCGGGTCGCCGCGACCGCGTCGTCGAGGTCGCGCTCGTCCTGGAAGTAGTTGTGCACGATCTTCGGCTTGGCGGTCGGGTCGGCCGAGGCCAGCAGGACGTACCCCCGGCTGCGCGGGGCCACCATCGACGGGCCGTACGAGATCGAATGGTGGGTGGGGGTGCCCAGCCCGCTGTCGGCGAACATCACCGGCGCGGCCAGGAACTCCGCGTCCGGGGCGGTCAGGTCGTCGCGGGTGCGCACGAAGCCGCCCGCCTCCGGCCCGTTGGCCGTCATCGGGCCACGGCCCTCGGCCAGGAAGCGCTGCAGGTGCTCGGGCTGGTTGGCAGCGAGCAGGCTGATCGGCTGCGAGTGGGTGTAGACCAGCGGGATCAGTGCGTGGTCCTGGAGGTTCTGCCCCACCTGCGGCTGGTCCAGCAGCACCGGCACGCCGAGGGCGCCCAGCAGCCCGGCCGGGCCGACCCCGGAGAGCATCAGCAACTGCGGCGAGTTGTACGCCCCGGCGGCGAGGATGACCTCCCGGGACGCGGTGACGGTCAGCGTGTCGTCCAGCCGGGTCCCGGTCACCCCGACCGCCCGTCCGTTCTCGATCAGCACCCGGTGCACGTGGACGTTCGTCTCCACGGTCAGGTTGGGCCGGTCGAGGGCGGGGTGCAGGAACGCGGTCGCGGTGCTCTCCCGGCGGCCGTCGCGCTGGGTCAGCTGGAAGAAGCCGAAGCCCTCCTGGCCCGCGCCGTTGAAGTCGTCGTTGACCCCGTAGCCGGCCTCGCCGGCCGCCTCCACGAACGCCGACGACATCGGGTTGTTGGCCCGCCCCTCGGAGACCGCCATCGGCCCGCCGACCCCGTGGTAGGTCGACGCCCCGCGCTCGTTGTCCTCGGAACGCTTGAAGTACGGCAGCAGGTCGTCGAAGTCCCAGCCGGGCTGGGCCCAGCCGTCGAAGTCGCCGCGCGCGCCCCGGATGTAGACCATCGTGTTGATCGAGCTGGTGCCGCCCAGCACCCGACCCCGGGGCAGGTAGACCCGCCGCCGGCCCAGGGCCGGCTCCTCGTGGGTGTCGTAGTCCCAGTCCAGCTGGGTGCGGAACAGGGTGCCGAAGGCCACCGGGACGTGGATGCTGTCGGCGGTGTCCCGGGGACCCGCCTCGATCAGGCACACCGTGACGTCGGGGTCCTCGGTGAGCCGGGCGGCCAGGACACACCCCGCTGATCCCGCGCCGACGATGACGTAGTCGTACACCACTGCACCCTCCAAGGTCAGGTTCTCGGTTGTCGGTCGCGGGTCACCGCGCCACCGACGGGGACCGGACGGTCCCCGTCGGGCGTGCCCCGAGGCCGTGGTGACCCGCGGACGGCTTCCCGTCGTCACCACGACCCCGGCAGTCGGGCGGTCGTCGTCGACCGCGCTCGGTCAGCCCCGGATCGGGCTGCTCTGGTGCGAGACCAGCCGGAGCTGGCCGTCGGGCTGGCGCAGCATCACCCAGGTGGCCCGGATGAAGTTCTCCGGCGCGATGTCGTCCTGGCCGGCCATGATGATGCCGCCCTCGGTCACCACCAGGGCGACGTCGTCGGTGAGGAAGGCGACCTCGACCGGCCAACCCTTCACCCGGGCGCCCCGCAGCGGCCCGGCGAAGCCCCGGGACATGTACGCCCGGATCTCCTCCCGGCTGGTGAGCTGCTCGTCGCGCATCAGCAGGCTGCCGTCGGCGGTGAACACGTCGGCGAACATGTCGGCGTCGTTGGCCGCCCACGCCGCCTGGATGCGCATCGCCACCGTCAGCGCCGCCCGCTCGTCGGCCTCGGTGTACCCCCGGTAGTAGGACGGGTCCTCGGGGACACCCGCGGCGGCCAGCAGCGCCGAGGCGTCTCCCCAGGGTGCCATGGTCGTGGTCATCGGTCCCTCTTCTCCTCTCGTCGTCCAGGGCCGGGTCGACCCGTTCGTCGCCCCGGCCCTGGCCGGCCCGCTGGTCACCCGGCGCGTACCGGGGCGCTCGTCGCCCCCGGCGCTGGCCGGGGCCGGTTCAGCCGGTGATCGGGCTGCTCTGGTAGGAGGCGATCCGCCAGTCGCCGTCCTGCTTGACGACCACCCACATGGTGCGGATGTTGTCGGCCGGGGCGAGGCCGGCGGCGTCGGCGTAGACGACCCCGCCGACGCTGACCGCCAGCGCCGTCGACTCCGACACGACCTGGATCTCGCTGAACTCCAGGGTCAGCCGGGAGCCCTTGTACGGGCCGGCGAACAGCTCACCGAGGTACGACCGGATCTCGTCCCGGCTCATCAGCTGGTTGTCACCGACCAGCATGCTGCCGTTGTCGACGAAGAGGGAGGCGAAGCCCTCGGCGTCGTTGGCGTCCCAGGCGGCCCGGCAGCGCAGCGGCGCGGTCAGCACCGCCCCTTCCACTCCGTTGGGGAAGTCGCCGTAGTACGAGGCCCACTGCTTGGCGCCGGCCACGAGTGATGCGGCGTCCGTGCTCATACTGTCTCCTCCTGTCCGCGTCGCTGCCCGGTCACCAGCGCAGCGTCGCGCCGGCGCCGCGCGGGCTGTTCTGGTAGCCGGCGAGCTGCCACTGGCCGTCCCGCTTGACGACGACCCAGGTGGAGCGCACGGCCAACTCCTCCGCGATCTCCGTCTGGCCGGCGGCGAGGATGCCGCCGTGGGTGCGGATCAGGGCGGCGTCGTCGGAGATGATCCGGACGTCGACCGGGCGGCCGGTGACCCCGGTGCCCTTGAACGGTCCGGCGTACGCGGCGGCCATGAACGAGTGGATCTCGTCCCGACCCTTCTTGAACACGTCCCCGGGCAGGATCATCACGCCGTCCTCGGTGAACGAATTCGCCACCCCGGCGGCGTCGTTGCGGGACCAGGCCTCCACCAGCCGCAACGGAACGGTGAGGACCTCCTTCTCCTGGTCGCTGGTGAACGACCCGTAATACGCGTCGAGCGCCTTTTCTCCGTCAATGGCCGGAGCCACCTGGGTATCAGTGGACATCGTGGTCGCTTCCTCTCCTGTGACTACTGCGGACAGTGGACACATTCACCCCCGAACGGTCCGTCCGTCCCCCTATCCTCCGGCGGTCCGACACCGCTGACATCTCCGCGATTGCGATGTCGAAGACCGTTTCCGAGAATCCGTTTCCGGGGCAGGACGGCGAATTGCCGTACCCCGGCCGGTGGGTGCACCGGCCGGGGTACGGCGGGATCGCCGGGGTGGGGGTCAGCCCACCCGCAGCGCGGCCGGGTCGTCGGCCGGGTCGTCGTCGGCGGGCTCCGCGGGGCGGAGACTGTCGACGATGTGATCGGCCAGGGCGGCGATGGTCGGCTTGTTCCACAGGATGTTCGGCGGCAGCTCCAGGCCGTACCGGCCCTGCAACCGCACCCGCAGCGCCACCGTCATCACCGAGTCCACGCCCAGCTCGACCAGCGGCCGGCGCAGCTCCAGATCCTCGGCGGCCAGGCTCAGCTCGGCGGCGGCCTGCTCCCGGACGTCGGCGGTGACCAACTCCCGCAGCTCCTGCTCCGGGGTGTCGACCCAGTCGACGCTGAACGCCTGACCGGTGCCGCCCTCGGTGGTCGACCGGGTCGCGGTCAGCTCCCGCAGCATCGGCAGCCGGGGGGCGTTGGTGGTCGGCGCCAGCACCCGCAGGATCGCGTGGTACGGGCTGTGGAACCGGTCGGCGAAGGCCCAGGCCCGGAACGCCTCGGTCACCGAGATCGCGTCCAGACCGCGCGAGTTGGCCTCCAGCATGGTCGACGAGATCGACTCGGACATGCCCACCCCGCGCCAGGACGTCCAGCCGAGGCTGGTCGTCTCGGTGTGGCCGTCGGCGTGCCGGTGCGCCGCGAGGGCGTCCAGGAACGAGTTGGCCGCCGCGTAGGTGGTCTGCCCGGTCAGCCGGGTGAACTGCCCGCAGGACGAGAACATCACAAAGAAGTCCAGCGTGCCCGGGGGGAAGAGACGGTGCAGCACCATCGCCCCGTTGACCTTCGGCCCGAGGACGTCGTGCAGCCCCTCCCGGTCCACCTTGTCCACCATCGCGTCGCGGACCACCCCGGCGGCGTGCACGATGCCGCGTACCGCCGGCATGCCGTGGGTGGCCGGGTCGAGCGCCGCCGCGACCTCCACCGGGTCGGTGATGTCCAACGCCAGGGTCCGGACGGTCACCCCGAGCGCCTCCAGTTCGAGCACCCCGTCGATCTGCCGGCGGGTCCGCACGTCGTGGTCGCCGTCCCACTCGGCGCGCGGGGGCAGGCCCCGGCGGCCGGCGAGCAGGATCCGCCGGGCCCCCCGGTCGGCCAGCCACCGGGCCACCATCAGGCCGAGCGACCCGAGACCACCGGTGATCAGGTAGGTGTCGGTCGGCCGGCACTGCAACGCGGTGCCGTCGGCGGGCCGTTCGACCTGACCGAGCCGCTGCACCGCCACCTCGCCGCCGGTGACCGAGACGATGTCCTCGTCGCCGGTGAGCCGGCGCAGCACCGTCGCGACGGTCTCGGCGGGGATGTCGGCGTCGTCGGCGAGGTCGACGACCCCGCCCCACAGGTCCGGGTGTTCCCCGGCGATGATCCGGGCGATGCCCCACAGCGGGGCGTGGGCCAGCGACCGCTCCCCCACCGCCTGCCGGACGCCCCGGGTCAGGCACCAGAGCCGGGGCTGGGCGGCCGCCGGGTCACCCCCGGCCGCCTGCGCCTCGATCAGCGCCTGCGCGCTGTGGATCAACGCCCAGCCGCACCGTTCGGCGGCCTGCTCGGCCGACTCGTCGGCGTCGCCGAAGCCCGGCGCGACCAGGACCGCGTCGCGCGGGGTGAGACCCACCGTGGCCAGCTCGTCCGGGCCGTCCACCCGGACGGTACGCAGTCCGGTGCCGGCCAGCGCCCCGGCCAGGTCACCGGCGGCCGGGTCGGCACCGACCACGACCACCCGGGACAGCTCGGTGGTGACCCCGTCGACGGTGAGGTCCAGGGGCCGCCAGACCACCTCGTGCACCAGCTCGCGGGGGGCGGCCACCGCGCTGTCGGTGTCCGAGATGGCGGAGAACCGCAGGCCGCGCACCTGGCAGACGACCTCGCCGTGCTCGTTGGCCACCTGCACGTCCACGGTGTCCTGCGGCGACCTCGGCGAGCGCACCGAGTGGACGGTGATGTGCGCCGGTGGTTCCCCCTTGAAGACCACCGATTCGATGTGCGAGGACATCCACTGGTGCCGGGCGTACTCCGGGGTGACCAGCACCGCGCTGATGGTCAGCGCGCCGTCGATGACGTGCGCCCAACTGGTGGCCGTCTGCGCCGGTGGCGGCACGATGACGATGTCGGCCAACTGCTCCTCGTCGTTGCGGCGCAGCTCGACCACGTCCCAGGGGAACGCGTAACCGCCGACGCCCATCCGGCGGAACATCTCGTCGACCCGCTGCCAGGACCACTCCTGCGGGCACCGGGCCCGCACCTCGTCGGCGTCGAGCCCGCCGTCGACCAACTCGGTGCTCCAGTCGATGGTCGCCGTCGAGTGGGTGATCCACTCGTACTCCTCGTCGTCGACGACGGGCCCGCCGTCCTGCGGGGCGACCCGGGTGGCCAGCCGGGCGGTGTTCTCCGAGAGCACGATCTGCACCACCCGGGGCGGCGCGACGGCCAGCGGGGTGCGCAGCACGATGTCGGCCAGCGCCGGCAGCCGGCCGTCCTCCCCGGCGGCCAGGGCGAAGCTGTTGATCAGGACGGCGGCCGGGGTGATCTCGACGTCGACCACCTCGTGGTCGAGCGGGTAGGGCCGCGACGACATGTCCAGGTAGGTCTGCCACACCTGCCGGGGCGGCGCGCCGGAGACCGTCATCCGGCCGCCGAGCAGGCTGTGCCGCTCCGGGTCGTGACCGCCGCCGGGGCCGGACTCGGCCCGCGACTCGGGGAAGATCCAGTACGGCCGGTGCTGCCAGGCCACCGAGGGCATCGGCAGCAGCGATCCGGTCGGGTGCAGCCGCCCCCAGTCCACCGCCGCGCCCGCGCAGTGCAGCCGGGCCAGGCCGGCCAGCAGCGCGCGTACCTCGTCGGTGTCGCGGCGCAGGCTGTGCACGACGGTGGCGTCCTCGACGCCGAGGTGGGCGAGGGTCTCCCCGATGGAGTGGGTGACCACCGGGTGGGTGGAGACCTCCAGGAAGACCCGGTGCCCGTCGGCGACGGCCGCCGTCACGGCGTCGGTGAACCGCACCGGCTCGCGCAGGTTCGCCACCCAGTACGCGCCGTCCCGCGGGGCGGTCGACCGGGGGTCGGTCAGCGCGGTGCTGTAGAGGGTGGTCCGGGGCGCCCCGGGGCGCAGCGCGCCGGCCGCCGCGGCGACCTCGGCCACCGCCGCGTCGACGTGCGGGCTGTGGAACGCGATGTCGGTGTCGACCCGCCACACCGCCACCCCCTCCTCGCGCCAGTGCGTCACGATCTGCTCGACGGCCTCCCGGTCACCGGAGAGCACGGTGGAGGTGGGGCTGGCCGAGATGGCGGCGACCACGCCGAGCTGGCCGGCGAGCCGCTGCCGGGCCTCGTCGAACCCGAGCCCGACCATGGCCATCCCGCCCGCGCCCTGGAGGCGTTCCAGGGCACGCGCCCGCTGGCAGGCGAACCGGGCGGCGGCCAGTACGTCCAGGCTGCCGGCGACGGCGGCGGCGGCGATCTCCCCCACCGAGTGCCCGATCACCGCGGCCGGGGTGAGCCCCCGGGCCCGCCAGGTCTGCGCCAGGGCGACCTGGGTGGCGAAGGTCAACGCCTGCACCTCGACGCCGCTCCACGGGCCGCCGGCGGTCAACGCCTCGCGGGGCGTCCAGCCCAACTCCTCGCGGAACACCTCGGCGAGCGCGTCGACGGCGGCGGCGAAGACCGGCTCGTCGCGCAGCAGTTGCCGGCCCATGCCCGCCCACTGCGCGCCGTGCCCGGAGAAGACCCAGACCACCGGGGCCGGGTCGGCCACCGTCCGGCCCCGGGCGACCTGCGGGGTGGACTTGCCGTCGGCCACCTCCCGCAGCCGCTCGACGAGTTCCCCGGGCGAGGCGGCCAGCACGGCGGCCCGCTGCGGCAGGTGCGAACGGCGCTGCGCCAGGGTGTGCCCCACCGACGGCAGGGACGCCCCGGGGTGCTCCACCAGCCAGTCGGCGGTGCGGGTGGCCAGCGCCGCCACCCCGGCCTCGGACATCGCCGAGAGCGGGAACACCGACGGTCGTGTCCCGGTGGTGACCTCGGCCGGCACCGTGGTGGCCGCCGCCTCGGCGGTGGTGTCCCCGGCCGACGCGGTCGGGGCGGGCGGCGCCTCCTGGAGGATGACGTGCGAGATGGAACCGCCGACGCCGTAGCTGGACACGCCGGCCCGGCGTGGTGAGTCGCCGGCCGGCCACGGGGACCGCTCGCCGATCAGCCGCAACCCGGAGCCGGCCCAGTCGAAGTCCGGGTTCGGCTCGCGGTGCAGGCTCGGCGGGATCTCCGCATGCCGCAGCGCCAACACCGCCTTGATCACGCCGGCGATGCCCGAGCCCGCCTCGACGTGACCGATGTTCGGCTTCACCGAGCCGATCAGGCAGGGCTCGTCGGGGGTCCGGCCGGCGCCGAAGACCGCGGCCAGCGCCTTGGCCTCCTCCCGGTCACCGACCGGGGTGCCGGTGCCGTGCGCCTCGACGTAGTGCACCGTCTCCGGGGCGATGCCGGCGCGCGCGTAGGCCACCCGCAGCATGTGCTCCTGGGCCGAGCCGTTGGGCGCCATCATGCCGTCGGAACGGCCGTCCTGGAACACCCCGCTGCCGGGGATCAGGGCGAGCACCTCGTCGCCGTCGCGGCGGGCGTCGGCCAACCGCTTGAGCACCACCACCCCCGCGCCCTCGCCCCGGCCGTAGCCGTCGGCGTCGGCGGCGAACGCCTTGCTGCGTCCGTCCGGGGCGGTCGCCCCGGCCGCGTCCAGGGCCACGAACAGGGTCGGGCTGGCCATGATGTTGACCCCACCGACGACGGCCAGCGGGATCTCCCCCTCGCGCAGGCTCTGGCAGGCCAGGTGCAGCGCGGTGAGGGAACCGGCGCAGGCGGTGTCCACCGCCATGCTGGGCCCCCGCAGGTCCAGGAAGTACGAGATGCGGTTGGCGATGCCGTAGTAGGTGGTGCCGTTGACCGCCCAGGCGCCGGTCCGCGGAATGTCCTCCAGCAGGCGGCGGCCGTAGTCGTTGGAATTGGCCGCCACGAAGACACCGGCGTCCGAACCGCGCAGCGACAACGGCGGCACACCCGCGTTGCCCAGCGCCTCCCAGGCCAACTCCAACACGATCCGCTGCTGCGGGTCGAGGAAGTCCGCCTCCCGGGGAGAGATGCCGAAGAAGTCCGCGTCGAATCCCTCGATGTCGTCGAGGAATGAGCCCAGCCGGGTCGTCTTCCGCAGGATCGCGGTGGCCTGGGGGCTGGTCGAGGCGTACGGTTCCCACCGCTTGTCGGGCATGGCACTCACGGCATGTCGACCACCGATGAGAAATGCCCAGAACTTCTCCAACGAGTCAAGGTCAGGGGCGAACCGGCAGCTCATACCGACAATGGCCACGGCCTCAGAAAATTCCCCATCCTGGCTCACGTCCAGGCTCCTCTCCACATCGCCGACCGCATCCGGAACACAGCCGGATGCGGTGGTCGCTGTCCTTCGGAAATGTCGCGGTGACGGTCAGGTCCGGACGCTGACCTCAACTGCGACACATCCTGTTCCCCCACCGATCACAGGGGCACCTTCCTGAGTGCGATCGTCTGCGGCCGACGGCCACCCACCGGCACCCGCCGTGACCTCCGCTAATGCCCGGCGCGCAATAGCGCAATGCGGGAGAAGGAACTCGGCGGCGCGCGTCCGTACGGTTTCCCCGCGAGTTCGACACGCGAATTCCTCGGTCGCGCCGCGCGGGCCCCGACGCCGGTGCGCCGCGTCGACCACTCGGATCGGGAGGACCCACATGTCCGCAGAAGCGACCCGACCTACCCTCGACGGGACCGTGCCGTGGCCGCCGGAGCTGGTGGCGCGGTACACCGAGCGGGGGTACTGGACCCACCGGTCGCTGGGGGCGTACCTGTACGCCGCCGCCGACGCCGACCCCACCGCGACGTGCCTGGTCGACGGCCCGGTACGGCTCACCTTCGCCGAGCTGACCGCCCGCGCCGACGGTGCCGCCGTCCGCCTGCGCGCGCTCGGGATACGCCCCGACGACCGGGTGGTGGTGCAGCTGCCCAACTGCTGGGAGTTCGTCGTACTGACGGTGGCCTGCTTCCGGCTGGGCGCGGTCCCGGTGATGGCCCTGCCGGCGCACCGCCGACAGGAGATCGCCGCGATCGTGGCGCTGACCGGGGCGCGGGCGCTGGTCGTACCGGACGGGTGGAAGGACTTCGACCACCAGGCGCTGGCGCACGAGGTGGCCGCCGACGCGCCGACCCTGCGGCACGTGCTGGTGGCCGGCGCGGACGTCCGGCCGGACAGCGTCGACCTGCGGCAGCTGTGCCGGCCGGCCGACGACCCGGTGGCGGCCCGGCGCGCGCTCGACGCCGCCGCGCCCGCCGGCTCGGCGGTCGCCCTGTTCCTGCTCTCCGGCGGCACCACCGGCGTGCCGAAGCTGATCGCCCGGACCCACGACGACTACGGCTACATGATGCGTCGGGCCGCCGAGCTTTCCGAGGTGGACGCGACGACGGTCTACCTCGCGGTGCTGCCGCTGGCGCACGGCTACCCGATGGCCGGGCCGGGCCTGCTGGGCACGCTGCTGGCCGGCGGCCGGGTGGTGATCCTGCCGTCCCCGGCACCGGAGCGGGCGTTCGAGGCGGTGCAGCGGGAACGGGTCACCTTCACCTCGCTGGTGCCCGCCGCCGTGCAACGCTGGCTGGAATACCGGGACAAGGACCCGGACCGGGACCTCGGCTCGCTGCGCCGGGTCCAGGTGGCCGGCTCCCGGCTGGCCGACCAGGTGGCCCAGCGGGTGACGCCGGTCCTCGGCTGCGAGTTGCAGCAGGTGTACGGGATGGCGGAGGGGCTGCTCTGCCTCACCCGCCCGGCCGACCCGCAGGACGTGGTGTGCCACAGCCAGGGGCGGCCGATCTGCCCCGACGACGAGTTGCGGCTGGTCGACGAAGACGGCCGGCCGGTGCCGCCGGGCGAGGCGGGGGTGCTGCTGACCCGGGGGCCGTACACGCCGCGCGGCTACTACCGGTCGCCGGAGCTGACCGCCCGGGCCTTCGTCGACGGCTGGTACAACACCGGGGACATCGTCCGGCTGCGGCCCGACGGGAACCTGGTCATCGAGGGACGGGACAAGGATCTGATCAACCGGGGTGGCGAGAAGATCTCCGCCGAGGAGGTGGAGAACTTCGCCTACCAGCTCGACGCGGTGAGCCTGGCCGCCGCGGTCGCCATGCCGGACGCCGAGCTGGGCGAACGGGTCTGCCTCTACGTGGTGCCGCAGCCGGGCCGTGCGGTGGGCCTGGACGAGGTCCGGGCGGTGATGCAGCGGGCCGGGGTGGCCGCGTTCAAGCTGCCGGAGCGGCTGGTGACCGTCGACGAACTGCCGTACACGGCGGTGGGCAAGGTGAACAAGAAGCAGCTCCGGGCGGACATCAGCCGCCGGTTGACCGGCTGATCCGCAGGCCGGCCCGCAGCGCCCGGGGCGGCGGGCGGGCCGGCGACGGAACCGGGACACCCCGCGCGGCCCACGCCGGCCGGGGCACGGGGGCAGGACGCGGCGCGGGGGCGGCACCGGATGCCGCCCCCGCGTACGCGCGTGGTCAGGGTTTCGGGATGTCGAACAGGGTGGGGATGCGCATGGCCAGCCCCCGGTCGCCCTTGGCCTTCATCCTGCCCAGCACGAACATGGTGACCGGGTTGGCGTTGCTGCTGACCAGCTTGAGGAAGTCGATGTCGCTGAGGGT
This sequence comes from Micromonospora matsumotoense, assembly GCF_900091525.1. GTDB lineage: Bacteria > Actinomycetota > Actinomycetes > Mycobacteriales > Micromonosporaceae > Micromonospora > Micromonospora matsumotoensis. The sequence continues at coordinate 103,811 of NZ_FMCU01000004.1, forward strand.
CAGGGTGAGCCGGGGCTCCCGGTCCGGCCGCGCCGACAGCACACACTCACCCCCGGCGATCACCATCTCGTAGGTGTCCACGGTCCCCTCACGTCGGTCGCCGACGCTCCAGTGCAGGACCGCCTCGGTGGTCCCGGCCCGGTCGGCGCGGAACAGGGTGGGCATCCGGACGAAGATGCCGTCCAGGATGGTGCGGCGGTGCGGGCCCCCCATCACCCGGCGCAGCTCGTCGACCGGGGTGGCGGTGACCAGCCGGGCGAAGTCTCGGGGTTCCATCAGGGCAGGGTCGGCGTCGGCGAACATGGGCGTCCCTTTCGTCGTACGGGCAGGCAGGGGCCGCGCGGGAGGTTGATCCGGGAGTCGGGCCGGGCGGCCGGGCGCGACGCGACCGCGACGGCGGGCCGGCGGTCCGGCCGGTGTCGGGCACCCGACCCGCGTGGCGTCGGACCGCCGGGTGAGCCCGCCTGTCCGTCGAGTATGGAGAGGTCGACGGTGGGTGCCTACTTCGACGATGCCCGGTCGACGACGGTGAAAGGGCATGTATGGAGATGTCCGGGGACGGCCGGGCCGAGATCATGGTGGGGCGGAGGTCGCCGGGGGGCGAGGCGCCGTGCCCGCGTGGTGGCAGCCCTCCGGCCGCCGCCCTGCCGAGCCACGGACACCGAGCTGAGGAGACCGGATGAGAGTGCTCTTCGTGCCGCACGCCAACAAGGCGCACCTGCACATCATGACGCCGTTGGCGTGGGCGCTGCGTACGGCCGGACACGACGTCCGCGTCGCCAGCCAGCCCGAGATCGCCGACGCCATCATCGCGTCCGGGTTCGTCCCGGTCGAGGTGGGTCGGACCCGCACGGAGATGCCCGCCTTCTATCCGGGGGTACGCCCCGGCGAGACGCCGCCGGTGGTGATGGCCCCCGGTGAGCGCCAGGAGATGCCGTTGCAGCAGGACTTCCCGCGGGACAACCCGTTGGAGAAGCTGTCCCGGGCCTCCTGGGGTTTCGCGCTGTTCTCCACCGACGAGATGATCGCCGACCTGATCGCGTTGATCGACTCCTGGCGGCCGGACCTGGTGGTCTGGGACTCCATGGTGTACGCCGCGCCGGCCGCGGCCACCGTCTGCGGGGTGCCGCACGCCCGGATGATGATGGGCCCGGACGGGATCACCCAGCTCCGGCGGGCCGCCCGGGACGAGGGTGATCCGCTGCGCGACTGGCTGGACCGGGTGCTGGGTGGTTACGGCGCCCGGTTCGACGAGGACGTCGCCACCGGCCACTTCACCATCGACCCGATGCCGCCGTGGCAGTACCAGCCCGACGGGCTGCACCTGGTGCCGGTGCGGCACATCGCGGTGAACCCGCCGGCCCGGATTCCGGACTGGCTGCGGGAGGAGCAGCAGCGGCCCCGGATCTGCCTCACCCTCGGCGAGTCGCACCGCAACGGGCGCGGCACCGAGGCCCCCGCCGCCGATCTGCTGGACGCGGTGAGCGGTCTCGACGCCGAGGTGATCGCCACCTTCAACGCCAAGCAGCTCGCCACCATCCCGGTGCTGCCGGACAACGTCCGGGTGGTCGACTTCGTGCCGCTGGCCATGTTGCTGCCGAGCTGCGCGGCGATCGTGCACCACGGTGGGGCGGGCACCTTCGCCACCGCCGTCGAACACGCCGTACCGCAGTTGATCATTCCGGGGACGCACTGGGGGTTCCAGTGGTGGGGGCCGCTGGCCCACGCCAACGGCCTGCAACAGCAGGGGGCCGGTCGGTTCGTCGCCGACGCCGACCACCTCACCTCCGAGGCGCTCGCCGAGGACCTGACCCGGGTGCTCAAGGACCCGTCGTTCAAGGCGAACGCCGAACGGCTGCGGACCCAGGTAGCCGGCCTGCCCACCCCCAACGACCTGGTCCCGGCGCTGCACCGGCTGGTCGACCAGTACCGCGACGTCGCCGCCGCACGGGCCGGGCGGCCGTCGTGACCACGCCGCTGCGGTTGACCACCGACGCCGGCACCTTCGACGCGCTGACCGCCGGCCCCGCCGACGGCCGGGGCGTGCTGCTGCTGCACGGCTTCCCCGAGGGGGCCGTCGAGTGGGAGCACCAGCTCGCCGCGCTGGGCGCCGCCGGTCACCACGCCGTCGCGCCGGACCAGCGCGGCTACTCCCCCGGGGTACGGCCCGACGACGTCGACGCGTACCGGATGGACGCCCTGGTCGCCGACGTCGTCGCCCTCGCCGGGCAGCTCGGCTGGGACCGGTTCGACCTGGTCGGCCACGACTGGGGCGCGGCGATCGGCTGGGCGGTGGCCGACCGGCACCCGGCGCTGCTGCGCACCTTCACCGCCGTGTCGGTGCCGCATCCCCGGCCGTTCGCCGACGCGCTGGCCGGCGACGAGGACCAGCAGCGCCGCTCCGCGTACCTGGCGATGTTCCGTCAGCCGGGGCAGGCCGAGGGGATGCTGCTGGCCGACGACGCCGCGTTCCTGCGCCGGATGCTGGGCGCGGCGGGGCCGGCGAGGCTGGCGACCTATCTGGACCGGTTGACCGCGCCGGGCGCGCTGACCGCCGCCCTGAACTGGTACCGGGCCACCCGGCCGGAGGACGTCGAGGCCGGGCCGGTCGACGTGCCGACGCTCTATGTCTGGGGCAGCGCCGACATCGGCGTCGGCCCGGTCGCCGCGCACGGCACCGGCGACTGGGTGAAGGGCCCGTACGAGTTCCTCACCCTCGACGGGGTGTCGCACTGGGTGCCCGAGGAGGCCCCCGACCAGCTCTCGGCGGCGCTGCTCGCCCACCTCGCCCGACACCCCGGATGAGCCCACCACCGTCGCTTCGCCGCACCCCGGGTCGACGCCGGGTCCCCCGTCGGCACCGCACGCCGGGTCGACGCCGTCCGGGCCCACCGACCCACCCACCGAGAGGATCGTGATGACCGCGAACAGCACGTACGCCCCCGACGCGGCGCCCTCCGGGGAGGCGCCCGACTTCCCGATGCCCCGCACCTGCCCCTTCGCCCCCGCCCCCGAGTACGTCGGGCTGCGCGCCGAGGCGCCGGTCAGCCAGGTCCGGGTGCCCGACGGGCAGCTGGCCTGGCTGGTCACCCGCTACGCCGACGTCCGGCGGTTGCTGACCGACCCCCGGGTGAGCGCCAACCGGTTCCACCCGAACCTGCCGTTGACCGAGCCGGTGACCCCGCAGACCCGGCGGAACATCGCCGCCGTCGGCCGGTCGCTGATCGGGCTCGACCAGCCGGAGCACGGCCCGCAGCGGCGGATGCTGATCGGCGACTTCACGCTGCGCCGGGCGCAGGAGATGCGCCCGCACATCCAGCGCACCGTCGACGAGTGCGTCGACGCGATCCTGGCCGGGCCGAAGCCGGTGGACCTGGTCGCCGCGTTGGCGCTGCCGGTGCCCGCCTCGATGATCACCAAGCTGCTCGGCATGCCGTACGAGGACCGCGACCTGATCGTCCGCAGCGCCGACGCGCAGCTGCGCCGGACGGTCTCCGCCGAGCAGCGCCAGCAGACCAGCAGCGAGCTGCGGGCCTACGTCGACCGGTTGGTCACCGCGAAGGAGGCGGAGCCGACCGACGACCTGCTCGGCCGGCTGGTGGTGCAGAACCGGCAGACCCCGCTGTTCGACCACGACATGCTCGTCGGGCTGGCGATGCTGCTGCTGGTGGCCGGCTTCGAGACCACCGCCAGCATGATCTCCCTGGGGGTGGCCGGGCTGTTGGAGAATCCCGAGCAGCTCGCCGTGGTCACCGGTGACCCGGCCGCGATGGGCCTGGCGGTGGAGGAGCTGCTGCGCTACTTCACCGTGGTGGACGCGCTGCCCCGGGTCGCCACCGCCGACATCGAGGTCGGCGGGGTGACCGTGCGGGCCGGCGACGGGCTGCTGCTGTCGTTCGCCTCCGCCAACTGGGACACCGACGTCTTCGCCGACGCCGGGGAGCTGGACGTCCGCCGGGGTGCGCGCCACCACATGGCCTTCGGCTACGGCATCCACCAGTGCATCGGGCAGAACCTGGCCCGCGCCGAGCTGGAGATCGTGTTCCGCACCCTGTTCACCCGCATCCCCGGGTTACGGCTGGCCGAGGAGCTGGACGGCCTGCCGTTCCGCAAGGAGTCGAACATCTACGGCCTGGACCGGCTGCCGGTGACCTGGTGAGCGAGGGGCCGGTGGGTGGGGACGACCCGGTGGGCGGAGGAGGACCGACCATGACCCTGGTGGTGAACCGTGACCTGTGCATCGGCGCCGGGCAGTGTGTGCTGTCCACGCCGGAGCTGTTCGACCAGAGCGAGGACGGCCGGGTGCTGCTGCGTCGGCGACCGGTCGACGCCGACGAGGGCCGCGCCGCGGTCGACCTCTGTCCCTCGGGCGCACTGCGGCTGACCGACGACACGCGATCCCGGCCGGTCGTCCCCGACCGCGACGCAGCAACGAAGGGGTGGGGCTGATGACCGACACGGGTACCCGGATCGCGGTGGTGACCGGCGGGGGGCGGGGCATCGGGCAGGCGATCTGCCAGGGCCTGGCCCGGCGTGGCATGGACGTGGTGGCGGTGGACCTGGTCGACCCGATCGAGACGGTGGCGCTGGTGGAGGCCGAGGGGCGCAAGGCCCTCGGCGTCACCGGGGACGTCTCGGACCCGGACGACGTCGCCCGGATCGGCGCGGAGATCACCGCCGGGATGGGGGGCTGCCACGTCCTGGTCAACAACGCCGGCATCTATCCGGCGAAGAACATCTTCAAGCTGGAGTACGAGGCGTGGCGCAGGGTGCTGGCGGTCAACCTCGACTCGCAGTTCCTGATGACCAAGGCGGTGCTGCACCACATGTGTGAGGCGCGTTGGGGGCGGATCGTCAACCTCACCTCCAACTCCGTCGGTCTGGCCCTGCCCGGTTTCACCCACTACATGGCCAGCAAGATGGGGGTGATCGGGTTCACCCGGGCGCTGGCCAGCGACGTCGCCTCGTACGGCATCACGGTCAACGCGGTCGGGCCGACCCTGTCGCGTACCCCGGGTCTCGCGGAGAGCCCGATGGCCGGCGCGGCCCAGGAGCACGTCGCGGCGATGCAGGCCATCAAGCGCCCCGGCGAGGCGCAGGACGTGGTCGGCACGGTGGCATTCCTGGCCAGCGACGACGCCGCCTTCGTCACCGGGCAGACCATCATGGCCGACGGTGGTCTGGTCCGGCTGTGACCCGGGGTCACCACGTCGGCGGTCCCACCGCCCGGTCCGGGGTGCCCGGGCGGGACCACCGGTGGTATCTCCCCGTCCGGGCGGTTCCGGCCGGGTGGCGAACGGTGTCGGGGACGGCCGGGTCCGGCGGGTGCCCCGGTCCTCGACAAGCGGGCACTGCGGCCCGGTGGGTGTGGTGCGCTGACCTGGTGGCGGCCGGCGGCCGGGCCGGAATCTGAAAGCTATTGTGGTTAGCTTTTTGCCTAGCCACGCCAGCCTCATGACCGACGCCCGGAACACCACACCGTCACCGACCCGCTACCTGCACCGCGCGGAAGGCCGCATCGCCGACGACGTCCAGGGCAGCGGCCCGCTCGTGGTGCTCGTGCCCGGGATGGCGGAGCTGCGCTCGTCGTACCGGTTCCTCGCCCCGGCCCTGGTCGCCGCCGGTTTCACCGTGGCCAGCACCGACCTGCGCGGTCACGGCGACAGCGACACCACCTTCGCGTCCTACGGCGACCCCGAGACGGCCGCCGACATCAGCGCCCTGATCGCCGAGCTCGGCCGGCCGGCGGTCATCGTCGGCAACTCCCGGGCCGCCGGGGCCGGTGTCATCGTCGCAGCCGAGCACCCCGCGCAGGTCGCCGGCCTCGTGCTCGTCGGACCGTTCGTGCGCAACCCCCGGCAGCCGCCCGGCATGCGGAGCCTCTTCCACCTGATGATGTCGCCGCTCTGGGTGGCCAGCGTCTGGAAGGCCTACCTGCCCACCCTCTACGCCGGCGTCAAGCCGGCCGACTTCGCCGCATACCGGGCGGCCGTCGTCGCCAAGCTCCGGCAGCCCGGCTACGGCACGGCGTTCTCCCGTACCGCACGGCAGACCGACCACCGTTTCGCCGAGGCGCGTCTCGCCGAGGTGGACACCTCCGTGCTCGTCGTCATGGGCGAGCGCGACCCCGACTTCACGGACCCGGCGGCCGAGGCGACCTGGATCGGCGAGACCCTGCGCGGCGAGGTCGTCATGGTGCCCGACGCCGGCCACTACCCGCAGTCCCAGCAGCCCGAACTCACCGCCAGTGCGGTGCTCGACTTCCTCAGCAGGGTGCACACCAGTGCCTGGGGCCGGCCTCACCGCCGACATCGTCATCGCCCGCGGCGCGCAGCTGCTCGAAGCGCACCCCACCGACGAGCTGACCCTCGCCTCGCTCGCCACGAGCCTCGGCGTCCGCGTCCCGTCGCTCTACAAGCACATCGACGGCCTACCCGGGCTCCGCCGTGGCATCATGCTGCGCGTGAAGGTGAACCTGTCGGCGGCGCTCGTCGAGGCGTGCGTCGGCCGGGCCCGCGACGACGCGGTCCGCAGCCTGGCCGCCGCCTACCGGACGTGGGCCCGGCAACACCCGGCGCAGTACCCGATGACCGTCCGGGCACCCGGCCCCGACGACGTCGAGGACCAGCAGGCGAGCGATGCCAGCCTCCAGGTGGTCTACCGCGTGCTCGCCGGTTACCACCTCCTCGGCGACGACGCGATCGACGCCACCCGGTTCCTGCGCGCGGTCATCCACGGCTTCGTCAGCCTGGAGACCGCCGGCGCGTTCACGCTCGCCGCCGACCTCGAACGCAGCTACGACAAGACCGTCACCAGCGTGGTGACCGCTCTGGAGAACTGGAAACACCAGTGACCGCCGCGCCCGACCGCAGCACCCCACCGGCCACCCCGGTGCCGGCCCTCTACCGCGTCGAGGGCGCGGCCGTCGCCGGGGCGGCCGTCGTCCTCCTCGTACTGACCGGCTTCGCCTGGTGGTGGCTGTTCGCCCTGTTCCTCGTCTTCGACCTCTCGATGCTCGGCTACGCCGTCGACCACCGGGTCGGCGCGATCGCCTACAACCTGGGGCACACCTACGTCGCCCCCTTCGTCCTGCTCGCCGGGTACGGCCTCGCGCTCGCCCTCGACTCGACCCGATGGTCGCTGCTCGCGCTCGTGGCCGCCTGCTGGTTCTTCCACATCGGCGTGGACCGGGCCCTGGGCTTCGGGCCGCGGCCCCTGCACTGATCCGTCGACGCCGACAGCTCGACAGCGCCCGCACCGCACCCGGCGCGTCCCGACCGGCGCGCACCGCGCCACACCCCCACCGCACTCACTCAGGGTGACCCGATGCACGACACGCTGCGCCGACCTGCGGGATGGTGTCCCGGTTGTCCGGAAGGATGGCCGACGGGTGGCGGGCGTCCCGCCGGCTCCCGCCGCCCGCGCAGGCCCGCACACACGGGCGTCGCCTCGTGCGGCGTCCCCCGAGGGGAGCAAGGGTGACACTGTCGGACAAGCTCGCACCGGAGGCCGGCCGGCTCCGGCTGGGCGACGAGTTGAGCGTCAACCGGTTGGGCTTCGGCACCATGCAACTGCCCGGCCCCGGCTCCTTCGGCCCCCCGGACGACCACGCGGGCGCGCTGGCGGTGCTGCGCAGGGCGGTCGAGCTGGGGGTGAACTACCTCGACACCAGCGACTTCTACGGCCCGCACGTGGCCAACGACCTGATCCGCGAGGCCCTCCACCCCTACCCCGACGACCTGGTGATCGGCACCAAGATCGGGGTGGTACGCGACAACTGGGGCGACTTCGTGCCCGCCGGGGCACCCGACCAGTTGCGGCGGCAGGTGCACGAGAACCTGCGCCGGTTGGGTCGGGACCGGTTGGAGCTGGTCTATCTGCGGGTCGGCGGGGACGGGCTGCTGCGCCCGGGCGAGGTCCGGTTCTCCGAGTCGTTCGCGATGATGGTGCGGCTGCGGGAGGAGGGCCTGATCGGCGACGTCGGGCTCAGCGGGGTCACCCTCAAACAGCTGGACCAGGCCCGGGCGACGATCCCGATCGCCGCCGTGCAGAACCGCTTCCACCTGCTCGACCGGGACTGCCTGGACGTGCTGCGCCGGTGCACCGAGGAGAGCATCGCCTTCGTGCCGTACTTCCCGCTGGGGGCGGGGTTGCTCGGCGCGCGTACCGGGCGGTCGCAGCTGCCGTTCGGGCCGGACTTCAGCGCCGCGCAACGGCGTACCGTCGACGGGGTCGCCGACGGGCACGACGCCACCCGCGCGCAGGTCGCCATCGCATGGCTGCTGGCGTACTCACCGGCGATCCTGGTGATCCCCGGCACCAGCTCGGTGCGGCACCTCGAGGAGAACATGGCCGCCGCCCGGCTGCGCCTGACCCCGGCGGACCGCGCCGCGCTCGACGCGCTGGCCTGACCCGGTCCGCCGGCCACCTGCGCCCGGCCGGCGGGCTGTCGGCCATTACCGGGCGACCCGACCCGGACCAGGCGGTCCGCGCCGCAGGCCAGGCGGTGCCCCGCAGGTGGGCTGCGGGGCACCGGGGGTGGGCTGCGGGGGTGGGATCAGGCGGCGCAACCGGCCAGCGCCGGGGTCGGGGCCGGCGCCCCGGGCAGGCCGAGGAACAGCCGGGTGCAGTCGATGAGGAACTGCGGGTTCTCCTCCGGGACCCAGTGGCCCGAGTCCGGCACGACGACCTGCCGGACGTCCGTGGCGACCTGCCGGTAGGAGGCGGCGACGCCGGGGCCGAACGAGAACGCCGCGCCCATCGCCACCACCGGCACGGTCACCGGCTTGGCCGGGGCCTGCGCCCGGTTGTCGGCGATGTCGGTGTTGAACGCGCGGTAGTACTCGTAGCCGGCCGTCCGGTCGGCCGGGTCGCGGTAGGCGCGGTAGTAGACCGGCCGGTCGATGGTGTCGTGCTGGGACGAGAAGTCGAAGATCCGGTCCAGGTAGACCTCGACGTCCGAGTTGTCGATGAGCAGCTCGGGCGTCGGCGCCGGAGTGGCGTTGAACAGGAAGTGCCAGCTGCGGCTGTACAGGTCCTCCAGGCCGAACCCGGAGAGCGCGGTCTCGATCACGATCATCCGGGACACGTCGGCCGGGTAGTCCCGCGCCCACGGGTAGGCCACCAGCGCGCCGACGTCGTGGCCGAGCAGCTCCACCCGGCCGAGGCCGAGCTGCTGGGTCGCGGCGTGCAGCCGGCGGGCCGTGGTGGCCTTGTCGTAGCCGCCGGCCGGCGCGGCGGAGTCCCCCAGGCCGGGCAGGTCGAACGCGACGACCGTCCGGCCGGCACGCAGCGCGGGCAGCACCGGCCGCCACGCCTGCCAGGTCTGCGGCCAACCGTGCAGCAGCACCAGGGCCGGCCCGCTGCCCCCGCGTACGTAGTGCAGCCTGGTCCCCTCGACCTCGACCCAGCCGTGCCGGAAGCCGGCCGGCAGGGCCCGGTCGCCGGCTCCGGCCGGGCCGGGCGGACCGGCGACCGCGCCGGGCGCGGCGACCAGCAGGAGCACGAGTCCGGCCACGGCGGCGACGACCCGACGCCAGGGGTGGCGGCACGGCATCGGGTCACCGGGGGCTACGGACGTTCGCGGGAAGCGGCGCACGAGGAGTCCTTTCGTCCGGGTCAGCACTGTCGGATGGCGACGGGCGGGACGGGCCCGACGCCGTCGGGCGGGGTCGTGGCCCGACGGGTCGGTACGGCTGTCCCACAACGTGTCGTGCGACGACCGATGGGATTCGCGCCGTCGCACCCTGTCACCCTTGCCCAGCACGGTGACCGCGTCAATGGTCGATGGTGGGCACGTTACGAGACGACAGGACCGTCGATGTCCGCCTAGCATCGGTCCATGGCGACCGACAGTGCCGTGGTGGTCGGCGCGGGCATCGGCGGGTTGCTGGCCGCCCGTGCCCTCAGCGAGACGTACGCCCGGGTCACCCTGGTCGACCGCGATCCCCTCCCCGAGCAGGCCACCAGCCGACGCGGGGTGCCGCAGGGCCGGCAACTGCACGTGCTGCTGGACCGGGGCCGCCAGGTGCTGGAGGAGCTGTTGCCGGGGGTGGGCGACGAGCTGACCGAGCTCGGTGCGCCGCTGGTGGACCTCCAGGGTCAGGTGCGCTGGTACAACGACGGCTACCGGATGCGCCCGGCGGCGTCACCGCTGCGGGCGATCGGGGTGAGCCGCCCCCTGCTGGAGCAGGTCGTCCGCAACCGGATCGGCGCACTGCCCGGGGTGACCGTCCTACCCGGACACGAGGTCGCCGGCCTGACCGCCACACCGGACCGGCGACGGGTGACCGGCGTACGGGTGCATCGTCGCGCCGACGGCCCCTCGGCCGCCGTGGAGCATCCCGCCGACCTGGTGGTCGACGCCGGTGGCCGGGGCACCCGGAGTCCGGTGTGGCTTCCCGCGCTCGGCTATCCGCCCGCACCCGAGGAGCAGGTGACCGTGGGGCTGACCTACGTGACCCGGCTCTACGAGCGGCAACCGCAGCACCTCGACGGGTTGCTCGGCGTCTTCACCAACGCGGTGCCCGGCCGGCCCCGGGGCGGGATCGTGGCGGTGCAGGAGCACGACCGGTTCGCGGTGGCGCTCAACGGGATGTTCGGCGAGGAACCGCCGACCGACGACGCCGGCCTGATCGCGTACGCGGAGAGTCTGCCGGCGCCGGAGATCGGCGCGTTGATGCGGCAGGCCCGCCCGCTCGGCGAGCCGGCCCGGATGCGCTTCCCGGCCAGCGTCCGCCGGCGGTACGAGCGGCTGCGGCGCTTCCCCGCCGGATACCTGGTCTTCGGCGACGCGTTGTGCAGCTTCAACCCCCTCTACGGGCAGGGCATCACGGCGGCGGCGTTGCAGGCCTCGGAACTGGCCCGGCTGCTGCGCGCCGCACCCGATGGGCTGGCCCGACGGTTCTTCCGTCGCGCGGCCCGGGTGATCGACGTGCCGTGGGCCATCGCGGTCGGCACCGACCTGCGGTTCGCCGAGGTCCCCGGCCCCCGGTCGCTCCGGGTCCGGTTGACCAACGCCTACGTGCACCGGCTGCACGCCGCCGCCACCGCCGATCCGGCGCTGGGTGCGGCGTTCCTCCGGGTGCTCAACCTGGTCGACCCGCCGGGCCGGCTGCTCGTGCCGGCGGTGGCGGCACGGGTGCTGACCGGGTCCGGGGTCGCGGCCCGACGGCCCGACGGGCCGGCCGAAGTCAGCACGCACGGATAAGACCGCACCGGTACGCGTCGGCATGCTGTGAGCGGGCAGCGGTCGCTGCCCGGCGGGTGCGACGGCGTACGGCGTCACCCGTCAGGGCCCGGGGTCCCGTGGGCCGGGCGCCTGCCGGGTCGGGTCGCTGTCGGTCGGCCGTGGGCCCGCCCGGATCGGCAGAGACGAGGCACGATGGCCCTACGAGAAAGTCCCGAGTCCCCGGCCCCCCGCCGGCCGGTGTCGCCGACGCCGGTGGGACCGGTCTCACCGGCACCCACCCGGCACGGCACCGCCGCGCTGGTCAGCGCCGCCGCCGGGGTGCTGCTGGCGGTGCTCTGGTCGTTCGAGTTCGTCGACTCGGTCATCGGTGACACGGTGGCCAACAACCTGCTCGGCCACGACGCGAAGGCGACCGCGATCGGCGGCACCGGCGCGGGGCTGCTGTTCGCCTTCGTGTCCGGGTTCGCCGGCACCTTCACCGCCTGCAACATCGCGATGGTCGCGTCGGTGGGGCCGCTGAGCCAGGCCGGGTCGTCCACGCGGCTGCGCCACCAACTGCGCACGCTGGTCCGCCCGGTGGGCTGGCTGGCGCTGGGGATGATCGCGGTCTCCGCGACGTACGGCGCGGTGGGGGTGCTGATCGGCGACAGCCTGCCGCAGCTGTCCACCGAGACGGTCGGCGGCATGCCGGTCCGGCTGATCCAGTCGTCGGTGGTCTTCGGGGTGATCGGCCTGGTGCTCGCCCTGCTCGGGCTGGGCGCCCTCGGGCTGGTGCCCGACGTGTTCGCCCGCCGGCCGGTGGCCCGGGTGGTGCTCATCGGCGCGCTGATCGGCGGTTTCCTGATCGGCCGGCCGTACCCGCTGTTCAACAAGCTCTTCCACTGGGCGGTGGAGACCGGCAACCCGCTGTACGGGGCGGCGGCGTTCACCCTCCAGTCGCTGGGCAACATCGTCATCGTGACGCTGCTCTTCGTCGTCGTCGTGCTGGTCACCCGGGGAGGCTTCCTGCGCTGGATGACCGACCCGACACGATCGGCGCTGGTGACCGGCGCCCTGCTGGTCGCCCTCGGCGTCTTCACCGTCGTCTACTGGGACCTCCGGGTACCGGCGATCTTCGGCGTCGGCTGGTTCCCCACCATGCCCTACAACTGACCCCTCCCAGCTCTCCCAGACTCCCCTGGCCCCCTGGCCCCCTGGCCTGCCGACCCTGTTGATCAAGAGGTTTGCGTCACATTGGAGATCAACTCTGGCGCAAACTTCTTGATCGACGGGCAAGGGGGGGGGGGGGGGGGGGGGGGGGGGGGGGGGGGGGGGGGGGGGGGGGGGGGGGGGGGGGTCAGGGGGGTGGGGGGGCGACGCTGGCCCGGTGGACCAGGGTGGGGGCGATGGTGTGCCGTTCGGCCACGCCCGGGCCGGCCTCGATCTGCCGCAGCAGCATCGCCAGGCCGGCGCGGGCCACCGCGTCGAAATCGGGCCGCACGGTGGTCAACGGCGGGATGAAGTACGCCGCCTCCGGCACGTCGTCAAAGCCGACCACGCTGATCTCCTCCGGCACCCGACGCCCGCGCTCGCTCAACGCCCGCAGCACCCCCAGCGCGAGGTGGTCGTTGGCCGCGAAGACCGCCGTCACCTCCGGCATCCGGGCCAGCATCTGCCCGCAGCGGTAGCCGGACGCCGCGCTCCAGTCGGCCGACAACACCGGCGGCACCTCCGCACCGGCCGCCCGCAACGCCGCCCGCCAGCCCTCGACCCGCCCGGCGCTGTCGAACCAGTCCGCCGGGCCGGAGACGTGCCAGACGGTACGGTGCCCGGCGTCCAGCAGGTGCCGGGTGGCCAGCCCGGCCCCCGCTGCCTGGTCGACGGTCACCAGTGCCGCCTCCCGGGCCGGATCACCGTCGACGGTGACCAGCGGCACGCCGTGCGGCAGGTGGTCGAGCGCCTCGTCGGCCGAGGCCACCGGGGCGATCACCACGATGCCGGCGACCCGGTGGTCGAGGTGCCGCTCCACGGCGGCGGAGATGGACCGCCGGTCGAGGGTGCTGACGCTGCCCACGCTGACCGCGAAGCCGGCCGACGCGGCAGCCTGCTCCAGGGCCGCCAGCAGCGACGCCGGCCCGTACAGCGTGCTGTTCTGGGCGACGACCCCGATCAGCTGGGACCGGCCGGTGACCAGCGCCCGTGCCGCCCGGTTCGGTCGGTAGCCCAGCTCGGCGATCGCCGCGCGGACCCGTACCCGGGTCTGTTCCCGGACGTTCGGATGGTCGTTGAGCACCCGGGAAACCGTCTGGTGGGAGACTCCCGCCAGGCGGGCGACGTCCGTCATCGCAGGACCACGCATGGGGGCCATTATCCACCGGCGCGGTCCCACCGGTCGCCGGTGCCCACGCCCGTCGGCGACCGGAAGTTCCGGTGGCCGACGCGGCTTGCCAAGCCGTCCGCAGGCTAACAATACTCATGGATGTTCCTGAGCCGGACATGATCGAGCGCCGGGCAGCCTCGATCGACACAGTCGCATGTCCGCGATCCTCCGGAGGAACCTGTCCCATGAGACCCAGGATCAAACTGCTCGGCACCGCCCTGGTCGCCGCCGCGCTCACCGCGCTGGCCGCGATCGCCGCCCCCACCCCGGCCTCGGCGGCGACGCTGACCCAGGTGACGAACTTCGGCGCCAACCCCAGCAACCTCCAGATGTACCTGTACGTGCCGAACACCGTGGCGGCCCGACCGGGCCTGCTCGTGGCGGTGCACTACTGCACCGGCAGCGGCCCGGCGTTCTACTCCGGTACCCAGTACGCGGCCCTGGCCGACCGGTACGGCTACATCGTCATCTACCCGTCGGTGACCCGCAGCAGCAAGTGCTTCGACGTCTCCTCCCCGCAGGCGCTGCGCCGCGACGGGGGCAGCGACCCGGTGGGCATCAAGTCGATGGTCGACTATGTCCGGTCCCGGTACGCCGTCGACCCGAACCGGATCTTCGCCACCGGCACCTCGTCCGGGGCGATGATGACCAACGTGCTGCTCGGCGACTACCCGGACGTGTTCGCGGCGGGGGCCGCCTTCGCCGGGGTGCCGTTCGGCTGCTTCGCCACCACCGACGGGTCGGAGTGGAACAGCCAGTGCGCCAACGGTCAGGTCACGAAGACCGCGCAGCAGTGGGGCGACCTGGTCCGCAACGCCTACCCGGGGTACACCGGCAAGCGGCCCCGGATGCAGGTGTGGCACGGCACCAACGACGAGACCCTGCGCTATCCGAACTTCGGTGAGGAGGTCAAGCAGTGGACCAACGTGCACGGGCTGAGCCAGACGCCGACCTTCACCGACACCCCGCAGGCCGGCTACACCCGCACCCGCTACGGCGGTAGCGGCGGCACCGCGCAGGTCGAGGCGATCAGCATGCAGGGCGTGACGCACAACCTGCCGGTCGACGCCGCCCAGGCGATCCGCTTCTTCGGCCTGGACGCCCCGCCGCCCACCACCGCCCCGCCCACCACGGCTCCGCCGACCACCCCGCCGACCCCGTATCCGCCCACGCCCACCACGCCGGCCCCGCCGACCACGCCGCCCCCGCCCACCACGCCGGGGCCGGGGCCGCTGTGCCGGGTCGAGTACACCGTCAACGCCTGGGGCACCGGGCTGACCACCGCCATCAAGATCACCACGTACAACGACACCGGGGTCGTCGGCTGGAACCTGGCGTTCACCCTGCCCGCCGGGCAGACCATCACCAGCGGCTGGAACGCCACCTACTCGCCGACCAGCGGAGCGGTCACCGCCCGCAACGTCTCCTACAACGGCACGATCGGGCCGGGCGATTCGGTCAGCATCGGCTTCCAGGCCAACCACACCGGCGATGCCGGGAAACCGTCCTCCTTCACCCTCAACAGCTCCCCCTGCTCCGTCACCTGACCCCCGTGCGGGCACCGGCACCCCCGGTGCCCGCACCCCACCCACCTCCCTGCCCCCTCCCCTGCCCCCGCCCACCCCTGGTGATCAAGAGCTTTGGTTCACCGATCCCCGACGTCCTGACCTAAACCTCTTGGTCACCGCTCCTCAGCAGCGGCTGTCCCCGGTGATCAAGAGGTTTAGGTCACCAGAGCCGAACGTGGTGGCCTAAGCCTCTTGATCACCGCCGGTGAAGGGCGAGGAGGGAGGGGGAGGGGGAGGACGGGGGTGGGGTGGTTGGTGGATGTGGGGGGTGGGGGTGGGTCGATAGGGTGGCGGTGACGGGGGTTTGCCGAGGTTGCTGGCCAGCGTCGTCGGCCGCCCGGGGACAGGCGGGTGTCGAGCCCTGCGGACCAGCCACAAGCTGACCGAGCCGTCATCACCGCCAATCGTCCACAAGGGAGCGTCTATGCGTCTGAGTCGATCGTTGAAACTGGTGAAGCGGCGGCTGCCGGCGCTCGCCCTCGGCCTGGGCGCGGTCACCCTGATCGCCACCCCCGCAGCCGCCGTCCCGGGAAGCGGCGACACGGCAGCCGGAAAACCGGCGAACCCCACCGCGAGCACCAGCTCCGCAGACCTCCTCCCGGGCAACACCGTCATGCGGGACCCCGCGGCGGGGAAGACCGTGGCAGGCGATGCCGTACGCGCTGCCGGCTGGACGGCGGTGCCGGGCACGGCGCAGGCCCGGTCCGCGCCGGCCACCGCCACCTACGGCGGTGACCTGCACGTCTTCGTGCAGGGCCCCGGCGGGCAGGTCCGGGCCAACCGGTACGACGCGAACACCGACTCCTGGTCCGGCTGGGCCACCGTCCCCGGTGACGCGGCGGCCACCTCGGCACCCGCGGCGACCGTCTACGGCGGGGAGCTGCACCTGTTCGTGCAGGCCGACCAGAAGGTCCGCACCAACCGCTACTCCCTGGACACCGGCACCTGGTCCGGCTGGAGCACGATCCCCGGCACCACGGCCGCGTCGTCGGCCCCGGCCGCCACCGTCTACGGCGGGCAGTTGCACCTGTTCGTCCGGGGGGCGAACGGCAAGATCCGCACTAACCGGTACGCGCTGGACACCGCCGCCTGGTCCGGCTGGACCACCCTCGCCGGGCCGACCGGCGCGAACTCGGCTCCGGCGGCCACCATCTACGGCGGTTACCTGCACGTGTTCGTCCGGGGCACGAACGGCAACGTACGCACCGACCGGTACGCGCTGTCCACCGGCGCCTGGTCGGGGTGGAGCGACGTGCCCGGCAGCGCGGATGCGACGTCGGCGCCCGGGGTCATGGTCTACGGCGGCGGGTTGCACCTGTTCGTCCGTGACGCCAGCGACGACCTGCGCACCACCTGGTACCTCCAGGACACCGGCGCGTGGTCGAGCTGGAGCACGGTCGACGGCCCCGGCGGGGCGATCTCCACTCCGGCGGGAAGCGTCTACGGCGGTCTGGTACGGCTCTTCGTCCGGGGCGCCGACGACGAGGTCCACCAGGGCCAGCCCTAGCGGCAACGCCCCGACGCTGCCCCGCCCACCATCGACGGAGGCGGGGCAGCGTCGCACCGGGCGGGCGGGAGCAGCGTCACGCCGCAGGGCAGCGCAGCGTCACGCCGCAGGGCAGCGCAGCGCCGCACCGGTGGACGGGGGCGATGGGCAGGGCAGCGCCGCGCCGGACGCGGCGTCGACGTTGCCTTAGAGTCCCAGCATGGACGCGCAGGGGCGACGGGCGATCGTGGTGGGCAACAGCGACGGCGTCGGGCTGGCCCTCACCCGGCAACTGGTGGCAGCCGGCTGGACCGTCGCCGGGCTGTCCCGCAGCGCCAGCGCCCTGGCCGCCCCCGGGTACGCCCACCACGTTGCCGACGTCACCGGCGACGCCTACCGCAGGGTGCTGGCCGGGGTGGTCGACCGGCTCGGCGGGGTCGACGTGTGTGTCTACGCGGCGGGGGTCGGTGAACTCTTCGACGTCGGTGACCTGGCGGCGCAGACCAGGGCGCTGGAGGTAAACCTGATCGGTGCGGCGCGCACCGTGGAGGTGGTCGTGCCGGCGATGGTGGCCGGCGGTGGCGGTCACCTGGTGGGCCTGTCCAGCCTCGCCGACGTCGCACCGTCGACCCAGGCCCCCGGCTACGCCGCGTCCAAGGCGGGGTTGACGTCCTACCTGCTCGGGCTGCGGGGTGCGCTCCGCCCGCACGGGGTGCGGGTGACCGTCGTCCGGTTCGGGTTCGTCGACACCAAGATGGCCCAGTCGCCGGTCAAGCCCATGCTGCTCAGCGCGGAGCGGGCCGCCGACGTGGTGCGCGACTGCCTGCGTACCGGGCCGGCGGTCGTCTCCCGGCCCCGGCGGATGGCCGTGCTGGCCCGGGCGGCCGGGGTCGCGGCGACGGTGGCCGCCCGGCGGTGAGCCGTACCGGCACGGCGGGGTGGGGCCGGCGCGCCGCCTTGAACTCGCCACGATCGTCGTGGGATTCTGATGCGTCGATGACTTGCCGCGCGCGGGGCTGACAGTCGTCCAAGGGCAACCGGGAGCCGCTGGGTTTCCGGGGGACGGCGACAAGCACGACGGAACGACGCCAGCACTCCGTCCATCAGTCCCGCCCGCCGTCTCGACGCCCTCGTGGGCGACGCAACCCCGACCGGCCGGGCGGTGCGCTGTGGTGACCCACGAAGGAACCCGTATGAACAGAGATTCCGCCCCACCGTCGCGCCCGTCGCGGCGCGGCCGGGGGCGCTGGACGGCGCTCGCCGCGAGCCTGCTGCTCGCCACCGGTGGGCTCGCCGTGTCCGGTCCGTCGCCCGCCGACGCGGCGTCGGACCCGGTGGCCGTGACCGTCAACGCCAACGCCGGGCTGGCCACCGTGCCGGACACCGCGCTCGGGGTCAACCATGCCATCTGGGACTCCCAGCTCGGCACCGCCGAGACGTCCGACCTGCTCAAGGCCGCCGGCGTGCGGATGATGAGGTATCCGGGCGGCTCGTACGCCGACATCTACCACTGGCGCGACCACACCGCGCCCGGCGGGTACGTCGCGCCGAACACCGACTTCGACACCTTCATGGCCGCCGCCCGGCGGGTCGGCGCACAGCCGATGATCATCGCGAACTACGGCACCGGCTCCCCCGCCGAGGCCGCCGACTGGGTCCGCTACGCCAACGTCACCAAGGGGTACGGCGCGAAGTGGTGGACGGTCGGCAACGAGAACTACGGCAACGGCCACTACGGTTCGGCCTGGGAGGCCGACGACCACCCCGACAAGAGCGCCAGCCAGTACGCCCGGCTGGTCGTCGAGTACGCCGACGCGATGAAGGCTGTCGATCCCAGCATCAAGGTCGGCGCGGTGCTGACCATGCCGGGGAACTGGCCGGACGGGATCACCGCCGGCAGTGACCCGGGACCGTGGAACCGGACCGTGCTCTCGATCGCCGGCCCGAAGATCGACTTCGTGGACGTGCACTGGTACCCGGGTGGCAGCGCGGCCGAGTCGCTGGCCCGTACCGCCCACATCGACGAGGCGGCCCACCTGCTGCGCGACCAGCTCGCCCGGTACGCGGGCCCGAACGCCGCCCGGATCGGCATCAGCTTCACCGAGCTGAACGTCGGTACCGGCCAGAACACCCAGCCCGGCGCGCTGTTCCTCGCCGACGCCTACAGCGACCTGCTGGAGAACGGCGTCTTCACGGTCCAGTGGTGGAACGTGCACAACGGCATCGGCACCGTGTCGCAGGTGGGCGGGCAGACCGACTACGGCGACTTCGGGCTGCTGTCCAGCGGCACCTGCACCGCCGACAACTCGGTCTGCGAGCCGCCGCTGAACACCCCGTTCGCCCCGTACCACGCGCTGTCGATGATGAACCTGTTCGCCCGGCCGGGCGACCAGTTCGTCCGCGCCGCCACCGACCAGCCGCTGGTCACCGCGCACGCCGTCCGGCGGGTCGACGGGGATCTCGCGGTGCTGCTGGTCAACAAGGACCCGGACAACGCCCGCCCGGTCACCCTCGACTACGCCGGCTTCACCCCGTCGGGCGCCGCGCCGACGACGTACTCGTTGACCAACGGGGCGGCCGGCGTCGTCACCGGCCAGTCGGGCAGCGCGGACAGCCGGACGCTGCCGCCGTACTCGCTGACCACGCTGGTGCTGCGGCCCTCGTCCCCGGTCACCGCCCACCCGGCCCCGCCGGGGCAGCCGACCGCCAGTGGGGTCACCGACCGGTCGGCGACGATCTCCTGGTCGCCGGCCCCGCCGAAGGGCGCCCCGATCGCCAAGTACGAGGTGTACCGGCAGAACGGCACGGTCAGCGAGCAGCTCGGCGAGACGGCCGGCACCTCGTTCACCGTCGACAACCTCGTCCCCGGCACCCGGTACACGCTCAACGTGCTGACCCGGGACACCGCCGGGAAGGTGTCCTGGTCGTCGTCGCCGGTCACCTTCACCACCGCCGGCCCGGCCGACAGCGCCTGCACCGTCCGGCTCAGCACCGCCAGCGACTGGGGCAACGGATGGGTCGGCAACGTCGAGATCGTCAACAACGGGGCGAACCCCGTCGACGGCTGGACGTTGACCTGGAGCTGGCCGACCAGTTGGCAGCAGGTGAGCAGCGGCTGGAGCGCCACCTGGACGCAGACCGGGCGCACGGTGACGGTCGCCAGCACCGACGACAACCGGCGGATCGCCGCCGGGGGCAGCGCCAGCGCCGGTTTCGTCGGGGCCTACAGCGGCCCGAACGTCCCGCCCACCGGCTTCGTCCTCAACGGCACCCCCTGCACGGTCGGGTGACCGGGGCCGGGTGGCCGCCACGCCGACCACCCGGGCGATCCGACCCCGGCTGAGGCCCGACACGGCCCGGGCGCACCGACGGTGGCCGCTGGCGCAGCAGCGCTGCGCCAGCGGCCACCCCCGGTGGTGCCGACCGGAAGACGACCGCCGGGGACCGGTCAGAGACCGGCGGCGTGCGCGGCGGTGGTGCCGCCGACCACCGGAAGAACGATCTTGCTGCTCTTCAGGGCGACCTTGATGTTCGCGGCGGTGGTGTCCGCCTGGCTGGAGTACTGCGGGTAGCTGGCCACGATGATCACGCCGATCCGGTGGCCCGGCGTGAAGACGTAGTCCTCCGGCAGCAGCGGGAAGCTGAAGTGGTAGGACTCCCCCACCACCAGCGGCACGGCCGTGCGGATCGACTGCCGGTTCTGGGCGTCCATGATGCCCTTGGTGACCAGCTCGTAGTCGGCGGTGGCGACCCGCTTGGCGGTCTGTTTGTAGCAGCCGTCGTCGGTCGGGCTGCTCAGCCCCCAGCAGTCCTCGGTGGTCAGGGTGATGATGCCCTCGCCGGAGGCCCGGTGCGCCACCCGCTCGTCGGTGCCGTAGTCGACCAGGATCGCCCCGAAGTTGGTGTCGGTCTGGTCGGCCGAGGCCCGCAGCTGCACGGTCGGCGTACCCGAGATGTGCAGGGGCGCGGTCAGCGGCGCGGACAGGAACGCCAGCCGGTGGGGCTGCACCGCGTCCGGGTTGAGGATCATCGTGTTCTGGGTCTGGGTACGGCTGTCCTGGAACGCGCCGGTCGCCGGCTTGGCGGTCGGCACCAGGTCCAGACCGCCCGCCCCGGTGGTGCCCGGCTGCAGGAACACCTCGGTGTCGGCCTTGCCGGGGATCGGCCAGTCGGCGTGGGTCTCCCACACGTCGGCGGCCCGCTCCAGGTCGACCCGGGGCTCGTCGGTGATGCCGTTGGCCACCCCGTGCAGCCAGAAGTCGAACCACCGGTGCAGGGTGGACACCCAGACCGCGCGCCGCGAGTCGAACGGGTCGACGTGCCCCTCCTGGGACAGCCACAGCTTGCGCGGGACGTTGTTCTCCGCCAGGGCGTACCAGAACTTGCTGAAGTGGTCCGGGCGGACGTTGTCGTCGTTGAGACCGTGGTAGAGCAGCACGCTGGCCGTTATGTTGGGGACCTTCTTGACGTAGCTGCGCTCGTTCCAGAAGGCGGTGTAGTCGCCGTGCTCGTCACCGTCGGCGGCGCCCATCGCGTCGCGCACCGGCTTGCAGTACTCCCGCCGCTCCGGGTTGGTGACCGTGTTGGCCAGCGACGACACGTAGCTGTTGCCCCGGGTGACCACCCCGTTGCTGCGCACGTAGTCGTAGTACTCGGTGGGGCCGCTGATCGGCACCACGGTGGTCAGGCCCTTGACGCCGGTCACCGCCGTCGCCATGGCCAGCGAGCCGTCGTACGACTTGCCGATCATGCCCGACTTGCCGTTGTGCCAGTCGGCGGTGACCACCTGCCCGGCGGCGTTGCGGGCGGTGGCCCGGCCGTTGAGCCAGTTGATCGCCTGCTTGGCGCTGAGATTGTCCTGGTTGGCGTTGGTGGTGGGGCAGCCGGTGGAGTTGTTGGTGCCCACCATGTCCAGCAGGATCACCGCGTAGCCGCGCGGCACGAAGTAGTTGTCGTAGAACAGCGGCCATCTGTCGAGCAGGCCGTCGCCGTCCAGGTCGGCCTTGCACTCGGACTCGTTGCCCCTGCAGACCGTCGAGTAGTACGGGCTGGCGTCCATGATCACCGGGACCTTGAGGCCGTTCGCGGTGGCCGCCGGCCGCATCAGGTCGAACGCGATGATGTCGCGCAGCCCGTCGTTGTCGCTGTCGAAGGTGGAATCGATGAACAGGCGCTCCCGGATGGCGTCGGCGTAGCCGAACACCGGCTGGGTGACCCCGTCCTGGACCACGATCGTCGGTACCTCCGGCGCCGCCACCGCCTGTGGTGCCGCGCCCAGGGCGGCGAGCACCATCGCGGACAGTACGGCCACCCCGGCGCGGAGGGGTGTTCCCATTCCAGCCATGCGGTCTCCTTGAATCTCCCGAGACCGCGCACGTTATGGGCCGACCGACCGTCCCGACCATCTGCACGTGTAGGAACTTTGCCCCCACCCGGTCCGGCACCCCGTCCGCCCGCGCCCCGACGACGGCACGCCGTGACCGGGCCGGGCCGGCCCGCGCCGGTCAGTCCCGGTAGCTCCACTGCCGCAGCGGCTTGTCCAGCACCCGTTCGACGGCGGCGAGCTGGTCCACGCCCAACTCGTCCTGGTACGCCGCCCGCCGCCCGGCGTGGAACCGGTACCGCCCGAACCCCTTCTCGAACGCCGGTGACCACTCCAGGTCGAGGAAGTCGAGCATCCGGGCCACCTCGGCGCGCGGGTCGGCCAGCAGGTCCTCGTAACGCACGTCGAGCCACTGCCCCTCGGGGTGCGCGGCGCGTGCCTCGGCGAACCGGTCCATCAGCATCTTCCAGCCCAGGGCGGCGAGCACCGGGAACGACCTGTCGTACTCCTCCCACTCCCGGCGCAGGTCGGTCGGCAACGGCCCGAGGAACCAGTTGTCCGGCCCACGCCAGCCGTCCCACCAGCCCATCTGGAGCCAGGAGTTGGTCACCGCGCGCCCGTCGCGGACCACGTTGACCACCCGCAGCCCGGGGTAGCCGGCCCGCAGGAAACCGGTGCGCGGCCACCCGGTCACGTGGTGCAGCAGCAGCCGGCAGTCCTGCCGTTCGATCCGGGCGTCGAAGAAGGCGCGCAGCCGCCGCCGCAGGTAGGGGGTGAGATCCTCGGCGGTCAGATCCCGGCACGGGCGGGAGAAGCCGGCCACCACGTGCCGGTCCAGCAGGTCGTACGCCTCCGACGGGGCGACCCGCAGCCGACCCTTCTCCAGCAGCCGCCGGCTGTGCCGCAGCGAGGTCATGCCCGCCGGGCGGGGCGCCGACCGCCGGTACAGCGGCCCGTTGAGCCGGCCGGCGAGGTTGAGCCGGGACAGCTTGTCGTCGACGCCGGAGACGAACCCGACCCCGGGGTGCCGGGACAACAACTCCTGCACCAGCGTCGAGCCGCACCGCCCGGTGCCCACCACCACCGCCAACATCCCTCAGCCCTCCTCTTGCCCGGCCGACGCCGACTGCCAGACCTCCACCGGCTGCCCGGCCGGCCGTGCGGGTGCCGGGACGCCCCGACGCCACGGGTAGCCGAACCGGCGCAGGCCCGGTGCGGTCAGCCCGGTGACCAGCGCGTACGACCAGCGGGACAGGTCGCGCCGCCACTGCACGTCGGCGGTGATCGGCACCGGTCCGGTCCGGTGCCGCGACGGGTTGCCGGCCACCGAGTGCGTCGGCACCAACCGCACGGTCGCCGGGCCGGTGAACGGGCCGCTGTCGGCGTCGACGCCCGCGAATCCGGCGATCCGGCGCAGCGTCGCCTCCGGGTCGGCGGTCAGGTCCTCGTAGCGCACCCGCAGGTAGCTCTCCGGGGCACCGCCACCCCACAGGCGGACGGTCACGGTGTTCCAGACCAACCAGAGCAGGGCCGCCTTCCACACCGGCGGCCGGCTCATCAGCTCCGGGTCGGTGTCACCGTCGAGGCCCCGGCGGCGTCGCCAGGAGAAGGCGGTGGCCCGGGGGTCACGGACCAGGTGCAGCACCCGCAGCTCGATGCCCGGCAGCGCGCCGAGCAGCGCCCCGTACGGGGGCAGCTTCGACGAGTCGACCACCACCCGCGCCCCGGTGTGCCGGGCCACGGCCGCGTACAGGTCGGTCAGCGCCGCGTCGTCGGGGTGCGCGGGCACCGGACGCCGACCGCGCCGGTGCCGGCGCAGCAGCGCGGGCAGCCCGCGCATCCGCAGCCGGCCGCGCAGCCCGGCGGCGATCGCGGCGGCCCGGTCGGTCGGCAGGTCCCGGCGCACCTCCCGCCACAGCGGGCAGTCCCGTAGCGGCCGGCCGCAGCCGCAGGGCCGGTTCTCCAGTTCGCCGCGCTGCCACAGGTAGCGCAGCTCACCGGCGGCGAAGACCCCGTCGTACTGGCCGAGCACGGTGGTGACCAGGGTGCTGCCGCTG
Source organism: Micromonospora matsumotoense (assembly GCF_900091525.1). Taxonomy (GTDB): domain Bacteria; phylum Actinomycetota; class Actinomycetes; order Mycobacteriales; family Micromonosporaceae; genus Micromonospora; species Micromonospora matsumotoensis. Next base: position 127,795 of record NZ_FMCU01000004.1, read on the forward strand.
CGTCCGCTGCCGGCCAGGTAGAGCACCCGCACCGGCGGGTTCACACCGGCTCCCGCACGGTCCGGGCGGCGGTCGCGTAGACCTCCCGCAGCCGGGTCAGGTGCGTCTGCGGGGAGAAGTCCCGCTCCACCCGTGCCCGGCCGGCCAGCCCCATCCGGTACGCCCGCTGCGGGTCGGCCAGCACACGTCCCAGCCCGACGGCCAGCGCGGCCGGATCGTCGGCGGGCACCACCTCGCCGTCCACCCCCGGGGTGACCAGTTCCGGCAGCCCACCCAGGTCGGAGGCGACCACCGGCACCCCGCAGCCGTACGCCTCCAGCACCGCCATCGGCTGGTTCTCGTTCCACCGCGACGGCACCGCCACCACCGTGGCCGAGCGGACCAGCTCGTGCAGCCGGGCCTTGTCCAGCCGGCCGTGGAACCGGACCCGGCCGGGGGCCCGCCGCCGGGCCAGTGCGGTCAGCCCGTCCCGGGCCGGGCCGTCCCCGGCCACCTCGAGCACGACGTCGTCGGGCAGTCGGGTGAGCGCCTCGATCAGCACGTCGACGCCCTTCTCCGGGGCGAGTCGACCGGCGAAGACCACCGGCCCGCCGGGTGCCGCCTTGACCGCCGTCGCGGCGACGTCGACGAAGTGGGACACCACATGCATCCGGTCGGGGAAGACACCCGCCCGACGCATCACGTCGGCCAGGAACCGGCTGGGGCTGACGAATGCCTGCACCGGCCCGTACGCCCGGGTGGAGCGGTGCAGCCAGGACTCGACGGCGAGCAGCGAGCTGGCCCCGAGCGAACCGTCCTTGCAGCGGCGACGGGCGGCGCGCAACGGCCCCCCGGTCACGCAGGCGTCACAGACCGTGCCCCGGTCGAGCATCTGGTAGCTGGGGCAGGCCAGCTTGTAGTCGTGCAGGGTCATCACCGCCGGCACCCGGGCGGCCCGCACCGCGGCCAGCACCGACGGGGAGAGCTGGTGGTAGATGTTGTGCAGGTGGACCACGTCGGGCCGGAACTCGTCGAGCACCCGGGCCAGGCCCCGCCGGCTGGCCGGCGACCAGATCATCCGGGCCGCCGCCGCCGCGCGGGGTCCCGCGCCGCGCGGCGCCGGGTCCAGCTCCACCAGAGACGGGAAGTGCCGGGCGTACGGGGTCGGGGCGTCGTTGTCCGGGTGGGTCATGCCGAAGAAGGCCACCTCGTCGCCGTCGCCCCGTTGCAGCTCGGCGACGTCGAGCAGGTAGCCCTCGGCGCCGCCGCGCCGGTAGAGGAACTTGTTGACGTGGAGGACACGCATCGGCCTGCTCCGGGGGTGGCTGCTGCGGCCCACTGGGGTCGGGGGGTGGGGTTGTCGCCCCGGACAGCAGCGGTGACCAGGGGCCCCACCGTATGCAACACCGGTGTCGTGAGTCCAGTTCATGATCCCCAAGTAGCCACACGGCCCATCACCGGCTGACCACACGGCCACGTGGCCAGCCGCGATGATCTGCCGGTACCGTGTGCCCCACCCCGCCCGACGTGCCCGAGGAGGACCCGGTGCCCCACCCCGACGAACCCTCGGCGCTGGCGTACACCGCCCGCCGGGTCCGCCGGCACCTGCGCTGGGCGCGTACCGAGGGCATCCGGCGGCTGGTCGAGGAGGACCGGCTCGACCCGGTCGAGCGGGCCCGCACCGCGCTGGCCAAACGGCGGTGGCGGCGGGCGCATCCCGGGCCACCCGGCCAGGCCGTCCCGGTCTACCTGGTGGGCCTGCAACGCTCCGGCACCAACATGCTCACCCGGGGATTGGACGCGGACCCGTCGGTCGAGGTGCGCAACGAGAACGACCGCGCGGTGTTCCACCGCTTCCGGTTGCGCCCCGACCCCGTGCTGACCGCCGCCATCCGGCGCAGCCGGCACCGGTTCGTGCTGGTCAAGCCGCTGTGCGACACGCACCGGGTGGACGAACTGCTCGGCCTGGCCGGGGTCGCGCCGGGGCGGGCGCTGTGGGCGTACCGGGACGTCGACGACCGGGCCCGCTCCGAGGTGGCGAAGTTCGGTGACGCCAACCTGCGGGCGCTGCGGGCGATCGCCGACGGCACGATCGGTGACCGCTGGCAGGGGCAACGTCTGGACCCGTCGGTCCGGGAGCTGGTCGCCGGCTTCGACCACGACCGGATGACCCCGCACACCGCCGCCGCCCTGTTCTGGTACGTCCGCAACTCGCTGTACTTCTCCCTGGGCCTGGCCGACCGCCCGGACACCCTGCTCTGCTCGTACGACGCGCTGGTCGCCGACCCGGCCGGGCACACCCGGCGGCTGTGCGCGTTCCTCGACCTGCCGTACGACCCGGTGCTGCACGCGCACGTCGGCGCGCGCACCCCGCCGCGACCCCGGCTGGAGATCGACCCCCGGGTACGGGCGCTGTGCACCGCGCTGACCGGCCGGTTGGACGCGCTGGCCGGCCGACCCGAGACGGTGGAACATGGCTGACCCCGCCGACCCGATCCCGCACCCCGCACCCGACCCGCAGGCCCGGCCCGCACCAATGGCCGACCCCGCACCCGACGCGCAGGCCCGGCCCGCACCGGCGACCAGCCCCGCACCGCACCCGCAGGCCCGGCCCGCACTTGGGACCAGCCCCGCACCGCATGCGGCAGCCGGGGCGGGTCGTGCGCAGGGGCCGATCTTCCTGGTCGGGTGCCAGCGGTCCGGCACCACGATGCTGCGCCTGGTGCTCGACTCGCACTCCCGGGTCAGCTGCGGCCCGGAGACCCGGTTCCTGGCCGACATGCAACGCATCGTCGGGCGGGACTGGGAACGGCTGTCCCGCTTCGGGTTCCCCCGGGAGTACTGGCTGGGCCGCATCGGCGACTTCTTCGGCGGCATCCAGGCCGACTACGCCCGGTCCCGGGGCAAGACCCGCTGGGCCGACAAGACACCGCTGTACGCGCTCTCCATCGACTTCCTGGCCGAGGTCTTCCCCGACGCGCAGTTCGTGCACGTCGTGCGGGACGGCCGGGACGTGGTGGTGTCGCACCGCAAGCGGTTCGGCTACTGGTCGGCGGTCAAGTGCGTGGTGAAGTGGCCGCGCTACATCCGGATCGCCCGCGCCGCCGGGGCCCGGCTGCCGGCCGACCGCTACCACGAACTGCGTTACGAGGAGACGGTCACCGACCCGGAGAAGGCCATGCGCGGCCTGTTCGAGTTCCTCGGCGAACCCTGGGAGGCTGGCGTGCTCGACTACGACGGCAAGCAACACGACGTGGCGGGCAAGTACACCGCCGAGGCGGACCGACGGCGGGCAGCCGCCGGCACCGACGCCCCGATCTACGGCTCCCGGGTCGGCACCTACCGCCGGGAGCTGGACCCCTTCCTGCGGGTGCTGGTCCGGGTCTTCTCCGGCGCCACCCTGCGCGAACTGGGCTACCGGTGAACCGCCGGAACGGGTCGTCGGTGGCCCGTCGGGCCGGGCGGCGGACGCTGATCGCCGGCGCGCTGCTGTTCGCCCTGGTCGCCGGGGCGGCCTGTTCCGACGATCCCGCTCCGGCTCCCCGGCCCGCCCCGTCGGCGACCGGTCCGTCGGCCGGTGCCAGCGGCACGCCGCTGCCGGCCGGTGCGCCGGTCCGCAACCCGTTCGGCGCGCACTGGGACTTCACCCGGCACGACCAGTTCGTGCCGTACCTCGAGAAACTCTCCGGCTCGACGACCTACCACGAGCTGAGCTGGTGTGACATCGAGAAGACCCAGGGCAGCCCGGACTTCTCGGCGGTGGACCAGATCGCCGAACGCAGCCGCAAGCTCGGCATCACCCTGCACCTGAAGATCCGTACCGGGGTGTGCTGGGCGACCGGCGGGACGGCGAAGTTCACCCGGGGCCAGGCCAACAAGACCGAGTCGGCGATGCCGACGGACTTGGCCACCTACCAGAACTTCGTCCGCGAGCTGGTGAAGCGGTACGCGCCCTACGGCGTCGGTGAGTACGCCATCGAGAACGAGGTCAACGCGCAGCAGTACTGGGCGGGCAGCCCGGAGGACTACCGCCGGCTGGTCACCGCCGCCGCCGAGGCGATCCGGTCGGCCGACCCGAAGGCCAAGGTGGTCGACTCGGGCATGAGCAGCGTGGCGTACGGGATGGGGGTCGCCGACCGGCTGCTGCGGGCCGGTCAGCCCGACCAGGCCGTCGCCGCCTACCAGGCGTACTTCCAGCGGCGGATCGGCACCCGGGGTCGGCTGATCCCGGCGGTGAACGACCCGGCGGCGTTGCGTGCCGCGCTGGACAACGCGCCGAACGCCCGCAACCTGGCCTACCTCGCGGTCACCGAGAAGCTGCTCGACGACCGGGTGGTCGACGTCCGGCAACTGCACTTCTACGAGCACTTCTCCGGGGTGCCGGCGCTGCTGGACTACCTGCGGGCCGAGACGCCGTCCGGTGTGCCGGTGCAGGCGTGGGAGGTCGGCCAGTTCTGGAAGGACGGCGGCGACGACGCCGCGGCCCGGGGCGACGAGATGGTCAAGGTGGTCAGCCTGCTGGTCGCCGGGGGCATCCACGAGGTGCTCTGGCTGCCGCTGGCGTACAACCCGAACAACCGGGCCGGCGCGGAGGTCCGCTACGGCCTGCTCGACCCGGACGGCACCCAACGGCAGGCCGGCGCGATGATGGCCGCCCTGGCGGCGGCGGCCCGGGACGCGACCGTCGAGCCGGTGAACGGCAAGGGCCTGACCGGGGTGGCGTTCCGGCGGGGCGCGGAGAGCACGTTGGTGGTCTGGTCGACCTCGACCGGCACCGTGTCGCTGCCGGCCACGGCGGGTCTGACCGGCGGCCCGGTCGGCGTCGATCCGACCGCCCGCACCGGCGCGCTGCCGATCGGCCCCAGCCCGGTGCTGCTGCGGGCCAAGGACGACCCGGCCACGGTCCTCGCCCCGATCCGCTGACCGGTGTGCCGCCCCGACCAGGGGGTGGGCGGCGTCGGCGGCCCGGCGGCCGTTCACCAGGTACGCGGCCAGCCGAGCAGGTCGGCGAGGCGGGCGTTGTGCGGGGCGAACTCGGCGGCCAACGCGGCCCGTAGTGCGGGGGTGAGCTGGGACGGGCCGGTGTCCGCCCGACGGGTGTGCCGGGCGAACTCCGCCGGGGTGAACGGGGCCAGCCCGAGGAAGCGCAGCACGCCCGCGTAGGTGGCCGCCGGGTCGGCGTACAGGTCCTCGCTGCGGATCACGTGCAGCCGTTCCGGGGGCAGGTGGGCGTACCAGCGGTCGAGTTGCTCGGCGTAGCGGCCCCGGGCGGCGTAGGAGAAGTTACGCAGCGCGTGGTGGGCCGCCGGGGTGTCCGGCCCGTCGGCCAGCGCCCCGGCCAGCCGGCCCGGTTCGGCGGCGAGCGCCTCGGCGAAGCCCAACGGCTCGACCCCGTACGCGCGGGTGTGCAGGTAGTGCGAGTAGGCCCGCTCGACCGGGTCGCGCAGCAGCGCCACGAACCGGGCCTGCGGCAGCGTCGCCGCCACCCGGGCCGGAACGCCGGGGTGGAACAGGTAGTAGGGGCTGGCCTCGAAGCTGCGTCGACCGGCGACGGCCGGTGGGAAGTGCGCCCGGTACCAGCGGGTCCCCCGCCCGAAGTGCAGACTGAAGAACTGGAGTTCCTTGCCGGTGGCGGCCCGCACGTCGGGGTGCGCGGCGAGGTAGTGGTGCAGTGAGGTGGTGCCGCAGCGCTGCCCACCGATGATCAGGAAGTCGGGCAGCGCGCCGACCGGGCCGGGCCACACCGCCCGCCCCCAGGCGCGGGTGCCGCGTACCACCCGACGGAGCCGGTCCACGGCGGCCCGGCGCGGCCCCGCGCTCACCGCGACACCGCCCGGTCGCGCGGGTCGACACCCGGGGGGTCGACCCGCACGGTGTCGGACGGGTCGCCGCGACGACGGCGGCGGGCCAGGGTGCGCAGCACCATCAGATCCTCCCGGCTGAGCCCCAGCGCCAGCACGGTCCCCAGGTAGACCGCCACGATCGCGGTCAGCCCGGCCGCCGGCCGCCACGGCCAGCCCGGCACCAGCCAACGCACCAGCAGCCCGGCGGCCAGCGCGGCCACCCCGGCGGCCAGCCCCTTGGCCATCCCGACGGTGAACGGCAACGCGCCGGTCAGGTGGCGGACCTGCACCACCCGGGCGATGTTGACCACGATCAGCGAGGCGCTCCACGCCGCCGCCGCGCCGACGATCCCGTACGCGGGGATCAGCCACAGGTTGAGCAGCACGTTGAGCACCAGGGCGACCAGGTTGTCGGCCATGTTGAGCGCCACCCGGCCGGACATGTTCAGCACCGTGCCGCACGGGCCGGTCGCCGCGTTGACGAGCTGGCCGAGGGCCAGGATCACGGTCACCGCCGCGCCGGTGGCTACCTCGCCGCCGAAGACACGCAGCAGGTCGCCGGGGAGGACCAGCAGCGCCACGAACGCCGGCAGCGACAACCGGACCACCCAGCCGGTGGCCACCGCGTAGACCCGGCGGACGTCGTCGAGATCCCCCCGGTGGTAGAGGTGTGCCAGGTACGGACCGAACGCCGCGTTGACCGGCGCGAGCACGAAGATGGCCACGGTGACCAGCCGGGTGGCGACGTTGTAGACGCCGATCTCCGGGTTGGCGAAGAAACCGAGCAGCAGGGTGTCCACCCAGATCAGCCCGGTCGACGACAGCGACGACACCCAACTGACAGTGGAGAAACGGAACAGCTCCCCCGGCCGGTGCACCGGCCGGGCCGGCGGCACCCGGCGCACCAGCCGGGCCAGCGCCAGCAGGGCGAGCAGGGCCGCCGACCAGCCGGCCGCCACCAGCGCCCAGAACGCCCCGGTCAGCCCGGCCCCGGTGACCAGGGCGAACAGGGTGAGCAGCAGCCGGGTGCCCGGCTCGTAGAGCTGGCCGATGAAGGTGAACGGCCGCTGGGTACGCCAACCCCGGGTCGCCGCCAGGGCCGCCTCGCAGATCGTCGAGGCGGGCAGGGTCAACGCGACCAGCCGCAGGCCGGTGACCAGCCCCGGATCGTGCAGCCGGTCGGCGAGCCAGGGTGCGCCCCAGGCCAGCGCCCCGGCCAGGACGACCGACGAGCCGGCCGAGACGGCCAGCCCCAGCCGGACGGTGCCGCGCAGCGCCGGGGCGTCGTCGTCGGCCAGGTGCACCGCCACGAACCGGGTCAGCCCGGCCCGGAACCCGGACAGCGACAGCAGCCCGGCCAGCGACAGCACCGCGTAGCACTGGGCGTACCGGCCGACCTCCCGGATGCCCAGCACCCGGGCCAGCAGCAGCATGATCAGGAAGACCGCCGCCTGGCTGAGCAGGGCGCCGAGCAGGTTGAGCCCACCGCCCCGGGCCATCCCCCGGACGTGCTGGTCGCCCCGCGCCGCTTCCCGGACGGGCTGGTCGCCCCGTGTGGACACTGCGGGCACCCTCACCTACCGACGCCGGGAGTGCTGCTCGGGCACGGTCGCCGTCACCGCCGGCAACACCACCGTGTCGTCACTGCTGCGCCGCCCACCGGTCGGGGCCGGGGTCGCCCGGCCGACCGCCGCCGGCTGTCCGGCCCGGCGGCTGCGCGCCAGCCACTCCAGCACCGCCACCAGCAGCACGGCCAGCAGCAGGCCGGCACCGGACACCGGGAGCACCAGCGCGACCAGCGCCTGCATCCGGGACACCGGCTGCACCTCGCCGACGCTGGTGACCTTGTCCGGGTCGGCCGCCTGGGACTGGGCGCGGGCCTGTTGCAGGCCCTGCCGGGCCGAGGCCAGCGCGCTGGTGGCGCTGTCGCGCTGCGCGATCAGCGCCTGGTAGTCGGGCAGCTTCGGGCCGAGGCCGTCGAGGCGTTTCTGCCCGGCGCTGATCGACTCGGCGGCGGCGTCGGCGCCCCGGCTGTTGCCGACCGCCTGCATCTGCAACTGCTGCTGCCGCAGGCTGGCGATCTCCTGGAGGGTCGACTGGTAGAGCTTGTCCGGCTGGCTGACCTTGTTGGTCTTCTCCCAGTCGTTGATCGCCCGGGTGGCGGTGGTCAGCTCGTCGGTGGCCGCCTTCACCTCGTCGGTGGCGATGTTGACCTGGCTGGTGAACAGGAACGCCAGCGCGCGCCGGCCGGTGGCGGTGAGCACCGGGGCGACCGTGGACCGGTCGTCGGCGGTGTAGGTCACGGTGAGCTGACTGCTCGCGCCGACCTGCTTGACCGCGAGCCCGTCGCGCAGCGTGTCGGCGGGGACCCCGGTGTCGGCGGCCACCTGGTCGACCACCTGCGGGGAGGTCACCGCCGCGGCGAAGGCCGCCGCGAACTGGTTGGCGGCCTGGGTGCCGGTGTACTGCTGGGACGCGCTGCCACCGACCAGGGCGGGCGCGGCGACGTAGGAGGTGGCGGCGTACTGCTGCGGGCCGAGCAGGACGATCAGCGCGGCTGCCACCCCGGCCACCAGCGGAATGCCCACCAGCAGCCAGAGTCGACGCCGCGCGACCCGCAGATAGTCGACGATCTCCACCCTGGTGCTCCCCACTGCTTGACGGTTCATCGGTTGGGCCGGCCGGTCGTCACCGGTCGGAGCGACGCCGGCCGGGACAGGTCGTCCGGTAGCCCGCGGGCGACCGCGCCGGCTGCCGCGGCGAACGCCGCGAAATACCACAGGGTCACCACGTTCGAGATCACGTTGGAGGCCGCGCTGACCGCGACGAAGGCGACCGCGCAGCCCAGGAACCCGATCGCGATGCCCCGGCCGAGGGTGCCCGGTGGGGCCCGGCGCAGCGCGTTCAGCCCGGTGTGCAGGCACAGCGCCATCATCGCCAGGTACGCCAGCAGCCCGGCCAGCCCGGTCTCCACGTACGCGCGCAGGAAGTCGTTGTGCGGCTTCTTCGCCTCGTCGGCCTCGAACTTGGTCATGTTGGGGCCGATCCCGGTGACCGGGTTGCGGTTGGCCAGCGACACGATCTCCGCCCAGTAGCCGACCCGCCAGGCGAGGGTGTTGCCGGTCGGGCCGCCGCCCACGGCGCTGCTGTCGGCGAGTTGCCCGAAGCGGTGCGCGACGCTCGGCAGCAGGGCCACCCCGGCCACCGCGACCAGGCAGAGCGCCACCAGCATCCGCCGGCTGCGGTGCAGCACCGCCACCACCAGCAGGCCCAGCCCCGCCCCGAGGATGGCGCTGCGGGTGTTGGTGAGCAGCAGGAACAGCAGCGACGCGGCGAGCAGCGCGCCGAGGCCGAGCCGCAGTCGGCGGCTCAGGTAGCGGTGGATGCCGAACCCGAAGATCACCATGAACATCAGGTAGCGGCCGAACGTGGTGGACTGGCTGAACGGTCCGCTGATCCGGGTGAAGTCCCCCTTGACCTCGGCCGGTGGGTGGCCGAGCAGGGACAGCACGACGGTGTAGCCGACCGCCAGCGCCAGCGAGACGTACGCGGCGAGCAGCACCCGGCGGACCGCCGGCAGGTCCGGCATCAACTGTTCCAGGACCACGAACATCACCACCACGGTGCCGATCCGCAGCGCCTCCAGGGCGCTGGGCACCGGCTGGGCGGCACCGGCCGCGCTGACCAGCGAGGTGGCCCCGACCAGCAGCATCGCCACGCCGAGCGGGGAGCCGCGCAGCCGGCCCCGCTGCCGCAGTTGGGCGGCGAGCCAGAGTCCGGCGGCGAGCAGGAACAGCACCGCCAGGATGGTCGAGGGGTCCATCGTGCGGGTCGCCCCGGCACCGTCGGCCCGGCCGGCCGTCGGGCCGCTGAGCTTGAACAGGTCGACGCAGGACCGGACCGCCAGCATCAGCAGCACGTACGCCGAGAAGCGGGTCAACGCGAGCACCCCGACGGCCAGCCCGGCGAGGATCACCAGGGGCAGCACCGCGCCGATCCGGCCGCCACCGGTCGCGACCAGCCCGGCACCGACCGCGACCACGGCGCAGAGCAGCGCCGCGCCGCCGGTCAGCAGGCGCGCGGTCGGGTCACCGACGGACCACCGTCGGCGTCTCTCTGCGGGCAGCGCGAGGTCGACCTCCGTGCCGTGTCGCTGTCCGTCCACCGCTCGCCGACCACTCGTTTCCGCAGATTGTGTTGCCGGTCGCCGCCGACGGCCGGGAGAACGGCCTAATCTAACGGTCGCCGTCGGGCCGGGACATGGGCCGTTACGTCGACCGTTGGCGACTTAACGTCCCGAACCGGGCGGGGCACCCGCAGGGCCAGCGAGAAGTAGAGCCGTTCCAACTCGCGGGCTGCCGCGTCCCAGCTGTACTCGGCGAGTACCCGGTCGCGCAACAGCGCGGCGCCGGCCCGTTCGGCCGGTCTGTCGGCGGTCACCGTGGTCAGCGCCCGCAGCAGGTCGTCGACGTCGCCGTCGCGGAACAGCCGTTGCCCCGGACCGTCGTGGTCCAGCACCTCCCGGTGGGGTTCGATGTCGCTGGCCACCACCGGCAGCCCGTACGAGGCGGCCTCCAGCAGGGTCAGCGGCAGCCCCTCCAGGCGGGACGGCTGCACGAACGCCGCCGCGTGCGAGTACAACTCGGCCAGCACGTCGCCGTAGACGAAGTCGGTGAACACGATGCGCGGGTCGTCGCCGGCGGCCTGACGCAGCCGGGCGACGTACTCGTCGGTGAAGGCCGAGCCGCCGACGATGGCCAGCCGCAGGTCGGTCGGCAGCCGTCGGAACGCCCGGACGAGCAGGTCGGCGGCCTTCTCCGGGACGAGCCGGCCGACCAGCAGCAGGTAGCCACCGGGGCGCAGGCCGAACCGGGACAGCTCCCGGGGCGGCCGGTGGGTGGGGGCGGCCACCCCGTTGGGGATGTAGCGGGCCGGTCGGCCGAACCGGCTGGTGTAGTGCGCCGCCAGGCCCTGCGACACGGTCACCCGGGCGTCCGGCAGGTGCCCGCTGAGCCGGTACGCGGTGCCGAGCACGGCCCGCGCCGCCCGGCCCCACTTGTCGCGCTGGTTGTCCAGCCCGTGCACGGTGAGCACCACCCGGGCCCGGGAGGCGTAGCGGACCAGCGGCGCGGTCAGCACCGGGCCGAGACCGTGGTAGTGCACGATGTCGGGGCGCTCGGTCAGCGCGGCCAGCGTCGAGGTGGCCGAGTGCACGATGGCGTCGAGGTGCTTGCTGGGCACGGTGCGCGTCCGCCGGAGCCGGATGCCCCGGTGCCGGGTGGCCTCCACCGCGCCGTAGCTGTCCCGGCAGTAGACGGTGACCTCGTGGCCGAGCCCGGCCAGCCGGCTGGCCATCTCCTCCACGTGCCGTTCGATCCCCCCGTGGGTGGCCGGCACGCCCTTCTGACCGATCATCGCCACCCGCAGCGGGCGCCAACCCGGCGGGCAGGTCACTGTCGGCCCCGAACGGTCGGGGCGGAGCTGCTCGCCCCGATCGGCGGCATCGTCACGGAACGGCACTGTCCCCCCTCGTTTCTGCTTCTCACCGGGGCGATGGCGCTGCCCCCGGCGCACGGGACGCTAGATCATCGATGATCGGCCGACCACTGGCCGGTCAGTCAGACCTGGCCGGACACCGACGGCTCCGGCCGGGCCGGACACCGACGGTGCCGACCGGCCGACCGACGGTGGCCGCCCGGTGCCGTTACGACGCCGGGAGGACGGAGTCTCCGTCCTCCCGGCGACCGGAGGGTGACGTCAGGCGGTCGGGCCGCCGAACTCCACCCAGTTGAGGTTGAACAGACTGGTCGTGGGTCCGCCGGAGGCGGGCTTGAAGACCAGGTAGAGCGCGTGGGTGCCGGCCGCCTGGCTGACCGGGAAGGTCTGGCTGGCCCAGGCGCTGGTGCCGGCGGTGGCGTTGAGCGTCGCGCTGGTCACCAGCGTCCCGGTCGGCGAGTCGAGCCGCAGCTCGACGATGCCGCGCGGGGTCCCGACGGTGGCCGTGGAGCCACCGGCGTACCGGAAGGTGATCTTGTCGATCCCGCCCAGGTTGATCGGGTCGAGCGCGATGTGGTCGCCGTTGTCGATGCCGGCCACGTGCTGGCCGCCACCGGCGTCGGTGGTGTTCGCCAGGGTGACGCCCTGCTGCACCTGGGCGAACTCGGCCTGCTGCCGGAAGGTCTGCAGAACGATCTGGTCGAGGGCGGACAGCGCCGGCTGGCCGTTGGCGCCCTTGTCGGTGTAGGTGGCGCTGATCGCGCCGTACAGGTAGCCACCGGCGTGGTCGGCACCGTCGGCCGGGGTCTCGAACGAGCCCGAGCAGCCGTTGGCGTCGCTCATGCCGTGCCCGTGCGTGTCGTGACCCAGGACGAAGGAGACCGTCACCCGGCTGCAGTCGATCGGACCGTCCTCGGGGTCGGTCACGGTGACCGTCCACGGCACGGTGTCACCCCAGTTGAAGAAGGTGCCGGACAGCGGCGAGGTGACCTTCACGGTGGGTGCGGTGTTGCCCACGGTGATCTCGCGGGTGAGCACCGCCGTCTTGCCGCTGGTGTCGGTCACCGTCAGCTTGGCGGTGAAGACGCCGTTGGTGGTGTAGGTGTGCGACGCGTCCCGGTCGGTCGCGTCGGTGGTGCCGTTGCCGTCGAAGTCCCAGGCGTAGGTGATGGTCTCGCCCGGGTCCGCGTCGTAGGAGCCCTCGGCGGAGAACTGCACGGTCAACGGCGCCTGCCCGGAGGTGGGGCTGGCCTTCAACTCCGCCACCGGCGCCCGGGTGCCCTTGGCGTAGCGGATCACCGACAGGGCGGCGTCCGGGTTGGCCCGGAAGAAGCCGTCGCCGTACTCCAGCAGGTAGAGGTTGCCGTCCGGGCCGAACTCCATGTCCATCGGGTTGTCGAAGACGACGCCCGGCAGGAACTGCTCCACCCCGACCAGCTTGCCGCTGCCGTTGGTGCGCATCATGTAGATCTTGTCCCGGGTGAACTCCCCGAAGACCACCGCGTCGTGGTAGTACTCCGGGAACTTGGTCTCGGAGGCCAGCGCGGCGTCGTACTTGTAGACCGGGCCGCCCATCGGGCCGACGCCACCGGTGCCGAGCACCGGCCACTGGAACTCACAGGTGCCGGGCGGCGTGTTCAGGTACGCCTCGGCGCAGGTGGTGGTGGCCCGGAAGGTGTAGTTGAGCTGCGGGTCCTGCACCGGCGGGAGGACCCGACGGCCGGTGTTGCGCGGCGAGTCGTTCACCGGCGCGGCGCAGTTGAACGCCCCCTTCGACTGCTTGGTCACGAAGTCGTAGTCGATGTACGGCAGGGTCGGCGAGTAGCAGTACGGCCAGCCGTAGTTGCCGGCCTTGTTGGCGGCGATCCACCGGCCGGTGCCCTCCGGCCCCCGGGCCGCGTTCGGCACCTGCGAGTCCGGCGAGTAGTCACCGATGTAGACGAAGCCCCGGGAGTCCACGTCGAAGCGGAACGGGTTGCGCAGCCCCATCAGGAAGATCTCCGGGCGGGTCTTGTCGTCCCGGTCCTCGGCCTCGGGGAAGAGGTTGCCGGCCGGGACGCTGTACGACCCGTCGGCCTTCACCTTGATCCGCAGCACCTTGCCCCGCAGGTCGTTGGTGTTGCCGGCGGAACGCTGGGCGTCGTAGCCCGGGCCCTGGGTCGGCGACTCGTTGATCGGGGTGTAGCCGTCCGAGCCACCGGCGTTGGTGTCGTCACCGGTGACCAGGTAGAGCAGCCCCTTGCCGTCGAACTTGACCTCACCGGCGACGTGGCAGCAGACACCCCGGTCGGTGTCGACCTTCATGATCTTCTGCTCGCTGGCCAGGTCCAGGTGCGGCGTCGGCTCCTCGACCCACTTGAACCGGGAGAGCTGGTTGTGCCCCTTGTAGGCGTCCCACGCGGTCGGGTCGGTGCTGGTCACCGGCGCGTCGGTGATCGGGGTGTCCAGCTTCGGGGCGTAGTAGACGTAGACCCACTTGTCGGTGGCGAAGTCCGGGCCGACGGTGATCGACTGGAGGCCGTCCTCGTCGTGCTGGTAGACGGGGAGGGTGGTGACGACCGGGCTGGCACCGGTCTTCGGGTCGTACAGCCGGATCTCGCCGGCCCGGGTGTTGTGCAGCACCCGGCCGTCGGGCAGCACCGACAGGGTCATCGGCTCGCCCGGCTCGTCGTTGAGGATGACCTTCTCGTAGTTGGCCTTGACCGTCGCCCCGCAGTCGCCCTGGACCATGCCGGCCGACCACTGGATCGCGCCGAGCAGGTGCTTGCGGAAGGTGCCGTTGGCGTACGTGTCGGCGGAGTCGCCGAGTCCGGTGTAGAACGACCGGCCGCCCTGGAAGTCCTTGCACCAGGAGATCGGGTGGTCGTAGCCCATGGTGCCGCCGGTGAAGGTCTTCTCGTCCACCGTGGCCAGCACGTGCGCGGTGCCCCGCACGTTGGTGGTGAAGTTGTACCACTGGTCGTTCAGGCTGAACTGCCGGGCGAGCGGCTTGCTCGCCGGGTGGACCCGGTCGGCCACGTCGATGGTCGCCGACCCGCTCGACGCCGTGCCGGCCGCGGTGGTGCCGACGATGTCGCGGTAGAACGTCCACGATGGCTCGGCCTCGACCGCGGCGTGCACGCCGAGGTAGCCACCACCGTTGCGGATGTAGCGCTCGAAGGCCGCCTCCTGGCCGCCGTTGAGCACGTCGCCGGTGGTGTTGAGGAAGACGACCGCGCCGTAGCTGGCCAGGTTGTCGTCGGAGAAGGCGGTGGAGTTCTGGGTGACGTCGACGGTGAAGCCGTTGCCGTTGCCCAGGGTGCGGATCGCGTTGACACCCTTGTCGATGGACGGGTGCCGCTCACCGTCGGTCTTGGTGAACACCAGGACACTGGTCTTGTCCTGGGCCGGCTGGGCCAACGCCGGGGCGGTCGCGGCGAGCGGGACGACGATCCCGACCCCTGCGATCGCGGCGAGCCATCGGTGTACCGATCTTGCCATCTGGTTCCTCCGGTGGGGGACGATGTGCTACCTGCTCCGGGTGGGTGCCGGGGCCACCCGGGGGTGTGGCGGTGCTGCGCCTCGCTCTCCGGTGGGGGCGGGACGACGCCGTCCCGGCCCCGAGGTGGTTCGCCGACCGGTGAGCTGCCGGGCGGGGCGTGGGGTCGCAGCCCGTGTTGCGGGCATGCGCCAGCACGGCCCGCGGGGGTACGGGTCGGAAGAGGTGACGCGGTGCGCGGGCCCGAGGCCCGCCGGGGGCGGAACGCCCGTGGATCGTTCAGCCGGCCGCCCGGGTCTACGGGGCGGGGCCGGGTGGCGACGGTCGGACGGCGACGGCGTCCGGGCGGTGGCGGTCGCGTCAGGAGACGCGACCGCCACCCGGGGGTACCGCCGACGGGGGTGCGACCGTCGGTCGGTGCCCAGCTGCGGCCGGGGTACGGCCGTCGGAGCGGTCAGTCGTTGCGGTACGTGGTCAGGTCGGCCATGTTGGCGTAGCTGAGCCGGGCGAAGTCCAGCGACTGGCCCGGGGCGGCGGTGCCGCCGGGGGCGGTGTCCATCTCCCAGTTGGCGTGGTGGAAGTCGGACTCGCCGATGGTCTGGAAGAACTGCTGGAAGTTGATGTCGCCCTCACCGAGCGGGATCATCTCGTAGCCGTTGGGCAGCGTGGTGTTGCGGTTGCCGTCCTTGGCGTGGAACAGCGGGAACCGCTTGGTGCGCCGCGCCACGTTCAGGATCGGGTCGAACAGCGAGGTCTTCTCCTGGCCGGCCGAGTTGATGTACTTGGTGTGCTTGTGCCGCGCCACGTACGCCCAGTAGATGTCCAGCTCGAAGAAGACGTACTTCGGGTCGGTCTTGGCGAAGAAGTACTCCAGCCGGCGGACGCCGGAGGAGCGGGTCGGCTTGCCGTTGGCGTCCAGCGGGCCGCTGTCGAGCAGGAACGAGTAGGCCACGTCGTGGTTGTGGGTGTAGAGGCGCATCTTGCGCTCCTTGGCCTGCCGGCCCAGCTCGTTCCACAGGTCGGCGGCGGCGTCCCAGTCGGACTGGTAGGCGCTGTTGCTCGGGTCGCTGCCGGTGCCGATGTTCTTCATGCCGAGTTCCTCGGCGATGTCCAGCTGCTGCTGGAAGGTCGCCGCGTTGATCGACGCGTGGGTGCCGTTGGCGACCAGGCCGTTGTCGTCCAGGATCTTGCGGATCTCGGTCGGGGTGATCTGCCGGCCCAGGATCGAGGTGTGCTGGTTGTAGCCGGCGAACTCGATCTCCTTGTAGCCCATCTGGGCCAGGCTGGCGAGCACCCGCTCGAAGCCGTAGGGCACACCGCTGTCGTCCGGGGCGGCGGCGATCCGGTCCCGGACGCTGTAGAGGATGATGCCCCGGTTCTGCACCGGGATCAGCGGGTCGACCCGCCACTTGCCGTCCGCGCGGGCCGGGCCGTTGGTCTGGAGCACCGGCAGCCCGGCCGCGCCGAGGACAGCGGCGGCGCCGGCCGACGCGGCGAGCAGCCGACGACGGGTGACCTGGGCGCGGTACTGCGGGTCGGCGGCCAAACGGCGCTTTTCCTCGTTCACAATTTCCACCTTTCGAGGGTGGCCCTGCGGGCCACGGAGACGTGCGAGTCCTGCTGTGAGGGTCGGTAAGGACCTGCGCCGCCGAATACGCGTGGCCCGGTGGATGACTGGTCGATCAAGGGGGTGTGTCAGCCGTGTTACGTCCGTGAACCGGACACTAACGGTGGCTGACGGCTAAAGATAGACCTCGAACGGAGAAACTTTTGTTCGCGCGAACAAAAGTTCTCGATGGTCAGAACCAATGCCCGAACGGTCGCCCAGACCCGGCTTCCCGGTCGATTCCCCGGCCCTCACCAGCACGAACAGCGACGGCGACCGGGACGCGGGCACGCGGACGCGCCGCGGGGCGCGATGCCGACCCACGGTCGAATCGACACCACGCCCGAATCGACACCACGCCCGACGCGTCGCCGCGGACCGGTCCACCGCCGGGCGGGGCCGGCCGGGCGCTGGCCCGCCGTCCGGTGCTCCGGTCCGCTACCCGGAACCGGCCAGCACCAGTTCCCCCAGCCGCTGCTCCAACGCCGCCGCGTCCAGGCCGCCCGGCCAGCCCCGCAGCAACGCACCGCCCTTCGCGACCAGCACGACGGCCGGTGGCTCCCGCACCGCGTACGACCGCCAGATGGTCTGCTGCTCGTCGACCACGACGGGGTACTCCACCCGGTGCGTGCGCAGGTAGTCCTGCAACTCCTCGGCCTGGTCCGCGCCGGCCACCCCGACGAAGACCACCCGGTCCCGGTGCCGGCGGGCGAGGTCGCTGAGCGCGTCCTGGCGGGCGACGCAGGTGGTGCACCAGGAGCTGAAGAAGGTGAACACCACCGGTCGGTCCGCCCACAGCCGGGCGGCGGTGAGCGGGGTGCCGTCGGTGAGCCCGCCGGTGAACGCCGGGGCGGCCGGCGCGGTGCCGGGCGCCGGGCGCAGCGCCAGATCGGCGGGGACCGGCCCCGGCATCGTCGAGGCGCCCCCGGCGAGCGCCGGCGCGGACTCCCCGGCCGGGCGGGCGGTGCAGCCGGCCAGCACCAGCACCGCCAGCAACGGCGCGAGCAGCCGCCTCATGCCGGCACCACCGCCACCAGCGCCGGCCCCTCGCTGCTGTCCGGGGTCAGGTCGAGCGCGGGCCGGCCGGCCACCTCCAGCCGGTACCCGGTCCGCTGCGGCACCTGCACCGGCACCGCGAACTCGCAGTAGGTCGGCACCCGCTCCACCGCCAGGTCCTCGGCGAAGGCGGCCACCGCCGTGCCCGCCGGCAGCTTCCCGGTGACCAGGGCCGCGCCGTCCGGGTCGAGCAACCGGAACGGTGCCCTGTGGTGGAAATAGAGGTACGGCCCGGTGCCGGCGCAGTCCACGCCCTCGGCCCTGATGTTGATGTCGCGGACCAGGACCCGGACGGTGGTCGGGGTGACCGCCTCCGGCCCCGGGTCGGGGCCGCCGCAGCCGGTCGTCCCGGCCAGCAGCAGGATCGCCAGCGCGCCGGTGCCGCGCCGGGTGCCCGTGGTCAGCCGCACGTCGTCTCCTCCCACCCGCGCGCCGGGTCCGTGCCGACGGGTGCCGCCACGGACCCGGCGCGACCATCGATACCGGTCAGGACTTCTCCACCCGGCACTGCTTCGTCACGGTCTTGGACGGGTCGCTCTCAGAGGTCGCGGTGAGCTTGACGAAACCGGTGTCCGCGGCGGCGGCGGTGGCCCCCACCGAGACCCGGACCGTGGTGGACTTGCCGAACTGGGCGGTGGCGATCGGGTTGGGCAGCCAGGTCCGCCAGCCCGTGCCGGCCACCTCCGCCGAGAGGCGGTAGACGTCCGACTTGAGGTAGGCGGTCACGTTCTCCGGGTGCTGCTGCCCACCGGCCGAGTAGGTGCCGGTGTTGGTCAGCTCGAACGCGCAGGTCACACCCCGGTTCGTCGGCTTGCCGGTGCTGGTCACCTCACCCTTGGCCAGGGCCACCCCGTGGCTGCTCGGCCCCCCGGTGCCGTCCAGCGACTTCACCGCCACCGTGTACGACAGCGAGCCGGCGGCGTCCCGCTTGAGGTCGATGATGTAGAAGTGCAGCCGGTTGGCCTCGTCGACGTACTCGTACTGGCTGCCGGTGTCCGCTCCGGCGTGGAACAGCGCGTCGGAGAGCTGCCGGTAGTCACCCATGGTGATCTTCTGCGGGGTGCCGTCCGGCCGGTAGAAGTCGATCATGTCGATGTCCTGCGGGTTGGCGTCCACCACCCACTGGAACGGTGCGCTGTCGGCGTTCTTGGTCTTGCTCAGCAGCACACCCCGGTCCGGGGTGAACGAGTCCGCGCCCATCCGGTCGACGACCTCGACGGTGTAGTTGTGGAAGCTCCCGCCGTCGCACAACGGGTTGGTGGCGACCGTACAGGCCGGCGAGAGGTCCTTGTTCAGGGCGATGTTCACGCCGGTCAACCCCTTCGGTCCGGCGTCGACCGCGCGGGCGGTCACCTGGGCGACGACCAGCCCGGAGGAGGCCAGCGCCTCCCGGGACAGCCGCAGCACGTGCTCCTCACCGAGCAGGCCGATCTTGAGCTTGTCCCGCACCGTGTGCAACGACCCCATCGAGCCGCCGTTGGTCGGCGGGATCTGCCAGCGGGTGTGCGGGCCGCCGGGGCCGTTGAACGAACCCCGCGACATCATGCTCCAGATGCCGGTGTACGCCCGCCGTAACGGCTCGCCGTACGGGTTGTTGTAGTTGTCGCCGATGCCGAGCAGGTGGGTCAGCTCGTGGGCGTACACCCCCATGCCGGAGCTCTCGCCCTGGGTGGACGAGCCGGAGCCGGCGTTGGGCCACAACGTCGCCGCCGCCTTCCACGACGTCCACTCCACATAGCGGGTCTTGGCCCAGTTCGGCAGGTTGGGGTCCGGCGGGCCCCAGGCGTCCGGCACGTCCTCCTTGTTCTGGAAGATCATCTGCCCGAACTCCTGCCAGGTGGACGACTCGTCCTGCCCGGCGCTGAGGATGAAGACCAGCTCGTACTGGTCGGCGACCGCGTCACCGACCGCCGCCCGCCAGGCGCCCAACCCGTCGGTGCGGATGTTCTTGTTGCAGGTGTCACCGCTCGGGCAGGCCCCGGGGTTGAAGCTGTTGTCCAGCCCGTACTGGTACGACTTCGCCGGCAACTGGTACGGCCCGAACCCGGCCAGGTCCACGCCGTAGCGCCCGTTGGAGTCCTGCATCCAGTACTCGTGCAGGGTGTGCCCCTTGTTCAGGGTGTTCGGGGTGTTGAGGAAGTCCTGGTAGAACTTCGGCACGTCGGCGCGGGGGATGTTGGCCGCGACCGACTGGGGGTTGCCGAAGACCGTCGAGCGGGCCCGCTGGGAGACCGCGAACGTCTGGTCCGGATAGTCGAGCGCGACCAGGGCGATCTTGAAGTTGCGGACCGCGCCCCGCACGCTCGGGTCGGCCCAGTTCTTACCCGGCACCGCCTGGTAGTCGTCCCAGGTCATGGTGTCGGGGTTCTGCCACGCCTGCGGGTCGAGGACCTGGAACGGCGCGGTGCCGCCGGCCGGATTGGCCGGGGCCGCGGCGGCCTGCGCCGCGCCGGTCACCACGAGGGTGCCGGCCAGGACCGCGGCCAACACGGAGCGCCTCAGTCGGGGTCTGTTGCGGGTAGCACGGTGCACAGGTTCACCTCTCGTCGGGAGGGACACGGCGTCCGGTCCGGTGTCGGCGAGGGGTGGCTGCCGGGACACCTGTCACTGGGCCGCGCAGCGAATCTAGGAGGACGGGCCGGGGCCGGTCACCGTGCAGATGTCGGCAGGTGGACCGGCGGCTTCCGACACCTGAAGGACCGACGCCGGGGCCCGGCGGGCCGCCCACCCCGGCCCGGACCGCAACGCCGCGCCGTCGGTCGACCGGCCGGACCGGCCGGCATGGTTCACCGGGGCCGACCGTCGGTGACCGGATCGACGGTGGTCGACAGGGCCCGCACCAGGTCCCGGCGCAGCCGGGCGGCGGCCGGCCCGGCCAGCGGACCGCGCGGCGGGCGGCACCGGCCACCGAACCGCCCGGCACAGTCCATCGCCAGCTTGATCGCCTGTACGGCCTCCGGCCGGGAGCGCCAGCCGAAGGCCGGGTGCAACTCGGCATAGAGCGGCAGTGCCCGCGCCAGGTCCCCGGCGACACAGAGGTCGTAGAGCCGCAGGGCCTGGCGGGGCAGCGCGTTGGACAGGCCGGCGACCCAGCCCCGGGCCCCGCACAGCACCAGTTCGAGCAGCACGTCGTCGGCCCCGGCCAGCACGTCCACGTGCGGGCAGAGGTCCCTGATCCGGTGCACCCGCCGCACGTCGCCGGAGAACTCCTCGACCGCGACGATGCCGTCGGTCTCGGCGACCCGGGCGAGCAGCTCGGGCGTCAGGTCCACCCGGGTGTCGTACGGGTCGTTGTGGGCGACCACCGGCAGGCCGACGGCGGTCACCTCCCGGTAGTGGGCGACCACGTCGGCGTCCCCGGCGGGGTAGCCGTCCGGGGGTGGGGCGAGCACCCCGTGGGCGCCGGCGGCGGCGGCCTGCTCCGCCCAGCGGCGGGACTGCCGGCTGCCGTAGCCGCCGACGCCGGGCAGCACCGCGCAGCCCGGCGGCGCGGCCTGCACCGTCGCCCGCACCACGTCGGCCCGTTCGTCGTCGGACAGGGCCCGGTACTCCCCCACCGAAGCGCACGGGGTCACCCCGTGGCAACCCGCCTCGGCCAGCCAGCGCACGTGCTCCTGGAGCCGGTCGAAGTCGACGCCGAGGTCGTCGCGGAACGGCGTGGTGATGGCGACCAGGACGCCACGCCAGGGCCTACCAGCTGTCACTCGGGCGTTCCCTCCTGCGCGCCGGCGGCCCGCTGCCCACCGCAGGAGGAACCCTACGATCGTCGATCGCCGTGGCTCTTCGGACAATTGCCGGAACAGTCGCCGTGGGGGCCGTCCTTTTGTCGGTAGATCCGTGGTGGACCTTGCGCACAGGCCCACCGGCCGCAGAGGGTAGGGCACCGGCTGTCGCACCCCTGCCGCGCAGCCAACCAGGGGAGATCCATGCACGGTGAGCTTCAGCGCATAGTCGACGCCGTCGCCGCCCGGGTGGGGCGTCCCGCCCTCATCGAGGACCGGCGGCAGCGGGTGGTCGTCTACAGCGAACACGACGGGCCGATGGACGAGGTGCGCCGGATGTCGATCCTGCGCCGGCAGACCACCCCGGAGGTGATCGCCTGGTTCCGCCGGATGGGTGTGCTGACCGCCCGCGAGCCGGTGCGTACCCCCGCCGACGTCGACCTCGACCTGCTCCCCCGGGTCTGCGTGCCGATCTGGCACGACGACCTGCTGCTCGGGTTCGTCTGGTTCATCGACGACGACGGGTCGATGACCGACGCCGACATCGCCACCGCGACCGGCGCCTTCACCGACCTGTCGCTGGCGCTCTACCGGGAGAACCTGCTCGGCGAGCTGGCCTCGCAGCGGGAGGCCGAGGCCACCCGGACCCTGCTGGTGGAGAGTCCCCAGGCCCGCGCGCACGCCGTGCGGGCGCTGCTGGAGGAGGGCACGGTCGCCGGCGACGGCACGACCACGGCGGTGGTGGCCCAACTCGCCCCCGCCACCGGGCGGCACCCCGACGAGGTGGCCCGGATCGCGCTGGAACAGGCGCTGGTGGCGACCCGCCGGTGGCTCGGCGTGCGGGAGTCGCTGCACATGGTCTGGCCCGACCACGGGGTGCTGCTGATCTGCGGTGGCCGGATCGCCGGCCGGCCCACCCCGGCGGCCGCCGCCGGGCACCTGGACGAGGCACTGGGTCAGGCCACCCGGGGGCTGTCCTCGGTGGAGCGGACGGTGACCGGCATCGGTCAGTCCCGCCCGGGGCTGGTCGACGCGGTGCAGTCGTACCGGGAGGCGGTGCAGGCCGCCCGGGTCGGCGTCCAGCTGCCGGCGCTCGGGCGGGTGGTCTCCTGGGCCGGCCTCGGCATCTACCGGGTGTTGTCCCAGTTGGACGGCCGGCACCTGGACGTCGCCGGGGTGCATCCCGGGTTGGAGCGGCTGCTGCGCGACGACGCCCACCAGGTGCTGCTGGAGACCCTGGAGGCCTATCTCGACCTGGCCGGCAACGCCCACGCGACCGCCGAGAAACTACGGCTGCACCGGACCACCCTCTACTACCGGCTGCAACGGGTCGAGCAGCTCGCCGACACCGACCTCAAGGACGGCAACGAGCGGCTGTGCCTGCACCTGGCGATGAAACTGGGTCGGCTGACCGGCCACTACCGGGCCCCGTCCTGACCGCCCCGTCCTGACCGCCCCGTCCTGACCGCCCCGACCGTCGCGTCGACCGTCGGGAGAGGACGTTCGCGCCGCCGTGCTGTGACAGTCCGTGTCCGGCCGGACAGATCATTGACAGATCCGAGCGGGTACGGCCAGGATGGGCGCACCGATCGGCAATGCCCCCACGACCGACCGTAACCAGGTACGTCCCCCGCCCGTCACGCAGACCGGATCGGCGCCGGTCCGGCGCCGCCGCGCGTCCGGGAGACACCCGTGTCTCCCGTCGTCCGGTGGGTCGACGTCGTGATCGGTCGCCCACCGTCGCCCGGCTGTCGGCGTCCGACCTCCCTGTTTCCGCACCCCCGCCCGACGGCGGGCGCTGCCGCGCGCCGTCGGTCCGTCTCGCACCCCCAGGAAAGGTGGCCCGAGATGTCCCGTTCCGCACTCCCCCGCCGCTGGCGGCGGCTACCCGCCGCGACGGCCGCCGGTGTGGCGCTGCTGCTGCTCGCCGGCCCGGCGACCGCCGGCACCGCCGCTCCGCCCGACCGGGAGGCCGACGCCCCGATCGTGCTCGAACGCTCCGCCGACGAGCAGGCCGACGTGGTGGAGGTGGTGGTCGACGACACCGCCCGGCTGGACGAGCTGGTCGCCACCGGGGTCGACCTCGACCACCACGTCACCCGCACCGAGGCGGGCATCGTGGTGCACGCCGTGGTCACCCCCACCGAGGTCGCCGCGCTCCAGCGGATGGGCTACCGGGTCGGCGCCGTGCTGCACGACGCCGCCGACTCCGCGCAGCGGGTCAGCGAGCGGGACGCGACGATCGCCGCCCACCAGGCCGAGAACCGGGCGTACACGGCCACCCTGGCGCGCAGCGCCGCCGCCTCGGACGTGAAGATCATCCGGGCCGACTACTACACCTCCGGCACCAACCAGGTGCTCTCGGTCGAGGCGAAGTGGGCCCAGGGGCAGACCTCCACCAGCGCGCTGACCGTGGCCCGGGACAGCGGCCCCGGCACCGAGATCGGCTCCGGCGGCACCCAGAACATCTCCCGGTTCGTCGACGCCGGGGTCTACCTCTACCACCGGGGCGCCGCCGCCGTCACCGCCCGGCCGCAACGCATCCAGATCACCAGCCCCACCGGGGACGTGGCGGTCGCCGAGGTCTCCGAGTGGCTGCCGATCCCGGCCGACAGCCCGGAAGGGCCCGGCTACCAGAAGGACTTCGTCACCAGCTACCTCACCCCGACCGAGCTGTACGACCGGATCAAGCGGCTGGCCGACGCCTACCCGCAGCTCGCCGAGGTGGTGAAGCTGCCGTACCAGACCAACGGGTACCGGCGTAAGGCGCAGGTGGTGCTCGGCGGGACCAACGCCACCCGGGTCGCGGTGGACTCGCTCGCCTGGGGGCACGAGGGCGGCAACGACATCACCGTCGCGCTGGCCGACCCGGGCGCGGCCGACCGGCCGCTCGCGGTCACGGTGACCGGCAAGGACATCCGGGTCAGCCTGGCCACCGATGCCGCCGGGGCGGTGACCAGCACCGCCGCCCAGGTCGCCGCGGCGCTGACCGCCGAGGCGGGTGCGCTGGTCACGGCGTACACCTATCGGGGTGACGCCGGTGCCGGGGTGGTCGCGCCGGTCGCGCCGACGCCGCTGACGGACAACCTGAAGGCCCCGGCCGGGGTGTCCCGCGACCCGCATCCGGTGTACGCCATCCGAATCGGCAAGTACCGGGACGGCTCCCGCACCGGCGTGCTCGCGTACGCCCAGGAGCACGCCCGGGAGTGGGTCCCGCCGTTGGTGACCATCGAGACCGCCGAGCGGCTGCTGCGCAACCACGCCACCGACGAGAACACCAAGCAGCTGCTGCGCACCCTGGACATCTGGATCGTCCCGTCGATCAACCCGGACGGCGGGCACTACTCGTTCTACGACTACGCCTCGCAGCGGCGCAACATGACCAACCACTGTGCCCCGGGCGGCGCCACCGACGCGCTGGCCCGCAACTCGTGGGGGGTGGACAACAACCGCAACTACACCGAGTACAGCCTCTTCGACGGCTACTCGGGGGCGTCGGCGAGCTGCACCGGCGACACGTACGCCGGGCCGAGCGAGCTGTCCGAGCCGGAGAACCGCAACGTCGACTGGCTGGCCCAGCGGCCCAACATGAAGTTCTCGATGAACCTGCACTCCTCCGGCAACTACTTCATGTGGTCGCCGGGCGCGTACGCCACCCCGGGGCGGATCTCCGCGCCCCGGCCGACGCTGGCCGACGAGTCGTTCTTCTGGGGCGCGTCGTCGCGGATCCTCACCGCCATCAAGCGGCACCGCAACATGGCGGTCACCCCGGCCCGGACCGGCCCGATCTCCGACGTGCTCTACTCGGCGGCCGGCAACTCCGGCGACATGCTCTGGTACAAGTACGGCATCTACGCCTGGAACTTCGAGGTCGGCACCAGCTTCCAGCCGACCTGGGACGAGGCGCACCAGGAGGCCATGGAGTTCAGCAACGGCCTGGTCGAGCTGCTGCGGGTGGCCCGGGACTTCGACAAGGACAAGAAGCGTCCGACCAGCACCCTGGCGGTCGCGCCGAGCCCGACCGAGGGCACGGTCAGCGTCCGGTTCGACGTGAGCGAGCCGGCGGCGGTGTTCTACACCCTCGACGGCAGCCGGCCGACGTTCGACTCCATCCTGTACGCCTCGGGGGGCATCCGGGAGGGGGGCGAGACGCTGACCGTCCCGGTCGGCGCCAAGGTCCACTGGTTCTCGGTGGACGCCGCCGGCAACATCGAACGTAACTACCGGCCGGACGACGCCAGCTTGACCTTCAACCGGGGCTGGGCGACCCTGCCCACCGGCTGAGGTCCGGAATGCGCCAGCGGGGGTCCGCGCCGCCGGACCCCCGCTGGTCGACCGGGCTCAGTCCTCGGCCCGCCACCGGTAGAACTCCGTCGCCACCGCGTCCAGCGGGCTGCCCCAGGTCTCCGGGTCGAACGGGCTGATGTACGGGCTGAGATCGTCCATGATCTTGGCGAAGACCGGCTGGTCGTGGCGTTGCTCCACGGCGCCGTCGAACGGTTCGCCGACGCGCTCCAGCACGTGCAGGTAGACGTCGTCGATCGAGTACAGCCACCGTCCGGTGACCCCCATCATGCCGGGCAGCGGGCCGGCGTCGGACTCGGCGAAGATCTGCGCGACGGTGGGTTCCGCACCGGGCTTGATCCGGGCCACGATGACCGTCCGGCTCGGCTCGCCCGCGTCGGCCGGCAACCCGGCACCCTCGGTCGACGCCCACCGGTAGAACTCCTTGGCCACCGAGTCCGACGGGTTCTTCCAGTCCCGGGGGTAGGGCGTCACGTACGGGCCGATCTTCTCGGCGATCTGCTGGAAGGCGGGCAGCCCCCGGGTCTGCCCGGTCACCTTCGGGTCCGCGTCCCGCTCGATCAGGTGGATGTAGAGGCCGTGGAAGGACAACAGGGTCCGCCCGACCACGCCCAGGTCCTGCGGCCTGGTGGTCCGGTCGTAGTACCCGAACACGTCGGCGACGGTCTGCTCGCTGCCCGGCACCATGCGACAGACGATCACGTTGCGGAAGGTCATGGAAGCTCCTCGGAGATCAGACGGTACGGGTCGGCTCGGTGGGGCGGGTGCGACTGGCCGGCGGGTACGACACCGGCGGGGCGGAGGCGGTGAACCGGACCGGCAGCTCCAACAGGCCCCGGAACGGTGACGCCGCCGGCAACCGACGCAGCGCGGCGGCCGGCACCCCGAGGCGCAACCCGGGCAACCGGCGCAGCAACGCCGCCAGAGCGATCTGGGCCTCCATCCGGGCCAGCGAGACCCCGAGGCAGTAGTGCACGCCGTGGCCGAAGCCCAGGTGCGGCCCGCGGACCCGGCGCAGGTCCAGCCGGTCCGGGGCGACGAAGTGCGCCGGATCGTGGTTGGCCGCGTTGAGCACCACGCCGACGATCGACCCGGCCGGGATGCGTACCCCCTGGTATTCGACGTCCTCGGTGGCGACCCGGGGGCTGGCCACCGGCAGCGGGCCGTCGAAGCGCAGCAGCTCCTCGATCGCCGAGGGCAACAGATCCGGGGTGTCGCGCAGCAGGTCGAGCTGGTCGGGGTGGGTCAGCAGGGCCACCGTCGCGTTGCCCAGGAAGTCCGCGGTGGTCTGGTGCCCGGCGAACAGCAGCAGGAAGCTGGTGGTGACCAGTTCCGCCTCGGACAGTCGACCGTCCTGGTCGCAGCCCTCGATCAACGCGCTGATGATGTCGTCGGCCGGCGCGACCCGCTTGGCGGCCACCAGCTCCGCCAGGTAGTGGTGCAGCCGGACCTGCGCCTCGCCCACCGCCGCCCGTTCCTCCGCCGGGGGTCGCCGCGACGACCCGGAGGTCCGGATCACCTGGGTCCAGTCCAGCACCCGGTCCTGGTCGGCCCGGGGCACCCCGAGCAGTTCACAGATCACCACCATCGGCAACGGGATCGCGAAGTCGTGCATCAGCTCGGCCCGGCCCTGCGCGACGAACCCGTCGATCAGGCCGTCGACGATCTGCCGCACCCGGGGTCGCAGCGCCTCGATCCGGCGCGGCGCGAACGCCTGCGACACCATCCGGCGCAACCGGGTGTGCTCCGGCGGGTCCGAGTTGAGCATGTTGCGGTTCAACGCCTCGGAGTTCGGGCCGAAGAGCTGGAGATAGTGCTGGCCGGGGCCGTAGAGGTCCTTGGACAACCGGGGGTCGGTCAGCGCCGCCCGCGCGTCGTCGAACCGGGTGAGCAGGTACGAGTCGAACCGGGGCGAGCTGACCGGGCAGACCGGCGCGTCCGTGCGCAGCCGGGCGAAGGACGGGTAGGGGTCGGCGGCGAACTGTTCGGTGTAGAGCTGCGACGCGGGCACCGGCTCGGTCATCTGGTCTCCTCCGCCCTGCTGGGCATGCTGTGCAGCACCTGGTAGGTGTGTCGTTCGGCGGATTCCCGCAGGTCACGCACCACCCGCAGCAGCCGGTCGCGGTGTTCGCTGCGGCCGAAGGCGTCCAACCGTTCCCGGTCCGCCCAGTCGCTGATGATCAGGTAGCTGCGCGGGTCGTCGGCGTCGCGGACGAGATCCTGCCGCAGGCACCCGTCGAGCAGCCGGATCTGTGCCGCCGCCGAGAGCCACTCCGCCTCGAACCGCTCCGCGCAGCCCTCGCGGGTCCGCATGGCGAGCACGGTGCGCACCGCCGTCATCGCGCACCCCCGAAGACCAGGTGCAGGTTCTTGCGCAGCGCGTCGGCGTCGATCGGCTGGCTGCGGAAGCCGACGTGACCGTCCGGGCGGATCAGGTAGAGGGCGGTGCCGGCCACCCCGTACCGGGCCCGGAACTCGCCCCCGGTGTCGCGCACCACCGGCGGCGCGAGCAGCCCCGGCTCCTCGGCGTCCGGGCTGAGCAGCAGGTAGACGTCGATCTCGCCCCGGCTCAGGGCGCGGACATCGGCAGCGAGCCCCGCCACGGCGGCCACCGCCGCCGGCTGCGCCGACCGGTCGGCGTAGACCAGCAGGGTGTGCCGGGTGCCGCCGGTCAGATCGCGCAACCGCAGCGGATGCCCGACCCCCTGCCGGGCCAACCCGTCCAGGTCGGGGGCGCGGTCACCGGGACGCGGGCCGACGCGCAGCGCCTCGGGGTCGGTCACGCACTCCCCGACCAGCGGGCTGTCGGCATAGCTGAGCAGCAGGGACATCTCCTGGCGGAACTGCCGCTCCAGGTCGGCGCGGTCCAGTTCGTCGGTGAACGCCATCCGCACCGCCCGGCCGACGATCTCCTCCCCCTCCGGGCGGCGTTCGGCCTCGTAGCTGTCGAGCAGCCCGGGAGCGGCCACCCCCCGCGCCGCCAGGGCCACCTTCCAGGCCAGGTTCCAGGCGTCCTGGATGCCGGTGTTCATCCCCTGCCCACCGGCGGGTGGGTGGAGGTGGGCCGCGTCACCGGCCACGAAGACCCGGCCGTGGCCGTACCGGTCGACGATGCCGTGGCTGATCCGGAACACCGACGACCAGCGCAGGTTCGCCGCCCGGGTGCCCGGTGGGGCCAGCCGGTCCAGGGCGGCCTGCACGTCGTCGAGGCTCGGCTCGGCCAGCTCCTCGCTGAACCCGGGCGGGGCGTCCCGGCCGCCGGTCTGGGCGAAGAACCGGGGCGGCGCGAGGGTCGCGATCCGGTACCGGCCCGCACCGCGCAGTGGGACGCAGACCAGCATGCCGTCCATCTGGCCGTCGGTCTGGTGCAGGAACCGCAGCAGGTGCCCGTCCGGCATGTCCCAGTTCACGTCGACGTCGGCGAGCATGAACAGCTGCGGGAACCGGCCCAGCCCACCCGAGAAGGTCAGCCCGAGCAGGTCACGGACCCGGCTGTGCGCACCGTCGGCGCCGATGAGGTACTGCGCCCGCACCGTCTGGGTGCCGCCACCGGCGAGCGCCAGGGTGGCCAGCACGCCGTCCGCGCCCTGGGTGAACCCGGTCAGCTCCGCGCCGCGCTGCGGCCGTACGCCGAGGGTGGCCAGCCGGTCGGTGAGGATGCGCTCGGTCTCGTACTGGGGCAGGCCGAGGTGCGCGTACGGCAGGTCGGGCAGCTCCC
Source organism: Micromonospora matsumotoense (assembly GCF_900091525.1). GTDB lineage: Bacteria > Actinomycetota > Actinomycetes > Mycobacteriales > Micromonosporaceae > Micromonospora > Micromonospora matsumotoensis. Next base: position 156,998 of record NZ_FMCU01000004.1, read on the forward strand.
AGCTCATCCGGTGGGTCTGGGTGCCGTTGACGAACACCACGTTGCCGGTGAGCCAGGTGCCGGCGTCCATCGCCTCCCGCACGATGCCCTGCTCCGCCCAGATCTCCATGGTGCGGCAGTGCACGCCGATCGCCTTGTCCGCCTGGGCGGGCGGGGCGACCAGCTTGTCCACCACCCGGCAGTCGATGCCGCGCCGGGCCAGCTCGACGGCGGCGGTCAGCCCGGTCGGCCCCGCCCCGACGATGAGTACGTCCGTTGTCGTGTGCACGTCGGTCTCCCTACCGGTGGTGGCTGCCCGGTCGGTGCCGGGATGAGCCGCGAGGTGGAACAGGCGGCGGCGGAAGTCGAGCAGGAACGGCGCGATCGGCCCGGCCTCCTCCCGCGCGTGCGCCGGGTTGGCGACCCAGCGGTGGAACTCCGCCTCGGTGCGCCACTCGGCCAAGATGTGGTGGACGTCCGTGCCGGGCTCGCGCAGCAGGTCCTCGCGCAGGTAGCCGGGGACCCCGGCCATCCGGGCGGTCACCTCGGCGTGGCCCCGGTGGAACTCGGCGAGCCGGGCGGCCGGCACGGTGACCTCGACGTCCACCAGGATCGTCAGGTGCTCGCCGGGCCGGTCGCGCATCACCCGCTGGTCGTCGGCGGTGGGTGGCGCGCACCCGGCGCGCAGGGCGTCGGCGAGGTCGGCGGCCACCGCGCCGTCCTCGTAGTCGCGCAGGGCCGCGTCGTCGACCCACTCGGTGGCGATGACGAACGTGCGGGGGTCGTGCGCGTCCACGAACAGGTCCCGGCGCAGGTTGCCGGGCAGTGCACCGATCTGTGCCGCAGCCGTGCGCCAGGCCGACCGGACGGCCTGTTCGGCACCGGGACGCGCGCGGATCCGGAGCATTGTCCTGATCATGAGGTCTCCCTTGACGGCCTGCCCGGACGAGGGTCCGACCGCCGGGAACCTGCACCGGCGCGTCGTCGTTCGACCCTGTCGCAGCGCGCGTCACCCCGCCGTCACCGGGGAGCCGACCCGGGTCGCCCCCCGTTGACGCCGCCGGGACGGCCCACCCACCCGGACCGTCTCCGCCGCCGGACCCAGACCGACGGCCGCCACCGCACGCCCACTGCGGGACCGGTCGGGGCGGCGCACGCAGCTCAGGACCGACGGTCACCGGGCGTGGCTCAGGAGCGGCGGTCGCCGCGCGCAGGACTCAGGAGCGGCGGTTGCCGCTGCTCGCGCGGACGACGAGGACCGGTTCGACCTGGGGCCGGGGCGCGTCCCCGGCCGCGCCGTCGAAGAGTTCCAGCAGCGCGGCCACGCACCGGCGGCCGACCTCGTCGAAGTCCTGCCGCACGGTGGTCAGCGGCGGTGAGAGGTACTCGGCCTCGGGAATGTCGTCGAAACCGACCACGCTGACGTCCTCGGGGATCCGGGCCCCCCGCTGGTGCAGGGCGCGCAGCAGACCGAGCGCCTGGTGGTCGTTGGCGCAGAACACCGCCGTCACGTCGGGGCGTTCGACCAGGGACTGGCCCAGCTCGTAGCCGGCCCGGGGGCTCCAGTCGCCGACGATGACCGGGGGCACCCGGCGGCCCGCCTGCTCCAGGGTCTGCCGCCACCCGTCGACCCGGTCCCGGGCCTCCAGCCAGTCCCGGGGCCCGGCGATGTGCCACACCGTCTCGTGTCCCAGGTCGAGCAGGTGCCGCACCGCCAGCCGGGCGCCGGCCACCTGGTCGACGGAGATGCTGGGCAGTTCGCCGCGCTCCCCGCTGGCCTCGACCACCACCGCGGGTACCCCGGTGGGCAGGCCGTGCACGGCGACCGACGCCGTCATCATCGGGGTGATGACGACGACGCCGGCCACCGACTGCTCGGTCAGCGCGTCGATGGCCGAGCGCATCCCGCTACGGTCCAACCGCTCCAGGGTGACGATGCTGATGCCGTACCCGGCGGCCCGGGCGGCCCGCTCGATGCCGAGCAGGGTGGCCGCCGGCCCGAACAGGATGGTGTCGAAGCTGACCACACCGATCACCCGGGAGCGTCGGCCGGCCAACCCCCGGGCCAGGGCGTTCGGCCGGTAGTTGAGCTGGTGCACGGCACGCAGCACCCGCTCCCGGGTCTCCGGCCGAACGCTGGGGTGGTTGTTGAGCACCCGGGACACGGTCTGGTGCGACACCCCGGCGAGTTGCGCGACGTCGCTCATCACCGCGGCGCGTTCGGGCCGCTGCTGGCCCATGGCGGGTCAGAAACCCCGGGCCAGGCGGTAGTAGGCCTGGTTCCACCGCAGCTCGTCGGCCAGCCGCCGGGGGGTCGTGTCGGCGTCGATGACGACCAGTTCGGTGCTGACCATCTCGGCGAGGTCGTGCAGCTCCTCGACCCCGACGGCCTGGGACAGCACCGTGTGGTGCGGGGCGCCGGCGGTGAGCCAGGCCTCCGCCGAGGCGGCCAGGTCCGGTCGGGGCCGCCACACCGCCCGGGCCACCGGCAGCTTCGGCAGCGGGTACGGCGGGGCGACCACGTCGATCTCGTTGGCGACCAGCCGGAACCGCTCCCCCATGTCGGCCAGGCCGAGCACCACCGCCGGGCCGGGCTGGGCGTCGAAGACCATCCGTACCGGGTCCTCCCGGCCGCCGATGCCCAGCGGGTGGATCTCGACGTTCGGGGTGGCCGACGCGATGGTGGGGCAGACCTCCAGCATGTGCGCCCCGAGCACCAACTCCCGGCCGGGGGTGAGGTCGTAGGTGTAGTCCTCCATGAACGAGGTACCGCCGGTGGTGCCGACGGACATCGACTTGAGCGTGCGCACCAGCACGGAGGTCTTCCAGTCGCCCTCGCCGCCGAAGCCGTACCCGTCGGCCATCAGCCGCTGCACCGCGAGGCCGGGCAGCTGCCGCAGCCCGCCCAGGTCCTCGAAGTTGGTGGTGAAGGCGCGGAACCCACCGGCGTCGAGGAAATCGCGCAGCCCCGCCTCGATCCGGGCGGCGTAGCGCAGCGAGTCGTGCCGGTCGCCGCCCGAGCGCAGCTCGGCGACCAGGCGGTAGCTGTCGTCGTACTCCTTGACCAGGTCGTCGATGCGGGCGTCGGCGACGGCGTCGACGGCCTCGACCAGGTCGTTGACCCCGTAGGTGTTCACCGAGACGCCGAAGCGCAGCTCGGCCTCGACCTTGTCCCCCTCGGTCACCGCGACGTCGCGCATGTTGTCGCCGAAGCGGGCCAGCCGCAGCGACCGCATCTCGGCGTGCCCGATCGCGGCCCGGGTCCACGCGCCGATCCGGGCGGCGACCCGGGGGTCGCTGACGTGCCCGGCGACGGTCTTGCGGGCGACGCCGAGCCGGGTCTGGACGTACCCGAACTCCCGGTCGCCGTGGGCGGCCTGGTTGAGGTTCATGAAGTCCATGTCGATCTCGGACCAGGGCAGTTCCACGTTGGCCTGGGTGTGCAGGTGCAGCAGCGGGGTACGCAGCGCGTCCAGCCCCGAGATCCACATCTTGGCCGGCGAGAAGGTGTGCATCCACGCGATCACGCCGACCGCGCCCTGCACCGCGGCGTCGCGGCAGACGGCCAGGATCTCGGCGCTGGAGGTCAGCACCGGCTTCCAGACCACCCGGGCCGGGACGGCCGCGTCGGCGTCGAGCCGTTCGGCGATCCGCCGGGACTGCTCGGCCACCTGAAGCAGGGTCTCCGGGCCGTACAGGCCCTGACTGCCGGTGAGGAACCAGACCTCGGCGACCGGGGATGGGTTGGTCATGGGCGTTGCCTTCCGGTGGGACTGGCGAGGGTCACTTGGTACGGATGCCGACGAGGCGTTGGAGCAGGATGAACACGAACAGCAGGCCACCAATGACGATCTTGGTCCACCACGAGTTGAGCGTGCCGTCAAAGGTGATCAGCGTCTGGATGATGCTGAGCACCAGCACCCCGAGCAGGGTGCCGAAGACGTAACCGGAGCCGCCGGTGAGCAGGGTGCCGCCGATGACGACCGCCGCGATCACGTCCAGCTCCATGCCCACCGCGATCAGCGGGGCACCGGACAGGGTGTAGAAGGACAGCAGGATGCCGCCGATCGCCGAACAGAGCCCGCTGATCGTGTAGACCGCGATCTTCGTACGGCCCACCGGCAGGCCCATCAGCAGCGCGGACTGCTGGTTGCCGCCGATGGCGTACACGTTGCGACCCAGCCGGGTGTACGCCAGCACGGCCGCCCCGACCGCCAGCACCGCGAGGGCGATCAGCACGCTGATCGAGACGAAGTTCTCACCGAGATGGATCCGGTGCTGGGCGGCGGTGGTCCAGAAGCCGTCGGTGATCGGGATCGAGGTGGTGCTGATCCAGGTGCACATGCCCCGGGCGAAGAACATCCCGGCCAGGGTGACGATGAACGGTTGGATGTCGAAGAAGTGGATCACGCAGCCCATGGCGAAGCCGAGGGTCGGGCCGAGCAGCAAGGCGATCAGCAACACCAGGGCGGGGTGCAGGCCGTCGCCCAACAGGGAGGCCGACACCATCGCGGTCATCGCCACCACCGACCCGACCGACAGGTCGATGCCGCCGGTGAGGATCACGAAGGTCATCCCGACCGCGACGACCAGCAGGAAGCCGTTGTCGATGAAGACGTTGAAGACGACCTGAATGTTGGAGAACGCCTGGTACTGCGAAACACCGACGGCGTACATCACCAGCAGCAGGGCTGCGGTGGCGAGCACCGGCACGTGCCGGGGTGGCACCCGCCACCAGGCACGGCCCGGACGGGCGGCCAACGGGGTCGTGGTCATGCCGGAACCTGCTCCTTCTCTGTGCCGACCGGCTCCACCGGAGTCACCGGGACGCTGCGCCGACGGCGGAACCGCGCCCGGAAGGCCGGGGCCTGGATGAGACAGACCACGATCACCACGACCGCCTTGAACAGCAGTGACGTCTGCGGGTCGATGTTCATGGCGTACACCGAGGTGGTCAGGGTCTGGATGAGCAACGCGCCGATCACGCTGCCACCGAGGTAGAACCGGCCGCCGGCCAGCGCGGTGCCGCCGATGACCACGGCCAGGATGGCGTCCAGCTCGACCCAGAGCCCGACCGCGTTGCCGTCGGCGCTGGAGACGTTCGCCGTCATCATGAACCCGGCGATCGCCGCGCAGGCGGCGCTCACCACGTACACCAGGAAGGTGATCCGACGGGAGCGGATGCCGGCCAGCCGGCTCGCCTCGGCGTTCCCGCCGACCGACTCGATGATCATCCCGAGCGCGGTACGCCGGGTCAGCACCGCCACCAGCAGGGTCACCGCGAGCGCGATGACGATCGCGAACGGCAGGGTCAGCAGGTGCCCCACCCCGATCACCTTGTAGGGATCGCTGTTGATGGTGATGATCTGCCCCTCGGCGATCAGCTGGGCCAGGCCCCGGCCGGCCACCATGAGGATCAGCGTGGCGATGATCGGCTGGATGCCGATCCCGGCCACCAGGATGCCGTTCCACACGCCGAGCAGCAGGGCCACCCCGAAGCCGAGCGCCACCGCGGTGAGCACCACGGCCAGGCTGTTCTGGTCGGGCTGCTTGCTGATGTAGAGGCAGGCCACTGCGCCGCTGACGGCGGCCACCGCACCCACCGAGAGGTCGATGCCGCCGGTGGCGATCACCAGGGACATCCCCAGGGCGACCAGGATCAGCGGGGCGCTGAGCCGGACGATGTCGACGAGGCTGCCGTAGAGGTGGCCGTTCTTCAACTCGACCGACAGGAAGCTCGGCCGGTAGATGACGTTCGCCACCAGCAGCAGCAGCAGCACGACCAGCGGCCAGAAGAGCCGGTGACCGGTGACGCCCGCGAGGCGGGCCCGTGCGGTGCTCATGCCGGCACCGTCCCTTCCTGCGAACTGCCGCTGGCGATGGCCTGCATGATGCGGGCCGCGTCGAGGGTGTCGTCGTTGGTGAGCTCGCTGACCAGCTGCCGGTCGCGCATCACGGCGACCTTGTGGCTGAGCCGGAGCACCTCCTCCAGCTCGGCGGAGATGAACAGCACCGCCATCCCGCCGTCGGAGAGCTGCGCCACCAGGCGCTGGATCTCGGTCTTGGCACCGATGTCGATGCCCCGGGTCGGTTCGTCCAGGATCAGCAGCCGGGGTTCGGTGATCAGCCACCGGGCCAGCAGCACCTTCTGCTGATTGCCGCCGGAGAGGTTGCGCACCGGCATCTCCGGATCGGCCGGCCGGATGCTCAACGCCTTGATCCAGTGTTGGACCAGCTCGTCCTGCCGGCGGCGGGGCACCGGCCGCAGCCAGCCCCGGGACGCCTGCATGGCCAGGATGATGTTCTCCCGCACCGACAGCTCGCCGACCAGACCCTCGGTGCGGCGGTTCTCGGAGCAGAACGCGATGTCCCGGTCGATGGCGGCCACCGGGTTGCGGATCGTCACGGGGGTGCCGTCCACGGCGAGCCGGCCGGCGTCGGCGCGGTCCGCGCCGAAGAACAACCGGGCCACCTCGGTACGTCCCGACCCGAGCAGCCCGGCCAGGCCCACCACCTCGCCCTGGTGGATGGTGAGGCTGAACGGCGCGACGGAACCGGACCGGCCGAGGCCGTCGGCAGCCACCAGGGGGGTGCCCTGTTCGAGGGCCGCCCGGTCGTCGCCGCTGGTGGCCTCGTCGAGGCGCTCCAGGGCGTCCAGCTCCTTGCCGATCATCTTCTCCACCAGCGCGATCTGCGGCAGTTCGCTGGTCAGGTACTCGCCGACGAGCCGGCCGTTGCGCAGCACGGTGATCCGGTCGGCGATGGCGTACACCTGGTCGAGGAAGTGGGTGACGAAGATGATCGCGATGCCGTCGTCGCGCAGCTGCCGCATGATCCGCATCAGCTGGGCCACCTCGTCGGCGTCCAGGCTGGAGGTGGGCTCGTCGAGGATCAGCACCCGGGCCCGGATGTCGACCGCGCGGGCGATCGCCACCATCTGCTGCACGGCCAGCGAGTAGCTGCCCAGCAGCTCGGTGACATCGATGTTCAGGTCGATGCGGGCCAGCAGCTCCTGCGCCCGGCGGCGCATCTCGCGCCAGTTGACCGCACCGAGCCGGCGCGGCTCCCGGCCGATGTAGATGTTCTCCGCCACCGACAGGTTGGGCAGGAGGTTGACCTCCTGGTAGACGGTGCTCACCCCGGCGGCGGTGGCCTGCATCGGGCCGGAGAAGGAGACCTCTGCGCCGTCGAGGGCGATGGTGCCGGAATCGGTGCCGTAGACGCCGGTCAGCACTTTGATGAGGGTGGACTTCCCGGCGCCGTTCTCGCCCATCAGGGCGTGCACCTCACCGGGAAAGAGCCGGAGGTCGACGCCGTCGAGGGCGCGGACCCCGGGGAAGAGCTTGCTGATCGCGGTCATCGTCAGGACCGGATGCCTATCCGACATCCCACCGAACCTTTCCTCGGAGGCGGAGGCCGCCGCGCCGAACGCGGCGGCCTCCGGTCGGATCAGTACTTCCGGTTGGGCAGAGCAGTCTTGGCCTGCTCCTGGGTGAAGGTGGTCTCCTCGGTCTCGACCCGGGCCGGGACCTCTTCGCCAGCCTTGACCTTCTTGGCCAGGTCCATCAGCTGCGGGCCGAGCAGCGGGCTGCACTCCGCGATGAAGTTGAACTTCCCGTCGGCCAGTGCCTGCATGCCGTCCTTGACCGCGTCGACGGTGATGATGGTGATGTCCTTGCCGGGCGTCTTGCCCGCCGCGGTGATCGCCTCCAGCGCGCCCAGGCCCATGTCGTCGTTGTGCGCGAAGAGCACGTCGATCTTCGGGTTGGCCCTGAGGAACTGCTCCATGACCTGCTTGCCGCCGGCCCGGGTGAAGTCACCGCTCTGCGAGGCGACGACCTTCAGGTTGGGGTTGGCGGCGATCGCCTCGGCGAAGCCCTTCTTGCGGTCGTTGGCCGGCGCCGCGCCGGTGGTGCCCTGCAGCTCGACGATGTTCACCGGGCCGGTCGCGGCCGACTTCTCCTTGACCAGCCACTCGCCGGCGAGCTTGCCCTCCTTGACGAAGTCCGAGCCGATGAAGGTCTTGTAGAGGCTCTTGTCGGCCGAGTCGACGGCCCGGTCGGTCAGGATCACCGGGATCTTGGCGTCCTTGGCCTCCTTGAGCACGGTGTCCCAACCCGACTCCACCACCGGCGAGAAGGCGATCACGTCCACCTTCTGCTGGATGAAGTTGCGGATCGCCTTGATCTGGTTCTCCTGCTTGCCCTGCGCGTCGTCGAACTTCAGCTCGTAGCCGGCCGTAGTGGCGGCTTCCTTGATCGAGTTGGTGTTCGCCGTGCGCCAGCCGCTCTCCGCGCCGACCTGCGAGAAGCCGATGACCAGCTTGCTGTTGCCGCCGCTGCTGCCGCTGTCGCTGTCGCCGCCGGTGTCGCTGTTGCCGCAGCCGGCGAGTCCGCCGGCCAGCAGGCCGACGGCGAGCATCGCGCCGAGGCCGCGTCGGGTGAGGGTAATACCGGTCTTCGCCATGTGAAGACTCCTTGTATGGGGATGAGGTGGGGGATGGTGCTACTGCGGGAAGGACCGGCCGGCACGGCACGCCGGACGAGCCGGACCCTCCAGGGGTGGTGCATCGGGTTGCGGTGGATCGACCGGGCCGCACGGGGCGGGCCGGTGGCGAGGACGGGCGGGGTCGTAGCGGTTACGGCCCCGGTTGCCCGTAGACGTTCTGGTAGCGGTGATAGAGCGAGTCGATGTCCGTCTGGGCCATCGGCACGGGGGTGCCGAGGGTCCGGGTCAGGTGGGCGGTCCGGGCCACGTCCTCGCACATCACGGCGGCCTTCACCGCCGCGCGGGCGTCCCGGCCGATGGTGAAGACGCCGTGGTTGCGCATCAGCACCGCCGGTGAGCGGTGACCGGACAGGGTCGCCACGATGCCCTTGCCGATGTCGTCGCCGCCGATCAGCGCGAACGGACCGACCGGGATCTCACCGCCGAACTCGTCGGCCTGCGCGGTGAGGTGGCACGGGATCGCCTCGCCGCAGGCGGCCCAGGCGGTGGCGTACCCGCTGTGGGTGTGCACCACCCCGCCGACCTCGGGCATCGCCCGGTAGACGTAGGCGTGGGCGGCGGTGTCGCTGGACGGCGAGAGGTCACCGTCGACCACCACCCCCTCCAGGTCGCAGACGATCATGTTGTCGGCCCGCAGGTCGTCGTAGGACACCCCGCTCGGCTTGATCACCATCAGCTCCCGGCCGGGCACCCGGGCCGAGACGTTGCCGGCCGTCCAGGCCACCAGGTTGTAGCGCACCAGCTCGCCGTGCAGGGTGGCCACCTGCGCGCGCAGGCGGGCCACCTCGGCGTCGAGGTCGAGGGTCATGCCGGCACCTCCAGGGGGTCGGTGGTCGCGTCGACCGGCGGCGCGACGGCCGGGCGGCGGGCGGCGTTGCGGATGGCCCGCAGCCGCAGCAGCACGTCGTCGCCGCCCCGGCCGAAGTGGTCGTGCAGCCGGCGGTACTCGGCGTAGAGCGCGTCGTAGGCGTCGGCGCGCTCCGGGTCGGGCCGGTAGACCTCGCGGTCCACCCGGCCCATCGCCGCCGAGGCGGTCGGCACGTCGGGGTACGCGCCGGCCGCGACCGCCGCGTGGATCGCCGAGCCCAGGGCCGGGCCCTGCGCCGAGCCGATGATGCCCAGCGGCCGTCGGGTCACGTCGGCGTAGATCTGCATCAGCAGGCTGTTGTTGGTGAGCCCGCCGGCCACGATCAGCTCGTCGACCGGGACGCCCGCCTCGGCGAACGCCTCGATGATCATGCGGGTGCCGTACGCGGTGGACTCCAGCAGCGCACGGTAGACGTCCGGCGGGCGGGTGGCCAGGGTGAGCCCGACGAGCACCCCGCTGAGGTCGTGGTTGACCAGCAGCGACCGGTTGCCGTTCCACCAGTCCAGCGCCACCAGCCCGTGTGCGCCGACGGGCTGCGCGGCGGCCGCGGCGGTCAACTCCTCGTGGGAGGCGAACCCGGCCGGGGCGGCGTGCTTGACGTACCAGCCGAAGATGTCGCCGACGCCGCTCTGGCCGGCCTCGTAGCCCCAGGAGCCCGCGCTGATCCCGCCCTCGACCACCCCGCACATGCCGGCCACCTCGGCCCGCTCGGCACCGTTGACCACGTGGCAGGTGGAGGTGCCCATGATGGCGACCAGCCGGCCGGGGGTCAGGGCCTGCGCGGCGGCGGCGGTGACGTGGGCGTCGACGTTGCCGACGGCCACCGCGATCCCCTCCGGCAGCCCGGTCCAGCCGGCGGCCTGCGCGGTCAGCCCGCCGGCCCGGGTGCCGAGCTGCGCCAACGGCCCGTCGATCTTGGCGACGAAGTCGGCGAAGCCGGGGTTCAACGCGGACAGGTAGGCCGGGGACGGGTAGTGGCCGTCCTGGAGCAGCCCCTTGTAGCCGGCGGTGCAGACGTTGCGGGTCTCGACGCCGCAGAGCTGCCAGACGATCCAGTCGGCGGCCTCGATCCAGCGCTCCGCACGGGCGTAGACCTCCGGGTCCTCCTCCAGCAGTTGCAGCCCCTTGGCGTACTGCCACTCGGCGGAGATCTTGCCGCCGTACCGGCCGATCCAGGACTCGCCCCGGGCATGGGCCAGCGCGTTGATCCGGTCGGCCTGCGGCTGGGCGGCGTGGTGCTTCCACAGCTTCACCCAGGCGTGCGGGCGGGTACGCAGGTCGGGCAGCTCGCACAGCGGGGTGCCGTCGGCCAGGGTGGGCAGCACGGTGCAGGCGGTGAAGTCGATGCCGACGGCGACCACCTGGGCCGGGTCGACGCCGCTCGCGGCCAACGCCGCGGGCACCGCCTCGCGCAGCACGTCGCGGTAGTCGTCCGGGTCCTGCAACGCCCAGTCGGCCGGCAGGGGCTGGCCGTCGGCGGCGAGCGTCGTGTCCATCACCGCGTGGCGGTACTCGTGCACCGCCGTGCCCAGCTCGGCGCCGTCGCCGACCCGCACCACCAGCGCCCGACCCGACAGCGTGCCGTAGTCGACGCCGACGACGTACCGGTCCTGCGGCTTTGCGCCTGCATCCATGCCGTTCTCCGTTCAATCGTTGGGGGCAAGTGTTAGCGCTCACATGGAATCCGTCAAGGCGCATCCATGTAACACTGCCGTAACCATCCTGAGCGGCCCCGGCACGGCATCCATCAACACCGCTCCGACCAGCCATCGAGTAGGCCGCATACGACGAACAGGTGAGCGGTCACATCCGTTCGGCCGGGCGGGCCCTTGACACGCCTGGACGGGCGGTTCCAGACTTCGGGGCGACCGCGCCGCGGGCCGGAAGCCGGGCCGGACGGGCGACGACGGGTCCACCGACGTCACCCCCTGCCCACCGGCCGCACGCGCGGGACGGACCACGGCCTTCGTCCGCGCGGCGGACCACACGGCCTTCGTCGCCACCCGAAGGAGGCCGTGTGCGGATCGTCGACGCCCGGGTCATCGTGACCTGTCCGGGCCGCAACTTCGTCACCCTGAAGATCGTCACGGACGAAGGGGTCACCGGCGTCGGAGACGCCACCCTCAACGGCCGCGAGCTGGCCGTCGCGTCATACCTGCGCGACCACGTGGTGCCGCTGCTGATCGGGCGGGACCCGGCCCGGATCGAGGACACCTGGCAGTACCTCTACCAGGGGGCCTACTGGCGGCGCGGGCCGGTCACGATGAGCGCGATCGCCGCCGTGGACACCGCGCTGTGGGACATCAAGGGCAAGGTCGCCAACCTGCCCGTCTACCAACTGCTCGGCGGTCGGTCCCGCGACGGGGTCACCGTCTACGGGCACGCCAACGGCGAGACGGTCGAGGACGTGCTGGTCGAGGTCGCCCGCTACGTCGACCTCGGCTACCGGGCGATCCGGGTGCAGTGCGGTGTGCCGGGGTTGCCGAGGACCTACGGGGTCAGCGCGGACAAGCTGTTCTACGAACCGGCCGACGCGGCCCTGCCCAGCGAGGCGACCTGGTCCACCGCACGGTACCTGGCGCACGTCCCGACGGTCTTCGCCCGGGTACGCGACGAGTTCGGCCCGACCCTGCGGCTGCTGCACGACGTGCACCACCGGCTCAGCCCGATCGAGGCGGCCCGGCTCGGCAAGAGCCTGGAACCGCACGCGCTGACCTGGATGGAGGACCCGGTCCCCGCCGAACTGCCGGAGGGCTTCCGGCTGATCCGCCAGCACACCACCACCCCGGTCGCCGTCGGCGAGGTGTTCAACACCATCTGGGACGCCGCCCAGCTCATCCGGGAACAGCTCATCGACTACATCCGTACCACGGTGGTGCACGCCGGCGGGATCACCCACCTGCGGCGCATCTTCGACCTGGCGGCGCTGCACCACGTGCGCAGCGGCTCACACGGGGCCACCGACCTCTCCCCCGTCTGCATGGCCGCCGCCCTCCACCTCGACCTGGCCATCCCCAACTTCGGCCTGCAGGAGTACATGCGGCACACCGACGCCACCGACGAGGTCTTCCCGCACGGCTACCGCTACGCCGACGGCTACCTGCACCCGGCGGAGACCCCCGGCCTCGGGGTGGACATCGACGAGGAGGCGGCGGCCCGCTACCCGTACGCCCCGGCGTACCTGCCGGTCAACCGGCTGGAGGACGGCACCGTCCACCCCTGGTGAGCCGGGCCGCCAAGGTCAGCGCAGCTCCTTGACGCGGATCAGGTTGCCCGCCGGGTCCCGGAAGGCGCAGTCGCGCACCCCGTACGGCTGGTCGATCGGCTCCTGGACCACCTCGGCGGTGCTGGCCTGCACCCTCTCGAAGGTGCCGTCGAGGTCCGGGGTGGCCAGCATGAGCCAGCCGTAGGTGCCCTTGGCCATCATCTCGGCGATGGTCCGGCGCTCCTCGTCGGTGACGCCCGGGTCGACGGCCGGCGGCGCCAGCAGGATCGACGTGCCGGGCTGACCGACCGGGCCGACGGTGATCCAGCGCATCCTGCCCGACCCGACGTCGTTGCGGACCTCGAAACCGAGGATGTCGCGGTAGAAGGCCAGCGAGGCGTCCGGGTCGTCGTGCGGCAGGAAACAGGTGTCGATGGTGAGATCCATGCCGCTCACGCTAGGTGAGGATCGGGGCGGGTGCTTCTCGATTCCTGACCGGCCGGGTCAGCTGTTTGGTCAGGCACGGCGGCGGCTCCGCCGACCCGGGCGTCGACGACGCCCGGTAGCTGCTCGGCGGGACGCCGACCAGTTCGGTGAAGCGGGTGCTGAAGGTGCCCAGCGACGCGCAGCCCACCGCGAAGCAGACCGCGGTGACGCTGAGGTCGCCCCGGCGCAGCAGCGCCATCGCCCGCTCGATCCGCCGGGTCATCAGATAGGCGTACGGTGACTCGCCGTAGGCGCGGCGGAACTGTCGGCTGAGGTGCCCGGCCGACATGTGCACGCCCCGGGCCAACGCCTCGACGTCCAGCGGCCGGGCGTACTCCCGGTCGATGCGGTCCCGCACCCGGCGCAGCCGGGCCAGGTCGCGCAACTGCTGCTCCGGGGCGGATCTGCTGGTCATCCCGTGATCGTGCCACGTCCCGCCGGGTCGCCCCACCCCGACGCGGCCCGTCCCCACGCGGCCCGTCCCGGTCGGCGGGCGGCGGCCTCAGCCCGGCCGGCCGGGCACCGGCGTGCGGCGGCACCGGCCGTCGTCCGGCGGTGCCGCCGAGCGCGGTCAGTAGATGTGGCGGCCCTTCGCGTCGGGCACCCCGGACTTGCGGAAGAAGTACGTGTTGACCTGGTCCCGCCACTCGGTGGCGCAGCGCAGTTGCTCGTCGAGGCGCTCGACGACCCGGTCGTACACGGCCCGGTCGATCACCCCGGCGAGCCGGGTCCACCGGTCCCGCATCGCCACCACCTCTTCCACCCCGGCGAAGTGGGTGTCGTAGATGTGCTGGATGACCGGGACGCCGCTGTGCAGGACGTGGGAGTAGGGCACGTGGTGGAAGAAGAGCAGCAGTTCGTCCGGGCACCGCTCGAGCGACTCGTACACCTGGGACCAGGGCTGCGGGTACTGGCCGGCGAAGCCGGTGCCGGTCGCGCAGGTCCGGTCCACGCCGACGCCGTCACGGTCGGCGAAGTGGTAGGTGCCCCACCGGCTGTACTCGTAGCCGTCCACCCCGGGCCCGTAGTGGCCGGCCGGGTTGACCATGAAGCCGACACCCAACGGGGCGGTGTAGCGCTCGTAGGTGCGCCAGGAGTCGTCCAGCACCGCGTGCAGCGTCTCGCGCACCAACGCCGGGTCACCGACCGTCGACGCCGGGAAGGTCAGGTCGATCCACTCGTCGAGGAGCGCGCCCGGGTCCAGGCCCGGGTCCCAGGCCAGCCGCCCGAAGGCGTACAGGTTGGCCTGGGCCAGCGGGTGCCCGCACCAGAACGGATCGTCCCCCACGTTGGCGACGGCGACCAGGTCGCCGCCCCGCCGCGGCCCCGGGCCGGGCACGTCCGCCAGCACGTCGGCGACGCTGCGCTCCGCCGCCCCCCACGGCCGGAAGGCCAGCACCTCACGCCACCAGGGGGCGAGGTAGCAGGCGTGCCACTGCTGGCCGGTGTACTCCTGGGTCACCTGCAACTCCACCGCCAGCCGGGTGGCCGGCATGGCCGCGATCACCGGCGAGACCGGCTCCCGGGGTTGGAAGTCGACCGGGCCGAACTTCACCTGGAGGACGACGTTGTCGGCGAACCGCCCGTCCAACGGGGCGAAGTGGTCGTACGCGGCACGGGCCCGGTCGGTGGTCCGGTCCCGCCAGTCCTGCCGGTGGTCGTAGACGAACGCCCGCCAGTGCACCACTCCCCCGTGCGGGGCGAGCGCGGCGGCCAGCAGGTTCGCCCCGTCGGCGTGGTCGCGACCGTAGCTGAACGGGCCGGGCTGTCCCTCCGAGTCGGCCTTCACCACGTACCCGCCGAAGTCGGGGATGCGCGCGTAGACCCGGCGGGTGGTGCTCTCCCACCAGTCCCGCACCCCGTCGTCGAGGGGGTCGGCGGTGGGCAGGCCACCGAGGACGACGGGGGCGGCGAAGGTCACCGACAGGTGCACCCGGATGCCGTACGGGCGCAGCAGGTCGGCGAGGTCGACCACGTCGTCGAGCCGGTCGGTCAGCAACCGCGCCTCGGTCAGGCCGACGTTGACGTTGTTCACCGAGATCGCGTTGACCCCCATGGAGGCGAGCAGCCGCCCGTACGCCCGCAGCCGGTCCCGGTCACCGTGGGGAGCGCCGTCGCGCCAGAAGATCGAGCCGCCCGCGTAGCCGCGCTCCACCTGACCCATCACCGGGTGCACGGCCACGTTGTCCCAGTGGTCGAGCATCCGGCGGCGCAGCGCGGGTCGGTGCGCCCGCGGCGGATGGTCCCCGACGTACGCGGACTCGCCGAGCCGGACCAGGTGGAACAGGCCGTACAACAGCCCGGCCGGGGCGTCGGCCAGCACCACGGTCACGTCGTCGACCCGGGTCAGCAGGAACCCCTCGTCGCCGAGCGGCCCGTCGTCGGGGCCCGGGACCGCCGACGCGCCGGCCGGCACCGCCGACGGCAGCCCGCCCGTGGTGCGCAGGGCGAGCGCCACGTCGACGGGGCCGACGGGCGGTGCGTCACCCGAGGTCGCACCCGTGCCGGTCCGGCCGGCCCGTCCGCCGTGTGCGGCGCAGGCCCGCGCCACCTCGGCGAATACCGTGTCGACCAGCGGACCGTCGCCGTGCACCAGCACCCGGCGCGTGCCGAGGGCCCGGAACGCCTCCGCCGGGAGCCAGGCGGGGTGCGGCGGGCTTTCCCCGTCGTCGGTCGCTCCGGCCGGGAGGGTGGCGGGTCTGGTCATCCGGTGAAGTCCTTCCGCACGATATCGGTCATCGGGGTGGCGACCCGCAGGTACGCCAGGACGAACAGCACGGCCAGCAACGCCAGCAGCGCCTCGGAGGAGAGCACGGTGAGCGCGGTGGCAGCGGCCAGCAACAGCAGGTTGCCGACGGTGACGCCGGGGGTGCGGATCAGGAAGTGCACCGCCAGCCGGAGCACGTCGCGGGTGCGGAAGGTGAACAGCGAGGCGATCACCAGGGCGTTGCCGCCGACCAGCACGAGCACCACGCCGAGTCCGACCAGCGGCACCGCCCAGCCGGTCGGGACGCCCGCAGTGGCCAGGTGGGTGAGGTTGACCCCGATGACGGTCAGCCACAGCAGCAGCGGCACCCAGATCCGCAGCACCTGCGGCAGGTTGGCCCGGTAGCCCTGCCGGAACCGGGCGGCGGGTCGCAGGTCGGTCAGGTCGGGGCGTTGGTGGTGCAGGGCGTACAGGGCGGCGGAGACCCCCGGGCCGACCGGGAGCAGGCAGACCGCGACCAGCGGCAGGTTGCTGGCGTCCCGGCCGAGCAGGAGCAGCGGGACCAGTCCGGGCAGGGTGACCAGGGCCAGCAGCAGCCCGACGACGAGCACCGTGTACACCGATGCGGCGGCCCGCGACAGTGGACCGTCGCCGAACTCCCGCCAGGGCTGCGCGCTCACGACCGCTCGTCCCGGTCGGGCGGCGGGGTGCGCTCGGTGGGGCCGCCGAGCAGCCGGGCCTCGTCCCACCACGGCGGGGTCTCGTCCCGTACCGCCGCCAACTCGACCAGGGTGACCTCGTGCCGGGCCAGGGTGAGGTCGAGGTCGACCCGGCCGGCGGTGACCGGCAGGGCGCGGTGGGAGCGGGGCGGTTCGGCGGCCTCCCGCAGGGTGTCGAGCTGGTCGGGTCGGGGGGACCGGGGGCGGCCCATCTCGCTCCAGGCGGCCCAGGCGTTGCCGGCCTCCTCGCTGACCGACGAGCGGAGCAGGAACACCGACGAGGCGCCGGGCGGGCCCACCGGCACCGACAGGGCCACCGGGTGCCGGTCGGGCACCGGCGCATGGCCGGTCACGTCCACCGGCGCCCAGGCCAGCACGGCGACCCGGCCGTCGGGATGCCGGGTGACCAGGTGGTCCGCGCCGCGCGCCAGCACCTCGTCGCCGAGGCGGGCCATGAAGGCGTACAGGTGGTAGGTGGGTTTCTTGATCTGGTGGTGGGTGAGCAGGCCGAACCCGCCGTGGAACAGCGCCGTCGGCACCCCCGTCTCCTCGAACATGTCGCTGAACGTCCAGTACGAGAAGGAGTCGACCAGGTCACCGCCGGCCGCCAGCACCGGGGCGAGGTACGCGGCGTGGAAGGCCGTGTCGTGGATCGGGTTGTCCGGCCGGTAGGAGGAGTTGAACTCGGTGATGTGCACCGGCAACTCCGCCAGGGCGGTGCCGAACAGGTGCCGCCGGGGTGCGGCGAACTGCTCCAGCAGCGACGACGCCGGGGCCAGCGTCTGGTGGGTGCCGAAGGGTACGTGCTGGGCAGGGCCGGAGGTGTAGGCGTGCCGGCTGACGAAGTCGACCGGCACGTCGTGTGCGGTGACGAAGTCGGCGAAGGGTTCCAGCCAGTCGTCCGCGCCGGGCGAGATGGCGGGGCCGCCGACCTGCAACCCGGCGTCGACCTCCTTGACGGCGTGCGCGGTGACCTCGTAGAGCCGGTGGTAGGCGTCCCGGTCCGCGCCCTGCCAGAAGTCGGTCAGGTTGGGTTCGTTCCACACCTCGATCGGCCAGCCCCGCACCTCGTCGAGGCCGTACCGGTCGACCAGGTGGGCCACCGTGGCGCGGACCAGGTCGGCCCACTCCGACCAGCAGCGGGGCGGGGTGACGTTGCCCTGCCACCAGAACACCGTCTGGTCGCCGGAGGCCAGCCCGGAGGGCATGAAGCCCAGTTCCACGAAGGGTCGGACGCCCACCCGGAGGTAGGCGTCGATCACCTGGTCGACGTAGGTGAAGGCGTGGTGCACCCGGCGTTCGCCCTGGTGCTGGTAGGGGCGGTGGACGCCGACGCCGTCGCTGAGCAGGCCGTGCCCGCGGATGTGCCGGAAGCCGATGTCCCGCTGGATCAGGGCCAGCGAGTCCTGGTAGTCGCGGCGCAGGGCCAGTTCGAAGCGCCCGGTGCCGACGCAGTGCCGCCAGGCATCGGTGAGCCGCCCCACAGGCTGGGCGGGAACGGTGATCCGCATCGTCGTCGTCCTCCGGTGGTCGCCGTGCCGGTGCCGGTGACCGGTCCGGCCGGGCCCGTGGCGGGCCCGGCCGGACCGGGTCGGTCAGCCGTTGTCCTTCTGGAACCGCTCGTACGCCTTGTTGACCAGGCCGATGTACTGCTCCGAGTTCTTGGCCTTCAGCTCACCGAGGTAGGCGTCCCACTCGGTGAGGGGCCGCTGGCCGAGGATGAACTTCAGCGTGTTCTGGACGACGTGGTCCTTCAGCGGGGTCTCCCAGAGCGACGCCTGCTCCCGCTCCTCGTCGGTGAGCGGGGCCGGCGGGTCCACCGGCAACGGCGTCCGGGCGTTCATCACCTTCTGGAACTCCATCTCCTCCGGGGAGAAGAAGGACTGCACCAGGTCGAGCTTGCCGCCGTAGGAGAACACCCCGTTGCCGAAGCCGAAGTCCTTCTGCAGGTGCTTGCTGCCCTTGGGGTTGAGCCCGATCATGTCGACGTCGGGATTCAGGGTGTACTTGCCGGCGGCATCCTTGGTGAAGGTGGTGCCCTCGACGCCCCACTTGGCGAACTCCTGGCCGGCGTCGGAGTAGTACACCCAGTCGATGAACTGCATCAGCGCCACGAAGTTCTTGCTGTCCCGGGCCTTCTTGGAGATCATGATGCCGTTCTCCAGCCGGCTGGCCGGGTTGATCTCGCCGGCCGGGCCGACCAGCAGCGGGATCTTCGTCAGCTTGGCGTTCGGCTGGGTCTTGGCCAGGTCGGGGCGGTAGTCGTTGATGAGGGTCTGGGCGTTGCTGCCGATGACGAAGGACTTGCCGTTGGCGAGCTTCTGCCGGGCCTGGTCATCGGTCTGGGTGAAGCTCTCCGGGTCGAGCAACTTCTCGGCCACCAGCTTGTTGAGGTAAACGATCACCTGCTTGTACTGCTCGGTGGCACCGGTGTAGACGAACTTCTTCGCCGCCGGGTCCCAGGTGGCGGGGTTCCAGCTCCAACCGGTCCGCAGCCCGTGCGCGGCGCCGACGATGCTCAGCAGTTCCCCGCCCGGGTTCGGCTTGCTCCACCGGTCCGAGTACGGGTACGTGTCGGGGTAGCGCGCCTTCATCGCCTTGAGCACGGTGTACAGCTCGTCCCAGGTCTTGGGGATCTGGAGGTTGAGCTGCTGGAGGATGTCGGTGCGCATCGCGATCGAGTACTCCGCCCACGGCTTCTCGTGCAGGCCGGGGAGCAGGTAGAACTTGCCGTCGGACTGTCGCAGCGTGTCGAACTCCGGTTGGAGGTTCCACTTGGCGATCTTGTCCTTGAGGTGGGGCATCAGGTCCAGGTAGTCGCTCACCGGGAGGATCGCGCCGGAGGAGACGAAGGCGTTCTCCTGCGGGTGGTAGGTCTTCGGGATGATCAGCGGGGCATCGCCGGCACCGATCAGCAGGCTGCGCTTCTGCTCGTAGTCGCTCAGCGGCACGGCCACCGGTGCGAGCTTGACGTTGGTCCGCTTGGTCAGCTCCGACCAGAACAGCCAGTCGTCCTTGAGCGGATAGTTCGGGTGGTTGTTGTAGAGGATGGGGAAGGAGAGCGGCTCGGTGGCCTTGAACTGCGTGTCGATCCCGTAGTCGGCCATCGCGCCGGCCCGGTTGCCGTCGAGGTTCTTGGCCTCCGGGGCCTCCTCGGAGCAGGCCCCGACGAGGGTGAGGGTGAGCAGCCCGGCAGCGGCTATCGCCACGCGGCGCCACGTCCTGTGCAACATGGCTCGTCCTTTCGATCAGGTGGTGTGGGGGTGCAGTGGGGTGGAGCGGTCGGCCGGGCTACCCCTTGACCGCGCCGAGCATCACGCCGGACACGAAGAACCGCTGGACGAAGGGGTAGACCGCGAGAATCGGCAGCGTGGTGAGCACGATGGTCACGGCCTGGATGGTGGCCGCCGCCTGCACCGCGTCGGACTCGGCGACGCCACCGGCCGACTGCGCCCCGGTCGCCCCGGCGATGAGGTTGCGCAGGTAGACCGTGACCGGGAGCAGGTCCTGCTGGTCGAGGTAGAGGAACGCGGTGAACCAGGAGTTCCAGAAGGACACCGCGTAGAACAGCAGCATCGTGGCGATGATCGCCTTGGACAGCGGCAGCACGATCCGCAGCAGGGTGCCGTAGGTGCTCAGCCCGTCGACGGCGGCGGCCTCCTCCAACTCGACCGGCAGGCTCTCGAAGAACGCCTTCATCACCAGCAGGTTGAACACGTTGATCGCGTTGGGCAGGACCACCGCCCAGATGCTGTTCTTCATCCCCAGGCTGGTGATCAGCACGTAGTTGGGGATCAGCCCGCCGGAGAAGAACATGGTGAACACGGCGATCCCGACGAGCACCCCGCGGCCCTTGAGCTGGTGCTTCGACAACACGTACGCGTAGCAGGTGGTCAACACGATCGAGATGGCGGTGGCCACGACGGTGTAGACCACGGTGTTGCGGTAGTTCGTCCAGAACATCGGGTCGGACATCACCAACCGGTAGGCGGTGAGGTTGAAGCCCTGCGGGACGAGGTTGACCTTGCCCGCGATGATCGGTGCCTCGTCGCTGAGCGACCGGGCCACGATGTTGACGAACGGGTAGAGCGTCACGATCACCACGAGGGTCAGCACGACCCCGTTGACCGCCTGGAACACCCGGTAACCCCGGGTGGGTCGGATGCCCCGCGGCCGGCGGACCCGCCGGGGCTGCGTCGTCTTCGGGCCGGCCGTGCCCGGTGCCACGGTCACCACAGGCTCGTCCCGACCGTGCGCCGGGAGATGGTGTTCGCCCCGAGGACCAGGATCAGCCCGATCACCGCCTCGAACAGGCCGATGGCGGCGGCGTAGCTGAAGTTGCTGGACTCGAAGCCCAGCCGGAACAGGTACGTGGAGATCACGTCGGCGGTCGGGTACGTCAACGGGTTGTACAGCAGCAGGATCTTCTCGAACCCGACGGCCATGAAGGTGCCGATGTTGAGGATCAGCAGGGTCACCATCGTCGGCCGGATGCCCGGCAGCGTGACGTGCCAGGTCTGCCGCCAGCGGTTGGCACCGTCGATCCGGGCCGCCTCGTAGAGGTTCTCGTCGATGGTGGTGAGCGCCGCCAGATAGAGGATCGTCCCCCAGCCGACGGTCTGCCAGACCTCCGAGGAGACGTAGATGGCGCGGAACCAGCCCGGCTGTTGCAGGAACGGCACGCCGTCCCCGCCGAGCCCCCGGACCAGCTGGTTGACCGAGCCGTCCATCGACAGCAACTGCATCACCATCGCCGCCACGATCACGATGGACAGGAAGTGCGGCAGGTAGGACACCGACTGGACGAACCGCTTGAGCCGGCGGGTCCGGACCTCGTTGAGCAGCAGCGCCAGCACGATCGGCAGCGGGAAGCAGAACAGCAGGGTCAGCGTGCCCAGCACCAGGGTGTTGGTGAACACCTGCCAGAAGGTCGGGTCGGCGAGGAACAGCCGGAAGTACCGCAGGCCCACCCAGTACTCGCCGAAGACGCTCCCGCCGGGGCTGAACCGGCGGAACGCGATCACGTTGCCGATCATCGGCAGATACCGGAAGACCAGGAAGAACAGCAGCGGCAGGACGGCCAGCGAATAGAGCTGCCAGTCCCGGCTCAGGGCCCGCCGCCAGGGATGCCGGCGACGTCGGCGCGGTGACGGGGCGGGGGCCGCCGCAGCCCGCCCCGGCGCCGGTGGGGGCGGCCGTAGCGTCTCGGATGTCATTCTCGGCCTCCTATCCGGCGTGCGGGCCGGTCGCGGCGGGCTCGACCCGTACCGACGTGAGCAGGTGCCGGCGGACGCCGACCTGGCGTTCCACGCCGGTCAGTCGCAGCGGCAGGGTGGCCGCCGGTTCGCCGCTGGACCGGCCGAACCGCAGTTCGACCTCGCCGGGTTCGACGATGCGCCGGCCGTCGCGCCCGGTGAACGAGGTGAGGTCGGCCGGCACGGTGAAGCTGACGTGCGCCGCCGCACCGGGGTCCAGCGGCACCCGGGCGAAGCCGACCAGCCGGACCACGGGTCGGGTGGTCTGCGCGACCGGATCGTGCAGATAGAGCTGGACCACCTCGGTGCCGGCCCGCTGCCCGGTGTTGCGCACGGTGATCCGGACCGTCGTCTCACCGTCGACCGGCCAGGCCGGCGGCCCGTCGGGCTCCCCGGTGCCCGACGCCACCGGGTCGGTCCAGGCGAAGGTGGTGTAGCTCAACCCGTGGCCGAACGGGTACGCCGCGGTGGGGTCGATCGAGGAGACCTCGGAGCGTCGACCCAGCGGCGGCGTCAGGTAGGTGCCCGGCAGGCCGCCCGCGTCGCGGGGGACGCTGACCGGCAGCCGCCCGGACGGGTTCACCGCGCCCGTGAGCACCTCGGCGAGCGCCTGCCCGCCCCGCTGGCCGAGGAAGAACGCCTGGACGACGGCGGCGGCGCCGTCGTACTCGGGGCCGAGCGCGTAGGGCCGGCCGGTCATCAGCACCAGGACCACCGGCGTGCCGGTGTCGAGCACGGCCCGGACCAGTTCGGCCTGGGCGCCGGGCAGCCGCAGGTCGTCGGCGTCGCAGCCCTCGCCGGAGGTGCCCCGGCCGAACATGCCGGCGCGGTCACCGACGGCGAGCACGCACACGTCGGCCCCCGCCGCCGCGGCGACCGCCGCCGGGATGCCCGAGGTGTCCCCGTCGGTGATGGCGCAGCCCGGCTCGTGCACGAGTCCCGGGACCCGTCGGGCGAGTTCGTCGCGCAGCGTGGGTAGCTCCAGGCCCAGCCCGTGCTCGGGATGGCGGACGCCGACGTGGTTGGGGAAGGAGTAGCAGCCGAGCAGGGCCATCGGGTCGTCGGCGACCGGACCGACCAGCGCGACCCGCAGGTCGGTGGCGAGCGGCAGCACGCCGTCGTTGCGCAGCAGCACCACCGACTCGCGGGCCAGCCGCACGGCGACGTCCCGGTTGGTCTCGTCGTCGAGCCGCAGGTTCGCCACGTCCTCGGGCAGCTCCTGCCAGCCCTCGTCGAGCAGCCCCAGTTCGATCTTCTGGATCAGCACCCGGCGCAGCGCGCGGTCGATCAGCGCCTCGTCGACCTCGCCGGCCCGGACCGCCGCCACCAGCGGCGCGCCGAAGGCGTCCACGGTGGGCAGCTCCACGTCGATGCCGGCGCGCAGGGCGAGCCGGGCGGCGTCGGCGGCGTCGGCGGCCACCCCGTGCAGGGTCTCCAGGAACCGCACCGCGAAGTAGTCGGCGACGAGCGTGCCGGTGAAGCCCCACTCGTCGCGCAGCAGGCCGGTCAGCAGTTCCTCGTCGGCGGCGACGGGCAGGCCGTCGATCTCGGCGTACGAGTGCATCACCGAGCGGGCCCCGCCGAGGCGCAGCGCCATCTCGAACGGCGGCAGGATGACGTCGGCCAGCTCCCGGCGGCCCATCGACACCGGGGCGAGGTTCCGGCCGCCCCGGGAGGCGGAGTAGCCCGCGAAGTGCTTGAGGGTGGCGACGATGCCGGCCCGTTCCAGGCCCCGCACGTACGCCGCACCGGTCGTCCCGACCAGGTAGGGGTCCTCGCCGATGGTCTCCTCGGTGCGCCCCCACCGGTAGTCCCGGGTGACGTCGAGCACCGGGGCCAGTCCCTGGTGGACGCCGGCGGCCCGCATCGACCGGCCGATCCGACCGGCCATCTCCTCGACCAGCGGGGGGTCGAAGGACGCGCCCCAGCCCAACGGGGTCGGATAGACCGTGGCCCGCCAGGCGGCGAAGCCGGTGAGGCACTCCTCGTGCACCTGGGCGGGGATGCCGAACCGGCTCGCCGCGGCGATCTGCGCCTGGGAGGCGGCCAGCGAGCGGGCGCCGACGACCGGGTCGACCGGCGCGGTGCCGAACGGTCGGGTCAGTTGGCCGAGCCCGTGCCGGATGATGGTGCTCCACGGCGGGGCACCGTCGATCATGTCGGACTGGTGCGGGGCGACCCCTTCGCCGGAGGCTTCCGCGCCGACCCAGACCCCGACGAGCTGGGCGATCTTCTCCTCCAGCGACATGACCGGGACCAGCGCGTCGGCCCGTTGCGCGGGTGAGCGTCGAGGGTCCCGCCACGGCTGGGTGTCCTGGGGCGCCGGGCCGTCGTCGACGGGCACCTGACTTCTCATGCCACACCTCTCACCTCGACCGCTCCCCCACCCGCGCCGCACGGATCGACGCGGTGTATCGGCGGAGGGTTCGAAAATTTCGTAAACAGCGGGTTACCTTTTTCGGGCAACTTAGGAGGCATCCACGGGACATGTCAAGGGTCCCAAATGGGATATGCAGTAACACTCTTCTCGCAAGGCGCATTCACCCCTGTCGAAATACCGTATCGATGTCGATCCCCGTTTCGCAGCGGACGTGCTAGAGTCCTCCGAAACTTTCGGAAGTGCCTGGTGAGGCTTCGATGACCGCGTCCCGCCCGATCACCCCACAGTCCTCGGCCACCATCGCCACCATCGCCGAGGAGGTCGGCGTCTCCGTGGCGACCGTCTCGAAGGTGCTCAACGGGCGCGCGGACGTCGCCGCCGAGACCCGGGCGCGGGTCGAGGAGAGCCTCGAACGCCACCGGTACCGTCGCCGCATCCGTCGGCAGTCGCTCGGCATCGACCAGATCGACGTGGTCTTCCACGAGTTCAACTCGAGCTGGGCGATGGAGATCATGAGCGGGGTGGAGGCGGTGGCCACCGCCGCCGGGCTCGGCATCGCCATCTCCCAGCTCGACGGGGAGCACCGACCCGCACCGCGCCGGCTGGACGCCCTCATCGCCCGCCGGCCGCTGGGCCTGCTCTTCGTGCTCTGCCACCCGACCCCGCCGCAGCAGCTCCTGCTGACCGAGCACCGCATCCCGTTCGTGGTGGTCGACACCGACAGCGCGACCTCGGCCTCGGTGCCGACCGTCGGCTCGAACAACTGGAACGGCGGCCTGCTGGCCACCCGACACCTGATGGAGTTGGGGCACCGGCGGATCGCCGTCATCTCCGGGCCCCGGGACGTGCTGTGCAGCCAGGCCCGCGCCGCCGGCTTCCGCTCCGCGCACGACGAGGTCGGGCTGACCCTGGACGCCGACCTGGTGCGCTACGGCAGTTTCTACGTCGACGGCGGGCACGCCCACGGGCTGGAGCTGCTGACCGGGCCCGACCGGCCCACCGCGATCTTCGCCGGCTCCGACCTCCAGGCCATCGGCGTGCTCCGGGCCGCCCGCCAGCTCGGCCTGCGGGTGCCCGAGGACCTCTCGGTGATCGGGTACGACGACCTGCCGGTCGCCGGCTGGACCGACCCGCCGCTGACCACCGTGCACCAGCCGCTGCGGGACATGGCCGGCACCGCCACCCAGATACTGCTGGAACTGGCCCGGGGCGGCGCCGTGGCGACCAGCCGGATCGACCTGGTGACCGAACTGGTCGTCCGGGAGAGCACCGCGCCACCCACCACCACCCGCTCCTGACCCCCCGAGGAACCCATGGCTGCCACCGAAGACCTGCGGCGGTACACGCCGACCGTCGTCGAGCCCGTCGACTTCGATGCGTTCTGGCGTACCACCCTCGACGGGGCGCGCGCCCGGCCGGTGCTGGTCGACGTCCGCCCGCACCCGACCGACCTGCGCCTGGTCGACACCTGGGACGTCACCTTCGCCGGTTTCGACGGTGACCCGGTGCGGGCCTGGTACACCCGCCCGGCGGGGGTCGACGCCCCACTGCCCGCCGTGGTCGAGTACGCCGGCTACGGGCGCGGCCGGGGTCTGCCGCACGAGCGGCTGACCTGGCCGGTGGCCGGGTACGCGCACCTGCTGATGGACAACCGCGGTCAGTCCGGCCTGCACGGCGCGGGCGACACCCCGGACCCGCACGGGGTCTCCGGTGGGCCGTGGCCCGCCACCTGGGGCATCCTCGACCCGCACGACTACCACTACCGCCGGCTGATCACCGACGCGGTCCGGGCGGTCGAGGCCGTCCACGCGTTGCCCGGGGTGGACCCGGCCCGGGTCGCCGCCGTCGGCAACAGCCAGGGTGGCGGGCTCGCCCTGGCGGTCGCCGGGCTGCGCGACGACCTCGCGGCGCTGCTGACCACCGCGCCGTTCCTCTGCGACGTCCAGCGCGGGATCGAACTGACCGATGCCGCCCCGTACGGCGAGATCGCCCGGTACCTGGCGGTGCACCGGCAGGTCGAGGAGGCCGTCCGGCACACGCTGTCCTATGTCGACGGGGTGACCTTCGCCCGGCGGGCCATCGCGCCCGCGCACTTCGGCATCGGCCTGCGCGACAACGTCTGCCCCCCGAGCACCGGCTTCGCCGCCTACAACCAGTACGGCGCGGCGAACGGCCGCCCCGAGGCACCCTCCCGGCACCTGCACACCT
The DNA here is from genome assembly GCF_900091525.1 of Micromonospora matsumotoense. Lineage (GTDB taxonomy): Bacteria > Actinomycetota > Actinomycetes > Mycobacteriales > Micromonosporaceae > Micromonospora > Micromonospora matsumotoensis. The sequence goes on from NZ_FMCU01000004.1 coordinate 183,313, forward strand.
ACCCGTTCAACGGCCACGAGGGTGGCGAGGCATGGCAGGTCGCGCGGCAGTTGCGCTGGCTCGACGCGCTGCTGCGACCGGCCACCGACCACGCGGTGGGGTGACTCGCGGCCGGCAGGGTCGACTCCGGTCACCATTCGTGCTCCCGGTGGGTCGTCCGTCCGGCAGGTCACCTGGGCATCGTCGCTCACCGATGTTGCCGATGTTAGCGATAACACGATATGGTGCATCCCGGCGGGAGCGCAGGGCACGCTCCGGCTGTGGATCACCGGTTCGTCCACTTCGGGGTCGGTGACCACCGGCACCGCACGGCGTCCACGACCAGTGACGAGTCCGGCTTCCTGGTCGTTGCGCGTGGGGCACCGTCCGCCCATCACCTCAGGGAAACCCGCCGGTAAGCGGTGCTCGGTCGCCCGCGAGCCGACGTCCGGGTGGCGTGCCGACGCACCTCTTCGTCCACCCGCCGGACGAGGCGGCGACCTCCCGGGACGGTCGCCGCACCGGTCCGCACCGCCACCCCAGGGAGTCTCCATGAGCGGCACGAGCTGCCCGAATGCCGGGCCACCCCCGTCCGACCGCCAACGCCTCGTCGACACCACCCCCGCCGGGCGACGGCTGCCCACCATGCGCCGGGGGCTGCGCCTGCTGGGCCTGGCCACCGCCGCCCTGGTGGCCGTGGTCGCCACCGGGTCGGTGGTGACCGCACCCGCCAGCGCCGAGTCCAACGGCGGGGTACGGGTGATGCCCCTCGGCGACTCGATCACCGACGGCTTCAACGTCCCCGGCGGCTACCGGATCGAGCTGTGGCAGCGGCTGGTCGCCGACGGCTACCGGGTCGACTTCGTCGGCTCGATGTTCAACGGCCCGTCCAACCTGGGCGACCACGACCACGAGGGCCACTCCGGGTGGACCATCTCCCAGGTCGACGCCAACGTGGTGAACTGGCTGCGGACGACGACCCCCCGGACGGTGCTGCTGCACATCGGCACCAACGACATGTACAACGCCTCCGGCGCCCCGGCCCGGCTCTCCACCCTGATCGACAAGATCACCAACACCGCACCGAACGCGGACGTCTTCGTCGCCACCATCATCCCGCGCAACGGCACCGAGTCGGCGGTACGCACGTTCAACGCGGCGATCCCCGGCATCGTGCAGAGCAAGGTCAGCGCCGGCAAGCGGGTGCACCTGGTGGACATGTTCAGCGCGGTGGGCACGGCCGACCTGGCCGACGGCCTCCACCCGAACGCCACCGGCTATCGCAAGATGGCCACCACCTGGTACAACGCCCTGCGGGCGGTGCCCGGCAGCCTCGGTGGCAACACGCCGACCACCCCGCCGCCCACCACGCCGCCGCCCACCACGCCCCCGCCGACCACCCCGCCACCCACGACCCCACCGCCGACCACGCCGCCGCCCACCACGCCCCCGCCGACCACCCCGCCGCCCTCGGCGGGCTGCCGGGTCGGGTACACGGTCAACGCCTGGAACTCCGGTCTCACCGCCTCCATCAGCGTCACCAACACCAGCGGCACGGCGGTCAACGGCTGGGCGCTGGCGTTCACCCTGCCCGGCGGGCAGACCATCACCAGCGGCTGGAACGCCAGCTACGCGCCGACCAGCGGGGCGGTGACCGCCCGCAACGTCTCCTACAACGGCACGATCGCGCCGAACACCTCGGTCGACGTCGGCTTCCAGGCCACGCACACCGGCAACACGGCCCGACCGGCCTCGTTCACGCTCAACGGCACCGCCTGCACGGTCGCCTGACCGCCGTCCGGCACCGGTGTGCGTGCGCACCGGTGCCGGACGCCTCCCGACCACCCGACTCCCACCACCCCCAGTAGGAGTACCGCATGCCACTCACCAGAAAGTTGCCGGCACGGCTGGTCCTGGCCGCCGGTCTGATCGCCGCCGGAACAGCGGTCGCCCTGCCGGCCGAGGCCGCAGCCGCCGGCTGCACGGTCGACTACACCGTCTCGTCCGAGTGGGGCGGTGGCTTCGGCGCGAACGTGGCCATCACCAACCTGGGCGACCCGATCGACGGCTGGACCCTGACCTGGTCGTACGGGGCCGGGCAGCAGGTCACCCAGGCGTGGAACGCCACCGTCACCCAGTCCGGCGCCCAGGTGACCGCCCGCAACGTCAGCTACAACGGCGCCATCGGCACCGGGGCCAACGTGTCGTTCGGGTTCAACGGCTCGTGGAACGGCAGCAACCCGAAGCCGACGAGCTTCACCCTCAACGGCGTCACCTGCACCGGCGGCACGACCACCCCGCCGCCCACCACACCCCCGCCGACGACGCCCCCGCCGACGACGCCGCCACCGACCACGCCGCCACCGACCACCCCGCCGCCCACCACACCCCCGCCCACGACGCCGCCGCCGACCACCCCGCCGGGGCAGTGGCCGCCGTCGTCCACCTTCGCCAACCCGGTGCTCTGGCAGGACTTCGCGGACATCGACATCCTGCGGGTGGACGACACCTACTACTACTCGGCGTCGACCATGCACTACTCCCCCGGCGCGCCGGTGCTGCGCTCCTACGACCTGGTCAACTGGGAGTTCGCCGGTCACTCGGTGCCCAAGCTGGACTTCGGCCAGAAGTACGACATGACCGGCGGGCGTGGCTACGTCCGGGGCATCTGGGCGTCGTTCCTGGGCTACCGCAAGAGCAACAAGACGTTCTACTGGGGCGGTTGCATCGACTTCAACAAGACCTACATCTACACCGCCCCGTCGGCCGAGGGACCGTGGACCAGGCACACCACGCTCGACCAGTGCTACTACGACGCCGGCCTGCTGGTCGACGACAACGACACCATGTACGTCGCGTACGGCAACACGCAGATCAGCGTGGCCCAACTGTCGGCCGACGGGAAGACCCAGGTCCGGTCGCAGCAGGTGTTCAGCACCCCGTCGAACGTGGGCACCCTGGAGGGGGCCCGGTTCTACAAGCGCAACGGCAGCTACTACATCTTCCTCACCCGGCCGGCCAACGGTCAGTACATCCTGAAGGCGTCGAATCCGTTCGGGCCGTACACCATGCAACAGGTGCTGCTGAACCTGCCCGGACCCATCGCCGGCGGCGGTGTGCCGCACCAGGGCGGCATGGTGCAGACGCAGAACGGTGACTGGTACTACATGGGATTCGTGGACGCCTACCCCGGCGGCCGGGTGCCCGTGCTCGCCCCGGTCACCTGGAACTCCAGCGGCTGGCCCGTCCTGCAGACGGTCAACAACACCTGGGGCGGCTCGTACCCGTACCCGAACGTGCCGCGCCCGCCGAGAACGGTCAAGCCGATGACCGGCACCGACACCTTCGCCGGCACCACCCTCGGCCCGCAGTACGAGTGGAACCACAACCCGGACAACTCGAAGTGGTCGGTCAACAACGGCCTACGGCTACAGACCACCAACGTCACCAACGACCTGTACAACGCCCGCAACACCCTGACCCACCGCATCCAGGGTCCCCGGTCGACCGCGACCATCGAACTCGACTACTCCACCATGCGCGACGGTGACCGCAGCGGCCTGGCGATGCTGCGGGACCAGTCGGCCTGGATCGGCGTGCGCCGCGACAACGGCGCGACCCGGGTCGCCGTGGTCAACAACCTGACCATGGACAGCAACTGGAACACCACCAACACCGGCACCGAGGTCGCCGGGGCCGGCATCTCCGGCGGCAAGATCTGGCTGCGGATCAACGCGGACATCAGCCCTGGCTCCGGTCGGCAGGCCCGCTTCTCCTACAGCACCGACGGGGTCACCTTCACCTCGCTCGGCCCGGCCTTCACCCTCAACAACGCCTGGCAGTTCTTCATGGGCTACCGGTTCGCCATGTTCAACTACGCCACCAGTTCCCTCGGTGGCGCGGTGACCGTCAAGAAGTTCGACCTCGCCAAGTCGTAGGACCCCGTTCCCGGTCCGCCGTCCGACCGCCTCCGGGTGCTCGGGCGGCGGACCGCGTCCCACCCACCACCCCGAGCAAGGAGCCTCACCGTGCCCGCCTCACACACCCGATGGGCCACCGTCCCACCTCACCCGTCCACACCTCGCACCGGCCTGCCGGCGCACGCCACGGCCGCCCCGGCCGGGCCCCGCGCCGGCCGGACCCGGACGGCGGTGCTGCTGGTCCTGACGATGCTGGCCAGCATGCTGACCGCCGCGACCCCGGCCCAGGCGGCCCCCGCCGTCCGGGCCACCAACCCGCTGGTCGCGCAGCGCGCCGACCCGCACATCGTCCGGCACACCGACGGCTACTACTACATGACCGCCACCGCCCCCGAGTACGACCGGATCGTGCTGCGCCGGGCCACCACCCTGCAGGGCCTGTCCACCGCCCCGGAGACCGTCATCTGGCGGCGGCACAGCAGCGGGATCATGGGCGCGCACATCTGGGCCCCGGAGATCCACTTCATCGACGGCCGGTGGTACGTCTACTTCGCCGCCGGGGCCACCGACAACGTCTGGGCGATCCGGATGTACGTCCTGGAGGGCACCGGGGCCAACCCGCTGACCGCGAGCTGGGCGGAGAAGGGTCAGATCCGTACCCCCTGGGAGACCTTCGCCCTGGACGCGTCGACGTTCGTCGCCAACGGCGTGCGCTACCTGATCTGGGCGCAGGGGGAGCCGGGCATCGCCACCAACTCCAACCTCTACATCGCCCGGATGGCGAACCCGTGGACGCTCAGCGGCACCCCGACCCGGATCGCCGTGCCCACCCTGGAGTGGGAGATGCGCGGCGGGGTCAAGGTCAACGAGGGGCCGACCGTGCTGCAACGCAACGGCCGGATCTTCCTCACCTACTCGGCCAGCGCCACCGACGCCAACTACTGCCTCGGCCTGCTCACCGCGTCGGCCGGCAGTGACCTGCTCAAGGCGTCGTCCTGGGTGAAGTCGCCGCAACCGGTCTTCACCAGCAACGCCGCAACCGGTCAGTGGGGGCCGGGGCACAACTCGTTCACCGTCTCCGAGGACGGGCTCAGCGACATCCTTGTCTACCACGACCGCAACTACCGGGACATCAGCGGTGACCCGCTGCGGGACCCCAACCGGCGGACCCGGGTCCAGAAGGTCTACTGGAACGCCGACGGCACCCCGAACTTCGGCATCCCGGTGCCCGACGGCGTCACCCCGGTTCGGCTGCGGTCGGACAACCAGCCCGACCGGTTCGTCCGGCACTGGGAGTACCGGGCCCGGCTGGAGGCGAACGTGACGAACCTGGCCGACTCGCAGTTCCGCCTGGTGCCCGGCCTGGCCGGCGGCAACACGGTCTCCCTGGAGTCCACTAACTTCCCCGGCTACTACCTGCGGCACCGCAACTGGGAGGTGTGGGTCGAGCGCGACGACGCCTCCTCGACGTACCGCGCCGATGCCAGCTTCGCGCAACGGACCGGCCTGTCGAACTCCGCCGGGGTGTCGTTCGAGGCGATCAACTATCCCGGCCAGTACCTGCGGCACAGCGGCGGCCTGCTCTATCTGCGGACCGTCACGGACGCCACCGGCAACGCCGACGCCACCTTCGTCCTGGAGTGACCGGACGCCTGCCGGGCCGCCCGCACGGGTGGCCCGGCAGGCCGGTCGGCACCCCTGATCGACGACGACCGTTCAGGGACGGAGCGCTACCCGATCATGGCCTATAGTAGCCTCCATGGCTAGCCGAGCGGTGATGTCGGTCGATGAGGCGCGGGCCTGGCTCGCCGAGGTCATCTCCGGTCCCGACCGGCTGCGCCTGGAGTCCGTGGACGGCGCTCAGGTGGTGGCGGTCGCCGGCCCCGACTGCCTGGAGCTCCGCCTCGACGGCACGATCTCCGGGCCGGCCATGTTCTGGGCGATGGACCTGACCGGCTTCGTCGCGGTCACCGTGCTGATCGGTCCGGCGCCCGCGATGGTCCTGGCACACAGCAGCATCAGCTTCCTCGAACCCGCCGAACCCGGCGCGCTACGGGTCACCGCCGAGGTGATCAAGTTGGCCAGCCGGTCGGCCGTGGTGGACGCCCGGGCCAGTGACCACCGGGGGTGTCTGGTCGCCGCATCCACCCTGCACTTCGCCCTGCCGTCCCGGGCCGCCCGGGCGGCCCTGCGCGCCGAGCACGCCGCCCAGGCCAGCAGCTGACCCACCCGGCCGGGCCGGGCCGGACTCACCCGGCGACGGGCTCACCCGACCACCGGGTCACCCGGCGACCCGGGTCACCGCGCCGGCTCACTGCGGGCGGTCCACCACACAGGTGCGCCGCTGCCATGGATAGGTCGGCAGGTCGACCACCGCGCGGCCCGACGGCGTCGGCACCGGCTCGTCCGCACCGAGCACCCGTACGTCCGGGTGCGCGGTGCCGGCCGCCACCGCGCGCAACGCCGCCGCCGCGTCCGCCGGGCCGGACGCCCGCACCCACACCGCGTGCGCGAGCCGGGTACGCCCCCCGGCGGCGGTGGTGGCGAACGCCGGATAGTCCGCCGCCGGCAGCACCGCCAGCCGGTCGGCGTAGTGCCGGGCCAGCACGGCCAGCGCCGGCCCGGTGGCCGCCGACACCGGGAACCCGTCCGCCGCCGGCAACGCAGACGACGCGACCGGCGGGGCGGGTGACAGCACCGCGAAGGCGTTCGTGCCGCTCATCCCGTACGAGCTGGTCGAGGCGCAGGCCCCGAGCCGGTCGTCCCAGGGCACCGGGGCGACCGGGATGTCGACGCCGGTGCCGGTGAGATCGATCCGGGGGTTCAACGTCCGGAAGTTGGCCTGCGGCGCGATGGTGCGCCGTTGCAGGCAGAGCACCGCCTTCACCAGCCCGAGCACCCCCGCGGCGGACTCGGTGTGGCCGAGGTTGCCCTTGACCGAGGCCACGTACAGCGGCGGGCCGTCGGCGCGACCCAGCGCCGCCACGATCGCCGCCATCTCGGCCGGGTCGCCGAGCGGGGTGCCGGTGCCGTGCGCCTCGTGGTAACCGACGTCCCGGACGGCGATCCCGGCGGCGGCCAGGACCGCGTCGATCAGCCTCGACTGGGCCGACACGTTCGGCGTGGTGAATGTCGCCGTCCGCCCGTCGTGGTTGATCCCGGTGCCGCGCAGCACCGCGAGCACCCGGTCACCGTCGCGGTGCGCGTCGGCCAACCGCTTCAGCACCAGCATCGCGCAGCCCTCGCCCCGGACGAACCCGTTCGCCTCGGCGTCGAAGGGGCGCGACCGGCCGTCCGGCGACAACGCGCCGGTCTGCGCCACCGACCGGGTGGTGCTCGGCGCGAGGATCAGGTTGACCCCGCCGGCCACCGCCGTGTCGCAGTCACCGGCCGCCAGCGCCCGACCCGCCGTGTGCACCGCCACCAGCGACGACGAACAGGCGGTGTCCAGCGCGAAGACCGGCCCCTGCAACCCCAGCGTGTACGCGATCCGGCCGGCGGTGAAGCTGTGCCCGTTGCCGATCGTCCAGTACGAGTTCGGATCGCCGGTCAGCCACTGCCGGTAGTCCCGCCCGGTCACCCCGACGAAGACACCGGTCGCCCCGGCGACGGCGGCGACCGGGATCGCGGCGTGCTCGAACGCCTCCCACACCACCTCGAGCAGCAGCCGGTGCTGCGGGTCGAGGACCCGCGCCTCCCGGGGCGAGATGCCGAAGAACTTCGGGTCGAAGTCGAACACCGCATCGCAGTAACCGCCCCGGGTCACCATGCCGTCCCACTGGGCGCCGAACCCGGCCCGGCGGTCGTCGGGCAGCTCGCCGGTGAGGTCCCGGCCGGCCAGGATCGCCGACCAGTACGCGTCGAGGCTCGACACCCCGCCGGGTGCGCGGACCGCCATCCCGACGACCGCGATCGGGGTGGGCACTACAGCACCCGACGCATCCAGCCGTGGGTGTCGGCAGCCCGGCCGGACTGGATGTCGAGCAGCCGCTCCCGGAACTGCTGGGTGTACTTGCCCGGCGCCCCGTCGCCGATGGTCAGGGCGAAGTCGTCGCTCTTGAGCCCGATGATCGGGGTGATCACCGCCGCCGTGCCGGCGGCGAACGCCTCGGTCATCGACCCGTCGGCGAACCCGTCCCGCATCTCGTCCAGGTCGATCGTGCGCTGCACCGGCTCCAGCCCGTGCTCGGCGGCGAGGGTCAGCACGCTGTCCCGGGTCACCCCGTCCAGGATGGTGCCCAGCCCGGGGGTGAGCAGCTGGTGGTCGCGGGTCACGAAGAAGACGTTCATGGTGCCCGACTCGTCGATGCTGCGCCGCCCCTCGCCGCCCAGGTAGAGCACCTGCTCGCAGCCGTGCCCGAGGGCCTCCCGCTGCGGGGCCAGGCTGGCCGCGTAGTTGCCGCCGCACTTGGCCGCGCCGGTGCCACCGATCGACGCCCGGCTGTAGGTGGTGCTGACCCAGAGCGTCACACCGGTGACCCCGTTGGGGAAGTACGACCCGGCCGGGCAGGCCAGCACGCAGTAGGTGACCTGCTGGGCGGGACGCACCCCGAGGAACGCCTCCGAGGCGAACATGAACGGTCGCAGGTAGAGGCTCTGCTCACCCCCGTACGGCGGCACCCAGGCCTCGTCGGCGCGGACCAGCGCGGCCACGCTCTCGACGAAGGTCTCCTCGTCCAGCTCGGGCAGGACCATCCGGCGGGCCGAGGCGGCGAACCGGCGGGCGTTGAGCTCCGGGCGGAACAGCCAGACGCTGCCGTCGGCGTGCCGGAACGCCTTGAGCCCCTCCAGGATCTCCTGCGCGTAGTGCAGGACCGCCGCGCCGGGGTGCATGGTGAACGGCTCCAGCGCGCCCACCCGCTGGTCGTGCCAACCGGCGTCCGGCGACCACACGGCGGTCGCCATGTGGTCGGTGAAGTGCCGGCCGAATCCCGGGTCGGCGAGGATCTCCTCCCGGGTCTGCGGCGGGGTCGGGTGGTCGGTGGGGACCAACGGGAACTGCGCGGTCATCCGGGCTCTCCTCGCGACGGGGTTTCGGTGAACACGACGACGCAGTTCTGCCCGCCGAAGCCGAAGGCGTTGGTGAGCGCCGCCCGCACCGGCATCTCCCGGGCCTGGTGGGGCACGTAGTCCAGGTCGCAGTCCGGATCGGGCTGGTGCAGGTTGACCGTCGGCGGGACGACGCCGTCGCGGATCGCCAACGCGCACACCATCGCGCCGAGGGCACCCGCCGCGCCGATCAGGTGGCCGAGCATCGACTTCGGCGCGCTGACCGCGACCCGGTCGGCCGCCGCGCCGAGCGCCGCCCGGATCGCCACCGTCTCGGTCAGGTCGTTGGCCTTCGTCGAGGTGCCGTGGGCGCAGACGTAGTCGACGTCGTCGGGGCGCACCCCGGCGCGGTCCAGCGCCTGCCGGATGGCCTCGGCCGCGTAGACCCCGCCGGGGCGGGGCGCGCTCACGTGGAACGCGTCGCTGGTCAGCGCGCCACCGGCGACGGTGGCGTAGGGGGTGACGCCCCGGCGACGGGCGTGCGCGGCGGACTCCAGCACCAGGATCACCGCGCCCTCGCCGAAGACGAAGCCGTCCCGGTCGGCGGAGAACGGCCGGCTCGCGCCGGTCGGGTCGTCGTTGCGCTGGGACATCGCCCCCATGCTGACCAGGCCGGCGAACATGGCCGGGGTGATCGCCGCGTCGGTGCCGCCGCAGATGACCACGTCGGCCTCGCCGGCCAGGATCAGCCGGCGGGCGTCGAGCAGCGCGTACGCGCCGCTGGCGCAGGCCAGTGCACTGGCGTTGACCGGCCCGTGCGCGCCCACCTCGATGGCCACCTCGCAGGCCGGCATGTTGGTCAGGGAGGAGGGCACGAAGTGCGAGAGGGGCGCGGTCGGGTCGGGGGCGAGCAGCCCGCGTACGGTGGCCTCGACGGTGTCGAAGCCGGCGACGGCGGCGTTGACAACCACGCCGACCCGGGCGGCGTTGCCGGCGTCGACGGTGAGCCCGGCGTCGGCGACCGCCTCGCGGGTGGCGACCACCGCGAACTGGCTGAACCGGGCCATCCGTCGCAGCTGTTTGCCGGTGAAGTGTTCGGCCGGCGCGAAGCCCCGCACCTCGGCGGCGATCCGGGTGGGCAGCGCGGCGGCATTGAAGGCGGTGACCGGGCCGACGCCCGACTTGCCGGCCAGCAGGCCCTGCCAGGTGCTGTCGCGGTCGAGACCGAGCGGCGTGACGGCGCCGATGCCGGTGATGACGACGTCGTCGGTCACCATCTCGCCGTCGCCCCCCAGCATCCCGCCATGGCTCCGCTCTCCCGCCACTGAACGACCGATAGAACACTATCAGTCACCATCGACGTCCGGCAGCCGTCCACCGCACCGCGTGCCGCGCGCGGACGGCCGCCCTGGTCGATCCCGTCGACCGGCCGCAGCGCCCTACGCATCGCGCCCCGTCCCCCGGGCGAGCACGGGCCCGGCACGCCACGCGTCGGCCCCGGTCCCGGTGGGCGGCGCCGACCCGCAGATCACGTACTCGGTCGGCGCGACGAGCCCCGGTCGGCCGGGCAGCGCGTCGAGGACCCGCCGGTGCAACTCCTCGGGCGAGCAGGAACCGGACACGTAGGCGGTGAGCCCGCCGCCGGCCGACGGCTCGGCGGAGGCGGCCGCCCCGGCCACCTCGCCGACCAGCTCCGCCACCGCCTGCGGACGGACCCAACCGGCCGGGGTGGACACCCAGTCGGGGCCCCGGTGGGCCGGGGTCAGGCCGATCCGGTCGGCGATCTCGGCGACCCGGACCGCGCCGGTGACCGCCTGGCACAGCAGGGTCTCGATCCCCCGGATGATGGTCTCGCCGAGCCCTCCGGGGAGGTAGGCCGTGTCGACCAGCAGCCCGAGCCGGCACCGACCGTCGCCCAGGTTGCTGGCCGCGACATAGAACCGCATGTCGCTCTTGGACAGTGGCTCCAGCCGGGAGTATCGGGAGTCCCGGCGCAGCACGGCGAGGCGGTCCGGTCCCGGGTCCGGGTCGGCCGTGGCCCAGTCGCTGCCCCGGTGCCCGTTGTTGAAGTAGGCGGACAGGTCGAACGCCACCCCCCGCCGCCGGCCGACCTGTTCGACCACCGTGCGCACCCCGGCCGGGTCGCACGGGGCGCGGCGGTACGCGTCGAACGCGGGCCGGTGCAGCTGCCGGATGGCGGTGAGCAGGTCGGCGTCCTCGTCGACCCGGTGCACCAGCAGGGCGTCCAACGTGTTCAGGGCGATCAGGTCACGACTGTCCCGGTCCAGGCGGTTGCCGGCGATCAGCTTGAACACCCCGGTGCGGTGCCCGTTGTAGGCGGTCAGGACCAGCGTGGTCAGGCAGAGCAGCACGGTCGAGAAGGAGGTACGGGTCCGAGTGGCCAGCGCCGTCGCCGCCGCGGTGACCGCCGTGGAGTCCAGCAGGTGCCGTTCGATGGGCTGGTCGCCGGTCACCGCGCGCGGCAGGTCGAACATCGAGGCCGGGGCGGCCGACAACCCCTGCTCCCAGTGCCGCAGCCCCAGCCGGCTCTGCTGCCGGCCGGCCGTCGACTGTTGGAAGGCGGCCTGTGCCAACGGCTGCGCCCCGCTCCCGGCGGTCGGCGTCTCCTGCGGCGACGGCGCGTCGGTGAGCCGGCCGCGCAGCAGCGCGGTGAGGGTGTTGAAGGCCCAGCCGTCGAACGCCAGGTGGGAGCCGACGAGGGCGACCGCGCTGATCCGGCCGGCCCGGTCCCGGACGCAGCCGACCCGTAGCGGCCACTCGGCCTCGTGGTCGAACGCCGTAGCGGTCAACGTGGCGACGAGTTCGTCACCGACCCGCTCCGGGTCGCCGTGGTCGTCGACCACCACGATGTCGTACGCCCCGGCGGCGGCGACCTGCTGCTGCGGCTGGTCGGCACGGTCGACGTACCGGGTCCGCAGGGTCTGGTGCGCCTCGATCAGGGTCCGCAGGGCGGCGTGCAGTCGGGCCGCCGCGACCGGTGCGGGGAGCACCAGGGCCTCGCCGATGTTGAACTGGTTCGCCTCCTTGCCGAACCACTGCATCGGCCCCCACATCACGCTCTGCGCCCAGGTCAGCGGCCCGGCCGCGGCCTCACCCGTGGCGAACGGCAGGCTGACCGTGCCGACGTCGGTGGTCGCATCACTCACCCGGTCCCCCTCCGGACGGTCGTCGGTACGCACTACGCGCGCTGCGCCGACGCGAGCGGACCGGACGGCCTCGGGGTCAGCCGCAGCGGCAGGTGGTCGAGCCCCCGGAAGGCCGGGCTCTGCACCTTGACCAGTTCGCCGATGAGTGCGATGTCGTCGGTGCGCTCGATGAGCATCCGCAGGAAGGTGGTGGCCTGGAGGCGGGCCAGGTGCGCGCCGACACAGGTGTGGATGCCCGCCCCGAAACCGAGGTGGCCGTCGGTCACCCGGTCGATCCGGTAGTCGTTGGGGTCGGGGAACTTGCGCGGGTCCCGGTTGCCGGCGGCGAAGGACAACTCCACCCGGGCGCCCTGCGGGATGGTGGTGTTGCCGACGACGACGTCGGTCGTGGCGGTGCGGAAGACGTTCTGCACCGGCGGGTAGAACCGGGCGGTCTCCTCGATCGTCGACGCGATCAGCTCGGGCCGCTCCCGCACCAGCCGGAGCTGGTCGGGGTGGTTGAGCAGCGCGTCGAGCATGTTGCCCAGGAAGTGGGTCATCGTCTCCTGCCCGCCCACCAGCAGGGTGAGGCACAGCCAGAGGATCTCGTTCGCGGTCACCCCGCCGGAGGCCGCCGCGGCGAACAACTTCGACACCACGTCGTCGCGGGCCGGTTCGGTCCGCCGCCGGGTGAGCAGGTTGCCCAGGTAGCCGGAGAGGCCGGCGATCGACGACAGGGCGGCCTTGGCGGCCTGCAACCGCAGCGCGTTCTCGGCCGGGTCCTCCGGGGCGTCCTCACCGACCTTCGCGTTGGCGATGAAGCTCTCCAGCACACCGGCGGTGAGCTTGAGCTTGGCGAGGTTGTCGTCGGGCACCCCGACGATGGTGGTGATCACCTTCACCGGTTGCAGGATGATCGCCTGCTGGACGAGGTCGATGTCGCCGGTGGCCACGGCCTCGTCGAGCAGTTCGCCGCAGACCTGCTCGATGAACGGCCGCCAGAACTGCACCCCGCGCGGGGAGAAGTCGTGCCGGATCAGGGCGCGCAGCCGGGTGTGGTCCGGTTGGTCGAGCCCGAAGAGCACCGGCAGGGTGGAACGGTGGTAGGCGATCCCGTCGGCCGACGAGAGTCCGGTGTGGTTCTTCGCCGCCAGCCGGACGTGGTCGTACCGGATCACCAGCCACATGTCGCGCTGTGCCAGGTAGAGCGGTTCCTCCGCGCGGAGCAGGTCCGCGTAGGCGGGGTACGGGTCGTCCATGGACTCGGGCGAGAAGGGATCGAACTCTTCGGTACGCGTCGCGCTGGTCACTGCCATGTCCTCCGGAATCGATGGGGGCCGGTCACCGGTACGCCCTGGCCTGGAGTGCGAACATCTCGGCGTATCGGCCGCCGGCGGCGAGCAGGTCGGCGTGGCTGCCGACCTCGGCGACGCCGCCGTCGGCGAGCACCACGATCAGGTCGGCCAGTTGCACGGTGGAGAACCGGTGGGACACGAACACGCTCACCGCGCCGGTCCGGGCGGCCACCTCGCGCGCCTGGTCGCGGTAGCGGGCGAACAACGCGTGCTCGGCCTCCGCGTCGAGGGCGGCGGTCGGCTCGTCCAGCACCACCAGCAGCGGATCGTCGCGCATGAACGCCCGGCCGAGAGCGAGCTTCTGCCACTGGCCGCCGGACAGCTCCGCCCCGTCGGTGTGGCTGCGCCCGAGCGGGGTGTCCAGCCCCTCGTCGAGCTGCCCGACCAGGTCCTCCGCCCCGGCCCGGCCCAGCGCCGCCCGTACCGCCGGGTCGTCGTCGTGGCGGGGCAGGTCACCGATGCCGACGGTATGCCGGGCCGGCAGCTCGAACCGGACGAAGTCCTGGAAGCCGGCGGCGATCCGCTCGCGCCAACGCGGCAGGGACAGCTCACCCAGCGCGACACCGTCGACGAGGATCCGGCCGGACGTCGGTGCCAGCAGACCGCAGAGCAGTTTGACCACTGTGGTCTTGCCGGCGCCGTTCTCGCCGACGACGGCGACCGTGGTGCCCGCCGGCAGGTGCAGGTCGAGGCCGGTGACCACCGGTCGCGACCCGCCGGGGTAGCGCAGCGTGACCCCGGCCAGCCGGATGCCCTCACGCAGCCGGGCCGGCGGCACACCACCGCCCCCGGTGGGCCGGTCGGCGGCCTCGACGGAGGACCCCGGGTCGCCGGCCGCAGCCAGCGGGGCGTCGACCGACGTGGGACGGTCGACCGGGGTGCGGTGACCGGGGGACGCGGGACGGTCGGCGACGCCGACCAGGTCGTGCACCTCGTCGAGCCGGCGGTAGACGCTGCGCAGCCGCTGGAGGTCCTGCAACACCCCGACCGCCGCCGCCACCTGCTGGTTGACCTGCGCCGCGATGGTGACGACCAGGATGACGTCGCCCACCCCGCGCCGGCCGGCGACGGCGTCGCGCAGGATCACCAGGACCGCCCCGATGTAACCGGCCGCGAACGCCAACTGCCCGGTCATCCGCACCAGGCTCGCCACCAGCTGGGCCCGCCACAACCGGCGGGTGGCGTCCTGCCAGTGCCCGCGGTGCCGCCGCCGTACCTCGTCGGTCAGGCCGAAGATCCGCAGCTCCTTGCCGGCGGCGGCGTCGGTGCTGAGCCGGAACAGCCCGACGGCACGCCGGGTGGACTCGGCACCCGCCTCCCGCGCCCGGTTCACCATCCGCTCCGCCCACCGCCCGGCCAGCAGCGGCGGCACGGCGGCCAACGGCAACAGCAACAACAACGGATGGAGTACGGCCAGCACCACCGTCGTCAGCGTCATCGCCACGGCCAGGCCGACGCCGGTCAGCACGGCCTGGAGGCCGACCCGGAGCTGTTCGACGTCCTGCTCCAGCACGGTGATCTTGTCGGCGAACTCGGACCGCTCGAAGTGCGCCATCCCGGACGACCCGTTGGTGGCCTCCATCAGCTCCTGGTGCACGTGCAGGACGTCGAGTTCGGCGAGTTCGAAGTAGGCGATGTGGGCGAAGTGACCGAAGGTCAGCCCGGCGATCAATCCGACGGCCACGGCGACCCCGGCGAGGCTCGCGGTGACCGGCCGGCCGGCGTTGACGGCGTCGAAGAGTACCCGCAGCAGCACCGCCACCAGGGGCCACGCCACCGCCCCGGCGACGACCAGGACCAGCGCGGTCAGCGCCTTGCGCCGATCCTGGCGCAGCGAGGTCCGCCACAGCGACCACCCGGCGGAGAGCAGGCCGCGGCTCATCGGGCGCTCCGCGGCGACCCGACGTCCACCGGCGTGCCGTCGGCATCCACCGGACCGCCGCCGAGGTCGCCGTCCGACAGGTCGCCGTCCGACAGGTCGGTGTCGGAGCGGGTGGCGAAGCGCCGCGCCTGGAGGGAGAACAGCCGGGCGTACCGGCCGCCCAGGCTGAGCAGCTCCGCATGCGAGCCCTGCTCGACCACCCGCCCCTGGGCCAGTACGACGATGTGGTCCGCCCGACGGACGGTGGCGAACCGGTGCGAGATCAGCACCGTGGTGACCCCCGTGGTGGCGGCGATGATCTCGTCGAAGAACCGCGCCTCGGCCCGGACGTCCAGGCTGGCCGTCGGCTCGTCGAGCACCAGCACCGACGCGCCGTGCCGGATGGCGAACAACGCCCGCGCGATCGCCACCCGCTGCCACTGCCCGCCGGACAGGTCCACCCCGCCGCGCAGCTGACCGGTCAGCGGGGTGTCCAGCCCGAGCGGCAGCGCGTCGAGGGCGTCGAGGATGCCCGCGGCGTCGGCGGCGGCACGGATGCCGTCCCGGTCGTCGGCGTGCGCGATCGCGCCCAGCGCGATGTTGTCGGCGGCGCTGGTCTCGTACCGCAGGTAGTCCTGGAAGATGACCGCCAGGTGACGTCGCCAGTCGGCCGGCGGGAGGTCGTCGATCGGGGTGGCGCCGACGGTGATCCGGCCCGCGTCGGGCAGCGCCAGCCGGGCCAGCAGCTTGACCAGGGTGGTCTTGCCGGCGCCGTTGAGTCCGACGATCGCGGTGCACGCACCGGCCGGCAGGGTGAGGTCCAGATCGGTGAAGACCGGCGCCGTGCGGTGCGGATAGCGGAAGGACACCGCCTCGAAGCGGATGTCCGCCGGGCCGGCCGGCCGGTCGGCGACCCGCCCCGGCGGGGGCGCGACCGTGGGGCCGGTCGCCACGTCCCCGGTGGACGTGCGCTCGCGCATCCCGGTCCGGAACTCGCCGACCGCCCGGTAGGCGTTCATGCCGAACTGGGTCTGCACGTCGGCCTCGGGATAGAACTCCCCGAGCTGGACCGCCGCGAGCACGGCCTGGATCACCAGCGCCAGCCGGGTCAGCCCGACCTGCCCGTCGCCACCGGCCAGGCCCAGCGCGGCGAGCACCGCGACGAGCGCCGTCAGCCCGACGGCCGTGTAGAGGAAGTACGGCTTGAGGTAGACCCGCCGCCGCTGCGCCCACACCGGGCGCATCCAGTCCAGGTACGCCTCCCGGTACTGCTCGCGCAGCCACGGCAGCAGGCCGAAGATGCGGATCTCCTTGGCCGCGGGCCGGCCCATCGCCACGCCCCGGAAGTAGGTCAGCCGGCGGACCCGGGCGACCACCGCACCGTAGATCGCCGCGTACCGGCGCAGGCCGCCGCGTTGCCCGTGCCGGAAGGCCAGCACGGCGACGAGCAGACCCAGCCCCGCCCACCAGGCGAAGGCCAGCCCGACGAGCACCGCGTACCCGAGGAGTTGCCCGTAGCGGGCGAGCAGCGCCAGCATCCCGGCGCCCGCCGCCCCCGGACTCTGGATGCCGTGCTCGACCTCGCGGGACGCCTCGGTGAGCTGTTCGAGCAGCGCCTGATCCTCCAGCGGGGTGGTGCTGACGCTGCCCAGTGCGGCCGTCATCAGTTCGTCGGCCACCCACCCGTCGATCCGCCGCTGCACCAGCAGACCCGTGGCGACCTGGAGCTGGGCCAGCAACTGCTGGGCGCTGAGCGCCGCTGCCGCCACCACGAAGGCGGTCACCAGGTGCCCGAAGGCCGGCGAGTCGACGCCGTCGCGTACCGCCGGCGGCAGCCACCCGATCATCCGGCTCGTCGCGACGACGAACAGCACCGGCGCGGCGGCGAGCAGCAGGTTGACCACGACGGCGGCGCACACCGCCGGGCCACCCGCCCGGGGCAGCAACCCGACGATGCGCCACCGGTCCTCGGCGGTCCGCCGCAGCACACCGGCCACGGTGTCGGGGGCCGTCCCGTCGGCGGTCATGCCGGCTCCCCCACCCGCAGGGTCCGGCCGGCGCCCTGGGCGGCCCGCTGGAACGCCAGCGCGGCGGCGTGCCCCTCGGCGAACGCCCGGACCGCGTCCAACCCGGTGGTGTCCCGGGCACCGCCCACCACCCGGTGCCAGACCCCGGTCCGGCGTACCGTCCGCACCAGCCCGTCGGCGGGCAGCTGACCGGCGGCGATCACCACCGTGTCGGCGGGTACGGACCGGGCCGCGCCGGTGCCGTCGACCAGGTGCACGGCGTCGGTGTCGATGCGCAGGTCCCGGACGCCCGACACCACCGCCACCTGCCGGCGGCGCAACTCGGCCAGCACCGCCCACCGGGTGGAGCGCCCCATCCGGGGGCCGAGCCGCTCACCCCGCAGCAGGACGGTGACCTGCCGGGGTCGGCCGGCGCCCGGCTGGCTGGCCAGGTGGGCCAGGTCCACGGCGATGCCACCGCCACCGATCACGGCGACCCGTGGCCCGAGCGCGTCGTCGGTGAAGGCCGCGCCGTAGTCGCGGACGTGCGGCAGCGCGCCGCCGGGCAGGTCCACCCGCCTCGGTACCACCCCGGTGGCGACGATGATCCCGTCGTAGCGGCGCAGCAGACCCTCGTCGGCCCCGGCGACCGGCCGGCCGGTGTGCAGCACCACGCCGAGCCGGGTCAGCTCGGCGGTGAGGAACCGGATCGTCTCGGCGTAGTCGGCCTTGCCGGGCACCCGGCAGGCCAGCCGGAACTGCCCGCCGGGTTCCCGGTCCGCCTCGTAGACGGTGACCCGGTGCCCGGCCAGGGCCAGGTCGCGGGCGGCGCGCAGCCCGGCGGGACCGGCACCGACCACGGCCACCGTCCGGGGCTCCCGCACCGCCACGGACCCGACCCGCACCACCGGTCCGACCTGCCCCGACGGCGCGGCCCGGACTCCGGGCTCGGCCTGAGTCGCCGGCGCGGCCCGGTCTTCCCGCTCAGCCTCGAACTCCGGGTCGGCTTCCCGGCCGACCAGCGGGTTGACCATGCAGGACACCGCCGCACCGACCAGCGACCGGTCGATGCAGGCCTGGTTGCAGGCCACACAGATGTTCACCGGCCGGCCCGCACGGCTGCGCTCGATCAGCGCCGGGTCCGCCAGGAACGGTCGGGCCATCGAGATCAGGTCCAGCGGGGTGCCGGCCAGGATCGCCTCGGCCTGCGCCAGCCGGTTGATCCGGTTGCTGGCCAGTACGGGCAGCGCGCCCACCGCGGCCTTGACCGCCGACGCCACCGGCACCCAGTGCCCCGGCGGCACCACCGCCTGCACCGTCGGGGTCGGTGACTCGTGCCAGCCGACCCCGACGTTCAACGCGTCGGCACCGGCGGCGGCGAGCGCCCGGGCGTACTCCGCCACCGTGTCCCGGTCGGTGCCGCCGGGCAGCAGGTCGTCGCCGGTCATCCGCATCACCACCGGGAAGTCGGTGCCCACGGCCTCGCGGACCGCCCGCACCACGGCCACCCCGAACCGCATCCGGCGCTGCGGATCGCCGCCCCACTCGTCGTCGCGCCGGTTGGTCAGCGGGGAGAGGAACTGGTCGATCAGGTAGCCCTCGGAGCCCATGATCTCCACCGCGCTGAAGCCCAGTTCACGGGCATGGTGCGCGCCCCGGGCGAAGTCCTCGACGATCCGGCTGACCCCCGCGGCGGACAACGTGTCCGGGGTGAGCCGGGAGATCGGGCTGGGCACCGCCGACGGGGCGACCGGGCGGGGGCCGCCGGCTGCCGGCCGGGCGTACCGGCCGGCGTGGAAGAGCTGGAGGGCGAGCAGGCCACCGGCCACGCCGACCTCCCCGGCGACCCGACGCAGCCGGGCCCGGAAGGCGGGGTCGTCGAGCACCCCGTAGCCGGGTACGTCGGCACCGGCCGCGCTGACCGCCGCGCCGCCGGTGACCATCAGCCCGGCGCCGCCCCGGACCCGGGCCAGGTAGAACGCGGCCAGCGCCCGGCCGTCGTCGTCCCGGTTCTCCCAGCCCAGGTGCATCGCCCCCATCACGATCCGGTGCGGCAGCGGCAGCCGACCGATCCGGCCGGGACGCAGCACCCGTTGCAGTCCGGTCGTCATGCCAGCGGACCACTCAGGTCCCGGGTGAACGGTGGCGCGACGATCGACAGACCGCCGTCCACCACCAGGGTCTGTCCGGTGATGTACTCGGCGGCCGGGGAGAGCAGGAAGGCGACCACGTCGGCGACCTCCTGGGCGGTGCCCATCCGCTGCTTGGGGATCAGCGGCAGCACCCCGGACAGCGGTGCCATGCCGGGCACGTCGTAGAAGTAGCCGGACGACTCGGTCTCGATGATGCCGCCGTTGACCGCGTTGACGTTGATGCCCCGGCCGGCGAACTCGACAGCCATGTAGCGCACCCACGCCTCGATCGCGGCCTTGGCGGCGCCCAGGTTCGCGTACGTCGGATAGGCCCGGATGCTGCCGTAGCTGGACAGCGCGACGATCCGGCCGCCGTCGGGCATCAGCCGCACCGCCTGCTGCGCGCCGAGCACGAACGCGCGCATGTTCATCGCGTACGAGCGGTCCAGGTGGTGCGGCTTGAGGTCCATGATGTTCTTGAACGAGCTGGCCGCCGCGTTGCACACGAAGTAGTCGAGGGTGCCGAACTCCTGCGCGACCACCGCGAAGAGCCGTTCGATCTCCTCCGGCTGCTCCACGTCGGCGGCGACCGCGACGGCCCGGCCACCGAGTTGCTCGATCTCCTTGCGGACCTGCTCGGCGAGTTCGGCGTTCTTCTTGTAGTTGACCACCACCGAGCCGCCGCCCCGGGCCAGGGTGAGCGCCAGCGCCCGGCCGATGCCCCGCGAGCTGCCGGTGATCAGGGCGGTACGCCCCTGGTAGCCGGTCATCGGCCGGCCGCCAGGATCTCCCGGGCGATCACGGTCTTCTGGATCTCGTTGGTGCCCTCCTCGAAGCGCTGCGCGCGGGCGTCGCGGTAGACCCGTTCGATGGTGCTGCCCTCCCAGTAGCCGATGCCGCCGTGCACCTGGAGCGCCTTGTCGGTGACCCGGGTGAGCATGTCCACCGCCACCAGTTTGGCCATCGAGGACAGCGCCCCGGCGTCGCTCTCGCCCGCCTCCCACCGGCGGGCCGCGTGCAGGGTGAGCTGCCGGGCGGCCTCGATGTCGGCGGCGTTCTCGGCGAGCGCGAACGCGACCGCCTGCCGGGCGGCCAGCGGCCTGCCGAAGGTGACCCGGTTGCCCGCGTGCTCGACCGCCAGCTCCTGGGCCCGACGGGCCAGCCCCACGCAGGTCATCGCGACCCCGATCCGGCTCGGGGTGAGGAAGCCGCCGAGGGCGACGGTCAGTCCGTCGCCCTCCTCGCCGAGCCGGTTGGCCACCGGCACCGGCGCCCGGTCGAAGGTCAGGTGCGCGTGGTCGGTGCCGCGTACGCCCATGGTGTCGGGCATCGGTGTGACCCGGACGCCGTCGACGTGCCGGTCCACCATCAGCGCCACCGTGCCGTCCTTGCCGGTGCTGCCCTCGCACCGGGCGAACAGCAGCCAGTAGTCGCAGCTCACCCCGAAGGTGATCAGGTGCTTCTCACCGCTGAGCAGGTAGGTGTCGCCGTCGCGGGTCACGCTGGCGCGCAGGTCCGCGCCGGTGCCGGCGGTCGGTTCGGTGAGCGTGAACGCGACCCGCAGGTCCCCGGCGACCTGCGGCAGCACGAACTTCTTGCGCTGCTCGTCGGAGGCGAACTGGTCGATGGAGCGCCACACCCCGTTGCACACGTGCACGATCATCCGCAGCGACGCGTGCGACATGGAGAACAGTTCGAGCAGCTGCAGGTACTGGGTGAAGGACAGGCCGGCACCGCCGTAGTCGACCGGCGCGGCGAGCCGCAGGTAGCCCCGATCACGCAGGTCCGTCCAGAGCTGCGCGGGGACGCTGCGGTCACGTTCGATCGCCGTCGCGTACGCCTCGCCGGGGCCACGGACGAACGCCTCGACCTCACGGGCCAACGTCGCGAACGACGTGCCATCGGCCTGGGTCACTCTGCCTCCTCGCCGATCGTTGCGCTGATCTGGTCACGCAACACGAACTTCTGCACCTTGCCGACCACGTTGCGGGGCAGCGCGGCCACGGTCTCCAGCCGCTCGGGCCAGTACTGCTTGGCGAGCTTGTGGGCGTCGAGGAACCGCTGCATCTCGGCGAAGGTGAACGCCTCCCGGGTCACCACGTACGCGCAGGCCCGTTCGCCGAGGCGGGGGTCGGGCATCGCCACGATCGCCACCTCGCGGACGGCGGGATGGGTGTGCAGCAGCTGCTCCACCTCCGCCACCGGGATCTTCTCGCCACCCCGGTTGACCACGTCGGTCACCCGGCCGGTGATCCGCAGGTACCCGGCGTCGTCGATGGTGGCCAGGTCACCGCTGCGGTACCAGCCGTCGGGGGTGAGGGCCGCCGCCGTCAGGTCCGGGCGGTCGAGGTAGCCGGCGAACAGACAGTCCCCGGTCACCTCGAAGTTGCCCTCGGCACCGGGGTCGAGCACGGTCCCGGCGTCGTCGGTGACCCTGATCCGGACCCCCTGCACCGCCCGCCCGTCGGTGCCCCAGGCCCGGGCCGGTTCGTCGGTCGGCGCGGACAGCGTGCCGAGGCAGGATTCGGTGGAGCCCCACGCGCCGCAGACGGCGGCGTCCAGGGTCCGGGTGGCGTGCTCGGCCAGGGTCCGGGGCACCGCCGCGCCGGTGGCGACGAAGACCCGCAGCGCCGGGGCCGGCTCCCCGCCGGTCTCGACGGCCTCGACCAGGTCGGCGAGGAACGGCGTGGCCGCCTGGACGAAGGTGGCCCCGGTGCGGTGCAACGTCGCCAGCGCGGTCCGGCCGTCCCAGACGGGTTGCAGCACCACCGGCGCACCGAGGGTGAACCCCAGCCACATCCCGTAGAGGAACCCGGTCTGGTGGGCCAGCGGCGACGGGATGAACAGCCGGTCGGCGGCGGTCAGCCCGAGCTGCCGGGCCTGCATCGCCGCGGCGCGGGTCAGCGTGTCGGTGCGGTGCAGCACGCCCTTCGGCTCGCCGGAGGTGCCGGAGGTGAACATCAGTTGGGCGAGCGCCCCCGGTGCGGGCCGGCGGGCGGCCAGCACCGCCCCGTCGGGACGTTGCCGGCCCAGCGCCTCACCGAACCACTGCCACCGCACCGCAGCGGTGTCCGCCGGCAGCCCGCCGTCTCCCGCCGAGGCCGCGTCCCCGGACAGCGCGGCGTCCCCGGACAGGGCGGCGTCCCCGGACAGGGCGGCGTCCCCGGACAGGGCGGCGTCCCCGGACAGGGCGGCGTCCCCGGACAGGGCGGCGTCCCCGGACAGGGCGGCGTCCCCGGACAGGGCGGCGTCCCCGGACAGGGCGGCGTCCCCGGACAGGGCGGCGTCCCCGGACAGGGCGGCGTCGCCCGGCCGACCGGCGGCACCGGACGGCGGCAGGGTCAGGGCGTCGGACGGCGGCCCGGCAGGGCCGGCGGGCGGATCGTCGGTGGCGCGGACGACGAGGACGTGCGCCACCGCCGGGGCGTCCGGTCCGGACAGCACCGACACGGTCTCCGCGAGGTGCGCACGGCTGCGGAACCGGTCGGGGATCACCAGCACCCGGGCCCGGGACCGATGCAGCAGCCGGGCCATCTCCCGTTCCCGGAAGAACGGCATCAGTGGACAGCAGACCGCCCCGATCCGGGTGGTGGCCAGCGTGAGCACCACGAACTCGGCCCAGTTCGGCAACTGCCAGGCGACCACCTCGCCGGGGCCCACCCCCAGCTCCAGCAGCAACGACGCGGCCTGGTCGGCGCGGCGGTCCAGCTCACCCCAGCTCAGCGTGGTGCCCGACCGCCCCGGCGAGGCCGCCTCGATCACGGCCTCGTCGTCGGGGTGCGCGCCGGCGTGCCGACGGACCAGCTCGGCGACCGGCGTCGCGGCCAACCGCGCCGGTGCCGGCACCGTAGCCGACCGCACCGACGACGACGTGCCAGCCGACCGCACCGGTGACGACGGCGGCCCGGCGGGCCGCGCCGGTGCCGGGCGGGTCGCCGGAGCGATCTCGTGGCGCTGCCGACCGGCCGGCTCGGCGGCGGGCCGGGGCAGCCGGCGGGCGCGGGCCCGGTCGACCGACATGTGGAGGCCGACGGAGTTCATCTGGTCGAGGAACTGCGGGAAGGAGATCCGGTGGGCGTTCGGGTAGGTCAGCCGGCTCTCACCGGTGGCCCGGGAGGCGGCCACCGCCAGCGCCATCAGCACCCGGTGGTCGTTGAACGAGGACAGGTCCGCCTCCCGCAACTGCCCGACCCCCTCGCACACGAGCCGGTCGCCGTCGAGCCGCAGCCGGCCGCCCATCCGGTTGAGTTGCAGCATCGCCGTCACCCGGTCGGACTCCTTGAGGCGTACGTGGGCCACGTTGTCCAGCACGGTCGTGCCGTGCGCGTGGGAGCCGAGCACACTGAGCACCGGCAGCATGTCGGGCACCGTGCGGCAGTCCACCCGCACCGGTGCCAGCCGCAGGCCGTCGTGACGCACCCGGACCCAGCCGGTGGCCGGGTCCCGGGACAGCGGCACGCCCATCGTCGTCAGGCTCTCCAACAGGTCGGCCTCCGGATGGTCCAGCTCCCCCGGGCCCACTGCCGGCAGTCCCCGGAACAACACGTCGGCGGGATGCAGGGCGGTCGCGGCCAGGCCGAACGCGGCGGCGCCGACGTCCGGCGGCAACCGGACCACCGCCGGGGTGGGCCGTTGGCCGGGTTCGATGTCGTACCGCCGGCCGTCGCCACTGACCTGCACGTGCAGACCGAACTGGCGCATCATCGCCACGGTCAGGTCGACGTACGACCGCTCGTTGAACTCACCGACCACCTCGATCACGGTGGGGCCGGTGGCGAACGGGCTGACCAGCAGCAGGCTGGAGATCCACTGGGAGAGGGTGCCGGGGATCTGGACCCGGCCGCCGGTGGGCGGGCGGGCGGCGACCCGGATCGGCAGCAGTCCACCGGTCGAGGTGATCTCCACGCCGATGCCGGCCAGGGCGTCGAGCAGCGGGCGGATCGGTCGCCGACGGAAGTACTTCTGGCCGGTGATGCCGACCGGGGTGTCGGCCAGGGCGGCGAGCCCGGTGAGGAAGTAGAGCGTGGTGCCCGAGCTGCCGACCGAGATCTCCGGACGCACCGGACGGTACCGGCCGCCGCGCACCACGAAGGCGTCGTCCTCGACGGCGATGGCCGTGCCGAGGTCGCGCAGCGCCCGGATGGTGTGCTGCACGTGACCCGCGTGGCAGGCGCCGTGGATGCGGCTGGTCCCGTCGGTCAGCGACGCGAGCATCAACGCCCGGTGCGCGTGGTACTTCGACGCCGGGACGTCGAACTCACCCACGAGTGGCTCGGCCGTGCCCTTGATGACGAGACGCACAGTCCCTCCCCGCAGTGTGTGTCAGCCGGCGGTGTCTGGTGGCGACGGTGCCGCCGGAGCTGGAGCCGGGACGCCGCCGAACACGGCGTGCATGCCCCCGTCGGCGTGCACCACCTGCCCGGTGGTGTACCGGGACAGGTCCGACAGCAGGAACAGCACCGCCCCCACCACCCGGGCCGGGTCGGCGCGGTCCCAGCCCAACGGCGCCCACTGCTCGTACTGGTCGGCCAGGGCGGAGAAGGTGCGCACCCCGCGCGCCGACACGGTCTCAACCGGCCCGGCGGCGACCAGGTTGACCCTGATCCCGGTCGGCCCGAGGTGCATCGCCAGGTAGCGGCAGACCGCCTCCAGCGCCGACTTGTACACCCCCATCCACCCGTAGCCGGGCAACGCCCGGGTCGAGTCGACGGTGAGCCCGACCACCGCGCCGCCACCGGGCGCCTGACGCAGCAGGGGCGACAGCGCGGTGGTGAGCTGCTGGAAGGAGTACGCCGACGCACGGAACCCGTCGAGCACCCCGGCGGCCCCGGCGGTGACGAATCCGGCCCCCAGCGCGTCCGGCGGGGCGGCGGCGATGCTGTGCAGCACCCCGTCGAGCTGACCCCAGCGGCTCCCGATCCGGTCCGCCAGCGCGTCGACGCTCTCGTCGGACATCACGTCCAGTTCGAGCACCTCGGG
Organism: Micromonospora matsumotoense; assembly: GCF_900091525.1. Taxonomy (GTDB): domain Bacteria; phylum Actinomycetota; class Actinomycetes; order Mycobacteriales; family Micromonosporaceae; genus Micromonospora; species Micromonospora matsumotoensis. Next base: position 208,680 of record NZ_FMCU01000004.1, read on the forward strand.
CCGGGACGGCAGCAGGTCGGCCACCTTCCGGGTGATCCGGCCGACCCGCCCGTACGAGGTCAGGATGACCTCGCAGCCCTCCCGTTGCAGGGCCGCCGCCACGTGCCAGGCGATGGACTCGTTGTTGAGGACCCCGGTGACCAGGTAGGTGCGCTTGTCCAGGCTCAGCAACGAGCTCAATGCGACGCGCCCGCCACGATCCGCTCGACGAGTTGACCGATGGTGACGTCCGCGAGTTCGCTGCGCGGGATCTCCACTCCGTACTCCTTGACGACCATGGCCATCAGGTCGGCGACGTCCAGCGAGTCGATGTCCAGCGAGTCGAACTTGGCGTCGGCGCTGATCGCGTCCTCCTCGACGCCGAGGTCGATCAGTTCGGCGCGCAGGCGCTCCTCGACGGCGGACGCGGTGATCTCAGTCGAAGGGGAAGACATCCGGTGCTCCTTTTTCTCGGGGGGAGTCGCCTAGGCCGCGAACGGGGCCTGGCGCGCGAAGTTGGGGGCGTGCCGTTGCGCCCAGTACCACTGCCGCCAGTAGCTCTCGGCCAGTTCCAGCCAGGTCTCCAGTCGGCCGGTGTCGTCGAGGAACCGGTTCATGCTGACCAGCAGCCAGCTGTAGACGCCCTGGCTGTCCCGGCAGTCCGCGCAGTTGCCGGAGGTGCAGCAGAACTGGAGCGTCTGGTAGTCGGCGCCGTAGACCGAGAAGCCGTCCAGGACCGGGTTGCCGTTGCGGAGCCGCTCGGCGTGGTCCGGGTGGTCCACGCTGATGCTGGGGCAGACGTCGTAGCCGAACTGGCCGTCCCAGTGGGTCCGACCGGTGATCAGCGCCTCGATGAAGTACGGGTGGCAGACCACCGTCTCGGGGTACGCCTGCTTGACCCGTAGTGCCTCGGCGAGGGTGCGCTGCTCGTTCTCGATGCGCAGGGCATGGTCGCTGCCGTGCGCGGAGTAGAAGTTGAAGGTGACCTGGTTGCCGTTGTCCTGGATGGCCCGGACGGTCGGCTCGACGTACTGCAGGCCCTCCTCCGACAGCGCGTACACGAAGATCACCCGGGGGTCGTTGCGGTAGTGCCCGAGGGCGGTCTCGAAGAGCCCGGAGAACGACGACCCGTTGACCCGGTAGCCGCGCAGCGCGTCGTCGAGCGGGCCGCCGCCGAACAGGCTGATGGCGACCGCGACGTGCGCGAAGCCGACCATGGGCAGCGGCCGGATGCCGTTGGTGGAGATGGTCACGTAGGGCAGCCGCTCGACGAACGGCACCACCCGGGGCAGCACCAGGGTCGGCTCGCCGCCGATCAGGGTCGCCTGGGTAACGCCCTTGGCCACCAGCGAGTCCACGAACCGGGAGATCAGCGCCGGGTCCGAGGTCTCCGGGACGGCCGCGTCGAAGCCGCCCTCGAAGTACCAGCAGCCCTTGCACCGGATGTTGCAGGTGGTGGTGAGGTGCACCTCGGTCGCACTGACCCGGCGGCCCATGTCCCGGACGACCTGCAACCGCGCGGCCAGGTCGGGCCGGTCGGCCAGCAGGGACGCCAGGCGGGTCTTCGCCTCCCGCCGGGACAGCGGACGGGGATTGATCGCGATGGGGGTGGGCATGGGCGGCCGTCCTCTCAGCTGCTCGCGGTCGGGACGACGAGCCCCAGCGCGTGGATCCGCGGAATGACGGCGTCCTCCCACTGCTGCAACGCCTCGCCGTTGGTGGTGCGCCGCAGGCCGTAGCGGACCGCCCGCTTGGAGCGCTCGGACTCCGGGGTGCCGAACAGGTCGCGAAACACCGGCCAGAGCCGGTCCAGCGCGGCCTGCAACTGCTCGCGTCCCTCGTCGGTGGTGGCCAGGTTGCGGCAGACCCGGGCACCGTGGGCGATGTGGATCTTCTCGTCCAGGATGATCGTCCGCACCGCGTCCGCCCACGGCTTGTAGCTGCCCAGGGCGAACTCCTTGATCATGATCAGTGCGCTCTCCTCGCCGATGTAGGAGTAGATCCCCCGCTCGGCCCAGGTGGTGCACTGGTGCAGCCGCTTGTCGGCGAAGAGCCGACGCTCCTCGATGGACTGGCTCTCCATGTGCGAGGTGTCGATGCCGATCTCGGCCAGCACCCGCTTACCGATCTTGTAGTGGTCGTACTCCTCGGCGGCCCGCTCCGCGCACACCTGACGCTCCTCGGCGTTGGGCGCCAGCGGAAGGAACATCATGGTGTAGTCGTCGCCACCGGAGAGCTCACCCTCCGTATTGATCATGATCTGACTGATCAGCGCCTTCTGGTAACCCCGAGGCATGCGCTTCAACTCTTCGGGGGTCCGTACCACTACTTCTTCGTCGTCAAAGATCTCCACCGGCATAGCGCAGACCGCCTCCTGTCGACATTCACACCCGCAAATTATGGAAAAGGGGACACCGGCGTTGCTGCGCCATCACGACGGGCCCGGGGTGACTCCCGGTGACCCGATCCCCTGAGAAATCCCCCCGTTTCTCCTCGCCCGCCACCGACGGTGACTCAGGTCAGGTTCTCGATCGCCAGTCTTCGCACGTCCGACCGTTGGATCTTGCCGAGCGGAGTACGCGGAAAACTGTCGACCCCGATCTCCTTGAGCGGCACGAACCGGCGCGGCACCTTGAAGGCGCTGAGCTGTTTCATCAGCAGCGCGCGCCATTCGTCGTCCCGGACGACCGCGCCGGGCAGCAGGGTGTAGACCAGCACCAGTTCCACCCCCGTCACCGGGTGCGGCAGCGCGGCGACCACCGCGTCCTCGATCCCGTCGAGCTGCGGCACGACGTTCTCGATCTCGGCGGGGTAGACGTTCTCGCCGCTGACGATGACCATGCTGTCCATCCGGTCGACGATGGTCAGCTCGCCGCGTTCGTCGAGGTGGCCGAGATCGCCACTGCGGACCCAGCCGTCGACCAGCCGGGCGGCGGTCAGGTCGGGTGCCTTCTCGTACCGGGTGAAGATGCTCGGGCCGCTGAGCAGCACCTCGCCGCTCTCCCCCGGCGGGACGTCCCGGCCGGCCTCGTCGACGACCCGGACCCGGGCGAACGGCACCGGCAGCCCGGCCGTGCGGCGGTCCCCCGGCCGGCGCTCCCGGGGCTCCACCACCGTCAGGGAGGTCAGCTCCGTCATGCCGTAGACCTGGAACACCGGGATGCCGAAGGTGTCCTCGAACCGGTGGATCAGCTCGGGGCTGAGCGCCGAGCCGCCGGCGAGAACGCCCTTGAGCCGGCTCACGGCCGGCCGTTGCGGGCGCTCGACCAGGTGCGCGAGGTAGGCGTTGACCACCAGCGTCCAGGTCGGGCGGAACCTGTCCACGTAGGTCCAGAACCGGGCCAGCGCCACCTCCGAGCGGACGCAGACCGTACGCCCCCCGGACCACAGCGGCGTCAGCGTGGGCAGGCCCTGCCCGCCGACGTGCAGCATGGGAATGACGTTGAGGAAGACGTCGTCGCGGCCCGCGTCGGCCCACTTGACCATGGCCAGCGAGTTGGCGAGCAGGGCGCGGTGGGACAGCACGACACCCTTGGCCGCGCCGGTCGAGCCGGAGGTGTAGACGATCTCGGCGTCGCCCGCCCCGCCGTCGGCGGGCGCGACCAGTTCCCCCCGGTGGGCGACGCCCCGGCCGAGGACCTCGGTGAGGAACCCCTCCGCGTCGTCCACCGTCAGCCAGCACCGGCCCGGCGACGTCTTCGCCGCGGTCGACGACGGACCGAGCACCAACGCGACGTCGGCGTGGGCGAGCAGGGTGTCCAGCTCGGCCGGGCCGGACTTCGGGTTCAGCGGCACCAGCATCCGCTGGGCGGCGATGATCCCGAGGAACAGCAGCGCCGCCAGCGAGGAGTTGTGCAGGACCACGGCCACCCGGCCACCCGGTGGCACCCGGTGCTCGTCGAGCAACGCCGCACAACCCCGGGTGAAGGTCAGCACGTCGGCGAAGCTGACCACCCGCCCGCCGGGCTCCGCCGGGAGCAGGTACGGATCGTCGCCGTAGGCCGCCGCGGCCTGGGAAACGAGGTCCAGCAGGTTCGCCGTGACGGTGAGATCCGGCTCGGCCAGCGGACTAGGCATGCGACTCGTCGCGGGCGGCGGACCCCTGCACGACCGCGCAGAGCCGGTTGACCGTGGGGTTGTCGAAGATGACGTCGACCACGTCGACGCCGTACGCCGCCTCGACCCGGGTCACGATCTCGACCGCGCCCACCGAGTCCATGCCGAGTGCGACGAGGTCGTCGTCGGGGCCGAGGGTGAGTCTGTTCAGGACTTCGGCGCAGATCGAGGTCATGTTCTCGTGCAGATCGGTCGTGGTCACTGAAGCGGTCCCCCCATGTCAGATCACCACACGAGCCACGGCAACGTTGCGGCAGCGGTCCCTTCCCCCAACACGTCTCGGGACTCGTCGGGACCATACTCAGTCGCGTCGTGAACCGTCCAGGGCAACCGTCGGAGCAATCGTCAGCAACCGCTCCCACCATCGTCATGCGTCATTAGTCCGTAACATGTCCGGATAGGATCATGGCATGGGGAGAGGGCGGCCGAAGGCAGGACTGACACTCACGGACGAGGAACGGGACGCACTGATCCGGGGAGCGCGGGCGGCGCACTCCCCGCAGTCATTCGCCATTCGCTGCCGAATCGTTTTGGCATGCGCCGAAGGGGCCACGAATATCGAGGTCGCGACCCGGTTGAACGTTTCACCGGCGACGGTCGGGAAATGGCGTGCACGGTTCGCCTCGGCACGGTTGCCGGGGCTCGCCGACGAACCGCGGACCGGCCGGCCCCCCTCGGTCCGACCCGAGCAGGTGGACCGGGTGGTGGCGGACACCCTCGACGGCACGCCCGCCACCGCCCGGAGATGGTCCCGGGCGTCGATGGCCGCCCGGACCGGCCTGTCGGCGTCCACGGTCGGCCGGATCTGGCGACAGTTCGACCTGCGCCCGCACCTCCAGGACGGCCTGATCCTGGCCGCCGACCCGGGGTTCGTCGACTCGGTCGTGGCCCTGGTCGGGCTCTACCGCCACCCCCCGGAGCAGGCCCTGGTGCTCTGCGCCGTGTCCCGGGACGACCGGCCGCCGACCAGCGGCAGCACGGCCCCGGTCCGGCCGGGACAGCTCGCGCCCGGCCCGGCCCGGCCCGCGCCCGCCCCGCTCGGATCGCTGGGCCTACTCACGCCGTCCGGGCCGACCCCACCCGGGTCCGACCCGGACAGACCGGGATCGCCCATACCCGTGGCGGAGGATGCCCCGCAGCGGCGGCGTCGCGCCGCCGCGTACCGTCGGTTCCTGGTGGCGGTGGACCGAGTGGTGCCCGCCGGCCTGCTGGTGCACGTGGTCGCCGACGACCCGGCGCTGCACGACGCCCCGGCGGTCCGGGGCTGGCTGACCCGGCATCCCCGCTTCCACCTGCACCTGACCCCGGCCGGGAGGTCCTGGGCCGACCAGGTCCGGCGCTGGTCGGGCCTGCTCGCCGCCCGGCATCCGGGCGGTGCCGGGCCGGTCCCCCCCGGCGGGGGCGGGCCCGCCGTCGTCGGGGAGCCGCCGACACGGTGGATCAGCACCCCGGAGGAGATGCGTCAGGCGCTCGCCCGACATCATCAACGGACTTCAGGCGCGTCGGTGTCAGCCGACCGGCCTACGGCACGGGACCCGTCCACCCGGGCTACCGGCATGTGAGATGCCGGAGTCGCATCGTGCTCCGGCCCGGGGCGACCGAGGACCCCGAGCAGCAGCCCGGCCGTCGCCGCCGGGACGTGACCGACAGTGGACGTGACCGACAGTGGACGTGACCGACAGTGGACGTGACCGACAGTGGACGTCGGCGGGCATGGACGACGGCGGGCATGGACGACGGCGGGAACACCGCCGCTGGCATGGCCGACGGCGGGCATGGCCATCGGCGGGGGCACCGCCGCGCAGACGCGCCGCCCGACCGTGCTCCGGTCGGGCGGCGCGTCCGGGTGGCGGCTACCGGATCGCGGGGACCCGCAGGACGGCCACCTCGCCGACGTTGCCGGCCACGTCGACCGCGCGGTAGCGGACCCCGTGCGCCCGGTCGTCGAGTGGCACCGGACCGCTCCAGGTGGTCCACTCCCCACCGTCGAGCCGGTACTCCACCCGGGCCACCCCGGAGTCGGCGTCCCGGCCGGTGACGACCAACGCGCGGCCGGTCAGCGTCGCCTCGGCGGTCGGCGCGACCCGGTCCACCTGCACCGACGTCGACCAGGGCGCGCTCCAGAACAGGTTGACCCCCTGCGCCCGGTACTCCACCGTGTGCCGGCCGGCGGGCAGGGCCACCGGCTCCCGGTACGGGAACCAGCCTCCCCCGTCGATCTGGTACTCCACCAGCCGGATCAGCTCCCCGTGGGCCAGGGTGAGGGCGGCGTTGGCGCCGTACCAGCCGTCGGTGCCCGGGTCGGTGATCCGCAGCCGGGGCTGCCCGCCCCGGTAGCGCAGCGGCTCGACGCCGCTCAACGTCGGCACCACCGGCTTGATGGTGCCGTCGTCCGCGAAGTACAGCCGGTCGATGGTGGTCTCCCGGTGGGTGCCGTCGCCGCCCGGGATGGCGAACCGGTGGTACGCCACGTACCAGTCGTCGGTGCCCGGCACCTGGATGATCGAGTGGTGACCGGTGCCCAGGATGCCCTGGCCCGGCTCCTTGGTGAGGATCTCCCCCTTGCTGGTGAACGGCCCGAGCGGGCTGCTGCCGATGCCGTAGCCGACCCGGTAGTTCTCGCTACCGGTGTCGTCGATCGACCAGGACAGGTAGTAGACCCCGTTGCGCTTGTGCAGGAACAGGCCCTCGCGGAAACCGGTGAGCCCGGTCAACCGGACCCGCTTGCCGACGTCGTACGAGATCATGTCGTCGTTGAGCGGGACCACGTACGGGGTGCCGTTGCCCCAGTAGAGGTAGCTCTTCCCGTCGTCGTCGGTGAAGACCGCCGGGTCGATCTGCTGGGCGTTGCCGTAGTCGGCCTTGCTCACCAGGGGTTTGCCGAGCGGGTCGACGAACGGCCCGAGCGGCGAGTCGGCCACCGCGACACCGATGTTCTGCTGCGCCGAGAAGTAGAGGTAGTACTTCCCGTTCTTCTCGATCGCCGCCGGCGCCCAGGCGTTGGTGTCCGCCCAGCTGATGTCCGGCCCCAGGTCGAGGATGGTGTCGTGGGCGGTCCAGTCGACCAGGTTGCGGCTCGACCAGACGGTGAACGTCGAGCTGCCCCAGCCGGGGAAGCCGTCGGTGGTGGCGTAGATGTAGTAGGTGTCGCCGAACCGGACGATGTTCGGGTCGGCGTTGAAGCCGGGCAGCACCGGGGTGTTCATCGGCACCGCCCGGACCTTCCAGGCCCGGCTGGCCCCAGCGGCGCTGGTGACGGTGACCGTCACCGGCCGGGTGTAGTTGCGCGGCCCGGCGGGCTTGACCGTGGAGGTCGGCGCGACCAGGTAGCGCGGGGCGAGGGTGGTCAGGTCGGTGCCCGGCCGGACCGGCAGGGTGATGGTGCCGGTGGCGGCGTCCACGATGGCCGGCACCTTGAGGCTGTCGAGTTCGACGGAGACCACGCTGGTGCCGTTGCTGCCGAGCGCGGCGACCTCGGCGTCGGTGAGCGCCCGGTTGTAGAGGGAGAAGTCGCGCACCCGGCCCTTGAGGTAGCGGTCGCTGGCGTACTGGGAGCGGCCGAGGTAGTTGGCCGTGGTCCGGCCGCCGCCGATGTCGCCGGGCGCGACGGTCAGCCCGGTCTTCTCGGCGACGCGCACCCCGTCCAGGTAGATCCGGGCGGTGCCGGCCCGGTTCAGGGTGTACGTCAACGTCTTCCACGCTCCCCGGGGCACCGCCCGGCCACCGGTGACGGTCTGCTCGCCGGTCCAGTTGCCCAGGCTGATCGAGGTGCGGTAGTCGTTGCCGGTGGTGAACAGGTAACCGTTGCCGACACCTGCAGAGTCGGTGTTGCCGAGCCCCCAGAGGAAGTACGGGGTGGCCTGGTCGGCGGCGATGTTGACGTCCATCGACACGGTGATCTCGTCCAGCCCGGCCATGATGTTGTCGGGCAGGTCGACGTGGCCGTTGGTGCCGCCGAGGGTGAGGCTGCCGTCGTCCCAGCGGGCGTCGCCGGCCAGCGTGGCGTGGTGGCCGTTGCCGGAGTCGTCGGTGACCGTGCCGCCGCCTGCCTGGTCGAGCCGGTAGTGGGCGACCACACCGTCGGCGTTGGCGCTCACCGGTGGCGGCGCGTCGGTCAGCGCGTCGAGTTCGGCGCGGGTGACCGGGATGACGGTGCCGTGCCGGGGGCTGGCCGGCAGCCGGTAGGAGGCCGGCACCTTCCAGTTGGGCTTCGCCAGGTCGTCGGTGCCCAGCGGGATGTAGCCCCGGCCGCCGTACTCGTCGACGAAGAGGTAGTACCGCGAGCCGGAGGTGTCGCCGGGGTTGGCCTTGAAGACCGTGGGGCCCTCGACGGCGGAGGTGCCGGCGTCGCGGCCGATGCACGAGTCGAGCATCGTCCACGCGGGCCGGCCGGGCAGGTCGACGGCGGTCAGCGAGGTCGACCTCTCCTGGATGATGTCGGAGCAGCCGGTGCCGCCGCCGCCCTCGTCCTTGGTGAACCGGTAGTAGGTGTCGCCCTCGCGGATCATCGTGGAGTCGATCCGCGACTCGCCCCGGTCCTGCCAGATCGTCGCCGGGCTGAACGTGACGAAGTCGCGGGTGGTGGCGGCCAACATCCGGTTGTACGTGTTGCCGGTGTGGTTCGGGTCGTTCTCGGCGAACAGCTTCGAGGCCCAGAACACCAGGTACTCGCCCCGCGCCGCGTCCCAGTACGCCTCCGGCGCCCAGGTGTTGCCGGCGGTGGGGGGCGACACCTCGATGTGCCGCTGGGCGGACCAGTTCACCAGGTCGGTGGACTCCCACACCTCGAGGTAGCGGCTGCCCCGGCGCTGGGCGGCGTCCCAGTCGCCGTTGCGCCCGATCGACAGGTCGGTGGCGATCAGGAAGAACCGGTCCCCCTCCGGGCTGCGGATCAGGAACGGGTCGCGCAGGCCCAGTGTGCCGTGGATCGACTCCAGCTTCGGCTGGCCGCCGTTGACCTCGGTCCACTGCAGGGCGTTGTTGCCCCGGCTGGCGGCGAAGTAGATCTTCTCCCCGGCGATCGAGTTGCCGGTGAAGTAGCTGAACGCGTAGCCGGCGTACGGCGCGGGGGCCGGCAGTTCACGGACGGTCAGCGGGATGGTCCGCTCGGCGGTGGCGCTGCCGACGGTGACGGTGGCGGTCAGCGGGACCGTCGCGTCGCCCGCGCCGTGCGCCGGGCGACGCACCACGCCGTCGGCGGCGACCACCTCCGGTCGGGCCGAGCGCCAGGTGACTGTCGCGCCGTGCCGGCCGGTGACGGGCATGGTCAGGTTGCCGCGTACGTCGTCGGCGTGCACCAGGGACAGGGCGGCGGCGGCCGTCTCGGCCCGGGTCTGGTCGGACTCCTCGGGTTGCGCGACCACCGCGACCTCGGCGGCGGTGAGGGCCCGGTCGTAGATCCGGAAGTTCGCCACCCGTCCCTTGAGGAACCGGTCGGTGCCGTAGTTCGACCGGCCGAGGTGGTTGGCGGTGGTGACGCCGTTGCCGACGGCGCTGGGCGGCACGGTGACGGCGGTGTTCCGGGCCACCTGCACACCGTCGCCGTAGAGGGTGCCGGTGGTGCCGGTCTGGGTGTAGACGACCGACTTCCACACCCCCCGGGCCAGGTTGCCGCCGGTGCCGGTGACCTTCTCACCGGACCAGTTGGTGGTGGTGATGCCGGCGCGGAACGCGTCGCCGCTGGCGAACAGGTAACCGGTGCCGGCGGCGGAGGTGGCCGGGTTGCCCAGTCCCCAGAGGAAGTACGGGGTCTGCTGTGCCGGGTCGACGAGGACGTCGACCGCGACGGTGACCGACGACAGGCCGGCCAGGATGTTGTTCGGCAGCTTGACGTGGTCGTCGACACCGTCGAGCAGCAGCCCGTCCGGGCCGGTCCAGGTGCCGCCGCCGACCAGGGTGCCGTCGTTGCCGCGCCCGGAGGTGTCGGTGATCGTGGTGCCGGTGCGCTGGTCGAGGTCGTAGCGCAGCAGCAGCCCGTCGGTGACGTCGGCGGTCGCCGCATCGGCCGGTGTCGCCACGGCGGGGGTCAGCGCGGCGAGCAGGGTGAGCAGGGTGGCGGCGGCGAGGGTACGGCGGCGGGTGGGGGTGGGGGTGGCGTGGTGGTCCCGGGGAACTGCTGAGCGCATGGGGGGATTCCTCGGTGTCATGTGAGCGTTAACAGGCTGGAATTGTCAGCGCAACAAACAGACCCCGTCAAGGAGGTGAACCCCGGCGATGCGCTGCGCGCACGCCCGCTCACCGCAGGGCGACCGACGGCCGCCTCGACACCGTCGAGCGACCCGGAACCGCCCCGGCACCCCTACTTGATCTTGCGGGTGGACCGGACCACGATGTCCGCGTACTCCGGGTGCCGGCCCAGCCAGTCACCGAGGAACGGGCAGATCGGCACCACCGTGCGCCCCCGGACGCGGGCGTCGTCCATGACCGCGCGGGCCAGGGTCGACCCGACACCCCGCCCCTCGAAGGCCGGATCGACCTCGGTGTGCGTGTAGGCGATGATGGTGCCGGTCACCTGGTAGGTGACCATCCCGGCCAGCGTTCCGGTCTCGTCGCGCGCCTCGAACCGCTGCCGGTCCGGCGCGTCTGTCACGGTGAACTCCACCGGACCATCCAAACACGCGACGTCGGGGTCAGGATCGCAGCGTGCGGCTCGGCGGCTGGCCGTAGGCGGCCCGGTAGTCGGTGGCGAAGCGCTTCGCGTCCGTGAACCCCCAGCGGGCGGCGATCGCGGCCACCGTGTCGCCCACCGCCGGGTCGCCCCGGAGCAGGTCCTCGTGGGCGCGGCCCAGCCGGACCCGGCGGGCGTACCGGGCGGGAGTGGTGTCCTGGTATCGGCGGAACGCGTACTGCAGACCCCGGGCGGAGACGCCGGCGGCCTCGGCCAGCTCCGTCAGCGACACGTACCGATCGCTGTGCGCCTCCACGTGGTCCATCGCCCGGCGGACCACCGAGGGCGCGATGTCACCCGGGCCGCGCGGCTGGGGCACGACGGCGGCGCTCGGGAAGACCGCCAGCGCCGCCGTCGCCAGCATGTGCCGGACCTGCCCGATGATCAGCGGGTTGGTCGCCAGGTCGAGGTCGGCCAGCACCACCTGCCGGACGTACGCCAGCGTCCCCAGCCAGTGCCGCTCCAGTCCGGCCGAGACCGGACGGGTTCCCGCGAACCGCACCCGCCCACCGTCGCCTCCGAGCCTGCTGTGGGCGACCTCGTCGACCAGCGACGTCGGCAGCCCGACGGTGAACGACTCGACGGCCTCACACTCCAGTTCCAGCAACTGCTCCGCCGGCAGGAGGGCCACCTGGCCGGGTGCGACCCGGTGGACGTCCCCGCGGTCGCTGACCGACAACCGACCGTCACGCACGTGGATGATGTTGACCAGTCCGTGCGCGACGCCCTCCACCCGGATACGCGCCGAGTATCGCAGTCCATGCAGCATGACATCGCCGAGCATGGTTCTCATGCCCTGCGGTTTCGCCCCCCCGGCCCCGAATTCGGACAACACGGCGGTAACGTCGGCGAAGGTGGCCCGGAAGAACGCGCGCACCTCGTCGGCGTCGGTCATGGTGTACCGCTGCCAGGGCAATGGCTGCACCCCGGCCTCAGGATCGGCTTCCACGGCTGATTGCGCCGTCGATCGCCGGGAAAGGGGCGGCCGGTAGCCCGCCATCCGGTGCCCTCCCGTGGCCACACCGCCCGGCCAGGCACCGGGCGGCGAAAATCTAACAATGCCGCACTATAGGCGACATCGCCGATTGCCCCAGCTGTACTACCCCGGATCGGGCACCCTAATCGCGCCACACATTCTCGATAAGCGCATCAAGGTGGTGAAAGACGAAAGTAAAACAGATCCGAGCAGCGTCAAAACAAATTTCGCTCACGAGGAAAGGTTGCGACAGGCGAAGAGGCCGGGTCGAAATCACCCCGGGGCGTACCACCCGTCGCGCGCCCCGCCGGCCGGACACCGCAGCTTGGCCAGCACAGACACCTCGCACGACAGAGCACAGTGGACGACAGCGGCAGCCGGGAACCGCTGCGACGCAGGCCGCCGGCGGCAGTCACCAGACGGTCGACGCGCGCCGGCCGACGCGTACCGGATCTCCGCACCGGCGGCGACGCCGCCCACGGCCCGCATTTCGTGGAACGAGGCCACCGAGCGGCGTGACCACCGCAGCCTTGAAGCGTTAATTCCCACGACGGCCACACCACGGGAGCCTGCCCGGAAACGCCCCATATGGGATACTATTGCCTAAATACCCCGGAACGCCTGTAAGGTTGTCGTTCCGGCGCCCACCTACCGAAGCAGGGAACTGACATGGATTCACTCCGCGACCTCGACGGCACCCCCACCCCACCCGACGCCCCGGGCTACCGGCCCCCGACCGTCACCCGGCTCGGCACCCTCGCCGAACTCACCCAGGGCGGCACCGTCGGGCCCGACGACGGACTGGGCGGCAACGGCGACGCCTCGCTGCTCTGAACCAACGGTGAGGGCCGGATGCCGATGCTGCGTCTCGTGCGGGCCACCCGACGGTTCGGTCACCGGAGTGTCTTCACCGACCTCGACTTCGAGGCAGCGGCCGGCGAACGGGTGCTCCTCGCGGGGCCCAACGGATCCGGCAAGACCACCCTGCTGCGGTGCCTGTCCGGCACGCTGGCCCTGAGCGCCGGGCAGGCCACCGTAGCCGGCCATCCGGTCGGTTCGCCGGGCGCCCGGCGCGCGACCGGCGTGTGCCTGGCACCGGAACAGGGCCTCTACGAGCAGCTCACGGCACACCAGAACATCACGCTCGTCGCCCGGCTCCGGCTCCCCGGACGGGCCGTCCGCGCCGCCGTCGGCGCCATCGAGGAGGAGTTGGGCATCGCCCGCTACGCCAGCATGCCGGCCGCCCGCTGCTCGGCCGGCATGCGCGCCCGGATCAGCATCGCCCGGTCGCTCGTCGCCACCCCCGCGCTCCTGCTGCTCGACGAGCCGGGGCGCTCCCTCGACGAGGAGGGCCGGCGGTTGCTCTGGCAGGCCATCGACCGGCGGACGGAGCTGACCTGTGTGGTCGCCTCCCACCACGCCGACGACGGCAACCGTTGCCAGCAGCGGCTCACCCTGACGGCGGCCGGATGACGCCACTGACCGGCCCGCGTCTGCACCCCCGGCCGGCACCGCCCGCTGCCGGCCCGGCTCCCCGGCTCGGGCCGGCAGCGGGCGGTCGCGCCGTGCTCGCCCTGGCCCGGCGGGACCTGGGCGAGCGACAGCTGATCCGGCTGCCACTGCTGCTGGATCTCGTGTTCGGGGTGGTGAACCTGCTGGTCTTCCTGTTCATCTCCCGGGTGCTGACGCCACCGGAGGCGCACCGCCTGCTGGGCGCGACGACCTACTTCGACTTCGTCGCGGTCGGCATCACCTTCATGCTCGTCCTCCAGGCCGCGAGCACCCAGTTGACCTCCCGGGTGACCCGGGAGCAACGCGGCGGCACGCTGGAGCTGCTGGCCGCCCAGCCGGTGCCGGCGTCCGCCCTCGCGGTGGGCACGGCCGCGTACCCGTTCCTGCTGGCGTTGCTGCGCGCCGGGTTCTACCTGGTCCTGCTGCACGCGCTGTTCGGCCTGCACACCGCGCGGGCCGACTGGTGGGGCGTCGTCACGGTCCTGGTGGCCGGCAGCGCCGCGATGATGGGGATCGGCATCGGGTTGACCGCGTTCGCCGTTGCCGTCGGGTACGGCGAGAGCGCCGCCCGGCTGCTGATCGTCGGATTGTCCTTCCTGTCCGGGACGTACTTCCCGGTGGCCGCGCTTCCCGGTGTCCTGCCCACCCTGACTGCCGTGCTGCCCAGCCGGATCGCGCTGGACGGCCTGCGCGCCGCGTTGTCCGGCGGTGCCTGGGCCGCCTCCGCGCTCACCCTGCTGGCCGCCACCGTGCTGCTGTTACCCCTGTCGACCTGGGTCTTCGGGCGCGCGCTGCGGATCGCCGCCGCCCGGGGAACCCTCACCCGTGATTGAGGTGCCCATGCTCCGCCCGACCCCGTTCGACATCGCGTCCGGCACCGTGCTCGGCGTGGGGCCGCCGACGCTGCGGGTCGTCCCGCCGGTCGCCCCGGACCCGCTCGCCGCGCTGGGCCGGGCGGTGCTGCCCGCGCTGCGCCGGCCGCCGTGCGTGGTGAGCTTCTCCGGCGGGCTGGACTCGTCGCTGGTGCTCGCCGTGGCCGTCCGGATGGCCCGGTGGGAGGGCCTGCCCGACCCGGTCCCGGTCACCTGGCGGTTCACCGGCGCGCCCCGCGCCGACGAGTCGTCCTGGCAGGACCGGGTCGTCGCGGCGCTCGGCGTCGGGGCCTCGTGGGAGATCCTGCGGGCCGACGACGACCTGGACCTGATCGGCCCGGTAGCCGGCCGTTTCCTGCACCGGTACGGGGTACGGCATCCGGTGAACCTGCACCTGCACCTGCCGCTGCTGGAGCTGACCCGTGGCGGAAGCGTGCTCACCGGCCTCGGCGGGGACCAGGTGCTGTCGGGGTGGCGTCGTCCGCCACCCCGGTCGGCCCGGGCCCGCCTGAGCCGGGTCCAGGTCCTCGCCCGTGAGCTGTCGCGCCGGCACCGGCCGAGGCGGCTGTTCCCGTGGCTGCCGGCGGAGACGGCCCGGCAGGTCAACCGCGCGCTGCGGGCGGAGCAGCGGGCCGAGCCGCGCCGGCTCGGCCCGCGCGTCGCGTGGCACCTCCGCCGCCGCGACCTGGTGATCACCCGGTCGGCGTTCACCGCCGTCGCCGAAGACCACGACGTCACCCCGGTCCACCCGCTGCTCGACCACGGGTTCCTGGACGCGCTCACCGCACTGGCCGGGCGACGGCACCACACCTCCCGCGACGGTCTGCTCGCCGAGATCGTCGGCGACGCCCTGCCGCCCGAGGTCACCGCGCCCCGCCGCAAGGCCCACTTCCGCGACGTCTTCCTGCGCACCCCGACCCGGGAGTTCGTCCGCTCCTGGGACGGCACCGGCGCGGACCCGGAACTGGTCGACGTTGCCGCGCTGCGCGACACCTGGTCCCGCTGGCCGATCCCCGGCGGCACCGCCGCCCTGGTCCAGCAGCTCTGGCTGGCGACCACACCACCCCCGGCCCCCCGGTTCCCACCACGGGCCACGCCGATCCGGGCGCTGCCGCCGGCCGGAGGGCAACGCGCCGGGGCCGACGCGGAGGTGAGCGGATGAGCCGGCCGGAGACCGTGCACCGGGTGGACCCGACCCGGGTGGCCTGGCGGCGGGCCGGCGACGAGGTGGTCGTGCTGGACACCGACCGCTCGGTCTACTTCGGGCTGGACCGCTGCGGGGCGTTGCTGTGGCAGCGCCTGGTCGACGGCGCGACGCAGCGGGAACTGGTGACCGTGCTGGTCGCCGACACCGCCGTGGACCGGGACCGGGCGAGCGCCGATGTCGTGGCCTTCCTCGACGACCTGCGCCGAAACGGCCTGCTATCGGGGCGGTGACCCGCCGTCGGGGCCGCCCGCCCGGCAGGCCCGGGTGGCCGGCGTCAGGGCCGTTCGCCCAGCCAGGCCGGCGGGGTGGGCCGGCGGAGGATCTCCACCATGGCCTCCCGCTCGGCGTCGGTGTCGCCGTCGAGCCAGGCGTGGGCGTGGAAACCGGTGCTCGGGGCGGTCACCCCGATCACGATCGTCCGGGCGACCAGCTGAGCGCCGTACCAGCGTTGCCGCACCAGGGAGCGTTCCAGGCAGTTGGCCCCCGTCCGGCGCAGCACGCCGAGCACCACCGCGCGGTGGGCGGCCGCGCCGGGCGGCGGGGCCGGCAGCCGCAGGTCGGTCATGCCCTGCCGGGCGAGCTGCCGACGCGCCTGACGCACCGCCCGGCCCGCCCAGAGGGCCGTCCGGGCCGCCGGCAGGCCACCCCGGCGCAGCGCCCGCGCCATGGCACGCAGGGTCGACCGGTGGCGGTCAGCCATGGCGGGAGCGCCGCGCCAACCGGGTGGCGGTCCACAGCTCCCGCACCGCCGTCGGCAGGCTGACCACGTGCCGGGCGAAACGCAGCAGGTAGGCGGCCGACAGGCCCACCGGACCGCGCCGGGCCAGCCGGCTGCCGTGCCGCATCGCGGTGGGTGGTGGCAGGAGGTACGGCACCAGGTGCCGCCACCGGTCCCGTCCGGTGGGCAGCTCGGCGAGCCGGGCCAGCACGTACGCGGGGCCGGAGACCCGACGCACGGCGGCCCACTGCGTCCGGCTCGTCCGCCGGGGCAGGCCGAGGCGGTCCGCCAGCTCCGCGCCGCCCGGAGCCAGGCGCAGCCCGAAGCCGAACGCCGGCACCGCGCCGGTCTGTCTGGCGAGCACGGTGGCCGCCCGCCACGCCTCGACCGGGAAGACCACCAACGCACGCAGTAGGTCGGCGTACGGCCGGTCGGAGCGACCGGGCATCGCGGCGTGCACGGCGACCAGCAGGGCGGTGGCGGCCACGTCGGGTACGGCGACCGTGCCGCCGGCCAACGGCAGCCGCTGCGCCGACGCCGACAGCAGGGTCCAGAACGCCTGCGGGTCGGCCACCCCGTGAAAGCCCCGGTGCAGGTCGACGACGAGCGGTGCCGGACCGGGCGCATACCAGGGGCGCTCATACCAGAGCAGCCGGGGATCGGGGCGGCCCGGCGGCAACGCGCTGCGGAAGCCCGACCCGGCGAGAAGCGCTTCGGCGCGGTCGAAGTCGTCCGGCGCGACCAGCAGGTCGACGTCGGAGTAGACCCGGCGTCCCTCGGTGCCGAGACGGCGGGCCAGCCCGGCCCCCTTGAGCAGGATGGCCGGTATCCCCCGGTCGGCCAGCCGGGCGCAGGTCGCCACGGCGGTCGCGTCGAGGGCGAGGTGCCGGACGGCCGCGCTGGTCGCCTGCGATGCGGTCATCGGGACGCCGCCACGGCCCGCGCGGCGGTCAGGGTCCGCTCGACCAGCCGCAGGGTCGGCCCGAGTGCGGCCCAGTCACGCGGCCGGATGAGGTCCCACGCCGGCAGGGCGGCGAGGCCCAGCAGGGCGGCCGGGTCGGTGGGCAACCGGTGCCAGGACCGGCAGCCGGCGAGCCGGGCCAGCAGCTCCGCCGGGGGCACCGGGGTCATCGTCGGCGTCCGGCCCCAGCCGAGGAAGAGCCAGCCACCCAGCGGGGTCCGGTCGGCGATCGGCGGCAGGGCCACCCGCAGCCGCTCACCGGCCCGGACCGTCCGGGTGGCCAGCGCCGGCCCCGGCACGGGTTCCCGCAGGTCGATGCAGCGCGGGCCGGCGTAGACCTCGATGTGGTCGACCACCAGGATGTCGTCGGCGACCACCGGGACGTCCCGGGCGGCCAGGGCGGCGAGCAGGCTGCTCTTGCCGGCGGTACGCGGACCGAGCACCGCCCAGGCCCGCCCGGCGTACACGAACGCGCCACTGTGGAACGTCTCCCGGCCGGCCCACCGGTTGAAGACCGTCGCCACCGGGGCGAGGTAGGGGTGGGCGAGCACGTCGGGGGCGAGCGGCGGGCCGTGGAAGGCGGCGGTGCCCCGCCGCCGGTCCACCGCGAGGGTCCGCCCGTCGGCGAGGACCCGCACCCCGCCGTCGAGGTCGATGGGGATCGGCGGTGGCGGCACTGCGGTGGTCTGCCGGACGCGTACCGCCGGACGGTCCGGGTGGGCCTCGGCCGGGGGAAGCTCCTCGACCTCGTCCAACCCGTGTACGCACAGCCCGTAGACGGACCGCCCGGTCGCCCCCATCACTGCCCCGTTCATGTCCTGGTCAACGACCGTCGTCGGCGCAGCGGTGCGGGTGGCGGTCGTGGTGACCCGCCACCCGCACCCCTGATGCGGCAGTGCCTCAGCGCACGGTGCCGGTGATCAGGCTCAGCTTCCTCGACTCGGCCAACCGGCGGGCGTCGAGCGCCCGCTGCCTGGCCGAGGTGGCCTTCTTGGCCTTCTTGGCCGCCTTGCCGGACCCGGCCACCGTGGGCACGACCCCGCCGCCGATCGCGTCGACGTCGTACGCGATCCAGAAGGTCCCCGGCGTGTCGATGGCGAAGCTCAGCGCGATGTGCACCTCACCACCGGGCCGCAGACCGCCGAGTTCGAGCGGGATCGTCAGGGTGGTGCCGAGCCCACCGCCGGGCGGGCTGGTCGCCGGCGCGTCCATCGACAGGTTGCGCACCAGCAGCGTCTGACCGGTGCTGATGGTGATCGAGCTGGTCGCGTTGACCGGGTTGACCACCCGCATGTGGGCGTGCACGGCCGGGGACGACGCACCGGGCAGCGGCGCCCCGTTCTCCTGGCTCAGGCTGGTGATCCTGATCCGCGCCTGGGTGATCGGCGCGCTGGACCGGTTGGTGAGGGTGCGCCGGATGATCAGCGACCCCGGGGTGCCGTCGACCCGGACCCGGTTGGGCGGGCTGCCCTGGGCGACGACCGGGTCGAGCAGCGTCGACTGCACCGCGGCGTTCTGCTGGTAGGTGCCCAGGCTGTTCTGCGGCGACGGGGTGCCCAGTGCCGACGGCACCCCGTTGATCGGGCCGAAGACGGTCGCCACCAGCCGGAAGTCCGCCACGTTGTCGTTGGTGTCCTGCGGCACGCCGGCGACGCCGAGCCGGTTCCAGGCGTGCGGCACGAACGGCGGGCTGCCGAAGGCCGGCAGTGGGGTGCCCTCGGCGTAGCCGACCGTGGACCCGGCGGCGTCGACGACGGTGTGCGCGCTGTCCGGGGCCAGCAGCCGCAGGCCGCCCTGGCCCAGGCCGGACACCACCAGGTCGGGCTGGATGTTGAACAGCGAGTAGCCGGGCGACGTGAACAGGAAGGCGTGACGGGGGGGCAGCGCGCGGGCGGAGCCCGGCACCAGGATCGTCCCGCCCCCGGGGTACTCGATCCGGAACCCGGCGATCGGCAGGTCGAGAGCGGTCGTGTTGATCACCGAGACGAACTGGTCTTTCAGCCCGTTGATGCCGGACTGGGCGAACTGGTTGATCAGCACCTGGCCCGGCACGGCCGACACCTCGATGACGACCTCGTTGGACACCGCCTCGGCCAGCGGGGAGACCCCGTCGTACTGGACCCGGAACGCGTTCAGCCCGAAGGCCGGCAGCTTGAGGTCGAACTCCGACCGGTTGAGCGCCACCGGGAACGTGCCGAGCCGCGTCTCGACGCCGTTGGGCTGTTGTTCGATCAGCGTCACGGTCCCGTCGGCCTGGCCCGGCCCGATGACGGCCGCGAAGTGCACCGAGGTGCCGAAGGTGGTGGCGGCGGTGGAGGCGGTCAGGGTGACCACGCTCTTGGGCTGCACCACCAGGCGGATCTGCTTGGTGGCGGTGACTCCGTTGGCGTCGGTGATCTGGACGGTGGCCGGGAAGGTGCCGACCGTGGTCGGCCGGCCGGAGATCAGGCCGGTCGCCGGGTCGAGGGTCAGCCCCGGCGGCAGGATGCCGTCGGCCATCCCCCAGGTGAACGGCGCGGTGCCACCGACCACGGTGAGCAGGTCGGAGTAGATCGCGTCGACCTCGGCCAGCGGGGGCGGCGGGAAGTTCAGGATGGGCGTCTTGTTGACGGTCATCACGATCAACCGGGTGCCGGAGCGGGCCGCCGCGTCGACCACCCGGATCACCACCGGGTACTGACCGGGGGCGGTCGGCACCCCGGAGATGCCGTTGGTGGTGGGGTTGAGGATCAACCCGGGTGGCAGCGTGCCGGAGGCCACCGACCAGATGAACGGCGGCACGCCGTGGGTGACGTTCAGGGTGGCGGTGTAGGCGACCCCGAGGGTGGCCTCGGTGGGCGCGTCGAACAGCAGGGTCGGCGACACGTTCGCGGTCACCGCCGACGACAGCGCGGACTCCGGGCCGGTGCCGGCGGCGGTCCGGGCCGCCACGGTGAAGGTGTACGCGGTGGTCGGGACCAGGCCGGTCACCGTGTTGGTGGTGGCCGGCCCGAAGGTCTGGGCGGCCTGCGGCATCCCGGCGACGTACGGGGTGATCCGGTAGCCGAGGATCGGTGAACCGCCGTCCGGGCCGGGGGTCCAGCTCAGCAGAGCCGAGGCGGTGTCCGCGGTGACCGCGATGACGGTCGGGGCGCCCGGCAGGGCGAGCAGCTTGGCCGCCTTCGAGCGTGGGCTGGCCGGGCCGGTCCCGGCGACGTTCTTCGCCGCCACGGTGAAGGTGTAGCTGCCCTTCGCCGTCAGCCCGGAGACCTTCCGGCTGGTCGTCGAGGCGTCGAAGGAGACCGAGCGGGTCTTCTTCCCGTCCCGGTAGGCGGTCACCGCGTACCCGGTGATGGCGGTGTCCGGCGAGGCCGGTGCCTTCCAGGTGACCGTGGCCGTGGTGCGGAAACGGGTGGCGGTGGGTGCGGCCGGGGCCGCCGGGGGTTTCGGCCGGGCCGCCACGGTGGCGGCCGGCGCGGCAGGAAGCGGGCGGTGGAGTGTGGACGCCGGGGGCGGGACGGACCGGCCGGGGTCACGCGCCGAGGCGGAGGTGGGTGCGGTGAGCAGGCCGACGAGCAGCAGCAGGGCGGCGACGAAGGCCGCCCGTGGGTGGAGACGGTGCACCAGGGACATGAAGTGTTCTCCCTCATCGGGGGGCGGTGGGCCACCACGGAGGAAGGGATGAGGCAGCCGTTCGGCTCTGGACCGCATGCCTGATGCCCCGTACCGCGAAGGTGACCGGCGGAAATCGACCCGCTCCCCGCCGTCGACGGGAAGTCGAATCTCGACCTGTTCCTACCAGTTTTCCCAGCTCAGAGGGCATTGGAGCGGCTGTCGATCCGGCCGCGGCGAGGGGCCGCGCGGGCTGCGTCGCCTACCTGACACTGTGCTGCTGCGCGTACCGGAACCATGGTTGCGTCTCCGGACCGGTGCCCGCGGCGACCGCCGGCCACCACGGACGGTGCCCGCCGACGGGTTGGCGGGCACCGGGGGCCGGTGGCACGGGTCAGCCGGAGCAGCACCCTCCGGCGGGTGCGGCATCGACGGTGACCAGGCTCAGCGGGGCGGCGAGCAGCCCGCCGGCGAGACCGGTGGCCGGGCCCCGCCCGGCCGGCTCGACGGTCGGGGCACCGCAGCAGTCGTCGCCGTCGACCGTGTCGTCGGGATTGCTGCGGCACACGCCCGTCTCGGGCAGGTCGAGTCGCACGTCGCGGGCGGCGGCCCAGTCCCCGGCGAGGGCGGCGACGACCGAGCGGACCTGCTCGTAGCCGGTGGCCATCAGGAACGTCGGGGCCCGGCCGTAGCTCTTCATCCCGACGGCGTGGTAGCCGGGCTCCGGGTGGGCGAGTTCGTCCACGCCGTGCGGGGGAACCGTCCCGCAGGAGTGCTCGTTGGGGTCGATCAGCGGGGCCAGGGCCCGGGTCGCGCCCAGCACCGGGTCCAGGTCCAGCCGCAGTTCGGTGGTGATCGAGTGGTCGGGGCGGAAGCCGGTGGCGGCCACCACCCGGTCCACGGTGACCGTCTCCGCGCTCCCGTCGGCGTGCCGCACCACCACTGTCAGCCGCCCGTCGGCGGGGGTGAGGGCGTGCACGGCGCAGCCGGTGAGCAGCCGGACCCGGCCGGCGTCGACGTGCGCACGCAGGCGGACGCCGAGGGCACCCCGGGCCGGCAGCGCGTCGGCGTCACCGCCGCCGTAGGTACGCGCCGGCGAGGCGGACCGGACCGCCCAGGTCACCTCGGTGCCGGGCCCGGTGGCGGCCAGCTCGGCCAGGGACAGCAGGGTATTGGCGGCGGAGTGCCCGGCCCCCACGACCAGGGTGTGCCGGCCGACGAACCGGTCCCGCGCCGCGCCGAGCACGTCGGGCAGCGCGTGCTCCAGGAGGTCGCCCGCCTCCCGCTCACCACGGGCGGGCAGGCCGGCGGCACCGAGGACGTTCGGGGTGCCCCAGGTGCCGCAGGCGTCGATCACCGCACGGGCTGCGATCTCCTCGCCGTCGGCGAGGCGGACCAGGAACGGGGTGGTGTCGCGACCGGCGGTCCGCAGCCGGTCCAGTCCCACCCGGCTGATCGCCTCGACCCGCGCGTCGTAGCGCAGCAACGGCCGCAGACTCGGCAGCTCCGCGAGTGGTCGCAGGTAGTCGGCGACGAACTCCGCGCCGGTGGGCAGCACCTCCGGGTCCGGGGCGGTCCAGCCGGCGGCGTCGAGCAGCCGCCGGGCGGCGGGGTCGATGTCGTACCGCCAGGGGGAGAAGAGCCGGACGTGTCCCCACTGGCGGACCGCCGCGCCCGGACCGTCGCCGGCTTCGAGGACGGTGCAGGGCAGGCCGCGCTCGTGCAGGTGGGCGGCGGCGGCGAGGCCGACCGGGCCGGCGCCGATCACCACGACCGGCAGGGTGTCCATGGTGTTCATCGGGTGACTCCTCGGGGCGGTGGGGGCGGGGTGGTCAGTCGATGACGGGGCTGCGGCGTTCGAGCAGGACGACGTCGCGCCACCGCCCGTGGTGCCGGCCCACCCGTTCGCGCCGGCCGACCACCCGGAAACCGGCCCGCCGGTGCAGGGCGAGGCTGGCGGCGTTCTCCGGGAAGACACCGGACTGGATGGTCCAGACGCCGGCCGCCTCGGTCGAGGCGATCAGCGCGTCCAGCAGCAGCCGGGCCACCCCGCGCCGCCGGGCGGCGGGGTCGACGTAGACGGAGTGCTCGACCACCCCGGCGTAGACCGCGCGGGCCGAGGTCGGGGCGACCGCGATCCAGCCGATCACGAGACCGTCGCCGTCGACCGCGACGAGCCGGTGCCCGGGTGACCGGCCCGCGTCGAACGCCGCCCAGGTGGGCGCGGTGGCCTCGAAGCTGGCGTCACCGGCGTCGAGGCCGGCCTGGTAGATCGCCAGCACCCGGTCGGCGTCATCGGCGCGCATGCTGCGGAGGGTGACGTCGGCCATGGGCGGGCTCCGTTCGGCATCGGCGGGACCACCCTGCGACCGGGTCGGCGGCGGGCGGAACCGGGGCGCCGCACGAGGCGACGTCCGTCGGACCAGACAGTTGCACGCTGATTAGATCAGTGTCAACCTAGATGCATGTCTAAACAAACGGGGCCCCTCGCCCCCGTCGGCCTGAGCGCCGACGCGCCGTGCTGCCCGCCCCTGGCGGAGCAACGCCTACCGGCCGGGACCGCCGCGGTGCTCGCGCCGGCCTTCAAGGCCCTCGGCGACCCGGTGCGGTTGCAGCTGATGTCGATGATCGCCTCGGCCGAGGGCGGTGAGGTGTGCGTCTGCGACCTGACCCCGGCGTTCGACCTGACCGGGCCGACGATCTCGCACCACCTCCGGACGCTGCGCGAGGCCGGGCTGGTCGACGCCGAGCGGCGGGGCACCTGGGTCTACTACCGGGCCCGGCCGGCGCTGCTGCGGCAACTCGCCGCGCTGCTCACCGTCGTGCCGGCGACCGCCCGCCGGGAGTGCCCGTGAGCACCGCCACCCACGACTCCCCCACCGCCCCCGCCGTGGTCGGCCGGCTGTCCCACCTCGACCGGTTCCTGCCGCTCTGGATCGGCCTGGCGATGGCCGTCGGACTGCTCCTGGGCCGTCTGGTCCCCGGGCTGGACAGCGCGCTCGACGCGGTGACCGTCGGCGGCATCTCGCTGCCCATCGCCATCGGCCTGCTGATCATGATGTATCCGGTGCTGGCCAAGGTCCGCTACGACCGGCTCGGCACGGTCACCGGCGACCGGCGGCTGCTGGTCTCGTCGCTGGTGCTCAACTGGCTCGTCGGCCCGGCGCTGATGTTCGCCCTGGCCTGGATCTTCCTCGCCGACCAGCCCGCGTACCGCACCGGCCTGATCATCGTCGGCCTGGCCCGGTGCATCGCCATGGTGATCATCTGGAACGACCTCGCCGGCGGCGACCGGGAGGCCGCCGCCGTCCTGGTCGCCCTCAACTCCGTCTTCCAGGTCGTCGCCTTCGGCCTGCTCGGCTGGTTCTACCTGGCCGTACTCCCCGGCTGGCTCGGTCTTTCCGGCACCGGGCTGGCCGTCTCCGGCGCGGACCTCGCCGGCAACGTGCTGATCTTCCTGGGCATCCCGCTGCTCGCCGGCTACCTCACCCGCCGCCTCGGCGAACGCGCCCGGGGCCGCGACTGGTACGAAACCCGCCTGCTGCCCCGGATCGGCCCCGCCGCCCTCTACGGGCTGCTGTTCACCATCGTGATCCTGTTCGCCCTCCAGGGCGACGCGATCACCGGCCGCCCGCTGGACGTGGCCCGGATCGCCCTGCCGCTGCTGGTCTACTTCGCCGTGATGTGGGCCGGGTCCTACCTGCTCGGCCGGGCCGTCGGCCTCGGCTACGCGCGTACCACCACGCTGGCCTTCACCGCCGCCGGCAACAACTTCGAGCTGGCCATCGCCGTCGCGATCGGCACCTTCGGCGTCACCTCCGGCCAGGCCCTCGCCGGGGTGGTCGGCCCGCTCATCGAGGTGCCCGTCCTGGTCGGGCTGGTCTACGTCTCCCGCTGGGCCCGCCACCGCCTCTTCCCCACCACCGCCGCCCGCTCCTGACCCGCGCGGCCCGCCCCGCCACCGGGGCCACCCCGAAGGGAACCACCGTGACCGACAAGCCCAGCGTCCTGTTCGTCTGCGTGCACAACGCCGGCCGCTCCCAGATGGCCGCCGGCTGGCTGCGCCACCTCGCCGGCGACACCGTCGAGGTCCGCTCCGCCGGCTCCGCGCCCGCCGACACCGTCAACCCCGCCGCCGTGCAGGCCATGCGCGAGGTCGGCGTCGACCTCACCGACCAGACCCCCAAGCTCCTGGAGTACGCCACGGCGGAGTCCTCCGACGTCATCGTCACCATGGGCTGCGGCGACACCTGCCCGGTCTTCCCCGGCAAACGCTACGAGGACTGGAAGCTCGACGACCCGGCCGGCCAGGGCGTCGAGGCGGTCCGCCCGATCCGCGACGAGATCCGCGCCCGGGTGGAGCAACTCCTCGCCGACCTGCGACCGGCAGGCTGACCCCGGCCACGGTGGGTTAGAGTCCGACCGCATGGAAGGCACCACACTGCGCACCGCCCGCCTGGCACTCCGCCCGGTACGGGACGAGGACATCGACCGGATTCTCGAATACCGCAACCTGCCGGAGGTCACCTACTGGCTGCTGCGTACCGAGGTGGAGCCGGTGGCCTTCCGGGCGGCGTGGCGACGCGCGGCGGCGGACCCCGACGACCACAGCGTGGCGGTCACCCTGGCCGGCCTGGTGATCGGCACGGTCTCGCTCGACGTGGTGGACGGGATGGGCCAGCCGGGCATGCCGGCACGCACGGAGGCGCAGCTCGGCTACATCTTCGACCCGGCCCACGCCGGCCGGGGCTACGCCACCGAGGCGGTCGCCGCGATGGTGGCCCACGCGTTCACCGGGTTGGGCGTCCGCCGGATCACCGCCGGCTGCTTCGCCGACAACCTCGCCTCGGTGCGGGTGCTGGAGAAGGTCGGGATGCGTCGGGAGCAGCACGGTGTCGGCGATTCCTGGCACGCCGAACGGGGCTGGGTGGACGGCTACACCTACGCCCTGCACGCCGACACCTGGTGCGCAACGCCCCGATAGACAGGGATCACGGCGACTGCGGGGGCCGGGCCTTCTGCGGGTAGATCGTCTCGTGGCGGGCCAGCATGGCGACGAACTCACCGATCTTCCGCTCGCGGGTCTGCGCCCGTTTGAGCGCGTGGAGTCGGTGAATGAGCGCGAACCGGTTGGCGCTGGTGAGCACGTCGAACATGGCCTGGGCGGCCGGGTCGGCCGCGATGGCCGCGAGCAGGTCGGCCGGCACCTGGGCCTCCGACGGCGGGGCGTAGGCGGCCGCCCACCGCCCGTCCGCCTTCGCGGCCTCCACCGCGGCGCGGCCCGAGGGCTGCATCCGCCCCTGCTCCTCCAGCCGGGCCACATGGGCGACGTTGCGTTGCGACCAGGAGCTGCGCGGCCGGCGCGGGGTGAACCTGATCCAGGAGGTCTCCAGGTCCCGCTTGCGGGCCTGCCCGTCGATCCAGCCGAAGCACAGGCCCTCGTCGACCGCCTGCTGCCAGGTCAGCGTGGTGACGGTGCCGCCCTTGCGGGTCAGGGCGAGCCACACGCCGGGCGAGGTGGCGTGGTGGGCCGACAGCCATCCGCGCAGCGCGTCCGCGTCGGCGACGATCAACTCATCCAGTTCGGCGCTCACCATGACGGCAGGCTAGCTGTAGCGAGCCCGAACTCGATCCGCGCCGCCGACCACCTGTGCCCCCGCCCCCTCGATCCGCGCCACCACCGCCGGAACCGTCGCCGTGGGCTGATGCAGCGGCTCGATCAGCCGGCGACGACCCTGGAGCGTCAACGGAGCGTTCGGGCGCGGGTGACCGTCGCGCGATGGATCCGCATGATCGCGGCGCTCACGCTCCACCCCGGGAGGCGTACTCCTCGATCGCGACGCCGGACTCGAGACCACCTCACCGCGCCACTCGACACCGGCTTGTCCGTCGACGCCGCCATAGCCGAGTTCGTCGACCGCATACTCCAGTGATCCCGGGTCCCCGCCCTACGAGGGCGCACGTCAACAACCTCCTGGCCCGCGACAGCGGGCACGCCGCACGACGTCGCGCCCCGGTGCGGGCGGTCAGGCCACGAGCAGGCGGAGACCCAACTCGGCGGTGTCGCGGGCGAGAAGGTCGTGGTTGCGCTCGGCCCACCGGCCGGAGGCGAGGTCCTCCCCCAGCATCCGGACGGCCCGTTGCTCGGCCGGCGGTCCGACCCTGGTCCATACCGACATCGCCCGGCGCACCCGCTCGTCCAGGTACGCCTCGGGCCGCCGCCAGTACGCCTCGAAGAGGCCGTCGGCGCAGTCCCACGGGACGGGCACCGGCTCGGCGCGTCCGCCGATCGCCCGGGTCAGCTCGTCCAGCGGGGGCCAGCCGACGAGCAGGCCCGCGAACTCGGGCAGGTAGTCGCGGGTCAGCCAGAACCGTTCCCGCCAACCGGTCTCGTCGGCGTCGTAGCTGAACACCACCACGCGGCGGGCCACCCGCCGCATCTCCCGCAGCCCGGCGACCGGGTCCGGCCAGTGGTGGACGGTGCTGACCGCCATCGCGGCGTCGAAGGACCGGTCCTCGAACGGCAGCCGCTCGGCGGTGGCGGCCACGCACGGCGCCGCGCCCACCGGACGCAAGGCCCGCATCACCGCCGACGGTTCCACCGCCGTGACCGTACGGTCGGGTGGCTCGTAGGAACCGGTGCCGGCCCCGACGTTCAGCACCGTCCGGGCGTCCCCCAGCGCGGCCCAGAGGCGCGCGGCGATCCGTGGTTCGGTGCGCCGCGTCGCCGGGTAGGCGGACCCGATGGTGTCGTACAACTGCGCGCCGAACCCGCGCAGCTGTTCCTCCGGTGTCGTCGGAATCCCCATCGCCCGCGCCTCCAGTTCCCGGTCGATGGCCGCCACCATGGCGGCGGCCCGGTCGCGTTGGTCCGTCAGCAGGCCGCGCAGCCGGCACAGGTGGGCGACCGGGTCGGTCGCCGGGTCGTCGACCAGGGCCGCGATCTCCCGCAGTCCGAAGCCGAGCCGCCGGTAGCCGAGCACCTCCCGCAGCCGTCGCACATCGCCGGCGGAGTACGCCCGGTGCCCCGCCGGGGTCCGCGTGGACGGCGTCAGCAGGCCGATCTCGTCGTAGTGGTGCAGTGTGCGGACGGTGACCCCGGCCAGCTCCGCCACCCGCCCCACGGTCAGGTGTTCCTCCACGGCACCGACTATGTGCCCTGACGCCGCGTGAGGAGCAAGCGGGCCGGCGCACCCGAACGGGTACCGCCCCTCCGTCGCCGGAGGGGCGGTACCCGTCTGGTGGCTCGCCTTCCGCGTGCCGGTCAGGCCACGGTGCAGGGGATGCCGTTGAGGGTGAAGGCGGTCGGTTCGGCGGTGTTGCCGGTGTGGTTGGCCTGGAAGCCGATCTCGACGGTGGCACCGGGGGCGAGCGTGCCGTTGTAGCTGACGTTGCGGGCGCTCACCTGACCGCTGGTGGGCGAGAAGGTGGCGTTCCAGCCCGAGGTGACGGACTGGCCCGACGGCAGGGTGAAGGCCAACGTCCAGCCGTCGATCGTCGAGGTGCCGGTGTTGGTGATGGCGATGTTGGCGGTGAAACCGGAGGCCCAGGTGCTCATCGTGTAGGTGACCCGGGGGCCGGTCCCACCACCGGGCGTGGGAGTGGGGGTCGGGGTGGGAGTCGGCGTGGGGGTCGGCGTCGGGGTGATGGTGGGCGTGGGGGTCGGCGTGGTGCCGCTCACGCTGGTCACGAAGGTCATGATGCTGCGCGCGGGGAGGCTGACGGTCAGGGAGCCGTTCGACATGGTGAGCGCGCCCTGCGGTGCGACGGTCCGGCCCCCGTCGGTCAGCCAGTTCGAGACGCTGCGGGACCCGGTGGCGCCCGAGAGGGTGAACTGCTGGCTCACCGCCGAGGTGTTCTTGTTGACCGCGACGATGACGACGGTGTCGCCGCCCCGGTACGCCGAGACGTAGACGTTCGACGCCGGGTTCGCCGTCGCGTCGACCCGCACGAATCCCGGGCGGACGAACCTGGCGAAGTGCGCCATCATCGCACCCCGCTTGCTGACCTGGCCGTCCTCGCGCATCGGGCCGTAGCTGCGCCGCAGGTACCACCAGACGTACGCCTGGAACTCGGCGTCCACCATGGCGTGGTGGATGTGCTCCCCGACGTCGAGCGCCTCCGGCCAGGCGTCCCCCGAGTTCGCGTTGCTGTTCGGGTAGTACACCTCGGACATCCAGAGTTCCTTGCCCGCACCCTTCTGCTTGAGCAGGGGGTACGGGAAGTTGGAGTACGACGTGCCGTAGAGGTGCGCCCCGATGACGTCCACGTTGGCCAGCGCCGTGGCGTCGTTGAGGATCGGGTCCGACACGGACTTGACGTACTGGAAGGACTCGGGCGCCATGACCTTGGTGGTGAGCGAGCCGGCGTTCTCCCGCAGGAACCGGTTCATCTCGGCGGTGGTCCACCAGGTCCAGTCGTGCGCGTAGTCGGGCTCGTTCTGCACCGAGATGCAGTACAGCGGCACCCCGTTGGTGCGCATGTACGCGGTGAAGTCGTTGAGGTGCTGGGCATAGGCGGCGTACGAGCTGTACCGCAGCCGCTTGGCGTTGGTCTGGCTGCCCCGGGTGAAGGTTTCGATCATGCTGGCCGGGGGGTTCCACGGCGACGCGAAGACGGTCACCCCGAGTTCGACAGCCCGCTTCGCCGTGGCCAGGTCACGGCCGAAGTCCGCCTGGCTCTCGCCGACCGGGATCCGCAGCACGGAGAAGCCCAGTCGCCCCTCGCCGGTGCCGAACGCCGTATCCCGCTGGGCGGCGGTCAAGTCGCCGATCCAGGCGGCATGGGCCATCGCACCGAAACCCTTGATCGTCTGCCGCGATGCCGACGGATTGATGCTCGCCGGCGCGGCCGAGGCCTCCGTGGCCCCCAGGGCCGCCGTGGCCGCCGCCACCGGCAGGGCCCCCAGCGTCGTCAGGACGACTCTGCGGCTCAACTGCTTTCGCTCGCCGCTGACCGGCCCAATCTGATCCTGCGTCATTTCTTTCGTCCTCCTGGTGGTGGTGATACGCGCCTTCCCGGTCCCATCGACCCGGTCGGCACCGAATCTGCTGCGTCGCCACGGGGATGACCTCGACCTCACCGGCGGCGTTTCGACGAAACATATCGACTGTAATGATTGTGAACGTTAACGGCCGGAGTTTAGTTTCCGCCCCCGGAGGGGTCAAGCATGCGCAGGCCGCACAAAGGGGCGTGCCGATCCGGGCGGTGTTCCGGTCGTCGCGCACCGCTATGGCGTACGCGACGACCGTGAGCAACCGCCCGGGACGGTCCGCCGCCCGACAGTTGCTAGCGTGATCATCATGGTGGAGCTGGAAGAGCTGGTCCTGACCCCCGACGAACGGGCCCGGGGGGTCCGGGTCGACAGCGTGCTGTTCGGCATGGACTGGACCGGCGAGGAGCACCCCGGCCAGTTGGCCGCGTTCGTGGCCGGTCGGGTACGGGCCTTCGGGGCGGAGCCCACAGACGTCGACACCACCGTCGTCTACCAGGCTGCCGAGGCCGACCCGACGTTACGCCGCGGTGACTTCCCGATCCGCCAGCTCGATCATCTGGCCGGCGTGCTGGCACATCTCGGCTGCACGCTCGCGGTGTGGGACAGCGGCACCGACACCTACGAGATACTGGTCGCGCTGACCGGTGGGGATGAGTTGACCGGGCTGACCTACCAGGGCCTCCCGGTGCGGGCCTGGGGCTCGGCAGCCGAAGAGACGCTGGTCAGCCTGGACTGCCCGAACTGCGCGGAGCTGCTGGTCTGGCAACTGCCGGCGACCCAGACCCTGGCCGACGAACGCTGCGACTGTGGCGCCGCGTTGTTCGACGCCACCGGTCGCCCACTGCCCCACGTCACGCTCCACGACTGAGTCTCCGGCACCCCCGACAACCAGGGGACGATGAGCATCGACGACCCGGAGCGGTTACGCAGAGTGTCGTCCGCACACCGGGCAGAACGGGTGGCCCGCTGTCCTCGTTGATGCGCATGCCCAGGACGCGGCGTAGCACGCGGCGGGCGCCCAGGGATCGGGGCAGTCGAGCATCGCCTTCTCCAGACGTCCGATCACCTGGCGATTCTGGCACCGTCTGCCGGCCGGGTCCCGATCTACACGGGCGGCCGTCGTACACCGGACAGCGCCCGAACGGGCGGGAATCCATCGATGGACATGGTCCTGCGACCGAACCTCTCCCCCATCGGTGGCCTTTCGGACCGCTCGATCCTGGTCGGGCACCGCCCCGGCAACGCTGACGCCGCCGTCCGGTGTCAACCGGGCGGCAGCGCGGGTTCGACCATCGCCGCGACGAGCGCGGCCACCGGTACGGTCGCGAAACCGACCCGGGCGTCGCTGGCCCCGTACGGCAGCCAGAGCAGGCCGGCGTGCACGAGCGCGCCGCAGGAGTAGACGACGTTCGGCACGTACCCGTCGCGCTCGGTCTCGTCGGGGGCCAGCAGCGCGCCGGGCAGTTCGGCGACGACCCGCTCCGGGCGGTGCAGGTCGAGCAGGAGCGCGCCGATGGCGTACCGGCGCATCGGGCCGACACCGTGGGTGAGCACGAGCCAGCCCGCGTCCGTCTCGACGGGTGAACCGCAGTTGCCGACCTGGATCAGCTCCCAGCCCCGGCGGGGGGCGTGCAGTGCTACCGGCCGCTGCCACTGGTTGTCGCCGCCCAGGCTGGTCAGGCCGATGGTCTCCCCGTCGGCACGGCACAGCGCGAGGTGCCGGCCGCCGACCGTACGGGGAAACAGCGCGACCCCCTTGTTGCGGACGCCCGGACCACGCATCGGGGTGATCTCGAAGCGTCGCAGGTCGGTGCTGCTCAGGGCCCGGGTGGCGATGCGTTGCCCGTCGTACGCGGTGTAGGTGGCCCGGTACACCGGTCCCGACTCGTCGACGAACCTGACGAACCTGGCGTCCTCCATCCCGTTCCGCTCGTCCGGGGTGGCCGGCCAGAGCACCCGTTGCGGCAGTCGGCTGTCGGCGGGGAACTCGACGGCGTAGCTGGCCGAACCGGCCCGTCGCAGGTGGGCCACGGTGGCCGGGGCGGTGCCCCGGGACAGCAGGTCGGCCGGCAGGTCGGCGATGACCCGGTCGAGCAGGGCCTCGTCGTAGCGGGCCGGCAGGGCATCCAGCACGGTGGCGGACACCTCGTCGTCGCAGTCGATCTCGGCGAGCCCGGCGGCGAGCAGATCGCGGCGGTGCCGCAGCGGAACCCGCCGGCCCACGGTCAGCGGGCCGGGCCGGGCATCGACGGTCAACTGGTCGCCGGGCCCGAGCACGGCGTCGGCGAACCCGATCGACGACAGGTGCCCCTCGCCGATCTGACGCAGGCTGATCGCGACCCGGAGCTGCCCCGCCGCCAGCCCGCCCTGGTCGGGGTGGACCACCATGGACGGGTTGCACAACGCGGCGGACTCCACCGCGTACTCGTGGCTGAAGTAGGCGCCGACCAGCAGGCGGGTGGCCGGGTCCAGGTCCCGGGACCGGGAGGCCCGGTGCCGGACCAGGTCGTAGTGGTGGTGGAAGGTGCGATCCAGGTCCCGGTGCCGGTCGCCGAAGCGGCGCCGGGCGTCCCGCAGCAGCCGGCCGGTCTCCTCGGCGTCGAGTCGGCAGATCCGGTCGATGAGCGCCTGCGCCCGGGTACGGGCCACGGCCGCGTCCTCGCCGGGGACGAAGAGCCTGACGACGACCCGGCCCGGGTCGGGGCGCAGGGTGAGGTCCCGCCGGACGACCGGGGGTCCGGTCACGACCACCGCCGGGCGTGCTGCAGGGTGGAGATGAGCGCGAGGGTCGACTCGGCACCCTGGTTGAGGTTGGGTCCGTGCCGGGTCAACCCGTCGTAGCCACCGCCGGTGGCCGGGTCCCACATCGGGGTGCCGACGTCGTTGTCGCCGAGGAACCACCCGACGGCCTGCCGCACACCGGTCTCCCAGCCGGCGTCGCCGGTGACGGTGGCGGCGGTGGCACAGGCGTCGGCGAAGGCGGCCACCTCGATCGGCTGCTGGTCGTGGCGCAGCCGCACCGCGCCACGTTCCCAACCGCCGGCCGGCACGACCGACAGCCGCCCGTCGCGCAGTTGGACGTCGCGCAGCCAGGCCAGCATCCGCAGGCCGTTGTCGAGCAGCGGTCCGTCGTGCCGTAGCTGGCTGGCCGCAATCACGACCTCGGCGAGAGCAGCGCTGGCATAGCTCAGCCGCGGTTGCGGCCAGGGCCAGCCCGGATCGGCCGGCGGCACCCCGATCGAGGTGGCCGCGTCGGACAGCAGCGCGGCGGCGACCGCGTGGCTGGGGTGACGGCGCAGCACCTCGACGGCACCGAGCGCGGCGAAGGCCATGGCGTGCGGGGCCGGGCTGCGACGCACGGCTCCCGTGCTGAAGGCGACCAGCGCCTCCTCCCGGATCCAGGGTGCCGGGCTGCGGGCCACTGCGGTGCCCAGCCCCCACAGCGCCCGTCCCCACCAGTCGCCGAGGCCGGGCTGGTCGGCCCAGTGCCGGTCGAGGCCGAGCCGGTTGTGGAAGGCGCCCCGGGAGTTCTGCGCGTGGGTCAGGAAGGCGAGGTAGCACTCCGCGAGCCGGAGCACCGCGCCGGTCGGCTCCGGCTCACGGCTGGTGACGACGAGGCCGCGGGCGACGTCGTCGGTGCAGTAGCCGTGCCGCCGCCGCACGATGGCGTGCCGGGCGTGTTCGAACAGCCCGGTGTCGTCGCTCAACCGGGCGAGGTGGGCGAAGCTCGGTGCGGGCGTGGCCGGTCGGCGGGCAGCGGACGGGCTGCCGGCCGGTGGACCGGCCCGGCCGACGGTCGCGGTCACGCCGACACCCCGCTGACCACGGGCGGCCCGGTGGCGGTGAGCCGGTCGGCGAGGGCCGCGTACCGGGCCGCCACCGCCGGCCAGCGCAGCTCGGCGGCCACCGGTCGACGGCGGCCGGCGAGTCGGGCCGCCAGGCCCGACTCCGTCAGGATGCGCCGGACCGCCGTGGCCAGCGCCGTCGGGTCCGCATAGGGTACGACCAGACCGGGCCCGCCGGTGAGCAGCTCCACGGCGTGCGGGAACGGGGTGGCCACGACGGGAATCCCGGCGGCCACCGCCTCGACGAGCACGCCGGAGGTGACCTGCTCGCGGGAGTCGTACGGGAGCAGGACCACGTCGGCGGAGCGGATCAGCGCGCCGAGCGTGGCCGAGTCGTGGTAGACCGCCTGGTAGTCCACGGTGTGTGCGACACCCAGTTGCGCGCCGAGTTGGTGCAGGCCCGCCCGGTACCGCTCGCCCTGCTGCTCGATCACCTTGGGGTGGGTGCGGCCCGCGACGGTGAAGGTGGGGGTCGGTTCGAGGTCCTGCAACCGGGCCAGCGCCCGCAACGACCACTCGATGCCCTTGCCGGGGCCGAGCAGCCCCCAGGTGAGCAGGTGCGGACGGGTGCGGCGGGGGCCGGACCGGCCGACCGGGTCGGCGGTGCCGTGCGGGATGACGGTGACCCTGGTCGGGTCCACGGTGTAGCCGACGAGCAGCCGGTCCCGGGCGGTGTCGGTCATCGTGACGACCGCCGCCGCCTCGGCGACGATCTGTTCCAGCAGGGACCGCTGCCGGGGGGTGGGCTGACGCAGCACGGTGTGCAGGACCACGATGCTCGGCACGTCCAGCCGACGCAGCAGCGGCAGGACGTCCCGGCCGTCGATGCCGGGATAGATGCCGTACTCGTGCTGGACGACGGCGATGTCGTAGGTGTTCAGGGCGGCGGCGGCTTCCCGCCAGCCACCCGGGGTCCGCGCCGACCAGGTGTGCACCACGCCGGGCGGGGTAGCCCCCTCATCGTCGGTGCCGTCGGTGACCCGGACGACGCCGCCGGGTTCGCCGCCCCCGGTGAGGTGCGCGGCCAGCGCGGCGTTGAAGGTGGCCAGGCCGCACCGGGTCGGTGGGTGGGTGCTGAGAAAACCGTAGCGGGGCATGGGTCTGGCCTTCCGATTGTCGGCCGCGGCCCGGGGTGACGGGCGCGACGCGGGCCGGCGGGTGTCGCCGGGGGAACAGGGTGGCCGGGCGCGGGGTCCGGCCGGGCGGCGGACGTCGGCCGGTCAGCGCCTTCCGCGCCAGGGCGAGCCGATGAGCTGTTCGTAGACGGCCAGGTAGTCGGTGACCATCCGGTCCGCGCCGAAGCGCAGCCGGGCCCGTTCCCGGCAACCGGCCCGGTCGATTCGCCCGATCCCGGCGACCGCGGCGGCGGCCTGCGCCACGGTGTGCACGAGCGACCCGGTGACCCCCTCGTCGACGACCTCCGGCATCGATCCGCGCGCGAACGCCACGACGGGTGTGCCGCACGCCATCGACTCCACCACCGACAGTCCGAACGGCTCGTCGAAGGCGATCGGGTGGAGCAGGGCGGCGCTGACGCCGAGAACCTCCGCGCGGCGGCGGGGGCCCACCGAGCCGAGGAAGACGACCTGTTCGCCGTCGATGTGCGGGGCCACCTGTTCGGCGAAGTACCGCTCGTCCTGCACGATGCCGCAGATGGTCAGGGGCCGACCGGCCAGCCGGGCGATCTCGATGGCGGTGTGGGTGCCCTTGTCCGGGTGGATCCGGCCGAAGGCGACCAGCCCCGGGCCGGCCTGCGGGCTGAACGGCAGCGCGGTGAGGTCCACGCCGTGGTGCACCGTCGCGACGTAGTCGAGCCCGGCGGCCCGGTCCGCGTCGGAGATCGACACGTACGACGAGCGGGCCCGGGCGTACGCGGGCAGGATGGCGGCGCCGGAGAAGCCGTGCACGGTGGTGAGCAGCGGCGCGCGGCAGTGCTCGGCGAAGGCGAGCGGCAACCAGTCGAGGTGGCTGTGCACCAGATCGAACTCCGCCGCACGGGCGAACGCGTGGGAGACGTGCATCGCCTCCCAGACCCGCCCGTCCATCGACGGGTCGTCGGCGTACCCGCGGGGGCACACCCCGTCGAGGGTGGCGGAGGTGACCGAGTCCAGCGTCGCGAAGAGGGTCACGTCCACGCCGCGGGAGGTCAGACCCTCGGCGAGCAGGCCGGTCACCTGCTCCCAGGGGCCGTAGTGGTGCGGCGGCGTCCGCCACGCGACCGGCCCGAGCAGGGCCACCCTCACGGGGACGGCGCGTCGACGAGGGCGGCCGGATCGAGCCGCAGGGTCGCGAGCAGGCCCGAGTGCTTGTCCGGGTCCACCCACTCCGGCAGTTCCCGTTCGACCCAGGCGGCTCTGGCCGGCTGGCCCCGCTCCCGTAGGGCGTCGACGATCCGGTTCCTGGCGATCCTCATCGGGTGCTCCCTCATGAAGCCGTGGGGGTGTTCGTGGGCCCTTCGGCGTGCGGAAGAGGGCGTGCTGGTCGTCCTCGTCGGTACGGGCCCACGTCGGTGCGGCCCAGCCGGGCGGGTGCGGGGGAGAACAGCCCGTCCGCGCGACGAACGGTGCCGGCCGCCGGGCGGCCGGGATGCGGAGGACGTCGTCGCGGTGATCATCATGGATCAGGCCCGTCAGGCCGACTACGGCGAACTGGCGGGGCCACCGGGGACCCGAGCGACAACGCCACCGTACGCCTCATCCGGCAGGAAGACACCATGGTGGCCGGCGAACCACCGCCCCGGGTGACCCCCCGCGGGCCGGAACAGGTCGGTGGCGCCCCGGGTACTCCGTCCGTGTCAGACGAGGGCGGGTCGGCCGGCGGGGTGCGGCGGATCGATCTGTCGATGGCGGAGGCTGGGCCGGCCGACGTCGAGAGGTCTCACCACGGCATTGACCTGCGTGGCTTCACCGCGTCGAGATCAACTTGTCACGCCCGTGACACGATCCGGCTCAACAGTGGGTCATCGTCGCCCACCCCTCAAGGAGCGTCATGGCCCCCACCCCACCGACCGACGCCGAGCTGGACGTCCTCATCCGCGCCCGGCTCGCGTCGCTCGGCATCGATCTCGACCAGCTCCCACCCGGCACCACCGCCGACCCGCAGACCGGCTCCCCCGGCCGGGACTCCGTCCTGGCGTCGCTGCGCTCCTTCGTCCGCGGCACGGTCGGCACCCTCGCCGCCTACCAGCCGCCGACGCCGGCCGGCACCGACCCGGCCGTGGCCAGGGCACTGTCCCAGCAGCCCGCGCCGATGCTCTACCCCTCGATCAGCACGGAATGGCGGAAGTGATGAGCACAGCACCTGCCGACCGCGGCGTCGACCGTCGCGCCTTCCTCGCCCGGACATCCGCGCTGGCCACCGCCTCGGCGGTCGGCGGCATCGTCGGGCTGCCCGCCGTGGCCTCGGCGGCCGGCGACAGCCGAACATCCGCCGTGCCGGCGGGCCGCTACAACCCGGCGCTGGCCGTGCCGAACGCCTACGTCAAGCCGCGCCCGGAGGCGGTGGCCGACCCGACCGAACTGACCGTCGCCGAGGCGGCCTGGCTGATCCGGGCTGGCAAGCTCACCCCGCAGCAGCTGGTCGAGGCGTACCTGGCCCGGATCTCCACCAACGAGCCGACCTACCAGGCGTTCAACCTGGTGCTCGCCGACCAGGCGGTCAAGGCGGCCCGGGCGATGGCGAAGAAACCGCACCGGGGCGCGTTGCACGGCATCCCGCTGGCCATCAAGGACAACTACTACACCGCCGGGGTGCCGACCACCGCCAGCTCGTACCTGTTCGCCGACTTCCGGCCCCCGTACGATGCCACGGCGGTGACCCGGCTGGTCACCGGCGGCGGGGCGATCGTGCTGGGCAAGACCCAGATGGGTCCGTTGGCCACCACCCGGGCCACCACCCCGAGCGGGGTGGTCACCACGGTCAACGCCTGGACCCCGACCAACGCGGGCACCGACCCGGGCGGTTCCTCCACCGGCACCGCCACCGCCGTGGCGGGACGGCTCGCCACCTCCGGCACCGGCACCCAGACCGGTGGGTCGATCACCGCGCCGTCCAACGCGCAGAACCTCACCGGCCTCAAGCCGACCATGGGTCGGGTGTCGCTGCACGGGATCATCCCGCTCAGCTACACCCGCGACCATCCCGGTCCGCTGGCCCGTGACGCCAAGGACGCGGCCATCATGCTCACCGCGATGGCCGGCGAGGACCCGGCCGACCCGCGCAGCCAGGGCCTGCCCGAGGTGCCCAAGCTGATCGACGCGGCCACCCCGGCCTACCAGGGCGGCAAGCTGAAGCTGCGGTGGAAGACCCGGATCGGGGTGCTGCCCGGCTTCACCGCCGGCGCCTCGGAGACCGCGCTGGCCCGGCAGGCCTACCTGGCGAAGCTCGCCGCGATCACCGGCGCGACGATCGTCGACGTGCCGCTGCCCGACGAGTGGGAGCTGCTCACCGGCACCGCGTTCAACAACGTACGGCTGCCGGAGCGCACCGAGCCCTTCCTGCCCTACCTGCGCACCGACCTGCGCGGTTTCGGGGTTTCGGTGACCGGCTGGTTGCAGGGCGCGCTGCTGGGCGGCAGCGAGTTCATCACCGGTCAGCGGGCCAAGCTGCTGCTGATGGAGCGGGTGCTGGACCAGCTCTTCGCCGACTGCGACGTGGTGGTGCAGACCGGCCCGGTGCCGTTCGACATCCTCGGCCTGCCGGAGATCGCCTTCCCGATCGGGTTCACCGGCGCGGGCCTGCCGATCGGCACCATCCTCGGTGGCCTGCCGTACGGCGAGGACCGGCTGCTGTCGGTGGCCGCCGCCTACCAGGCGGTGACCGACTGGCATCTGCGCCGACCGGCCGATCCGCCGGCCACCCCGGCGGCGGCGCGCGGCGCGGCCCCGGCCGGCCTGCGGCTCACCGCCGAGGAGGTCGCCCAGCTCAGCCAGTGACCGTCAGGCCGTCCGCCCGCCGGCTCACCGGCGGGCGGACGGCACCCGGCGGCGGACCACAGCCGGCGGGCGGACGTGCCGCCACCAGCGCATCCCGCCCGGCCGGATCGCCGGCAGCGGCACCCGGCGGGCCGGAGTCGACCGGTGGTGACCGACCTCAGCCGATCGTGGTCAGCTTCGGCAGCACCTCCTCGGCGACCCGCCGGGTGAACTCCACCGGGTGCCGGTCCGGGGTGACCTGCACCTCGGTCACGCCGAGCGCGGCGTATCCGGCCACCTCGGCCAGGAATCCGTCCACGTCGGCCAGCGGCGGTCGCATCACGAGGACCGTCTTGTCGATGGCGTCGTAGTCGCGGCCCTCGGCGGCGCAGTGCCCCCGCAGCACGTCCAGCTTGTGCGCCACCTCGGCAGGGCTGCTGCCGAACAGGTTGCAGGCGTCGGCGTACCGGGCCACCAGCAGCAGGGTCTTCTTCTCGCCGCTGCCGCCGATCATGATGGGCGGGTGGGGCCGTCGCAGCGGCTGCGGCGAGTTGAGCGTCTCGGCCAGCCGGTAGTGCCGACCCTCGAACGGCCCGTTGTCGTCGCTCCACATCTGCCGGCAGATCCGCAGCGTCTCCTCCAGCCGTTCGAACCGCTCGGCCACCGGCACCACCGGCACCCCGAGGCCGTGCTGCTCACGCTCGTACCAGGACGCGCCGATGCCGAGCCGGGCCCGGCCGCCGGAGAGCACGTCCAGGGTGGTCACGATCTTGGCGAGCAGCCCCGGGTAGCGGTACATCACGCCGGTGACCAGCACGCCGAGCGTCATCCGCGAGGTCCGCGCCGCGACGAAACCCAGCGTCGTGTACGCCTCCAGCATCGGCTCCTCGGCCGGGGCCATCGCCTCCATCTGGAAGTAGTGGTCCATCACGGTGAACGATGCGACCCCGGCCTCCTCCGCGATCGTCGCGGTCTCGATCAGTGTCGGTGCGATCGCCGCCGGATCGGCCGGGGTCGAGTAGTTCCAGTAGTGCAGTCCGAGTCTCATGCCTCGTCCACCTCCCCACCGATCCTAGTGGCGTACGGGGCCGCCCGCCCCGGCTGCCGCCGGCGACGCGTCACCGTCCAGCACCGCGCGGGTCAGGGTGGCCAATCCCGCCTCCCAGCGCGCGTCGGGCCAGTCCCGCAGGTGTTCCACCAGGTCGCTGCGCACGGCTGCCAACAGGGCGTGGGCGAGGTAGTCCGCCGACGCGGGGCCGCGCGCCTCGGTGACGAGCGCGACCAGCAGGACGTGCCACTCCTCGTACGACCCGGTGCGGTAGGGGCTGCCGTCGCCCGCGTTCTCCAGGGCCAACGTCAGTACCCGACTGTCCCGTTTGAACCGCACCACCTCGCGGAGCAGGTGCAGGGCGCGCTCCGCCGGTGGACCCCCCGGTGGCGCCGCCGTCAGTGCCGCCCGCAACTGGTCGCCGCGCTGCGCGTACAGGGCACGGAGCAGCCCCATCCGGTCGCCGAAGCGGCGGAACAGCGTGCCCTTGCCCACGCCGGCGGCGGCGGCGATGTCGTCCATCGAGACCTGGTCGGGGTCGGTCGCGGCATCGAACAACCGATCCGCGGCGGCCAGTACGGCCGTCCGGTTTCGTGCCGCGTCGGCGCGCACACGCTCTCCCCTCGCGAAACGGACCATCAGTCCGCTACAGTGAAGCGGACCGGCCGTCCGCTATGGTAGCCATGCAGCGGGACGGCACCGACGACCAGGGGACAATCGTGTCGAACCCTTCCACCGTCCTGTTCCACCGGGCCATGCACCTGTTGCTCGCCAAGGACATGCCGGGATTCATCGCCCTGTTCGCCGACGACGGCGTCATGGAGTTCCCGTTCGCGCCGGCCGGGCAGCCGAGCCGGGTCACCGGCCGGGCCGCCGTGCACGACTACCTCATCGACTACCCGCACATCCTCGACGTTCGCGAGATCACCGAGGTCACCGTGCACGAGACCACCGATCCGGCGGTGCTCGTCGCCGAGTTCACCGCCAGTGGCGTCGTCGTCGCCAGCGACCGGCCCTACCGACTGCGGTACATCGCCGTGTTGACCATCCGGGACGGCCACATCGTGCACTACCGCGACTACTGGAACCCGCAGGCCGCACAGGACCTGCTCGGCGGCGGGCTGGTGCGCTCGTGATCCTGGTCACCGGCGGCACCGGGACGACCGGCCGGCTCGTCGCCGCCACCCTCGCCGACGCCGGCCGCCCGGTCCGCGTCGCCAGCCGCCGGGCCTCCGCCGGGGACGTCCGCTTCGACTGGTACGACCCCGGCACCCACCACGCCGCGGTGGAGGGCGTGACGGGCGTGTACCTGATCCCGCCCGTCGGTGAGGTCGATCCCGCGCCGGTCATGCTGCCGTTGCTGGAACTGGCCCACACCCGGGGAGTGCGGCGGGCCGTCCTGCTCAGCTCCTCGGCAATCGAGGCCGGCACTCCCGGCCTGGGCGAGGTGCAGGCCCGACTGGGCACGCTCTTCCCCGAGTGGGCGGTGCTGCGGCCCTCCTGGTTCATGGAGAACTTCGTCGGCGATCATCCGCACGGCGTGAGCGCCCGGGAACGCGGCGAGATCATCAGCGCCACCGGCGACGCCCGGGTCGGCATCGTCGATCCGGCCGACATCGCCGAGGTGGCGGTCCGCGCCCTCACCGATCCGACGTCGCACGACACCGAGCACCTCATCACCGGCCCCGAACGCCTGAGCTACGCCGAGATCGCCGCCGTCCTCACCGACACCGGCGGCCAACCGGTCCGGCACCGTGCCGTCAGCGAGGCCGCACTCACGGCGTACCACGAGGCCAACGGCCTGCCACCCGACTTCGCCCGGTTCCTCGCGAGCCTGGACACGGCGATCGCGGCCGGCGCGGAGGACCGGACCACCAGCACCGTCGCGGACGTGACCGGCCGCCCACCCCGCTCGTTCCGGGACTTCTGCCGCGACCGGCT
The DNA here is from genome assembly GCF_900091525.1 of Micromonospora matsumotoense. GTDB lineage: Bacteria > Actinomycetota > Actinomycetes > Mycobacteriales > Micromonosporaceae > Micromonospora > Micromonospora matsumotoensis. The sequence continues at coordinate 250,021 of NZ_FMCU01000004.1, forward strand.
GCCCGGCGGCCCCCGCTCCACCCCGGACCGCGCCCCGACACCGACCTGACGGGTCGGCCGGTACGGCCCGCGCCGGCCGACGCCACGGCTGCGGCGTCGACCGGCGCGGATCGACCGGCGCGGATCGTCGGGAGCGGGTCGTCCGGCGCGGATCGACCGGCGCGGGTCGTCCGGACGACGACCGACGGTGCCGCCGGCCCCGGTGGGCAGCACGGTGCCGGCGGCGGGTGCCCCCGCCTACGCGGTCCCCCGCCCCGGGGAACGGGCCGGTCAGGGAGTCAGGAAACCCTCGGCCCGCAGCCACGCCTCGCACGCGTCGGTCCAGGTCGCCGTGTGCGCGTCGCGGGCGATGAAGGGGTGGCTCCGGCCGCCGTACGTGATGCCGTCGGCCAGCCCGATACCGTGTCCACCGCGCGGGTAGATGTGCAGTTCGACCGGGACCCCGGCCGCCACGAGCACCCGGGCCCATTCCAGGGCGTTGGGGACCCCCGGCGGGTCCTGGGCGGCCGCCCACACGAACGTCGGGCAGACCGTCGAGTCCACGTGCCGCGCCGGCGACAACTCGTCCTTGATCGGGATCAGCTCGCCCAGCAGCCCCTCGACCGCCGGCGGGGGAAGCAGATCCAGATCGGCCAGGGCGTACGCCAGGATCGCGAAGTCCGGGCGCGGCGGGTCGACCACACCGGTCTCGATCGACAGCACCGCACCGGTCATCAGCAGGCCGGCCAACTGCCCGCCGGCGCTGGAGCCGATCACCCCGACCGGGCCGGTCTCCAGCCCGTGGACGCCGCTCCTGACATGGTCCAGCGCGGCACGGGCGTCCTGCAACGGTGCGGGGAACCGGTCGGGCAGCAGCCGGTATTCGAGGACGAAGGCGTGCAGCCCGATGCTGGCCAGCCAGCGGGCGTAGCCCTCCCCCTCGTGCGGTGGGAGTTCCCGGAAGCGGCCGCCGGGGAGGACCAGCACGGCCGGCCGGGGGCCGGTGAAACGGTCGGCGGCCGGATAGACCGTGATCCGCTCGGAGATTGTTGCCTGAGTCGGCGAGATGGCAGTGCCACCTTTCGCTACCACGCCTCCATGCCTGACGATCGTCCGCCACCGGCACGCGACGCTACGGCGATGCTAACCGGCGGCGCCGACGGCGCGCGGGGCGGGCGACCCGGTCGTCGCCCGCCCCGCGCCCGGGTCGCTCAGCCGCGCCGCCACTTCTGGTTGGCCCCGCCGGTGCACTCCCAGATGACCAGCCGGGCACCGTCCGCGCTGTTCGCGCCCTGCACGTCGACACACTTGTTGGCCTGCGGGTTGACCAGGTCACCGGCGCCACTGAGGACGAACTGCTGGGCCGGGTTGCCGCTGCACCTGGCCAACTGGACGACCGCTCCGTTGGCGGTCGAGCCCCAGGCCACGTCCATGCACAGCCCGAGCGCCCGCACGGTGCCGTCACCGGCGAAGGTCCACCGTTGGGCGTTGGTGCCGTTGCAGGTCCACAGTTGCAGGTACTGGCCGTCGACACCGTGGGAGTTGGGCACGTCGATGCACTTGCCGGCGTACCCGACGAGCTGGCCGGCACCGCCACCGCCGGTGGTGGTCAGCGACAGCCCGTACGCGCCGAGGATCTCGTTGACCGGCTGGTAGACGGTGGTGCCACCGGAGTTGCAGTCGCCACCGGCACCGGAGGTGACCCCCTGCGCCTGGTTGCCGGAGATGAACGCCCCACCCGAGTCGCCGGGCTGGGCGCACGCGCTGCTCGCCACCAGGCCGTACACCAGGGAACCGGAGTAGTTGACCGTGACGTCCCGGGCGGTGATCGTGCCGCACCGCCAGCCGGTGGTCCGGCCGGACCGGCAGACCGCGCTGCCGACGGCGGCCTCCGCCGAGCCGGCCACCGCGGTCGTGCCGCCGTTGTAGGTGTTCACCGTGGGCGTGGCCACCCACGAGGAGTTGGTCTGCACCCAGGCGTAGTCGTTGCCCGGGAAGGACGAGCCCCGGAAGGTGCCCTGCGCGACGCCGCTGCCGCTGGTGGTGCTGCCCGCCCCACCGCAGTGTCCGGCGGTGACGAAGCCACCGGCGACGGCGAAGCCGACCGAGCAGAGCGTGTTGTTGTTGATGACGTACTGGTCGCCGCCCCGGATGTCGTAGACCGGGCGGTACGGCTGCGCGGCGGCGACCGGACGGGCCGCGTCGGCGGTGCCGGTGGCCTGGGCGAACGCTTGGGCCGAGGCGGTGTCGGCGGCCTGGATCACCACGCTGTTGCTCGCCGGGTCGACATACCAGGAGTGCACGGCCGGGCCGGCCCGGCCGGCCGCCCGGTCGAGGGTGGCCCGGGCCCGGTCCAGCTCGGCCAGGCTCCGGCGGACCACCTGCGGCTGAGCGCCGGTGCGGCGGACCCGCGTGGCGTCGGCGGCCGTGGTCACCCCGACCACCAGGGCCCTCCCGTCCCCCGCGATCCAGGACCCGCCGTACGCGACGCCCAGCTCGGCCCGGAGCCGGCGCTCGGTCGACGGCGCAGCGGCCTCGACGACCGAGCGGACGCGGAGCTGCTCGTCGGTCAGACCGAGGTCCCGGCGCAGCGCCGCCCGTTGCCCGGCGGGAAGGCCGGCGGACGGGTCGACGGCGGCCGACGCGGTCGGGTCGGCCGACGGGACGGCCGGCGCGGCCCCGGCGGGCGCGGCGGCCAGCGCACCGACCAGCGTCGCGGCCCCGAGAACGGCACCCAGGTGACGGATCATTCTGCACCCTCCAGAGTATTCGATGGACGTGAGAGCGCTCTCAGGCAACAATCCTGACTAATTGAGGGACAGCTGTCAATGCGAGGTCGCCGGACCGGTCGGCGACCAGGCCATCGGGCCGACCGGTTCCCCGAGCACCCTTCGCATTTCCCTTGAGCGGCATTAGGCTCTGCGCAGTCCGGAGTGGACGACCACGGAGGTGCCCATGAAGAAGATGACCGTCCGTCGTACGAGTGCACTGCGTCTGGTGTCCGGCGCCCGCCGGCTCTGGATCGAGTGGTGCTGGTAACTGCCGGCCCGGCGGGCGCCCCCGGGCGCCCGCCCTCGGCGGCACCGGCCCGACCGTGACCGGCGCACCACCGGGGTACGACTGCCACCGCGACCACGGGCCGTACGCCGGGGTCGCGGATCTGCTCCACCGCATCGCCGCCGACCGCCCCCGGCTGGCCGCCCGGCACCGAACCGAACTGCGGGCCATCGCGCCCCGGCTCGACCCGACGGCCCGCACCGCCGCCGACGAGGCGCCGATCCGGTTCCACCCCGCCCGACGCACCGCCGCCCTGGCCTACGGCGCGACCGAGTTCGTGGCGGCCTGGGCGGGCACCCTCCGACGCCCGGTCACGCTCCGGTTCGCGCACGTCGGCGCGGCCGACGAGACCACCCGGGAGCTGCTCGACTCGCTGGCCGGCCGGCTCGGGGCGTACCCGGTGGGACTGGAACTGTGCGACGACGGCCCGGCCCGGCCGGCGGTCGACCCGACCCCGGCGACCCTGCGCACCAGCCTCGGCGAGAGCCTGGCCGGCGGCTTCTACCACCATGCTGCCCGCACGGGCCGGCACGGACGTGCCCTGGTCACCCCGGCCGACGACCTGCCGCACTGGTGGGCGTTCACCACCGGCCTGGCCACCGCCCTGGCGGCGCTGGACCAGGCCACCGAGGCGCTCGACCTCTATCACGAGGCGCGGACCGTCACCGACGACCCCAAGATCACCATGTCGGCCGCGTACGCCACCGCCATGTTGTACGCCCGGCACCTGCCCGCCGCAGCCCAGGACCCGGCGCGGGCGCGGCACTGGCTGGAGCAGGCGCTCCGGCTCGCCCGCACGGTCACCGACCCCCGGCAACGGGTGCTGTCGACCGTCTTCTACGAACAGGGCGTGGCCCTGCTGGACAGCCGGGCGGGTGAACCGGAGCGGGCGCTGCGGCTGATCGACGACGGGCTGGCCCGGCTGACGGCCGTGCTCGCCCCCGGTGAACGCCCCCAGGACCTGGCCCGGCTGCGCCACAACCGGGCCCAGGTCTATCTGGCGTTGGGTGATCCGCAGCGGGCCCTGACCGAACTCGACACCGTGATCGGCCACGACCCCGACAACTGCGAGTACTACGTGGACCGGGCCGCCCTGCACCGGGCGGCCGGGCGGCACCGGGCCGCGATCCGGGACCACGGCAGCGCCATCCGCCTCGGGCCGCACCTGCCGGAGGCGTACTACAACCGGGCGGTGCTGCACCAGGAACGGGGCCGCGCCGGGCAGGCCCGGGATGACCTGGAACGGGTGCTCGCCATCGAGCCCGGGCACCTCGACGCCCGGATCGCCCTGGTCAACCTGCACCTCGGCCGGGGCGCGCTCGACGTCGCCGAGGCGGGGGCGCGGGCCGGGCTGATGCGGGCCCCGGACGAGCCGGCCCTGCTGTGCACCCTCGGGCTGATCCGCTCGGAGCGCGGCGACCCGGCCGGGGCCGAGGAGCTGTTCAGCCGGGCGTTGGCCGGCGATCCGGAGCTGGTCGAGGCGTGGACGAACCGGGCCGCCGTCCGGTTCGACCGGGGCGAGGTGGCCGCCGCCGTGGCCGACCTGGACCGGGCGGTCGCGCTGTCGGCGGCACCGGTGCCCCGCTACAACCGGGGCACCGCGCTGGCCCGGCTGGACCGGTGGGACGAGGCGGCCCGGGACTTCGCCGACGCGCTCGCCGCACCCGACCTGGACCGGTCACTGCGTCGCGACCTGCGCAGCGCACTCGCCCGCTGCCGCCGTCGCACCTCCTGACCGGCCGCACGTCACGGTGGCGACACCGGGTGGACAACGACGTCGGGGTACGCGCAGCCGGGCGGACGGCCCGGCTGCGCGCACCCCCGATGGTCGACCGGTCAGCTGCGCAGGCTCCACTGCTGGTTGGTGCCGCCGTTGCAGGCCCAGAGGATCAACTTGGTGCCGTTGGCCGTACCGGCGGCGTTCGCGTCCAGGCAGAGCCCGGACTGCGCGCCGGTGATGGTGCCGTTGGCGTTGACGTTCCACTGCTGGTTGGTGCCGCCGTTGCAGTCCCAGATCACCACCTTGGTGCCGTTGCTGGTGCCCTGCCCGGAGGCGTCCAGGCACTTGTTGCCATAGACCATCAACTGCCGGCTGGCGGTCTGGGTCCACCGCTGGTTGGCCGCGCCGGTGCAGTCCCAGAGCTGGGCCTGGGTGCCGTTGGTGGTGCTGGAACCGGTGACCTCGGCGCACCGGCCGGACTGGACCCCGACGAGCTGCGCGCCCTGCGTCGGCGGGTTGGTGGTGCCCTGCACCCCGGCGTTGGCGATGACGGTCTGCGCGCCCGAGGGCCAGTTGTTGTTGCTGACCACGGTGTTGTTGTTGACGACGTTGCCCCGGTCACCGTTGGTCACGTTGGTGCTGTTGTTGGTCGACCAGTTGTTGGTGACGGTGAAGTTGCCCATGTTCTCGGCGTACCAGTAGTTGGCGGTCGCCCAGGTGCCGGTGGAGGAGAACACGTTGTTGCGGGCGGTGTAGTAGCGGGAGCCCTCGTCGAAGTAGAGCCCGAACCAGCCGTTGGTGCGCAGGCAGTAGTTCTCGTTGATGGTCCCGCCCGGGTTGGCCGACAGCGTGTAGAGGCAGCCGCCGTCGGTCATCTGCTGCATCACGTCGTGGATGTAGTTGCCGATGACCTGGTTGTTGGCCGCCGTGGTCGCCGTCGAGTAACGCGGCTGGTAGTTGTAGAGACCCCGGTTGGCGTAGTGCTGACTGCCGCCCGCGTCGTTGGCGCCCCAGCCGTAGCCGACCGACAGCCCGGTGTACGGCATGTTGTAGACCTCGTTGTGCGACACCAGCGAGGTGTTGACGTAGGTGGTCAGGATCGAGACGACGCCCCGGTACTCCAGGCCGAGGTCGTGCACCCGGTTGTTGCTGATGGTGATGTTCCGGTTGATCATCCGCTGGTCGCCCGGGTGGTGGGCGTCGGCGCGCACCCCGCCGACCACGACACCGCCGGCCGAGTTGCGGGCGATCTCGGAACGGGTGACGGTGATGTTGCTGGCTCCCAGGCCGACCCCGCTGGCGTGCGCGTTGGCGTCGTTGCCGATGCCGATGGCGGTCTGCCCGAGGTTGACGAACTGGGAGTCGCTGAAGGTGATGGTGTTGGCGGCGGAGACCTGCACGGCGGCCGGCATCTGGGCCCAGCTCGGCCGGGTCGCCTCGAACAGCGGGCAACCCTCCTGGCAGGAGGTCAGGGCGTCGGCCGGACGGGCCCAGGTGCCGACGATGTGCGCGCCGGTCTGCTGGTCGGCGAAGCCGTTGCTGCTGCTCGGGCCGAGCCAGCTGGTGCCGGTGAAGGTGATCCCGCTGAACGCGATGTGGTGCGCCGGAGCGTCATAGCTGCCACCGACGTTCACCAGCGACTGCAACTGGGGCAGCTCCACGCTGACGCTGCTCATGTTCTGCCCGGCCAGCGGGATGTAGTTGAGCTGCCCGCTGCCGGGGTTGAGGTACCACTCCCCCGCGCTGTCCAGGAACTCGTAGGCGTTGGCCAGGTAGAACGGGCCGGCCCGGTGCGGCTTGGACAGGGTGTCGAAGCCGAACGTGTTGTTGTTCCAGGCCGGCTGCTGCATGGTCAGGAAGTTGCCGCTGATGCTCTGCACCGGCGAGTACCGGTCGGTGAACGAGCCGACGCTCTCCACCTCGACCCGGTTCTGGTTGCCCAGGTTGTTCAGGTAGCTCAGCGCGCCGTTGCTGAACCGCATGCCGCTGGTGGTGAAGGTGAAGTCGGCCCGGTTCACCGCGGTCCGCGCCCGGGTGGCGACCGCGCCGTTGACGTAGAGCTGCCGGCTGTCGAGGCCGGCGGGGACGTTCGCCCGCCAGATGTTCTTCCCGGCGTCGACCAGCGACCAGCCGGTGACCGCCCGGGCCCCGCTGATCACCGGGCGGGCGGACGCGGCGGCCCGCCACGTCACGGTGTAGCCGTTGGTGCCGGAATCGGCGGCGGTCAGCCGGAACGGTGCGGCGAGCCGGTAGACGCCGTCGGCCAGCTCGACGACGATGTCGCCGGACATCGACGTGTTGAGGGAGCGCACCGCGTTCTGCGCCTCGGTCAGCCCGCACGGCTGGCTGGCGGAGCAGGCGGTGCCGGTGCCGGCGGGGGAGGCGTAGAGGGTGGTGGTGGCGGCCAGGGCGGGGGTGGCCGAGGCGACCACGGCGACCGCGGCGGCGACCGCCGTGGCGGCCAGGCCGGCCAGCACCTGCCTGCGCCCTGTGGGGGATGTCGGGACGGACACGGGTGGGACTCCTATCGTGGTGGGGGGTGGTGGGACGTCCCGGCCGACGGTGGAATCATGCCGCGACCGGGGTGAGCAGACCGGCGGCCCGCAGCGCCGGCCACAGCGTCGCCGGGACGTCGGCGTCCGCGCGGGCCAGGGTCTGCGTGACCTGCGCGCTGCTGCGCAGGCCGACGACCGTCGAGACGACTGCCGGATGGGACCGGACGAAGGCGAGCGCCGCCTGGGGCAGGGTGACGCCGTACGCCTGGCAGACGTCGGCGATCCGCCGGGCCCGGTCGAGCAGCTCCGGCGGGGCCTGCTGGTAGTTGTAGGTCGCGTCGGCCGGTGGCCGGTCCCGGGACAGCAGCCCGGAGTTGTAGACCCCGGCGATCACCACGCCGACGCCCCGCTCCTCGGCGGCGGGCAGCAGGTCGGCAAGCGCGCCCTGTTCAAGCAGGGTGTAGCGGCCGGCGCACATCACCACGTCCACGTCGGTCTCCCGGACGAACCGGGTGAGCAGGTGGGACTGGTTCATGCCGGCCCCGATGGCCCCCACCACGCCCTGGTCGCGCAGCTCCACCAGGGCGGGCACCGCCTCGGTCGCGGCCTGCTCCCAGTGGTCGTCGGGGTCGTGCAGGTAGACGATGTCCAGCCGGTCCAGGCCGGTGCGGGCCAGGCTGGACTCCAGCGAGCGGAGCACCCCGTCCCGGCTGAAGTCCCAGACCCGCCGGTGGTCGGCGGGCACGTCGAACCCCTCCGGGTCGCGCCGGTGCGCGTCCTGCGGCGACGGTACGAGCAGCCGCCCGACCTTCGTCGACACCACGTACTCGTCGCGCGGACGGGTACGCAGGGCCGCGCCGAGCCGCCGTTCGGACAACCCGAGCCCGTAGTGCGGCGCGGTGTCGTAGTAGCGCAGCCCACCCGCCCAGGCGGTGTCGACGGCGGCGGCGAACCCCTCGTCGGTGGTGGCCCGGTAGAGGTCGCCACCCTGCGCCCCACCGAAGCCCAGCTCGGTGAGGCGCACCGCCGGCCGGCGCGACAGCGCGTGCGCTCTCACGACGCCTCCAGTCGGTACACCCGCCGGGCGGTGTGCCGCCAGATCGCCGCCCGGCCGTCGGGGTCGAGTGGGTCCAGCAGTCCCGCCAGGGTGTCGACCCAGCGGGGGTAGGAGCTGGCGAGCAGGCAGACCGGCCAGTCGGAGCCGAACATCAGCCGGTCCGGACCGAACGCGTCGAGGGCGTGCTCCACGGCCGGTCGCAGATCCTCCGGGGTCCAGGGCGAGTGGCCCACCTCGGTGACCAGGCCGGAGAGTTTCGCCGTGGTGTTGGCCGAGGCCGCGAGGGCGCGCAGGTCGCGGGCCCACCCGCCGAGGTCCGCTCCGCCCAGCGCGGGCTTGCCGAGATGGTCCAGGACGAACCGCACCTCGGGCAGGTCGCGGGCCACCCGGCTGGCCGCCGCCAGTTGGTGCTGGCGGACCAGCAGGTCGAAGGCGAGACCGGCGGCGCCCACCGCCGCGATCGCCCGCCGCACGTCGGCCCGGTCGAGGAACGTCGGGTCGGGCTCGTCCTGGACGGAGTACCGGACGCCGACCAGCCGTTCGCCGCCCCGCGCCGCCCGCAGCCGGGCCACCCGGTCGGGGACGTCGTCCGCGGTGAGATCCAGCCAGCCGACGACACCGCACACGAGCGGGCTGTCGGCGGCGACGCCCAGCAGGTCCACCGTCTCCGCCTCGGTGGAGTTGGCCTGCACCAGGACGGTCTGGGTCACCCCGGCGTCGCGGGCCACCCGGTCGAGGTCGGCCGCGGTGAAGTCGGCGTCGATCGCCGCCATGGTGGCCGGGTCGATCCACGGTTGCGGGTGCCGGGCCCGCACCCAGAGATGGTGGTGGGCGTCGACGATGTCGGTGGGTCCGGCCGGCACGGTCATCGGCCCAGCCACCCGCCGTCGACGGGCAGGACGACGCCGTTGACGTAGTCCGACGCGGGCGCGGCCAGGAACACCGTCGCGCCGGCGAGGTCGTCGGCGTTTCCCCACCGGCCGGCCGGGATCCGGGTCAGGATGGCCCGGTCGCGTTCCGGGTCCTCCCGCAGCGCCCGGGTGTTGTCGGTGGCGATGTAGCCGGGGGCGATGGCATTGACGTTGACCCCGTGTCCCGCCCACTCGTTGGCCAGCGCCTTGGTCAGCCCGGCGATGCCGGACTTGGAGGCGGCGTAGCCGGGGACGGTGATGCCGCCCTGGAAGCTGAGCAGCGACGCGGTAAAGATGATCTTCCCTCGGCCCCGGGCCACCATTTCCCGGCCGATCTCCCGGCTCAGCACGAACTGGCTGGTCAGGTTGACCTCGATGACGTGGTCCCACATCTCGTCGGGGTGCTCCGCGGCGGGGGCGCGGGCGATGGTGCCGCCGTTGTTGACCAGGATGTCGATCGGGCCGAGGTCGTGCAGGTCCCCGACCAGGCGACGCACCGCGACGCGGTCGGCCAGGTCGGCGCGCAGCGCGGTGAACCGGCGGCCCGCCGCGCGTACCCGCTGCTCCACCTCGCTGCCGGTGGCCTCCAGCTGGGCCGACACGCCGACGACGTCGGCACCGGCCACGGCCAGCGCCTCGGCCATGGCCAGCCCGATGCCCCGGCGGGCGCCGGTCACCACGGCGGTCCGGCCGGACAGGTCGAACAGAGTGCTCATCGGTCCCCCTCCTGCCAGTCGAGCAGCACCTTCATCACGCCGCCGCCCTCCAGGGCGGTGAAGGCCGACGCCGCCGCGTCGGCGGGCACCACCCGGGAGATGAGTTGCCGGGCCGGGATCGCACCGGAGGCGACCAGCCGGACCGCCTCCACCATGTCGTCGCGCTGATAGAGCCGGGCGCCGAGCAGTTCCAGCTCACGCCAGAAGACCCGGTGCAGGTTCACCGGCCGGGGCTGCGGATGGATCGCCACCATCACCAGCCGGCCCCGGGTGGTCAGCACGTCGACGGCGGTGCCGACACCGGCGGCGGAACCGGAGACCTCGAAGGCCACGTCGGCGCCCGCACCCTCGGTGCGCGCGTCGACCAGGGCCGCCACGTCGGTCTCCCCCGGGTCGACGGCGTCGATCCCGATCCCGGTGGCCACCGCACGGCGGAACGGGTCCGGTTCGACCAACAGGACCCGCGCGCCACGCTGCCGGGCCACGGTGGCGATGAGCACGCCGACCGGTCCGCCACCGACCACCACGACCTGGTCGGCGTCGGTCACCCGGCCCCGCCGTACGTCGTGCACGGCGACCGCGACCGGTTCCACCAGGGCCGCCTCGTCGAGGGGCAGCCCGTCGGGGAGCGGCACGACCAGCTCGGCCGGGACGGTCCAGGAGGACTGCATGGCCCCGGGCGAGTCCACGCCGAGGAAGTTCATCGCGTGACAGATGTGCGGGTTCCCGCGCCGGCAGGCGACGCACCGGCCGCAGAAGCGGGTGGGCAGCACGGTGACCGGCTGACCCACGGCGTGCCCGGTGACCCCCGCGCCGACCTCGGCGACCCGCCCGGACATCTCGTGCCCGATCACCGCCGACGCGCCCACCCGGGCGTCCATGTCCCCGTGGTAGACGTGCAGGTCGGTGCCGCAGATCCCGGTGTAGGCCACCGCGATCCGCAGCTGACCTGGCCCCGGCGGCTCGGGGTCGCGGTGCTCGACCTCCAGGTGCCGCGCGCTCCGGTAGACCACTGCCTTCATGCGTACTCCCTCGCGGGTCGGGGTCTCAGTGCCCGACGGCGGACGGCAGGCCGTCGTGGTGGTGCGCCGGGGTGCCGGGCAGCCCGGTGACGTACCGCCCCGGCCCGGCAACGACCTGGTCGACCTCCGCCAGCAGCCGGCGGCCGGCCCGTTCCGGCCGGACGTTGGGGCCGTCGGGCGTGGGCACGTCCGACCGGCGCGGATAGGTGCGGATCTCCTCCTCGGCGATCGTGACGCCCAGGCCCGGGGTGTCACCGAGGACGAACGCGCCGTCCTCGACGTGCAGGTCGCGGGTGATCCCGACCGGTGGCCGGAGGTCCTGCAACTCGCTGACCAGGTGGTTCGGCACCGACGTGGCGGCGTGCAGCAGCCCGACGGGACTGTTGCCGATCGGGCTGACCGGCAGGTCGTAGGCGTGGGCCAGGGCGGCAACCCGCAGGAAGTGGGTGACCCCCCAGACCGCGGCCATCTGCACGATGTCGACCGCCGACGCGGCGAGCAGCGGCCGGTACTGTTCGAGGCCGGTGAGGTTCTCCCCGGTGGCGACCGAGGCCCGGACCCCGCGCCCGACGACGGCCAGGCCTTCGGCGTCCCACCGTCGGACGGGTTCCTCGATCCAGACGAGGTCCAGGGTGCGTTCGAGTTCGCAGACGTGCCGGACGGCCTGCTTGCGGGTCCACGCCTCGTTCACGTCGAGCATCAGGCCGGGCCGCTGCCCCCGCCCGGCCTCGGTCAACACGTCCCGGACCAGGTGCAGCCGGTGCCGGTCCCGCTCGATGTCGAGGCCACCCTTGAGTTTGGCGGCCCGCAGCCCGTGTCGGGCGTAGACCGTGTAGGCCGCCGCCAGGTCGTCGTCGTCCAGGCCGATGTCGAGGCCGGACGCGTAGGCGGGCACCCGCGGGTCGCGGCCGCCCAGCAGCCGCCACAGCGGTTGACCCGCCGCCTGGGCCTTGATGTCCCACAGCGCGGTGTCCAGCGCCCCGATGGTGCCGAACACCGAGCCAGCGTGACCGGCCTTGAAGGTCTGCCGCAGCATCCGGTCGTAGAGGGTGGTCACGGCGCGGGGGTCCTCGCCGTCGATCGCGGCGAAGATCCGTTCGACGTCCGCATGTGGTCCGAGGCCGATCCCGGTGATGCCCTCGTCGGTCTCGACCACGATGATCGGCACCGAGGTCGCCCCGTCGGTGAAGACGCCGTTCGCGTCGCCGACGGGCCGACCCCACTCCTGCACGGTGGTCAGGGTCCGGTATCCGGTGATCCGCATGTCAGCCCTTCGTGGCGCCGGCGGCGACGCCGTCGGCGATCTGGCGCTGGAGGAAGAGGTAGATCACCAGCACGGGTACCGCGGCGATCAGCACCCCCGAGGCGAAGGTGGGGATGTCGTCGGAGTACTGCCCCCGCAGCGAGGTGACGCCGACCATCAGGGTCCGATGGTCGGCCGAGGGCATCAGCAGCAACGAGATCAGCACGTCGTTCCAGCAGAACAGCGCGTTGAGGATGCCGACCGACAGCAGGGCCGGGGTGCCCAGCGGCAGCATGATCCGCCGGTAGACGCCGTAGACGTCGTTGCCGTCGATCCGGGCCGCGTCGATGATCTCCGGTGGGATGGTCCGGTAGTAGCTGGTCATCAGGAAGATCGTGAAGGGCAGGAACTGCGCCACGTAGGCGAGCACCAGCCCCGGGTAGGTGTCGACGAGGCCGGCGTCCCCCATGATCCGGGCCAGCGGCACCATGATCACCTGGAATGGCACGAAGAGCGCCGCGAGGCAGCACAGGAAGAGCACCGACGAACCCCGGAAGCGCAGCTGGCTCAACGCGAAACCGGCCATCGACCCGAACAAGAGCAGCAGGAACACCGAGACCGTCACCACGACCACCGAGTTGGCCAGGTACCGGGCCATCCCCACGCTGTTCCACGCGGTGGCGATGTTCTCCCAGTGCAGGGCGTCCGCCAGCGAGAACCGGTCGAGGATGTAGTCGCGGCGGGTCTTCATCGCCACGTTGGCGGTGAAGACCAGGGGGTAGACGGTCGCCAGGGCCAGCACGGCCATCGGGACGGCGAGCAGCCACCGACCCCACCGGGCTTGGGACATCACGCCTCTCTCACCGCCCGCCGGAGCAGGCTGATCTGCAACAGCCCCACCACGAGCATGATGAGGAAGAGCACCGTCGAGGCGGCCGAGGCGAGCGCCGGTCGGTTCATCTGCCCCTGCTGGATCCAGATGTAGTACTCCGGCAGGTAGGTCGAGCCCTCCGGACCACCGCTGGTCATCACGTAGAGCAGGCCGAACATGGAGGTCAGCATCCCGATCATCGTGGTGACGAAGACGAACTGGATGGTGCGGGAGAGGCTGGGCACGATCACGTGCCGGATGGTCTGGGGCAGCGACGCGCCGTCCACCCGGGCGGCGTCCAGCAGCGAGGCGTCCAGGGTGGCGAACCCGGCGAGGAACACCACCAGCGCCATCCCGAAGGTCGCCCAGACGTGCACCCCGACCACCACGAACATCGCCACGTCCGGATCGCCGAGCCAGTCCACCGGCCCGATGCCGACCCCGCCGAGCAGGGCGTTGAGCGGGCCGTCGAAGGCGAGCAGGAGGTTGAAGATGGCGCCGACGATGACCGGGGACAGCACGGCCGGAAAGAAGTAGACGCTGCGGAACAGCCGGTGCCCGGGCACCCGCAGGTAGATGAAGGTGGCGAGCAGGCCGGGGATCGCCACCGCCACCGGCAGCAGCAGCACGAGCAGCCCCACGTTGCGCAACGCGCCCCGGAACAGCGGGTCCCCGAACAACTCCCGGTAGTTGTCCAGGCCGACCATCAGCCCGTTGCGGTCGCCGTCCCCGGTGAAGGAGAAGTTGACCCCGAGCAGCAGCGGCCAGAACCGCAGCAGCGCGAGGATCAGCAGGGCCGGGGCCAGCAACACGAAGGGGGCGAGCCGCTCCGCGCGCCGGCCACCGCGCGAGGCGGCCCGAGCACGGGGTACGCGTTGCCGCGGCGGCGTCCCGTCGGTCCGTCCGGCGGGTGCCGGGCGGACCGACGGGATCGCCTCGTCGACCGGCACGGGTCAGCCGGCCTGATCGGAGGCGGCCAGCTGCTTCACCGCCTCGTCGACGGTGATCGAGCCGCTCAGCAGTTGCTGGGAGATCCGGCCCATCAGCTCCAGGGTCTTCGAGGAGAGCGCCACGTGCAGGGCGGGCTTGCCGGCCTTGAGGTCGGCGACGATGGTGGCCACCGCCGGGCCACCCTGGGAGACGTCGATGGTGGTGTCGGAGGCGATCGCCCCGGCGTCGGCGTAGAAGGACTTGAGCGCGTCGGTCGAGGTCAGCGAACGCACCAGGTCGGCGGCGACCTTGGGGTCCTTGGTCCACTTGGCGACCCCGTAGCCGATGCCACCGTCGTAGGGCAGGTTCGGGGTGGCGCCGGGTACGACGACCGGGGCCCGCATCACGCCCAGCTTCTCGGCGGTGACGAACTCGCTGAAGTCCTTCCAGTGCCCGATGTCCGACATCAGCCCGATGACGTGGGCAGCCTTCGCGGACTGGAAGATCGCGAAGGAGTCGTTGAACATCGCCGTCGAGTTCGCCCCGTCGCTGTTCAGCTTCGCGTCCTGGGTCTCCTTCCAGAGCGCGAAGATCCGCTTGACGTGCGGGGAGTTCCAGTCCCGCTTGCCGGCGATCCAGTCGTCCTGCTCCTGCGGGGTGAACACGCCGGTGCCGAAGGCGGAGAGGAAGAACTGGATGCCGAAGCCCTCCTTGTTGCCGAGGGCGAGGCACTTCGCGCCGGTCTGCTTGGTGAGGGTGGCACAGTTGGCGACGAACTCCGGCCAGGTCTTGGCCGGGTTGGCCGGGTCGAGGCCGGCCTTCTCGTAGAGCGTCCGGTTGTAGTAGATCGGGTGGCCCTGGAGGGTCACCGGGCCGGCGTAGGTCTTGCCGTCCTTGCTGAACGCCTCCCAGCCGGCGAGCCGCTGCCGGTCCTCGGCCACGTACTCGTCCAGGGGCAGCAGCGCGTCCGCCCGGTCCCGGATCTGGCCGCCGCCGTTGAACAGGATCACGTCGGGTCCCTTGCCGGCCTGGATCGCCGTGCCGAGCAGGGTGTAGTACTGCTCGTAGGGCTGGGCGACGAACTCGACCGTGACGTTCGGGTGCTTCTTGGCGAAGTCGGCCTTCGCCTTCTGCAGGTACGCGCCGGCGGTCGCCTCACCGGACTTCCAGTCCCAGACCACCAGCTTCCCGTCGGCGCCACCGGGCGAGGAGCGCGTGTCGGTGGCGCTCCCACAGCCGGCCAGGGCCAATGCCGCGACGAGGACGGCCGACCACACTGCTCGCTGCTTCATCGCTGCTCACCTTCGCCATCGCGCGGACCACTGGATCGAGACGCTTGAATTGACGAGAAAGTAACTCGTATGACGTATGACGTCAACAGCGGGACGTAGAATTCGCGGCAGGCAGGTCGTGGCGCGGTCCGCGGGAGTCACTGGAGGGGACATGACGGCACGGGAGATCACCCTGAACACGGCAGCGCCCCCGACCTGGGCGCGACGACCGGCCAACCTCGCCACCGCGGTCACCGCGGAGCTGGTAGAACGCATCGTACGCGGAGTTCACCCGCCCGGCTCCCCGCTGCCCCCGGAGCCCGCGCTGTGCGAGGCGTTCTCGGTCAGCCGCACGGTCGTCCGGGAGGCCGTGAAGATCCTCCAGGAGAAGTGTCTGGTGCAGGTCCGACAGGGCAGCGGCACCATCGTCACCCCGCCGTCGATGTGGGACATGCTCGACGAGTTGGTGCTCGCCGCCACCATCGCCGAGGACGACAGCCTGACCATCCTCGACGACCTGGTGGCCACCCGGCGGGTGCTGGAGTCCGACATGGCCAACGTCGCCGCCCGGCTGGCCGACCGGGAGACCGTCGACCGGATGCGCGCCCTGGTCGACCGGATGGACGAACTGGTCGGCGACCCGGCCGCCTACCACGAGCACGACCGGGCGTTCCACGACGTGATCATGCAGGCGTCCGGCAACCGGATCGCCCGGGGTGTGGTGCGGTCGCTGGAGAGCCAGGTGGTGAACACCGCCCGGTACATGGGCCGTTCCGAGCGGGCGCTGTGCGTGGCGTCCAACCGGGGGCACCGGCGCATCTACGAGCGCATCGCCGCCCACGACCCGGACGGCGCCGCCGAGGCCATGGTCACCCACATCACCGAGGCATGGCTGGTCCGCCGCAGCGGACCGGACACCGCACGGCTGGTGCGCTGACACCGGAACCCGACCCGACGACCCACCCCGGACCACCCGGGGAAGCGGCGTCCGCACCGGGCCGGCCGGGGCAGCTCAACCCACGGGCATCAATGGCTTGCGGGTGTTAACGATAACAAGATACCGTCGGCCGCAGAAGCGAAGGGCACGCTTCCACGCTCCACCCACCGGACCGGTCGGCGGAGCGGAGTGCGGGCACGGGCGACGCCGGTCGGACACCTCCGGGCACCTCCGTGGACGCTGCACGTCGGCGGGTCAGGTCGATCATTCGCCTGCCCCGGGGAGCCCCGGCGCACATCGTCCAGCACCGTGGGGCCCGACCCGATCGCGTGCTGACCGCCGGGCCGCCCCTGGCCGGCACGGACGCGATCGGGGCCGCGACGCCACACCCGCGCACCCGCACGGCGGGCAGCTCAGACGAGGCCAGGCCCCACCGGCGGTCCGCCGACCCGGGGCCGGCGCGTCCGGGTACGCCACCGAGCCGCGACGCCACCGACAGAGACACGCATCGCCCCTCCTGGGAGGTACTGGTGAAACCCGCACTGCCACCACTGCACCGATTGCGGCGCTCCTTCGCCTGGCTGGCGGCCCTGCTCCTGGTCTCGACCCTGCTCCCGGCCGGCACCGCGAAGGCCGACAACCCCGTCGTCCAGCACATCTACACCGCCGACCCGGCCCCGCTGGTGCACGACGGGCGGGTGTACCTCTACACCGGCCACGACGAGGACGGCTCGACGTGGTTCACCATGAAGGATTGGCGGGTCTGGTCCTCCGCCGACATGGTCAACTGGACCGACCACGGCTCGCCGCTGAGCGTCGCCACCTTCAGCTGGGCGAAGTCGGACGCCTGGGCCGGCCAGGTCATCGCCCGCAACGGCAAGTTCTACTGGTACGTGCCGGTGACCGCGAAGTCGACCAACTCGATGGCCATCGGGGTGGCGGTGAGCGACAGCCCCACCGGCCCGTTCCGCGACGCCATCGGCCGACCGTTGGCGGCCAACGGTGAGATCGACCCGACCGTCTTCATCGACGACGACGGGCAGGCGTACCTCTACTGGGGAAACCCCAACCTGTGGTACGTGAAGCTGAACCCCGACATGATCTCGTTCTCCGGCAGCGTCACCAAGATCCCGCTGACCACCGCCGGATTCGGCACCCGCAACGGCAACGCCACCCGGCCCACCCTCTACGAGGAGGGCCCCTGGGTCTACAAGCGCAACGGGCTCTACTACAACGTCTTCGCCGCCGAGTGCTGCAGCGAGTTCATCGCCTACTCCACGGCGACCGGCCCCACCGGGCCGTGGACCTACCGGGGCACGATCATGCCCCGGCAGGGCGGCAGCTTCACCAACCACGCCGGGATCGTCGACTTCAACGGCGGGTCGTACTTCTTCTACCACAACGGCGCGTTGCCCGGCGGTGGCGGCTTCACCCGGTCGGTGGCGGTGGAGAAGTTCTCCTACAACACCAACGGCACCATCCCGACGATCAACATGAGCACCACCGGCGCACCGCAGATCGGCACGCTGAACCCGTACGTGCGGCAGGAGGCCGAGACCATCGCGTGGGGCTCCGGCATCGAGACGGAGGCGTCGACCGAGGGCGGGATGAACGTCGGCTTCATCGAGAACGGCGACTACATCAAGGTCAAGGGGGTCGGCTTCGGCACCGGCGCGACGACCTTCAACGCCCGGGTGGCCTCGGCCGGCAGCGGCGGCACCATCGAGGTCCGGCTGGACAGCGCCACCGGCACCCGGGTGGCCAGTTGCTCCGTACCGGTCACCGGCGGCTGGCAGAACTGGCAGACCGTCTCCTGCCCGGTGTCCGGCGCGACCGGCACCCACGACATGTACCTGCGGTTCACCGGTGGCAGCGGCACCCTGTTCAACGTCAACTGGTGGCAGTTCGGCAGTGGGACCAACCCGACGCCCACCCCGACCGCGACGCCCACCCCGACGCCCACCGCTACCCCCACCCCCACCCCGACGACCCCGGCCCCGACGACCCCGGCTCCGACCACCCCGGCTCCGACCACGCCCGGCGGCCGCTCCTGCGCCGTCACCAACACGGTGGTCAACACCTGGCAGGGCGGCTTCGAAGGGAAGCTGACCATCACCAACGGGTCCGTCGCGGTCAGCGGCTGGCGGGTGAACTTCACCTTCCCCAGCGGACAGACGGTGGCCCAGGCCTGGAACGGCACCCTCAGCCAGCAGGGCAACCAGGTCACCGTCACCAACGCCAGCTACAACGGACAGCTCGCGGCGGGCGGGTCCACCACCGTGGGCTACATCAGCTCGACCACCGGCAGCAACCAGCCACCGACCGACCTGACCTGCACGCCCGTCTGACCCCACAGCGGTGCCGGCCCGCGCCGCCCCACCAGGGCGGGCCGGCACCCCAGCACCGGCACCACCAACGATCCCGTACGACACGTCCCGGGCAGGCGTTAGCCCGCCGTCCGGTCAACCGGAGGTCCCCATGTCAGTCCCGTCCCTCAACCGACGCCAGCTCCTCCAGGCCGCAGGCGCCACCGCGCTGGTCTCCGCCACCGGTAGCGCCCTCCTCGGGTCGACGCCGGCCGCCGCGGCGCTGGTGGTCCCCCCGGCCCGGGCGGACCTCGGCGTCTCCGCGTACCCGTTCGAGCTGGGTCAGGTCCGGCTGACCGCCGGCCGGCTGCTGGACAACCAGAACCGGACGCTGAGCTACCTGCGGTTCGTCGACGTCGACCGGATGCTCCGCAACTTCCGGGCCAACCACCGGCTCGGCACCAACAACGCCGCCTCCAACGGTGGCTGGGACGCGCCGTCGTTCCCGTTCCGCTCTCACATGCAGGGCCACTTCCTGACCGCCTGGGCGCAGGCGTACGCCGTGCTGGGCGACACCACCTGCCGGGACAAGGCGAACTACATGGTGGCCGAGCTGGCCAAGTGCCAGGCCAACAACGGCGCGGCCGGGTTCACCGCCGGCTACCTGTCCGGCTTCCCGGAGTCCGACTTCGCGGCGCTGGAGGCCCGGACGCTGTCCAACGGCAACGTGCCCTACTACTGCATCCACAAGACCTTGATCGGGCTGCTCGACGTGTGGCGCTACATCGGCAACACGCAGGCCCGTTCGGTGCTGCTGGCGTTGGCCGGCTGGGTCGACACCCGCACCTCGCGGCTGAGCTACAACCAGATGCAGTCGATGCTGGGGACCGAGTTCGGCGGCATGAACGAGGCGCTGACCGACATCTACCAGTACACCGGCGACGGGCGTTGGCTCACCGTCGCCCAGCGCTTCGACCACGAAAGCGTGTTCAACCCGCTGGCCTCCAACTCCGACCAGCTCAACGGCAAGCACGCCAACACCCAGGTGCCCAAGTGGATCGGCGCGGCGCGGGAGTTCAAGGCGACCGGCACCACCCGGTACCGCGACATCGCCAGCAACGCGTGGAACATGACCGTCAACGCGCACACCTACGTCATCGGCGGCAACAGCCAGGCCGAGCACTTCCGGCCGCCGAACGCGATCGCCGGCTACCTGAGCAACGACACCTGCGAGCACTGCAACACCCACAACATGCTCAAGCTGACCCGGGAGCTGTGGCTGCTCGACCCGAACCGGGTCGCCTACTTCGACTACTACGAGCGCGCCCTGCTCAACCACGTCGTCGGCGCGCAGAACCCGGCCGACGGCCACGGCCACGTTACCTACTTCACCCCGCTCAAGCCGGGTGGACGCCGGGGCGTCGGCCCGGCCTGGGGCGGCGGCACCTTCAGCACCGACTACAACTCGTTCTGGTGCTGTCAGGGCACCGGCATCGAGGCGAACACCAAGCTGATGGACTCGATCTACTTCTACAACGGCACCACGCTGACGGTGAACCTGTTCGTGCCGTCGGTGCTGACCTGGTCGCAGCGCGGGATCACGGTCACCCAGAGCACCAGCTACCCGGCCAGCGACACCAGCACGCTCACCATCGACGGCACGATGAGCGGCTCGTGGAGCATCCGGGTCCGGATTCCGGCCTGGGCCACCGGCGCGACGATCGCCGTCAACGGCGAGACGCAGAGCGTGTCGACCAACCCCGGCAGCTACGCCACGGTCACCCGCACCTGGGCGGCCGGCGACACCATCACCGTCCGCCTGCCGATGAAGGTCGTCGTGCAGCAGGCCAACGACAACGCCAACGTCGGCGCCCTCACCTACGGGCCGGCGGTGCTGGCCGGCAACTACGGCAACACCGCCCTGAACTCCCTGCCGTCGCTCAACGTCTCGTCGGTCACCCGGACCAGCACCAGCGCGCTGGCGTTCACCGCCACCGCCAACGGGTCCACGGTCAACGTCGGGCCGTTCTACGACGCCCACGGCTTCAACTACACGGTCTACTGGAGCACCACCGGGGGCGGCAACCCCGGTGGCGGCAGCTCGCGGCTCGTCAACGTCGGCAGCGGCCTGGTCCTCGGCATCCAGAACATGTCCACCGCCGACGGTGGGCTCGCCCTCCAGTGGGGTGACACCGGCACCGCCGACCACAACTGGGTGGTGGTGACCGACGGCGACGCGGTCCGGTTCCGCAACGTCAACAGCGGCAAGGTCCTCGGCGTGGAGAACATGTCCACCGCCGACAACGCCCGGGTCCTGCAGTGGGCGGACAACGGCACCGCCGACCACCGCTGGGTCCTGGTGAACCAGGGTGACGGCACCTACAAGATCCGCAACGTCAACAGCGGGAAGCTGCTCGGCATCCTCAACGGCTCGACCACCCAGGGCGCACAGGCCGTGCAGGACTCCGACAACGGCAGCGCGGACAACCGGTGGCGGATCGTCGCCAACCAGTAGTGGTTGGTGTGGACCGGCCGCAGGTCCGCCACCGCCGGCGAGACGGTGGCGGACCTGCGGCCTGACGAATGGGGCTGCCCCGATCGGGGCAGCCCCATTCCGTTTGCACCTGAACCCGGCACGAACCGGAGCCGGCACGAACCGGAGCCGGCGAACCGGAGCCGGCATGAACCCGGGGCCGGCACGAACCGGAGCCTGGCCGCCGGGGCCGCCCGTGCCGACCGGGTCCGCTGGGCGGTCCGACGGTACGAGCGGTCCCGGCGTCTGCCGGCCGCGACCGGGTGGGTCAG
This sequence comes from Micromonospora matsumotoense, assembly GCF_900091525.1. Lineage (GTDB taxonomy): Bacteria > Actinomycetota > Actinomycetes > Mycobacteriales > Micromonosporaceae > Micromonospora > Micromonospora matsumotoensis. Next base: position 271,341 of record NZ_FMCU01000004.1, read on the forward strand.
GGGGTGGTCAGCTGGAACTGGCGGATCGTGCTGGTGCCACCGAGGGCCTGGGTGGCGTGGTTGAAGATGGCGAAGCGGTAGCCCATGAAGAACTGCCAGTTGCTGTCGAGGGTGAGCGCGTTGCCCAGGGCGGTGAAGTTGGTGCCGTCGGTGCTGTAGGAGAACCGGGCCTGCCGGCCGGAGCCGGGGCGGATGTCGGCGGTGGCCCGCAGCCAGATCCGACCCCCGCTGACCGGCGCGGAGGCGATCTCCGTACCGGTGTTGGTGGTCCGCCAACTGCCGTCCATGGTGAGGTTGTTGGTCATCGACACCCGGGTCGCCCCGTTGTCGCGCCGGACGCCGATCCAGGCCGACGAGTTGCGCAGCACCGCCAGCCCGGTCCGGTCGCCGTCACGCAGCGCCGAGTAGTCGAGTTCGACGGTGGCGGTGGAGGTGGGCCCCTGGATCCGGTGGGTGACCGTGTTCCGGGCGCTGTAGAGGTCGTTGGTCACGGTGGCGGTCTGCAACCGCAGGCCGTTGTTGACCGACCACTTGGTGTTGTCCGGGTTGTGGTTCCACTCCCACTGCGGGCCGAGGGTGCTGCCGGCAAAGGTGTCGGTGCCGGTCAGCGGCTTGACCGGCCGGATCGGCAACGGATTCGGGTACGACGCGCCCCAGCCCCCGTTGACCGTCTGGATCTGCGGCCAGCCGTCGGCGGTCCAGGTGATCGGGGCCAGGGCGGGCACCCGCCCACCGGGGTAGGCGTCGACGAAGGACATGTAGTACCACTGTCCACCCGCGGTCTGCACCAGTCCGCCCTGGTGCGGCACGCCGCCGCCGGAGATCGGGCCGGGCATGTTGAGCAGCACCTGCCGCATCTCGTACGGGCCGAACGGGCTCGACGACTTCAGGATGTACTGACCGTTGGCCGGCCGGGTGAGGAAGATGTAGTAGCTGCCGTTGCGCTTGTAGAACCGGGCCCCCTCCAGGGTGCCCACGCTCGACGGGGTGGAGAAGACCTGCTGGCTGCGGACCTCGCTCTTGCCGTCCGCCGACAGCTGCGCCACGCTGATCTGGCTGTTGCCGTAGGCGACGTACATGGTGTCGTTGTCGTCCACCAGCATGCCGGCGTCGTAGTAGCACTTGTTGATGGTGGCGTGCTGGTTCCAGGCCCCGTCCACCGCGGCGGCGGTGTAGATGTAGGTCTTGGCGAAGTCGATGCAGCCGGCCCAGTAGTAGGTGCTGTTGCTCGGGCGGTAGTTCAGCGTCGACGCCCAGATCCCGTTGACGTACGCCCGCCCGCCGGACATGTCGTACTTCGCGCCGAAGTCGAGCTTGGGCACCGAGTGCCCGGCGAACTCCCAGTTCACCAGGTCGTAGGAGCGCAGGATCGGGGCGCCCGGGGAGTAGTGCATGGTCGAGGCGGACAGGTAGAACGCGTCACCGACCCGGATGATGTCGACGTCGGCGAAGTCCTGCCACACCACCGGGTTGGTGAACGAGCCGTTCGCCGGTGGCGTGGTGGGAGGCGTGGTGGGGGTGGTGCCGTCGACGCGGACGAGTTGCCACTGCTGGTTGGTGCCGCCCCAGTCGGCGTACTGGACGATGTTCCCGCCGTCGGCCGTCGAGGCGCCCTGCACCTCCACCGCCTTGCCGCTGTTGCGGTTGAGCAGCCGGACGTAGCCGTCGGCCGAGTCGGCGAGCCGGAACTGCTGGTTGGTGCCGTTGCCGTCGGTCCACTGCACGATCGCCGCGCCGTCGGCGGTGGACCGGCTGGAGACGTCGAGGACCTTGCCCGAGTTCCGTGACTTCAACCGGTAGTAGCCGCCGCCGGAGTCGACGAACTGCCACTGCTGGTTGGTACCGTCACCGCGGGTCCACTGGGTGATCCGCGCCCCGTCGTTGGTGGCCCGGTTGTACACGTCCAGCGCCTTGCCGCTGTTTCGGTTCACCAACACGTACCAGGCGTTGGTGTCCACCGTCGCCGCGGCCGCCCCCGTCGACTCGACCACGACGAGACCACCGCCGACCAGCACCGTCAACAGCGCGGCGACGACCCGCGACCACCAGCCGCGCCGCCGCCGGACCGCGATCGGCACCTCACCCATGGCTACCATGACCCTCCTTCACCAACGGTCGATCGACGGTCGCCCCGGAACACCGTCCGGACCCCGTCGTCGCATTGTTCGAAGCCTGCCGATGTCAACGTTCACTCGGCGACGCGTCCGCGATGGCGCGCGACACGGGGCAGCGGCCGGCCAGGGATAGCGACCAGCCACTACAGGAACGGCTTCAGCTATCCATAGACTGTGAGCGATAACATGATGCCCGTCAAGCGGAAACATCGCGGACACGATCGACGGACAGACGGCAGGCACCCCGGGACACCGTCGGGTGGAGCCGAGGTGTTCCGGGGTGCCTGGGTGGAGGACCGGAGTGCGGCCGAGCGCCGCCCCGCCGTCAGCGGGAGGAGCCGGCGCGGCGCTTGTTGTAGACGTCGAAGGCCACGGCGACGAGCAGCACCAGGCCCTTGACCACCGACTGGATGGACTGGTCGATGCCCATGAGCTGCATCCCGTTGCTCATCACCGCCATGATCAGACCACCGACCATCGCGCCGACCACGGTGCCGACCCCGCCGGTGACCGCGGCGCCGCCGATGAACGCGGCGGCGATCGCGTCGAGCTCGAACATGTTGCCCGCGGCGGGCTGGGCGCCGTTGGAACGCGAGGAGTAGATCACCCCGGCCACCGCCGCCAGGAAGCCCATGTTGACGAACATCCAGAAGTTGACCGTCCGCACCTTCACGCCGGACAGCATCGCCGCCGAGAGGTTGCCGCCGATCGCGTAGACCTGCCGGCCGAAGACGGTACGCCGGGTGAGCAGGCCGTAGACCAGCACCAGCGCGGCCAGGATGATCAGCACGATCGGCAGGCCCCGGGCGTGCGCCAACTGCCAGGCGAAGTACATGATGACCGCGCCCACCAGCACCACCCGGGCGACGAACAGCGGGAACGACTCGACCGGCTGCTGGTAGCGGACCCGGGCCACCCGGGTCCGGAAGCCGCTCACCGCGTACCCGGCCACCGCGATGGCACCGATCAGCAGGGTGAAGGCGTCGAAGCCGTCCCCGCCGAGCAGGCCGTTGAGGAAGCCGGCCGCGACCTGCTGGTAGTCGGCGGGGAACGGGGAGAGCGAGATGTTGTCGAGCACCCGCAGGGTCAGACCCCGGAACAGCAGCATGCCGGCGAGCGTCACGATGAAGGCCGGGATGCCGGCGTACGCCACCCAGAAGCCGTGCCACGCGCCGACCGCAACCCCCACCGCCAGCGCGGCCAGGATGCCGACCCACCACGGGTAGCCCTGTTGGATGACCAGCACGGCGGAGACCGCCCCGGTGAGGGCGACCACCGAGCCCACCGACAGGTCGATGTGCCCGCCGATGATGATGATCACCATGCCGATCGCCAGCACCAGGATGTAGGAGTACTGGAGCACGATGTTGGTGATGTTGCCGGGGCTCAGCGACACCCCGTCGGTGAGCACGGCGAAGAGCCCGACGATGACGACCAGCGCGACGTAGATGCCGCTCTGCCGCAGGTTGTTCATGATCAGCGCACGCAGGTTGCTGGTGCCGGCGTGCAGGGCGACGCCCGGGCTCTTCCCGGTGGGCGGCGGGGACGGCGGCGATGAGGTCTTGACGCTGGTCATCCCACGCGCTCCTTGTCCTTCGTCATCAGGTCCATGAGGTTCTCCTGGGTCGCCTCGGCCACCGGCACCTGGCCGGTGATGCGGCCGGCGGCGAGGGTGTAGATGCGGTCGCACATGCCCAGCAGCTCCGGCAGCTCCGAGGAGATCAGGATCACCGCCTTGCCCTCGGCGACGAGCCGGTTGACGATCGTGTAGATCTCGAACTTCGCGCCGACGTCGATCCCCCGGGTCGGCTCGTCCAGGATCAGCACGTCCGGGTTGGTGAACAGCCACTTCGACAGCACGACCTTCTGCTGGTTGCCGCCGGAGAGCTTGCCCACCACGGCCATCACGCTGGTCGTCTTGATGTTCATGTCGCGCCGGCTCTGCTCGGCGACCTTGATCTCCTCGTTGCCGTTGACCCAGCCGAACCGGGCGAGGCGGCCGAGCGCGGCGGCGGAGACGTTGCGCCGTACGTCGTCGATGAGGTTGAGACCGAAGCGCTTGCGGTCCTCGGTGACATAGGCGATGCCGTGCTCGATGGCCTCGGCGACGCTGTGCGCCCGGACCTCCCGACCCCGCACGAACAGCCGGCCCCGCACGTCCCGGCCGTACGACCGGCCGAAGACGCTCATCGCCAACTCGGTCCGACCGGCGCCCATCAGCCCGGCGATGCCGACCACCTCGCCGGCGCGGACGTCCAGGCTGGCGTCGTCGACGACGAGCCGGTCCTGGCTGGGGTGCCGGACGCTCCAGTTCTCGATGCGCAGCACCTCCTCCCCCGGCGACGAGACCCGGTCGGGATAGAAGCTGTCCAGGTCCCGGCCGACCATGCCCCGGATGATCCGCTCCTGGGTGACCTCCCCGGAGGCCAGGGAGAGCGTCTCCACGGTGCGCCCGTCCCGGATGACCGTGGTCGAGTCGGAGATCGCGGTGACCTCGTTGAGCTTGTGCGAGATCAGGATGCAGGTGATGCCCTGGTCGCGCAGCCGGCGCAGCAGGTCGAGCAGGTGCGCCGAGTCGATGTCGTTGAGGGCGGCGGTCGGCTCGTCCAGGATGAGCAGCCGGACCTTCTTGGACAGTGCCTTGGCGATCTCGACCAGCTGCTGCTTGCCGACGCCGAGCTGGATCACCGGGGTGACCGGGTTCTCGTGCAGGCCCACCGACGCCAGCAGCGTGGCGGCCTCGGCGTTGGCCCGGTTCCAGTCGATGAGGCCGCCCGGGCCGCGCCGCTCGTTGCCGAGGAAGATGTTCTCGGCGATCGACAGGTGCGGCACCAGGGCGAGTTCCTGGTGGATGATGACGATGCCCTGGGACTCGCTGTCGCGGATGCCCCGGAAGTGCACCGGCTTGCCGTCCAGCACGATCTCACCGTCGTAGGAGCCGGTCGGGTGCACCCCGGAGAGCACCTTCATCAGGGTGGACTTGCCGGCGCCGTTCTCGCCGCAGATGGCGTGGATCTCCCCCCGGCGCACCGCGAGGGAGACGTCCGAAAGCGCGGTCACCCCGGGAAAGGTCTTCGTGATGCGTCGCATCTCGAGGATGGTGTCGTCCATGGTCAGCGTCCTGATCGTCGAAGCCTGAGGCGGGCTTCCGATGCGTCGGGCGCGGCGGCCGGTCACCGCCGCGCCCGACGACCGGCTTACTTCTTGGCCTGACCGGCGGCGACCTCTTCGGCCGACCAGTAACCGGAGTCGACCAGCGCCTTCTGGATGTCGTCCTTGTAGACGGTCTGGATCGGCAGCAGGTACGCCGGCACGACCTTGATCTTGTTGTTGTAGGTCTTGGTGTCGTTGGCCTGCGGCTGCTTGTCCTGGAGGAACGCCTCCGCCGCGATGACGGCCTGCTCGGCGAGCAGCCGGGTGTCCTTGAAGACGGTGGAGCCCTGCACCCCGTCGTTGATCAGCTTGACCGAGGCGATCTCGGCGTCCTGGCCGGTCACCACGGGCAGCTTCTTCGCGCCCTTGCCGTAGCCGGCGTTCTGCAGGGCGGTGATGATGCCCCGGGAGATCCCGTCGTACGGCGAGAGCACCCCGTTGACCACCGTGCCGTCGTTGTAGGTGGAGGTGAGCAGGTTCTCCATCCGCTGCTGCGCGGTCTCCTGCTGCCAGCGCAGGATCGCCGCCTGCTCGATCCGGGTCTGGCCGGACTTGACCTTCAGCGTGCCGCTCTCGATGAACGGCTTGAGGGTGTCCATCGCCCCGCCCCAGAAGTACTGGGTGTTGTTGTCGTCCAGCGAGCCGGCGAACAGCTCGATGTTGAACGGGCCCTTCGCGGTGCCCTTCGCGCCGTCCTTGGTCTGCAGGCCGAGGCCGACCAGCAGGGCGGTCGCCTGGGCCACCCCGACCTTGTAGTTGTCGAAGCTGACGTAGAAGTCGACGTTCTTGTTGCCCAGCAGCAGCCGGTCGTAGGAGATGACCGGGATCTTCGCGGCGGCGGCGGCGTCCAACTGGCCGCTGAGCGCGGTGCCGTCGATGGCCGCGATGATCAGGACGTCCGCGCCCTGCGTGATCATCTGGTCGACCTGCTGGGACTGGGTGGGGATGTCGTCACCGGCGTACTGGAGGTCGACCTTGTAACCCTTGGCCTCCAGCTTCTCCTTCACCGCCTTGCCGTCGGCGATCCACCGCTCCGAGGTCTGCGTCGGCATGGAAACGCCGATGGTCAGATCGGCGGGCTTCTTGTCGCTGCTGTCGCCGCCGCTGCCCGCTCCCCCGCCACTGCACGCGGCAAGGCTGAACGCCAGTGCCGCGCCGCCGAGCGCGACCAGGAATTTCCTGCGCACAGGTTTCTCCTCTCCAGAACTCCCGCCGACTGCGGGGACCACCTGTCACCTTTCGGGGTAGTGTTAGCGCTCACATCGCCCCCGTCAACACCCCCCCGGAAATCCGGACGTCACGGTCTCGTAACGGGCGTCTCCGACTTGTCCACCCACCGACCCCCCGCCCACCGGGTCGGCGCAGGGCGGTTTCCGTTGCGGCCACGCCGATTCCGGCCCGCCCACCTGCACCGGGGGTGGCTGGTCGGCCACCGACGACGTCACACCTGGTTTCGGACTTGTTACGGGTCCGCCATTGACACCGGACAATCGGCGCTACATGCTCTGCTAAATCCATTTAGCGGCCAGCTTCCTCCCGCGCGCATCCGGTGCTCCGGATGCCGGTGCCGCCGGGAGCCGATGGCCGCGCCCCGCGGAAAGGACCCGGATGAGACTGCGCAGAGGACTGATCCCGCTCGCCGCGACGCTCGTGCTGGCCGCCTCCGCCGGCCCGGCGTACGGCACCCCGGGCGGTGACCGGGGTGGCCGGGACGCGATCCGCAGCATCACCCCGATCACCACCGTCTACACCTACGGCCAGAAGGTCTCCGCGGTGGCCGTCGAGTACGGCGCGACGGTCAACCCCCGGACGCTGGACAACGGCACCTTCGGGGTGGCCGACACGATCTACAACTTTCGCTTCAACCCCATTGAGGACCTGCCGAAACTCGCCGACCGCACGGTCACCCGCACCTACACCAACAACGCGCCGACCCCCCGTGCCGACCACCGCTCGGCGCCCGGGCGGTACGTCATCGTCGAGCTGGACCCGGCCGACCCCGGCGGCTGGACGGTGATCGTCTCCAAGTGCCCGACCTTCCTCTGCTCGGTGAAGGTCAACCCCGAGCTGCCGACCCGGGTGGTGCAGCGCAAGGACGTGCACGCCGCCCCCGGCCGGGGGAAGGGCAAGGGCCCGGTGCTGGCCAAGGCGACCCCGCGCCAGTCCCGCCCGGTCACCGAGGCGTCGGTCGACCCACAGGTCGACGAGTTCCGCTACGGGTCGTTCCTGAGCGCCGGCATGGTGCTGCCCTACCACTACCGGCTGCCGCGCAACTACCAGCCGGGCCGCACCTACCCGCTGGTGGTCGTCCTGCCCGGACACGGGATGGGCTGGGACGGGGACAACCTCGGCGTACAGCTCGCCGCCGACATCCCGGCGACCGCCTGGTCGCAGCCGAGCTGGACCGGCAGCCGGGAGGACGTGATCGTCCTCGCCCCGCAGCACCAGCGGGTCGGTGGGGTGGCCGAGGCCGACCTGCTGGTCAAGCTGCTCGACACGTTCGTCGGCGAGTACGCCGTGGACACCCGCCGGGTCTACGCGACCACCGTGTCGTACGGCTCCCAGCTGATGTGGGAGGCGTTCGCCAAGCGCCCGGACCTGTTCGCCGGTGGGCTGGTCACCGGGGGCTTCCCGGTCAACGCCGGCCAGGCCACCGCGATCGCCGCCGCCGAGGTACCGATCTGGATCACCCACGGCGAGCACGACCACCTGCTCAACGTCTCGGGCGCGCGCAACTCCTCGGCCGCGCTGCGGCAGGCGTACGAGGCCCGGGGCAGGACCCCGGCGCAGATCGCCGACCTGGTCCGCTACACCGAGTACGCCGACTCGGCGTTCACCCTGCCGGACTACCACGCGGCGTTCGGGCCGACCTATTCCGACGGTCGCATCCTGCGTTGGCTGCTGGCCCAGCGCAGGCCGGCGAAGTCGGCCGGCTGAGTCACCGGGCAGCCGCGCTGCGGTGACCAGCACCGACGTGCGCCCCGGAGGCCCGATGAGGGGCCGCCGGGGTGCACGTCGGTCGTCCCGCGCGGTCAGTCGTCCAGGCAGGACCGCAGGGCGGCGGTCAGCAGGTTGGCCCGTTCGTCGCCCATGCCCTGCATCTGGTTCACCACGTAGCCGAAGCCGACCTGGTGGGCGTCGTCGCCGAAGGCGAGGTTCCCACCCGCGCCGTCGTGACCGAAGCTGCGCTCACCGAGCAGCGGCCGGGCCGGCGGCGAGTGCAGCAGGAAGCCGCTGCCCCAGCGCTGGCCGGTGTCGGGCGGGCCGTGCCGCTGCTGGCCCCGGGACCGCACGACCGTCGCGTCGTCCACCGATGCCGGGTCGAGCAGGGGCGGTCCCGCCACCGGCGACACACAGGCGGCGTAGAGGCGGGCCAGGCCGTCGGCCGTGCTCACCGCGCCCGCGCCCGGGATGCCGGCGGCCTGGATGGCCGGATCGTTGAAGCTGACCAGGCCGGCGTCGTCGGCGGGGAACGCGAACGCGCCCCCCATGGTGATCCCCCGGTCGGCCACCGGGTCGACGAACGGCTCCGGGTCGGGCGCCGGGGCCAGGTTCCAGGCGACCGAGTCGCGTTCGCCGGCCGGCAGACCGAGCCAGGTCCGCAGGCCCAGCGGCGTCGCCAGGGCGTCGCGGAAGAACGCCCCGGGCAGCTGGCCGGTGATCCGGTGGATCACCTCGCCGATCAACCAGCCGTACGTCATCGGGTGGTAGCTGTGCGCCGTGCCCGGTCGCCACAGCGGGGCCTGCGCCTCGATCGCCTTGATCACCGGGTCCCAGCCGAGCACCTCGTCGAGGGACAGCGGGCGGTCGAGCGCGGGCAGGCCGGACTGGTGGGTGAGCAACCAGCGCACCGGGATGTCGGCCTTGCCGTGCTGGCCGAACTCCGGCCAGTAGCGGGTGACCGGCGCGTCCAGGTCGAGCCGGCCCTGCTGCACCAGCAGGTAGGCGCAGATCGCCAGGATGCCCTTGGTGCAGGAGAAGACGACGACCGGCGTCTGCGGCGTCCAAGGCCGGCCGGTACGGGGGTCGGCCGTCCCGCCGTACAGGTCGACGACCCGGCGACCCCGCACGTAGACGGTGACCGCCGCGCCGACCTCCCCCCGGGTGGTGAAGTTGTCGCGGAAGACGTCGGCCACCCGCCCGAAACGTTCGTCGGCGTCGCCGTGGATCTGCGGCTGTGTGGCCACTGCTATCCCTTCAGTGAACCCTGGATCAGGGCCTTGATGAACTGACGCTGGAAGATCAGGAACACGATCAGGGTCGGGGTGAGGATCAGCAGCGAACCGGCGCACAGCAGCACCAGGTCGGTGCCCCACTGGCCCTGGAACGCCCCGAGCGCGCCCGCCATCGTGCGCTTGGCCGGGTCGTCGACCAGCACGATGGCCAGCAGGAACTGGTTCCACGTCCAGAGGAACATCAGGATGGTCAGCGACGCGATGGCCGGCTTGGCCAGTGGCACCTGGACCCGCCAGAACAGCTGCCAGGTGCTGCTGCCGTCCACCCGGGCCGCCTCGGACAGCTCGACCGGCACGTTGCTGAAGTGCGCCCGCATCCAGAACACCGCGAACGGCATGTACAGCCCGATCAACGGCAGGATGATCGCCCACCGGGTGTTGAGCAGGCCGAGGTCCTGCATCTGGTAGTAGAGCGGGGTGACCACGGCCTCGAACGGCAGGGTCAGCCCGAGCAGCAGCAGACCGAACACGATCCGGCCACCGGGGACCCGTAGCTGCCCCAGCCCGAAGCCGGCCATGGTGGCGATCAGCACCGAGACCGGCACCACGCCGGCCACGATCAGCAGGCTGGAGCGCAGCAGCGCGCCCATGTTCGCCACCGTGAAGGCGTCGGCGAAGTTGCCCCACTGCGGGTCCGACGGCCAGGCCAGGCCGCTGGGCACGGTGCCGCGCGGCTGGAGCGCCGCGGAGAGCATGCTGACGAACGGCAGCAGGGTGACCACGACCAGGACGATCAGGAAGACCCGGCCGGTCAGGTTCTCGCGCCGGCTCAGGTTCATGACTTGTCCCCTCGGGTCAGTCGCTGGATCGGCAGCACGCAGAGCAGCACCAGCAGCATCAGCACGACGGCCAGCGCCGAGGCGAGCCCGACCTGCCGCTGCGAGAAGGCGAGCCGGTAGATCTCCAGGCCCGGCACGGTGGTCTGCAGGCCCGGACCACCGCTGGTCGAGATGTAGACGATGTCGAAGCTGGCCAGGGCGGCGATGATGGTCACCGTCAGGCAGACCCCGATCTCCTGGCGGAGGCTGGGCAGGGTGACGGCGAAGAACTCCCGGATCGGGCCGGCGCCGTCGAGCCGGGCCGCCTCGTACAGCGCGGGATCGATCTTGCTCATCCCGGTGACCAGCAGGATCGTGCAGAGGCCGAGCAGGACCCAGGCGCCGATGACGCCGACGGCGGGCAGCGCGGTGTCGAAGTCACCGAGCCAGGCACGGGCCACCCCACCCAGGCCGACCGCGCGGAGCACCTGGTTGATCAACCCGTTCGTCGACAGCAGCCAGCTCCACGCGATGCCCGCCGCCACCAGGGGGATGACCTGGGGCAGGAAGAGCACCGTCCGGACGACGGTGCCGAACGCGCCGGTGGTGATCCGACGGACCAGGCTGGCCACCAGCAGGCCGAGCGCGACCGGGACGAAGCTGAAGAAGACGATCAGGACGAGCGCGTTACCGATGATCTTCAGCAGGTCGCTGTCGGTGAACACGGTGAGGTAGTTGTCCAGTCCCGCCCAGCGGGCCACCCCGATGCCGTTCCAGTTGTAGAACGAGTACTGGATGGTCAGCACGAGCGGACGCAGGACGAAGGCCGCGTACATCACGACGGCGGGCAGGACGAAGAGCCAGCCCGTCCCGCCCGCGCGGGCCCACCGTTTCCGGTGGGCCCGCGCGGCGGAGGGACGGGTGGGACGAGCCGGTGTCGCCACCGGGTCGCCCCGCCCGGCCGGTGCGCTGCCGAAGGCAGACGTCATCGGGAGAGTTCCTTCGCGTATTCGGCCTGGACCGCCTTCACGTACCCCTCGGGCGTCTGCTGACCGGCGATCAGCTTCTGCATCTCCGGCGTGATCGCGGCGGCGAAGATGCCACCGGTGGCGTTCGCGGTGAAGTCCACCGCGCCGTTCTCCTCACCGAGCTGCTGCGACGCCTTGAGCGTCTCGGCCAGCACGGTGTTCGGCGCGGCGGCCGGCACGGCCAGGTCGCTCGGGCCACCGGGGCTGGAGCCGCCGATCTTGACGGCGATCTCCCGGGCGGTGGGGTTGGTGTGCGCCCAGTTCAGGAAGAACGCGGCGGCGTCGGGGTTCTTGGCCTTGGCGCCGATGCCGAAGGTGTTCGGGGCGGACATCGCCACGTGCTTGCCACCGGCCGACTCGCTCGGGAACAGGAAGAAGCCCACGTTGCCGGGCATCGTCTTGTCGAGGTTGGCCGACTCCCAGTCGCCGTTGAACATGAACAGACCGTTGTTCTTCTGGAACTCGCCCACCATGCTCGCGTAGTCCAGGGCGTTGGCGTCCTTCGGGAAGTAGCCGGCCTGGGCCCACTTCTGGATGGTCTGGGTGGCCTTCAGCGCAGCCGGGGTGTCGAACGTCGCGCCCGGCTTCTGGAAGATCCAGTCCGCCACCTGGGCCGGGTCGCCGAACTGGTTCTGCAACGCCTGGTGCGGGAAGTTGATGCCCGCGGTGTTCTTGTTGAACTGCATGATCGGCTGGACCCCGGCGGTCTTGGCCTTGGCCAGCAGCTGCTCGAACTCGGCGATGGTGGCCGGCGGCTGGGTCATCCCGACCTGCTCGGCCAGCTTCTTGTTGTAGAACACCCCGGTGACGCTGTAACCGAGGCCCATCCCCCACAGCGAGCCGGTGCCCCGGGTGGTGCCGCCCTCACCGACCCGCAGCTGCACCAGCTGGGAGGCGGGGAACTTGTCCCAGCCGTACGCGGTGAAGTAGGGGTCGAGGTTCTTGAGCAGGTCGTCCTTGACCAGGTCGACCATGGTGGGGAGCCGGATGATGTCCGGCGAGTTGTCCGAGGCCATCACCCGGGGCGCGTTCTCCACGATGACCGTGAACTGGTCCTCGCGGATGTTGAACGTGACGTTCGGGTGCTGCTTGGTGAACTCGTCGGCCAGCGCCTTGGCCAGCGGGAAGCCGGTCTCGGCGTACATCTCCAGGGTGATCGGGTCGGTGCCGAGATCGGTGCTGACGGCGGCGTCGGAACCGGTGGTCGGCGACTCGTCCGCCCCGGGTGCGCTACACGCCGTGGCGGCCAACCCCAGCGCCAGCACGGGGGCCAGCAGCGCCGCCCGGCGGGAGAATTTTGTCAATGATGTAGCCAATTGAGGACTCCTCGACTCGTCCGTGCGTGCCTTGGCCGCTGGTTCTGCCGGCCCATCGGACCGTCACGGTGGGTGACCAACCGCAACAGTACGTCGCGACCGGCGTGCCGCCACGGCACGCGATGCCGCCACCCATGGCTGCGCCCGGGGACGACCGAGAGTGCCGCCCGACCTGCCAGAAGTAGCCGCTAAACTGATTTAGCAGAGCATGCGCGCGGCGGCTTGAGCTGTCAAGGACAAAATTGCAACGGTCCGGAAACGTCTGGTTCACGCTCGGCCACCCCCGGCCGGACGGCCGGACCGAGTGGCCGCCGACACCACGCCGAGTGGCCGCCGACACGGACCGGAGGCGGCGACGCATCATGATGGGCGGGAGCGGCGTCCGGGACACCGCCGGCGATTCGGAGGATTGATGGGCCGCAACAGAGCAACCCTGGCCGACGTCGCACGGCGGGCCGGGCTGTCCAAGACCGCCGCGTCGATGGTCCTCAACGGCCGGGAGGGCACCCGCCTCTCGGCCGAGGCACACCAGCGCGTCTTCGCCGCCGCCGAGGAACTCGGCTACCGGCCCAATCTGGCCGCCCGCAGCCTGCGTACCCGCAAGACCGCCACCATCGCGTTCGTCTCCGACATCGTCGCCACCACCCGGTTCGCCGGCGGTCTGATCCGCGGCGCGCTCGACGCGGCCCGGGAGCGGGACCACGTGCTGCTCATCACCGAGACCCAGGGCGACGCCACCTTCGAGCAGTACGCCATCGAGGCCATGCTCGACCGGCAGGTGGACGGGGTGATCTACGCCGCGATGGCGACCCGCCGGCTGACCGTACCCCCGGCCATCCTGGGCGGCCCGGTGGTGCTGCTCAACGCCACCAGCGCGGACGACCTGCCCTGTGTGCTCCCCGACGACGAGCGGGCCGGCCGCACCGTCACCGCCGCCCTGCTCGACCAGGGACACCGGGACCGGATCGCGCTGATCGGCCGCAACCGCCTCAAGGAGGACGACACCGAGGTCTCCCTCGCCGCGCCGGCCCGGCTACGCGGCATCCACCAGGCGCTCGGTGCGGCCGGGGTCGACCTGCTGACCGAGTGCTTCTGCGCCGAGTGGCTGCCCGAACACGGCTACGCCGCCATGCGCACGCTGTTGAGCCGGCCGGCCCGACCCACAGCGATCATCTGCATGAACGACCGACTCGCGTTCGGCGCCTACCAGGCGCTCGCCGAGGCCGGACTGACCGTCCCGGACGACATCTCGGTGGTCTCGTTCGACGACGACCCGATCGCCGCCTGGCTGCGCCCCGGCCTGTCCACCACCGCGCTGCCGCACGAGCAGATGGGCCGGCGGGCAGTCGAGATCCTCCTCGACGGCGGCGACGCCGAACCGTCCCTCGTCCCCATGCCGCTGCGGCGACGCAGGTCGGTGGCCGCCCCGACCGAATAGCCCCGATCAGCCCGGCCGGACCGCCGGTCCGGCAGCGCCGCAGCGCTCGCACCGACCGGGCGGGGTGCGGTGGCGATGGCTCCTACCTGGCCGCTAAAACGATTTAGTGCTAGCTTCCCCGCCATGCTACGTCTACCCGACCACTGGGTGTGGGACAGCTGGTACGCCCGGGACGACAACGACCGGTGGCACGCGTTCTTCCTGCGCGCCTCCCGCGCCCTGCACGACCCGCACCGCCGGCACCGCCGCGCCACGATCGGCCACGCCGTCTCGACCGACCTGCACACGTGGCACCTGGTCGCCGACGCCCTCGTCGCGGCCGACGCGCCGAGCTGGGACGACCTCGCGACCTGGACGGGCTGCACGGTGCGCGGCCCGGACGGACGGTGGTACCTGTTCTACACCGGGGTCGGTCGCGCCGAGGACGGGCTGGTCCAGCGGATCGGCCTGGCCGTCTCCGACGACCTGACCACCTGGCACCGGCACGGCACCAGCCCGCTCGTCGAAGCCGATCCCACCTGGTACGAACTGCTCGACCGGACGCTCTGGTACGAGCAGGCCTGGCGGGACCCCTGGGTGTTCCCCGACCCGGCCGGCGACGGTTGGCACATGCTCGTCACCGCCCGGGGCAACACCGGGCCGACCGAGACCCGCGGGGTCGTCGGCCACGCCACCTCACCGGACCTGGTGAACTGGACCGTCCAGCCGCCGCTGTCGGTCCCGGCCGACTTCGGGCACCTGGAGGTGCCCCAGGTCGTCGTCGTCGACGGGCAGCCCCTGTTGCTGTTCTGCACCGACGCCGCCGGCGCCCGCCGGGACGGCCACCGGATCTGGGTGGCGGAAGGCCATGACGTACGCGGCCCGTGGGACATCGCCTCGGCCCGCCCGTTCCCGCATCCGCACCTCTACGCGCCCCGGCTGGTCCCGGGCCCGGCCGGCGACTGGTCGCTCATCGGGTTCCTCGACCACGTCGACGGGGAGTTCGTCGGCGCACTGAGCGACCCGGTCCCGGTCCGCTACCGGCCCGGCAGCGGGCTGACCCCGGCCGGCACGCCGGCCACCACCGCCGCCGACTGAGCATCCCCCGATCACCGCCCGGTCGCACGGTCCGGGCGGATACCGCAGCGTCCACCGCCATGCGGGGTGGACGCCGGGCGGCCGGACCCGGACGATGTCCGCACCACACCGTCCGGGTCCGGCACCGCTCGCCGTCGCCGCTCGCCCGACACCCGGTCCCGGCGTCGGGCGAGCGGCGACACCTGGTCGGTCAGCGGCGGTTCCAGCGCTGGTTGGTCGCGCCGGTGCACGACCAGAGCAGCACGGTGGTGCCGTTGGCGGTGCCGTTGTTGTTCACGTCCAGGCAGAGACCGGACTGCACGCCGCTGATCGTGCCGTTGGTGTTGAACGTCCACTGCTGGTTGGTCGCACCGTTGCAGTCCCAGATCTGGACCTTGGTGCCGGCGGTGGCGTTGGTCGGTGCGTCCAGGCACTTGCCGAGGGACTGGAGGGTCTGGCCGTTGGCCGTCCAGCGCTGGTTGGCGGCCCCGTTGCAGTCCCAGATCACCGGCTGGGTGCCGTTGGCGGTGTTGCTCTGCGGGACGTCCAGGCAGCGACCGGAGGCGACGCTGGCCAGCGCGCTCGCCGTGGACGGCGGCGGGGTCGTCGGCGGGGCCGTGCCACCACCGCTGACCCGGTACACCACCGTGCCGTGCGACGGCACACTCGCGGAGATGGTGCCGGTGCTGGTGGTGCTGGCGTTGGTCCAGGCGTCCACCAGGGTGAAGGAGGACCCGGACTTGCCGATCGCGGCGGCCGTGGTGGAGATCGTCGTCGTCGAGCCACCCTGGTTGAACAGGGCGACCGCGACGTCCCCGTTGGCCAGCCGCTTGGCCAGCACCCGGCGGGTGCCGTCGAAGGAGACCTGAGCGCCCTGCAACGCCAGGGAGTCCTGGTTGATGGCGACCAGGTTCGCGTTCTTGAGGATGGTCTGGGTGGCCGCGTTCATCGACCGGACGTCGTTGCCGGCGATCAGCGGCGAGGCCATGATCGCCCACATCGCGAAGTGGCTGCGCATCTCCGTGTCGGTCATGCCACCCCGGCCCACCTCCATCATGTCGGGGTCGGTGAACGCGCCCGGCTTGGCGTACGGGGCCAGCGGCACGTTGACGTCGATGATGTTCTGGATGCCCATCGGGTAGCCGTTGGTCTGGCCGCTGTTCCAGGTGTTGGTGATGTCCTCGGTGGTGCGCCACATGTTCGCCACGTCGCCCCAGTTGCGCTGCGGGCCGGTCTTGGCGTGGATGCTGTTGGGGTTGATGCTGTAGACGATCGGCCGGCCGGTGGCGGCCAGGGCGTCACGCATCTTGGCGAACGTGGCCACCTGCTGGTCGATGGACCCGTTCGGCGAGCACCAGTCGTACTTGAGGAAGTCGACGCCCCAGGCGGCGAACTGCCGGGCGTCCTGCACCTCGTGGCCCTGGCTGCCGGTCGCCCCCGGGTAGGAGTTGAAGTACTGGGCGCAGGTCTTGTCGACCGGCACCTGGTAGATGCCGAACTTCAGCCCCCGGGCGTGGATGTAGTCGCCGAGCGCCTTCATGCCGCTGGGGAACCGGGTCGGGTCACCCTGGAGGTTGCCCGCGGAGTCCCGGTTGGGGTTGAACCAGCAGTCGTCGACCACGACGTACTGGTAGCCCAGTTCCCGCATCCCGCTGCTGACCAGCGCGTCGGCCGTCTGCCGGATCAACGTCTCGTTGATGTTGCAGCCGAAGGAGTTCCAACTGTTCCAGCCCATCGGTGGGGTCCGGGCCGTCCCGTTCTCCAACGCCTGCGCCACCGGCATCCGGATGCCCACCAGGACGCCGGCCAGGAGCAGGCCGGCGGCCAGTGCCCGCCCCCAGCTCCGGGCTCGCACGAATCGCTTCACGAAGTCTCCAATCAGTGGCGCCACGTCGGGCGCAATGCCGGCCGGACGAACGGGAGTCGTCGACACGAGCCACCCGGTGTGAGCGCTAACAATGGCCCCCCATGTTACGTAAGCGTTTCGAGGTATTCAACTGCTTCCATGTTGTAGACGTCTCGCGCGGAGGGCCCCGGCGCGTCGACCCGCCAGCGGACAACCGGCGGGCCCCGAGACACCGTCGGGCAGGGAGACAGGCAGGCGGGAGCATGGAGCCATCGTGGAGCCATCTGCGCCGCCTGACATCGAATACCCTGGCTCCATGTCCAATGGCTCCAGGCGCGGCCGGCGCGCCCGTGGCGAGATCGAGCAGCTACCCAGCGGCTCACTGCGGGTGCGGGTGTACGCCGGGATCGACCCCGTGTCGAAGCGCCGGCGCTACCTCACCGAGACCGTGCCCGCCGGCCCGGTCGCGGCCCGCCACGCCGAAGCGGTCCGCAGTCGACTGCTCGACCAGGTAAGACGACAGCACGAGCGCCCCCCGTCCGCCCCGACCGGCGGTCTGGTCCACGGCGGTCCGGGCACCCCCACCGCGCCCCCCGCCACCGGCGTCAGGCCGGCAGCCGCCACCGTCCCGGCAGCCCCCGGCAGCCCCGCGCCCACCGTCTCCCCGGCGGCCGGCGCCCCGACCGGGGGACGACGGCGGAGCCGACGGGGTGAACCGACGCTGACCACGATCGCCCTCCTGGCGGACGTGTCGGCACCCACGGTGTCGAAGGTCCTCAACGGCCGCACCGGAGTCGCGGCGGAGACCCGGGCCCGGGTGGAGTCACTGCTGCGGGAGCACGGCTACCGCCGGCCGGAGCTGGGCACCCCGAACGCCAGCATCGAGGTGGTCTTCTATGGCATGCAGAGCAACCTGGCGGTGCTGATCATGCAGGGAGTGCAGCAGGTCGCCGGGGCGCATCGGCTCGCCGTCGGCTTCACCGACGCCCGTCGACAGGTCTCCGAGGGGCGGTTCTGGGCTCGTGACCTGCTGGCCCGTCGCCCGACCGGGGTGATCGCGGTGCACCTCGGCTTCACCTCCGAACAACACGCCCTGCTGGCGGCGAGCGCGATCCCGCTGGTGGTCCTCGATCCCACGGGCGAGCCGCCGTTGCACGCCGTCCCGTCGGTGGCGACGACCAACTGGAGCGGCGGTTTCGAGGCCGCCCGACACCTGCTCGACCTCGGCCATCGGCAGATCGGGGTGATCTCCGGCCCGACCGAACGGCTGTGCGCCAAGGCTCGCCTGGACGGCGCGCGGGCGGCGCTGGAGGCGGCGGGGGTGGGACTGCCCGCGCGCCGGCTGCGCTTCGGCCACTGGTTCTCCTTCGAGGACGGACTCAACCTCGGCCAGGAACTGCTCCGACAGAACCCGGCGCCCACGGCGATCGTGTGCGGCAACGACCTCCAGGCGCTCGGGGTCTACGAGGCGGCCCGGTTGGCCGGCCGTCGGATTCCCCAGGACCTCAGCGTGGTGGGCTTCGACGACATCCCGTACACGATGTTCTGCGGACCGCCGATGACCTCGGTACGGCAGCCGCTGACCGAGATGGCCGCTGCCGCGACGCGGATGGTGCTGACCCTGGCGGCCAACGAGAGCCTTGCCCAGACCCGGGTGGAACTGGCGACCACGCTGGTGGTGCGGGGCAGCACCGCGGTCGCACCGCAGCACTGACCGGGCCGGCCGACACGACGCGGTCACCGGGAGTACGTCCTGGAAACCTGTCCTTGTCGTTACCGAACGGTTTCGAGTAGCATCCGATTCGATCGATACGGCATGTCGTCACGGCGCGGTTCCCGTACCCGAGGCGGTTTCCGGTTCCACCGGTGGCGCACCGTCCGACGCCCCGCGCGACCTGCCGGTCGAGGTCAGGTTCACCGTGCGGGTCGGCGGTGCCGGCCTGACCCGGGCGCACGACAGCAACCGTCGAGGACCGAGGGGGACAACAGAGGCCACCCGTCACCGCCAGTTCACGCGCCGCCCCCGATCCGTGATGACGAATATCACGGCGGGTGGGCGACACTCGGCCATGTTGCCGACCCACCCAGGGCGACACGCCGCGTAGAATCTCGCTGATCCAGCGTTGTCCACGGCGTGTGCGCCCATGCCTTGTGTCCGACGTCCTATTCGGACGCCCGGGCCGGGCCGCCTCGCCGTCTACGGGCTGCGGGACGGACCGAGAGGTGTGGAATGACTGTGCGCGCTCCTGCAATGAGAGACGTGGCCCGCCTCGCCGGAGTGTCCCACCAGACCGTCTCGCGGGTCCTCAACGGACATCCGCACGTACGCGAACAGACCCGCCTACGGGTCCAGGCCGCGATCACCGAGCTCGGGTACCGCCCGAACCGGGCCGCCCGCACGCTGGTCACCGGGCGATCGCAGGTGCTCGGTGTGGTGGCGCTCAACACCACCCTCTACGGTCCGGCGTCCCTGCTCTCCGCCTTCGAACTCGCCGCGGCCGAGGCGGGCTTCGCCGTCAGTGTGGGCAGCGTCCGCAACCTGGACCGCACCTCCATCACCGCCGTCGTCGAGCGACATCTGGCGCACCGGGTGGCCGGCATCGTGGTGATCGCCCCGGTGGAGTCCGCCGGTGAGGCACTGGAGTGCCTGCCCACCGACATTCCGCTGGTCACCGTGGACGGCGACCCCCGCCGGCCGGTGCCGCTGGTCACCATCGACCAGGTGGAGGGCGGACGGTTGGCCACCCGGCACCTGCTCGACGCCGGTCACCGTACGGTCTGGCACGTGTCGGGCCCGGCCGACTGGTTCGACAGCGCGGGGCGGATCGCCGGCTGGCGGGACACGTTGCAGGCCGCGGGCGCGGAGGTTCCGCCGGTGCTCCAGGCGGACTGGTCCGCCGCCTCGGGGTACCGCTGCGGGCAGATGCTGGCCCGGACCCCGGAGGTCACCGCGATCTTCACCGCCAACGACGATCTCGCGCTGGGCGTGCTGCACGCGTTGCACGAGCACGGCCGGCGGGTGCCGGAGGAGGTCAGCGTCGTCGGTTTCGACGACGTCCCGGACGCCGCCTACTTCATCCCGCCGCTGACCACCGTCCGGCCGGACTTCGACACCGTGGCAGAGGTCAGCCTCGGTCTGCTGCTGACACAGATCGACGCGGGCGTCGACCACACGTTACGGCAGACCATCTCCCCCACCCTGATCACCCGGGACAGCGTCGCTCCACCCCGGTGACGGGTCGGCCGGCACCGCTGCCGGCCGCCGCACCGGCACCGGCAAAGCCCGTGCACTGATCGTCATCTATGGACAGCCTCCGCTGTTAACGTTAACGTAACCGACGATCGTCGATTCTCGGGACCGAATTCGGCCGCCCCGGTGACACTCTCGTCCGATCCGGGAAGGCCACGGCCGACGCCGTCGCGACGGGCAGGGCCGGCCGAAGGCGGGCCGGCGCCCAGCGGTCCTCGCCACCAGGACCGCCCCGCCCGCCGTCCGTGCCCGCGGGTCGACGGCCGGACCCGACGCCCGCACCACACCCCCGGCGCGGCGATCCCACCCCGGAAGAAAGGCCACCGATGAAGGGCAGTCTGCGCGCCGCGCTGGCAGCCGTCGTCCTCGGAATCGCGACAGCCACCGTCCTGGTGACGGCACAGCCCGCGACCGCGGCGACCCTGACCAGAGTGACGGGATTCGGCAACAATCCCACCAACCTCAACATGTACATGTACGCCCCGAGCAACCTGGCGGCCCGGCCCGCGCTGCTGCTCCTGGTGCACTACTGCGGCGGTTCGGCCAGCGGGATCTTCAACGGCAACGGACGCGACTACGTGACCGCCGCCGACCGCTACGGCTACCTCGTCGTCGTGCCCGAGGCCACCCGCAGCGGGAACTGCTTCGACGTCTCCACCCCGGCCGCCCTCACCCGCAACGGGGGCGGTGACTCGACCGGGATCATGTCGATGGTGGCGTACGCGCGGCAGCGCTATGCGGTCGACCCGGCCCGGATCGTGGTCTCCGGCTTCTCCTCCGGCGCGATGATGACCAACGTGCTCGCGGCGCAGTATCCCGACGTCTTCGCCGCCGCGTCAGCGTTCTCCGGGGTTCCGGCCGGGTGCTTCGCCACTACCGACGGATCGCTGTGGAACAGCCGGTGCTCCGGCGGCAACGTGATCAAGACGGCGCAGCAGTGGGGTGACCAGGCCCGCGCGATGTACCCGGGATACACGGGCCGATACCCCCGGATGCAGTTGTGGCACGGCGCCACCGACACCACCCTGGCGTATCCCAACTACGGTGAAGAAATCAAGCAGTGGACCAACCTGCACGGGTTGAGCACCACGCCCACCTTCACCGATCGTCCCCAGTCGCCCTGGACGCGCACCCGGTACGGCGGGACCGGCCCGCAGGCCCCCGTCGAGGGGATCAGCATCGCCGGGGTGGGTCACCAACTGCCGATGGCCGGCCAACTCGCGTACGCCATCACCTTCCTCGGCCTGGACGGCACCGCGCCGTCGCCCACCCCGACCCCGACCGCCACCCCGACTCCGACCGCCACCCCGACCCCGACGGTCACCCCCACGCCGACGCCGACGGTCACCCCGACCCCCACCCCGACCCCGACGCCCACGCCGACGTCGTCGCCGCAGTCAGGGGCCTGCCGGGTCACCGACACGATCAGCGCGTGGAACAGCGGACTGACCGCGAGCATCACCATCGTCAACACCGCGACCACGACGCTCAACGGATGGTCCCTGGGGTTCGCCCTCCCCGCCGGGCAGGTCATCACCAGCGGCTGGAATGCCAGCTACTCGCCGAGCAGCGGCCAGGTCACCGCCACGAACGTCAGCTACAACGGCACCCTGGCCCCGGGCGCGTCGACGACGATCGGCTTCCAGGCCAACCACACCGGCAACGCCGCCGCCCCCACGGCGTTCACCCTGAACGGCGCGACCTGCGTGGTCGCCTGACCCGCCGCACCCGACCGCGCCCGTCGCCCTCGCACGGGGTCGCGGGGTCGCGGGGTGACCGTCCGCCGCCCTGCCGGAGGCGTACCGCACCGTCCATCCACCATCAGGAGATCCCGTGCGAGAGACCCGATTCCTCCGCCGACGGCCGGCGCTCGTCGCCGCCACCGCCACCGCCCTCCTGCTCGTCACTGCCGCCGCCGCCCAGACCTCGGCCTCGGCCGCTGCCGCCGGATGCCAGGTGAACTACACCGTCAGCTCGTCCTGGCAGGGCGGCTTCGGGGCCAACGTCACCATCACCAACCTCGGCGACGCGGTGAACGGATGGCGACTGACCTGGAGCTACCCCGCCGGGCAGACCGTCACCCAACTGTGGAACGGCAGCTACACCCAGGCCGGCGCCCAGGTCACCGTCACCAACGCCAGCTACAACGCCGCGATCCCCACCAACGGCGCCGCCAGTTTCGGCTTCAACGGCGCCTGGACCGGCAGCAACCCCGCCCCCACCTCGTTCAGCCTCAACGGCACGACCTGCACCGGAGGGGTGGACCCCACCACCGGACCACCACCCAGCACCCCGCCCCCGAGCACCCCGCCCCCGACCACGCCCCCGCCGACCACCCCACCGCCCGGCACCAGCCAGCCGTGTGACATCTACGCCGCCGGTGGCACCGCCTGCATCGCCGCGCACAGCACCACCCGGGCGCTCTACGCCGCCTACAACGGCTCGCTCTACCAGGTACGCCGATCCTCGGACAACAGCACCAGGAACATCGGCGTGCTGTCGCCCGGCGGACGGGCCAACGCCGCCAGCCAGGACAGCTTCTGCGCGAACACCAGCTGCGTCATCACGGTCATCTTCGACCAGTCCGGGCGCGGCAACAACCTCGGATACCAGGGTGCCGGGGGCGTCGGTGGCGCCGTACAGCCGGCGGTGGCGAACAAGGAGTCGCTGACGGTCGGCGGCGACAAGGTCTACTCGCTCTACATCCCCGGCAAGAGCAGCTACTGGCGCGACGGTCATCTGACCGGGGTGCCGACCGGCGCCGCGCCGGAGGGCATGTACATGGTCACCAGCGGCACCCACGTCAACAGTGGCTGCTGCTTCGACTACGGCAACAGCGAGACGACCCGGCGGGCCGACGGCGCCGGGGCGATGGACGCGATCTACTTCGGCACCAGTTGCTGGTTCGGCGGCTGCTCCGGCTCCGGCCCCTGGGTGCAGGCCGACCTGGAGTACGGCCTCTACCCCGGGGGCAGCAGCTCCTGGAACTCCAACCAGCGGGCGTTCACCAGCAAGTTCGTCACCGCCACCCTGAAGAACAACGGCACCTCACGCTTCGCCATCAAGGGCAGCAACGCCCAGTCCGGCAGCCTCTACACCCTCTATGACGGTGCCCTGCCACGCGGGTACAGCCCGATGAAGAAGCAGGGCGCGATCATCCTGGGCAGCGGCGGGGACTGCTGCATCGACAACACCAACCAGAGCGTCGGCACGTTCTACGAGGGGGCGATGGTCGCCGGCTACCCGTCGGACGCGACCGAGAACGCGGTCCAGGCGAACATCACCGCCGCCGGATACCGCTGACCCGATGGCTGAGGAGGCCCGATGTACCACCATGTCATCCATCCGGCGACCCGACGGGCGGCCGTCCTGCTCGTCACGACCCTGCTGCTCATGACGAGCCTGGTCGGCACCGCCGCACCCCGGCCGGCGCAGGCGTGGGACAACGGCGTCGCCGACACCCCACCGATGGGCTGGAACAGTTACGACTCGTTCAACTGGAGCGTCACCGAGGCCGACGTCCGGGCCAACGCCGACTACATGGGCGCGAACCTGCGGCAGTACGGCTGGCAGTACATCGTCGTCGACTGGGCCTGGTACTTCCCCGGCCAGCACAACGGCAGCCCCAACCAGGACGCCAACCTGCAACCCCGGCTCCGGATGGACGCCAACGGCCGGCTGCTGCCCGACACCACCCGGTTCCCGTCGGCGACCGGCAGCAACGGGTTCAAGCCCCTGGCCGACCACGTGCACGCCCAGGGGCTGAAGTTCGGCGTACACCTGATGCGGGGGATTCCCCGGCAGGCGGTCGCGGACAACGTGCCGATCCTCGGCACCTCCTGCCGGGCCAACCAGATCGACGCCAGCAACAGCGCGGCCTGGCTCAACCTGATGTGGGGGTTGGACATGGCCAACCCCTGCGCGCAGGCGTACCTCGACTCGGTGTTCCAGCTGCTGGCCGGCTGGGGCGTCGACTTCGTCAAGATCGACGACATCGCCGCACCGACCTACCGGCAGTCGGAGGTCGACGGTTACCGGCTGGCGATCCAGCACAGCGGCCGGCCGATGGTGCTGAGCCTGTCGCCGGGGGCCACGCCGCTGTCCGCCGGGCCGCACGTGCAGACCAACGCGCACATGTGGCGGATCGTCAACGACCTGTGGGACAACTGGTCGTCCGTCGACGCGTTGTTCGACCAGTTGCGCAACTGGACGCCGTACCGCAGGGCGGGGGCCTGGCCCGATCCGGACATGATCCCGATCGGCCGGCTGTCGAAGTACGGGCCGGTCGGCTCGCCGCGCTACTCGAACCTCAGCGCGGACGAGCAGCGCACCCTGATGTCGCTGTGGGTGATCAACCGGGCGCCGCTGATGTGGGGCGGCAACCTGGTGGAGAACCGGGCGTCTGAGCTGGCGTTGATGACCAACAGCGCGGTGCTCGCGGTCGACCAGCGCAGCGCCAACAACCGGCAACTCACCGGCGGCACCCGGCAGGTGTGGGTCGCCGACGTGCCGGACAGCACCGACCGGTACGTCGCGCTGTTCAACCGGGAGGGTGCGGCGGCCACCGTGTCGGTGAACCTGGCCGACCTCGGCATCGGCTCGGCCACCGCGACCGACCTCTGGTCCGGCGCGGCCCTCGGCACGTCGACCGGGACGTTCAGCCGCTCGCTGCCCGCCCACGGTGCCGGGCTCTACCGGCTGACGCCCCAGACCACCACCCCGACGCCGACGACGTACACCCTGACGGCGCGGCACAGCGCGAAACTGCTGGACGTCAGCAACGCCGCGACGGCCGACGGCACGAACGTCGTGCAGTGGGCCGCGAACGGGCAGGCCAACCAGCGGTGGCGGTTCCAGGAGGCCGGCGGTGGCTGGTCCACGGTGGTGAGCGCCCACAGCGGAAAGTGCCTGGACGTCTCCGGCGGTGCCGGCACGACCGCGGACGGCGCCCGGGTGGTGCAGTGGACCTGCAACGGGGGCACCAACCAGCAGTGGCGGCTCCAGGACGTCGGTGACGGTCAGGTGCAGTTGGTCGCCCGGCACAGCAACAAGTGTCTCGACGTGCTCAACGCCGGTCTGACCGACGGGGTGCAGGTCGTGCAGTGGACCTGCGGCACCGGCACGAACCAGCAGTGGCGTCGTACCCCGCTGTGACGCGGCGGCGCGATCGCCGCCGGTGAGGGAGGCGCAGGGTCGGGGTCGCTCCCCGGCCCTGCGTCTTTGTCTGCCCGGGTGCCCTCGGGGCGGCACCCGCCGACCGCCCCGGGCCGGATCGGGACCCCCGACCCGGCCGGGACCAGGCCGGCGGGCGGGGCGACGCCCCCGGCGCGGTGCGCGCCGGGGGCGTGCCGGTGTCACCGGTACCCGGTCAGCTCCGGGTCCACTTCCGGCTGTTGCCGCCGGTGCAGCTCGACAGGACCATCAGCGTGCCGTTGGCCGTGCCTGACCCGTGGGGCGTCAGGCACAGCCCGGACTGCACGCCGGTGATCGTGCCGTCGGTGTTGACGTTCCACTGCTGGTTGGTCCCGCTGTTACAGTCCCAGAGCGCGAGCTGGGTACCGTTGGACTGCGACTGCGACGGGACGTCCAGGCACCGGCCGGCGGGATGGGTGACGGGTGCGGCGTCGACCACGGCGACGCCGGACCGTCGGCGGCGATCCACCGGCGCGGTCAACGATCCGGCCCGGTCAAACGCGGACCGGGTCACCGACCTGTCTGGCGGACACCTGGCTCCGGGCGGAACGCCCCTGGGGGTCTGTTCCGCCCGGAGCCAGGTGGAGCAGGTCGTTCAGCTGGCGGTGCAGGTCGGGGTCATCCCCGCACCACTGCCGTTGCCCTGGAAACCGAACTCGGTGACCTGACCCGCACCGAGCTGACCGTTGTAGTCCACATTCGTGAACCGCACCGTCCCGGAACTACCACTGGCCGACGCCGACCACGTACCGGTCACACTCGTCCCACCCGGCAGAGTCATGCTCACCGTCCAACCCCGCGTACCCGAGGAACCCGCGGTCACCTTCACCGTGGCCACGAAACCACCCGTCCACGAATTCAACGACACCGACGCCGAACACCCACCCGTAGCCGGCGGCGTCGTGGTCGGGTTCGGCGGCGTGGTCGTCGGGTTCGGCGGCGTCGTCGGGTTGGCCGGGGTGGTCGTCGGGTTCGGCGGCGGCGTGGTGGGGCTCGCGGTGTCGAAGCCGAGGAAGCGGACGGCCTGCGCGGCGTCGAACGGGATGGAGTGGCCGTAGCCCTGGAAGCTGATCGCCTCCACCGGCGCCGTGCCCCCGGTGCCGCCGTAGCGGGTACGGGTGGCGCTGGTCTGCGGGTAGTCGGTGGCACTGGGGGTCTGGGACACCCCGAGCACGTTGGTCCACTGCTTGATCTGCTCGCCGAAGTTGACGTAGCTCAGCGTGGTGTCCGTGGTGCCGTGCCAGATCTGCATCCGGGGGCGCTTGCCGGTGTAGCCGGGATAGGCGTTGCGTACCAGGTCACCCCACTGCTGCGGAGTCCTGACGATCCGGCCGCCGGAGCACTCGCTGTTCCACTCCGAGCCGTTGGTGGTGGCGAAGCAACCGAACGGCACACCGGAGGAGCTGACCCCGGCGTGGAACACGTCCGGGTAGACCCCCGCCATCACGTTGGTCATCATGGCGCCGGAGGAGAAGCCGGCGACACCGATCCGGTTCGCGTCGACCGGGTAGCGGTTCCGCACGTAGTCGATCATCGACTTGAGGCCGACGGGGTCGCTGCCGCCGCCGCGCCGCAGCGCCTGCGGGGAGGAGACGTCCCAGCACTTGCTGCTCCGGGTCACCGACGGGTAGATCACGATGTAGCCGTAGCGGTCGGCGAGGGTACTGAGCCCGAAGGTGGAGTGCACCGCCGGGCCACTGCCGCTGCAGTAGTGCAGCGCCAGCAGCAGCGCCGGCCGGGCGGCCACCCGATCCGGGACGTAGAGGTGCATCTGGAGGTTGGTCGGGTTGGTGCCGAAGTTGGTCACCTGGGTCAGCGTCGCGGCCGACGCCGGGGTGGCGGCCGTGACCACGGCCGTCATGGTCGCCAGCGCGGTCGCCAGCGCCGCGGCCAGCAGTGCGATTCTTGGTCTCATCGACGGTTCCTCTGTCGGGAGTCGGTGGTGGGGGACGTCCTCGGTCGACTGCCCGGTCGGTGGGGCCTCCGCATGGGAGGCCCGGCACGGGCGGACGAGATCCCCGGCCCGCCAGCCGGCCCACGCCAGTCGGGCCGTGGACCGTCGGCCCGACCCGGGAACACCGGGTCGGGCCGACGGCGGGAATCAGCTGGCGGTGCAGGTCGGGGTCATCCCCGCACCACTGCCATTGCCCTGGAAACCGAACTCGGTGACCTGACCCGCACCGAGCTGACCGTTGTAGTCCACATTCGTGAACCGCACCGTCCCGGAACTACCACTGGCCGACGCCGACCACGTCCCGGTCACACTCGTCCCACCAGGCAACGTCAGACCCACCGTCCAACCCCGGGTACCCGAGGAACCCGCGGTCACCTTCACCGTGGCCACGAAACCACCCGTCCACGAATTCACCGACACCGACGCCGAACACCCCGCCCCACCCGGAGGCGGAGTCGTCGTCGGGTTCGGCGGCGTGGTCGTCGGGTTCGGCGGCGTGGTGGTCGGCCTCGGCGGCGTGGTCGTCGGGTTCGGGATGCTGGGGCCGGAGTTGAGGGCGTTCAGCACGGCGTCGTACGCCGGCTTCTTGTTGCCGTTGCAGTCGAACAGCAGGGCGTTGTCGGAGCCGCGCCACGAGTCGCAGTCCCGCACCCCCCACACGGTGATGCCGGTGCATCGCGAGACGTTCATGCAGGCCCGGGTGACCCCGGCGAAGACGTTGGCCTGGTTGCCGCCGGTCATCACGTCCAGCTCGGTGATCTGGACCTCCACGCCGAGGTCGGCGAAGCGCTGGAGGTTGGCCTGGTAGTCGCTGGACAGCGAGGTGCCCAGGTGCGACTGGAAGCCCACGCAGTCGATCGGCACGCCCCGGGACTTGAAGTCGCGCACCATGTTGTAGATGCCCGTCGACTTCGCGTTGATCCCGTCGGTGTTGTAGTCGTTGTAGCAGAGCTTCGCGCCCGGGTCGGCGGTGCGGGCGGCCCGGAACGCCGCCTCGATCCAGTCGTTGCCGGTGCGCTGGAGGTTCGAGTCACGCCGCCCGCCGCTGTTGCCGTCGGCGAACGCCTCGTTGACCACGTCCCAGGCGTAGATCTTGCCCCGGAAGTGGGTGGCGACCTGGGTGACGTGGTTGATCATCGCGCTGCGCAGCGCGCTGCCGGACATGTTCTGCGCCCAGACCGGCTGCTGCTGGTACCACAGCAGGGCGTGCCCGCGCACGCTCATCCCGTTGGCCTGGGCGTGGCTGACCAGCCGGTCACCACCGGTGTAGACGAACCGACCCTGGGACGGCTCGGTGGCGTCCCACTTCATCTCGTTCTCGGCCACGACGGAGTTGAACTCGCGGTTGAGCACGGTCGTGTAGGTGCCGTTCGACAACTTGCCCGTCGCGACCGCCGCACCGAAGTAGCGGCCCTTCTCGGCCGCCGCCGCCCGCAGGGTCGTGCCGGCGCTGGCGGACGGGGCCATCGCCAGCGTCATCCCGACGGTGAGTGCGCCGGCGACGGCGAGGGTCGCCGTCGCTAGCAGGGCTCTCTTGGGTCTCATGTCGCATCCTTTGCAATGTGGGTGCAGCGGTGGTGGGGTGCCTGATTCCGCTTCCGGCGGTGGGCCGCGACGGCCGACGCGGCATGCCGCCCGGCCAGCGACTGCGGGTGCCGGCGACAGCCTCGCCGCGGTCCACCTGGGCCGGCGACGCCGGTGACCCCGACGCCGGAGCCGGAGCCCGGGCCGGCGAGAGGATCGTCCGTCGATGGCGACAGCGGCACGCCGCCCGAAAAGGGAGCCATGATCCTCCTTCACCGAGGAAACCGGGCCGGCCCTCGGCGAAATGATCCAGCCCCCACGCGTACGGGACCGGTCACGCCGTCACCGGAATCTGCTGATGGGAATCCGATCCGACGTCCCGCATGCCCTGGGGGGACGTCGCGATCCGAGGTGCGACCAGCGCGGCTCGCCCGGTGAGCCATCAGGTGCTGTCGTCCTCGCATCGACTGTGAGCGATAACATGCCATTCGTCAAGTCGTAACGATTGCCCCGGGTCGATCGGTCGGCCACCTTCGCGACCGGGCCGCGCGGACCGTAGAGTCTCTCGCCGTGATCGAGATCGGCACGCAGATCGACCTGCCCCACCCCGCCGACCGGGTCTGGCGTGCGATGACCGATCCGGAGCTGCTGGGCCGCTGGTTCGCCGAGACCGAACCGATCCCCGACGGACCGGGCCGGTGGCGGGTACGCACGGCCGGGCTGCCCGGTTTCGAGACCGACGTCGAGGTGGAGGTGGTCGACCGGCGGGAACCGGAGCTGATCGTCGTACGGTGCCACGAGGGTGCCGACCGCAGCCTGCTGACCTGTGCCGTCACCCCGACCACGGTGGGTTGTCGGGTCCTGATCCGGGAGACCGTGGAGCACGGCGACTGGCCTGCCGAACGAGGTACGCGCCGCGAGGAGTGCTACCGGCAGTCGCTGGCCGGACGGCTGCCCGCGCTGCTCGACTGGCTGGCCTTCCAGCAGGTCGACCTGCGACGGGACAGTGCCGCGCCGACCGCCGTACTGCCGGTGGCCCTGATCGCCGATCTCGACCGGCGGCCGACCCGTCGTCGTACCACCTGGGTTGTTGCCGGCTCGGGCGCGGCGGCGCTGACCCTCGGGCTGGCGGGGTGGGCCCTGCTGCCGGGTGGGCCGCCGGCCGAGACCGCGGCGGACCCGGTGCCTCCGCCGGCCCGGTCGGCCGTCGCGCCCGACCCGACCCGGTCCGCCGTGACCCCACGCCCGACCCCGACCACCACGCCGAGCAGCGCCCGGCCGAGCCGGACCCCCTCGCCGACCCCGTCGCGTACGCCCTCGGCGTCCCCGTCGGCCCCGGACCCGGTGGGTGCCCGCTACGAGACCGTCTCGACCCGGGTCTTCGGGTACACCGGCGAGGTGGTGGTCGACAATCCGGGCGGGACGCCGGCCTCGGGCTGGACGGTGGTCGTCACCCTGCCCCGGGGCAACTCGGCCGCCGAGGTGACCGGGGCCGACTGGCGACAGGACGGGCAGTCGGTCACCTTCACCGGGCCGGCCGTCCCGGCGGGCGGGGCCCAGGCCATCCGGTTCGACGTCCGTACCGCCGATCCGGTCACCAAGACGCCGCAGGGCTGCACGGTCGACGAGCGCCCCTGCGCCGGCCTGTGAGCCGACGCCGGCCGGACAGCGCGGTCCCCGCACGGACAGCCGCCCGCCGGACCGGGCACCGGCCGGGTCGGTGTGGCCCGCCGCCGGGCGCCGTCCGCTCAGGGCGCCGGCGGTGCGGTGCTCTGCCGGACGGTGAGGGTGGTCGCGCTCACCGTCAACCTCAACGGCGCGTCTGGAGCGGCACGCAGAGGACGTAGCGGATCACGAAGTCCGGAAGCACGGTCACCGGCAGCCCGGCCTGACCGCAGGCGGGGCGTCGCAGCTCATCGCCCGCGACGCCCCGCTGCGCAGGTCAGCCGGCCGGCGCGGCGGGGCGCAGGTCAGCCGGCCGGCGCGGCGCGGACCGTCGGCGACCACGGCCAGGGCACCTCGTGGAAGGCCGCCTCCACCAGCAGCGCCTCGACGCCGGACAGCAACCGCTCGGCCCGCTCGGCGGGAAGGTAACGGGTGTCGGCGGTGACGACCAGCTCCACCGCGCCGGGGGCGTCGCGCACCTGCACCCGGCAGCGCCACGCGAACCGGTCCAACTCCCCCACCCAGCGCACCGCCCCGGGCGTCACCATCCCCCGCAGGGCGGCCTCGTCCGGGCCGACCGCGCCCGGGTCCACCTCGGAGGCGAGCCGGGTGTCGTTGAGGTAGCAGAGCGGGGCCAGCACGCTGCGGTGGTCGTGCCCCAGGTCGGTGAAGGCGCGCTCGAACTCGGCCGGGTCGTAGTAGGCGTGCCGGTAGGCGTCCAGGCTCGCCCGTCCGGCCCGGGACAGCAGCTCGGCGAAGTCGGGCCGGTCGGCCAGGTCGAGGCGGCAGAGCCCGATCTGGTTCAGGGTGGCGACCGCGTGGTCGTACCCGGGTGGGAAACGGTTGTTCGCCATCACCACGATCCCGCAGGCGTCCTGCCCACCGTCCCCGGTCAGCACGGCGGCGGTCGCGGCCACCAGGACGGTCGAGGTGCTGACGCCGTGCCGGGCGGCGACCAGCCGCCCCGCGTGGTGGGCTGCCGGGGAGACCAGCGAGCCCTGCCGGTAGCGGGGCGTCGAGCCCGACCCGACCGGGTCGGCCAGGTTCATCGGCAGACCGGTGAACTGCCGGACCCAGTACGCCACCGCCCGCTGCGAACGCCGCAGCCCGGTCGTACGCTCCCGCGCGGCGAGATCCAGCGACTGGAGGCCGGGCGGGCTGTCCAGCGACCCGCGCAGCAGCAGCACCCGCAGATCCCGCAGCACGGTCGTGGCGGCGTGGAAGTCGACGGCGCAGTGGCTGAACACCAGCACGATCTGCCGGACCCGATCGTCCACGGTGACCAGCGCGACCCGCAGCGGATACTCCACCGCGTGATCGAAGGGCGATCCGGACAGCTGCGCGGCCAGCTCCGCCGCCGCCGCCGCGCCGTCCGGGTCGTCGACCGCCCGGGGCACGGCGTGCACCCCGACGGGCAGCCGTCCGGCCGCCGACGCCTGCTGGCACAGTTCCCCGTCGTGCGGGCGGACCCGGGTGCGCAGCGACTCGTGCCGGGCGACCAGCGCACCCACCGCCCGGACCGCCCGGGGCACGTCCACCCCGGCCCGCACCGACACCGCCAGGGTGCGGGGCAGGGTGAGCACCCGGTAGGCGGCGGGGGCCACGAACTCCGCCACCGTCCGCCACATCGCCCGCTGCCCCCAGGTCAGTGGGGCCGTCGCGTCCCGACCCCCGTGGAACTCGGCGTACGTCAGCCCGCCGCCGACGACCAGCCGGGCGGTGGTGGGCGCGGCGGCGACCGGCGGGGCGGTGGCGGGTGCGGCGGTCGCGGGCGGCGGGGCGACGACCGGCAGGGCGGCGGTGGGCGCGGCGGTGGCGGTGGCGGGCGACCAGGGCCAGGGCACCTCGTGGAATGCGGCCTCCACCAGCAACTCCTCCAACCCGCGCAGGAACGGTTCGACGTCGTCCAGCGTGCGGTGCCGGGTGTCGACCGTGAGTGTGACACCCACCCCGGCCGGCTCGTCGACCACGTGGGTCAGCAGGTGCCAGGACGCCTGGTCGAGCCCTGCGGTCCAGGAGAAGGTGCTGCGGCCCGTGGCGGCCCGCAACTCGTCCTGGGTCACCGCCGGCACCCGGTCGACGCCGCCGACCGGCAACCGGACGTCGTTGAAGTAGTAGTGCGGTGCGAACGCCGACGCCGGGTCGACCCCCCGTTCCTCGAATGCGTGCCGAAGCGCGACCGGGTCGTAATACGCGTGCCGCAGCCCGTCCAGGGAGGCGCTCCACACCCGGGACAACAGCTCCCCGAAATGGGGGCGACCGGACAAATCCAGCACGCCGAAACCGATCTGACCGAGATTGGCGACGGCATTCGCGTACTCGGTGCGAAACCGATTGTGGGCCATCGGGAATAGGCCGCAACGGTCCCGTTCGTGACGGCCCGTGGCCATCGCCGCCACCCCGGCCAGCAACACCGCGGAGCCGCTGACCCGGTGCCGGGCGGCGATCAGCCGGGTGGCCGTGTCGACGGCCGAGGAGACCAGCACCCCCCGACGCCACGGCGGGGTCAGGCCCGGCCCCGCCGCCGGCAGCGGCGACGTCGGCAGTGGCAGCGGCGTCGGCAGCCGGTCCCACTCCCGCAGCCAGTGCCCGATCGATCGGGCCGAGCGACCCCGGTCGGCGTCGTGCTGCCACCGCGCCACGTCCACCGACTGCGGGCCGGCCGGGGTGGGCAGGCCGCCGCGCAGCATGATCAGCCGCAGCTCCCGCAGCACCGTCTCGGCGGCGTGCGCGTCCACCGTGGAGTGGCTGAACACCACCACGACCTGCCGTACCCGGTCGGCGACGGTCACCAGCGCGACCCGCAACGGCCACTCGGCGGCGTGGTCGAACGCGACGTCGCCGAGCCGGCCGGCGGTGTCCCGCGCCGCCTCGGCACCGTCCTGCGCCCCGACGCAGACCAGCAGCGGCAGCACCCCGGCCGCCGCCGTCTCCTGGCGCGGCTCGCCGCCGACGACCCGGACCCTGGTACGCAGTGAGCCGTGCCGGCCGACCAACGCGCCCACCGCGCGGGCGACGGCGGGCACCTCCGCCCCCGCCCGGGCGGACACCGGCACGGTACGGCGCAGGTTGAGGAAGACGTGATTCGCACCGTTGCGGGCGATCGACCGCCACATCACCCGCTGGGCCCAGGTCAACGGCGACAGCCCGGCCCCGTCGCCCGAGAACTCGGCGTGGACCAGCGTCTCCGACGCCCATTCCGCGGGCACCACCACGTCAACGAATCGCATTCCCGACCGTACGACGCGACGTTCGTCGCCGAATCGCTCTTTCGTGCTTTCCATAGTGGACCGATCAGCCGATCCGACGGTTCGGGCCCGACGTGCAGACTACTGGCCACTGCCCGCACCGCTTTGAGAAGGCCCCGCGTGACCAACGTTGACGTACCGTCGCGGGCCGCCCCGCCGCATTCCACCGTCCCCCGCGCCACCGGAAATCCGCGCCTGTCATTCGGTCAGGAACGGATCTGGTTCACCGAACAGCTCTCCCCCGGCACCGCCGCGTACGTCGTCCACTCGACCGTACGGCTGCGCGGGGCGTGCGACGTCGACCTGCTGCGCGCCACCCTGGACGCCACCGCCGCCCGGCACGACAGCCTGCGCATGCGGTTCACCGAGAGCGCCGACGGGGAACCCGTCGTGACGGTGCTGCCCGAGGTGTGGGTGCCGGTCACCGTCACCGCCGTGGCGACCGAGGACGCCGCCCACGCCCTGGTCGCCGACTCCGTCCGCACCCCGTTCGATCTCACCGCCGCGCCGCTGCTGCGGGCCCTCGTCGTCCGGCTGGCCGACACCGACCACCTCCTGCACCTGGCGATGCACCACATCGTCAGCGACGGCTGGTCGCTGGACCTGCTGCTCGGCGAGATCGCCGCCGGCTACGCCGCGCTCCGCGACGGCGGCGACCCGCCCGCCCCGCCGACCACCCGGTACGTCGACTACGCCGGCTGGCAGCGGGACCGCCTCGACGGGCCGGCCACCGGGGACGGGTTCGCCCACTGGACCCGCGCGCTGGCCGATGTGCCCGCGCTGGAACTGCCCACCGACCGCCCCCGGCCGGCCGTGCAGTCGTACGCCGGCGGGAGCCACCGGTTCACCGTCGACGCCGAGCTCACCGACGGTCTGCGCCGACTCGGCCGGGCCCACCGGACCACCCTCTACATGACCCTGCTCACCGGGCTCCAGGCCGTGCTGTTCCGCTACAGCGGACAGCGGGACTTCGCCGTCGGCTCCCCGGTGGCCGGCCGGGTCGTCCCGGAGCTGGAGAACCTCGTCGGCCTGTTCGTCAACACCCTGGCCCTGCGTGCCGACCTCGCCCCGGACCCGACGACCGCCGCCGAGCCGAGCTTCACCACCCTGCTGCGGCGTACCCGTGGCACCGTCGTGCGCGCCCTGGCCCACCAGGAGATCCCGTTCGAACGCCTGGTCAAGGAGCTCAACGTCACCCGGGACGTGACCCGCGCCCCGGTGTTCCAGGTGCTGTTCACCCTGCAGAACTACGCCCGCAGCGGCGGCCGGTGGCCGACCGGGCTGGACGTCGAGGGCGTCGGCACCGACGCCGCCAGCGCCCGCTTCGACCTGTCGCTGTACGTCGGGGAGACCGCCGACGGACTACGCGGCATGTTCGTCTACCACACCGACCTGTTCGACGCCGCCACCGTGGACCGGCTGGCCGCCGCCTTCCAGACCCTGCTGCGCGCCGCGGTCGCCCACCCGGACCGGCCGATCGTCGACCTGGACCTGCTCGGCCCGGCCGAACGGGACCGGATGCTGACCCTCGCCGGCGTCCCGGCGGCACCGCAGGCCCCGGCACCGCAGGCCCCGGAGGCGCAGGCCGTTCCGGGGGCACCGCCCACTCCGGAGGTGCCGCCGGCTCCGGCCGGCCGCACCCAGGGCCAGGCCCGCGAGCTGCCGCCCCACGACCGCACCGTGCCCGGCAGCGGAGTCACCGGGGCGGCGGTCACCCTGGCCGACCTGATCGCCCCGCACGTCGCCGCCACCCCGGACGCGCCGGCCGTGGTCTGCGACACCGACCGGATCAGCTACCGGGAGCTGGACCGGCGGGCCAACCGGCTCGCCCACTGGCTGCGGGCCCGGGGGGTCGGCCCGGACCGGCTGGTCGGGGTGCTGCTGGAGCAGTCGGTCGAGCTGGCCGTGACGCTGCTCGGGGTGCTGCGGGCCGGCGGCGCGTACCTGCCGCTGGACCCGGAGCAGCCCGCCGCCCGGCTGGGCCTGATGCTCGCCGACGCCCGGCCGTCCGTCGTCCTGACCAGCGCGGAACTGCACGACCGGCTGCCCACCGGGACGGCGGCGAGCTGCCTGGACGAGATCGCCGCCGAGATCGCTGCCGCACCGGACGACCCACCGGCGACCGGGGTACGCGGTGACGACCTGGCCTACGTCATCTACACCTCCGGCTCGACCGGCACCCCGAAGGGGGTGGCCGTGCCGCACCGGCCGGTGCTGCGCTATCTCGACGGGGTGGCGGACCGGTTCGGGGTCGCCCCGGCCGCCCGGTACGGCCTGTTGCAGTCGATGTCGTTCGACTTCGCCGTCACCGTGTTCTACCTGGCACTGGCCACCGGCGGCACGGTGCACCTGCTCCCCCGGCGGGGCACCGGCGCCGAACTCGCCGCCCGGCTGCGTGCCGAACGGATCGACTACCTGAAGATCACCCCGTCGCACCTGGCCGCGCTGGCCGCCGACACCGCACCGGACGAGCTGCTGCCGGCCCGTGCGCTGATCCTCGGCGGTGAGGCGTCCGACCTGGAGCGGATCGCCCCGCTCGCGGCCGGCCCGGCCCGGGTGTTCAACCACTACGGGCCCACCGAGGCCACCGTCGGCGTGGCCACCTACCGGGTGCCGGCCGACGGGCCGGACACCGGGGCGGTGCCGACCGGCCGGCCGCTGCCGTACGCCTCGGTGCACGTGCTCGACGCGCGGATGCGCCCGGTGCCGGTGGGGGTCCCCGGTGAGCTGTACCTCGGCGGGGACCGGCTCGCCCGGGGTTACCTGCACCGGCCCGGCCTGACCGCCGACCGGTTCGTGCCCGACCCGTACGGGCCGCCGGGCGCGCGGCTGTACCGCACCGGTGACCTGGGCCGTTGGCGGGCCGACGGGGAGCTGATGTTCCTCGGCCGCCGCGACCACCAGGTCAAGATCCGCGGTTACCGGGTCGAGTTGGGCGAGGTCGAGGCCGCGCTGCGGGACTGCCCGGGGGTACGCCAGGCGGCGGTGCTGCTGCGCGACGAGCGGCTGGTGGCGTACCTGGAGCCGGAGGCGGGCGCGGACGGGTCGGACCCTACGCAGTGCCGCCGCCTGCTCGCCGACCGGCTGCCCGACCACATGGTGCCCACCCGCTGGGTGGTGCTGGACCGGCTGCCGTTGCAGGAGCACGGGAAGGTGGACCGGCGGGCCCTGCCCGAGCCCGGTGCCGACGAGTTGACCGGCGCGCGGGTGCCACCGGTCGGGCCGGTGGAGACCCTGGTGGCCGAGGTCTGGCGGGCCGTGCTCGGGGTGCCCGAGGTCGGCGTCACCGACGACTTCTTCGACCTGGGCGGGCACTCGCTGCTGGCCACCCGGGTGGTGGCCCGGCTGCGCCGGGAGCTACCCGCCGTCACCGACGGCACTCCGCCGGCGGTCAGCGTGATGGACCTGTTCCGCCACCGCACCGTACGCGAGCTGGCCGGTCTCGTCGCCGGGCCCGACGCCGGCCGGGCCGGGCTGCTGCACGAGCTGACCCCGCCGGTGCCCGCCGCCGACCGGACCGCCACCCTGGTCTGCGTCCCGTACGGCGGGGGCAGCGCGGTGGTGTACCAGCCGCTGGCCGACGCGCTGCCGGCCGGGTACCGGCTGCTGTCGGTGGCCGTACCCGGACATGACATCGGCCTCGCCGACGACCCCGCGCCGATCGCCGACGTCGCCGCCGACGTCGTCGCGGAGGTGCTGGCCCGGGTCGCCGGCCCACTGATCCTGTACGGGCACTGCGGGCCCGGCGGGGCGCTGGCCGTGGAGATCGCCCGCCGGCTGGAGGCCGCCGGCCGGGACCTGCTGGCGGTGTACCTCGGCGCGGTGTTCCCGTTCGCCCGGCCCGCCGACGGCCCGCTCGGGCCGCTGCTGCGGCTGCGGCTGGCCGAGCGGCTGCGCAGCGACCGGATCTACCGCACCTGGTTGCAGGCGCAGGGCACCGCCGTCGGCTCGCTCGCCCCCGACGAGGTCCGCTTCCTGGTCCGGGCGATGCGGCACGACGCCCGGGTCGCCGAGGACTACTTCACCGACCTGATGCGCCAGCGGGTCACCCCGCTGCGCGCGCCGGTCGTCTCCGTGGTCGGCGAGCGGGACCGCAGCACCGACTACCACGAGGAGCGCTACCGGGAGTGGCACTTCCTCAGTGACCGCACCGCCCTCGCCGTGGTCGACGAGGGTGGGCACTACTTCCTCAAGTACCGGGCCGGTGAACTGGCCGAGATCGTCACGGACGTGCACCGGCGGCTCGACGCGCCACCCCGGCCGGCCCCGACCGGACCGGACGCCACGCCACCCGCCTGGCAGCTCGCCGCCGTCTCCCGCCGGACCGCCGACGGGCCACCGACGTCCGACCCGCCGGCAGCCGGCGGGGGCGGCGCGGTGGCCGGCGGGGAGCCGGGCCGGGCCACGCCGGCGCCGAGCCTGCGCCGCTTCGGCCTGGTCGCGGCCGGTCAGGTCGTCTCCGGCCTGGGCACCGCGCTGACCACCTTCGCGATTCCGCTGTGGATCTACACGCAGACCGGGTCGCTCGCCCGGTTCGCGCTCTTCGCCGTGCTCGGCCTGCTGCCCGGCCTGCTGGTCGCGCCGCTGGCCGGGGCGCTGATCGACCGCACCAGCCGGCGGCGGGTCCTGCTGCTCGCCGGGGTCGCCGCCGGCGGCGCCAACGCGGTGCTGGCCGGGTTGGTGTTCACCGACCGGGCCGAGGTGTGGCACTTCTATCCGCTGGTCGGCTGGCTGTCGGTGGCGCTGGCCTTCCAACGCCTCGCCTTCGTCTCGGCGGTGCCGCAACTGGTGCCCAAACGGTTCCTCGGGCACGCCAACGGCCTCACCCAGACCGCCGTCGGCCTCACCCAGTTCACCGTGCCGCTGCTCGCCGTGGCCCTGCTGGAGACCGTCGGGCTACGCGGCATCCTGCTCATCGACGTGGCGTCGTACCTGTTCGCGGTCGGGGTGCTGGCGGTCGTCCGGTTCCCCCGCACGTTGGCCCTGCACCGCCGCGAGGGCATCGGCACGGAGATCGTCGCCGGGCTGCGCTACGCGCTGCGGCGTCGGGAGTTCCGCGCCATGCTCGCGTTCTTCGCCGCGCTGAACTTCTTCCTGTTCCCGGTGCTGTTCCTGCTCTCCCCCCTGGTGCTCGGCTTCGCCGACCTCACCGACGTGTCCCGCGTCGCGTTGACCGGCGGGGTCGGCGCGGCCACCGGCGGACTGGTGATGCTGCTCTGGGGTGGACCCCGCCGCCGCCGGATGCGGGCGGTGCTGCTGGGCACCCTCGGCATCGCGGTGGCCGCCGTGGTCACCGGGCTACGGCCGAACCTGCTGCTCATCGGGGCCGGCGCGTTCGGCATGTACCTGGCGCTGGGCATCGTCAACGGCGTCTACCAGACGATCATCCAGACCAAGGTGCCGGCGCGAGTGCACGGTCGGGTGTTCGCGGTCAACCAGATGGTCGCCCAGTCCACCCTGCCGCTGGGCTGGGGCGTCGTCGCCCCGTTCGCCGCCCGGATGGTGGAGCCCACGCTGCTGCCCGACGGCGCGCTGGCCGACACCGTCGGGGTGGTGCTCGGGGTCGGGCCGGGCCGGGGCCACGGGCTGCTCTATGTGCTGTTCGGGGTGTGCATCGCGCTGACCGCGCTGGTCTCGCTGGCCACGCCCACCCTCGCCCGGTTCGACGACGAGGTGCCCGACGCGCCACCGGACGATCTGATCGGCATCGAGGAACGCCGGGCCAGGACGGCCGACACCGCCGACCGGACCCCGGTGGGCGTCGGGACGACGGGAGGGTCGCGGTGACCACGACGCCCACCGGGACGCCTGCGCCGCGTACCCTGCCCGAACTGCTCGACTGGCGTACCGGGCTGCATCCGGACCTGGTGGCGGTGGAGGTGCACCAGGTGGCGACGCTGACCTTCGCCGAGTGGTCCGCCGGTGCCCGTGCCGTCGCCGCCGCGCTGCGGCACCGGGGGCTGCGCCACGGCGACCGGGTCGGGCTGGTGTTCGGCGCCCGCGACTGGACCCGGTACGCGGTGACGTACTGCGGGGTGCTGCGGGCCGGTGGGGTGGCCGTACCGCTGTCCGACCGGCTCGCCGCCGGGCAGCTCGGGCACGCGCTGACCCACTGCGCGGCCACCGCCGTCGTGCACGGCGACGACACCCCCGCCCCGCCGGCCCCGCCCGGCGTGGTGGTCTTCAGCGACGCCGAGCTGCGTGCCGACGGGCGCCCCGACGACCCCGGCCCGGCCACCGTCCACCCCGGCGACCTCGCGCAGATCCTCTACACCTCGGGCACGACGGGCCGACCCAAGGGGGTGGCGGCCCGGCACGCCAACCTCACCGCCGGTGCGCCGCAGCACCCACGCCGGTTGGCCCTGGCCCACTCCCAGCGGTTCCTGCACGCCTTCGCCATCGGCACCAACGCCGGGCAGACCATGCTGCTCAACGCGTTGACCGCGAAGGCCGCCGCGCTCACCCTGCCCCGGTTCACCCCGGTCCGGTTCGCCCGGCTGGTCGCCGCCCCCGGCACCGGGACCGTCTTCGTCGTACCGTCGATCGCCATCGAGTTGCTGGACTCCGGGGCGCTGCGCGACCGGGACACCAGCGGTGTGCAGCTGATCGGGTCCACCGCCGCGCCGCTGCCCCCGGCGGTCGCGGCCCGGCTGGCCACGGCATTTCCGCAGGCCACGATCGTCAACTACTACACCTCCACCGAGGCCGCCCCGGCACAGACCACGATGATCTACGACCCGGCCCGGCCGGACGCGGTCGGCCGGCCGGTCGGCGGGCAGCTGATGGTCGCCGACGCCGAGGGCCACCCGCTGCCCGCCGGGACGACCGGCGACGTATGGCTGCGGGCCCCGCACCCGCGCGCCTACTACCGCGACGACGCGGCGAACCGGGCCACCTTCCGCGACGGGTGGGTACGGATGGGCGACGTGGGCCGGATCGACGCCGACGGCTACCTCTACCTCACCGACCGGCACCAGGACGTGATCAAGACCGGTGCGTTCAAGGTCTCCACCGTCGAGGTCGAGGCGGCCCTGCACGAACACCCGCTGGTCGCCGAGGTGGCCGTGGTCGGCGTGCCCCACCCGGTGCTCGGTTCGGCGGTGGCCGCCGCCGTGGTGGCCCGGCCGCAGGCCGGCGCGGCCGGGCTGACGTTGCCGGTGCTGCGGGGCTTCCTCGCCGACCGGCTGGCCGACCACCAACTGCCCGCCCGGCTGCTGCTGCTGGACCGGCTGCCCCGCAACGAGGGTGGCAAGGTGCTCAAACGGCAGCTCACCGCCCTGTTCGACAACTGACCACCCGCACCGACAGCACGACCATGGGAGAACATGTGGGCACCGCCGAGGCGACCTTCGCGCAGCACGCCGTCTGGTTCACCGAGCAGGCCGGGGTCGCCGGCACGGCGTACCACATGGCGCTGGGCATCCGGTTCGGCGGCGCGCTGGACCGGGCGGCCCTCGTCGCGGCGTGCGCGGCGGTGATCGCGCGGCACCCGGTCCTGGCCGCCCGGGTCGGCACCGACGAGGACGGCACGCCCCGGCTGTCGCCGGCCGAGGCCCGCCCGGCGGTCACCTTCGGGGAGCTGACCGACGCCCGGGTCGCCGAGGAGATCGCCCGGCCGTACGACCTGCGGGCCGGGCCGCTGGCCCGGTTCACCCTGCTGACCGGGGCCGACGGTACGCACCTGCTGCTGGTCACCGCGCACCATCTGGCCTTCGACGGCACCTCCAAGGACGTGCTGGTCCACGACCTGGCCGCCGGGTACGCCGCCGCGCGGTCCGCCGACCCGACGCGGGGCACCGACCCGACGCGGGCCACCGACACCGGTCCGGGGCAGCCCGGCGACGACCACGCGGGCCTCGCGGCGGCCGAGCAGCAGCGGGTCGCCGTCGACCTGCCCGCCGCCCGCGCCCACTGGGCCCGGCACTGGTCCGGCCCCGGCGACCTGGTCCTGCCCGGCCTGCGCCGACTGCCCAGCGGTGCGGAGCCCGGCGTCGCCGTCGAGGTCGCGCTGCCCACCGGCGTGGTCGACGGCGTCGACGCGGCCGCCCGGTCGATCGGGGTCACCCGGTTCGAGCTGCTGTTCGCCGCGCTGCACGCCCTGCTCGGGCGGTACGGCAACCGGGGCACGCCGGTCGGGGTGGCGCTGTCGACCCGGGCCCCGGACCAGGCCGACCGGATCGGACTGTTCGTCAACGAACTGCCGGTCGCCGTCGACCCGGCCGACGGCACGTTCCGCGCGCATGCCCGCGCCGTCCGGGACCGGCTGCGCGAGGTGTACCGGTACCGGGCAGTGCCACTGGCCCAGGCCGTGCCCGGCCTGCGGCCCGCCCCGGCGGTGACCCCGGTCAGCGTCGGCTACCGGCGGCGCGGCGGGGAGCCGACCTTCCCCGGGGTGGCCGGCGAGGTCGACTGGACGCTGTTCTGCGGCGCGGCCCGCAACGCCCTGCACGTGCAGATCGTGGACGCCCCCACCGGCCTCACGGTCAGCCTCCAGCACAGCCCGGCGGCGATCGACACCGAAGCGGTACGCCGGATCGGCGCACACCTGTGCACCCTGCTCGCCGCCGCGGTCACCGACCCCGACCGCCCGGTGGCGCAGCTGCCGGTGCTGCCCGCCGACGAACTGGACCGGGTCACCCGGGAGTGGAACGACACCGGTCGGGCGTACCCCGAGGGGGCGAGCGTGCCCACCCTGTTCGCCGCCCGGGTCGCCGCCGACCCGGACGCGCCGGCCGTGGTCGACGGCGCCCGGACCCTCAGCTACGCCCAGCTCGACGCCGCCGCCGACCGGCTGGCTGCGCTGCTCGGCCGGCGGGGGGTCGGGCCGGGGGCGCTCGTCGCGGTCGCGCTGGACCGGTCCTGGCAGGCGGTGGTCACCCTGCTGGCGGTGCTGCGCCGCCGCGCCGCGTACCTGCCGGTGGACCCG
Organism: Micromonospora matsumotoense; assembly: GCF_900091525.1. GTDB lineage: Bacteria > Actinomycetota > Actinomycetes > Mycobacteriales > Micromonosporaceae > Micromonospora > Micromonospora matsumotoensis. The sequence continues at coordinate 314,045 of NZ_FMCU01000004.1, forward strand.
GGGCACCCGCCGGCCCGCCGGGAACTCGTCCTCGCCGACGCCGCCCCCGCGCTGGTCGTGACGCCCACCGCGACCGGACTGGCCTGGCCCACCCTCGCTCTCGACGGGGTCGACCTGCTCGCCGGGCCGGCGCCCACGCCGACCACCCCCGCCGCGCCGCCGACCGCCGACGACCTCGCCTACGTGCTCTACACCTCCGGCTCGACCGGGCGGCCCAAGGGCGTGGCGGTGCGGCACGGGGCGCTGGCCAACCTGTTGCTGGGCGTGCGGGACCTGCTGGGCAGCGGCCCGACGCACCGGTGGCTGCACCTGACCTCGCTGTCGTTCGACATCTCCACCGTGGAGGTCTTCCTGCCGCTGGTCACCGGCGGCCGGGTGGTCGTCGCCTCGACGGTCGGCGCGCTGGACGGCGCGGGCGTGCTGCGGTTGGTCCGGGCCGCCGGGGTGACCCACGTCCAGGCCACCCCGTCGGGGTGGCGGGTGCTGCTGGAGGCGGGCCTCGGCACACCCGCCCCGGACGCCGCCGGGCTCACGCCGACGCCGCTGGTCGCGGTGGCCGGCGGCGAGGCCCTGCCGGTCGCCCTCGCCCGGGACCTGCGGGCCCGCACCACCCGCCTGATCAACGGGTACGGCCCGACGGAGGCGACGGTGTACGCCACGATGGCGGACCTCCCCGCCGACCCCGACGAGGTCACCATCGGCCGACCGCTGCCGAACGTGCGGGCGTACGTGCTGGACGGGTCGGGACGGCCCACACCCATCGGGGTCCCCGGCGAGCTGCACCTGGCCGGTGCCGGGCTGGCCGCCGGTTACCTCGGCCGCGACGACCGGACCGCCGAACGGTTCGTGCCGGACCCGTTCGGGCGGCCCGGGGAGCGGCTCTACCGCACCGGCGACCGCGGCCGGTTCCTGCCGGACGGGCGGCTGGACTTCCTCGGCCGCACCGACGACCAGGTCAAGATCCGGGGACACCGGATCGAGCTGGGTGAGCTCGACGCCCGACTGCTCGACCATCCCGCCGTGGCCGGCGCGGCGACGGTGCTGCGGCCCGACGCCGACGGGCCCCGGCTCGTCGCCTACCTGGTGACCCGCGCCGGCACCGCCCCGGAGCCGGCCGACCTGCGCCGGCACCTGGCGACGAGTCTGCCGCAGGCCGTGCTGCCGACCGACTTCGTGCCGCTCGACCGGCTGCCGATGAGCCCGAACGGCAAGATCGACCGGGCCGCCCTGGCCGCCCGGGACCTCGCGGTGGACCTCCCCCGCCCGGCGGCCACCGGTCCGACCCGCCTGGCCGGCACCGGGCCGGACCGGCCCGGTGCCACCGTGGACCCCGACCGGGCCGGCAGCACCATGGACCCGGACCGGGCCGGCAGCGCCGTGGACGTCGGGCCGACCGGGGCCGACGCGGGCGACGACCCGGTGGTGGCGCAGCTGCGGCTGATCTGGCAGGAGGTGCTGCGGATTCCCGACATCGGCCTGCACGAGGACCTGTTCGACCTGGGCGGCCACTCGCTGACGATCACCCGGATCAGCGGCCGGATCCAGCAGCGGCTCGGGGTCGAGGTGCCCCTGGACGCCTTCTTCGACACCCCCACCATCGCCGAGATCGCCGAGATCGTCCGGCAGTCCGGAAAGGAGTCCTGATGGACAGCACCGCATTGCGCGGGCGGCTCGCCGAGCTGGTCCGCGAGGCCACCGGCGGCGAGGTCCCGACCGACGACCTGCTCGCCGGCGGCTCCATGATCGCCCTCGGCGTCGACTCCCTCGGCCTGCTGCGGCTGGTCGACGCGATCGAGCTGGAGTACGACGTCGAGGTCGAGCTGACCAGTTCCGGGCGTCCGCTGGACACCCTCGACGACCTGGTGGCGTTACTCACGACCACGACCACGACCACGACCACGACCACGACCACGACGACCACCGCCGACCCGGCCCGGTGACCGCCCCGGCCCGGTAGGTGCCGGGTCGGGGTCGGACCGGGGTGGGTGTCGGAGCGGACCCGTACGGGTCGGGTGGCGGCGGCCGGGCGGTGGCGCTACGCGCGGCTCAGTGACGCCTCCTCGCCGAGCCGGGCGAGCTTCTGCGGATTGCGGACGGCGTAGACCCGGGTGACCCGGCCGTCCTCGATCACCAGGGCCGCCACCGTGTCCAGCACACCGCCGACGTCGAACCGCGCCGCCGGTCCCCCGTTGAGCCACACCGGCCGCACCGCGAAGTCCCCGGCCAGCGTGGCCAGCCCGCCGAGCAGCGCCGCCACCCGGTGCGCGCCCTCGATCGGGCGGCGGGCCGCCGCGACCACCCCACCACCGTCGGAGACCACCACCACGTCCGGCGCGAGCACCTCCAGCAACCCCCGCAGATCGCCCCCACGCACCGCGGCCAGGAACCGCGCGACGACGGTCTCCTGCTCAGCCCGGCTCACCCGTACCCTCGGCCGTCGGGCGGCCACGTGTTCCCGGGCCCGGTGGGCGATCTGCCGTACCGTCGCCGGGGAACGGCCGACCGTCGCCGCGATCTCGTCGTACGGCGTCTCGAAGACCTCCCGGAGCACGAACACCGCCCGCTCGACCGGGCCCAGGGTCTCCAGCACGGTCAGCATCGCAAACGAGACGCTCTCCGCCAGCTCCACGTCCTCGGCCACGTCGGGGCTGGTCAGCAGCGGCTCGGGCAGCCACTCGCCGACGTACTCCTCGCGTCGTCGGGACAGGGTCCGCAGCCGGTTGAGCGCCTGTCGGGTGACGATCCGCACCAGGTAGGCCCGGGGGTCGCGGACCTCCGCCCGGGCCCGCGTACCGAGGGCCGCCCACCGCAGCCAGGTCTCCTGCACGACGTCCTCGGCGTCGGCGGCGGAGCCGAGCAGCTCGTAGGAGACCGTGAACAGCAGACTGCGGTGGGCGACGAACGGATCGTCGGTCATGCCGCCGGCACCGCGCCGTCCGGCCGCGCCCGCGACGGCAGGGGTGGCAACCCGCACGACGCGGCGAAGCCCTGGGCCTCGATCCCCAGCGCGACGTTCGTCCGGGTGAACTGGTTGGCCAGTGCGATCCACGCGGTGAGCTCGACCATCCCCGCCGCACCGAGCCGGCCCAGCAGCCGGGCGGAGAGCGCGTCGGTGACGGTCGGCGGGGTCTGCGTCATCGCCTCGGCGTACTCCAGCACGTCCCGCTCCAGCGGGGTGAAGGCGTCCGACTCCCGCCAGCGGGGCACCTGCCGTGCCTTGGCCACGTCGAGGCCGTCGTTGTGCGCCTGGAAGTACCCCAGGTCGAGGCAGAAGGTGCAGCCGATCCGGGCGGCCACCGCCATCTGCGCGTACGACTTGAGGTTCTCGTCGCAGGCGCTCCACCTGCGGGACTTCTGGCCGAGGCCGAGGCTGAACCGGAGCACCGGCCGGTGGTGCCACATCACCTCGAGCGGCTCGGCCACGTCGCCGAACATCTTCCGGCTGAACTTCTTCAGCACCGCGCCGTAGAGGCCGGTGATCTCGGCTCTGGGAATCCGGGTGTTGCGGGACATGTCGCCTCCTGGTCGGCTGGTCTCGACATGCAGACACCGGCCGCCGCCCTCGTGTGACAGTCGTCAGGGCAGCCAGGACGCCTCCGCCAGCGCCCGCGACGCCGCCTGCTCGTAGACCGCCAGCGCCAACCAGGACTCCGCGAACGCCTGCCCGTCGTCATCGGTGAGTCGGCCGAAGGCGTTGCGGGGACGGGCCCGTGCCGCGCCGCCCATCGCCGTGAGCAGGTGCGCACCGAGATCCAGCCGGGCCAGCCGCAGTCCCCGTGCCGTGGGGTCGGCCAGCGCCTGGATCGCCCGGCCGCCCGAGACGACCCGTTCCACCTGCCGGCGCAGCAGTCCCAGCCCGGGATCGCCGAGGCGCGGACGCGGCGCGGGACCGCCCTGGCCCGGGAGCCGACCGTCCGGCGGCGCCGGTGCCGGGCCTCCTGCCGGGCCGAGCTGGCTGGAGTGCAGCCGGTCGTAGCCGAGGTCGGCGTGGCCCGCCCAGCTCGGCGGCAGGACGAGCACCGGCCCGTCGACGGACGTCGGCCCCACGGCGAGCGCCTGGACCGTGGCCCGGCGGGTCGGATCGAGCCGGCCCACCAGGCGCAGCTCCGCCCCCGCCGCCTGCCCCAGCAGCCGCAGGTTGTCCCGGTGCGGCAGGGCGGCGTGCTCGTCGGCGACGGTCAACGTCAGGACCGCGCCGTCCCCGGTCGCGACGAGGACGGTGTGGTCGTGACCGCCCAGCACCCGCACGGTCAGGAAGAGCAGGTCGGCCCCGGCCGGGCGCTCCGGCACCGGCAGGGTTGCCGCGCCGAAGGCCCGGCGTACCTGGTCGGGCAGGGGCTGCGCCCAGAGCCCGGCGAGGGGCTCGTCGGCCCAGCCGACGCCGGCGGCCCGCGCCGCCCGGACCGCCCGGCCGGCGCCCAGTTGCCCCGACTCCGACGCCGTGCCGCCGGACACCACCAGCCCGGCCCGGGTGAGCTGCCGGTGGCTGAGCCCCGACTCGCCCACCGCCACCGTCGCGTCACCCGCACCGGCGGCCCGTGCCACGTCCCCCGGGGCCAGGTCGGCGACCGTCCACACCCGACCGGTGCGGTCCACCAGATAGGTGACCACCCCGGCGTACCCGGAGTCCGTCACCACCGGCACCGCGCAGAGCCCGTACAGTCGCAGGCCGGCCTGCGGGTCGTAGGCCCGCCGGGCGGTCCCGAGCAACGGCCCGAGTTCACCGGCCGGCGGGTCGGTCCCGCGCAGCCGACGGGACACGGCCAGCAGCTCGCACAGGTCGTCGGTCAGATCGGCGAGCCGGTACTGCGGCTCGGCGGCCCGGGCGGCCCGCAGTCCCGCCGCGACCCGGGTACCGGACGCGGCGGCGCGGTGCAGCCCGTTGGCCCTGGCCTCGTGCACGGCCCGCAGCAGGGCGGTCCGCAGCACGACGCCGCAGCCGACGGTCCCCGCCGCGAGCACGTCCACCGCGACCTGCCACAACCCGTCGGCGGCGATCCGCTGACGTGCGGTCAGCTCGCTGCGCGCCGCCCCACCGGCCCCCGCCGCACCGTCCAGTGCCGGAGCTGCCGGACCGCCGGCCGCCGCAGCCCCCACGTCGGCGGACGGGTCGGCGGCGGCATCGGCCGACGCACCGGGCACCGGGCCGGCAGGCGGGCCGACCGCCGGATCGACGGGCCGGTCGGCGGCCGGCGGCGGCGCCGCAGCCGTGTCGTCCACCGGAGCCAGGGCGAGCACCGCCATCCGGTGCAGGCAGTTCGGCGCGAGCAGGCAACTGCACCGGGCGTCGGCGGCGCTGCGCACCACCCCGTCGACCGCCACCAGGGTCACCGTCGTCGCCTCGTCGACCCGGACCGTCACCCCGCCGGTCATGCCGGTGACCGGCCAGCCGCTGGCGCGGGTGACCGCGTCGTCGACCTTGCGGCGCAGCCGGGCGGGCAGCGCGTCCAGCGCATCGGCCAGCACCGGGGCGGTCACCGCCGGCAGGCCGGTCATCGACGCACCTGCTCGCCGACCCACCGGGCCAGCTCCAGCGGGCTCAACGCGGCGACCGGCATCCCCGCCGCGACCAGCTGACCCGCAGCCGAGACCGAATACCGGGGCCGGCCGGAGTCGTCCAGGCTGGCACAGCCCAGCACCTGGCAACCCGCCTCGACCAACGCCCGGGTCTCGGCCAGCAGTCCACCCATCGGGAACCCTTCCTCGAAGTCGCTGATCACGACCACCATCGTCCGTTGCGGAACGGTGACCAACGACCGGGCGTAGCGCAGCCCGGCCGCGATGTGGGTGCCCCCGCCGACGCTGACCTCCAGTAGCAGGGCCAGCGGGTCGTCCACCCGCTCGGACAGGTCCACCACCTCGGTGGAGAAGGCGACGAAGTGCGTGCTGAGCGCCGGAACGCCGGCGAGCACGGCGGCGGTGAGCGCCGACCAGATCACCGACTCCTCCATCGAGCCGGAGACGTCGACGACGAGCACCAGCCGCCAGTCGACCCCCCGGCGGGCCCGGGTCCGGAACACCGGCCGCTCCGGCACCAGCATGACCCGGCCCTGCGCGTCACGGCGGACCGTGGCCAGGTTGGCCCGCAGCGTCCGGGGCAGGTCCAGTGGCCCGCCCGGCTGGTACGTGGGGCGGGGGGTGGTCAGCCCGGTCAGCGCCGGCCGCAGCCGGGCCGCCAGCTGTCTGGTCAGCTCCTCGACGACGCGGGCCACCAGCGGGCGCAGCCGCGCCACCGTGGACTCCGGCAGCCCACCGGCGAGGGTGAGCAGGTCGCGGAGCAACTCGACCGACGGGCGCACCGCCGTCGGGTCCAGCTCGGTGGCCGCGTCCAGCCGGCCCGCCTCGACGGCCCGGGCCAGCACCTCCTCCCGCACACCGGCGCCGAACAGGACGGACAGCTCCTGCGCCCACTCCCGTACGCCCGGAAACGACGCCTCCCGACCGGCGCGACCGGCCGCCTCGGCACCGGCCCCTTCGCCCCGGCCGGCCCCGTACAGCTCGTCGAGCGCGGTGGCGTACCGGCGGGCGCGCGGCCCGACCCGGGTGGATTCCCGGCCGAGCACGAGCCGCCACCGGTCGACGGCCGGGAGCCCACCGGCCGGCGGCCGGCGGGTGGCCGGTCGCGCCGCGTCGGCAACCGCTGCCGAAAGATCCGGCGACGGGTCCGCCGTCTCGGGCGCGAGCAGGCCCTGCGCCAGCAGCGCCTCCCGGCCCGCCCGGTCGGCACGCAGGCGCACCAGCAGGGCGTCCGGGTCGTCGAGCAGCGTGATGTCGGGGGCCGGACCGGTCTCGTCGAGCCGCTCGCGGACCACCTCCAGCAGCCGGTCCCGGCCGGCCGGGCTGACCACGTGGAAGCCGGCGCGCAGCGGCGGCAGCCGGGTGAGGAACTCCTCGTCGGGCAGCGTCTCGACCCGGTCCAGGAGCCCGTCGAGCACCTCGCCGCTGGCCCGCAGCAGGGGTTCGGCGACGACCAGCAGCCCGGTCAGGTGGCCCTGGAGCTGCTGCCGCCCGGTGGGCGTGGTCGCGGTGTCCACCCAGGACGCGGCGAGCCGTCCGAAGGTGGCCGGCTCCCGCAGGCCCAGCAGGACCTGGACCGCCCCGGCGGCGGCGGCCATCAGCGGCGTGCCCTGCGCGGCGAGCCGGGCCAGACAGTCGGCCAGGCGCAGGCCCGCCCCGGCGGCGTCGGCCCGCAGGGCGAGCGTGGCCAACGCCTCGGCGTCGGCCACGTCCTGGGCACCGGTCAGCCCGTCGACCTGCCGGATCGCCGCGCTCTCCAGCGTCTCGACGACCCGGCCCAGGTCGTCGACCGGCAGTCCCGACCCGCCCGGCAGGTGGCCGAGGCGCAGCCGGTCGAGCAGCGCCAACGCGGCGACCAGTTCGCCGAGGGTGCCCTCCGCCGGCACCGTGACCGACAGCTCGGTGAGCCGGCGCGCGGCCAACCCGGCCAGGTCGCACCGCGCGGCGTCCTCCAGCCCGACGATCAGGGCGGCGACGGTCGGGCCGTCCTCGGCCCGTTCCCGCCGTCGCCGCTGCACCAGGGCGCCCTCGGCGGCCTGGGCGAGGGTCACCCCGTGCAGCCCGGCCACCTCGATCGTCGCCTCGGTGCGGGGCGTCCACTCCACCCGCCAGCGCGCGGTGACCGGGTCTACCCCACCGACCCCCACACCGGCGACCGGCGCGGCATAGCCGACGCCACAGACCACGAGCCGGTGCAGCGTGATCTCCCGCCGCCGGTCCAGGGCGGAACGCAGCGGGTCCAGCCGCAGCTCCCTGGCCGGGTCACCGGCGCCGGGCAGGCGCAACCGGGCCAGCAGCTCCCGCACCGCCGGGGCCAGCCCGGAGCGGGGGGTGCCGGGGGCCAGCGCGCCCCGCCGGTCCCCGACGAGCACCTGTTCCATCGCGCGGGCCACCGCCCGGCCCCGGCCGAGCACCTCACCGTGGGCCAGCACGCTCTGGATCGCCTCGACCAGTTCGCCCCGGCCCGGTGCGGGCAGGCCGCGCAGCCGGGCCAGGTCGAGGGCGAGCCGGACCGTCTCCCGGGCCTCGCCGGGGCCGGCCGGGTGGCCGGCCCGGCGGATCGCCGCGCAGATGGCCACCACGGCGGCCGTCGTCGCCGACTCGACGGCACCGGGATCACCGTCGGCGGCGAGGACCGACTGCTGCCACTGCGGATCGCGGATGCCGGCCGGATAGCCCGACCGCGCGTCCAGCAACCCGAACGTGTACGGCACCATCGAGGTCACCACCGACGACGGGCCGGCCGGACCGGCCGGCGGACCGGCCGATCCGGTCAGCAGCGCCGGGGCATGGAACGCGCCGACCAGGGCGGCGACCCGGCGCGGCCCCGCCTCCGCCAGGCACTGCCGCATCCGCGCCTCCCGCCGCAGGTCGAGGGCGGGCACCCCGGCCCCCCGCTCGGCGTCGACGCGCAACGCCCAACCGACCGCGAGCGCCGCCCGGCGTACCGCCTCCGGGTCTGCGCCGGGTGCCCGGGCCTCGACCGAGCGGTCCCACAGGTCCTCGTCGGCACGCCCGCTGCCCGCCGCGCGCAGCGCGTCGGCGAACGACCGGCCCGGCGTCGGGGCCCCGCCCGGTGCGCGCTCCCCCCAGGCCGGGTCGGCCAGCGACAGATCGCACGGTACGACGGGAACCCCGTTACGGGCCGCCCACCGCACCGCGACCAGCTCCGGGGAGAAGTCGGCGAACGGGTAGAACGCCGGTCCCCCGCCCTCGCCGACCACCCCGGCCAGCGCCACCGGGGCGGTGGTGGCCGGGTCGGCGAGCCACGGCAGCCATTCGCCCAGCTCCGGCGGGAGTTCGAGGAGCAGCACCTCGGGTCGGCACTCGGCCAGCAGCCGCGGCAGGGCCACCGCCAGCGCGGGCGAGTGGTGGCGTACCCCGATCAGGTACGGCCGCCGGTGCCCGGCCAACGCGGCGACCGCGACCGAGGGATCGACCAGCTCCGCGCCGGCCGGCGGTGCGGCCGGGGCCGGCGGCCCCGGGGGCGTCGGCGGCCGGGCCGGCTCCCGGGACGCGGGCGGAGGCGGCGGCCCGGCCGGAGGCGACAGGTCAGTCGGCGAGGACATCGCGCAGTTCCCAGAGTTGCCGCCACAACCGGGCGCCGTCCTCGGCCCGACGCCGGACCGCGCCGTCCCAGTAGCCGAGCAGCTTGGCCCCGTCGGCGGGGTCGTCCTTGCGGACCACGCCGAGCAGGTGCCCCGGCAACAGCGACAACACGTCCCGGTCGCCGGGGAAGTAGGCCGCCGCCAAGGCCAGCGACGACGCGACCGCCACCGCCTCGGCGGTGCTCATCACCGTGGAGGGCCGCTCCACCTCCCAGCCCTCGACCGACCGCCCGGCCCGCAGGTCCCGGAACGCGGTGACCAGCGCCTCCAGCACGGCCTCGTCGACCGCGAACGGGGCGTGCACCCGTTCCAGGGTGGCGCGGGCCTGCCGCTGCACCAGGGCGATCTCCTGGGCCAGGTCGCCGATCGGGCCGACGGTCTCGAAGTTGAACCGGCGCTTGAGCGCCGCGGACATCTCCGACACCCCCCGGTCACGCAGGTTGGCGGTCGCGATCAACGTGAAGCCGGGCGCGGCGGGGACGGTGGCCTCGGCGGTGCCGGACAGCTCGGGCACCGCGATCCGCCGGTCCGACAGGATGGACACCAGGGCGTCCTGGACCTCCGGCAGGCAGCGGGTGATCTCCTCCACCCGGGCCACCGCACCGGTACGCATCGCCGACAGGATCGGCGAGGGCACCAGCGCGGCGGCGCTCGGCCCGTGCGCCAGCAGCAGCGCGTAGTTCCAGCCGTACCGCAGCTGGTCCTCGGTGGTCCCCGCAGTGCCCTGCACGACCAGTTCGCTGCTGCCGCAGATCGCGGCGGCCAACAGCTCCGACAGCATCGACTTCGCGGTGCCCGGTTCGCCGACGAGCAGCAGGCCCCGCTCCCCGGCCAGGGTGACGACGCACCGCTCGACCAGGGCCCGTTCCCCGACGAACTTGGCGGCCACGGCCAGCGTGCGGGGCAGGTCGTCGCGGCGTGCCTGGCGGGGTAGGTCCAGCGCGGTGCCGGCGCTGCCGACGATGAACGTGACGACCGCGCGGGGGGTCAACCGCCAGCCCGGCGGGCGGGGCCCGTCGTCGTACGCGGCGAGGAACGCCAACTCGGTGGCGTGGGCGTGCTCGGCCGGCGCGACCTGACGCGCCGCCGGGGTGGCCGTGGTGGTCATCGGCGCCCTTCCGTAACAAGATCGTCGAAGCGGGGTGCGTCGCCGTCGCCCAGCCGGGCCCAGGCGAGCGCGAACAGGCGGGGCGCGGGGGCGACCGGGGAGACGATGCCCAGCGCGGTCACGCCGCCCTCGCCCCCGATCAGCAGCGGGAGCTTCCAGCGTTCCAGCGGCAGCAGCGGCGCCTTCAGCGCCAACCAACCACCGGGCAGGAACAGCGACCGACCGGCCCGGGGCCGCTTCGCCGCCACGACGTGCGTGGTGGCGGCCAACTCGGCACGGGCCGCCTTGAGCCGGGCCGGCTTCCAGCCGGTCCACCGGGCGACGTTGCGGTCGGTCGGGTCGGGCAGGGCGAGCAGTTGCAGATAGAGCGCCGCGGCGTCGGCGCTCAGCCCGAGCGTCGAGGCGACCGTCGCGACCAGGTCCGGGGCGGACCGGGTCGGGTCCTGCGCGAAGCCGTCGTCCATCGCGGGTACGACGTGCGACACCACCTCGGTGAGCTGGTCACCGACCAGGGCCCGCAGTGCCGCGAGCACCCGCTCGTCGACGCGGTCGAGGCGGGCCCGCAGCACGGCCAGCGCCGGATCGTCCACCCCGGACAGCCGGGACGGCACCAACCGGACCTGGTGCCAGCGGGCCGACGACGGGATCAGCACCGGGCCGACCTCGGTGCCGGCCGGGCCGGTCGTCGCCGGGAGGCCGAACGCGGCGGTGAACGCCGACAGCTTGCTGCCGTCGAGGTGGCCGACCGTGACGGTGCACCCGGGATCGGCCAACCGCTCCCGGGCCAGTCGGGCGGCCACCGGCAACGCCGCCCGGATCGGGTCGTCGACGGCCAGGTGGTAGGCCAGCCACGGCAGCGTCCTGGTCAGCGCGATCAACGCGTCGCCGTCGTCGATGCCCTGGTCGGTACCGGCCAGCCAGTGGCAGGTGGCCGCGTTGGCGACCCAGTGGACCACCGTCGAGGCCGGCAGCGGACTGGCCACCTCGGCGCGGTGCACCTGGACGATCAACTCGTCGGACACGGTTCGACGTCGCCCGTACCGCCGGACCCACTCCTCGACGATCAGATCCTGCCGGGGTCCGTCGACCCACAGCGTCGCCGGGTCCTCCGGCACCAACCGCCCGAGCAGCCCGGTGAGGCCCTGCCGACCGCGACCGCCGGTCCCCCAGAACCGGGCCGCCGCGGCGGCGGCCGCCGGGTCGGGCAACCCCAGGGTGGTACGCAGCTCGGCCGGCGCCTTCTCCCACATCAGCCGGGGCAGGCCCGCCAGCAGCAGCACCGCTTCGGCGTAGCTCATTCCCGCCGCCTCGGACAGTGCCTGGGCCCGCTCGGTGTGCCAGGGCACCGGCCCGTTCTCGCGGGCGAGCCGGACGAACTCGTCGAGCCGCTGCGGCGTGACGTCACCGGTCGGCAGGATCTCCTCCTCGGTGATCCGGAAACCGGCCACCGCCGAGAACTGCCCGGTCGGCGTCCAGTCGAGCACCTCGACCTCGCGGTCGTCGGTGTCGACGGCGAGCACCAGCAACCGCCGTCCGCCCTCGGTCAGCACCTGTCCCCTGACCTGGTCGACCGGGTGGGTGCCGTCGGCGACCAGGGTGGCCCGCCGCAGCCGGCTGCCCGGGGCGAGCAGCCCGGAGCGGGCGCACACCTCCAGCAGCGTCAGCAGCGCCTCGCGCACCTCGGACAGGCAGACCGGGGCCACCGCCCGGTACATCGCGGCCGGCAGCACCCCCAGCACGTCGAACCAGTCGAGGTCACCGTCCAGCTGGCCCCGGGCGTCCGACGTCGGCCCGGTGCCGGTGAGTGCGGCACCCGCCCGGCTGATCAGTCGCAGGGAGCTGTCCCCGGCGGCGTAGCAGTACTGGATCAGCCCGGCCAGCCCCTCGGCGAGCAGCCGGTCGACCGCCGGCGCCCCGGCCGGGGTCTGCTCCACCGCCGGCAGGGCGTTGTCCTGCTCGCCGTCCAGCACGGCGGCCAACGTCCGCAGCCGTGCCACCTGCGCGGCGGCCCGGGTGACGAGGCCGGCGACCCCGGCGACGAGGGCGGGCGCGGTGAGCTGCGGAAGGTGCCGGCCGACCAGGGCGGGCACCTGCGCGGCGTCCAGGCCGGCCGCCTCGGCCAGCAGCGCACCGGCCTGCGCGTCGGTGACGACCCGCAGTGCCGCCGAACCGGCCTCGTCGCGGGGCCGCAGGAAGTGCCAGAACTCCAGGGGCGGCACCAGCCGGGTGCCGGTGGCGAAGGCCGACCGCTCACCGCCGAGCTGGTAGCGACCGAGCAGGAAGCCGTCCTCGGCGCAGATCAGCAGCTCGCCGCCCCGGCCCCGGTTGTGGTGCAGCAGACCGAAGGTGGCGGTCGCGCCGGGGAAACGCACCGCCGCCACCAGCCGCCCGTCCAGGCCGGTACCCGCCGGCAGGGCGAAGGACAGGCCGTTCGCGGCTTCGCCGGCCCAGCCGCCCGCTGCGTGCCGGGCCCGCCAGCCGGCCAGCCCGTCGGCGGGGCCCAGCGGGCTGCCGGCCGACGTGGTGGGGCGCAGCCAGGACGCCTCGGCGTCCAGGGGTTGACCGTCGACCGTGCCGTCCTCGAAGAACGTCGGCCGGGAGAACCGGCCCGGCTCGCCCGTCGCGGGGTCGTACTCCCGCCAGCCCAGCGGGTGGTCGGCGGCACGCACCCAGTAGGTGTCGCCGTCGCTGATCACCCGGCCGCCGGTCCGTTCGCTGCGGTCGCCGACCCGCAACGGACGGCGGCCCAGGGTACGTCCCCCACCGGGCAGCGGCAGCGACAGCCGGGGATAGTTGGTGAAGGCGTCGTCGGCGAGGGTGAAGACGTCGTCCGGTGTGCCGCTCCAGTAGGCGGCCCGGTCCCGGCCCCGGTCCCAGCAGACCAGCAGTTGCCCGTCGACGTAGCGCAGCACCAGCCGCCACCGGTGCCGGTTCTCCCCGGCCGGAATCCGCATCAGGTGCTCGAGTTCCACCCCGTCCGGCCCGACCACCGACACCAGGTTCCCGGTAACCAGCAGCAGGTAAGGCCACTGCCCGACGAGCTGTACGCCCACGTCCGACTCGGGGAGACGTTCGACCGCGGCGTCCAGGGCCGGCCAGCCGTACTCGTCGAACAGACCAGACCGCAGCGTACGGCCGAGGACGGGGCCGAGGTCGTGGTCGACGAGCCGGCGTGCCGCGTCGGGGTTGACGGCGAACCCGGTCGGGCAGGCGACGGTGCCGACCCGGTCGAGGTGATGGTCGATCGTCGGCAGCCCCTGCCGCCCGACGGCGTCGGCGAGCGTGTCCAGCCAGCGCCGCAGGGCGGTCCGCAGGCCGGGTACCGCGACGATCTCCTGCACCCGTGCGGTCGGGTCGCGCAGGTCGCGCGAGCCGGTCCGCAGCCGCCGCTCCACACCCTCGACCAGCAACGGCAGGAAGCGCCGGTCGGCGGCGACGGCGACCAGGTCACGCCGGCCGTCGGTCTCGTCGGCCAGCCAGAGCTCCAGCCGGTGCCGGACGTCGGGGGCCGGATCGGCGACGGGCACCCCCAGCGCCAGGCAGGTGTCGAGCAGGTCGAGGTCCACCGTGTCGTGGTCGCGGCAGAGCGCGACCGGCACCCCGTCGCCTTTCAGCCGTCCCGCCATCCGTGCGACCAACGCCAGCAGCCCGGGGTGGCGCTTGCGCGCCCGCCAGGAGCGCCGCTCTCTATGCTCGTCGAAGCGGCGCAGCCAGCCGGCGGGTCCGTCCGGCGAGGCGGCCTCGGCGGGTACGCCGTCCGCCGGCCCGGTCAACGCCGCCGTGGCGCCGGCGTCCTCCAGCACGCTCAGCCAGACGTCGTCGCCGCAGTGCTCGGGGGTCAGCCCGAGCAGCCGGCCGCGCAGGGCGGGGTCGGTCGCGGCGAGCCGGGCCAACGGCGTCCGGTAGGCGTTCCAGAACGCCTCCGGTGCCCGGTTGAGCGCGGGCGCGGCCAGCAGTTCGGTCAGCACCCGCTCGTCCTCGGCGGCCGGGTCGAGCCCGGCGGCGCGGGCCAGCCGGCGCAGGTCGGTGTGCATCGCCGCGTACGGCGGCAGCCCGCCCAGGGTGCGCTCCACGCACAGCCGCAGGAACATCGCGTACGCGTCCGCCGGCGCGCACCGGGTCGCGAGGTCCCGGGCGTGGCCGGAGAGTGCCTTCGCGGTCAGCGCGCCGGCCAGCGCGAACTCCAGGAACACGGCGTGCTGGCGGTCCTCGTCGATGGTCAGCCCGTAGGCGCGCTCCGCGTCCCGGGCCTTGCCGAACATGCTCGCCGCGTGGGTCACGCTGTCGGCGGCGAGGAACGCCCGGCCGGCCTCCTCGTAGAACGTCGGCAGGAAGTGCGGCACCGACCGGGCGAGTCGTTCGCCGAGGGCGTTGAAGCCGTCCTTCGCCGGACCGATCCGGGACCTGGCCGTCCGGGCCAGCCGTTCGATCTCCTTGACCAGGGCCAGCGCGTGGTGCCCGTTGGCGGGGTCGTGGACCAGCGCCCACGCCGGGAAGCCGAGCGCCTGCCGGCGGACCACCCCGACCGGGGTCACCCGGTCCGGTCGGTCGAAGCCCAGGAACTCCATGGACAGGTCCTCGGCCTCGCCGAGCGCGTCGATGACCAGCCGGACGACGGTCCGTCCGGCGAGGACCGGATGGGCGTAGCGGCGGGCGGTCAGGGTGTCGGCGGTGTCGTCCTTGGCCACCACCGTGCCGGCGGGCAGCACCGCCCCCGCCTCCAACAGGTCCATCGCGTCGACGCTCACTGGTCCTCCTCCTGCTCTGCTGCCACGACCCGGCCGGCGTACAGCGCGGCGGCCATCCGGGTTCCTTCCGACCAGGCCACCGGGCCGACCGTGCCCAGCGGCAGGGCGGTGCCGTGCCGGTCGGTGAAGACGAGGTCACCGGTCTCGGTCTCGTAGTACGGGTCGTCGGCGCCGACCCACGACCGGGCCTCGACGGTGTGGCCGTCCTCGACGATCCGGCACACCGCGTTGCCGCCGCGCACCGGGTAGCCGAGCTTCGTCGCCCGGGCCGTCAGGTGGCGCAGCTGGTCGTACCGGCCGCCGGCGTAGTCGTCGCATCGGGTCGACGTCGGGTCGACGTCCGGCCCCCGGACCCAGGTCTGCCGGAAGAGCTGGTCGACGGACTGGCGGACCTGGAGTTCGGCGGCGAACTCCCGCAGGTCGTCGAGGTCGTCGAGGGTGACCGGGTGGGGGATGACGATCCGTCGGGCGGCCCGGCGGACGGAGTCGCCGTCCAGGTTGACCAGACCGACCTGGCCGTCGCCCACCTCGCGGAGCAGACCCACGTCGTCCGGGTCCCGGTGGCCGTCGTCGTCGAGCACCACGACGACGAGGTCGGTGAGCGCGGTGCGCCACGCCTCGTCCGGCCACACCTCGGTCAGGACCGACACCGGCACCGGCAGCGAGCGCACCATCCAGCGTTCGATGTCCGTACGGCACTGGGCCTCGTGCCGGGTCAGCCATTCGGTGAGCTGTCGGAGCCCGACCACGGTCGGATCGTCGCGCAGGGTCGCCGGGAGGGAACGGAGTTCCCGGCCCTTGGCGTTCCGGGCGACGACGTCACCATCGCGGAGAGTGACCTGATAGCCACCCGACACCGCTGACCATCCCATGTGGACATCCTCATGATCGGCGAGTAGAGACACCGGAGGCTAGCCCACCCGGGCGACAGAACCCGCCGTCGTCCCGCCACCCGGCGGCGGGGCCGACACCTACCCCACCATGACTGTCGGTGATGAGTCTCGGGTCAAGGCGAACCCCGGCCGATGGAACCGCCGCCATCCGCACCGGAGGAACCGTGCCCCCGCAACCGGTTCGCTCCTGGTGGGACGGGACGCCGCGCCCGCAGGGCCGGCCGTCACCCGACCCGAGGCGAGGCGAGGGAGCACGGCCGTCCAGTTCACCGCCAGTGATGATTCTTACTCCGCCCGGGACGGCGGGACAGGTGGGACGCCGGTGGTCGATGAGGCCGCTGGGACGGACCCGGGGCGTCCCCACGGTGCGGTAAAGACGCTGGTGGGCGGTTGCCACGCGGAGAACTGACCGAACGGACAGTGACTGCCCGTAGTCTTTCTGCTTCCGGGAGGCTGTTCGACGGACAGCCGCCGGGGTGACCCGATCGGCACTCTTAGGTCATCACCGTTCACCTTCCGTGAGGGTCACCGACCATGTCGCAGCTCCTGCCCGCCGCCCGGTCCGACGTCCCGGCCATCGCCCCGGCATTCCCGGCCGCCCCACCGGAGCCGGCCGCCGCCGTCACCACCGTCCCTGGGGCGCGTACCGCCGTGGTGGGCCTCGGTTACGTGGGCCTGCCGACCAGCCTGGCCCTGGTCGCCAGCGGCGCCCGGGTGATCGGCGTGGACATCTCCCCGGACCGGCTCGACGACATCCGGGCCGACCGGGCCGACCTGCTCGACGACGACCGGGACCGGCTCCGCGAGACGCTGCGGGCCGCCGACCCCGCGCTGCGCCTGACCACCGCGATCGGCGAGATCGCCGACGCCGACACGGTGCTGATCTGCGTGCCCACCCCGGTGGACCGCCACCTCGCCCCGGACCTCACCGCGTTGCGGGCCGCCTGCGCGGCGGTGGTCGCCCACGCCCGCCCCGGCCAGACCATCGTGCTCACCTCCACCAGCTATGTCGGCACCACCCGTGACCTGCTGGTCGCGCCGCTGGCCGCCCGGGGCCTGCGGGTCGGACAGGAGGTGTGGGTGGCCTTCGCCCCGGAACGGGTCGACCCCGGCAACGACCGGCACCGCCAGGAACTCACCCCCCGGGTCGTCGGCGGGACGACCCCGGACTGCACCGCGCGGGCCGCCGCCGCGCTGGCCCGGATCACCCCCCTGGTGCACCGGCTCAGCTCGCCCGAGGCCGCCGAGATGACCAAGCTGCTGGAGAACACCTTCCGGGCGGTGAACATCGCCCTGGCCAACGAGTTCGCCGACCTCTGCCGGGACCTGCACCTGGACGTCACCGAGGTGATCGACGGGGCGGACACCAAGCCGTACGGTTTCATGGCCTTCCAGCCCGGCCCCGGGGTGGGCGGGCACTGCATCCCCTGCGACCCGCACTACCTGCTCTGGCAGGTGCGCGGGCAGCGCCGCGAGGCACCCCTGATCGAGACCGCGATGCGGGGGATCGCCGCCCGCCCCCGGCGGGTCGTCGACCGCATCCGGGAACTGCTCGCCGGGGCCGGTCGTCCCCTGCTCGGGGCCCGGGTGCTGATCGCCGGGGTGACGTACAAGCCGGGGGTCGCCGACGTGCGGGAGTCCCCGGCGTTGGAGATCATCGGCGAGTTGGTCCGGGCCGGCGCGGAGGTCGGCTTCGTCGACGACCTCGTCGACACGGTCCGCACCCCCGACGGCGGGACCCTGCACCGCGTCGCCGACCACACCGACCGGGAGTGGGACCTGGTGGTCGTGCACACCGGCCAGTCCGGCCTGGACGAGGCGTGGTTGCGCGGGCAGCCCATGGTGCTCGACGCCACCTACCGGCTGGCCGGGCTGCCCCGGCGGGAGGTCGTCTGAGATGCCGGTGTCCCTGCCGGTCCGGCGCGGCCTGCGTCGGCTGCTCACCGTGCTCGCGCTGCTCCCGCTGATCGTCCTGCTGGCCCGCCAGCTGCCCCAACTGCCGTACGCCCCGCTGCTGGCGTTCTACGGCTTCGCCGTGCTCACCGCCACCGTCGCCGTGTTCTACCTGGCCTACGCCCGGTACGTGGACCCCAGCGAGGCACCGGCGCAGCACCGGCACGCCGCCGAGTTCCCGCCGCTGCCGCCGGCTCCCCGGGTCAGCCTGCTGGTGGCGGTCAAGGACGAGGCGGACGGGATCGAGGCGTGCGTACGGTCGATGACCGGCAGCAACCACCGGCCGTTGCAGGTGATCGTGGTCGACGACGGCTCCACCGACGGCACCGCCGAGGTGCTCGACCGGCTCGCCGCCGAACTCCCGGTCACCGTGCTGCACCTGCCCCGCAACGTCGGCAAGAAGCGGGCCCTGGTGCACGCCGCCCGGTACGCCACCGGCGACGTGCTCGCCTTCACCGACTCCGACTGCGTACTCGCCCCGGACGCGCTGGGCCGCTGCGTCGAGGCGCTGCTGCGCCAACCGGACCTCGGCGCGGTCAGCGGCCACGCCCGCGCGCTCAACCCCGACGAGTCGCTGCTCACCCGGGTCCAGGACGTCTGGTACGAGGGTCAGTTCCGGGTCTCCAAGGCGGCCGAGGCGTCGTTCGGCGCGGTCACCTGTGTCTCCGGCCCGCTGGCGGTGTTCCGTCGGGAGGCGGTGCTCAACTACCTGCCCGCCTGGGCGGCCGACCGTTTCCTCGGCGGCGAGTTCCGGTTCGCCACCGACCGGCAGCTCACCGGCTATGTGCTGGGACAACGCTGGATCGGCGACCGGCTCAAGCGGCGCTTCGCCGACTCGCCGTTCGTCCGCGACGAGGACCACCCGCCCCGCGCCTGGCGGGTCGGCTACGTCCGCTCGGCGAAGGTGTGGACCACCGTGCCGGCCCGGCTGCGGCCGTTCCTGCGCCAGCAGACCCGCTGGAAGAAGAGCTACGTGCGGAACCTCTTCTTCACCGGCACGTTCATGTGGCGGCGGGGCCCCGGGCCGGCCGCGCTCTACTACGGACACGCGCTCTGGGTGGCGCTGGCCCCGGCGATGGCCTTCTCCCATCTGGTCTGGGCGCCGCTGCGCGGCTGGTGGGCGGTGCCGCTGCTCTATCTGTGCGGGGTGCTGCTCAAGGGCACCGCCTGGGGGCTGGCGTACCGGTTGGACAACCCGGGTGACCCGCGCTGGGCGTACCGGCCGTTGATGAGCGTGCTGTCCGCCACCATGCTGTCCTGGTTGCTGCCCTGGTCGGTGGGGACGATCCGTCGTGGCGTGTGGTCCCGGAGCACGGTGTGAACGCCGGCGGTCGGCTGCTGACCCGGCTGGCCCGGGTGGCGCTCACCCTCGCCGGTGCGGTGGTGCTGGTGCTGCTCTACGCGGTGGTGTTCTCCCGGGGCGAGGTGCTCCGGTGAGGCGGCTGTGGCCCCGCGCGCTCGGCGGGTTGCTCTCGCTGGTCACCCTGCTGGTGGTGGCGGCGCCCTTCGGGGTGTCCTGGTACCTGGCCGACCTGCGGCGGCACGTCAGTGGGCAGCGGGACACCCCGGTCACCCGGGTCGACCCCGCCGACCTGCGCCGCTTCGCCGAGACGGCCGGGCGGCTGCCGGACCGGGCCGCGCCGGTGGTGGTGGCCTACCACGACATCAGGCCGCACGGCGGCGACCCGGCGGCGACCGCACCGGCCGGTCGGGAACACTACGTGGTCACCCCGGAGGCGTTCGACGCCCAGCTCACCGCGCTGCACACGGCCGGCTACCGGACGATCTCCTCGGCCCAGTACGTCGACTACCTGCGGGGCGGCAGCGTCCCGGCCCGCTCGGTCTACCTCACCTTCGACGACGGCACCCGGGGGCTCTGGACGTACGCCGACCCGATCCTGGAACGGCACCGCATGGTGGCCGCCTCCTACCTGATCACCGGGCACGTGGACACCCACCGGCCGTACTACCTGAGTTGGGCGGAGGTCAGCCGGATGAGCCGCTCCGGCCGGTGGGACTTCCAGGCGCACACCCACGACCTGCACACCCGGGTGCAGACCGCGCCGGGGCAGCTCGGCTCCCCCCTGACGCACCGGCGCTGGGAGCCGGCCACCGGCACCCGGGAGAGCCTGGCCGCCTACCGGCAGCGGCTGACCGCCGACTTCGACGCGATGTTCACCGCGTTCACCGCCCATCAGCTGCCCCGGCCGCGGCTGTTCGCGTACCCGTTCTCCGAGATCGGTGACGTGACGACCGACCCGGAGGCTGCCGCGTTCAGCCGCGACCTGATCGCCGCGCGGTTCGTCGGCGCGCTGACCAACAAGTCGCTCGCCCCGGAACCGAGCAGCCGCCGGTCGGCGGCCGACGGCCAGGTCGAGCGGGCCGAGGTGTACGCCACGACCGACACGGCCGAACTGGTCAGCGCGGTCGTCGAGCGGACGGCCGTGCCCGCCGTGGTGACCGACCCGTTCGCCCGCGCCTGGGACTGGCGTGACCAGCACGGCGAGCCGATGACCGAGCTGTCCCCACTGACCGCCGGCCGGTTCACCGCCGACAGTCCCCGCCGCGCCTACGGCACGCTGCTCGCGTATGCCAGCGCGGACTGGACCGGCTACACGGCCGACGCCACCGTGCGGGGTCTGCGGACCGACGGCGGCACGGTCACCCTGCTGGTCGGGGTGAACGGCGACGCCACGGTGTCGGTGCGGGTGGCGTACGGCCGGGTGGCGCTGCTGCGCGCCGGCCGGGTGGTCGCCGAGGCCGCCCTTACCCCGGCCGCCGGTCACCGGATCGCAGTCACCGTGCGCGACGGCGAGACCGTGGCCCGGGTGGACGGCGGCCCGGTCCTGCGGGTGGTCACCCCCACCGGGCCGGGGGCCACCGGCGGACTGGCCGTGGCGATCGACGACGCGCAGGGACGACCCCACCCGTCGGTCGCCGCGTTGACCGTGACGACCGACGGGTGACAGGTCCGCTGTCGGGCGGTCCGCCCCGCCGGCTGGCCGGTGGGCCGGGTCGCTGCGGGGGCGGCGGTCACTCCCGCCAGCCGGCCAGCTCGACCCCCTTGCCGAGTTCGACCCGGAAGCCCAGGGTGATCTGGCCGCTCTCCCCCGGGCCGAGCCGCAGCCGCCAGGTCAGCTCGCCGAGTTCGGTGCGCTCGTCCGGTGGCGGGACGACGGTGGACTCGCGGACCGCCACCGCCTCGTCGCGGGAGACCGGCAACTGGTCGCGGACCTCGACGGTCGCCGGCCGGGGGGTGTGGTTGGCCACGCTGATCCGGTACTCCACGTCCCGCCGCCGGGTGGAGCCGAGGGTGGCCCGGGTGTCGGCCCGCCGGGTCAGCTCGCGTTCCACCCGGACCCGGTCGTCCACCCCGAGCGCCAGTTCGGTCTCCTCGCCGGGCGCCCACGTGGGCAGCCGGGTGGCGGCGACGAAGTCGGCCTCGTGGAAGACCGCCGCCGCGCCCGGCAGCAGGGTGTGCGCCGAGGTGTTGCGGACCGTCGCCCGCAGGTGCGCCTCGGCCACCCGGACCGGCACGGTCACATGGTCGAGGCGGACCGGCAGGTCCAGCACCGCGATGACGGCCCGGTAGGCGCTGCCGTCGGCGGGCACCGCCACCGGCCGGGCCGGCCGGTAGGTCGCCGCGCTGACCCCCTGCGCGACCTCCGCCACGGCTTGGCGGATCGCCGGGCGTGGTGCGCCCCCGCGGGCCACCACACCGCCGCCCGCCGGTGCCGCGCCGGGCGCCGGGGGTGGCGGCGCGCCGAAACTCGCCACCGGCAGGTCCGCCGGCGCGGGCGCCCGCCGGACCCGGTCGAGATACCAGGGCGACAACTCGGGTACGTCGGCAGCCGCCGCCGGGCGGGCGGTGGAGAGCTGGAGCGCGCACTCCGGCCAGTCCTCGCCGGTGTCCTGGGTGACCAGACCGAACCAGGTGACCGTCATGGTCTCCTCGACCAGCCGCAGGTCGTAGGAGGACTCCCAGCGGGCCCCGTCGACCAGGTAGCTCAGCTCCAGGTCCACTTCGGTGTCGCCGGCGTCCACCGCCACCGTCACCTCGGCGGCCAACCGGTCCGGTTCCTGCTTGCCGCCTGCGGCGGCCAACTCCCGCTCGACGGCCGACAGGTCCTCGGTCAGCGCGGTACGCCGCCGGGCCAGCCCGCGTCGGCGGCGGTGCGACTCGGCGAGTTGGGCGGCCACCGAGTCGGCGAAGGTGGCCACGTCGGTCGGGCCGGTGTCACCGGCGGCCAGCGTGCGGGCGTACGTGCTGCCGGCCCGCTCGGCCAGCCGGGTGAGGAACTGCCGCCGCTGCGTCTCGACCTCGGCGTCGTCGTCGACCTCGGCCAGTTCGTCGGCCAACTCCCGGGCCCGCCGCGTCAGTTCGCCGACCTGACCGTCGGTGCTGCGGGGCTGCCGCCAGGTGCTCACCTCCACCCCCAGGACGGTGACCGCGCCTCCGCCCCCGATGCGCAGGGAGTCCCGGCGCAGCCGTAACGGCAGGGGCGCGATCCGGATCCGATGCTCACCGGCGGTCAGCCGGGTGCCGCCCCGGCGGGTGACCCGGGCCCGGTCCGGATACACGGTGACGGCGACCACGGGGGCTTCGATCTCCACAGCGTCCACGGCGGCGAGGGTAGCCGCAGCGCGCTCGCCCCGCCCCGCTACCGGTGCGGGGGAAGGCAGACGATGTCCAGGCGGCGGGGGCCGTGCACGCCCTCCACCCGGTTGAGCTCGATGTCGCTCGTCGCGGAGGGTCCGGAGATCATCGTCAGGGGGCGGGTCGGGTCGGGCAGCGCGATCACCAGGTCGGGCACGTCGGCCACGATCTGCGCGGCGCGGACCACGCAGACGTGGTGGTCGGGGACCAGGGTCAGCAACCGGCGGCCCTGCGCCACGCCCCCGTCGAGCACCAGGGTGCCGGTCTCGGCGACGGCGAGCGCGCAACCGGTGAGCACGGCCAGCCCGGGGGCGTCCAGCTGGGCGGCGGTGAGCGTGTCGCCGGACAGGGTGGGCCGGCCCAGCCGGGCGGTCCACTCCGGTGGTGTTCCGGCCGGCAGCACCACCCCGGAAGCCCCGGCGAGCAGGGTGGCGAGCAGGTCGGGCAGCTCCGCCGGGGTACAGGGATGCACCCCGGCACGGTAGTCCCCGGCCCGGGCGGCGAAGAGCGCGGACAGTTCAGGAGTCATGGGTCCGGTGCCACCAGTCGCGGAAGGACTCGGCGGCCGGCAGTGGGGCGTCCCGGTGCGCCGTCCACGCCGACAGCGGCCACGGTGCCCGGCGCAGCCGCCCGCCGTGCCGCCGGGTCAGCACCCGCAGGGGCCGACCGCCGGCGCGGGCCGTCCGCAGCGCCGCCCGCCACCGGCGACGGTCGCGCATCGTCCAGGCAAGCCACGCCATCGCCGCGCGTTCGGCCGCCGGCTTCGGTCCCGTCTGGCGCAGGTGGACCAGGATCGCCGGAATGTCGATCTTGACGGGACAGACGTCGTAGCAGGCCCCACAGAGCGTCGAGGCGTACGGCAGGGTCGCGTTGTGGCCGGCGTCCTGCCCGGTGAGCTGGGGCGACAGGATCGCCCCGATCGGCCCGGGATAGACCGAGCCGTAGGCGTGGCCGCCGACCCGCTCGTAGACCGGACACACGTTCAGGCAGGCCGAGCAGCGGATGCAGCGCAACGCCGCCCGGCCCACCGGGTCCGCCGCCATCCGGCGTCGACCGTTGTCCAGCAGCACGACGTGCAGCCGGCGCGGCCCGTCGCCGGGGGTCACCCCGGTGAAGATCGAGGTGTACGGGTTCATCCGCTCACCGGTCGACGAGCGCGGCAGCAGGCGCAGGAAGTCACCGAGATCGGCGAAGCGGGGCAGCAGCTTCTCCACCCCGACCACGGCGATCAGGGTGTCCGGCAGGGTCAGGCACATCCGGCCGTTGCCCTCGGACTCGACGACCACCAGGGAGCCGGTCTCGGCCACCGCGAAGTTGGCCCCGCAGATCGCGACCCGGGCCGCCAGGAAGGTCCGCCGCAGATACTCCCGGGCGGCGCCGGCCAGCACCGCGGGGTCGTCCGAGTCGGCGTGGAAGCCGGGCATCCGACGGGCGAACAGCTCCCGGATCTGCCCCCGGTTGTAGTGGATCGCCGGCACCAGGATGTGCGACGGGGTGTCGTCGGCGAGTTGGACGATCAGCTCGGCCAGGTCGGTCTCCACCGCCGTCACCCCGGCCGCCGCCAGCGCCTCGTTGAGGCCGATCTCCTGGGTCGCCATCGACTTGACCTTCACCACCCGGTCGACGCCCTGCGCCCGGACCAGCTCGGTGACCACCGTGTTGGCGGCGGCGGCGTCCACGGCGTGGTGCACGGTCGCCCCGGCGGCGGTGGCCGCCCGCGCGAACTGCGCCACCAGCTCGGGCAGCCGGTCGATCACGTCGTCCTTGACCCGGGCCGCCCGGTCGCGCAACCGGTCCCAGTCGGGCACCTCGGCCACCACCGCGGCCCGCTTGTCCCGGATGGTACGGGTGGCGCGACCCAGGTTCGCCCGGAGCTGGGCGTCCCGCAGCGCGCCGGCCGCCGCCCGGGGGAAGGGGGTGACCGCCACGATGGGCAACTGCCGGCTCATCGCGGGCCCTCCGGATGTCGTCGGGGCGTCACGGGCCCGTCCCGGGCCCGGTCGCGGCGAGGATCTCGGCGTAGTGGACGGGGCGCGGGGCACCGGGCCGGCGGGCCAGGCCACCGCCGATGTGGGCCAGGCAGGAGCTGTCCGCGGCGGCCAGGTAGTCGGCGCCGGTGGCCACCGCGTGGGCGCACTTGTCGTCGAGCATGGCGCCGGAGACGGCGGCGTTCTTCAGCGCGAAGGTGCCACCGAAGCCGCAGCACTGCTCCGGCTCGGGCAGGTCCAGCAGCTCCAGGTCGCGCACCGCGCCGAGCAGTCGGCGTGGCCGGTCGCCCAGGCGCAGCATCCGCAGCCCGTGGCAGGTCGGGTGGTAGGTGACCCGGTGGGGGAAGCGGGCCCCCACATCGGTCACCGCGAGCACGTCCACCAGCAGCTCGGACAGCTCGTGCACCGGCAACCGGGTGTGCGCCCGCAGGTGGGCCACACAGGAACCGGACGGGGAGACGACGACGTCGTGGCCGGCGAACGCCGCCTCGGTGCTCCGCTCGAGCACCCGGGCCGGGTCCGGGTAGCCGGTGTTGGCGTGCAACTGGCCGCAACAGCTCTGCCCGGCGGGGAAGGTCACGGTGTGGCCGAGCCGCTCCAGCACCGTCACGGTGGCGATGCCGACGCGCGGGAAGAACGCGTCGTTGAGGCAGGTGACGAACAACGCGATGCGCACCGAGCCCCCTCGCCGTCCCCGGCCGTGTTTGACGAATCGTATATGATCTATGGAGTTCGGTGCGAGGTGCGACGTCCTGCGGTCTCGTCGGCCGGGCGGGCCGCTGGCCCGCCGATCGCTGCGGCGTACCGGCCCCGGTGGACGCCCGGTGCGGGTGGGGGTGTCCCCCGGTCCCCGCCGCCCGTGGGTACGAGGTGCCGAGATGACGGATTTCCACGGTCTGGTGGCGGCGGTCACCGGCGGCGGTTCGGGCATCGGCGCGGCGGTCGCCGACCTGCTGGCCGCGCGCGGGGCCCGGGTCGCCGTCCTGGATCGCGACCCCGGTGCCGGCGGAGCGCACCTGCGGCTCACCGCCGACGTCACCGGCCCCTTGGAAGAGGCCATGGACCGGGTCGCGGCAACCCTGGGTGGTCTCGACGTGCTGGTGAACTGCGCGGCGGTCAGCGCGGTCGGGGCGGTGGAGGCCGCCGACGACGCCGAGTGGCACCACTGCCTCGACGTCAACGTCGTCGGGGTCGCCCGGGCCTGCCGGGCCGCCCTGCCCCACCTGCGCCGCTCGTCCAGCGGGGCCATCGTCAGCATCACCTCGATCGCGGCGACGGCGGGGCTGGTCGACCGGGCGGTCTACTCCGCCACCAAGGGCGCGGTGCACGCGCTCAGCCTGGCCATGGCCGCGGACCTGGTGGGCGACGGCATCCGGGTGTGCACGGTGGCACCGGGCACGGTGGACACCCCGTGGGTGGCCCGGCTGCTCGCCGGAGCCGGGGACCCGGCCGCGGAGAAGCGCCGGCTCGCCGCCCGACAGCCCACCGGTCGACTGGTCACCGCCGACGAGGTCGCCCAGGCGGTGGCGTTCCTCGCCTCCCCGCTGTCGGGGGCGACCACCGGCACCGCGCTGGCCGTCGACGGCGGCATGTCCGGCCTGCGGCTGGTCCGCTGATCCGGCCGGCCGGCCGGCAGCCCGCCGGTCAGGCCGCCGTCATGGTGACCCGCTGCCGGCCCAGGCCGTCCACCTCGACCTCCACCACGTCACCGGGCCGCAGGTAGGGGAACCGGCCGGAGAGGGCGACCCCCTCCGGCGTACCGGTGTTGATCACGTCACCGGGGTCGAGCACCGTGTACTGCGACAGATGCCAGATCAGGTACGCCACGTCGAAGACCATGTCCCCGGTGCGGGAGTCCTGCCGGGGCTCGCCGTTGACCCAGGAACGCAACCCGAGGTCCTGCACATCGGCGATCTCGTCCGGGGTGACCAGCCACGGGCCGAGCGGTTGGAAGGTCTCACAGGACTTCCCCTTGGACCACTGGCCGCCGGAGTCGCGCAGCTGGAAGTCGCGCTCGGACACGTCGTTGGAGACCAGGTAGCCGGCGACGTGGGCCAGGCTCTGCGCGGGCGACTCCAGGTAGCGGGCCTGCCGTCCGATGACCACGGCCAGCTCCACCTCCCAGTCGGTGGCGGTCGCCCCGCGCGGCACCCGCACGTCGTCGTACGGGCCGACCACGGTGTTAGGTGCCTTGTAGAAGATGATCGGGGTCTCCGGTGGGGCGGCGCCGGACTCGGCGGCGTGCGCGGCGTAGTTCTGCCCGACGCAGAGCACCACGCCCGGCCGGGCCACCGGCGCGCCGACCCGCAGGCCGGTGACGTCCACCTCCGGCAGGTCCCGCGCCGCCCGGACCCGGGCCGGGCCGTCGGAGGCGAGGAAGGCGGCGTCGATGTCCGCAGTGAGCCCGGACAGGTCGAAATGCCGGCCGTCGACGTGCAGCACCGGCCGCTCCGCGCCGGCCGGGCCCACCCGCATCAGCTTCATCCGACGACCTCTCCACGCTCCGGCGCCCCGTTGACGCCATGCAGGATCGTAGATCACCCGGGACCGCCCGACCCGGTGTCCGGTCCGGTGCACCACCGCGCTCGCACCGGACCCTGGACCTGGTGTTCACCCGGCTCACCGCCATCTCGGGCGTGACACCGGTCCCCCCGGGACCGCTGGGCGGGTCCGCCCGCTGCGGGGACGGCCGCAGCAGGGGTGTCCGGGTCCACGTCTGCGCCTGGGCCGACCGGCACACGCTCGGCATGGTCCACCTCACCCACTTCCCGCAGACCACTCACCCGGAGGAGATCTTCCGGCAGATCCGCGCCCAGACCGAGCACCCCGTGCCGTGACCACGCCCGCCTCGTCGCGTCCCGACGACGATCGGGGACGACGGGCCCGGATCGCGGTTGCTGGAACCTGGTGGGCCTGGTCGCAGTCGCCACAGACCTGCGGTGCGGTGCCCGGCGCCAACTCCAGGAGATCGCGGTGCACACCTACGACGCCCAGCTCACCGTGAGCGCCCGCAGCCGTTGCCCGCCGGGGTGGCCCTCGACGGCGTCGAGGACTTCCTGTTCACCTGCTGCACCACGACGGCGGCCTGGCCGCACGCACCGGCCGCCGTCGACCACCACGCTACCGAGGGTCGTTCCTGCGGCTCCGGCTCTCCGCGCCCGCAACCGTCGGGAAGCCGTCCTGCGGGCGTACGGGCGGCCCGCCTGTCCGGGTCCGGCACTCCCCCCGATGCGCTGGCGGCCGAGGCCTCCGCCCGGGGCACGGCCAGCGATCTGGTCCCGGCGCCGTACGGCCGGATTCCGGTGGACGCCCTGGAACTGGACGGCGACCGGCGGCTCTTCGACCTGCTCGTGGCCTGGGACCCGGAGGTGTAGGAGCCGCCGGCCGTCCGGTCAGCTGGACGTGGTGGCGTGTTCCCCGGCGCCGGCCTCCGGTCCGACGGCGACCGGCGTGGCCTGCCGGTCGGCCAGGTGCCGGCGCAGCGACCAGCTCACCGCCGCCACCCAGAGCACCACGACGATCAG
This sequence comes from Micromonospora matsumotoense, assembly GCF_900091525.1. GTDB lineage: Bacteria > Actinomycetota > Actinomycetes > Mycobacteriales > Micromonosporaceae > Micromonospora > Micromonospora matsumotoensis. The sequence goes on from NZ_FMCU01000004.1 coordinate 342,041, forward strand.
GTAGCAGCCGTAGCGGACGGCGTCCGGAGCGCCGATCCAGTCGCTGCGCAACAGGGTCCGGGTGTTGGTCAGGACGATGACCCCGCCGACGGCGGAGCCGAGCACCCGGGGCGGGACCAGCCGGACCAGCCAGGCGGCGATCGGGGCGGCGATCATGCCGCCGAGCAGCAGCGCGCCCGCCCAGGCGAAGTTGATGTTGGCGGAGCCGATGCCGACCAGGAAGCCCAGGCTGGCGGCGACCGCCACCAGGAACTCGCTGGTGTCGATCGAGCCGATCACCCGGCGGGGTTCCAGCCGGCCGCTGGCCAGGATCGCGGGGGTGCCGACCGGGCCCCAGCCCCCGCCGCCGGTGGCGTCAACGAAACCGGCGACCAGCCCCAGCGGCCCGAGGAAACGCTTGCGCAGGGGCAGCCCGACGCGGTCCCGGGGCAGTCCGGCGACGGTGAACCGGATCAGCACGTACAGGCCGAGGGTGAACAGGATCAGCGACATGATCGGCGCCGCGGTCTCGGTGGAGAGGCTGGACAGGAAGGTCGCGCCGGCGAACGCCCCGACGGCACCCGGCACACCGACCCGGCGGACCACCGTCCAGTCGACGTTGCCGAACCGCCAGTGCGCGGCGCCCGAGACCAGGGTGGTGCCGATCTCGGCCAGGTGAACGGTCGCCGAGGCGCTGGCCGCACCTGTGTTGAGGGCCAGCAACAATGTGGTGGATGTCACGCCGTACGCCATCCCGAGGCTGCCGTCGACCAGTTGCGCACCGAGGCCGACGAGGGCAAGAAGAAGCAGGCTTCGCACAATTACCGCCGATCCGGAAGATGAATGGGAAGGTCGGCCCGGCTAGGGCGGATCACCGTGGCGGTGACGGACGTCCCGGCTGGTCGGGGCCTGTGTGGGGGGGGCGGTGCTGCTGGAGGAATCGCCCCCGCAGGTCGCTTGGTGCCGGCTCGTAGGACGGCCCGGCAGACAGCGCGTGAAACGTTCGTTAAGTGAGTACGTCGACTGTCGTCAAAGCTTGACGTTTGACCAGCCCAGAGCCGTTATCGGCGACACCTTCGAGGCATCTTCGCCCGGTCGGCGGTCACTGCCGAGGTCAGCGGCGATGGGCGAGGCGGGGGCTCGGGCGATGAACACCCGGTCCTTGACCAGGGAATCTGATGATCGAAACCAATCCCACCTCGCCTCACGAATGCCACATCAAATCGATGGGTAATGACGCCAAGAATGCCGGTACGGATCTTTAATGTTCACCGCAATCCATGGCAAGACCCGTTCCACATAGTGGGACGTGCGGCGAGTTGATCTCTGCTACCAGGAACTTCACGTTCAGCAGAAAACAGTTTGGAAATAAGCCCGTAAATGAACTGGCGACCTACCGTGGCACGATCTGGCGACAGCGTCGACTCATCGACCGTCATTTTGCCTGGTTACCCCGACGGCATATCCGGTAGCCTTGGTAGGAAATCTTCACCGAAGCGGCGCCGATGGTTGGATTTAACCGGGCCGTAACTGGGCAGCGCTAGATTGTGACTCAGCGCGACATTGACTGCCGCAAATCAGAACCGCACTCGCTGGCGTTCGGCCGGCAAATCCCCCCGTCACCACGCGATCCTTCGCGACCGAAGTGGGAGCCCGATGAGTAGCGCACCGTACACGCGTGACCTGATCCTGGTCGTCAATCCGATCGGCGTCCTGGAACCAGGCCCACGGATCACGGCCGCCACCGCCGTCGGTGGTGGGCGCGGCATCATCGACCTCGCCACCGGCGACGACTGGGCGTTGCGGGCACTCGCCCGGGCGGCGAACTGGTCGGCCGACCCGATCGGCATCCGGGTGCCCGCCGGCTGCCAGGCCACCCCCGCCGACGTGGCACGCGTCGCCGCCGGCCGGGTGGACCTGGTCGTGGTCGAGCCGACGAGCCCGTGGCCGCTGGCCGAGATCACCGGGCACCACCGGGTGCTCGTGGAGGTGACCAGCCGGGCCGAGGCGCACGCCGCAGCGGCGGCGGGGGCGCACGGACTGATCGCCCGGGGGATGGAGGCCGGCGGCCGGGTCGGCGAACTCAGCTCTTTCGTCCTGCTCCAGCAGCTCGTCGCCGACGACACCCTCGACCTGCCGGTCTGGGTGGCCGGCGGGATCGGCCCGCGTACCGCCGGCGCCTGCCTGGTCGGCGGCGCGACCGGCGTCGTCCTGGACACCCAGCTCGCCCTGATGCCCGAGTCGGAGCTGCCGGTCGACGTCCAGGCGGTGATCCGGCGGATGGACGGCTCGGAAACCGTCCTGCGCGCCGGGGTGCGGGGCATCCGCCGGGGCGGCCCCCACCAGGCCGACGCGGAACTGCTCCCCGTCGGCCAGGACGGCTGGCTGGCCGCCGCCTTCGCCGACCGTTGGCCGGACACCGCCGCCGCCGTACGCGGAATGCGCGCGGCGATGCTCGACGCCGTCGACGGCCCGGACGCCGCCGACCTGCTCCAGCCCGGTGCTCCCCTCGCGGCGGCCCTCGGGGTACGGGTGCCCGTCGCCCAGGGTCCGATGACCCGGGTCAGCGACGAGGCCGCCTTCGCCGCGGCGGTCGCCGACGGTGGCGCGCTGCCGTTCGTCGCGCTCGCCCTCAACTCGGCCGACCAGTGCCGCCGGATGCTCACCGAGACCGCCGCGCAGCTCGGCGACAAGCCCTGGGGCGTCGGGGTGCTCGGCTTCGCCCCCGAGGAGCTGCGCGCGGCGCAACTGGACGTCATCCGCGAGATCCGCCCCGCCTGCGCCATCATCGCCGGTGGCCGGCCACCGCAGGCCCGCGCCCTGGAGGAGCAGGGGATCAGCACCTTCCTGCACGTGCCCTCCCCCGGCCTGCTGCGCCAGTTCCTGCGCTCCGGCGCCCGCAAGTTCATCTTCGAGGGCGCCGAGTGCGGCGGGCACGTGGGTCCCCGGGCGAGCTTCCCGCTGTGGGAGGCCCAACTGGCGGTGCTCGACGAGTACCTCGACGCCGATCCGGCCGCCGGCGCGCAGCTGCAGATCTTCTTCGCCGGTGGGGTGCACGACGCCCGGTCGGCGGCGATGGTCGCCACGATGGCCGCGCCGCTGGCCCGCCGGGGCGCCCGGATCGGCGTGCTGATGGGCACCGCCTACCTGTTCACCGAGGAGGCGGTGACCCACGGCGCGGTCCAGCCGCTGTTCCAGCGGGAGGCGCTCACCGCCGAGCACACCGCGCTGCTGGAGACCGCCCCCGGGCACGCCACCCGCTGCCTGCACACCCCGTTCGTCGACGACTTCCACGAGTTGCGCACCCAACTGGAGGGCGCCGGGGCGGAGAACCGCCAGGTGTGGGAGCAGTTGGAGCTGCTCAACGTGGGCCGGCTCCGGATCGCCAGCAAGGGCCTGCGACGCTCCGGCGACGTCGTCGAGGCCGTCGACGAGAGCATCCAGGCCAGCGACGGGCTGTTCATGGCCGGCCAGGTCGCCGTGCTGCGCACCGCCGCCACCACCGTCGCCGCGCTGCACGACGAGGTCACCACCGAGGTACGGGGCTTCCACGCCGGCCGGCTCGACACGTTGCGGGCCCGGCTCACCCCGCCGGCCGCCGACATCGACCAGGCGCCCGCCCCGCTGGACATCGCCATCGTCGGGATGGCCTGCATGCTGCCCGGCTCCCCCGACCTGGACAGCTTCTGGCGTACCGTGCTCAGCGGCGTCGACACCGTCACCGAGGTCCCGGCCGACCGCTGGGACACCGACCACTACTACGCCCCCGAGGTCGGGCCCGGGCAGACCGGCCGGATCAGCGTCTCCAAGTGGGGCGGGTTCATCGACCCGGTGCCCTTCGACGCCATCGGCTACGGCATTCCGCCGGCCGCGCTGAGCAGCATCGACCCGACCCAACTGCTCGCCCTGGAGGTCTCCCACCGGGCGCTCGTCGACGCCGGTTACGCCTACGACGCCCCGGGCGCGGACCACGCCCGGACCGGGGTGGTGTTCGGCGCGGAGGCCGGCAGCGACATGGGGCACGCGCAGACCCTGCGCACCATGCTCCCGGCGTACCTCGGCGAGGTGCCCGACCAGATGCAGGAGCTGCTGCCCACGGTCACCGAGGACAGCTTCCCCGGCGTGCTGGCCAACGTGATCGCCGGCCGGGTCGCCAACCGGCTCGACCTGGGCGGGCCCAACTACACCATCGACGCGGCCTGCGCCTCGTCCCTGGCCGCGATGGACGCCGCCTGCAAGGAGCTGGCCAGCGGGGACAGCGACCTGATGATCTGCGGCGGCGCCGACCTGCACAACGGGGTCAACGACTACCTGATGTTCACCTCGGCGCACGCGCTGTCCCCCACCGGCCGGTCCCGCCCGTTCGACAGCACCGGCGACGGGATCGCCCTCGGCGAGGGCGTCGCGTGCGTCGTGCTCAAGCGGTTGTCCGACGCCGAGCGCGACGGCGACCGGATCTACGGCGTGATCAAGGGGCTCGGCGGGGCCAGCGACGGGCGGGCCCTCGGCCTGACCGCGCCGCGCCCGGACGGGCAGCGGCGGGCCCTGGACCGGGCCTACCACCGCACCGGCATCTCGCCCCGCGAGGTCGGGCTGGTGGAGGCGCACGGCACCGGCACGGTGGTCGGCGACCGCACCGAGCTGGAGACGCTGACCCGGATGTTCGTCGAGGCCGGCGCCGAGCCGGGCGGCTGCGCGCTCGGCTCGGTGAAGTCCCAGATCGGACACACCAAGTGCGCCGCCGGGTTGGCCGGGCTGATCAAGGCGACGCTCGCCCTCTACCACGGCATCCGACCCCCCACCATCCACCTGGAACGGCCCAACCCGGCCTGGCACCCGCAGCAGAGCCCGTTCGCGTTCTTCACCGAGGCCCGCCCGTGGCCGGTGCCGGCCGCCGAACGGATCGCCGGGGTCAGCGCGTTCGGCTTCGGTGGCACCAACTTCCACGTCGTGCTCAGCGCCTACCCGAACGCGGCCGAACCCCGGCACGCGCAACGGATCTGGCCGGCGGAGCTGTTCTGCTTCCGCGGCGCGGACCGGGCCGCCGCCCACCAGGCCGTCCGGCAACTGCTGGAGAGCCTGGCCGGCGACGCCGCCGGGGACCGGCCGGCCCGGCTCGCCCAACTGGCCGCGTCGGTCGCCGCCCGGGCCGCCAACCGGCCCGGGACGACCCAGGTCGCGGTGGTCGCCCGTGACCTGACCGAGCTGGAGACCCTGCTGCACCGGGCGCTGGCCGGCGAGCACGACCCGGCCCGGGGCCTGGTCCAGCCGACCGGGGTCGACCCGGTCGGGCCCGGCCAGCTGGCGTTCCTCTTCCCCGGCCAGGGCAGCCAGCGTCCCGGCGCCCTCGGGGAACTCTTCGTCGCCTTCCCCGAGCTGCGGCACTACCTCGAACTCGACCCGGCCGCCGCGGAGCTGCTCTTCCCGCCGACCGCCTTCGACCAGGACTCCCGGCGCGCCCAGGAAGACCGGGTACGCGACACCCGGACCGCCCAGCCGGTGCTCGGCATCGGCGGTCTCGCCATGGACCACCTGCTGCGCCGCCTCGGGGTCCGCCCCGACATGACCGCCGGCCACAGCTACGGCGAACTCGTCGGGCTCTGCGTCGCCGGGGCGTTCGACGCGGCCACCCTGCTCGACCTGAGCCGGCAACGGGCGGCGGCCATCCTCGGCGCCTGCGGCGAGGACCCGGGCACCATGGCGGCGGTCAACGCCACCGCCGACCAGGTCGCCCAGGTGCTCGCCAGCGCCGGCCTGACCAGCGAGGTGGTGCTGGCCAACCGGAACGCGCCGCAGCAGGTGGTGGTCTCCGGCCCGACCCCGAAGGTGCGGGCGGCGGTGGTCGCGCTCAAGGAGGCCGGCCTGTCCGCCCGGGCCATCCCGGTGGCCTGCGCCTTCCACAGCCCGGTGGTGGCCGGGGCGGTGGAGACCTTCGCCGAGGTGCTCGCCGCCCGGCCGATCGCCGAACCCCGCATCCCGGTCTGGTCGAACCTGACCGCCGCGCCGTACTCCGGCGACGCCAGCCAGGTCCGGCACCACCTCGCCGAGCAGATCGGCGCACCGGTGCGCTTCGTCGAGCAGATCGAGGCGATGTACGCCGCCGGCGCCCGCCTGTTCGTCGAGGTCGGCCCCGGTCAGGTGCTCAGCCGGCTGGTGCAGGCGGTGCTCGGCGACCGACCCCACCAGACGGTCGCCTGCGAACGCGGCCCGTCCGACGGGCTGCGCGGATTCCTGATCTCGGTGGCCGAGCTCGCCTGCGCCGGCGCGCAGGTCCGCCCCGACTGGCTCTTCCACGGCCGGGTCGCGGACGACTCCACCACCACCGCACCGAGCCGTCGTCCGCTCTGGACGGTCGACGGTCAACTCGTCCGGGACCAGCACGGCAACTGTCTTCCCGGTGGCATGACCCCACCCCGACGGATCAAGGAGTTGTCGATGACCCCCGCCAACGGCACCGCCACCACCCCCGGCACCGCCACCGGCACCGTCAGCGCCCCCGAGCCGGTGACCGTCCGGGAGGTCCGGACCGTCACCGGCCCCGAGCCGGCGACCGTCCGGGACATCCGGGGCGAGCTGCTCAGCGAGTACCTGCGCACCACCCGGGAGATGATCGCCACCCAGCGGGACGTGATGCTCGCCTTCCTCGGCGACTCCGGTGACGGGGGCGGCCGGCCGGGCTGGCAGCCCACCGAGACGTACCGGGTCGAGGGGTACACCGCGCTGCCCGCCGGCCCGACGCCGATGCCCACCCCGGCCGCCACGCCCGCGCCGGCTCCCCGCCCCGCCGTGGTGCCGACCCCGACGCCCGCCCCGGCCCCCCGACCTGCGGCGGCCCCGGCGGCGATGCCCACCGTGGCGGGATCGAACGGCGGCACCGCGCTGGCCACCGCACCCGTGATCACCCGGCCCGCACCGGTCACCCCGGACGTCATGCCCGTCTCTCCCGCGGTCGGCGGCGTCGTCCCGGCCGGCCTGGTCGTGGCGCCGGCCCCGGCCGGCGTGGTCGTGGCCCCGGCCCCGGCCGGGCCGGGCATCGCCGAGTTCCAGCAGGCGATCCTCGCGGTGATCAGCGAGCGCACCGGCTACCCGGTCGACCTCATCGAACTCGACCTCGACCTCGAAGCCGACCTCTCCATCGACTCCATCAAACGCGCCGAAGTCGCCGGCGAGGTCGCCCAACGACTCTCCCTCGCCGTCGAAGGCGACGAGAGCGAACTCGAAGACCTCGTCAAGGCCCGCACCGTCCGCGCCATGGTCACCTGGCTCGACCAGAAGATGAGCGGCACGGTCACCGCCACCGCGACCCTCACCGCCGCGCTCCCCTCCGGCGACCAGGTCGGCGTCACCGCAGCCGACTTCCAGCAGGCGATCCTGGCGGTGATCAGCGAGCGCACCGGCTACCCGGTCGACCTCATCGAGCCCGACCTCGACCTCGAAGCCGACCTCTCCATCGACTCCATCAAACGCGCCGAAGTCGCCGGCGAGGTCGCCCAACGACTCTCCCTCGCCGTCGAAGGCGACGAGAGCGAACTCGAAGACCTCGTCAAGGCCCGCACCGTCCGCGCCATGGTCACCTGGCTCGACCAGAAGATGAGCGGCACGGTCACCGCCACCGCGACCCTCACCGCCGCGCTCCCCTCCGGCGACCAGGTCGGCGTCACCGCAGCCGACTTCCAGCAGGCGATCCTGGCGGTGATCAGCGAGCGCACCGGCTACCCGGTCGACCTCATCGAACTCGACCTCGACCTCGAAGCCGACCTCTCCATCGACTCCATCAAACGCGCCGAAGTCGCCGGCGAGGTCGCCCAACGACTCTCCCTCGCCGTCGAAGGCGACGAGAGCGAACTCGAAGACCTCGTCAAGGCCCGCACCGTCCGCGCCATGGTCACCTGGCTCGACCAGAAGATGAGCGCCACGGTCACCGTGACCCCGACGCCCGCCGTCACCGCCGGCCCGACCATGACGACGGCCGTCGCCGCGCCGGCCGCCGTCGCCGCCGCACCGCCCGCGCCGACCGAGGTCGGGGTGGGAATCGCGCCGAAGCGGCTGATCGCCCTGGAGAGCGTCCAGGCCGGACAGCAGATCGACCCGGCGACCACGCTCGCCGGCATGCGCTTCCTGATCACCGGGGGCGGCCCGGTCGGGGCGTACCTGGCCGAACTGCTCGGCGCGCACGGTGCCGGCGGCCAGTTGGGCGTGCTCGACAGCGACCAGGCCGACCAGGGGTTCGACGGGGTGCTGGTGCTCGACGGGTTGACCAACCTCGACGAGCCGCTGCTGCCCGACGTGTTCCCGCTGTTGCAGCGGGCCCTGGCTGCCGGGCCGCGCTGGCTGCTCGCCGCCGGGGCGCAGGACGTCACCGGCGCGGCCGACGGGATGCCCGGCCTGTTCCGCACGATCGCCCGCGAGTATCCGCAGCTGACCGCCCGTTTCGTGGCGGTGGACCCGGCCGCGACGCCGGAGGTCCTCGCCCGGCAGCTCCTCGACGAGTTGCTCACCGCCTCCGACGCCCCGGTGGTCGCCCGACGCGGCGTCGACCGGTACGTCGCCGACCTGGTCCCGGTCGAGCTTGGCGCGCTGGCCGCCGGGGGTGCCGGACCGGCCGGTGACGGGGTGTCCGAGGCCGCCGCGATCGGCCTGGAACGCGACTCGGTGGTGGTGCTGATCGGCGGGGCGCGGGGCATCACCCCGTGGTTCGCCCGGGCACTCGCCTCCGCCACCGGGTGCCGCATCGAACTGGTCGGCCGTACCCCGTTGCCGGCCGGCCCGGAGGACCCGGAGCTGGCGGGTGCCGTCGACCGGGCCGCGCTGGTCGGTGTGCTGGCCCGACGCGGACTGTCCTCGCCGGCCGAGATCGCCCGGACCGCGCAGCGCATCCTGGCCGCCCGGGAGGTGGCCGCGACCATCGCCGAGCTGACCGAGCTGGGCGGGGAGGTCCGCTACCACGCCCTGGACGTCCGGGACGCGGCGGCGACCCGCACCCTGCTGGCAGGGATCCACGCCGAGTACGGCCGACTCGACGGCGTGGTCTACGCCGCCGGGATCATCGAGGACAAGCTGATCGCCGAGAAGGACCCGGCCTCGTTCACCCGGGTCTTCGACACCAAGGTCGACGGGGCGCGGGGCCTGCTCACCGGCCTCGACGCGCTGCCCACCGCACCGCGGTTCGTGGTCTTCTTCGGCAGCATCGCCGCCGCCTACGGCAACCGGGGCCAGGCCGACTACGCGGCGGCCAACGATGCCCTGGACGCCATCGGCACCCGGTACGCGGCCCGGACCGGGGTGCGCTGTGTGACCGTCCACTGGGGGCCGTGGGCCCCGGGTGTCGGCCACGGCGGCATGGTCACCGCCGAGCTGAGCCGGGAGTACGCCCGGCGCGGCATCGGCCTGATCGACCCGGAGGAGGGCGCCCTGGCCCTGCTGCGCGAGCTGGCCTGGGCCGACGCGTCGGTCACCTCGGTCGTCTACACCGCCTCCGGGTGGTGACGGCGTCGATGTGCCGCCCCGCCCCCGCCCGCCCCGCAAGCCGGAGGAACCGATGAACAACGGCGCCGCTGCGCCCGGCCAGATCGCGATCGTCGGGATGGCCGCCCTGATGCCCTCCGCCGGTGACCTGGAAAGCTACTGGCGCAACCTGATCAGCGGGGTCGACGCGATCACCGATGTCCCCGCGCACCGCTGGGACGAGGAGTTCTACGACCCGGAGCAGTCCCACCGGGCCGACCGGATGTACTGCCGGCGCGGCGGATTCGTCGACGAGTACGCCACCTTCGAGCCGCTGCGTTTCGGGGTGATGCCGGCCTCCGTCGGCGACATCGAGCCGGACCAGTTGATCACGCTGGAGGTGGCCGCCGCGGCGATCGACGACGCGGGTGGCGGCGACCGGCTCCCGGCCCGCGACCGGATCGGCGTCATCCTCGGCCGGGGCGGCATCCTCAGCCCCGCCCAGGCCCGCTACGCCCAGCGGGTGCGGATGTCCAGCCAGGTGGTCAGCATCCTGCGGGAGCTGATCCCCGACGTCGACCCGGCCCGGCTGGAGCTGCTGCGCAAGAAGTTCGACGAGCGGCTCGGGCCCTACCAGCCGGAGGGGACGATCGGTCTGGTGCCCAACCTGGCCGCCTCCCGGGTGGCCAACCGGCTCGACCTGCGCGGCCCGGCGTACACCATCGACGCCGCCTGTGCCTCCTCGCTGATCGCGGTGGACCAGGGCATCACCGAACTCAACAACGGCCGGCTGGACGCGGTGCTCGCCGGTGGTGTGCACCACGTGCACGACATCAGCTTCTGGTCGGTGTTCAACCAGCTGCGGGCGCTGTCCCGGCAGGGTGAGATCCGGCCGTTCGACGCCGCCGCCGACGGGCTGCTGATCGGCGAGGGCACCGGCGTGGTGGTGCTCAAGCGGTACGCCGACGCGGTGCGCGACGGCGACCGGGTCTACGCGGTGATCCGGGGCAGCGGGGTGTCCAGCGACGGCAAGTCGGCGAGCATGTTCAACCCGGCGGTCTCCGGTCAGGTGCTGGCCATCAAGCGGGCCTGGGAGTCGGCCGGGCTCGACCCGACCGCCCCGGACGCGCTGGGGCTGCTGGAGGCGCACGGCACCGGCACCCCGACCGGGGACGCCGCCGAGCTGACCACGGTGGCGCAGGTGTTCGGCCCGTACACCGGTGGTCCCCGCCCGGTGATCGGCTCGGTGAAGTCGATGATCGGGCACACCATGCCGGCCGCCGGGGTGGCCGGCCTGATCAAGGCGGCGCTGGCGGTGCACCGGGGGGTGCTCCCGCCCACCCTGCACTGCGAGACGCCGCGCAAGGAGATGGCGGCGACCCGGTTCGCGCCGATCGACACCGCCCGGCCGTGGGAGAGCGACGGGCCGCGCCGGGCCGGGGTCAACGCGTTCGGGTTCGGTGGGATCAACGCCCACCTGATCATCGAGCAGGCACCCGTGTCGGTGGGCGAGCCGGTGGTGGCGCTGACCGCCCCGGCCGCCGGCCGCGCCGTGGTCGACGAGCCGGACCAGGTGCTCTGGCTGGCCGCGCCGGACCCGGCCGGGCTCGCCGAGCTGCTGGCCCGCGACGACCACGAGGTACGCCGGCTCGGCGTCGAGCTGGCCGCCCGCTCCGGCGGTGACACCCCGGGGTCGACCCGGCTGGGCATCGTCAACCCGACGGACAAGCTGCTCGCGGTGGCCCGCAAGACGGTGGCCCGGGGGCAGGCCTGGCGGGGCGGGCGGGACATCTGGTTCAGCCCCCGCCCGCTGCTCGGCGCGGGGGCGGGCAAGCTCGCCTTCGTCTTCCCCGGCCTGGAGGCGGAGTTCGCCCCGCGCACCGCCGACCTGGCCGCCCACTTCGGCCTGCCGGACCGCGAGTGGTCCGCCGCCGACCTGGGCCGGCACGGTGCCGGCCTGATCGAGGTGGGCAAGCTGCTCGACGACGCCCTCGCCCGGATCAGGGTACGACCCGACGCGGTCGCCGGGCACAGCATCGGCGAGTGGACCGCCGCCGCGGTCAGCGGCCAGGTCAGCACCGCCGCGATGGACGAGTTCCTCGACCTGTTCAACGCCGACTCGGTGGAGGTCTCCGGGTACGTCTTCGCCGCCGTCGGGGCCGGCGCGGACCGGGTCACCCCGCTGCTCGGCGACTTTCCCGGGGTGGTCCTGTCGCACGACAACGCCCCGGCGCAGTCGGTGGTCAACGGCCCGGAGCCGCAGGTCGACCGGCTCGTCGAGGCGCTGCGTACCCGCAACATCCTGTGCCAGAAGCTGCCGTTCCGCTCGGCGTTCCACACCCCCGCCTTCGCCGACGGGCTCACCTCGATCGGTGCCGCCCTGGGCCGCTGGGAGGTGCACCCGACCCGGATGCCGGTCTGGTCGGCGACCCTGCACGCGCCGTTCCCCGCCGACGAGGAGGACGTCAACCGGATCTTCGTCCGACACATGATGGAGCCGGTCTGGTTCCGGCAGACCGTCGAGGCGATGTACGCCGCCGGGTTCCGGGTGTTCCTCCAGGTCGGCGCGGGGCAGCTCGCCTCGCTGATCGGTGACAACCTGCGCGGGCGCGACCACCTGGCGATGCCGGTGAACACCGCGCACCGCAGCGGGTTGAACCAGCTGCGCCGGGTCGCCACCGCGCTGTGGGTGGAGGGCGGCACCCCGGATCTGAGTGCCCTGAACAGGGTGGACCGGGCGACGACGGCGGCCACGACCGCCAGTCGTACCCCGGCGGCGGCCGGCACCGACGGCCCCGCGAAGCCCGGGGCGGGCACCGGCCGACGCGGTCCCCGGATCAAGCTCGACCTCGGCGGGCCGCTGGTCCGCCTCGGCGCGGACGCCGCCGGCCTGCTCGGGGTGACCGCGTCGCCGGACGGGCCGCTGTCCACGCCGGGCAACGGAAACGGCGCGGTGCCGGGCAACGGCGCGGTGCCGGGCAACGGAAACGGCGCGGCCCGGCCGGCCGTCGTCGGAGCCGGTCGCCCCGCCGCCGGCCAGGGCGGCGCGTCGACGCCGGCCGCCGTACCGCCCCCGGTCACCCGGCCGGTCGTACCGACGCCTGCCGCCCGGCCGACCGCCGTGCCCGCCGCAGCTGCCCGACCCGCTACCGCGCCGGCCCCGGCCGCGCGGGTGTCCGGACAGCCCGGCGGGCCGGGCGGCACGGCACAGCCCGCCGTCGCCACGCCGGCCGGTACGCCGGCCGCCGCGCTGGACGCGTTGCACCGGCTCTCCGGCGGGTCCAGCGCCGCAGCCGAGTTCGCCGCCCTGCTGCGGGAGAACACCCGGGACACCATGAGCCGGCAGACGGCCACCGGTGGCAACGGCACCGCGACGCCGACCCGGCCCGCGGCACCCGCGCCGTCCCCCGCACCCGCCGCACCGACGGGGAGGACGCCCACCGCGCCGACGGCGAGCCTGCCGGCGACGCCGGCCGCCCCGGCGACCGTCGCCGCGGTCGGCGCGGAGATCGGTCGGATCACCCGGCGGATCTCTCTGGAGACCATGCCCTACCTGCTGGACCACTGCTTCTTCGTGCAGCCCGACGACTGGCCGGACCCGGAGGACCGGTGGCCGGTGGTGCCGGCGACCGCCCTGGTCGCGCACATGATGGAGGCCGTGGAGCAGTTGCTGCCCGGCGTCCCGGTGGTGGCCGTGCACGACGCCAAGTTCAACAGGTGGCTGATCGCCGAGCCGGCCACCGACGTGGAGATCGTGGTCCGCGCGGCCGGCCCGAACCGGTACGCGGTCGCCTTCGCCGGCTACGCCCGGGCGACCATCGAGGTCGGCACGGCGTATCCGGCACCGCCGCCGGTCTGGACCCACGACCCGGCCACCGAACGGCCGCCCACCCTCGGCGCCGCCGAGATGTACGCGGAGCGGCTGATGTTCCACGGCCCGCAGTTCCAGGGCGTGACCGAGGTGCACGCGCTCGGCGACATGCACGTACGGGGCATCGTCACCGCCCCGGTGCCGCCCGGGGCGCTGCTGGACAACGCCCTCCAGCTCATCGGCAACTGGCTGATCACCACCCAGCCGTTCCGGACGGTCGCGTTGCCGGTCGGGCTCGGCCAGGTGCGGTTCTACGGGCCGCCCCCACCGGCCGGCCGGGCGTTCGAGTGCGTCGCCCGGGTCCGCGTCATCGACGACGGCAAGCTCGTCGCCGACACCCAGCTCAGTTACCAGGGTCGGGTGTGGTCGGAGATCGAGGGGGCGGTGGACCGGCGGTTCGACAGCCACCCGCAGGCCCGGGTGGCGGAACGGTTCCCCGAGCGGCACCCGATGTCGCTGTTGCAGCCCGAGGGCTGGACGATGGCCTTCGACTGCTGGACCGACCTGGTCACCCGGGGGATGGCGGCCCGGGGCATCCTCGGCGGCGCCGCCTACGCGGAGTACGAGCGGCACCCGGCGAAGAACCGCAAGCAGTGGATGCTGGGCCGGATCGCGGCCAAGGACGCGGTGCGGGCCCGGCTCTGGGAGGACGGCCACACCGACATCTACCCGATCGAGCTGACCGTCGGCAACGACCCGGACGGTCGGCCGTGGGTGCGCGGACGGCCCGGCCGGGGCCTCGGCGACTGCGACGTCTCGCTGGCGCACTGCGCGGAGATCGGGGTGGCGATCGCCCGCCGACGGGCACCCGACGCGGTGCCCGGCGGACCCGGCGTCGGCATCGACGTCGCGGAGGTCACCGACCATCCGGAGAGCACCTTCACCTTCGCCCTCACCCCGGCCGAGCTGACCCTGCTGACCTCCCTGGCCGGCACGGACGCCGAGGCCCGGCGGCTGTGGTTCACCCGGTTCTGGGCGGCCAAGGAGGCGGTCGCCAAGGCCGAGGGCACCGGGCTGGACGGCTCACCGCGCCGGTTCCGGGTCTACTCGGCCACCGATGTCGGGATGACCGTCCAGATCGGCGGGCGGGCGTACCGGGTCGGTCACCGGGACGTGGCCAACCCCGAGGACCTGCCGTCACGCCGCTACGTCGTCGCCTGGACCTGGGGGCCGGAGCCGGCACCCGCGACCCCGCCCGGGGTGTCCCGGCCGTGAACCGGCACCCGGTGCGCAGCACCGCCCTTCCCATCCGATCAGCAGAAGGAGCAACGATCATGCCCCCGGCCCAGGACACCATCCTCGCCGAGCTCACCGAGATGATCGACGCCGTACTGGGCGACTTCGCCGACGACCAGGTGGTCACGATGGACACCACGTTCTCGGCCGACCTGGGGATGGAGAGCATCGACGTCGTCGCGCTCGCCGGTCGGCTCCAGTCCCGTTACGGCGACACGGTGAACTTCGCCCACTTCGTCGCCAAGCTGGACCTGGAGACCGTCCGGGAGTTGAAGGTCGGACAGCTCGTCGGGCACATCGCCGATTCGTTGGGGCAGGCCGACGAGGTCGGGGCGGGCAGCCGGTGACCATGGTCCGGGCGAACGGGATCACCCTGCACACGCAGCGGCTCGATCCCCCCGGTCCGGCCGTCGACGGCCGGACCGGGCCGACGCCGACCGCCGTCCTGATCCACGGGATGGCCTCGGACACCATGGCGAGCTGGTACTTCACCCTGGCCGAGCCGCTGTCCCGGGCCGGTTTCCCGACCGTCCTGTACGACCTGCGCGGCCACGGACGCAGCGAGCGCCCCGCCACCGGGTACGCCCTGGACGACTTCGTCGACGATCTGGCGGCGCTGCTGGACAGCCTGGACGTCACCGGTCCGCTGCTGCTGCTGGGCAACTCGTTCGGCGGGACCATCGCCTTCGGTTACGCCGCCCGGCACCCGGACCGGGTCGCCGGCATCGTGACCGTGGAGTCCGGGCCGCCGGTCCCGGAGTGGATGCGTCGGGTCCGCGAGCGGCTCGCCCGGGTCGCCGCCCGGCTGCCCCGGGCCGGGGCGGTCACCGAGATCGGGGCCCGGCGGGGCCGGGTCGCCGCCCAACGGGCCGCCGAGACGCAGCGGATGCTCACCGACACCAGCCTGGCGCAGGAGTTGCCGGCGAGCCCGCTGCCGACGGCCGGGGCGCTGGCCGCGATCGGCTGCCCGGTGCTCTGCCTCTACGGCGGCGACTCGGCGGTGGTGGAGCTGGCCCCGACGGTCCGTGGGCTGCTGCCGCAGACCCGGGTCGTGGTGCTGCCCGACCAGAAGCACACGGTGCTGATCGACCGGCCGGAGGAGGTCCGCCGGCTGGTCTTCGCCTGGCTCGCCGAGGAATGCTCGCTCGACGTGGCCCAACCCACCACCGCATGACGACGCGACACGCAGGAGGACTTCCGATGGACACCCCGATCACCGGCCGGTCGATCATCATCAGCAACGGTCGGTGCGGCTCCACGCTGCTGTCCGACCTGATCCACGAGGAGCCGGACACCCTGTCGGCCCAGGAGTTCTTCATGTCGGTGGCGCCGTGGGCCCGCAGCGCCGAGGTGCTCACCGGCGACGAGTACTGGGCGGTGCTGGCCAGCCCCAAGGCGGAGCTGTCCACGCTGTTCCGGATCGGGCTGCCGCCGAAGGAGGTCCGCTACCCGTCGACGGGCCGGTGGGCCGACCGGCTGGTCGAGCTGCCCCGCATCCTGGCGATCACCCTGTCCAAGCTCACCGCCGACCCGGACGCGCTGTTCGACCAGCTCGCCGAGCGGGTGCCGCAGTTCCGCACCCAGTCGGTGGCCCAGCACCACCACGACTTCCTGGACCTGCTCGCCGTGCTCACCGGCAAGACCCGGTGGGTGGAACGCTCCGGCGGCTCCAGCCACGTGGCGCCGTACCTGCTGCGGGGGTTCCCGGACTGCAAGGTCGTCTACCTGACCCGCAGTTGGGAGGACACCGCCCGGTCGATGAGCCGGCACTCGTCGTTCCAGCTCATCCAGTTGCGGGTGGAGTTCCTCGGCCGGTGCGGCCTGGACCCGTTCCGGGTCGGCGCGGACCAGGCGGTGCCGGAGGACCTCCAACGGTTCCTGCCGGACCGGTTGACCGCCGACGCGCTGCGCGAGCGTGGCGAGGACCTGCGCCGCTACCTCGGGTTGTGCGCCTTCATGAGCAGCCAGGCCGACCAGGCGCTGCGGGACGTCCCCCCGGCGCACCTGCTGCGGATGTCGTACGAGGACCTGGTCGCCGACCCGGTGGCCGAGCTGACCGGTCTCGGCCGGTTCCTGGACTTCCCCGACCCGGCCGGGTGGGCCGAGCGGATGGCGTCGCGGGTCGTGGCCCCGGCGACCCGGAAGCTGCCCGCCACCGTCTGAGCGGTCCCCTGTTTGTCCCTGCCCACCCCGGGTCCGGTCCGCCGGGCCCGGGGGCGGGTCTTCCCCTTCCTTCGAAAGAGAGACAGTTGGTGAATCCACTCCGGTTCTCCGCACGGCGGTTGTCGACCGCCGTCGCCGTACTCGGGCTCGGGTCGGTGTTGGCGGTACCCTCGGCGGCGCTCGGTGCGCCACTCGACGCCGCCGACACCGGCAGCGCGGCCAGCACGGCCAGCGCACAGCAGAGCAGCCCGCAGCTGCTCGCCAAGGCCCAGCCGGACGAGTGCTTCGCCGGGATCGGGTTGCCGTACCCGGCCGGTCCGCCGTGCGCCACCGGCAAGACCAAGGTCAACCAGGCGTACCTGTGGGGCATGACCCGGGTCGGCAAGATGCTGTGGTTCGGCACCGGAGCGAATGTCAACTGTCTGACCAGCGGACGGGCCCTGCGCAACACCACACCGACGGTCAACGACGACTGGGTCTGCGAGTACGGCGAGAGCCAGGTCGCCAAGCGCAACCCGCAGTTGCCCCCCATCCTCGGCGACCACCGTCAGCCGCGCCTCTACACCTACGACACCCGCGCCAACAAGCTGACCGAGAAGACCGACCTGATCAAGGCGGCCTCCACCGACGACGCCAACCGGTTGCAGACCACGGCCGGCATCCGGGCGGCCGGGAGCTTCGGCGGGGTGGCCCTGCTGGGTGGTCCGGCGCTGGGCACCAGCGTCAACCTGTTCGCGTTCGACACCGACACCGGCGCGTTCCTCGGCTCGCGCAACTTCCCCATGTACGGCAACATCCGGCACTTCACGGTGGCCGGGGACGCGCTGTACGCCGGGGTGGGTGTCGGGGCCAACGGGGGTGAGCGCGGCAACGTGCTGCGCTGGACGGGCAGCAAGTCCGACCCGTTCGCGTTCACCGTGGTGGCGAACCTGCCGGCGCAGGCCGCCGACCTCACCGTCCACCAGGGACGGCTCTTCGTCACCACCTGGCCGGGCTCGGACGCCGAGCTGGCCGGGCCGACCGCCGGTGCCGTGCCCCCGCCGCCGAGCATCGCCGCGGTCTGGATGAGCCCGCTGCTGGCCTCGGGCGCCCCGGGCCTCAACCCGGAGGACTCCGACGGCTGGCAGCAGGTGTGGAACGTGTCGGCGTACGAGCCGGACCCGGTGGTGGCCCGCGCGTACGCCCTGGGCGGCCTGGCCTCCTACGGCGGCTTCCTCTACTGGGGCACGATGCACGTGCCGATGAAGGCGACCACTGTGCACATGGCGACCTACCCGCCGGCGGACGAGGCGGCGGCCCAGGCCACCATCCAGAACACCCAGCGGTCGATCAGCATCTACCGGGGTCGTAACTTCGGCTCCCACTTCGAGAAGGTCGAGCTGCTGTACGGCTCGACCGAGCTGCCCGCGTACGACCCGGCGGCCAACGGTGGGGCCGGGGCCTGGGCGTTGCAGTCGACGCACCAGACGCCGAAGTTCGGGCCGGCCGGTTTCGGCAACCCGTACAACAACTACACCTGGAAGATGGTGGTGGCCGGCGGGAAGTTGTACGTCGGCACGATGGACTGGAGCTACCTGGCCAAGGAGCTGGGCAAGGAGACCGCCACCGAGCTGGGCCTGCCGCAGCTGGCGGACGAGTTGGCCGAGGCGCCGATGGCGGCCGCCGGGATGCGGGCCAGCGCCCTGCCGGATGCGGTCTACGGCGGTGACCTGTACGCCTTCCCGTCGCCGACGAAGCCGGCGACGACGGTCGACAAGACCGGGCTGGGCAACTACCTGAACTACGGCATCCGCAACATGGTCGCCGACGGTCCCACCCTCTACCTGGGGATGGCGAACCCGATGAACCTGCGGGCGGACCCGACCGACGACGTCCCCGAGGGTGGTTGGGAACTGATCCGGCTCCGGGGCTACTGAGGAGCCGGGGCGTCGGCCCGGTGACCGCACCGTCGCCGGGCCGGCGGCCCCTCCTTCCCCTTGCCGAATCCTGGCGCGTCCCTGACGTTGCTCGAACATTCCCGGGCGAAAGTATGGATATGATGCCTTTTACCGTTTTTCGCCCTGAGGTCGGGCCGCGCTTCCGTCGACCGGGCCGCTCGACCGGCCGGCTCGTGGGGACGCTCACCCTGCTCGTCGCCCTGACCGCCCCCGCCGGATGCAGCCTCGGTCGGGAGGACACCGGCTCACCCGCCGGCCCGTCGGCCGACGCCCCGTCCTCCGGCGACGCGCGGCCGGCACCGGGCGTCCCCGTCGGCAGCTCCACGCACACCATCACCGTGGACGGACGCGAGCGCGGCTACCGGTTGTACCGGCCCGCCTCGGCCGACCTCGCGACGCCCGTCCCGCTGGTGGTGATGCTGCACGGCGCGGCCGGCACCGGCGAGCAGGCCGAGCAGGCGTACGGCTGGACGGCCCAGGCCGACCGGGACGGTTTCCTGGTGCTGTTCCCGGACGGGCTGAACCGGGCCTGGGCCGTCGGTCCACAGTGCTGCGGCGCACCCGCCCGGGAGGGTGTCGACGACGTCGGCTTCATCACCGAACTGGTCGCCACCGTCGGTCGGGAGCTGCCGGTCGACCCGGCCCGCCGGTACGTCACCGGGATCTCCAACGGTGGGCTGCTGGCGTACAAACTGGTCTGCGACACCACGACGTTCGCCGCGATCGGCGCGGTGGCGAGCACCCTGACCGGGCAGTGCGCCGACCCGAAGCCGGTCTCGGTGCTGCACATCCACGGCCGGCAGGACCAGACCATGCCGTACGGCGGTGGCCCCGGTCGCCGGGACAACGGCGGCACCGGCCGCAACCCGGTGAAGATCGACGGCCCGCCCGCCCCCGAGCTGTCCGCCCGGTGGCGGTCCGTCGACTCCTGTGGCGCACCGAAGGTGACCACCGACGGGCCGGTCACCCGGTCGACGGCCAGCTGCGCCCAGGGCCGCGCCGTCGAGCTGATCACCGTCGCCGACGCGGGACACCAGTGGCCCGGCGGCCGGCCCAACCCGCCCCGGGCGGAGAAGCTGCTCGACCTCGATCCCCCCTCCACCGCGCTGAACGCCACCGACACCATCTGGCGGTTCTTCGCCGCGCACCCCCAGCCCTCCGGCGGCTGACGGCACCACCGCCGGCCCCGCCGGCACCCGCACCCCCAGAACAGGAGTTGAGATGCCCAGCAGAGACGGGCCGGCAGTGGTCGAGGTCCACGATCTCGTCAAGCGCTATCCCCGTGCCGACACCAACGCGGTGGACGGGCTGTCGTTCACCGTCACGCCGGGCGAGATCTTCGGGCTGTTCGGGCCGAACGGGGCCGGCAAGTCCACCACGGTCGGCATCCTGACCACCCGGTTGCGAGCCACCGGCGGCCGGGTGACGGTCGGCGGGGTCGACGTGGGCCGGGACCCGGCCGCTGCCCGCGCCCAGTTGGCCGTGGTGCCGCAGCACAACAACCTGGACCGGGCCCTGACCCCCCGGCAGAACCTGGTCTACCACGCCACCTACCACGGGGTACGGCGACGGGAGGCGCAGGCCCGCGCCGCGGAGCTGCTGGAGCGGTTCGGCCTCACCGAGCGGGCGGACCGGCGGATCGAGGCGTACTCGGGCGGGATGGCGCAGCGGTTGATGATCGCCCGTGCGCTGACCCACGAGCCGACGGTGCTCTTCCTCGACGAGCCGACCAACGCCCTCGACCCGCAGACCCGCCTGCTGATCTGGGGGCAGCTGCGCGAGCTGCGGGCCCGCGGGGTGGCGATCGTGCTGACCACGCACGCGATGAACGAGGCGGCCCGGGTGGTCGACCGGGTCGGCATCGTCGACCACGGCC
Source organism: Micromonospora matsumotoense (assembly GCF_900091525.1). GTDB lineage: Bacteria > Actinomycetota > Actinomycetes > Mycobacteriales > Micromonosporaceae > Micromonospora > Micromonospora matsumotoensis. The sequence goes on from NZ_FMCU01000004.1 coordinate 362,547, forward strand.
GGCTGCTCACCCTCGACACCCCGACCAACCTGGTCCGGGGCCTGGCCGGGGACGCGCTGCTCGACCTCACGGTCACCCCGGCCGGTGGCGACGACCCGGACGCGATCTGCGCCGCCCTCGGCGAGCTGACCGGCGTCCGCAAGGCGGAACGGTTGGCGACGCCGACCGGGCCGGCCGGGTGGCGACCGGGTGGCGGCGGTGCCGGACTGGCCGGGGTCGGCGCGGGTGGCGCCGGCATGCTGGCCGCGCTCGCCGCCGGGGCCGGTGGTGGCCGTCCCGGCGCGGGCCGACTGGCCGCCCTGGCCGGCGCGGGCCTGCTCGGGCGCGGCGGCGGCGCGGCGGGCAACGGCGGCCGGGGCCGGCTGCGCATCCGGCTGCACCTGGCCGGCGAGGCCGCCACCCTGCTCGGCCCGGCGGTGACCGCGCTCGCCGCCCGGTCGGCGGCGATCAACGCGGTCGACATCGGCGAACCCAGCCTGGAGGACGTCTTCATCGAACTCACCGGAAGGCAACCGAGGTGACCGCTCTCGACACCCCGACCCCGCTGCGCCCGACCATCGCGCCGCGCTCCCGCCCCGGGACCGGGCGGGTGTTCGCCGCGGTGCTGCGCCGCGACCTGATGGTCACCGGCCGGGAACTCTGGGTCATCCTGGTGCAGGTCGGGCTGACGCCGCTGTTCATGCTCTTCGTCTTCAACACCGTCCTGGGCAGCCAGGGCCTCGTCGGGCGCGGCTTCGCCGACGTGTTCCTGCCCGGCATCATCGCGCTGGCCGCCCTCACCACCGCGTTGCAGAGCGTGGCCCTGCCGCTGGTGAAGGAGTTCGGCTTCACCATGGAGATCGAGGACCGGCTGATGGCGCCGCTGCCGACCGGGTACGTCGCGATCGGCAAGCTGGTGATCGCCACCATCCGGGGCCTGCTCGCGGCCGTGCTGATCTACCCACTCGGGGCGCTGATGGTCGGCTCCGCGCCGTGGCGACCGGCGGGGCTGCCGCTGGCGTTCGTGGTGGCGCTGCTCGGCGCGTGGATCGGCGGGGCGATCGGGATGAGCCTGGCCACCACCCTGCCGGTACAGCGGATCAACGTCACCTTCTCGGTGATCCTCACCCCGATCATCTGGACCGGGTGCATCCACTATCCGTGGCCCCGGCTGTCGTCGGTGCCCTGGTACCAGGTGGTCACCGCGCTCAACCCGATGACGTACGTCTCGGAGGGGGTGCGCGGGGCGTTGCTGCCCGGCGTGCCGCACCTGCCGGGGTGGGTGTGCCTGACCGTGCTGACCGGGGTGGCCGTCGTGCTGACCTGGGTCAGTGTCCGCTGCTTCAGCCGTCGGGCGATCCAGTGACCCGCCACGCCCGGCACCGCACCACACCCGTACCCGACAGGTCGAGGAGTTGCCATGGTTGACCCCACCATCGCCGAATCCGACGCGGCGCTCGCCCGCCGGCTCGCCGTCCTCGCCGGTGAGCTGCTGCTGCGGGTACGCGCCACGCACGGCCACGCCGATCCCGCCGCGTTGAAGGCCGCCGGTGACCGGGCGTCGCACGACTTCCTGCGGGCCGAGCTGGCCCGGTGGCGGCCGGCCGACGCGGTGCTGTCCGAGGAGGACGAGGGCTCCCGGCTGGTCGACGGCGGCGACGGGGTGTCGCGGCGGACCGCCGACCGGGTGTGGATCATCGACCCGCTCGACGGCACCCGGGAGTTCTCCGAGCAGGGGCGCACCGACTGGGCGGTGCACGTGGCGCTCTGGGCCCGCGACGCGGCGACCCCGCACGGGCTGATCGCCGGGGCGGTCGGGTTGCCGGCGCAGCACCGGGTGCTGGCCACCGACGTTACGGCCGCGCCGCCGGCCACGCCGACCCCACCCGGCACGGCACTCCGGTTGGCGGCCAGCCGCAGCCGTCCCCCCGCCTTCCTGGCGGACCTGGCCGACGAGGTGGGTGCCGAGCTGGTGCCGATGGGTTCGGCGGGGGCGAAGATCGCGGCGGTGGTGACCGGTGACGTGGACGCGTACATCCACGCGGGCGGCCAGTACGAGTGGGACTCCGCCGCGCCGGTCGCGGTGGCCACGGCCGCCGGGTTGCACGCGTCCCGCATCGACGGCTCCCCGCTGACCTACAACGAGGCGGACCCCCGACTGCCCGACCTGCTGGTCTGTCGCGACGAGCTGGCCGCGCCGCTGCTGGCCGCGCTGCGACGGCAGCTGGCCGGTACGGCGGTCCCGTCCGGCTCCCCCGCCCCCCACCCCGGAAAGGACCCGAGATGAGCAGCGGATCGGCTGCGTACCAGGTCTCCCAGCTCGACGAGCTGGAGGCGGAGAGCATCTTCGTGATGCGTGAGGTGGTTGCCGAGATGGAGCGGCCGGTGCTGCTCTTCTCCGGTGGCAAGGACTCCATCGTGATGCTCCGGTTGGCGCAGAAGGCGTTCGCCCCGGCCAACATCCCGTTCCCGGTGATGCACGTCGACACCGGGCACAACTTCCCCGAGGTGCTCGACTACCGGGACCACCGGGTCACCGAGCTGAACCTGCACCTGATCGTGGCGAGCGTGCCCGACGCCCTGGCCGCCGGGACGGTGCGGGAGTCCGGCGACGGGATGCGTAACCGGATCCAGACGCCGGTGTTGTTGGACGCGGTGGAGAAGCACCGGTTCGACGCGTTGTTCGGTGGGGCGCGGCGGGACGAGGAGAAGGCGCGGGCCAAGGAGCGGGTGTTCTCGTTCCGGGACGAGTTCGGGCAGTGGGATCCGAAGAACCAGCGGCCGGAGCTGTGGTCGTTGTACAACGGCCGGCACCACCCGGGCGAGTCGATCCGGGTGTTCCCGCTGTCCAACTGGACCGAGCTGGACATCTGGCACTACATCGCCCGGGAGCAGGTCCCGCTGCCGTCGATCTACTACGCGCACGACCGTGAGGTGGTCGAACGCGACGGCATGTTCTACGCCGTGAACGAGTTCTTCCAGCCCCGTGCGGGTGAGCAGCCGTTCACCGCGACGGTGCGGTACCGCACCGTCGGCGACGCCTCCTGCACGGCGGCGGTGCGGTCGGACGCGGACACGGTGGAGAAGGTCATCGAGGAGGTCGCGGCCACCCGGATCACCGAGCGAGGCGCCACCCGGGGCGACGACCGGGTCAGCGAGGCCGCCATGGAGGACCGTAAGCGGGAGGGCTACTTCTGATGAGCACCGACATGCTGGCACCGGCCGGTTCCCCGACCGAGGCCCGACCGATGGACCTGTTGCGGTTCGCCACCGCCGGGAGTGTGGACGACGGCAAGTCGACCCTGATCGGTCGGCTGCTCTATGACACGAAGTCGTTGTTCACCGACCAGTTGGCGGCGGTGGAGGCGGTCAGCGCGGCCCGGGGTGACGAGTACACCAACCTGGCGTTGCTCACCGACGGTCTGCGGGCCGAGCGGGAGCAGGGCATCACCATCGACGTGGCGTACCGCTACTTCGCCACCCCGAGGCGGAAGTTCATCATCGCCGACACCCCGGGGCACACCCAGTACACCCGCAACATGGTCACCGGCGCGTCCACCGCCGACCTGACCCTGATCCTGGTGGACGCCCGCAAGGGCCTGGTGGAGCAGTCGCGGCGGCACGCGTTCCTGTGCTCGCTGCTGCGGGTGCCGCACCTGGTGTTGTGCGTCAACAAGATGGACCTCGTCGACTACTCCCAGGAGGTCTTCGAGCAGATCGCCGACGAGTTCACCGCCTTCGCGGCCAAACTCGACGCACCCGACCTGACGGTGGTGCCGATCTCGGCGCTCCACGGCGACAACATCGCCACCCGCTCCGAGAACATGCCGTGGTACGAGGGCCCGTCGCTGCTGCACCACCTGGAACACGTGCACATCGCCTCGGACCGGAACCTGGTCGACGTGCGGTTCCCGGTGCAGTACGTGATCCGCCCGCAGTCGACCACCGTCACCGACTACCGGGGCTACGCCGGTCAGGTCGCCTCCGGCGTGCTCAAACCCGGCGACGAGGTGATGGTGCTCCCGTCCGGCTTCACCAGCCGGATCACCTCGATCGACACCGCCGACGGCCCGCTCGACGAGGCGTTCCCGCCGATGTCGGTCACCGTCCGACTGGCGGACGAGATCGACGTCTCCCGGGGCGACATGATCTGCCGGCCGCACAACGCGCCTACCGTCTCCCAGGACATCGAGGCGATGGTCTGCTGGATGGACGAGACCCGCCCACTGGAGGTCGGCGGCAGGTACGTCGTCAAGCACACCACCCGCTCCGCCCGCGCCATCGTCCGCGAACTGCACTACCGGCTCGACGTCAACACCCTGCACCGGGACGAGAGCAGCACCGCACTCGCGCTCAACGAGATCGGGCGGATCCGGTTGCGGACCACCGTGCCGTTGCTGGTGGACGACTATCACCGCAACCGCACCACCGGCGGTTTCGTCATCATCGACGAGGCCACCAACCGCACCGTCGGCGCCGGGATGGTCATCCAACGGGACTGACACCGCAGCACGTACCGGCCGGCCCGGCCTCTCCGCCGGGCCGGCCGTCGACCGTCAGGACCGGTCGGTACGCGGCTGGCCGAACCAGCGGGTCAGCGCGGCCCGCAACCGGTCCCCGTCCCCGCCGTCCGCCGTGGACTGCCAGGCCACGTAGCAGTCCGGGCGCAGCAGCAGAGCGGTCGACGTGCCGCCGTCGGTCCGCCCGGGGGGTGGGTCGGCCGGTCCGGTGCCGACCTCGGTCCGCCCGGTGACGACGTCGACCCGGTCCCGCCAGGGTGCGGCCACCGGGGCGAGGGCGCCGGTGGGGTCGAGCAGCAGGGCACGGGCGGGCCGGGTCAGCTCCGCCAGCCGTACCGGGCCGGCGTCGGTGTGCAGCACCAGGTCGGGTGCCCAACGCCCGACCAGCGGCCCGCCGGGCTCTCCCATCTCGTAGTGGATGTCCGCGCCGGCCAGCAGGGCGGCGACGTGGGCGGCGTTCTCCGGCCGGTCGAGCAGCTCACCGACGAGCACGCGCAGCGCGGTGACCTCGCTGCCCGGGGCGATCAGCGCCGACTGGGCCTGGGTCGACATGGTCACCCGCCGGGCCACCGGGTGGCGTTCCGCCTCGTACGAGTCCAGCAGCCCGTCCGGGGCCCAGCCGTGCAGCTGTCCGGCCAGCTTCCAGCCCAGGTTCACCGCGTCCTGGAGGCCGAGGTTGAGTCCGGGCCCTCCGATCGCGGAGTGCACGTGGGCGGCGTCGCCGAGCAGCAGCACCCGTCCGGCGCGGTACCGCTCGGCGAGTCGGGTGTTGCCCCCCACCAGGCGGCGCAGCAGGTGCGGCCCGGCGCCGGCCGGCGGCTCGATCGGTACGTCGACCCCGAGCACCCGGGCGACACTGGCCCGCAGCTCGGCGAGGGTCAGTGGCCCGTCGAACTGCGCCGAGTCGGGCCACTCGATCGTGCTGAGGCCCGGCGGACGCCCGGTGAAGGGTGCCCACACGATCAACCCCCGCTCGGTACGGGTGTGCCGGAACGGCGGGACGGTGCCGTACCCGGGGATCGCGAGGCCCCCGGTCGACACGTCGACCAGTTCCGCCGGCAGGCCGACGTGGGCGGTACGGGAGACCGCGCGATCCGTGGACACGCCGGGGAAGCCGATCCCGACCAGCCGGCGTACGACGCTGTGCCCGCCGTCCGCGCCGACCAGATAGCGGCAGCGCAGGGTGGTGCCGTCGGAGAATGCCACGCGTACGTCGTCGACTCCCTGGGTCAGCCCGGTCACCTCGTGCCCCCGGCGGACCTGCACGCCCAACTCGGCGGCCCGCTCGGCGAGCACCCGCTCCAGGTGTGCCTGCGGGACCTGGAGCAGGTGCAGCGGGTTGTCCGGCACCGCCCGCAGGTCCAGCGGCAACGCCCCGAAGACGAATCCGGGCGCGGGTTGCGGTGGGGCCGGATCGTCGACGAGGCGGTGGTAGAGGCCGCGCCGGTCGAGCATCCGGACCACCTGACCGACCAGCCCGTTGGCGCGCTGCTCGGTGGTGGGTGCCGACAGCCGCTCGCACACGACCGGGCGGATGCCGGCCAGGGCCAGCTCGACGGCGAGCATGAGGCCGTTCGGGCCGGCGCCGACAACTATGACATCGATCATGGCAAGATCCTTTTGAGGGCGTGGTCGACCCGCCCGCCGAGGTGACGGCGGGCCGTGGACAGGGCAGGACACCCCGACGAGGTGCCGGTGGACGCGGCGAGTCGCGCGCGGACGGTGCGGAGCGGGCGGTCAGCGCCGCTGGCGGGGGTGTTTCAGGGGTGCGCGGTCAGCGCGGTCCGCGCGGCGGTCCAGAGTGGGCCGCAGCAGTGCGGGGTGGGCGGTCAGCGGGCAGTCCGGGGTGGGCCGCAGCAGTGCGGGGTGGGCGGTCAGCGGGCAGTCCGGGGTGGGCCGCAGCAGTGCGGGGTGGGCGGTCAGCGCGGTGTGGGGACCGGCAGGCCGGCGGCGAGTTGGGCCAGGGCGTCGGGGAGCAACCGCTCCATCGCCACGGGCGGATCGGCGCGGAGGAAGTGCCGGATCGCCGCGTTCACGGCGGCGGTCACGCTGGCCGCCACCAAATGGGGATACAGATCGCGCTCAGGGTCGGTGCCGGTGCGTTCGGCGACGGCTGCGGCCAGGTCGGCCTCGGCGATCGCGCTCGCGCGCAGCATCTCCCCCTGCAGCGCCGGCTCGGCCAGCATCACCGCGAGCCCGTCGACCCACTCGGTGTGCGAGCCCGGCGGCGACTGCGCGACCTCCGGACCGGGGGTGAACCGGGTCAGCGTCGCCTCGATCAGCGCCGCCCAGAGCGGTTCGTCGACAGGCCGCTGGCGCAGCGCCTCGGCCACCTGCCGACTGCGGTCGAGGTGCCGGAAGGCGATCGCCTCGGCCTTGCTGGAGAAGTAGTTGTTGAACGTACGCGGGGACACGCCCACCGCCTGGGCGATGTCCTCCACCAGGACGTTGTCGAAGCCCTGTGTCACGGTCAACCGGATGGCCGCCCAACTCAGCGCCGCCCTGGTCTCGGTCTTCTTACGCTCGCGTAGTCCGCTCACGAACCCAGCATACAGAAAAGTGCGTGGCACGCAATATTACGTGCCGCGCACTTTGTGCTCCGCGACCCACTGAGGGCGCTCCCCGCGAGGTCCCCACCGAGGCTCACCGCAGGGGCACGGTGATGTCGAGCCCGACCACCAACGCCAACGCCCGCACGCGGGCGACCGGTGCCGCACCGGGCGGTGCCACCCACCCACGAGCAGCAACGGGCCGAGCAGGGCTGCCAGAAGATGCACGAACGACACCATCGGAAATTTGGGGCTTTTGCCCAATATGAAACACCGCCGGCTGACCGACTCCGGAAGCCCCGACACGGACGGGCCCCGGCCGATCGTCGATCGGCCGGGGCCCGCGCAGCAACCTCGGGTCAGGAGAGATCGAAGCGGTCCAGCTCCATGACCTTGGTCCAGGCCGCCACGAAGTCGGTCACGAACTTGGCGCCCGCGTCCTGGCTGGCGTAGACCTCGGCGAGGGCCCGCAGCTGGGAGTTGGACCCGAAGATGAGGTCGACCGCGGTGGCGGTCCACTTCACCTCGTCGGTGGCCAGGTCCCGGATCTCGTAGACGTGCTCGTCGGACTCCGACGCCTTCCACCGGGTACCCGGGGAGAGCAGGTTGGCGAAGAAGTCGTTGCTGAGCACGCCGGGCCGGTCGGTGAGCACGCCGTGCGACGCGCCACCCACGTTGTTGCCGAGGGCGCGCAGACCGCCGACCAGGACGGTCATCTCCGGCGCGGTCAGATTGAGCATGTAGGCCCGGTCGACGAGCAGCACCTCCGGCTGGGTCTTCTCGCCCGGCCGCAGGTAGTTGCGGAACCCGTCGGCCCGCGGCTCCAGCACGGCGAAGGACTCGACGTCCGTCTCCTCCTGCGAGGCGTCGGTGCGGCCCGGGTGGAACGGCACGGTGACCTCGACGCCGGCCTCGCGGGCGGCCCGCTCGACGGCGGCCGAGCCGGCCAACACGATCAGGTCCGCGAGGGAGATTCTGGCCGCACCGGCCGCGTTGAACTCCCGCTGGATCCCCGCCAGGGTGTCCAGCACCGTCGCGAGCTGCTCGGGCTGGTTTACCTCCCAGCTGCGCTGGGGTTCGAGGCGGATCCGCGCGCCGTTGGCGCCACCGCGCTTGTCGGTGTGCCGGAAGGTCGCCGCGGAGGCCCACGCGGTGGCGACCAGCTGCGCGGTGGTCAGGCCGGAGTCGAGGACCTTGGCCTTGAGGGCGGCGACGTCGGCGTCGGACACCAGCTCGTGGTCGACGGCCGGCACCGGGTCCTGCCACAGCTGGGGCTCGGCGACCCACGGGCCGAAGAACCGGCTGACCGGGCCCATGTCGCGGTGCAGCAGCTTGTACCACGCCTTGGCGAACGCCAGGGCGAACTCGTCCGGGTGCTCCAGGAAGCGCCGCGAGACCTTCTCGTACGCCGGGTCGACGCGCAGCGACAGGTCGGTGGTGAGCATCGTCGGCCTGTGCTTCTTCGCCGGGTCGTGGGCGTCCGGGATGATCGCCTCGGCGTCCTTGGCGACCCACTGCTTCGCCCCGCCGGGGCTGGTGGTCAGCTCCCACTCGTAGCCGAAGAGGATCTCGAAGAAGCGGTTGCTCCACTGCGTCGGCCGGTCGGTCCAGGTCACCTCCAAACCGCTGGTGATCGTGTCACCGCCCTTGCCGCTGCCGTGGGTGCTCAGCCAGCCCAGGCCCTGCGCCTCCAGCGGGGCGCCCTCGGGCTCGGGGCCGACGTGGTCGTCGGCGATGCCGGCGCCGTGGGTCTTGCCGAAGGTGTGGCCGCCGGCGATGAGCGCGACGGTCTCCTCGTCGTTCATCGCCATCCGGCGGAAGGTCTCCCGGATGAAGTGCGCCGCCGCGAGCGGGTCCCCGCTGCCCCGGGGGCCCTCCGGGTTGACGTAGATGAGGCCCATCTCGGTCGCCCCGACACCGGCCGCCATCTCGCTCTCGGAGGCGTAACGCTCGTCGCCGAGCCAGGTGTCCTCCGGACCCCAGAAGATCTCCTCCGGCTCCCACACGTCCTGCCGGCCGAAGCCGAAGCCGAACGTCTTGAAGCCCATCGACTCCAGGGCCACGTTGCCGGCGAGCACGAGCAGGTCGGCCCAGGAGATCTGCTGGCCGTACTTCTGCTTGACCGGCCAGAGCAGCCGGCGGGCCTTGTCCAGGTTGGCGTTGTCCGGCCAGCTGTTCAGCGGCGCGAACCGCTGGCCGCCGTCACCGGCACCACCGCGGCCGTCCTCGATGCGGTACGTGCCGGCGGCGTGCCAGCTCATCCGGATCATCAGGCCGCCGTAGTGGCCGAAGTCGGCCGGCCACCAGTCCTGCGAGGTGGTGAGGACCGTGGTGATGTCCCGCTTGAGCGCCTCGACGTCGAGCTTGGCGAGCTCCCGGGCGTAGCTGAAGTCCGCCCCGAGCGGGTTGCCCTTGGCCGAGTGGGCGTGCAGGACCGAGAGGTCGAGCTGGTTGGGCCACCAGTCCCGGTTGGTACGCGGACGCCCGCCGGTCTTCGGCGTCGGCGAGTCGATCGCCGGGTTCTCGCTCTCGCTGCCGTGCGCGGTCACCGAGTCGTGCGCGACCGGGCAGCCGGCCGCCGCCTTCTGGTCCACGCCCTGCGCGCTGGCGGGGGCGTTGTCCTGGGTGTCGCTCATGAACTTCCTTCCGAGCTGGTGGATCACTGGGAGGTGCGGTCGGTCGCGCAGTCGGGGCAGGTGCCCCAGTAGACGACCTCCGCCTCGTCGACCACGAAACCGTGATCGTCGGAGGCGGTGAGACAGGGAACATGGCCGACGGCACAGTCGACGTCGGCGATCGCACCGCAGGAGCGGCAGACGACGTGGTGGTGGTTGTCCCCCACCCGCGACTCGTAGCGGGCGGGCGACCGGCTCGGCTGGATGCGGCGCACCAGACCGGCCTCGGTGAGCGCCCGCAGCACGTCGTAGACCGCCTGGTGGGAGACCGTGGGCAGGTCGGCCCGTACCAACGCGATCACCGTGTCGGTGTCGACGTGCGGGTGGTCCCGCAGCGCGGCGAGCACGGCCAGTCGGGGCCGGGTCACGCGCAGCGAGGCCGCCCGCAACCGTGCCTCGAGGTCGGCCGTCATGGTACGACCCTAGTCCGCTGTTCTGGAACAAATCAAGTTTATCCCCGGTGTGGCGGCACACGATCTCCCCACCGCCGGGTGATCGGGCCGGGCGGGGTCAGCGGGAACGTGGCGGCGCGGTGCTGCCCCGCACCACGAGCGAGGTGCCGAGTTCGTACCGGTCCTGGGCGAGCGGGTGGCCGTCGGCCAGGGACAGCGCCAGCCGCGCGGCGGTGGCGCCGATCTCCCCGAACGGCTGCCGCACCGTGGTCAGCGCTGGCGTCAGCCAGGCCGCCTCGTCCACGTCGTCGAAGCCGACGACGCTGAGGTCGTCGGGAATCCGCAGGTCGGCCTCCCGGGCCGCCGCGTAGACGCCCAACGCCTGCAGGTCGTTGCCGCAGACCACGGCGGTGGGCGGCTCCGGCCGGACGAGCAGCTCGGCACCGAGGCGTCGGCCCTCCTCGAAGGTGAAGACACCGCTGCGTTCGAGGCGCTCGTCGAACGGGACACCCGCGTAGTCCAGCGCGGCACGGAAGCCGTCCCGGCGGGCCCGCGCCGAGAGGTCCCGGACCGGGCCGGTGAGCACCCCGATCCGCCGGTGGCCGAGATCGAGAAGGTGCCGGGTGGCCGACAGCGCCCCGCTCCAGTTGCTCGACCCGACGGCGGGGACGGGAAACAGGTTGCCGATCGGATCGACCGCGACCAGCGGAATGCCGGCGGCGGCGAATCTTGCCCCGTCCTCGGCGGTGACCAACGAGAACACCGTGATCACGGCGGCCGGCTGGCGCAGCAGCAGCGACTCCACCCAGGGCCGCCCCGCCCGCAGACTGTGCTGCACGTCGGTGAAGCCGACCGTGTGGTCCCGTGGGCCGGTGACCTCCTGCACGCCGCGCAGGATCGGCATGGCGATCGAGGAGAGCATCTGATGGAAGACCACCTCGATGCAGGGCGTCACGCTGCTGGCCGGTCGACGGCGGTAGCCGTGGTCGCGCAGCAGCGCCTCCACCCGCTGGCGGGTCTGCTCGCCCACCCCCCGGCGGCCGTTGAGCACCTTGGACACCGTCGGTGGGGACACCCCGGCGAGTTCGGCGATGGCGGCGATGGGCAGGTCACCACGCCGGGGCTTGCGGGAGCCACGGCGTCGACCTTCCTCGATCACGAAGGGAAGTCTACGGTGCGTGCTCCATCCGGAACCCGGGAGCGCCGACGGGCCCGACCTCCGCAGGGTCCGGCGCACGCGCCCCCGGCCGGTACGCGCACCAGTCGAACGCGGCGCTGCCCTGGGTGACGTACATGCCGATCACCCGGCCGGTGAAGCCGCCGGCCACCTCGGTGGACAGGTAGCGCCCGTCCAACTCGGCCAGCACGACCGGGCCGGCCGGGCCCGTCACCTCGAACGTGATCATGTCGCAGCCGACGGCGCGTACCCCCCGGGGCGCGGTCTCGGCCGCCAGCTCGGCGGCGGAGGTCACGGTCGGCGGGAAGACGTCGTCGGTGCGGGTGGCGATCGTCAGCACGAGCGGCCCCGGCGGTACGGCGCGGGTGGCGAAGACCTGCCGGAACGGCCCGACCCGGCCGATGACCCGGACCGTGCCGGCCCGCACCTCCAGATCGTAGTGGTGCGCCTCGTCGATCCGGATGGTGAGCCCGGCGGTGCCACCGTCCGGGTCCATCCGGACGCTGGTCCGGCAGTCGTGGTGCCGCTGCCGCAACGCCACGATCGTCGCGCCGGCCAGGTCGAGGGTCGCGCCCGCGGCGTACAGGGTGAGCCAGCCCGGCCGGGCGGTCAGCGACCAGGACCCGGCGGGTCGGCGGCGTGGCGAGATCCACCCGGGTGCCAGCGCGGTCGCGTCGAAGTCGTCACGGTAGGTGCCCGGGTCGGCCGGGGCGGCGCCGGCCGGGGCGCTGCCGGCGGGCGCGGCGGTGAGTTCCTCGACCGGGTCGACGACCGGCCAACCGTCGACCCAGCGCACCGGCGCGAGGAAGGTCTCGCGGCCGAGGACGTGATAGGGCGGCCAGTGGCCCTTTGCCCGGATGCCCAGCAGGACCAGCCACCAACTGCCGTCGACGGCCTGGACCAGGTCGGCGTGCCCGGTGGCCTGCACCGGGCGGTCACTGCTGCGGTGGGTGAGGATCGGGTTGGCGGGCGCGGGGGTGAACGGGCCGCGCGGGCTGCGCGAGCGGGCGACGGAGACCGCGTGGCCGGTGTGCGTGCCGCCCTCGGAGAGCAGCAGGTACCACCAGCCGTCGATCCGGTAGAGGTGCGGCGCCTCGGGGTACTGGCCGCCGGTGCCCGACCACAGCGCGATCGGCCCCTCCAGCACCTCCCCCCGGTCGGGGTCGATCCGGTAGGCGTCCACGCCGGAGGTGGTCAGCCAGCAGTTGCCGTCGTCGTCCCAGGCCAGCGAGGGGTCGACGTGCGGCAGGTCGACATAGACCGGATCGGACCACGGGCCGGTGGGTTCCGGTGCGGTGACGATGAGGTGCCGGCCCAGGCTGACGTTGGTGGTGATCAGCCAGAACCGCCCGTCGTGGTGGCGCAGGGTCGGCGCGAAGATGCCCCGGGACGCCTCGGCGTCCGGGGGCAGTTCGCACTGGCCCGGCCGGTCGAGGATGTTGCCGATCTGCCGCCAGTTGACCAGGTCGCGGCTGTGCAGCAGGGGTACGCCCGGGAAGTACTCGAAGCTGGAGCAGACCAGGTAGTAGTCCTCGCCCACCCGACAGACGCTCGGGTCGGGATGGAAACCGGGGACGACCGGATTGCGGTAGGACGGTCCGGCGGACACCGGGTGCCACCTCCCTGGGGTCGTCGGCCACGGCAGACGGCGCCTGCGGGGCAGGGACGCCGCCACGGTCCAGAAATGTTTGCGGTAACATTTCGCAACTTGAATGCTACGGAAGGCCCGCCCCGGGTTCAAGGTCCCCCCGCGTGTCGACCCACCCCGCACCGGGGGGCAGCTCACCCGCCACCTCGGCGAAAAGCCCTGATCTGGCAGTACGCCCGCGCACGGGTGGCCGTCCCACCGGCCGGGAACCCACCCGGGCACCCGCCGGACCCGGCGGGGCGGCGTCCGGCACACCGCCCGGGCCACCGAAACCCGGCAAGGAACATTCGCGCAACATGGCGGTCATATCTTGACGGGGCCCCGCGAATCCACGAGAGTCCATATAAGGCGAGATGGTGCGCCGTCGGGAGCTCGACGCGCCGTCGTGGCATTCGTGGATGCCGACGTCAGGGTGCGAGGGGCCGCGCCTGTTAACGCTCACAGCAGCGTTTCCGTTGCTGACTGATCGCCACACCGGCTCGGGACGGGTGGCGATCGGCCGTGTCCCCGATCGGGTCCACGGCGACACACACCCCACCCTGCGCTGTTGCCGGCCCGCCACCGCGCACCACCGACAGGAGTCACGCCATGGCAAGACGCCAGGCCGACACCGGCACGCCGCCCCGACGGCCCGGGGCGCGGCGGTTCCGCATCTGGTTCGGCGACGACGCCCGCCCCCACCCGCACCCGTCCCTGATCCGCACCGCTGGGAGTGATCATGTCTGAAGTCACCCGAAGGAACGTCCTCAAGGCCGGGGCGGCGGGGACCGGCGCCGCGCTGCTGCCGGTCGCCTGGACCGCCACCGCCCGCGCCGGCTCGGCCGCGCCACCCCAGGTGCTGGCCGCGAACGACCTGGCCCTGTGGTACGACGAGGGGGCCGGCACCGACTGGCTCCGCGCGCTGCCGATCGGCAACGGACGACTCGGCGCGATGGTGTTCGGCAACGTCGACACCGAGCGGCTCCAGCTCAACGAGGACACCGTCTGGGCGGGCGGGCCGTACGACTCCGCCAACACCCGGGGCGCGGCCAACCTGGCCGAGATCCGGCGGCGGGTCTTCGCCGACCAGTGGACCTCGGCGCAGGACCTGATCAACCAGACCATGATGGGCAACCCGGGTGGTCAGCTCGCCTACCAGACCGTGGGCAACCTCCGGCTGGCCTTCGGCTCGGCCAGCGGGGCGAGCCAGTACGTCCGGACCCTCGACCTGACCACCGCCACGGTCACCACGACCTACCTGCTGGGCGGCGTACGGCACCAGCGGGAGGTGTTCGCCAGCGCGCCCGACCAGGTGATCGTGGTGCGGTTGACCGCCGACCGGGCCAACGCGATCACGTTCTCCGCCACCTTCGACAGCCCGCAACGCACCACCGTGTCGAGCCCGGACGCCGCCACCATCGGGCTCGACGGCATCTCCGGCAGCCAGGAGGGGGTCACCGGCTCGGTGCGGTTCCTGGCCCTGGCCAACGCCGCCGCGACCGGAGGCACGGTCAGCAGCTCCGGCGGCACCCTGCGGGTGTCCGGCGCCACCAGCGTGACCATCCTGATCTCGATCGGTTCCAGCTACGTCAACTACCGCACCGTCAACGGCGACTACCAGGGCATCGCCCGCACCCGGCTCAACGCCGCCAAGAGCGTCGCCATCGAGCAGCTACGCAGCCGCCATCTCGCCGACTACCAGGCGCTGTTCAACCGGGTGAGCATCAACCTGGGGCGTACCGCCGCAGCCGACCAGACCACCGACGTACGGATCGCGCAGCACGCGAGCGGCAACGATCCGCAGTTCTCCGCGTTGCTGTTCCAGTTCGGGCGGTACCTGCTGATCTCCTCCTCGCGGCCGGGCACCCAGCCGGCGAACCTCCAGGGCATCTGGAACGACTCGCTGACGCCGTCGTGGGACTCGAAGTACACCATCAACGCGAACCTGCCGATGAACTACTGGCCGGCCGACACCACCAACCTCGCCGAGTGTTTCCTACCGGTCTTCGACATGGTCAAAGACCTGACGGTGACCGGTGCCCGGGTCGCCCAGGCGCAGTACGGCGCCGGTGGCTGGGTCACCCACCACAACACGGACGCGTGGCGGGGCGCCTCGGTCGTCGACGGGGCGCTGTGGGGCATGTGGCAGACCGGTGGCGCCTGGCTGGGCACCCTCATCTGGGACCACTACCTGTTCACCGGTGACCTGGGCTTCCTCCAGGCCAACTACCCGGCGCTCAAGGGCGCCGCCCAGTTCTTCCTCGACACCCTGGTCGCCCACCCGACGCTCGGCTACCTGGTGACGAACCCGTCGAACTCGCCGGAGCTGCCGCACCACTCGAACGCCAGCGTCTGCGCGGGCCCGACGATGGACAACCAGATCCTGCGGGACCTGTTCGACGCCGCGGCCCGCGCCAGCGAGACCCTCGGCGTCGACACCACCTTCCGGTCGCAGGTCCGCACGGCCAAGGACCGGCTGCCCCCGAGCCGGGTCGGCTCCCGGGGCAACGTGCAGGAGTGGCTGGCCGACTGGGTGGAGACCGAACGGACCCACCGGCACGTCTCCCACCTGTACGGCCTGCACCCCAGCAACCAGATCACCAAGCGGGGTACCCCGGCGCTGTACGAGGCCGCCCGTAAGACGCTGGAGCTGCGGGGCGACGACGGGACCGGCTGGTCCCTCGCCTGGAAGATCAATTTCTGGGCCCGGTTGGAGGACGGCACCCGCGCCCACAAGCTCATCCGCGACCTGGTCCGCACCGACCGGCTCGCACCGAACATGTTCGACCTGCACCCGCCGTTCCAGATCGACGGCAACTTCGGCGCCACCTCCGGCATCGCCGAGATGCTGCTGCACAGCCACACCGGCGAGCTGAACGTGTTGCCCGCGCTGCCGAGCGCCTGGCCCACCGGCCAGGTCGCCGGCCTGCGGGGGCGCGGCGGATACACCGTCGGCGTGGCGTGGAGCAGCGGTCAGCCCGACCAGATCGGCATCCGCGCCGACCGGGACGGCACGCTGCGGCTGCGCTCCCGGCTGTTCACCGGCAGCTTCACCCTCGTCGACGTCGCCGACGACAGCGCCCCGGCCACCACCCGCCCGGAGACCGACGTCGTCCAGTTCACCGTCCGCGCCGGTCACACCTACCGGGCGGCCCGGCCGGGCGTGACGCCGACCCTGACGCCCACCCCGACGCCGACCACCCCCCCGCCGACGACGACGCCCCCGCCGACCACCACCCCGCCGCCGACGACGCCGGTCCCGACCACCAGTTCGCCCGCGCCCTCGGGCGCACGGGCGACGTACGCGGTGACGGGTTCCTGGTCGGGTGGCTTCCAGGCCGAGGTCACCGTGACCGCCGGCGCGACCGCGATCCGCGGCTGGACGGTGTCCTGGACGTTCGCCAACGGACAGAGCATCAGCCAGATCTGGGGCGGGTCGCACAGCCAGAGCGGCGCGAACGTGACCGTGAAGAACGTCGACTACAACGGGGCGCTGGCCGCCGGCGCCTCCACCACGTTCGGCTTCATCGGCACGGTGAACGGCACCAACAACGCACCGACGAACCTCACCTGCACCACGACCTGACCGGCGTGGGACGGGCGTCGCCGCCTCGCCCCGCCCCCGGGCCGGTCGAGGTGGCGGCGCGCGTCCCGCCCCCTGCCGGCGCGCACGATCCCACCTCTGTGAAACGGACGGAAGAACATGAGAAGACCATCTACCCGCGGGCGTCGCCTGCTGACCGCCCTGGCGGCCGGGCTGCTGCTGGTGGCGGGCCCGGCGGTGGTGCTGCGGACCTCCCCGGCGCTGGCCCTGGACAACGGGGTGGCCCGCACCCCGCCGCTGGGGTGGAACAGCTGGAACACCTTCGGCTGCAACATCAACGAGGCCCTGATCCGGCAGATGACCGACGCGATGGTCAGCTCCGGCATGAAGGATGCGGGCTACCAGTACGTCGTGGTCGACGACTGCTGGATGAACCCGAACCGGGACTCGGCCGGCAACCTCCAGGGTGACCCGACCCGGTTCCCCTCCGGCATGAAGGCGCTCGGCGACTACATCCACGCCCGGGGGCTGAAGTTCGGCATCTACCAGGCCCCGCTGGACAAGACCTGCGCCCAGTACTTCAACAGCTACCCCGGGGCCACCGGCTCCCAGGGACGCGAGGCCCAGGACGCCCGCCAGTTCGCCGCCTGGGGCGTCGACTACCTGAAGTACGACTGGTGCTCGCCCAGCGGCAGCATCGACGACCAGGTGCGTGCCTTCGCCAAGATGCGCGACGGGCTGGCCGCAGCCGGTCGACCCATCGTGCTGAGCATCAACTCGAACAGCATCCACTCCAAGACCGGGCCACAGCGCAACTGGGGCGACGTGTCGAACATGTGGCGCACCACCGAGGACATCACCAACACCTGGAACAGCGGCCAGACCAACGGCTACCCGATGGGCATCCAGAACATCGTCGACGTCACCGTGCCGCTCGCCGCGCGGGCCAAGCCCGGCGCGTTCAACGACATGGACATGATGGAGGTCGGCCGCGGTGGCATGACCGACACCGAGATGCGCAGCCACTTCGCGCTCTGGGCCATCCTGGCCTCACCGATGATCGCCGGCAACGACCTGCGCAACATGAACGCGGCGACCCAGACGATCCTGAAGAACGCCAACCTCCTCGGCATCAGCCAGGACCCGCTCGCGCTCCAGGCCAGCCAGGTCTCCTTCGACGGCACCCGCCGGGTGCTGGCCAAGCGGCTGGCCAACGGGGACGTCGCGGTCGCCCTGTTCAACCAGGGGACGGCCACCACCACGATCAGCACCACCGCCGCCGCGATCGGGCTGTCGGGCGGCTCGTTCACCCTGCGCGACGCGTGGAGCAACACGACCAGCACCACCTCCGGGGCCATCTCGGCCAGCGTGCCGGGCCACGGCACCGTCGTCTACCGGGTCAGCGGCGCGACTAGCACCCCGACCCCGACCACCACTCCCCCGACGCCCACCCCCACGCCCACCACGCCGGCCCCGACCACCCCGGTTCCGACCACGCCGCCGCCGTCGACCGCGTCCTGCCAGGTCACGTACGCGATCAGCAGCCAGTGGCCGGATGGGTTCCAGGCCGAGGTGATCGTCCGCAACACCGGCACCACGGCGGTCGACGGCTGGAACCTGCGGTGGTCGTTCGCCAACGGCCAGCAGCTCAACCAGGCGTGGGGCGCCACCTACACCCAGAGCGGCGCGCAGGTCACCGCCACGAACGCGGGCTGGAACGGCACCATCAGCCCCGGCGGCAGCGCCAACTTCGGCTTCATCTCCAGTTGGTCCGGCGGCAACGCCAAGCCGACCGGGTTCACCCTCAACGGCCAGGAGTGCGGCGTGGCCTGACCGGGAAACCGGCCCGCGCCCGCAGACGTGCGGACCCCTGTCATGAGCCGGCCCGATACCGGGACGGCTCATGACAGGGGGAACCTCCTCCCCACGGGACGATCGGTGGCACCGACCCGTCCGGCAGGGCACCTGGTCAGTCGTCGCGCTCGGCCCGCTCAGCTGTTCAGCGTGGCCAGCAGGGCGGTGGCCATGCCCTGCTCGCCCCGGGCGTTGGGGTGGAAGGGCGCCGCGGCGCTCTCCGGCACCAGCCCCTCCACCCACCGGGTGCCGCTGCTCCTGCAGGTGTCGCGCCCGATCGACGGGGTGTAGACGTCGGCGTAGCTGGCGTCGTTCGCGGCGGCGACGCCGGCCAGCATCGCGTTGAGCGACTTGGCCACACCCCGCAGGTAGGGCACGTCCTGGTAGGCGATCGGGACCAGCGGCCAGCAGCCGTATCCGGAGTCCGGCACGATCGCCGGGTAACCGAGCACCACGATCCGCGCGCCGGGCGCGGCCTGGCGGACCGCCTGGAGCACGGCGGTCACCTTCGGCGCGGTGGCGGTGATCCGGGCCTGCAACTGGTCGGTGCCGCCGGCGGTGTACCGGTTCTTGCACGGCGAGCCGAGCGGGCTGCTGAAGCTCGCCTGGGCGCAGTCGCTGATGATGCTGGAGAAGCCGATGTCGTTGCCGCCGATCTGCACCGTCACCAGGGCCGTGTTCGGGGTGACCGCGTTGAGCTGCGGTGGCAGCGCGCCGCCCCACGAGCCGCTGCCGCCGTAACGGATGTCGTCGGTGGTGGCTCCGGAGCAGCTCACGTCGGCGAACGACGAGGAGCCGGCGGACGCGGCGACCAGGGACGGGTAGTTGCGGTGGGAGCGCAGGCAGTTCAGGTCGACCTGGGTGGGGATCAGCGGACCGGACGTGTACGAGTCGCCGAGCGCGACGTAGCGACCGGTGGGGACGGCGGCGCTGGCGGGCACGGCGGCGGCGAGCAGCACACCGGCGGTGGCCGCGGCGAGCGCGACCGTCCGGGTGGCGGCCCGCAGCAGCGGCAGGCGGGGACGGGGCATGACGCCTCCAGGGCAGATCACGGGGGTGGTGCCGCGATCCTGCCGCTGCTGACGCCCGGCGTCAATATAGATGGATCTCAGTAAATTGCCGACATGGGCACGGGCCCGGACGCCACCGGGCCGACGCCCAGGGCAGCAGCCAGATCGATTGACGGACGTGAAAGCCGGGCGGGATAATCTCCGCGGAGCCGGGCTGGCTGCAGGGCGAGCGACACCGCACGACACCACCGACGTGAGCCGGCCGACGGCGGATCAGGGCCGTTGGCGGCACGTCACCACCCGGCGCATCCCCTCGACATCTGCGCGGCCACCGCCCCCGAACGGGAGATCCGGTGCAGCCGCCCCAGCACCACGGCCGACAACTGTCGCCGCCATCCTCGTGGAAGGACCACCGATGCGACTCACCCGTTCCCGGTTCCGGTTGGCGGTGTCGCTGTTCGCCACCGCCACCGTCGCCGCCACCGCCGCGCTCGCCGGCACCGCACCCGCCCAGGCCGCCGCCGGCTGTCGGGTCACCTACGCGGTGACGAATCAGTGGCCGGGCGGATTCGGCGCGAGCGTCGACCTCACCAACCTCGGCGATCCGCTCACCAGTTGGCAGCTGACCTGGTCCTTTGCCGCAGGGCAGGTGATCGACCAGCTGTGGAACGGCACGGTGACCCAGGCCACCGGTCGGGTCACGGTCACCAACGCCGGCTGGAACGGCAACCTCGGCTCCGGGGCGAGCACCCAGTTCGGCTTCGGCGCCTCGTGGAACAACTCGTCGAACCCGGTGCCGGTCGACTTCGCCCTCAACGGGGTGCCGTGCACCGGGCGTACCACCAGCCCGACCGCGCCGCCCACCACCGCGCCGCCGACGACCACGCCGCCCACCACGACGCCGCCGACCACGACGCCACCCACCACCGCGCCGCCCACGACGGTGCCGCCGACCACCGCGCCGCCGGCATCCGGGGCGCTGGACCAGACGTCGACGGTCGGGCGGGTCAAGGCGGTCGGGACCAGCGCCCAGTACACCTGGCCCGGCATCTACTTCGAGGGCCGGTTCCGCGGCACCGGGGTCGGGATCGTCCTCAACGACGCGCAGAACGACTACGTCGTGCAGATCGACGGGGCGACCGTCGCCACCCTGGTCACCCCGGGTCGAACCACCTACTGGGTGCGGAGCCTCACCAACGCCGAGCACACCGTACGACTGGTCAAGCGCACCGAGAGCCCGTGGGCTGCCGGCGAGTTCGGTGGTCTGGTCGCCGCCTCCGGCGGCGCGATCCTGACCAGGCCCGCCCCCCGCAGCCGGCAGATCGAGTTCATCGGCGACTCATGGACCGCCGGGTACGGCAACATGTCGACCACCCGGGACTGCAACAGCAACGGCGGGGTCACCCGCAACTCCAACGCCGACGTCACCTTCGGCGCGCTCACCGCGCAGAGCCTGAACGCCGACTACCAGCTCACCGCCTGGTCCGGCCTCGGCATGGTGCGCAACTACAACGGTGGCGGCACGGACAACTTCCGTACCTACTACGAGACGGATCTCCAGGCCCTGTGGAACAGCACGGTGTGGCAGAAGCCGAGCACCTGGAAGCCGCAACTGGTCGTGGTCGGGCTGGGCATCAACGACTTCTCCACCGCCCTCAACCCCGGTGAGCGGTGGGCCACCATCGACCAGCTCGCCGCCGACTACCGGACCGCCTACCTGGCCTTCATCGACAAGCTCCGCAGCCGGTACGGGGCCGACACGTTCATCGTGCTCACCTACCCCGACCTGTCCCCCACCACCGCGCTCGCCAGCTCCGTCCAGCAGATCGTCCAGACCCGCGTCAGCCGGGGCGACACCCGGATCCGCTCGCTCTACTACGACGACAACGCGCTGGGGCTGGACAAGCTCGGCTGCGACTGGCACCCCTCCCGCCGCGACGACCAGCTCCTCGCCGGCGCGCTCACCCGGTTCGTCAACACCCTGCCGTTGACCTGGTGAGCCGGTCCTCCGGCGGACGCCGGAGGACCGGCTTCCCGGCCGCCGCGGGGCCGGCGGCGCGTGCACCGTCGGCCCCGCGGCGTTAGCCGGACAGGTCTTCATCGGACAGATGACCTCGGATGACTGACCCGTTTGCGCTGCTCCGGGCCACCGACCGCCCCCACATTGACATCATACGTCATACGGATTACGTTTGTAATCATCGATACATATCATCGCCTGCCGGGGTTGATCGAGAGTTAGCGCCGCCGCGTCCGTGGCCGCCGTAGCCCTGCCCCGGGCGGTCGATCGCATTCACCGCATCACCCCGCTCCCGAAAGGAGCCCTTCCTGATGTCGAGACACCGCCTCGTAGCCGGTGCCGTCGCGGGGGTCGCGGCGCTCGCCCTCGCCATGGGCGGCGCCGCGATCACCGCCGGGGCCAGCCCGCCCGCCTACGCGAAGGACGCCGGCGCACTCGCGGCGACCGCCGGCTGCGGCAAGGCACCCACGCTGACCAGCGGCAACCGCACCATCTCCAGTGGCGGCCAGAACCGCTCGTACATCCTGCGGATCCCGGACAACTACGACCGCAACCACCCCTACAAGCTGATCTTCGGCTTCCACTGGAACGGCGGCACCGCCAACGACGTCGACTCGGGCGGGACGAGCGGATACCCGTGGTCCTACTACGGCATCCGGGCACTGTCGAACAACAGCGCGATCTTCGTCGCACCGCAGGGCATCGGCAACGGCTGGGCCAACAGCGGTGACCGGGACCTGACCTTCGTCGACGACATGATGCGCCAGATCGAGTCCGCCCTGTGCGTCGAGACCACGCAGCGGTTCGCCATGGGCTTCAGCTACGGCGGCGGGATGAGCTACGCCATCGCCTGCGCCCGGGCCACGGTCTTCCGCGCCGTCGCCGTCTACTCCGGCGGCCAGCTCAGCGGGTGCAACGGCGGCACCCAGCCGATCGCGTACATCGGCATCCACGGTCTGCGGGACGGCGTGCTCCCCATCGCGACCGGGCGGTCGCTGCGCGACCGGTTCGTCCGGAACAACGGCTGCACCCCGCAGAACCCGCCGGAGCCGGCGCAGGGCAGCCTGACGCACACCGTCACCTACTACTCCGGCTGCCGGGCCGGCTATCCGGTCGCCTGGGCGCCGTTCGACGGCGGACACGCCCCCAACGCCGTGGACGGCACCGCCGACCCCTACGCGCCCGGCGAGAAGTCCTGGACGCGACCGGTGGTGTGGAGCTTCTTCACCCAGTTCGACGGCACGACGCCGCCCACCACGCCGCCGCCCACCACGCCGCCGCCCACCCCGACGACCCCGCCCGCGACCCCGACCACGCCGCCGCCCGGTGGTAACGGCTGCACCGCCACGGTGTCGGTGAACCAGTGGACCGGTGGCTTCACCGCCTCCGTACGCGTCACCGCCGGCTCCTCCGGCACCACCGGCTGGACCGTCAGCACCACCCTGCCCGGCGGGGCCAGCGTCACCAACACCTGGAACGCCACCGCCAGTGGCAGCACCGGGACGGTGCGCTTCACCAACGTCAGCTACAACGGCCAACTCGGCGCCGGTCAGGTGGCGGAATTCGGCTTCCAGGGCAACGGCAGCGGGTCCGGGCTGACGCCCACCTGCACCACCCGCTGACCGGACCGGTCGCGGTTCGGCTGCGTCACCAGGAAACACGAGGCGGGGCCGGGTGCACGGGAATGACGTCCGGTGCACCCGGCCCCGGGCGTCGCCCGGTCCGCGACGGCGGGTCGGCCGACTCGCCGGCAGGAGTCACCCGATCCGCGAATTCGTCGTGGCCGATCGTCGAACGAGCGGCCCGACGTGCCTCTTGCTGCCATGATGGCGGACGTGGGAGCTGCGAAAACCAATACGCCTGTCATCTCGCCGCTAGCCGGTGAGCCGATCAAACGCGCCGACGCGGAGCGGCTGGCGGGAGTGCTGAAGGCCTTCGCCGACCCGGCCCGGCTACGACTGCTCAGCCTCATCCAGTCGGCCCCGGAGGGCGAGGCGTCCGTCACCGACCTCACTGCGCCGCTGGGCCTGTCCCAGCCGACGGTGAGCCATCACCTGAGGATCCTCACCGAGGCCGGCCTGATCGAACGCGAGAAGCGTGGCGTCTGGGCGTACTACCGCACGGTGCCCGCCGCGATCGCCGCGATCGCCGACCTGTTGACCCCGCCCCGCAAACGGGCGACGAAGAAGACCCGCTGACGCCGGGCACCGGGGCGAGCACGCTCCCGGTCCGCAGCTCGACGGACCACCCGGCCCCGGCCGGTCCGCGACGGATTCCCCTCGACCAGATCGGGGTTGGCGAGATAGGCACGGCCGAAGCTGATCAGGCCGGTGCCCCGGCCCAGCCAGCGGTCGGCCGCCGCCCGGCACCCCGCCGCCGCCCGTTGAGCGACCTCGCGCGGCGGTGACGCCCACGAGGATCGTCGGCCCGGCGGGCCACCCCGGACCCGGTGGGACCGTGCCGCCCGGCGGCCTGGGGTGGGCCGGCGCGTGCCCGGCCCACCCGATCTCGGCGGGGGGCGGCGTTCAGGCCGCCGGCGGACGCCACGGGTCGCCCGGCCCCCGGGGACGGTCCCCCCGCAGGGTGATCCGGTGCACGATCCGCCGGGCGGTGCCGTAGTCGCGGTTCGCGTAGTGCGCGGTGCTGCGGTTGTCCCACATCACCACGTCACCCGGCCGCCACCGGTGTCGTACCAGGTGCTCCGGCTTGGTGAGGTGGGCGTAGAGCAGGTCCAGGACGGCCCGGCTCTCCGCCTCGGAGACACCGACGATGTGCGACGTGAAGCCCGGGTTGACGAAGATGCCCCGGCGGCCGGTCTCGGGGTGGACCCGCACCACCGGGTGCTCCACCGGGTCGAGCCGGGTGACCACCTCGTCCTCCCACACGCTGCCCCGCCCGCCGCGCCGGTGCGCCAGGTAGTAACCGAACTCCCGGTTGCCGTCGTGGACGGCGACCAGCCGGTCCACCAGTCGGCGTACGGGTTCGGCGAGCGAGTCGTAGGCGAGTTGGCTGTCCGCCCAGGTGGTGTCGCCGCCACTGGGCGGCAGGGTGACCGCCCGCAGGATCGCGCCGAGGGGCGGTCGGGCGACGAAGGTGACATCGGTGTGCCAGACGTCGGCGAAACCGTTGTCGGCGCTGTCCAGCGCATACACCTCCGGGTGTGCCTCGTCCACCCCGCCGACGACCGGGTGGGAGGCGGTCAGTTCGCCGAGCCGGCGGCCCAGCCGCACCTGGCCGTCGTCGTCGAGCCGCTGGTCCGGGAAGAACAGCACCTTGTGCGCCACCAGGGCCGCGCGCACGGCGGCGAGTTCCCCGTCGGTCGCCCGGTCGAGGTCGAGCCCGGTCACCCGGGCGGCGAAGTGCGGCCCGAGCGGTGTCAGGGCCAACTCCCGCAGTGTGTCGGTCATCCGTGTCGTCCTCTCATCCGGTTCAGATCGCCGCGGCCCGTACGGCGTGGCCGATCGTCGTGCGCAGCGCGGCGTACTCCGGTGCGCCCCGCAACTCGTCGGGCTCGACACCGCCGCGCGGCAGATCGACGGGCAGGTCGAGGGCGATCCGCCCCGGACGGTTGGTCAGCACGACGACCCGACTGCCGAGGAACACCGCCTCGTCCACGCTGTGGGTGACGAACACGCAGGTCCGGCCCGTCTCGGCGCTGACCCGGCGCAGGTCCTCCTGCAACCGTTCCCGGGTCAGCGCGTCGAGGGCGGCGAACGGCTCGTCCAGCAGCAGCAGCGGGTTCTGCACGGCCAACGCCCGGGCGATGGCGACCCGC
This sequence comes from Micromonospora matsumotoense, assembly GCF_900091525.1. Classification (GTDB taxonomy): domain Bacteria; phylum Actinomycetota; class Actinomycetes; order Mycobacteriales; family Micromonosporaceae; genus Micromonospora; species Micromonospora matsumotoensis. The sequence continues at coordinate 387,669 of NZ_FMCU01000004.1, forward strand.
TGCTGCTGACCGCCGGACAGCTGCCAGGTGCGCCGGTGGGCGACGTTGGGCAGCCCGACCCGGTCCAGCAGGTCGGCGACCCGGCGGGCCCGCTCGGCCCGGGGCACACCGGCGTACCGCAGACCCAGCCCGACGTTGCCGCCGACCGTCGCCCACGGCAGCAGCCTCGGCTGCTGGAACACCAGGCCGGCGTTGCGGCCGGGCACCGGCGTCGCCCCGGCGGCGGTCACCGTGCCGCTGGTCGGCTCCTCGAAGCCGGCGATCAGCCGCAGCAGGGTGGTCTTGCCGCAGCCGGACGCGCCGACCAGGACGAGGAAGGTGCCCGGCGTCACGTGCAGGTCGACCGGGCCCAGCGCGGTGACCGCCCCGCCCCCCGTCCGGTACACGTGGGTCACGTCGCGGACGTCGACCGCCGCGTCAGGGCTTGAGGACATCCGGCAGTCCCCTGGTGTAGATGGCCGCGGCGAACACCGAGGGGTCGGGTACCGCGTCGATCTTCTGCTGGCTCTTGAGGAACACCGCGGCGCCGTGCAGGTTGTCGGCGAGCGCGCCCACCTTGTCCGCGGTGCCCAGCCACTCCGGGCCGGACTGGTCGGCCGGTTTCAGGAACACTCCCTGACCCAGCTGGTGCCCCGCGTCGGTGGCGCTCAGGTTCAGCTCCTTGCCGACGGCGGTCGCGGCGGCGGTCGGATCGGTGGCGATGACGTCGAGCGCCTGGGCCTCGGCCCGACGCCAGGCGTCGACCGCCCCGGGGTGGGCGTCGGCGAACGCGGTGGAGACCACCCCGAGATCCAGGGTGGGCTTGCCCGCGGCGGCCAGCTCGCGGCTGGTGACCAGCACCTTGCCGGTCTTCTTCAGCGCGTCCAGGGACGGCAGCCAGGTGTAGGCCGCGTCCAGGTCGCCCCGGCTCCAGGCGGCGAGGATGTCCTGCGGTTCCAGGTCGACCAGGGTGACCTCGGATTCCTTGACCCCGGCCCGGTCCAGCGCGGCGAGCAGGCTGAAGTGCGCGGTCGACGCGAACGGGGTGCCGATCTTCCTGCCGCGCAGCCCGGCGACGGTGCTGACGTTGCTGGCGTTGCGGGCCACCAACGCCTCGTTGTCCCCGGCGACGTCGAGCACGAAGGCCACCTTGTACGGGAGGTTCAGCGGGGCGGACAGCCCCCGGGCGACCGGGCTGGAGCCGATCGCGGCGATGTCCACGCTGTTGGCGGCGAAGGCGGTGTTGATGCTCGCGCCGGAGTCGAACTTGGTCCAGGTGATGGTGTAGTCGGGAAGCGCCCGCTCCAGCAGCCGCTGATTCTTGACGATCAGGTCGCCGCTGGGGAACGCCTGGTAGGCGATCCGGATGCTCTTGCGCTGCGGGTCTCCGCCGCCGCTGGCGGCGCCGTCTCCGCAGGCCGCGAGCGAGACGGTGGTGAGCACCGCGGCGACGGCGGCGAGGATACGGGGGACAGGTCGATGCACGGGGCGTCCATTCTTGACAGCTGACGGCGGGGTCACCCTTGACCGCGCCAGGGAACGAGCCGGTCCTCGGCGGCGCGCAACAGCGCGTCGATGAGCAGGCCGGACAGACCGATGGCGAACAGGCCGAGCACCACCACGTCGGTCTGTGAGTAGCGCTGGGCGTCGCGGACCATGCCGCCGATGCCCGGTACGCCGTTGATGGTCTCGGCCGCGACGACCGACGAGTACGCGATGCCGACGGCGAGCCGGACCCCGGTGAAGATCTCCGGCAACGCGTGCGGGAGCACCACGTCCCGGGTGACCTGCCAACGGCCGCCGCCCAGCGCGCGGGCCGCCTCGACCAGGGTGACCGGTGCGGCGTGGACCGCCGATGCGGTGGCGACCGCGACCGGGGGCAGGGCGGCGATCGCCAGCAGCCACAGCTTCGGCGTCTCGTCGATGCCGAACCAGATGATCAGCAGACTGAAGTACGCCAGGGGTGGCAGCGCCCGGACGAAGGTGACCACCGGTTCGGTGGCCACCCGGACCCAGGTGACGGTGCCCATCAGCAGGCCCAGCACGAGACCGGCCAGTACGCCCACCACCGCACCGATGAGAATCCGGCGCAGGCTCACCCCGAGGTGTTCGATCAGCAGGTGCCCGCTGTAGCCCCGGATGCCGTCGTGGGTGGTGGAAGTCTGCACGAGCCGGCCCCAGACCGCGCCCGGTGACGGGATGAACGTCGGGTTCTCGACCAGCACGGCGAGGGTCTGCCAGAGCGCCAGCAGGGCCAGCAGCGCGGCGGCGCGCAGGAGGACGCGCCGCAGCAGGAGACCCCGCCGGGGTGGGTGCGTGGCGTGCCTCGGCGGTGCGGTGCCGGGGGTGACGTTGGTGCTCTGGGTGGCCTGGACGGCGGTCACGATCTCTCCCGATGTCGATGACCTACTTTTCCTACAGCTTTAGTAGGTCTTAGACAAGGGGTGGCCCACGGCGTGGAACGAGTGATCGCCGGACCGGGCCGTCCGGGCGGCATCCGGCCCGGCGGGGCGGCGGGGCGGCGGGGCGGGGCGGGGCGGGGCGGGGCGCCCGACCCCGGAAACGGAGCACCCGTTTCCGGCCGCCACATTCATCATATGCGCCGGTCAAGCCGTCCAGATCGTCCCGGATGACGATTTTTGCCCCCGCGACCATGCCTACGCTCGACCGGTCCGTGCCGGAGGGCCCGGCGGGAGAACGGGGAGCACGTGTCCGAGACGGCCCGACAGATCGCCATCGAACAACAGGTGGTCGACACGGTGTACGCCCGCCTGGAGGTCATGCGCGCGCAGACCAGACAGCTGAGCGAGGAGGGACACCGCCGGGCCGGCGGCGGACCGGTCGCCGGGCTGGTCGAGCGGGACGCCATGGTGCTGGGCGCCGCCGCCCGACTGTCCGATCTCGACGGCCAGGAGGAGGGCATCGTCTTCGGCCGGCTCGACTTCGACGACGACGAGACGTACCGGATCGGTCGGTTGGGGGTCCGCGACGCCGACCGGGAGCCGCTGGTGGTGGACTGGCGGGCCCCCGCCGCCGCGCCGTTCTACCGGGCCACCCCCGGCGAACCGCTCGGGGTGGCTCGTCGCCGCGTGATCACCTGCACCGGCCGTACCGTGGTCGGCCTCGACGACGAGGTGCTGACGGACACGCCGGTCGACGGGGTGGTCGGCGAGGGCGCCCTGCTCGCGTCGCTGACCCGGGAACGCGGCGCACACATGCGCGACATCGTCTCGACGATCCAACGCGAACAGGACGAGGCGGTCCGCGCCCCCGCCGCCGGGGTCACCCTGATCACCGGCGGTCCGGGGACCGGCAAGACGCAGGTGGCCCTGCACCGGGCCGCCTACCTGCTCTATCGCGACCGGGGCCGGTTCGCCGACGGCCGGGTGCTGGTGGTCGGCCCGTCGACGGTGTTCACCACCTACATCGGCCGGGTGCTGCCCGGCCTCGGCGAGGACAGCGTCCACCTGCGCGCGATCGGTGACCTGTTCGACGGTGTCGTCGCCACCCGACGGGACTGCGCCGAGGTGGCCCGCACCAAGGGTGACCTGCGGATGGTGCGGGTGCTGACCGACCTGGCCTGGGACACCCCGCCGAACGTGCCGGACCGGCTGTGGGGTCTCGACGCCGACGATCTGGCGCGGGCCCGCCGGGAGGTCCGCCGCAGGTGCGAGGCCGCCGGGATCACCCCCAACGCCGCGCGGGCCCAGGCCGCGACGGTGCTCGCGGAGCTGCTGGACGGCCGGGAGGTCCCGGCCGCCTTCCTGACCGCCTGGTGGCCGTCGCTGACCCCGCAGGACGTCCTGCCCGCCCAGCGGGGCGAGTGGTCGGTGGACGACGTGCCGCTGCTCGACGAGCTGGCCGAGATCCTGGGCCGGCCGCAGCGGGTGGCCGAGGTCCGGCCCGAGTGGCAGCGCCGGGAGCTGCGCAGCGGCGCCCGACTGGCGGAGACCTTCGTGCTGAGCCTGAGCCTCGGCGACGGGTGGCAGCTCTTCGCGCCCGGCGTGGCGACTCCCATCGCGCAGTCCGGGCAGTCGCTGGACAGCGGCCACTGGGGCGCCCAGCGCTGGGCGGCGGCGATCATCCTGCGGGAGGGTCACCAGGTGGTGGGCTGGGTCGACGGGTTCGACCCGTACGGCGAGGAGGGGCACGTGCCGGTACTGGCCGAGCCGCTGCCGGTGGCGCAGGCCGAGGAGCCCGTCGAGGACACCTACCAGCACGTCATCATCGACGAGGCGCAGGACCTGTCGCCGATGGAGTGCCGGATGATCGCCCGCCGGGCCGCGTACGCCTCGATGACCATCGTGGGCGACCTCGGCCAGGCGACCCATCCGCTGGCCGCCGGCTCGTGGCCGGAGCTGGTGCACCGGCTGGGCAAGCGGACCGCCCGGACGCTGGACCTGCCCACCGGTTACCGGGTCCCCGAGGTCATCGCCGACTTCGCGGCCCGGGCCCTGCCGCCCGGCATCGCGCCGACCCGGTCGTTCCGTCCCGGCGGCCGGTTGGCGATCCGCCGGGTCGACGACCTGGCCGAGGCGGTGGCCCGGGAGACCGGGACGGTCATCGCCCCCGACCACCTGGCCGCCGCCCTGCACGCGATCCCGGTCAGTCAGGTCAAGGGCCTGGAGTACGACCGGGTGGTGCTGGTCGAACCCGCCGACATCGTCGCCGCCGAACCCCGGGGGATGAACCGGCTCTACGTCGCCCTGACCCGGGCCGTCGGCGAACTGGTCATCCTGCACCGCAAGCCGTTGCCGGAGCAGCTGACCCGGGCCTGAGGCGGCCGGCGGCACCCCACGACCCGCCGCCCCGCCACCGGACGTGGTCGACCCCGCTCGCGGGGGCCGGCCCGCGCAGGACCGGCCCCCGTGACGTCGGCCGGCGGGGGTGGGCGCTCAGTCGGCGCGGCGCGGCGGCACACCGAGCGCGGCGCACGCCTGCTCGTACATCCGGACCACCTCCCGGCGGATCTCGGCCCGCTCGGTGAGCCGGTGGGCGAACGGGACCCGCACCGGCACCTCGATGTCGTCGAGGGTGACGGCGAAGTCCATCCCGTCGGCGTCCAGCCCGGTCACCCGCGCCCGGCTGGCGTCCGGGCAGCCACCGAGGGTACGGCAGATCAGCAACGAGTCCCCGGCGTGGTCGTCGTTCATGTGCCGGCTGACCGCCCCGACGACGTCGGCGTCGAACGGCTGCCCGGTCACGCCACCGCCTCCGTGATCTCCGGGCCGTCCGGCACGTGCCGGGCCAGGGCGGAGAAGACCGCCATGTTGTGCCGGTACGCCACCAGCACCTCGTCCAGCAGCGCCGCCTCGTCGGCCGCGCTCAACGGCAGGGCGTCCAACCGCGCCCGGTACGCCTCCTTGTACGCCTTCGGCCGGGTGATCCGGTCGAAGGCGTAGAAGGCCACCCCGGACCCGTCGGTCAACCCGTACCGCCGGGACACCGCCCGCCCGATGTACAGGCCCCCGGAGAGGTCACCCAGGTAGCGGGTGTAGTGGTGGGCGATGAACCGCACCGGGGAGGTGCCGCAGACGGCCCGGATCCGGTCGGCGTAGGCCACCGTCGCCGGGTGCGGCGCGGTGCGCAACGCCCAGTCCGGCCCGGCGAGCTGGGTCAGGTCCGCCTCCAGCGCGGGCAGTCGGGTCAGCGCGTCGTCGACGAAGCCACCGGCGAACGGGTCCGCGCGCATCGCCTCGGCGGCCGACTCCAACGCCTGGTAGAGGGCGTGGTGCTGCACCACCAGGTCGACGTAGCCGGCGATGTCCAGCTCGCCGGCGACCAGCGCGGAGACGTAGCGCTGGCTCTCGGCGGCGGAGTGGGCCCCCTGGGTGGCGGCCCGCAGCCGGGCCGAGAACGGCATGGGTGGTGTGTCCATCTATTCCTCCGTGAGGGGGACGTTCCGGGCCGGGCCCCGACGGCGGGGCACGACCAGCGGCAGGCGGGTGTCCGGGTGCGGCACGACCTCGATGTCGTGCCGGTAGACCTCGCTGAGCAGGGGCGCGGTCAGCACCGCGTCGGGCGGGCCGGCGGCCCGTACCCGCCCGTCGGCGAGCAGGGTGATCCGGTCCGCGTACGCCCCGGCCAGGGCGAGGTCGTGCAGCACCACCACGACCGCGTCGCCGGCGTCGGCACGGTCCCGGGCGATCCGCATGACGAGCTCCTGGTGGTGCAGGTCGAGGGCGGCGGTCGGTTCGTCGAGCAGCAGCACCCCGGTCTGCTGGGCCAGCACCCGGGCCAGGGCGGCACGGGCCTGCTCGCCCCCGGAGAGCGACGGGAAGGGGCGGGCGGCGAACCGGATCACGTCACAGCGTCGCATGGTCTCGGCGACGACCGCATCATCGTGGGCCTCCTCGGGGCGGCCGGCCCAGGGCACCCGGCCCATCCGGACCACCTCGACCACCGCGAACGGAAAGCTCAGGGCGCTGCTCTGGGTCAGCACCGCCCGACGCATCGCCAACTCCACGGCCGACCACTCGGCCAGCGGACGACCGTCCACCTCGACGGTCCCGGCGGCGAGCGGCAGGTCACCGCTGACGGCGGCCAGCAGGGTGGACTTGCCGGCACCGTTCGGGCCGAGCAGGGCGTGCAGTTCACCGGCGCGGATGGCGAGGTCGACCTGGTCGAGCACCGGTCGGCCGGCGCGCTCGACCCGGACCCCGGTGACCTGGACCCGGGTGCTGCCCGACGTCGTGGCGGTCGGCACCCGGGGCGCCGACCGACGGCCGAGCAACCGCAGCGGACCTCGCCGCCGACGTACGCGTTCGGTCATCACGGCCTCCCCGGGTGGGTACGGGTCGACGCCCCGCAGCCGTTCACGCCCAACCTCCGGCGCGGTCCCGGGTGCGCCGCAGCAGCCACAAGAAGGCGGGCCCGCCGACGATCGCGGACAGCACCCCCAACGGCAGCTCCTGGTAGTCGACGAGGGTCCGGGCGGCGAGGTCGGCGACGATGACGACGATCGCGCCCCCGAGGGCACTGGCCGGCAGCAGCAGTCGGTGCCCGGGGCCGGCGACCATCCGGACCAGGTGCGGCACGACCAGGCCGACGAAGCTGATGATGCCGGTGAAGGCGACCGCCGCCGCACCGAGCAGCGCGGTGACCACGATCATCCGGGTCCGCAACCGTTCCACGTCGACCCCGAGGTGGCGGGCGGACCGCTCGCCCAGGGCGAGCAGGTCGAGCCGGCGGGCGTCGGCGAGGGTGGCGAGCAGCCCGACCGCGAGGCAGGGCGCGGCCAGCGAGACCGCCGACCAGTTCGCCTGGGCCAGGCTGCCGAGGTTCCAGAAGGCGATGGCCTGCACGCCCGACTCGTCGGCGACGAACATCAGCAGCCCGATGGCGGCACCGGCGACGGCGTTGACCGCGACCCCGGTGAGCACCAGGGTGACCACCTCGGTCCGGCCACCGGAGCGGGCCAGCAGGTAGACCAGCCAGGCGGTGGCGAGGCCACCGGCGAACGCGGCGGCGGGCACCGTCCAGCCACCGAGGACGGTGACACCGGTGACGATGGCCAGCGCCGCGCCGACCGCCGCGCCCGCCGAGACGCCGATGATGCCCGGTTCGGCCAACGGGTTGCCGAACACCCCCTGCATCACCGCGCCGGCACAGCCGAGCGCGGCGCCGACCACGGCGGCGAGCGCGACCCGGGGGAAGCGGACCAGCCACAGCGCGCTCTCGCCGTGCGGGGCGGCGGGCCGGGGGCCGAGGTCCAGGCCGAGGCGGTGCAGCACCGAGCCGAGCACCTCGGCCGGGGCGACGGCCACCTGACCCCGGCCGGCGGCGATCAGGGCGACCAGCAGTAGGCCGGCGGTGAGCCCGGCGAGCAGGACCGGCCCGCGCCGGACCGGACGGCGGCGGTCCCGGCCGTCACCGGTGTCCCCGGTGGCCGGTCGGGTGTCGGTGGCGGTCATCGCGGGCCCCGGCAGTGCAGCGCGTCGGCCAGGGCCCGCACCACCCGGCCGGAGCGGGTGCCGAAGGTGAGCAGGACGCCGTCGTCCATGTCGATGACGCGGCGGGCGGCCCCGGCCGGGGTCTGCCCCACCCCGGGGAGCTTGAGCAGTCCGTCGACGCCGCCGACGGACTTCAGTCCACCGCTCATCACCAGCAGCACGTCCGGGGCCGCGTTGATCAGGCCCTCACTGGTCAGCGGGCGGAACTTCGCCAGGCCGATCGCGGTGCCGGCGTCCACTCCCCCGGCTGCCTCGATCATCGCGTCGGAGCCGGCGCCCCGCCCGCCGATCAGGTAGACCCCGGCGGTGCCGCGCAGATAGAGGAAGGCGACGCGGGGGGCCGGACCGTCGGGCGCCCCGGCGCGGGCGGCGGCGATCTCCCCCTCGATCCGGGTGACCAGCCGGTCGCCGGCCGCGCCGACACCGAGCGCCGCCGCGATGGCCCGGACGTGCCCGGGGACGGCGTCGAGGCTCTGCTCGGCGGCCACCAGGACCACCGGGATGCCGGCGGCGCGCAGTTGCCGCAGCGTCTCGGGTGGACCGATGCTGTCGTCGGCGAGGATCACCGTCGGGGCGAGGGCGAGCACCGCCTCGGCGGACAGGTCGTGCCCGGCCGGGGTGACCACCGGCAGGTGCGCGGCGGCCGGAAAGGTGGTGGAGGTGTCCCGGCCGACGACGTTGCCGCCGAGCCCGAGGCTGAACACGATCTCGGCGATCGAGCCGTAGAGGTTGACCGGCAGGATGCGCGCGGCGTCGGTGACCGTGCTGGCGATGCCGTCGGCGGAGGTGACGGTGACGGGCAGGGCCGGGGTCGGCGGCGGGTCCAGCGGGGTGACGTCGGTGTCGGGCAGGGTGGCGGTGACCGGGCCGCAGGACGTCGGTGTGGTCGACCGCGCCTCGGCCGCCGGATCGGTGCAGCCGACCAGGGCACCGGCGAGCAGCACCAGGACGAGCGGCAGCGCGCGCCGGGTCACGACGTGGCCCGGCGGCGACGGCGACGACGCAGGCCGGCGAGCAGCGCCACCCCGAGCAGGGGTACGACCAGCACGGCGAGCCACCAGCGGCCGGTGTCGGAGGCGGCGCTGACCCGGGTCACCTGCGCCTGGTCGGTCCGGCCCGCCTCATCGACCCCGCCGTCGGCCCCGGTAGGGACGCCCCCGGTGGGGCCGACGGCAGCCGACGCCGGGCCCGCGCCGGTGGGCGCGGCGACCGCGCCGGTCGGTGCCGCCGCCGGTGGCGTGGTCCGACCGGTGCTGCCGCCGACACCGGTCGTGGCCGGGGCGGCCGCGGTGGTACGCGCCGGAGCGGCCCCGGCGGCGAAGGTGATCGGCACCCGGACGTCCTGGGAACGGTCGGCGGTGCGGGTGTGGTCGGTCCGGGAGGCCACCACGCACCGGCGGACGGTGCAGTCCACGTCGCCGATGCGGGTGGCCACGGTGAGGCTGACCCGGAACGAGCCGCCGTCGCCGTACGGCACGGCCAGGCCCTCCCCGTAGGAGGGCGGGTTGGAGGAGATCCAGTGCGACGCGCCGGTGCTGCCGGTGGTGTCGGCCCCGCCGCCGCACGGGCTGGGGGCGACGCCGGCCCCGTTGTCCACACAGAAGGCGACGTAGATGCCCTTGGTGACGTCGTACCCGCTGCCGGCGACGGTCACCTTCGCCCCGGTGCGGCCCACCCCGGCGCTGGGGGTGACGGTGAGGGTCTGCCCGGCAGCGCCCCGACCGGTGCCGGCGTGGGCCGGCGTCGGCAGCACGCCGACACCGAGAGTGATCAGGGTGGCGATCAGAACGGCGCGACGCAGTGCTCGCATCAGGCTCCCCCCATGACGGATCGGGCCGGCTGACACACCGACCGTAGCTAAGGTTTGCCTAACCTAAGCGAGAGATCCGCAGTTCACAAGGGGTTCTTCGGATCAAGATCTTCAACCTGTCGCCCACTGTGCCCGATAGTTAGGTTTGCCTAACCTCAACCACTGTCCGTATTGGGCACAAGAGAGGGAGCAGCATGGTCAGATCCAGAACCGGTACCGGTCGGTGGCGGTCGGCGCGGTGGGCGGCGGTCGCCCTGCTCGGCGCATCGGCCGCACTCATCGGTGTCAGCCCCGCCCAGGCCGCCGGGACGGACATCCGCTCCGGCAGCCTGACCTGGGGTTTCAAGGCGTCGTTCCGCGCCTACGTCACCACCGGCAACGGCAACCCGCCGATCGCGGCCAGCGAGGGCGCCAGCATCAACAGCGACGGCACCTTCACCTTCCCCGCCAAGGGCGGCACGCACGACCCCGACACCGGCGCCATCGACGCCAGATACGGTGGGAAGATCGTCTTCTCGTACCCGGCGCACTTCTTCACCATCTCGTTGGCCAACCCGACGATCGTCGTCACCGGGGGCACCACGTCCGTCACGGCGGACGTCGACCTGCTCACCACCGCGGCCGAGCCGGTGTCGGTCCGGCAGGCCACCATCGCCACCATCGACGGCAAGCCCGGTGGCAGCGGTGGCACGGTGACCGCGACCAACCTGGCGGCGACGTTGACCGCCGAGGGCGCCTCGGCGTTCAACGGCTTCTACTCCGCCGGCTCCGCGCTCGACCCGCTGTCCTTCACCTTCTCCACCGGTGGCGGCAGCGGACCGACCGGGCCGGCGGTCGGCGTCACCCCGGCCACCGGGTTGGACCCGGCCGGGGCGACGATCACGGTCACCGGCAGCGGTTTCGACCCGGAGGCCAACGGGGCGGCGGGGATCTATGTCTCCTTCGGCCCCAAGGTCGACGAGCACTGGACGAACGCCGGTGTCCTCCAGGTCACCAAGTGGGTCAACAAGACGAACGAGCCGACCGAGGCCCGCGACCGCCTCAACGCCGACGGCACGTTCCGCACCACCCTGCCGATCAGCGCGGTGTACACCGACCGCACCGGCACGTCTGTCGACTGCACGAAGGTCCAGTGCTACGTGATCACCTTCGCCGCCCGTGGCGCGGCCGACCGGAGCCAGGACACCTTCACCCCGGTGACGTTCAGCCGTACCCCGGCCGGTGGCGGCCACGCCAGCCAGCAGATCACCACCACCGTCACCGGTGGCGCGCTGACCCTCGGCGTGACCGGTTCCTCGGTCACCCTGCCGGCGGTCAGCAACGGGCAGGTCACCAACGGGGCACTGAACGCCGCCACCGTGGCCGACCTGCGCGGCACCAACGCCGGCTGGAGCCTGGTCGGGCAGGTCGCCGACTTCGCCTCGGCCAGCGGCGGCGCCATCGCCGCCGACAACCTCGGTTGGACGCCGAGCGCCACCGTCGGCGTCGACGGTCTCGCCGGGGCCCCCGGCGTGGTCACCCCGGGCGTGCCCGCCGCGCCCGGTGCCGGCCTGGGCACGGCGCGTGCGCTGTGCACCTCGGCCACCGGCGCGAGCAACGGCACCTTCACCTGTGGCGCCCAACTCCACCTCGGAGTCCCGGCGTCCGCCCCGGCGGGCGACTACAGCGCGGTGCTGACCCTCACCCTCTCCTGATTCGGCACCACACCGGTGGGACGGGACCCGCTCCCGTCCCACCGGCCCGACCACTCCCCGGAGCCCGGCATGTCCCTGCGTACCGCCCTGTCCCGGACGAGCGCCGCCCTCGCCGCCGCGCTGCTCGTGGCGACCGCCCTGCCCGCGCCGGCCCACGCCGCGCCCACCCCCTCCCCCGGCCCCGCAGCCGGCGTCGGGGAGACCGGCGCGGCCCGCTGGGCCGTCCAGCCGTCCAGCGCCAAGGGCCCGACCGGGCGCAACTACTTCATCTACGACCTGGCCCCGGGCAGTACCCTGACCGACCACGTCGGCATCACCAACCTCGGCGACCGCCCGGTCACCTTCGCCGTGTACGGCACCGACGCGTACAGCGCCGCCGACGGCGCGTTCGCCCTGCTGCCGGCGGACCGGCGGGCCACCGACGTAGGCTCCTGGATCAGCGTCGACCGGCGCGAGTGGACGATCCCGGCGGGCAAGCGGGTCGACATCCCGTTCCGGCTCGCCGTGCCGGCCAACGCCACCCCGGGCGACCACACCGGCGGGGTGATCGGGGCGGTCGCCCGGGTCCGGACCACCGTCGACGGGCAGCGGGTCCTGGTCGACCAGCGACTGGCCGCCCGGGTCTACCTGCGGGTCAACGGCCCGGTCCGGCCGGCCGTCACCGTCGAGGCGGTCGACGTCTCCTACGACAACCCGGTCAACCCGTTCGCCGGTGGCGACGTGGTGGTCCGCTACCGGCTGCGCAACGACGGCAACGTCCGGCTCGGCGGCAGCGGCACGGTGACCGTCGACGCGCCCTTCGGATGGGAACAGGCCCGCACCTCCCCCACCGACCTGCCGGAGCTGCTGCCCGGGGCCACCTTCACCGTCACCGAGCGGATCACCGGCGTACCCCCGCTGCTGCGCCTGACCGCCGCGGTCGACATCGCGGCCACCAGCACGGACACCGCGCTGCCGCCGGTGGTCCGCGCCGCCGGGATCTGGGCTCCGCCGTGGCTGCTGCTGGCCCTGCTCGCCGTCGCGGCCGGTGGGGGCGGCCTGCGGTGGTGGCGACGGCGGGACGCGCCGACCGCCGGCCGGGTGACCACCCCGGGCCCCGCCGACGCCCCCGCCGGGCAACCGCCCGCCCCCAGCCCCGCCGATCAACGGCCGGCCCCGGGCTCCACCGGCGCTCCCGCCGATCAGCGAACCGCCCCGGGCCCCGCCGACGCCCCGGCCGCACCGCAACCGGCCGCCAAGGCTGCGTCGGGCGGTACGGCCGCCGGGCCGGTTCCGGGTGTCGACCCGCGCCCCGACGCCCGACGCCCCGACGCCTCATGACCCGACCGGTCCGCGCCGTCGTCCTGCTGGCCGTAGTCGCCGTCCTGACGACGCCGGCCCCCGGGGCAGCCGCCAAGGTCGATGCCACGGAGGGCGGCGGCGGTGGCGCGGCAGCCGCCGGACCGGGCGTCACCCTGCCCGCCGGAGCGCTGCGGGTCGGGCAGCGGGTGCTGGTCAGCCTCGACGGCTGGCCCGCCGGCACCGTCCAGATCGAGGTGTGCGGCAACGCCGCCCGGCGCGGAGCGCTCGACTGCGCGACCGGGGCCGCCACCCACGGTCAGGTGCCGCCGGTCGGCCGGGCCACCCTGCCGGTGCTGTTGGCCGCCCCGCCGGTGGCCTGCCCGTGCGTGCTGCGGGTCCGGACGCCGACCGGCACGGCCACCGCCGTCGCCGACCTGACGCTGGCCGGGGTGACCGCCCCGGCCGTCGCGCCGACCGCCCCGGCGGAGCTGACCCTGGTGGCGTTGCGGGCCGCCGACCGGTCCGGGCCGCGCGGGTGGTTCGGCCTGCCGGGCGTACTCGCGGTACGGATCACCGTGCACAACCCCGGCCCGCAGGAGATCACCGATCCTGCGTTCCAGCTGACCGTCGGGCCGCCCGGCCGGGCCCGGACCATCGTGGCCGCCCCGGCGGTGGGCACCATCGCCGCCGGGCAGACCCGGGAGTACCACGTCGCGGTGCCCACCGACGCGGCCCCGTTCGGCCGGTACGAGGTGGATGGTCGGATCGCGGTGCCCGGTCGGCCGCTCGCGTTCACCGTGTCGGCGGCCCGGCGGCCCTGGGGACTGCCGGTCGCCGCCGCCGTTCTCACGGTCGTGCTGCTGCTCGCCCGGCCGGCACGACGCCCACCGCCCGGCGCGACGCCGGCGGAACCCATCGACAAATAATCGCTTGCACAAATGGTGGTTTGCATTAGGGTGGGGCCGTGCCCACCGCCCCCGTACCCGTCGCACCCGGCCCGGATCTCGACGCGGCCTTCGCCGCGCTCGGCGACCCGGTCCGGCGTGCCCTGGTGGCCCGCCTCGCCCGTGGGGATGCCACGGTGGGGCAGCTCGCCGCGCCGTTCGACCTGACCCCGCAGGCCATCTCGCACCACGTCGGGGTGCTGCGCCGGTGCGGCCTGGTCGAGCAGCGACGCGAGGGCACCCGACGCCCCTGCCGGCTCAGGACCGATCAGCTCTCGCTGCTCGGCACCTGGATCGACGCGCAGCGGCGCACCTGGAACGACCGGCTCGACGCCCTGGAGCAACACCTCACCGACGACGGGGCGGCCCGGTGACCGCCGCGCAGCTGCGCGGCGACGAGCTGATCGCCCGACGGCAGCTCGCCGCGCCACCCGAGCGGGTCTGGGCCGCGTTCACCTCGCCGGCCGGCATCACCGCCTTCTGGGGCGGCTCGCACGCCGCCGTGCCACCCGGATCGGTGACCGTCGACCTGCGCCCCGGGGGAGAGTTCGCGCTCGACACCCGCGCGCCGGACGGCCGCAGACCCAACGCGACCTCGTCGCGGACTACTTCGCCGGGTTCCGGGCGAGCGACCACCCGCGCATCCTCGCGACCCTCACCGACGACGTCGAGTGGGTCATCCACGGGCACCGGACCACCCACGGCCGGGCGGAGTTCGACGGCGAGATCGAGAACCCGGCGTTCACCGGCAGCCCGGCGCTCGACGTCCACCGCGTCCACGAGGACGGCCCGGTCGTCGTCGTCACGGGCGAGGGCCGGGGCGTCAGCGTCGACCACGGGCCGTTCCGCTTCGCCTTCAACGACCTGTTCACCTTCCGCGACGGGCTGATCGCCCGGGTCGACTCCTACGTCGTCCCGCTGCCGTAAGGCGACGGGTCCCCGCCATACAAGAACCGGCACGCCGGGTGGGGCCGCTGTCCGGCCCCTTCTGCCGAGCGGCGGCTAGCGCGGGCCTGACCGGCCCGTGCGCTGCACCTGGGGCAGAACCTCGCCGGCAAGCCACTCCAACGCCGCATCCACCAGGCGACCGTCGATGGGCATCCACAGCGAGCACATCGACACCCCCGCGTCGGCGAGCCGGCCCAGGTCCTCGATGGCGCGATCAGGCGCTGTTGCTCGTAGTACCGCACCGAACGGGGGCTGACGCCGCAGTGGCGCGCGAGTTCTCCGATCCGCATGTCGCTGGTCCCCTTCCGCGCCTGGCGATGCTAGAACCCTGACATCAATGTCAAGGTCAAGTCATCGCGTGCGCGGCGGGACCGGACGTCGCGCGCAGGAAGGCGGGGTGGCCCCCTGACCGGGCCACCCCGCTACAACGCGCCCTACCGGCCGGGCGGGTACGACATCCCGCCCACCGGCCTTGGCCGGGCGCGGGTCAGAAGCGCGCCCAGTCGTCGGCGGCCGGCCGCCACACGTCGATGTTGCGCGGGTCCACCGCCATCCGCCGGGCCCGGTGCGTCTCGTGCTCCTCGGGGGTGAACACCCGGTGCCGGTCGCACAGCTCGTAGCGCGGCCCGTGCCGGGTGTCGTGCATGTAGAAGGCGATCGACGTCGAGGCCGAGTGGTTGACCAGGTCGGAGGCGATCGGGATCTGCTTGTACTGGGCCCGCGCCCGGCCGCGCATCACGTGGTCGAAGCTCTTCATCATGAAGCACAGGTGCGCGACGTAGAACTCGTTGTTGCGCTGGATCGCCAGGCTGTGGTGGTAGCGGTCCTCGCTGCGCAGGAAGACCGTGACGTCGCCGACGTGGTCGGACTCCTGGAAGCCGAGCACCGTGGTATAGAACGCCAGCGTCTCGTCGTACTTGTCGGTGGCCAGGAAGGGGTGCACCAGGTCCAGCGGGCGCAGCTCGATCAGCGGCGGCTCGGCGTACTCCTGGAACTCGGTGAACAGCTCGACGATCAGCCCGTTGGGGTCGCGGACGGCGAAGCCCCGCTGGACCAGGCCCTTGACCCGGTCGGCCAGCTCGAACACCTCGTGCCCGGCGGCGGTGACCCGCTCGCGCAGGTCGTCGAGGACCGCGTCGTTCTCGACGCTGAACCCGACCGCGGTGGTCCAGGACTCCGACCGGTGCGGCGCGGCGATCAGCTCGATGCTGTGATGTTCCAGGTCGGCGCGCAGGAACGCGTACTCGTCGTCGTGCTGCTCCAGTTGCAGCCCGACGTGGTACTGAAGGAACTCGATGGAGGCGGCCAGGTCGGGCACCTCGATCCGGGCGTACTCCATGCCGTACGGCCCACGGCGGCGGGCGGTGGCCTCGGTGGTCATCTGTGACCCCTCTCGATGGGCTGGGCGTCCCCGGCGGTGGGGAGACTGACGATGGCCTGACGCGCGACGACCGGCCGCCAGCGTTCCCGGACGAACCGCTCGTGCGAGTCGCTGTGCAGGTAGTCGAGCAGGTCCTGCTCGGTGGGGAACTCCACGACGAAGCCGTGGGTCATGCTGGTGTCCCGGGTGCTGACGTTGACCCCGCTGCGCCAATTACGCATCGCGGGATAGCGGCTCGGGAAGGTCTCCAGCT
Organism: Micromonospora matsumotoense; assembly: GCF_900091525.1. Classification (GTDB taxonomy): domain Bacteria; phylum Actinomycetota; class Actinomycetes; order Mycobacteriales; family Micromonosporaceae; genus Micromonospora; species Micromonospora matsumotoensis. Next base: position 403,911 of record NZ_FMCU01000004.1, read on the forward strand.
CGGCCAGGACGGACTCGGCCGCGCCGGGCGGCAGGTCGTCGCGGAACCGGAAGACCAGGATGTGAGTGATCATGGCGGGCCGGCTCAGAGGATGAAGCTGAGTCGGGCGCCGGGATCCATCGACTCCATCACCGGCACGGCCCGGCGCAGCCGGAACCGCAGCCCGTCCGGGTCGACCTTGAGCACATGCTCGTACCGGCCGACGTAGGTGTAGGCGCCGCCGTCGCGGTAGCGGTGGATGAGGAAGTTGGCGCTGATCCAGACGGTCTCCGCGCCGGCCTCCAACAGCAGCACGTTGGAGATCATCCGGTGGGTACGCGAGTGCGGATTCTCGGCGTGCGCCTTGCGGCTCTTGAGCCGCTTGACCCGGGCCTGGATCAGCTCGTAGTCGTCGGCGACGAAGTACCCGGCGGTGGTGGCGTCCCAGCCGGCCCAGTCGGTGGTCGGCACCTCCAGCCGGCCGCCCGGCTCGATCAGGGTGAGCCACTCGTCGAGTCGCCACTCGTCGAGCAGTTGGGCCTCCCGGTAGAGGAAGTCCTCCACCTCGGCCCGGGTCACCTCGCGCGACTCCACCTTGACCACTCCCCTGGGGCTACCGACCGTCGTTGACATCGCGCTCACTTGCCCGCACCACCCGAGGCGGGTCCGGCGGCGGGCGTACCGGCCGGCGGGTCGCCGGCCACGCTGGTGCTCGCCCCGACCACCTCGGCCCAGCGTCGCCAGAAGCTGCGCATCGCGCCCTCGTCGATCGAGCGGCCCTGGTTGCCCTGCTTCTCGTTGGCCATGCCCCGGGACATGTCGCTCCAGTCGTGCGCGGGGTCGACCGAGTCGGCGGTCGCCGTGATGCCGCGCTGCACCGCCTCGTACGCCTCGATGTCGTCGGGGGTGGCCAGGCCGCCCGGCCCGACGAAGCTGACCATCGTCTTGATCCGCAGCGCGCGGACCGACTCCGGCTCGCCGACCTCGACGAACTGCCAGGCCCGCACGTCGGTGCGGTCGGCGGCGACGGGTTCGAGCTGCCGGATGGTCAGCGCCTCCAGGTCGAACAGCAGCAGGTTGGGGAAGACGAACAGGATGCGGCTGGCGTCGGCCACCTCGGCGGCGAGTTCGGGGCCGAGACGGGCCTCCAGCTCGCGGCGCTTGGTGACGGTGCGGGTCTTCTCCTCGTCGCCGAAGCGGGGTTCCCACACCATCCCGATCCGGCCGTTGTGCCCGGTGAGCACGAGCAGCCCGTGGCCGCCGCCGAGGTCGTAGGCGTACTGGTCGTCGTCGGTGACGGCGAAACCGGTCTCGCGCAGGTAGCCGACGAAGGTGTTGTGGGTGGGGGCGAAGTGGTAGCCGTCCATCGCGTTCTCGACGGCCAGCTTCCAGTTGCCCTTCACGCTGTAGAGCTGCACGCCCGGCAGGGTGGTCATGCCGTGCTCGCCGATCTTGGCGGTCAGCGACATGTAGTGCGCGGCCGGGCCGAGGTGGGTCAGCAGGTCCGGCACGTCCGGGTCGAAGGCGACGAAGACGAATCCCTCGTGGATCTGGAGCCGGGCCACCTGCCGCAGGGCCATCGAGGCCCGGAAGGCCGGGTCGTCGGGGTACGCGTCGTCGCCGGGCAGCGCGGCCAGCTCGCCCGCGTTGCTGAACGCCCAGGCGTGGTAGAAGCACTGGAAGAACTTGGTGTTGCCCTCGCTGTGCCGGCACAGCACGGTGCCCCGGTGGGTGCAGGCGTTGAAGAAGGCCCGCACCTGGCCGTCGGCGTCCCGGCAGAAGATCAGCGGTCGACCGCCGAGGGTCCGGGTCTTGAAGTCCCCCGCCTTCGGAATCTCGGTCTCGTGGCCGAGATAGAGCCAGGTGTGGTTCCAGATCCGGTCGACCTCGGTCCGGAACACCTCCGGGTCGCGGTACGCCGAGCGGTGCACCCGGAACCGCAGCGCCTCCCAGTCCTCGTCGATCATCGCGCCGGCTGCACCGAGCGGACGTACCGGCGTCTGCTGCGCCATCACCTCACCGCCTTCTACGTCATGCGAGACAGCATCTCGCTACACGATGCTGCTACTCCGCCATGGCAACTGTCAAGAGCAGGGCAGACTCCGGCACCGGGTTACTCGCTGTTAATACGAACGCAACACGTGCCTGCTGATTCGCCGGCCACGATGCCCCACATCCGACTCGGCCCGGCCGATCCGCCCCACGGCGATCACCGGCCCCCGGATGCGGCCCGCGCACCCCGTCGCCGGCCGCCGGCCACCCGCACCGGGCAGCGCCGTCCCGTCGCACCGCCAGCCGGTGTCACCCCTCCCGGAGGATGTCATGCTCCAGCCGCACGATGGCCCGATCGGTGGAACCCACTACCTGCCCAGCACCCCGGACACCTGCCTGTGGGGCCGGCTGCCCAACCGGCGGCACGAGCCCGTGCTGCGGGTCGGCTCCGGCGAGACCGTGACCATCGACACGCTCAGCCACGAGGGGATCCTGGAGGACCAGGGGCGCGACCCCGTCGGCTACCTCAAGCAGTTCGACGTACCCACCGACCAGGTGCTCACCGACGCCCGCGACCTGGCCGCCTCCGACGTCGCCCACGACTACGACGCCGACGGCCCGCACGTGGTCACCGGGCCGATCACGGTGGCCGGGGCCGAACCCGGCGACCTGCTCCGGGTCGAGGTCGTCGACCTGCTCATCCGCGCCCCCTACGGCTTCATCAGCAGCCGGCACGGCTACGGCGCGCTGCCCGGGGAGTACCCGCTCACCCCGACCGACACCGGCCCGGACGGCGACGTTCCGCGGGAGTACGGCACCGTCAGCCACTTCACCCCGGTGGTCCACCACGGCGGCCGGTTGTTCGGCACCCTGCCGTACGGCGACGGTCGCGCGGCCCGCTTCCCCCTCGCGCCGTTCCTCGGCCTGATGGGCGTCGCCGTCGACACCGACGAGCCGGTCCACTCGGTGCCGCCCGGCGCCTTCGGCGGCAACCTCGACATCAACGAGTTGCAGGTCGGCTCGGCCCTCTACCTGCCGGTGCAGCTGCCCGGGGCGGGTTTCTACGCCGGTGACCCGCACTACGCCCAGGGCGACGGCGAGGTGGCGCTGACCGCCCTGGAGGCACCGCTGCGGGCCACCCTGCGGCTGTCAGTCATCCCCCGGGCGCAGGCCGGCCTGCTGCTCGGCGGGGTCGACGGGCCGTTCGGCGAGACCGCCACCCACTGGCTGCCGGTCGGCCTGCACAGCGATCTCGACGAGGCGATGCGGCGGGCCGTCCGGGCCGCCGTCGACTTCCTCGTCCGCACCCAGGGCATGCCCCCGCAGACCGCCCTGGCCTACCTCAGCGCCGCCGCCGACTTCGAGGTCAGCCAGGTCGTCGACGGGGTGAAAGGCATCCACTGCCTGATCCGCAAGGCCGACTTCCCGGCCCACTTCTGACCGGAGCGCGTGACGTCCCGGCCCGTGGCACCGTGCTGCGGGCCGGGACCGGGAGGTCGGCAGCGGACCCGGATCGACCGGGTGGCACCTCGGCGCCCGCCCGGCCGGTGCAGCCGCCGCCACGCCGCTGCCCCCGACCGGGACAAGCCGGGGGCAACGCGCGCAGCCGGCCGGAGCCGGGCCGCTCCCTCGCCGCAAACGGCACGACGGGCGGCAGAATCAGGACCGCAGGCGGGCAGGTCAGGCGGCGGTGGGCACCTCGGCGCGGCGCGGCGCGGCGGCCATCGCCCCCGGGCGGGTGACCGTGACCGCCGCCGCCCGGCTCGCCCACCGGGCCGCCTCGTCGATCGCCGCGCCGTCGAGCAGCGCGTCGGCCAGGGCGGCGCAGAAGGTGTCCCCGGCACCGGTGGCGTCCACCGCGTCGACCTGCTCCGCCGGCACCAGCCACTGCCGGTCGGTGGTCACCACCAGCGCGCCGTCGCCGCCGAGGGTCACCACCACCGGCCCCCGGGTGCCCAGCGAGCGGGCCATCGCGGCCAACCCGTCGACCCCGGCGTCCGTCGGTGGCGCACCGGCCAGGGCGGCCAGCTCACCCCGGTTGGGCACCAGCACGTCGACCCGGGCCAGGGTCGCCGGGTCGACCGGGCGGGCCGGGGCCGGGTTGAGCACCACCAGGCCCTCCGCCAGGCGTACCGCCTCGGCCACCACCGCGGCGTCGACCTCCTGTTGCAGCAGCACCGCCCGCGCCGACCCGAGCAGGTCCCGCAGCGGCGCGAGGTGCTCGGGCGCGAGCCACATGTTCGCCCCCGAGCTCACCGCGATGGTGCTGTCGCCGTCGGCGGTGACCAACACGATCGCCTGCCCGGTCGGCCGGGGGGCACGCAGCACCGATTCGGTGGCCACCCCCTCGGCGGCGATCAGCCCGAGCAGCCAGTCCCCGTCGGCGTCGATGCCGACCGCGCCGACCATCGCCACCCGGCGACCCAGCCGGGCGGCGGCGACCGCCTGGTTGGCGCCCTTGCCGCCGCCGGTGCGCCGGTGGTCGGCCGCGCCGAGCACGGTCTGACCGGGGGCGGGCAGCTCGTGCAGCGGCACCACCACGTCCACGTTGAGGCTGCCCACCACGACGATGTCGGTCATCACGGTCAGCCCTGTCCCGGACGCCAGGCGTGCGGCAGGAAGTCCGCCCGGGGCGGGGCGAAGACGTCCACGTTGATGCACGGGCCCTCGGTCGGTTCGATGTAGTGCGCCGCGCCGCGCGGCACCAGCAGCAGCGAGCCCGGCCCCATCGGGTGCGGCACGCCGTCGACGTAGTAGTTGCACCGGCCGCCGAGGATCAGCACCAGCTGGTCGAAGTCGTCGTGGTGGTGCGGGTTGAGGTCCATCCCGACGGCCAGCTCGTGCCAGGCGAAGAGGACCTCGTCGGTGGCGTACACCTTGCGGCGTACCCCCGGGCGGACCTCGGTGGCCGGGATGTCGTCCCAGTTGACCGAGATGCCGTACAGCTGCGCATTGAGCATGTGAACGCGTCCCTTCTCAGGCGGGTCAGGCAGGTGCGGCGAGCCGTCGCAGGCCGGCACCGAGCAGTTGCAGGTCCGAACCGACGACGAGGTACCGCGCGTCGGTCAGGCCGTAGCGGCCCAGCGCCCCGGCGGAGCGCTCGGCGACCCACCCGCCGAGAGCGGCCCCGGTCGCGCGGGCCGCGTCGGCGATGTCCCCGGTGCGCCGCAGCAACGGCCCCGGGTCGTCGGTGCTCGACAGGCCCAGGCTCACCGCCAGGTCGGTGGTGCCGACGAAGCCGACGTCCACCCCGGTCAGCAGGGCGGGCAACGGGTCGTCGGTGGTCGCCGTCTCGATCTGCGCCACCAGTACGGGCGGGTGCGCGGCCTCCGCCGCCAGGTACCGGTCCAGCCCGTCGCCGCCGTACCCGGCCGACGGGTGCGCCAGGCTGATGCTGCGCCGCCCGTGTGGGGCGTACCGGCTGGCCGCGCGCAGCGCCTCGACGTCGGCCCGGCGACGCACGGTCGACAGCTGCACCCCGACGGCCCCGGCCTCCAGCAGCCGGTTGACCTGGCCGGGGTCGACGGCCGGCACCCGGACCAGCGCCGGCAGGCCGGCCAGGGCGGCGAGCCGGAGCTGGTCGGTGGCGGTGCGCTCGTCCAGCCCGGAGTGCTCCAGGTCGACCACGACGAAGTCGACGCCGGCGCGGGCGGCCAGGGCGATCACGTCGGCACCGGGCAGCTTGACGAAGGTGCCGACGAGCTGCCCGCCGCCGCGCAGCACGGCCCGCAGCCGGGCGCGGGACCCGTGCACGCCGGCGGGCGGTGTCGGCTCGGCGGACGTCGACGCCTGCGTCGACCCGGCGGGCATCGACGCCGCACTACCCGGCGTCGACCCGGTGGACGTCGACGCCGCGCTCCCCGGCTGCGGCTCGGCGGCGGACATCAGCGCGTCACGCCCCGGTGGCGGGCAGGCCGCGCCACGGCACGGTCGGCACCTGCTCACCGGCGAGCAGCACCACGCTCGGCTCCAGCCGGGGCGCGGTGATCTTGTTGCCGGCGGCGTCGGGCAGCACCGCCTCCTCCGCCTCGGCCAGCACGGTGACGTGGGCCGGGCCGCCCTCGACCAGGCTGCCGTAACCCTCGGCGTCCAGGCCGGTCAGCCGGGCCGGTGCGGACGTCACCCGGGGCACCAACTGCTCCAGGGTCATCCCCATCGCCCGTAGCTTGGCCATGCTGGTGACCAGGTCGAAGACCGGGCCGCGCCAGTTGCGGGCGCTGGTGTCCGAGGTGACCACGTCGGGCAGGAAGCCCTGCGCGATCGCCGGCCGGGCGACGGCGAAGCTGAGGTTGCTCTTGCCGTGGGCGGATTCGAACAGCACCCCGCGCTCACGGGCGGCGTACACCTCGGGCAGCACGGTGCCGTCGTGGAGGATGCCGTACGGCTTGCCGGTGTAGCAGTGCGCCACGACGTCGCCGGGGCGCAGCAGGGGCAGGATCACCGGCAGCGGCTCCGGCGTCTCGCCGATGTGGATCATGAGCGGCAGGCCGGCCTCGGCGGCGAGCGCCAGGGACCGCTTGAGCAGCGGACGCCAGTCCAGGCCGACGACGTCCTCGGAGAGCCGGATCTTGAAGCCGCGGACCCGGTGCGGGTTCGCCTCGGCCACCGCCAGCGCGTCCTCGGGGACCAGCGTGCCCGGGTTCATCAGCTCGCCGAACCGGAAGTCGATCAGGCCGAGGACCGAGACGTTGAGGAAGTTCACCAGCCGCATCCGGGCCGGCTCGGCGACGTACCGCTCGAAGGCGGCGAAGGTGGACGCGCCGACCGTGCCGGCGTCGCAGGCGGCGACGACACCCCGGTGCAGGTGCGCCTCGTCCGGCGGGGCGCCGACCTTGGAGACCTCGGCGAAGATGTGGGTGTGCGCCTCGACCAGGCCGGGCAGCACGTACTGCCCGGTGCAGTCGACCACCTGGGCGGCGTCGGCGGCGAGGCCGGGCGCGATCCGGGCCACCCGGTCGCCGGTGACCGCGACGTCGGCGACCCGACTGGCCCCGGTCTCGCCGTCGAACACCTGGCCACCGGCCAGCACCAGGTCGTATCGGTCGGAATTCTCACTCATGACATCGGGCTCTCTGTGCGAAGCGAGTGGGTCGACGCGCTGACGGCGGCCGGCGCGGGGTGGTCCGGGCTTTCGGCACGGAACCGGGTACGCAGGGGCAGCACCCCGGCGACGGTGACCTCCACCAGGTCGCCGGGGCTCAGGAAGCAGCCCCGGTCCTGGCCGGTGCCGGTCGGGGTGCCGGTGAGCACCACGTCACCGGGCTCCAGCACCACGTACCGGGTGATCCAGGCCAGCAGCTCGGGCACCGGAAAGATCAGGTCGGCGGTGCTGGCCTGCTGGCGCAGCTCGCCGTTGACGGTGGTGCGGACCCCGATGGCCGCGCGGTCGGCGACCGCGCCCAGGCCGAGCACGGACGCGCCCAGGGCCCCGAAGCCGGGAAAGCTCTTGGCCAGGGTGGGGTTGCCGGTGGCGGCCATCACGTCCCGGGCGGTCAGGTCGTTGGCGGCGGTGATCGCGGCGAGCTGCGCCCAGACCTGCTCGGCCGGCGTGTGGTGCATCCGCGCGCCGACGACCAGAGCCACCTCACCCTCGTAGTCGGGCTGCTCGCTGACCGAGCCGGGCAGCGGCACGGTGTCCCCCGGGCCGGAACCGGCGCTGGGCGACTTGAGATAGAGCACCGGTTGGGTGGGTAGCGCCCGCCCGGTGGTCCGGGCCTTGCAGTGGTAGTTCAGCCCGACCCCCCACACCGCCCGGGTGCCGGCCAGCGGTGGGCGCAGATCGCCGACGAGGGTCTCCAGCGGCAGCCGGCGACGGACCCGGGCCTCGGCGGCCGGGGTGAGCCCGAGGCCGGCGCGCAGCAGGGCCGCCACGTCCGGGTACGGCAGGTCGAGCAGCTCGACGTCGTCGCCGGTGATCCGGCCCAGCCCGTACCGGGTGACGACCAGGTGCGGGGCGGTGCGCCCCGGGGCGGTCATGCCGCGTCCGAGGAGTGGCCGGGAACGGTGCCCAGCGCCGGGTTGACCAGCGGGGCCAGGTTGTTGACGGCGGCGGCGGCCTCACCGAAGCCGACCGAGATGAGGCGTACCTTGCCGTCGTAGTCGGTGATGTCGCCGGCGGCGAAGACCCGGGGCAGGTTGGTGCGCATCGTCCGGTCCACGGCGACGTAGCGGCGACGCATCTCCAGCCCCCACCGCTCCATCGCGCTGAGGTCGGCGATGAAACCGAGCGCGGCCACCACCGCCTGGGCGGGCAGGGTCTCCCGGCCCTCGCCGCGCACCTCGGCGAGGTGCACCGCCTCGACGGTCTGTTCCCCGTCGATCCCGCACACCTCGTACGGGGTGAGCACCCGCACGGTCGAGTCGTGCAGTTGGGTGACGCTGCGCTCGTGGGCGCGGAACTGCGGCCGTCGGTGCACCAGGGTGACGCTGCGGGCGTACGGCTCCAGGGCCAGCGCCCAGTCGACGGCGGAGTCGCCGCCGCCGACCACCACGACCTCCTGCCCGGTGAGCTCCTCCAGCCGGGGTACGAAGTAGCGCAGTCCCCGGCCGAGGTGGTCGCTGCCGACCGGCAGCTCCCGGGGGGTGAAGGTGCCGATGCCGGCGGTCAGCAGCACCGCCGCCGCCCGGACCTGGGTGCCGACGTCGGTGCCGATCAGCACGTGGTCCTCGGCGCAGGTCAGCTCGACGGCGCTCTCCCCGAGCAGGAACGTCGGCTTGGCGGTGGCGGCCTGGGTGAGCAGGGCGTCGACGAGTTCCTGGCCCCGGACGGCGGGCAGCCCGGCGATGTCGTAGATCGCCTTCTCGGGGTAGAGGGCGGCGATCTGCCCGCCGGGTTCGGGCAGCGAGTCGATCACCGCCACGCTCATCCCCCGGAAGCCGGCGTAGTAGGTGGCGTAGAGGCCGGCCGGCCCGGCGCCGATGATGGCGAGATCGACCTCGTGCCGCGGGGCCATCAGCTGGCGCTTTCCACGACGGCCGGGTGGTCGTGGCCGACCCGGCCGATCTTGCGGGCGCCGCCCGGGGTGCCGATCTCGGTGAAGAACTCGGCGTTGATCGGCCCGAAGCGGGCCCGGTCGGCGGGCAGGTCGTCGAGGTGGAAGATCGAGGTGACCGGGCAGACCGGCTCGCAACGCCCGCAGTCGACGCACTCGTCGGGGTTGATGTACATCATCCGGTCGCCCTCGTAGATGCAGTCCACCGGGCATTCCTCGACGCAGGACCGATCCTGTACGTCCACACATTCGTCGGTGACCACGTAGGTCATCGGTCCTCCTGCGGTTCGGTCGGCCCGCCACATCCGAGCCGACGCGGCAGGTCGGGGCGCGCAGCCGATCCGGCGTGCCGGGCCCGTTCCGTGACGTCGCCGGATGCGGGGGCGATGTCGTTGGGTGTCAGGCCACGCTAGAGACCTGGCCCAGAGTATGTCAACATACGAGACGTCATCTTGAATGAAGTCACGCTGGTGAGAGGAACCGGATGGACGACGAGGTGCCGGCGACCCTGCGTCACGCCGCCGAACGGGCGGTCGACGAGGCCACCCTGCTCGACGCCCTGGCGGCGCTCAGCGCGCAGCCGAGCCCGTACGGCCGGGAACGGGCCACCGCGCACCGGGTCGCCGACTGGGCCGCCACCCGCTGGCCCGAGCTGTCCTGGCGGGTCGACCCGGTCCCCCGCACCGCGGCCACGCCGGACAGCGCCAACCTGGTCGGCGGCTCCGACCTCGGCGAGCGCCCCGAGTTGCTGATCTACTCACACCTGGACACCTCACTGACCGGCGCCACCGACTTCGACGCCCCGATCACCGGTCGACGCACCCCCGCCCCCGCGCTGGAGCTGTCCGGCCCGGCCCGCGAGGTGGTCAGCGGCTTCGGCCTCGGGGTGGCGCGGGCGGCAGCCGCCGCCGCCCTGGTCGGCTACGCCGCCGCGGCCGAGGCCTGCCGGGCCGCCGGCCGGCCGCACCGGCTGACCCTGCTGCTCGCCGCCACCGGCACCCACCGCGACGATCCCACCGCCGGACCGGACGACGGGGTGGCGCCCGCCCCCACCACCGGCGGGGTGCTCCACCACCTGCGCGACCGGCCACTGCCGGCCGCCGCGGTCGTGGCCAAGACCAGCCCGGGCATCCTCACCGCCGAGCCCGGGGCGATGTTCCTGCGGGTACGACTGTCCAGCGGGTTCCATCCGGCCCTGTTCCGGGACACCGCCACACCCCCGGGCGGGTTGCTCACCCACCTCGGCGTGCTCGTCGAGGCGCTGGAGGAGTTCCGGCGCGCGCACCTGGCCCGTCGGGCCGACCCGGACGCCCTGGTCGGCGCGGAACTGGGCATCGGGGCGGTCCGGGCCGGCCAACCGGGCAAACCCGACCTGCTGCCCGGGGTGGTCGACGTCCACCTGTACCTGACCACGGTGCCCGGAGACGATCCGGGGCAGATCACCGACGCGCTGCGGGCGACCCTGGTCCAGCGACTGCGGGGCACTCCCCTGGCCGGCTGCGGGCTGGCGGTGGCCGGCCACCCGGCCCATCCGTCCGCCGCCACCCCGGCGGACGCACCGATCTGCCGGCACGCGGGCAGAGCCTGGCTCGCCGCATACGGTCGGCCGGCCCCACCGGTGCGCGGCTGGACCGGCTCGACCGACGGGGTGGTGCTGCGTCGACGGGGGGTGCCGACGGTCCGACTGGGCCCGCCGGCGCTACCGCCCGATCCGACCGATCCCCGACGGGAAAGGTACGCGGTGCCGGAACTGATGCGCTTCGCCCGGTTGTACGCCGACATCGCACTGCGGCACCAGCAGGCATCGACAGGCTGACGTGTCATATGCCATGATACTGTCTCACTCTGCGCACAAAGGAATCCAGATGGCGGACGATGCCCCTTCGCCGGTCAAGAGCGCTGATCCCAGCTCACCGGCGATCCAGACCGTGCAGCGCGCGGCGGTCATCCTCAACGCGTTCACGGCGGCACGTCCGCGCCTGAGCCTCAACGAACTCACCGCCAGCCTCGGCACCAGCAAGGCCACCGCGCACCGCTACACCAAGGCGCTGCGGGAGAGCAACCTGCTGCGCTACGACGAGCGGGAGGGACTTTACTCCCTCGGTCCGCAGATCCTGACCCTCTCCGCCGCCGCCCGCGCGGCGATGCCGGTGATCAGCATCGCCGGCCCGCGCATGCAGCAACTGGTCCGTGAGATCGACGAGACCGTCGTGCTCAGCGTCTGGGACGGCGACACCGCCGTGGTGGTCCGCGCCGACGACAACACCGACCGGGTCATCCGGGTCTCCGTGCGTACCGGCTCGCGGCTGTCGCGCACCGAGTCCGCCCAGGGCCGGGTGTTCTGCGCCTTCCTCCCCGAGGCCGACGTCCCGGGGCTGGCCGGCGAGATCGCGGCCTCCGCCGAGCTGCGCCGGGAGGTCGACAAGATCCGGCGTACCGGCATCTCGGCCAACACGCCCTCGGCCAACGGGGTCCGCAGCATCGCCGCGCCGATCTTCCGGGGCAGCACCCTGATCGCCGCCATGGCCATCGTCGGCACCACCACCTCGGTCCCCGAGGGCACCGACAGCCCGCTCGCCATCGCCCTGCAACGCGCCGCCGCCGTGGTCACCGCCGAGCTGGGCAGCGGCGGCAACGGCCACCACCCCCCGGCCGGCAGCAACGGCCACCGCTGACGGGCGGGAGGCCCCGGTTCAGCCTGCGCCGAGCGCCTCGGACAACTCCCGGGCCACCAGCACGACGCTGTCCGCCGCGGCGGCCTCCACCGCGCCGGACAGCGTCGTGCTGGTGCCCAGCACGGCCAAGGCCGCCACCACCTGGGTACGCTCGAACACCGGCGCGGCCAGCACGCGTACCCCGAAATCCTCCGGGGAGTTGGCGGCGAAACCGTCCCGGCGGACCTGCTCGACCACCACCCGCAACCCCGCCGACAGCCGCAACTGGCGGGCCACCGCGGGCGCCTCGGCGGCCGACAGGTAGGCGCAGAACACCCGGCCCTGCGCCGAGCGGAGCAGATCCAACGGCGAGCCGGTGCGCACACTCAACCGCACGTCACCGCTGGTGTTGTCCATGCAGCGGACCACCGTCGGCACTTCACCGTTCCAGACGCTGAGCATCGAGGTCTGGTTGGTCAACCGGGTGAGCCGGTCCAGGTACGGCTCGGCGGCGGTGACGATGGGCAGCGCCGCACGGGCGGCGGCCTCCATCGCCAACACCTGCGGACCCAGCGTGTAGGTGGCGGTGGCCACGTCGAAGCGCAGCAGGTTGGCGGCCCGCAACGCGCGGGCGTACCGGTGCGCGGTGGCCCGGCTGATGGCCAGGTCGGCGGTCAACTCGGCCAGGGTGAGCCGGGGCCGCTCGACCGAGAACGCCTGGAGGATCGTGGCGGCCCGCTGCACGGTCTGGATCGCCGGCGCGTCACCGGCCGGCTCGTCGACTCCGCCCGTCACCGCGTCACCCCGCACTCGCCGCCGTCCACCGAAAGGCGAACTTTACCGAGCACCGACCGCATCCGGCGACACGGACACCACACCACGCCGCCGACTTCTCCCCCGCAACCGGCGTCCCGCCCGACAACGGACAGGCCCGGCACGCGGCCGGTCCCGCACGGCGACGCGCGGTGTCCCGACAGATCTTGGAGGATCGCGGCCCCCGGAGGGGCCATCTGCCACCAAGATCGCCGCCCGGGGACGCGGGGTTACGCCGGGCCGCCCGCCCCCGAACCGGGGGCGGGCGGCGGTTCGGGGGCACCGGCGAGCTGACGGTGCACCTCGCCGCTGTCCCAGTAGTCGACCCGGTGGGCGATCAGCCCGTCCGGGTCGACCCGGAACCGGAACACGCCGCGGATGCGCACCGGTGCCCGGCCGGCCGACGCCAGCCGGAACGACATCCGGTAGGCCACCGCCGCCCGGTCACCGTCGACGAGCAGCTCCTCCACCTCGTAGCGCAGGTCGACGAACTCGGCCAGGAAGCCGTCGAGTCGGGCCCGGTAACGGACCCGGCCGACCACCGTCCGGCCGAGGGCGGCGGTGTGCTCGTTGACGAAGTCGGCGCTGACGCAGCCGGCGACGGCATCGGCGTCGTGGGCGTTCAACGCCGCCAGGTACCGCAGTACGGCGGCGCGGGTGGACGCTGCGGTCAGCTCCCCCACCGACGCCGCACGGTGTCGAAGACCTGCTGGTCGTGGGAGATCTCGATGACGTTGCCGTCGGGGTCCTTCAGCGCGCAGATGTAGCCGACCGGCGGCGGCATCTGGCGGGGCTCCCAGTGCAGGCAGCCCAGTTCCCGGGCCCGCGCGGCGATCTCGTCGACGTCCGCACGCTGCGGCACCTCGATGCCGATGTGCGCGAACGGGTGCAGCAGACCGAGCTGGCCGCCCTTGTCCTTGTTGAACGAGACGAGCACCAGCACGAACGGGGTGTCGGCCTGCTTGTCGTTGGAGAGCCAGACGCTCTCCCCGTCGGCGTCGGCGAACCGCTCCACGACCACCAGCGGGGTGAGCGCGGTGTAGAAGGAGATCGCCTTGTCGAGGTCGCCGGTGGGCAACGCCACGTGCGTCCATCGGGCTTGGGTCAGACCGGTCGCCACTGTTACCTCCACCGTACCGAAATGTCCATCATTATCGCCTCCACCAGCCTATTCACTGTTCGGCGGCGGGGTCGATGTGCCGGGGACACAAAGCCGGCGCGCCGGGTTCGACGCGCCGGGACGGTGTCACCGACCGGCCGGCGTGCCAGCGTGGGGGCACACCGCGTACGGGAGGTCGATCGGATCATGCAGTACCGCAGACTGGGCGGAACCGGGGTCGAGGTGAGCACCCTCTGCCTCGGCACCATGATGTTCGGCGCCTGGGGCAACCCCGACGAGCAGGAGTGCCATCGGATCGTCGCCGAGGCGCTCGACGCCGGGATCAACCTGGTCGACACCGCCGACGTGTACGCCCACGGCGAGTCCGAGGAGATCCTCGGCCGGGCGCTGCGGGGCAGACGTGACGACGTGGTGCTGGCCACCAAGTTCCACGAGCCGATGGGGGACGACCGCAACCGGCGCGGCAACTCCCGCCGCTGGATTCGGCAGGCGGTGGAGGGCAGCCTGCGCCGGCTCGGCACCGACTGGATCGACCTCTACCAGGTGCACCGGCCCGATCCGCTCACCGACGTCGACGAGACCCTCGGCGCGCTGTCCGACCTGGTCCGGGAGGGCAAGGTCCGGATGATCGGCACCTCGGCGTTCCCGGCCGAGCAGATCGTCGAGGCGCAGTGGGTGGCCGAGCGCCGGCAGCGGGAACGCTTCACCACCGAACAGCTCGGCTACTCGATCCTGACCCGGGGCGTCGAGGCCGCCGCCCTGCCCACCAGCGCCCGGCACCGGCTCGGCGTGCTGGTGTTCAGCCCGCTCAACGGCGGCTGGCTGACCGGCAAGTACCGGTCGGCGGCCGTACCGGCGGACTCCCGCGCCGGGCGCAACGGCGACCACTTCGACTTCCGCGACGCCGCCGCCCGGGACCGCAAGCTCGCCCTGGTCGACGAGCTGGCCACGCTCGCCGACGAGAGCGGCCTGACGCTGATCGAGCTGGCGCTCGGCTTCGTGCTGAGCCACCCGGCGGTCACCAGCGCCATCATCGGCCCGCGCACCCTGGCCCAACTGCGCAGCCAACTGCCCGCCGGGGAGCCGGCCGGGCTGCCGGCCGACGTGCTGGACCGGATCGACGCCCTGGTCCGGCCGGGCCACGACGTCAACCCGGCCGACGCCGGCTACCAGGTGCCGGCGCTGACCGACCCGAGCCTGCGCCGCCGTCCCTGACGTCGTCAGCGGCGGTCACCCCGACGCACGCCGGGACCACCCCGACGCACGCCGGGAACCGTGCCACAAGGTCACGCTCGAACATGGTTGTAGTGGCTTCGCTACGCCCGGAGGCCACTACAACCAGGAAATAGCACGATCTTGCTTGGCCGGCGACGGCGCCGCAGAGCGGGCAGCGGTCGTCGAAGGCGGGGCGTGGGTCGTCGCGGGTAGCGGAGGCCGGGCGTGGGTCGCGGGTAGCGGGGGCCGGGTGCGGGTTGCGGAGGGCGTGGCGGGCCTGGAGAGTCAGGCGGTTGCGGATTTGGGCCAGGGACAGGAACGGGGCGGTCATGCTCAGGCCACCTCGAGGGCGGCGGCTAGCTGGATGATCGCGGCGGGGGCGTGCGGGTCGTGGACGAGTCGGGCGATCACCGCGCGGGCGGTGGGCCGGTGGCGTACCTCGCCGGGGGCGGTGCGCTCGGCGGCGAGCAGGGCGCGGCCGGCGTTGCCCGGGTCGCCGGTGTGCAGGTAGGCGCGGGCGGCGTCGAGCAGGTGGGCGGCGCGGTGCTCGGCGGGTAGCCACCGCCAGGCGTCACGGGCGGTGGTCTTCTCGTGCCAGGCCACCGCCTCACCGGCATGACCGAGGTCGAGGGCGGTGGCGACCCGGGCCAGGTCCACCGCGACCGGCCCGAACGCGGTCCGGTGGTGGTCGTGGCCGTCGCCGACGAGGGCGGCCATCCCGGCGGCCTCGTCGAGCAGGTCGACCGTGGCGCGGTCGTCGCCGTCGCGGGCGGCGGCCAGCGCGGCCTGCACGACCAGGGTCCCGCACAGCGACAGCCCGGGGGCGGGCGCGCCGTCGAGGTCGGGCGGGGCGATCCGGTACGCGGCTGCCAGCGCCGTCGACCTGGCCGTGCGCGCCCGCCCCGACGCGCGTAACACCTGCGCCAGGGGCACGGTCGCGGCGGCCACCAGCACCACGTCACCGGTCGCGGTGGTCATGGCCCGGTCGGCAGCCAACCACGCCAGCTCCGTCTCACCCAGCTTGACCAGCAACGACGCGGTGAGCCGGTACGCCTGCACCAGCACCGACCGCCCGACCGGCGCGGCGAAGTTCGCCGTCGAGGGGTTCATGGAGTCCGGATCACCGGCATGAGAGCGCTGCGCGCTGGCCAACAACTCCGGGAGCATCCCGGTCACCTGCGGATACCGGGCATGCTGAAAGGCGGTCCAGGCGAGGGTGACATCCCGCGCCAGCCGATCCGCCGGCACCGCCTGACCCCGCGCAGCCCGCCGACCCACCACGACGTCGTACCTCGACAACGCCTCCCGGACCCGCTCGACCCCCACGACCTGACCGCCCACCTCGGCCGGCGGAACCTCACGACCGAGCAGCACGCTCGTGTCGATCCGCAACACACCGGCGATGTCCTGAAGCGTCGACACCTTGTCCAGGGTCCGGACACCCCGCTCGACCTTGTCCACCCAACTCTTCGACTTGCCCAACCGGTCGGCGAACACCTGCTGCGACAACCTGCGCCGCCCCCGCCAGTACGCCACCCGCCGACCGACCGGCAGCACCTCACTACCGTCCACGACGCCACCGCCGATCCGGCACCGCCCGGGTCGTCTCCTCCACCGGTATCCGCTCCGCCTCGGCCTGCGCGAGCAGCCGCTGTCTTGCCGCGGCCCGCTCCGCCGCCTGGATCTGCTCGCCCCGGCTTACGCCCCGATCACTGTCCACGCCACCCATCCGCGTCGTCCCCTTCGGAAGGGGCGCGGCGATGTGCTCGGGAGAACGTCACCACCGCGCCGGATCACGGGGGCATCGTTCGCCCCGTGCTGAGGGGGACGCGGCGACCAGGCGAAGTCGCACCGCCCGCCGCATCCCGTGCGGAAGACGCTACGTATGGTGACCATGGGGAACGGGTAGGGTCTCTACCCCCGGTTCACGGGACGAGGCCGACCTTCACCGCGAGGTCGCGGGCCTCGTCACGGGTGGACCGTGGACCGTCGAGCAGGTCCAGGGTGATCTGTCGGGCGTACCCGTTGAAGCGGATCGTCTCCGGAGCCGACTCGTACGCCTGCCGGAGCGTCGCCACGGCCGCCTCCTTGTCGCCCTTCCCGTGGTGCGCCCTTGCGACCTCGATCAGGTGCCGCGCCCGGCGCGGCCTCGACGGAATCGTCGCCGCCTCGTGGCGACGCGCCTGTCGGACCGCCTCGCCGAACTTCTGCAACTCCACGGCCACGGTCACCGCATGAGCGCCCATGACAACCCGGGAGAACGACGTCTGCGGCTGGTAGAAGCCCTGCGGCAGGCGTTGCGCGACCCGGTCCGCGCGATCCCAGTACCGCCACGCCCGGCCCTCCTCCCCCGCCCGAGCAGCGGTGTACGCGGCCTCGAAGTTCAGCGCTCCCCACAGGGCCAGCAGACCAGCGTCTCCCTCGGCCGCCCGGGATTCCAGAGCCGACAGCACGTCCAGTGTCACCGCCATCGCGGTGTCCCAATCGCCGGTGTCCCGGTGCACCTGTCCCAGGAACCACCCCGCTCGGGCGATCGCCTCGGGGTCGCCCGACTCCTGCGCCGCCACCATCGCCCGATCCGCAACCCGCCAGATCAACTCCGCGGCGGGCTGGTAGGCGAGGAACATCTGCACCACCCCGAGCGTCTCGGCCAACAGCGCCTGCGCCTGTCGCCGCTGCGCACCCTCGTAAACCAGGGCGGCGTGCCGCACATCCCGCAGCAGCGCGGGCAACAACGCACCCAGCACCGTCCGGTGATCCGACGCCTGATGACGCGCCCGCCACGCCGCCGCAAGCCGCTCACGCAGGCTGGACAAGGACTCGGCCGGAACGTCCGGGAAGACCGTGAAGCGGTTCACCGCGTCCCGCACCGATGCCAGCGCCGGATGCTCGGGGCCGTTGACCACCGCCGACCGGTTACCCAGCTCGCCTGCGAGGACGGCGACGTCGACCTTGAGGGCGCGCGCGATCCGGTCCAACATGTGGATGCGCGGCGGCAGGATGCGATCGGTCTCCACCGCCTTGACCCACTCGGCGCTCCGGCCGACCAGCCCACCGAGCACCGCGCGGGTCTTGCCGGAACGCTCCCGGTAGACCTTCAGCCGCTGCCCGAACGTCAACTCCGGCAAGAAATCCACCCCGACCTCCTCGTCAGTGCGGGATGCATCGCCGACCGACCGGCCGCCGTCACACCAACGCTACCGACCATCCCGCGACCGCATAACCCCTCGTCTCACTGCCCCGCATCAGCACCTGCTCGACGGCTATCCCGGGGGGGATCGCCAGCCCGAGGGTGCGGCTGCGTCCCTCCTTGAGCGCGCGGGCGCTGGCGTTCGGTCGGTAGTCCAGCTCGTCGATGACCGCCTGGATCCGCTGCCGGGTCCCCTCCGAGACGGTCCGCTTCCTGCTCAGGACGCAGAAGACGGTGCTGCGGGACACCCCCGCCCGGCGGGCGATCTCCCCGATGTTCATGCCGCGCCCTCGAATCGATTCTTGCCCCGAAACGGGCACGCACCCTCTTCCCTGTCGGCATATCCGTCCGGAACCCAAGCCCCGAGTCGGCATGTTCCCCGGCCAGCGGGGCGTCGACCGGGTCGGATGCGACGGCCCGCGCCCGGTAGCGCGACGCATGGACGGGCATTAATGTAATAGGTATGACGTGTGACGTCAGTCTGGGCCGGTAGCGAGGCTCGAACCACCGCCGCCCACGGCACCAACCGTGTCGAACTGGATCGGTCCGGCAACACAGGCTCAACCCGCCACCACCACGCTCCACCTCACCGCCGAGAGGATCCGATGAATGTGAAGGGACGACTGAGTCGTCTGCTCGCCGCGACGGGAACCCTGCTGGTTCTCGCTGTCGGCGCCAGCATCTACGTGGTCTCGGACGCGCCGGGTGTCGCCCGCGCCGCCGGCACGGGGCCGTGCGACATCTACGCCTCGGGTGGCACCCCGTGCGTGGCCGCGCACAGCACCACCCGGGCGCTGTACGGCGCGTACAACGGCCCGCTTTACCAGGTTCGCCGCTCGTCGGACAACACCACCCGCGACGTCGGCGTGCTCAGCGCGGGCGGCTACGCCGACGCCGCCGCGCAGGACACGTTCTGCACCAACACCAACTGCGTCATCACGATCATCTACGACCAGACCGGCCGCAACAACCGTCTCACCCAGGCCTTGGGTGGCGGCGTGCCGGGCCCCGGGCCTGGCGGGTCGGACAACCTTGCCGACGCGAAGGCGGCGCCGATCACGATCGGCGGCCAGAAGGCGTACGGCGTCTACATCCCTCCGGGCACCGGCTACCGCAACAACAACACCAACGGCATCGCGACCGGCGACCAGCCCGAGGGCATGTACGCCGTCCTCGACGGCACGCACTACAACAACGGGTGCTGCTTCGACTACGGCAACGCGCAGACGAACGCCATGGCCGACGACATCGGCATCATGGAGACCATCTACTTCGGCAACAACAAGGTGTGGGGCTACGGGGACGGCAACGGCCCCTGGATCATGATGGACATGGAGTGGGGACTCTTCTCCGGAGTGAACCCGCGATACAACCCCATGCCGCCCATCAACCACCGCTTCGTGACGGCCATCGTCAAGGGCGAACCGAACCACTGGGCGATCCGCGGCGGCAGCGCGCAGTCCGGCGGCCTGACGACCTACTTCGACGGACGCCGCCCCAACGGCTACCACCCGATGAAGAAGGAAGGCGCCATCCTGCTCGGCATCGGCGGCGACAACAGCAACACCGCCCGCGGCACCTTCTACGAGGGCGTGATGACCTCCGGCTACCCGACCGCGACGACCGAGGACGCGGTACAGGCCAACATCGCCGCCGCCGCGTACGCGCCGGCCGTTGGCAACCCGCCACAGGGCGTCCAACTCGTCGGTGGCCAGTCCAACCGCTGCGTCGACGTGCCGAACGGCACCACCACCAACGGCACCCAGGTCCAACTCTGGGACTGCACCGGCAATACCGCCCAACGCTGGACCCACACCGCCGGCAAACAACTGCAGGTGCTGGGCAACAAGTGCCTCGACGCCAGCGGCCAGGGCACCACCAACGGCACCCAGGCCATCATCTGGGACTGCCACAGCGGCACCAACCAGCAATGGAACATCAACTCCAACGGCACCATCACCGGCGTCCAGTCCGGGCTCTGCCTCGACGCCAGCGGCGCCGGGACCGCCAACGGCACCAAGCTCCTCCTCTGGGCCTGCATCGGGCAACAGAACCAGCGCTGGTCCACCCGCAGCTGATCCGTACCACCACCCGACCGGCGCTGCCGGCACCGCGAGACTCGCGGTGCCGGCAGCGCCGGCGGTGCCGGCACCGGTCAGCGCGCGCTGCATTCCGGGCAGGGCGGCCTCGTTGATGGTGGCGATGGCCGTGACGTCGGGATGTGTCACGAGCAGCTGTTCCACGCACGCCTCGCCGGAGGCCGTGTCGTCGCCGCAGCAGACCTCCACGCCGGTCAGCCCCCGGTCCACCGCCGCCGCCCGGAAACCGGCGAGCGCTCGATGGCTGGGCCCGTAACCCGCGGCGACCAACTCGGCGGAGCGGTTGACCAGGGCCACGTGCCGGTGCCCCAGATCGGCCAGGTGGTGCACGCAGCGGGCGATCAGCCCGGAATAGTCGATGTCGATCCAGCTCATGTCGTGCGGCTCGGCGATCCGCCCGATCGTGACGAACGGCAGACCGGTCTTGGTCAGGCGGGTCACCCGGCCGTCCTCCAAGCGGATCTCCATCAGGACCACACCGTCCACCCGGCGCCCGGTGACGATCCGCGGGAGTGTGGATCTAACATGACGCCCCCTCACCCGGCCCCCCACGGGGAGAAGCGGCGGCGACCAGACTCGAATCCCGGGATCGACTCAATGTCGCCGATGTTGCGGCATCGACGGCGCGTTGATACCGCAACATCGGCGAAACTGCGAAGACCGAAAACGGCGCACTCAGATCCAGCCGTGTTCCCAGGCGATCGTGGCGGCGGCGGTGCGCGAATCGACGTCCAGTTTCGCCATCGCGGACGAGAGGTGGTTGCGGACGGTGCCGTGGGCCAGGCCGAGCTGCCGCGCGATGTTCTTGGTGGGCAGGCCGTCCCGGGTCAGCCTCAGCACGTCGATCTCCCGGGGCGTGAGCGGGCTCTCCTGCTCGGTGAGTGCCGACGCGGCGAGGCGCGCGTCGATGTAGCGCTCGCCGTCGGCGACCGACCGGATGATCCTGGCCAGCTCCGACGCCGGGGTGGACTTCGGCACGAAGCCGTGCACCCGGGCGCTCAACGCCCGCTTCAACGTGCCCGGTCGGGCATGTCGGGTGACGATGACGACCTGCGTCGCGACGAGACGCAGCAGTCGTCGGGCGGCGTCGACCCCGTCGAGTCCGGGCATTTCGAGATCGAGCAGGGTCAGGTCGGGTCGGTGCGCGACGGCAGCCGCGACCGCGGCCTCGCCGTCGGCGACATCCGCGACGACCTCGATGTCGGGTTCCAGGGAGAGCAACGCCACGAGCGCGCCCCGGATGAGTTCCTCGTCGTCGGCGATCACGATCCGGATCACCGGCGGGTCCCCCGTCGTCTCGTCGGCCGGGTCGGCTCCTGCGGAGCGGGCCCCGGCGCGTCGGCGGCGGGCGCCGGAATGCGGACGGTCAACGTGAAGGTGTCGTCCTCGCGGATGGTCTCGACCGTCCCGCGGTGGGTCGCGACGCGTTGGGCGAGACCGGCCAGGCCCGTTCCGTCCGGACGCGGCACGCCTGCGGCGTTGTTCGTGACGGTCAGTCGGTACTCCGCCGCGACGCGGACGAGTGCGATGGTGGCTTCGGTCGCCCTGCTGTGCCGGAGCACGTTCGTCACCGCCTCTCTGATCGCGACGGCGAACACCGCGCCGAGGGCCACCGGCAGGTCCGGTGTCCCGATGTGGGCCGCACACCGGATGCCGGCGGAGCGCAGCACCGCCGCCGCGTTGCGCGCCTCCGCCGCCACGGTGACGGTGCGGTAGTCGTTCACCACGGCCCGGGTGTCGTCGAGGGCCACCTGCGCGATCCGGCGGATCTCGGCGATCTCCCGGCCGGCCCGCTCGGGCTGACCGGGCAGCAGCCGCTCCGCCAGTTCACTCTTCAACGCGATCACCTGGAGGTTGTGGCCCTGGATGTCGTGCAGGTCGGTGGCGAACCGGAGCCGTTCCTTCGCCACCGCCAGGTCGGACGCGAGCCGGCGGGCGTGTTCCAGCCGCCACACCACCTGTTGCACCCAGACCGCGCTCAGGGGCAGCAGCGTGAACAGCGCGAGGGTGCTGATCACGACGGCCTCGGCACCCGCTTCGCCACGCCACGCCACGGCGGCGGCCTGCGGCCGGGCCAGCACGCCGAGGAGGCCGCCGAGCCCGATCGCGGCCCAGGAGCCGAGGATCACCGCCGCCCGCCACCAGCCCCGCACGAGGCAACTGAGCACTCCGCCCGCCATCGCGAGCGTGAACGCCCACCCCCAGCCCGCGAACGGCGGCAGCACGGCCAGCACCCACACCGCGCCGGACAGCGCCAGCAGCACGAGGACGAGTGGATGACCGGGCGTCGCCTCGTCGGGGGCCCGGAGCAGCAGCGGGATCGCGGCCAGCCCCACCAGGACGGCGGCGATCGTGGCGACCAGGAGGGTGACCGCCCGCACGCCGGTGGCCGTGCCCGCGCCGAGCACCAGCTGCACGACGCCGCCGACGAGCATCCCCAGCCCCAGGGAGAACACCGTGAACAGCCGCATCGCCCTGAGGTCGGCGGTCACCCGCGGTGCACCCGGCCAGGTGTCCGTCACCGGCTCAGCGTAGCGACCGCGCCGCCAGGAAAGCCCTGGTCTGCTGGGCGATCTCCGGCGACAGGGTGTGGTGCAGGTAGTGGTCGCCCGTCAGGAGGACGACCTGACCGGTGTCGACGCTCGCCGCCTGCTGCTCGTGGAGCGCGACCCAGCCCGCCACGTCGGGGTCGTCCGACCGCACGAACAACAGGACGGGCAGGCCCTTCGGGAAGGTCTTCCCGCTGACCGCGGCGAAGTTCGCCGAGGCGTGGTCCATCTCGTCGACCATGGTCGGGGCGGCCGTGTTCTTCGCGCTGAGCAACCGCAGCTGCTTCCTGGTCTGCTCGTCGTAGGGCAGGCCCGCGTACGGGTCGTCGGCGATTGCCGCCAGCGCCCGGGTGATGCCGAGCTTGCTCAGGCCGACGATCACCCCGGTCGGGATCGGCTCGTCCCCGCCGGGCTGGTCGGGGACGCTGCTGTCGATGCCGACGAAGGCGACGAGTTCATCGGCGTAGCTGGCGCTGTAGGTCAGCGCGTAGATCCCGGCGATCGAGTGGCCCATCAGCACGTAACGGTCGATGCCGAGGTGCTGGAGCGCCTCGTGCACCTCCCGGGTGATGTTCGCGGCGGTGCGGTCGGTGTCGGCGGGGTCGCTCAGGCCGGTGCCGAACGGTTCGACCGCGACGACCCGGTACGTGCTCTGGAGTTCCGTGATCAGCGGCTGGAAGTCGAGCCCGGGGGCGGCGGTGCCGAGGCCGGGCAGGAGCACGACCGTCTCGGCACCGCTGCCCGCGACCACCACGTTCATCTGCTTGCCGTCCACGGGCACGAGCTGCCCGTAACGGGTGATCGAGGAGGCTTCCGACTTCGTCGCCACCACGTTCACCACGGCGGTGGTCGCGAGCAGGAGCACCGGCACGGCGACCAGGACACCGAGGGTGGTGAGCACGACTCGCACGGGCTTTCGCATGGGTTCTCATTTCGGATCGGCGGCGCATCCGGATCACTCCCGTGATGCCTGACCAGCCAATCAAGCGCGCGAGGCGCTGCGGAAGTGTCCTGCTGTCACGACCGATCGTGACAAAAAGTCATGGTATGCCCCGTGGGACCCCCGGGTCCTCGTGATCAACGAGATACGACCACCACGGCGGGCGGGTGCCGACCCAGGACCCACACGGCGCAGCGACCGCCACCGGAGGAGGGTGGCCGCTGCGCCGTGTGGGCGGACCGGAGTCGAGGAATCCCCCGTCAGGTGGTGCCGCGTTGGAACGGTTGGGCCAGCGCCCGGGGTTCGCGGTGGGTGGTGGCGAACACCAGCATCGCCAGCAGGGCGAGCAGGTAGGGCGCGGCGATCAGCAGCTGCGAGTTCATGGTGACCCCGAGCGCCGGCAGCGCCAGCCGCATCGCGTCGGCCAGACCGAAGACGACGCAGCCGATCAGGGTACGGCCCAACCGCCAGGCCCCGAAGATGACCGCCGCGATGACCAGGTAACCCCGGCCGGCGGTCATGTTCTGGTTGAACGACCCCACCTCGCCGACCGCCAGGTAGGCCCCGCCCAGCCCGGCGAGCAGCCCGCACCAGAGCAGCGCCTGCCGTCGTCGCCGGTTGACCTCGATCCCGCTCACGTCGGCGGCCTGCGGGTTCTCCCCCACCGCCCGCAGCTCCAGCCCCCACCGGCTGCGCTCGACCAGCCACCAGGTCAGCGGGATCACCGCCAGCAGCAGATAGACCGGCCAGCGTTGGACGAACAGCATCGGACCGATGATCGGGATGTCCCGCAGCCCGGGGACGTTCACCTGCCAGACCTGGTGGCCGGTGAAGGTGCTCACCGTGATCAGGTAGCTGGTCAGGCCGAGCACCAGGGCGTTGAGCACCAGGCCGACCACGAAGGTGTTGATCTGCACCCGGTGCGACAGGATGCCGTGCACGAACGCCACCGCCACCCCGACCAGGGCGCCGGCCACCAGGCCGATGGTGGCGCTGCCGGTGGCGCTGGCGACCGCGATCGACCCGAACGCCGCGCCGAGCATCATCGCCTCGACGGAGATGTTCAGGGTGCCGGCGCGCTGTGCGACGTACTCACCGCAGGCGGCGAAGGCCAGGGGCACGGTGAGCCGGGCCCCGCTGGAGAGGATGGTGGCGATGTTGTCGGCGGCGCTCATGCCAACCTGCCTTCCATGGCGTCCTTGTTGCCGGCGGTCCCGGCGTCGCCGGGGTCCGCCGGTGGCGGCGCGGTGGTCCGGGGGCCGGGCACCGGGGCCGCCGATCCGGCCGGGGCCGACCCGGCAGCCTCGGCCGACCCGGCGGTCGGCGCCGTCGGGGCCGGAGCGCCCATCGGAGCGGCCGGTGCGGTCGGGGTGGAGGTGGGAGTCGCCGGCTCGTCGGCCAGGCGACGTCGGCGCAGCATGCCGATCACCACCGGGGGCGCGACGAAGGCCAGCACCAGCAGCGCCTTGACCACGTCGACCAGGAACGACGGCACACCGGTGGCGGCCAGGAAGCTGCCGCCGGCCCGCAGCACGCCGAACAGTACCGCCACCGGGATGGCCAGCAGCGGGTTGTTCCGGGCGACCAGGGCGACCAGCAGGCCGTCCCACCCGATGTTGAGCGACATCCCCGGCTGCAACCGGTTGGTGCTGACCGGACTGGTCAGCAGCAGCGCACCGGCCAGGCCGGCCAGCGCCCCGGAGATCGCCAGCGCGATGCCGCCGAGGGCGCCGACCCGCACGCCCGCGTGCCGGGCCGTCGCCGGGTTGAGGCCGACCATCTTCAACCGGAAACCCCAGCGGGTACGGGCCATCACCAGCGCCAGCGCCACCGCCACCACGACGGCCAGCACCAGACCGCCGTTGAGCTGGAGGTTCGGGTAGTCGCCGAGGGAGGTGAGCCGGGCGTTCTCCGGCACCGGGTTGGACTGCGGAGAGAGCGTGCCCCGGCCCAGCCGGGACTCCTGGAGCAGCCACGGGGTGTTCACCGCGAACGAGACGAGCTGCTGGGCCAGGAAGGTCATCAGCATCGTGCTCACCACGATGTTGACGCCCCGGAACCGGTACATCAGGGCGCTGAGCCCGGCCCAGATCCCGGCACCGACCACCGAGGCGAGCAGCACCAGGACGAGCAGCAGCGGCCCGGGCACGGCCAGCCGCAGGCCGACCCACGCGCCGGCGAGCGCGCCGATCAGCACCTGCCCCTCCTGGCCGATGTTGAAGAAGCCGGAGCGGGCGCTGACGCAGGCCCCGACCGCGACCAGCAGCAGCGGCGCGACATAGAGCAGGGAGGTGGACCAGGCCGCCGGGGAGGCCATGCTGCCCTGGTAGAGGGCCTTGGCGGAGGCGGTCGGCGAACCGCCGGTGACCGCGATCAGCAGGGCGGACAGGCCGAGCGCGACCCCCACCGTGGCGACCGTGGCGAGACCGACCTGCCAGCCGCCGGGTCCGGGGTTGAGCCGGCGCAGCAGCCGCTGGCCGGTGCCGTCGATGCCGAGGGTGGCCATCAGTGACTCACCCCGCCGACCAGCATGCCGAGCCGCTCGGCGGTGGCCTCGGCGGTGGGGAGCACCCCGACGATCCGGCCGGAGGAGATCACCGCGATCCGGTTGGCCAGGGCCATCACCTCCTCCAACTCCGTGGAGATCAGCAACACCGCCACCCCTTCCGCGGCGGCCTGCCGCAGCCGCACGTACATGTCTTCGATCGCGCCGACGTCCAGCCCGTGGGTGGGTTGGGCGGCGACCAGCGCCTTCGGGCCGGCGGACAACTCCCGGGCCAGCACCACCCGCTGCTGGTTGCCGCCGGAGAGGCTGCGCAGCGGGGTGTCGGGCGAGGGCGCCACGATGTTGAACTCGGTCATCTGCCGCTGGGCGATCCGGTGCATCCGCCGCCGGCTGAGCACCCCGCGGGTGGTGACCCCGGCGAGGGACTTCATCACCAGGTTCTCGGCGACGCTCATGTCCAGCACCACCCCGGAGTGGTGCCGGTCCTCGGGCACGATGCCGAGGCCGGCGTGGTGCAGCGCGCCGGGGCGGACGAGGTCGACCGGCCGGCCGTCGATCTCGACGGTGCCGGAGTCGGGGACGAGCAGCCCGGACAGCAGCTCACCGACGGTGGCCTGGCCGTTGCCCTCGACCCCGTACAGGCCGACGATCTCGCCGGGGGCCACGTCGAGGCTGAGCCGGTCCAGCATCGGCAGGCCGCCGACGAGCAGGGTCACCTCGCGCAGCCGCAACACCGCCGGCTTCTCCTGCGTCGGGCCCGCGGCCGACGGGGCGACCTCCGTACCGTCGGCACCCGCGACCGGCGCGGGACGCTCGACGGGCAGCAGGCCCAGCGCCGCGCTCTCGGCCTGCAACGACACCTCCCGGCCGACCATCTGCCGGGCGAGTTCCTGGGCGGTGGTGTCCTTCGTCGCGCCGTGGAACGCCACCGCGCCGCGCCGCAGCACGGTCACCCGGTCGGTGGCCGCCATGATCTCCGCGAGCTTGTGGCTGATCAGGATGACCGCCCGCCGCTCCGCCTGCACCACCCGGCGCAGCACGGTGAACAGTTCCGCCGACTCGGCCTGGGTGAGCACCGAGGTCGGCTCGTCCAGGATCAGCACGGACGGGTCGCGGCGCAGGCACTTGATCAGTTCGACGCGCTGCCGTTCCCCGGCCGAGAGCCGGTCGACCCGCACGTGCGGGTCGATGGGCAGCCCGTAGCGGCGGGACACCTCCTCGACCTGGGCGCAGGCCGCCGCCCGGTCGATCCGCCCGGTGTCGCCGAGGATGACGTTCTCCCAGACGGTGAGCGGTTCGATCAGGCTGAAGTGCTGGTGCACCATGCCCAGGCCGAGTTCGACGGCGACCTGCGGACTGTCGATCTCGACCGGTTCGGTGCCGCGCGTGATGGTGCCGGCGTCGCGGTGCACCAGGCCGAGCAGGATCTTCATCAGGGTCGACTTTCCGGCCCCGTTCTCGCCGAGCAGGCCGTGGATCTCGCCGGGTCGTACGGCGAGATCCACGGCGTCGCAGGCGACGACCGGACCGTAACGCTTGCTGACCCCGCGCAGGGTGAGAGCCGGCGTCAGCTTGTCGTCAACGTCCACAGTCCGTTTCACCTCGTTGGTCGTCGGGCAGCGGGAATCAGGAACCGAGCCTGGCGACCGTCGCGGCGGTGTCGGTCTTGCCACTGGCCACGTCGGCGACGAAGGCGTCCATCTTCTGGGTCTGCTCCGGCGTCGGCTTGCAGATCTTGACGGCCGGGTACGGGTCCTTGCCCAGCTCCCACTTCTTGGTGGTGCCGAGGGTCATCTCACCCTTGGCGAACAGCTCCAGCGCGGCGGCGAAGTACGCGCCCGGGTCGAAGATGACCGAGATGTCGAAGCGCGGGTCGGTCGAGTCGCACCGGTCGGTGCCCGGGGTCAGGGTGAGCGCGCCGCCGGTGTTGGCCAGCTTGGCGGCGGCGTCGGTGGCCCCACCCAGGTACGGGTAGACGACCTTGACGCCCTGGCTGATCTGCGCCTGGACGGCCTCCCGGGCCTTCGCCGAGTCGTTGAAGTCACCGGTGTAGGTGGTCACCAGGGTCGCGTTCGGCACCACCATCCGGATGCCCGCCTTGTACGCCTTGGCGGCGTTGACCGAGAAGTCGGCCTCCATGCCCGTGACGAAGCCGGCCTTGGTGGCGTTCTTCTGCTGCATGACCAGGCCGGTGGCGTACCCGGCGGCGAGCATGCTCTGGTTGGGGTCGTCGCTGGACAGCGTCACCCGGGGCGTCTGCGGGATGTTCTCCGACGACGGCACGTACCAGGAGGTCTTGGCGCAGACCGCTTCCTCGGAGGCCGGGATGGCGTCCTTGAGCTCGGAGGCCCCGAGCGCCACCATGTCCACGCCCTGCTGACACAGCGCGCGGGCGGCGCTGAGCGCCTCGGTCGGCGGCACGTTGCCGCGCTTGATGACCTGCCAGCCCTTTTCGGTGGCGAACTTCTCGGCACCGATCACGAAGCTCTCGTAGTAGCCGTTGTCGTTGATGTCACCGGGGCTGAGCACCCCGATGACCACCTTGCCGTCGCCGTTGGCGTCGGGCTGCCCGGCGGGGGCCGTACCGCTGCTGGCCGAGCCGGCGGCCGATGGCGCGGTCTCGTCGTTGCTGGCGCAACCGACCAGGGCGAATCCCAGTGCCCCGGCGAGCAGCGCCGCCGGACCCCGACCAATCCTCATTGTCATGGTGCTTTCCCTTCACGTGGGGTCGGCGCGCGGCCCGGCACGGACCGGCGCGCGGAGTACTCGGTCGCTGGCACGGTGGGCCAGCGAGGGGGGATGTCGATGCCGACCCGGCGCAGCAGGGCGGCCCGACGCTGGGCGGCCTCCTCGCGCAGGGCGTCGATGTCGACGGTGGTGATCCGCCCGTCGCGGACCACCAGCCGGCCGTCGACCAGGACGTCCCGGACGGTGTGCCCGGCCGCACCCCAGACGAGCTGGGTGGGCAGGTCACCGCGCGGGGTCCAGGGGATGGTCCGGGTGTCCAGCAGCACCAGGTCGGCGGCCTTGCCGACCTCGATCGAGCCGGTCTGCGCCCCCAGCCCGACGGCGGCGGCGCCGTCGACGGTGGCCAGGGCGAAGACCTCGTCGGCGCGCAGCGGGTCGGGGACGCCCCGGTCGCGCTCCAGGCCGGCGAAGAGTCGGGCGGCCCGCCACAGGTCCGGGGTGTCCCCGGCGTTGTGCGAGTCGCAGCCCAGCGCGAGCCGGCCGCCGGCCCGGTGCAGCGCGGTGTGCCGGCCGGCCCGGCTGAAGCCCTGACCGAGCCGCAGGTAGGCCCCCGGGCAGGAGGCGACCGCCGTGCCGGTCTCGACGAGCGCGTCGACCTCGACGTCGTCGAGCCACACCGCGTGGCCGAGCAGCAGCCGGGGGCCGAGCACACCGAGGTCACGCAGGTGCCGCACCGGCCGGGCCCGACCGGCGGCGGTGTAGGCGGCGGCGTCCTCGGGGCCGGGCGACAGGTGCCAGGTCATTCCCACGTCGAGCCGGTCGGCCAGGTCCGCCGCGCCGGTGAACAACTCGTCGCTGACCAGGTCGTGCCCGACCAGGGTGATCCAACCGGTGACCAGCGGGTCGCCGGCCAGGGCGGCGACGGTGTCGGCCTGGACGGCGAGGGTGTCGGCGGCCGGCCGGGCGTAGGGCACGTCGGGGGCGTCCCAGCCCCAGCCGCCGACCCGGGCCCGGATGCCGGCCGCGCGCAGCCCCCGGGCGACCCGCAGCGGGTGGGCCACCGTGCCGGGTTCCAGCAGGGTGGTGACCCCGTAGCTGAGCGACTCGACGGCGGTGAGGGTGGCGGACAGTTCGTCGTCGTCGCCGGTGACCGCGCCGTGCAGCGGCACGATCCAGTCGAAGATGGCCTGCTGGGCGGGGACGTCGTCGGGGATGCTGCTGCGCACCAGCGGGTCGGCGGTGGTGTGCTGGTGGGCGTTGACCAGGCCGGGGACGACGAGGCAGCCGGCGGCGTCCAGTTCGGGACTGCCCGGGTACGCCGCGCGCAGCGTCGCCGCCGGCCCGATCGCGGCGATCCGGCCGTCGACCACGGCGATGGTGCCGCCGGGGACCACCGCCCGGTCGGGCGTCATGGTGACGATCTCGGCATCGACGATCAGCAGGTCGGCCGGGCGGAGGTCGGCGGTGTGCGCCGTCGGGGTGGTCATGGCCGGACGAGGATCTTGCCGATGAGGTCGCCGGACTCCTGCCGGGCGTACGCCTCGGTCAGGTCGGCCAGCGGGTATTCCGCCCCCCGGACGACCCGCAGGCCACCGGTGAAGTAGGCGTCGAGCATGTCGGCGAAGTCGGCCGGGCTGTACGCCCCCGCCCCGAGCAGCCGCAGCCCGCGCCGGTAGACGTCGGAGAGGGAGAAGCTGACCTGGTCGCCGGTGGTGTTGCCGAGCAGCACGATCCGTCCGCCGGTGCGCAGGCTGGCCAGCGAGGTGGCCCAGGTGGCGGTGCCGACGTGGTCGACGACCAGGTCGACGCCGTGGCCGTCGGTGCGCTCGCGCACCTGCTCGACGGTCCGGTCGTCCAGGTCGAGCACGTCCGCGCCGAGGTCCGCGGCGACGGCCCGCTTGGCCTCGGTACGGGCCACCGCGAGCACCCGGGCGCCGGCCCGGCGGGCGAGTTGGATGGCGGCGATGCTGACCGCGCTCGTGGCGGCCTGCACCAGCACCCACTCCCCGGCGCGGACCGCGCCGACGCGGTGCACGGCGTGCCAGCCGAGGCTCCAGGCGGTGGGCAGCGCGGCGGCGTCGGCGAGGTCGACGTGGGCGGGCACCCGGTGCACCACGGTGGCCGGGACGGTGACGAATTCGGCGAAGCCGCCGGGGCGGTTGCCGCCGACCACAGCCAGCGTCGCACAGTAGCCCGGTTGACCGTTCTTGCAGGTGGCACAGGCTCCGCAGCCGATGGTCGGGTCGATCAGCACCCGGTCTCCGGGGCGTACCGTGGTGACCTGCGGCCCGACGGCGCTGACCTGCCCGGCGACGTCCATGCCGCCGACGTGCGGCAGCGCGAAGCCGGGGAGCAGGGCGGTCCGCCGCTGGAGCAGGTCGAGGCGGTTGAGGGCGGCGGTGTGCACCCGGACGACCACGTCGCCCGCGCCCGGCTCGGGGTCGGGCAGGTGCCGTAGGCGCAGCACCTCGGGACCCCCGAAACCGGTCTGGACCATCGCCCGCATCGCAACCTCCCCCCATGGTCTACCAGTCAATATGGCGTCTTGCATTGTGATTCTCGTTGCTTAGCGACGTACTCTGCCTGCGGGGCGGCGGCGTGTCAACGGCTTGCCGCAAAAGAGGCGGAACGGTTAACGAAGCCGGTCGTACAGGCCGTTCACAGGCCGCCCACCAGGGGATCAACCGGCCTCGGACGCGGCCAGCAACTCCCGCGCGGCCAGCGCCGTACGCAGCACCGCGACCGTCTGCGGATCGAGCGGGTCGACCCCCAGCAGCCGCTTGATCAGGCCGACCCGGTAGCCCACCGAGTTGCGGTGCAGATGCAGTCGCTCACTGACCGCCTGCCGGCTGCCCCCGGTCGCCAACCAGCAGTCCAGGGTGCGCAGCAGGTCGTCGCGGTGCGCGATCGGCCCCAGGTGCCGGTGCACGAACCAGCGCAACCGCTCGTCCGGCACGGCCAACAGGACCTGCGCCAACCCCGCCTGCCCGAACGGCAGCTCGGGCCGCTCGTCGGACGACCGCAGCAGCAGCCGCAGCAACCGGTCCGCGTCACGGAACGAGACCGCCGTCCGGGCCGGCCCGGTCACCAGCGACCCGGCGACCACCCGCACCTGACCGCCCCCCACGATCTGGTCCAACCGGACCCGCAGCCGGGTCACCTCGCGCTCCACGTCACCGTGCAGCAGGGTCCAGGCCCGTCGCCCCTCGGCCAGCACCGGCCGGTCCAGCCAGCTCAGCGCGGACGCCCACCGGCGCTGCTGCGCCCCCGTGTACGCGATCCCGGCGACGGCGTGCGGCTGGTCCAACCGCCAGCCGTGCGCCGCGCCCGCCCGCAGCAGCTCGGCCTCGCCGGCCCGCAGCAGCCCGGTCCCGCCGGCAGGGGACGGCCCGGTCTCGCCCGACCGGAGCAGTCCGGCCTCGGCCTCGGTGGGTCCGGGTGGCGACCCGGCGGGGTCGCCGAGGCCGTCGCGCAGGGCCCGCAGCACCGTCGCGGCGTCCCGGACGGCAGGCGGCGGCGACTCGTGCCGGACCGCCTCGATCAACAGTGCGGTGGGCGCGGCCCCCGCGAACGCCAACTGCCCCGCCGTGACCGGCTCGGCCAGCAGCAGCGCGCCGAGCCGGCGGGACCCCGTGCCCACCGCCACCGCCCGACCGGTCCACCCGTCGGCACAGCGCACCGGGGTCGGCACGCCGCCCGGCACCCCCGCGCCGCCGGCCCGACCGCCCGGTACGGGTCGGCGGGCATCCTGTGCGACCAGGGCGCGGCGCACGTCGTCCGGCGCGGCGGCGCAACGAGGGCCGTCCGCGCCGTCGCTGGCGGCGAGCAGCTCCCCCGTCTCGGCCACCAGCCGGCAGGCCGCCCCGGTCCGCTCGGCCAGCGCGGCCAGCAGCTCCGGCCAGCCGGCACCGGCGAAGGCGAGTTCGGTGAGCCACTGGGCGAACGCGGCCAGCGGCGGCCCGGCGGCGACGGCCAGCCGTGGTCGCGCCGCCGCCAGCTCACCCGGTCGGCTCACGCCGACGGTCGGTCGGCTCACGCCGACGGTCGGTCGGCTCACGCCGACGGTCGGTCGAGCAGCCGGACCGCGACGGCCTTCTCCTGGGTGTACTCGCGCAGCGCCGCGTAGCCGCCGCCCCGGCTGAAGCCGCTCTCCTTCTGCATGTTGAACGGAAAGCCGATCACTCCCGCGTCGTGGAACTGGTTGACCGCCACCTGCCCGGCGCGGGCCTGCCCGGCCACCCGCAGCGCCCGGGACACGTCGCTGGTCCAGATGCAGGCCAGCAACCCGAAGTCGGTGCCGTTCATCAGTGCCACCGCCTCGTCGACCCCCCGGAAGCCCTGCACCGCCAGCACCGGGCCGAAGACCTCCTCCCGGGCCAGCCGCATGTCCGAGTCGACCTGGTCGAAGACGGTCGGGGCGACGTACCAGCCGTCGTCGAACGCGGCGGTGGCCGGCTCGCCGCCGGTGACCAGCCGGGCCCCGGCGGACGGGGCCTCGGCCAGGAAGCCCCGGACCCGCTCGTACTGGGCCTGGCTGACCAGCGGCCCCATGTCCAGGTCCTGGTCCCAGGGGCCGGTCCGGATCGCCGCCATGCCGGCGGCGACCCGCTCCACCACCTGCGCCCGGATCGACTCCTCGACCAGCAGCCGGGAGCCGGCGTAACAGTTCTGCCCGGCGTTCTCGGTGATCGAGGCGATGATCGCCGGGATCGCCACGTCCAGGTCGGCGTCGGCGAAGACCACGTTCGGGGACTTTCCACCCAGCTCCAGCTTGACCGGCACCAGGTGCTGCGCGGCAGCCCGCATCACGGCCCGGCCGGTCACCGTCGAGCCGACGAAGCTGATGTGGTCGATGTCGGGGTGCCCGGTGAGCGCGACCCCGGCCTCGGGACCGAGCCCGGTGACCACGTTGAGCACGCCCGGCGGCAGCCCCGCCCGGCGGCCCAACTCGGCCAGCGCGAACGGCGACAGCGGCGCGATCTCGGACGGCTTCAGCACCACCGTGTTGCCGGCGGCCAGCGCCGGGGCGACGTTGGCCACGGTGAGCACGGCCGGCACGTTCCACGGGATGATCACCGCACAGACCCCGTACGGCTCGGGCCGGGTGTAGCCGAAGTAGTCCGGCGTACGGGTGGGCAGGGTGACCCCGGTGAGCTTGTCCGCGGCCCCGGCGAAGTAGTCGACGATGCCCTGGGTGATGTACATGTTGAGCCGCCCGCCGGAACGGGGTTTGCCCACGTCACGCGACTCGTGCTCGGCGAGCTGCTCGACGTGCGCGCCGATCAGGTCGGCCCAGCGGCGCAGGATCGCGCCGCGCTCGCTGGGCGAGGTCGCCGCCCAGCCGGGGGCGGCCCGTCGGGCGGCGGCGACGGCGTGGTCGACGTCGACCGCGCGGGCGCGGGCCACCGACTGGATGGTCTCCCGGGTGGCGGGATCGAGCACCGGTAGCTCACCGCCGTCGGCGGCGGCGGTCCAGGCGCCGTCGATGAGCTGGCGGGCGGTGGGAATGTCCAGGTCAGCCATGTGCGAATCCTTGACCCTCTACGTTTCGCATGTCAAGATGCAATCTCGCTTTGTGAGTCACTAGGAGGGCGCGTGCGGATCACAGCGGCGGTGCTGGAGAACGCGGGAGGGCCGTTCACCCTGCAGCAGATCGACCTCGCCGACCCCGGGCCGGACGAGGTGCTGGTCCGGGTGCACAGCGTCGGGATCTGCGCCACCGACCTGGAGTTCGCCAACTTCTTCCCCACCCCGGCGGTGCTCGGCCACGAGGGCAGCGGGGTGGTCGAGCAGGTCGGCGCGCGGGTCACCGGCATCTCCCCGGGCGACCACGTCGCGATGAGCTTCACCTCCTGCGGCGACTGCCCGCTCTGCCGGGGCGGAAACCCCGCCTACTGCCGCCAGTTCGACGCGGTCAACTTCTCCGGCCGGCGACCCGACGGCAGCTCGGCACTGTCCCGCGACGGGCAACCGGTCAACGGCCACTTCCTGGGCCAGTCGTCGTTCGCCAGTCACGTGGTCGCCCCGGCCCGCGCGGTGGTGCCCATCAGCAAGGAGGTCGACCTGGGCGTGGTCGGCCCGTTCGGCTGCGGCTTCGGCACCGGCGCCGGCGCGGTGCTCAACGTGCTGCGCCCGGAGGTCGGCTCCTCGCTCGTCGTCTTCGGCGCGGGCGCGGTCGGCGTCGCGGCGATCCTGGCCGCGCGGGTGGCCGGTTGCGCCGTCGTGGCGGCGGTCGACGTCAACGCCGGCAAGCTCGACACGGCCCGGCTGCTGGGCGCGACCCACGGGGTGAATTCCGCCGACGGCGACCCGCGCGAGCTGCTGACCGCGATCGCCCCGCACGGCTTCGACGTCGCGATCGACACCACCGGCCGGGAGGACGTACTCCGGCTGGCCGTCGAGTCGCTCGGCCCGCTCGGCCGCTGCGGCGTGGTCGGGATCGGCCCGAGCGAGCAGATGAGCTTCGAGTGGCGCAGCGTGCTCAACGGCCGCAGCATCACCGGCATCATCGGCGGCAGCAGCCTGCCCCAGGTCTTCCTGCCGAAGCTGCTGGACCTGCACGCCGCCGGCAACTTCCCGGTGGACCGCCTGATCACCCGGTTCCCCTTCACGCAGATCAACGAGGCGGTGGCGGCGCTGCGGTCCGGCGAGATCGGCAAGGCCGTCCTGACCCTCTGACGGGCCGCCCCCGCCCGCCGGCGCGGCCACCCGCCGAGGCCGGCAACCCCCCGCCCACCTGGCCGGGCGGGGCAGCATCGACAGCGCTGTATCTCATGGCGAAACATTGTCTCGCCATGTGAGCGACATTACCCTTGGCGTCAGACCCACACCCAGTGGCGCGGCTGGGCAACACCGCGCAGCGTCCCGCACCTGTGGAGCACGTCCCGATGACCGAACAGCAGCGCACCGCCCCGGCCGCCGCGCAGACCGCGACCGAAGACCGGCCCGTCGCGCCCTTCGACCACCACTCGGCCGAGTGCAACACCGACCCGGTGGGCTACTACCGGGAGTTCCGGCAGACCTGCCCGGTGGGTCGTACCGACGCGCACGGCGGCTTCGTCTACACCACCCGGTACGCCGACGTGGTCCGGATCGCCCGCGACGACGACACCTTCTCCTCCGCCCGCGCCACCGCCGGCGGCGACGGCACCGCCATCGTCATCCCCCGGGGCCCCGGCCTGGAGCAGTACCCGATCGAGCTGGACCCGCCCGCCGCGACCGGCTACCGCGACCTGATCAACCCGCTGCTCACCCAGGACGCGGTGGCCGAGTTGGCCCCGATGGTCGCCCGGCACACCACCCGCGTGGTGGACGCCTTCATCGCCGAGGGGTCGGTGGACTTCGTCCGCGACCTGACCAACCCGCTGCCGGCCGCCGTCACCCTCGACTGGCTGGGCTTCCCCGAATCCGACTGGGCCAAGCTGGCCGGCCCGATCCACGACATCTTCGCCGCGCTGCCCGGCAGCGAGCGCGCCGTGCGCGGCGCCGCCGGCCTGGCCTACCTCGACCAGCGGATCCGGGAGCTGATCGTCGGTCGGCGCGCCGCGCCGACCGGCGACGCGGTGAGCTACCTGGCCGCCCAGCGTCGCCCCGACGGGGAGTTGTTCGCCGCCGACGAGCTCGTCTCCGTCATCGGGCTGCTGATCGCGGGCGGGGTGGACACCACCACCTCGCTGACCGGCTCCACCCTGGTGCACCTGAGCCGCCACCCCGACGACCGGCAGCGCCTGATCGACTCCCCCGACCTGCTGCTCACCGCCACCGACGAGTTCCTGCGGGTGTTCGCCCCGTCCCAGTCGATGGCCCGTACCGTGCGGGCCGACACCGAGGTCGGCGGCTGCCCGGTCAGCTCCGGTGAGCGGGTCCTGATCCCCTGGGTCGCGGCGAACCACGACCCCGTCGTCTTCCCCGACCCCGAGCAGCTCCGGTTGGACCGCGACGCCGCCCGGCACCTGAGCTTCGGCATCGGCAGCCACCGCTGCGCCGGCGCCCACCTGGCCCGGCTGATGTTCCGCGAGATGATCACGCAGGTGCTCACCCGGCTGCCCGACTTCCGGGTCGTGGAGGAGGGCCTCGTCGCCTACCCCACCCGGGGCAACCAGAGTGGCTGGGACGCCATCCCGGCCGTCTTCACTCCGGGTCCCCGCCGCGACGCCGACGCGGCGGGGACCCGGCCCACCGCCAGCCTGACCGGCGACCGGGGCCTGGTCATGGCGACCACCGGCGCCGTCACCGACGAGGTGCTGGAGGTACGCCTGGCCGACCCGACCGGCGCGGAGCTGCCGCCCTGGACGCCGGGCGCGCACCTGGAGGTGCGGCTGCCGTCCGGGCGGGTCCGGCAGTACTCCCTGTGCGGCGACCCGGACGACGCCCGGCACTACCGGATCGCGGCCCTGCGCGAGCCGGCCGGCCGGGGCGGTTCGGTGGAGCTGCACACGCTGGCCCGCGCGGGCGTCACCCTCTCCGTGCGCGGCCCCCGCAACCACTTCCCGCTCGTCGACGCCCCCGGCTACCTCTTCCTCGCCGGGGGCATCGGGATCACCCCGATCCTGGCGATGGCCCGCGAGGCCGACCGCCGGGGCGTGCCGTTCCGGCTGGTGTACGGCGGGCGAAGCCGGGCCTCGATGGCCTTCGTCGACGAGGTGGTGGCGCTGGCCGGGGACCGGGTCACCCTGCTGCCGCAGGACGAGGCCGGCCTGCCCGACCTGCGGGCGCTGCTCGGCTCCACCGGGGCGGACACCGCCGTCTACTGCTGCGGGCCGACCGGCATGATCGACGCGGTGGAGCGGGTCTGCGCCGAGACGGACCGGTCGGGGCAGCTACACGTCGAGCGGTTCACCGCCGGTGACGACCTGGAGGTCGCCTTCGACCCGGCGGCGAACACCGAGTTCGAGGTGCACCTGGCGCGGACCGGGGCGACCCTGCGGGTGCCGAGGGACCGCCGCATGATCGACGTACTGCGCGAGATGGTGCCCGGCCTGACCTACGACTGCGAGAAGGGCTACTGCGGCGCGTGTGAGACCCGGGTGCTGGCCGGCACGCCGGAGCACCGCGACTCGCTGCTCACCGACGAGGAGCGCGCGGCCGGCCGGAGCATGATGATCTGCGTCGGGCGGTGCCGCTCGGAGCGGCTGGTGCTGGACCTGTAGGTGTGCCGCCCGGACGGGCCGGCCGCTGACCAGCGGCCGGCCCGTCCGTCGCCGGTGGCCGTCGCCAAGGGTCCCCGCCGGTGGCCCGCACGGTGTTACGGGTGACCTCGACGGCGCGGGTGTGTCAGGTGCCGGTGGCGCGCACCGATCGACGGCGGTGGCCCGGTACCGTCACCCGCTGGCCGGCGCCGCTCCGGCCGCCGTCACGACGCGTTCGCCAGGGCGTCGAGGATCAGGTCGAGGCCGAAGGTGAACTGCCCGCCGAAGTGGTAGCCGGGCTGCCGGACGTGCCGGGTGGCGAACTCGACCAGGTGCGGGTAGTCGCCTGCCGCGAACCGCTCCATGATCGAGTCCGCGACCTCGGTGGCGGAGTCGCCGCCGTCGAACGGCAGTGACGCCTCCTGCAACACGAACCCGAAGACGTACGCGTCGATGATCGCGTAGGCGTGCGCGGTCATCGGCAGCGAGAACCCCCCGCCCCGCAGCACGCCCAGCATGCTGTCGTGATGGCGCAGGGTGGCCGGGCCGGGGCTGGTCCTGGTCTCGACCAGGGCCAGCGCCCAGGGGTGCCGGGCGAGGACCGCCCGGGCCGACAGACACCGTCGGCGCACCTCGGCCCGCCAGTCACCGCCCACCTCGGGCAGGTCGATCTCGGCGAAGACCCCGTCGACGAGCGCATCGAGCAACTCGTCCTTGTTGCGGATGTAGTGGTAGAGCGACATCGGCTTGGCGTGCAGCGCGGCGGCGAGTGACCGCATGGTCAGCGCGCCGAGGCCGTCGGCGTCGGCGATGGCGACCGCAGCCCGCAGCACCCGTTCCCGACTGAGCTGCCGCACCGGTTCGCCCACCCTGTCGCTCCCCTGACGCCCGGTTGACCGCCTGCACCGCCCACCGTACCGTACTAAGTAAGTCGTACTTAGTACGAAGACTTGGGAGGCGACGATGTCCCTGCGTGTGGCCGGTCGGTGGGCCGGCGCGTTCTTCCTGTCGGCGTTCGTCGCCTACGGTCTCGGCAGCGCGCTCGCCGGGCAACCGGCCGGGGTGACGCTCGTGGTGCTCAACTCCGTGCTGGTGGCGGCGATCGGCGGGCTGGCCTTCCGGGCGCTGCGTCGGGCACACCCGGGAGCCGCCTGGACCTACCTGGTGGCCCGGGGCGCGGAGGCGTTCCTGCTGACCGCCGGCATCGTGCTGCGGGACCGGGTCGGTGCCGGGGCCGGCGACCTCGCCTACCAGTTGGCCATGCTGGCGCTGGGGCTGGGCAGCCTGCCGTTCTGCCTGGCCCTGGCCCGGCGGCACTGGCTGCCCCGCTGGCTCGCGCTCTGGGGAACCGTCGGCTACGCGCTGCTGGCGGTCGGCGCGGCAGCCGAGCTGGCGGGGATGGCGGTCGGGGTCGTGCTGGCCGCCCCGGGCGGGTTGTTCGAGATCGTCTTCGGCCTGCTGCTGCTCACCCGGGGCTTCACGCCGGCCGGCGCCGCCACCGCCGGACCAGGCACTCCGGCCAGCGCCGCCGGACCAGGCACTCCGGCCGCCTCCCGAGCAGGCGCGCTGACCAGCGCCACCGAGGCAGGCGAGCCGATCACCGCCGCCGGAGCAGGTGAGCCGGCCAGCGCCACCGGAGCGGCCGGGGCGGGCCCGGACCGCTCTCGCGCCCGCCGGGCGGCGCTGGCCGCCGGGCTCGGCCTCCTGCTGATGGCGGTGCTCGCCGGGTGGGCCAACTTCGCCGTCGTACAACCGCTGGTCGACACCGACGCGGCCGGGAGCGCCAGGCGACTGCCGGCACGGCAGGGGGCCCTCACCCTGGCCGTGGTCGCCCTGTTCACGGTGGCCTGCCTCGACGTGCTGGTCGGCTGGGCGCTGCGGACGTTCCTCGGCCGCACCCGGCCCACCGTCGCGCTGCTGTCGGCCTGGTGCCGCACCGGGTACGCGATCGTCCTCGCCGTGGCGCTCACCCACCTGATCGCCGTCGCCGGACTGCTGCGCGACGGCGCGGGGGCCGACCGGCTCGCCGCCGAGGGGCATCCGCGACTCACCGACTTCCAGCAGGTCTGGGAGCTGGGTCTGCTGCTGTTCGGCGTACACCTGCTGCTGGTCGGGGGATTGTGCTGGCGCTCACCCACCGTGCCGACCTGGGTGGCGGCGCTGGTGGGGGTCGCCGGCGCGGGCTACCTCGCCGACTCGGTCGGGTCGCTGCTCCCGGCCGGTCATCCGGTGCAGGTCTCCGGGGTCACCTTCGTCGGCGAGGTCGTCCTGATGGGCTGGCTGCTCGCCCACGCCGCCCGACACCGCTCCCCCGGTCGGCGGGTCGCGCCGGGCCCGGACCGACGTCCGCTCATCCCCGCCCGGTGAGCAGGCCCCGGCCCGCCGCCTGGCCACCCGGGCCCCGACCCGCCGGCCGGTGAGCAGGCCCCCTCGGGTGGTGAACCGGGCCGGACGACAGGCCACCCGGTGATGCCGCCCGACGGCGCACCGCCTGGTGACCACATGCGGACGGCCCGCCGCGCCACGACACTGGGGCGCTGCGGGCCGTCCTGACGAGGGGCCGGTGGGTCAGTTGCCCCACTCGAAGTTGGGCTCGACCGCCTCGGCGATGTGGAACCGGCCGCCCGGCGTGACGACCGCGGCTTCCCGGTCGGTCACCACGTGCTTGCCGAAGCTGTCGACCAGCGGCCGGCCGACGTCCCGCTTGAGCCACAGGCGCAGCAGGTGCCGGCGACGCTCCGGCTCCGGGAAGTCGACGTAACCGGTACGCGAGTGCAGGGCGGCGTAGTTCAGCAGCCACTGCACGTCGCCGGGCTGGAAGTCCATGTCCAGGGCCAGGCCGGCGGACTGGGAGACCTCGTCGTAGAGGTGCAGCAGCTCGATCTGCGCGTCGGTGAGCCGGGGCACCTCGGGGTAGTCCTGCGCCGAGAAGATCATCGAGCTGCCGGCGTAGGTGCTGAACACGCCGTCGACATAGCTGCAGATCGGCGAGGTGTAGGTCTTCGCCGGAGCCTGGTGGTCCTGCTTGTACCAGTCCCAGTGCCAGGGCTCGAACAGCAGCGGCGCGAGGTCGGGCCGGCGGCGCAGGATCTCGTTGTAGATGGTGGTGCCGCTGACCAGGCTGCTCGCCCCGCCGGCCTTGGCCGCCCGCAGGCACATCAGCGCGACCACGTCGGAGCTGTCGGAGTGGAACGGCAGCCGGTCGCGGACCCGCGACGGCAGGGCCGACGGGTCGTCGAGGGTCTTGTTGGAGGTGGCGATGACGTGGTCGAGCACGTCGCCCATCTGGTTCTGCCCCATCGGCACGCCGAGGTGCAGCCCCATCAGGTAGAAGATCGCCCCGGCGAGGGTGTCGCCGTACTCCTCCGTGCGCAGGCCCCGGACCAGGATGAAGCCGCGTCCGCTGTCGAGCTGGCGGGCGCACTCCTCGTTGAGCCCGGCACAGGCCGGCAACGGGTAGTCGGCGGCGGTCACCGTACGCAGGTCGGGGTTGTCGGCGACGAACCGCCGGCCGACGGTCTCCAGCTCGGCGAGTTCGGCGTCGCTGAGCTGGTAGACCCATTCGGTCGAGGTACGCAGCTCGTCACCGCGCCAGGCGGACGGGCCGGAGATGGGGGCGAGATCGATTGCGGTGGTCATGATGGTGCGCTCCGAGGGTCGGTTCTGCGGAAAACGGGTCAATGTCCCGGCGTGGGCCGTGCCGCCCACCGGGCTGATCAACGACGTGGGCGATCGCCGTGTCCCGGACGGGAGGCGGCGCGCCTATCCATCAGAACGGGGTCTGCGGGTCCCCGGCGGCGGTCCCGGGGCGCATGCCCTCCCGCGGCGGGTGTACCCGCAACGGCTCCTCGTAGCCGCGCACCAGCAATCCAGAGCCTTGCGGAACTCGGATCATGGCGTTCTCCTGCGGCTGGCGATGATCGCTCCAGGCTAACCAACCCCCGCTGCGACGTCAACAGAGACACCGTCTCGCAATATGATCTGACCGACGTCGGGACGGGTCCGACGGCACCCGCACGCTCCGCGGCGACCGACGGCGTGCGGTTACCAGGCGTAACCATCCGACAACATCGATCACACCGGGGGTCGGGCACGGAGCACGCCGCACCCCTCCCCGGGAGTGGGCGCTGACGATTGCCGACCCGCGGCATACGGGCCTGGCCGCGCAGGTAGCGGGTGACCATGGCGACCAGTTCGTTCCCGAAGGTCTCGACC
This sequence comes from Micromonospora matsumotoense, assembly GCF_900091525.1. Taxonomy (GTDB): domain Bacteria; phylum Actinomycetota; class Actinomycetes; order Mycobacteriales; family Micromonosporaceae; genus Micromonospora; species Micromonospora matsumotoensis. Next base: position 445,991 of record NZ_FMCU01000004.1, read on the forward strand.
GGCACGTCGCGTGGGTCGCCATCAGCCTGTGGGTGTTCAGCTCGACGGTGAACATGATCAGGTCGGTGGCCACGTCCAGGTTCTCCACGCGCACATCGGGGTGGCCGGCCAGCAGGTCGCGCACCTGGGCGGCGCGCGTGCGGCTGTGCCGGTCGAGCGTGTCGACCAGTTCCTGGGAGAAGGACGCCTCCTCGATCATGATGCGGAGCAGTCTCGGGTCGTCGTCGTGGTGGTCGATCGCGTCCCGGACCAGGGTCCGCACCACGGATTCCAGGCTGCCGGATCGTGCTGCTCTACAGCAGCCGCAGCCCGGATGAGATCATCTTTGCCGGGGCCGGCGACGTACAGTCGCGGTGAGGGCGAAGCGCCAGGCCAAGATTCCGGCACCGGGGTGAGGGAGAGTGCAGGGTGTTCGGTTCGAAGAAGAAGATCAACGATCTGATGGCGCAGCTCAGGCCCGACCTGAGTCGGGAATCGCTCGGCGTCGGGCCCGACTTCCCGGGCGTCGCCCCGAACCCGCTCCTGAGCAGTGATGCACGGAAGCGCAATGCGGAACTGCGTACGGGGGCGCTTGCGCTCGGCGTTCTCGTCGACTGGCGGGAGGTGAACAGCAACCCTCGCGTGGTCCTGGTGTTCGACGTGGAGACTGCCGACGGCATCTCGTTCCGCGGTATCGCAGACGAAGACCTCACGATCACCGAGCTCACCCGACTCGCTCCGGGACAGACATTGCCCGTGCGCTACCGGCCGGCCGTCATGGACCACTACGTCGCCCTTGCCCGGGACGCGGACCCGGCCCGTGTGCAGCAACTCGCTGACGAGATCGCGAGCCGCAAGCGGACCTGACCCGAAGCCATTGGCCGGTTGCGGCCAGGTTCCGTCTTGCGGATCATGAGTCTGGCTCGTTGAGCCTGGTATGGCGCGAGGTGATCTCACGAACCACGAGTGGGCTGTGCTGGCCCCGTTGTTGCCGGCGCAGCCGGTGCGGGGTGGGCGGTGGCGGGATCACCGGCAGGTCATCAACGGGATCTGCTGGGTGAAACGCACCGGGTCGCCGTGGCGGGACCTGCCCGAACGGTACGGGTCCTGGAAGACCGCCCACGGACGGTTCTCCCGGTGGGCGGCCGACGGCACGTGGGCCCGGTTGAAGGCCCACGTCATCGCCTTGGCCGAACTCGACGACGGTATCGACTGGAACGCCCAGGTCGATGCCACCATCGTGCGTGCCCGGACTCGCTCACCGGCGACAAGGCGTACTCCTCTCGCGCGAACCGGACCGCCCTGCGGGACAAGCACATCACCACGGTCAGCCCCGGCCGCCGGGCGGCGCGCACCGGAGGTCAGCCGGGCAGACGGGCGTTGAGGCGGGCGGCCTGGCGGATCAGGTGGTCACGTTCGGCGAGGTGGGCGGCCCGGTGGGCGGCCTCGGCGTACCACCGGGCCGCCGTCGCCCGGTCACCGGCCCGCTCGTGCAGGTACGCCGTCACCGCCGCGTGGCGGGGCACCGACGGGTCCACCGCCGCCAGTGCCGCCAGCCCGGCCCACGCCCCGTCGGCCTCCCCGACGGCCACCGCCCGGTTGAGCCGCACCACCGGGCTGTCGGTCAGTCGCACCAGTTCGTCGTACCACTCGACGATCTGCACCCAGTCGGTCTCCCCGGCGGCCTGCGCGTCGGCGTGCAGCGCGGCGACGGCGGCCTGGGCCTGGAACTCGCCCAGCCGGTCCCGGGCCAGCGCCGCCTGAAGGATGCGCACCCCCTCGGCGATCAGGGCGGTGTCCCACCGGCTGCGGTCCTGCGCCGCGAGCGGGACCAGGCTGCCGTCCGGCGTGGTCCGGGCCGCGCGTCGGGCGTGGTGCAGCAGCATCAGGGCGAGCAGCCCGGCCACCTCGGGGTGGTCGACCATCGCCGCGAGCTGCCGGGTGAGCCGGACCGCCTCGGCGGCGAGGTCGACGTCGCCGGAGTAGCCCTCGTTGAAGACCAGGTAGAGCACCCGCAGCACGGTGGCGACGTCGCCCGGCCGGTCGAGGCGTACGCCGGACACGGTGCGCTTGGCCCGGCTGATCCGCTGCGCCATGGTCGCCTCCGGCACCAGGTACGCCCGGGCGATCTGCCGGGTGGTCAGCCCGCCGACGGCGCGCAGGGTCAGGGCGACCGCCGACGACGGGGTCAGCGCCGGGTGGGCGCACAGGAAGTAGAGCCGGAGCGTGTCGTCCACCCCGGGCGTCGGCCCCGGGGGCGGTTCCTCGACGACGAGTGACTCCCGCCGTCGGCGGGCAACGTCCGCCCGGCCCGCGTCGAGGAACCGGTGCCAGGCCACGGTGACCAGCCAGCCCTTCGGGTCCCGGGGCGGGTCGGCCGGCCAGCCGTGGACCGCCTGGACCAGCGCGTCCTGCACGGCGTCCTCGGCCGCCGCGAAGTCGGCCCCGCGCCGGACGAGAACCCCGAGCACCTCCGGGGTGAGCCGGCGCAGCAGGTCACCGTCCACCGGTCAGTCGGTGATGGTCGGCGGCTCGGTCAGGAACGGGCGCAGCTCCAGCCACTCGTGGATCGGTCGCCCGCCCGCCCCCGGGGCCGCCGACAACTCCCCGGCCAGCTCGACGGCACGCTCGTAGCTGTCCACGTCGATCACCATCCAGCCGGCGATGAGATCCTTGGTCTCGGCGAAGGGCCCGTCGGTCACCGGCGGACGCCCCGGCCCGTCGTACCGGACGAACGTCCCTTCGGGGGCGAGCGCCTGCCCGTCGACGAACTCCCCGCTGCCCTCCAGCCGGGCCGCGAAGTCGTTCATGTACTGCACGTGGGCCGTGATCTCCTCGGGCGTCCACTGGTCCATCGCGACGTCGTTGACCGCGGCGGGGGCGCCTCGGTAGTGCTTGAGCAGCAGGTACTTCGCCATCGGGTGTCTCCTCGGTGCCGGTGCGACCCCTATTCTGGCCGCGTTCACCCCAGGGACGACGCCGGCACCCCGTTCTCGACATCCCGGCCGGGGTATTTTTCCGCCCGGGTGCCGACGTCCGGGAGAGGACCGGCGCGGCGGCGACCACACCGCCCCGCTCACCGCTCCACGAGCTGCCGTACCCGCAGTCGTCGGATCCCCGAGACCCGCTCGACCGGGGCGGGCGGCCGGGTGGCGGGTAGGCGCACCGTGAAGACCGCCCCCCGGTGCGGATGGCCCTCGGCCTCGATCGTGCCCCGGTGGCTCGTCACCACCTCCTGGAGCAGGGCCAACCCCAGCCCGAACCGGTGCTCCCCGGAGCCCCCGCCACGGTGGAACCGGTCGAAGATGCGCCGCGCGTCCGCCTGGTCGAACCCGTCCCCGGTGTCCGCGACCACCAACTCCGCGTAGTCGCCGCCGGCCCGCAGTGACACGTCGATCCGCCCCCCGGCAGGTGTGTGGGTGAGCGCGTTCGCGAGCAGTTCGCCGACCACCCGGCGCAGCGCCGACTCGACACCCGGCACGGGCAGGGGGACGCCGGGCAGGTCCCCCGCGAGGGTGACCTGGCGGTCGGTGGCCCGTTCCGCCTCGGCGGCGACCGCCGCCCCCACCAGGGCGGTGAAATCGACCGGCGGATACGGACGGCGGTCGGCGGGCGCGGCGGCGAGCTGGGCCGAGAGCAGCAGGTCGTCCACGATCTCGCCGAGCCGGCGGGTGCCGCCGATCAGCCGGTCGAGATCCTCCAGGTTCGTGGCGCCGCCACCCGTACGGGCCCGGCGGGCCATCAACTGGGCGCGGATGTGCACCTGGGCGATCGGCGTCCGCAGCTCGTGGCTGGCATCGGCGATGAACCGACGTTGCCGGGTCAGCGCCTCCGCCAGGGGGGCGACGGCCCGTCGGCCGACGAGCGCGCCGGTCAGCACGGCGACGAGCAGCCCGACCGTCGCGGCGAGGCTGAACGCCAGCAGCAGATGCCGACGGTCGGACAGCTGGAAACGCGCGTCGAACACCGCCTGGACGACCAGCCCGTCGCTGCGGGACTCGGTGCGGACGTGATACGTCGTGCCGTTACGGGTGACGGTGGTGACCTCGGTGATGCCGGTGGCGGCCACCGAGGTCAGCGCACCGGTCAGCGGAAAGCCCGGTGGCGGCGGGTTGAGGCCGGTGTCGGTGATGAGGCCGTTGTACCGGAAGATCCAGCTGCACGCGGGTGGGCCCGGGATGGTGGCGTGGTTGGTGCCCCAGGCCAACTCACGGTGGATCTGGGCCTCCTGGCTGCGGACCAGGACGGCGTACGAGATGCCGCCGGCCAGCAACAGCAGGGTGCCGATGGCCAGCCCGACCAGCAGGCCGATCCGCAGCCGGGCCCGCCGGACCATCGCCTGCTCCACCAACTCCATCAGAGCGCCCCGAGGCGGTAGCCCAGCCCGTGCACGGTGCGGACCACCGCCCGGCCGAGCTTGCGGCGCAGGTAGTAGACGTAGGTGTCCACCATCGACGCCGCCGCAGCCTCGTCGAAGACCCGGCGGCGCAGCTCCGCCCGGGAGTGCACGAGGTTGGGCTGGGCCGCCAGCACCCGCAGCAGCTCGAACTCCCGGGCGGACAGCGCCACCCGGGTGCCGTCGGCCAGCACGGCGTCGCGGGGCGTCAGGTCCAGCAGCCCGGCCCCGATGCGCAGGACCGTGGTGGACTCGGGCGTGCGCCGGCACAGGGCCCGGATCCGCGCGCTCAGCTCGTCCAGGTCGAAGGGTTTCATCAGGTAGTCGTCGGCGCCCGCGTCCAACCCGGCGATCCGGTCGCCGACCGTGCCGAGCGCGGTGAGCATCAGCGCGCGGGCCGGAACCTTGCGCGAACGCAGCCGGATCACCAGGTCGAGCCCGTCGAGCGCCGGCAGCATCCGGTCGATCACCATCACGTCGTAGGTGCGGGTCAGTCCGAGATGGAGACCGCGCTGACCGTCCGAGGCGTGGTCGACGACGAACCCGTCGCCGACCAGTGTCTCGGTGAGCAGGCCGGCCATTTCCTCGTCGTCCTCTACCAACAGCAACCGGTTCGGTCCTCCCCCGCACATGCGTCCACAATCGCACAGAGTGAGGCTAAATAGTGATAGCTATCTTTTTATCATTTCACCACCGCGAGGGCCGGGGGTCGGACAGTGGTCTGCCTGCGGGCCTCCCGGCGCTCGATCCAGCTCAGCAGCGGGGTCGTCATCATCGTGGTGACCAGCGCCACCACCACCAGCACGGTGAACAACGACGCGTTCACGATGCCCGCCTCCAACCCGACGTTGAGCGCGATGAGCTGCATCAGACCCCGGGCGTTCATCAGCGCGCCCACCCGCAGCGCGACACCCTGCGACTCGCCCCGGAACCGGGCCGCCGCCCAGCAGGCGCCGAACTTGCCGACGACCGCCGCCGTCACACAGGCCGCCGCGAAGAGCAGCACCGGCGCACTGCCGAGCAACCCGAACTCCGTCCGCAGCCCCGAGTAGGTGAAGAACAGCGGCAGGAAGACCGTCGCGGCGACCGGGGTGAGGGTGTCCACCACCCGGTCGGTGTTCTCGGTGTGCGGCATCACCACCCCGACCGCGAACGCGCCGAAGACCGCGTACAGCCCGATCTCGTCGGTGTACCAGGCGACCAGGAAGAGCAGGGCCACCGTGCCGAGCACCCGGGCGCCGTCGTTGAGGCGGGGACTGGTCATCAGGGCATTGGTCACCCGCCGCCCGCAGAGCCAGAGCACCAACCCGAACAGGACCGCGCCCCCGGCGGTGACGATCGCCGGCCCGGCCCGGCCGGAGGCGAACGCCAGCACCACGGCCAACATGATCCAGGCGACCATGTCGTCGAGCGCACCGCTGGCCAGGGACAGGGTGCCGTGCCGGGTCCCGGCCTGCCCGCGTTCGGTGATGATCCGGGCCAGCATCGGAAAGGCGGTGATGGCCAGCGCCACCCCGACGAACGCGGCCGAGACCCCGATCGACGTCCCGTCGGCCCGCATCGGCACCGTGTCCGCGGTCACCAGGACCAGCCCCACGCCCAGCGCGAGCGGCGCGGTCACCCCGGCCAACGACACCAGCCCGGCGGTGCCGGCGATACCGGTGACCCGGTGGGCGCTGAACGCGTACCCGGCCTGGAACATGAACAGCACCAGGCCGACCTGGCCCACCACGTAGAGGACCGGCAACAGCGCGGTCGGGAACAGGGCGTCCTTCACCTCCGGCAGGACGAACCCCAGCAGCGACGGGCCGAGCAGCACCCCGGCGAGCATCTCGCTGACCACGGCGGGCTGACCCACCCGGCCGAGCAGCCAGGCCACCGCCTTGCAGAAGATCAGGATCACCGCGACCGCGATGAAGAACCGTGGAGCCAACTGGGTGGGGGTCACCGGACCGCCTCCTCGAAGTAGTGGGTGCACAACCGTTGTCGCCGGGCGTCGACGACCATCCAGGCGCCGAACACGAGTTGCCGTACGCTGCGCCCCACGTCGGCCCAGCGGTCCCGCCACCGCATCGCGGCCAGCCGCAGCCACCCCGGGCCGGGGACACCGGCCGGGGTCAGGTACGCCGGTCCCCGGCTGGGCAACGACCGGCTGTGTGCGGCCGAGGACGCCAGGGCGTACCGGCGCAGCACCTCGCGGGTCGCGGCGCGCATCATCACCGGCGCGACCCCGCGCGCCGGGCAGGCCCGGTTGGCGGTGACGCCGTAGGGGATGAAGCGGGCCTCCCGGCGCGTCAGCGTGCGCCACCGGTCCGGGTCGAACCGGTCGTCGCCGGCCGGTCCGCTGCGCTGGAACGCCAGGTAGTTGAAGAGCAGCACCGACCCGGCGGGCAGGGTCACCCCGGCGGGCAGCGCGATCGGCGCGGACGTGATCCGGTGGGCGACACCGAAGAGCGGATGCAGCCGCAGCGTCTCGTCGATCACCCGGTCCAACGCGTCGTCGTCGTCGAGACCACGTTGCAGGTCCGGATGGTTGGCCAGGGTCAGCAGCACGTGCGCCATCGCCTCGGACATCTGCACCACGGCGGTGGTGCCGAACGCGCCGTGCAGATACCAGGCCGTCTCCTCGGCGGTAAACGGCGCCGGCAACGTCACCGGGCAGGTGCCCGCCTCGACCCGCCCGCGCAGGTACCTGGTCAGCGGGTCACGTCGACGCATGTGCCGCAGGCCGGTGCATTTCAGGGCGGCGGCCACGTCACCGGCGTTGGCGACGAACAGCGCCCGGACCTCCTTCGGGCACACCTCGTCGAAGATCAGTTCGTGGTAGACCTCCGCCCACACCGGCATCATCAGGTCGCGCAACCGGACATGGTTGATCCGCCCGGCCGGCAACTCGTCGAGCACCCGCCGGGTGGCGGCGGTGGCCAACGCGTCGGCCCGCTGCGGGCGCAGGGCGAGCACCCGCCGGGTCACCCCGGCCACCGCCCGGTAGCGCTCCCCCGGCTCCAGGTGTTCCTGGTGCATGTGCGGGCCGGGCGACAGCCAGTACCAGAACAGGTCGGACAGGCCGGCGCCCCGGCTGCGCCCGTCCGCCGCCGGGTCCGCATAGACCCGCTCGAAGTGCTCCACGCCGACCAGCGGGCCCGGCACCGGGATGCCCTCCCCGCCGTTGACCCTCGCGAACACCCACTGCCGCAGCCGCACCACCGCCGGGGGCAGCCACCGCGGCAGGCTCCAGCACACCCCGAGCGCGACCAGCGCACCCGCCATGACCGGCCCGCTCATCCCGGTGCCCCCGAGACGACGAGATCGGCGCTCAGGTCACCCGGTCGGGCGACGCCGACCAGCGCCAACGCCCGGTCGAGGTCGGTGCGCAGCAGGTCGAGCACGTGCCGCACACCGGCCGCCCCGGCCACCGCCAGCCCCCACAGCACCGGGCGGCCGACCAGCACCGCCGTCGCGCCGAGCGCCAACGCGACCAGCACGTCCGTGCCACGCCGCAGGCCGCCGTCGACCAGCACCGGCAGCCGCCCGTCGACGGCCGCCACGACGGCCGGCAGCGCGTCCAGGGTGGCCGTCACCCCGTCGAGCTGCCGACCGCCGTGGTTGGAGACCAACACCCCGTCCACCCCGTGCTCGACGGCCAGCCGGGCGTCCTCGGGGTGCAGCACCCCCTTGAGCAGGATGGGCACGGTGGTGAGCCGCCGCAGCACGGAGACCAGCTCCCAGCTCACCCGGGCGTTCATCTCGATGTCCCGGACCCGGCCGCTCGCGTCACGCATGTTCTCGCAGACCATGCCGGGCGGCAGGTCGACGAAACCGTGCCGCAGGTCGCGCTCGCGCCGACCGAACACGGGCGAGTCGACCGTGACGACCAGGGCCCGGCAGCCGGCGGCCACCGCCCGCCGTACCACGGTGGTGGTGAACCCCAGATCCGTGTGGGGATAGAGCTGGAACCACAGCGGCCCGCCGGCCGCCGCGATCTCCTCGACCGACCGGGTGGCCGCCATGCTGACCACCATGACCGTGCCGGCGTCGGCGGCGGCCCGCGCGGTGGCCACCTCCCCGTCGGGGTGGGCCAGCCGGTGGAACGCGGTCGGCGCGATCAGCACCGGCATCGACAGTGGACTGCCGAACAGCGAGACCCGCAGGTCACGCTCACCGACGCCGCGCAACACCCGGGGCCGCAGCCAGCGCCGGCCGAAGGCCGCCTCGTTGGCCCGCAGGGTACGTTCGTCGCCGGCCCCGCCCGCGAAGAAGTCCCAGTGCACCGGGTTCAGGCGACGCCGGGCGGCTTCGGCCACGTCGGCCAGGTTCAGCCCCACCTCGTCGGACGCCAGCACGTCAGTCCCGGACACTGCGCAGGCAGCGGTCGACGAAGGCGGCCAGCGGCGTGACGTGCACCTCCGGCCGGTCCCACCGGTTCTCCAGGTTCTCCGCCAGGTGGTGGGTCGCGACGACCTGCCCCGCCCGGTGGTGGCGCACCACCGGGTGCAGGTAGGCGGCGTCGTGGGCCTGACCGACGACGTTCTGCGCCACCCGGCTGACCGTGATGTCGAACGGGTCCACCTGGTCGTGCTCCGGGCCGTACTCCAGGGTGACCACGAAGGCGTCGGAGTAGTCGTGGTCGGCGGTGCGCAGGCCGGTCTGGGCGAAGTACTCGACCGGCACCTCCTCGTGGTAGCGCGCGTCGGCGTCGGCGACCGTGACCACGTCGCCGAGGACACCGAACTGCTGCCACAGGGCGGAGGTGCGGTTGACCCGGGTGATGATCGCGTCGGTGATCGACGCGCCGGTGGCGTCCAGCTTCTCCGCCGGCCACGGCGTGTCCCCGTAGCGGCGTTCGAGGATCTTGTGCAGGGCCCGGACGGCATAGCGGAAGCCGTGGATGAAACCGTTGGTCGAGCGCTTGAAGTCCCGCTCCTGGCTGATGGTGCCGGCGAAGTACAGGCCGGGGATGTTGACCGACTCCCACGCCGCCGTCTGCGCCGGGAAGCGGTCCCGGATCGCCAGCTCCGGTCGGCAGGAGTCGTCGAAGATCGACGCGTCGAACGCGAACCCGGTGCAGGCGAGCACCCGGTCGTAGCGCAGCTCCTTGGTGACCTCGTCGGCCCGGGAGAACGCGAACGTCACCGTGTAGCCGTCGTCGTCGCGGGTGATCTGCCGGACGGTGCCGTCCAGGATCGCGTTCGCCGACTTCAACTGGTAGGTGTCCAGGAAGTTGTTGTTCACCGCGCGCAGGTGCCCGACGTAGTGGGTGCGCCAGGCCATCCGCACCGAACTCGGACCGGCCAGGTGGATCAGGGTGGTGGTCTCCATCAGGCTGTCCGCGGTCTCGAACGCGGAGTTGCCCTTGCCGATGATCAACACCTTCTGGTCGAGGTAGTCGCGCGGGTCGACCGGCATGTCCGCGTACTGCTCGGCCAGCTCCAGCCCCGGGACGTCCGGCAGGTAGGGCCGGGACACCCCGGTGGCGACGACCACCCGCCGGGCCCGGAAGGTCTCCCCGGCCTGCACCTCGAAGACCCCGTCCACCCGGGACACCGAGGTCACCCGGCTGCCGTAGCGCACCTTCGCCCCGGTCTTCGCGGCGAAGTCCGCCAGATAGCGGACCATCACGTCGGCGTCCGGGAAGTACCGCTCGGTGTACGTGGTGAACCGCAACGTCGGATCGTCGCTCAGCAGCGAGTTCCAGTCCAGCCGCAGGTTCTCCTCGGGGTCGTCGGAGCCGGTGTGCGGTTTGTTGATGGAGATCAGTTGCCGGTGCCGGGGATAGCGGGCGAAGAACGCGCCGGGAATGTCCGCACCCTCCAGCACCAGGTAGTCGCGCCGCCCGTCGGCCTCCAGCAGGGCCGCCAGCTGCAGACCGGCAGGCCCGGCCCCGATGATCAGATAGTCAAGCGTCACGACGGCCATCCAGGGTGAGAGGGGTCAGCGGGAGTTCGAGCGTGTCCATGACGTCGGCGGCCCGCCGGACGTCGCCGTCCAACGGCCGGTCCGGATCGACCGGGGGGATCGCCGCGACCAGCGCCGCCAGCGCCTCGCCGCAGCCCGGCGCGGTCGGCGTCCGGGCGCCCACGTACGCGGCCTGCCGCAGCCCCAGCGCGAGCGACCCGACGATCAGCCGGAGCAGCCCGGCCTGGTCGAAGACCCGCAGGGCGGCCTGGGTGCCGAGCGGGATGACATCCTGGTTGTGCAGGTTGGTCGGCAGGCTCTGCATGCTCGCCGGCATGGCGTCCCGGCGGATCTCGGCGATCAGCGCGGTCGAGGCCAACTGCACCCCCTGGAGCCCGTGCTGCTGCCCCGGGCCGGCGGCCAGCATCGGCGGCAGGCCGCCGTTGCGGTGCGGGTCGACGAGCAGGTCGAGTTGACGTTCGGCGAGGTTGCCGACCTGCGCCACGACCATCGACAGCAGGTCGGCGGCGAACGCGGCCGGCTGTCCGAAGAAGTTGCCGCCGTGCACCACGAGATCGTCGTCGGGGAAGAACAGCGGGTTGTCGCTGACGCTGCCCAGGTCGGCGGTGACCACGGAATCGACGTGGCGCAGCGCGTCCTCGGCCGCGCCGAGCAACTGCGGCGCACACCGGATGCTGTACGGCTCCTGCAACGGGCGCTTGCCGGACGGGACCAACCCGTCGCTGACCCGCCGCATCCGCGCGCCCACGTCGATCGCGCCCGGGTGTCCGTACGCCCGCAGCAGCCGGGCGTCGAGGAACTGCGGATCAGCACCGAGCAGGTCGGCGAGCAGGCAGGTGAGCACCTGCACCGACCGGTGCGCGGCGCGCACGGCGGACAACGCCAACGCCGTCGCCGCGGTGGTCAAAGAGGTGCCGTTGACCAGGGCGAGCGCGTCCCGACCGTCCAGCGGCAACGGCTCCAGACCCGCCCTATGCAGCGCCTCGGCCGCCGATAGGCGGACCCCGTCCAGGTAGGCGTGGCCGCGACCGCGTAGCGCCTGGGCCACCGCGCCCAACGGGATCAGGTCACCACTCGCGCCGACCGATCCCCACCTCGGCACCGCCGGCACGAAGGTGGTCCCGAGCATCGCCGCCAACGCGTCGACGACGTGCGGCGACACCCCCGACGCGCCCTGGGCCAGCGACCAGGCCCGGACCAGCGCCGTCGCCCGCACGATCTCGGGGGCGAGATCCGGGCCGTGGCCCGCACCGAGGTGGGCGAGGGTGTTGTCGGCCTGGTCGCGCAGGTCGGCCCGGCCCGCGTACCCGACGAGAGCGCCGAAGCCGGTGGTGCTGCCGTACACCGCGCGGTCCTCGCCGAGCACCTCGGACAGGAAGATGCGGGTGTGCGTGACCCGATCGCGGACCTGCGGCCCGACCACGACCCGGACCGGGTCACGGGCGGCGCTCAGATCGGCGATCCGCAGCGGGGCCGCGAGATCTACCTCTGTCGTCATGCGACGGGACCCTAGAGACGAAATCTCAGAACGCTTTGAAATCGGGCCGATACGGTGCGCCGCATGACGCTCGACTACCTGATCATCGGAGCCGGGCCGGCCGGGCTCCAACTCGCCGCCCTGCTGGAGCGCGACGGCCGCGACCATCTGGTGCTGGAGGCTGGACCGGAGCCGGGGACGTTCTTCACCCGCTATCCCCGGCACCGGCAACTGATCTCGATCAACAAGGTCTGGACCGGTTCCGACGATCCGGAGTTCAATCTGCGCTCCGACTGGAACTCGCTGCTCACCGACGACCCGGCGCTGCTGTTCGGCAACTTCAGCCGACGCTACTTCCCGGACGCGGCCGACCTGGTGCGCTACCTCGCCGCGTTCGCCGAGGGGCTGCGGGTCCGGTACGACACCCGGGTCACCCGGATCGCCCGCGACGGCGACCTGTTCACCGTCGAGACCGACGGCGACACCCTGACCGCCCGCCGGGTCGTCGTCGCCACCGGCGTCTCCCAGCTGTACGTCCCCCCGATCGACGGCGTCGACCTCGCCGAACGCTACGACACCGTCAGCGTCGACCCGGAGGACTTCACCAACCAGCGGGTCCTCATCATCGGCAAGGGCAACTCGGCCTTCGAGACCGCCGACGCCCTGGTCGAGACCGCCGCGGTCATCCACGTCGCCGGCCCGCACTCGATCCGGCTGGCCTGGCAGACCCACTACGTCGGGCACCTGCGCGCGGTGAACAACAACTTCCTCGACACCTACCAGCTCAAGTCGCAGAACGCGGTGCTCGACGGCACCGTCGAGCGGATCGCCCGACGCGACGACGGCGGCTACCGGATCGACTTCCGGTACGCCCGGACCAGTGAGTCGATCCGGCAACTCGACTACGACCGGGTCATCCTCTGCACCGGTTTCCGGTTCGACGCGAGCATCTTCGACCCGTCGGCCCGGCCCCGGCTGGTCATCAACGACCGCTTTCCCGAGCAGACCTCCGGCTACGAGTCGGTGAACGTGCCCGGCCTGTACTTCGCCGGCACCCTCACCCAGCAGCGCGACTTCAAGCGCTCGACGAACGGCTTCATCCACGGCTTCCGGTACGGCGTCCGCGCCCTGCACCGGATGCTCGACGCCCGGCACCACGGCACGCCGTGGCCGTCCACCACGCTGGACGCCACCCCCGAGGCGATCACCGACGCGGTCATCGCCCGGATCAACCGGACCTCGGCGCTGTGGCAGCAGTTCGGCGTCCTCGGCGACGTCGTGGTCATCGCCGACGGCACCGCGCGCTACCACGAGGAGGTGCCGGTCGCCTACCTGCACGACGGTGGCCTGGGCCCCGAGCCGTTCGCCCTGGTGACCACCCTGGAGTACGGCCCGGACCACGACCAGGTCGATCCGTTCGACATCACCATCCCCCGGATCGCCGAGAACGACGCCGAACGCGCCCACGACGCCAGTTACCTGCACCCCGTCGTCCGGGTGCACCGGGGCGGCCGGGTGGTCGCCACCCACCACCTCGCGGAGAACCTGGAGAACAACTGGGACCTCCCCGGCGTGCACCAGCAACCCCTGGCGCTGTTCCTCAAGGGCGTCCTGTCCGATGCCGGCTGAGCACGACAACGACGACCGTCGCGCGGCGGAGCACGACCACGCCGACCGCCGCGCGACGGAGCCCGGCCACCACGGCGGGCACGACCGGGCCGGTCGCGGGTCGGCGGACCGCGGCCGGCCCGGGGCCGGCGGGCTCGCCGCCGGTGGTGAGCGGTGGCCGCAGCCCGTGCTGCGGTTGCTCACCACCGGCGGCGACCGGCCGGTCTTCGAGGACGGTGACCGGGTCGTCGGCGCGGCCGAACTGGCGGAGCTGGTGCGGCGGGTCGCCGCCGGGCTGCGGGCCGCCGGCATCGGGCCGGGCAGCGGGGTGGCGTTGCGGATCGGGGTCACCCCGGAGGCGCTCGCCGGCGTCCTCGCGGCGTTCACCGTCGGTGCCCGGGTCTCCGGTATCCGGCCCGAGCTGACCCCGGCGCAACTCGACCGGCTGCTCGCCAGCGACGACGCGCTGCTCGTCGACGACACCCGGCTGGCCGCGCTGGCGCGGACCGCCGACGACGGCGTCCCGCTGGTCGCCGCCGGCCGGCCCGGTGACATCGCCCGGATCACCTGGACCAGCGGCAGCACCGGCAACCCCAAGGGCTGCGCCCAGACGTACGCGGCGATGGGCGCGGCCTGGGCACCGTACCCCGACCGGTGGCCGGCGGCGATCGCCGACCTCGCGCCCCGGCTGGGCCGCTACCTGGTCTTCGGCTCGCTGAGCAGCCAGGTGATGCTGGAGTACGGCATCCTCACCCTCGCCGCGGGCGGCACCCTGGTCGCCGCCCGCCCGCCGGGCTTCCCCGGCATGATCGCCCGACACCGGGCCACCGCGAGTGTGATCACCGTCGGCAAGCTGCACCAGCTCGTCCGCGACCAGCGCACCGACCCGGTCGACCTGAGCAGCCTGCGGGCGCTGCTGGTGTCCGGTTCCCCGCTCACCGCGTCCCGGCTCGCCGAGGCGCTCGACGTGCTCGGGCCGGTGGTCTTCCACGGCTACGGGCAGACCGAGACCGGCATGATCTCGATGGTCACCCCGGCCGAACTGCTGGCCGACCCGGGCCGGCTCGCCTCGGTCGGGCGCGCGCCCGAGGTGGTCGACCTGTCCATCCGGGACACCGCCGGCCGGCCGGCCACCGAGGGTGAACTCTTCGTCCGGACCCCGGCGCAGGCCACCGCCTACTGGGCGGACCCGGCCGAGACCGCCGAGGTGTTCGCCGACGGGTGGGTCCGCACCCGCGACCTGGCCCGGCGGGACGCCGACGGCTACCTGCACCTGTCCGGCCGGGTCCGGGACGTCATCATCGTCAACGCCAACCTGGTGTACGCCGGCCCGATCGAACGGGTGCTCGCCACCGACCCCTCGGTCGCCGAGGCGTACGTCGTCAGCCGCCCCGACGACGCCACCGGCGAGGCGGTGCACGCGTACGTGGTGCCGGCCGCCAGGCAGTCGCCGGATGCCGGACGGCTCCGCGCCCGGGTCGCAGCGGCCCTGGGTGCGGCCGCCGCCCCGAAGACCGTCGAGGTGATCGCCCGGGTCCCGGTCGGACCGAGCGGCAAGCCGGACAAGCCCGCCCTGGGCATGGCCACCGGCGGCTGAGCCGCCCAGGCCCGCCGGCTACCGTTTCTGCGCGACGAGCAGGTACTCGTGGGCCCGGTTGTTGACCAGCGGGTCCCCCTCGCTGACCGGACGCGGGTACAGGTGGATGCGTTCGTCGCCGAGGGTGAGGTGACCGCCGAGCACCCGGCCGACATCCCACGCCAACGGCACGAACCGGTCGGCGACCCGCCGGTTCTGCACCGCGACGACCGCGTAGGCGCCCCGCTTCAGCACCCGGGCCAGCGCGTGGAAGGCGTGGTCCAGGGCGGTCAGGTAGGCGGAGTAGTCCCGGACCGCATAGAGCTGACCGTCGACCGGGGAGTCGGCGTCGAGCGCGGTGCCGAAGTAGGGCAGGTCGGTGACAAGGAAGTCGACGCTGCGGTCGGGCACCGGGGGCCGTCGGGCGTCACCACAGATCATGACCTGGTCGGGGTACGCCTCCAGGCGGCGCGACGCCTGCTTGGCCCGGTCCGGCGAGATCTCCAACCCGATGCCCCGCCGGCCGGTGACCGAGGCCGCCACCAGGCTGGTCCCCCACCCGGCGAACGGGTCGAACACCAGGTCCCCCGGGCGGGTGAACTCGGTGATCAGGGGCGCGATCTGACTCACCCAGCCACACTGCCCGGCGGCTGCCGGTGGCGCGTGCCGCGGATCGTCGCCGGTGAGCACCACCCAGCTGGCAACTCCCATCAGTTCTTCTCCCTGACTCGTACGAGGTGGATGGCGGCGGGGCCGCCGTCGGGGTCGGTGGCGGCCGGGCCGCCGTCGGGGTCGGTGCTGGCGGGGCCGGCGTCGGGGTCGGTGCTGGCGGGGCCGGCGTCGGGACCGGTGACTGTGAAGGCCGGCGGGGTCGTTCCCGACGTGTCCGGTGCCGGCTGCGGTCGCAGCGCCTCCGGCGGCAGGTGGGGTTCGAGGCGCAGCACGCCGACGGCGGCGACCACCACACCCACCGCCAGCACCAGCCACATTCCGGTCGGCGACAGGGACAGCAGCGCGGTCAGCACCGCCGGGGCCAACGCGCCCGGCACCGCCCAGGACAGCTGGTAGACGGCCAGGTGCCGGCCCCGCGTCTGCGCGGGGGCGGCGTTGACCACCAGCGCGGACGCGGTCGCCCCGTGCAGGAGTTCCCCGACGGTGAACAGCCCGGTCGCGGCGAAGACGCCGGCCAGCAGGACCGCCCCGCCGGACGTCGCCCCCAGCACCGCGAACGACACGAACGACAGCCCGAAGATGCCGGCCCCGGCCGCCACGGCCCGGGACCGGCGGAACCGGGTCAACGCCCGGGTGACGGGGATCTGCGCCACCGCGATGCCGATGGTGTTCACGGCATAGAGGGCCCCCACGAGCGCGGGCGGCTGACCCAGGTGCAGGGTCACATAGACGGGCAGGCTCACCGACAACACCATGTAGCCGAACGCGGTGGGCACGTTGAGCAGCGTCAGGGCGAGGAACGGCCGGTTGCGCGCCACCAGCCGGTAGCCCCGCTGCGCCGCCGTGGCCGGGGCGGTGGCATCGCGCCGGTGGGCCTGGACCGGGATCGCGCGGATCAGCCCGGCCGCGACGGTGAAGGCGACCGCCCCGGTCAGCACGATCACGGTGAACGCCAGGTCGGCCCGGACGGTGAGGGCGGCCCCGGCGAGCAGGCCACCCGCGCCGAGCCCGGCGTTACGCAGGCTCCGTTGGGCGGCGATCAGTTTGTCCCGGGCGCTGCCGCTGGCGATCTCGGCGACCAGCGAGTGCACCGACGGGGAGAAGGACACGTCACCGAACGCCACCACCAGCACGGCCAGGAACAGCGGCCCCGCCGAGTCGACCAGGGGGTAGCAGGCGAAGGCGGCGGCCCGGACCAGGTAGCCGCCCACCACCACGGCCCGCGCGCCGAACCGGTCGACGAGCACTCCGGTGAGGGGGTTCGCGATCAGGCCGAGCACCGCCGCCGCGCTCACGATCGCGCCGACCCGCCCCACGGACAGGCCGGTGCTGTGCTGGAAGTAGATGAGCGACAGCGGCAGGTACATGCCGCTGCCGGTGGCGTCGATCACCATCGCGGCCATGTACCGGGCCTGGACTCCCCGGGTCGTCACGACGCCTCCGCGATCTGGATCTGCCCGGCGACCCGGTCGCCGAGCCGACGCAGCCGCGCCTCACACTCGCCCCGGGTCGGGGCGGCGGCGACGGCGGCGGTGAGGAAGTCGGCCGACCCGGCGGCCGGTGGGATCACCTGCCCGGGTCGGGCCCAGCACCAGAACCGGCGGACCCAGGGCTCGGTCGGCGGGGTGGGCACCGCGCGGACGAGCCCGGGGCGCTTCATCATCAGCAGCTGACCGGACATGCTGCGGGGGTGCGGGCGGACGTCGCCGGGGAGCCGGTCGACGGCCGGGACGGGCAACCCGAGCTGGGTACGCAGCTCCGCCTCCGCCAGGTTGACGTCGAACATCACCTCGAACACCTCACGGATCTTCGCCCCGCCGCTGCGACAGGCGATCTCGCAGAGCACCAACCGGTCGTCGGGGGTGTGGAACACCTCGGCGTGGAAGGCGTGGTCGGTGAGCTGGCCGGGGCGGCGGGTGAGGGCGGCCAGCACCCGGTCGACGAGGTCGAGCAGCCGCCCGGTGAGCGGGTCGTCCGGGTCGAGGGTCACATCGATGCGCGGGCCGGGATCGCTGCCGAAGGAGGCGAGGTCGTACTGATACTGCGAGGGCCAGGCCAGCGCCGTCCGACCGGCCCGGACGAACCCGTCGACGTGGCACATCCGGCCGGGCACGAACTGCTCGACGATGAGGTCGTCGCGGCTGCCGCCACCGTACAGCTCGTCCAGGTGGGACCGGAGGGCGTCGGGTGACCGGGCGATGCGCAGGCCGATGGAGTTGTAGCCGGCCCGGTGCTTGAGCACGACCGGGTAACCGTGGTCGGCCGCGAAGGCCCACACCTGCGCCGCCGTGGCCGCCGGGGCGTGCGGGGCCACCTCGATGCCGGCGGCCACCGCCCGCTGCTTCATCAGCAGTTTGTCGCGGAACGGCCGGATGTCGGCGGGTCGGGGACCGGGCAGCCCCCAGCGCACCCGCAGCTCGGCGGCGAGTTCCAGGTCCGCCTCGTGCAGGGCGACGACGTGCCGGGGCCGGTAGCTCGCGGCGAGCGCGGTGGCCCGGTCCGCCACGTCCCGGTCGTAGTGGTCGAGCACCTCCAGGTGGGCCAGGCCCAGGGTGTCACGCGGCACCTGCTCACCGAAGGACTCGATCTTGTCGCGGGCGGCGAGCACCACCACCGGCTGGTCGTGGTCGGCGAGCCAGTCCCGGTAGGGGAACGGCTCCAACGGATTGCGGTGCAGGATGAGCACGCTCATGTCAGCCCACCACCCCGGACACCTCGGCGATCTCGGCGGCCCGGGCGAGCCGCACCTCACCCCGGTCGTCGGCGATCCGGATCCGGATGAACTCGTCGATGACCTGGGCGCCCCGGACGGCGGCGGCGGTGGCGGTGGGCCCGGTGACGGCGACCAGTCCGAGCCGGTCCCAGTTGTCCCGCAGGGGGCGCACCTCGTCGCCGGGGCGGGCGCTGATCCGCACCGCCAGGACGTCCGGCTGGCGCAGCGCCTCCTCGACCCCGTCGACGGACAGCACCCGACCGGGCGTCCCGACGACGGCCCGTACGCAGCCGCCGCCCCGGGGCGCGGGGCTGTCCGGCAGCGGGTCGACCAGGCCGAACGGCCAGCCGACGGCAAGCCGGTCCAGGTCGATGCCGTACACCGCGCGCACCAGTTCGGGGATCGCGTCCCCGCCGTAACGGTGGTGACTCTCGATGATGCGGGCCCGGGTGCCGCTGAGGCGGACCTCGGTGTGGCAGGGGCCGTCGGTGAACTCCAGGTGGTCCAGGAGGGTGCCGACGCACTCGCCGACCCGGTCCCAGGCGTCCTCGGTCAGTCGGGCCGGCACGGCGTGGCCGAGTTCGGCGAAGTGGCCCGGGTCGGTCATCTTCTCGGTGATGGTGACGACCACGTGCCGACCGGCGAAGCTGAACGTCTCGACGCTGAACTCCCGGCCGTGGACGTACTCCTCCATCAGGAAGTCGTCGAGCACCAGCAGGGTCGACACCCGGTCGGTGCGGGTCCCCCGCAACCGGCACACCTGCTCCCACACGTGTTCGTGCCCCGACGGGTCGTCGACCCGGAACACCCCGATGCTGGCGGTGGCGGCGGTCGGCTTCACCACGAACGGGTATCCGTGCCGGGCGCCGAAGGCCCGCAGGTCGTCGAAGTCGTGCAGCGGCGTCGCCGCGACCGCGTCGGCGTCCCGGCGTACCAGGTGGCGGCGCATGGCCAGCTTGTCGCGGAACCGGCGGGACACCGGGTACGTGGTGCCGCCGAGGCCGAGCAGGTCACGGGAGCGGGCCGCGATGTCCAGGCCCGGCTCGGTCAGCGACACCACCTGGTCGATGCGCCACTGCTGGTGCAGCCGGGTCACCACCGGTGCCGTCAGTGTCCAGTCGGTGTAGTCCAACACCTCCACGACGTCGGCCAACTCCCGCTGACGATTTGTGATCTTGGTGGGGTGCTGGAGCAGGAGCACCCGCAGACCGAGTTCCTTCGCCGCGACGAGAGTGTCGTCGACGCCACCGACGAGAAGCAGTGTCCTCACGGGGTTTCCTCTCCAATCCTCCGGCGTCTCACGGACGCTCCGACCACATGCTGAGGTAGCGCTCCCCGGTGTCCGGCAGGATGACCACGATCCGCTTGTCGACGCTGTCGCGCCGACGGGCCACCCGCAGCGCGACGTGGGTCGCCGCCCCGGAGGACACCCCGGCGAGGACCCCGACGCGCCGGGCCAGCCAGCGGCTCGTCTCGGCCGCCTCGTCGTCGCTGACGGTGACGACCTCGTCGATGAGGTCGAGGTCGGTGGTGGGGGCGATGAACCCGCCGTTGAAACCGGGGATGGCGTGGGTGCCGGGCACACCCCCGGACAGCAGCGGCGAGCCCAGCGGCTCGACCGCGATCGCCCGCAGCGCCGGGTTGCGCTCCTTGAGGTATCCGGCGGTCCCGCTCAGCGTGCCGCCGGTGCCGACCCCGCAGACCAGGACGTCGACCCGGCCGCCGGTGTCGGCCCAGATCTCCGGGCCGGTCGTCTCCCGGTGGGCCCGGGGGTTGTCGTCGTTGTCGTGCTGCCGGACGAACCACGCGCCCGGGGTCATCGCGCAGATCTCCTCGGCCTTGTCCACGGCGCCCTGGTAGCGCGCCTCACGCGGGGTCAGCACCACGTCGGCGCCGAACCGCCGCAGCAGGCCGATCCGCTCCGGGGTGGCGTTGTCCGGCAACACGATGATGCAGCGGTGACCGCGCGCCGCGCACAGGGCGGCCAGCGCGATGCCGGTGTTGCCCGAGGTCGCCTCCACGACGACACCGCCGGGCCGCAGCCGTCCGTCGGCCTCCGCCGTGCGGAGCATGTAGAGCGCCGCGCGGTCCTTCACGCTGGCGGCCGGATTCGCGCATTCCAGCTTCGCCACCACGTCGACGCCGGGCGCCCGGTGCGCGACGGGCAGCCGCAGCAGCGGCGTGTTGCCGACGAGGTCGTCGATGCCGTCGGCGATGCCGGGTAACGGCTGCGGTGCGAGGGTACGGGTCGGCTGCGCCATGGCGGTGTCCACCTCCTGAGGGACCGGGTCCGGTTGTCCGTCGCCGCGACGACGTCAGTAGTTCGGCAGCTTGCGCAGCAGGTGTCCCCGCTCGACGATCTCCGGCTGGTAGACCTGCGCCTGCCAGCGCTGTTCCTCCACCGGTTCCAGGGCGATGGACACCACGTTCGGGCTGCACCCGAACGCCGCGGTGACCGCCTCGGTCAACTCGTCGACCAGTTGCTGCTCGGTGTCCCGGTGCAGGGCGACCGGAAAGAACTTGATGTTGATGTGCGGCATCGGGTCCTCCTGGGGGGTACGACTGTCAGTGGGATGCGGGGCGTAGCGGGGTCGCGGCGGCCACGGCGGCGGCGAGGCGGGTGACTACCTGCCCGGCGGGCTCCGGCCGGGCGAGGTGGTGTCCCACCCCGGCCCAGAGCGCCATCTGCTCGGCGTCGCCGCGCGCCGCCGCCGCCACCCGCAGCGGCCGGGTCAGGTGGTGCACCTGCGGGTACGCGGCGGGGGCCAGCGTGTCGAAGGCGTCGATGAAGCGGTTGCGCAGGCCCCGGGCCGGTCGCCCCGAGAAGGCCCGGGTGACGACCGTGCCGGCCCGGCCGGGATCGGTCAGCGCGGCCCGGTGCACCGGGTGGGTGCCCGCCTGCGGGGTCAGCAGCAGCGCGGTGCCGACCTGCACCGCCGACGCGCCGGCCGCGACCACCGCGTCGATCTCCGCCGGCCCGGTGATGCCCCCGGCGGCGATCAGCGGCACCGCGACGGCCCGCCGGACCGCCCCGACCAGCTCGGCCGTGTCCGGCTGCGGGTCGGGGCGGACGTCGGGGGTGAAACTCGCCCGGTGCCCGCCGGCCCGGGAACTCTGCACGCAGAGCGCGTCGGCGCCCGCGGCGACGGCCAACTGCGCCTCCGCGACGTCGGTGACGGTGACCACCACCTGCGACCCGTGGGTGTGCAGCCGGTCCACGACCGCCCGGGGCGGGCAGCCGAAGGTGAAGCTGACCACCGGCACCCGGGCGGCGAGCACCACCTCGATCTTCTCGGCGAAATGGTCGGTGTCCCACTCGGGCGGGTCGGGCAGGGTCACCCCCCAGCGGGCGGCCTGCGGCAGCAGCGCCTGCCGGAACCGGTCGACGGCGGCCAGGTCCGCCGGCCGGGACTCCGGCACGAACACGTTGACGCCGAACGGGCCCGTCGTGGCCCGGCGGACCCGGTCGATGTCGCCGGCCAGGTCCGCCGGGCGCAGGTAGCCGGCGGCCAGGAAACCGAGCCCCCCGGCGTCGCTGACCGCCGCGACGAGAGCGGGTGTGCTGACGCCCCCCGCCATCGGCGCGCCGATCACCGCACGCGCCAGCGGACCCGGCCGGCTCACGGCCGCCGGCCCTCGGCCGGTGCCGCCGACCGCACGCCGAACGCGCGGTGCCGGTGCAGGATGCGGTCCACCAGCAGGTCGGCGGCGCCGACATAGCGGGCCGGATCGAGCAGGCCGGCGACCTCCCCCGGGTCGAGGACGGCGGTGACCCGGGGGTCGGCCGCGACCAGGTCGCGTAACGGCTGCCCGGTCTCGATGGCCCGGCCGGTCAGGGCGGTCAGCAACTCCTTCGCCTCGACCCTGCCCAGCAGCGGGGCGAGCCGGACGGCCAACCGCTCCGAGGCCATGAACTCCCCGGCGAGGTCGAGGTTGGCGCGCATCCGGTCGGGAAACACCGTCAGGCCCCCGGCCAACTCGGCCGCCGCGTCGGCGGCACCGCCGGCCAGCCGCAACGCCTCCCGGAACGGCTGCCACTCCGCGTGCCAGGCGCCACCGGGGCGTTCGTCCTCGGCGACGAGGCAGTGCGCGACGGTCGCGGCGAGCAGCGGCAACTGCGCTGCCGCCGCCCGGATCCGGGTCGCCAGCACCGGGTTGCGTTTGTGCGGCATCGCGGAGGACACCCCGCGCCCCGGGCCGGTCGGCTCCGCCAGCTCCCCGATCTCGGTACGCGTCATGACCTGCACGTCCGCCGCCATCGCGCCGAGCACACCGGTGGTGAGACTCAACGCGCCCGCGACGGCGTGCAGGGGCGTACGCACGGTGTGCCACGGTGCGTGCGGCTCGGCCAGGGACAGTTCGGCGGCGAAGGCGTGGATCAGCTTCTCGACGTAGGCGTCGTCGGTGTTCCCGGCCAGCCGGGCGAACTCCAGGTAACCGCCGAGGGTGCCGGCGGCCCCGCCCAGCTGCACCGGCAACCCCTCCGCCAGCAGGGCGTGGACCGCCTGCCGGGCGTCGAGCACACCGGAGAGCCAGGTCGCCGCCTTCAGACCGAACGTGGTCGGCACGGCGTGCTGGGTCAGGGTCCGCCCCGCCAACGGGGTGCCCCGGTGCCGGTCCGCGAGGGCGGCGAGGGCGTCGGCGGTGGCCGCCAGGTCCGCGTCGACGACCCGCAGCGCCCGTTCCGCCACCAGGATCAGGGCGGTGTCCAGGATGTCCTGGCTGGTGGAGCCGCGGTGCACGTACTCCGCGGCGGCCGGGTCCAGCGCCGTGACCAGGTCGGTGAGCGCGGCGACCACCGCGACCACCGGGTTCGCCGTCTCGGTCGCCCGGCGGGCGACGGCGGCCAGGTCGAGCCGGCGCGCGTCGGCGACGGCGGTGATGGTGTCCGCGTGCTCCTGCGGCACCACCCCCAGCCGGGCCTGGGCCCGCACCAGGGCGGCCTCGGCGTCGAGCATCGCCTGCAGGACCGCCCGGTCCCGTACGGCGTGCTCGATGGCCCGGTCGGCGCTGCTCGGACTGAGCAGCCCGTGGTCGAAGCCTTCGGTCATGTCGTCACCGCTCCCGTCGTGGTGGCCGCCCGCACGGTGAGGGCGAGCACCGACAGGCTGATCGCGTCCGCGTCGCCGAGCATCACCGAGTTGACGCCCGGACGCGCCCCGGCTGCGGTCGCCCAGTGTGTGCCCTCGGTGGGCACCCCGAAGACGAACCGGCGGGCGTGTCGTTCGCCGGCCGCCGTCACCGGGTGGAACGGCCGGCCGGTGACGGCCAGTCCGCCGGTGACGTGGGGCTCCGCCCCCTGATCGGCGACCACGTGCGGGGTGCAGGACCGGTGCGCGAGCATCCAGCCGAGCAACGGGTCGGCGGTGCGACGCAGGTCGACCTCCGGCAACCGCGCCTCGATCATGGCGGTCACCACGTCCCGGGTCCCCGGCGTCCGGGGGGACTCCACGAGGAACCCGCCCTGCTCGGGGTACGGCGACACCCGCATCTCGGCCCCGACGACCCGGAGCACCCCGGCGCGGATGAGCGCGGCCAACTGCTCGACCCGGTGGGCCGGCGGTCCGATGCTGAGGAAGGCGTTCATCGGGGTGTACCAGTTGTCCAGGTGGCGCCGGTGCGAGCTGCCCCGCAGGCCGCCGTGGTCGACGGCGAGGCGTACCTCGTTGCGCAGGTCGCGCAGGACGTCCATGGCCGCCTTGAGCGGGCCGCTGACGTTGCCCTCCTGGGCCGTGTCGGCGTCCTGCTCCAGGTAACGCAGCATCCACTCCTGCAACGCCGCCGGCTCGGTGAACGTCTCGTCCCGGGCCGGGTCCAGCACCGCGTCCCAGTCCCACCGTTCGGTGATGCCGTAGCGCTGCCGGATCTGCTCCTCCCGCTCGTCGCCCCGGGGCACGTCGAGATACTCGGCCTCGAAGCGTCGCGCCTTGCCCCGGCAGCCGCCCCGGCGCAGCACGGCCACGTAGTAGACCGTCTCCACCTCCTTGGCGATCAGCGGCCACAGGTCGGCCATGAAGTCCAGCGGCGTCGCGTCCGCAGCCGTACGGAGCCGCTCGACCAGCTCCACGGTGAGCACGCGCGGCTCGTGCCGCCCGTGCGCGCCCTTCTCGTTGCGGCCCCGCGCCCGGTACGGGATCCCGCGACGGGACCCGGCCAGCAACTGCGGCTCCAACCCGGACGGCAGGTAGGTCAGCCGGCCGTCGTCGCCCCGGACGTAGCGGCCGGCGCGTCCCTCGGTGAGCAGGGCCAGGTAGTCGAAGAAGCAGAGCCCCAGCCCACGCAGCAGGGTGGGTTCGCCGGGGCGCACCATCGACAGGTCCACGTCCGCCGGGTTGGCCGGCAGAATGTAGGTCAGTCCCCGCTCGACGGCGAAGGCGGCCAGCGTCTGCTCCGGCACGGTCGGGGTGACCGGGAAGTGGCCCTGCGCCAGCACCACCGCGTCCAGGCCGGGCAGCCGGTCGCCGGTCTGCAACTGCACACACTGCCGGCCGTCGGACTCGTCCCACACCGCGACCGCGACCGTGGCGTGGGCGTGGATGCTGACGTTCGCCGGTGCCGTGGTGACCACCCGCCGGTAGACCCAGGTCAGGTAGTGGCCGAACAAACGGCGGGTGGAGTAGGTGTCGGGCCCCACCCCGCGCAGCTCCTCGGCGACGTCGGACGGGAACTGGTCGAGGTCGCCCATCAGCACCTGGAAGCGGGCCCACTCGTAGAGGCTCGGGCCCTCCCGCAACTGGCCGGCCAGCTCCACGGTCGGATCGGTGAACACGGTCACCTGGGACGCCACGGTGTTCATCAGCAGCCGGTCGGACTGGTCGGCCCGCCACACCCGTCCCGCCCCCGGCGGGTACGGGTCGACGACGTCGATGCGTACCGGCCGGTCGGGGTCGGCGGCGGCGTTGGTGACCAGGCGCTCCAGCACGCACAGCCCACGCGGCCCCATACCGACGACGCACACCGCGAGGGGATCACTGGTAGACATCGACGTCCTCCTGGTAGCCGCCGCTGAGCAGCGCGCGCAACGGGGCGGCGGCCTTCAGCAGCATCTCGTCGAACTCCCCCTCCGGGTCGGAGTCGAGAATGATGGCCCCGCCGGCGCCGACCCGCATTCCGTAGCCGGACAGGACCGCCGTGCGGATCACGATGTTCAGGTCCGCCGTGCCGTTGCAGCTGAGGAAGCCCAGCGAGCCGGAGTAGATGCCCCGGGCCGTGGTCTCCAGCCCGTCGATGATCTCCAGCGTCCGCAGCTTCGGCGCCCCGGTCATCGACCCGCCGGGGAAGCACGCCTCGATGCAGTCGACGGCGCCGGACTCCGCCCGCAGCCGGCCCCGGATCGTCGAGACGAGCTGGTGCACGCTCGCGTACGACTCGGTCTGCATCAGCTTGGGCACGGTGACGCTGCCGACCTCGCACACCCGGCCGAGGTCGTTGCGGAGCAGGTCGACGATCATCAGGTTCTCGGCGCGGGTCTTGTCGCTGGTGGTCAGCTCGTCGCGCAGCGCCGCGTCGACCGTCGGGTCCGGGTGCCGGGGAGCGGTCCCCTTGATCGGCTTGGTCTCCACGACCCGGTCGGCGGTCAGCCGCAGGAAGCGTTCCGGGGAGGAGCAGGCCACCTCGATGTCACCCAGCCGCAGGTAGGCCGAGTAGGGCGCCGGGTTGTACCGGCGCATGGCCCGGTAGAAGGCGAACCCGTCCCGGGGGCGGGGCAGCAGCAACGAGTTGGTCAGGCAGATCTCGTAGCTCTCCCCCGCGACCAGCTCCCGCTTGCAGGCGGCGATGTCGGCCAGGTACTGCTCCCGGTCCCGCTCCAGCGCCGCGACGAGCGAGCTGGTGTCCACCGGCGGTGGGGTGAGCGGGGTGAGTCGTCCCGCCTCGGGGATGGCGGTGAGCTGGTCGGCGACGGTGTCGAGCCAGTCCTGTGCCGCGTCGTCGCTGCTCTCGTCGCCGTCGGAGAGCGCGACCAGGTAGGTCTGCCGGTCCCGGTGGTCGACGGCCACGAACCGGTCCGCGAAGATCCAGTAGGCGTCCGGGGTGTCGGCACGGTGCGGCACGGGCGAGCCGAGGTCACCCTTCAGCTCGTAACCGAAGTAGCCGACGTAGCCGCAGGTGAGGTCGGTCGGCAGCGCCGACGAGTCGAGGTGGATCCCGGCCAGCCGCTGCTGGAGGTAGGACAGGATGGTGCCGGGCACCCGCGTCGGCGTCCCGGCCGCCACGGCGACCTCGACCTCGCCGACGCCGACGTCGTAGCGGACCACCTCGGACAGCGGCCCGGAGGCGTCGCCGAGATAGGAGAAGCGGGACAGCCCCTCCTCGACCCGGGCGCTGTCGAGCCAGAAGGCGTGGGTCGAGTCCCGGAACAGCCGGGCGAACGCCTGCTCGGCGTCGGTCTCCCAGTCCAGGGTGCGCACGTGCAGCCGGTGCGTCGGCGGGGCGATGGCCGGCGGGGCGGCCACCTGGATGCTCTCCCGGGCCTGGTGGGCCCGGGTCAGGTCGCGGAAGTTCCCGAGCAGGGTCTGCCCGTACTCGGTGCAGATCGACTCGGGGTGGAACTGGAGCCCCCACATGGGCCGGCTGACGTGCCGCAGACCCATGATCACCCCGTCCTCGGCCCAGGCCGTCGCCACCAGCTCCGGGGGCAGGTCCGACACGCACAGCGAGTGGTAGCGGACCGCGGTGAACTGTTGCGGGATGCCGGCGAACAGGCCGTCCCCGTCGTGGCTGATCGACGCCAGGTGCCCGTGCCGGGGAACGGGCGCGGAGCGGACGGCGGCGCCGTGCCCCGAGGCGATGCCCTGGTGGCCGAGGCAGACCCCGAGCACCGGCACCGGGGAGTCCGCGATGACCTGTGCGGAGAAGCCGAAGTCCTTCTCCCGGTCGGGTCGCCCGGGGCCGGGCGAGATCACCACGTTGTCGAAACGACGCAGGTCCAGGGTGGCCACGGCCGGGTCGTCGTGGCGGACCACGGTGGGCTCGACGCCGTTGACGACGGCGATGAGCTGGAACAGGTTGTAGGTGTAGGAGTCGTAGTTGTCGACCAGCAGGGTACGCACTGATGCCTCCTCCGCTCGGGTCACGAAGTGTGGGGGACAGGTGTTCAGGGGTGCATCGCGGCGACGACCGCGGCGACGACCGCGTCGGCCTGCTCGTGGTTGAGCCGCGGGTCGCACAGCGACCGGTAGGCGCGGCCGAGCTGGTGCTCGTCGGTCACGCTCGCGCCGACGCACTCGGTCACGTCGTCCGCGGCGATCTCCAGGTGCAGGCCGGCCGGCTCCCGGCCGTGGCCACGCAGCACCTCGACGAAGGTGGTCAGCTCGCCCACGATGGCGTCCAGGTGGCGGGTCTTCACCCCGCCGACGCCACGGACGGTGTTGCCGTGCATGGGGTCGCACATCCAGGCGACCGGATGCCCGGCGTCGACCACCGCCCGCACCAGGGCCGGCAGGTGGTCGGCGATCTGGCGGTGGCCCATCCGGCTGATCAGGGTCAGCCGGCCGGGCCGGCGGTGCGGGTCGAGGAGCGCGCAGATCCGCAGCACCTCGTCGACGGTGGCGCTGGGGCCGACCTTGACCGCGACCGGGTTGCCCAGCCCCGCCAGGAAGTGCAGGTGGGCGCTGTCCACCGCGCGGGTGCGGTCGCCCACCCACGGCAGGTGCGTGGAGCGCAGGAACCACTCGCCGGTGGCCTCGTCGAGGCGGGTCAGCGCCTGCTCGTACTCGAGGATCAGCACCTCGTGGCTGGTCCGCACGCCGCCGCCGGCCCGGGACAGCTCCGCCACCACCTGCCGGGCGGTGTAGTAGCAGGACAGCAGCCGGTACGGGTCGGCCTGGCGGGCCAGCGCGGTGGCCTCCGGCTCGTTGACCATCAGTCCACGGAACACGGGCAGCAGCTGCCCGTCGACCGCTTCGAAAGGCTCGGAGCGGGGCTTGGCGAACTGGCCGCCGAGCCGTCCCAGGCCGATGGTCGGACGGTGCAGCTCACGGGCCAGGCGCTCACCGAGCGAGGTGATGGTCCGGTGTTTGGCCCGTGCCGAGGTGGTGGCGGCCAGGCCGAGCGGCTCGGCGCAGTCGCCGGCCTGGAGCACGAACGCCTGCCCCGCGCTGGCGAGGGCCAGTTCCTCGCGCAGCCGCCTGATCTCCTCGACGCCGGTCAGCGCCGGCAGGCCGGACAGGTAGTCGGCGACAGCGTCGAGTTCGTCCCGGTCCGGCCAGGTCGGCTGCTGCGTGATGGGCAGCGAGCGCCAGCCGGCGGGGCTCCAACTGTCGGTGGTGGGCGCCTCGGGGCGCCGTACGAGAAGCCGTGGTGATGGCATGGAAGTCTCCCCCTGTATTCTGCGGGGCGGCCCGGTCACCGAAGAGGGCGCCGCGATCCGGTACGGACCGTATCGGCGGGGAAGACGATTGGCACAGGGCCATGTACGCCATCTCGCTAGTACCACTGGGATTGGCACCTGGCTATTTGGATACATGGCCCTTTGGCACCGGCGAAGCGCCTTATACGCTCTTCCTCAATGCGGTTCGACTGCCCGGATGCGAACGGCCGGAGAATTGCTCGACAACTGTCGCCAGGCGGTCGACGCCGGCGAGGATCTTCTCGGGTGGCGTGGCCGCGTAACCGAGGACCAGCCCCCGGCCGATCCCTTCGAGTTCGTCGCCGAACGACGACAGCGGATACACCCGCAGGCGCGCTTCCCGGCCGAGCCGGGCCAGGCGTTGCTCGTCGGCCGCCTCGGGCAGGCTGGCGACCAGATGGGTGCCCCGGGGCGGGTTGTCGATCGTGACGAAACCGCCGAGCCTGCCGCGCAGCGCGCCGACCAGGATGTCCCCGCGTTCCCGGTAGACGTCCCGCATCCGCCTGACGTGCCGGGCGAGGTGGTTGGCCTCGATGAACTCCGCGAGCGCGGACTGGGTGAGGATGTTGAGCGAGTTGACCGTCGCCCGTTGGACCTCCGTGACGATGTCGACGAGATCCGGGGGCACCACCAGGTAGGCCAGGCACAGGCCGGGGAACAACACCTTGCTGAAGGTCCCGACGTAGATGACGCGCCCACGGTCGTCGGCCTGGTGCAGCGGCGGGCCGGGATTCTCCGCCCAGAACTCACCGTCGTAGTCGTCCTCGATGATCCAGCCGTCGGTGTCCCTGGCCCACGCCAGCACCTCGGCCCGCCGGGCCGCGGACATCCGGATCGACAGGGGGAACTGGTTGTTGGGCGTCACCACCGCCATCCGCGCGTCCGGGTGCCGGGCCTGGCCCACGGCGATGCACATGCCCTCGGCGTCGACAGGCACCGGACAGGTCTCCGCGCCGGCGGAGTGCAGGGCGCCCCGGATGGCCTGCAGGCCCGGGTCCTCGACCAGAGCCTTCTCCCCCGGTTCGAGCAGGGTCAGGGCCATGACGTGCACGGCGATCTGGGCGCTCGGCTGGATGATCACCTGTTCCGGGGTGCACCGGACCCCGCGCATGAGCCCGAGCATGGCCGCGATGCCCTTGCGCAGCGGCCAGTAGCCGGCCGGATCGCGGTGCGTGTAGAGGGCGCTCGTCAGCTGGTGCGACTTGCTGAACATGATCTGGCCCCAGACCTTCGACGGGAAGAGGTCCAGGGCGGGCATGCCCAGGGTGAACGGCCGGTCCGGGTAGCGCAGCTGATCGTGCGCCGGGGTGAAGTACGCTGCCGCCTCCGCCATCCGGCGGGCGGCCCGGGTGATGCGCAGCGGCGTCTGGGTGGTCGCCCGGGGGAGCTTGGCCTCCAACTCCCGGACGCTCTGTCGGGTGGCCACCCGGGTACCGGAGCCCACCCGACCGTCGAGATAACCCTCGGCGAGCAGCCGGTCGTACGCCACGAGCACGGTGTTGCGCGAGACGCCCAACTCCTTGGCCAGGGTGCGGGTGGCCGGCAGCCGGGTGCCCGGGGTGAGCTGCCCCGCCTCGATGCTCCACCGCAACTGTTCGTACAACTGTTGGTAGAGCGGCGCCGATGAATGACGGTCGATGAGGAAACCGCTTCCCGGCAGCGCGGGCGACTCACGTGGCATGCATTTGTCCCTTGCCCGATCGGGCGAGGCCGGCATTGCCCGTGTCCGGCCCGCACTGACGATCCGTCTCCCGACCGAACCGGCTCAAGAAACGGAAATGACCATGCTTACAACTTAGCTACTGACGAGAGCGCGCCGGACCCGGCCGGCAGGACGATTCCCGACACAAGCCTGTCCAACTGGGCCGTGTTGTCCACGATGTACGGAAAGGTAGCGGTGGAGTCGGCCGGTATCCGCTCCGTACGGCGGGGCAGGGTCACCGGCATCGCGGCGTCCAGGATGGACCTACCGGCCCGGCGGGGGGCGACGAGATCGACGACGCCCCCCGTCGCCAGCGTGCGGTAGCTGGCCAGTTGCCCGGTGAGGCTGCCGAGCCCGCCCGCCGCGCCCACCGGCCGGCGGTCCGGCTGCCGGACCGCGGCGTTCAGGGCGAACCCGGTCAGCGCCACCACCAGGGGCGACCTGTCCTGGTCCAGGTAGGCGACCTTGCAGACGTCGTCCTGGTCCGTGCAGACGTCCGGCCGGACGCTGGCCTTGGCGGGTTCCGTCAGATCGACGGTGAGCACCTGGTATCGCGGTCGTGCGCCGATCAACCGCTCGTGGCACTGCAACACCGCCGCGCCCGTCGCGTCGGTCAGCACCACGTCCGGATCACCCAGCAGGTCCGCCGACCACGGGCTCGTCGTCTGGATCGGGGTGGAGATGACCACCGCGCCGACGATCAGCCCGGCGAGCAGGGCGACGAGCCCCTCCGCGCTGCCCATCGTCAGGATGGCCAGGCGGATCTGCGCGCCCTCGCCGGGTTCGCCGATCCGCCCGGCCAACGTCGCCGCCTGACGCAGCAGGTCGCCGTAGGTGATCGACGACTCGGACTGGTGCGGCAACTGGAACCGCACCGCCTGGCCGGTGGCCCACCACCCGTCCGAAAGTAACTCCTCAAGCCAACGCATGATCCCTCGTTCCGGTCGAGACGACGCCCTTGGACTGCAACAGGAACAGGGACAGGTTGCCCTCGTGGGGAATGCCGGGCGTGCTGTCCCAGGGCAGGGTCAGCCCGCACGTCACCTTGCGGATGCTCGGATCGGCCACCGCGTCGGCCCGGAGGTCGGCGTCGTCGGTCAACAGGTTGAGCACCAGGGCCCCACCGAGCGGCGCGGTGCCGTCCGCACGACGCCACGGCGCGACCACGACGAACGGGAACGGCAGTTCCACCCCCACCGCCGGGTGGCGCGGATCGTCCGTCGACAGGACGGTGGGCAGCGGGCGGTACGCGCCGTCCGGCAACCGCACCAGCGGGTCCGCGCCCGCCGCCGTGTGCACCGTCGCCCCGTGCGTGAGCCCGGCGAGCTGCCGGCTCAGGGCCTCGGCACGGCCGGCGTCGACGACGGGCAGGGTGGCATCGGACGCCGTCACCTCCGGGCTGGCCAGGGCGTCGAAGCGGGCGCCGAGGGCGGCGGCGACCTGCCGGGGTTCCCCGGTGGTCAGCACCAGGGAGATGTTGTTGCACCGGGTCCCCCCGTCGTACGCGGCGCTGACGGTGAGATGGTCGAGCACGTCGTCGGTCAGCGGCCGGTCGAGCAGGGCACGGCTGCGGCCCGGCCCCCGGGTGGTGACCGTCGCGCTGTCGGCCCACCGCCGCACGGCGTCGCTGCCGCCGTACACGATGCCCCGGTCGGCGGCCTCCAACAGGTACTCCCCCACCGCGCGCTCGCCCGGCAGGAAGGAGATCCGGTGCTCCGCCAGGCCGGCGGCGAGCAGGGCGAGGGTCAACCGCCGGGCGGTGAAGGGCTCCCGGGTGCCGGGGCGCACCAGCACGCTGTAGCCCAGCGCCAGCGCGTGCAGCCACGAGTCGTTGGGCGCCGGGTGGTTGCTGGCCATCACGGCCGCGAAGAGCCGGCCGGCCGGCACCCAGGCCGTCTGGTAACCGTCGCCCAACCGGGATTCGGGCAGCTCGGCCCGGGTGGTGCGGGGCAGGTGGGTGAGGCTGCGCACGATGTCGGCCACGGCGTGGCGGACCGTGACCCGGGGCAGCCCGGCGGCGAGCGCGACCCGCCGTTCGTACTCGTCGGGAGTCTCCCCGTCGAGGTCCGCCGTGGCGAACAGCTCGGCGGCCCGCAGCAACAGCTCGTGCCCGACCGGGCGGCCGTCGGCCGCCCGGCGGGCCCGGGTCACCGCCCCGACGGCCATCAGCCTCGGCACCATGCCCACCTCGCCCAGCAGGTCGCCCCGGACGTCGGCGAGCGGGGCCCGGTCGAGGCTGCGCACCGGCCGGCCGCAGACGATCGGCTCCACCACGATGCCGGCCACTCAGTACACCCCCTCGATCACCCGGACGTCGCCGACCTCGGCCACGGTGCCGATCTCGGCCAGTCCGTCGAGGGTGGCGTCACCGACGGGTTCCACCCGGACGGCGGTGTCCCGCTCGATGACGTGGGGCAGGAACATCTCCTCGCTGACCAGACTCAGCCGGACCCGGCCGCGCTGACCGTAGTCCACCACCGCGCCGCGGTCGTCCACCACGTCGATCCACACCGCCTCCTGGTAGGGCTCGAACACGCACAGGTGCCGGTCCCCGGGGCGGCGGGGCCGCTGCGGCGCGACACCCATCAGGGTGTTGCCGTAGATCCCCACGAGCGTCGTGTCGGGGAAGAAGACCTCCTCCACCTGGCGCAGGCTCTCCGGACTGAACGAGGTGCCGGCCCAGATGATCGTCTCGACGGTCCGCTCGACGGCGGCGTGCAGCTCGGGGTCCGCGCAGATCGCCTCGATCAGCGGCGGCGTGGTGCTGAGCACCTTGATCGGCTGCGACCGCAGCACCTCGGCCGCCTGGTCCAGCAGGTGCCGCACGTACCGCTTGACCATGTCGCTCTCCCCCGCCGCCACGAGCTTCTTGACCCAGCGCGGGTCGAAGTCGACAGTGTGGAACATGCCGTTGCCGAGGGCGGCGTAGCGGGCGCAGTCGTAGGCGAAGACGTGCGGCCCGCTCGGGCCGAGGTGCAGCCAGTGCGCCGGATCCGCGATGTGGTGCGCCCGCAGCCGCTGCATCGCCCAGGACAGCAGCCGACGCCGGTAGTCCCGGTCGATGATGCGCTTGGGCGCCCCGCTGGTCCCACCCGACTCGTACACCCGGAAGCCGGTGCCGGTCAGGCCACGGGGGATCAGGTCACCGACCGGCACGTGCCGCAACTGCTCGGTGAGGTCCGGAAACCGCACCAGATCGGCAGCGCCGTCGATGTCACGCAGCGGATCGAAGTCGAGCAACCGGCGCTGGCGCAGCCAGAACGCCGAACCCGTCTCGGGGTCGAAGTGCCAGCGCAGCAACCGCCGCAACCGCTCGTCGAAGGTCTCGACGCGGCCCGGTGCCAGCGCCGTGGTCATCGTGTCCATCCTCGCTCCTCACCGATCGTCTGGGGGATCCGCCACGCACCGCCTCAGCGGACGACGGTGGCCGGCTCCGGGTAGGACATCGACAGCCCGGTCTCGCGGGTGGCCTCCAGTTCCTGCGTCACCTCGGCCAGCTTCTCGCCGATGCGCTGCACGGAGTCCACCCCGAGCGGAAGCCGGAACGGCGGTTGCGGGTTGCGGCCGAGCGCGATGATGGCCGCCGCCGCCCGCTCGGGGTCCCCGGCCTGCGCGTGGTTGTGTCCGACCGACCAGGTGCGGATCCGCCCGGCGGTCTCGGCGTAATCCGGGAACTCCCGGCCGGCGAAACACAGCGACGAGGGATCGAGGAAGTCGGTACGGAACAGGCCCGGTTCCACCAGGCACACCTGGACCCCGACCGGCTCCAGTTCCACCCGCAGCGCCTCGCTGAGCCCCTCCACCGCGAACTTCGTCGCCGCGTAGACGCCCCAGCCCATCTTGGCGCTGAAGCCGAGGACCGAGCTGATGTTGATGACCCGGCCCCGGCGCTGACGGCGCAGCACGGGCAACACGCTGCGGGTGACGTTCAACAGGCCGAAGACGTTCGCGTCGAACACCGCCCGGACCTCGGCGTCGGTGGCCTCCTCCACGGCCCCGAGCAGGCCCCGGCCGGCGTTGTTGACCAGCACGTCGATGCCACCGAAACTCTCCACCGCCGCGAGTACGGCCCGGTCGGCCTGGGACTGGTCGGTGACGTCGAGCGGGACCACGAGCAACCGGTCGGGGTAGGGCAGGTCGGCCAGGCTGCTGGTGTTGCGCGCCGTGGCGACGACCTGCTCACCCTGCTCCAGCAGTTGGCGGACGATCTCCAGGCCGAAGCCCCGGGACGCGCCGGTGACGAACCAGACGGACATGCTGCTTCCCTCCTGCGGTACGGGCCGACGCGTCGTCGGCCGGGTGCGGTCAGATGGTGTGGGCGGCCTTGCGCGCGTCCTCCCGGGCGCGGTCCAGATCGGCGGCCAGGGACCGGGTGAAGTCGGTGGGGCGCAGCGCGATCTCGATCACGGGGTCGACGCCGATGACCCGGAGCCAGTAGTTGAGGTAGGAAGACTGGAAGTCGACGCCGAACTCCGGTGGGCACCCGGGGGTGTAGACGCCACTGGTATAGACGACACAGGCCCGTCGGCCGGTGAGCAGGCCCTGGTAGCCGTGTCGCGGATCGAGTCGGAACGTCAGGCCGGGCCGGGTGACGACATCAATGAAGTGCTTGAGCAGGTATGGGATTCCGAAGTTCCACATCGGCACGGAAAACAGATAGTGGTCAGCATCGGTAAAGCGACGTTCCAGGTCGCGGGTCTGTTGCCGCAACGCCGCCTGCCCGCCGGAGCCGGCCGCGTTCTTCTCCGTGGTCACCGCGCTGACGCCGGCCGGGGGCAAGGTGGTCGAGGAAAGGTCGAGCACGTCGAGGGTCGCCCCGGGGTAACGCTCGCGGAATGCGTCGACAAACGCCTCGGCGACCGCCGCCGAACGGCTACCCGGGCCGGGCGGGGAGGCGCTGACGTGCAGAAGTCGGGTCACCGCTCGGACCTCTGCGGCTCGGCACCGGGCAGTGCCGCCCCGGATCGGCCGCAATGACTGCCGAGGCCTGACAAACGCGCCATGACTCCACTCTCTGTGTCGACGGAAGGACGGAACGTCAGGAAGGCTAACCCACCGGTAGGAGGGCAACCAGAGCCATTCCCTGCTCCGGGACAGAACCACTGAGCAGCCCGCCATCCAGGACTCATGTCACGAAGTAGCCGCAGCGTCACCCAGCGTGGCCAATTGGCATCCCGGAAATCGGGCCATAGACGACAATCGCCGGAACCACTCTTCTGGAATGCACCATTTCAGGTTATCGAAGCGGTGTCGGCATGCTGACCACCCCGTTACAGGTCAGCTTTTTCTGCATTCTTCCCGCCGGCGCGACGGGGGCCGGTGATTAAACGGCGGACGGTGGACGGTGGACGCGATTCCCACCGGCCCCCACCACCACCGCGACCAATCGGCAAATGGCACCCTCAACCCGCCGGACATGGCCGTGTCCGGCGGGAAAATCCGCTGCTACGGTCGGTGATCCGCGCCGCCGTGAACACACCGGCGCCGACCCGGACCAGCCTTCTCCCGCCCAGATCCGGAGATCTCATGAAGTCCGTAGCCACCCCGGCCGAACTCACCGCTGCAATCGTGATGGCCGACATCGCCCTCGTCCTCCTGGTAGCCCACCTGTTCGGCGGGATCGCCCGCCGGCTGAGGCAGCCCGTGGTGATCGGCGAGATCCTCGCCGGCATCGCGCTGGGCCCCAGCCTGCTCGGCCTGTTCCCCGGCGACCTGACCGCCCTGCTCTTCCCCGCCGCCGCGCGGCCGTACCTGTCGGCCATCTCGCAGGTCGGCCTCCTGCTGTTCATGTTCCTCGTCGGGTGGGAGTTCGACCGGCGCATGATCTCCCGACGCAAGAGCCTCACCCTGTCGGTGTCGGTGTGCTCCATCGCTCTGGCCTTCACCCTCGGCGTCGGCCTGGCCAGGCTGATCTATCCCCGGCACGCGACGATCGGCGGCACCCACGTGCCGTTCGTCGCGTTCGCCCTCTTCCTCGGCGCCGCCATGGCCATCACCGCGTTCCCGGTCCTGGCCCGCATCCTGCGCGACCGCGGCCTGTCCCGTACCCAGGTCGGGGTGCTGGCACTGGCCAGCGCCGCCATCGACGACGTGCTGGCCTGGTGCATCCTCGCCGTGGTCGCGGCGGTCGCCACCGCCCGCGACGCCACCGATCTCGCCCAGGTGGTCCTCATGTCCGCCGGCTACATCGCGGTCATGGCGTTCGCGGTCCGCCCCGGCCTGGCCGCCCTGATCCGCCGCATCGGTCCGAACACCTACCAGCTCGCGGCCATCACCGCCGCCGGTGTCTTCCTGTCCTCCTACGCCACCACCTGGATCGGCATCCACGCCATCTTCGGGGCCTTCGCGTTCGGGTTCGTCATGCCCCGCCAACCGGCGGAGCCGCTGACCACGCACGTCCGGGTGCCGTTCGAGAACATCGGCCTGGTCCTGCTGCCGGTCTTCTTCATCGTCACCGGACTCAGCGTCGACATCGCCGCGCTGACCCTGACCAACCTGCTCGAACTGGCCGCGATCATCCTGGTCGCCTGCGTCGGCAAAATGGCCGGCGCCACCCTGCCCGCGCGGGCCTTCGGCCTGCCCTGGCCACAGGCGCGTCGACTGGGCATCCTCATGAACACCCGGGGGCTGACCGAGTTGATCGTGCTCAACATCGGCGTCTCCCTCGGCGTCCTCGACGGACAGCTGTTCACCATGATGGTCGTCATGGCCCTGGTGACCACCGCGATGGCCGGCCCGCTGCTGGCGACGCGCATGCCGGCGAGCGACGACGTGCCCATGCTGGCCGCCGAACCCGTGCCGGCCACCCGCTGAACACCGACTGCGGGGCCGGTCCCGGTGGCGCGCGCGACGCGCCACCGGGACCGGCCCCGCGGTTCAGTCCAGGGCGTGCCGCTGCCAGAGCTGGTGGACCTGCGCCTCGGCGGCGGTCGGCACGCCGGTGCCCGAGCTGAAGACGTAGTCCCAGGCGACCCCGGACGCCTCCGTCTTCAACACCTGCGGAACGATCCGCTCCGCCACCGGCAGCAGCCCGTCCCACGCCACGTCCACGTAGTTCGTCGTCGATTCCGGGTCCCGGTCGTGCGGACCGGGATACGGGGCCCGGGTCACCACGCCGTGCCCGACCAGGCCCCGCTGGCGA
Organism: Micromonospora matsumotoense; assembly: GCF_900091525.1. Classification (GTDB taxonomy): domain Bacteria; phylum Actinomycetota; class Actinomycetes; order Mycobacteriales; family Micromonosporaceae; genus Micromonospora; species Micromonospora matsumotoensis. The sequence continues at coordinate 483,519 of NZ_FMCU01000004.1, forward strand.
CCCTGCATCAGCAGCCAGGCGTCGGCGCCCACCGGGATGTTCACCCGCCGTCCCACCGTCCACGAACCGGCCAACGTGCGCTGCGGGGAGACCCCCGGGGTCAGCGCCTCGTAGCTCGGCGTCCACCCGTTCCAACGCTGGGGGTTCCAGCCCAGGATGATCGCGGCCACCGTGCTCACCGCCCCGGAACCCGGGCCGCAGCGCCGTCGTAGTGCGCCACCAGCCGCTTCGGCGCCGCGCGCCGCCACCCTTCCACCACCAGCTCCCGGATCTCGTCCGGGTCCGCCCTGGCGAGCTGGGCGCGGACCCAGCCGAACCGGCCGAAGTAGTCCGCCGGGTCGAAGGTGTCCGGGTCGGCCGCCATCAGCTCGGCCTGGTCCTCCTTCGACGCCCTGATGATCGCCACCACCCCGTCGGCGGAGGTGCTGGCGAAGATGCGGTCCCGCACCCGGAACGTGGGATGCCCCCACGTCTCCTGCTCCACTGCCTCCGGCAGCGCGAGGGCGAACTCCCGTACCTGCTCGGGTGTCAACATCGTCGGTTCCCTCCGGGTCAGCGGGCGGCCACGCCCGCAGTGGGGCGTACCGCCCATTAGACGGTCGACGCCGGTTGCCGTCCGGGCGGACGCGCCGGCCCGCACCCGGGGACGGGCCACCGGGAGCGGCCGGCACGACACCGCGGCCGGGTATCGGGGTGCGGCCGGCAGCCGCCCCAGGGGTACGCGTACCGCGGGGGCGTGGACCTCGGCGGAGCCGTCCCGCCGGCCGTACGCGCGCACGGGGACTCCTCACCTGTTCGGACCGGACGGCGACCAGCAGCGTGCCACGGGTCGCCGGTGCGGGAAACGGCCACTTGCCGCCGGTCGACAGGACCAATCGTCGCCGTCCCCGCGAGCACCCGGACGGGCGACGACGCGGGGCGGGTCGCGTCGGCGGCACCGGCCCCGCCCGCCGCCGGAGTGGTCCCGGACCGCGCGGTGATGTGGCTCTGGCCGCCCCCGACGGCCGGCCATACCTTCAGGCCACTAATCCTGCTCGATACGTTCGGGAGTTGGGCCATGACCGGGATCAACCGCAGGACATTTCTGGGCATCAGCGCCGGCCTCGGCGTCGCCGGCCTCACCGGCTGTGGCAGCAGCATCGGCGCCGCCGCGGCCAGCGGGGACGGCCACACCGTCAAGGTGGGCCTCGTCATCCCGCAGGCCGGGGTCTACACCCCGCTGGGTGTCGACATCCAGCGGGGCTGGGACCTCTGGCTGCGCCAGCACGACGGCCGGCTGGGTGGGCGGCGGGTCACCACCGTCGTCGCCGACGAGGGCGAGGGGCCGCAGACCGGCGTGCCGGCCGTGCAGAAGCTGCTCCAGAACGACCGGGTCGACGTGCTGGTCGGCATCGTCAGCTCCGCCACCGCCCTCGGCGTGCGGGACCTGGTCACCAGCGCCCGTCGGCTGCTGGTGATCGCCAACGCGGGCGCGGGCGCCATCACCGGCACCAACCGCAGCCCCTACATCTGGCGTACCTCGTTCACCAACGCCCAGGTGGCCGCCGCGATGGGACGGCACCTGGCCGAAAGCGGCGTACGCCGGGTCTATGCGATCGCCCCCGACTACGTCGCCGGCACCGAGGCCATCAAGGGGTTCAGCAACGCCTACCGGGCCGGTGGTGGCACCATCGTCGGCCAGAGTCAGCCGCCGTTCGGCAAGACCCAGGACTACCAGCCCTTCCTCAGCCGGATCCAGTCCTCCGGCGCCCAGGGCACCTTCTGCTTCTTCGGGGGTGCCGAGTCGGTGGCCTTCGTCAAGCAGTACGCCCAGTTCGGCCTCTCCCGCACCATCCCGCTGTACGCGTCGGGGTTCCTCGTCGAAGGCGGCGTGCTCAGCGCACAGGGCCAGGCGGCCGACGGGGTGCTGTCGACGCTGCACTACACCTCCGAACTGGACAACCCGGCCAACACCGCGTTCGGCCAGGCGTTCCGTTCCGCCTACGACGCCACCCCCACCGCGTACGCGGTGCAGGCGTGGGACGCCGCCGAGGTGCTCTCCCGCGCCGTCGCGCAGGCCGGCGCCGTCGACGGGGACAGCCTCGCCGCGGCCCTCGGCTCGGTCGGCGTGCTCACCGACAGCCCCCGTGGACCGTGGTCCTTCGTACAGCAGTCGCCCCGGCAGAACTTCTACCTGCGCCGGGTGCGGACCAGGGCCGGCGCACCGGTCAACAGCGTCGTCGAGGACCTCGGTCCGCTCGACCCCGAGTCGTAACCGCACCACCGGACGGAGCCTCCACGATGCCCACCACGCAGATCGCCGTCACGGCTATGGTGAACGGCCTGGCCATCGGGCTGCTGCTGTTCATCACCGCCGCCGGCCTGTCCCTGATCTTCGGCATGATGGACGTGCTGAACCTCGCCCACGGCGCGCTGTTCCTCACCGGCGCCTACCTCGCCTGGTGGATCGGCGGCGAGCAGCAGACCTGGCCGTCGCTCGCCCGCGCGGTCGTCGCCGTCGTCGTGCTCGGGGCCGCCGCCGGTGGCCTGCTGTCGCTGCTGACCGCGCCGCTGTCCCGCCGCTCCCACCTCGAACAGGCGCTGCTCACCCTCGGCATCGCCCTGGTGGCCGCCGACATCCTGTCCGCGCTCTTCGGCGACGACGTCCGGGCCACCGAGCCACCGGCCGGCCTGGACGGCACCGTGACCATCGCCGGCTGGAGCTACCCGAGCTACCGGCTCGCCCTCGTCGGGATCGCCGCCCTGCTCGCCGCCGCCGTCTACTGGACCGTCGAACGCACCTCGCTCGGCGCGCTGTTCCGCGCCACGGTCAGCGACCGGGACATGGTCGCCACCGTCGGGGTGGACCCGCGCCTGGTCCGGGGCGGGGTGTTCGTCCTGGGCTCGGTGCTGGCCACCCTCGCCGGGCTGCTCGGCGCACCCATCTACCACGCCCGTCCCGGGCTGGACACCACCATCCTGGTGCTCGCCCTGGTGGTCGTGGTGGTCGGCGGGCTCGGCTCCATCCGGGGGCCGCTCATCGCCGCGCTGCTGTTCGGTCAGGTCGAGTCCGTCGGTCGGGCGGTGCTGCCCGGACTGGCCTCCTTCCTGCTCTTCGGCACGCTCGCGGCGGTGCTGGTCGTCCGCCCGCGCGGCCTGTTCACCCTCGCCCCGGGAGGACGACGATGACATCCCTGGCCCAGACCCGTGCTGCGCCCGCCCGGCCCCGGCTGGGGGTGGGAGCCCGCACGGCGACCGGGATCGCCGCCGGCACCCTGCTGCTGGCCGCCGCCCCGCTCTACCTCGCCCCGTACGCGACGACGACGCTGACCCGGATCCTCGTCTTCGGACTGCTCGCCGCGAGCCTCAACCTGCTCGTCGGGGTCGTCGGACTCCCGTCCCTGGGACACGCCGCGTTCTTCGGCGTCGGCGCGTACGCCGCCGCCTGGACCGCCATCCACGGGCTGGCCGGTGCGGGGGCGCTCCTGGTCGGGGTGGTCGTCGCGGCCCTCGTGGCGCTGGTCGCCGGGGCGGTCGCCGTCCGTGCGAGCGGCGTGTTCTTCCTCATGCTGACCCTGGCCATCGGCGAGCTGACGCAGCAGGCGGCCGACAGTTGGGAGTCGGTGACCGGCGGCTCCAACGGGCTGTACGGCGTACCGGCGCCGACGTTGTTCGGCACGGTCCTCGACCAACCCGCCACGACCTACTGGTATGTGCTGGGCTTCTTCGTCGTCGGCATGCTCGCCCTGCGCCTGGTGTCCACCTCGGCCCCCGGCGTGGTGCTGCGGGGCATCCGCGACAGCGAGGACCGGATGCGGGCGCTGGGCTACCGGACCACCGCGATCAAGCTCGGCGCGCTCGTCTTCGCCGGGGCGGTCGCCGGGCTGGCCGGCGGGCTCCTCGCCGCCCAGCAGCGGCTGGTGACCCCGGCCGACGTCGGCTTCGAGACCTCCGCGCTCGCCCTGCTCGCTGTGGTGATCGGCGGCACCGGCTCCTGGTGGGGCCCCTGCCTCGGCGCGGCCCTGGTCATCGTCGTGCGGGACTCACTGGGCGCGACCCTCGACGGTCACGGGCCGCTGGCCCTGGGGCTGCTGTTCGTCCTCGTCGTCTATCTGCTGCCCACCGGGATCGCCCGGATCCGGCTGAGGAGGGCCGCCTCGTGATCGATCTGCTCCGCTGCCAGGACGTGCAGCACCGCTACGGCGCGCTGACGGTGCTGCGCGGGGTGCGGTTGACGGTGTCCGCCGGCGACCGGCACGCGCTCATCGGGCCGAACGGCGCCGGCAAGAGCACCCTGCTGAAACTGATCGCCGGGGAGGAACGGCCGTCCGCCGGCACCGTCCACTACCGGGGCCGGGACGTCACCCGGGACCCCGTCCACCGGCGGGCCCGGGCGGGCATCGGCCGCAGCTTCCAGCACTCCACCCTGCTGGGTTCGCTCACCGCCGCACAGAACGTGGCCCTGGCGCTGACCGGTGGCCGGTTGCTGGCCCGGCACACCGACCGGCGTCACCGCGCCGAGGTGGCCGAGGCGCTCGCCCCGGTGGGCCTGACCGACCTGGCGGACGTGCCGGCGGCGGCGCTGTCCTACAGCCAGTGCCGCCGGCTGGAGATCGCGGTGGCCCTCGCGGCGAAGCCGCAACTGCTGCTGCTGGACGAGCCGGCCGCCGGCATGTCCGGCGAGGAACGGGGTGGGCTGGTGGAGCTGCTGCGCAGCGTGCCGCCCACCGTGACGATCGTGTTCGTCGAGCACGACCTGGACGTCGTGTTCGACGTCGCCACCCGGGTGAGCGTCCTGCACCTCGGCACCGTGCTGCACAGCGGCACGCCCGAGCAGGTACGGCGTAGTCCCGAGGTGCAGCAGGCGTACCTCGGCGGTCGGATGGAGGAGGTGCACGGTGAAGCTGGAGGTGCGTGAGCTGTCCGCCGGCTACGGGCAGGGGCAGGTGCTGCACGGGCTGGACCTCGACCTGCCCGCGGGTCAGGCGCTGGCCCTGCTCGGCCGCAACGGGGTCGGCAAGACCACCCTCGTCTGCACCCTCGCCGGGCTGCTGCGGCCCACCGGCGGGCGGGTGCTGCTGGACGGTCGGGACGTCACCGGGTGGCGGCCCGACCGGCTCGCCCGCGCCGGTGTCGCGTTGGTGCCGCAGGGCCGGCGGGTCTGGCCGGCGCTGACGGTGCACGAGCATCTGGCCCTGGCCACCCGGCACGGCGGCCGGACCTGGCCGACGGAGCGGGTCTACGAGGTGTTCCCCCGCCTGGCGCAGCGCCGGCGGCACCTCGCCGGGCAGTTGTCCGGGGGCGAGCAGCAGATGCTCGTCATCGGCCGGGCCCTGGCGACCGACCCGCGGCTGATCCTGATGGACGAGCCGTCCGAGGGGCTGGCGCCCATCGTCGTCGACCAGGTGGCCGAGGCGCTGCGGATGGTGGTCCGGGAGGGGTTGACGCTGCTGCTCGTGGAACACGACCTGCACCTGGCCCTCGGGGTGACCGAGCAGGCGGCGGTGATGGTCCGGGGCCTGATCGTGCACCGGTGCCCGACCCCGCAACTGCGCGGGGACCTGCCGACGATGCGGCGTCTGCTGGGCGTCGCGGGGTGAACGCCCGGCCCGGTGCGGCCCCACCGCCGTCGCTGGTGGGGCCGCACCGGGCCGGGTTCAGCCGTCGACGGCGCGGTGGCAGCCCACCAGGTGGTCGTCGACCATCCCGGTCGACTGCATCAGCGCGTACGCGCCGACCGGGCCGATGAACCGGAATCCGCGCCGCTTCAGCTCCCGCGCCATCGCGGTCGACTCGGGCGTACGGGCCGGCACCTCCGACGCCGTGCGGGGACGGGCCCGCCCACCGGCCGGCGCGTACGACCAGAGCAGGGCGTCGAGGCCGCCGGCCAGCGCGACGACGAGCCGGGCGTTGCCGATCGTCGCCTCGATCTTCGCCCGGTTGCGCACGATGCCCTCGGTGCCGAGCAGCCGGGCCACGTCGGTGTCGTCGTATCCGGCGACCGTCTCGGGGACGAAGTCGTCGAAGGCGGACCGGAAGGCGTCCCGCTTGTGCAGGATCGTCGACCACGACAACCCCGCCTGGAAGGTCTCCAACGCCAGGTGTGCGAAGAGCGGGGCGTCGCCGTGCACGGGCCGACCCCACTCGTCGTCGTGGTACGCCACGTACACGGGGGTGCCGGTGCACCAACCACAGCGCGGCACGCCGTCGGGTCCGGTGCTGATCTGCATCGTCGTCTCCTGTCGGGGGCGGGGGTCAGCCCGCCGGGATGCTGCGCTGACGCGGCAACCGCTGCCACAACCGCCGCAGCCCGGCCGTGTGCCCGTCGTCGAGCCGCAGCAGGAAGGTGTCCTCCAGCTCCCGACGCCACTCGTCGAAGGTGGTCAGCACCCGGTGGTGCACGCCGTCGCCGTCGATGCGGGTCAGCTGGCAGTCGACAAGCGACCACACCACGTCGTCCGGGCCCCGGTTGGTCACGATGAGCCGGCGGACGAACGTGGAGGTCGGCGCGGTGGAGAGCACGTGGTGGGCTTCGGCGAAGTCGTGCGGCTGCGCCGGCCGGTCCTCCCAGTCCATCACGGTGAACGACCCACGGGGGTCGTGGGTGAACCGCCAACCCCACGCCGCCTCGGCGAAGCCGAAGGTCAACGGCGGGTGTCGGACCACGCCGGGACGTAATGGCACCGGGCCCAGCAGCCCGTCACCGAGCCCGACGTCGACGAACCAGCGCCGGCCCTCCAGGGTGACGGTCATGGTCAGGTGGTTGGCGAACTGCACGCCGTCCGGCAGCGCCGGCGCCTTCTTCACCTGCCCCCGGTGCAGGGTGACGTCGAAGCCCAACGCGGCCAGCAGGGCGGCGAACGCGCCGTTGAGGTGGAAGCAGTAACCGGCGTCGCCGCCGGCCAGCCGCGCGGCGTTGCCGGCGGGGTCGACGTCGGTGGGCAGCCCCAGCCGGATGTCGAGATTGTGGTACGGAATCCGCCGCACGTGGCGTTCGTGCAGCCGGACCAGGGTGGCCAGGTTCACCCGGGGCCGACCGGGTTCGTCCAGGCGGCTGAGGTAGCGATGCACCACCTCGTCACCGATCCGGGTCACAGACGGCTCCTGCATGTCGGGACAGTTACCTTTCCCCCCGTGACGCCGGGGCGGCGCCATCCGTGGAGATGGCACCGCCCCGGTCGGTCGTCAGCGGGTCGTCGGGCCGCTCGTGCGGCTGCGCTTGAGCTCGTAGAATCCGGGGGTCTGGGCGACCAGGAGGAAGCCGTCCCAGAGCCGGGCGGCGTCCTCGCCGCGCGGAGCGGGGGTGACCACCGGGCCGAACAGCGCCACCGGATCACCGCCGGGCACGTGCACGTGGATCGTCGGCGTGCCGACGTCCAGCCCGACCGGCTGCATCCCCGCCTGGTGGCTCTTGCGCACCGCGTCGTCGAGCCCCGCGTCGTCCGCCGCGTCGGCCAGGCCCCCGGGCAGGCCGCACTCGGTGAGCGCCGCCTTGTACAGCGCCGGCCCGTACGACTGGCCCTTGACGTGTCGGCGGGTGCCCATGGCGTCGTAGAGCGACCGGACGGCGTCCGGCCCGTGCTGCTGCTCGGCCGCCATCAGCACCCGTACCGGCCGCCGCCACGGTCCGATGTTGCGCTGGTAGAACGCGTCGATGTCGGCGCGTCCCTCGTTGAGCGCGGACAGGCTCATGATCCGGAATCGCACGTCCAGCGGGCGTTGCCGCTCGGCGTCGAGCAGCCAGCGCGACGTCAGCCACGCCCACGGGCAGACCGGGTCGACGAACATGTCCACCAGGATTCGGTTCACTTCAGGCACCGTCGTACATCCTTCGGTTGATTCATCGGAACGCCGGACCCACCAGGCCGGCACTGAGGGTCGCCCCGTCGCGGGGGTCGATGAGCAGCAGCGACCCCGTGCCCCGGATGAGGCGGTAGGGGTCCGCGGCGATCGGTTCGTCGAGATCCAGCACCACGCTCGCGATGTCGTTGACGGCCAGCGGGTCGGAGTTCGGGGTGTGCTCCACGGTGGCGAGGTCGAGGCGGTCGACGATCGACGCCACCGTCCCCCCGACCACCCGGGTCTGGTGCTGCACCAGCACCCGGGCGCCCTCGGCGAGCCGGCGCTCCGCGACGTGGCACAGCGTCGCGGAGACCTGCCGGGTCGTCGTCGGTATCCGGTCCGCCGCGACGATCATGTCGCCCCGCCCGACGTCGCCCTCGACGTCGAGCTGGACGCTGATCGACATCCCGGCGCGGGCGTGCTCCGTCGGTGTGCCGAGCCGGTGGATGGCGGTGACCACCGCCGGCCGTCCTGTCGGCATGACCAGGACCTGCTGGCCGACGCGGAGCTGACCGGCGACGAGCTGACCGGCGGGCGCCCCGTTCCCGGGCAGGACGTACTGCACCGGCAGCCGGGCCGGCAGCGCGGTCAGGTCCTCGTCGAGGTCGACCCGCTCCAGGTGTTGCAGGAAGGTCGGCCCGGTGTACCACGGCATCTCGGTCGAGGCGTCGACGACGTTGTCGCCGCGCAGCGCCGACAACGGGATGGACCGCACGTCGGGTATCCCGAGCGAGCCGGCCAGCCGGCGGAACTCGTCGTCGATCTCGGCGAACCGCTCCTCGGCGAAGTCCACCAGGTCCATCTTGTTGACCGCCAGCACCACGTGCGGGGTACGCAGCAGTGCGGCCACGGCGGTGTGTCGCCGGGTCTGGGTCACCACCCCGTGCCGGGCGTCGACCAGGATCACGGCCAGGTGGGCGGTGGAGGCACCGGTGACCATGTTCCGGGTGTACTGCACGTGCCCGGGGGTGTCGGCCAGGATGAACCGGCGGTTTCCGGTGGCGAAGTAGCGGTAGGCGACGTCGATGGTGATGCCCTGTTCGCGTTCGGCCCGCAGCCCGTCGGTCAGCAGGGCCAGGTCGGCCTGTCCGTAGCCACGGGCGCGGCTGGCGGACTCCACCGCCTCCAACTGGTCGGCCAGCACCGACTTGGAGTCGTAGAGGAGACGGCCCACCAGGGTGGACTTTCCGTCGTCGACGGAACCGGCGGTGGCGAGCCGGAGCAGCTCGCTGTCCCGGGCGGTGTCGAGGCTGAGCGTGGTCACTAGAAGTACCCCTCCCGCTTGCGGTCCTCCATGGCGGTGTCCGACAACTTGTCGTCGGCCCGGCTCGATCCCCGTTCGGTGATCCGGGACAGGCTGATCTCGGCGATCACCTCGTCGATGGTGGCGGCCTCGGACACCAGGGCCCCGGTGCAGGACATGTCCCCGACCGTGCGGTACCGCACGGTGCGTTCCTGCACCTGCTCGTCGCGGCGCGGTCCGCCCCACTCCCCCGGCGCCAGCCACATCCCGTTGCGCAGGAAGACCCGGCGCTGATGGGCGAAGTAGATGGCGGGCAGGGGTATCTCCTCCCGGGCGATGTAGTGCCACACGTCGAGTTCGGTCCAGTTCGACAGCGGGAAGACCCGCACGTGACCGCCGGGGTCGTGCCGGCCGTTGTACAGGTTCCACAGCTCCGGGCGTTGCTGGCGCGGGTCCCACTGCCCGAACTCGTCGCGCAGCGAGAACACCCGCTCCTTGGCCCGCGCCTTCTCCTCGTCGCGGCGGCCGCCGCCGAACACGGCGTCGAACCGGTGCTGCCCGATGGCGTCGAGCAGCGGTACGGTCTGCAACGGGTTCCGGCTGCCGTCGGGACGCTCGGTCAGCCGGCCGTCGTCGATGTAGTCCTGGACGTGTGCCACCCGCAGCGTGAGCTGGTGCTCCGCCACCACCTTGTCGCGGTACTCGATCACCTCGGGAAAGTTGTGCCCGGTGTCGACGTGCATGACGGGGAAGGGCAGCAGGCCCGGCAGGAACGCCTTGCGGGCCAGGTGGAGCATGACGGCGGAGTCCTTGCCGCCGCTGAAGAGCAGGACGGGTCGCTCCAGCGTGCCCGCCACCTCACGGATGATGTGCACCGCCTCGGCCTCGAGGACGTCGAGGTAGGACATCCGCAGGCTGGGTGCGGTCTCGGATGCGGTCTGAGTGAACGCCATGGCGTTGTCTCCCCACAGGTGTCGGCCCGGTGGGCCGGTCAGGTCGAGGTGCCCGGTCGCACGTACCCTGCGGTACGCAGCTCGGGCGGGTAGACGATCGGCACGGTGGAGATGTCCTGGTCGATCTCCTGGTACTGCTGGAGCACCACCGGCGGCGGGCTGTGGTGCCAGTGGGTCTCGCCGCGGGCGAAGCTGACCGGTCCACGCCAGGTGTCGAAGGTGCCCTTCTCCAACGCGTCGATCAGCTCCGCCCGCCCGACCCCGTCCGCCTGGCGCAGGGCCTGGGCGATGATGGTGATGTCGGTGAAGGCGTTGAGGGCGGTGTCCGGCGGCATCGTGCCGTACGTGTCGCGGTAGCGGTCCACGAACCACCGGCCGATCGGGGTGAGCCCCGACCAGTTCGGGCTGAACTGGGTGGCCGGCCACACCAGGTGCAGGCCGTGCGTGCCGAGCGCCTTCCAGTAGTCCGCCGCCCGCAGTGGCCACTGGAACGGCGCCAACATGGGCACCTGCGGCAGCAGCCCGATCTCGGCGGCCTGCTGCACGATGAGGTGGTTGGTGCGGACCACCCCGACGTTGATCACCACGTCCGGCTGCCACTGCTGGATCTCGCGCAGCTGGGGGCGCAGGTCCGTCGTCGACTCCTGGTCGAACTCCACGGCGTACAGCTCCATCGGCTCGTCCGCCGCCTGCAACTCGGCGGTGAGCAACGCGGCGGCGCTACGGCCGAACACCGTGTCGGCGTGGATCAGGCCGACCCGCCGGAAGCCCTGCTCGGCGGCGAACCGGATCAGCACCGGGGCGCGCTCGGCCATCGAGGTGAACGTCCGGAAGACCGCCCGCCGCTGCTGCGCGGTGACCGCCGGATGGGCGTTCTCGATGAACAGCGGCACCCCGATCCGGTCGGCCAGCTCCGCGACCTCCTCGGTGTAGCGCAGGTGCCAGGGGCCCAGGACGGCCAACGCCCGGTCGACGATCGCCACCTTCGCCAGCGCGCCCACCGCCGAGCGGGGCATCGTGCCACCGTCGAGCGTGACGGTCTCCTGGTCGTCCCGGACGACGAAGTCGAACTGGAGGCCGTCGCGGATTCCACCGTGGTCCCGCACGTACTCGGCGCCGATCAGGGCCCCGCGCACGGCGAGCGTGCCGGCCGTGGGGTCACCGGGCAGGGACAGTGGGGTCACGATGCCCACGGTGACGGTGGGTGCACCCGCCACCGTGCGGGCGAAGGCGCGGACCTGGTCGTTGACCGTCTCCAGCACCGTGGGCTCCGACGTCGTGCTCACACCCGTCCTCCGATCTGGTACTTCGTCAGGTATGCGGAGAAGCGCTCGTCGAGCTCGTCGGCGTCGAGGCCGTAGTCCTCGGCCCGGTAGACGTGCCTGCCGAGCTTGTCCTTGCGGTTCGCCGCGAGGTAGCCGCGGAACGCCTGCTCGACCTCGCCGTCCCAGCGGGCACCGAGGAATTCGCAGATCTCGGCCATCACCGCGATCGGGTCGGCCATCAGGCGCTGGTAGTCGACGTCGAGCACCGGCGTGTCGGCGATCTTGTCCCGCTCGGCGCGCGCGAACAGGTCGAGCATCTCCGCGAAGCGTTCGGTCCAGAGCGTACCCAGCGCGAGACGGTCCACCTGGTCGGCGCGCGCGAGTCGGATGATCTCGGTGAGGCTGCACGTCGAGGGGATGGTGACGCTCGGGGCGCGGTGCATGTAGATCAGCCGGGCGTCCGGGTAGGTGCGGGCGAGCGCGTCGGCCCGCCACAGGTGGAACGGGTCCTTGAGCACCAGCGTGTCGGTGGGCACCCGCCAGACGATGTGCTGCATCAGGTAGCGGTGGTAGTCGTAGGCGTCGTACTGGTCCTGGGTCCGCAGCCACTCGCCGTAGCTGGGCACGGTGTAGCGCAGCTCGTACGCCATGGTCTTGAACGTCGGCGCGGTCAGCCGGTGGTCCTCGTCCGGGCGGTGCGGCTCCCACAGGTGCACCGGCTTGAGCGCCGGCGCGACCGTGTAGTAGTCGGTGCAGAAGTTCTCCGCGGCCCGGACCAGCGCCTGCCGGGTCGCCTCGTCGCGGTCGTCGGTCGCGGGCGCCATCAGCTCCCACAGGTCGGGTGCCCGCAGATCCGGGTGCTGGCCGAGCAGGTTGTGCATCAGCGTGGTGCCGCTGCGGGTCATGCCCGTGACGAACACCGGCTGGTGGATCTCGGTCGAGGCGATCTCGGGGTTCTTCACCCGGGCCCGGTGAGCGGCGGCCTGGGTGGCGAGCGCGGCGATCAGGGCGCCCCGGACCGACCGGCGGCCGGCCTCGTTCAGGCCACCCTCCGTGTCCAACGCCCCCAGGAGCCGGTCGAGGGCGTCGAGGTGCGCGAACTCGAAGCCCGGAACTCCCGCCCTCTCCCGGGCTGCCTCGACGAACTCCTCCACCCGGTAGGTGTCCTGACTCGGTTCGATGACGGCGGTCACGGCGTACTCCCCTCTATCTGGCTGCAAGCGCGGCGGATCGGGCTGCCGGTCCGCGCGGTCGGTGCGCCGCACCGCGGAGCCGGACCGACCGACGGACCGCGACGAATGTGAACAACGGTCACGGTAGGTAGCGACGATAGGCACCCGACCCCGGTCGGTACAGGGCCACATCAGCCGTTTCCGGGGAACCAAAGCCGACGCCGACAAGTGGCCCGGGGTCCGACGTCAATGTGGCTCTGGAGCGGTGGCGAGCAGCGGCCCTATGGTCGGCCCAGCCAATCGGCGATGCACCGCGGATCGGAGGACCAGATGCCGTCGGCGACTCGGGCCGTCCCCCTGCTGCTGTGGGAGACGGGGGTCAGCGAAGGAATCGAGGACAGTCGGTACCGACCCGTCGTCGCCGACTCCTGGCTCCTGACCGATGGTCGGGCACGGGCCTATCCGCTGCACTGGCGACGCTTCGGTGCCGCCGTGCAACGGTTCGGGGTCCCGGCGCACCGGGTGGCGTCCTTCGGGACGTCGGTCACCGCGGCGCTGCCCCGCTCCGGGGTCTGGTTCCCCCGCATCGAACTGCACATGATCCCCACGCAGCGGCTGGCCCTGCGGCTGCGTCCCGCCCCACCACTGGTCAGCAGGGCACGCGGCTGGCTCTGGCCGCATCCGGACCCCCGGCGGCTGCCCCACCTCAAGGGGCCGGACTTCGAGAAGCTGGAGAAGATCAGGGCCGCCGCCCAGGACGCGGGCGCCGACGAGGCCCTGCTGTGCGACGAGCAGGGTCTGGTCCGCGAGGGGGCGTTCAGCACGCTCTACTGGTGGTCGGCCGGCATCCTGCACACCCCGCCGGACGACGGGCGGATCCTGCCCGGCGTCACCCGGCGGCTGCTGCTGGCCCGCTGCGCCGCGCTCGGCCTGCCGGTGCGGCACCGCCTGCCGAGCGTGGCGGAGCTGCTCGACAGCGAGGTGTGGATCACCAGTGCCCTGCACGGCATCCGAGTACTGACCGAGATCAACGGACAGCCGACCGCTCCCGTCCACGAGCGGCGGTTGCACGAGTGGCGCGCCCATCTCGACGCGCTGAGCGAACCCCTGCCCGACCCCGAGGCCATCTGGCCGCACCGAAGCACCGAGGAGGCACCATGAAGCTCAGGTCACTACAGCGTTATCTGGCATCGGTCCCGCGCATGCACTTCGGGCGGTCGCACCGGGGGCTGCGGGCCCGGCTGGAGCTGCTGGCCACGCGTCAGCTCGGCGCGGGCGACTTCCTGTGGCATGCCCTGGAGCGGGGGCAGGACCACGACGCGCCGCTGTTCCACCACCTGCCGCCCGGCGGCGGCCCGGACGACCTGATCGTCTACAGCCTGGCGACGCTGCGCGACCAGACCGAGCGGTACGCCCGGTGGTACCACAACGCCGGGGTCACCCACGGCGACCGGGTGGGGGTGTTCACCCGCAACGGCATGGCGAGCTTCGTGCACTTCCTGGCGCTCAACAGCCTCGGGGCGATCCCCGCCGTGATCAACCCGAACATGCTGCCCGACACCGCCGCCAAGTACCTCGACCGGCTCGACGCGGTCGGCGTGGTGGTCGACGCGGACAAGCTCGGCCCGCTGCTCAACGGCATGGCCGACGCCCGTCCGTTCCGGTTCACCGCCTCGCAGGAGGAGATGCACGCCGCGCCGCCGGCCGGCCCGCTGCCCGGGGTCTACCCCTACCGGCACGGCGACCGCGACCCGGTGCTCATCTCGCACTCCTCGGGCACCACCGGCATGCCCAAGGCCGCCACGTTCGGCCACCGCCAGTTCTTCGCCGGCAAGCGCCCCCGGATCATGACGCTGCCGTCCGGCCCGGACGACAAGATGCTGCTGGCCTTCCCGGCCTCGCACTCGTCCGGCTACAGCTACATGATGATGGCCACCCTCATCGGCCTGCCCACCCTGGTGATGGAGTCCCAGGACGGGGCGACGGTGGCCCAGGCGATGCGGTGGTGGAAGCCCAGCGTGGTGACCGGCTTCCCGATCACCTTCACCGAGATGCTCGCGCTCGGCCTGGAGCCGTCCGCCGCGGCGAACGTGACGACCTGGATCAGCACGGCGGACGCCTCGCACGAGGCCCACGTCCGGGAGCTGGTCCGGCTCGGCCGGCACCGGGAGAACGGCAGCTGGCGGCCGGGGTCGCACTACCTCGACGGGTTGGGCGCCTCGGAGATGGGCATGGCGCTGTTCCTCAACATCCACGGTCCCAAGACCGACGCCTACGACCGCTGCGTCGGCTACCCCGAGCCGATCGTCGAGGACGCGGTGGTCTTCGACGAGGACGGTCGGGAGCTGGGCCCCAACGAGGTCGGCTACCTGGCGGTGCACACCCCGACGGTGACCCTGGGCTACTGGGGCAACCACGAGCTGACGCACAAGTCCATCCGCAACGGCTACTGGCTGACCGGTGACATCGGCTACCGGGACGACAAGGGCCGCTTCTACCACTACGACCGGACGACGGACGTGATCACGACGCGACGCGGACCGGTCTACAGCCTCACCCTCGAAGAGGAGATCTTCAAGGCGTGCCGGGCGGTCGTGGACTGCGCCGTCGTCGGGGTGGTCGACCCGGTCGAGCCGACCTCGTTCGCGCCGATCGCCGCGCTGCGGCTCATCGACCAGGCGGACATCTCCGCCGAGGAGCTGCTGACCCTGGTCAACCGCGCCCTGCGGGCGGCGGGCCGGCACGAGCTGGCGGCGGCGGTGATCTCCAAGGACGACACCAAGATCCCGCTCGGGGTCACCGGCAAGGTACTCAAGCGTGAGGTGCGGGCGCAGTTCGCCCAGCTGCTGCTGACCGACGACGACGGCGGGCTGGACGTGGCGCGTACCCGCACCGAGCAGTCGGTCCTGCGGGAGCTGAGCACCTCGCAGGCGACCGCCGGGGCCCCGCAGGACCAGGCCACCTCCGCCGTCTGAGCGGCCACCGGGGCGGGCGGTTTCCCCACCGCCCGCCCCGGAGCGCGTCCTCAGCACGTGGCGACGAAGTCCCGCAACGCGGCGCCGATCTCGTCCGGCGAGTCCTCCTGCACGTAGTGGCTGCCGGTGACGGTGACCTCGCGCTGGTGGGGGAAGGTCCGGGCGAACGCCAGCGCCCGGCCGGTCAGCAACGCCCCCGGCTCGGCGACCACCAGCAGCTTCGGCACCGGCGAGGCGACCAGCCACCGGCCGTACTCCTCGACGATGGCCGTCACGTCCGCCGGCTCGCCCTCGATGGGCAGCTCCCGGGGGAACACGAGGGTCGGCCGTCGGGAGTCGGGGTCACCGAAGGGCCGGCGGTAGTGGTCCAGTTCCGCCTCCGACAGGGGGCGCACCACACTGCGCGGCAGCACCACCTCGACGAAGAAGTTCTCCTGGAGCACCATGCGTTCCCCCTCGGGCGAGCGCATGGCACGGAAGAGCTGGTCGCGGCCGGCCTCGAAGTCGCTCCACCGGCGGGGTTGGACGATCGCCTCCAGGTAGGCGATGGCCCGGACCCGCTCGGGGTGGCGGGCCGCCCAGTGGAAACCCAGCGCGGAACCCCAGTCGTGCAGCACCAGGGTGACCGGCCGGTCGCCCACCACGGCGTCGAACCAGGCGTCGAGATACCGCGCCTGGTCGGTGAAGCGGTAGCGGCCGTCGGGCGCCGGCCCGGAGCCGCCCATCCCGACCAGGTCGGGGGCGAGGCAGCGACCCTGGTCGCGGACCGCCGGGATGATGTTGCGCCACAGGTACGAGTAGGTGGGGTTGCCGTGCAGGAACACGATCGGATCACCGGCCCCCACGTCGACGTACGAGAGGTGGGTCCCGCACAGGTCGATCCGACGGCGTGGGTGTGGGTCGGCCACGGAGACGGGCACCGCGGCGGGCATGGAACTGTGTGTCACTTGTAGACCTCCTCGCCCCAGTGATAGCAAGCGGGCCAGGCAATTCCGGGGAATCCGTGTGACGGCGTGTCCGGCCACGGACGACAGTTCGCGCTCCGCAGCCCGACACCATTCATGAACTGTTCGCGAAAAGTCAAAGAATGACATGGTGAATCTGACTCGGCTCCGCCCTGGTCAGGCGATGCCGGATGCCGTGACCGGCCCCGACCGGCCCGACCGCCGACGCAAATGGCACCGACGCGACTTCGCACATGGGCCTGTGCACCGGCACCGCCGCTTCGTACGTTTCCTGTGTCGACCCGAGGGCCCGGACGAGTGTTTCTCGGATCTCCGGACGCCACCGATATGTCAAATGCGCCACGCGGGTTTTCCGCCGGCTCACGAAAGAGGGAGGACCAGATGCAGGGACTGATCCAGGTCGCCGGGGTCATCGACCAGGACGAGGCCGACCTGATCTGCGCGGAGGGCGCCGACTGGCTGGGGTTCGCCCTGCGGTTGCCGGCGAAGAACGAGGACCTGTCCGAGGCCGCCGCCGCCGCCATCGTCGCGGCGATCCAGCCCCGCCACCGGGGCGTGCTGATCACCTATCTGACCGAGGCCGAGGAGATCCGGCAGTTCTGCGCCGAACTCGGCGTCACCGCCGTGCAGCTGCACGGCGACGTCGACCCCGCGCAGCTGCGCCGGTTGCGTCAGATCGACCCCGACCTTTATGTCCTCAAGAGCCTCGTGGTCAAGGAGGACAACATCGACGAACTGACCAAGATCGTCGATGAGAGCGCCGAGTGGGTCGACATGTACATCACCGACAGCTTCAACCCCGCCACCGGCGCCAAGGGCGCGACCGGCCTCGTCCACGACTGGTCGGTCAGCGCCGAGCTGGTCCGCGTCGCGCCCCGGCCGCTGATGCTGGCCGGTGGCCTGAACCCCGACAACGTGGCGGCGGCCATCGCCGCGGTACGCCCCGCCGCCGTCGACGCGCACACCGGCCTGGAGGGCGCCGACCGCCGCAAGGACCGCGCGAAGGTGCGCCGGTTCGTCACCGTCGCCCGCCAGGCGTTCGCCGACCTCGCCGGACAGGACTGAGAGCCATGACCGACACCGCCATCGACACCGGCCCCAGCCACACCGCCGTGACCGGCCCCCCCGTGACCACCCGCCTGCACCTGCTGCCGCAGACCAACCGGCTGCGGTCGCTGCACACGGTCATCCGCGACCGCGACGCCTCCCGGGCCGACTTCGTGCAGACCTCCGCCCAGATCTTCCGGCTGCTCCTCGACACCGCCCTCGACCTGCTCCCGGTCACGACGCGGTCGGTACGGACCCCGGTCGGGCAGACCTACCACGGGCTACGGCCGGCCGCACCGGTCTGCGGGGTGTCCATCGCCCGTGCCGGCGAGAGCATGGAGGCGGAGCTGCGGGCCATGCTGCCGCAGACCCGGATCGGCAAGATCCTGATCCAACGGGACAGGACCACGAAGCTGCCGCACCTGCACTACGCGGCCCTGCCCCCGGACATCGCCACGTCCCAGGTGCTGCTGCTGGACCCGATGCTCGCCACCGGCGGCACCGCGCTGGCCGCGATCGCCCTGCTCCGCGAATACGGGGTCTTCGAGGAGGACATCGTCTTCGTCACCCTGCTCTCCTCGCCGGAGGGCATCAGCGCGGTCCACGACCGGCACCCCCGGGTACGGATCGTCACCTCCGCCGTCGAGGAACGCCTCAACGGGGACGCCTACATGGTGCCCGGCATCGGTGACTTCGGTGACCGTTACTTCGGGACGGACCAGCCCCGATGAGGCGCGGTGGAGTCGTCAGCGACATCGGGATCACCGCCCTGGCACCGGCGATCTGGGGAAGCACGTACCTCGTCACCACCGAACTGCTGCCCCCCGGCCGGCCGTACCTGGCCGCCCTCGCCCGCGCCCTGCCGGCCGGACTCGCCCTGATGGCCTTCGGCCGGGTGATGCCGCGTGGCGCGTGGATCTGGCGGGCGCTGCTGCTCGGCACCCTCAACATCGGCCTGTTCTTCGTGCTGCTCTTCATCGCCGCGTACCGGCTGCCCGGCGGCGTCGCAGCCCTGATCATGTCGTTCCAGCCGATGCTCGTGCTGGTCCTCGCAGCGCTGCTGCTGCGCGACCGCATCCGCCCGCTGCACGTCGTGGCGTGCCTGCTCGGGGCGACCGGGGTCGCGCTGCTGGTGCTGCGCCCGACCGCCGAGCTGGATCCGCTGGGCGTCGTCGCTGCCCTGGCCGGTGCGGCCAGCATGGCCAGCGGAATCGTGCTGACCAAACGGTGGGCGCGGCCCCCCGGGGTCGGGGTGTTGCAGTTCACCGGCTGGCAGCTGACCGCCGGCGGGTTGGTCCTGCTCCCCGCCACCCTGCTGCTGGAGGGGCTGCCGGACCACCTCACCGGTCCGAACCTGGCCGGCCTGGCCTACCTGGGCATCGTCGGATCGCTGTTCGGCTACGCGGTCTGGTTCCGCGGGCTGGAACGGCTGCCCGCCCTGGCCGCCTCCTTCCTCAGCCTGGTCAGCCCGATCGTCGCCAGCCTGCTGGGCTTCGCCTTCCTCGACCAGAAACTCAGCGCCGCCCAGCTCGTCGGAGCCCTGGTCATCGTCGCCGCAGTCGCCCTCGCCCAGCGCAGGTCGTCCCCGCCGGCACCGCCACCCGCCCCGGTGTCGGTGGCACCCCCGGCACTGACCAGCCGGTGAGGCGTCACCCACCACAGGGGGAAGCATGCCTACCACGCCCGCCACCACCGAAGCCCGCGAGCCGGGCACCGACGCCCACGAACCTGCCGCCGCCACCCTGCCCGACCTGCTCGACGCGCAGGTCCGGGCCGACCCCGACGCGGTCGCCGTCCGGCACGGGCCGGCGGGGATCACCCGCCGGGAGCTGGCCCGCCGGGCCCGTACCCTCGCGGCCCACCTCCGCGCGCGGGGCACCGGCCCCGACGACCGGGTCGGGCTCTTCGCCGAGCCGTCCGCCGCGCTCGTCGTCGGGGCCTGGGGAATCCTGTACGCGTCGGCGGCCTACCTGCCCCTGGCGCCCGACTATCCCGACGAGCGCCTGCGCTACATGGCCACCGACGCCGGGCTCCGCATCGTCGTCGCCCAGGACGACCTCGTCGAACGCCTGTCGGACCTGGTCGGGCCCGGCACGTCCATCGTGCCGCTGAGCGCGTGGCACGACGCGTCCCCGCCCGACGTGCCCCGCCACGGGCCGCGCCCCCGCGACCTCGCCTACGTCATCTACACCTCCGGCAGCACCGGCCGACCCAAGGGCGTGATGATCGAACACCGCAGCATCGTCAGCCAACTGCGGTGGCTGCGGGACACCTACCGCCTCGACGAGGCCGTCATCCTCCAGAAGACCCCGATGAGCTTCGACGCCGCGCAGTGGGAGATCCTCGCCCCGGCCTGCGGTGGCACCGTCGTCGCCGGCACCCCGGGTCTGCACCGCGACCCCGAGGCCATCATCGAGACCATCCGGCGGCACGGCGTCACCGCCCTGCAGTGCGTGCCGACCCTGTTGCGGGCGCTCGTCGACACCGACCGCCTCGGCGCCTGCACCACCCTGCGGCAGATCTTCACCGGCGGTGAGGCGCTGTCCACGACGCTGGCCGCCGACGTGCTCAGGGCGCACCCCGGCACACTGGTCAACCTCTACGGCCCCACCGAGTGCACCATCAACTCCTCCGCGTTCACCGTCGATCCGGCGACCCTCGACCACGCCCAGCAGTCCGTGTCGATCGGCCGGCCCGTCGCCGGCCTGCGCTACGTCATCGTCGACACCGACGACGTGCCGGTGACCGGTGACACCGTCGGGGAACTGCTCATCGGTGGCATCCAGCTCGCCCGGGGCTACCTGCACCGGCCGGCCCTGACCGCGCAACGCTTCGTGCCCGACCCGGCCACCGGCGAGCGGCTCTACCGCACCGGCGACCTGGCCGCCCGCCACCACGACGGCACCGTACGGTTCGTCGGCCGGGTCGACAACCAGGTGAAGCTGCGCGGGTTCCGGGTCGAACTCGACGAGGTACGCCTCGCCGTGGAGGCCCACCAGTGGGTCCGGCACGCCGGGATGCTGGTCCGCGACGACAGGCGTACCGGCCACCCGCACCTGCTCGCCTTCGTCGAACTCAACCCGCGCGAGGCGGCGCTGATGGACCAGGGCCGGCAGGAGGCGCACCACCGGTCGAAGGAGAGCCGCCTCCAGGTCCGGGCGCAGTTGTCGCACGTCGGGGTGCGTACCCCGGAGGAACTGGCCGGGCGGGCGGCGCTCGCCCTGCCCGGGGCCGAGCCCACCGAGGAGCAGGTGCGGCGGGTGTTCGCCCGCAAGACGTACCGCTTCTACGAGGGACCGCCGGTCACCCGCGCCGACCTGCTGGCGCTGCTGCGTCCCGCAGCGCACGGGGACCTCCCCGCGCGCCCGCTCGATCAGCTCGACCTGGCCACCTTCGGGGAGATCCTCCGCTACCTGGGGCAGTTCGTCAGCGACGAACGGTTGCTGCCCAAGTACGGCTACGCCTCACCCGGCGCCCTCAACGCCACCCAGCTCTACCTGGAGATCCACCAGCTGTGGGGGCAGCCGTCCGGCTACTACTACCACCATCCCCTCACCCACGAGCTGTTCCTGATCGGCCCCGCCACGCCGCAGCCCGAGCCGACGGTCCGGCTGCACCTGGTCGGCCGACGACGGGCCATCGAACCCGTCTACCGCAACAACATCCGGGAGGTCCTGGAGATCGAGACCGGCCACCTGGTCGGCCTGTTGGAGCAGGTCCTCCCCGGGTACGGGCTGACCGTCACGGCGGCGGACCACGCACCGCCGACCATCCGGCACCTCGACTGCGCCGACGACGACCTCTACCTCGGCAGCTTCACGCTGACCCCGTACACCCCGCCGCCCCCGGACGAGATCGACGTGTACGTCCAGGTCCACCCGGACCGGGGCGTGGACCTGCCCCCCGGCCAGTACCTGCACCGCGACGGCGACCTGGTCCGGGTCGACGACGCCCTGGTGCTGCGCCAGCACGTCATCGCGATCAACCAGCAGGTGTACGACCGGGCCGCGATCGGCATCAGCATGGTCAGCACGACCCCGACCCGCTGGCGGCGGTACGTCGACCTGGGTCGCGCCCTGCAACGGCTGTCCATGAACGACCTCGACTTCGGGTTCATGTCCTCCGGTTACAGCTCGGACACCGGTCACGACCTGCCGTCGGCACACCGCCTCCGGGGCATCCTGCGCCGGCACGGGCTGCCCGACGGGCCGTCGTACTTCGCCGTGGGTGGGCGGGTCAGCCCCGCCCAGGTGGCCGGCCGGGGAATGAAGGAGGACGTCGTCCACATGAAGGGGCCGGCGGAGCTGATCCGGGACGACCTGGCCGGCCGGCTTCCCGACTACATGCTGCCCAACAAGGTGGTGATCGTCGACCGGATGCCGCTGACCGCGAACGGCAAGACCGATCTCACGGCGCTCGCCGCGCGGGTGGCCGACGATCCCGGCCCGCAACGGCCGTTCGTGGCACCGCGCACCGACCTGGAGCGCCGCATCGCGCGCCTGTGGAAGGAGGCCGTCCGCCAGGACGAGGTCTCGGTCCACGACGACTTCTTCGCCTGTGGCGGCAACTCGCTGATCGCCGTCGCCCTGATCAACCGGCTCAACCGGGTGTTCGGCGCGGCGCTGCCGATGCAGGTCATCTTCGACAGCCCGACAGTGGCCCAACTGGCGCGGCGCATCGCCCAACGCGACCAGGTGAGCAGGTCCCGGCTGGTGCCGTTGGCGCGGACCCGGGAGGGTCGCTCCGTCTACTGCTGGCCGGGCCTCGGCGGCTACCCGATGAACCTGCGGCTGCTGGCCGGCACCGTCGGCCGGCCCTTCCACGGCGTGCAGGCGTACGGCGTGAACCCGGGAGAGGAGCCCTACCGCACGATCTCCCGGATGGCGGCCGAGGACATCCGGGCGATCCGGGAACGGCAACCCCGCGGCCCCTACACGCTGTGGGGTTACTCGTTCGGCACCCGGGTGGCGGTGGAGGCCGCGTACCAGTTGGAGCAGGCCGGCGAGCAGGTGGACCAACTCGTTCTGATCGCCCCCGGATCACCCCGGGTCCGGGTGTCGGCGGGCCCGGCCACTGACGGCCCGGCGAGCTTCGCCAGCCCGACGTACCTGGCGGTGCTGTGCTCCGTGTTCGCGGGCACGGTCAGCGGTCCGGTGATCGAGGAGTGTCTGGCCACCGTCGTGGACGAGGAGACCTTCACCGGGTTCGTCCGGCGGCACTTCCCCGCCTTGGACCTGCCGCTGGTCCGCCGGATCACCCGGGTCGTCGCCCGTACGTACGGGCTGCGCCACACCGAGGCCGAACTCGCCCGGCGGCCGGTGCGGGCCCCGGTGACGGTGCTGCGGACCCGGGGCGACCAGGAGTCCTTCCTGGACACCGCCGTCGCCCGCCGCAACCTCTCCCCCGTGGTCGTCGACCTGGCCGCCGACCACTACGCGGTGCTGCGCGAACCCGGGGTGCACCAGGTGGTGGCGGCGCTGCCCGCCCGGTCCCGCCGTCGACCGGTCCGCCCGCACGTGAGCATCACCCACCTGCCGATCGCCCTGACCGACGAGCAGCACAACCGCCTGGTGACCGCCGTCACCCGCGCCATGACCAGGGCGTTCGGCTGCGACGAGGACGCGGTGTCCATCGCGCTGGAGGCGGTCCTGGAGGAGTGAGCCGACCCCGGCCCGCACCCGCCACAGACGGCCCGACCCGACCGGCGACCCGAGACCGACCTGCCCGAAACCGCACCTGCCCTGCCCGAAACCGGTCCCGCGTTGCCCGGACCGGACCGACCGAGGAGCCCGCATGACACGCAACGTCCACTCCACCGTCGAGGTGCGGTTGAGTGAGGAGGTCGCCGACGCCCTGGCCGAGGGGCGGGCCGTGGTGACGTTGGAATCCAATGTGATCACCCACGGGCTGCGCTACCCGGACAACGCCGCCACCGCGCACCGGGTGGAGGAGGCCGTCCGCTCGGGCGGCGCGGTGCCGGCGACGGTCGCGGTCGACCACGGGGTGATCCGGGTCGGCATGAGCGCGGCGGACATCGAGCGGTTCGCCTCGACGCCCGGAATCCCCAAGGTCAGCGCCCGGGACCTGCCGGTGGCGCTCGCCCGGGGCGGCATGGGCGCGCTGACGGTGGCGAGTTCGTTGATCGCGGCGGATCTGGCCGGCATCGCGTTCTTCGCGTCCGCCGGCATCGGCGGTGTCCACCGGGGCGCCGAGACGAGCATGGACATCTCCTCGGATCTCGTCCAGTTCACCCGTTCCCGGGTCGCCGTGGTGTGCGCCGGCGCCAAGAAGATCCTCGACCTCGGACTGACCATGGAATACCTGGAGACCCACTCGGTGCCGGTGGTCTCCTACCGTTCCGACGACTTCCCGGCCTTCTACTGCGTCTCCAGCGGCCTCGCCAGCCCCTGCCGCGTCGACGACGACATGGTCATCGCCCGCGCGGTGGAGAACCACTGGGCACTGGGCAACCACAGCTCCTTCCTGATCACCACCCCGGTCGACGCCGAGGAGGCCGTGGACGACGCCGAGGTCGACCAGGCGATCGACGAGGCGATGTCGGCCGCCCGCCGGGACGGGGTACGCGGCAACGCCATCACGAAGTACCTCATGCGCGCCGTCGACGCGGCCACCCAGGGCCGCTCGTCCCGGGCCAACATGGCGGTGCTGATCAGCACCGCCCGCACCGGTGGCCGCCTCGCCGCGGCCCACGCCCGACACCTGGCCGAGGTCGGGAGCCCGGCGACCGCCGGGGCCTCGTCGCCGGCCCCGGTGCCGGCGGCTGCCGGGACGGCGCACGCCCTGCCCGGTCTCGGGCGGTGACGACGGTGTGGCGTTGGCTGACTGCAGGTGAGTCGCATGGTCCGGCTCTGGTGGCGTTGTTGGAGGGGGTTCCCGCCGGGGTGGCGGTGACCACCGGTGACATCGTGGGTGAGTTGTCGCGTCGTCGGTTGGGTTACGGCCGGGGTGCGCGGATGGCGTTCGAGCGGGATGAGGTCGAGGTTGTCGGTGGTCTGCGGCATGGGTTGACTTTGGGTAGTCCGGTGGCGATCCGGGTGGGGAATTCGGAGTGGCCGAAGTGGCAGACGGTGATGGCCGCTGACCTGGTCGATCCGGACGAGTTGGCGAGTCAGGCCCGGAACGCGCCGTTGACGCGTCCCCGGCCCGGCCACGCCGACCTGGCCGGCATGCAGAAGTACGGCCACACCGACGCCCGGCCGATTCTGGAGCGGGCCAGCGCCCGGGAGACCGCCGCCCGGGTGGCCGTGGGCACCGTGGCGAAGGCCCTGGTGAAGCAGGCCCTCGGTATCGAGATCGTGTCGCATGTGGTGGAGTTGGGGTCGGTGGCCGCGAAGCCGGGGCTGCGGCCGACGCCCGAGGACGCTGAGCGGATCGACGCGGACCCGTTGCGGTGTCTCGATCCGGACGCGAGTGCCCGGATGGTCGCCGAGGTCGACGCGGCG
>NZ_FMCU01000037.1 GCF_900091525.1 Micromonospora matsumotoense
TCGCCAAACGCCTCACCACCGAAACCACCCCAACCTGGCGAGAACCCCCACAACCACAACACACACAAAATACGTGAATCAGACGTCCTCTGAGGATGCCTTGACCTTCGGTAGGCCCGATAGGGCAATCGCGTGGCGATACCGTCTGTCGATTTCCGAGGTCAGCTGCACCGATCGTTACTGGTCTTCGTGGGTGGGTGCAGTCGAGTACGGACCTCTGATCTGACCGGACTCGTGTGCACTACCGTCGCTTTCGTCTCCTGCTCCTGTACGCGGCGGTGAGGATTGACGGTGGACGAGGCGGGCGTGGTGCCCGAGCTTGGCGTGCTTACTAATACCTCGGAAGCAGGGGATCTGGCGGTTCGCCGCAGAGTGGTGGGGCAGGGCCGGGCGCCGGCAGCGGCCCCCGGCCCTGCCCTGCCCTGCCCTGCCCTGCCCTGCCGATCAGAATTCAGGGGCGTACTTGAAGTACCAACCGTCGTTGAGCGTGCCGGTCAGGTCGCGGTACAGACACTGCTGGGTGATGTAGGTGTTGGCGAACTCGGCGCGCTCGACGTCGCAGGCGGCCTTCGCCGGGTACGGGCCCACCCAGATCCACAGCAGTGCGTATGCCGGGCTGCCGAGCGTGAGGGTGGCGACGGCGGTGATGGCGGCCACGGTGAGTGCAAGCCTCTTCTTCATTCCAGTAGCTTATATGTCGATCGATGGACTTGGGGGGTGGCCGTATCTGAGGTTTCTGCTCAAAAGTGTGTCCACGCACGGATATGCAGCCTTGCAGTCGACCTCGAAAACCGACACGACCGTACCTTGACGGCTGTCGTTCTAACCCGTTTTGCCGCGAATGAGACGGTCGGTCGTGACAATGGTGTTGCGGGTAAACTTCGACACCCTCTACGCGAACTGCTGGCTGGACCTGACAGCCGGGCCGGTCACGTGCACGTGCCCGACAGCGACGACCGGGTGCTGTTGCGTTGGCGGATCGGTGGGCACGCCGAGCTGCGCCAGCCGGGCTCTGATCAGATCGCTCGTGCGAGTTCGGTGAACGCGGCGGCCACCCGCAGCGCGGGCGGAACGTCGGTGGCGAGTTCGTAGTGTCCGCGTCGGAGGTTCTGCACGAAGGCGTGTCCGGTGACGATCGTCTGGAGGGTGCGGTCGGTGCGGAGTCCGCGCATCGGTCTGAGCGGGCCTATTGCGTTGGGCGAAAGCATGATCGACTCCGGCTTGTCCGGTGTGGTCTGCTGGGCCGGTGAGGTCGCTGTCTCGTTTCCGGTCCTGGTCTCCGCCGCCGTCGGCGTTCCTCGGCTTTCGGTTCCCGCTTGAGGTGATCGTTTTGGCGGTCCGCTGGTATCTGCGGTTCAACCTCTCCTACCGGGATGTGGAGGAGTTGCTGGTCGAACGCGGTGTCGAGGTGGATCACGTGACGGTCTACCGGTGGCCAGCAGCGGTTCACCCCGCTGCTGGCCGACGCCGCCCGGTTCGCTCGCCACTCACCTGGTGACCGCTGGTTCGTGGACGAGACCTACCTCAGGGTCAACGGTAGCTGGCGTTACGTCTACCGGGCAGTCGACCAGCACGGGCAGGTCATCGACGTGCTCGTATCGGCGCGTCGGGACGCCGCCGCAGCCCGACGGTTCTTCCACCGGGCGCTGACCACGCTGAAGATCATGCCCAGCGAGGTCGTAACCGACGCCGCTCCCGCCTATGCCAAGGTGTTGGAGGACTTGGTCCCGGCGGCGTGGCACCACGTCGAACGACATGCCAACAATCCGATCGAGGCCGACCACAGCCAACTCAAGCACCGGCTCAGACCGATGCGCGGACTCCACACCGACCGCACCCTCCAGACGATCGTCACCGGACACGCCTTCGTGCAGAACCTCCGACGCGGACACTACGAACTCGCCACCGACGTTCCGCCCGCGCTGCGGGTGGCCGCCGCGTTCACCGAACTCGCACGAGCGATCTGATCAGAGCCCGGCTGGCGCAGCCCGGCGTGCCCACCGATCCGCCAACGCAACAGCAACCGTCATCGCGGAACTCTCGGGGATAGGGCTTGGGCACAGCGACATCCTTCCAGCCCGCCACCAGGGCAAGCCATCTCAGTTGTCACCTACCGGTGCAGCAGACCCCTGCGTCGCGGCAGCATGCGGACGCGTCGGGGTGCGGTCGACCCGGTGGAACGTGACGGGACGCTGACACGGCGCTTTCAGCGCGCTTACATGACGTGGACAGGACGGCCGCGCACCGCTTCGCTGAAGCCACGGTCTCGTCCGAGACCGGCCGACGTGCCCACCGTGCGTATGAAAGGGCGGTCCTTTATGGCACCCATCACGCCAAGCGTCGAATCCTTGCGTGACCTACCCCGGTCGGAACGGCGAGAGGCGCTGGAAACCTTGGTGGTGACCGAGTTCAAGACCGCCCTGTTGATGACCGAACAGGACGATCTGCCGCTGGACGAGAGCTACTTCGACCTGGGGTTGACCTCACTCACCGTCAACGATCTCAAGCAGCGGCTGGAGAGCCTGCTGTCCCGCGAGATCGACGGGACTCTGCTGTTCAACAGCCCGACGGTGCAGCGGCTGCTGGATCACCTAGAGGAGGACGTGCTGGCCGACCTGTTCGCCGGCACCGCCGAACCCGCCCGGCAGGTCGCCGCGCCGGCCCGCGACGCGCTGGTGGACGACCTTCTCGCAGAGCTGTACCAGGGGTGAACTGATGGAAGCCAAGGAGCAGTTGCGGGCGCTGTTACTGGAAAGGTACGAGCCGATCGCCGTGGTCGGCGTCGGCCTGCGCCTCCCCGGCGGCAACGACACGCTGGACGCATTCATCGACTTCCTCTCCGCCGGCCGCAGCGCGACCGTGCCGATCCCGGCGGACCGCTGGGACGCCGTGGCGTACGCCCACCCCGGCCGGGGTGGGATAGCCACCACGGCGGGCGGCTTCCTGGAGGGTCTGGACCGGTTCGACGCCCGCTTCTTCAACATCTCACCCAAGGAGGCGAACTGCATGGATCCGCAGCAGCGCCTCGTCCTCGAGACGGCGTGGGAGGCCCTGGAGCACGCCGGCATAGACCCCACCTCGTTGCGCCACGGCGATGGTGGGGTCTATCTCGGCGCCGGCTCGATGGATTACGCGTTCGAGCTGGGTGAGCTGCCCGACCATGAGCTCGACGGTCACCTCTCCGCCGGGGTCGCGCACTCGGCGGTGTCCGGCCGGCTGTCGTACGTGCTGGGCTGGCGCGGGCCGAGCATGACCGTGGACACCGCGTGCTCGGCGTCGCTGGTGGCGCTGCACCTGGCCGTGCAGGGGCTTCGGCGCCGCGAGTGCGGGATCGCGCTGTGCGGGGGGGTCAACGCGATCCACCATCCCCGGACGACCGCCTTGTTCGGCGACATGAACGCCCTCGCGCCGGACGGGACGTGCAAGACGTTCGATGAGCGCGCGGACGGGTACGGCCGTGCCGAGGGCTGCGGCATGCTGGTGCTCAAGCGCATGTCGGACGCCCGACGCGACGGCGACACCGTGCTCGGGCTGATCCGCGGCACGGCGGTTGGCCACGACGGCGAGAGCGCGGGCCTGACGGCGCCCAACGGCACCGCCCAGGAGGCGCTGATGCGGCGTGCCCTGGCGGCGGCGAACCTAACTCCCGGCGACGTGCAGTACGTGGAGGCGCACGGCACCGGCACCCCGCTGGGTGATCCGATCGAGCTGGGCGCCATCGGCGCGGTCTACGCGGATTCCCACACCGCCGAGCGGCCGGTGCTGGTCGGCTCGGTGAAGACCAACATCGGGCACCTGGAGCTGGCCGCCGGCGTAGGCGGCGTGCTCAAGGTGTTGGCCCAGTTGCGCGCCAGCACGGTCTTTCCCCACCTGAACCTGACCGAGCCGTCCTCCCGGATCCCCTGGTCGATCCTGCCGGTCGATGTGCCACGGGAGCACCGGCCCTGGCCGGGCCCGGTCCGGCGGGCGATGGTCAACTCGTTCGGCTTCGCCGGCACCATCGCCTCGGCGGTGGTCGAGCAGGCCCCACCGGTGTCCCGGCCACAGCGCCCCCCGTCCGGGCCCGGTGTGCTGACACTCTCCGCAAAGTCGCCCCGGGCGCTGCTCGGGCAGGTGGAACGGCTGCTCGCGGCCGGCACCGAACACGACATCGGAGACCTCTGCCACACCACCAACGTCGCGCGGGCGCACCTGCCGTACCGACTGGCCGGAGTGGTGCGCGACCATGCCGGCCTGCGGCAGCTGCTGGCGGAGTGGCGCGAAGTCGCGACGCTGCAGCCCTCGGCCGACATACGCAAGGTTGCTTTCCTCTGCACCGGCCAGGGCGCGCAGAAGGTCGGCATGGGCGCGGAGCTCTACCGTCGGCAACCGGTCTTCCGACGGTGGGTCGACGAGTTGGACGCCCTCTTCGCCCCGCATCTGGGCCGGTCGGTCAAGGACCTCGACGAGACGCTGATGCAGCGCACCCGGTACGCCCAGCCTGCGCTGTTCACACTGGAGTACGCGCTGGCCCAGCTCTGGCTCTCCTGGGGTGTACGACCCAACGTGCTGGCCGGGCACAGCCTGGGCGAGGTCACCGCTGCGGCCGTCGCAGGCCTGTTCTCGCTGGACGACGCGGCATGCCTGGTGGCCGCCCGGGGCCGGCTGATGGAGTCCGTGACCGAGCCCGGTGGCATGGTGTCGGTCCGCGCCTCCGCCGCCGAGGTCGCGCCGCTGATCAAGGCGTACCCGGACCTGGCGCTCGCGGCGATCAACGCGGCACGGCAGTGCGTGGTATCCGGCGGCGTCGGGTCGCTGGCCGCGGTCCACTCGGCGGCCGACGAGCGCGGCTGGCGGCCGACCCGGCTGGCCGTGTCGCACGCGTTCCACTCGCCGCTGATGGCCGGCGTGCTCGACGAGTTCCGGGCGGAGCTGGCCGGCATCGCGTTCCACGAACCGAAGTTCCCGCTGGTCTCCGCAGTGACCGGGCAGATGGCCCGGTGGCGGCAGATCGCCACGGTGGACTACTGGGTGCGCCACATCTGCGAGCCGGTCGACTTCGCCGCGGCGGTGCGGACTGTGGAACGGCGCGGCCGGCACGCGTTCCTGGAGATCGGCCCGTCCGGCACGCTGATCGGGTTGGCCCGCGCCGGGGTGGCCGATCCCGCCGCGCACGCCTGGGTGCGCAGCCTGCACGACGACGACACGGTGCTCAAAGGGCTGGCCGGCCTGCACACCGCCGGGGTCGCGGTGTCCTGGCGCGCGGTGCACGACGGGACCGACCGCCGGCGGGTGGAACTGCCGCCGTATGCGTTCGACCGGCAGCGCTACTGGCTGGGTGAGACCACCACGGCCGACCCGGAGTCCGAGGCGGACGACGGCGACCCGGTCCGGGCCGTGGTGGCCCGGGTCCTGGGCTTCCCGAGCAGTGCCGCCGTGCCGGTGGACGTGACCTTCACCGAACTGGGACTGGACTCGCTCGCCGCCGGTGAGCTCGTCGAGGCCCTCGGTGCCGCCGTCGGCCGACCGGTGGCACTGACCACCGTGTACGACCACCCCACCGTCCGTAGCCTCTCGACGCATCTGGAGCGGCCGTGACCACCCGACCCGACACGCTGGGCGCCGTCCCGGGCCAGCAGGCCGCCCGGCAGCCCGACCACCTGGCCATCATCTCCGAGGGCACCGAGCTCACCTATCGTGACCTGCACCTGAACAGCAACCGCACGGCGCACGCGCTGCACGCCGCCGGGGTGGGCCGGGGGGCCCGGGTGGCGCACCTCGGCCTGGAGTCGGCGGCGTACTACGAGATCGCCTTCGGCTGCGCCAAGATCGGCGCGGTGCTGACCCCGGTGAACTGGCGGCTCACCCCCGGCGAGGTGGCCGACCTGCTCGGCGACGCAGATGCCGAACTGGTGTTCGTGCGGCAGGACTACCTCGCGATCGTCGAGGGGCTCCGGGACCGGTTGCCCCGGCTGCGCACGGTGGTGGCGATGGACACGCCGCAGCGGCCCGGAAGCGGGTACCGCGCCTGGCGCGACGGGCACCCGGACACCGATCCGGACGTGCCGGTGGACCCCGCGGATCCGGTGGCCCAGATCTACACAAGCGGCACCACCGGCCGGCCCAAGGGGGTCGTCCTGCCACACCGTAGCTTCTTCGCGCTCGGTCGCGCGATGGCCGAGCGCGATCTGGACTGGGTCGACTGGAAGCCCAGCGACCGTAGCCTGATCGCTCTGCCCGCCTTCCACATCGCTGGGCTGTCCTGGGCGATGCAGGGGTTCACCGCCGGGGTCACCAACGTGGTGATGCCGATGTTCGTCAGCTCCGACGCGGTGCGGTTGATCCGCGACCTCGGCGTCACCACCACCTTCGTGGCGCCGGCCATGTTGCAGATGATGCTGGCCGAGCCGGGTTCCCGTTCGGCGTTCGACTCGCTGCGCAAGGTGGTCTACGGCGGGTCGCCGATCGCGGAGGCCCTGCTGCGCCGGTGCCTGGAGGTCATTCCGGCGGACTTCGTGCAGGCGTACGCCGCGACCGAGACGGGCAACGCGGTGGCGCTGTTGCCGCCCGAGGACCATGTGCCCGGCAGCCCGCGGCTCAGGGCAGCCGGACGGGCCTGCCCCGGTGTGGAGATTCGGCTGGTCGACCCCGCCGGGCAGGAGGTCGCGCCGGGCCAGGTCGGTGAGGTCTGCGTACGCTCTGCGGCGCTGATGTCCGGTTACTGGAAGCGGCCGGCGGAGACCGCGAACGCCCTTACCGACGGCTGGCTGCGGATGGGTGACGCCGGCTGGCAGGATGCCGAGGGCTACCTGTACCTGTGCGACAGGGTGAAGGACACCATCATCGTGGCGGGGGAGAACGTCTACCCGGCCGAGGTGGAGAACGCGCTGGTGCAGCATGTGGACGTGTCCGAGGCGGCGGTCGTCGGCGCGCCGCACGAGCGGTGGGGTGAGTCGGTGCACGCCTGCGTGGTGCTGCGGCCGGGGGCTCAGGTCAGTCCACGCCAGTTGATGATGTCGCTCAAGGGACGGGTCGCGGACTACAAGATCCCCACCAGCTACGCGTTCCTGGACAGCCTCCCGCGCAATCCGACCGGTAAGATCCTGCGGCGGGAGCTTCGCGACGATTTGTGGCGTGGGCGTGAGACGGGGATCCACTGAGAGTATCGACCAGTGGCTGTGCGTATCAGTTCAATAACCCAGCGTCAGTGTATGATTTCGGCATGGTGCAGCAGGCAGAGCAGACCAACCGTTCGGCCGGTGGCATTCTGCGGTATTGGCGGGAGAGCAGGCGCCTGAGTCAGCTCGAACTGTCGACGCGGGCGGGGATCTCCACCCGGCATCTCAGCTTCGTCGAGACCGGACGCTCTCGGCCGAGCCGGGACATGGTGCTGCACCTGGCCGAGCAACTCGACATTCCGTTGCGGGCCCGTAACCAGTTGCTGCTCGCTGCGGGATACGCGCCGCAGTTTCCGGAGACACCGCCGGACTCGCCGGCGCTGGCGGCGGTCCGCACGACGGTCCGTCAGGTGCTCGTGGCGCAGGAGCCGTTCCCGGCGTTCGCCGTCGACGGGGCCTGGAACATGCTCGACTCCAATGACAGCGTGCGAATCTTCACCGAGGGGATCGACAAGGACCTGCTGCGCCCGCCGGTGAATGTGCTGCGGGCCAGCCTGCACCCGCGCGGGCTGGCCCCCCGCATCATCAACCTCCCGCAGTGGCGGTGGCATGTGCTGACCCGGTTGTACCGGCAGGCCGCGATGCAGGGCGATCCCATGCTGGCCGCCCTGCACGAAGAACTGCGCAGCTATCCCGGCAGCGAGCAGATGCCGGACGCCTCGTCCGAGGAGCAGTCCACCGGCATCGCCGTGCGGCTGCGTCTTCGCCACCACGACCGCCAGCTCTGTTTCCTCAGCACGGCCACCGTTTTCGGCACCCCACTGGACGTCACGGTGGCCGAGCTGACTGTGGAGACCTTCCTGCCTGCGGATCCGTACACCAGCGAGGTGCTGCGCCCCTGGCGCCCGGTCGCTCAGCACTGACCCGCAGCCCCGGTACGTATTTACCTCCTAAGTAATTGCCTGATCCTGCATTGCAAGATAGCTTTGATGAGTTTTAAGGCAATGATGCCTGGCAATATGTATCAGCATATCGGAACTCAAGAAGGGAATGCGTTCCGGGTCGGTGTGGACGGGGGAGGATCGTTGGACATTTCTATCATGGGGCCCATCGAGATCATGTCCGGTGGATCTCTCGTGGAGATCAGGGGTGCCATTCAGTGTCTGTTGCTCGTCACCTTGGTGGTGAACAACGGGCGGCCGCGCACCAGTAGCGTGCTGATCAAGGAGCTGTGGGACGGCAGCCCACCACGCAATCCGGAGAATGCGCTCCAGGCCCACATCAGCCGGTTCCGAAGCCGACTGAAGGAGCTGGAACCGGACGCGCCGAGCCGGCTGATGCGGTCTACCACCGGCTACCGACTGCGCTTCGAACCTCACGAGCTCGACGCCAACCGGTTCGTCGGCTGTCTGGACGAGATGCGCAGCAAGCCCGACATGCCGCCCGACGAGGCGGTGCGCCGGCTGCGCGAGACGCTCCAACTGTGGCGCGGCCCCGTCTTCGACTCGATGGAGGGTGGCAGCATCTGCCGCGCCGCTGCGGCCCGCTACGAGGAGTCCCGGCTCAGCCTGCTGGAACTGCTCTACGACAACGAGCTGAAGCTCGGCCGGCACGCCGAAATCATCCCGGAACTGCGAGAGCTCATCGAGGTGAGCGGACCCAACGAACGGCTCTGCGAACAACTCATGGTGGCGCTGTACCGGGCCGGCAGGCAGACCGACGCGCTGGCCGTCTACCGGCAGATGTGGACCAGGCTCAAGGACGAGATCGGCATCGAACCTTCCCCCGTGCTGCGCCGCTACGAACGCGCCATCCTGACCCATCACCCGGTGCTGAACCGCACCGCCGACCACCTCGCCCTGCACCGCTGAAGCCGGTCGGGCGGCGGGTACGGCCCGTAGTGCGCTGCGGGTCGTACCCGTGTGTCGACTGCCGCACGAAAAAGGATCTGGTGGCCACTTCGCGCCACCAGATCCCGTTTCCGCGGAGAGGGCAGGATTCGAACCTGCGTGGGTCACTCAGGACCCGGCCGAGCTCACGAGCCCGGCCCCCGGTCGGCCACTACGGGCACCTCTCCAGTAATCTCACCGGCCGCCTTCCGTCCTTCTGCAATCATTCTGCACCCTCGCCCTGATATCGCACTGACATCGCGCTGACGCCGGTCGACACAAATTTTCCCCACCCTTCTGTGGTCAACTCCCTTGATTCGCCGGTCGTCGGTGGCCTACATTTACTATTATTCGAGTGACGTCAGATCGGGGTGATCGCCATGACGGAAACGCTTTCCCCGTCACTCCGGATCCATGAATCCATCCGGCGTGACGACGTGGACAATCCCAGTGCGTTTCTTGCCACCAATGCGGGAAACTCGGTGTTCACCGCCCCCGGGCGCGACGGCGTCGTCGTCTATCGCACGGCAGGGCGCTGGCTGGTGCAGTTCGGTGGCGTGTTCGCGGCCCCGCCGGACCAGACGCCGATCCTGCGGGCGTTCCGCGAGTTCGCCGCCGCCCGCCAGCGCCGGGTCGTCGCGGTGCAACTGCAACCTGCGGACGCGGAGCGGTACGCCGCGCAGGGCTGGACGGTGAACCAGATTGGCGGCTCGTACGCGGTCGACCTGTCTACCTTCTCATTGGCCGGAACCCGCTTCATGCGGCTGCGCAACAAGATCTCCCGGGCGCACCGCTCCGGACTCACCGTGCACGAGGTCGACGCCGCCGAGTGGTACGACCGGATGCGCGCCCTCGACCGCGACTGGCTGCAGAGCAAGGGCGAGCATGCCACCGAGCTGGAGTTCCTGGTCGGCCAGTACGGCGGTGAGATGCAGCCCTTGCGTCGCCTCTTCGTCGGCCTCATCGACGGCGAGCTGGCCGGCTACATCTCCTACTCGCCGGTCTACGGCAGCCGGCCCGGTTGGATGCATGACCTGAGCCGGCGCCGCCCCGACGAGACGCCAGGCCTGATGGAAGCCATCAACCGGGTCGCCATCGACCGCTTCACCGCAGAGGGGGTGCGCTGGCTGCACTTCGGCTTCACCCCGTTCACCGCATTGGACGAGGCGCTGGAGCTGCCCGGCCACAGCCCGGCCTTCCGCACCCTGATGAACCTGCTCTGGCAGTACGGGGAGGCGGTCTACCCGGCGCGTACCCAACTGGACTACAAGATGAAATGGGCGCCTGACGTGGTGCTGCCGGAGTACATCGCGTTCGATGGTCCGGCCAGCGTGACGGGTTTCGCCCACGTCTTCCGGGCCTGTGCCGCCTTCTGAGCGGCAAACGCCCGCGCCACCATCCGCATCGAACGAGAGGAGCCCTACATGACGACTGTGCCGGAATCGACCCCGACCCCGCTGGAAGCGGCTTCCATGCAGGTTCTGCAGTCCTTCGCCGCGGTCTGCGCGGCTCCCGACGACGAGACCGTCGCCGACGGGGCCGAGGCCGCGCTGCGACACCTGGACGACCTGCTGCGCGCCGTCTGATCATCGAACTACCGGAACCTAGTACTGCAACGGCAGTTGGTCAGGGGTAGCCGCGTCGTCGGTAGTGGCATGTTCGGGCCTGGTGTTGGCGGCGTCGTCGCCATCGGGACCAAGCCCAGATGCGCTGGGGTTCATGGATGTGTCGCACTACGAGTGCGGTGAGGAGTCTTCGGATCTCCGGTACCGTGTAGCCGATCATCATGCCGTCGCCGGCGCTGGTTCCCCTTTTGCCGCAAAGGATCTGGCCACGGACAGCCAGGCGTGGGCGGCCATCGCGAGGGTGATGTGGGCGTACCAGGCCCGCCAGTCACGCACCTGGTACTCGTCGAGGCCGGCTTCGTTCTTGGCCTGCTGGAAGCACTCCTCGATCGCCCACCTCGCCCCGGCGACACGAGCGAGGTCGACCAGGCGGGTGCGGCGAGGCCCGTAGCAGACGTAGTAGGCGATCTCGCCGGTGGTGATGCTGCGCCGGGCCAGGAGCCAGTGTCCACGGCCCGGTTTCCAGCAGACCCGTACCGGGATCCGAGCCCACCAGTACTCGCGTGGGCCGTGCGCTCCGGCGCCGGCTGAGAGTCGGCACCACGCCCGAGCGGGCAGGGCGGCGATGAGCTCGTCGGCGCGGGCGGTCCCCATCGTCGTGGTGATCATGTCGTCGTTACGGCGGGTCGCGACCACATAGCCCACATCGCGCTGTTCCAGCCACACCCGCAGGGACTTCGACTGGCCGTAGGCCTCGTCCATGGTCACCCACCCCACCGGCACCCCCGCGTCCAGGGCGCGAGCGAGCATCTGGCGGGCCATCTGCACCTTCGTGGCGAACGCCACCTCGTCCGGGATGCCCGCGGACCGGCACCGGTCCCGGTCATCGGTCCACGAGGTCGGAAGGTAGAGCTGCCGGTCGATCAACGCGTGTCCCTGGGATGACCGGTAGGCCAAGAACACCCCGACCTGGCAGTTCTCGGTCCACCCGGCCGTGCCGGAGTACTGGCGTTGCACCCCGGCCGACCGTGTGCCCTTCTTCAGGAAACCGGTGTCATCGACGATCAGCACGCCCTGCCGGTCGCCGAGGTGTTCGATCACGTAGTCGCGCATGTCATCACGGACAGCGTCGACGTCCCAGTCCGCCCACCGCAACAACCGCTGCATCCCGTCCGGCGACACATCCCCGGCCTGCTCAGCCAGGGTCCACCCGTTCTTACGGGCCAAGCCCGAGACCAGCCCACACAGGTACTGCCGCGCCCGCCGACGCGGCTCCGACCGGCGAAACCGCACCCCGATCCGAGCATGAAGCCGATCCAACTCCCCATACCAACGATCGACATCAACGTCCGCCACGACCTGACCAACGAACCCGACCCGAAGGCGATTCGCCTACTGCCGTTGCAGTACTAGGCCCGTCCCTGTTGGCGCCGCGATCGCGTGCCGCCGTGTCCGGCCCGGCCGGGGGTCGCCTCCCCCCGGCCACGTGCCGAGCGTTGGCCACGTGCCGAGCGTTGGCCACGTGCCGAGCGTTGGCCACGTGCCGAGCCGGCCGGACGTACCCGTCCGGCCGGCTCAGGTCTGCTGTCGATCAGTCGGCGACGCTGCGGTAGAGCAGGATCGCCTCGGCCCGCAGCGCCGGCTCCGCGTTACCCTCGGTCTCCACGGTGACCGCGTACCGGGCCTCCTGGTAGTCGCGGGCCCGGGGCCGGCTGGCCGCCAGGGTCACCCGGCCCCGGACCCGGTCGCCGGCCCGCACCGGGCTGAGGAACCGGGCCCGGCAGATCTCCCGGTTGACCGTGAGCAGGCAACCGCCGACGTCGACCACCTCGGCGATCATCGGCGGCACTAACGCCAGGGTCAGCATGCCGTGCGCGAGCGTGCCCCCGTACGGTCCGGTCGCGGCACGGCCGGCGTCCACGTGGATCCACTGGTGGTCGCCGGTGACCGCAGCGAACGCCTCCACCCTGGCCTGGTCGACCTGCTGCCATCGCCCGACGCCGAGCTCCTGGCCGACCAGGCCGGCCAGCTCCGCCGGCGAGGCCAGGCGCCTCATCGCGTCGCCCCGGCCACGACCGGGGCGCCGACGCCCGCCGCCACCGCATGCGCGCCGCCGTCGACGTGCAGCACCTCGCCGGTGACGGCCGGTAGCCAGTCCGACCAGAGCGCGCACACGGTGCGCGCCACGGCCGACGCGTCCTGCACGTCCCAGCCCAGCGGAGCCCGGTCCGCCCAGGTGCTCTCGAACAGGTCGAACCCGGGGATGGAGGTGGCCGCGACGGTCCGCAAGGGACCCGCCGCGACCAGGTTGACCCGGGTGCCCTGCGGGCCGAGCGCGTGCGCCAGGTACCGGCAGCAGCTCTCCAGCCCCGCCTTGGCCACACCCATCCAGTCGTATCCGGGCCACGCCTGACCCGCGTCGAAGTCCAGGCCCACCAGCGAGCCACCGCCGGCTGCGGCCAGCAACGGGCCGAAGTGCCGGCCGAACGCGGCGAAGGAGTACACCGACACGTGCAACGACGTGCCCGCGTCGGCCCAGGACGTGTCCAGGAAGTTGCCCCCCAGCGCGTCGGCGGGGGCGTACGCCACGGCGTGCAGGACGCCGTCCAGCCGGCCCCAGCGGCGGTGCAGCTCGTCCGCCACGGCGGTCAGCTGCTCGGGCCGGGTCACGTCGCACTCCAGCACGTCGCACGGTGGGTCCATGGTCGCGGCGAGCCGGCGGGTGATCCGCAGGCCGCGCCCGAAGCCGGTCAACACGACCTCCGCGCCCTGCTGCTGGGCCAGGGCTGCGGCGGCGTACGCGATCGACCGGGTGTTCAGCGCACCGGTGACCAGCAGACGTCTTCCCTCGAGAAGCATGGTTACCTCCGGACGAGTCATTGCGGCAGGTCTTGTCGTGGCGGAACGGCGCCGGCGCGGGCGGTCGACGCGCGCCGGGCCGTTCCCGGGATCAGGCGCGGGACACCGCCAGGACGGCGTTCTGCCCGCCGAAGCCGAAGGAGTTGCTCAGGGCGAGGTCGATGCGCCGTGGCGTGGGCTTGACGGCCACCGCCAGGTCGACCGCCGGATCGAGGGTGGTGAGGTTCGCCGTGGGCGGCACCAGGCCCTCCTCTATCGACCGTACGGTGAGCACCGCCTCGACGGCCCCGGCGGCGCCCAGGCAGTGCCCGGTCACGCCCTTGGTGGATGTCACCAGGGCGTCCGCTCCGCCCAGGACCCGACGCAGCACGCCCGCCTCGGTCACGTCGTTCAGCGGGGTCGACGTGCCGTGCGCGTTGACGTGGTCGACGTCGCCCGGCGCCGCTCCGGCGTCCGCCAGGGCGGCGCGCAGCGCCAGTTCGATGCCGCGCCCGGACGGGTCGGGAGCGGTGACGTGGTGCGCATCGGCGGAGGCACCGAACCCGGCGATCCGGGCCCGTACCCGGGCGCCCCGGGCGGACGCGTCCGCCTCCCGTTCCAGGATCAGGATGCCGGCACCCTCGCCCGCGACGAATCCGTCCCGGTCCACGTCGAACGGCCGGGAGGCACCCCGTGGGTCGGCGTTGCGCCGCGACAGCGCCCGCATCTGCGCGAATCCTGCCATCTCCAGAGGCGTGATCATCGCCTCGCTACCGCCGGTCACCACGACGTCACAGCGGCCGGCCAGCAGCAGGTCCCGGGCGAGGCCGATCGCGGTGGCGCCAGAGGCGCAGGCGGTGGCCACGGTCAGGCTCGGGCCCAGAGCGCCGAGCTCGATGGAGGCCGTACCGGCCAGCATGTTCGCCAGGTGCATGGGCAGCAACTGCGGCAGCACGGCGGCGGGCCCTTCGGTGAGCAGCACCCGGCTCTGCTGCTCGACGGTGGCGGTGCCACCGGCGGTGTTGCCCAGCACCACCCCCACCCGCGCCCCATCCCAGCCGGCGTGGTCCAGCCCGGCGTCGGCGACCGCCTCCCGAGCCGCCACCAGCGCCAGCTGGACGAACCGGTCGAGCCGCCGAGCGGCCCGCGGGCCGAGCAGGCGGGCCCCGTCGAAGTCCGGAACCCGGCAGGAAATGGTCACCGGGCCGTCCGCCAGGATCGGGTCGTGGTCGGCGGTGGGTTCGCCGGCGCAGACCCGGTCCCAGCCGGCCGGCAGTCCGATGCCGGCCGGCGAGACCAGGCCCAGACCGGTCACCGCAACGGAGACGGCCATCAGACCCTCGCGCTCCGGCTCTCCACCAACCGGGCGATCTGGTCGATGCGGGCCGCCTCGGCCAGCTCGACGTCGGTGACCCGCGCCCCCAGCTCGCTCTCGATCACCAGAGACAGCTCGACCACGTCGAGCGAGTCCAGCTCCAGGTCGGTCAGCGACCGGTCGGGGGTGATCTCGGCGGGGTCGATCTGGAACTTGCTGGCGACGATGTCCTTGATCTGGTCGTACATGTCACTCTCCGTCCGTGAGGTCGAAATCGGGCTCCCCGTCGGCCGGAAGGTCCGGCCAGACGAGCGTGGTGGCGCCCCAGGTCGCGCCGCTGCCGAACGCGGCCACCAGGGCCCGGTCGCCGGGGCGCAGCCGGCCGTCGGCGTGGGCCTGGGCCAGCAGCAGTGGGATGGAGGCGGCCGCAGTGTTGCCGACGTGCTCGATGTTGGACAGCGGCTGCCCGGCGGTCAGGCCGAGGCGTTCCGCGACTGCTGTGGCGATGCGGGCGTTGGCCTGGTGCGGCACGAACCGGTCCACGTCCGCCACCGTCCACCCGGCGCGCTCGAGCGCCCGACCGGCGGACTCGGACATCCGCTGCACGGCGTTGCGGTACATGTCGTTGCCGCGCATCTGGAAGTAGTGATCTTCGGCAACCGCCGTCACGTTGGCCGATCGCTGTCGAGACCCGCCGGCAGGGATCATGCCCAGGTCCGCCAGGCGCCCGTCGCTGCCCAGGTCGCACGGCCCGAGAGCACCGGACTCGGCCGCGTCGCCGGCCCGCAGCACCACCGCGCCGGCGCCGTCGCCGAAGATGACCGCGGTGGTGCGGTCCTTCGGATCCACGATCGTCGAGTACGTGTCCGCGCCGATCAGCAGCACCCGCCGGAAGTCGCCACCGGCGAGCATGCCGGCCGCGGTCGCCAGGCCGTACACGAATCCGCTGCACACCGCCGCGATGTCGAAGGCCGCCACGCCGGACAGACCCAGCCTGGTGGCGACCTCCGGCGCGGTCGCCGGCACCGGATGGTCCGGCGTGGCGGTGGCCAGGACCACCGCGTCGACGGCGTCGGTGCCGGCGCAGGCGAGCGCGCGCCGGCCGGCCGCGGCGGCAAGATCCGCGGTCGCCGTGCCGGCGGTCACCCACCGGCGGCTGGCGATACCGGTCCGGCTGCGGATCCACGCATCGGTGGTGTCCAGGTAAGCGGCGAGTTCCGCGTTGGTGACCACCCGGCGCGGCAGTGCCGCACCGATTCCGGACACCACCGCGCGAACGCCGAAGGCAGTGGTCACGGCTGCGTCCCGAGCAGGATCGGCAGCGCGTCCGCCAGGCCCATGTACTCGAGTCGGCTGACCGCCATCTCCTCGGTCCACCGGTCCGCCGTGTCGTAGCGCTCGTCGGGGTCGGTGTCGAGCAGCAGGCGGCCCGGCCACACCTCGTAGCCGGCGAGCAGTTCGGCGTGGTCGGCCATGCCCTTCTGGAACAGCTCCTCGCGGGCCATCACGTACCGGCGGTCCGGCAGCTCGTCCCAGAGCCGGCGGCCGTCGCGCATGATGTCCAGCAGATGGTCGCGGTATTCCGGGTGGCGGATCAGGTGCTCGCGGATCAGCGAGCTGCCCACCGTGAGGTGGCGTATCTCGTCGATGGCTGCGCCCCGGGCGATCTCGCCGGCGGGCGGGTCGAGCCGTTCCCACTTGCGCTCGCTCAGTTCGGCCGCCGGCGCGAGGACCCCCTCGATCACGATGGTGAAGACGGCCACCCCGCCGATGAAGTCGCCGTCGTCGCGGATCACGCGCTGGGCGTACCGCTCGATCGGGTCCAGCACCTCGCGGGTGTAGTCGGCTGACACCTCGGCGATCGTGTCCGCCAGCCGGTCGGCGGGCACGCCCAACTCCACCAGGTGGTCGCGGAAGATCTGGGCGTGCCGGGCCTCGTCGATGAGTTGGGTGGCGTAGAAGTCCCGCTCGGCCACGCCGGGGGCGTTGGCCACGTAGTGTCCCAGCAGGCGGGTCGCCTTGTCCTCCGCGACCGAGCGCTGCGCCAGCTCCAGCACGAGGCTGTCCCGCAACGGCCCGGGCGCCCGCATGAACTCGGGCGTCTCGCACCCGTCGGCGTGGCCGGTGCGCGCCCGTCCGGCCAGCGTCCCCTGGGCGACCGACTCCAGCCAGTACGCCAGGCCGCACTGCTCGGCGGTGAGGGTCAGCGACTTCGCTCCGTCGAGCAGGCCCGGGGCGGTATCCCAGCCGGCCTCCGCCGGCGTCGTGGTGGTCATGGTTGGTCCCTTCTCAAGAACGGACGGCCAGGGCGGACGCAGTCGCCCGCCCGGAGCCGCGGGTGACGGGGTGTAGGACGCCCTCGTGCATCTGGCCGGAAAAGTGCAGCAGCGGATTGCCCTCTCCGGCGCTGCCGCCGGTGACCTCACCGAGCAGCAGGTCGTGGTCGCCGGCCGGTATGCGTCGGTGCAGGTCGCAACTGAACGACGCCAGGGCCCCGTCCAGGCGCGGCGCATCGGTCACCGGGTCCGGCTGCCACGTCAGGTGGTCGAACTGGGCCGCTCCGGACGGCCGGCCCGGGTCGGCGAACCAGGCCGCCACCCCGGCCTGGTGTTCGGCCAGCACGTTGACGGTGAACCGGCCAGCGGCCGAGGCGAGCCCGGTGAAGGTGGACCAGCGGCCCAGGCAGACCGCCACCAGCAGCGGCTGCCGGGACACCGCGCTCAGCGAGCTGACCGTGGTGCCGTGCAGCGTGTCGCCGTGCCGGACGGTCAGCACCGACACACCCGAGACGATCCGGCGGACGGCCCTGCGGTACCCGACGGTGCGGTCTTCGGCGGACATCGGAGGCCCGTCAGTGCACGTCGGCGGTGGCCGTCGGCGCCAGGGCGGGAGTGGCCGCCGACCGTGGCGGGTACCCGAGCGCGGTGAGCAGGCGGTCGTAGGCCGGATCGGCGTGCGGCTCGAACGGTAGGTTCAGCGGCTTGAGGAAGTTGCCGAACAGGCCGCGGTCGCCGAACAGGTGGAACGGCACCGCGAGCAGCGCCCACTCCGGCCCGGCGATCAGGCACCAGGCGATCACCACCAGGCCCTGGGTGAGCAGGCTGTGCATGGTGTTGTAGAGGTAGTAGAAAATCTTAGGGATGTGCCCGTCGCCGCTGCGGCGAAAGGCGATCGCGCCCGGGATGTACCCGATCAGGTCGATGTGGAGGAACAGCGCCACGGCGGGCAGCCAGCGGATCTCGTGCCAGTGCAGGACACCGAGCACCGTGGTGGCGGCGAAGCCCAACAGGTACTCACCGCGGTGCGCGAGGAAGGTCCGTGGTGTCTCGAAGGGGTTGGCGGCGTCCATCGTCGGCTCCTTGTTGGTCGGACGTGGCGGGTGGGGGTGGCCGCCGGTCAGGCGGTGGCGGGCGCGGTGGTGGGCAGCTCCATCGGGGTGCGCAGCACGGCCCGGTCGTAGATGCCGGTGACGACGAACGCGATGGTCTCCCGGATGACCCGTTCGGCGATCGGGTCGAGAATGCCGGCGAGGCTGGGGATGCCGAAGTCGAAGTCGGCCCGAAACGTCAGCTCCGTGTCCGGGCCGGCGGCGACCAGCGTCCACTCGCCGGTCAGCTCGTCGAAGTCACCGGTGGTCTGGGCGAAGGTGATCCGGCCCCGCGCCGGTTCGAACACCTCCTCCTCGGTCCAGCGCAGCAGCCCGCTGCGGAAGTGCAGCTCCCAGTCGGAGCGCCCGGTCGGCTCGGGCAGGGACCGGTGCACCACCGCGGAGCGCACGTGCGGGGCGAGTTGCGGATAGCGGTCGAACCGGATGATCTCCGGGAGAACCTGCTGCGGAGTGTGGTCGGGGATCAGTGCGGTCAGTTCGACGCGTCGCATGCGGCGACTCACCGTCCTTCCGGCATTCGGGCGCCCTGAGCGATCAGGTCGCGGGTGGCACGGTCGAAAGCGGTCAGCAGGAACTGCACGTCGCGTTCGGCCAGGACAGCCGGCGGCGTGAAGCGGACGACACTGCTCGCGGTCATGGAGTGGTTGGCGACCACCCCGTGGTTGAATAGCTCGATCAGCAGCTCACCGGCCAGGCCCGCCTCGACCAGCTCGACACCGATCAGCAGGCCCTCGCCCCGGACGTCGACGACCAGGTCGCCGCAGTTCTGCCGGGCGATCCGGGCGATCTCGGGCAGCAGCCGGGCGCCGAGCACCCGGGCCCGCTCCACCAGGTCGTCCTCCTGGATGGCGCGGATCGCTCCCTCCACCCCGGCCATCAGCAACGGCTGGCCCGAGAAAGTGGCGGTGTGCAGGTAGGGATCCTTGTCGAACGGTGAGAACGCGGCGGCGCTGGCCACCGCGGCCGACACCGGCACCACCCCGCCACCGAGCGCCTTGCCGGTCAGCAGCACGTCCGGGGTGACCCCGTACCGGTCGGCGCCCCACCAGTGGCCGAGCCGGCCCAGCCCGGTCTGCACCTCGTCGAGGATGAAGAACGCGCCGAACTCCCGGCACAGTTGCTCCACCCTGGGCAGGTAGCCGTCCAGCGGCAGGATTACGCCGCCCTCGCCCTGCACCGGTTCCACGATCACCGTGCACTCGCCGGGGTGGTCCCGCAGCTCGGCCTCGAGCGCGTCCGCGTCACCGAACGGCAGGTGCGTGGTGTCCGGCAGCAACGGGCGGAACGGCCGTTGGTACACGTCCTTGGCGGTGGCCGACAGGGCACCGATGGACTTGCCGTGGTAGCCACGGCGCATCGACACCAGCCGCCGCCGGCCGTGGGCGCGGCCCAGCTTGATCCCGGTCTCCACCGCCTCGGCCCCACCGAGGGCGAAGTGCACCCGGTCCAGGCCGGCCGGCGTGATCGAACAGAGCAGCTCGGCCGCGCGACCGACGGCCGGTTCCAGCAGCACCCGGGTGGCGGTGGGATGCCGGTCCAGCTGCGCCCGAACGGCCTCGATGACCCGGGGGTGCCGCGCACCCATCAGCAGCACGCCGTAGCCGCCGCAGTTGAGGAACTCCCCGCCGTCGTCGGTCCACAGCCAGGCGCCCTCGGAGGCGACCTCGAGATGGCTGCCGAACAGCTCGGCCACGGTGGCCCGACCCTTGCTCAGGTGGGCACGGTAGCGGTCCAGCGTGAGTCGGGTCTGGTCCACGGCGGGCCGGGGACGGTTGTCGAGTACGGTCATGGCGGTTCCTCTCAGGACAGCGTCAGCGGGCCGCCGGACGCCCAGCCCACCAGTGCCTCGGCCGTGCTGGTACGCGACGGCGGGTGGAATGCCAGCGGCCGGGTGGCCGCTGCTAGGTAGGACACCTCGGGTTCGCCGATGAAGGCCATTCCCCCGAGCAGTTCCTGCGCGTTGGCGGCGACCTGCACCACGAGGTCCTGC
Source organism: Micromonospora matsumotoense (assembly GCF_900091525.1). GTDB lineage: Bacteria > Actinomycetota > Actinomycetes > Mycobacteriales > Micromonosporaceae > Micromonospora > Micromonospora matsumotoensis. The sequence continues at coordinate 20,083 of NZ_FMCU01000037.1, forward strand.
ACCGCGAACCGGGCGACCAGCACGGCCGCGACCGTGTCCTCGCCGACGTCGCCGTCCTCCAGCGCCCGGGCGACGCCCTCCAGCAGCCCCACCGCCGAGTCGACCCGCACCACCAGGTCGGCGCGGTCGGTGAGGCTGCCACGTCCGGCGGCGAGCACCCGCTCGGCCAGCGCGCTGGCCGCTCCGGCGTAGACCGAGGAGATCAGCAGCTCGAACCAGACGAAGCCGGCGGCCTGCAGGTCGTCCAGGCGGGTCGGGTCGTCCGACGTGGTGCGGACCACCAGGTCGTCGGGGACCAGGACGTCGTCCAGCCGCACCTCGTCACTTTCCGCGGCGGCCAGGATCGGGCTGCGCCAGAACGGGTGCACGCTGATGCCCGGCCGATCGGCCGGAATGAGCAGCATCGCAAGACCCGGTTCCCCGTTCTCGGCGGGCACGCTGACGCTGGCGGTGAACAGGTCCATCGAGTGCGCCAGGCTGCACGGTCGCTTTCCACCGCTGACCAGCCAGCCGCCCTCCGTCGGCACGGCGGTCATGCTGGGGGTGAGGATGTTCTGGTTGGTCCGGCCCTCCGCCCAGCCGGACGCGGCGAGCAGGTTCTCCCCCGCGATCCGGGACAGCAGGCCGAGCTGCGCGTCAGTGAGCCGGCCTGGAGTGCCCGCCAGGGCGAACAGGGTGGCCGTGGTGAAGTGGTGCATGGTGACCGCGGCGCCGAGCGACGGCGAATCCGCCGCCAACGCCCGCATCACCCGCATCGCGGCCAGCGGACCGGCGCCCTGACCGCCGTGCTCGGCGGGGACGAGCAGGCCCGGACCACCGGCGGCCCGGAACGCGGCGAGCAGCGGCGAGCCGGGCGTCTCCCGGTCGAAGAAGGGGACCTCGGCGATGGCCTGGCTGAGGCCGGGGTGGTGTTTCTCGCACGCTTCGCGGGCGACGTCGAGTGAACGCATGTCGGTTGCCTTCCGTGACGGGTGGGAGCCGCGTGTCAGTGGCCGAACGCGGCCTGCCGGGGGCTGATCCCGGTCGACACGCTCACGCCCTGCACATGGGTGGTGGACAGCACCGGGTAGTTGGCCTCGCCGAGCGCGCCGCTGGTGAGACCGGTGCCGCCGTGCGTGGGCAGGTAAGGCAGGAAGCCGATGTGGGAGTCGTTGACCTTGAGCAGTCCGCCGTTGTGCACCCGGTCCACGAACGCGCCGATCACCTCGTCCGACCGCGACCACAGCGAGTTGCGCAGGCCGTACTCGTTCTCGTTGACGAAGGTCAGGACCAGGTCGAGCAGATCCTCGTCGGAGTCGCCGGCCGCCGGAACGATCACCGGCAGCAGCGGGAAGAACGTCTCGTGGCGGACCACGTCGAGCTGCCGCGCGCCGGCCAGGCCGTCGACGCGCACCACGGTCGGCTCCAGGAACACCCCGGAGTCCGACGGCGTCCCGTCGACCTCGATGCGCCGCCCGCCGCACACGATGGTGGCGCCCTGCTCGACCGCGTCGGCCAGCAACGCGAAAAAGCGTTCGCTGCGGCGCACCGGGGCGAGCAGGACGCCCTCGTCCTGCGGGAAGCCCGGCCGGATCCGGGCCGCCTCTCGGCAGACCAGTGCCATCAGCTCGTCGGCGATGGCCGGGTGCGCGACGACGTAGTTGGGCACCATGCAGATCTGACCGGAGCCGACGAAGCTCTCGGTGATCGCCTCGGCCGCCAGGGCGAGGTCCGCGTCGCGCCACACCACCAGGCCGTCGTTGCCGGCCAGTTCGAGCACCGGCTTCTTGCCCCGCTCCACGCACGCGCGCTGGACCCGCATGCCCTCCTCGGTGCCGCCGAAGTAGAAGACGTCGTCGACCAGCGGGTGCGCCAGCCAGCGGTCCATCACCTCGACCGGCTTGCCGCAGATGACATTGACCGTGCCGGGCGGCGCGTTCAGGTCCTGCAGCACCGGCGCGACCAGCTCGCGGACCAGGTGCATGGTGCTCAGGGCGATGCTGCGCGGGGCGCGAACCACGACGGTGTTGCCGGCGATCACCGACAGCAGAGCCAGCGCCGCGCTGGGCGCCGGGGCGTTCTGCGGCGGGTTCACCACGACCACGCCGTCCGGCAGCCGTCGGACCGTCAACCGCCGCTGCCCGTGCACGAACTCCGTCGAGAGCTGATGCCCGTACCAGGCCAGATTCTCCTCGCTGAGCACCTGCAACAGGCAGCTCAGCTCCCAGCCGGCCACTGTGCGCGGGTGCGCCTCGGCGACCAGCAGGTCCAGCATCTCGTCCCAGTGGGCGATCAGCCGCTCGCGGAACCGGCGGCCGAAATCGAGCCGCCGGGCCAGCGGCGTCGCCGCCCAGGCGGGCGCGGCGGTCGCCGCCGCCTCCACGGCCGCGTCGATGTCCGCCGGCCCGGCGACCGCGCAACGGCCCACCACGTACGGGTGGCGCATGACGTCGGCGTCCGGGTCGCGCTCCAACCGGCGTTTGAGGCTGACGCTGGTGAAGACGTCCTCCAGCAGCGCCCGGGAACTGACCGTGTACACCCAGCCGACGCCGTCCACGTCCTTGTCGCCGATCAAGGACCGGTAACTGCGGAGTCGCGCATCGGAATGCTCTGGTGATGTCGTCCGTATCGACATGAATAATCAATCCTTCCGACGCCATTGCGTAGAGCGCAGTGAATTCCCGAAGCGTTCTCGCCAATAGTGCGGCCCGGTTCTGACACTTCACTGACGAGACACTGATGTCCCTTCTTTACGTGTGACGTCATTGCCGGTAGGCGATGTCGGAGTTACTGTGCAGCCATGCCGGAGGACCGGGACATCGGTGTGGTGGAGGCCAGGGAGCTGCTGAGTGTGCTGTACGGGTACGAGCCGTACATGGTGTGCACACTGGATGCCGAGTGGAATCTGACGGCGTGCAACTACGCGTTCGAGCAGGTGATGGACACGGCGGCGCCGCAGCTACGTCGGCCGCCGGTCAACATGCTGCGCCTGGTGCTGCACCCGCGCGGCCTGGCCGACCGCGTGCACAACATCGGCGAGGTGCACGGGCACATGCTGGGCCAGCTACGCAGCCGGATACGCACCGCTCCCACCGAGTCCCTGCTGGCCCTGGAGCGGGAGATCAGCGCCTATCGGCTGTCCCACCCGGCGATGTCCGCGCCACGGCCGGCCCTGCTGCCCGTGCATCTCTGGATCGACTCGGTGTTGCTGCGCCTGAGCAGCGTCGCGATCCGGCTGGGCAACGGCTGGGATGGCGCCGCGGTGGGCCCGACCCTGGAGTGCCTGCTGCCAGCGGACGACGAGACGCGACGCTTCCTGCTGCGCCGCGGCACCAGCGGCGGGGACGTCGGGACCTGACGCGCGCCGACCCCGGTGCCGGGTAACCGCGGGACCGGGGCCGACCGATCGGCGTGGACCGCCGCTAGCTTCGCCGCAGACCAATCGCCTGGAGCAGCGCGAACGCGCCCACCACCACGCCCTGCAGGACCAGCCACGCGGTGCCGGCCACGGTGGCCGACAGCGCGTCGGTGGCCGCCACGACGATGCTGAGCACGAACCAGGCGGCGTTCAACGCGATGATCGCGGCGACGGCCGGCCGGCTCACGGTCGGGCGGGCGGAGAGGACGAAGACCACTACCCCGTAGGCGAGCAGGAAGACACCGACGGGATACTGCACCGACCGGTCGTACCCGAGGGCGGAGTGCAGCACCGGGGCCAGCGCGAGGTAACCGAGTCCATTGACCCCGGTCAGAATTGCGTCGAGCTTGAGAACGAGTCTCAGGAAACCGTCCGACGAACCACGCTCAGGCGCCTCGGCAGGGATCTGACCGCTGATCGATGACATTACTCGGCCTTTCGTCACACCGACAATTACGCCGACCGTAAGCGCTCCCGGATGGAGAGGGCAATTACCGCGCACGTAATGCGTCGACCACTACGACACGGACGGGCCGCGCCTCGGCCGGCAGCCGCTCGGCCAACCACGCCCCGAGCCGCTCTGCGGACAGGTCGAGACGGGTGCCCGCCGCCGCGGCGACCGGTCGCGGATCGTCGGCGTATCCGGGACGGATCGCCTGGACCGCGTATCGGCCGGTGCCCCGCAACAGGTCCTCCTCGGCGACGGTCAGCCGGAACCCACGGGCGGTCAGCAGCTCGCGCACCTTCCGCACCCGGCCCTCGGTGGGCGTGCCGGCCTCATCGTGCACTTCCATGCTGACCTGCTGGATGAGGGGCCAGTGGCGGTCGTCGACGCCGTGTAGCACGTCCAGCTCGGCGCGCTGCACGTCGATCTTCAACAGGTCGATGCGGGGCACCCCGGCCTCGTCGACGACTGCGGAGAGCGGACGCAGCCGGCACCGGCGCTCGCTGAGCTCGAAATCCTTGGCGACCAGTGCCTCGACCTGGGCCAGGTGCTCCTCGCGGCCGCTGGGGCCGTGCTCGCGGGCATTGTCGACGTACTGCTTGATCAGGTCGACCTCGTTGTCCAGGTCTGCGTACCCGCTGACGCACGACATGATCGAGATGCTCGGATAGAAGTTGAACGTGACCTCCTGCTCGCGGTCGGAGAGCCCGATCTCGAAGAGCTCGGCCGGCACGGCGTGCCGGGCCACGTTCATGGCCAGCGGCTCGAACACGTCGCGCACCGGCTCGAAGGCGTAGACCCGCGCGGACGGGCAGACCGCGGCGACGAAGAGGGAGAACATTCCGATGTTGGCGCCCACGTCGAAGACCACGGCGTCCTCGCGTAGCACGATCCCGCCCTGCAGATAGGACTTGGCCAGGAAGATCTCGTCGTGCAGGAACCGGGTCTCGTGCGGGTTGATCTGGGCCAGGCCGGCCACGGTGCCCTCGGCGGAGCCGTCGTCGGGCTGGCTGAACGGTACGACGTGCAGTTCGGTGTCGCCGGATGTCGACGGCACCCTCCGGGCGCGTGCGACGCCGGGATGCCGCAGGATCAGCTCGGCGGCGTCCGGCCGGACGCTGGTGGCGCTACGGTCGCTCACGCTCGCTCCTTCGTCGTCGTGCGGGCCTCGGCGCTGACCTTGGCCAGGTAGCGCGAGACCTCGCGGTAGGACTCCCAGACCGACACCTCGTAGTACGGGATGGCGTGCCGGGAGCAGTAGTCGATGACCATCGGACGGACATGGCGCAGGTTGGCCCGCGGCATGCTCGGGAACAGGTGGTGCTCGATCTGGTAGTTCAGCCCGCCGTACAGGAAGTCGGTCAGGTAGCTGGACCGGATGTTGCGGGAGGTGAGCACCTGACGGTGCAGCCAGTCGAGGTCGACATCGCTGCGGTAGACCGCCATCCCCTTGTGGTTGGGCGCGAACACCGCGCCCAGATACAGGCCGAACACGGCCTGGTTCAGCAGGACGAAGATCACCGCCTTCAGCGGCGACAGTTCGGTGACCACGGCGGCCAGGAACAACACGGCGTGCAGCAGGACCAACCCGAGTTCCAGCGCCGGCCGGCGCAGAGCGCCCTGACGTGCCGCCCGGAACCCGGAGGCGTGCAGCCGCCAGGCCTCCTGGCCGAGCAGGACGAAGAACATCACCGACTGGAAACGGATGACGAACCGCCGGAACGAGGTGGTCGCCTTGGCCGGCATCTCGTCCACGTCGAAGATGACCTGACGGCGCAGGGTGTCCGGGTCGAGGTCGAGGTTGTTGGGGTTGCTGTGGTGCCGGTTGTGGTGGTTGACCCACCAGCCGTAGGCGGTGCCCATCAGCAGGTTCATGTGCAGGATGCCGAGCAGTTCGCTCGCGCGCTTGGACTTGCTGATCTGTTTGTGGCCGGTGTCGTGGGCGATGAAGCCGGTCTGCACGAACGCCAGCGCCAGCACCACCGCGACAGCCAGTTGCCACCACGAGTCACCGATGAGGAAGAACGCCCACCAGCAGGCGGCCATCAACAGCAGATTCGAGGCGACCTTGGCGACGTAGTATTCCTTCCGTGGCCGCATCAGCCCGGCCTTTCTTACCTGACCGAAAAGGTCCTCGAATGTGCCGGTCGGCGATAGCGACACTGTGTCCTGACTGGCGGGCATCGTCGGTCTCCTTTTCGTTGGCGAGAACCCTTTCGAGGATGACACGGGCATCTGATGCGAAACTGACACGCAACTGATCGCACTGGCGTCCGCGCCCGAGAACGGCAGAAGGACCTGACCTATCGACATGTGAAAATTTCGTCGCTGCGTCGGAACGGGAAGACCACGCCCGGCCGGACGGCCGGGCGTGATCGATCGGACCGGGCGGGCACCACACCGGCCGGCCCGGCCGGCCCTGGCGGCGCGGGATCCGCCGCCCTGAGCGGTTCAGCCGGCCGTGGCCGGCCGCTTGCGGGCGAGGACGACCAGGCTGACGGCGAGCAGCGCTGCCAGGGCGATCAGGTAGTACAGCGACGCCGTCAGCGCCTGCGCGTACGACTCGGCCACGCTGGGGCGCAGGCGCGCGTAGAAGACCAGCCCGATCAACGCCACCCCGAGCGAGTTGCCGAGCTGCATGGTCGTCGTCAGCACGCCTGACGCCGCCCCTGCGAGCCGCGCGGGAAGTCCGGCGAGGACCAGCGAGTTGAGCGGCGCCATCACCATGCCCAGTCCCGCCCCGTCGATGAGCAGCGCGGGGGCGAACGCGGCCAGGCTGCCCCCGACGCCTTGCCGGGCGACGGTCACCGCCAGCAGCACCTGCCCGGCGAGCAGCAGCGCCGCGCCCACCACGAGGGCCCGGGCCCCCAGCCGGGCGGCGATCGGGCGGGCCGCGAACGAGGCCACGAAGAATCCCAGGCCCATGACGGTGAACTCCAGCCCGGAGCCCAGCGCGCCCAGCCCTCGGCCACGCTGTAGATACAGCGCCAGCACCAGGAAGAACGACGCCAGCCCGGAGTAGAAGCAGATCACCGCGAGCATGCCGACGCGGAAGGTCCGGTGACCGAACAAGGCCAGGTCCACCAGCGGCGACTCCCCCCGGGCCGACCGGCGGTGCTGCGAACGGACGAAGAGCGCCAGCAGCGGCACGGAGGCGGCGAGGCAGGCCCAGGCCCACGCCGGCCAGCCCCGCTCGCGCCCCTCGACCAGCGGTAGCACGATCGCGACCAACCCCAGCGTCACCAGGACCACGCCGGTCACGTCCAGCCGGACCGCGCCGTCGACGGTGGACTCCGGCACCACCCGCGGCGTCAGCAGCAGAGCCACCAGGCCGATCGGCACGTTGATCAGGAAGCAGGTACGCCAGCCCAGGCCGGCCGGGTCGGCCGCGATGAGCAGGCCACCGATCAACTGCCCGCCGACCGAGGCCAGGGCGAGCACCATGCCGTACGCGTTGAACGCCCGAGCGCGCTGCGCGCCGGTGTACGCCAGCCCGAGGATGGTGAGCACCTGGGGCGACAGCACCGCCGCCGCCACGCCCTGCACCACCCGCGCGGCCACCAGGACCGCCGCGTTCGGCGCCAGCCCGCAGGCCAGCGAGGCCAACGTGAACAGGGTCAGGCCGAGCAGGTACAACCGACGCCGGCCGTAGATGTCTCCGAGTCGCCCGGCTGTGATGAGCCCGCACGCGTACGCCAGGCCGTACCCGGCCACCACGAACTCGATCTGCGCCGCGTCGGCGCGCAATTCGAGCTGCATCGACGGAATGGCTACATTGACGATGAAGAAGTCGAGGACCACCATGAAGGTGCCCGCCAGAACAACCGGCAGGGTGGCCCGGCCGGTGGACGTATCCCGTACGCCCCTCTTTATACGGGTCACGGCTTCCGATTGTGCCACGACAGTCTCCCGAATCCGTGCTGGCCTGTGTTTCCCGCACGATGCCCCAGTCGGGCCCGCGCTGTCGATTACGCATGAGGTAATGGAATGCGGTCGGCAGCCGGCGTACGGTTCCCACCATGACGACCGAACACGTCACCTCGGCCGCGCAACGGTGGTTCGTGTCGGCCCGCCCCCGACCGGACGCACCCGTCCGCCTGCTCGCCCTGCCCCATGCCGGTGGCTCCGCCGCCGCCTACATCCGCTGGGCCGAACTGCTGCCACCCGAGGTCGACCTGGCCGTGGTGCAACTCCCCGGCCGGCAGGACCGGCGCTCGACGTCGCCATTTGTCGACTCCGAGACCCTCGTCAACGCGTTGTACGACGTGCTCGAGGAGAACTGGGACGGCCGCCCGTACGCGTTGTTCGGCCACAGCATGGGTGCGCTGCTCGCGTACCGGCTCACCGGGCTGATCGACCGGATCGGCGGGCCGCGTCCCGTGCTGCTCGCCGTTTCCGGATGGGCGCCGGCCGCGCACCGCACCAGCGACCGGGCGGTGGAGATGTACTCGGACGACGAGCTGATCGACGCGGTCGGCGCCTTCGGCGCGTTACCACCCGAGCTGGTGGCCGATCCGCAGCTACGGGAGCTGGTCATGCCCGTCCTGCGCGCCGACTTCAGCGTGCTGAACAGCTTCGTTCCCGACGGCGCCCCGGTGGGCGTGCCGGTGGTCGCCTACGCCGGCGCCGACGACCCGGCGCTGCCACCAGGGGCGATGGCCGGCTGGGCCGCGCTCACGCCGGACCTGCGCGGGGTGACCGAGTTCCCGGGGGGCCACTTCGCCCTCTTCGAGCACGCGATGACGCTCACCGCCGACCTGACCCGGCAACTGCGGCGCCTGGTCGCAAAGCCGGAGTGACATCTCGGGCCGGAAGCGGTCGACGCCGGCCCACCGGTTCCCCGTTGCCACAATCACCTCGGCCTCAACCAGCCGCGTGCCTTCCGGTCACCGACCCTGTGGGTGCCGAAAACCCCATCCACCCTGGCCACAGCCACGTGATCACCAAGCATTGGAGCGGCCGGTCCTGGCGCGGGGTAGGCCGGCTGAGTCGCGGCAGTGGTCGACGTCGTGTGCTGCATGACGATAGGGGTGTGCTGTTTCGACTGGCGTACCTCGGTGTGACCAATGTCTGGCCCTGCTGCGGCTGTTGCCGATGAGCGACCGCGTCAAGGTCGCCGCCTCCACGATCTGGGGGATTCTCAAGGACGCCGGTATCGAAACGGCACCCGAGCGCACCAGCAGCACCTGGGCGGCGTTCCTACGATCCCAGGCCCACGCCATCATCGCCGCCGACTTCTTCGAAACGACCACCCTGACCGGCGCCCGCCTCTACGTCCTGGCCGTCATCGAGCACACCACCCGCCGGATCCGGATCCTCGGCGCCACCGCCCATCCCACCGCCGCCTGGGTGACCCAAACCGCCCGGAACCTGGTCTTGGGCCTCGAAGACGCCGAATGCCAGGTGAAATACCTGATCCGCGACAGAGATGGTAAGTACCCGGCACTGTTCGACACCATCCTCACCGACGCCGGGATCGGCGTGATACTCACCGGGGTACGGATACCCCGGATGAACGCGATCATGGAACGCTGGGTACGGACCTGCCGCCGCGAACTTCTCGACCAGACACTGATCCTCAACCAGCGACACCTACTACACGCGCTCCGCGAGTACGAGAACTTCTACAACGAACACCGTGCACATCAAGGCATCGCCAACGCCCGGCCACTCGCCCTGCTACCCGAGCCGATCACCGATCCGAACCGGCTCGCCCACCTGAACATCCACCGACGCGACCGCCTCGGCGGCATCCTCCACGAATACGAACATGCCGCCTGACCTGCCCGGATGACATTTTCGGCAGGTACACCGTTGGACAGGGCCGGACGTGAGGGATGCTCGTCGCACGAGCACCCACCGGCCACAAGGGACGGAAGAGCAAAGGGGCCTGACCGCCATTTCGGCAGGTCAGACCCCTTGCGATCTTGTGCGCCCGAAGGGGCTCGAACCCCTAACCTTCTGATCCGTAGTGAGAAGTGTCAATTTTTAAGGCGATCAATCAAGCCTGGTCCGGCAGCGTCCAGCCCAATCCGAACACGTTATTGCAGGTGCGGGATTAGCATGATGAACATCAATCAAAGAACCACTTGTGAATAGAGTCCAAATCCGGCGTAGTCCAGCCTACCCACCCCCAGTTCCCCGACGTCCGAGCACCCACGGAGCACCCATGCGTGCGTCCGACCGGGCCGGATCAGGGTCGGGTGCGAGGGCCGCGCTACGCCGAGCCAGGGAGTCGCTGGTGACGGACCGCAGCGTTCAACCAGTCACTGGCAGCGGGCCGCTTCACATCCTCGCCGTGGTCAGGCTTTGACTGGCGTTTGTCGCAGGCGGTGCGGGATGCGGCGATCAGTGATGTGCCGAGGTTCGCTGTCTTCTGAGGGGTGAGCCGGATCGTCGTGCGATCCCAGAAGCCCGACAGCAGCGATGCGGCCAGGTTTCGGACCGTGTTGTGGTCCATCCCGTCGAGCTTGGTCATGTCGGTGGGGCGCTGTTCCGGGTTGTCGATGGCCAGCGTCACCGAGGGCGGCTTGTCGTGCCCGTCGGGGGAGCTGAACGCCTGGAGGTCGACCGTCGCCACCTTGACGTCATTGGCACATTCGTGGTGCTGGCCGTGCACGGCGGTCACGTCCGGGAGTCGACGGTACGCCGGGCGCAGCGCGCCGAGGGCGACCTCGGCGCGCTGCTCGGAATCATGCTGATCGGCCTGGCCACCCTGATCGGTCGCCTCCCTTTACTGCGGCTTTTGTCGGGATTGCTCGCCTTTCAGGCTTCGACAGTAGATCGATGATCGCAGATCATTGACTTAGTGCTCGTGTTGCCGGTTAATCACATCTACGTGTCAGCTGCGTTCACCCTCCTGGGTGGTCGACGACACCGGCGGGTCGTCGAATCGATTCGATTACAGCCGGCACGTGCACCTTGACTCGGAGTCATGAGTGCTGTCGGGTGAGTCACAGGAGGTAACCGTGCATCGTACGAACGTCCGCTGGGGCGGTCGATTGTCGGCGTCGGCCAGAGGGCTGGCCGCGACCGTGGCGCTCAGCCTGCCCCTGACGCTGGGCGGCCTGACCCTGGCAACCCCCGGGCCGGCCCTGGGCGCGCCGGCCGCGACGCAGAGTATCGCGGCCGCCGGACTTGACGGTGTGGCGGCCGGGAACGCCGCGATCACCTCGGTCGATCTGAGCGGGACGTGGAGCTTCACACCCGCGGGTCGGGCAACGACCTCGATCACGGTACCCGGCGGCGGCTGGTACAAGCAGGGCTTCACCGACGTGAACGAGGCGGTGTACTCGCGCAGCATCACCGTGCCGGACACGGGCCAGCCGCAGTCGACCTGGATCGAGTTCGGTGCCGTCAACCACCAGGCGACGCTGTCGGTCGACGGCCGGGTGGTGGCGACCCAGACGACCGCGTTCACCCCATCGAACTTCGACATCAGCAGCTACGCCGCACCGGGCACCACACACACGATCAGCGTGCAGGTGAAGGGCCGCGGTGCGCTGAAGGCGTCCGACGGCAAGTACCTGGTCCCCATAGCGGCCGACTGGTCCGAGGCGGTACCGCAGGGGATCTTCCGGTCCGCGTCCCTGCGGGTGTATCCGGCGGTATACGTCAGTGACACGTTCGTCCGCACCTCGGTGGCGAACCGCACGCTCAGCTACGACGTGTCGGTGACCAACTCCTCGGCCGCGACCAGGACGGTCACCCTGACCGGGGCGCTCGCGTCCGACGGCGCGGGCTCCTTCAGCTATCCGCAACTGCCGCAGCAAACCGTGACGGTGGCGGCCCGTTCGACGGCGAAGGTCACTGTGGGTCCCGTGGCATGGGACCTCGGCACCACCTCGTACTGGTGGCCCAATGTGCCGTACCGGTCCGGCTACCGGGCCCAACTGCACCGCCTGGCGGTACACGCCACCGTCGACGACGGCCGCACCAGTGACGCCACGTACCGCTTCGGGTTCCGGGAGAGCACGCAGAACGGCGAGTACTACTACCTCAACGGCGCGCGGGTGAACTTCCGTGGCGACAGCCTGCAGGGTGCCGACTACGACCGGGTCAACAACGGCGGCAAGGGCGACGCGTACGACACCCTGCCCGGCTTCCTGCCCCCGTCGTCCGGCAACGGCGGCTGGCCGCAGGCGGTGGACAACTACCAGCGGCTCAACTACAACGTGGTACGCATGCACATGGAGCCGGCCAGCCCGTACATGCTCGACGTGGCCGACGAGATAGGCCTGATGATCATCGACGAGACCGCCATCCGCAGTGGTTCCCAGAACTTCGTGTCCGGACGCGACAACATGGTGGCCCACGCTCGTGCGCTGACCCTGCGCGACCGCAACCATCCGGCGATCATCCGCTGGAGTCAGATCAACGAGCCCAGCTCCAACGCCAACGACTCACAGTCGTTCCAACAGGACCTGTACGCGGCGATGAACGGCAATGACGGCACCCGGCCGATCAGCATCGACGCCGGCATTGGCGCGGACTCGCCCAGCCGGTACCCGGCCATGACCTACCCCAACTTCGCCATCTTCGCGCACTACCTGGACGGTGTCGGCCGCTACGGCGAGGCCCTGAATCGCCATTCCGGGCGTCCGGACGGCGAAGGCGAGTACATCTGGCCTGCCTGCAGCACCAAGCAGGGCTTCACGTGGTTCGCGACGGCGACGGCGGCCAAGCGCGGCAAAGACGCCAGCGACCTGCGCCCGTACACGCTGCTGTCCGCCTGGGCCAGCGTCGTGCCCGGCGTGCGAACCACCGACTTCACCACGGAGGAGAACACTCGCCCGGTCTACGGCGCGGACAACCTGCCCGACCCGTGGAGCAACCTGCAGATCCAGCGCGTGCAGGCGGCGTTCAACCCGGTGGCCGCGGTCGACCTTCCCTTCTGGTCTGCCTCCGGCAATTCGGACTCCAACGGCACCTTCCCGCTGCCGCAGGCGGTACCCAGCTACGCCCGCAACGCCACGGTCACCCGGAACATCACCGTGTTCAACGACGACTTCGCCGACACCTCGGTGGGCTTCACCTGGACCGCCCGGCTCGACAGCCCGACCGGCGCGGTCGTCGCGTCCGGCAGCACCAACCTGACCGTCCCACTCGGCTCACGGGTCACCCAGCCGGTGTCCTTCACCACCCCCAACACCGGCAGCCGCGTGTACCTGCAACTGTCGACCACCAAGGCCGGTAGCCCCGTCTTCACCGACGCGGTCGAATACTTCAACCTCACCGGAGGCAGCGGGACCGGACCCACACCGGGCACCTACCGCATCGTCAACCGCAACAGCGGCAAACCCCTCGCCATCGCCGGCAACTCCACCGCCGACGGCGCCAAGACCGTCCAGCAGAGCGGCACCCCCACCTGGACGATCAGCACCACCCAGGACGCCTACACCCTGCGCTACACCGCCTCCGGAAAGATGCTCGACGTCAACGCC
>NZ_FMCU01000038.1 GCF_900091525.1 Micromonospora matsumotoense
GCTGCCGCCCGGGCTGGCCGAGGTGACCGGCAAGGAGTTCGGCGCGAACCTGAGCCGGGAGCGCACCGACATGCTCGACACCGGCGTGCTGATCTGGTTGGTCGACAGCTACGACACCGACCGGGCGAAGGTGCAGGCCGACCCGCTCTACAGCAGGTTGAAGGTCAAGACCGAGGGTCGCGACATCTACCTGGAGAACGAGGAACTGGTCGGGGCCGCGACCTCGTTCATCACCCCGCTGAGCCTGCCGTTCCTGCTGGACAGGCTCGTTCCGCAACTCACCGCGGCGGTGGACGGCAACCCCGCCACGGCGGTGCAGCGCGCCGCCACCTGACGATCCGGCGGGGAACTGCTCCAGACCGGACAGTTCCCCGCCCGGCGGGCCGCGACGGCGTAAACGGGGCCAGCGACCGGCTTCGCCCGACGTCCTGTGCCGACCGGGCCGGAGCGGTGTGCGACCCTCGCGGCCAACCCGGCCTCGACCGCCGAAGGATCTACCAGCGAACTGAAGCCGCCACGAGTGGACTCGGCGCTCTGGGTGCTCGTCGCGCACCGCCTGCTGAGTGAAGGCGCGTCCACCCCCAGCGGTGGACGGCGTCGAGCGGGCCACCGGTGGAGCCGACCGGCACCGCGTCGGGGGCGTACGGGCCGAGGTTCGCCGGTCAACTCTGCTCGGCGGCGAACGCGCCGAGCAACGCGTAGGTGTGGTAGCGACCCGGGCTGCGCTCGGCAAGCAGGTTGGCCTGGGTGAGTTCGGCCAGCAGCCGGTGGGTCTCGGGCAGCGGCCGGGCGGCGAGGCTGGCCGCCGTCGACACCGAGAAGTCCGTGCCGGGGTGTCGCCCGAGCAGGCGGAACAGCCTCGCGGCGGCTGGGGCGAGGGTCCGGTACGACCAGGAGAACACCGCCCGGACGGGGCCGGCCGGATCGCCCGCGTCGAGGGCGTCCAGGCGGCCCGCACTGGCGAACTCGGTGGTCAGGCTGTTCAGGGAGAAGCCGGTCTGCCGGGCCCGGGCAGCGGTGACGACCAACGCGAGCGGCAGCCGGGCACAGGCTCCGATGATCACGTCGGCCGCCTCGGGTTCGGCGGTGGTCAGCAGGGCGGGCACCCGGTTGACCAACAATTGCCTGGACTCATAGAGGGAGAGCAGGTCGAGGGTAAGCGGATGGGCCGCGTCCCCCGACACCAGCGCGGTGAGCTGGTCACGGCTGGTCACCACGGCCATCGCGGTGGGCGTGCCGGGCAGCAGTGGCCGGGCGTGGTCGGCGTCGAGGGCATTGTCCACCAGCACCAGGACGTGTTTGCCAGCCAACAGACGCCGGTAGAGCGCCGCCTGCGCGTCCACCGTGGGCGGGATCCGGGCGGCCGTGACGCCGAGGGCGTCGAGGGCGTTGCGCACCGCCTCGGCCTGGCCCAGCCGGCAGCCGGAATCGAAACCCCGCAGGTTGACGTAGAGCTGCCCGTCGGGGAAGCGGGCGGCGGCCCGGTGGGCCCAGTGCACGGCGAGGGCCGTCTTGCCCACCCCCGCCGTGCCGGTCAGGGCCACGATGACCGACTCGCCGGAACGGTCACCGGTGGCGACCAGATCATCCAGCGTCTCCAGCTCGCGGCGGCGGCCGACGAAGCCCGGCACCCCGGCCGGTAGCTGGGCGGGCACCTGGACCGCCCGCCGCGGCGCCACCCCACCCGGCAGGTCGACGCCGCGCAGTATCGCCGTGTGCACGTCCCGCAGATCGCTGCCCGGGTCGACTCCCAGGTCGTCGACGAGCCGCTGCCGGAACCGACGGTAGACCCGTAGCGCGTCGGCCTGGCGTCCCGCCTGGTGCAGGGCCAGCATGAACTGGGCGGTGAGGCGTTCCCGCTGCGGATGCTCCGCAGCCAGCGCGGCCAGCTCACCGACCAGTTGGCGGGCCCGCCCGCAGTCGAACTCGGCGTCGATCATCTGCTCGGTCGCGGTGATCCGCAGCTCGGTCAGCTCGGCCCCGATCCGCTCCCGGAGCCGGTCGGAGGCGTCCGCCTCCAGGACGGCGCCTCGCCACATCGCCAGGGCGTCGCGCAGCACTTCGGCTCGGGCACCGGGCTCGGTGAGCTGACCCGCCCGGCCGACCAGAATCCGGAACCGATGCGCGTCGACGAGCCAGGGGTCCACGTCCGCGCGGTACCCGCCGTCCCCGCCGCGCAGCCGCAGCTCCGACGGTGCCACGCCACCGTGCCTGAGGTCGGCGCGCAGCCGCGCCACGTTACTGCGCAGGCTGGCGCGGGCCGAGGCGGCGGGTCCACCGTCCCAGAGCAGGTCCACCAGGCGGTCGACGGGCACCGACCGACCGGCTTCCAGCAGCAGCAGCCCCAGCAGGCACCGTTCCCGACGACGGCCGAATCGCACCGGGTGCCCGCCGTGCACCAGATCGAGGCGTCCCAGCAGTCGGATGTCAGCAGCCATAGCTCGCAGAATCCGCCGTTGCCGGGGGGCCGTCTACCCGTATGACCACACCGGACAGCGGCCCACCCGCCGCGCGGCGCGACCACCCGGACCGCGACGGCGGCAACGCCGGTGGCAACGCCGGTGGCAACCCCGGGTCCGCATGCTTGGTCGGAAGGCCGCCGGCATCGATCGACACCAGAGTCTGGCGGGCGACGCGGAGGGAGCGGAGCGCGCCGGATGGATCGACGGCACGGCAGGCCCGACGAGCTACACCCCCAGAATGGAGACACATCCAGTGAAGCACAAGATCGTGGCGGTGCTCGCCACCACCCTCATGTCCGCCCTGTCCGTCGGCGCCGCCGCGACTCCCGCGGCCGCCGACTGCGGCGCGGACCGGTTCTGCCTCTACCAGAGCGCGGGCTACGCGGGTTCGGAGTACAGCTACACCCCCGGCTCCAGCTGCACCAACCTGGGGAGTGGCATCAACAACGACGCGAACGCGATGCGGAACTACCGCAACCACGCCGTGATGCTGTGGGACCTACCCGGCTGCGGCGGTTCCAGCACCTACCGGGCGAACGCCTTCTCCTACGACTCGGACTTCGGCAACAACGGCTTCTCCAACAAGGCCAGCTCGCTGAAGCGCATCTGAGACGTCGGCCGGACAGGCGCACCGATGCGCACCCACGGGTGCCGGGACACCGGAGTTCGGTGTCCCGGCACCCGGCAACGCTGGAGTGAGCAGACATGACATTCCGAACGGCACGCATCCTCGTCGCGGCCCTGGTGCTGGCCAGTTGCGCGATGCCCGCACCGCGCCCGCAGGAGCGCGCCGAGCCCTTCCCGCCCACCGAGCAGGTCGAGGACCTGCGCCTGCCCTTCGATGCCTACACGCTCTCGCTCAGCGGGCTCTACACCGTCGCCAACGCCCAGGACCTGCTCACGCGGGAGTGCATGGCGGCCAGAGGCGAGGCGTGGGAGATCATCGAGCGGCCCACCGACCTGGCGGACCTGAGGAACCGCCGGCGGTACGGCGTGATCGAGCCGGGCATCGCCGAGCACTTCGGCTATCACGTCCCGGTGGGACTGCTCACCCCCCGCGACGTCGAGCAGCGGTACGACTCCCGGGACAGCGGGCTCAGCGAGACCCAGAAGACGGCGCTCGCCGGTGCCGGGGGCTGCACAGCGGAGGCGGTCATCCGGCTCCGGCCGGCCCGGAAATCGGACCGGAAAGTCGACCAGGGCCTGGTGGAGCGCCTGAGCCAGCGGTCGCTGGCGGATGCCCGGGGCCGGCCGGAGGTCGCGCAGGCGCTGGTGGGCTGGCGGGACTGCCTGCGGGAGCTGGGTTTCAGCTATCCGGACCCTTTCGCCGCGATGGCCGATACCGCCTGGTGGCCGACGGAGACCGCGCCACCGTCGGCACCGGAACGGGCGGTGGCGGTGGCGGACGTACGCTGCAAGGAGCGGACGGGTCTCGTGGCGCGGTGGTACGCCGCCGAGACGGCACTCCAGCAGGCGGAGATCCGACGCCGCCCGGCGTACTTCCAGGCCCTCGGCCTCGGGCTGGCCGACGAGCTGGCTGCCGCCGAGGCGGTGTCGCCACCTGCTCGGTGAGCCGCCCCGGCGGCGGGTCGGAAGTCAGCCGCCGTCGCCGCCCAGACCGGCCCACAGGATCAGCCCGAGGAACAACACCGTGCCCGCCGCGATGGCGATCCGGGTCACCCACAGGTTGACCGTCGGACGGGTGGCGACGGAGTGGGTTCCCACGGCGAACACCCCCAGGCCCGAAGCGAGGATCGCCACAGTGATGATCCCGAACAGTGCGGTGTCACTCGGTGACGATCCCATCGCTACCTCCGGTCGTCCGCCCTCATCTGCAGCCAACCGCCTCCCCGCCGGGCGGTCGCCTCCCAGCTCGTGAACAGCGGATGACCATCCGGACCAGGCCCGCGACGCGGCCGGGGCGGCGGCCGGACCGAGCGTGGTCACCGGTGCGTCAGCACCGAGCCGGGCCAGGCGCGGCGTCCACCGGCGGGTGGACCTCGGTTACCCCAATAACCCCATAGGAGATTTATAGCCCGATAAGGTACAGAAACCGACAAAGAGGAAAGTGGACCATGATGGCTGTTCGGTGTCGTCCTCGCGCGCTACTCGCCGGTGCGCTCGCCCTCCTCCTCACCACCGGAGCGCTGGTGCTGACCGCCGGGCCGGCGCTGGCGGTTGGCACGACGCTGTACAACGAGTCGTTCCACAACAACACGGTGGCTCCGTCGACCCTGTTCCTGCCGGCCGCGCCCCCCAGCCGGACCAACTCCGCCTGCCTGTCCGCGGCGGGCAACTCCACGGTCGGGCCGCTGCTGAGCTGCCCCACCTCCACCGACCCCAACGGTGCAGGCAAACTCCGGCTGACCAGCAACACGACCGCGCAGTTGGGCGGCGTGTTCGGCGCGGGAACCCTGCCGACCTCGCAGGGCCTGGACATCAGTTTCAACACCTACCAGTACGGCGGCAACAGCCCCGGCGCCGACGGCCTGGCCTTCGTGCTGGCCGCCGCCGATCCGACCGCGCCGATGCCGCCCGCAGTGCTCGGCCCGAGCGGCGGCTCACTCGGCTACTCGGCGGCCTTCAACGGCGGAACCGCCGGCCTGACCAACGGGTACCTCGGCATCGGGTTTGACACCTTCGGCAACTTCAGCAGCAGCACCTACCAGGGCTCGGGCTGCACGAATCCGCCGTACATCGGGGCCCGGATCCCCGGTCAGGTGGTCGTTCGCGGGCCGGGCCGCCTCGGCGTCGGTTACTGCGGGATCAACAGCACCGCGACGACCAGCACCTCGCCGCCCCTGGCCCTGCGCGCCGCGACCAGGGCGGCGTCCGTGGTACCGGTCCAGATAGTGATCAACAGCACCCCTTCACCGTTCACCACCGCCTCGGGGATCACCGTGCCCGCTGGCGAGTACCGGGTCCGGTTCACCCCCGTGGGAGGAGCGCCGTCCACCCTGGCCGGCCCGCTGCCGGCGGCTTCGCCATCGCTGTACCCCTCGCCGAACTGGGTGAACGCGAACGGCATCCCGAGACAACTGGCCTTCGGAGTGGTGGCATCGACCGGGTCGGTGACCGACTTCCACGAGGTCGACAACGTGGTGGCGGTCAGCTTCCTGCCGGTGCCCGACCTGAGCGTGGCGCAGACCAGCTACACCGGACCGTCGCCGCAGCCCGGCGACCCGGTCAACTACACGATCACCGCGGGGGTCAACCCCGGCGCGAACGAGACGTCGCCGATCTCGGTCAGCCAGACCCTACCCGCCGGCGTCGTACCGGTCGGGGCCTTTGGCACCGGATGGGTCTGCGGTACGCCCGTCGGTCAGGCCATCACCTGCACCAACAGCAACGGACCGTTCGCCAACGGCACCACCCTGCCACCGGTCTCGGTGGTCGCGATCGTCACCGGCACCGGGGTCACCCCGGCGACGATCCAGAACACGACGACCGCGACCGCCTCGTCCAACGACGCGAACCCGGACTTCTCGCCGTCCACGACGCCGGTTGCCCCACCCGTCGCACCCAGCGGCATCACCGTCACCCCGGCGACGAGCCCGATCGCCGGCGGCATCGCGGTCACCGTCGGCGGCACCAACCTCGCCGGCGCGACCGCGATCGAGATCGGCACCACCGCCGAACAACAGGCCGCCACCCCGGTGGTCCTGCTGCCCTGCCCGGCCGGTCCCGCCGCCGGCTGCTTCACCGTCAATGGCGACGGCACGCTCGGCATCTCCTCGATGCCCTCCCGGCCCAGCGCGGCGACCGTGAAGGTCACCGTCGTCACCCGGGGAGTCGCCGGTTCGGCGAGCTACGTCTACACCTCCGCGCCGGCCGCACCCGCCGCTCCCACCGCCACCGCCGGCATCACCAGTGCGACAGTGACCTGGGTCACCCCGGCGGACAACGGCAGCCCCATCACCGGGTACGTCATCACCCCGACCCGCAACGGCGTCACCCAGCCGACGCAGTCCTTCGACGCCTCCACCACCACCCGCACCCTGACCGGGCTGACCGCCGGCGCCTCCTACACCTTCCGGGTCGCGGCGGTCAACGCCCTCGGCACCGGCCCGAACAGCCCCGCCTCGACGGCGGTGATCCCGTACACGGTGCCGTCCGCGCCGACGATCACGACGGTCAGCGCGGCCAGCGAATCCGCCGTCCTCGGCTGGACCGCTCCCGCCAACGGGGGCTCGGCGATCACGGGTTACGTGGTCACGCCGTACGTCGCCGGGGTCGCCCAGACGCCCCAGACCTTTCCGGCCTCCCCCACCACCCAGACCATCACCGGGTTGACCGCCGGCGTCACCTACACCTTCCGGGTCGCCGCGATCAACGCCGCCGGCACCGGCCCGGCCTCCGCCGAGTCCGCCCCGGTGACCGTCAACGCCGCGCCGAGCCTCTCGTTCCCTCCGCCACCGCCCGGTGAGATCGGTGCCGCCTACTCCTACCAGCTCACCGTCACCGGCGGGACCGGCCCGTTCACCTGGGCGGTCAGCGCCGGCACCCTGCCGCCCGGACTCACCCTCAACCCGACCACCGGCCTGCTCTCCGGCACCCCCACCACCGCCGGCAGCTTCCCCTCCACCATCCGCGTCACCGACGCCAGCTCCCTGACCGCCACCCAGGCCGTCACCATCGCCATCGCCACCGCACCCACCCTGACTTTCCCCCCGCCTCCGCCGGGCAAGGCGTACGACGCCTACTCCTACCAGCTCACCGTCACCGGCGGGACCGGCCCGTTCACCTGGGCGGTCAGCGCCGGCACCCTGCCGCCCGGACTCACCCTCAACCCGACCACCGGCCTGCTCTCCGGCACCCCCACCACCGCCGGCAGCTTCCCCTCCACCATCCGGGTCACCGACGCGTTCGCGCAGACCGCCAGCCAACCGGTCACCCTGGTGATCAATCCGCTCCTCGGCCTCTCGATCACCGTGCCACAATCCGCCGACCTGGGCACCGTCGGCTCGGACGCCGCCGCGATATCCGGACGGCTCGGCCCGGTCATCGTGACCGACGACCGTGGACCGGCCTCCGGCAACTGGATCGCGACCGTGTCCGTCACGGACTACACCACCGGCTCGGGCTCCGCTGGCGAGACCATCCCGAACGACAACGTCGGTTACTCGTCCGGGCCGGCGATCGCGACGTCCGGGGACGGCACCTTCGTACCGCAGACCGGTGCCGTACTCGGTGAACCGCGGACCGCCGCCCGATGGTTCGGCGCGGCCGGCGCGAACGCAGTCGGATGGAACCCGACCCTGATGGTGACGTTCCCGCCAGGTCTGGTGGTCGGCACCTACACCGCTGTGGTGACGCACTCGGTGCTGTAGCGCCGGCAGGCTCTCCCCGTACCTCCGCGCTGCCGGCACCAGCCACCAGCTCCGGCGGCAGGACCGACCGGGCGGGTGCCGGGCACGACCACCCGAGCGAGACCTGCCGGATGTCTCCGGTCGGCCACGACGTTCTCGCCCGGGTCCTGTTCCAGGATCCGGGCGAGAGGGACTTCGTCGTTGGCCAGTTGGGTGTGAGCACCGCCGGCCGGCTCAGGCCGGGCGGGCACCACCCCGGAGACGGTTGCGCTCCCGACGGACGAGGTACCAGGCGACCGCCGCGATCACCAACACCAGCGTGGCCGCGCCGCCAACCGAAAGGGAGAGTACGAGCGGACCCCATGCGTCGGACTTCACCGGTGCGGCGACCGCACCAGGCAGGATGACCTGTCCCTCACCGGTCCGCTCCACCGTGCCGCTGAACAGCGTCATCCGGGCGTTCCACCGGCCACCGGCCAGCGGCTGGTCCACCAACGCGCTGACCTGACCGTACTGGCCGGGCGGGATGGTCACACCGGTCCCGACCGCGAACGGCCCGGCCTTGACCGTGCCGGATCCACTCGACAAGGTGAGTGTGCCGCCCACGTCGATGGCCCGGCCCCCCGTGTTGTGTACCTGCGCGGTGACCATCGGCCACTCGCCGCTTCCCGGCACCGTTTTCATGCCGTCGATCCGGAAGTCGGTCGGTGGTTCGCCACCGGGGCCGATGTCGAGGTACATCCGGATCCCGACCCGGTGGATCTGACCGACGTTGTCCTGCTGCGTCGGCGGTCTGCTGATCTGTGCCCAGATGACGCCGTACCGCTCGCCCTTCGAGGCGGCCTTCGGTACGGCGACGGTGACTTTCACCGCCGTCCGCTCCTGCGGGGCCAGATCGACGCTGGCCGACTCCAGGCTCACCCAGCCACTGAGCTCGTTGCCCGCGCGCCCGTCGGAGGCGGTGAAGGCGCTCCCCTCGATGGCGGCCGCGCCCGCGTACAGCTCGATGTGTTGATCCTTCTCCGAGCTGTTGCGGACCTCGACCCGGCGCTGAAACGTCGTACCGGGTCGCACGTGGTCGATGATGTACGACCGGGCTCGCGGGTCCTCGGCACGGCTGACCGGGACTTCGATCAGCTGGATACCGAACCCGTCGGCCCCGCCGGCCGGGTCCGGTAACGACACTGGTTGCGCGCCGGCTGGTGCCGGCGGCCCCCCGATCGCCAGGATGGCGACGGAGGCCAGCAGCACCAGCCGGCGAGGGCGGTCAGAGCACCGAATGTGTCACCGTCCCGGTGTACGTGCCACCCACCGCGGCGGACGGGATGGCGACCGAGACAGTGGGATTCCAGATCGCGAAGTTGCTGCCGGTCCCACCGGTGTGGCTGAACGCGGTCCGCGGGACGTTGATGATCACCGCGTCACCGGCGGTCGGCTGGCCGGGCGTGAAGGTCCCGGTGCCTGCGGTGGACGTGGCAGGGCCGGACCAGTAGGTCACGTTGATGGACGGGATCGTCTCCTCGGAAGTGGCGCCACCTGTGGTGAAGTCCGACCCGCTGACGGTGGCGACCCAGTTCGGGGTCAGCGACGCCCGCTGATCGATCACCGTGACCGGCCCCAACTGTCCGGACACCGTCGCGCCAGCCGTCCCGGAGCCGAGGTTCACGTTCGCCGGGACGGTGATGTCGAGGCCACCCGCACCGGTCACGGTGAAGGTGACGGTGGTGGTGCCGGTGTCTGCGGCCTGCGCCGGCGTGGCCAGGCCGGCGACCAGTGCGAGGCCGGTCAGGCCAGCGGCAAGAAGTCTCTTCCTCATGCATCCCCCATGTCCGAAAAAGTTATAAAACGCCGTAACTGAGCTTATCGAACGGGAATCGCCACAAGAGCGGCAAGGGGGTTTTTCCTCACCTCTTGTCGCGTACGGGAACGGTGTCCCGTGCGACCCCCGGTGGCCGCCTCCCCCGCCGGGGTGCCCGCGGAGATGGGTCACCGGAGCACCGCGGGAGAACCTGCCGCTCCCGCCGCCTCGGCCCACACCCCGGTCAGACCCGGGCGAGATCCTGAACAGCGGCCGGACAGCGCCCACTGCCGCCAGGTGACGCTCGCCGGGCGACACCGGCACCGCCGCCGCGCACGCCCGCACCGTGCTGGCGTACGTCCGTCACGGCCTCACACATGGACGAGGCGACTCGACGGCCCACGGTAGGCTGCGCCGGGGATCGGAGGAACCTGGATGTCAGAGGTAGATAAGTATCTGTCGATACTCATCGCCTTCCACGGCCGACCGGACCCCTCCCGGGTCAGGTTCGCCCCGCCCGCCACCGCGCGGCAGCTCGCCGGCTACCGTGCCGCTTTCGGGGAGGATCTTCCCCCCGGGCTGGCCGAGGTGTACGCCGTGATCGGTGGCGGGCCGTTGCTGGACAACGAGTTCCTCGGCATCGAGCAGATCATCGCGGCTCGCCGGTCGTGGGCGGG
Source organism: Micromonospora matsumotoense (assembly GCF_900091525.1). Classification (GTDB taxonomy): domain Bacteria; phylum Actinomycetota; class Actinomycetes; order Mycobacteriales; family Micromonosporaceae; genus Micromonospora; species Micromonospora matsumotoensis. The sequence continues at coordinate 10,247 of NZ_FMCU01000038.1, forward strand.
CATCCCGGCCGGGCCGGATGACACCGACGACCGCCACGAGCCCGCCACCACGCGGGACCCGGGCGCGGTACCGGTCACTCACCGCAGGCCCGGCTGGGTCCAGTTCACCACGGACAGTGGCGGCAACGGCTTCGCGGTGGACCTGGCACCCGAGCCCGGCGGCACCCTGGGCCAGGTGATCAACGTTGGCGCGGATGGCGGATTCCGTGCTGTCGTCGCGGCATCGGTGGCGGACTTCTTCGCCCGGGTCGCCCGACTGATCCGCTCCGGCCAGGCCCGCATCTCCGATTCCGGGCAGGTGGAGATCGGCGCGGGTGACCCACTGCCGACCGCCCTCCGGCGGCAGAACCGGGACCACGGCCAGGTGCGGTCGCCGAACAGGTCCGCCCCCGTGCCGGTCGAGTCACGACCGACCAGCGGCCGGATCGACCTGCCCGACGACCTGGTGCCGCTGCTGACCGGATCGCCGCACCTCAACGTGTTCGGGCCGACCCGACCATGGGTGCCGCCCGAGGGGTGGCTCGAAGAGACCCGCGCCCGACTGATGGCCGTCGCCGCGCGCGAGGGGCTCACCGACCTGCCCGCCCGGGCGGCACGACTCAGGCCCGGCACGTCGATGGCGGTCGAGGAGGTGAAGTGGCTGGCGCAGGGCGCGCTCGGCGCGTCCACGAGTGTGTCGGGCTCGCTGTGGCGACTCGGCGACCTCTTGGTGGCCGACCACCTGCAGGCGCCGCTCAGCCCGACGACAGACCCGGAGGTCACCTGGCAGACCCAGGTCATGCCGGCGACGCCCGGCCGCCTCTTCGCGGACTCCGACAGCCCCGAGCGCCGCGACCGCATCCTGCGCTACTACCGCGACTGTCTCGGGGTGCTCGTCGAGGCACCCCCGTTCGCGGACCGCGGGCAGGCACTGGCCGCGCTGTACGCCCGAATCGCCGACGATCCCGCGCTGCGGGAGCAGCACCGGACCGGATCGAGGCGGCAACTCGCCGCCCGGTGGCGGTCGGACCTGCTCAGCGATGCCGAACGCGCCGCCCTGCCCGACTACGCCGGACCAGCCGACTACCTCTCCTGGGCCCTGACCGGCCTGCGCGCCAGTCACCAGCGGTTGGTGGACGCGGTGGGCACCGAGGCCGGCGACTTCGACGAGTTGGTCGCCGCCATGCTGCTGAAGCTCGGCAAGCCGGTGCCTGCGGTCATCGCCACGACCGGGTTGGGCCCGGACGGTTACCACGCCATTTGCCGCGCGTTCGACAGGCTCAGGTCCCGCTTCGACTACGGGGCCTGGGCCAACGGAGTGTTCCCGTGGTTGGACCGGGCGATCATCGCGGGCGAGGCGGAGACCGCGCGCATCTGGGTGGGGCTGGAGTGGAGCTGCGCCACCGCGCTGAACGGCTGGCCGGGCCCGCACAAGGACGTGACGAGCGGCCTCTTCTTCTGCCTGCGATACCTACGCAGCCTGCGGGCGCTCGGCCAGCCGCGGCCCGCCGTCGTCAACCCGCTCGTATCCGCCCTCGGCGATGCCCCGGGAACGGCGCAGCCCGCCCCACCCCGGCCGGCCGGGCCCGACGGCGCTCCGAACGAGCGAGCGGAGCAGGCTGCCGTGGGCCGCCTCGACGGCATGGTCGGGTTGTCCCCGGTCAAACAACGCGTCGCTCGGCTGAGTGCCGAGGCCAGAATCGAGGCGCTACGCCGCGAGTCCGGTCTACCACCGGCCCGCAACCGGCGGCACCTGGTGTTCGCCGGAAATCCGGGTACCGGAAAGACCACCATCGCCACGATCATCGGCCAGATCTACGCCGGGTACGGCGTGCTGACCTCCGGCCACCTGGTCGAGGTCGCCAGGGCAGAGCTGCTCAACGGCGCCAAGGTGACAGCTGCCGTGCTCAACGCGCGCGGTGGCATCTTGATGATCAACGTGGGTCGGGCGATCCAGGAGAGCCCCGCCTCGCGCGAGGCCGTTGCCACGCTGACCAGGATGGTCGAGGAGCACCGCGAGGACCTGGTGGTCATCATCGCCGGCCATCCCAGGAACGTCGCGGAGTTCCTGTCCAGCGAGGCCGGCCTGGCGGCGCGGTTCCCGAACACCTTCAACTTCGTCGACTTCACCGATGACGAGTTGGTGCGGCTCTTCGCGCTGGAGGCCGGCGCGTCGGGGTTCACGCCCGCCGACGGCGTGCTCGACCGGGTCCGGAGCCTGGTCACGCGGATGCCGCGCGCCGCCGGCTTCGACAACGCCTGGGTGGTCCGCAACCTCGTCGACGAGTCCGCGTCGCACCAGGCGATGCGGATCAGCCGGTCGGCGACCCCCACGGTCGAGCAGCTCACCGAGCTGCGGGTGGAGGACATCACCGCACCGGCGTCCATCGTGCTCGCGCCCGCCCGCAGCGGCGACCCGCTGGTCGAGCTGGACGCGCTCATCGGCCTACGCGACGTCAAGGCGCAGGTGCGCCTGCTGGTCGCGGAGGCTCGGGCCGAGAGCCTGCGGACCCGGGCCGGGCTGGCGGTGGGGGGAGGATCCCGGCACCTGGTGTTCGTCGGCAACCCGGGCACCGCGAAGACCACAGTGGCCCGGATGATCGCCCGGATCTACGCCGACCTCGGGTTGCTCGGCTCCGGCCATCTGGTCGAGGTGACCCGGACCGACCTGATCGGCCCGTACATCGGGCAGACCGGCCCGCGCGTCCACGCGGCGTTCGAACGGGCGCTCGGGGGCGTGCTCTTCATCGACGAGGCGTACTCGTTGTCGATGTCCGACTCGCCGAAGGACTTCGGCCACGAGGCGATCGCCACGCTGCTCAAGCTGATGGAGGACCATCGCGACGACCTGGTGGTGATCGCAGCCGGCTACGACCGTGAGATGCGGCGGTTCCTCGAGTCGAACAGCGGACTGGCATCTCGTTTCCCGAAGATCCTCGAGTTCCCCGACTACGACCTCGACGAACTGGTGCAGATCTTCACCGTCCTCGCCGACGACGCCGGCTATCAGCTCGCTGACAACGTACGGGACCGGGTACGAGCGGCGCTGGCCCGCCTTTCCCGAGGGCCGTCGTTCGGCAACGGCCGCACCGTACGCAACCTGCTGGAGGCGACCATCGCCACGCAGGCGACGCGGATCATCGAGCTGACCGACGCGCCAGCGGAGGTCGTTCGGAGGCTGCTGGCAGAGGATCTGCCGACTGAGTTCGGCGACCAGGACACACCGCCTGCGATCGGCCAGTATCTGTGAGGGACCACCTGGATTCCCGCTGATCGCACGGCTGCCTGACTCGGAACGCTGATCGCGCGGCGGCCTGCCTCGGAACCAGGCCATCACCCATCCGGGCGGCAGTTGGTCATGATGGTCTTCCGGCTGTTCTGATACGGCGGTGGCGGCACCATCTGTCGGTGCCGCCACCGCCGCCGGTGTGTGGCTGTCGGTCACTTGAGCCAGGGCAGGCGGCGGACGATGGGAAGCCTGCCCCACATCCCGCCGAACCCGAGGGTGTCACCGGCGGCCGTGAGGGCGAGCAGACCCAGCACCCCGACGTAGATCAGGTGGTCGTCCATGAAGGGGTTGTTCTCCGGAGGCAGTACCGCGGTCCACATCAGCACGAGCAGCAGGCCGCCGGCGGCAGCGGCCAGGCGCATGCCCACACCGAGGATCAACGCGGTCCCGATCGCCGCCAAGCCGATCATGAAGAGCCAGTCGGCCCAGACCGCACCGGCGATGCTGTGGTAGATCCCCTCGAAGGGGCCGGCCACCGCGTTGCCGAGGAAGCCCTTGGTCGGGCTGCCGCCGTTGATCCAGGCACCCTTGTCGGGGGTGGCAAGACCAAGACCGAAGAGCTTGTCGATGAACGCCCACAGAAACCCCCAGCCCAGCGCCAGACGCAGACCAGCGAGCGCGTACCGGGTGGCCCTGTTCCTGGTCGTCTCGGTGATCGTGGCGCCGGTCGCGCCGATGGTCACCATCGCGCCACCGCGCTCGGTGGTGATCTGGCCCTGTTCGTTGGTGGGGTGCTGGACGACGGTCATCGCGTCCACGTCCTTCCTCGTCGTTGTTACACCCCTATGCCACCGAGAATCCGTGTCGAGGAGCAGTGCCACCATGCCGCACCTCGCGGGACCTTCGGCCCCCGAAGCCACCAGCGAACTGCGCGGGCAGCGACCGTCGCCACTCAGGGAATCGCGCCCGCGAGGTCCCTCAGCCGTGCTGCGGCCGGGATGGGTCTCGGTGGCGGCGAGCCAGAGGTTCTGGATGGCCAGGCAGACCGAGTAGAGGCCGGCGTCGGCGATCGCGTGCCGCCCGAGCACGGCCGGGCCCCGCGCTCCGGGTCGTACGTGACGACGACCGACAGCGTCGACTCCCGCACTCCGTCGATCTTGATACGCGCGAACCGTTCGGCCGCCGCGCCGTCCAGGGTGGCGGCGAACGTGGCCCGCTCGGCCTGCACGTGCCGATGGAACCGGCGCCGGACGGCGGGGTCCCGGGCCAGGACGAAGTCCCACGGCTGCGAGTAGCCGACGCTGGGCGCGGCGTGCGCGGCGTCGAGGATCCGGTGCAGGGTGTCGGCCGGCACCGGCCCCCCCGGTGAACTGGGCCCGGACGTCCCGGCGGCGGTGGATGCCGTCGTAGAGTTCCACAGGCAGGCTGCGCAGGTCGGCGACGCCTACCAGTCCATGCTCGCCTTGGCGCTGGCGCGCATGGACGAGGGCGCAGAGTCGGCACCGGCCAGGCGCCCGGCACCGACCCGGTCGATGCCCGGAGCGTCGGTGTGGTCGCCGTGCGTGCCGAGTCGGTCCGCCGCACCGGGCGAGGTCAGCGCCGGCCTGGTCGCGATGGTCTGGCCCATCCCACGGTTGTCGATGGTGACCATCGCGACGCGGCCGTCGAGGTGAGAAGGCGCCCAGGACCGTCGCTACAGGCCCAGGCTGCGCAGGGTCGGCACGGTCCGACCCACCCAGGCGAGATCGGCATCTTCGCGGGCACCCTGGGTGCGTTGTGTGCCGGCCAGGAACCACAGGAAGTAGGTCGTGCAACCGGGCGCGCTGACCACGGTGTGGTAGCCCTCGGGCATCATCTGCATCACGTGCTCGCGGATGGTGACGTTCTCCTCGTACCCGTCGTCGGTGTAGACCCGGCTGATACCGAACCCGTCCGCCGGGTTGACACGGTAGTAGTACATCTCCTCGTGTGCGGCCTCGGCGGGCAGGTCGTCGACCCGGTGCCGGTGTGGCGGGTAGGTGCTCCAGTTGCCCGAGGGCGTGTAGGTCTCACCGACGATGAGCCGGCGGGCGGGCAGGTCCGGTTGGGCGATCTCGGTGAGGATCTGGTGGTAGTTGCGGCCGAAGTTGGCTGCCCCCCAGCGGCCGGTCGCGACCTGCTCCGGCACGATGACATAGGGGTCGGTGGCCAGATCGCTGGGGGCGCTGGGGAGGGCGACCTCCACGTCGGTGACGGCCTCGACGGTGATCGAGGAACCGGCCGGGAGGTAGACCGAGTGCGGTTTGCCGGAGAACACGTCCGGGCGCTGGCCGACCTGCGGGAAGTGGTGGCCGGCGACGGTGAAGCTGGCGGTGCCACCGAGGATGACGGCCAGGATCTCCCGGTCACCGGACTCGCCGGTCCAGGACTCGCCAGCCGACAGCCGCAGCAGGGTGAAGTCCAACAGCCGACAGGGATTGAAGGGCAGCGTGTTCCGGCCGACGGCGGCGGGAATGGCGCAGTGGTAGCGGTAGTCCATGGTCACCTTTCGTGGGATGCAGGGCAGTGCGGGTCGGTCGCGGTGATCACCAGGGGCTGGTCCAGCCCGGGATGGTGGCGCGGGTGAGGGCTTCCAGGTAGAAGTAGTCGCCCCACAGGGTTCCCTCGTCGACGCCGACACCCTTGGGTTTGTCGTAGACACCGTGCAGGATCAGCGCGTTCGAGACCGGCTGGCCACCGGTGGAGTAGTGGTCGATGAGCGAACGCAGGATCTCGGCGGCGGCGGTGCGGTACCGGCCGGCGCTGGCCGTGTCGGTGAGGTTGTCCGCGAGTTCGTGCAGGCCACAGACGGCGATGGCCGCGGCGGAACTGTCCCGTTCCTGGCCGCTGCCGTCGCCGAACTCCAGGTCCCAGTACGCGACGCGGTCGGCGGGCAGGTGGGCGAGGAAACGGTCGGCGCAGGCACTCGCGGCGACGAGCAGCGCGGGATCGCCGATGTGCCGGTGGTTGAGGCTGAACCCGTAGATGCCCCAGGCCTGCCCGCGGGCCCAGCAGGAGTTGTCGGCGTGGCCCTGTTCGGTTTCGCCGCGCAGCGGCACACCGCTGTCCGGATCCCAGTAGAAGGTGTGGAAGGTGGTGCTGTCCGGGCGCAGGATGTGCTGGCGCAGTTGGGCGGTGTGCCGGCGGGCCGCGGCGGCGTAGCGGTCGTCGCCGGTGGTGTGGCTGGCCCAGAAGAGCAGCGGCGTGTTCATGAGGCTGTCGATGATGGTGCGGCCGCGTTGGCGCGGATCGTCGAGGTCGCCCCAGGCCTGGATGATTCCGGCGGGTTCGAGCACGCGCGTCATCAGGTGGTCGGCGGCGGCGAGCGCCGCGCCCCGGGCCTGCGGGTCACCGGTACGGCGGGCCGGGTTGACGCAGGCGAGGGTGTAGAGGAACCCGAGGTCGTGGGTGTCGAGGTCGATGCCGTGGTTCACTCGCGACGCGAAACTGTCCACGTGGGACAGGGCGGCCCGCAGGTGACGGTCGTCACCGGTCAGGTCGTGCGCCAACCAGAGCATGCCGGGCCAGAAGCTGGTGGTCCAGCCGACGTTGGCACCCTCCGGTTGGCCGACGCCCGGTGGTCGGAGCGGGTAGCGGTTGGCGTCGGTGGTGTCCGCGGGGTACCGGTCGCCGAAGGTGGCGATGTTCGCCTCGACGGTGCGTATCGCGGCGGCCACCGCAGCCGCCACGGCCGCTGCGTCGGAGTGGGGACGGACGTTGGTTGCCGTCATGGATGCTGTTCTCCCTCGTGGGTCCGGTCCGGTGCCGGGCAGGTGTGTCATCGACGTCCCCGCTCGGTGGCCGGAACGTGGTGGTCAGGTGCGCTGGGCTGCGGCCGTCGGTGGGTCGAGGACGGCCCGCAGGGTAAAGCGGCTGTTGGCCCAGACGACGTAGAGCAGCGGCGCGGCGGCGAGGCCGAGGGCGAGCGCGGGGCGGGCCGCCAGGAGCTGGACGAGCAGCGCGAGCACGAGCAGAGACGCGACGGTGAGGTACCACCGGCGCACCGCCAGAAATCCGCAGGCACGGGCCACGTCGCGCAGCGGCGCGGTGGGTCGCTCGGCGACGGTCACCAACCCGAGCAGCGTGGTCGCCACGGTGAGGACGATCAGGGTCGCCAGTACCGGCAGGGCGAGTGCCCCGACCCGGTGGCCCCACGCGGCGCGGGCGTCGACGGCGAGCACGACCAGGGCCGCCATGGCTGCCGCCGTCCAGAGCATCGCCGGCCGGGCGGTGGCCCGCCAGGCGCGACCGTAGGTGCGCAGCACGCCGCCGGAGTCGCCCGTGGAGTAGGCGGACATGACCGCGAAGGCCGCACAGAGTCCGGGCGCGCAGAGCGGGGCGGTCAGCGCGTAGAGCGGCCAGGAGCGCGCCGCGTCGGTGGTGAACGCCAGGGTCACCAGAGGCAGGCAACCGAGCACCAGCAGCAGGTTGGTGACGAGCGCTACGTGGATCCCGTCGAAGACGGCGGCGATGGTGTGATGGCGCGATCGCATCGGCCTCACCCCTTCAGTCCGGTCGTGGCGATGCCCTCGATGAAGTGGCGTTGGCCGAGCAGGAAGATGACCGCGACGGGCAGCACGGACAGCACGGAGCCGGTCATGATCAGCGCGTACTCGGCGTTGTACTGGGAGATGAAGGTGTTCAACCCCAACTGGACGGTGCGCAGTTCCGGGCTGCGCAGGTAGATCAGCGGGCCGAGGTAGTCGTTCCAGGTGGTCACGAACGTCAGCAGGGCCAGGCTGGCGAGCGCCGGCCGGGACAACGGCAGCATGATCCGTCGGTAGATGCCGAACTCGCTGAGCCCGTCGACCCGCGCCGACTCGCTGAGTTCCTCGGGGACCGTCTCGTAGAACTGCTTCATCAGGAACACGCCGAACGCGCCGAACGCCTGTAGCGCGACGATCGACCACAGCGTGTTCGACAGCTGCAGCTTCGACATGAGGATGAACTGCGGGATCATGTACGACTGCCAGGGCACCGCGATCGTCCCGACGTACGCCAGGAAGAGCATGTTGCGGCCGGGGAAGCGGACCCGGGCGAAGCCGTAGGCGGCGAAGCTGCCGGTGAGGACCTGGAGGAAGGTGACGACCACCGACAGCAGCAGGGTGTTGCGCAGCCACGTCGTCATGTCCGAGCGCTGCCAGATGTCGAGGTAGTTCCGCCACACCACGGGATCGGGCAGCCAGGTGATCGGGATGGTGAAGACGTCGTTGTTGGTCTTCAACGACGCCACCACCATCCAGTAGAACGGCAGCAGCAGCCCGACCGCCGCGAGCACGAGGGCGGCGTACCCGAGGAGCCGCCAACCCCGGAACCCGCCACGCCGGGTGGGTTTCCCGGGATCGCCGGGCGCGGCGACGGCCGGTGGGGGCATGGAGAGGTCGGTCGCGGTCATCAGCTGTTCCCTCGCTTGTTGACCATGAACTGGATGACCGTGATGCCGAAGCAGATGGCGAACAGGACGATGGAGACCGCCGAGGCGTAGCCGAACTGGTTCTCCTCGAAGCCCTTCTGGTAGATGTACTGCGAGAGCACCAGGGTGGACTGGCCCGGCCCGCCGCCGGTCATCAGGAGGATGAGGTCGAAGACCTTGAAACTCTCGATGGTGAGCAGCACGGTGACGAAGAAGGTGGTGTGCCGCAGGCCGGGGATGGTCACGTGCACGAACCGCTGCCACGCCGAGGCGCCGTCGGTCTGGGCGGCCTCGTAGAGCTGGGCCGGGATGGTCTGCAGGCCGGCCAGGAACAGCAGCATGTAGTAGCCCATGTAGCGCCAGGTGCCGACGATGATGACCGCCGGCATCGACCAGGTCGACGACGTGGTCCAGCCCGGCGGGTCGTCCACCCCCACGGCGCGCAGGAGCGCGTTGATCGGCCCGTACTCCGGACTGAACAGTTGGTTCCACACGATCGCGATCGCCACGATCGAGGTGACGTAGGGGAAGAAGGCGACGGTACGGAAGAACCGCACGCCGCGCAGTTTGCGGTTGAGCAGCAGCGCCAGCCCGAGTGCGGCCGCGAGGGTCAGCGGGATGTGGAAGGCCGTGTAGTAGACGGTGTTGCGCAGCGCGGTCCAGAAGCTCGCGTCACCCCACATCCGTTGGAAGTTGGCGGTGCCGGTCCACTCGGCCACCCCGAAGACGTTCCAGCTGGTGAAGGCCACGTAGAACAGCACCGCGACGGGTAGCAGGGTGAGCACGGCGAAGCCGATGAAGTTGGGCAGGATGAACGACCAACCGGCGACCGTGTTGCGCCACACCAGACGCCGGTTCCTGGGTCGCGTGCGCGGCAGTGTTGCCATAGGGAGTCTCCGGGGGTCGTTCGGCGTGGCGGCGGGTCCGGCAGGCGGCTCAGGCGCGCCGGGCCCGCCGTGAGCTCACTGGTTGAGGACCTCGTTCTTGGCGCGGGTCTGCGCCTCGGCCAGCGCCGCGTCGACGCCCTTGCTGTTGGACAGGATCGTCGAATGCGTCTCGTTGAGGAGATTCTGCAGACCGGCGGTGTGCTTCGACACCGGGTTCTCCGGCTTGATCGTGTGCTTGGTGTAGGCGAACTTCGACAGCTCGTCCTGCGGTACGCCGTCCAACCCGAACAGCGTCGCGGTGACCGCGTCGGTGACCTGGGCCGGGGTGATGCCGATCCCGGCCAGCGCCTTGCCGGCATCCGGGCCGGCCGCGTACTGGAGGAAGGCCTTGGCCGCGGCGGTCTTGGACTTGCTGATCTTCGGGTTGATCCCCAGGCCGGTCGGGTCACCGAAGGTGACCGGTGTGGCGGAGGTGCCGGTGGTGGACTTGTCGAACTGCGGCGCCGGGGCGATCCCCCACGGGAACTTGTCGGCGTCACCGCTCTTTTGCTGGTTGAGCAGCGTGGCCACGTACCAGGTGCCCATCGGCAGCAGCGCCGCCTGCTGCTTGCCGAACTGCGCCTGGTAGGTGAGTTTGTTGGTCTTCGCGGTGCCGAAGGTCGGCTGCGCGCCGGCCGCCTGCAGGTCCAGCGACCGCTCGTAGTACGGCTTCAGGTAGCCGAAGTCCCCGGAGAGCAGGTCCGCGCCGGGGGTCTGGGCGAGCGCGAATCCCTGCACCGTCGACTGGAAGGTGTGCTGGTAGGCACCGGTCGCCTTCGAGCCGACCCCCTTCAGCCCGGTGTGCAGCCGCTTCGTCGCGTCGGTGTAGTCGTCCCAGGTCCAGCTGCCGTCCGGCGGCGTCACCTTCGCCTTCGCGAACAGGTCCTTGTTGTAGAACAGCACCCACGAGTCCTGCCGGTACGGCACCGCGTACGCCTTGCCGTCCACCTGGTACGACGCGAGCGCTGGGACAGAGCCGAGGCCGGAGGTGACGTCGGAGACGTCGAGCAGCTGACCACCGCTCTGGTACGTGTAGAAGTTCCTGAGGTTCTTCATCACGTAGACGTCCGGAGCGGTGCCGGCGGCCAGGTCGGTGATCATCTGGGTGTCGTAGTCGTTGCCGGGGGCGTACTCCTTGAGCTCCACCGTCACGTTCGGGTGGGTCGCCTTGAAGCCGTCGGCGAGCGTCTTGAACTCGGGCGTGGACGCCAGGCTCCAGCCGGCCAGGGTGATCGTCACGGGGGCGTTGGGGTCGACTGGCTCGTCTCCGCCGCCACAACCGGCGAGCACAAGCGTCAGGGCCGCCGCGGCGCTGATGACGGCAGGTATCGCGCGCTTCATCCCTTTCTCCTTCAGGTCAGGGGCCCAGACGGGCCCGTACTGCTACCAGGCCGGGTGGGCCCGGCATGCTCGGTGTCCAGCCGGGTCGACGTGCTGATCCCGTCGGGCCAGTCGACTGCCAGGTGGAGGCCGTCGGCGTCCTCGTCGGCCACGACCCGGCATGCCTGCCCGGCCGTGGCTGCCGGCACCGTGGACAGCTCGATGAGGGCGACGACCCATGCGCCCGGCCGGACGGGGTGGTCCAGCCAGGGCACGACCAGGTCGCCGGCCAGCGGCCCGCCGTGCGCAACAGTGGCGGCGCCGGCCGTTGCGCCGCCGTGGACGCTTTCCAGCCTGCTGGTCAGGCCGGCCCCGCTCACGGCCACCGCCCGGTCGCCCAGGGTCGCCGTCGCGTCCCCGGCGACGGCCCAGCCGCCGATCCGTAGCCGCAGCGCAGCCGCCTCGACACCATCGGCGAGGTCGTCGACGCGGGTCAGCCGGAGTTCCCAGGGGCCGCGGACCAGCGAGTACACCGTGAGGTGCCCGGCCGGTCGGGACCGGCCCAGCCGGCCGCCGCCGTGATCGTGCTGGCCGGGTTCCGGGTCGACCCAGTGGACGAGGGCACGCGATCCGGCCACCCCCACGCCGTCGGCGTCGACGTGCACGGTCAACAGGCGCATGCCGGCGCGGTGGGTGACCCGACCCGCGTCGTCGACGAGGGTGACGGACTGGTCGAGCGGACTGACCCAGCCGCTGTCGTCGAGGACGGGGCTGGTGGCGGTGGAGTAGCCCAGCCGGGCGTAGAGCGGGGAATCTGCGACGGTGGCGCCCTCGACGGCGTGGTCGGTGCCGTGGTTGACGACGCGGACGATCCCGTCGGCCCGGGTGCCGGAGACCAGCCAGCCCGGCGCGGATATCGCTCGCACCGTGTCCCGCTCCTCGACCGGGAGCGGCTCTTCGGGGGTCGTCCAGACCGGATGGTCGGCGGGCAGCGCGATGCCGAGCAGACCCTTGCTGGCCCAGTACGGCGATCCCGGCCCGGAGTACGACTGCGCCAGTCGCGGCCACGGCCCGTGCCAGCCGAGGGTGAGCAGGCCGCGTTCGTCCGGGGCGCCGTTGGCGACGAAGTGGCGCACGATGCGGGTGGCCGCGCGGCGCAACTGGCCGAGGCTGACCGAGGGCACGCCGGCGATCGCCCCGACCCAGAACGGCGCCGCCGCGGCGAAACGGTAGATCAGACTCCGTCCCTGGATCAACGGTGATCCGTCGGCGCCCACGAGCGCGACCGCGTCACCCAGGAAGCGGTCGAGGCCGGCCAGGTCCTGTTCGCGGCGCGGCTCGGCCAGGTCCGCGGCGCCGACCATCCGCGCCCACAGCGTCGGGTACAGGTGCAGGGCCCAACCCACGTAGTGGTCGTAGGCGCGGTGTGGCCCGTCGGACATCCAGCCGTCCTCGCGGGCGAAACTGTCGTGCGTACGCAGGTCCTCGGCCATCTCGTCGAGCGAGTGCGGCCCGCCGACCGAGCGCAGGAACGTCTGTACGACCAGCCGGAACCAGATCCAGTTGATCCGGGGGTACGTGTCGTCGCCGACCGCGGGGCGCAGATAGTCCACCACCCGCTCCCGCACCGCGGACGGCAACCGGTCCCAGATCCATGGGCGGGTCAGGTCCAGGACCAGCGCGATGGAGGCGGCCTCCACCTTCGCCTGGGGGTGCTCGTCCAGGCGCACCCAGCGGTCCGGGGAGCTCGGGTCGGTCCCGGCGGCGATGCCGGTCGCGTACCGGTCCACGAGCTCGTCCACGCCCACTCCCCGGGCGCCCGCGATGCGGAAGCCGGCCAGCAGGAAGGTACGGGCGAACCCCTCCAGGCCGTCGACGGCCCGCCCGTAACCGCCCTCCGGCCCGGGAAAGGTGACGAGGGCGTGGCCGGGCGACGCGAACGGCCGGGTGGCGGCGAGCAGCCGGTCGGCGAGGGCCAGCCAGTCGTCCCGCTCCCAGGTCGCGGCGGCAGGGACAGCCGGGTTCTTCCCCGGTGCCGGCCGGCCGGCCGTCCCGAACGTCATCCGAGGTCCTGTCGCATCGAGCCGTCTCCGTGACATGTCGCGAGCGGGGCGTTGCCCATGAATGTGACGTACAGACATCCGCCGGGTTTCCGAAGTAAAACGCTCACATCAGAGCAAGTCAATGCCGTTCTCACACCGATGTGGACATAGTCGATCGGGAGAGCACACGACACCGCCTGGATGCGCCAAGTGATCTGATACGATCACAATCGTTCACATCCGCTCCACCGTCCGAGGGGTCATGACCGCCGCAGGCCGCTTCGCAGACCCGCTGGCTGCGGCGTGGCCCGGTCACCGGACGGAACCACCGGCACAACTGCCCGCGTCGCCGGACGGCACCCGGGACCCCGGCCCGGGCCAGACGACCTCGCCGCCCCACGTCCAGCTGCTCGTCGCCGGTCAGACACGGCTCGGCCACGTCCGCGCCGGGGCCGCCGCGCTGGGCGGCGTCGGCCGGCTCGACCTCGGCCGGCAGCCGGGTTCGGCACCGTGCGCCGCGACTCCCCGACGGAGCACGGCTCCTCTGCTCTCCGACGGATGGGGAGAACAGCTGATCCGGCTCGCGACCGATGTCACCGCGTTCGACCCGGCCGGCGAACCCGTCCGTACCCCACAAGAGCGCTCGCCGCACCACGCGGCCCCCGGAGGTCGCCCATGACCAAGGACAGTCCCGTCGCCGCCACGGCGGAGGGCTCCCGAGGACCGCTTCAGGTCGCCCGCCGCCAGCAACTGTTGGCAGCCCTGCAACGGGACGGCGCGATGCGCATCTCCGACCTGTCCCACGCGCTGGGCGCCGCGCCGGTCACCATCCGGCGCGACATCGCGGAACTGGCCACCGAGGGTTTGGTGCGCCGCGTCCACGGTGGGGTCGCCCTGATCCTGCCCGACGATGCCCCGGCGGCAGACGAGGCACCTGTCACCGGCCTGGACCCGCTGGTCGGGCGCGCCCTCGGCATGCTCGTGCCCTCGTTGGACTACTACTGGCCGGACGTGGCTCGCGGCGTCGAGAGTGCCGCCCGCGAGCTCGACATGCGCGTGGTGCTGCGCGGCTCCTCCTACGACACCGACGACGACCAGCCGCAACTGGTCCGCCTCGTGGAACGGATGGGCGTCGACGCGCTCATCATCGCGCCGAGCATGGACGCGCCGAACGCCGAGCGCACCGTCGAGTGGCTCGACCGGGTCGGCGTCCCGGTCGTCCTGCTGGAACGCACCGCCACGGTGGGCAGCCACCACGCGGTCATGGAGTCGGTGGTCACCGACCACGCGCTCGGTGCGGCCATGGCGGTACGCCACCTCACCTCGCTCGGACACCGCAAGGTCGGCCTGGTGCTCGACGCCAACAGCCCCACCAGCCAGCACGTACGACGCGGCTGGCTCGACGCCACGACCGGGTGCGGCCTCGACCCGGACGCGACGGTGGTGGCCGTGGTGCCCGACGCGCGGTCACCGGAGCGGGACACCGTACTCAACGACGTCCTCGACCGGTGCCGGGCGACCGGGACGACGTCGCTGCTGGTGCACGCCGACGCCGAGGCCATCGCGCTGGTACAGCACTGCGAGGAGCGGCACCTCTCCGTTCCCGGCGACCTCTCCATCGTGGCGTACGACGACGAGGTCGCCGGGCTCTTCAGCCCCCCGCTGACCGCGGTCCGACCGCCGCGACGCTCGATCGGACGGGCCGCCGTGCGTCTCGTCGCCGACCGGCTCGTCGACCCCGACCGCCCCACCCACCGGATCGTCATCAGCCCGTCACTACGGATCCGGGGATCGACCGCGCCGCCACCCGGGTAGACCACCGCCGACGGCTGCGGAGTTCACCAGCGGACCAGCCTGCGCGCAGGCGTACCAGTTCGCCACCGACCAGCCCCACTGGCACTCGGAGACCGTTCTCGCCGGCCACACCGTGCTGCTGCCCGAGCACGACACACTGGTCGACCGGTGCCCCACGGGAGCCCGGCAGGTGTCCCAGGTGCGCCCGCCCCACTTGGCCCCAGGGCCCGCCCGCCGGCCGGCGGGCCGACCGGGCCGTGGTCGCACCGAGGGCACCGGGGCCGCCGACCTGCACGGGTAGCGCAGGCTGTACCGCAGGACGGCGGCTGGCGGGATCGCCCCCGCCCGGCGGTTGCCGAAACATGGTCGGTGTCCAGCGTCACCGACATCGAGGAGCCGTCATGCCCCGGACAGTGCGCCGTTCCACCAGCAGCCGTCGGACCGTGCGGGGGGTGGCCGGCGTGCTGGCCGCCGTCGTCGCCGGCACGGCCCTTACCGGCCCTTCCGCGTTCGCCGGCACCGGGACCGGCGGGCACGCCGGCCCGAAGGACGCCGTCCAGCGGCAACTGGACCGCCTGGTCGGCGAGGGCGGCTTCCCCGGCGCGCTCGCCTCCGTGCGGGGGGCCGACGGGCGGGTCCGCGACTACACCGCCGGGACCGGCGATCTCCGGACGCACCGCCCGGTGCCCCGCGACGGCCAGGTCCGCATCGGCAGCAACACCAAGACCTTCACCGCCGTGGTCGTCCTGCAACTGGTGGGTGAGGGCCGCATCGACCTGGACGCCCCGGTCGAGCGCTACCTGCCAGGCGTCGTGCGCGGCCACGGCAACGACGGTCGCAAGATCACCGTACGCCACCTGCTCCAGCAGACCAGCGGCCTGCCCGACTACGACGACGTGCTGTTCACCAGGGCCGAGGACCTGGTCGACAAGAGCCACTCGTACCACGAGCCGCGCCGGCTGGTGGACGCCGCGCTCACGGGCGCCCCGCACTTCGCCCCCGGCACCACGTGGGAGTACAGCAACACCAACTACGTCCTCGCCGGGCTCATCGTCGAACGGGTCACCGAACGCCCGATCGGCGAGGAGATCACCAACCGCGTCATCACGCCGCTCGGCCTGCGCCACACCTACTGGCCGGAGGTCGGGGAACAGCGCCTGCGGGGCATCCACCCGCATGGCTACGTGGCGGTGGCTCCGGGCGCCCCGTGGGTGGACGTCACCGACATGGACCCGTCCCTGGGCTGGGCCGCCGGGCAACTGGTGTCCACCCCGGACGAGCTGCGCACCTTCTTCGAGGCGCTCCTCGCCGGCAAGCTGCTCCGGCCCGCGCAGCAGGCGGCCATGACCAAGACCGTGCCCGCCCCCGGCTTCGAGCCGGCCGGGGGCTTCGAGTACGGGCTGGGCGTCGCCCGCCACGAGCTGCCCTGCGGCGGCTACGCCTGGGGCCACGGCGGCGACATCCAGGGCTTCGAGACCCGCAACCTGGTCACCCGGGACGGCCGGGCCGCCGTCGTGGCCGTGACCGGCCTGCCGACCTCCGAGCAGATGCTCACGAAGGTGAACGGGAGCGTCGACGCGGCGCTGTGCGACACCGACCGCTGAGGCGGCCCCGACCGCAGTGTCGCGGCTCCTGGAACACTCGGGGCCGCGCCGGGCGGCAGTGGGGCGAAGGTCCTCGGGCACCCGGGGCCAGGGCCGGGCCGCGTGCGGGTGACGGCGGCGGCGCCCACCTCAGCGCCCGGGGCGTCGCCCGGTCGTCCCGGCCGGCCCCGTGGCCCGGTGACCGACGCGCGGCACCTGGACCACGGACGAGCTGCCCGCCCCTGGGCGGAGATCCCCGCGCCGCGCCGGCGACCAGCTCGTCGGGGTCACGACCGAGCCCTCGCCTACGCGGGCGGTGCGGTCGGTGCCGAGGCCCTGGTAGCCGGCGTCGGCGAGGATCTGCACGTCTGCTCCGATCCGGCGACGGCAGGTCCGCGCGGCGAACCGGTCATGGTGCTGTGCCCGCCGTCGCGGCGCCACCTCGGTGGCCAGGTGGTCAATCACGGAACGGGGCAGGCCCGTCAACCGCGGTGACACGCGCTCATCGTCGTGCCACCGCACATGCACCAGGTCGTCAGATTCGTTGAAGTTGGAATCGCTGGTTGGCACCGGTGCCGGGTGTCCACTGGGAGATGCGGGCACCGTCGGCGGTCGAAGCCTGCCACACGTCCATTGCCAGGCCGCTTTGCCGGTTGATGAGTCTGACCACCCCGCCGCCCTGGTCGTCGACCCGCCATTGCTGGCTGGCGGCGTTGGATGCACCGGGTTGCTGGGTGATGTCGGCGCCGGTGCTGTTGTTGGCGGCCTGCAGGAACAGGCCGCTGTGCCGCGCCCTGATCCGGAAGTGGCCCCCGTCCGCCGACACGAACTCGAACTGCTGGTTCTGTCCGCTGGAGCTCTGCCACTGGATCAGCAACCCGCCGGCGGCGGTGGACGCACCGTTGATGTCGGCGGCCTTGCCGCTGTGCTGGGCCACGAGCCGGTAGTACGCACCAGCCTCGACCGGCCCCGAGCTGACCCCGGATGCGCGGTAGGTGTGGCCGGCCTGCCCGGTGAACTCCACGAGATCGGCCTCGATCCGTGTCGGCTGGACGGCACTGCCGCTCGTCTCGTCGCGCAGTTCGAAGGTGCCGGCGAAGATCCGGTTGCGAACGCGGACGGGTCCGGCGCGGTCGGGAGTGACCACGAGCTCGATTCGGCTGCTGCTCCAAGCGGCGCCGACGGTGTATCCGCCGCGGCCGCGGAGCCCGGTGACCTGCCCGGTTGGCCAGGCGGATGGTAGTGCGGGCAGGAGGTGTAGTTCGCCGGCGTGGCTGTGGAGCAGCATTTCGGCGATGCCGGAGGTGGCACCGAAGTTGCCGTCGATCTGGAAGGGCGGGTGCAGGTCGAACATGTTCGGCGCGAGCCGGTCGGTGCGTACCAGGTCGCGGAGGAGCTTGTGAGAGCGGGTGGCGTCTTCGAGTCGCGCCCAATAGTTGATCTTCCAGGCGAGTGACCAGCCGGTGCCGTCGTCGCCGCGCAGTTCCAGGGTCTGTCGTGCCGCCTGGTGCAGTTGTGGTGTGCCGCGTTTGGTGATCTGGTTGCTGGGGTGCAGCCCGTACAGGTGGGAGACGTGCCGGTGGGTCCGTTCGGTCTCCACCCAGTCGGCGAGCCATTCCTGGATGTTGCCGCGGGACCCGACACGCGTCGGCGGCAGCCGGTCCCGGGCAGTCAATACCTGGGCGCGGTAGTTGGCATCCACATTGAGGACTTCGGCGGCCCGTGCGACGCCATTGAACAGGTCACGCAGGATCTGGTTGTCCATCGTCGGCCCCGCGCAGACGCTGGCGTTCGTGTGGTGACGCAGCTCGGGCGAGTTTGACGGATTGGTGACGAGGTAGCCGAGCGTCGGGTGGCTGACCAGCGTGTCGAGGAAGAACTGGGCAGCGCCCTTCATGGCCGGGTAGTTGGCGCGCAGGAACTCGACGTCTCCGGTGAACTGGTAGTGGTCCCAGATCATGGTGGCCAGCCAGGCGCCGCCGGTTTGCCACATTCCCCACAGGGCTTCGTCGACCACCGACGAGCCGCGCCACGCGTCGGTGTTGTGGTGGGTGACCCAACCCCCCGCGCCGTACTGCACCTGAGCAGTGCGGGCGCCGGTCACCGTCAGATCTTTGATCATGTCGAAGACCGGCAGGTAACACTCGGCCAGGTTGGTGGTGTCGGCCGGCCAGTAGTTCATCGGCAGATTCGCGTTGATGGTGAACTTCGAATCCCAGGAGGGAGCCATCTGATCATTCCAGATCCCCTGCAGGTTCGCCGGCTGGCTGCCCGGCCGTGAGGAGGAGATCAGCAGGTAGCGACCGTACTGGAACAGCAGCGCGGAGAATTGCGGATCGTTGACGCTCGCGTGCTGCGCGATCCGCACGTCGGTGGTTTGGTCGGCCGCCGTCGTGCGTCCCAGATCGATCGACACCCGGTTGAACAGCGCCTGGTAGTCGGCCACATGCCGCCCGCGCAACTGGTCGAAGCCGACGGTGCGGGCCGCGTCGAGGTGCCGCCGCGCGATGCCCTGGTAGTCGCCGTTGACGGTCCGGTAGTTGACGTAACTGGAACCGATCGACACCAACAGGGTGACGCTTGTCGCGCCGGAGACCCGCAGCGTGCCACCGGAGCTGCTGACCGTGCCACCGCTCACGGCGGCATTGGCCAGGGCAAGGAACCGCACCTGGCCGTTGATGCCCTCCATGTTGCCGGAGACACCGTCGAGGCCGATCGTGGCGGCGTCCGGGCTGGACACGGTCGTCCGTTGCGGGCTGCTGAACGTGGCGGTGAACGTGATCGCGTTCGCCCGGTCGGCGGTCAGCCGGATCACGATCACCTGGTCCGGTGCGCTGGCGAACACCTCACGCTGAAACCGCACCCCGTTGAGCAGGTAGCTGGTGGTAGTGGTGGCCGTGGTCAGATCGAGGGTCCGCTGGTACTGCGACGCCCCGCTGGCACTGCCAAGAGCGAGCCGCAGGTCGCCGACCGGCTGGTAGGCCAACTGCCCGACCGGACTGCCCAGCATGGTCTGGTTGATCAGATCCTGCGCCTGCGTCCACTGATCAGCGAAAACCCGCCGCCGAATCTCCGCCAGGTTGGCCGCACCGCGGGTGTTGGCCGAGTCGTACGGGCCGCCGGCCCACACGGTGTCCTCGTTGAGTTGCAGCCGCTCGGTGTCGACATTCCCGAACACCATCGCGCCCAACCGGCCGTTGCCGATCGGCAGAGCCCGTAACCAATCCGTACCCGCCGGCTCGTCGTACCACAACGCCATGTCGTTGGCTGCCAGCACGTGTGGCGGTGCGACCGACTCGGCCCGCGCGGCTGCGGTCCAACCCGCCGGCAGCAGCACGGCCCCAGCCCCGGCCGCCCCGGCTCCGAGGAGTTTCCTTCGTGTCACTTCAGACATCTTGTCTCCTTCATGCAGCCGAGCGACGCGGCGGCGGCCCCAGCCGCCCGGTCGTGACGATCGCAAGGCAGGAGAAGCGGAACGTTGACGAGGACATCGCCTGAGTCGTTCGAGGGCGGCGCGGCGTCCAACATTCATCAGACGTCACATGTTAACCCCGAAAATCGAAGATGGTCAACATGTTGCCACGGGGCCGCGTGCCATGCTGGCGCCCCGACCGTCTCGGGCCCATAAACCCAGCCCACACCGGCCGCGCTGTCGTCCTGCAGAGTCGGCGCGCGAGCGGCGACCGCGTGGCGGGTACCTCCCCAAAGATCAGACGTTGCATCTGCTGAGAATGTCATCCGGGCAGGTCAGGCCGCATGTTCGTACTCATGCAGGTGGCCGCCGAGAGGCGGTCACGACGACGGTTGCTCAGGCGGTCGAGCCTGTGCGGTTCGGGTAGCGGTGCGTGGTCGGACGTTGGCGATCCTGATGCGGGCGGTGCTCGTCGTGGACGAGGGCTTCCGACATGGGCGTCTCCGAGAGCGGCGATCGCCGGCACGGTGGTCTGTCCAGCTCTTCCGCGCTCGTCCGGCAACGCCCCGGGCCTGGCGCACGTACGGGTAGCGAGCGGATCAGGCTGGCGTCTGTCCGGAGCGGTAGCTCGTGTCCCACCGTGCTTGGATCGCGGCCGACTCGGGCGCACAAACCGTGCCCCCGAGTCGGCGCGACGATCGGCAGTCCGTTACCGGCGGCCGAACGTGACCCTCACCTCTGCCACTGGTCAGGCGGGTGCGAACTGCCACTGTTGGTTGGTGCCGCCGTTGGCGGTCCACTGCACGACCTGCGCTCCGTCGCTGGTCGAGGCGCCGGAGACGTCGGCTGCCAGTCCGCTGCTGCGGCTGACGATGGTGTAGTAGCCGTCACCGGTGGGGCGCAGGTACCACATCTGGTTGGTGCCGCCGTTGGCCGACCACTGCTGTAGTTGCAGGCCCTGGGTGGTGCTGCCGGCGTTGACGTCGAGCATCTTTCCGGAGGCGGTGTAGCGCAGGGTGTAGGCGTCCTGGGTGGTGCTGATCGTCCAGGTGGGGGTGCCGCTCTGCTGGACGGTCTTGGCGCCGTCGGCGGTGGAGTTGCCGGCGATGGCGAGGGGTTTGCCGCTGTTGCGGTTG
>NZ_FMCU01000024.1 GCF_900091525.1 Micromonospora matsumotoense
TGGCTCAGTTTCGGGTCGTTCTGGTCGGGCATCAAGATGGTGGCGCTCAACCCGGCCACCGGGAAACGCTCGGATACGACGGTGCGCAGCATCGCGGGACGTAACGGAGGCGCGATCGAGGCGCCGGTGATCGTGCGGCACGGCAACTACTACTACCTGTGGGTGTCGTTCGACCGGTGCTGCCAGGGTGCGGCGAGCACGTACCGGGTCATGGTGGGCAGGTCGACCTCGATCACCGGCCCGTACGTCGACCGCAACGGGGTGGCGATGACCTCAGGCGGCGGCACCCAGGTGCTCGCCGGACACGGCAGCATCCACGGACCCGGGCACCAGGCGGTGTTCACCGACACCGACGCCGAGGTCCTCGCCTACCACTACTACGCGAACAACGGCGCCTCGTTGCTGGGCATCAACCTGCTCGGCTACGACACCGCCGGCTGGCCGTTCGTCTACTGACCGGGAAGGGGATCCGATGATGCGCAGAATCCTGGTCACCGGGGCGGTGGCGATGCTCGCCGCGGCGGGCACGGCGGTCGCCACCCCGGCCGCCGAGGCCGCCACGGTGCAGCCGAACGTGTCCTACGTGCTGGTCAACCGCAACAGCGGCAAGGCCCTCGATGTCTACAACCTGGCAACCACCGACGGTGCCGCCATCAACCAGTACACCCGCAACGACGGTGCCTGGCAGCAGTGGCGGTTCCTCGACTCCGGCAGTGGCTGGTACCGGCTGCAGTCGGTGCACAGCGGCAAGGTGCTCGACCTGCCCACCACCGCTGACGGCGTCCAGCTGGTGCAGAACGCCGACCGCAACGACGCCCGCCAGCAGTTCCGGCTCGCCGACTCGGCCGGCGGTCAGGTCCGGCTGATCAACCGCATCAGCGGCAAGGCCCTCGAGGTCTGGGAGTGGTCCACCGCCGACGGTGCCAAGGTCTCGCAGTACCAGGACCTCGACGGCGCGAACCAGCAGTGGCAGCTCGTCGCCCTCGGCCCCGGCACCCGAACCTTCACCAACCCGATCAAGCGCAACGGCCCGGACCCGTGGCTGCAGTACCACAACGGCTACTACTACCTGGCCACCACGACCTGGAACTCCACCATCACCATGCGCCGGTCGACCACCCTGGCCGGGTTGGCCACCGCGCCCGACCAGGTCATCTTCAACCTGTCGAGCCGGCCCAACGGCTGCTGCAACATGTGGGCGCCGGAGTTCCACCTGATCAACGGCCCGAACGGCAACCGCTGGTACTTCTACTACACCGCCGGCCGGAACGTCCCCGACTACAACCCCACCCAACGGCTGCACGTCCTCGAATCGGCGGGCACCGACCCGATGGGCCCGTACACCTTCAAGGCCGACCTCGGCAGCGACTGGTCCCTCGACGCCAGCGTGCTGAAGGTGGGCAGCAGCCTCTACCTGATGGCAACCTATGGCGGCGACGGTGCCGGGCAGAGCAACTCCATCCAGCGGCTGTCCAACCCCTGGACCCTGCAGGGCTCCCGTGCGCGGCTCTCCTCGCCGACGCTGTCCTGGGAACGGCAGACCGGGGCGGTCAATGAGGGACCCGAGCCGCTCTACCACAACGGCAAGGTGATGGTCGTCTATTCGGCCTCCGCCTGCTGGGGTCCGGACTACAAGCTCGGGCTGCTCACCCTCACCGGCACCGACCCGATGAACCCGGCGCACTGGACGAAGAAGTCCACCCCGGTGTTCCAGCGCAGCGACGCGAACGGTGTGTTCGCGCCCGGCCACAACGGGTTCTTCAAGTCACCGGACGGCACCGAGGACTGGATCGTCTACCACGCCAACGACTCCGCCTCCGGCGGATGCGACATGAACCGCTCCACCCGCGCCCAGAAGTTCACCTGGAACGCCGACGGCACGCCCAACTTCGGGACCCCGGTACGGCTGGGCACGACGCTGACCGCACCCTCCGGCGAATAGTACGCGCAGGTCCCGGTCGCCACCCGCGCCCAGCAGTCCCTCCGGGCGCGGGTGGCGACCACCTCGCTCAACTACGGGTATCGGTGGCGCAGCCCGTCGTCATTCGTGTCGTCGCTGAACAGGATCTGCCTGCACGGGACGTCGGATATGACGCGCCCGGGACTCCGCTCGGCCTGCGGCGAATGGTTCAAGGTGGCCATAAGCTGGGTGACGGCAATTGCTGTAGAGCATAAACATTGACGATAATCTATCTATTTGTTAAGTTGCAGAAGTAACTGGTAACACCGAGGAGCATGACGATTCCCGCCGTCACCGTGCGGCGAAAGGGCGTCACGAGCGTCCGATCCGAGTCGTCTCACGCTTCCGGCGGTGACCGTCCGGGCAGCCACCCCGGCACTCGGAGCCGGGCGCGGAAGGGGGCCGGGGGCGCACCCCGGTCGAGATCCGGACCGCGACGGCCAGCCCGGTCAGCAGCTCCGGATCAACGCCGACGGCACGGAGACCGCGGTCGACGCCGGCAGGTGCCCGGACGTCGACGGTGCCGCCACGGCCGACGGCACCCGGCCGCGACTGCCGGACGGCGATAGCCGGACACGGACCCGGCGACCTGCCGGGGGCGCGGCACCCGATCCGTGCCCGGACGGGGCTCGCCACGTGGGTCCGTTCACGGGTGCCGGGAAGCAGGACACACCGACCCTGATCACCTCCATCGCAAGGAGTGAATCCCATGTACAGACGTAACTTCCTCAGGCTGGGCGTCGCCGGAGTGGCCACCGTGGGCGCGGGGTCCGTGTTCGGTCCCTGGCAGGCGCACGCCGGCCCGGTCCGTCCGCTCCGGGCCGCGCCGACCACGCCGTTCGCCGTGGGCGTGCGCCAGTACAACTGGATGCGCGGCAGCCGCCGGATCACCACCTTCGTGTACTACCCCGCCACCGGTGCCCCCGGCGGTAATCCCGTCACCAACGCCCCGGTCGCCCCGGGCGTCTTCCCCGTCTGCGCCTACCAGCACGGCCTCGGCGGCACCCCACAGGGTGCCCTGTCGGTCATCCGTCCGCTGGCTGCCGCCGGCTTCATCGTGCCCGCCGTCAGCGTGCCCAGCGTCGGCATCGGCGACACGTACAACGGCGAACTGCCCAGGGACAACTCCGAAGCCATCACCCGGACCCTTGCCCTCAACACTGCGGGTGACCCGTTGGCCGGCCACATCGACACCACTGTCGGGGTCGGCATGTCAGGGCACTCGATGGGCGGCATGACCACCCATGCGATGCTCACCGCCTTCCCCGACCCCCGGATCAAGGCCGCGATCCCGATGTCCTGTGTGGACATGGGCAACCCGGGCGGCAGTGTCCGTGCCAACGTGCTGTTCATCCACGGCGATCGGGACCCCACCTGCCCGTACTCCTCGGCCCGCCAGGCGTATGCGGAGCTGCCTGCCCCCAAGGCGTTCCTCACCTTCCTCGGCGGCGACCACGGCAACTTCTTCGGCAACGCCCTGTCCATGCGGACCTTCATCGACTGGATGCGGTGGAGCCTGTACGGCGACACCACCGCCCGTGACCGCCTCACCGCCGACGCGACGTCGTCCACCACCAGGTGGGAGTTCGTCCCGGGCTCGACCGTGCCGCCGCCCACCTCCACCTTCTACCACCTGATAGCCCAGCACAGCGGCAAGGTCGCTGAGATCACCGGCGCCTCCACCACAGCCGGGGCCGCCCTCGTCCAGTGGCCGAGCAACGGTGGGTCGAACCAGCAGTTCGAGTTCCTCGACGCCGGCGGCGGCTACTTCCGCATCAGGGCCCGCCACAGCGGCCTGGTGCTCCAGGTGGCCAACAACGCCAGCGGCGCCGACATCACCCAGCAGCCCGACTCCAACGCGGCCAGCCAGCAGTGGCGCATCACCGACCACGGCGGCGGCGTGATCAGCCTCGTCAACCGTCAGTCCGGCCTGGCCATGGACGTGTGGGAGAACTCCACCACCGACGGCGTCCGCATTTCCCAGTACGCGTACTCCGGCAACCCGAACCAACGTTTCACCCGCCGACCCGTCTGACCCGGAGCCCGTCGCCCGGTGCCGGCCCGCGCCGGTACGGGGGCGACGGGCGCTCCGCCGACACCTTCTCGGCGGTCATCATCCGGAGCTGGACCGTGGGTGGACCGAGATCGAGGAGGGTGGGTCGTGGTCGAGGTGAACGGCCCCCGGGTGGGGGGCGCCCCGTGGTCGGAAGCCTCGATCCGACCGGCCGGGTGGCCCAGGGGCCCCAGCATGCGTGACGTCGCCGAGCTGGCGGGAGTGTCCTACCAGACGGTTTCCCGGGTGATCAACCGGCGTCCGCATGTCGCGGCCGCAACCCGGCAGCGGGTGCTGGAGGCGATGCAGAAGTTGCACTACCGCCGGAATCTCCTTGCCCGCGCGCTGGTCACACGGCGGTCCGGCACGGTGGGGATCATCGGCTGCGAGAGTTCGTTGTTCGGGCCGATCTCGATGCTGTTCGCGATCGAGAGCGCGGCACGGGCGGCGGGTTACTCGGTGAGCGTCGCCAGCGCCCGCCACTTGGACCGCCGGTCGGTGCTCGACGCGGTGGACCGGCTCTGCCAGCAGTCGGTCGAGGGGATCATCACCATCGCGCCCAAGACGGCGATGTCCGACGCGCTGACTGAGGCCCCGCCCACGGTGGCCTGCGTGACCGTGGGCGGGGGCAGCAGCGACGCGGTGCCGAGTACCCGGATCGACAACGTCGCGGGCGCGCGCCTGGCCAGCCGGCACCTGATCGAGCTGGGACACCGCACCGTCCACCACGTGGCCGGGCCGGACGACTGGCCTGAGGCCGGTGAGCGGCTCCGGGGCTGGCGCGAGACGTTGCAGGACGCCGGCCGGCCGATTCCTCCCGTCATGTCGGGGAACTGGAGTGCGCGGGCGGGGTACGAGCAGGGTGGGCGGCTGGCAGCCGACCCGTGCGTGACGGCCGTCTTCTGCGCCAGCGACCAGTTGGCCCTCGGCGTGCTGCGGGCCCTGCACGAGGCCGGTCGACGGGTCCCCGAGGATGTCAGCGTGGTGGGTTTCGACGGGGTGCTCGACGGCGCGCACTATCTTCCGCCGCTGACCACCGTGCGCCAAGACTTCGCCGAGCTGGGTCGGCTCAGCCTGGGGCTCCTGCTGTCCCAACTGGACCCGGCCGGAGACCCTCCGACATCTCGGCGGCAACTGCTCGTTCCTGAGCTGGTGATCAGGCGTAGCACGGCACGACCTCGTCACCGGGAATGAGCGAGGCTCTTCGCGGCACCGATCATGCCTGGGCGATGGCAGCGATGGGTGAACGTACCGAACCGGTAGCCGGAATTCCACACCACTCACCACGCCGGGGAGAAGCGGAAGAAGCAATTCCGCCGCTAAGACTCGGAGACGCCGGCTGCATGTCGATCGCATTTTCGCCACACGGTGATCTGGTCGCCACCGCCATGCAAGAGCAGGTCACGGTGTGGGACACGCGATCCGGCATCCTGTGGGCGCAATAGGGTGCTCGGCCGCGACAACCCCCACCCCAATCCTTAGCGAAATCGACGCTGTTCCCGTGGGTATGCAGACTTGCCCGGTCCGGCGACGGCTCACGGCTGGCCATCCACACACATTGCTCAGCGAGCGGGGGCGCAAGGCGCTCATCGCAGGCTACGAGCGTCGCGTAACCGGAAAGTCCGAGTTGGGTCGGCGGGAGGAGGCGCTGGCCTTCAACGAGGAAGCTACCGGTATCTACCGCCGATTGGTCCAGGCTAACCCCGCCGCCTACCTGCCCGACCTCGCATCGTCGTCGTTGGCGTACGGGCGAATGTGTGTGAACATGCAGACCAACTTCACCGAGGCCCTGGAAGCGGTCACTGAGGCGGTCAACATCTACGAGCGTCTGACCGAACAGCTGCCGGCCGTGTTCGCCGAGCGGCTTTTCGCCGCCTACCAGACTCTCGCCAATGTCCTCGACGGACTGGGCCGGGTCGACGAGGCCGCAGAACTGCGCCGGCAGCTCGACGAGGCTACGGCGGCGGCACGGACCAGGGTGACGGTTGCCTTCAGGAAAGGTCCTGAATAGCCCGGCACGGCGCTAAAGACCGGCGAGAGTCATCGGTGCTTGCTCAGCGTAGTTCCCCGTGGCACGGGGAAGGGTGGGGCGTTTCGGGGCCGGGCCTCGGCGGCGTTGGGTGCGCGGAACTACGAGCTGGTCACCGCGCGGGCGGGGGATGAGCTGGTGGGGTTCGTCTTCGGGTACAGCCTGCGGCAGGACCGGGACTGGGTCGCCGGGCTTCAGCCGGCTCCGGAGGAGTTCACCGACGAGCGGGGTGGTGAACGCGCGGTGGTCCTGGCCGAGATCGAGGTACGCAAGGCATGGCAGGGACGGGGGATCGGGCGCGGCCTGCACGATTCGTTCCTGAGAGGACGACGCGAGGAACGCGCCACGCTGTCGGCCAACCCTGCCGCGACCGCTCCTCATGCGCTCTATGAGGGGTGGGGCTGGCAGCGGGTCGGTACCGTTCCCGGGCGGCCGGGCGCTTACTACCGGGAAGTCGGTGCGGCACGACCGGACCAGCCCTCGGTAGGGCTCCGGCCCGGTCGACCGTCGGGCCGCTGTCGCGCGGGCCCGGCGCCACCCGGGGAGCCCGGGCGCGAGCGTGTCCGGGGCGTCCACGCCGCAGACGGCCAGGACCTGTACCAGGAGATCCTTCGTCGTGGGGCAGCCCGGTGGCAACCTCGGCGTATCCGGTCGTGGTGGGCAGCATCCGGATGGCCGGGGCGGTCGACCCAGTCCAGGCTGTTGTCACCAGATCCTCGAACTCGGTCCTCAGCACCGGCCAGGTCGTGCTGCGGGACATCCAACCGGCTCCGGCCGACGGACGAGATGTGGTGTCCATCCGCCAGGGTGTGCGGCCGGGTGCTCGGATAAGCGGTTGTCGCCGCCCGTTCAATATCTTGACCCCCGTTTGCCGAATTTGGTAAGGCCGACACATTCCGTCCCTGCGGGATCGGGCGAGCAGGCGGGCCTGGGACGCCTTGCGAATCTCGGATGGTGGGTGAAGCGAAGCGGTGATCGATACCTCTTTCATGTACGATCGTCTATCGTTGCCGTACGAGGACGGGGGTCGCCTGTGCTGCTTCGTTCGTCATCGAGTGCGCCACATCTGGCGCACATCCGTCGGTACGGGTTTGCCGCCAGGGCGGACGGCCTGCGCCTGCGTCCTCGCCGTCATCTGCGCGAGCGGCAGCTCTGGACTGGTACGGCTGGTCGAGCCGCGGCTCGACTTCAGGAAAGTCGTCGTCACATCGTCGGCGGACCCATCCCCTTGGCTACGGCCGGAACGGCAAGGTGGCAACGACATGAAGGTTCTCGTCATCGGCGGTGGTCCGGCCGGGAGCACTGCGGCAACGGCGATGGCCCAGGCCGGGCTCGACGTGCAGCTCATCGAGAGCGCCCATTTTCCGCGATACCACGTGGGTGAGTCGCTCACGCCGTCGTGCCGGGTGGTGCTGGACGTGATCGGTGTGTCGAAAATCCTCGATGACTATGGTTTCGTGAAAAAGAACGGAGGTGTCATCCACTGGGATGACGACCAGTGGACGTTTGATTGGCACATGCAGTCCGGCGTGCAGTCATGGCAGGTGGATCGGAGCGAGTTCGACACGCTGCTGCTGGAGCACGCCCGCCAGAACGGCGTCAGCGTCACCACCGGCGTCACCGGTCGGTCGGTTCAGTTCGCCGACGGCAGGCCGGTGGCCGTGGAGTGCTTCCGGGACGACGGTGAGTCGTCCACTGTCGATGATTTCGACTTTCTGATCGATGCCACCGGGCGTAACGGGCTTCTCAGCGCCCGGCACTTCGGCAACCGTGAACCCCTGAGTAACCTACGGAATGTCGGCGTCTGGGGCTACTGGACCGGCGCCAGGTTGCTGCCCGAAACGCCGACCGGAGGTATCAATATCATCTCTTCGCCGGAGGGTTGGTACTGGGTTATCCCGATGGCCGGTGGGCGAATGAGTATCGGTTACGTCACCACCAAGGACGCCTTCGCGCGTGACCGTCGCGAGCACCCGTCGTCGGATGAACTGTACCGGCACCTTGTCGCGGTCTCGCCGACCGTGGCGGGCCTGACCGCGGGGGCAGAGTTCCTTGGTGGTACGAGGGTCGAGACCGATTACTCGTACATCGCAGACCAGTTCTGTGGCCCAGGCTACGCGATCGTGGGCGACGCGGCGTGTTTTCTGGATCCGCTCCTGTCCACCGGCGTGCACCTCGCGCTCTACAGTGCGTTGACCGCAGCCGCGTGTGTTGCTTCGATGGACCGTGGCGAGGTCAGCGAAACGGAGGCCCTGAGGTTCTTCGAATTCGCCTACCGTCGCGCGTACATGCGCCTATTCGCGTTGGTGAGTATCATGTACGAGCGCTATCTCGGGAAGGACGGTTTCTTTCTCACCTCCGATCGGTTGATCGGAGACGAGCAATCGGGGAAGGCGGAGGAAGGCGTTTCCTCCCGTTCCTTCGCCGAGATCATCGGTGGTTTGTCCGATCTGCGTGAGGCGGCCCACTCGTCCACCCGTGTCATCACGGACCAACTGCGGGTGGAGGCGGTGAGAGCGCAGATGCGGTCAGTGCGTGCACCGGACTCCGTCGGGCCCGACTTCACCCCGGTGCGGGGCAACCCCCTCTCCGATGCGGAGTCGGCTGACTACCGCCTCGTCACCAGCCCGCAACTCGGCCTCGAGCGGGTGCGTGAAGCGCGCCCCTGACCGAGTTGGGCTGCCTGGCCAAGAGCCGCTGGCGCGTCGAGCACGACCACAGCGAACCCGAGACCGCCCCCGGGCTCGACGACTGCGCGACGCTCCTGGACCGGCTGGCACCGCCACCTCACCCTCGCCGACGGGTAGTCGGCCATCGTGGCACCTGCTCGGGCGTGGGGTTTGAGCGTCCGAGCAGGCCGCGCCCTGATCCAGGTCGACC
Source organism: Micromonospora matsumotoense (assembly GCF_900091525.1). Classification (GTDB taxonomy): domain Bacteria; phylum Actinomycetota; class Actinomycetes; order Mycobacteriales; family Micromonosporaceae; genus Micromonospora; species Micromonospora matsumotoensis. Next base: position 8,923 of record NZ_FMCU01000024.1, read on the forward strand.
GGGGAGGCTCGCTCTCCGCGCTGGGCACGGGCTGTTGAGGTCGCCCCGCGATGGCGCTCCCGTCCGTGGCGGTGCTGTTCCGTGGTCAGGTGAGGGGTGGCGGCGAACCTGACGAGGTCGAGATGGCCCCGGGTACGGGTGTAGCGGGTGAGGGAGGTGTTGGTGACCGGGGTGGTGGCGAGGGTCGCGTCGAGGTCGGCGAACGACAGCCCTTCGAGGACGCGACGGACGGCGACGAGCACGGCGTCATGGGCCACCACCCACACCCGGCGGCCGGCGTGGTGGCTGTTCAGGTCGGCCAGGACCGCGCGGACCCGGCCGGCGACGTCGTCGTACGTCTCACCGTCCGGCGGCCGGTAGGCGTAGGGGCCGTCGGCGGCGAGCCGGGCCGTCTCGGCGGGATGCCGATCGGCGATCATCAGCGGGGTCAACAGCTCCAGATCGCCCATGTGCCGGTCACCCAGCCGGACGTCGACCTCGGCCGGCGGGCAGCGGACGCCGAGCGAGCCGGCGCTTTCGACCACCTGGGCCCAGGTCTGCCGGGCCCGTAGGTAGGGGGAGCAGAGGACACGGTCGGGACGCTCGTCGGCGGACTGGGCCGCGAGCCAGTGGCCGAGTCGGGCGGCCTGCCGCCAGCCCAGCGGCGACAGCTCGACGTCGACGTCACGGCCGGTGAGCCCGTGTGCGGCGACACCGCGGGCATGGGCGTCGGCGAAGGCGACGTTCTGCCCGTGGCGGACGATGGTCCACCTCGCGACGGCGTCCATGGACCCACTTTGCACCACACAACACCCACAACCCGAGACCGCCCGCCTCCGGGAGCACCGAACGAAGCCAGCGAGGCACGAAGTGACCCTGCAAAACCGTCCAGGATGGACTGAACAGCCGCCCCCGCAGCCGACAGAGCCACCGCTGGCCGCACGGATCCTGCCGTGGCCTCCACACCACTGGGCAGCGGCCGAGGATTCGCCGGTTCTTGAGGTGGCCGATGGCGTGCTCGACGCGGATGCGCGGGGAGGAGTGCCGTTTGCGGGCCGCCTCGTGGGGGGCGATGACACTCGGTGGCAGGGAGGTAGGGCGTTTGCGGGGCTTGGCTCTGGGGGAGATGACCGCGCCGCCGGTGTCGGTGCCGAGGCCCTGGTAGCCGGCGTCGGCGAGGATCTGTACGTCCAACGGCGCGTTCAGGAGAAGGTCGACCAGACCGGCGGTGCGGGCCTGGGTGATGTCGTGCATCGACCCGGGGCGTGTCTCGCCGCAGAACAGCAGGCGGCCGAGCGGATCACCGATCACCAGGGCCTTCATCGTGTTCAGTCGGGCCTTGCCGGACACGGTTCTAGCCTGCTCGGCCCGCGATCGGACGGCGTACCCGCACTTCGGTGGCGTCCATCAACGCCTGCGGGTGGTGTCCGAGGTGGGCCACCACGTCGGAGAGGGTCCGGATCGGATGCCGTCGTGTATCCCGCAGCCGCGTTCGGCCAGTAGCGGCCGGATCTCGGTGATGCTGCGGCTGATCGTCGAGCGGTGCACCCCGAGCCAGGCCGCGATCACGTCGTGGGTCAGCCCGTGACGGAGATGGAGCTGCACGAGGTCGTTAGTGTGCTGAGTCGTCAATTCGTTGGCGGTATGCGGCGATGGTATCGACGCACGCATGAAGTCGAGGCTGGCCGTCAACGTCCTGCACAACCCTGTAGCCCGCCGTGGTGACGTGGCCGGCTGCGTGCTGCACACCGACCGGTTGAATCCGCCCAATTCCGAAGTCCGGACGCCGCCGTCGCCCACTGTCGCACCGGTCGTCGGCTCCGGGCCGGACCACCACGCCGATCTGTGTCGCGCCGACGGTCACCCCCTCGCGCTCGCCCGGCATGCCCCAGAACTGCCGGGCCAGCGCGCACGGCTCGGCCGGCAGCGGACCACCGGCACGGTGTACCTCGGCGGGCAACCGGCGGCCCGCCCGTCACCTCCGTCGCACGGTGACCGAGGACGGATCGGCCCAGGCTGCGGGCGGCCGAGGATCAGCCCCACCGCCGACGGGGGTAAATTCCTTTTTGAGTAACTTGTCCGATTCATCCTCGTTCAGTTGATGACGGCTGCTGCCCTACGGAGCGGGATCCGTCATTCCGTCTGAACGGGGGAAATTGGTGAGGTCTGTCCTGCGAAGAACCACAAGCGCGTCCACGGCGATGCTGGTCGCCAGCCTGGCAACCCTGGGATTGGGGACGCCGGCACGGGCGGCACCGGGCGACGCGAGCGCGCGCGGTGTCGTCGTCGACCTGTCCGCCGAGGTGGCCGGTATAGCGGTGATCACCGCCGACGCCACCATCGGTACCGCCACCGCGCCGGCCGCCGGTGGCACCGACACCGAGACGCTGCTGGCCGTGTCGGTGCCGGGGGCGCTCGGAGTGACCGCCAGCGGCACCGTCGGGGAGGTCACCGCCACCCGGGCGGCCGGCGCGTCGTCGGCGTCCGCCACTGTCAACGGTCTCAACCTGACCGTGCTCGGCATCGACGTGCTGGACGTTGCGGAGGCCACCGCCACCGCGATCTGCCCGCAGGTCGGCGCCACCAGTGCGGACACCACGCTCGTCGGGCTGGAGCTGTTCGGCTCGGCGGTGACGCTGACGGCGAACACCCCCGCCGTCGTGGGCAGCGCAGCAGTGGTGGTGCCGGGCTTGGTAGGTGCGAGCCTGAACGCCTCGTTGACCCGCGTCGAGACGACCACCGCCACCGGTGCCACCGCGATCACCGTGCGGGCCGCCCTCACCCTGTCGGGCACCATCCTCGGTGTCCCGACCACCATTCCCGTCGGCACCGTGATCGTGGCCGAGGCCATCTGCGAGCGTCCACAGGCGGCACCGACCACCGCGACGATCACCCCCGACGAGGGCCCGCAGTCGGGCGGCCAGACGGTCACCATCACCGGCACGGGCTTCATCCCGGACGGCACCACGGTCACCTTCGACGGCGTGCCCGCGACCGGTGTCACCGTGGCACCGGGGGGTGCCTCTCTGACGGCGGTCACCCCACCCGGCGCGATCGGTCCCGCGGAGGTCGTGGTCAGCACGGTGAACGGCACGGCTGCTCCGCTGGGCTACACGTACCTGGCCGACGGCAGCGCGGCCACGATCACCAACCTCACGCCCACCTCCGGGCCGACCGTCGGTGGCACCACGGTGACGATCACCGGCACCGGCTTCACCGGGGCGGCCGGCGTGGACTTCAACGGCCTGCCCGGCACCGGGTTCACCGTCAACCCGGCCGGCACCACGATCACCGTCGTCACCCCACCGAACCCGGCGGGACCGGCCGTGGTCGAGCTGGTCTTCCCGGGCGGTCGGGTGACCGCGCCGACGTTCACCTACGTCGCGCCGACGATCACCTCGATCGTGCCGGACACCGGCCCGACCACCGGCGGCACGACGGTGACGATCACCGGCACCGGCTTCACCGGGGCGACCGGAGTGACCTTCGACGACACGCCGGGCACCAATGTCGTCGTCGACCCGAGCGGCACCTCGCTGACCGTGGTCACGCCGCCCGGGCAGGTCGGTCCGGTGGACGTCACCGTGCTCGTCCCCGGCGCGAACGTGACCACACCAAACGGGTTCACGTACGTGGCAGCGTCTCCCACCGCCTCGTCGATAACGCCTGACGTGGGCCCGCAGTCGGGCGGCCAGACGGTGACGATCACCGGCACCGGCCTCGTCCCCGGGGACACCGGCGTCACCTTCGACGGGGTGCCGGCCACCAACGTCACGGTCAACCCGGGCGGCACGTCGCTGACGGCGGTCACCCCGCCCGGCGCGGTCGGCCCGGCGGTGGTCGTCGTGAGCACCGGCAGCGGCACGGCCGCGCCGCTGACCTACACGTACCTCGCCGACGGCAGCGCCGCCAACGCGACCGGGCTGACCCCGACGAGCGGGCCGACCTCGGGTGGCACCACGGTCACCATCACCGGAACCGGTCTCACCGGAGCAACCGGAGTGACCTTCGACGGCGTGCCCGGGACCGGCTTCACCGTCAACCCGGCCGGCACCACGATCACCGTGGTGACACCGCCGAACACCGCCGGACCCGCAGACGTGCGACTGGTGTTCCCCGCGGGCACCGCCGCTGCGCCACCCTTCACGTACCTCGCGCCGACGATCACCTCCATCGTGCCGGACACCGGACCGACCACCGGCGGCACCACGGTGACCATCACCGGCACCGGCCTGACCGGCGTCACCGGCGTGAACTTCGGCAACACGCCGGGCACCAACCTCGTCGTGAATCCCGACGGCACCTCACTGACCGTGGTCACCCCACCCGGCCTGCCCGGCCCGGTGGACGTCACCGTCCAGTTGCCCGGTGACGACGTCACCGAACCAGACGGGTTCAGCTACGAACCCGCCCCACCGCGCATCGACACCGTCACCCCCGGGCAGGGGCCGACCGATGGCGGCACGACCGTGACGGTCGGTGGCTCCGGGTTCGTGCCGGGCAGCACCACGGTCACCGTCTGCGGCAGGACCATCCCGGCCAGCCAGGTCACCGTGGCAACGGACGGTCGCTCGTTGACCTTCCGCACGCCGCCCTGCCCAGCCGGAAACACCACGGTCGTGGTGAGCACCGACGGTGGCACCTCCAACGGACTCACCTTCCGCTACGTCTCGCGGATACTGCCGGTGACCGGTGACGCCGCCACCACGCCGCTGGCCGTCGGGGCGGTGCTCGCTCTCCTCGGCATCGTCCTCGTCCTGCTGACCCGCCGGCAGCGCGCCGGCCGGATCGGCTGACCGGACAGTCCCGGCCAGGGCCCGACCGGGCCCTGGCCGGGACGCGCGCGACCTGCCACCCCAGTCGGGTACGAGAAGCTCCACCCGATCGCCCGTGTGGTTGTGGATCGGGCCCCGGAGAAGCGCCCGACCCGGACGCCGGCGAAGGCGAAGGGAGGCCGCCGGTTGCGACCAGTGGTGATCGGCCGCCGAGGCTGCTCGACTGCCCATCGTCGAGCTGAGCGGGTGGACGTTGATCGTCGATCCGCCGTTACCGTCCTCCCCTGACCGACGGTCTCAGGGCCGTACGCCCGGTAGAGTACGGGTTTCGACTCCTGCCGGCGGATGTGGGCCGGTACCGCCGGTTCCTACCGTTTCCGTATGAGCGGACAGCGAAGTGTCAACCGGCTGCTGTGGGCCGGACTGGTGGTGGCCCTGGTGGGTCTCGTGTTCAACCTCGGCTGGTTCTTCGTTCCGCCGGACGTATGGTTCGACGATCCCGGATTCGTCCCGATGCCCGAAGCGCTGCTGGGCTGGTGGGTGATCCTCATCGGGGTCGTGCTGATGGTGTGGAGCCTGCACCGTGGGGCACGGCGTTGACCAGCCGCCGGACCGTCCTGGGCGGGTTGGCCGCGATCGGCGGGCTCGTGGTCGCGCCGGCCGCCGGGTTCGTCGGCTACCTCTACGCCGACTCGGGACGAAGCAACGTCGGGACCCTGTCGTTCCGCAACCGGCTGCGGATCCCGCCCGTGCTGGAGCCGACGATCGACGCCGACGGCCGCCGGCGTTTCCGGCTGGCACTCGGGGAGGGCCGCACCGAACTGCTGCCCGGCACCACCACCGCCACGTGGGGGGTCAACGGGCCGATCCTCGGGCCGACCCTGCGCGTCCGGCGCGGCGACCGGGTGGCGATGGACGTCAGCAACCATCTGCCCGAGACCACCACGCTGCACTGGCACGGGATGCATCTACCGGCCGTGATGGACGGCGGCCCGCACCAGCCGATCCACCCCGGGCGTACGTGGCAGCCGTCCTGGACCGTGCAACAGCGGGCCGCCACGCTCTGGTACCACCCGCACCTGCACCACGCCACCGCAGCGCACGTCTACCGCGGCATCGGCGGACTCGTCATCGTCGACGACGGCGACCACGACGCGGCGTCGCTGCCGAACCACTACGGCGTGGACGACATCCCGTTGATCCTGCAGGACCGCAGAATCGACGACGATGGCACGTTGGACCTGTCGGATCTGGCGTTCAGTGGGCTCACGATCACGGGGCTGCTCGGCGACAAGATCCTCGTCAACGGGACCTACGACCCGTACGTCGAGGTGAGCACCACCCTGGTCAGGCTCCGGCTGCTCAACGGCGCCAACGCCCGGATCTTCCACGTCGGTTTCACCGACGACCGGGATTTCTCCCTCGTCGCGACCGACGCGGGGGTACGCGGGACGCCGCTGAGCCTGAACCGGCTGATGCTCTCGCCCGGCGAGCGCGCCGAGATCGTGGTGGCGTTCCGGCCCGGCGAGGAAGTGGTCCTGCGCGGCTTCCCGCCACCGCTCGGCGCGAACTTCGCCTACCAGCGGCTAGCCGGCGGCGGGGACACCCACGACCTGATCAAGATGGTCGCCGCAGCGACCCTGCGGCCGTCCGCGCCCCTGCCCGCCCGGTTGGGCCGCGAGGTGCCGGTGCCGACGCCGACGCGCCCGGAGCCGTTCCGGCTGGAGATGGGCGACTTTCACCTCAATGACCGGACCATGGACGTCACCCGCGTGGACCGGGTGGTCCGGACCGGCTCGGTGGAGTTGTGGCAGATCGTCAACGGGCAGTCGATCCCGCACAATTTCCATGTGCACGGCTCGGCATTCCACATTCTCGACATCGACGGGTCGGCGCCGCCGGAGTACCTGCGCGGGGACAAGGACACGGTGTACGTCCGGCCGGGCGCCACCGTACGGTTGGCCGTACGGTTCCTCGACCACTCCGACATCCGGTGGCCGTACATGTTCCACTGCCACCTCCTCGCGCACGAGGACGCCGGCATGATGGGACAATTCCTCACCGTGTCGCCGCAGGACGCGCCGCTCGTGCCGGCCGGTCCGGGCGCGGTCCACGACGGTCACGGGAATTGAGGTCGGATGGGCCCGGTCGACATCCTCCTCGCGGTGGTCAGTGCCGGCGTGATCACGGTCGCGACCGCAGTGGCCGCCGAGCCGTCGAGCGAGTCGTCCACCGCGGCGGCGTGTTCGCTCGGCATCGTCATGGGTGTTCTGCTGCTCGTGCGACGCGAACGGCCGGTGCTCGTGCTCGTGCTGTCACTGATCGCCGTCATGGGCTACAACCTGACGGACTTCTCCGGTGTCTCGCCCATCTGGCCGCTGCTCGTGCCGTTGTACACGGTGGCCCGCTGCGGCCAGCCGCTCATCGGGGCGGCGGTCGGCACCTCGACCCTGCTGGTCTCCACCGGCTGGGTGCTGCACGCCGGTGCCCCACCGCTCGAACTGCTCGACGGCGCGCTACGGGAGGCCGCGATGCTCGCCCTCGCCCTCGTCGCCGGCACCGCCGTGCGCACCCAGGAGCTGCTCACGCACGAGTTCGCGGCCCGGCTCGCCGCGGAGCGTGGCCAGCAGGAGCGCGAGTCGGCCCGGCGGCTGCTCGCCGAGCGGCTGCGCATCGCCCGGGAGTTGCACGACGTCACCGCCCACACCATCGCGGTCGTCGGCATCCAGATGAACCTCGCGCGGGAACTGGTCGTCGACGACCCCGACGCCGCCCGCGCGATGCTCGACACCACCAGGCAGATCAATGCGGACGCGATCGGCGAGTTGGAAGCGGCTGTACGTCTGTTGCGCGAGCCGGACGCGCCGACGGACCCGGACCGGCATCCGCTGCCCGACGAGACCCAGATCGAGGACCTGCTCGGCCGGGTCGCCGACGCCGGCCTGCGGGTGGCGTTCGACAGCGTCGGCGAGGCGCGACCCCTCCCTCCCGCCGTCGGGTTGACGCTGTACCGCATCGCGCAGGAGTCGCTGACCAACGTGCTGCGGCACGCGAACGCCACGTCGATCGCGGTGACGCTGCGCTATGCCGCGGACGACGTCGGCCTCGAGATCGTCGATGACGGTACGTCCACGCCCGGCCCGATCGCCGCGGGGCACGGCCTCGCCGGGATGCGGGAGCGGGCGGCCAGCCTGGGCGGCGTCCTGGACGTCGGACCGGGGCCCGGCGGCTGCCGCGTACGAGCATGGTTGCCGCTCCGTCCCGCCACCGCGGAGCCGGGACGGCCGGCCCGATGACCGTCCGAGTGCTCCTCGCTGATGATCAGCCACTCGTCCGGGCGGGCCTGCGTGGTCTGCTCGAACGCGACGGCGACATCGAGGTCGTCGCGGAGGCCGCCGATGGCGCCGAGGCGCTGCGGCTGACCCGGCTGACCCGGCCCGACGTGGCCATGCTCGACATCCGGATGCCGCATCCGGATGGTCTGGCCGTTACCCGGCAACTCACCACCGACCCGGCGACAGCCGAGGTGCGGATCATCGTCGTGACCACATTCGAGCTCGACGCGTACATCTTCGAGGCGCTCAAGGCCGGCGCGAGCGGCTTCCTGTCCAAGACCGTCAGCCGTGACGAGTTGTGCCGGGCGGTCCGGGTCGTTGCGGACGGTGAGGCCCTGCTCAGCCCGAGCGTCACCCGACGGGTCATCGCCGAGTTCAGCCGCCGCCCCGATCCGCCGCAAACCTCCCCCGAACGCCTCTCCGTCCTGACCGCCCGAGAACGTGAGGTGGTGACGATGATCGCGGCCGGGATGAACAACGCGGAGATCGGCCTGGCGCTGCGGATCAGTCCGTTGACGGCGAAGACCCACGTCAGCCGGATCCTCATCAAGCTGGCGGTCCGCGATCGGGCGCAACTGGTGGTGCTGGCGTACGAGACCGGTCTGGTCCGCCCGGGCGACAACACCAGCTCGTGAACAGCGCCCCCTCGGGCGAACTGCTGCTCGTCGGCGGCTGGCCCGGGGTGCCGCGCGCCGTGCTGGCCACGCTGCGCGGGATGGGGCCGAAAGTGCTCGGGCTCATCCTGAGCATGCTGGAGCACCCCTGAGCGGGGGAGAGGGACGTTCCTTCGCGTCAGCCCCGAGCTGCGGCGATGCCGTGCGGGGCGATGAACACCTTGTCGGCGGTGCCGGCGCGCTGCGCCGCCAGTGCCTCCGGTAGCTGGTGGAGGCCGTAGAAGGCCGGGCGCAACCGATCCAGGCCCAGAGTCGGCAACAACCGCACCGCCCGGTGGTGCGTGTACGGGTTGATCACTGCTCCGACCAGGGTCAGTTCCCGGGCGAAGATGTCGTGGGGGCGGACCCGGGCCTCGTCGTCGGGTCGGGCCACGCCGAAGACGAGGACCCGGCCGCCACGCGAGGACACCGCGATCGCCGACTCCAGGATTCGGCCGGCGCCGACCGCGTCGACGACGTGCGGAAAGCCGAGCCCGTCGGTCAGCGCGGTGGCCTCGTCCAGCGACGCCGGGTCGAAGGCGGCGTCCGCGCCCATCCGCAGCGCGGCTGCCCGCCGGTCGTCGCGTGGATCGAGCACCACCACCGGCGCGAGCCCACGGGCCCTGGCGAGGGCGACCATCATCGCCCCGGCCGGTCCGGCGCCGAAGATGAGGATCGGCAACCCCGAGCGCGGGTCGAGTTGGTCCATTCCGTGCAGGCAACAGGCCAGCGGCTCGGTCAGCGCGCCGATCCACGGCGGCGTGCCGTCGGGCAGCCGGTAGGCGATCCGCGCCGGCACGACCATGCGTTCGGTCATGCCGCCGTCGAGCTTCACGCCGTACCCGCGCTTGTCGTCGCAGAGGTGTTCCTGACCGAGCCGGCAGTACGTACACCGGGTGCAGTAGTCGTGCGGTTCGACGGTGACCAGGTCGCCGACGGCGAGCCCGTCGACGGCCGGGCCCACCTCGATGATCCGGCCGCACACCTCGTGACCCAGGACGACCTGCGGCGCGGCGGCGAAGCTGCCGGCGACGATGTGGCTGTCGGTGCCGCAGACGCCGACCGCCAGGGGTGCGATCGCCACCTCGGCCGGGCCGGGCGACGCCGGCTCGGCCGTGAGCAACCGGACGTCTCCGGCGCCGAAGAAACGGGCCTCAGTCAGCGGCACGGAGCAGCTCCTTCAACCGGCGGATGTGGGCCCGCGCGATCTCCTCGGCGGCTTCCGGGTCACCCGCGCCGATGGCCTCGAAGATGGCCTGGTGCTCGTGCACGGCCTGGACCATGCCGCCGGTCAGGCTGGTGGAGCGCATCGCCACCAGCACCCGGCTCTGCACGCTGTCGAGCATCCGGGCCAGCACCGGGCTCTGCGCCGCCTGCCGGATCGCCCGGTGGAACGCCGCGTCGAGTTCGAGGTGGCGGCCGAAGTCGCCCTGCTCGGCGACCGCACGGTGCTCGGCGAGCAGCGCGAGCAGGGTACGCCGCAGCGCCGCGTCGTACCTCTCCGTCGCCAGCCGGGCCACCGCCCCCTCCAGGACCTCGCGGGCCTCGTAGAGGCTGACCAACTCGGCGCGGGACACCCGGGCGACCTCGGCGCCCCGGTTCATCGTCTCGACGACCAGGTTCTCCTGCACGAGGCGGATCACCGCGTCCCGGACCGGGCTGCGGCTGACGTGGAACTCCTCGGCGAGGGCCGGCACACTCAGCCGGGCCCCCGGCCGCAGGGCGCCGGAGATGATCCGGTCGCGGAGGGTCCGGTAGAGCACCTCGCCGACGCGCTGCGGGTCGGCCTGGAGAGAACTTGTCACTGGAGGAACGTCCCTGCGAAGTGGCGGTAGTTGGCGGCGACCGCCGCGATCGCCTCGGGCCGCGTCAGTTCACCGGCCAGAAGTCCGCGCAGCGAGTCCCACCAGATGCTACGGCCGATGGCGAACCCCGTGAACCCGTTGGCGGCGGCATCGGTCAGCCAACCGTCGACTGTGGCCCGTGGGGCGTTCGCGCCCAGCAGGATGCACTCACCGCCGGTCTCGGCGGCGAGGTCGGCGGCCCTCCGGTAGTGCTCCGGCGCGCCGAGGTGCTCCACCTTCCACACGTCGACGGGCACCTCGGGCATGATCTCGGCCATCGCCCGGTGGATGAGCCCCGGTCGTACCTCGGTGTCGAAGACCTCACCGGGGATGGTCCGCTGCTGCGCCGTCGGCGGCACGAGCAGCTCGAAGAGGAACCGGCCGCCGGAATCCCGGACGGCCTGCGAGACCCCGGCCAGTCGGGTCCGCTGCTCGCGGTTGTCGGCCGCCGACCCGTCGGGGTTGTAGCGGACCAGCACCTTGGGCAGTTCGGGACGGAAGTGGGCGAGGTAGCCCGGCAGGTCGGCCGGCTCGGTCTCGTACAGGTCGCAACCGCCGCGCTCGACCGGCATGCTCAGCGTCACCTGACGGGCCCGGGCCCGTTCGGGCACCCCCGCGCCGAGCTGGTCGTCGACCAGGATGCCGGCGTGCGCGGCCAGGCGCGGCTCGGCGTCGAGGGCGGCGAGCAGCCCGTCGAGGACCAGGTGCTTGCCGTCGGTGATCGCCGCACGTTGCGCGGGCAGCGCGGTGCCGGTGTGGCCGTACAGGGCCTGGGTGAGCCAGGGACGCTGGTCGACGGCGAGGATCAACAGGCTCATCGGGTCACCTCCGACACGACATCGGCGTCCGCCGAGACGATGCAGGGCTTGACATGGTCGCCGGCCACGAAGCGGGCGAACGCCTCGGGCAGCTCGGGCAGGGTGAGTGGTCTGACGATGAGGTCACGCAGCGGCCCGCCCATGACCCGCAACAGGTCCCAGTTGGCCGCCATCTCGTCGACCGGGAAATAGAAGGACCGCACGGTGTAGCAGTCGGTCCGCCGCCAGCGTGGCGTCGCCGGCATGGTGTACGGCTCGTTCGACTCGCCCAACGCGACGACCGTGCCCCCGGGGCGGATCACCCGCTGGGCCGTCGCCCGGGCCGCGTCCGCGCCGCTGACCTCGACTACCACGTCGTACTGGTTCTCGGCGGACAGGTCACCGGCGGGTGTCGCGCCGAGTGCCGTCGCGGTCTCCAGCCGGGCGGGATTGGGGTCGACGGCGTCCACGGCGATGCCCATGGCACGGGCGACCGCGACGACACCGAGGCCGAGCGGCCCGGCACCGACGACCAGCAGCCGGTCCACCGTGTCCTGGGTCCGCAACGCCAGCCGCAGCGCGTGCGCGGCGGTGCCGACCGTGTCGAGCCCGAGGACCGCCACCGAGAGCGGGATGTCGTCCGGCACCGGTAGGACACACCGCGCCGGTACGTCCACGTGCTCGGCGAAACCGCCGTCACGCTGCCAGCCGATCAGCTGCGACAGGTGCAGGCACTGGTTGGTGCGGCCGGCGGCGCAGCGGACACACGTACCGCAGAAGACCGGGATGTAGACGATGCCTCGGGTGCCGGCGGGCAGCGCGCCGCCGACGACCGTGCCGCCGATCTCGTGGCCCGGCACGACGGTCGCACCGCTGTGCAGCAGCCGCTTGTCCGACCCGCACAGCGCGCAGACGTCGACCCGCAGCCGCACCTCGCCCTCGGCCACGTCGCCGAGCGTGACCTGCTCGAAGGTGATCTCGCCGTTGCCCTGGAAACGGGCCCGGGTGGATGTCACTTGACGGCTCCTCCGGTGATGCCGCGCACCAGCCAGCGCTGCGCGAAGATGGTCAGCAGCAGGGCGGGCGCGGAGATGAGCGCGCTCGCGGCCATCAGGCCGCCGAAGTCGTTGGACCCCTGGCCGATGAAGTTGAACGCGATGACGGTCAGCGGCATCGTCCGCTCGTTGGCCAGCGCCAGCGCGAAGAGGAAGTAGTTCCAGCTGAAGACGAAGCTGAGCGTCAACGCGACCGACAGGCCGGGCAGGGCCAGCGGCAGCGCGATCTTGTGGAACCGCTGCCAGGCGTTCGCGCCGTCGATCAGCGTCGACTCCTCGATGCTGATCGGGATCTCCTCGAAGAACGGCACCAGCAGCCAGATGCACAGCGGCAGCGTGATGATCAGATGCGCGACGATCAGCAGGGCGTAGTTGAGCGCCACGCTGTCCGGGCCACCGATGCGGATCGAGAGCACGAACAGCGGCAGCACGAACAGCACGCCGGGCGCCATCCGGGCCAGCAGCGTGACGAAGCCCAGCGCGGCCAGCTTGCGGCGCACGATCACGTACGCCGCCGGTGCGCCGAGGGCGAGCCCGAGGATCGTCGACCCGCCGGCCACGATGAAGCTGTTGGCGATGTGCCGGCCGAACGCGAAGCGCTCGAACAGGTTGGTGAAGTTGTCCAGCGTCAGTGGCGACCCGAGGTCGAACAGCGAGCCGGTGATGTCGACGTTGTCGCGCAACGACGACCAGAGCATGAACAGCACCGGGCCGAAGAAGACGATCGTGAACACGAGGTACGCGGCGTAGACACCGCTGAGCCGCCGGGTCATCGTGCGGCCCGCTGACGGAACCAGGTGAACAGGCCGGCGATCATGATGACCAGGGCGAGCAGGGCGATCTGCAGGGTGGCCGCGTAGCTCGGCTGGTTGTCGACGAAACCGGCGTTGTAACCGTAGACGTTGAGGGTGTTCGTGGAGTTCACCGGACCCCCCTGGGTCATGATGTAGATCGTGTCGAAGAAGCGCACCAGGTCGACCGTGCGCAGCAGCATCGCCACGGTGAGCACCGGGCGCAGCAGCGGGAGGCCGACGTTCCAGGCCAGCCGCCAGCCGCTCGCCCCGTCCAGCGCGGCGGCCTCGAACGGCTCCTCCGGCAGCGACCGGATACCGGCCGAGATGATCAGCGCCATGAACGGCGTCCACTGCCAGATGTCGACCAGGGCGATGGCCCAGGGTGCGACGTCCGGGTCGCCGAGCCACACCACCGGGTCGATGCCGACCGCGCCGAGGATCTGGTTGGCCGCACCGAGCGTCGGGTCCATGATCAGCAACCAGACCAGGCCGACCGCGACCGAGGCCGTGATCGCCGGGATCAGCATCATCCCCTGGAAGATCCGCTGGCCGGGCACGTCGAGACTCATCACGTAGCCCAGCGCCAACCCGAGGACGGTCTCCAGCAGCAGGCAGACCACGAAGAGGAACAGGGTGATCTTCAGCGAGCTCCAGAACTGCGGACTGTCGAACATCTCGGCGTAGTTGGCGAGCCCGAGGAACCCCGAGTTCGTCCCGTCGGCCTGCCGGTCACTGACCGACAGCCAGATCGTGTAGCCGATCGGCACCAGCACCAGCACCGCCGTGGCCAGCACGGCCGGCAGCGCGAACGGCAACACACCCCGGGCCGTCGGGTCCACCCGGCGGCGACGCCGCCGGGGCGGCGTCCCCACCGCCGGACCCGCGCCGACGGGTCCGGGGGTGGCGGACGGCTTCGTCATCAGGTCGCCCATCGCCGTTACCCGGCGTTCTTCGCCAGCAGCGGGGTCAGGCCGGTCTGGATCTCCTTGGCTGCGGTGTCGGCGTCGGACTGGCCGAGGATCACCTTGCCGACCGCCTCCCCGACGACCTTGCGCATCTCGGGGGCGGCGACGCCGACCGGACCGACCTCGGTGGAGCCGCTGGTCTGCACGTTGGCCAGCGCCGCGGCCCACTCCTTCAGCGTGTCGGTGTTCAGCGTGTCGGTGTACGACTTGTCCTGCGCGACGGAGGTCCGTGGCGGAGCGATGCCGCCCTCGGTCAGCTTGAGCTGGGTGGCCTTGCCGGTCGCCCACTCGATGAACTTCCAGGCCGCGTCCTTGTTCTTCGAGTACGAGGACATCGCGATGCCCCAGTTCAGGACGGTCGACTTCGAACCCGCCGAACCGGCCGGGAAGTCCAACACGCCGATCTTGCCGCTGACCTTCGAGGTCTTCGGGTCGTTGACGCTGCCGATCTCGTTGCTCGACTCCAGTTCCATCGCCGCGTTGCCCGCCGCGAACAGCGCCGAGGACTGGGTGAACGTGTTGTTGGCGACGCCGGGCGGACCGAAGTCCCGGGCGAGGGTCGCGTAACGGTTGATCACGTCGGCGGCGGCGGGCGTGTCGAAGTTCGGCGTGCCGTCCGGCTTGGTCCACTCCAGGCCCTGGGAGTGCAGGAACGGGCCGAAGGTGAACGGCAGCGCGGCGGACTGCCCGCGCAACGCGATCGGGGTGACCTTGCCGGCGGACTTCCGCTTGATCTCGGCGGCGACCGTGGGCAGCTCGTCGAGGGTCTTCGGCGGTGTGACGCCGTACTGGGCGAACAGGTCCTTGTTGTAGAACAGGACGACGCCCTCGACGTTCACCGGCGCGGCGATCGTCTTGTCCTGGACCGTCATGCCGGTCTTGACCGCGGCCGGAAAGTCGGCGACGTCGTAGCTGCCGGACTTGCTCATGTAGTCGTCGAGCGGGGCGTAGTAGCCGGCCTTGGCGAACTGGAGGCCCTCCCGCGACGGCAACGTCATGAACACGTCCATGGACGAACTGCGGGACTGCAGGGTCAGCGAGATCTTGTCGCGGGCCTGCTGCTCGGCGAAGGTCTGCACGTTGACCTTGACGCCCGAGGACTTCTCGAACTCGCCGATCAGCGGTTCGATGGCCTTCTGCCACGGGTGGTTGGACATGACGATGGAAATCTCGTTGGCGTCACCGCCCGAGCCGCCACCGTCGCCGCAGCCGACGGCGAGCCCGCCGACGAGGGCCAGGGCGAATCCGGCGCTCAACATCTTCTGTCGCATCGGTGTGCCTTTCAGTTCTTGCCGAGGAGTGGGGAGAGCCAGTCGTGGAAGTCGCCGAGGTCGGCGGGCTGGGTGGTGCGCCATCGCGGTGGCACGGGCCGGGTCCGACCGGCCACCTCCGCGAGTGGCACCGGGTCGTAGCCGGTCCCGCCGGGCCTGCGGTGCAGGCCGACCATCAACCCGGTGGCGCGGTCGGCCAGCAGCTTCGCCGCGTGGCGTCCGGCCTCCGTCGCCTCCGTCCGGTCGACGTCACTGGCGAGCGCGCCGGCGCTGCGCTGGGCCATGCCGAGCACCTCGCCGCGGGCGGCGACCGCCAGTTCGGTGCGCACCAGGCTGGCGAGCGCCCGGGAGACGCCCCCGAGGATGATCCGGGAGTGGTTGACGGCCTCGAACGGCTCGTCGGTCAGCTCGGGCACCGCGCCCTCACTGACCACCACGAACGCCCGCCCGTGCGTGTGCAGGGCAGCCTGCACCGAGGCGAGGAACGCCGGCCGGTCGAAGCGCAGTTCCGGGATCAGGACCAGGTGCGGCGCGTGGGCCGGGTCGTCGCGGTGCCAGGTCGCGGCGAGGGCCAACCAGCCCACCGAGCGGCCGAGGGTCTCCACGATCCGTACCGGTTCGACGCCGGCCATCGCCGCGTGGTCCCGCGCCAGATCCGGGACGATGGTCGTCAGGTAGCGCGCGGCCGAGCCGTATCCGGGGCTGTGGTCGATGCCGACCAGGTCGTTGTCCACGGTCTTCGGGATGCCGACCACGGTCAGCTCGTGCCCGCGCGCGGCAGCCCGGCCCGCCAGCGCGTGCAACAGCGCCATCGTCCCGTTTCCGCCGATCAGGGCCACGCCGTCGATCCCGTTGGCAGCCAGCACGTCGAGTGCGACGTCGAGGTCCGCCTCGGTGACCGCCCGCCGCCCGGCACCGAGCCAGGACCCGCCCTGGCGGGTCGCGGCGACCGGCACGTCGGCGGCGGTGACCGGGGTGAACCGGCCCTCGACCAGGCCGTCCGGGCCACCCCGCAGTGCCAGTACGTCGTGCTCCGCCGCCGCGTCGAGGAAGCCCCGCAGGCTGGCGTTGACGACACTGGTCGGTGCGCCGGTCTGACCGATGAGCAGGCGCATCGTCATCCCTGCGCCTTCGTGCCCACGGACAGGTAGGTCTGGAACGCGGCCAGGCCCGGCCGGCCGCCCTCGTATCCGAGCCCCGAGTCCCGCAGGCCGCCGAACGGGATCCACGGCGTGTTCGGGGTGGCGGTGTTGATGCCGACGATCCCGGCGTGCAGGCGCTCGGCGACGGCGTGGGCGCGATCGAGGTCGGTGCCGCAGACGTAGCCGGCCAGGCCGTAGCCGGTGGCGTGGTGCAGGGCCAGCGCGTCGTCGAGGTCGTCGTAGACGTGGATCGGCGCGATCGGTCCGAAGATCTCGTCGGTCATCACCCGGCTGTCGACGGGCACGTCCAGCAGCACGGTCGCCGGGGCGAAGTGGCCCCGGCCGGGAACGACGCCGCTGGTGACCTTCCGCGCGCCCCGGCCCACCGCCTCGTCGACGAGGGCGGCCATCCGGGCCGGGTCCGCCGCCGGAGCCAGCGGGCCGAGGTCGGTGGCCGCATCTGTGGGCCGGCCGACGACCATCTTCTCGACCGCCGCGACGAACGCCTCGGTGAACTCGGCCGCTACCGCGCGGGCCACGAGGACCTGGTTGGCGGCGATACAGGACTGGCCGTTGTTGCGGAACTTCGCCACCAGCAGCGTCTGCGCCGCCGCCTGCGGATCGGCGTCGGGCAGCACCAGGAAGGGTGCGCAACCGCCAAGTTCCAGCACCGTGGGCAGGAAGCGGGGCGCGGTGGCCGAGGCGACCAGCCGCCCCACCCGGGTCGACCCGGTGAAGGACACGACACCGACGGCGGGGTCGGCGAGCCACGGGTCGACGACGTCCGTCGGGGTGCCGAGCACCGTCGACAGGACCCCCGCAGGCAGGTGCCGTTCGACGACCGCGGCCAGCACCATCGACGACAGCGGCGTCAGCTCGGAGGGTTTGAACAGCACCGGGCACCCCGCCGCCAACGCCGGGGCGATCTTGCGAGCGGGAATGGAGACCGGGAAGTTCCAGGGTGTCAGGACGACGGCGACTCCGGCGGCCCGGGTGCTCACCCGGTGGGTGATCCCGGGTACGACGGACAGCTGCTCGGCCTGCTGCCGGTCCAGCAGATCGGCCATGATCCGGAAGTAGCCGACCGTCAGCCCCAACTCGGCCGTCGACTCGGCGAGCCGCTTGCCGGTCTCCCGGGTGATCAGCGCGGCCCACTCGGGCTGGGCGGCGAGCGTCTCGACGTCGGCGGCGATGGCCCGCAGCGCCGCCGACCGGGCCGGCTGCGGCGTCCCCGCCCAGACCGGCAGCGCCTGCCGAGCCAGTGTGAGGGCCGCCGCCGCGTCAGCGCGGTCACCGGTGGCGACCTCGGTGAACGGGTCACCGGTGGCCGGGTCGAGCACGGCCAGCGGTGGCCCACCGGCGTTGCGGCCGGCCACCCGTACGGCGGTGGCGGCCGAGCGGATGTCGTTGACGACGGGGTCGGTCACGGTAGCTGCTCCTCGTAGGCGTCGAGCTGGTCCTGGTCGAGATCGATGCCGAATCCCGGCCGGTCCGGCACGCGGACCGTGCCGTGGGTGGTGAGCAGGCCGTCGGCGGCCTGCCGCAGCGGGTTGGCGCGGACGTCCCACTCGATGAGCCGGGTCGCGGGCGAGATCGCGCCGGCCTGGACGGTCGCGGCGGTGGCGACCGCACCGTTGTAGAGGTGCGGGTTCACGGTCCGTCCCGCCGCCTGCGCAGCCGCGAGGATGTCCAGGTATTCGGTGACACCGCCGACCTTGCCGAGGTCGGGCTGGAGGATCTCGACCGCCTCCAGGTAGGGCAGGAACGCCGCAGCGCCGTAGAGGTTCTCGCCGGTCGCCAGCGGCATGCCGGTACGGCGGCCCAACTCGGCCAGCGCCCGGGGATCGTCGCCGGCCAACGGCTCCTCGACCCAGGTCACACCGAGGTCGGCCAGGGCGGGCACCATCCTCAGCGCCTCGGTCGGCCCCCACGCCTGGTTGGCGTCGGCGAAGACCTGCACTCCGTCGCCGAGGATCCGGCGGGCGGTGCGGACGTTGGCCAGGTCGGTGTCGGCGTCGAAGCCGACCTTGACCTTGACCGCGGTGAGCCCGAGCGCGGCGCAGCGGTGGGCGACCTCGGCGACCCCGGTGGGTCCGAGGCTGGAACCGTATGCCGGCAGTTCGGTGCGGGGATGCGGGGTGAGCAACTGGGCCAGCGCGACGCCGCGGTGCCGGGCGGCGAGGTCCCACAGCGCCATGTCGACGCCGCTGACCGCCTGGTGGATCGGGCCGGGTGCGCCCCACTGCCGGCCCAGCGGCACCAACTCGGCGAGCAGCGCCCGTTGGGCGGTGGCCGGATCGGGAAAGTGGCGGCCCCTCATGCGGGGTGCGATGCCCTCGTGGATCGTGGCGATCCGTTCGCGCCACGCCCAGGAGGGGTAGTTCGCCCAGCTCTCGCCGACGCCCACCGAACCGTCGGCCAGTTCGACCTCGACCAGGACCATCACGCGGTGGGTCAGCGGCGCGAAGGACATGGCGATGGACTCGGTGGCGCGTGCCCGGAAGACCCGACAGCGCACGTCTGCCACCGCGGCAGCCGGCAACGTGACCCGGTGGGTCTGCGTGGCTGAGGATGCGGCTCCGAGGTCCATGCGCCTTCTCTCACTTCGATCAGATGTGCATGCAGTGTTGAACGTCTCTTATCGAGACGTCAAGACCAGCGGCAAGAAAAGGTGCGCGATGGTTCCCGGCGAAAAGGACGAACTGTCGCAGCCGGGGAGTTCGGTGACCCGGTGCTCCGGCGGCGGGGCGCCGCGCCGGCGTCGGACGTGGGCCGGTCGAGCTAGGCGGTCAGGACGCGGGTGCCGGTGCGGCGGGCCGCCGTCGCCGCCGCGTCGGGCAGCGGACCGTCCACGACCAGGGTGTCGATGCGATCGAAGCCGCAGACCAGCACCGGTGCGGAGGCCGTCAGCTTGCTCGTGTCGGCGAGCAGCACGACCTCGTCCGCGATGTCCATCAGGGCGTGCTTGGCGCTCAACTCGACCTCGGAGCGTACGTAGGCACCCCGTTCGTCCACGGCGCTCGCGCCGAGGAACAGCAGGCGCACCCGCATCCGCCGGACCAGGTCCAGGGCGGCGAACCCCACCAGCGCCTGGTTGTCGTGCAGTAGTTCGCCGCCGATCCCGATGACCCGTGACTTGGGCCGGGAGAGCATGTGGGCCAGCACCGGAACGGAATGGGTGATCACGCAGCCGTCGAAGTCCTCGGGCAGCGCATGGGCCGCCTCGGCGGCGGTCGTGCCGCTGTCGACGCCGATGGTGTCACCCGGCTGGACCAGGCGGGCCGCGGCGACGCCGATCTTCCGCTTGGCGTCGGCATGGCTGAGCGCGCGGGAGGTGTAGCCGGGGCCCCCGGCGCCGCCCGGCGGCAGGCTGGCCCCGCCGTGCACCAGCAGAACCTCACCGTTGTCAGCGAGTCGCCGCAGGTCACGGCGGATCGTCATCGGCGACACGCCGAGTTGGGCGCTGAGGTCGGCGACCGAAAGGAAGCCGGCCCGACGTAGCGCGGCCATGATGTGCGTCCGCCGCAGCGGGGCGCCGTCGTAGCGCATCGCTTCCCCTGACACGTCGGACAGTCTAGCCCTTGTTCTGCTGCTACCAGCAGATGGTAGTTTTCAACCAACCTTTGATCTCAGCGTCTCGACGTCGCCGCTCTCGGCGGCGGCCGCTCACCCGCCGGAGGAACCATGACCGTCGACCCCTCGATCCTCGCCCGCCCGTCGGGCGGCTACGCCATGCTCGCCGTCGACCAGCGCGAGGCGCTGCGGGCCATGTTCGCCGCCACCGGGTCGACGCCCGTGACCGACGCGCAGCTGACCGCCTTCAAGGTCGACGCGGCGCGCGCGCTCAGCCCGTACGCGTCGGCGATCCTGGTCGACAAGCAGTTCGGCTGGGACGCCGTGCTCGCGGAGCAGGCCGTGGACCCGTCCTGCGCACTGATCGCCGCGGCCGACGCGTTCATCCCGAGCGCCACCGAGTTCGTCGCCGACGTGACGATCGACCCGGACGTCGACCCCGCGACCGTCCGCAAGGAGGGCGCCAAGGCGCTCAAACTGCTCGTCCTCTACCGGCCCGACGAGGCACCGCAGTCACGGATCGCCATGGTCACCGACTTCGTCGCCCGCTGCCGGGAGGCCGGGCTGGTCAGCATCATCGAACCGGTGTCCCGGGGGCCACGCGACGGCGGCGCCTACGACCACGAGGCGGGCATCCACGCGGCGGCCCGCGAGTTGGGTGGCCTCGGTGCCGACCTCTACAAGTCGGAGGTGCCGACCCACGGCAAGGGCACCCCGGACGAGATCACCGCCGGCTGCGCCGCCCTGTCGTCGGCCATCGGCAGCCCCTGGGTGGTGCTGTCCTCCGGCGTACCCGCAGAGGTCTTCCCGGACGCCGTGCGGCTCGCCTGCCGCGCCGGCGCCTCCGGCTTCCTCGCCGGCCGCGCGGTCTGGGCCTCGGTGGTCGGCAGCGCGACCATGGCGGACGACCTGCGCACGGTCTCGGTCGACCGGCTGCGCCGCCTCGCCGACGTGGTTGACGACGCCGTGTCGCACTGACATGGTGCCCGTCGGCGACGTGCTCGCGGTCGGCGCGGTCGCCCTCGGCGCTGTCATGCAGAGAGCGACCGGTCTGGGCTTCGCCCTGGTCGCCGCCCCGTTCCTGGTGGTGATCCTCGGCCCGTTCTCGGGCGTGACACTGGCCAACCTGCTCTCCGCGGTGATCAATCTGATCGTGCTGTGCATGACCGTCCGGGCGCTGCGCCGCCGGGTGGCCGTCCAGATGATCGCCGGGGTGGTCCTGGCCCTCCCGTTGGGCGTCTGGGTGGTCCGGGAACTGCCCGGCCCGGCCCTGCTCGTCGGCATCGGCCTGATCACCGCGGCCTCGGTGGCCTGGGTGGCGGTCGGCCAGAGCATGCCGTTGCTCCGGCGTCGGGGCGGGGCGGCGGCGTCCGGGTTCGCGTCCGGCTTCTTCAACACCACGGCGGGAACGGGTGGCCCCCCACTGGCGGTCTACGCCGCCAGCACCGGCTGGGACCACCGGAGCTTCGTGCCGACCGTGCAACTCGTCGGCCTGGTGACCAACGTGCTGTCCCTCGCCGCGAAGGGCACCCCGGTGTTGTCCTGGAAACTGCTGCTGGCCTGCGGGGTGGCGATGCTGGCGGGAATCGGCGGCGGGCAATACCTGCAACGGTGGCTGCCGGAGGGCGCCGCCCGGCGCGGGATGCTCGCTCTCGCCCTCGCAGGAAGCACCATAGCGATCGTCAAGGGACTGGCATCGTGGTGAGACCCGCCGCCAGCCCGCCCCCGTCGACCCGATGGCCGCGGCGCGTCTTCGGTCGGGGCAGTGACCCCGATCCGCGGTTCAGTCTCGCCAACGAGCGGACCTTCTTGGCGTGGGTCCGCACCTCGCTGGCGTTGTTCGCCGCCGGTGTGGCACTGGAGGCGGTGACCCTGCCGATCGTGCCCGGCTACCGTCGGGCGGCGGCGATCGTGTTGATCCTGCTCGGCACCGCCGCACCGGCCCAGGCCTGGTGCGGTTGGGCCCGCACTGAACTCGCCCTGAGACTGGGCCGCAGCCTCCCGCCACCGTTGCTGGCCGTCCCGCTCGGCGTCGGTCTGCTGCTCGTCGGCGTGCTGGTCCTCCTCGGTCTGATCCGGTGACCGACCACGGCCGCTCACCCGATGGCCGGCGCGACCCCGTGGACCCCGGCTCGTCGAACGACTGCGGGTTGCAGGTGGAACGCACGGTGCTGGCCTGGCGGCGTACCGGAACGGCCTTCGTCGTCGCGGTGGCCGTGGTCGGCCGACTGCTCCTGTCGTACCTCGGTGGCTGGTTCTTCCTCGTCGCCGTCGCCAGCGCGACGACGGTCGTCGTCGTCGCGCTGGCGGCACGGCGACGGCTCCTCACCCGCGCCGCCGGTCCGGCCGGGGGCCCGGCCCGTGCCCCCGGCCCGTGGCTGGCGGCGGTGGCGCTCGCCACCGCCGCCGGTGGCCTCGGCGTGGCGCTCGCCGTGCTGCACCGCTCAGCCGGCGGTTGAGACGTAGTGCCGGCGGTCGACACCGGTGGATCCCCTGGCGGCTCCGGTCGGCGGACCACCGCATCGCCGGGCCGGCCGCGCCAGGGCTTTTCATGATCGGCTTGACGGCGCTCGGGAGCGCGTTGGTCCTCGGGAGGGGCGCCCCGACCGGCGGCGACGGCGGCACCTGCGAGGGTGTCGCCAACGCCAGTCAGGAACAGCCGGAAGATCACCATGGTCAGCTGCCACCCGGGTGGGTGTCGGCCCGGCTCCGCGGCAGGCCGCCGGGCGAGCCGAAGCTGGCGGCAACGGGGTTGTCGTCACCTGGTGGGCGGCCCTGTCCGGCGATACCCCGGAGCCCGTTTCGTGGCTGACTGACCGACTCGAACCGGACACCGGGTCGCTGGTCGGGCGGGGTGTGGGGGCTGCCCGAGGGCCGCGACGCCACCGGGCTATGTCGGGAAATATCCGGCTCGCCAGGTCGTTGGTATCCGGTGGCGGTTCATCAGCCTTCTACGGCGGCCGGACAACGTTGTGGCGCCTGCCGAATCCCCCGACAGCGATCTGCCCGAGAAGGGATGCCTCCGCATGCCCATGGACACCCTGGCGCGCCAGCCCGACGCCCCCCGTGCGCTCCGACGCCCCTCGCTCACCGTGGTCATCCCGACCCGCAACGAGGCCCGCAACCTGCCGCACGTCTTCGCGCGGCTGCCCCGCGACATCGACGAGGTGATCCTGGTCGACGGTGGTTCGGTCGACGGCACCGTCGAGGTCGCCCGCGAGCTGTGGCCCAGCGTCCGGGTCGTGCAGCAGACCCGTACCGGCAAGGGCAACGCACTGGCCTGCGGATTCGCGGTCGCCACCGGCGACATCATCGCGATGATCGACGCCGACGGCTCGACCGACCCGGCGGAGATCCCCCGGTTCGTCGAGGCGCTGCTCGACGACGGTGACTTCGCCAAGGGATCGCGGTTCCGCGCCGGTGGTGCCAGCTTCGACATCACCCCGCTGCGCCGGCTGGGCAACGGTGGCCTCAACGGCATCGTCAACGTGCTCTTCGGCACCCGCTTCACCGATCTCTGCTACGGCTACAACGCCTTCTGGCGTCGGCTGCTGCCGGTGCTGGACCTGCCCGATCCGGCGCTGCCCCAGCCGGCCGACGGCAGCAAGCTCTGGGGTGACGGCTTCGAGATCGAGACCCTGATCAACATCCGGATCGCCGCCGACGGCCGCCGGATCAGGGAGGTGCCCAGCACCGAGTACCCGCGCATCCACGGCGAGAGCAACCTCGACGCCGTGCGGGACGGCCTGCGGGTGCTGCGGACCATCGCCAGCGAGTTCGGCCGACGCCACCTGCGGGCGGATCGCCGGGCCAGGGCCGTGGTGGTCGTCCCGGTCCTGCCGCTCAGCCAACTGGCCTGGGCCGCCGGCGGAGCCGCCCGCACCGAGTACCGACTGGAGGCAGTATGACCACGCCTGTGCCGCAGATCAGTGTCGTCATTCCCAGCCACGCCGAGCGACGCTTCGGATACCTCGTCGAGGCGATCGCCGTGCTGCGTGCCCAGTCGCCCGCCCCGGCCGAGATCATCGTGGTGGTGGACCACAACCCGGCCCTGTTCGAGCGGGCCAGCCGGGAGTTGACCGGCGTGACCGTGCTGGAGAACCGCTTCCGGCCCGGGGTCTCCGGCACCCGCAACACCGGGGCCGCGCAGGCCGCCGGTCCACTGCTCGTCTTCCTCGACGACGACGTCCGGCCCGCCCCCGACTGGCTGTCGCGCCTGATCGCGCCGCTGGCCGACCCCGGCGTGGTGGGTGCCGGCGCCGGCACCGTCGCCCGCTGGGAGACCCGGCAACCCCGGTGGCTGCCGGACGAGTTCCTCTGGGCGGTCGGTGCCTCCTACCGAGGACTGCCGACCAGCACCGCGCGGGTCCGTAACGTCTGGTCGGCGAGCATGGCCGTACGGCGCGACCCGTTCCTGGCCGCCGGTGGCTTCCGCACCGACTTCGGCAAGGTCGGCAACCGCTCCCGGCCCGAGGACACCGAGCTGTGCCTGCGGCTGGCCCGGCACAGCGGCGGCCACTGGGTGTACGTCCCGGACGCCGTCATCTCGCACCCGGTGCAGGCCGACCGCGCCACCTTCCGCTACTTCCTGGTCCGCTGTGTCAACGAGGGGCGCGGCAAGATCCTGATGGCCCGGCTGCTGGGCACCGGTGGCGCGCTCACCGCCGAGCAGGCTCACCTGCGCTCGGTCCTGCCCCGGGCGGTGTGGCACGGCGTCACCGGTCCGTTGCGCGGCGCCGGCCCACGTCCGGCGCTGCGGGCCGGCGCGATGCTGGCCGGTCTGCTCGCCGCCGCGCTCGGTGCGGTGCTGGAACTGCTCACCCGCCACCCTGCCGCCCCGCCGGCCGAAGTCGGTCCGGCCCCGACCCGAGGCCGGTTGCCGGCCCTGGTCCGCGATGTCGAGCTGACCGAGCCGCTGCCCCGGATCCCCGCCGTCGCCGCCGACGGGCGTCGGATCGAGCGGGCCTGGCTGCTGGTCCGCCTGCACACCGAGCCGATCGGCTCGGTCCTGCTGGAGGTGCCCGACGCCGGACTCGACCCGGCCGAACTCGCCACCGCGATCGACACCGGCCTCGGCACCGAGCTGCGGCGGCGGCTGCCGGCCGGCTGGCCCACCCCGGCACCTGGCGACCTGCCGGCCGGACTGCCGCCCGCTGCCGCCTCGGCGCAGCTACGCCGCCGGGCCGAGGTGCTGCGCGACCCGCCGCCCATCACCGTGGTGGTCTGCACCAGGGAACGCCCCGAGGAGTTGGCCCGCTGCCTGGACAGCCTCCTGGCCCAGCCGTACCCGAACTTCCGGGTCCTGGTCGTGGACAACGCACCCGTCACCGACGCGACCCGGGCGGTGGCCGCCGCAGCGGCGAGCCGTGGGCCGGTGGAGCGGATCGTCGAGCCCCGGGCCGGTCTGTCGTTCGCCCGCAACCGGGCCGTCGCGGCGGCACCGGGGGAGACCCTCGCCTGGATCGACGACGACGAGGTGGCCGATCCGTACTGGCTCAGCGAGGTGGCGCGGGCGCTCGCCGACCACCCCGAGGCCGACGTGGTGTCGGGCGTGATCGTGCCGGCCGAGCTGGAGACCGACCCGCAACTGTGGTTCGAGAGCTTCGGCGGGCACAGCAAGGGACGCGGGTACACCCCGGACGTGTTCTCCCCGGCCACCGCCGCGCGACAGAGCCCGCTCTATCCGCTGCCGCCCTTCGGCACCGGCGCGAACATGACCTTCCGGCCCGGCGTGATCGAGCGGATCGGCGGGTTCGACACCGCCCTCGGCGCGGGCACCCCGGCGATGGGTTCCGAGGACACCCTCGCCTTCACCCGGGTGCTGCTGGCCGGGGGCACGGTGGTGTACCACCCCGCCGCCGTGGTCCGGCACTACCACCGCCGCGACCTGGCCGGCCTGCGCAAGCAGCTCGTCGGCTACGGCACCGGGCTGACCGCCGCGTACACCGGGCTGGTGCT
Organism: Micromonospora matsumotoense; assembly: GCF_900091525.1. GTDB lineage: Bacteria > Actinomycetota > Actinomycetes > Mycobacteriales > Micromonosporaceae > Micromonospora > Micromonospora matsumotoensis. The sequence goes on from NZ_FMCU01000024.1 coordinate 35,064, forward strand.
GACCGATCCGGCCCGGCTGCTGCCGCTGCTGCGGCTCGCGCCGACCGCGCTGCGCGACCTGCACCGGCCGGAAGGGCCCCGGCTCGCCGGGATCGGTGCCGAGTTCCCGCCCGAACTGCTCGCCGCCAACCGGCGCGGCATGCTCCGTGGCCCGGCGGCCTACCTGCGCGGGCGCCGCCGGGCCCGCCAGCCGCAGCAGGTGGCGGCGTGACCGCCGGGCCCGCCGTCGGGTCCGCCGTCGGGTCCGCCACCCCGCTGCGGCACGCCCCGACCGACCCGGCGAACCCGACCGGCGGTACGGCGCAGCCGTCGCTGCTGCTGCGGACCGCGTTCGCCCTGATGTCCTCGACGGTCGCCAGCGCCGCGCTCGGTTTCGTGTTCTGGCTGGTGGCGGCCCGCTGGTTCCCGCCGGAGCGGGTCGGCTGGGCCGCGGCGGCGATCTCCTCGATGGCGCTGCTGGCCGGCCTGGCCCAGCTCAACCTGACCAGCCTCTTCGCCCGGTTCCTGCCCACCGCCGGCACCCGGTCCCGGCGGCTGATCCTCGCCGGGTATGCGGCGTCCGCCGCGATGGCGGTGCTGCTCACCGCCGGTTTCCTCGGCCTCGGGCTGCTCTCCGGGGTGCTCGGCTCGCAGCCGGTCGAGGTGCTGGCCTTCGTCGCCGCCGTGGTCGCCTCGGCGATCTTCTTCATCCAGGACGGCGTGCTCGCCGCGCTGCGCCGGCCGGGCCTGGTGCCGGTGAAGAACGTGCTGGCCTCGGCCGGCAAGCTGGCGCTGCTGCCGCTGCTGGCCGGCACCGCCGCCGGCTACGGGCTGCTGCTGGCCTGGACGGTGCCGATGCTGGTGACGATGTTGGCGGTCAACTGGTGGATCCTGACCCGGCTGGCCCCCGCCCAGCGGCGGACCGCGTCGACCCCCCGCCCGACCTCCCGGGAGGTGTTCAGCTTCGCCTCCGCCGAGTACGTCAACGGCACCATCAACAACACCCTGGCCTTCCTGCCACCGGTGCTGGTGGTCAACCTGCTCGGTCCGGTGCCGAGCGCCTACTTCCACCTGCCCTGGGTAATCGGCGTCGCCGGTACGACGGTGCTCTGGAACGTGGTCACCTCCTTCGTGGTGCAGGCCAGCAGCGACGACGGGGGCCGGATGCGGGCGCACATCGACCGGGCCGTGCTCCTGGTCGCCCTGGTGGCCGGCCTGGCGATGCTGACGCTGGTCGCCGCGGCCACGCCACTGCTCGGGCTACTCGGGTCGGACTACGCCGCCCATGGCGCGGGCGCGCTGCGCCTGGTCGGCCTGTCCCTGCCGTTCACCGGTGTGGTGCTGCTCTATGCGGCCTTCGCGATGATGGAGAAGCGGATGTGGCGGATGGTTCTGGTCCAGGCGTTCGGTGCGGTGATCTGCCTCGGTGGCACCGTGCTCGGGCTGCCCCGCTTCGGCATCGCCGCCCCGGCGCTCGCGCTCCTGGTCGGCCAGGCGGTCACCGCCGCCGTGCTGGTGCCCGGCCTGGTGCGCCGCTACCGGGCCACCGCCGTCGATCCGGGCAGCGGCACGGCGGGCGGTCGCCTCGAAGCGGAGGTGACGGGTGCCTGACCCCGTCGACCGCCCGGCCGCCGACCGCCCGCACCGCGCCGCCGCGTCGACCGGCGAGACCTCGACCGGCGAGACCTCGACCGGCGAGACCTCGCCCGGGGCCATGACCCGGCGGTTGATGGCCTGGACCGGGCTCGGCATCGCCCTGGCCACCCTGCTCACCCTGGCCACCGGTGGGCCGCTGGCCGCCCCGGTCGCGGTCGCCTTCGCCGGCTTCGGCCCCGGCCTGGCAGTGCTGGCGCAGCTCCGGGTCCGGCAGCCGGTGCTCGGCTGGGCGGCGGCGCTGCTGGTCAGCGTCACCGGCTATGCGGCGACGGCGACCGTCCAGGTCTGGCTCGGCTGGTGGCAGCCGCGCGCGGTCGTGCTGGTCGCAGCGGTGCTGGTCGTGCTCTCCTGCGTGCTGGCGCTGCGTCGGTCGGGCTGGCGGGCCGGGCCGGGCCCGCACCGGGTGCCGGCGACCGGGCGCGGTCGGCTCGTCGGCCACGCGGTGATCCTGGCCGCGGCGACGCTGCTCTGGCTGGTCGCGCTGGCCCGCTCCGATCTCGACGGGGTGACCGGGTACGGGCTGCTGGCCAGCATCCATCCCGCCTTCTTCGCCGCGGTGGCGCTCTGCACGGTTGGCTTCGTCCTCGGCCTCACCCGGGCCGGCCGGGCACCCGGTGTGCAGCCGGTGTACCTGGTGCTGCTGGTGCTGCTGGTGCACGGCACGGTGCCGCTCCTGCTCGACGAGCCCCAGTACGCCTGGACGTACAAGCACCTCGGGGTGGTCGAGCTGATCCAGGCCACCGGCTCGGTCGGCGCGTCGACCGACATCTACCAGCAGTGGCCCACCCTCTTCGCCAGCGTCGCGCAGCTCGCCGACCTCTCGGGGCAGCCGGCCGTCGTACTGGCCGACTGGTCGGCGGTCTTCTTCAACCTGGCCGGTGTGCTGCTGCTCGCCGCGATCGCCCGGACCCTCTCCCCGGACCGGCGGGTCGCCGCACTGACCGCCTTCGGCTTCGTCGCCGTCAACTGGGTGGAGGAGGACTACCTGGCACCGCAGGCGCTGGCCTTCCTGCTCAGCCTCGGTGTCCTCCTGGTGCTGCTGCACCGGCTGCGGCGGCCCGACCCCGCCGAGGGCGTCGACCGGAGCACCCGCCGGGGGCGGGCGCTGTCCCTCGCCGCCCTGCTGGTGATCTTCGCGGTGCTCACCGCCACCCACCAGCTCTCGCCGTACCTCGTCCTGGCCCAGGTCGGAGCCCTCACCCTGCTACGCCAGATCCGTCCGTGGTGGACCGTCGTGGCGATGGGCGTCATCCTGCTGGGCTACCTGCTGCCCCGCTACCACCTCGTCGCCGGCTCGTTCGGCCTCTTCGAGGGGATCAACATCTTCGCCAACGCGTCCGGCAACGCCGACGGTTGGGGATCGACCGGGCAGGCCGTCTCCGCCATCGTGGTCCGGTGCCTCGCGCTGAGCGTCTGGGGGCTGGCCGCCCTGGCGGTGCTGTGGTCCCGGCGCCGGCACTCGACGGTCCTCGTGCCGGCGGTCCTCGCCGGTACGCCCTTCCTGCTCCTGGCCGGGCAGAGCTACGGCGGGGAGGCGATCTACCGGGTCTTCCTCTTCTCCGCCCCCTGGTGCGTCCTGCTGATCGCGATGGCCTTCTTCGCGCCACGCCCGACCGGTGCGGTCGAGGCCGAGGCTCCCGGCGACGACCCGGCCCCGGCCGGCCGGGACACCGGCACCGCCGGCCGGCGATCCCCGTCCTGGCTTCGGCCGGTGCTGCTGGGGCTGGCGCTCACCGTGGCGGTGTTCGGCACGGTGCAGGGGCGGCACGGCCAACTTGTGGTGGATCGGCAGGACGCCGCCGGGGTCGCGGCGGCGAGGCAGCTCTACGCCGAGGCCGCACCCGGGGCGACGATCGCGCTCGCCACGTCGAACTTCCCCAGCCGGCTCACCGCCGACTATCCCGACTTCAACCGGAGCGTTCCGGTCGGCGAGCCCGACCTGGTCAAGGGGGCGCAACTACGCGGTGTGGCGCTCGGTCCCGCGCAGCTGCCGGCGATCGAGAGTTATCTGCGCGGCTTCGGCGGGACGGCGACCTACCTGGTGATCAGCGACGGGATGCGCCGGCAGGCAGCCTACTTCGGATACCTGCCCGACGGGGCGCTCGACCGGCTGGAGGCGGCGCTGCGGGCCAGCAGCCGATGGGTGCTGTTCCAACACGGGGCCGGGGTGAACGTCTACCAGCTCACCGGATGACGTCCGGCGGGCCGGCTCGGCTCAGGTCAGGCCGGCTCGTAGATAGCCACCCAGTCGACCTGGAGGTCGACCCGGGGTGGGGTCGTCTCGTCCGGGCACGCCTCCCAGGTGTGCCCGCAGTACCACGCCTGGCTCTGGAGGGCGAGCGCCATCGGTTCGTCCGGCACCTGGTCGCCGGAGAGGGTGGCCCAGGGCTGCCCGTCGAGGGTGAAGACCAATCGGTCCGGCGTCCACTCCAGGCCGGCGGTGTGCCACCGGGTGAAGTCGCCCGGCACGTTCTGCTCGACCGGCCGGCCCCGGACCGGGTGCAGCACGCCGTACATCCGGCTTCGGTCCCGGCCGTTGTCCTCGGCGATGTCGATCTCCGGCGGGTAGTCGTTCGAGGCCGGCCAGAGCAACAACGCGTAGGCGATCCCGGTGCCCCGGTCCATGCGGAACCGGATGTCGAACCGGCCGTAGGTCCGGCTGACCACCTGCCGGTTGGAGACGCCACCGGTGACGTACCGGCCACCACGGCCGGGCTCGGGCCAGCCGCCGATGACCAGCGCGCCACCGGTGACCGAGACGTGGGCGGGATCGAAGTACCCGCCCGGGTCCCCGTCGGGTTGGCCCTGGTAGGCGAACCACCGGTCGTCGAGGACCGGGCCGCTGAAGTCGTCGGTGAAGATCTGCCGCCAGCCGGGCAGATCACCCTGGGGCAGGCGTGCTCCGGAGGGGGTGACGGGGGCGGGCGGGGGCGGCGGGCTCCTCGTCGGCCCGGTCGGCCCGGGAGCCGGGGCCCGGTGCGGCTCGTGCCGTTCGATGCCGCTGTCGAGGTGGGCCAGTGGTGGACCCCACGCCAGCCAGGCGCCCGTCACGACCAGCGCCACGACGAGCAGGACGGCACCGGCCCGACCCCAGCGCGGGGTCCGCCATCCGGTGCCGGCCGGCCGGTGCGGGGGCAGTGTGGTCTCCGGTTCTCGTCGGTACCGCTGCTCAGGTCAGTTGCCGCCCGTACCGACGGGCGACCCGGCGGGTGATCCGCCAGGCCGGCTGGGCCAGTCGTTTGGCCTGCGGCACGAGTCGTGGCCCGCCGCCCCGGACCAGGGCCAGGAGATCCGCTCCCGAGTGGTCGGGGGTGGGCTGTAGGCGGGGGATGGCCAGGCGGTCGTCGGTTGTCGGTCGGTAGCTGCGCCGGCCGACCTCGCAGGCGTTCTGGTATCCGGCCCGCCGCACCAGGGTGCGGACCTGCCGGTCGTGATAGCCGTGCGGGTAGCAGAAGGAGCGGGTCCCGGTGCCCAGCTCCTGTTCGAGCCGGTCGCGGCTGGCCGCGACCTCGTCGGTGAGTGACCGGGCCGGCAGCACGTCGAGCGGGTGGTGGCGGAGGCCGTGGTTACCGATCTCGACCCGCCCGGCGGCGGCCACCTCGCGCAGTTGCGGCCAGGTGAGCAACGGTCCGAAGGCGGTTGCCCAGCGACCCAGCCAGGATGCCGGACCGTTGCCCAGATGCCCCACCGCGGGATACAGGGTCGCCGAGGCGTCCGCCTCGGCCAGCAGCGGCACCGCCTCGGTCAGGAAGTTCGCGTAGCCGTCGTCGAAGGTCAACGCCACCACCGGTGGCACCTCGTCGGCCGCGTCGAGCAGGTCGAGGGCCTCGGTGAGCCCGACCAGCCGGTATCCCGCCCCCACCAGCGTGCCGAGCTGTTCGGCCAGCCGCCGGGGCGGCACCGCCAGGGTGCGGAGCGGGCCGGTCGGCAGCCCGGAGACGGAGTGGTACATCAGCACCGGCAGGCGCGCACCGACCGGTCGACGGCCGGGACCTCGGTATCTCACCAAATTACCCTAACCTGGTTTCCATCCCAGTCGTCCCGATTCATCCCAGGATCGAGACAACCAGGCTGAGCAGGTAGCGTCCGCTTGCGCCGTCTGCCGGTGCAGGCCGGACGTTGCCCTGTCGGGCGGCGACGACGTCGTGCTCGCTGACCAGACGTGCTGCTTTCCTGCCGCCGAGTGTCATCGCGGCACGCGATTGGCACTCCTCACCGCGCATCCGTGCCGGGCGCACCATCGGACACCCCAAGAACTGGCGAATCCTCGCGCGAGTGAGTCTGATTATGCCCGGACCCCTGCCGGGAGCGCCAAGTTAACGGCCCTTCCTCACATTCGGTGGTGGCTGCTCCATCATAAATTAACCTGACCGACACGTGTTTCGCGATCCGATAACTGCCCTGGCGGCTCGACTGGAAAGTGACTCTCTGCGCACTCGAGGAGCTTCCCTTGATTTTTCGACAACTTCCTATCAGGATGGCTCATCGTAGGGTGTCCGAGCGAATAAACTCAGGGATTTCGGTGACCTGGCGGCGGTCGATCAAGGCCGCCTGCCGGAGTATTGTGGGCCGGTCCAGCGGCCGTCATAGATGTTGATTTCCGGCCGGCGCGGTGTGCTGGGATTCGGTTTGGCCGGAAGAGGGATCTGCGTCGTCGGATATGTTTCCGGCGGCGATTCATCTTCGATGGGAATGCTGAGAATAGGCCCGGAGTCCGGGTCCGAGGTATGGGTCGGGCGAGAGCGTGAGCTGAGCCTCGCGCAGACCGCGTTGACCCGGCTGGCGCGGGGAACCGGCTCGGTGCTCCGGTTGGCCGGTGAGCCGGGCATCGGCAAGACTTCGCTGCTCACCATCACCGCCCGGGCCGCGGCCGGCCGCGGCTACCAGGTGTTCCACGCCGTCGCCGACCAACTTTCCCACCAGTTACCACTGAGCGTCCTGCTCGCCTGTCTCGGCGTCCGCCAACGGCCGGATGATCCGTCCCGGGCGGAGATCACCCAGACCCTGGTTGGCCAACCGCCGGCCTTCCCCGCCACCGGGTCGGCCCTGGCTGCCGTGGCCGAGATGCTGGTCTCGCTCGTCGGCGACCTGTGCGCGGCGGGCCCCACCGTCCTGATCGTCGACGACGCGCACTGGATGGACGAGGCGTCGACCGTGGTCTGGCGGCGCCTGGCCGCGAGCGTCGAGCATCTGCCCCTACTCCTGGTCGCCGCACACAGTCAGGACCCGTCCCGTCCGGCCCGTACCCCGGCCAACGCCGGCCGGGGCCACGAACACCTGCTGAGCCTCGTGCCGCTGGACGAAGCGGAGGTGTCGCAACTGCTGGCCGGGCTGCTCGGAGCACCGCCCGGCCCGACCCTCAGCCGGTGGTCGGGCGCGGCGGTGGGTAACCCGCTCTACCTGCGTGAGTTGGCCGACGTCCTGGTGCGGGAGGACCTGGTCCAGGTCGTGGCGGGACACGCGGACCTGCGTGACGACGACGACCGGATACCTCCGGCCCTCACCGCCGCGTTGACCAGCCGGCTCGGGCTGGTGCCGGACGCCGGGGACGTGTTGCGGACCGCCGCACTGCTCGGCACCGAGTTCACCGTCACCGACCTGAGTGTCGTGCTGGGGCGGCCGGTGCGGGTCCTCGCCGACGTGGTGCAGCGGGCCGTCACGGCCCGGATCCTCGCCGGCTCCGGTGAGCGCATGACCTTCTGCCATCCGCTGATCCGCCAAGCCCTGTACGACGCCGTCGCGCTGCCGTTGCGCCGGGCGCTGCATCTCGACCTGGCCCGGGAGTTGGCCGCCGCCGCCGCCGAACCGCTCACCGTGGCACACCAACTGGTGGCGGCGGGCGGCGTCGAGAACCGGTGGGTGCCCGACTGGCTCCAGAGGTCCGCCCACGCGTTGGCAGACGCCGACCCGGGACTCACGGTCCGGCTGCTGCGCGCACAGCTCGGACAGCTTCCGGCACAGGACCCGCACCAGGCCTCGCTGAGCGTCGCGCTGGCCCGCTCACTACAGCTGCTGGGCCGGTGGGAGGAGGCTGCCGACCGGGCCCGCGAGGCCCTCGCGTCGTCGACCGGGCTGGACGCGTACGGCGAGCTGCACTGGCTGCTGATCCGTGCGCTCAACAACAGCGGGAAGACCGACGAGGCCGAACTGATCCTGCGGCAGGTGCTCACCCGGCAGGCGATACCCGAACCGTGGCGCGGACGCCTCCTGGGCACCCTGGCCCTGATCAGCCGGGCCGGCGCCGGCGGGTCGAACGAAGCGGAGATCCTGGCCGGCGAGGCCCTCGACGCCGGCCGCCGCTCGGGCGACGACTGCGCGATCGCGGGCGCCAGCGTCGTGCTGTCCCTGACCCGCTCGGACCGGCGTGACCACCCGGCCGCGCTCCGGTACGCCGAACAGGCGCTCACCGCCCTCGTCGGTCACCCCGACCACCCGGAACTGGAGATGTTCGCCCTGCACTGCCGCGTCGTGAGCCTGCAGAACATGGCCCGGTGGAGGGAAGCCGACAGGGTGCTGCGGCTGTCCCGGGAGATCCGTCGCCGGGCACACGACGTCGCCGCCGGGTCCATCGGCGTCACCGAGGCGATGCTGTACTACTGGCTCGGCCGCTGGGATGAGGCGTTGACGGCACTGAGCCCGGTCGCGGACGACCCCTGTGGCCCGTGCTATCCGGGTCTGCACCGGGGTGGACCCGCGCTGCTGCGGCGGGGCGTCACCGCGCTGATCGCCGTCCGGCGCGACGACCGCGCGCTCGCCGAGGCGCACCTGCGCTCCGATCCGGACGTGCCTGCCGACCGCAGCACCGACGAGGACAGCGAGGGTTTCCTCCTCGCCGCCCGGGCCGTGCACGCCGAACAGCAGGGCGAACCGGAACGGGGCGCCGCCCTGCTCGCCACGATGCTGCAGCACCGCCCCGACTCCGGCGCAGGGCCCCACCACCCGTGGCTCGCCGACCTCATCCGGATGGCGTCGGCCGGCACGGACTCCTCGACCGTGACGGCTGCCCTCGAACTGACGCGCGTCTGGGCCGAGGCCGAGGAAACACCGGGGCGGGCCGCGACCATGCGTCAGCGCTGCGTGGGCCTCGCCACCGAGGACCCCGAACCGCTGCGCACGGCCGCGCAGCACTACCGGTCGGCCGGCCCCAGGACCGAGCTGGCAGCGACCCTTGAGGACCTCGCGGTGGTGCTGGCCGGCCGCGGTGCGACCGACGAATGCCGAGCGGCCGCCACCGAGGCGATCGACCTGTATACCCGGGTGGGCGCGACCTGGGACGTCCGTCGCACCGAGGCGCGGCTGCGGGGCAGGGGCGTACGCCGAGGGGTCAGCGGCCCCCGCGCAGCCCGGCCGGTGTCTGGCTGGGCGGCGCTCACCGCCACAGAACGGCGCGTCGCCGTCCTCGTCGCCGAGGGCCGTTCGACGCCCGAGATCGCCGCCGCGATGCTCCTGACCCGCCGGACGGTCCAGACGCACATCTCCCGCGCCCTGCACAAGCTCGGGCTGCGCAGCCGTAACCAGATCGCCCGGGAGGCGCTCCGCAACGCGGGTTCCCGATGACGGATGACTCGGCGACCCCGGGTCGGTTTTGTGGGTCAGCTGACGCATGTCTCGTTCGTCCTCCCCGGGGAGGCTATCCGCATGACCGTGTCCCCCCAGCCGGACGACACCACGACCCCCCACACCACCGTTCTGATCGCACTCGAAGGCGGCCCGGCGAGCCTTCCGCCCGAGCTTCGCAGTCAACGGATCTCGCCGGACGCACCGAAGGTGAAGGTCCCGCACCACGGTGGCTACGAGCACTTCGAACGCCCCGACGACGGCGACGGTGAGCCGCTCGTCTTCCGCTGGGCGTACCGGTCGCGGATCGCGGAATAGCCGGCCGGGAACCTGCCCCGGCCGGGCGGTCCGGGCCGGGGTGACCGCAGGGTCCATCCGGACCCGCAGGCCGCACGTCGTCGATTGTCCCTGCGCCGGCACGGCGCGCCAGAGCCCGTTCACCGGGACGGAAACGAGGGTGACGCACATGGTGGATTCTGTCTTCGTCATGCCCGGCACAGTGGCTGCTCCCCGTACGGGCATCCTGCGTGACCTGCACAGCCGCTACGAGACGGTACGTGAGGCACTGACCCGCATCGACAAGGCGGCCCGGGAGTTGGGGTTGCCCGACATCAGCACCCGTCTGATCGAGGATGTGGCCGGCGAGCGCCCCTACAGCCCCGAGGTGCAGTACCTGGAGATCTTCGCGGTCAGCCTCTCGACGTACCACCTGCTCGTCGCCGAGGGCGTCGAACCGGTGGCGATCGTGGGACAGAGCATCGGGGAACTCTGGGCCCTGGCCGCCGCCGGGCACGTGTCGGTGGGCGACGCCGCGCGCCTGGCGGTGGCCCGGTCCCGTGCACTGACCCGGCAGGCGTGGCCGGGCACGATGCTCGCCGTCGGGGTGGACGGCCGCCGCGCGGAGTCACTCGCCGGGCTGATCGGCCACCCGCACCTGGTGCTGGCCTGCGAGAACACACCCCGGCAGAGTGTCCTCAGTGGTCCACGACGGCAGATCGACGAGGCGGAGCGGGTGGCCGAGGCGCTCGGCTGGCCGAGTGTCCGCCTCGACGTTCCGCACCCCACCCACACCCCGGCGGTCGCGCAGGCCGCCCGGGACCTGCTGGCCACCGCCCCCCGGGTGTCCTACGGCGGCGGACGGTGGCGGGTGTCCTCACCGTGGCTGGGCCGGGACATCGGCGACGAGGACCCGGTCGAGCTGGTGGCCGGCGCGCTCACCGCCCAGGTCCGGATGCTGCACACGGTGCGCGCCCTGCACGCCGCCGGCGCGGACACGTTCATCGAATGCGGGGAGTGGCCGGTCGTCACCCGGTTCGTCGAGGCGTCGGTCCCGGGCATCCAGTCGGTCGTACCGCTGAGCGAACACGACCCGGTCGCGGCGGTCCGGGCGCTGGTCGCCGGCCGCACCGAAACGGTGTCACCGCAGGTACGGACGCCGGCGTCGCCACCTTTCCCGGCGACCCCGCCACCCGTCGCGGCTGCGCCACCTGTCCCGGCTCGACCGGCTCCCACCCTCGTGCTGCCGCCACCCGTGGCGACCATACCCGCCCCGGCGGTCCCCACTGTCCCGGCGGTCCCCACCGTCCCGGCGGCGGCGGTCCCGGCTGCCCCAATCGCCCCGGCGGTCCCGCCCGCCCCGCCGGCCCCCATCGCCCCGACGCCGCCTGTCCCGTCCGTCCTGGCGCCGCCGACCCCGCAGGCACCGGTGACACCGGCCTCCCCGGCCACCGTGGACCACGTGTCGTCCGCATCGGACGCGGACGGGCAGTACGCGGTGGTGCTGACCGAGATCCGGGCCCTGTACGGCGACTACCTGGGCTATCCGCCGGAGCTGCTCGGCGACGACGACGGCCTGGAATCCGACCTGGGCGTGGAGTCACTCAAGCAGGTCGCCCTCCTCGGCCGGGTCGCCGACCGGTACGGCCTGCCGGACCTGCGGGCCAACACCTCCCTACTGACCGTCGGCACCCTGGGGCGGATCGCGCAAGCCGTCGTCCAGGCCCGGGGGGAGGCGACCGCCCGATGACCGACACGCCACGCCTGCACGGTCGGATCGCGTTGGTGACCGGCGCGGCCAAGAGCCTCGGCGCGGACATCGTCCGTCGACTGGCCACCTGCGGCGCACACGTCGTCGTCAACTACTTCCACTCCGTCGAGCAGGCCGAACTGCTGCGCACCGAGCTGGCGGAGGCCGGCCTCAGCGCGGAGTTCATCCGGGCCTCGGTGGCCAAACGCACCGAGATCGACCGGATGTTCGACCTGGTCCGGCAGCGGCACGGCGGCCTCGACTTCCTCGTCAACAACGCGGCCGGCGGCGCGTTCCTGCCCCTGTTCGACGTCGACGACACGTACTGGCAGCGGGCCTGGTCCACCAACGTCATGGGGGCGTACCACTGCTCCCGCCGGGCGGCCGAGCTGATGGTGGGCCGCCCGGGCGCAGGCATCCTCTGTCTGTCCAGCGTCGGCGCCCACCAGCCGGTCCCCGGGTACGGCCCCGGCGGCGTCACCAAGGCCGCCCTGGAGTCCCTGGTCCGGTACCTGGCGCTGGAGCTGGCCGACCAGGACATCCGGGTCAACACCGTGCTGCTGGGCTCCGTGGCCAGCGAAATCGTCGTCAACCTCGACGACCCGGCCGCCGCGCTCGGAGACTCGCCGCGCACCAGCGACCTGATGCGCCGCACCATCTCCACCCCCGAAGCGGCCCGGCTGCTCGTCCACCTCCTGCACCCGGACACCGGATTCATCACCGGGCAGACCCTCGTCGCCGACGGCGGCATCAGCATCGGCGGAATGCAGAGTCTGCGACTGCACAGCAAACTCGCCGCGCAGGTCGGTGTGCCCACCCGAACCCCACCGGTCCGCCCCACCGCAGCAGCCAGGACACCCGAGGTGCACCCCTCGACCACCGAGGTCGTCGCCGTACCCGAGGTCGTCGCCGTACCCGAGGTCGTCGCCGTACCCGAACCGGCCCCCGCCGCCGCGACACCACGCCCGGTGCGCGACCCGCTGCCGCGCCGACCGGAGACCGGCCCCGCCGAGCACGACCCGGATGCCATCGCGGTGGTCGGCCTCGGGGTGGTCCTGCCCGGCACCAACAACCCCGCCGAACTCTACGACCGGCTCCGGGAGGGCGTCCTGCTGGCCAGCGAGCCGTCCGCGTTCGACCTGCGGCACTTCTGGTCGGCCAGCGCGGCGGAGACCGACAGCTTCTACATCCGGGAAGCCGGCTACGTGCAGGGGTTCGTCCCCGACCCCGCCTCGATCACCGAACCCGACGGGTTCCTGGGACACCCCGGCTGGCCACGCACCACCCGGTGGCTGCGGCACTGCACCGTCCAGGCCCTGGCCGGAGTACACCGCCGGCCCGGCGACCGGTGGCTGGCGGCGACCACCGGCATCCACGACCAGACCGGGCTCGGCACCCAGGGCGTCGTCCTCGGCGACGAGTACCAACGCCTGATCCGCGACGCCATCCAGCGCAGCGGCGGCGACGACTGGCTGGCCGAACTCGCCGACCACGCCATCAGCGCCCACTACGGCGGCGACGGCGGCAACCCGCTGGCCTACCTGCCCGCCTCGGTCTCCCGCAACGCGCTACGCGGGCTGATCCCGGGCGACGCCCAACACCTGACCCTCGACGCGGCCTGCGCCACCGGTCTGTTCTGTCTCGACGCCGCCGTCAAGGCCCTCCGCGAGGGAAGCTGCGACGTGGCACTGGTCGGCGGCACGTCGGTGATCGAACCGATCGGCTTCACGCTGTTCTGCCGGGCCCAGGGAATCACCGTCAGCGGCCGGATCCGCCCCTTCGACCAGGCGGCCGACGGGACACTGATCGGTGAGGGCGCCGTCATGCTCGCGCTGAAACCGTACGCCCGCGCGGTGGCCGACGGGGACCACATCCACGGCGTCGTCCTCGGCACCGGACTGGCCGCCGACGGCCGCGGCAAGGGCATCCACGCCCCGGCCACCCGGGGACAGGAACTGGCGATCGGCCGGGCCTGGGCCGACGCCGGCGTCGACGCCTCCGACGTGGACTGGGTGGTGGCCCACGGCACCGGCACCCCCGTCGGTGACGAGGTGGAACTACGTTCCCTGCTGTCACGACTGGGCGAGCGGGACCGGCCGTGCCTGCTGACGTCGAACAAACAGGTCTTCGGCCACACCGGTGTCCTGGCCGGGCTGGTGTCGGTGGCGCACGCACTGGTCGCCCTCGCCCACCGCACGATTCCCGGCCACACCGTGGTCACCGATCCCCACCCGCTGCTGGGCGACGGCACCCGACTGACGGTGCCGGTCACCGATGCGCCCTGGCCGGTCGACGAGGCCCGCCCCCGGATGGTCGGGGTGTCCTCGTTCGGCCTCGGGGGAGCCGACGCCCACGTGGTGCTCGCCGACCGGGTGCCGTCGACCCGACCCGCGCCCCGACCGTCGGTGCCCGACCGCACCCCGGACACCGAGGACCTGGTCGTGGTGGGCTGGAGCACCCACCTGCCCGGCCTGGACCGTGACCGGGTGCCCGGCTGGCTCGTCGGCGACGGCCCGGCCCCGCAGCTGAGCTTCGGCAGCCCGTACCCGCTGCCGTCCCCCCTCGACGTGCGGATCCCGCCCCGGACGATGCGGCACATGGACCCCGCCCACCTGATGATGCTCCAAGCCCTCGGGCCGCTCCTGGCCGACCTCGGCGAGCCGGGAACCGCGCTGCGACCCACCACCGCGATCCTGGTGGGGGCGAGCCTGCCGACCACGCACAACGCCCGCGCCGCCCTACGGGTGCACGCGCAGGAGTGCGCCTCGACGTTCGACCTGCTACCCGACCCCGGGCAGGCCCAGACACTGCGGGAGTACCTCGCCAAAGCGCTCGCCGACGCCGGCGACGTCATACCCGACGAGCTCAACGAGGACGACTTCACCGGTGCCGTCTCCTGCATCCTGTCCGGCCGGGCCGCCAACTACTACGACCTGCGGGGCTTCGGCACCAGCGTTTACGCCCACCGCGACTCCACCCACAGCGCCCTCGATCTGGCCCTGCGCCAACTCCGCCACCGGGCCTGCGACCTGGCCCTCGTCGGCGCGGTGAGCCTGCGACCGATCAGCGGATGGGACCGTCACCTGGACACCCTCGTACCGGCGGGTCGGTCGGTCGCCGAGGGCGCCGCCGTCGTCGCCGTCGCCCGCCGCTCCACCGCCCGGGAGTACGGCCTGCCCATCCTGGGCACCCTCGGCACCGCACCCGAGGGCACCGCCGACGACCCGGCACACACCCTGCCGGCACCGGCCGGCACCGACCGCACCTACCTGGCCCTGGACGCCCTGCTGGCGGTGCTCCGGGCCGTCGTCACCGGCACCGACACCGTCGTGTCACCGGCCGCCCCCGGATCACCGTCGATCCGGTTCACCAGGCCGACCGGTCCCGACCCCGACCCGGGAGGGGTCGTCCCGGAACCGGCCGAACAGCCGATCGGCCGCCGGCAGACCCTCCAGCCGCGTCCGCTGACCCCACCGGATCCGGACGGGCCGGCGATCCCGGCCGGGAGCATCGTGCTCACCGACGCCGCGGACCTCGCCGCTGCGGTCACCGGACCGGACATCGCCGTCTGGTCACCGCAGCCAGGAGTCGACGCCGCCACCCACGTACCGCCCGACGCCGCCGCCGACGCGCTGGCCGACCTGCCGTTCGTTCCACGCCACATCCGGGTCCTCACCCGGCTGGAAACCCCCGACGGCGGTGCCGACGACACCGAGGCCGCCCGGTTGGAGGACCTCCAGGACCTGGCGTTCACCACCATCCAGGCCGCGCTGCCCGCGCTGCGGGCCGGCGGGTCGCTCGCCGCGCTGCTGCTCGCCGCGCTACCGCAGGGAACGACGCACCCGCTCGCCGGTCTGTTCACCGGTCTCGTCCGCTCGGTGCGGGCCGAGGTGCCGCAGTGCAGCGGGAACGCCCTGGTCACCGACGCGTCGGACGCCCCGACCGCGCTGGCGCAGTTGGCCCGGGCGGCGACCACCCGAGTGCCGACGCACACCCTGGCCTGCCGCGGGCAGACCTGGTCCGAGCTGGCCGTCGCCGACGACGAGACCGGACCGCACCCGGCGGGGGAGCCCACCCTGCCACCGGACGCGGTGGTGGTCGCCTTCGGCGGCGCCCGGGGCATCACCCCCGAACTCCTCGACGCCGTGGCCCGCACCACCGACCGACCCCACCTGTACGTCGTCGGCCGTACCCCGCTACCGGAGACCGACGACGAACTGCCACCCCAGGCCGAGTTCATCGCCGCCGGACGCCGGGAACACCCCGACGCGTCGGTGCGGGAACTCAAGACCGCCTACGAACGTGCCCAGGCCCGCCTGGAGGTACGCCGGACCGTGCACCGGCTCGCCGAACTGTGCGGGCCGGACCGGGTCCACCACCGGGTGTGCGACGTGCTGGACGCGGACCGCACCAGGGCGGTCCTCGACGAGGTCATGGACCGGCACGGGCGCATCGACCTGCTCATCAACACCGTCCTCGACCTGCGCTCCCGGGCACTGCACGCGAAGACCCTGGTCGACTTCCGGGCGGTACGGGCCACCAAAGCCACCGGCTACCGCAACCTCAAACGCGCCCTGGCCGGCCGGCCGCCCCGGACCTGGTGCAACTTCAGCACCCTGGCCACCCTCGCCCCCGCCCCCGGAGACGTCGACTACTGCGCCGTCAACGAATACCTGGCGTACGCGAGCACCTGGGCTGACCGGCACGCACCCGAGGGACACCGCGAACTCGCCATCCTCTGGAGCGGCTGGCGGGAAGTCGGCGTCGCCAGCAGCGCCGCCATGCAGGAAACCCTGCGCCGCAACCGGATGGACGCCTACATCAGCAGCAGGCAGGGTGCCGTCCAGTTCCTCGACGCGGTGACCCGGCCCGGCAGCGGGGCGGCGGTCTTCTACATCCGGGCGGAGGAACGCGTACTGCTGGGGCAGCGGGGGATCAGCACCGACACCACCAGCGGCCGGCTGCCACTGCCCGTACCCGACGCACCACCACCCACCCCACCGGACCCGTCCCTGGCCACGCCGCTGCTCGACGGCGTGCTGCTGCGCGGCCGCAGCTGGGCGGTGTTCACCAAGACCTGGGAGCCACACACCCTCGCGGAGCAGGACGGCCGGTGGATGCGCCACCACCGGGTCAACGGGGAGTACGTCCTCCCCGGCACCTTCGCCCTCGAGGCCGCCGCCGGCGCAGCCGGACACCTCTGCCCCGACCTCGTCGTCACCGGATTCCGTGACCTGGTCTGCCGGACGTCGGTGACGGTCAGGTCCGCCGGACCACCCCGCACCATCACCGTGGAGGCCCAACTCACCGACCGGTCCCCGGACCGGGCCGTGGTGGCGGTCCGGATCACCACCAACCGGGTCGGCCGCAACGGCAAGGTCCTGCGCTTCAACGACCTGCTCTGCGAGACGACAGTCGTGCTGGCCGACCGGCACCCCGCACTGCCCGCGCCGACCGACCAGATGACACACCGCCCCGAACCGGACTTCACCATGCCGGTCTACTCCGCCGACCTGCCGATCACCCTCAGCGGTCCGTTCGCCGGAACCGGCGGGTACGCCCGGGGACCGGACGGCACGAGCGCCACGTTCCGCCTGGACCACGAGGCGTGGAAGCCGGCCCTGGCCGGGATGACCGTACCGGCGATCCTGCTGGACGCGATGGTGCACCTGCTGCTCCTGCCGCCACCCGGCGACCGGCCACCCCTGGTCGGCCCGATGGCCGGCATCGAGGCGGTGGACCTCGGCGGGCCGGGCAACGACTGCCAGCTCAGCGCCGCGCACCCGACGATCCG
The DNA here is from genome assembly GCF_900091525.1 of Micromonospora matsumotoense. Lineage (GTDB taxonomy): Bacteria > Actinomycetota > Actinomycetes > Mycobacteriales > Micromonosporaceae > Micromonospora > Micromonospora matsumotoensis. Next base: position 52,076 of record NZ_FMCU01000024.1, read on the forward strand.
GCTGCACTGCCGCTTCGCCGACGGCGCACTGACCGCCTCGACCCCCCACGGCCACGTCCTGGCCCGCATGACCGGGGTCAGCGCCCACGCCACCGACCACAGCGGGAGGTTGATCCGGCCGCACGCCGACACCCCCCAACCGGCCCTTCCCTGACAGCCGAGGAGACAGCGGTGTTGTGGCACGACATCACGATCGCCGGAACCGGTTCCTGGATACCCCCGATCCGACCCGAACAGGACCCGTGGGACGCAACCCGGGCCGGCGCATCATCCATGGCCGCGGCCAACGGGTTCACCTCGGCGGCAGTCTCGACCGGGGAGACCGCCACCCAGATGGCGGCCCGGGCCGCCCTGCTGGCACTGCGCCACGCCGAGGTCCCCAGCGCCGACGTGAGCCTGTTGGCCCACGCCACCTTCCAGGACGAGGACCACTACACGCCCGCGCCGTACCTGCTGCGGGTCCTCGGAGCCACCCGTACCACCGGGATCGAGGTCGGCGCGGCCAGTGACGGCGGCGCGGCCGCCCTGGTCACCGCGGCCGAACACCTCACCGCCCAACCCACCGCCCCGGCGGCCCTGGTCACCGCCGGAGCCCGCTTCCCCCACCAGCGGTGGGGCCACGTCCGCGACATCGGCTACGTCGCCGGTGACGCCGGCGCCGCCGCGGTGCTCACCCGGGGCACCGGCTTCGCCCGGCTGCTGGCTACCGCCCAGGCCACCGAACCGGAGCTGGAGGTGCTGACCCGCGCCGGTGAGCGGGGCGCCGCCGCCGGCGGCGGCCGACGGTTCCTCGCCGAACAGACCGGACTCCTGCCGCACATCGGGGCACTTCAACGCCGCACCCGGCACTGTGTCGACACCGTCCTCGGCGAGACCGGCCTGGCAGCGGCGGACGTCTCGCACGTGGTGGCCATCGCGATCGGGTCGGCCGTGCTCGACCTGGTGCTCTCCGGACCCCCGCTGCACCGCCGCGCCACCGACAGCAGTTGGACCTTCGGCCGCCACCTCGGCCACGCCGGCCCCTGCGACGTGCTGCTCGCCCTGGACCGGATGTTCCGCACCGGCGCACTGCGGGTCGGGGACCACGTCCTCGTCGTGAGCTTCGGCCTCGGCTTCCGCTGGACCACCGCCCTGCTCGAGATCACCCGCCCACCGCCCGGTGCGACGACGGCAGACCGGAGAACGAGGTAACCCATGACCGAGACGACCACGACGACCACCGCGTCGATTCCCCTGGCACCGGGTGCACTACCGCTGCTCGGACACGCGTTGCCCCTGTTGCGGGATCCGCTGGCCTTCATCCGCTCCCTGGCCGGCTACCCCAGGATGGTGCGGGTCCGGTTGGGCCCGACCTCCGCAGTGCTGATCTGCGACCCGACCCTGACCCGGCACATCTTCGTCAACGACCGGACCTTCGACAAGGGCGGTCCGATCTACGACCGGATCCGGGAGGTCATCGGCGACGGGCTGTCCACCTGCCCGTACCCGCTGCACCGGCGACAACGACGACTGTGCCAACCGTCGTTCCACCCACAGCGCCTACACGGGTACGCGGCGGTGTTCGGCCGGGCCTCCCACGCCACCGCCGGCTCCTGGCACGACGGTCAGGTGCTCGACGTCACCCGGGAGATGATGACGCTGACCACCCAGGCCACCATGGAGACGATGTTCAGCGGGTCCCTCCCCGCGGACACCCTCCGCCGGGCCCTGGCCGACACCAACACCGTGGTGAGCGCCTTCTTCCGCCGGATGATGACCCCGGCCCTGCTGCGCCGGCTACCTACCCCCGCCAAGCGACGCTACGACCAGGCCCGGGCCCGGCTCTTCGCCACCATCACCGAGATCGTCGCCGCCCGCCGGGCCGACCCCACCGACCACGCCGACCTGCTCTCCGCACTGGTCGCGGCCGTCGACGTGGAAAGCCGTGACCACGAGCAGCGGCTCAGCGACGCCGAACTGGCCGACCAGGCCCTCACCTTCTTCCTCGGCGGCATGGAAACCACCGCCATCACCCTGGCCTGGGCACTGCACCTGATGGCCACCCACCCGGAGATCCAACATGCACTGCAGGCCGAAACCGACACCGTCCTGGCAGGCGCGCTCCCCGGCCCCGAACACCTGCCCCGACTCGACCTGGCGACCCGGGTGGTCACCGAGACCCTCCGGCTCTACCCGCCGGCCTGGATGATGACCCGCACCGTCGCCCAGGAAGCCGAACTCGACGGGGTACGGCTACGGCGCGGCGACACCCTCGTGCTCAGCCCGTACCTGATCCACCGGCGGCCCGACCTGTACGCCGACCCGGACCGCTTCGACCCGGACCGCTGGCGCGGCACCTCACCCGACCGGACGGGCTACGTCCCGTTCGGCGCCGGCGCACGCAAGTGCATCGGGGACCAGTTCGCGCTCACCGAGGCGATCCTGGCCCTGACCGCGGTGGCGGCCCGCTGGGAGTTGTCCCCGGTCGGCGAGGAACCCTTCCGACCCAAGGTGGAAACCAGCCTCAGCTCCCGCGGGCTGCGCCTGCGGCTGCGGCGTCGGACGGAGACCTCCGGGACCGACGCGCCGCCGGTCGCCACGTCGCAGCCCCTACCCGTGCCGTCGACCCCCGGACCGGGCCCTGACGCCTGCCCGGTCGCCCACTAGGAGAACAACCATGAGGTCGCTGGTCAAACAGCTGCTCCGTAACCGTGAGATCCGGCGGCACACCGCCGCACCGGCCGACCGGCTCCACCCGCCCACGCGTCCCGACCCGAACGGGTGGTTCTGCGTGGCCTTCTCCGACGAGGTCCGCCCCGGGGCCATCACCACCCGCCCGTTCCTGGGTGGCGAGGTGGTCGTCTACCGGACTCCCCGCGGGTTGCTGCGGGCGGTCCGCCCACGCTGCCCCCACCTCGGGGCGCACCTGGGCGTCGGTGGAACACTCGACGGTGAGGAGATCGTCTGTCCCTTCCACCGGTTCGCCTTCGACCCCTCCGGGGCCTGCGTACGGACCGGGTACGACCTGCCGCCGCCCAAGGCGACCCTGACCCAGTTCCCGGTCTGCGAGGCCAACGGGTCGATCTACGTGTGGCGGCACGCGCTCGGCCTCGCACCGCAGTGGCAGGTGCCGATCTTCGGCATGGACGAGCGGCAGCCCTTCAGCCACAACACCTTCGACATCGCCGGTCACCCGCAGGACGTCATCGAGAACGCCTTCGACTGGGGGCACCTCCCGGCCCTGCACGGGCTGCGGGACCTGGTCATCGAGGGGGCACCGGTGATGGGGGAGCCGATCAGCACGGTCACCGCGACCGCCCGGGGCACCGTCATGCGCCAGAGCCGCCAGTCCTACACCCTCACCGTGATCGGACTGGCCACCATCGCGGCCCGCACCCGGTTGCCCAACGGCGCGGGCGACCTCTACGTCATGCTGCACGCGACCCCGACCACTGCGGGCCGGATCCAACTGCGGTTCGGCACCAAGTTGGAGCTGGCCGGCCTGCCGTTCCTGCCCGAGCGGGTCGCCCGGGCGACGGCGTTGCCCGTCGCCCGGTTGCTCGGCGCGATCGCCCAACGGGTGGCCTCGGTCGACACCGGCGCGGATCTGCTGATGTGGCACCACCAGGAGCACGTCGAACAGCCGAAGCTCGCCCGGGGAGACGGCCCGATCGGTCGGTACCGGCAGTGGGCGCGGCAGTTCTACACCGACCCCACCCCGTCCGGCGGTCCCACCGACGCCGCCGCCACCGGGACGTCCATCACCAACGGTTCGCCGGCCGCCAACGGTGTGCCGGCTGTCAACGGATCGTCAGTTGTCAACGGTTGGCCGGTCGCCAACGGATCGTCCGTCGACGAACGGAAGGCCGGCCGTTCCGAGGTGTGACCGTGGCCGCCGTGGCCTGCGAACCGTGTCGGTGCCGTCTCGGCAACGAAGGGAGACCCTCTTGACGGGGCAGAACACCACGCCGGGTGCCGCGCAACGACTGGCGGTGCTGGGCGCGGGAGTGATGGGGACGGGCATCGCCGCACTGGCGATCGGGCACGGGATCGCCGTGTCCATGATCGATGTGGACCGCCGTCGCCTGGCCGAGGCCACCGACCGGGTCGACCGGCAGGTCCGGACGGCCCGGCTGATGGGTGCCCTACCGGAGGGCACCCGACCCGGCCTGCTCGACGTCGGAGTGTCCCTCGCGGACGTCTCGACAGGGCGGACCGGCACCCTCACCGCGGTGGTCGAGGCGGTCACCGAGGACCCCGACGCCAAGGCGAAGGTGCTGGCGGACGTCTCCGCCCTGGTGGCACCAGGCACCCCGGTGGTGTCCAACACCTCCTCGATCCCCATCGGCGAACTGGCCCGGTCGGTGGCACGACCGGAAGACCTGATCGGCAGCCACTTCATGAACCCGCCCTACCTGATCCGGACCGTCGAGGTGATCCGCGGCCCACGTACCGGTCCGCGCACCCTGGACGCGGTACGCGGGCTACTCACCACCCTGGGCCGGGAATCGGTGGTGGTCGAGGACGCCCCGGGCTTCGTCACCAGCCGGATCCTGCACCCGATGATCAACAGCGCGGTCCGGGTGGTGGCCGCCGGTACGGCAAGCGTCGAGTCCGTCGACAAACTCCTGCAGGGATGTCTGGGACATCCGACCGGTCCGCTGCGCACCGCCGACCTGATCGGCCTGGACAACCTGGTCGACTCCCTGTGGGTGCTGCACGAACGCACCGGCGACGAGAGCTGCCGCCCCTGTGAGCTGCTGCTGACCAAGGTCCGGGCCGGCCACCTCGGCCGCAAGAGCGGTCGGGGTTTCTACCACTACGAGGGAGACCTGTGATGACTGTGCCATCCGACCAGGAGGTGTCGGACACCGGTGACCGGGTCGACACCGCCGCGCCGGAACTGGTGCGCTTCCTGACGGCGCGTACCGGGCGGACCTGGCCGCCGGACACGGACCTCTTCGCCACCGGTGGGCTGTCGTCCCTGTTCGCGATGGAGTTGGTGGTGCACCTGGAGCAGACGTACGGGGTCTCCGTGCGCGGCACCGACCTGCGGTTGGACAACTTCCGCACGGTGCGCCGGATGGTGGCCCTGGTCGACCGGCTCCGCAACAGCGAACCCGGCGACCACGGTGCCTGAGACCGTCGCCGCCACCGCGCCCACCGTCACGCCCGCCCAGGCCGCCACGCTCGCCGCCCGCCTGGTCGGCGACCGGGCGGGCGACTGGGACCGGGCGGGCCGGCTACCCGTGGACGTGGTGCGCGCACTCAACACCGCAGGCCTGCTCGCCCCCCAGATCCCGACCGGGTACGGCGGAGCGGGATGGAGCAGCCTGGACAGCGGCGAGTTCACCGCCCAGGTGGGCAGCCTGTGCAGCTCCCTGCGCAGCGTCATGACCTCCCAGGCAATGGCGGCCTGGACCATCGAACGGTTGGCCGACCGGGCCCAGGCCAGGTCGCTGCTGCCCCGCCTGGCCGCCACGGACACGGCCGCGGTGGCCTTCAGCGAACCGCAGGCGGGCAGTGATCTGTCGGCGATGACCACCACCGTCACCATGACGGGCGACACCCTGCGCCTCGACGGCCACAAGGTGTGGGTGACCGCCGCCGACCACGCCGACCTGCTCCTGGTCTTCGCCCGACTCGGCGACCAGGGAGCCGTGGTGGTGGTGCCCCGGGCCACCCCGGGGGTACGGGTGCACCGGCGGGCGGATCCCCTGGGATGCCGGGCGGCCGGACACGCCGACGTGTGGTTCGACGCGGTACGGCTGCCCACCAGCAGCCTGCTCGGTGCCGGCGGGCAGTCATTGTCCCTGCTGGTGACCACGGCGTTGAGCTACGGCCGGATGTCGGTCGCCTGGGGTTGCGTGGGGATACTGCGGGCCTGTCTGACGGCGGCCGTCGCACACGCCGGTTCCCGCCACCAGTTCGGCCGCCCGCTGGCCCAACACCAGCTCGTCGCCCGGCACCTGGCCGACCTGTGGGCCGCCGAGCAGGTGGCCACCCGGGTCTGTGAGCACGCCAGCCGCTGCTGGGACACCGGCTCACCCGAAGTGGTCACCGCCACCGTCCTGGCCAAGTACGTCAGCGCCGGGCACGCCACCCGGGCCGCCGCCGACGCGGTCCAGATCCTGGCGTCGGCCGGTGCGGTCGACGGGCACCCCGTCGCCCGGGCGTACCGCGACGCCAAGCTCATGGAGATCATCGAAGGCAGCACCGAGATGTGTCAGCTGATGCTGGCCGACCACGCGGTGAACCGCCGGTGACCCCACCGCCGCGCCGATCGCCCGCCCACTCGTCCCCTGCTGCCGACGAACGGCAGTCCACGAAGGAGTCGACGTGACCGACGAGGTCCCGACGGTCCCACCCGTGACCGTGAAGTGCCTGGTCTGGGATCTGGACGACACCCTCTGGCAGGGTGTCCTGCTGGAGGACGAACAGGTCGTGCTCCCCGACCCGATCCGGGCGGTGATCACCGGGCTGGACGCCCGGGGCATCCTCCAGTCGGTCTGCAGCCGCAACGACCACGAGCCGGCCTGGGCCCGGCTGTGCGCGCTCGGCGTCGCCGAGTACTTCGTGGCGCCGCAGATCGGGTGGGGACGCAAGTCCGACGCGGTCCAGCGGATCGCCGACCGGCTGGGCTTCGCGCTCGGCACCGTCGCCTTCATCGACGACCAACCGGCCGAACGGGCCGAGGTCGCCTTCCACCTCCCGCAGGTACGCTGCTACGACGCCGGGGTGGCCACAGCCCTGTTGGACCGGCCCGAGTTCAGTCCGACGTCGGTGACCGTGGATGCCCGGCGACGCCGGCAGATGTACCAGGCCGGTCAGCGGCGGGCAGACGAGCAGGCCCGGTTCACCGGCCCGGCGGAGGACTTCCTGCGTTCGCTGGAACTGGTGATGCGCATCCGGCGGGCCGACGCCGCGGACCTGTCGCGGGTCGAGGAGTTGACCCTGCGGACCAGCCAGATGAACGCGACCGGAGTGCACTACCCGGATCAGGCGTTGCGGGCCCTGCTGGCCGACCCCCGGTACGAGGTCCTGGTCACGACGTTGACCGACCGGTTCGGGCCGCACGGCGCGGTCGGTGTGCTGGTCCTGGAGAAACACCCCGGGGTGTGGCACCTGCGGCTGATCGCCACCTCGTGCCGGGTGGTGTCCTTCGGCACCGGCACCGTCCTGCTGACCTGGCTGGTGGACCAGGCCGCCCGAGCTCGCGTGCACCTGATCGCCGACTTCCGGCCCAACGACCGGAACCGGATGATGGAGATCGCCTACCGGTTCGCCGGCTTCGACGAGGAGCCCTGCGCATGCCGGGACCGCATCGCCGTCGACGGCGACCGGGCCGTCCAGCGACTGCACCTGGCGGCACGCCGGCAACCGGCACCGTCGACGTTCCACCTGACCGCCCCCGACCTGACCGCCCCCGACCTGACCGCCCCCGACCTGGCCGGCCCGGCGACCGTCGGCGCGGGTTGACCGCCGCCCGTACCCGGCCTCCACCGGCCGGACCGCGGTGTGGAGATCAGCCGGCCCGCCGCCGGGCCAACGTGATGCCGTCGGCCATTGGAAGCAGACACACATCCACCCGTTGGTCGTCGCGGATCATGGCGTTGACCCGCCGCACCCCGGCGGTGTCCGGATCACCGGCGGTCGGGTCGACCACCCGGCCGAAGAACAGCGTGTTGTCCACCACCACCAGTCCACCCGGGCGTACGAGTTGCACCGCGAATTCGTAGTACTGCGGATAGTTCGCTTTGTCGGCGTCGATGAAAACGAGATCGAAACTGCTGTGGGTGCCTTCGTCGAGCATTTTGTCAAGGGTCTCGACGGCCGCACCGATGCGTACCTCGATGCGGTCGGCGACCCCCGCGCGGTGCCAGTACTCGGCACCGATCTCCGGCCACCGCGCGCTGATGTCACAGGTCACCAGCCGGCCGTGCGGTGGCAGCGCCCGCGCCATGCACAGGGTGCTGTAGCCGGTGAAGGTGCCCACCTCCAGCACCCTCGTGGCCCCGAGGAGGGACACCAGCAGCGCAAGGAGCTGTCCCTCCTCGGCCATCACCTGCAGGGACTGCCCGCCGGGAAGCTCGCCGGTGTGCGTGCGTAGCGCCCGAAGGACGTCGTCCTCTCTGAGCGAGAATTCCCGGACATAGGCCAGAAGCTCCGGGTCGACCCCGATCTGATTAGCCACGCCAGCAATTCTAGAGAGCGTTCGCCACCGTACTCAAGGTGTGGCACAAGCCATTTTTTCGGCTACCGGGAATGCGGCGGGAAACGGCGGTGCCGTCGCCGAGGGCAGGACCGGACGATGGATGTGGGAGCATCGATCACTTTCCGCCCTGCGTAGCGGTGGGCTTCGATGTGTTGCGGGACGAGGATGGCTTGACCGATCGCGGTGGCGCGGCGTGGGCAGCAGTGGAGCTTTGTCCGGATCTTAAGGCGCGGGGCTGCTGCGTCGTGATCCGGCGCTGCACGCCGAGCCCGGCGGTGCCGGTGAGCCCACAAGAGTCGACCGCTTCCTGCACGTAGCGCCACGCGGTGGTGACCCCGACAGTGAGTCCGGCGGCGCGAAGCGTGATCCGGGCCGGGTATGGGCAGCAGTTGACGGCGGTCAGTTACCAGGGGGACGTGCGGCGTTGCCGGACTACCGTCGATCGGCATGACCCCTGTCGGGATCGAGATGACTGCGGAGTTGGTGCGGGATCTGGTGCGCGATCAGCACCCCGACCTCGCCGATCACCCGGTTCGGTTCGGCGCGCGGGGATGGGACAACCAACTGTGGCGGCTCGGTGACGATCTCGCCGTCCGGCTTCCCTGGGCGACCGGGACCGCGGACGGGTTGCTGCGCAAGGAGTACGCCTGGGTGCCGATGCTCGCTCCGCGTCTTCCGCTGCCGGTCCCTTTCCCGCAGCGGTTCGGTGAGCCCTCCGCGCGGTTTCCCCCGGCCCTGGCTCATCACCACCTGGGTTGCGGGCACACCCGCTGACCAGGCCCCCGTCACGCGAGCCGGCGACGCGGCCGAGTCCTTGGCTACCTTCCTGACGGCTCTTCACCAACCCGCCCCCGTCGGCGCGCCCGTCAGCGTCAGCCGTGGTGGGCCTCTGGCCGAGCACGCCGACCAGTTCGCCACAGGGCTCGCCGCCGTCACCGAGCGCAGGTTGATCCACGACCCGGACCCCGTCCGCACCGTCTGGGAGGAGGCGGTCGCGGCACCTGCATGAACGGGTCCGGCGCTGTGGCTCCACGCCGATCTGCACCCAGCCAACGTCCTCACCGCAGACGGCACCCGCTGCGCAGTGATCGACTTCGGTGACCTCTGCACGGGCGACCCGGCCTACGACCTCGCCGCCGGGTGGCTCCTCCTCCCCGACGACACCGCCGACCACTTCCACGCGGGGACCCCCGCCCACGCCGCCCTGCAACGCCTCATCGCCACCCGCTGAACCGACGATCGCCGTCCCCCCGAATATGAGTCAGGCTGGCTCAGGATTACCGTCCCGTGATGACCTTCAACATCGGCATTGCTGGCTACCAGCCATCCTGGCTGAACGGAGCTGCTGACGTCGCCGGTCGTCACGCTCAACGACTGCGGGGCCTCGTCGGCCGTCGGCTGACATCCAGCTGGGTGGTGTGGGATGACGATGACGACACCTGGTTCGCCGACTGCCCGGTGGTGTTCGACTTCGACGACGAGCGTCTTGAGGTCAATCATCAGAAGTTTGATGATCTGTCGATCACGTACGGGTCGATCGACGTGACACGGATGCCGGTGTGGCCGACCTCAGACGGCTTCCTGCTCCGCTGGCGCAGCGATGCTCCCGCGCTGTTGGCTGCTCGGCACGGGCAGAGACTTGAGGCGGTGGAGCTTCTGGAGTGGGCCGGGGGTGACCTGGCGGACGGTGCCGTGGCGCTGGGCCTGCGATTCGCGAGCGGCTGGCTGACGATCTACAACGCGATGGACGAGAACGGGATCGAGGAGGGCGTTCCCTCCCTGCGGTACCGCCGACACCGACTGGGGTAAGCCTGTACCTGCACGACGGGAGAACGCCGAGCTGGCGATGGAGCGTGATGTCCTCAAGCGATCCGTGGTCCTGTGGGTCAAAGAAGCGACGGGCCGGTGAGCATGGCCGCCTTCATAGCTTCCCAGAGGACCGAGCATTCCGTGCCGCACGCGGTGGCCTGCCGGGCCCTGGGGGTGTCTGAGTCATGGTTCTGCAAGTGGCGTGACCGGCCGCCGACGCGCCGCGATGACCGGCGTATCCGACTGGCGGCCGCGATCAGGAAGGTGTTCGAGGACTCGGGTGGAACCTACGGCAGCCCTCGCATCGGTAGCGAGCTGCGCGAGCAGGGTTGGCAGGTGTCGGACAACACGATCGCGCAGCTCATGGGCGATTCCGGTATGGCCGCCCGGGTCAGGTGTCGCCGCCGGAGCCTGACCCGGCAGGGCACACGTCCGGCCGCGCCGGACCTGGTCAAGCGGGCGTTCACGGCGTCGGTGCCGGATGTCGCCTGGTGCGGTGACATGACCGAGATCCGTACCGATGAGGGCAAGCTCTATCTGGCCACCGTCATCGACCTGTACTCCCGTCGCATCCTCGGCTACGCGATGGGCGCACACCACGACGCCGGGCTGGTCGTCGCCGCGCTGAACATGGCCGCCGTCACCCGGGGCGGCAACGTCGACGGGGTGATCTTCCACAGCGGCAGAGGCGGCGAGTACGGCTCGGCCGACTTCGCCCGGGTCTGCGCCCGGTGGAGGTGCGCCAGTCGATGGGCCGGCTCGGGTCGTGCTTCGACAACGCCGTCGCCGAGGCCACCTTCTCCACCATCAAGGTCGAGTACGTCCACCGCCGCCACTTCCACACCCGCACAGAGGGCCGCCTGAAGATCGGCGCCTGGATCACCGACCTCTACAACCGGCGCCGTCGGCACTCCGTCTGCGACTGGCGATCCCCGATCGACTACGAACGACCAGAGACCCGCGACCTGGAGGCCCAGGCCGCATAACGACGCCCTCCACGCTTCCAGGGGATTGACAGCGGTGTCCGGATCTGCCCATGAGCGCGCATGCGATCTTTGCCCTCGACCGGCCCGGCCCACCGGCTGGAGCCGGGCGCGTTGCCGCTCCGGCCGAGCTACTCCGCTACGCCTTGCGTACGTCGGCGTCCACCAGGTGAGGCTTCGACGGTGGACGCCGACCCGGTGGCGTCAGGCCACGACGATGACCGTTTTGCCGAGTAGCTTGCCGTTGCTCGCGTCTCGGTGGACGGCCGGCAGTTCCTCCAGCGGTCGGCGGTCGGCGATATGCAGCTTGAGCAGGCCGTTGTCGACGCGGGAGACGAGGTCGGCCAGGTGGGAGGCGTCGGGGCCTACCCACACCCCCGCGGTGCGTACCGAGCGTGCCTCGTCGGCCGGCACGGGCCCGGCGGAGCTGACGACGATGCCGCCGTCGGCCACGTAGGGGGTCAGCTTCGCGAGGTCCTCGGGGGCCAGGCGTACGTGGTTCACCACCACGTCGAAGGGGCCACCGACAGCGGCCGGGCCGGCGTCGAGGTCCAGCCGGTCGACGACCTTCTCCGCACCGTAGCCGCTCAGGCGATCGGCGTGCTGACCGCCGTCGACGGCGGTCACCTTAGCGCCGGCGTCGAGGGCGAGCTGGACCACGAGGCTTCCCACCGCACCGCCTGCCCCGTGGACGAGAACGGTCTGGCCGGCTCTGATCCCGGCGAGCTCGACTGCCGCCTGGCGAGCGGCCAGCCCGGTCAGGGGTAGTGATGCAGCGTCGGTGAGTGTGATGCTGCGGGGTGCGGCGGTGACCAGGTCGGCTGCGATGATCGCGTACTCGGCGGCCCCGCCGTGCTCGTCCAGCGGGAACATGGCGATGATCGGGTCGCCGATCTGCAGTCCGTTGACTCCGTCGCCGAGCTCGGCGACGATGCCGGCGACGTCGAGGCCGGGGGTGATCGGCAGCGCGGTGGGGATCATCTCGGCCAGGACGCCCAGCCGGATGTGGTCGTCGACGGGGTTGAACGAGGTGGCCGCGACTTTCACCAGCACCTGGCCGGCGCCGGGGACCGGACGCTCCACCTCCTCGTGACGCAGGACGTCGGTGCTGCCGAACTCGTGGTAGCGAATCGCCTTCATGGCGTTCTCCTCATCGTTTCGTGGTGTCGGATCTGCGGCGAACGGGAAGCTTCGGACCGGTGGTCGCCACCTCCACTGGTCCGTGGGTTGAGCGGCGCGCGAGCCGGTCAACTCATCTGCACCGACCGGGTCGAGTTGCCCAGGACCATCCGGTTGATGGTGCTGACCGCGCTGCTGGGTTCCGTGGCGGCACCCACGGTGAACAGCAGGGGGACGTAGTGGTCAGAGGTCGGGTGCGCGACGTCGGCTCCGGGCGCCTGGCTACGGAAGTCGGTGAGGGCGTCGACATCGCCTCGGGCGAGGGCATCGGCGGCCCATGTGTCGAACGCCGCGGTGTGCGCGACGAGGGCTGGGCTCCGGATGGCGGCGAAGCTGTGCGTCATGAATCCGGAGCCGAGCAGCAGGATGCCTTCCTCGCGCAGGGACCGTAGGCGTGAGCCCAGGTCGAGCAGCGCGCCGGGGTCGAGACTGGGCATCGACAGTTGGACGACCGGGACGTCGGTCGCCGGATACATCGCCATCATCAGCGGAATGAAGGCGCCATGGTCGAGGCCACGGTCGGTGAACTCGTGCACCGCCATCCTGCGGGGAAGCGCCTTCACCAGTCGCTGGGCCAGGGTGGTGGCGCCCGGGGTGGCGTAGGGCAGGGTCTTGTCGCGGGGGTGGAAACCGCTGAAGTCGTAAGAGAGCGGCGTGCCGGCCGCAGTCCCGGAGATCGCCACCGGCTCTTGTTCCCAGTGCGCCGAGACGACCACGACGGCTCGGGGTTTCGGGATCGACTGGGCCCACTGGAAGAGTTCGGCGATCCACTGCGGGTCGTCGAGGGTGAATGGGGCCCCGTGGCTGACGAAAGGCTGGGCAAGGGTCCGTCGGACGGAGCCCATACCGGCTGCGTCCTCGTCCGCGGCAACACCTGTTCCACATGCTTGTCGTAGGCCTCAGCGGGCCAGTTCGGCCGGGTGAGGGACGTCGGGTCATTCGTCATGGTCATCGGTGTCGATCTGTTCGGGGCGAAACGCCGGATCGCTTCCGCACTTGCCTGGGCAACTCAGGACGAGTGTTCCTCACTTGCCTGGGCAAGTCAACATGCGCGGTGTCACGGAGCCCAGCAGCGCCAATACCTGCTCGTGAGTAGACAGGCATCTCGATACGCGGTTGCCCAGTCAAGTAAGCTGCGCACATGACCGGCTCCACCCCATGGCTCGACGACGAGCAGCAGAAGCTGTGGCACGACCTACGCACCGTGGTCATCGCGCTGCCCATGTTGCTCGACCGTCAGCTGCAGCGAGACGAGGGCATCTCGAACTTCGAGTACAGCGTGATGGCCCGGCTGTCCATGACCGAGACGCACACGATGCGGCTCAGCGACCTGGCCGCACAGTCCGACAGCACGCAACCACGGCTGTCCAAGCTGATGGTCCGTTTCGAGCAGCAGGGGTGGGTCACTCGGTGCCCTGACCCGGGCAACGGCCGGTACACCCTCGCGACCCTGACCGACGCCGGCCTGCGCAAGGTCGAGGACAGTGCCCCGGCGCACGTCGAGCAGGTCAGGCAACTGGTGTTCGAGCCACTCAGCGCTGCACAGCAACGCCATCTCGGCGCCGCACTCGCCCGCATCGCCACCCTGCTACGCGAGCAACTCGACGGCCGGTAAGGGACGCCTGCCCTCACCTGGCCGGGTGAACACCCCCCACCGCCGGCACGCCGGTGGGCAGGTCGACCGGCTGCTGGGCGAGATCCACCACACCCGGAGCCGACCGAACCGGAGCGGAGCGGCCGGGTCCGCCCGAGGGCGACGACGGTGCGACCGGCCAGCCCGGGACGCCGGTGGCCGGTACCCCGTCGACGCCCCGGGTGGGCCGCGATGGTCGGATCGCCGGTCGGTCACCGGCGTCCCCGTCTTATCTCAGGTAGGTGGCCAAAGGGATCTGCTGGTCACGGAGTGCCCGGGTGACGACCCCGGCGATCTGCCGGGCGCCGGACGGCTCGAAGTGGGTGTGGTCGGCGCAGAAGAAGGCGCCCACCGGGCCCGAGCCGTAGTCGCCGTTGAAGGGACAGAAACGCAGGCTGTTGTAGAGCGTGTAGCTGAGCCGGTGCAGGTCGATGACGGGGACGGCGTTCGCGCTGCCGGCCGAGTTCGTCTCGGTGACGAAGCCGCGGTTGCCGACCGCCGTGTTCCCGGAGCAGGTGATCGCGGCCGGCGGGGTCAGGAAGACGGGGTGGGCGCCGCGTGCCTTGGCGGCGGCGGCCATCATCCCGAGCAGCTGCTGGTACCGCGCCGAACCGACGTGGCGGGGGCAGGCACTGGTCCCGTCGTTGATCCCGAACTGGATGAGCAGGTAGTCGCCGCGCTTCATGCCGGTCGTCGGGTCGAGCATGGCCTGCCAGCGCGAGGAGTACGTCTCCGGGCTGACGACGCACTCCCCGGCCGGGTTCTTCGTGCTCGTCACGTTGGGGTCGTAGAGCCACGTCTGGATGCTCCGCCCGCCCACGGCACTGTTGCGTACGGTGACGTCGCTGGTGAAGTACTGGGCGAACTGGCTGCCCCAGCCGGCCGGGCACACGGTGCCGCCGGAGGGGTCGGCCACCGTGGAGTCGCCGGCCAACCAGACGGTGACCTGCCCCTGCGGGGGAGGAGAGCTGGACGACGGCGGCGCGCACGGCGACGGGCTCGGCGACGGGCCGCCGCCCGTCAGGTCGAAGTAGTCGAGGTTGGGCAGCCCGCCGGCCGTGGTCGGGCTGAACCCGATGGTGGTGGTGCCCGGGTTCACCGGCACGGTCACCGTCGTGGTGACCCACGTCGTCCACGCCCCGGTGGGCGCGAAGGGCACCGTCTGCGTCGATGTGCCGTTCACCAGGACGGCGGCGGGTCGCGCGGTGGTGGAGCCGTTGGCGAACCGTACGTCCAGCGTCGCCGTCCCGGCCGCCGACGTGGTCACGGTGAGCCGGACCGCCGCGCCGACGGCGTTGTCGCCGTTGCAGAACCCGGTCCCGGAGTACCCGGCGTGGTTCGCGTCGATCGTGCCGGTGCACACCACCGGCGCCGTCTCGGCCTCGTACCTGCTGGACGCCGCCGTGGCGATGGTGGCGCCCAGCCCGATGAGGACTGTCGTCATCGTCACGACGCCGATGACCGCTCGTCGATTCATGTCGCTCCTCGGGTCGCTCAGATGTACTGGTCGAGAATCGGCCGGAGCCGTTGCGTGATCTTGACGTGGCCGGCGTCCGTCGGGTGGACGTTGTCCGTGGTGTCGGTGGCCGGGTCGATCCAGCCCGTGGTGTCGACGAAGTGGACCTTCGCGTCGCCGGCCGCGGTGCGGGCGGCGACGGCGCTGCGGGTCTCGGGCACGTACCGGTTGCGGAAGACGCCCATCGCGAAGATCTCGGCGTTGGGGTAGGCCACGCGCACGCGTTCGAGCATGACGACGTAGTTCTGCTGGAACTGCACGGTGCTGACGCCGTGGCCGACGTCGTTGGTGCCGAGGTTGATGACCACGGCGGTCGCCTGGTACGTCCCGAAGTTCCAGTCGTCGGTGCTCACCCACGCCGAGGAGCGGCGGAACCAGTCGACCATGCCGTAACAGTCCTGGTTGACCAGGCAGGCGCCACCCTGGGCGACCTGGGTGTGACTGGCACCGAGGCCCTCGGCCGCGAGCCACGGGTAGGTGGTGAAGGGACGGTTGGCGTTGGGCTGGCCCACCGTGATGGAGTCACCGATGAACTCCACGAGGTTCGCCGGCCTGGCCAGCGGCGCGGTCTGCGCGCCGCTGGCGAGGATGAGCCCACCGAACACCGGGTCGCCGGTGTACGAGCCGGCCCGCTCGCGGTAGCCGATCCGGATGCTGTGCGAGCCGCCGGTCAGCCCGGAGGCGAGGGTGACGTTGCCGGACACGTTGCGCCGCCACTGCGGTGCGGCCTGGTCGACGGAGTAGTACAGGTCGATGGCGTTGCGCTGGCGCACCCCGATGACGCTGCCGGTGAAGCGGGTCTCGAGGTAGCCGCCGGCCCAGCCCATCGCGGGGAACGCCGGGTCGGACCTGCTCCACCGGCCGTAGTACTGGATGTTCGAGTCGTCCGGCCGCCCCGTGCCGGCCGAGGAGCTGCCGGAGGTGTCGACATCGAGATTGTCGACGTTGGGCAGGCCGGCCGCCGTGGTCGGGCTGAGCCGGATGGTGTTGCTTCCGGCGCCCAGCGACACGGTGAGCGTGCTGGCCGACCAGGTGGTCCAGGCACCGGTGCCGCCGAAGGCGGCGGTCGAGACCCGGGTGCCGTTGACGAGGACGTCCGCCGGGCGGCCGGTGGTGGTGCCGTTGGCGAAGCGTACGCCCAGGGTCGCCCGTCCCGCCGCCGGCATGGTCACGGCGAACTGGACCGAGGCGCCGACGACGTTGTCGCCGTTGCAGAACCCGGTCCCGGAGAAGCCGGCGTGGTTCGCGTCGATTGTGCCGGTGCACACCGCCGGCGCCGTCTCGGCTTCGTACCGGTTCACGGCCGCCGTCGCGGGGCTGCCGGTCAACACCGTGACCATGCCGGCAACGAGCGTGCCGACGGCGAGGAGGGGCAGGGGTCTCATGACTGAGCTCCTTGGCTGATCGAAGGTCGGTGGTGTTCCCGCAGGCCCGGCACGACGAGGTCGGACGCCGTACTCCGGAAGTGGCAGCTACCGGAGGTAGATGTCGGGGCGGGGCGGGGTGGTCATGCCGTCGCCCAGGAAGAAGCTCGGGTGCGGCGGTTGGTTGTAGGCGGTGTTCTGCCAGGCGATCGCCACCCGGTACTGCGGGTCGTGCAGGAGGGTGTAGAGCCGCCGGTCGGTCTGCGTCGGGCTGGCGTAGATACTCAGCGCGGCGTTGTCGTCCCGGGGCAGGATGACCTCTTCCCGCCAGTCGCCGAACAGGTCACCGGAGAGCGAGGGCGTCGCCTTGGTGCCGTTGATCGAGTGCGCGCCGGTGGCGGTGAGCAGGCGCGTGTCGCCGCCCGTGCCGTACTTGTCGACGTGGTTGCCGTCGAGCAGTTCCCGCACCGGGTCGCCGTCCCACCAGGCGAGGAAGTTGGAGCTGCCCGGGGTACGCCCGACGCTGCCGCCGGCGGAGTTGAACAGGTTGGTCAGGCCGGTGCCGCTCCCCCAGAACTCGGCGCCGGGGTTGCCGGCGTAGACGTCACCGGCCACACCACGCCCCGGCCCCTCGCAACCGCAGCTGTTGTTCTTCTGCATGATGATCGCGCCGGTGTTGGCGTCGCGCAGCGTCGCCGCCGCGCCGGAGTTCTGCTCGTGGATCTGCCAGATCTCCTTGCCGGGGCGGCTGGGCACGAAGTCGCTGACGTGCAGCGCGTCGCCGTGGGCGTAGAAGTTGGTGGTGTAGCGGCCGGTCCCGTTGGCATTGATCGTCATGCCGCCGTAGATGATCTCGTCGGTGCCGTTGCCGTCGACGTCGGCGATGGACAGCGAATGGGTGCCCTTGCCGGTCCACTGGCTGCCCGCGCTACTCGAATCGAACTTCCACCGCAGGGTGAGCTGTCCGTTGCGGAAGTCGTACGCGGCGATCGCGGTCTTGGCGTAGTAGCCACGGCCCACGATCAGGCTGGGTCGACGCCCGTCGAGGTAGGCGGTGCCGGCCAGGAACCGGTCGACGCGGTTGCCGTAGTCGTCGCCCCAGTCGCTGACGTTGCCGCGGGCCGGCTGGAACGGCACCGTGGCCAGCACCGCGCCGCTCAGCCCGCTGAACATGGTCAGGTACTCGGGACCGGTGAGGATGTACCCGCCGGCGTTACGGTGCAGGGCGTTCGCGTCACCGATGACCTGCCCGGTGCCGGAGCGGCTACCGTCACCGGTTTTGACCGCGACTTCCGCCCGGCCGTCACCGTCGTAGTCGTACACCTGGAACTGCGTGTAGTGGGCTCCGGCGCGGATGTTGCGCCCCAGGTCGACGCGCCACAACCGGGTGCCGTCGAGCCGGTAGGCGTCGAGGTAGACGTTGCTGGTCACGCCCGACTGGGAGTTGTCCTTCAGGTCGCTGGGGTCCCACTTGAGGAAGACCTCGTACTGCCCGTCGCCGTCGGCGTCGCCGACGCTGGCGTCACCGGCGGTGTAGTTGCTGCCCGGCCGGGAGATCGGCACGTCCAGGTGGTCGCCACCGGCGAAGCGCAGCGACGCCTCCGAGGCCGCCTGCTCCGCCCCGTCGACCACCGCACGGATCGTGTACGAGGCGTCGGCGGGCGCCCCGGTGTCGAGGTAGTTGGTGGAGGTGGTGATCGGCGACGCGGTCAGCTTCGTGGCGCCGCGGTAGACGTTGAAGC
Source organism: Micromonospora matsumotoense (assembly GCF_900091525.1). Taxonomy (GTDB): domain Bacteria; phylum Actinomycetota; class Actinomycetes; order Mycobacteriales; family Micromonosporaceae; genus Micromonospora; species Micromonospora matsumotoensis. Next base: position 70,496 of record NZ_FMCU01000024.1, read on the forward strand.
CCGTGTTGGCCGCCTCGGTGCCGAGCAACCGCCAGGACACCAGGTTGCCCGACCCGGAGCGGACGCTGATCACGCCCCGGTTCAGGTCCTCCAGCTGCCGGCCCGTCTCGGACGGCGGCGGGGTGCCGGTCGTCTCGACCTCGACGTAGTCGATGTTGGCGAGTCCCGCGGCGGTGGTGGGGCTCAACCGGATCGTGTTGCTGCCGGCGGTGAGCGAGGCGGTGAGGGTCTTCGTGGCCCAGGTCGTCCACGCCCCGGCGGGGTCGAACGTGCTCGCGGCCTGCGCCACCGAGCCGTTGACGAGCACGTCGGCCGGGCGGTTGTCGGTCGTACCGTTGGCATACCGGACGGCGATGGTCGCCGTGCCGGCGGCCGACACGTTCACGGTGAACTGTGCCGCCGCACCGACGGCGTTCCTGCCGTTGCAGAACCCGCTGCCCGAGTAGCCGGTGTGGTTGGACTCGATCGCGCCGTCGCAGGTGGCAGGCGCGGTCTCGACCTCCTGACGGATCGCGGCGGCGGACGCCACCGTGACGACGGCGACGCCGGCGCTGACGGTGACCGCCGTGCAGGCGGAGAGCAGCGCGACGCGCTGTCTGCGTGACAACATGACGATCTCCAGGGCTTGAGGACGACCAGTTGGGGGCTCGTGCGGGTCAGTGTCGGGAGGCGCGACGTGCCGCCGGTGCCGCCGAAGGTGTCGACACGGGTCAGGTACCTCCTGTGGGCTGGCACGGTGGCGACCCTCGGACCGCGCCGAGGCACGGCCGTGGCAGCGACACGGCAGTGCGGATGCCGATCACCGTCGGGATGTCCCGGTCTGGTCGGAGCAGTAGCAGCGGACGTCGGACGGGGAGCGTTCACGCAATGCGCCTTCGACTGGCCTTCCGGCCCGGAATCTCAGCCCGCCAACCTGCGGTCTTGGATTTGTAACACCCTGTGAACACTCCCATGACATTTACCTGCATCAGTCAGTCTCCCGACCGGGCAGCCATCCGTCAATCGACGCCGCTCATTTCCTTGCCCCCGGTGCCGTGCCGGTCGAAATCCGCACAGACCGTGCCCACCCCCTCCCTCTCCGTCAGATTGAGGTCAGGCGCCACCTGCGGTCGCGGCGGCTGCTCCCGGCCAGATCCGGATGGCCACGGGAGCAACAGCAGTGCCGCATGATCCGTTCATGACCTCCACCCGCTCGTCACGGCTGTCACCGACTCGTTGCTGTCCATCGGATCGCGCGGCTCGGTGCTGTCCATCGGCAGCGTCGGCTCGATCGCCTCCGTCGGCAGCGTCGGCTCCGCCGGATCGGTCCTGTCCATCGGGTCCGCGCTCTCGATCGGGTCGGCCCTGTCGTGGCGGTTTCGCTGGTCGTTGATGGCTGACCGCTCCTTCGGAGCCGCGCTGGGCTCCCGCGAGGGTGGCCGCGAACTCATCGGTCCGTCCGCGGCGTTGGCAACCGTGGCGCTGACGGCCTGTGTCGGCTACCTCCTGACGCGCAGCGGCGCGAGGCCAGCGCGGCCAGCCCGACGCCGGCGGCGTTGAGCAGCACGTCGTCCACGGACGACACCCGATCCAGCCGCAGGATGTACTGCCCGGCCTCCACCAGGACTAGTGCTCCAGCCGTGCCTGATGGAGTCGGAGTCTTCGCTGGTAGTGGGCTGTTCTGGCGCGGTACTGGTGTCGGCGTCGCCATCGTGACCATCGATGGATGTGGTCGAAGAATCGGATCGTGGTGATCAGGTGTGCCAGGAGACGACGGACCTCGCCGAGGGTGAGGGGGATGAGGCCGTCAGACAGTGCGACCACCTCACTCACCGCATGAATAGCATCGACACGCGCAGCTGTACGGCCGGCGCCGCTCACGCGTCGACTACGCCGATGACCTGGCGAAACTCCAGATCAGGCAGGTGCGGCTGGAGTATTGGGAGCCGGGCGTACGCTCACTGCCTCAGTCGACGATGGTCGCCGTGCGTGGCTCGCGGCCCAGCGCGGGGTCGAGGTAGCGGCCGTGGCCGTAGTCGCCGAGCAGGGTGGTGCGGTGCGCGCGACGGCGCACGTCCAAGGGTACGCCGGCGGCGCTGTGGATCACGCGCCAGTTGTCCCAGACGATGACGTCGTCCTTGCTCCACTTGTGGAAATAGGCGTAGCGCTCGTCCACGAGGTGGTCCGCCAGCCGGTGCAGCAGGGCATCGCTTTGCGTCGTGTCCATGCCGAGCACGTGCTTGGCGTGCATCGGCGACAGCTTGAGCACCTTGCGGCCGGTCTCCGGGTGGACGATGACCAGCGGGTGCACCACCGGCGGGAAGTTGTACTTGCGGAGATCAGCCATGTTCTCAGAATCGGTCTTCAGGTTCACCAGGTCGGGCGGAAAGCCATAGGGGTTCTTGTCCATCTGAGGTGAGAAATGGTAGACCACTTCGAGGTCCTCGATGCGCTCCCGCAACTGCGCCGGCAGGCGTTGCCAGGCGGCGATGCCGTCGATGAAGCCGGTTTCGCCCGCGATCGCCGCCGGCTCGACCATTCGCAGCGCCGCGCCGCGCGCGATCACCGGCGTGAAGGACTGGTCCCAATGCCAGCCCAGCCAGCCGGCACGCTCGACACCATTGACACGCATGATGGCGGCGGGGAAATCTTTGCGGTTTTCGGGATCGTATTTCAGCTCCATCAGATAGGGATTGTTGTCGACATTGAGAGTGGGCGTCGCCGAAGACTCAAGCTTGCCGAAGCAGCGGCTCAGCCGCAGGTGTGCTTCGGCGGAGCGGCAGCCGCGGAGCAGCAGGATGCCGCCGCGAATCCAGGCGTCCAGCAGGGTCCGCCGCGTCGACTCGTCGAAATCCTGTTCCAGGTCGAGGCCATGAACTTCCAGACCGATGTACGGCGACATTGGTGTGGTGGTGATCGGCATGCGCGCTTCCCTCGAAGAGTAAGCCATCATCGAACATCAATCGTATTGTGACGGCGCGGCCGACGTGCGTCAAAGAAAACCTGGCCTGCCTGGCAGGCCAGGTTGGCAGCTATGCCGCGCGGTCGCCGACCATTCAGCCACCGGATGACAGGGGAGTGGTTGTAGCGCGGGTCCGTCCACGGACTTCGGCAGCCTGGTTGACCCGCACGGCCAGCCCGGCACGGGACATGCCTTCCTCCTCAAGGAGGGCATCGAGCAGCGCGTTTGCCTCCATGGGGTAGCCGGAGCGCTAGTGTCGCGTGTCTAAGGGGACGTCTGATCCTGATTCACGTTGGCCGCTCTGAGGCCCTCGGCCATATGTGGGCGGGCCAGCCGGGCGATACGTGAGGGTGCCGACCCCGGCAGTGTGCCGGCCGTTAGCGACTTGCGGATAAACTCCGGCCAGACACTCATGGCGTAGCACAAGCGCAAGCTGGATGTTCGCGAATGCTGTCGATCAGGGCGGAATTGCAATATTACCGGCAAGCATGTCGATGATCTTCAGTTGTATGGTCGGGCTGATCAGGCGCAAGGTGAACAAGGCGTCCAGGGCGTTGACGTGCTTCTGCCAGGCGCTTCTGGTGTTGGTGTGGTTCCGCAAGGGTGAGGACAAGACCACCCTCGGGGCCGGATTCGGGGTGTCCAGGTCTACCGCGTACCGGTACGTCGCCGAGGCCGTACGGGTCCTGGCGGCGCAGACCCCGTCCCTGCAGGACGCGTTGCGTCGCCGCCGACGGCTGACGGAACGTCTCGGTCCGGTCCCTGGCATCTCCAGATCCGGGTGGTATACATATGAGTCGATGCGATCAGACGATGACCTGCCACCTCTGGACACCGCAGGCCAGCGAGCCCGAGGCGTCGCCTGCCACACCTTGACCGGTTGACTGGAGATCTCATGACCAGCCCTCGATCCGCTCCGCCTCGGCAGACTCCGGGAGCAGCCCGCCCGCGCCGTGCCCGCGTCAGGCCCACCGCGCTGAGCATGCTGTCGATCGCAGCGCTTGCCCTGACGTACGTGCTGGCCATGCCGGTCGCATCCACGCCAGTGGGCCTAACCACGGAAGTAGCCGCCGCCTACGTCAAACTGGGCAACCGGACCACCGGCAAGTTCATCGACGGCATGGGCCGGACCACCAACGGCGCCGCAGTCGGCCAGTACTCCTCGTCGTCCAACGACAACCAGCAGTGGACGATCGAGGCCGTCGGCAGCTACGTCCGGATCAAGAATCGGGCCACCGGCCTGTACCTGGACGGGATGGGCCGCACGACGGGCGGATCCATCTGCGGCCAGTGGAGTGACAGCGGCAGCACCAACCAGCAGTGGACCCGGGAGGACTCCGGCGGCTACGCCAAGTTCAGGAACCGGGTCAACGGGCTGTACCTGGATGGCGGGGGCAGCACGTCCGACGGCGCCAACCTCGTCCAGTACGCGAACAGCGGCAGCACCAACCAGCAGTGGATCGTCACTGACGTGTCGACTCCGGGATCGGGCACGATCATGGTGGACGGCAACAACGTCCGCGCCGGCAACGTCAACGGCCTGACGTTCAAGGGCTTCGGTGCGCTCAGCGCCAACAGCACCAGCGAGCTGCTGATGGATTACAAGGCCCAGAGCCCGACCGCGTACGCGCAGCTGCTGCGGGTCCTCTTCGGTGGGGAGAGTCCGGTCTTCACCAACGTGAAGATCGAGATGGGCAACGACCGCAACAACTCCACCGGACCGGACCCCTCGACCATGCGCTGGGAGTCCGAGACCCCCAACGTCAAGCGGGCGCAGGGCTTCCAACTCGCGGCCGACGCGAAGAAGGTCAACCCGAACGTCAAGGTGTCCCTGCTGCGCTGGAACTCCCCCGGCTGGGCGAACAGCAACGACAAGGTCTACACCTGGTTCAAGAAGACCATCCTGAGCGCGTACCGGACCTACGGGTTCATGGTCGACTACGTCAACCCGGGTCTCAACGAGCGCGGGGCGGACCTGAACTGGACCAAGACCTATGCCAACCGGGTCAGGACCGACAGTGCCGACTTCGCCAACTCGACGGAGCAATCCCGGTACAACCAGCTCAAGGTCGTCATCTCCGACGAGGTCGGTGTCGGGTCGTTCGGCGGCAGCATGATCAGCGACGCCGGCCTGCGCGACGTGGTGGCGGCGGCCGGCTACCACTACAGCCCCGACGACGACAGCGCCGGCAACTTCAAGCGCCTGGCGATGGACTACGACAAGGAGATCTGGAACAGCGAAGCACAGGCGACCTTCGGCAATTCCGCCTTCCGCCCCAACAACAACATGCGGTCCCCGTCGGTGGTCGGGACCGGCATCGGCGGCACCAACAGTGCGCTGGAAATGGGAAACACCATCATCAAGGGATTCGTCAACTCGCGCCGGACCAACTTCATTTACCAACCGGCCATCGGGTCCTTCTACGAGGGTGGGCAGTACTCCTACAAGGAGATCGTCAGCGCCCGTGATCCCTGGTCGGGCTGGCTGCACTACGACGCCGCCATCGACGTGCTGCGGCACTTCAGCTGGTTCGCCAAGACCGGCTGGGAGAACTCCAGCAACACGGCCGGCATCTGGCGCGCCGTCCCCGAATCCAGCTATACCGGAGCGACCGGGACGAACCCGGTGGTCGGACGCAACGGCACGCCCAGCTATCTCACGCTCGCCGCGCCCGACAGGCGCAACTTCTCCACGGTCTTCATGAACGACAGCGAGTACACCCAGTCGTACCGCCTCCAGCCGGTGAACATGGCCTACTCCGGTACTCCCGCCCTACAGCTGTGGGAAACCCGCGCGGCCGACCCCGGCCAGGCGTTCAACGCCAACTACCTGAAGCACCTCGGCAGCGTCCCGGCCGATAGCGGCGGGGCGTACTCCGTGACGGTCAGGCCGAACTCGGTCGTCACCGTGACGACGCTGGCCAACCACACCAAGCCCGAGTACCTGGAACCCCTGCCGGTGGAGGGCCAGCGCACCGTGCTGGACACCGACATCTCCGGCGACGTGCAGAGCACCAGCGACAACATCCTCTACGCCGACGGCTTCGACTACTCCGGCAAGACGGTCCCGGTGATCGGCAGTGGCGGCACCATCACGGGCACGGAGGACTTCATCACCTCGCGCGGCGGCGCCAGGAGCGTCATCCCGCGCTACGCCAGCGACCGCAACGGCGCCTTCGAGGCGTACCAGCCGGACGGATCGACCAATTACGTGCTGCGCCAGCAGTTGGACAGCCCGAGCCAGGGCCTGGGCGGTGCGTGGAACGGGGGGGACGCGGTCACCAGGATCGGTGACAGCCGGTGGCTCAACTACAAGGCCAGTGTCGACGTCTCCTTCGAGAACAGCAGCACACAGAACGGCGCCAACCACGCCCGGCTGGGCATCCGCGAGCAGCACGGTGACAACGGTGCGCCGTACTCGGTGAGGTTCACCTTCGACGGGGGCTGGCAGTTGCTGGTCAACAACAGCGCGGTCGCCAGCGGCAACGTGGTCAGCGGCGCCGGCGGCGTGCGGATCGGTGGGTTCAACACCGCTCACAACGCGTGGCACAACATCGCGCTGAAGGGCGTCGGAAGCACGGTGACCGCCTACCTCGACGGCGTCACACTGGCCACCTACACCGACCCGAATCCCAAGCTGTCCGGCCGGATCACGCTGGGCAGCGGCTACTACTTCACCCGGTTTGACAACCTCCGGGTGGAGACGGTCGACGGAAGCCCGCCGTACTACTCCGAGGTGCTGGACAACCTGGAGATGTCCGACCTGGCCAACCCGGCCGCCAGGAAGCTGGTGTACGGCGGGTCCTGGGCGCACGAGAACGGTAAGGGTATGTACAACGTTCAGCGGAGCCTGTCAACCAGCCAGGGAAGCGGCTCGACGCTGACCTACACGTTCGCCGGCACCGGACTGGACATCATCGGGCCGAACAACGGCTCGGCCGTCCTGCAGGTCACGGTGGACGGTACGGTGGTCAACTCCGCAGCGAGCACGCTCGCCTCTCCCGAGTTCTATCAGACGTACGCCCTGCGCAACCTCGGCGCCGGCACGCACACCGTGGAGATCATGGTGCGCAGCGGCACTCTCGTCGTGGATGCCGTCGGGGCCGTCCGGCCGTGATGCCGGTCGCGCCGGAGGGCCAACAGGGCTCATCGGCACAGGCCGTCTGCGCGGAGCGTCCGTTGACCATCAGCAGCGAGCGACAGAGGCGGTTAGCCTGTTCGGCGGGTCCGGCCGCCACGTTACCTGTCACCACCACAACCGCCTGCACCCGCCAGTCGAACAAACTGCGGACCGCCCGTGCTCGGCTCTGTGGCAGGTAAGGCGGGATGTCGGCGATGGCGTGCAGACATGCCAGCGGTGCGGCCAGTTCATCGCCTTCGGACGGCCTTCCGCGGGGGCGTCGGTCTTCGCCGAACCGGGGTGCAGGTCGGCGATGCGCCGCATGGCCAGCCCGGGCCGGTAGGCCACCTGATGACCGCACGCCCGAGCCACCGCAACCGGCAAGGCGCCGATCGACGCCGGCTGGTCGACCACCACCAAGCCCCGACCATGGCGGGCGAGCTTGTCGAACAACTGCCGCAGCCGGGCCTCCGTGTTCGGCAACGCCGCGTCATGCAGCCGCTTACCGTCCGGGCCCAACCCCACCGCGTGATGACCTTCTTTGCCGCCGCCAAAGCCGAGGTAGACGCCGTATCCGTCGTGCACCACACCCGCCTGCACGCATCGTTCCGCGGCCTCGGCAGCTGGTCTGAGCGTCGGACTGCCGGCAGCCACGTTACGAAGAGACCTACCCCGAACACGGGTGGCCGTGTCCCTATCGGCGGTCCGCCGACGCCACCCGACCCGGCGACAACACCCCCCGGATCATGCGTACGACAGGGGCAGGAAGTCATACCGGGCCGGGCGACCGAGGGTCCCCGGCTGGGGACGATCAGAAAGACCTCCGATCTCCGCAACGGTCAAGAGCCCGGGCATGATTCATCTGTGGACGTGTACGAGCGTTTGCTGCTGCTGGCGCGGTCGGATGTGTGGTCGGATCGGGCGCGTGCTGGCGGGGAGCTGAGCGCTTTCGTCGGGCATGACCCGGTGGACGCGGTGATGCAGGCCCTTCTGCTTGATCCTGGTGATACGGCTGTCACGGACGCTGCCGCCGAGGCGTTACTGCGGCGCGGGGACGCGGCCGCGTGGCGTCTGTTCGCTCGGGCCTGGCACGTGGCGGAGCCGGAGACGGCGGATCATCTCAGTGGTGCGCTGAGCGCTGTCCTGTTCGAGCTGACTCGTTCCACGTTGCAGGATCGCGCCCGTTTCCAGGCTGTGCTGCAGGGGTTGCTGACTGACGCCGATTCGGCGGTCGGCGTTGGTGCCCAAGACCTGCTTGACCGGACCGCGAAAACGCTGTCCGGTTGATGGTCGGTGCGTTGCCGGTTCCAGAACTGCCGGCCGGTGTAGCGGGGGTTGGCCAGGATCGCCGCGGCGGTGGTCAGCATCCAGCGTTGGCCGCTGCGGTGCGGGTCACGTGCCGGATGGGCAGGGAACGCCGGTGTCGTGGAGCGCGCGGGCGATGCTTGCCGCGCTGCGACCCGCGAGCCGTTGGTCGAAATCCACCGCACGTGGTGCGCGGTGGCGGGATCGGGTTCCAGGCGATATAGACGGCGCGCTGCTCCGATCCGGCGACGGCGGGTCCGCGCGGTGAGCCGGTCATGGTGCCGTGCCCGCCATCGCGGCTCTACCTCGGCACCGGACGTCGGGCGAAGCCGGTCGCTGGCCCCGTTTACGCCGTCGCGGCCCGCCGGGCGGGGAACTGTCCGGTCTGGAGCAGTTCCCCGCCGGATCGTCAGGTGGCGGCGCGCTGCACCGCCGTGGCGGGGTTGCCGTCCACCGCCGCGGTGAGTTGCGGAACGAGCCTGTCCAGCAGGAACGGCAGGCTCAGCGGGGTGATGAACGAGGTCGCGGCCCCGACCAGTTCCTCGTTCTCCAGGTAGATGTCGCGACCCTCGGTCTTGACCTTCAACCTGCTGTAGAGCGGGTCGGCCTGCACCTTCGCCCGGTCGGTGTCGTAGCTGTCGACCAACCAGATCAGCACGCCGGTGTCGAGCATGTCGGTGCGCTCCCGGCTCAGGTTCGCGCCGAACTCCTTGCCGGTCACCTCGGCCAGCCCGGGCGGCAGC
>NZ_FMCU01000041.1 GCF_900091525.1 Micromonospora matsumotoense
AACCTGGGTCGATGCCGGCTTCAAGAACCGTGTCGTCGAACACGGCGCCCACCTCGGCGTCGACGTCGAGATCGTCACCAAAGACCCACAGATCAAGGGCTTCAGCGTCGTCAAACGCCGATGGGTCGTCGAACGCACCATCGGCTGGCTCATGCACCACCGCCGACTCGTCCGCGACTACGAAACCCGACCCCACAACTCCGCCAGCATGATCACCCTCGCCATGATCGACAACCTCGCCAAACGCCTCACCACCGAAACCACCCCAACCTGGCGAGAACCCCCACAACCACAACACACACAAAATACGTGAATCAGACGTCCTCTGAGGGCATACCGGGGGGCGGTCCGGGAAAGCGCGGGGGGTCCGACACCGACGGATCAGGAGAAGACATGCCCTTCATCACCGTGGGTACGGAGAACTCCGCCCCCATCGACCTGTACTACGAGGATCACGGCCAGGGTCAGCCGATCGTGCTGATCCACGGCTTCCCGTTCAACGGCGCGACCTGGGAGAAGATGTCGGGTCCGCTGCTCGCGGCCGGGTACCGGGTGATCACCTATGACCGGCGGGGCTACGGCAGCTCGGCCCAGCCGACCATGGGTTACGACTACGACACCTTCGCCGCCGACCTCGACGTGCTGATGACCGAGCTGGACCTGCGCAACGCGATCCTGGTGGGCCACTCGATGGGCACCGGCGAGGTGACCCGCTACCTCGGCGCGTACGGGTCGGGCCGGGTGGACCGGGCGGTGCTGATGGCGCCGCTGGCGCCGTACCTGTTGCAGACGAAGGACAACCCGGAGGGTGTCGAGAAGAGCCTCTTCGACGGGTTCCAGCAGGCGATCATCGCGGACCGGTTCGCCTACCTGACGCAGTTCTGCGACGCGTTCTTCAACTACAGCGAGAACAAGGGCAGGTGGGTCAGCGAGGAGGCGTTCCGGGCGCACTGGCAGATCGGCGCGCAGGCGTCGGCCAAGGGCACCCACGACTCGGTGGACGCCTGGCAGACCGACTTCCGGGGCGACGTGCCGAACATCGACGTCCCGGTGCTGATCATCCAGGGCGACAAGGACAACGTGCTGCCGTACCCGAAGACGGGTCAGCGGTTGGCGCCGATGCTGCCCAACGGCAAGCTGGTCACCCTGAAGGGTGCGCCGCACGGCATTCCGTGGACGCACCCGACCGAGGTGAACAAGGCGCTCATGGAGTTCATCGGCGCACCGTCGATGGCCCGCGCCTGACGCCGCGCCGAACCGGCCCCGGGGGGTTCCCCCGGGGCCGGTTCGGCGTCCGACCGGGCGGCGACGGGTCGGTCAGCTCTCCAGCCGGGCCAACTCCTCGTCGACGATCGACGGGTCGAGCTTGCGGAAGACCGGCTTCGGCGCGGTGAGCGGCCGGCCGGCCGGCAGGGCCACGGACTCCCAGCGCGCACCGACCGTGTAGTCCCCGGTGAGCACCGGGTAGCCGGGCCCGCCGTCGAGGTCGTCGACCTCCTCGATGACCGGCATCGGGGCGTGCACGCCGGTGCCGCCGAGCAGTTCGTGGATCTGCTGCGCGGAGTGCGGCAGGAACGGGGTGAGCAGCGTGTTGGCGTCGCTGATCACCTGGAGGGCGACGTGCAGGATGGTGCCCATCCGGGGCTTGTCGGCCTCGGCCTTGAGCTTCCAGGGGGCCTGCTCGGACAGGTAGCGGTTGGCCTCGGCGACGACCTTCATCGCCTCGCCGATGGCCTGCTTCTGCCGGTGCCGGCCGATCAGGTCGCCGACCGTGGCGAAGCCGGCGCGGGCCACCGCGAGCAGCGCCTCGTCGGCCTCGGTGAGCCCGGCCGGGTCGACCGGCGGGACCGCGCCGAAGTTCTTGGCCGCCATCGACACCGAACGGTTGACCAGGTTGCCCCAGCCGGCGACCAGTTCGTCGTTGTTACGGCGGAGGAACTCGGACCAGGTGAAGTCGGTGTCGTTGCTCTCCGGCCCGGCGACGGCGATGAAGTAGCGCAGCGCGTCGGCGTCGTAGCGGGCCAGGAAGTCGCGGACGTAGATGACCACCTTGCGGGACGAGGAGAACTTGCGCCCCTCCATGGTCAGGTACTCGCTGGAGACGACCTCGGTGGGGAGGTTGAGCCGGCCCAGCTCGCCGGGCTGGCCGTCGTGCGCCCCGGCCCCGGAGTAGCCGCCGAGCAGGGCCGGCCAGATCACCGAGTGGAAGACGATGTTGTCCTTGCCCATGAAGTAGTAGCTCGGGGAGTCCTTGCCCTCCCCGTCGGCCGACCACCACCTGCGCCACGCGTCCGGGTCGCCGGTGCGCCGGGCCCACTCGATGGACGCGGACAGGTAGCCGATGACCGCGTCGAACCAGACGTAGATCCGCTTGTCGCTCCGGTCCTGCCAGCCTTCCAGCGGGATCGGCACCCCCCATTCCAGGTCCCGGGTGATGGCCCGGGGCTGCAGGTCGTCGAGCAGGTTGCGGGAGAAGCGCAGCACGTTGGGCCGCCAGCCGTCGCGGGTGTCGAGCCACTGGCGCAGCGCGTCGGCGAGGGCGGGCAGGTCGAGGAAGAAGTGCTCGGTCTCCACGAACTCCGGCGTCTCGCCGTTGATCTTGGACTTCGGGTTGATCAGGTCGATCGGGTCGAGCTGGTTGCCGCAGTTGTCGCACTGGTCGCCGCGGGCGCTGTCGTAGCCGCAGATCGGGCAGGTGCCCTCGATGTAACGGTCGGGCAGGGTCCGCCCGGTGGACGGGGAGATCGCCCCAGTGGTGACCTTCGGGACGATGTAGCCGTTGCGGTGCAGCCCGGCGAACAGCTCCTGCACCACCGCGTAGTGGTTGCGGGTCGTGGTCCGGGTGAACAGGTCGTACGACAGCCCGAGCGCTTGGAGGTCCTCGGCGATCACCCGGTTGTAGCGGTCGGCCAGCTCGCGGGGGGTGACCCCCTCGGCGTCGGCCTGCACCTGGATCGGGGTGCCGTGCTCGTCGGTGCCGGAGACCATGAGCACGTCGTGGCCGGCCATCCGCATGTACCGGGCGAAGACGTCGGAGGGAACGCCGAAGCCGGACACGTGGCCGATGTGGCGCGGACCGTTGGCGTAGGGCCAGGCGACCGCGGCGAGAACGTGACTCATGACCAGCAAGCCTAGTGACCCGGGTCGGGGGCCCGCGAACCAATAGGGTGCACCGCGCCGCACCGACGGGAATTGCCGTCCACCGGAATTACCCACCGACACGCGGAGTCAGCTCACGGACACCGAGCGACACCCGGTGTCCAATGGCTGACGTGACGGGCAGACGATCGGGGCACGACGAGTCGACGGCCGGCACCCGGCGACCGCGTCCGGGCCCCGGGGACGGCCCGCCACCGCGCGGGTCGACCGTCGCGCCGCAGCCACGGCCCGTGCCCGGCCCGGACGACGCGACCGTCGAGGTCGAGCCGACCACCGGAGCGCCGGTCGACGCGGTGCCGCGCCGGGTCCCGGTCCGCCAGCCGCGCACCCACCGATCCGGCCGCTCCACCGACGGCGGTACGGACGACGACTCGTTCTTCTGGGCGCCGATCGAACAGGTGCACTGGGACGGCACCCCACTGCGCAAGGAACCGAAGCCGCGGCTGCGGTCACCGCGTCGACCCCGGCCCAGGCTCACCCATCCGCCGGACCCGGTGCGCGGGCTCGCCGCGCTGCTGGCGCTGAGCCTGGTGGCGGCATTCTTCGCCTGGGTGAGCGCGGGACCTCTCTGGCTGGCCGTCGGGCACTCCACGGCGGGCACGGTGGTGATCACCCACTGTTCGGGCGGTGGCCTCACCCAGCGCTGCCGGGGCATCTTCGCCGCCGAGGACGACCGGTTCCTGACCCACGGGGTACGGGTCAGCGGGGTGCCGGCCGCCCGTACCGACGCCGGCACCGCGCTGCCGGCGCGGGTGACCGGACCGGGCGCGGACACCGCCTACGCGGACACCGGGCTCGGTGAGCACCTGCGCTGGCTGCTCGGCCTGCTGGCGGTGGCCGGTTGCGGGGCGGGGATCGTCCGGTGGACCGGGGCGACCCTGCTGACCGACCCCCGACAGCGCCGCTGGGCGACCGGCGGCGGGTACGCCGGACCCGTGCTGATCACCCTCGGCTTCCTGGTCGCCGCCTGGTGAGGCCGGGCCGACCGAGCGCATCGCGGTCCACCGGCACGGCCCGCGCGGACCGGCCCGTACCACGGCTCAGCGGTGCACGACGGTGTAGACGTCCCGGCGGCGCAGCCCGTACCCGGTGGCCACGTCGCTGATCGCGTCCCGGCGGGACATGCCGGCGGCCTCCCGGTCGGCCACCTGGGCGCGCAGCGCGTCGTCGTCGGGGCGCTCGGCGGGTGCCTCCGGCGCTCCCCCGACGACCAGCGTGATCTCGCCGCGCGGTTCACCCTGGGCCGCCCAGTCGGCCAGTTCGCCGAGCGGCCGGCGGACGACCTCCTCGTAGGTCTTGGTCAGCTCCCGGCAGAGCGCGGCGGGCCGGTCGACGCCGAACGCGGCGGCCAGGTCGGTCAGTGCGGCGGCGATCCGGTGCGGGGCCTCGAAGAGGACCAGGGTGCGCGGTTCGGCGGCGAGGGTCCTGAGCCGGGCCCGCCGGCCGCTGGGCGAGCGGGGCAGGAAGCCCTCGAAGCAGAACCGGTCGCTGGGCAGCCCGGACAGGGCCAGGGCGGTGGTGACGGCGCTCGGGCCGGGCGCGGCGGTGACCGGCACCCCGGCGTCGAGCGCGGCGGTGACCAGCCGGTAGCCGGGGTCGGAGACGCTCGGCATGCCGCCGTCGGTGACCAGCGCGACCAGGTAGCCCTCGCGGAGCACGTCGACCAGTTCGGGGGTACGACGTTCCTCGTTGCCCTCGAAGTAGGAGACGATCCGGCCGCCGACGGTGACGTCGAGGTCGCGGGCGAGCCGGGTGAGCCGGCGGGTGTCCTCGGCGGCGACCACGTCGGCGGTGGCGAGGAACTCGCGGAGCCGAGTGGACGCGTCGCCCGGGTTGCCCAGCGGCGCACCGAGCAGAACCAGGCGTCCAATCTCGGACATTTCACCCACGAAACGCGCTCCTTCATCGAAGGTCGTAACAATCTCCGGGACGGCGGACGCCACCGGGCACCTCCGCAGCTTACGATCGCCGGGTGACGAGTGCGTCGACAGCACAGGGTGCGAGCGCGGACCGGTCCGACCAGGAGGCACCGCCTCCCGAGGGCGGAGGAGGCGGCGTGCCGGCGATCGTCCGCCGCCGACTCGCCACCGTCGAGGCCCGGCTGGACGTGAACTCGTGGATCGCCACCGCCGTGGTGGTGACGATCGCCGCCGTCCTCCGCCTGGTCGGGCTGAGCAGCCCCAAGGGCAAGATCTTCGACGAGATCTACTACGCCCGGGACGGCTACGGCCTGATCGACAAGGGCGTCGAGTGGAACTACAAGGACAACGGCCCGTCGTACGTGGTGCACCCGCCGCTGGGCAAGTGGCTGATCGGGCTCGGTGAGTGGGCCTTCGGCTACCAGGACGCGGAGACCAACATCTCCGTGCCGGGCCACCTGATGACCACCGCCCCGGAGTTCGGGTGGCGGATCAGTTCGGCGGTGGCCGGCATCCTCACGGTGCTGATGCTGACCCGTATCGCCCGCCGGATGTTCCGCTCCACCACGCTCGGCTGCGCCGCCGGCCTGCTGCTCGCGCTGGACGGCTTCCACCTGGTGCTCTCCCGCACCGCGCTGCTCGACATCTTCCTGCCGCTGTTCATCCTGGCCGCCTTCGGCGCACTGGTGCTGGACCGGGATGCCCGGCGACGGCGCTGGGCGCGCGCGCTGGACGAGGGCCTCGACCCGACCCTCCCCGGCCGGGCCGGCCGCCCCGCCGGTGGTTGGCGGAACTGGCCCTGGTGGCGGCTGCTCGCCGGGGTGCTGCTCGGTGGCGCGTGCGCGGTGAAGTGGAGCGGCATCTACTTCGTGCCGGCCTTCGGGTTGCTCGTCCTGTTCTGGGAGGTCAACCTCCGCCGCTCGGTCGGGGCCCGTCGGCCGTGGCGCGACGCCCTCCTGGACGAGTTGCCCTGGCTGGTGCTCGCCGGGTTGCTGGCGGTCGGGACGTACGTGCTGAGCTGGTCGGGTTGGTTGCTCTCCGACCAGGGCTACTACCGGCTGGCGTCCCGGTACCCGAACCTGCCCGGGCTGAGCGACACGCCGATCATCGGCGCGCTGAACAACCTCTTCCAATACCACAAGGCCGCGTTCGAGTTCCATACCGGCCTGGAGACCGCGCACAAATACCAGTCGTGGCCGTGGCAGTGGTTGCTGCTGGGCCGACCGGTGGCGTTCCACTGGTCCGGTGACGGCGCGTGCGGCGCCCCGACCTGCGCCTCGGAGATCCTGCTGCTGGGCACGCCACTGCTCTGGTGGTCGTTCCTGCCGGCCCTGGCCGCCACGCTCTGGCTCGGCGTGGCGCGGCGCGACTGGCGGGCCGGGGCGTTCCTGGTGGCCGTCGCGGCCGGCCTGCTGCCCTGGTTCTGGTACGCCCTCGACGGCCGGACGATGTTCTCCTTCTACGCCGCCCCGGCGCTGCCCTTCCTGGTGCTGGCGGTGGTCTACGTGCTCGGCGCGATCGCCACTCCGCACGGCATCCCGGATCGCACCACCCCGCCCGGCCGCCCCCCGGACGGTCAGACCCGGGACGGGACGGCACCGGAGGACACCGCACGGGACGGCACCGCACCGGACGGCACCGCACCGGACGGCACGGCAGCGGACGGCAGCCCGAAGGCCACGGTCCTCGTCGCGGAGGCCGATGCCGCGACGGCTGAGCAGCTCGCCGACCGACGACTGATCGGCGGGGTCATCGTCGGTGCTTACGTGCTGCTGGTGGCGCTCTGCTTCGCCTACTTCTACCCCATCTTCGTGGGCACCCTCCTGCCGTACGACGACTGGTCCGCCCGGATGTGGCTGGACGGCCGCTGGATCTGATCCGCCCCTGTCCCACCGCCCCGAGTTGCCCCGACCCGCCCGACCCGACCCGCCCGACCCGACCCGTCTTGTCCCGGCCGGTCCGGGCTGGTCCGGGCTGGCCCGCCTGTTCCGATCGGGCCGCCGAGAGCCCCGTGTCGCACCGGGTCCGCACCGGGGCCGCACCGGGCCCGCGTCCGGGGCCGGGGCGCCTTCCGGGGCACCGGCGGCGAATCCCGCCGCACCGCACGCCCTGACCACCACGACGACCACCTCATCGCCGTGGGCGACGGTGTGGGGAGGTTCCACGATCGCCAGTCGGGGTCCCCACAGTGGATGGCCGGGGCAGGGGACAGGACGCGGGCCGCACAGGGGACAGGACACGGGCCGGAACAGCGCCACCACGGGGGTCGAGGGCAGCGAACCCGGGCCAACCTGCGGGAGGCGCAGCGGTTGGCAGGGACGCAGCGCGGACAGCCGGCCGAGCGACGGTGGGGTGGATCGGACCGGCCGGGGCGGGTTTCCCGCAACGCCCGCCGTCCGGGTGGGACCGGCAGCACGGAAGGTGTCTCACGAGTGTGCCGTAACGAAAGGGCGCGCCCCGATCGCCTGCCACGGGGGAAGCGGGCGATTGGGGCGCGCAAGGAGAGCTTAACCACGTTATGCCACCGGCACAACGGGTCGACTTGGGTCAGATTTCCGACCGATGCATCGCGCGGCAAATGGTTTACATCTAGCATCTAACGGACTCGATCACTCGCCCCGCATGCCCGCCTCCACCGCCCAGGCGCGGAATCCCGTCGCCGAGACTCCCGACGAAGCCGGCGAACCCCGGTGAAGCTCCATAGTGGATCTCACTACACTCGCCCGGTGATCAACACGAGACGACGATCGACGGCCGTCCTGATCGGAGTGTTGGCGGCGACCACGCTGACCGGCCCCGCACCGGCCCTCGCCGACAACGAGGAGCCCGCGGAGCCGCCCAAGGTCGAGCTGGTGCTCGACGTGAGCGGCTCGATGCGGGCCAACGACATCGACGGACGCAGCCGGATCTCGGTCGCCCAGCAGGCGTTCAACGAGGTCGTCGACGCGCTGCCCGCGGAGACCCAGCTCGGCATCCGGGTGCTCGGCGCGACCTACCGGGGCAAGGACAAGAAGCAGGGCTGCCTGGACACCCAGCAGATCGTGCCGGTCGGCCCGGTGGACCGTACCGCCGCCAAGGCCGCGGTGGCGACGCTGCGTCCGACCGGCTTCACCCCGGTCGGGCTGGCCCTGCGCTCCGCCGCCCGCGACCTCGGCACCGGCACGACCGCCCGCCGGATCGTGCTGATCACCGACGGCGAGGACACCTGCGCCCCGCCCGACCCGTGCGAGGTGGCCCGGGAGCTGGCCGCCCAGGGCACCAAGCTGGTGGTCGACACGCTCGGCCTGGCCCCGGACGAGAAGGTCCGCAAGCAGCTGCTCTGCATCGCCACCGCGACCGGCGGCACCTACACGGCGGCGCAGAGCGCCGACGAGCTGACCGGCCGGATCAAGCAGCTCGTCGAGCGGGCGAAGGAGACCTACACCGCCGCACCGACGGTGGTGACCGGCCGGGCCGGGTGCGCCGACGCGCCGTTGCTCGCCCCCGGCGTCTACGCCGACCGGGAGGCGTTCTCCGAGCACCGCTGGTACCGGGTGCCCGTCCGGCCGGGACAGGAGCTGCGCGCGTCGGTCAGCGTGGCGTTGGACCGGCCGGTGAACCCCGACCACGCGGTGCTGCTGCGGGCGACCGCCGCCGACGGCCGGGAACTGGTCCGGGGCGTCGACGCCGGCAGTGGTCGTACCGACGTGGTGTCGGCGGGCTTGCGCTGGTCGGAGACGGCGGACGGGGTGTCGCCGAGCCCGTCGGCCACCGACGCGCCGGTGCCGGCCACCACGGTCTGCCTGGTGGTCAGCAACGCCTTCGCGCCGCGTCCGGGGACCCGGGCCGAGCCGGGCATGCCGGTCGAGCTGACCATCGACGTGGTCGCCTCGTCGCCCGCCCCGGCCGCGCCGGACCTGGGGCGCGGCTGGGTGCTGCTGCTCCTGCTCACCCTGGCCGGCCTGCTCACCGGCCTGGTCGTCGGACTGCTCACCCGCTGGTGGGTGGCGACGTGGAGGACGAACTGACCATGCGTACCCCGATCATCCGGACCGGTGCGGCGCTGGCCGCCGCCGGACTGACCCTGCTCGGCGCCCCGACCCCGGCCACGGCCGCGCCCACCCCCTCCCCCGGCGCCACCCCGGTCACCCGGGCCGGGACGTCCTTCCTGACCGCCACCGCCATCGCGGCCGGCCAACCGGTCCGGGTCGACGCCTCCACCGGCGACTTCCTGTACTGGTCGTTCCCGGCCTCGGCGGGGCAACGGCACGAGATCACCGCGACGGTGTCCCTGCCCAAGGCCCGCACCGGCGCGTCCACCTGGACGGTGGAGGTGTTCGACGGGCTGCGCCGCCGGCAGGCGTGCACGGCCGGGGCGCAGACCCCGACGGTGGCCGCCTCGGCGGGCAGCGTGGCGCTCGGCTGCACGCTGCGCCAGGTGCGTTCCTGGGCGGAGCCCTGGTCGGCCGACCCGCTGCCCGGCACCTACTACGTCCGGCTGTCGGTGACCGACCTGCCCGAACCCGACCTGGGCCAGCCGGTCGACGTGGAGCTGCTGCTCTCCGCCGAAGGCGAGGGCTCGCGCGACGACGGCGAGTTGAAGGCGCCGCTGGTGCCGAACACCAAGGCCGGCGCGGTGCTGACCGGCGAGCCGGCGGCGGCCCCCGCCGAGTCCGACGACGGCTGGTTCGACGGCGACTGGCTGCCCACGCTCGGCTCCCGCTGGGCGTGGAGCGCGGTCGGCGGCGCGCTCGCCGCCGTGGCCGGGGTGGTCGGATTCGCGCTGACCCGCCGCCCCCGCCGCCCCTGACCGGGCGGTGGCCGGGCCCAGGCCGGGGCCCGGCCACCGCGACGGGACCCTCCGGTGTCGCCCGGTTGCGGTACGTTCACCAGCCATGGCCGATGGTGCGCCCACCGGGCGGACCCGGCGGTGGTCGTACCGGAAAGGGGTGGGTTGATGCGTGACCTGCTGCCGGCGGCGGTCTCGGTGGCGGTGGCCGAGGGAGCCGACTGGGTGGGTGAGTTGCTCCCGGCGGAGCGGGCCGGGCTGGGCGAACGGGCCGTGGAGAGCCGGCGGCGGGACTTCACCGCCGGACGGGTCTGCGCCCGACGCGCGATGACCGCCCTCGGCCTGCCGGCCACGCCGGTCCCGGCCGCGCCGAACCGCGCGCCGGTCTGGCCGACCGGGCTGATCGGCACCATCACCCACACCCGGGGCTACTGCGCCGCCGCGGTCGCCCGCCGCACCGACCTGCGTGCGGTCGGCATGGACGCCGAGCGGCACCGGGAACTCGAACCGGGGGTACGCCGGATGATCCTGCGCCCCGAGGAGGCCGACCGGCTGGACCGGCTGCCGGCCGGGGTGAGCTGGCCGGTGGTGGTGTTCAGCGCCAAGGAGACCGTCTACAAGGTCTGGCACCCGGTGGTGGGCTCCTGGCTGGACTTCCTGGACGCCACCGTCGAGCTGGACCCGGACACGGGCGTGTTCACCGCCCGGATCGACCCGGCGCGGGTCGCGGCGGCCACCGTGGCCGACCCGCCCTCGGTGGTCACCGGCCGGTTCGTGATCGAGGACGACCTGGTCCGCACGGCGGCTGTGCTGCCACTACGCTGATCCCCTTGCCGCCACCTACCAGCTTCCCAGAATGACGACCGTCGACCGCGTGCGAGGAGTACGGTGAGCCAGCCCCAACCCCCTTACGGGCCGCAGGACCCCAGCCAGCCGCCCCCCGGGGCGTCGCAGCCGTTCCCGCCGCCCGGTCCGCAGTACCCGGTCGATCCGACCGCCCCGCCGCCCCCGGTCCCCGAACCGCCGCAGCCGACCTACCCCGCCGACCCGTACGCGCCGCAGTCGCCGTACGCGCCGCAGCCGGCGTACCCACCACAGCCGACGTCGGGCCAGCCGTACCCGGCGTACGAGCCGGGGGTGGCGCCGCCGCCGGTGTCCGGCGCGGGCTACCAACCGGTGTCGGGCGCGGGCTACCCGCCGGTCTCCGGTGCCGGCTACCCACCCATGTCCGGCGCGGGTTACCCGCCGCCGCCCGGCGGTGGTTACCCGCCGCCGCCCGGTGCCCCGGGTGCGCCCGGCTATCCGCTGGGACCGCCGCCGGGCGGCTCGTCGGGCAAGAAGGTCTGGATCGTCATCGGCATCGTGGTCGCCGTGCTGGTGCTGCTCTGCTGCGGTGGCATCGTGGCCGCCGCGGTCGTCGGGGGCACCAAGGCCAACGAGGCGGCCGATGACTGGGAACGCTCGCTGCCCACCCCGGGCGCCACCGCCGCGCCGACGCTGCCGGGTGAGAAGCCGTCGGCGGCACCGTCGTCCACCGACGAGACGTTCAACCTCAAGGCCGGCGAGACGCTGGTGATCAACGACGACGACGGCACCATCGAGATCACCGTCCGGAGCTTCAGCACCTCGTCCAAGGGCTGCCGCTCGTTCGCCCCGCCGCCCAACAAGGGCATGTACCTGATCGCCGACGTCACCGCCACGGTGACCAAGGGCACCTCGTCGATCAACCCGTTCTACTTCCAGTGGGTGGCCGACGACGGCACCACGGTCAACGGGCTGGCCGGCGCGCTCTCCGGCTGCGGTGGCGACATGCTCGACTCGGGCAGCAACATCCGGGCCGGCAGCAAGCGCTCCGGCGCGGTGGTGTTCGACGTGGCCGACAAGTCGGGCGCGGTCGAATACCAGCACAGGTTCGAGGCGGCCGGTTCCTGGAAGCCCTGACCTCCCGAACTTCGTGCCGGGCCGGCTCCCCTGACGGGGGCCGGCCCGGTCCCGTTCTGCTCATCACGGCCCTCTTCCGTTGGTGGGCCGGAATCGCTGCCGTGCCTTGAATCGGGTCCGGCACCGGCGGATGCTGAATGCATCGAGCTACGCCAATCGATTTGGAGGTGGGGGATGCGCCGTCTCTCGCTCGTCGCCCTGACCCTGGCCGTCGTCCTGCTGCCGGCGACCCCGGCCGCCGCACACGCCAGCGCCACCGGCCCGGCCACCACCCGGGCCACGGCCACCGGCCCGGCCGCCGCGCACGCCGGAGCCGCCGGTCCCGCCGCCGTGACGGCACTGCGGGACGTGCGGACCGTCGGCACCGCCTGGGGCCCCGACCCGGTCACCGGCCGGCTGACGCTCACCATCGACGACACCGTCCCACCGGAGCAGGTACGCGCGCTGCGGGACACCGCCGCGCGGGCCGGCGCGGACCTGCGCCGGGAACCCGGCCGACTGCGCATCCTCATCGCCGGCGGGCAGGCCGTATACGGCGGGGGCGCCCGCTGCTCGCTCGGCACGAACGTGCGCAGCGGCAGCACCTACTACTTCCTCACCGCCGGGCACTGCACCTCCGTCGCCTCGCTCTGGTACGCCGACAGCGGTCAGACGACCGTACTGGGCAGCCGCACCGGCAGCAGCTTCCCCACCAACGACTACGGTCTGGTGCGCTACACCGGGACGATCAGCCACCCGAGCGCCATCTACACCCATCCGGGCCTGCTCCCCGTCAGCGGCGTCGGCACCCCGTACATCGGTCAGGCGGTCTGCCGCAGCGGCTCCACCACCGGCGTCCGGTGCGGCACGGTGACCGGGCTCAACCAGACGGTCAACTACGCCGAGGGCAGCGTGTCCGGGCTGATCCGGACCAACATCTGCGCCGAGCCCGGTGACAGCGGCGGGCCGCTCTACGTCGCCGGGAGCGGGTTGATCCTCGGCATCCTCTCCGGCGGCAGCGGCAACTGCACCAGCGGGGGCACCACCTACTACCAGCCGATCGCCGAGGCCCTCGCCGCCTACGGCGTCACCCTCTTCCCCTGAGCGGCACCTCGGCCGAACGCCGCCCCGGTGCGCCGGTGCGCCGGTGCAGTGTCGGCCAACCGTAACGTCAACACCAGTTGGCAGTTAACCGTCACCCAGAACGGCACGGTCAACCAGATCGTCGCGTACGACGTGTGGTTCCACCCGATGGCCAACCCCGGCTCGACTGACCAGCCCACGAACGAGCTGATGATCTGGCCGTACCGCTCCAAGGCGTCCCCGGCCGGCAGCCGGCAGGGCACCGTCACCATCGCGGGCACCAGTGGGGAGGTGTGGCGCGGCACCGTGGGCACCTGGAGCGTCTACTCGTACGTGCGGACGACCAACACCACCAATGCCAACCTCAACATCCGCGACTTCACCAACGACGTGGTCCGGCGCGGCTGGATGGACAACTCCAAGTACCTGACCAGCGTCCAGGCCGGGCCGGAGATCTTCACCGGCAACGGGCAGGTCGTCACCAGCTCCTACTCGGTCAACATCAACTGACCGGGCGCGACGTCGCGCAGGCCCGGTACGTCGTGCGGGCGAATGCGCAGGGGCGGGGTCCCCGAAACCGGGGACCCCGCCCCTGCGCAGATTCTCATGGTCGAAGCCGGACGGTCCACCGGCCGCCATGACCGGCAAGGTCGGGCCCGGCCGGCAGGTCACCGGCCGGGCCACCACTCAGGATTCCTGGCTTCGACGCCGGGCGAGGAAGAACACGAGCCCGCCCAGGGCGATCAGGACACTCCCCACGCCTGTCAGGGCAGGAACCACGCCACTACCGGTGACCGGCAGGATCTTCCCCCCCGGACTACCAGGCGCACCCGGACTACCAGGCGCACCCGGGCTACCCGGAGCACCCGGACTACCAGGCGCACCCGGACTGCCCGGAGCACCCGGACTACCCGGAGCACCCGGACTGCCCGGAGCACCGGGGCTACCAGGCGCACCCGGACTACCCGGAGCACCCGGACTACCCGGAGCACCCGGGCTACCCGGACTACCCGGAGCACCCGGGCTACCCGGACTACCCGGAGCACCCGGGCTACCCGGACTGCCCGGAGCACCCGGGCTACCCGGACTGCCCGGAGCGCCGGGACTGCCCGGTGCCCCCGGGCTGCCGGGTGCCCCCGGGCTGCCGGGTGAGCCAGACGGTCCGGGCGGACCGCTGGGTCCGGGCGGACCGGAAGGACCAGCGCACACCGGCGCGCTGATGACGTTGGTGTCGAGGGTGACGGCGGCGGTTCGCGCCAGCGCACGGCCCTGGAGGGTCGCCCCCGTGGCCATCGTGATCGCCGCCTGCGCCATGATCGTGCCCACGAAGGTGGTGCCTGTGCCGATCGTCGCCGAGCTGCCGATCTGCCAGAACACGTTGCAGGCCGACGCTCCGTTGACCAGGACGACACTGCTGTTGGACGCCGTCGTCAGCGACGAGTCGACCTGGAAGATGAACACGGCCGCCGGGTCGCCCTGGCCGTTGAGCGTCAGTGTCCCGGTCAGCTGCGCGGCCCCGATCCGGTAGACGCCCGCGTTGAGCGTGTTGCCGCCGAGTTCCGCAGGAAGGTTGGTGAAGGGCGTCCGACCAGCGGCATCGTTGTAGGCGATGGTCAGGTCGCTCTGGGCCTGCAACGCGACGGCGTCACCGAGGTGGATCTCGCCGCCGATGGTCGCGGTTCCGAAACCCGACGCGGTGTTCCCCGGGAACCTCCCAAGGCTCTGAGCGAGGAAGCTCGGGCCGGTATTGGTCGGTTCGGCCCCGGCCAGGACGGAGAAGTTACCGGCCGTTCCCAGGTTCACCGGAGCATCCGCAGCGCTTGCCGGCGTGGAGTTGACGAGCACCAATCCGGCGACCAGCGCAACGGCTGCGCAGGCCCCGAGAGGCGGCAGGACCGCCCACCGAAGTCGATGAATGGGTATTTTCTTCACAGAAACATCCTCCGTGGCTACTACTCGCAGGAGGCGTCTCGCGTCCTGCCCGAAATAGCCCAATTTGGGCTAAGTGCGCAAATCACCACATCACACTGCAAGCCGCTATACTGCCCAAACGTGTGAACAACGGGATATCTCCGGCGAAAGAAAATTGGCTCTCACCTCCGCGACCCACCGGACCGTGCTCAGTCCACACGGGTCGGGCCGGGCGGTCCGAGCGGGACGTCGCCCGACAAGCACCGCCGCCATGCCCGCAGGTCGGCCACCACGGCAATCCTCCGTGCCGGCACGACCCGGCCCGGTGGCACGGTCGAGCAGGTGAACGAAGAGCCGGGAAACCGACGCGCCACCGACGGGCACCCGTGCCAACCAAGGAGTAGGCACAGCCGGGGCCGGCCGGGGCAGCGAGCCAGGCTCGGGTCTCATCGACGCCCACCACAAACGATCAGGGGCGACTCCCGACTGACCGAGAACCGCCCCTGCTGGAATACTCCTGGTGGAGCTGTGGGGATTCGAACCCCAGACCCCCTCGATGCGAACGAGGTGCGCTACCAGACTGCGCCACAGCCCCTCCGCCGGACGAAACCGGCTTCGGTCCCACCCGGCTTTCACCGGGCGGGCCGGCAGCAAGACTAACAGCCGACCTACCCCCCGGGCGAATCACCCCTCCCGCCACGCGAACCGGATGGTCCGCCACACCGGTGAGCCGGAGTTGCGGTATCCGAGCGCCCCGATAGTGCCACTTCGGCCCAAGTGAGTCGATCAAGAAACACGACCAGCCCGAGCAGGGCGGGCGGCGGGCAGGGCGGGCCGGACCCGGACCCGGGGCCGGGGGCGGGGGCCCGCGGGGATCGGGGGCGGGGGCGGGGGCCCGCGGGGATCGGGGGCGGGGGCGGGGCCCGCGGGG
>NZ_FMCU01000011.1 GCF_900091525.1 Micromonospora matsumotoense
GTCGATGCCGGCTTCAAGAACCGTGTCGTCGAACACGGCGCCCACCTCGGCGTCGACGTCGAGATCGTCACCAAAGACCCACAGATCAAGGGCTTCAGCGTCGTCAAACGCCGATGGGTCGTCGAACGCACCATCGGCTGGCTCATGCACCACCGCCGACTCGTCCGCGACTACGAAACCCGACCCCACAACTCCGCCAGCATGATCACCCTCGCCATGATCGACAACCTCGCCAAACGCCTCACCACCGAAACCACCCCAACCTGGCGAGAACCCCCACAACCACAACACACACAAAATACGTGAATCAGACGTCCTCTGATCGGCGTCCACCCTGGTTCAGGGTGCGTTCCTGCTGCTCTGGTGGCGGAGGGTGTGGGATTCGAACCCACGAAGACATCGCTGCCTTACCGGTTTTCAAGACCAGCGCCATCGGCCACTAGGCGAACCCTCCCGGACCGCCACCCGGGGGTGCGCGGCCTGTACCTAGTCTGCCACGAACCGCGTCCGGACGAGCCGGCCCACCACCGTCGGGCGCGGTCCGCCGTACCGGAAAGGGGTCCTTGATCCATGGCATGACCAGCGTGACCTCACCCGGACGGTCCACTGTGGCCGAAATTTCGGCCGTCCTGGACGAGCGGTGGTCCGCCCCGGGCGACGGGTGGTGGATATTGCCGACCGAAGGTGGTCGGAGTGGCAGTTGTCGTCAGACCGACGTGGTTTCGGATCGGATCGGGTAAGACTGGGCCATGCGCGCGATCACGATCCCGGTACCCGGTGGACCCGACGCACTCGTCTGGGCGGAGGTGCCCGATCCCGAGCCCGGCGCGGGTGAGGTGATCGTCGAGGTCGCCGCCAGCGCGGTCAACCGGGCCGACCTGCTCCAGCGGCAGGGGCACTACCCGCCGCCGCCGGGCGTGCCCGCGTACCCCGGCTTGGAGTGTTCGGGGGTGATCGGCGCGGTCGGTGCGGGGGTGACCGGGTGGGCGGTGGGTCAGCCGGTGTGCGCGCTGCTGGCCGGCGGCGGGTACGCCGAGCGGGTGGCCGTGCCGGCCGGGCAGTTGCTGCCGGTGCCGGCCGGCGTCGATCCGGTCGACGCCGCCGCGCTGCCCGAGGTGGCCTGCACGGTCTGGTCGAACCTGGTCCGGGTGGCCCACCTGGGCAAGGGCGAGACCCTGCTGGTGCATGGCGGCGGGAGCGGGATCGGCACGTTCGCGGTGCAGTTCGGCGCGGCGCTGGGGGCGACCGTGGTCGCGACCGCCCGGTCGACCAAGCACGACAAGCTGCGGGAGTTGGGTGCCGCGCACACCGTCGACTATCGCGAGCAGGACTTCGTCGAGGAGACCCGGCGGGTCACCGACGGACGGGGTGCGGACGTGATCCTCGACATCATGGGCGCCTCCTACCTGGCCCGGAACGTGGCGGCGCTGGCCGACGGCGGCCGGCTGGTGGTGATCGGCATGCAGGGCGGGCGCAGGGCCGAGCTGGATCTGGGCGCGCTGCTGGCGAAGCGGGCCTCGGTGGCGGCCACCGCACTGCGCTCCCGCCCGCTGGCCGACAAGGCGGACATCGTCCGGGGTGTCCGGGAGCAGGTGTGGCCGCTGGTGGAGTCGGGCGCGGTCCGGCCGATCGTGGACCGGCGGCTGCCGATGCGCGACGCCGCGCAGGCGCACCGGCTGGTCGAGTCGAGCGACCACGTGGGCAAGGTGCTGCTCACCACCGCGTGACGGCCCCGACCGGACGGCCACCGCCGGGACCGCGACGCCTCGCCGGCACCGGACCTGATCACCACCCGGGCAGCCGCGGGTGAGGACTCAGGACGGCGTGACCGGGCCGTCGCGGCGGGGCAGCACCAGACGGGCGCCGGGGCCCTCGCCGGCCAGCGTGTCGCCCGGGTTGTAGAGGGTGCAGCGCTGCAACGACAGGCAGCCGCAGCCGATGCAGCCGTCCAGGTCGTCGCGGAGCTTGCCGAGCAACTTGATCCGCTCGTCCAGCCGCTCCCGCCAGGTGCGGGACAGGGCGGCCCAGTCGTCGGGGCTGGGTGCGCGCGAGGAGGGCAGCGAGTCCAACGCGGCACGGATCTCCTCCAGCGAGATGCCGACCTGCTGGGAGATCCGGACGAACGCCACCCGGCGCAGCTCGGTGCGGGCGTACCGCCGCTGGTTGCCGCCGGTGCGTTCGGCGCTGATCAGCCCGAGCCGTTCGTAGTAGCGCAACGCCGACTGGGCCACCCCGCTGCGCGCGGAGAGCTGGCCGATGGTGAGTGACTCGTGCATCACTGCCCTTGAGTTGAAGTGAACTTCAGGTTGCACGCTAGCCACATGACCACATCGACCGCAACCCGTCCGCCGGGCCGCCTCCTCCCCGCGCCGGTCGTCGCTCCGCTGGAACGAATCCGCGCCGGTGACGCCTACGACGCCAACGTGTACTCCACCGTCGACGTGCACTGGGTGCTCTACGACCGGGTCCTGAGGGTCACCCCGGCCACCGTCGACGACCCCGACCGGGACCGCTTCCTGCTCTCCAAGGGGCACGCCGTGGCCGGCTACTACGCGGTGCTCGCCGCCAAGGGGTTCATCCCCGTCGACTGGCTCGACGACGCGGGCGGGCCGGACAGCCGGCTCGGCGGCCACCCCGACCGGACCCTGGTCCCCGGCGTCGAGATCGGCTCCGGCTCCCTCGGCCACGGCCTCGGGCTGGGCGTCGGCACCGTGCTCGGCCTGCGGGCCCAGGGTCGCACCACCCCAAGGGTGTACGTCCTGCTCGGCGACGCCGAACTCGACGAGGGCTCCAACCACGAGGCGATCGCGTACGCCGGTGCCGCCGGGCTGGCCGGGCTCACCGCGATCGTGGTCGACAACTCGTCGGCCAGCCACGGTTGGCCGGGTGGGGTGGCCAGCCGGTTCACCGTCAACGGCTGGACCGCCGCCACCGTCGACGGGCACGACCACGACGCCCTGCACGCGGCCCTCACCGGCCACGACGGCCACCGCCCGCACGTCGTCGTCGCGGTCGACACGCCCCGCCACCCGGCACACCGACCAGCCGACGCAGACCGACCGGAGCAGGCGGGCCGATCAGAGATCCAGGCCGTCCGGCCGGACCAGCCGGGCCGGTCGGTGGCCGGCGACGGACCTACCCCGGGGAGCGGGAAATGACCATGCGGGACGCCTTCGTCGCCAGCGCCACCCGGTTCCTCGACGATCCCCGGACCACCATCGTGCTGGCCGACATCTCCGCCGACGCCTTCGCCGGGGCGGCCCGCCGGTATCCGGGCCAGGTCGTCAACGTGGGCATCCGGGAACAGTTGATGGTCGGGGTCGCCGGTGGGCTCGCCCTCACCGGGCAGCGCCCGATCGTGCACAGCTACGCCCCGTTCCTCGTCGAGCGGGCGTACGAGCAGATCAAGCTGGATCTCGACCACCAGGGGGTCGGCGCGGTGCTGGTCAGCATCGGCGCGTCCTACGACCGGGCGGAGGCCGGCCGGACCCACCTGGCCCCGGCGGACGTCGCGCTGATCGACACCCTGGACGGCTGGACCGTGCACGTGCCCGGCCACCCCGACGAGGTCCCCGACCTGCTACGGGACGCGGTCTGCGGGCAGCACTCGACCTACCTGCGGCTGTCCACCCGGAGCAACGCGCGGGCGTACCCGCAGGCGGGTGGGTTGCACGTGGTGCGCGACGCCGGGCCGGGCGCGGCGCTGCTGGTGGCGGTCGGTCCGGTGCGCGACGAGGCGCTCGCGGCGGTTGCCGACCTGCCCGTGACGGTGGCCTACACGCACCGGCCCCGACCGTTCGACGTGACCGGGCTGCGGGCGCTGGCCGGCAGCGAGATGATCGTGGTGGAGCCCTACCTGGCCGGCACCTCCGCGCGGGTGGTGGCCGAGGCGCTGGCGGACCGGCCGCACCGACTGCTCAGCCTCGGCGTGGGCCGTGCGGAGCTGCGGCGCTACGGCACCGCCGAGGACCACGACCGGTGGCACGGCCTCGATCCGGCCGGGCTTCGCCGCGCGATCGGCGACTTCCTGACAGCGGGAGCCCCGGTCGGGTAATCGGACCGGACACCGGGCGACCCGACGCGGTGCCCGGACCGGAGGCGGCGACGGGACCCGGAAACAGGGGCGGGATCAGCGGGGTGAACGGGCGGGGCGGGGGCGGGGGCGGGTGCGTTCCCGGCCGAGGATCCAGATCGCCTCGACCCCGTCCTTCCACGTGATCTTCTTACCCTCCTCGCGCCCCCGCGCCCGGTAGCTGATCGGCACCTCATACGGACGGATCCGACGACGCAACAACTTGCCGGTCACCTCCGCCTCCATCCCGAAACCCCGCGACCGGACACCCAACGACCGGTACAACTCCACCGGCATCAACTTGAAACACGTCTCCAGATCACCGATATACGAGTTGAACAACACATTCGCCGCCATCGTGACACCCTTGTTACCCATCACATACCAAAAGCTGTACGCGCTGTGACTACCGAAGGTGCGGTTGCCATAGACCACAGTCGCCCGCCCATCGAGCACCGGAGCCAACAACCGGGGAATGTCCTGCGGGTCGTACTCCAAATCAGCATCCAGGATGACCATGTACTCACCCTCGGCACTGGCCACGGCCGTCTTGATCGCCGCACCCTTACCCGCGTTACGCGAATGGGTGATCACCCGCAACCGGCTGTCGTCCGCCCGACCGAGGATCTCCCCGGTGCCGTCCCGGCTACCGTCATCCACCACGACCAACTCGATCTCACACGGATAATCGACCGCCAATGCCTGCTTCAGGGCATCCGCGATGCGTTCTTCCTCGTTGTAGACCGGCATGAGGATCGAGAGCTTCACGGGAATCTCCACGGTGGCGACAGTGAGTCGGCCCTAGCCTAGCCTGGCAGGTCAGTTGGCGTGTCGACGCTGGCGGTGGGATCGGCGGGCTCGGGCTTGGGATGTTCGTCGCCGGGTCGACCAGCGCAGGATGTGCTGGGGTGGGAGCGACACGGCGAGGACGAAGGCGTGGAGGAGTCGACGGACTTCGGCGACGGTCAGCGATGATCGGCGATGACCAACTCCGGGGCGTCGTCCGCCAGCGTGAGAGCGCCGCGACACCCGCGCCGCCCTCAAGTCGATCCGGGCCGCCCCCGACGGGGCCCCGATCCACGTCATCCTGGACAACCTGTCCGCGCACAACGGCCGCAAGATCCGAGCGTGGGCGGACCACCCCCACCACCCGACGCTGACCCGGAAGCTGCAGGCCTGCCTGCGCTGGCGCAACGCCAACGCCCGCCACCCCGACATCCTGGCCGCCCAACGCCGTGAACGCGCCCGCATCCGCAGCGAACGCCGACGACGCTGGTGGACAACCCGCCACCCGCGCAGCCTGACCCCAACACCCTGAACGTTCGTGGTCACGGCACTAGCCAGGCCGTACCCGATCCCACGGTGTTCCAGATCGATGGGTGCGCCGTAGACCTCGTCACCGGTCACACAGATTTCTCAGGACATCCTGTCTCCGCGAGGCTGTTCAAGGCGTGTACGAGATCAAGCGCCAGCCGCGACGCGCATAGCAGCTGGGGTCGCCCACGAAATAGCGCCTGCAAATCAACTGCCAGGTCGACGTCAAGCGCTGGCACTATGGCCGTTGGTGGCAGACGAAAACTCGATACTCCCCGACGTCCTGGACCTCAATGATGTCCACCCTCGCGGGGGTCGATCGTGCAAAGGTATCCGGAAGTCCACTCGTGCGGGGCAGTACGTATGCCACGCGATCCGCTTGCTCCACCTGGGCGCGATACGGGCGATACCGATCGTGCCCGGGGTTCAGGTTGTCATCAACCACAGCGCAACGAATCTTCTCCGCGCTTGCATAGGCCAGTCTGTTGCACGTCCAATACTCGGTATAGATCCGTGTAAGCCCAGCAGCGAGCAGATGATCCTTCAATTGCCTTTCCTCAACTGCCTCTGCCGCGTACTGTGGCTGATGAAGAACTAGTTGTCCGGTGGCGACCAGCAAGCTGCCCACGAACGCACCGACCGTCGCGACACGGGCGATAGTCAAAACAAAGCCGCCGCCCACCTTTCGAGCCATCGTCGGATGGTTCGCACCGAAGTTGCGCGGTACCACGCTGCGGGACGTGAGACTCAGACCGGCCCACAGCGGCCAGAGAACTGCTGGCAGCGAAATGAGACCGTAGTGGAGATAGCGAGCGCTCTCCACGGGGGTCAGTGCTGATGAGGCGCTGAGAACGTAGGCGATCAGGGTCAGCCCGCCGCCGGCAAGGAGAGCGAGTCGGCTGGCATGTAGCCGTCGATCCTGAGTATCGGCCTGACGAAATGAAACTGCCCCCATTATGACCGCCGCGATCAGCAAAGTCAGATAGCCGGGCCCCCACCACATCTGCCACGCTTCACAGCGGCTCGGGCCACACACGCCAGAACTCAGTGGTAAACCGAGAAGAACTGCTCCGTGCAGTCGGTCGACCAACGGGGCCGACTCGGCGGCACCGCTGATGGAAAGCAGGACCGACAGTGAGTCGGGGTGGCCGGGCCGGAGGTTATACCAGATCAAGGGAGCCGCGCCCAGGGCGAAGCCCGCGGCGACAAGGAGTAGTCGCCCTTTAGTCAACACCTCTCGATTCGCCCAGCCTAGGAGGAACACGGCCACGGCTACGTATGGCAACGCAAGCCAGTGGGTCCACACGATGTAGCCGGCCAGCAACCCCCAACCAAAGTATATTCCCAGCCCTCCCGTTCTGCGCAACGCCAAGAGTGCCGATGCCGCCATCAATGCCGCCGTGGCCGCAGCCACGTCAGAGTATCCGCCAGCACCGATTAATTGGCTTTTTATGACGCGATCGGAACCGAATGCCATGATCGCTACAGAAAAAGCGGCAAACCATGGCGTGTAGAGAGTTCTCGTTAATTGGTAGAGCAGTATCAGAAATAGCGCGTACATGGCCAGAGCCGGCACCCGCATGACCCACCAATGCACGCCGAAAACCTGGACCAGGGGTGCCGCCAGGTAGGAATGGAACGCACCCATGTAGTGCTGGCCGTAGAAGAAGACCGGCCAGTGCCGGCCTTCCCCGATGTGCAGTGCCGCCAAGCCGGCGGTGCCTTCATCGCTGTTGGCGGGTGGAACGTCAAACGCCACCAGGAGAACCCGATAAAGGAGGCCAGCGAGACCGACGGCAGTGGCCAGCCGGCCGGGGGTCACTATTCGTACTACTCGCTGGGCGTTCGGCCCACCCGAAAGGGCGGCAGTTGCCTCACCATAATTACGAAGTCGATCATTGCTAACTGACCGCACCACCGCGCCCCCGTAATTACGAAGTCATCGAGCCAAGGCAGGATAGCTTATCGTCAGGCGACGCTGGCACCACACGATTGGTAGCGCTCAAGCCGTCGGCAGCGGCCTGGGGCTCGCGGTGGAGATTGACCTGGGCGATCAGACCGTCGCCACTCTCAAGACCTGGAGAGCCTTGGCGAAGCTATGGTGCTGCCACGCCGCGCCACCGCGACAGTGCAGGCCGTCCTCTCACGTCAGCGCTTGAGGCAGGGCCTGCGGCGATACGGCACGTCGATCGACACAGCGCTGTACGGACTTGACGCTGCCGGGCCGCGCCGGCCAATCAGCGCCTTACCAGGCTGGCACGCCGGCGGGTGCGTTCCCGGCCGAGGATCCAGATCGCCTCGACCCCGTCCTTCCAGGTGATCTTCTTGCCCTCTTCGCGCCCGCGCGCCCGGTAGCTGATCGGCACCTCGTACGGGCGGATGCGGCGGCGCAACAGCTTGCCGGTCACCTCCGCCTCCATCCCGAAACCCCGCGACCGGATGCCCAGCGACCGGTACAGCTCGACCGGCATCAGCTTGAAACAGGTCTCCAGGTCACCGATATAGGAGTTGAACAACACATTCGCCGCCATCGTGACGCCCTTGTTACCCATCACATACCAGAAGCTGTACGCGCTGTGGCTACCGAAGGTGCGGTTGCCGTAGACCACCGTGGCCCGCCCGTCGAGCACCGGGGCGAGCAACCGGGGGATGTCCTGCGGGTCGTACTCCAGGTCGGCGTCGAGAATGACCATGTACTCACCCTCGGCGCTGGCCACGGCCGTCTTGATGGCCGCACCCTTACCCGCGTTACGCGGGTGGGTGATCACCCGCAGCCGCGCGTCGTCCGCCCGGCCGAGGATCTCCCCGGTGCCGTCCCGGCTACCGTCATCGACCACGACCAACTCGATCTCACACGGATAATCGACCGCCAATGCCTGCTTGAGGGCATCCGCGATGCGTTCTTCCTCGTTGTAGACCGGCATGAGGATCGAGAGCTTCACGAGAATCTCCACGGTGGCGACAGTGAGTCGGGCCCTAGCCTAGCCTGGCAGGTCAGCCGTGCGAGGGTCGCCACCGGGCCGGCCGAGGCCCTGCCATTCGTCGCCACCGTACCGACCGGCAACGGCTCTTTCAGGGGGATGGTGTTTACTTCCGCCCATGTCGGCAGCCGGCTGGATGCTCGTGGCGGCCCCCGTCGTCGCGCTCGTGGTGCTCTCCGCTCTGCTGCGGCCCCGGGCCGCCGGGGCGGTCGCCCCGCACCGCCTCGGCGTCGTCCGGGCCGCCCTGCTGACCGGCGTCTTCGCCGTGCTGACCGTGGAGCTGCTCGGCGTCCTCGACGCGCTCACCCTGCCCGCCTTCGCCCTGGCCTGGCTGCTCTTCGTCGCCGGGGTGGCGGTGGCCGCCGGCCGGCGACGCGGCCGGGACACCCTCCGGCCCCGGACCGCCGCCGCCGAGACCCGCCAAGCGGTGCTGGTCGGCGCGACCGTGGGCGGCCCGACAGCGGAAAGCCCGACCGGGAGCGGCCCGACGACGGACGACCCGACCGGGGGCGGCCCGACGACGGACGGCCCGACCGGGGGCGGCCCGACGACAGACGGCCCGACCGGGGGCGCGGCCGCCGGCAGCGGGGCGACACCCGGACCGGAACTGCCGGCCACCGCCCGGGACGGCCTCGCGGCGCTGCTGTCCGGCTGGGCGGCCCGGCTGTCCCACTTCCGGCGTACGGCGACCCGGGGTGAGCGGCTGCTCGCCGGCGGGGTGCTCGCGATGGTGTCGATCGAGCTGGTGGTGGCGCTGCTGGCCGAGCCGAACAACTTCGACTCGCAGACCTACCACCTGCCGAAGGTGGAGCACTGGGTGGCCCAGGGCAGCCTGGAGTTCTGGCCCACCGCCATCCACCGGCAGGTGACCATCCCGCCCGGCGCGGAATACCTGCTGTTGCACCTGCGCCTGTTCACCGGCGGGGACGCCCTGCACCACCTGGTGCAGTGGGCCGCAGGGATCGGTTGCCTGCTGGCGGCCACCCGGATCACCGCCCAGCTCGGCGGGGGCCGGCGGGCCCAACTGCTCACCGCGTTCCTGCTCGCCACCACGCCGATGGTGGCCCTCCAGGCGACCAGCACCCAGACCGACCTGGTGGCCGCCGCCTGGGCCGCCTGCGCCGCCACCCTGGTGCTGGACGGCCTGCGCCGCCGGGCCGGCCTGGGCGATGCGCTGGCGCTCGGCGCGGCCACCGGCCTGACCGCGCTGACCAAGACCAGCGGGCTGATCGCCGTCGGGCCGCTGCTGCTGCTCTGGGGCCTGGCCCAACTCCGGCTCGCCACCCGCCCCACCGGGGTCGGCACCGGCGACTCCACCGGGCTCGCTCCCGGCGACTCCACCGGGGTCGGCGCCGACCGGGTCGGGCGGGCGGTCGGCGGTGTCGGGTCGGGCCCGGCGACCGGGACGGCCGACCGGCCGGCACCTACCGGGGTCCGGCAGGTGGCCCGGACGGTGGGCGGTTCGCTGCTGGTGCTGCTGGTCGCGGCGACGGTGGTGGGGCCGTTCCTGGCCCGGGAGACCGCCGAGTTCGGCCACCCGTTGGGGCCGCCCCGGCTGCGGGAGTCCATCCCGATGGAACGACACGATCCGGTCGCCGTGCTGGTCAACGCGCTGCGGATCGGGCACACCGCCTTCGACACCCCGCTCTCCCCGCTGCGCGCGGGCACCGCCGAGGCGATCATGGCCGGCTCCCGGGCGGTCGGTGTGGACCCACAGGACCGGACCATCACCTTCGGCCGGGAGGTCTTCCCGGTGCCGGCCTGGTATCCCGACGAGGACCGGGTGGCCTTCCCGCTGGCCGGGTCGCTGGCGCTGCTCGGGGCGGTCTTCGCGCTGGTCCGACCCCGCCGGGTCAGCCCCGGTCGACCGGGGGCGCTGCGGGCGTACGCGGCCGTGGTGGTGCTCGCGGTGGTCCTGCACACCGCGATGATCAAGTGGCAGCCGTGGGGGAACCGGCTGCTGCTCTACGCGCTGGTGCTGGCCGTACCGCTGGCCGGGCTCTGGGTGGACGCGGTGCTGCGGCGGCGGGCCGGGGCGGGCCGGCGGTCGGTGGCCGCCGGGCTGGTGGTGACCATGCTGGCCACCTCCGCGCTGGCCGGCGTCCTGGCCTTGTCGTACGGCTTCCCGCGCCGGCTGGTCGGTGCCGGCTCGGTCTTCACCACCACCGAGTGGGACACCCGGTTCCTGCGCCGGCCGCAGTGGGCCGACGAGTTCCGCTGGGCCGCCTCGGCGGTCCGGGCGAGCGACGCCCGACGGATCGGCCTGGTGCAGCAGAACGACAACTGGGAGTACCCCTGGTGGTTGCTGCTGCGCGACGACGACGGCCGGTCGCCCGAGCTGGTGGCGTTGCAGTCGGTGCTGCCGGACCGGCCGCCGGCCGACCCCACCTCGGTCGACGCGATCGTCTGCACCGGCCCTCGGACGGAGTGCGCCCGGCTGGTCCCGGCGGGCTGGACGATCGAGTACCGCGACCACGTCGGCTACGCGCTGCCCCCGACCCGCTGAGCGCCGACCCCGACCGCCGGCAGCGCCGGCCGACTGACCGCAGCGCCGGCCGACTGACGGGCGCCGGGCGCCCGGCGTCGGGACAGGCGTCCGACCGGGCGTCGGGGCAGGCGTCGGGCGTCGGGGCCGGCGCGGTGGTCCACGCCGGCCCCGACCGTCCCCTACGGGTCACTTCTGCTTGACCGGCACCACGATCAGCCGGGCGACGCTGGCGTCACCGTCGCGGGCCCCGGCCACGTTGACCCTGGTGCCCACCTTGATGTCGCTGGCCTTGACGGTGGTGCGCCGCTCGACCACCCGGAGCTGGTCGCCGAGCTTCCAGGTCAGGGTGAAGCCGTCGGTGGACTTCACGGTCACCGAGTCGCCGTCGACCGCGGTCACCTCGCCGCGCTGCACGACGACGGTCTTCGTGCCGCCGTCCTTCGTCTGCACCACCGCCTCACCGTGCAGGCCGTTGCGGCCCAGCAGCACCCGGGCCTGCCGGCGTTGCCGCAGCTCCTGCGCCCGCTCGGCACGCTTGCCCTTCGCCCCGGCCGACGGGGACGGGGAGGTCGACTCCCCGGCGGCCGGGGCGGGCGCGGCGAGCAGATCCAACTCGGTCGGGTCGAGGCCCAGCGCGGCCAACGCCTGCCCCTCGACGCCCAGCGCGGCGGCCACGTCGACGGCCGCGGCCTTCGTGCCGTCCTGCGCCACCTGTGCCGGCCCGCAGCCGGCGACGCCCAGCGTGAGCGCCGCGAGCAGCGACGTGGCGGTGACGGCGATTCCCCGATGTGCCATGACTCTCCCTCTGGTCCGTGGTGCCGCCAGCGTCGCGGAGTCCGATGGGCGCGGGGTCAGGCCGATGTTCGGGTCGGGTAAGGATGGGCGGGCAGCCGGACGGTGAACGCCGCGCCGCCCTCGGCCGCGTGGCCGGCGACGATCTCCCCGCCGAGCCGGCGGACCAGACCGGCGGCCAGCGCCAGCCCCAACCCGCTGCCCACCTTCCGGACCCCCCGGTAGCGCTGGTGCAGCGCGCCCCGTTCGAAGGCCACCGCCAGGTCGTCGTCGGTGAAGCCGGGTCCGCCGTCGCGGACCTCGACCAGCCCACCGGCGGCCGGGCCGGCACCGGCCGGCCGGACCGCGAGCACCACCGACGCCCCCGGCGGTACGACCCGCAGCGCGTTCTCCAGCAGCCCGTCCACCACCTGCCGGATCCGCCCCGGATCGGTGTACGCCGGCACCGCCGTGCCCGGGACCTCCAGCCGGAACGGCACCCCGACGGCCGCGCACCGCTCCGACCAGGTCCGTTCGGCGTCGACGGCCAGCCGGGTGAGGTCCACCGGCACCGGTTCCAGCGGAAAGTCCACCGCCTCCAGCCGGGCCAGCGCCAACAGGTCGGCGACCAGCCGGTCCAGGTGCTGCGCCTCGGTGAGCATCGTCCGGCCGGTGGCGGCGGCCTCGTCCGCGCCGATCACCCCGTCGGCGAGCGCCTCGGCCCACCCCCGGATCGCGGTCAACGGGGTCCGCAGTTCGTGCGAGACGGAGAGCAGGAACTCCCGCTGCCGCCCCTCGCTGGTGGCCAGCGCGGCGGCCAACCCGTTCAACGCGTACGCCAGGTCGGCGACCTCGTCGGGGGGTTCGACGGGCACCCGGACGGCCCGGTCACCGGCGCGCAGCCGGGCGGCGGCGGTGGCGGCGTGCCGGATCGGCCGGGCCAGCCGACGGGCGAGCAGCAGCCCGGCCGCCGCCCCGGCGGTGAGCCCGGCCAGCAGCGGCAGCCAGAGGGCACGCAGCACCTGCCGCCACGGCCCCTGCGGGGTGGCCCGGGTCAGCACCACCCCCTCCCCGCCGGGTAGCGCCCGCCCCTCGACGAGGGTCCGTTGGCCGTTGACGAACCGTCGACCGGAGACGTCCCGGCCGGCGGAGATCCGGTTCACCACCTGCCGGGGCAGGCCGGGGCGGTCGGCCAGTCCGCCCTGGACGACGTACACCTCGATCTGTTGTTCCCGGAGTTGGCGGATCAGCCGGTCACCGGCCGCGTCGCGCTGCCGGCTGGGGCGTACCCGCAGGACGTCGGCGGCGAGACGGGCCTGGGCGGCCAGCGCGGCCTGGTCACGGCGCTCCACCCCGCGTACCGCCAGGGGGACCGCGACCAGCGCGGTGACCAGCACCGACACCAGCGCCACCGCGCAGGTCACCAGGACCGCGCGGGCGGTCAGCGTGTGGGTGAACCGGCGTCGCGGCCGACGGCGTCGCGGCCGGACGGCGGCCGGCGGCGGTGCGGCCGGCGACTGGCGGGCCGGCGGCGGTGCGTTCCGGGGTGGAGCGGCCCGGGGTGGAGCGGCCTGCGGCGGGGTGGTCGGCAGTGGAGCGGTCGGCGGCGGCGGGGTGGTGCCGGCCGGGGGCGGGGTGGTCGGCGGCCGGGTGGCGGGCTCAGCCATTGGCGGCGTACCCGACGCCCCGGTGGGTACGGATCACGCTGGCCGGGCCGAGCTTGGCCCGGACCTGGGCGACGTGCACGTCGACGGTACGGGTGCCGGCGTGTGCCGCGTAGCCCCAGACGCCGGCCAGCAGTTCCTCCCGGGTGAAGACCCGGCCGGGGCGGGCCATCAGGTGGGCGAGCAGGTCGAATTCGGTGGAGGTGAGCTGGACGGGGGCACCGGCCGCGAGCACCGTGCGACGGGCCGGGTCGAGGGTGACCGGGCCGACCGTGCGGGGCCGGTCCGGTCCGTCCGGGGCACCGACGGTGCGCCGCAGCACCGCCCGGACCCGGGCCACCAGCTCCCGGGGGCTGAACGGTTTGGTGACGTAGTCGTCCGCGCCCAGTTCCAGGCCGACGATCCGGTCGACCTCGTCGTCGCGGGCGGTGAGGAAGATGACCGGGGTCCAGTCGCCGGCCTCGCGCAGCCGGCGGCAGATCTCGGTGCCGGCCAGGCCCGGCAGGGTGATGTCGAGGACGCAGGCCACCGGGCGCAGCCGCCGGGCGGCGGCCAACCCGGCCGTGCCGTCCCGTTCCAGGTGTACGCCGAACCCGTCCCGGCCCAGATAGAGCCGGACCAGGTCGGCGATGGACGGCTCGTCCTCCACCACGAGGACGAGCCCGCGTTGCCCGGTGGCGTCGACGGTCACCGGCCCATGATGACCGACCCGGGGCCGACCGGGACGTACGGCGGTGTTCGAGTCAGGTAAGGATGCGATCAGCGGGCCGGCAACGGGCGCAGCAACGGGGCCGGCGCGGTGGCCGGGGCGTCGCCGATGGTGGCGACGACCCGCTCCTCGGGCTTGCGCAACCGGGTCCGGAACGCGTGGTGCAGCAGCGTGTCGAGCTGCCACACCTGCTTCGGATGCGGGGTACGGATGACGAACCGCTCCCGCACCCCGTCGATCGCGGTGGCGGCCAACTCGACGGCCTGCGCCCGGGGGTCCGGGCTCCAGGTGACGTTGCTCAGCTCCCGCAGCTCGGTGTTCAGGTGCAGGCGCAGCCGGTGCAGCACCCGGGTCTGCTGGGTGACCACCAGCCGGCGGTGGGTGAGCAGGAGGAGGTATTCACCGCCGACCGGCCGGTCGGGGCGGACGCACCGGGCGACCAGGATGGTGGCGTCACCGGAGCCGACGCACTGCCGGAAGACGGGCATGTGCCGACTCACCGTCTGGACCGCCAACCCGGTCTCGGCGGCGGCCGGGAG
This sequence comes from Micromonospora matsumotoense, assembly GCF_900091525.1. GTDB lineage: Bacteria > Actinomycetota > Actinomycetes > Mycobacteriales > Micromonosporaceae > Micromonospora > Micromonospora matsumotoensis. The sequence continues at coordinate 14,539 of NZ_FMCU01000011.1, forward strand.
GAAGGTGCGCGAGAAGACGTCCATACCTGGCCAACGAGCCGCCACCAGGGGTGATGTGGGTCACTGTCGACTATTGGACCTTCCACTCCCCCGTGTCGCACCGCCGGTGCGTCTTTCACCCGACCAGGTCAGTGGGGTGGGGGACGGTCCGCTGCCGGCACGGGTCAGCGCAGCGCTGCGGCGGCGGACCGGGCCACCAGCCGGGACAGCCCGGTGCCCCACTTCGGTGGCGCCTGCGGTGCGGGCCGCGACCGCGACCGCGCCGGCTGCACCAGGTCGAGATAGTTGCTGTCGATGTTCATCCGGACCCCGCCCCAGGTCTCGTGGTGGTCGCCCTGGTACTGCTTCATCCGCCGCCCGGGAGCCCAGTGCGACGCCGGCAGGGCCGGGTCGGTGACCGTCCGCACGCCGTCCCAGCGGGCGAAGTCGAGCAGGTCGGGGACGCCGTGCCCCGGCCGGTGGTAGGCGGCCACCTGGTCGCCCAGGCCGGCCGAGGTGACCTTGGTGTAGAGGCCGGCGAGAAAGCCGCGCTCGTGCAGGCGGAGGGTCCACGCGCTGACGAACCCGTCGACGGCGGCGGTGCACGCCGCGTCGCCCGACGGGTAGTGCTCCAGGTCGAGGATGAGCGTGCTGCGGCGAGCCAGACCGAGATCGTCGGCCCTGGTCGCCGCGTCGTCGGCCGCCGCACGCCCCTGGGCCGTGGCCCGGGTCGGGTCGATCCGCCGCTGGTACGTGGAGCAGGGCGCCTGCAACCCGACGTAGAGCGGGAAGATCCGCCAACCCGCCGCCTGCTGGGTCGCCACCCAACTCCGGGTGAGATTGGGCTGGGCGCATCCCCGGTTCACCCCGCCGAGATAGACGCCGACGGCCCGGTACGGCGACTTCAGCCAGGCGGTCATCGCCGCGTTCGAGGGGGCGGCGCAGGTGTCGAAGCCCAACCCGGTGAAGGTGCCCGGCTGCGGCCCGGAGTAGCCGGCGGCGCGGACCGGGCCGGCGGCCACCACCGGCGCCACGGTGGCGAGGAGCACCCAGGCCACGGTGGCGGTGATCAGCCGACGCAGGGCCGAGGGGGCGGAACTGTCCGGCACGGGTCTCCCGTTCTCGTGACGCGACGACGGTGGCGCAGCTCCGATCAGACCGACGCCGTACCCGCACCGGTCGTCACCGGCCGAGGCACGGAGCAGGCGGTGGCTACGGCGCTGGCGACGTGGTCGCGGATGCCGTGGGGATGGCCTGACGACACTGGTGGTGGGTCGACGTGGCTGAGGTGACGAGCGGCGGGCTGGGGCACGCCGGCCCGGCGGGACGCGGCGCAGCGTTCCGGGGGATCTTCCCCGGACACCGGTCGCCGTGTCCACCCCGCCCGGGCCGTCCACCTCCGACGGTGGTCGCTACGGGACGATCACCACGAGCGGTCAGACGGGCATCGGGGCGAAGAGTTCGCCGAGCCAGCCGGGCACCGCGTCGGCGTACTCGGTGCGGCTCGGGTCGGTGGTGTCCAGGGCCCGCCGCCAGGACAGCGCCCGGCTCACCGTGGTCACCCGCATGGCCAGCCCGGCGATCTCCCGCAGGGTGGCCCGGTCGTGCCGGTCGGTCCACGGCTCCAGATAGGCGTCGCGCAACCGGACCAGCATCGGATCACCCTCGGGCAGCGAGAACGTGTGTGCCGCCGAGCGCAGGGTCACCAGCAGGGTGCCGAACGGGTGCGCGACGGACGAGTCCCCCCAGTCGAAGAAGCGGTAGCCGTCGGCGGTGACGAACACGTTCCCGTCGTGCAGGTCGTCGTGCTGGACACTGGCCGGGATGCCGCTGTCGGCGAGCCGTCGGCAGTCCTCGGCGAAGCGCGGCAGGTGCGCCCGCAACCGCTCGTGGGTCGCCGCGTCCAGGCCACCCTCGAGGTCTAAGAGCAGGGCGGCCCGGTCGTCGAGCAGGTCGGCGAGGAGGCCCGGCATGGCCGCCGGCCGCTGGTCGGGTACCCCGAGCGCGACCAGTTCGTCCGCCGCCGAGGTCGCCTCCCGCTGGAGTTCGGCGTAGGCCACCAGCACGTCGACCCAGCGGGCGGGATCGGGTTCGGCCAGTTCACGCAGGGTGGGACCGCCGTCGGGCAGCAGGGACCAGCCGCGTCCGGTGTCCACCGCGACCGGGTCGAGCACCCGACCGGGGGTACGCCGGGCCAACTCGGTGAGGAGCACCGCCTCGTACGCCGTGCCGGTGTTGTTCGCCTTGAACCAGTACGACCCGGCGTCGGTGGGCACCCGCCAGACCAGCGACCAGGGGCGAAGCCGGGCCTCGACCGGGCCGGTGACCCGGCGGCCGTGCCGACCGAGTTGCCCGGTGACCCAGTCGAGGGCGGCGGACCGCCACTGCGGGTCGGCCCAGCTGGCGGCTACGGAGGTGATCGTCACGCAGCGCAGGGTAGGCCACCCACCCGCCCCGACGCCCGCCATTTCCCCACCCACCCCCGACCCCGCCCGCCTCCCGCCCAGCCCGCCCCGTGGGAGGCCCCGCGACAAGGGGAGCGATGTTGCGGTATCGAGCCACCCTGATACCGCAACATCGCCCCCGTGGTGATGACCTTGATCGCGAGCCCGGCCCAGGCGACGGTCGGGCGGTGGCCGGGGCCGGGGCCGGGGCAGGTGGGGGCGGGGCAGGTGGGGGTTAGAGCAGTTCGAGGATGGTGGCGTTGGCCATGCCGCCGCCCTCGCACATGGTCTGCAGGCCGTACCGGATGTCGTTGTCCCGCATGTGCTGGAGCAGCGTCGTCATGATCCGGGCACCGGACGCGCCGAGCGGGTGGCCCAGCGCGATCGCGCCGCCGCGCGGGTTGAGCCGCTCCGGGTCGGCCTCGGTCTCGGCCAGCCAGGCCAGCGGCACCGGGGCGAACGCCTCGTTCACCTCGTACACACCGATCTCCTCGATGCCCAGGCCGGCGCGGCGCAGCGCCTTCGCGGTGGCCGGGATGGGGGCGGTGAGCATGGTGACCGGGTCGTCGGCGGCGACCACGGCGGTGTGCACCCGGGCCAGCGGGCGCAGGCCGTGCCGGCTGGCCCACTCGCTGGTGGTGACGGCGAGCGCGGCGGCCCCGTCGGAGATCTGCGACGCGGACCCGGCGGTGACCACGCCGTCGGCGCGGAACGGGGTCTTCAGCCCGCCGAGCACCGAGAGTGAGGTGTCCCGGCGGATGCCCTCGTCGGCGGTGAAGGTGCCGCCGTCGGCCAGCGGCACCGGGGCAAGCTCCGGGTCGAACACCCCGGCGTCCTGCGCGGCGGCGGCCTTCTCGTGGCTGGCCAGCGCGAACTCGTCGAGCTGACTACGGGAGAAGCGCCAGCGGGCGGCGATCAGCTCGGCACCGACCCCCTGGTTGAACGGCAGTGGCTGGTCGTCGGCGAAGCCCTCGACGCCCCGGTAACGCTCGCGGAGCCGGGCGCTGAACGGCATGCCGTCGCCGACGCTGGACCCCATCGGCACCCGGGTCATCGACTCGACACCACCGGCCACCACCAGGTCGGCCTGACCGGAGAGCACCGTCGCGGCGGCGAAGTGCAGGGCCTGCTGGCTGGAGCCGCACTGCCGGTCGAGGGTGGTGCCGGGCACCGACTCGGGCCAGCCGGCGGCGAGCACGCCGTTGCGGGCGATGTTCCAGGACTGCTCGCCGACCTGGGACACACAACCCCAGATCACGTCGTCGACCTGACCGGGATCGATGCCGGTCCGGTCGGCGAGGGCGCGCAGCACGTGTGCCGAGAGGTCGACCGGGTGGACCTCGGCCAGGCCACCCTTGCGTCGCCCGACGGGGGTACGCACCGCACCGACGATGACTGCGTCACTCATGACTACTCCCCGGTAACTTCGGCTGCGTCGATCCTACGTCGTCGACGCCAGGGTGGGCCGGCCGACGCGGGCCGGCCGTCGACGCGAGGGTAAGCCGGTCGGGGCTGGCATGCTGAGGTGATGCATCCACCCTCGTCTCCGGCCCGCCAGTGGCGGGTCCCCCCGGCGGTCCCGGCGGTGAAGCTGGCCGGCGCGGTCGGGCTGGCCGCCCTCGGGCTGCTGCTCGCCGACGGCGACCCGGTCCCGCTGGCGCTGGCCGTCGCCGCCGCCGTGGGCCTGGTCGGCTGGGCGGTACGCGACCTGGTCGCCCCGGTCCGCCTCGCGGTCGATGCCGGCGGCGTCACCGTCGTCCGGGGGTACGCCGGGCGGCGGCACCTGCCGTGGGACGCGGTGGAGACGGTCACCGTGGACCGGCGCAGCCGGTTCGGGTTGACCGGGGAGACCCTGGAGATCGACGCGGGCGAGAGCCTGCACCTGCTCGGCCGGGCCGACCTGGGCGCGTCGCCGACCGAGGTGGCCGAGGAGGTCCTGGCCGCCCGCCCCTGATCAGCCGAGCAGCATCACGGTGCGGACGATCACCAGGCCGAGCAGCGCCACCACGATGACCGCCGTGCCGGCCGCCTGGAAGACCGAACGTCGCATCCGGGGGGCGTACGCCAGCACCAGCGCCATCAGCGCCCCGACCACGAGCCCGCCGACGTGGCCCGGGATGGAGATGCCCGGCACGGTGAAGGTGAAGATCAGGTTGATCACCAGGATCGGCAGGATCGCCGAGGTGTCCCGGCCGAGCCGGCGCATCAGCACGAAGACCGCCGCGAACAGTCCGAAGATCGCCGTCGAGGCACCGGCCGACGCGGTGTTGGGGCTGCTGAACAGGTATGCCGCGACGTTGCCGCCGAGCCCGGCCACCAGATAGAGGGTGAGGAAGCGCAGCGGCCCGAGCAGGGCCTCCAACTCCCGCCCCAGCACCCAGAGCGCCCACATGTTGAGCAGCAGGTGCACCACGCCGTAGTGCAGGAACATCGCGGTGACCAGCCGGTACCACTCACCGGAGGCGACGCCGTGCGCCTCCCCGAACGGCACGTACGAGGCGTAGCTGAGCACCGAACCCCATTGGGTCAGCGGGGTGCCGCCACCGAGCAGGCCGCCGAAGCCGGACCCGCCGATCATCGAGTCGCCGCCCCGGTCGCTGAGCACCGAGACGATCATCACCAGCACGTTCAGGGCGATCAGGACGCGGGTGACCAGGCCGCGACGGCCGGCGGCACCGCCACCGAAGGCGGTACGCGCCGGCCGTACGCTGCGGCGTCCCTCGTTCACGCACTCCGGGCACTGGTGGCCGACCGGGGCGTCCCGCATGCACTCCGGACAGATCGGCCGGTCGCAGCGGGAGCACCTGAGGTACGTCTCCCGGTCGGAGTGGCGGTAGCAGACCGGGGCGGTCGGCACCGACCCGCCGGTGGCGTCGCCGGCCGGCCCGGAGCGTTCAGTCATGCGTGCAAAGGTACCTCGCGGACGCGATCAGGCCTCGGTGCGCTCGATCTCGACCCGCTCGATCACCACGTCCTGCAGCGGCCGGTCACTCGGACCGGTCGGGGTGTTCGCGATGGAGTCCACCACCTTCGCCGACTGCTCGTCGGCCACCTGGCCGAAGATGGTGTGCCGGTTGTTCAGGTGCGGGGTCGCCCCGACGGTGATGAAGAACTGCGACCCGTTGGTGCCCGGCCCGGCGTTCGCCATCGCCAGCAGGTACGGCCGGTCGAAGCGCAGCTCCGGGTGGAACTCGTCGGCGAACGTGTAGCCCGGACCACCCCGGCCGGTGCCGGTCGGGTCGCCCATCTGGACCATGAAACCGCTGATCACCCGGTGCGAGATGGTGCCGTCGTAGTACGGCCCGTTGCCCGGCTGACCGGTGCGGGGATCGGTGTATTCCTTGTTGCCCTCGGCCAGGTCGACGAAGTTACGAACCGTCTTCGGAGCGTGATTACCGAAGAGCTCCAGCCGGATCGGGCCAGCGTTGGTGTGCAAGGTGGCGTAGACAGCCTCGGCCACGGGTACTCCTCACTCGTTGGTCAGTTCCATGCGGATCCTCCCATGTGCCCCATCTGGCAGTGCGGAGGCATCCGTTGGTGGAGGATGACGAAGGAACAACTCCCAGGAGGTGGGACCGTGTTTGGAATCGGGCGGCGCAAGACCCAGGGGCAGCTGGCAAAGGTGGAGCTGCACCAGGGCATCGGTCACCTGAGGCAGGCCGCCACGCATGCGGCGAAGGGTGCCGGGGCCACTGTCGGCCCGCGGGTCCAGGCGGCCCGGGGCGCGGTCGCGCCGACCGCGGTCGTGGTGCGGGACCGGGCTTCCAGTGGCCTCGCGTCGACGGTCGCGGCCCTCGCCCCGGTGGCCCTGGCGGTGCGCAACGCCCAGGCCGATGCTGCCGGTAAGGCGGTGGCCGGCAAGAAGGCCGCCGCCGCTAAGCAGGCCGCGGTGAGCAAGAAGATCAAGGCGAAGACCCCGAAGGCCCGGAAGAAGAAGCGCACCTCGCGCGGCATGCTCGCCGGTCTGCTGGTCGCCGGCACGGTGGCCGGGGTGGCCGGGGCGATGGCCGTACGTCGCCGTCGCGAGCAGCAGGAGTGGGCCGAGTACGACCCGACCCGGGGCATCGAGACCGCCCCGGTCAGCCGGACCACCCCCGGGTTCGACACCCCCGCCGTACCGGCCGGCACCGGCATCGACGCTCCCCGCGACGAGGTCGACGTCCTGGTGGTGGAGACCCCGTCGGCCGACGGGTCCACGCCGACCGGCTCGGCCACGCCGCCCGCCACCGGTGTGGGCAGTTCCACCGTGGCTGCCGCCACCTCGCCCGGCAAGCCGGTGATCCACCCGAACGACAAGGTTCCCTCGGTCGCCGAGGGTGCCACCGACGTCTCCGGCCGGCCGGCCGACGACCTCGGCAAGGCGCTCGGCGCCGGAAAGGCCGGGGCCCAGCACGGCACCCGTCGCTGACCCCCCGCACCTCGCCGGCGGCGCGGTGACGACCCCCCGGTCGTCCCGCGCCGCAGCCGCGCCCAGATCCGTCCGCCGCCGGTCCGGCCGGAACCCGCGATTCACGGCCCACGGCCCGGCCGCCTGCGGCCACGGCGACGCCCGACCCCCACGTCAGGGCGGGGAGATCAGGGTTCTCCCCGACCGGTCCGGGCTCACCCGGCGGGCCGCCGGCTCCTACAGTGCTCGTTATGCCGCCGACCAACGACCCGGAGCTCACAGGCCCGGAGCCCGACAGTGCTCCGTCGTCCGGGCCCCACGACCAGCTCGTCGAGCGACCGGTCGAGCACGACCGGGCGCTCTCGCGGCGACGTGTCCTCTCCGGCGCCGCCGCCGCGCTGGCCGGCGCGGGAGTGACACTGACCGGCGAGTTCGGGTACGCCGAGGCCACCGCCGACAGCAAGCTGCCGGTCTACGGCGGGTACGCGGCCACCGTGCACGCCGACCGGAGCACCCCGCCCCGGTCGTCCCGGGTCGACGTGGTGTGGAGCGTGGACACCACCCGGCGGTTGATCGCGCTCACCTTCGACGACGGTCCGGCCCCGAACTGGACCCCCCGGGTGCTGTCGATCCTCGCCCAGACCGACACCCCGGCCACCTTCTTCATGGTCGGCCGCCGCGCCCGTGAGTACGGCCGGCTGGTGGCACACCGATTGGCCGGTCACGAGGTCGGCAACCACACCTGGGCCCACCGGGACCTGGCAAAGATGACCTACGAGCAGGCGTGCACCGCGATCGGTCGGGCGCACAACGAGCTGACCCGGCTCTGCGGGCGGGAGCCGACCCTGCTCCGCCCGCCCTACGGGCACCTTTCCGGCAGCACCCTGCTGGCCGCCAACGACCTGGGCTACCAGGTGGTCCTCTGGAACCGGCAGATGCTCGAATCCCGGTTCACCCAGAATCCGGACGGCCTGGTCGACTACATCGTCGAATCCTGTGACCCGGGCACGATCCTGCTCGCCCACGACACCGGGCCGGTGGACCGGCTGGTCGCGATCCGGGGGTTGGCCGCGATGATCGCCGGTCTACGGCGGCGGGGCTTCGAGTTCGTCACCGTCTCCGAGCTGATGGCGGCGGCGGCCCCGGCCACCGCCCCGGCCCACTGACCGGGACCCCGCACAGACCCGACCCGGGCGGTCAGAGCCAGCCGTTGCGGCGGAACCACCGGTACAGCGCCAGCGAGATGGCGAGCATCAGCGCGAGCACGCCCGGATAGCCGTACGTCCATTTCAGCTCGGGCATGTTCTCGAAGTTCATGCCGTAGACCCCGGCGAACGCGGTCCAGACCGCCGCGATGCCGGCCCAGGCGGCGATCTTGCGCATGTCGTTGTTCTGGTCGACGGTGACCTGCGCCAGCCGGGCCTGGAGGATCGAGTTGAGCAGGTCGTCGTAGGAGTTGACCTGCTCGACGGTGCGGCTGAGGTGGTCCTGCACGTCGCGGAAGTAGCGCCGCACCTCCTGCGGCACCTCCCGGTGCACCTGCGCGGTCAGCGTCATCAGCGGCCGTTGCAGTGGGATCACCGCCCGCTTGAACTCCACCAACTCCCGCTTCATCTGATAGATCCGCTGGATCCGCCCGCTGCTCTGCCGGTCGAAGACGTCCGCCTCCAGCACGTCGAGGTCGTCCTCCAGCTGGTCGGCCACCTCCAGGTAGAGGTCCACCACCCGGTCGGTGATCGCGTACGCCACCGCCCACGGCCCGTGCCGCAGCAGGTCCCGCTTGGCCTCCAGGTCGGCCCGTACCGGGGCCAGCCGGCAGGCGTCCCCGTGCCGGACGCTGATCAGGAAGTTCGGGCCGATGAAGAGCATCACCTGGCCGGTCTCGACCACCTCGGAGGTCTCGGTCAGCTCGGTGTGCTCGCAGTACCGAGCGGTACGCAGGACCAGGAAGCTGACCTCGCCGAAGCGCTCCAGCTTGGGCCGCTGCTGGGCCTTCACCGCGTCCTCGACGGCCAGCTCGTGCAGCCCGTACGTCGCGGCGATGGCGGTCATCTCGGCCAGTCCCGGTTCGTGCAGGCCGAGCCAGACGAACCCGTCGCGTTCGTCGCGCGCGGCGGCCAGCGCCTCGGCGTACTGCCACTGGCCGGGGCGGCGTTCGCCGTCGACGTAGAGGCCGCAGTCGACCACGCCGCTGCGGCCGGGGCCGGTGGGCGCGGGGGTCCGGGGGGAGCCGTCGGCGTTGAGAATGCGGGACATCGCCCGGACCGGGGACACCCAGGCCCGGGGGTTGAGCACCCGACCGCCGTGGGGTGTCGCCGGCCGCTCCCGTTCCGCCCGGTCCGTCATGGCGTTCCCCCTCCCGGGTGTGCTGCTGCGGCTTGCAGGCTACGCCGCCGCCGGGCCGGCAGCCCTCGGACGATCGGCGGCCCCTGCGGCGGGACGGGCAGCGGAAGGCACGACGGCCGTGATCCTGGTCACGTGGGAACCCGACCGAGGGCCAGGCGGTCGACGGGGAGCCGACCGGGTGGTGGCACCGGGCGGGTCGGGCCGCGTTCAGGGGGTGAGGGGACGACCCGACCCACCCGGCACCGTTGGGGGGCGGGGATAAAGCTGCGGCGTCACCGACCGCCCGGCGGCAGTGGCCCTGAGCGGGTCACCGGCCAGACGTGAGTAACGCTCGCAGCATTGTGGGTCGTCGGACCGGCCGAGGGGAGCCCTCGACCGGCCCAGGTCGCGCTTCTGTCAGAAACCCGACAGATTCTCAGCCGCGGACGGCCGCCACCGCCTCCGACAGCCGACGGACGCCCTCGTCGATCCGGTCCGCCGTCACCGCGGAGAAGGCCAGCCGCAGCGCGTGCCGCCCACCGTCGACCATGAAGTCGCTGCCCTTGACCACCGCGACGCCCCGCTCGGCGGCGGCCGGAGCCAACCGGTCCACGTCCACGTCGTCCGGGAACTCCACCCAGAGGAAGTAGCCGCCGTCCGGCTCGACGAAGGTGACCTCCGGCAGGTGCCGGCGCAGCGACTCGGCCAGCACCCCGGCCCGCTCGCCCAGCGCCGACGACACCGTGGCGATGGACCGCTGGATGTCACCCGAGACGCAGAACTGGTGCACGATCGCCTGCGCCACCATGCCCGGCGAGATGTAGAGGCTGGTCGCCGACTTGGCGATGTCCGCGATCAGGCTCGCCGGCCCGACCAGGTAACCGACCCGGACCCCGGGGCAGACGGTCTTGGTGAAGCTGGACGCGTGCACCACCACGCCCCGGGTGTCCATCGACAGCATCGACGGCAGCGGCTCGCCCCGGAACCGGATGTCGGCGTAGGGGTCGTCCTCGAAGATGGTGAAGCCGTACTCGGCGGCGAGGTCGAGCAGCTCCCGGCGCTTGTCCAGGGAGAGCGTCACGCCGGCCGGGTTCTGGTAGTTCGGGATCACGTGGGCCAGTCGGGGGCGTACCCCGGACTCCAGCAGCTTGCGCAGCTCGGCGGTGTCCAGGCCGTCCGGCTCGATGCCCACGCCGTGGATCTCGCCGCCCATCCGCTGGAGGTTGAGCAGGGTCCGGTCGTACGTCGGACGTTCCACCACCACGGCGTCGCCGCGCCGGACCAGGTGGTCGAAGAGGAACGCGTCGGCCTGGAGCGAGCCGTTGGTGACCAGCACCTGATCCGCCTCGACGCCGTGCTTCTCGGCGATCCACTTCCGCAAGGGTGGGTAACCGACGGAGGTGCCGTAGGCGGTGACCCCGGCGGGGTCGGCGTCGAAGGCACGGACGGCGGCGGCCTTGAGCCCCTCGACATCCACGATGTCCAGCGAGGGCGCGCCACGGGCGAACGAGATCAGCTGCTCGGCGGTCATGCGCACGAGCCTAGGGCCTGGCCGGGCCGCTCCGGCCGGGATACACGCCGAGTTCAACATGCGGGCACGACCGTCGGCCCCGGCGCGCTGGCGGCGGTCCAGCTCGGCGGCCTCCTGAAGGTGCGGCCGGTGCGCCGGGCAGGGTGGGCCGAACCGGTCGACTCCGGTGCAGGTCGGGACGGGACCGGACATCGGCGCGGGCGGTCGGCGCTCGCTACTGTCGAAGTGTGCCCACCGAGCCCCTCCGCTGCGCCGGCGCGTTGATCGTGGACGATGGCGTCGAGCTGGCACCGCACCGGTTCACCGGGCTGGTCGCCCCGGCGGTCGAGCGGGCGTTCGTGGCCGGGATGTTCGCCGGCCACGACGGTGGCGGCGCCGAGCTGAGCCAGCGGTACGGCGGGCCGGCCGCCACCGGTTTCCTGGTGGAGTTCCGCACCCGGCTCGCCGTGCCGGGCGGCACCGTCGACCGGGCGGGCTTCGCGGCGGTCAACCGCTACCGGGACCCGGCCACCTGCCAGCGGGCGCTGGACAAGCAGATCGCGCACGGCATGATCGCCCGCCAGCCGGACGGCGGGCTCACCGCCACCGAGCGGGGCGTCGACTTCCTCGCCGAGCTGTACCAGGTGCACGCCGAGGTGACCGAGGAGCTGTGGGCCGGGCACGACGACCGGGTGCACCGGCTGGTCGAGGCGTACGGCCGGGTGCTGGCGTACGCGGTGCTGCTCGCCGGGGAGCCGGAGGCCGAACCCGGGCCGGCGTTCGCCGCGATGGCCCCGCCGTACGAGCCGGACGGCATCCCGTCGGGGGTGTTGCTGCTCAACCGACTCGGCACGCTGCGGTACCACCGGGCGGACGCGCACGCCGCCGCGTGGACCGCCGCCGGGCACACCGCCATCAGCGTCGGGGAGCTGCCCGACGGGCCGGAACGGCGGGCCATCGAGCTGGAGACGGACCGTCGGGCGGCCGGCCCGTATTCGACGCTGACCGCGGACGAGCGGCTGGGCGTGCTCGCCGACCTGGCCGCCCTGCCCGGCTGAACCCCGCCCGGCCCGGCTGCGCTCCCGAATGCCCGCTGAACTCCCGCACTGCCGGCTGACTCCCCCGCCCGCCCGACCCGCGCTCCCCGGCTGAACTCCCGGTTGGCGGCGGCTGCCCGGTGACGCACGGCTATCCTCCACGGTGACCTGGAACGGTGACCTGGAACGGTGACCTGGAGTCGTACGAGGGAGGCCCCGCATGATCGGGATGGTGCTCGCGGCCGGTGCGGGGCGCCGACTGCGCCCGTACACCGACACCCTGCCCAAGGCGTTGGTGCCGGTGGACGGTGAGACCACCATCCTGGACATCGCGCTGCGCAACCTGGCCGAGGTGGGGCTCACCGAGATCGTGATCGTGGTCGGCTACGCCGCCGACGCGGTCGTGCAGCGGCAGTCGGCCCTGGAGGAGAAGTACGGCGTCACCCTCACCCTGGTGCACAACGACAAGGCCGAGGAGTGGAACAACGCCTACTCGCTGTGGCTGGCCCGGGAGCACTTCGCCCGGGGCGTGCTGCTGGTCAACGGCGACACCGTGCACCCGGTGAGCGTGGAGAAGACCCTGCTGGCCGAGCGCGGTCCGGGCATCCTGCTCGCCGTCGACACCCTCAAGACGCTGGCCGACGAGGAGATGAAGACCACCTTCGACGCCGCCGGCCAGCTCACCCGGATCACCAAGCTGATGGACCCGGGCGAGGCGTACGGGGAGTACATCGGCGCGACGCTGATCGAGCCGCAGGTGGCCGGGGCGCTCGCCGACGCGCTGGAGGCGACCTGGCGGCGGGACCCGAACCTCTACTACGAGGACGGCTACCAGGAGTTCGCCGACCGGGGTGGCGAGGTGCGGGCCGCGCCGATCGGGGACGTCTCCTGGGTCGAGGTCGACAACCACGACGACCTGACCCGGGCGCGGGAGATCGCGTGCCGCTACTAGCCCGTACCATCCTGACCCCGCTGCACATCGACGTGCGGCGCGGGGCGGTCGCCGACCTGGCCGCGATCCTCGCCGACGGGCGGATCTCCGCCGGCGGCGACGTGGCGGTGGTGGTCGGCCCCGGGCAGGGCGGGCAGATCGCCGAGCTGATCCGGCCCTCGCTGCGCTCGGCGGACGTGTTCACCGTGGCCGGCGGCACCCTCGACGCCGCCGACGAGCTGGGCGGCAAGCTCCGCGAGCGGTCGTACGACGCGGTGGTCGGCATCGGCGGCGGCAAGACCATCGACGTGGCGAAGTACGCGGCCACCCGGCGCGGGCTGCCGATGGTGACCATGGCGACCAGCCTCGCCAACGACGGCATCGCCTCCCCGGTGGCCAGCCTGATCAACGGCGGCATCAAGGGCTCCTACGGGGTGCACATCCCGATCGCGGTGATCGTCGACCTCGACTTCGTGGCGGCCGGCCCGGACCAGCACAACCGGGCCGGCATCGGCGACGTGATCAGCAACATCAGCGCCCTGGCCGACTGGGAACTGGCCCGCCAGGTACGCGGCGAACCGGTCGACGGCCTGGCCGCCTCGCTGGCCCGGATGGGCGCGGAGGCGGTGCTCGCGCACGGCGGCGACATGACCGACGACGCGTTCGTCACGGTGCTGGCCGAGGCGCTGATCTCCAGCGGCCTGGCGATGGCGGTCTGCGGCAGCAGCCGACCGGCCAGCGGCGGCTGCCACGAGATCATGCACGCCATCGACGCCCTCTTCCCGGGCACCTCGTCGCACGGCGAGCTGGCCGGGCTCGGCGCGCTGTTCTGCACCTACCTGCGCGGCGACCAGCGGCGCTTCGCGGAGATGTCGGCCTGCCTGGGCCGGCACCGGCTGCCCCGGCTGCCCGCCGACGTGGGGCTGACCGACGAGCAGTTCGTCGAGGCGGTGCAGTTCGCCCCGGCCACCCGCCCCGACCGGTACACCATCCTGGAGCACCTGGCCATGTCGGTTACCGAGACGCGGGAGCGGCTGGCAGACTACGCCGGTGCACTCCGCGACCACAGTGGCTGAACCCCGTCCCACCGTTGCCGACTTCCACCGGGTGAACCGGGGCGGCGGCCTGTTCAGCGAGTCGGTCAGCCAGTGGCTGGGTGCCGTCTTCGCCCTGGTCGCCCAGCGCCTCGGGCTGCGCCCGACCGCGCTGACCATCACCAACCTGGTGCTCGGCCTGGCCGCCTCGGTGACCGTAGTGGCGCTCGCCGGCCGGGTCGCCGCCGGCACCGTGCCGGCGTGGGTGGTCGGGCTGGTCGCGCTGGTCGGCTGGCAGGTCGCGTACGCCCTCGACTGCGCCGACGGGCAGCTCGCCCGGGTGACCGGCCAGGGCAGCGCGGCGGGGGCCCGGGTCGACGTGCTCTGCGACGTGGCCGCCCAGATCGCCCTGGTCGCCGCGTTGTCGGCCACCGCCGTGGCGCAGCGCCCGAGCACCCCGACCTGGCTGATCGCCACCTTCGCCGGCACCTGGATGGTCAACCTGGTGACCTCGGTGATGCAGGCCGGCCCCAACGCGGCCAGCATGGTCACCTCGACCTCGCTGCCGGTACGCCTGGTCAAGCTGGTCCGCGACTACGGCGCGGTGATCTTCGTGGCCGGGCTGGTGCTGATGGTCGTGCCCGCGCTGGTGTTCTGGGTGATCGTGGCGTTCACGATCGTGAACGGCGGATTCCTGCTGGCCAGCATCGCCTTCTCCGCCCGCGCCTCGCTGTAGAGGGGAATGGGCGGTCACCAACTTGTGCCGGGATCGTTCTTCAGGTGGCAATAAGACGCATCAGAGGGGGTCTGCTGCACTGATAGGTGACAGTTTCAGTCACGCGGCCTGACTGGCCCGTGGGACCATGATGGTCAAGGCCAACCAGCCGACGTTGTTCGCCCCACTGACGCGGCTGCCGTGGGCAGATGTGCCGGTCGGGGACCAACACCGCGACGCCGGGCACGGCTGTCGTGAGACCCGGACCGTCAAGGCGTTGACCGTGCAGACTTCCCGATGGTATCGGCTTCCCCCACGCCCAGCAGGCCGTCCGGATCACCCGTACTCGCACGGCGGCCGGCAAGCGCACACGGGAGGCCGTCTATCTGGTGGCGTCACTACCCGACGCCGAGATCCTGATCGGATAAACTGCTGTCACTTAAGCGGGTCGATCGACGAGAGATTGGCCTATCGGTCACGGTTCACCTCTCGCGGACCTACCCGAAGAAGGGCGATCGCGCCGGCCAATAGGAGGATGAACGCTGTGACGGAAGCTGAGTAGTCATGGTCCACCCGCACAGGCCAGTCCCACGCGAAACCGGTGTTGACGGGGCTGCCGATGGTCATGGCGGTCATCGCCGACGCGACCGGAAGTAGCCAAGAGAGGCGAGCCCCCATGAGCGCTGCCGAAACCAGGGCGAGCCCGGTGAACCCGACGAGGTTGCGGACAGATGCCGTCATGCCGATCGGGCCGTTCAGATGCTGGGTCATGCCGATCGTCCCGAGCAGCGCGACTGATCCAAGAGCAGCGGCTTGCGCTGTCCGGTACCAGGCCAGTGCGCGAACGGCAGAACCGTCGATCTCGGGGGAAGGCGTGCGCAACGACACGCCGATAGCCACCGAGGAGACGAGCGGCAGAAAGACGACCCAGGGAACAGCAAGCTCGGTGTAGGAACTCGTCCGGAATTCCGATGCACCGACGACGAGGCCGGCGGCTTGGGCGACTATCACCGCCGCCGCGGCGGCAAGCACGCGGCGGCTACGAAGATACAGCAATATTCCGATCACCGATCACCCTCACCGGTAAAGACGTTGTCACTCAGCCGGCATGCCTGGATTGAAGCGTAGTTCCTGGCGAACCAGGCCCGACGACCGGCCTCGCCGATTTTGGTGAACCAGGTGAGTCGGGCGACTGCGGCGTCATCACCAAAGAACTGTCTCATATCGTTGCTCAGCCACGCACGAACGATTTCGATGTTGGCAAAACTGCTGCCGTTGGCCGCCTGGCGGCCAACGCAGGCGAAGCCCCCAATTCCGATACCGTCCAGATATTCGGAAACCGCACCGCGCATATCCGCCTCGGAGAGGCTGTCGAGGGCGAAGCGATTTGCGCCCGGTCGGGGCTGCATGGCCACGTCTCGCGGGAGTTGCTCGACCCGGACGAAGTCGGCAGGGGTTCCCTGAACCTTCTCGTGAAGTTCGACAAAAATTGTCGTCAACCGCGGAAGCCCATCGCCGAAAGCCGGGTGAATGCAAATCTGAGGCGTGGTCCGGGAACAGCGGTAGGCTATCTTCTCAGGCTCGCCCAGAATACGCCCATGCTGACGAAGCACCACACCAGCGGATACTGATGCAACAATGAGGGCCGCGATCATCGTCAGCAGTGGGGCTGTTCGTAGACCCCCCTTGAGCACGATAGCCAGTATTCCCGCAGCGAGCGCGATGAGCGCGAGATACCACAGCCCCTGTCCGACAATGAGCAGATTGTTCATCGGGCGGAAGATACTGACTTGCTGCATGGTGACCGGCGACAGGTAGGACCAGGGGGTTCCAGCGTGCCGAAGATTCCAGGCGAAGTACAGGTAGGAAATTAGGGCGACCGTCGGCGGGGTCCACACCCTGGGGAATAGTCGACCGCACAGGTAACCGACCGTTGCGATGAGAACGAGAGCGATCAGCCCGACCGAGAGCCAGACGAGATTCGGCGCGCCCGCAGTGGCGCCCAGGGCAGTCTTTACGCCGAGAACCACCGCTACCGTGACGTAGGAGGCGGCAGCGACGAGCACGATGGTTGCCCACTCCAGTGCCGGCGCGGCCAGCACGCCCCGGGCCGCACCCATACGCAGGTACGCCGCATTCCTACGGTGCTCGCGCGTCGCAATCCAGGCTGCCAGTCCGGCGATTAGTGGGCCGGACAGCATCGATGCGCCGACCATTGCCGAGGTCATGTTCAACCATATGTTGGTTGACGGCCACAGCCACTGAACGGCGAGCGCGCAGTGGGCGAAAATAACAATGGGAAACGCCAGCAGGGCGACGCTGTGCCGCAGTTCGTGCCGGAAGGCGATCACGGCGTCGGCCGCCCGCCCGCGCTCAGCACCGCGCTATAGCCGCGCTCCAGGACCGTGTCGCCGATCGCGTCGTCGTGCGACTTAGCACTCAGCTCGTCGGCGGAGCCGTCGAAAGAGATTTGCCCGTCGCTGAGTACCAGCACCCGGTCGGCAACGTGCTGGACCTCGTCCACAAGGTGCGTACTGACCAGAAAGCTCGTCTGATCGCTCAGAACGCGGATGAGCGCCCTGAACTCGATCCGCTGCTGGGGGTCGAGACCAACTGTTGGCTCGTCGAGGATAACCAATTCGGGCGAGTGAACCACCGCTTGTGCGATACCGACGCGCCGGAGCATTCCACCGGACAGGGTCCGCATGGTCTGTGATGCACGGTCCTCCAGACCTACTCGACTCAGCGCCTCACGGGAGAGCTTCACGATATACTTGTTGGGAACGGCCTTCAACCAGGCGCAGTACTCCACGAACTCCTGTGCCGTGAATCCAGGAAAAAAGCCAAAGAACTGCGGCAGGTATCCCGTCCGGCGACGAATATCACGAATCTCCGCCGCACGTGTGGCCGACGCTCCAACAACCGACAACGCCCCTGCCGCCGGCTTCCTGATCGTAGCGATCATCTCGAGAAGCGTCGTCTTGCCGGCACCGTTCGGACCCAGCAGAACGGAGACACCTTTGGGGACGGAGAAACTAAGGTCTCTGATTACCCAGTTCTTCCCGTACCGCTGCCCGAGCCGGTTACCTTCGACTATGACGCTCAACACTCTTCCCTACTTCTAGCCGACGTGGCAAGGCCGCCGGCAGCCCCCACCTCGCGGCGGGGGCCTGGCCCGCGAGGTGGGTTGCTGCTAGCGCACATAGGAGACGATTCTCGCACGTCATCCCGCCTGAACAGATCGGTAATCATGTAGATGACGCTTCTGAACGCGTAGCGGGGCCGAGCGCCGGAGGCGGAAACCACCGGCAGCCTTCGGCCCCCCTCTCCTTGGCTGAGCGGCTTGTCGGCCCGCGCATCACGCGGGCGATGACCGCTTCGACATGAAGCGGATGACGGCTCAGGCGGACATTGCCGATCGCCTCTGGGCGTCACGGCTACGCGTCGCCCGCTCATGCTGCGGCAATGGGCAACATGAGAGCGACACGCAGGCCCCCGGCAGAGACGACTTCGCCAAGAAGCTGCGGACACTCAGAGGGCGGGAGTCACGGTCTTCTTGCGGCCGACCCCTTCCGTAGCATCGACGCATGTCGTACTGTGAGGCTCCTGGGCAAGCGCTTTCCTGCTGGTGGCGGTTCGCTGACGAGCGCCCCGTCAGGGTGGGTCCTTGTCCGCCACCACCCCCGTCCCTTGAGCCATTCGGAGGACCACGTGAGCACACGTGAGAACGGCGCGACGCCACGCCACCGGCGGTGGCGACTCGCCCTGGTGCCGCTCGCCACCGTCGGCCTGGTCGCCGCCGGCCTGGCCGTGACCCAGACCGGCGCCCAGGCCGCCACCTGGCCCACGGCCAAGAGCACCACCACCGTGACCAGCACCCAGTCGGTCAGCGGCACCAAGGACTACGGCCTGGTGCGCTTCAAGGCCGGCGGCGCGATGGGCGACGGCGGCCAGAGCGAGAGCCAGAAGCCAATCCTCGAACTGGCCGACGGCGCGACGATCAAGAACGTGATCATCGGTTCGCCGGCCGCCGACGGCATCCACTGCAAGGGCACCTGCACGCTGATCAACGTGTGGTGGGAGGACGTCGGCGAGGACGCCGCCACCTTCAGGGGCGGCTCGTCGGCGAACTACACGGTCGACGGCGGTGGTGCCCGGTCCGCCTCGGACAAGGTGTTCCAGCACAACGGCGGCGGCAAGCTGACCATCAAGAACTTCGACGTCAGCAACTTCGGCAAGCTGTACCGGTCGTGCGGCAACTGCTCGACCCAGTACAAGCGGACCGTCGTCATCCAGAACGTCACGGTGACCGCCCCCGGCAAGTCGCTCGCCGGCATCAACACCAACTACGGCGACACCGCGACCTTCTCGGGCATCACCATCTATGGCGACAGCAGCCGGAAGATCTCCATCTGCGACCGCTACACGGGCAACAGCTCCGGTGCCGAACCCGTCAAGACCGGCAGCGGCCCCGACGGCACGTACTGCAAGTACACGTCGTCGAACATCGTCTACAGGTAGAGCCGGCTGCAAGTAGGGTCCGGCATCGACGTTCGGCCACAGCCGAGGCGGGCCGCGCACGCACCCAGGTGGGCGTGCGCGGCCCGTCGCCGTCGCTAGCACCGACGCCCCAGCGAGCGGGCCGCCAGCTTGTCGCCCACGAGAACAGGGCAGGTCACAGCTGCGGAAGGTGTGACGGAAGACGAATGACAGTTGGCCGTGACATGCGGACGCCTGGACGTCAGAGGTGCGAGAATAGGCGACGTTCCAAGACGCAGGAGGTGAGCCGTGATGTCGAGCAGCGCCGAGCAGATGCCTGAATGGCCGACCGCTGAGCACGTACCGGCCGAGGAGATGGCCCGTCGCCAGGGTGTCCGGCCAATCGCCTCCGTCGACGACCTCGCACGACCGGGCCTATTCGAGTCCGACGACGAGCTGGACGACTTTCTCGCTGATCTGTATGCCTCCCGCCGGGCCAGCGCCGCGTGAGCCTGGTAGTCCTGGACACCGACGTCGCGTCGGCCATTCTGCGCGGCCGGCTACACGACAGGCTCCGCACCCGACTGGTCGGTAAGACCCTGTGCATCACATTCGTCACGCTCGGGGAGCTGACCAAGTGGACTGCGCTGAGGAGTTGGGGGCCACGCAAGCTGGCCGACCTCGCGCAGTGGCGATCCGGTGTGGTGCTGCTCCCCTTCGACGAGGCGGTGGCGACGACCTGGGGTCATCTTCAGGCTCGGGCGCAACATCGCGGGCGGCCCCGGCCGACGAATGACTCCTGGATCGCGGCGTGCTGTCTCGTCGATCGGCTGCCGCTGGCGACCTTCAATGACAAGGACTACGCCGACTTCGCCGAGTACGACGGCCTCCGGCTCTTCGACGTCTCCTAGCTTCCGGTGCGGAAGCGGGATGTCCGTCAAACCGGGTCGGGCCCAGATGCGCCTTGGGCGTCTTCGACCGCCGCACCCACCTTGATCGACTCAGTTGGGGCGAAGTTGGGGTGTCGGCCGCGACGGGATACCGCTACTTCGGCCCACAGGCTTGCCGCTCAGCTCTCGGGCGGCGGTTCGTCCGCACACAGCGTGCCCCGGCTCCCGAGACGGGAGCCGGGGCAGGTCACTGCCGCAGTGGGTACGAGGGCAGCATCAGTTGCTCTTGAGGGAGTCGACGAAGGCGCGCCAGCCCTGGGCGTCGAAGGCCAGGGCAGGGCCGGACCTGTCCTTGCTGTCCCGGACGGCCACCCCGCTGCGCAGGTCAGCCACCTCGACACACGCGCCGCCGTTGCCGTCGCTGCGGGTGGACTTCCGCCACACCGCGCCGGTGAGGTCCGGGTTCGACATGTCAGCCTCTACTTCATCTCGCCTGCAATCCGCAGGATGAGCCTGCGGGACTCCACTGGCCCCAAGGCCGCAGCCCGGAGACGGTCCCAGTGCCGATTGTAGGCCCGGAGCGCCTCGGGGCTGTCGAGGTAATCCGCGTCCGTGAACGTCTCCAGGTAGACGACGTCCGAGGCGACTTCCTCCCCGAATCGGAGGAGGATGAAGCTGAACGAGGAAACGACATACGTCTCGGCATCCAGCGGAAACACCTGGATCGTGACGTTCGGGCGGTCGGCAAGCGCAGCGAGCTGGGACAGCTGATCCCGCATCGTCGCCCGGTCGCCGAGGTTTCGCCGGAGGGCCGACTCGCTGAGGATGAAGTTCAGTTCCGGCCCGTCCGGGCGGTCGATGACCTTCTGTCGTTCGAGGCGCACCTCGACCTGCCGCTCCACGTCATCTCTGTCGATGATCGCCCGGATGTAGGGCTCGGTCTGGAGGATGCCGGGGATGACCTCGGACTGGTACCAGCGGATCTCCGCCGCGTCCGCCTCCAGGTCGAGGTACTGCCGGAACCAGTCCGGCACCACATTGCGGTACCCGCTCCACCGCCCACGCTGCCTGCCGGCGCGGGCGAGTTCCCGTAGCGGTTCGGCCTCCTCGGCCGACACGCCGTAGAAGTCGAGCAGCAGCTTCAGGTCCGTCAGCCGGATGCCGGACTGACCCAGCTCCATCCGGCTGACCTTGCTCGATGCGGAGTCGATGACCTCCGCCGCCTCGTCCTGACTCTTGCCGGCCGCCTCGCGGGCTCGTCGGAGGGCGTTGCCGAGGCGACGTCGCTGGATCGTCGGGGTGACCATCCGGCGAGTATCCCGCCCTTCCCGCCCACGCTCCGGCGACACGCCGTGGGTTCCCAAATCAGGGATCAGCTCCTAGCATCTGTTTTTAGGTTCCTAAATTAGGGAACCAGAGACAATCTCGGGAGATCCCCATGGCTCAGCATGCGAAGAAGCCGTCACGCTCCAACCTGCTGGCGAGGTGCTGGCCGTTCGGGCGGCGGCGGGTGAACCCGCTCGACCGTCTCCGCCCGGCGACGAACCATGCGGAACGCGTCGCGGCGTACCGGGTGATAGGGGTGGCGCGGGTGCCCCACCTGCCGGAACGGCCGCTGCTGACGCTGGCGGGGGAATACCGGGCGGGGTGCTGGTCGTGACGGCCCGGCGCGGGCCCGACCACGAGGACCGGGGCGAGCAGATCCAGGCGGCGGAGCGCGAGGCGGCGCGGCAACGGATACTCGCCCAGGCCGAGGCGGAGCGGATACCGGCCGAGGAGACCACCCGGGCGGTGCCGGACCGGCGGTGGCGTCGTGGACAGCAGTGAGTTGCTGCCGGTCGGCCGGCGGGTGGCGTACTGGCGGGGGCGGCGGAAACTGTCGCAGCAGGTGTTCGCCGATCGGCTCGGCCGGTCGAAGTCGTGGGTCGACAAGGTCGAGCGGGGCGTCCGGTCACTCGACAAGGTGTCGACGTTGCGGGACATCGCCGCCGTGCTGCGGATCGACACCGCCGTGCTGCTCGGCCGGGACACGCAACCCGCCACGACGACCGCCCGGATCGAGGGGGTGGAACGGATTCGGGAGGCCCTGTCGGCGTACGACATCGCGCTCGGTCGAGCGGCGACCCGACCGGCGCTGCCGGCCGACCGGGTGGTGCGGGACGTCGGGCACGCCTGGGTGCAGTTCCAGCATGCCCGGTACCCGCAGGTGACCGCCGTCCTGCCCGGTCTGCTGGCCGGCGTGCAGCGGGTCGCCGCCGACGATCACGAGCGGAGCCGCCCGCTGCTGGTGGAGGTGTACCGGCTCGCCGCAGCGCTGCTGGTGAAGCTCGGCGAGGCCGACCTGGGCTGGCTGGCCGCCGATCGGGCCATGGCCACCGGGGCCGGCGATCCCCTGCTGGTGGCCGCCGCCACGGTGCAGCTCGGCCAGGTGTTCCGCGCCTCGGGACGGGCCCGGGCGGCGCAGTCGGCGGCGCTCGCTGGCGCGTACCGGATCGCCCTGCTCGGACCCGGCGATGGTGGCCCTGGTGAGTTGTCGTTGTGCGGGGCGCTGCTGGTGCAGGCCGCGCTGGGGGCGGCCCGCCTGGGTGACGACCGGGCCACCGCCGACCTCCTCGACGAGGCCGCCGGAATGGCCGCGCAGGTCGGTGAGGGCCACGACCACCACCGGACCGCGTTCGGGCCGACGGCGGTCGACCTCGCCCGGACCGCCGCCGCCCTTGAGTTGGGGCACGCGGGTGAGGCGGTGGCCTGGCACGAGCAGACGACCCGGCGGGACGCCTGGCGGTGGCTGCCGCTGGAGCACCGGGCGGCGCACCTGGTCGATGCGGCCCGCGCCTACCTCCAGGCCGACGACCCGACCAACGCCGGCCGGGTGCTGGCCGACGCCGACCGGATGGCACCCGCCGAGGTACGCCACCGGCCCGCCGCCCGGGAAGTGCTCGCCCAGGTGGCCCGCGCCCCACACGCCCCGGCCACGATCGTCACGCTCGCCGCCGCCCTCGGGGCGACCTGACCATGACCGCGCCGCACCTGTCGCTGGCGCAGATCCGCAACCGGCTGATCCTCACCGCCCGCGCGGTCCTCCGCGACCACCGCACCGACCCGACCGGTCACTGCCGGGTCTGCCGGATTCCGGACTGCCGGCTGTCGCCCGCCGCCCGCAACGTCCTCGACGCCGCCGCTGCCTGCCTGCCTGCCGCCCGGCAAGCCTTACCACCGGGCGTGAAACGCCGCCGCACCGGAGCACCTCACCGCCCATCGTCCTCGCGGGCGGCCAGCAGGAGTTCGAGAGGCGACACCTGCGGCGGTACGTCGGGCCCCGCACCACGGCCGAGACGACTTGCCCACAAGCGGTATGCCGCGCTGGCATAAATATGCCAGCGCGGCATACCACTCCGATCAGATGTCTCGGTCGACCCGCGACACGCCCGGCCGTCCTTCCCGGCAGCAATCCAGCGCGGAGATCTTGGAGCGAAACGGCCCCTATGAGGGCCATTCTTTTCCAAGATCTCTGCGAGGTCTGCCGCTGGCGGCAACAGGGTCAGTGGGGGCGGGTGAGGGCGGCGTAGATGGCGAGGTGCCGCTTGAGGACCACGTCGGGATGGAACGTCTGCTCGTACCGCAGCCGGGCCGGGGCGGAGAGCAGCGCGGCACCGGCCCGCGCGACCGGGAGCGCGGCGGCCAGGGCCCCTGGGTCCGGCGGGACCACCCAGCCGGCGGTGCCGCCGAGCAGGCCGGCCGGGATCGCCGGCGGACCGACCGGCGGCGGGGCGTGACCCGCGACGGCCGAGGCGACAGCGGCCGGGCCGGTGCCGGCGGGCTCGTGCGGGGCGTCCGCACCCACCAGGTACGGGATGCCGCCGAGCGCGGTGCCGAGGACCGGCCGCCCGCTGGCCAACGCCTCGATGATCACGGTGGGCAGCACGTCGTGCCACATCGAGGCGGCGATCACCACGGCACTCGCCTCGACGGCGGCGCGTACCCCGGCCCGGTCGAGTTGGCCCAGGTAGACGACGTCGGCGCGCTCGGCGGCGGCGGCCTCGACCAGCGGGCGCAACTCGCCGTCACCGGCCACCCGCAACGTGCCGAGGCTGCCCACCGGGTGCCGCCGCCAGGCGTCCAGCAGCAGGTCGACGCCCTTCTCCGGGGTCAGCCGGGCCAGGAAGAGGAAACCGTCGCCGAGCGGCGTGGGGGCACCCGGGTCGGGCACCGCGTTGGGCTTGACCACGATCCGCTCGGCCGGAATGCCGTAGTCGGTCAGGTGGTCGGCGATGGCCGAGGTGAGCGCGATGAACCGGTCCACCGAGCGCCAGGTGCCCCGGTGCACGGCCAGGGTGGCCGCCATCAGCGCGCTCTGCGCCCGCGAATCCCGGTAGCAGCGGTGCACGATCGACGGCACCGCCAACGCCCGACCCTTGCAGTCCTGGCAGATCACGCCGTCGCGGAAATAGATCCCCGACGAGCAGACCTGCCGGTAGTTGTGCACCGTCTGCACCACCGGCACCCCGTGCTTGTGCGCGGTCCGCACCACCCAGGGCGAGAGCAGCGGGTACGGGTTGTGCAGGTGCAGCACGTCCGGCCGGTGCTCGGTGAGCAGCCGGGACAGGTCCTGCTGGGCGCGCGGGGCATAGATCGGTGAGATCGGCAGCAGCACCTTGGCCGACTTCGGCATCGACGGGATCTCGTCCGAGCTGCGGATGAACGGCAACACCTCGACCCCAGCGGCGGTGAGCTGCCCGATCTCCGAGTCCACCATCGTGTTCTCACCCGACGGCTGGGCTTCCCGGTACCGGTTGTGCGCCACCACGATTCTCACGGGAACGAAGGCTACCGTGAGGTGGTGCCCGAACTACCGGAGGTGGAAGCGCTCGCCGGCTATCTGCGTGAGCGTGCCGTGGGGCGACGTGTCGACCGGGTCGAGGTCGCCGCGATCAACGCCCTGAAGACGTACGACCCGGCACCCACTGCGGTGTCGGGCCGGGCGGTGGTGGACGCCCGGCGGCACGGCAAGTTCCTCGACGTGATCTTCGACGGTGACCTGCACCTGGTGGTGCACCTGGCCCGCGCCGGCTGGCTGCACTACCGGGAGGCGTTCCCGGCGACCGTCCCGCTGCGCCCCGGCAAGGGCCCGATCGCCCTACGGGTACGCCTCGACGACGGCTCCGGGTTCGACCTCACCGAGGCGGGCACCCAGAAGAAGCTCGCCGCCTACCTGGTGACCGACCCGACGCAGGTCCCCGGGGTGGCCAAGCTCGGGCCGGACGCGCTCGACGCCGACCTGGCCACCTTCACCGAACGGCTGCGCAGTCGACGGGGGCAGGTCAAGGGGGTGCTGACCGACCAGGCGGTGCTCTGCGGGGTCGGCAACGCGTACTCCGACGAGATCCTGCACGCGGCGAAGCTGTCCCCGTTCGCGATCACCGACCGGCTCACCGACGACCAGCTCGCCACCCTGCACGCGGCGACCCGGACGGTGCTCGGTGACGCGGTACGCCGCTCCGCCGGACACCGGGCGGCGGAGCTGAAGGGCGAGAAACGCTCCGGGTTGAAGGTGCACGCCCGCACCGGGCTGCCCTGCCCGGTCTGCGGCGACACGGTGCGGGAAGTGTCGTTCGCCGACTCCAGCCTCCAGTACTGCCCGACGTGTCAGACCGGGGGCAAACCGCTCGCTGACCGTCGGTTGTCCCGACTCGTACGCTGAGTGACAGACCGCCATTGTTACGGAGAGGTATCGCCCGCGGCGCGTGAAACCTCCCCGTCCGCGCTCTACCCCGGTGGCCGTCCATCGGTATAGTGGCTCGGTCCCCGGCTTCGAAAACTGACGTGAAGTCGGCCGGTTCCTCGTTGGCGACGCCAGACGCAAAGCCCCTCGGCTCCGCGTTTGGCCCGCTGCCAGCGTGGGGAGACGGGAACGGTGGGCGACCCGGGCCCCTCACGGCGAGTGAGCGGCGCGTGTCATGCGGGAGGACATGGGTTGAGGTGACGACAAGCCTCCAGCGCCCGGTAACCAACACAGGCCGGAGCAGACTCGTGCGGCACGTGGACAGCTTCGAGATCCAGCCGCCGACACCGCCGTCACACAACGGGGTGCCCCGGTCGGCCTGGGCACGCGCCCGCCGCCGGGTCTCCCGCTGGCACCGCCCGTACACGGCTGTGCTGCTGCTGCTCGACTTCGGAGCCGCCGCGCTGGCGAGTCTCCTCGCCATCCAGATCTTCGACCAGGCGGCCTCCGGCTTCTACGGCGTGGAGGAAGATCCCACCTGGTTCCACACCATCGCCTTCGTCCTACTGCCGCTCACCTGGGTGATCATTCTCTGGGGTAACGGGGCATACGACCGCCGTTACCTGGGACTGGGCCCGGACGAGTTCAAGCGGGTGATCCGGGGCGGTGTCGCGACCGCCGCGACGGTCTCGTTCGTCGCCTTCGCCACCGTGACGCAACTCTCCCGGTGGACGGTCGGCTTCGCGCTCCTCGGGGCGTTGGTACTCGTCCTCTTCGGCCGGATCACCGCGCGGTTCGTGCTGCACCGCATCCGGGGTCGGGCCGGACACGCCGGGCACCGGATGGTGCTGGTGGGCACCCTGCCGGAGTGCCTGGAGGTCTACATCGCGGTCACCCGCAACCCGAGCGCCGGCCTGGTGCCGGTGGCCATCCACATCACCGACGGGTACGCCGCCGCCCGGGGCATCGAGACCCCCGTCCCGGTGTACGCCGGCCGGGACGTGCTGGCCCTGGTCCGGGAGGTCGGCGGGGACACCATCGCGGTCTGCGGCTCGGCCAGCGCCGAGCCGGGTGAGCTGCGCCGGCTGGCCTGGCAGTTGGAGGGCTCCGGCGTCGACCTGGTGGTCGCCCCGCAGCTCACCGACATCGCCGGCCCCCGGGTGCACATCCGCCCGATCGAGGGCCTGCCGCTGCTGCACGTGGAGGAGCCGACCCTGTCCGGGCCGGCGCTGCTGGCCAAGAACCTGATGGACCGGGTCGCCGCCGGGCTGGGCCTGCTGATGCTGGTGCCGGTCTTCCTCGCCGTCGGGCTGGCCATCCGGCTCTCCGACCCCGGGCCGGTCTTCTTCCGCCAGCCCCGGGTCGGCCACGAGGGGCGGACCTTCCAGGTCTGGAAGTTCCGCACCATGTACGTCAACGCCGAGGAACGACTCGCCGGCCTGGTCGACCAGAACGAGACCGACGGCATGCTGTTCAAGATGAAGCAGGACCCCCGGGTGTTTCCGGTGGGCCGCTTCCTGCGGGCCTCCTCGCTGGACGAGCTGCCCCAGCTGATCAACGTGCTCTGGGGGGAGATGTCGCTGGTGGGGCCGCGTCCGCTGCCCGCCGACGACGGCGACTTCCTGGGCGACGTACGGCGTCGGCTGCTGGTCCGTCCGGGGATGACCGGCCTGTGGCAGGTCTCCGGCCGCTCCGACCTGTCCTGGGACGAGGCGGTCCGGCTCGACCTGTACTACGTCGACAACTGGTCGCTGGCGTACGACCTGAGCATCCTCTGGCGGACGGTCGGTGTGGTGCTGGCCCGCAAGGGCGCGTACTGAACCCCTTGGCGTGGCGGCCCGGACAGGCCAGGATCGCGGGGTGGGTGGCAACCTCTCCGCCGTGGTCGGCGTCGTCTCGCTGGTGACCGCGCTCGCCGCCGCGCTCTGGGCGGCGCTGCGGCTGCGCGGTCGACGGGGCATCGCCACCGCCACCCAACGGGCCACCTACGAGGTGCTGCACACCGCCGGCCTGGCCGCCGAACCGCTGCGCACCGGACTGCACCCGGCGGGCGCGGCGAAAGCCGTACGCCATCTGCGGGCGTTGGTGGGGGCGGCCGGGCTGGCGTTGACCGACGCCGACACGCTGCTCGCCCTGGACGGGCGCGGCGGGCACCACGGCGACCAGTTGCTCGCGGCGGCCCGGCGGGTCGCGGAGACCGGCCGGTCGACGGTGCTGGGCGAGTCGGAGCTGCACTGCGACCGGGTGGACTGCCTGGTCCGGGGGGCGGTGGTGGCGCCGCTGTCGGCGGACGGCCGGGTGGTCGGGGCGCTGGTCGCGGTGGCCGACGGGCCGCCCGCGCCCGGCCTGGTGCAGGCCACCCTGGAGACCGCGCACTGGGCCGGCAACCAACTCTCGCTGGCCGAGCTGGACTCGTCGCGGGAGCGGCTGGCCCGTGCCGAGATCCGGGCGTTGCGGGCGCAGATCAGCCCGCACTTCATCTACAACGCGCTGACCGCGATCGGGTCGTTCGTCCGCACCGACCCGGAGCGGGCCCGGGAGCTGATCCTGGAGTTCGCCGAGTTCACCCGGTACTCCTTCCGGGCGCACGGGGAGTTCACCACCCTCGCCGAGGAACTGCGGTCCATCGACCGCTATCTGACCATCGAGCGGGCCCGGTTCGGCGACCGGCTGCAGGTGCGGTTGCAGATCGCCCCTGAGGTGCTGCCGGTGACCCTGCCGTTCCTCTGCCTCCAACCATTGGTGGAAAACGCGGTCCGGCACGGGTTGTCGCGCAAGCCCGGTACCGGCATGGTGAGCATCGAGGCCCGGGACGCGGGTGCCGAGTGTCACATCACTGTGGAGGACGACGGAGTGGGGATGGACCCGGCCACGCTGACCGCGGGGATCGCCGAGCTGACCCGGGCCGGCAGCGACCCGACCGACGACCCGGGCCAGCACGTCGGCCTCTCCAACGTCGACGAGCGGCTCCGCTCGGTCTTCGGCGACGGGTTCGGCCTGGTCGTCGAGACCGGGCCGGGCTCGGGCACGAAGGTGAGCCTGCGGATTCCGAAGTTCCACCCGGGCGTACGGGCCGGCGCGTGAACGAGCGGGCCGGCACGGTGAACGCGTCCGGGTTCCTGCGGGTGCTGGCCGTCGACGACGAGCCACCGGCGCTCGACGAGTTGGCGTACCACCTGCGGGCCGATCCCCGGGTGGCCCGGCTGCACACGGCGGGTGACGCCACCGAGGCGCTGCGGGTGCTGCGGGACACCGACGTGGACGTGGTCTTCCTGGACATCCGGATGCCCGGCCTGGACGGGATGGAGCTGGCCCGGGTGCTGCGCCGGTTCGCCCGGCCCCCCGCGATCGTCTTCGTCACCGCGTACGACGACGGGGCGGTGGACGCGTTCGACCTGGGCGCCACCGACTACGTCCGCAAGCCGGTACGCGCCGAACGGCTGGCCGAGTCGCTGCGCCGGGTGATGGGCTCCCGGGTGGTGCCGTCGCACCCGGTGGCGCTGGCCCGTGCCGAGGAGGACCCGACGATCCCGGTGGAGCTGGCCGGGACGACCCGGATGCTGCCCCGCTCGGCGGTGCGCTGGGTGGAGGCGCAGGGCGACTACGCCCGGCTGCACACCGCCGACGGGTCGCACCTGGTCCGGGTCTCGCTGGCCACCCTGGCCGAACGCTGGGCGGACGCCGGTTTCGTCCGCATCCACCGGTCGTACCTGGTGCAGTTGCGGCTGATCGCGGAGCTGCGCCTGGTCAACTCGGGGTACGTGGTGCTGATCGACGCCGCCGAGCTGCCGGTGAGCCGGCGGCACACCCGGGAGCTGAAGGACAAGCTGGTCCGGGCCGCCAAACAGGACTGGAACCGCTGACCCGGGTACGCGCTCGCGGCCATGATCGTCGCAATATCGGCGACGTTGCGGTGACTGGGCGCCCGGATGCCGCAACATCGGCCCCCTGGCGCGGGAACGGCGAAGGGCGCCCCGGCCGAGGCCGGGGCGCCCTTCGCGCGGGGGGCGTGGCTAGGAGGTGCTCGGCGTCCAGCCGCTGGCGGTCACCGTCGGTTTCGCGGTGGACCGACGACTGCCCGCCGCCGTGCCCGCGTACACCTGGAACGTGCCGACCACGTCGGCCACCAGGTGGGTGCTGCCGGACAGGTTGCTGACGTGGAACGCGTCCTGCGGGCCCAGCACCCCCAACACCCCGTTGGAGACGACCTGACCCGGTGCCGGGTTCAGGTTGCTCGCCGTCGGCTTCGGCCGGCCGGTGTCGGCGGGCCAGACCGTGACGACGGTGTTGGCCGTGGGAGCGACCGCGGTGACGTTCATCGCCAGCACCTGGGTCGCGTCGGTCACCATCGCGGACGGCGCGGTGACCTTTCCCATCGCGTTCGGCCCGAGCGCCGTCGGCAGGCCCTGCCCGACGCGGCTGTCCACGATCCGGGTCGGACTCATCGGGGTGAACCGCATCCCGTCGACCTCGGTGCCGTCGTCGACCACCCCGACCAGGTCCACCACGATGTGGGTGGTCGCCGAGGTGTAGAGCCGGTACCGCGCCGCGCCGGTGGCCCCGTTGCAGCTGCCCGAGGGGCACGGCATCGTCTTCACGTACGTCAGGTTCGGCACCACCTTGCCCGCCGCGTAGTTGACGGTGGACGTGTTCGGCCGTGGCCCCTCACCCGACCAGACGGTGAGGAAGCCCGCCTTCTGCGGGCTGACCGCCGTGACGTTCAGGATCAACCCCTTCACCTTCGGGTTGTAGCGGGGGAAGTCGATCCAGGCGTTGAACTCGCCACCGGCGGGAATCACCCCTCGGGTGCGGGTGTCCATGACCCGGAAAGGCTCGTACCACTGCACCTGGGCGCCCATGCCGCGGGCGGCCATGACGCTCTCGTCTCCGGCGTAGAAGCCGATCACGTCGATCACCACGTCGGTCTCACCGTTGCGGTTGTAGACCGACACGTCGCCGCCGGCACCGAGTTTGACGGTGGCGTGGTTGGAACCCAGCCACCCCTTGGCGAAATTGATCGTGGAAGCTGTCGGCAGAGCCTCCCCGCCCGGATAGACGGTGACGAAGCTGTTCGCCGTGGGACCGCTGACGGTCACGTTGAGCACCGCGGCACCGATGCCGGTCCACGGCAGCCCGTCCCGACCGGCGACCTTGAGGTCGATCTTCCGCCCCGCGCCGATCTTGCCCTTCACCCCGCCGTTGCCGGTACGCGTGTCCATGATCCGGGTGGGCGTCGCCATCGGGTAGTAGGTGCCGACCACGCTGCGGACCGCCGACACGTCGAGCGGCACGGCCCGCCGCCCGGCCACACTGTTGTCGGGCAGGTGCAACACCGCCCTCCACTGACCGGGGGACGTCGCCCTCGACCGCACCGTCACCGCGCACTCGGCCCCGACGGCCAACGTACGACCCGAGCAGGTGTCTTCGGTCACCTCGAACCGGCCGGCACCCGTACCGGCGACGACGGCTGCCCCGAACGTGCTCGGGACGCTGCCGACGGCCCGCACCCGGACGGTGCGGCTCACCCGGTCGGCGACGTCCACCGTGCCGAAGTTGAGGCCCGCCGGAGCGGTCACGGCGGCGACGTAGTCCACCGAGGAGTTCCAGCGGATCTCTCCGGTGATCGCCACCACATCGCCGTCGCAGTGGAACTCGTAGGAGGCGCCGAAGGCCGTCAGGGCTCCGGACACGTCGTGGGCGACGTCGCTGACCGTGATGGATCCGTTGGCCCGGGCACAACCACCGGCCGTGCTGCTCATGTCGAACAGCGCCTGGGTGGCGTCCCGCCCACCCCGTACGGTCGGATAGGTCTGACCGGCGTGCCACGTCTGCCCGGCGGGCGGCGCGGCGTCGACCCGGACGTACCGGTCCGACCGGATCGCGGTGATCCGGAACTGGTCGCCGGCACCGGTGGCGGCGTCCATGGTCTCGGTGGAGCCGTCGTAGACGGTGGACTCGGTGATCGGGCCGGATGGGCCTTCGGCCAGGTCCACGGTGAGGATCGTGTATGGCGCGGTGGGCGCGGCGAGAGCGACCGCCGGCAACGCGGCGGTGAGGCAGGTCCCGGCGACGAGAACGCCGACCAGGCTGCGGACTCTGTTCATGAGGACCCCGTGGTGTCAGAGAGAACTGACCGGGGGTGGGGCACAGTCCAGTGCGCCGGTGCCCCACCCCCGGATCGGATCAGCGGCGGACCGGAGCGGACGCGCCCGCGCCCACCACCGTCGGCCGTGCGGAGGTGCGGGCGGAAGCAGACCCGACGTGACTGTCGGTGCCGGAGTACCGGTAGAACGTGCCCACCACGTCCGCCACCAGGTGGACGTCGCCCGAGAGGTTGTGCACGTTGAACGCCTGGTTCGGCCCCAGCTGACCGAACACGGCGTTGGAGACGGTCTGCCCCGCTCCCGGGTTGAGGTTGCTCGCGTTCGGCCTGGGCCGGGTCGTGTCGGCAGGCCAGACCGTGACCACCGTGCTCTTCGTGGGCGTCACCGCGGTCACGTTCATCGCCACCACCTCGGTGGTGTCGGTGAGCATGGCCGACGGCGGGGTCACCTTCCGGACCGAACCCGGACCGAGCACCCCGGGGATGCCCAGCCCACTGCGGCTGTCGACGATCCGGGTGGGGCTGCGCGGGGTGAACCGGAGGCCGTCCACCACCGTCGCGTCGTCGATCACACCCACCAGGTCGACCACGACGTGCGAGGTCGCCGAGGTGTAGACCTCGTACGACGGTGCCCCGTAGGAGTCACCGGTGCAGAAGTCGGCGTAGCAGGGGCTGGACTCCACGATCGCCAGGTTTGGCACCACCTTGCCGGCCGCGTAGTTGACGGTCGACGTCGCCGGCACGTCCCAGCCGCCCTTCCAGGCGGTCAGGTAGCCGTTCTTCTTCGGCGAGACGGCGGTGATGTTGAGAACGTAGGCCCGGACGTGGGAGCGGAACTCCGGGACGAAGTTCACCCAGCCGGTGATCGACCAGCCACCCGGCAGGGCGCCGCCACCGCCCGAGCGGGTGTCGAGGATCCGGACCGGGTTGAACCACTGGTACTGGCCGCCCATGCCCTGGCTGGCCAGTGCCGCGTCGCTACCCGCGTACCAACCGACCACGTCGACCACGGCGTCGGTGGCACCGGCGTGGTTGTAGATCGACACCTTGCCACCCGAGCCGAGCTTGACGGTGACGTTGTTGGAACCCAGCCAGGACTTCGGGAAGTTGATCGAGGAGGCGGTCGGGCGTCCTTCGCCGGCCGGGTAGACGGTCAGGAAGCTGCTCGCCGTCGGGTTGGCCACTGTCACGTTCAACACGACCGAACCGGCACCACTGGACGGCACCCCACCACGGCCGGTGATCTGGAGGTCGACCTTCTGCCCGGCCCCCAGCTTGCCCTTGCGGACGCCCAGCCCGCTGCGGGTGTCCATCACCCGCGACGGGCCGACGGCATAGTAGGTGCCCACGGCGGTGTCGACCGCGCTGAACTTCAGCCGCACCAGCCGCTTGCCGTAGGGGCTGTCGTCGGCCAGCACCAGGTTGGCGGCGAAGGAACCGGCCCGCCGGGCGGTGGCAGCGACCGTCATCGTGCAGCTCGCCCCCGGGTCGAGGGTCCGACCGGTGCAGTCGTTGCCGGTGATCAGGAACGACGCGGGATCGGTACCGGCCAGCGTCGCGCTGCCCAGGGTCACCGGCAGGCTGCCCGCCGAGCGGTAGGTGACCTTACGCGTCTGGGCCGGGCTCTCGACCTTGAGTTCACCGAAGTCCACCGGCGCGGGAGAGGACAGCAGGGCCGCGTACTCGACGTCGGAGTTCCACCGGATCTCACCGGTGGCGTCGCCCCGGTTGTCGCAGTTGTAGGAGTACGAGGCGGCCAGGCCGGTCAATTCCTGAGTTTCCGGGTCGAAGGCGGCCGACCGCACGGTGAGGCTGCCGGTCGGATTTCCGCAACCCCAGTCGGACGAGATGTCCAACCTCGCATTGTCCGCGTCTCCGAACCTCGTCGTGGGGTACGTCCGGCCAGCGACGAACTGCTCGCCCGTCGGGGCCTTGAACAGGAGAGAGAGCCGGGGGTCCTGCGGGCCGTCCCGGAAGTACATCCACGTGCTGCCTTCGGTCTGCGGTTGCACCGACACGGTGAACCCGTCAGCGGAGAAGACCCTCGACTCGACCGCAGGGGAGGAGGTTTCTCCGATGTCGATCGTGACGAGCGTGTACGGCGCGGTGGGCGCGGCCAGCGCCGCCCCCGGCAGTACGGCCAGCGCACAGGCCCCGGCGACGCTCATGCCGAATAGAGCGCGAAAAATGCGCATGAATACCCCGTGAAGAAGGAAGAGTGATTGTGGACCACACACTATGGGTGGTGATCACGAGCGGCAAGGCCATATCGATGGAATGCCAAGAAAGGGCATTGCGCCCTTACCGGATCGACGACCGGCACCATGCCCGGAGCGGGTTCACCCTGTGTGGGGGGCGTCCGGCATTCACCGTCGGGAGAACGCGAGAGCGCCCCGACCGTGTGGTCGGGGCGCTCTGCGGGTGACGACTGACGGTCAGCCGTCGGGGTGGCTGTCGGTCAGCTCCGGTTCGCGGCCGGAACCGCGCTCGGCTTGGCCTTGCCGCCCTTCAGCGACGAGGCCGACTTGGCCTTGGACGCCGGCGGGTAGTAGAACGTGCCGACCACGTCAGCGACCAGGTGGGTGCTGCCGGACAGGTTGTTCACGTTGAACGCGTCGTTCGGGCCGATGACGCCGAGCACGCCGTTGGAGACGACCTGGCCCGCGTACGGGTTCAGGTTGCTGGTGGCGGGCTTGCCGATGCCGTCGAAGTCGGCCGGCCAGGTGGTGATGACCGTGTTGTTGGTCGGGGTGACGGCGGTGACGTTCATCGCCAGCACCTCGGTGTCGGCGGTGAGCAGCTCGGACGGCGTGGCGACCTTGCGGGTGCCGCCGGCCGGGATGGCCCCGGAGATGCCCAGGTTGGAGCGGCTGTCGACGATCCGGGTCGGGCTCAGCGGCGCGAACCGCATGCCGTAGGCGGACTCGCCGTCGTCGACCACACCGACCAGGTCGACCAGGACGTGCGCCGCCTGCGAGGTGTAGATGTGGAACTTCGGCGCACCCTTGGTGCACCACTCGTTCAGCTCGGTGCCGGTGCAGGGGGTGGTCTGCACGAAGGTCAGGTTCGGCACGTTCTTGCCGGCGAGGTAGTTCACCGTCGAGGCGGTCGGCCGGGCGCCCTTACCGGACCACGCGGTGAGGAAGCCGGACTTGGCCGGCGCGACCGCGGTGACGTTGAAGACGAACGACGTGACGTGCGGGTTGTACTCTTCGCCGAAGTTGAGCGAGTACTCCAGCACCTGGCCGGCCGGGGGCTTGCCCTCCGGGTCCTCGCGGCTGTCCCACATGCGCTCCGGCAGGTACCACTCGTACTGGCCGCCGTTGCGGTTGGTGAGGCTGTTGTCGCCCGCGTAGAAGCCGACCACGTCGACGATCACGTCGGTCGAGCCGCTGTTGTTGAAGACCGAGACCTTGCCGTTGGCAGGGAGCTTCACCGTCACGTTGTTGGAGCCCAGCCAGCCCTTGGCGAAGTTGATCGAGGAGGCGGTGGGCCGCGACTCACCCGTCGGGTAGGCGGTGAGGAAGCTGGCGGCGCTGGGACCGGCGACGGTCACGTTCAGCACGACCGCGCCGACGCCGCTGGCCGGTACGCCACCACGGCCGGCGACCTGGAGGTCGACCGTCTTGCCGGCGCCGATCTTGCCGACCGGGGCGCCCACACCGGTGCGGGTGTCCAGCAGCCGGGCCGGCGCGACCGGGTAGTAGGCACCGGTCACGTCGTCGAGGGCCGCCGCCTTCTGCAGCGGCGCGGAGACCGGAGCCGCGGACGCCGTGCCCGGCACCACGGCCAGTGCACATGCTCCGGCGAGAGTCGCGCCGAGGATAGTGCGGATTTTGCGCATAGAGACCCCGTGTTCGAAGAGAAAGGATTGGCCGCCCCAGCGTAGGGGCCTGGGTCAATGCCGGCAAGGTCGATACAGATGACCGCCCGGTGACGTTCCGGTGAGGACGAATCAGACTTAACGCCATCGTCATCCTCGGCTTACCGTCGTCGTCCACAGGGCGACCGCCTTGTCCACAGGTTGTCCACACCCCCCGGTGGACGACACTTGACATTCGGGCGGGGCAGGCGAGACTGCCCGGGTGACCGCCCACGACGATCCGGAACCGACGCCCCGGGACCCCGGGCCGCCGCCCGCCCGGCCGGCCGGGCGGGTACGGATCGTGCTGGCCGGCGTCTCCCGGCGGGACACCCGGGCCGACCACACCCGCACCGAACTGGCCCAACAGACCCGGGTCGGGGAGGCGCTGGTCCGGGGCCTGATGCGGGCACAGCTCACGCTGGCCCTGCGGTTGAGCCTGCTGGTGCTGATCGGGCTGGGCGGGCTGCCCTGGTTGTTCGCCATCGCACCCCCGGTCGGCCGGGTCACCGTGCTCGGCGTCAACCTGCCGTGGCTGCTGCTCGGGGTGGTCTCCTTCCCCTTCCTCATCGCCGTCGGCTGGGCGTACGTGTGGCTCGCCGAACGCAACGAGCAGGACTTCGTCGACCTCGTCCAGCGGCCGGAGCGCTGAGGTGGGCAACGGGTACGTCGTACCGGCGATCGTCGCGGTCACCCTGGTCACCGTCGGCATCGGCTTCTACGGCCTGCGCCTGGCCCGGACCACCTCCGACTTCCTGGTGGCGTCCCGGACGGTCAGTCCGACCTGGAACGCCGCCGCCATCGGCGGGGAGTACCTGTCGGCGGCGAGCTTCCTCGGCATCGCCGGGCTGATCCTCAAGTACGGCGTCGACGTGCTCTGGTACCCGGTCGGCTTCGCCGCCGGCTACCTGGCGCTGCTGCTCTTCGTCGCCGCGCCGCTGCGCCGCTCCGGCGCGTTCACCCTGCCGGACTTCTGCGAGCTGCGGCTCGGCTCCCGCCGGCTGCGCACCCTGGCCACCGTCTTCGTCATCTTCATCGGCTGGCTCTATCTGGTGCCGCAGTTGCAGGGTGCCGGGCTCACCCTGGCCACGGTCGCCGGCTCGCCCTACCCGCTGGGGGCGCTGCTGGTCGCGGCGGTGGTCACCACCAACGTGGCGTTCGGCGGGATGCGGGCGATCACCTTCGTCCAGGCCTTTCAATACTGGCTGAAGCTGACCGCGCTCGCCGTACCCGCGATCTTCCTGGCCCTCCAGTGGCAGGCCGACGCCCGCCCGGCGGTGACCCCGCCCGACGGCCCGGCGTTCCGCACCGCGACCACCGTCGTGGTCGAGCACCGCGCGGCCCTCACCTTCCCCGACGGCACCATCCGGGAGGTACGCCCCGGCGACGAGCTGAGCTTCGCCGCCGGGGACCCGGTGCCCGAGGTGTCCGGGGCGGCCACCGGGGCGGCTGACTGGTTGCTGCCCAGCGCCGCCGGGGACGACGACCGGGGCCTGTTCGCCACCTACTCGCTGATCCTGGCGACATTCCTCGGCACCATGGGACTGCCGCACGTGCTGGTGCGCTTCTACACCAATCCCGACGGCGCGGCGGCCCGGCGGACCACCCTGGTGGTGCTGGCCCTG
Source organism: Micromonospora matsumotoense (assembly GCF_900091525.1). GTDB lineage: Bacteria > Actinomycetota > Actinomycetes > Mycobacteriales > Micromonosporaceae > Micromonospora > Micromonospora matsumotoensis. The sequence goes on from NZ_FMCU01000011.1 coordinate 51,582, forward strand.
GTCGGCGTCTTCTATCTGCTGCCCACCCTGTACGGCGTGCTCGGCCGGATCTACACCCCGCAACTACTGGTCAGCGGGCAGACCGACGCGGTGGTGGTGCTGCTGCCCGAGGCGGCGCTGGGCGACGGGGTGACCGGCCGACTGCTCGCCGCGCTGGTCGCCGCCGGGGCGTTCGCCGCCTTCCTGTCCACCTCGTCCGGGTTGCTCACCAGCGTCGCCGGGGTGATCTCCACCGACGTACTGGGGCGCGGCTCGGTACGCGGCTTCCGGCTGGCCACGGTGATCGCCGGCGGGGTGCCGGCGGTGCTCGCCCTGAACGTCTCCGGCCTGGACGTCTCCCAGGTGGTCGGGCTGGCCTTCGCGGTCGCCGCGTCCAGCTTCTGCCCGCTGCTGGTGCTCGGCATCTGGTGGCGCGGCCTGACCGACCTCGGCGCGGCGGCCGGGGTGCTGGTCGGCGGTGGGGCGGCGATCGGCGCGGTGCTGGTCACCGTGCTCGGGCCACCGTTGTCCGGCTGGCCGGCCACCCTCACCACCCAGCCGGCCGCCTGGACGGTGCCGCTCGCCTTCACCGTGATGATCGCCGTGTCGATGGCGACCCGACGCCGCACCCCGGTCGACGTCGGGGCCACCATGCTCCGCCTGCACACACCCGAGTCACTGCGTTCCTGACCGGTTCGTCCCGGTCGCCCGGTGCGCCGCCGGAGGCACCCGGGCCGCGACGCGACCGATGGCCACCGTGCGTCCCGCATGCTGCACCGTGCGCGACCGTCCGCCTCGGGGATGAGCCGGGATCGTCCCCCGGCGGGAGCAGCCACTCGCCCGGCCCGGATACGGTCGACACATGACTGGTGAACACCCCGCGCTGGCGCTCCGCGGCCTGGCCAAGCAGTTCGACGGCAAGGTGGCGGTCGCCGGGGTGGACCTGGCCGTCCCCGCCGGCTCGTTCTACGGCCTGCTCGGCCCCAACGGCGCCGGCAAGACCACCACCCTGTCGATGGCCGTCGGGCTGCTCCGACCCGACCACGGCCATGCCTGGGTGCTCGGGCACGACGTCTGGGGCGACCCGGTCGAGGCCAAACGGCTGCTCGGCGTCATGCCCGACGGCGTCCGGCTGTTCGACCGGCTCACCGGCGCGGAACTGCTGGCGTACCACGGTCTGCTGCGGGGCATGGACCCGGCGGTGGTCGACCAGCGGGCGGCGGAACTGCTCGACGTGCTGGCCCTCACCGACGCCGGCCGGACCCTGGTCGTCGACTACTCCGCCGGCATGAAGAAGAAGATCGGCCTGGCCTGCGCGCTGCTGCACGGCCCCCGGCTGCTGGTGCTCGACGAGCCGTTCGAGGCGGTCGACCCGGTGTCGGCGGCGCTGATCCGCGACATCCTGCACCGGTACGTGGTCGGCGGCGGGACCGTGGTCTTCTCCAGCCATGTGATGGAGGTCGTCGAGCGGCTCTGCTCGCACGTGGCGATCCTCGCCGACGGCACCATCAAGCGGGTCGGCACCCTCGCCGAGGTGCGTGGCGAGCGCTCCCTGGAGGACGTCTTCGTCGAGGTCGTCGGCGGCCGGACCGCGACCGGTGAGGAGTTGGCGTGGCTGTCCCGGTGAGCACACCCGCCGAGCGGGTCCGCCCGGTCTCCCCGCGCCACTTCGTCCGGCTCAAGCTGCGGGTGATGGGCAACAACTTCCGGGGCCAGGGCTGGCGGATCGCGCTCTTCGTGGTCGGGGTGCTGGTCGGGCTCTGGTTCGCGGCCGGCGGGTTCCTGATGTTCGCCGCCCCCGGCTTCGCCGACGAACCCCGGTACGCGGTGATGGCGGCGGCGTTCGGCGGCGGCGTGCTCGTCCTCGGTTGGCTGCTGCTGCCACTGGTCTTCTTCGGCGTCGACGAGACCCTCGACCCGGCCCGGTTCGCCCTGCTGCCGCTGTCCCGCCGCACCCTGGTCACCGGCCTGTTCGCGGCGGCGCTGATCAGCGTGCCGGTGTTCGCGGTGCTGGTAGCGGTCGCCGGGCTAGTGGTCAGCGCCGCACTGCTCGGTGGCGCGGTGGCCGGCATCGTCGCCGCCCTCGGCGTGGTCGTCGGGGTGCTGCTCTGCGTCGCCGCCAGCCGCGCGGTGACCAGCGCGTTCGCCACCATGCTGCGGTCCCGCCGGGTCCGCGACCTGGCCGCCGTGCTGCTGGCCGTGGTCGCCGCGCTGCTCGGCCCGTTGCAGCTCGTGGTGCTGGCCGCGGTGCGGTCCGCCGACTGGGACCGGCTGGTCGGGGTGGCCCGGATCGTCGGCTGGACCCCGTTCGGCGCACCCTGGACGATCGGCCTCGACGTGGCCGAGGGTCGGGCCTGGGCGGTCCCGGTGAAGCTGATCATCACCGCGGTGACCATCGGTGCCCTGCTGCTCTGGTGGTCCCGGTCGCTGGAGTCGGCGATGGTCGGCGCGGCGAGCGCCGCCCCGACGAAGGCCCGCCGGGCACCGACCGGCGGCGCGATCGCCCAACTCTTCCCCCGCGCGGTCGGCTGGGCCCGCCGGGACCGGTTCGGCGCGCTGGTGGCCCGCGAGTGCCGCTACTGGTGGCGGGACGCCCGGCGACGGGCCAACCTGATCACCATCGCGGTGGTCGGCATCTTCGTGCCGGTGATGGTCAACCTCGGTGGCGCCGGGTTCGCCGGCGGCGAGGAGGGCTTCGAGGCCGCCGGGGACCCGTCCCCGGTGCTGCTCAGCATCTCGATGCTCTTCGTCGGCGTGCTCGCCTCGGTGACCCTGGCCAACCAGTTCGGCTTCGACGGCAGCGCCTACGCGGCGAACGTGGTGGCCGCGGTCCCGGGTCGGCTGGAGCTGCGCGCCCGGATGACCGCCTTCTCTGTGTACGTGCTGCCGATGCTCGGCATCGTCTCCCTGATCATCAGCGGGGTGCTCGGCCGGCCGGAGTGGTTCGGGGTGGCGGCGGGGGCCCTGCTCGCCTCGTACGGGGTGGGGTTGGCGATCAACGGGTTCATCTCGGTGCTCGGGGCGTACTCGCTGCCGGAGACGAGCAACCCGTTCGCGATGAACGGCGGTTCCGGGATCGCCAAGAGCATGCTCACCCTGCTGTCCATGGTCGGCTCGGCGGCTGCCGCCGTACCGATGGTGGTGGCCGCAGGGCTGCTCGGCGACGGGTGGCTCTGGCTGTCCCTGCCGGTCGGCGCGGCGTACGGGCTGGGGGCGGCCCTGCTCGGGGCGTACCTGGCCGGGGACGTGCTGGACCGCCGGATGCCGGAGCTGCTGTCGACCGTCACGCCCCGCCGCTGATGCCGGTCGTCGAGGCGGTCACCACCGTCGCGGTCCCGCCGGAGGTGGCGTTCGCGGTGTCGCAGACCGTCGCGCCGGTGCGCTACCGGTGGGACCCGTTCGTCCGCGAGCAGCACTTCACCGACGGGGCCACCCGCCCCGGCAAGGGCGTGCGCACCTTCACCCGGTCCCGGCACGGCCTGGTGATGATCAGTGAGTACGTCTCCTTCGCCCCGCCCACGAACGTGGGGATGAAGATGGTGCGCGGCCCGTGGTTCTTCGAGATGTTCGCCGGTGGCTGGCGGTTCGCCCCCGCACCCGAGCCGGGCCACACGGTCGCCACCTGGCGGTACAGCTTCCGCTGCCGGCCGGCGTTCCTGCGCCCGATCGCCGACCGGATCGGCGTCCGGCTGCTCACCCGGGACATCCGCCGCCGGATCGCCGGTTACGCCGCCGGGTGCGCCGACCCGGAGGTGCTGGCCGCCGCCCGTGCCGCCCTGTCCGCCGGGACGGACGGCACGCCCCGGGCGGCGGACCTCACCCCTGGGGGTACTGACTCCGCCCCTCGGGATGCAACGGTCGACGACGCGGGACCACCCTCCGGTAGCTGATCCGCCAGCCCGTCGCCGGCCGCCGCGCACCGACTGTCCCTGCCGGAGGCTGCGCCTCGACCCGACGGACCACGTCCTCGTAGACCACCGTGCCCACCGGGCCGTCGACCGGCACGCCGAGCCCCTTCGAGCGGACCCGCACGGTACCGTCGGCGTCCTCGCTGACCACGATGTTGGTCACGTGGTGGCCGAGCGGGTTGCCGTCGCCCAGGGTCCGCGCCGCCTCGGCGAACGCCGCATATCCCCGCAGTACGCCGAACCCGTAGGCGGTGACGTCGTAGGCGAAGTCGTCGGTGAACAGCTCGGACAACCGGTCGAACGCCCCGTCGTCCATCAGGTGGCCGTGCAGTGCGACGAGTTCATGGATCGCCAGCCGGTCGTCGGCGCTCAGCGGCACACCCGTCGTCCCTCCAGCCGGGCGGCGGTTCCCGTCGAGCTGACGAAGGAACGCCAGGTGTCGGGGGTGAAGTGGAGCGTCGGGCCCGCGCGGTCCTTGCTGTCCCGGACCAGCACCACCCCGGGCAGATTGTCCGCCACCTCGACACAGTTGCCGGAGTCGTCGGAGCGCGACGAGGTCCGCCAGCGTGGCTCGTCAGGGGTCATGGCGTCACCTTCAGCTTGTTGACCAGATCATGCGAGGCGCGCTCGGCCAGCGCCTCACCCAACAGACTCTCCCACTTGCGCAGCATCAGTCGAATCCATTCCGGATGGTCCGCGATCTGTCCCCGCGCCGTGTTGTCCAGACACAGGACCTGCTCGCTCCCGGGCAGTTCCGCCAGCACGAACCCGCCGCCCAGCGAGACGTGCGCGCCGGCATCGAGCCGCAGCACATGGAGCCGCACATGGGGAAGCTCAGCAGCCTCCATCAGCCGTCCGAGCTGCCGGTCCATCACCGCCGGCCCACCGATCGACCGCCGCAGTGCGCTCTCGTCGATGACGAAGACACACTCAGGTGGGTCGTCCTGGCCCAGTACCGCTTGTCGGCTCATCCGGAGCGCGAGGAGTTCCTCCACCCGATCGTCCCGCTGGAGTCCGCCGGCCGAGAAGACGGCCCGCGCGTAGTCCTCGGTCTGGAGCAGCCCGGGTACCAGACACGGCTCGAAGTTACGCAGTCGAACCGCCTGGGCCTCGTAGCTCTGCCAGGGCAGGAACCATGACAGCGCCCGCTCCCCTTCCTGTTCTCTGAGGAGGCCGGCGAGGAGGCCGCCGGTGCCGAGGGCTTCGTCGGCCGCGACGGCGAACCCGTTCCGCACCGCTTGCCGCTCGCGGCACCGCAACGGCGACGGGCAGTCGTACTCCCGGATGCCGCTACCGCCCGAGGTGGCCCGGATCTTGGTGGGAAACGGCCCCCGTGGGGGCCGAAAGTCCCCAAGATCCTTCCTGGCGTACCCGGAATGTCGGCGCGGCGAGGGGTGGAGCAGGTGGTGAGACGGTTCGTGCCGCACGTGCCGATGCGACCGCTGTGGCGCTGTTGGGCCTGTGGCGCACCCTGGCCCTGCCAGCCGGCCCGGCTCACGTTGCTGGTCGAGTACCGGGGCCAGCGGACCGCCCTGCTGGTCTACCTGGGTGCGCTGATGGTCGAGGCCGGCGACCAACTCAGCCAACTCACCGACCACGCCCGCCCGGCCGAACTGCACGAGCGCTTTCTCGGCTGGGCGCGCGCCCGCTCGGCGGGGAGGCCCGGTGATCGTCTACGCGTGAGCGGCACCGAACCGGCGTGTCGTGATCGCCCCCGCGCAGAGGATCAGGAAAGCGCGGCCGTCTCTCGCCCCGACCCGGCAACGCGGGACGGGGCGGGGGCCACAATGTTTCACGTGAATCCAGAACCGGGCGCCGAGATCCACCACACCGACCCGTTCGCGGTGCCGACCGGGCAGCGCTCGCCGGCCCGTCGACTGCGGGGGCGGCTCGCCGCACCGGTGACGCTCTGGACCGCCCCCGCGCCGGCCGGGCTGACCGTGTCGTCCACCCTGGTCGCCGAGGGAGAGCCGGACCGGCTACTCGGCCTGATCGACCCCGAGGCCGACCTCTGGGCGGCGATCGAGGAGGCCGGCCGGTTCGCCGTGACCCCGCTGGGCCCGCCCCACCGGCAGCTCGCCGACCGGTTCGCCGGGCTCTTTCCCTCCCCGGGCGGTCTCTTCGCCACCGGGTCGTGGACCGACACGCGCTACGGGCCGGTACCCGCCGACGCCGGGAGTTGGGCCGGCTGCCGCCTGGACACCGCCCGGGAGTACGGCTGGGCCCTCCTCGTCGAGGCCACCATCGAGACGGTCGAGATCGTCACCGACACCCACCCGCTCCTGCACTACCGGGGTCGGTACCACCATCTCCCCTGAGCCGCCCGGGTGGTCGGGTCGCCAGGTCGCCGATGTGGCGGTATCGCGAGTGGCGGATACCGCTACATCGACCCACCGGAGTGGATCATGGCCCCGGCCTGCGGGGCGGGGCCAGGGCCCTCAGTCAGCCCGGCTGGCCAGGGGCCCGGCCAGCCGGTGAGCGGGGTGACGTGGGTCACTGGGCGCAGGTGGAGGACCGTTCGGCGCAGGAGGCTGCCGGGATCGATCTGCACCTTTTCTCGCAGGCAGGCCGCTCTCTACGGTGCGCGAAACTCCCGATGCCTGTGAAGGTGGTGATCCACAGATGTCCACGGACACACCCACGCCCGCCCCGGCCGACTCGGCGGCGGAGCGTTATCTGGCCGTACAACGGTCGGACGAGTTCGTCGGGTTGCGCCGCGCGCTGCGCAGCTTCGTCTTCCCGATGACCGTCGCGTTCTTCCTGTGGTACGCGCTCTACGTGATCCTCTCCGCCTACGCGCGGGACTTCATGGGCACGAAGCTCTTCGGCAGCAACATCAACGTGGCGCTGATCTTCGGTCTGCTCCAGTTCGTCTCGACGTTCCTCATCGCCTGGCTCTACTCGCGGTACGCCGACCGCAAGCTCGACCCGACCGCCGACCGTATCCGCGCCGAGATGGGGGAGGTGACCCATGAATCCGGTCCTCGCGGTTGAGGCGGGTGGCGGCACCGCCCGCAACCTGACCATCACGCTGTTCCTGGTCTTCGTGGCGGTGACCCTGGCGATCACCATCTGGGCCAGCCGGCAGACCAAGACGGCCACCGACTTCTATGCCGGCGGACGGTCCTTCTCCGGTTTCCAGAACGGCATGGCGATCGGTGGCGACTACATGTCGGCCGCGTCGTTCCTCGGCATCGCCGGCATCATCGCGCTGTACGGCTACGACGGCTTCCTCTACTCGATCGGCTTCCTGGTCGCCTGGCTGGTGGCGTTGCTGCTGGTGGCGGAGCTGCTGCGTAACTCGGGCCGGTACACGATGGCCGACGTGCTGGCGTTCCGGATGCGTCAGCGTCCGGTGCGTACGGCGGCGGCGGTCTCCACCATCACGGTGTCGATCTTCTATCTGCTGGCCCAGATGGTGGGTGCGGGCGCCCTGGTCGCGCTACTGCTGGGGATCAAGCCGGGCACGACCTTCCTCGGCATGGACGCCGACACCGCCAAGATCGCCACCATCATCATGGTCGGCGCCCTGATGATCATCTACGTGACCGTGGGTGGCATGAAGGGCACCACGTACGTCCAGATCGTCAAGGCGTTCCTGCTGATGACCGGCGCACTGGTGATGACCGTGCTGGTGCTGGCGAAGTACAACTTCAACCTGTCGGCGCTGCTGGGTGACGCCGCCGCCACGTCGGGCAAGGGCAATGCGTTCCTCGAACCCGGGCTCCGCTACGGCGTCGAGGTGGCCGGCAACTCCACCCAGACCTTCTACAACAAGATGGACCTGCTGTCGCTGGGCATCGCCCTGGTGCTCGGCACCGCCGGCCTGCCGCACATCCTGATCCGCTTCTACACCGTGCCGACCGCCAAGGCGGCCCGCAAGAGCGTGCTCTGGGCGATCGGCATCATCGGCACCTTCTACCTGCTGACCCTCGCGCTCGGCTTCGGCGCGGCGGCGCTGGTGGGTGGCAAGGCGATCGTCGCGCAGGACAAGGCCGGCAACACGGCCGCGCCGCAGCTCGCCGAGGAGTTGGGCAAGACCTTCCTCGGCGGCAACCTGGGCGGGGCGACCCTGCTGGCGATCATCGCGGCGGTGGCGTTCGCGACCATCCTGGCGGTGGTCGCCGGGTTGACCCTGGCGTCGTCGTCCAGCCTGGCGCACGACTTCTATGCCAACGTGGTCAAGAAGGGGCAGACCTCCGAACGGCAGGAGGTCCGGGTGGCCCGGATCTCGGCCCTGGTCATCGGCGCGGTCTCGATCGCCCTGTCGATCTACGCGCAGAGCCTCAACGTGGCCTTCCTGGTGGCGCTGGCGTTCGCGGTGGCCGCCTCGGGCAACCTGCCGGCGATCCTCTACAGCCTGTTCTGGAAGCGGTTCAACACCTCGGGCGCGGTCTGGGCCATCTATGGCGGACTGCTCTCCGCAGTGTTCCTGGTGTTCTTCTCGCCGGTCGTCTCCGGCGCGCCGACCTCGATGTTCCCGGACCACGACTGGCAGTGGTTCCCGCTGTCGAACCCGGGGCTGCTGTCCATCCCGTTCGGTTTCCTCTGCGGCTGGATCGGCACGGTCATCTCCAAGGAGCACGACGAGGACAAGTACGCCGAGTTGGAGGTGCGTGCCCTCACCGGCGCGGGAGCGCACTGAGCGACCGGCACCACGAGGCCCCCGCCGCGAGCGATCGCGGCGGGGGCCTCCGGCGTTTCCCGGGCGTCGCCGATCCCGGCAACCGTGCCGTCGAGCACCCCGGAGGCAGAGATGGGCAGGGTACGGGACACGCAGATGTCCCAGGTCGAAAGAACCTACGGCTACCACGCTGAGTAGGCTGACCGCCATGAAGGTTGCCCAGCGTTTCGGAAGCGGTCACCGCATCCTCGTCACCGGCGGCGCCGGGTTCGTGCCGTCGCACCTGGTGGACGCCCTGATCGAGCGCGGGTGCACGGTCGTCGCGCTGGACAACTTCGTCACCGGTTCCAAGGACAACGTCGCGCACCTCGCGGAGCACCCCCGCTTCACCCTGGTCGAGGCGGACATCTCCGAGGGCCTGCCCACCCACCACACGGCCCTGGCCGAGCGGTTCGACGCGATCCTGCACATGGCGTCCCCGGCCAGTCCCACCGACTTCGACAAGCTGCCGGTGGAGATCCTCCGGGTCGGCTCGGTGGGCACCCTGCACCTGCTCGACCGCGCGGTCGCCGACGGGGCCCGGTTCCTGATGGCCTCCACCTCCGAGGCGTACGGGGACCCGAAGGAGCACCCACAGCGGGAGACCTACTGGGGCAACGTGAACCCGATCGGGGTACGCAGCGTCTACGACGAGGCGAAGCGCTTCTCGGAGGCGGCCACCATGGGTTACCACCGCAGTCGGGGGCTTGATGCGGCGATCGTCCGGATCTTCAACACGTACGGCCCGCGGATGCGACCGGACGACGGCCGCGCCATCCCGACCTTCATCTCCCAGGCGCTGCGCGGCGCGCCGATCACCGTGCACGGCACGGGTGAGCAGACCCGCTCGATCTGTTACGTCGACGATCTGGTGCGCGGCATCCTGCTGCTGCTCGACTCGACGGAGACCGGCCCGATCAACTGCGGCACCGAACACGAGCTGACCATGCGGCAACTCGCCGAGACGATCGTGTCACTCTCCGGCAGCGGGTCACAGGTGACCTACGTCACTCGCAGCTCGGACGACCCGGAGATGCGCCGCCCCGACCTGACCCTCGCCCGGGACCTGCTGGGATACGAGCCGCAGGTGTCGCCCGATGAGGGCCTGCGACGCACCATCGACCATTTCCGCGACCGGCTAGGGTAGCTCCCCCGCGCCACGCGGGACGGTCGGTACGCTTCACGTTCCGCCAACGCTCGACTGGCCTACGTACGCTGAAACGCATGTCAGCGACCTCGTCAGCCGGCGCCTCGCTCCCGTACCTGCACCGCGGCGCGGGCCGTGCCGCGGTGCCCGGTGCCGACCGCGGCGCCACCGGGCGTGCCCGCCAGTCCGACGCGCAGTGGTACCCGTCGTACCAGGACGACCAGCCCCGGTCGGGCGGACCGGGCGGCCCCGGCACACCCGCCGGGCCGGGCGGGCCGGGGAACTACGGCCGGCGCGGGCCGCGACCGCGCTGGGGCCGGATCGCCCTGGTGGCCGGCGTGACAGTGCTGGTGGTGGCGTTGCTCGGCGGGATCGGGGCCTGGTTCTACACCCGCAACCTCAACGAGGACCTGGCCCGCACCGACCCGTTCTCCGAGATCACCGGTGGTCGGCCCGCGAAGGCGGTCGACGGGGCGCTCAACATCCTGCTGGTCGGCACGGACTCGCGGGACCCGGACGCCGCGGTCGACAAGCCGGGCGAGTGGCGGGCGGACACGCTGATCGTCATGCACATCCCGGCCGACCACCAGAAGGCCTACCTGGTCTCGGTCCCGCGTGACCTGTACGTGCCCATTCCCGAGAGCGCGGGCGCGGCCTGCGACTCCGGTCGGCGCGCGAAGATCAACGCGGCGTTCGCCTTCGGTGGCCTGCCGCTGGCGGTACGCACCGTGGAGTGCTTCACCGACGTCCGGATCGACAACGTGATGGCGATCGACTTCGGCGGCTTCAAGGAGGTCACCGACGCGGTCGGCGGGGTGGACCTGAAGGTGGAGCAGAGCGTCACCTCGATCCACAAGCCGTACCGGAAGTTCACCAAGGGCACCATGCACATGGACGGCGCCACGGCCCTGGACTGGATCCGGCAGCGCAAGCAGTTCCCCCAGGGCGACTTCGCCCGGATGCGCCACCAGCAGGAGTTCCTGCGGGCGCTGATGGACAAGGCGGCGAGCACGGGCACCCTGACCAACCCCAAGAAGCTGAACGCGTTCCTCCAGTCGGTGACCGACGCGGTGACCGTGGACAACGACTTCTCCCTCGGCGACATGGCCGTCCAGTTCCGCAACCTGCGCGGCGAGAACCTGACCTTCCTCACCAGTCCGAACACCGGCAGCGACACCATCAACGGGGAGTCGGTGGTGGTCTCCGACCGGGAGAAGGCGCTGGCGATGTACAAGGCGATGTCCGCCGACACCATGGCGGACTGGGTGGCGGCCGACAAGAAGGCGGACGCGCCGGGCAACGGGAACTGAGCCTTCCGCGGGGTGGGGGCGGGCCGGCGTGGTCCGCCCCCGCTTTCAGCCCGGCCTGGGCCGATGCCCGATGTGTCGGGCAGATTTCGATGAGCGTCATCAGAGGTCGATTCCTGAAGGCTTGATCATCGAACGCCAACAGCCGTCCGGTCTCATCAACCAGCCCGAACGGATGAATTACCGGGTTAAAGGTCAGGTTGTCTGGGATTTGTGCGTGTGACTACCTCGCCTTGACGGGAAGCGGTACGTAAAGTGGTCCCGCCCCCCGATCACGCGAGCTGGAGCACGCATGCCGGTTCAGACCAGCCCCCGCCCACCGTCGCTGAACGCCGACCCCTACCGGGCGTCGGCCGCCGTCCCGTCACCGGGCGGACGCGGCGGACGGCCCTCCGGAACAGCCCGCAAGCGCGCCCGGCGCAAGGACCCGCTCTGGGCGCGGCTGACCGTGGTCTTCGGCGCGGTGCTGATGTTGACCAGCGGCGTCGCGATCGTCGGCAGCAAGGTGCTGATCAGCCAGGCCACCGGCAACATCGCCCAGCGCAACCTGCTCGGCGGGGCGGGCAAGACCGAGGCCGAGGGCGGCGCCAATCTGGACGGCCCGATCGACATGCTGCTGCTCGGCGTGGACGCGCGGGAGCGCTGGGCCGCCGACGACGTCCGGTCGGACAGCATCATCGTGCTGCACATCCCGGCCAGCCACGACCAGGCGTACCTGATCTCGATCCCCCGGGACACCGAGGCGCAGATCCCCGCGTTCAAGAAGAGCGGGTTCAAGGGCGGCACCGACAAGATCAACGCGGCGTTCCAGGCCGGCGCGCGCAACGGCGGCGGCTGGGAGGGCGGCGCCCAGCTGATGGCCCAGACCATCAAGAACATGACCGGGGTCAGCTTCGACGGCGCCGCGATCATCAACTTCGGTGGCTTCAAGAACGTCATCGACACCCTCGGCACGGTGCGCATCTGCGTCAGCCACGAGGTGAAGTCGCACCACATGATGATCGTGGACGGCAAGCAGATGTGGAACGCCGACGCCAAGAAGACCGGCCGGCCGATGACCCCGGTGGTCTACAAGAAGGGCTGCCGGGAGATGACCGGCCTCCAGGCGCTCGACTACTCGCGACAGCGCTACGGCCTGCCGAACAGCGACTACGACCGGCAGCAGAACCAGCAGCAGCTGATCAAGGCGATGGCCCGCAAGGCCACCGACAAGGGCATGCTGACCAACCCGGTGAAGGTCAACCAGCTGATCAAGGCGGCCGGCAAGGCGTTCATCCTGGACACCGGTGGGGTGGCGGTCGCCGATATGGTCTTCACCATGCGCGGGGTCACCGCCAACGAGTTGACCATGCTGCGCACCAACGGCGGCACGTTCAACGGCAACGCCAACAACCGTGAGGCGCTCAGCCAGCAGACGCTGGACATGTTCCAGGCGATCAAGGAAGACAAGCTGGGTGAGTTCGTGTACGCCAACCCGAGCGTCCTGTCCACCCGCAAGTGACCTGCGGGTAGTCGGGGCGAACCGGCCCGGCGACCGGCCGCCCCGCCGTAGCCTGACGTGAGAAGTTTTCACGTTACGGGGAGGGCGTCACGGCCAGGTCAGCGCGATCCGAGCGGGAGCGGGGTACACCGCCTCCCGGCCGGCGCAGGTCACGCTGGTCCCGGGTCCTGCTCGGTGTCGGCCTGGCCCTGGTGCTGCTCGCCGGCCTCGCCGTCGTCGGGGTACGGCTGCTCGCCCACCGCTACGACCGGACGGTCAACCGGGAACAACTGCTCGCCCCGGACGCCCGGCAGGCCCGCACCGAGCTGGACACCGGCCTGAACTACCTGGTCGTCGGCTCCGACCGACGCCCCGGCGCGCAAGGGTCGGACCAGCGATCGGACACCATCCTGATCGTGCACGTCCCGCCCGGCCTACGGCAGGCGTACCTGATTTCCGTCCCCCGCGACCTGCTGGTCGCGATCCCGCCCGACGGCGCCGGCTACGGCGGGGGACAAGACAAGATCAACGCGGCGTACGAGCACGGCGGCGGCGGCGAGGGCGGCACCCGACTGCTCTCGGCCACCCTGACCCGCCTCACCGGCATCCGCTTCGACGGCGCGGTACTCGTCGACTTCGCCGGCTTCCGCCAGGTCATCGACCTGCTCGGGGGCATCCGGATGTGCGTCGACACCGAGGTCCGGTCGATCCACACCGGGGCGCACTTCCCGGTCGGCTGCCAGCAGATGGACGGCGCGAAGGCGCTGGACTACGCCCGGCAGCGCTACGACCTCCCGAACGGCGACTATGACCGGCAACGCCACCAGCAGCAGATGCTCCGGGCGATGCTGGACCGCGCCGCCCAGGCCCACCTGCGCAGCGACCCCGTGCAACTGGACCGGGTGCTGCGGGCGGTCGGCGGTTCACTCACCGTCGACACCAACGGGGTACCCCTGGACGACCTGGTGTTCGCACTGCGCTCACTACCCGCCGACGCGCTGCACGGGGTGCAGCTGCCGTCCTACCCGCAGACCATCGACGGCATCTCGTACGTGGTGCTGGACCAGGGGGGCGGTGGGCTCTTCGACGCCGTCCGCACCGACCGGCTGCCCGACTGGTCGCAGGCCAACCCGCGCTGGGTCAACCGGTTGTGACGCCACACCGACCAGCCGACGTGCCGTCGGAGGCACCGAGGATCTAGGCTTGGTGACCGTGTTCGGATCCCAGGTTCCCAGCGTCCCCGTGACCGCGATCAACGACGATACCTACCTGCTCGACGTCCGTGAGGACGACGAGTGGGCGGCGGGCCACGCGCCCGGCGCCCATCACGTGCCGATGATGGAGCTGCCGGCCCGGCTCGCCGAAGTGCCCACCGACCGCGAGGTCGCGGTGATCTGCCGCTCCGGCGGGCGCTCCGCCCAGGTGGTCGGCTACCTGCTCAGCAACGGGTGGGGGCAGGTGCGCAACGCCGACGGCGGGATGCGGCAGTGGGTGGCCGTCGGCAAACCGGTGGTCACCGGGGACGGGCAACCCGGCCAGGTCATCTGAGCACCGGACCATGGGTGATCCGCTGGTCTTCGCACATCGTGGCGCGTCGGCCGACCTTCCCGAACACACCCTGGCGGCCTACCTGCGGGCCCTCGACGAGGGCGCCGACGGGTTGGAGTGCGACGTCCGGCTGACCCGCGACGGGCACCTGGTCTGCGTACACGACCGGCGGTTGAACCGGACCAGCAACGGTCACGGTCTGGTCAGCGCCCGCACGCTGGCCGAGTTGGAGACCTTGGACTTCGGCTCCTGGCATCCCGGGTGCACGCCGGCCGACGGCGACGAGGCACCGGACGACACGCACACCCGGCTGCTCACCCTGGACCGGCTGCTGACCGCCGTGCGGGACGCCGGCCGCCCGGTCCGGCTGCTGGTGGAGACCAAACACCCGTCCCGCTACCGGGGGGACGTCGAGCGCCGGCTGGTGGCGCTGCTGCGTCGGCACGGGCTGGCCGAGCCGGACCCCGACGACCCGGTCCAGGTCACCGTGATGTCCTTCTCCCCGCTGGCGGTGCGCCGGGTCCGCGAGCTGGCCCCGGCGCTGACGACGGTGCTGCTGCTGGAAGTGCTGCCCCGCTGGCTGCGACTCGGCCGGCTGCCGTTCGGCGCCGGGATCGCCGGGCCGGGCATCGGTCTGGTGCGAGCCCGCCCGGCGCTGGTGCCCACACTGCGGGCCGCCGGCCACCCGGTGTACGTCTGGACGGTCAACGAACCGGCCGACCTGGAACTGGTCCTCGACGCCGGGGTGGACGGGGTGATCACCGACCGGCCCGCCCACACCCTGGCCCGGCTCGGCCGATGAAACCCGTCGCCGCCCGGCCCGCCCGGCCGATCAGACCCGTCGCCGGCCGGCCCGACCGGCCGGTGCGACCCGTCCTCGTCCGGCCCGCCCGGCCGGGGATTCCGGTCGGGGCGTCGGCAGCCGTCGGGGGATGCCCGAAGGGTGGTGCACGGGGCACACTCGGGGCATGCCGGAGCGCACCGACCTCGCCGACCTCATCACCGACCACGGCGCGGTGATCGAGATGATCAATTCGGGAGAGGCCGGGCTGCCGGTGCTCACCGCGCTCCTCCGGGCGGCCCGGCCCGCGCTCGGCGCGGCCTGCGTGGCCTTCGTCGAGTTCGCTCCGACCGGCGGGCGGGTGATCGCCGCCAGCGGCTGCGCCGAGTGGACCATCGGCCGCCCGCTGCCGGCCTCCGACCCGGCCACCGTCTGCCTGCTCACCGGCCCCCGGGTCCGGCAGACCCGGCTGGACCGCCTCGACGGCCCGCTCGCCGGGGAACTGGCCGAGCGCGGCCTGCGCCGCATGATCGTCGCCCGCGCCGAACTCAACGGGCTCACTGTCGGCAGCCTGCACGCCCTCTACGCCGACAACGAGGAGTCCGAGGACCGGGTCCAGCACGCCACCCTCGGCTACCTCGCCTCCTGCATCGCCCACATGTACGGCGACCAGAGCGGCCTGCCGGTGCACGGCGACGGCCCGGTCGTGGCGGCCCTCGCCGACGGCCTGGCGGTGGTCGACCGGGACGGCCGGGTCCGGCTCTGGAACCCGGCCGCCGCGCAGGTCACCGGTCGCAGCGCCGGTGAGGCGATGAACCGGCCCCTGCCGTTCCCGCTCCCCCCCGCCGGCCAGGTCCTCGACCACCAACTGTCGGACGGGCGGTGGCTGCGGATCACCTCCGGTGAGCTGGTCGGTCCGGGCACGCTCCGGGTGGTCACCTTCCGCGACATCACCGACCAGCAGCGCCGGGACTCCGACCGGGACCTCTTCGTCGCGGTCACCAGCCACGAGCTGCGTACCCCGGTCACCGTCATCAAGGGCTACGCGGACACCCTCACCGACCACTGGGAGTCGTTGACCGACCACGACCGGCGGCAGGCGGCCCGGGTGATCGGTCAACGGGCCAACGAACTCGCCCGGCTGGTCGACCGGCTGCTCACCTCGGCCACCGACGTCCGCCCCGGCGACGAGCCGGCCGTCCCGTTCGACCTCGGCGGGGCGCTGCGCGCGGCGGTGCTGGACCTCCCCGCGGACCTGCGCCGCCGACTGCTCCTGCACGTCCCCGTCGACCTGCCCAAGGCGCTCGGTGACCGGCACAGCCTGACCACCGTGCTGACCGAGCTGTGCACCAACGCGGGAAAGTGGTCACCGGCGGACGCCGCGATCGAGGTGTTCGCGGCGGCCGACAGGCAGACCGTGTCGTTCCGGGTCACCGACCGGGGGGTCGGCATCCGGCCTGAGCACGTGGAACGCGCCTTCGACCGGTTCTGGCAGGGCGAGTCCGGGGACCGGCGGGGATATCCCGGTGCCGGGCTGGGCCTCTATCTCGTCCGCCGGATCGTTGAACAGCAGAATGGATGGGTATCCCTACGTCCACGAGATGGTGGCGGTACGGTCGCAGAGGTGCGGCTGCCGCGCGGATGAGCTGTCGTCGGTGGGCACGGGGGTGACCCACCGCACCAGCAGGCATGGGGCCGCGAAGGAGCCGGGGTGTCGACGGGACGAGTCGAGCGTTCGTGGTGTGTGGTGGTCCCCCACCACGCCACCGGCGCGCGGCTGGCCCGGCACCGGCTCGCCGACGAGCTGGCCGACCTGGTGCCCCCGCCCCTCCTCGCCGACCTGGTGGCCGTCCTGGCCGAACTGGTCGGCAACGCGGTCCGGCACGCCGACCCGCTACCCGGCGGGGTGGTCCGGGTCGCCTGGCGGCTGCGGCCGACGGCGACCGGCACGGGCCTGTCCGTCCGGGTGACCGACGGCGGCGCCGGGGCGGGCCCCCGGATGCGGGCCGCCGGCACCGACGCGGTCGACGGTCGGGGCCTGCACATCGTCGCCGGGTTGGCCAGTCGCTGGGGGGTCGACCGGGACGGCCTCGGGCAGAGCGTCTGGGCCGAGTTCGACCCGGCCGACTGTTGCCCTGACCTGGTCGCCGCCGGCTGACCGGGGCACCCTGGTCGTCACCGGCCGGGCCGGGGTCCGACCTCGGCATTCGTCGACCCCCCGGGGAGGCGCGGGGCGGGTCCTGCCCCCACCGCCCCCGGTCGGGCTCTAGGCTGTCTCGCCGTGAGCAAGCGTCGAAAGAACCAGCGCGCCGAGGCCGCTCCCCGCCGGGAGAAGATCCGGGACGTCTTCGTCCCCCGTCCGTTCGAAGGGTTGGCGGACGAACCGGAGTGGATCGCCCTGCGCGAGCTCGTGCCGGCCGCCTCCGCACCACTGCGGCTCACCCCCGACCTGGTCGAGGAGCACGGCGACCGGCCGGTCACCCTGGCCACCGTGCTGCCGATGGCCGCCCCGGCGATGACCAAGCCGGACGGTCGGGTGTTCATCGGTCTGCAGCGGCACCAGCAGTCCGGCGACGTCTCCCGGGACCTGGCCGAGGCGCTGCTCTGCGCGTTGCGTACCGAGCCGGGTGGGGCGGTGACGGTGCCGCCGCTGCCCGGCCCCGGCCCCCGGCTCCAGGACATCCTGGTCGACGGTCCGCTGGACATCACGATGCACGACGGCTTCGACTTCTGGCTCGACCCCGGCGCGGCCGACGACCCGACCGTGCAGGCGTCCCTGGAGCGGGCGAACGCGGCGATCTACCCGACCGTGAAGCTGGCCGCCGCGCGGGCCGCCTACTGGTGCCAGGTGCCGGAGAAGGCGCACGTGCGCTGGGTGCTCGGCGACGACGAGGACGCCGCGTTGGACGCGCTCTCCCGGCTCTCCGCCGCCGGTGTCCTCACCCTGGGCGAGGGCACGAAGTTCGCCGGCATGTTCCGGGCGCACGGCCGGCTGGCGCCGGTCTGGGACCTGCCGGAGGACGTCCCGGCCGCCGAGTGGGAGGAGCCGGTCGCCGCGTTCGCCAAGCGGTACGCCGACGCGTTGGCCGAGAAGGAGCCGCTGGACGCCGCCGGCCGCCGGGCCCGCCAGGGCCTGCTCGGCCGCCAGCTCACCCTCCGCTGAGCCACCCCCGCCGCCCGCGTGTGAGCCGTGCCCCTGCCGGAACCTGAGCCGTCCTGCCCTGCCGGAGCCGCCCCGCTGGCGGGCGGCCCCCTGCCGGCGGCTCAGGCGGCGGGCGGGTGCAGGGGCTCGCGGACCAGCGGGCAGGACATGCAGCGGGGGCCGCCCCGGCCGGAGCCCAGCTCCGAACCGGCGATCGGGATGACCTCGATGCCGGCGCGCTCCAACTGGGCGTTGGTCTCCACGTTGCGTTCGTAGCCGACGCAGAGCCGGGGGGCCAGGGCGAGGGTGTTGTTGCCGTCGTCCCACTGCTCACGTTCGGCGGTCACCGGGTCGAGGCCGGTGTCGATCACCCGGAGCTGGTCGAGGTCCATCGCGTCGGCCGCCGCGCGCAGGAACGGCGCGGGGCCGTCGACCCGGGGCTCGCCGTCCGGCCCGGCGATCACCGTGTACGCCGACAGCGTGCTGGCCACGTTGGGGTACATCAGCACCGCGTCGACGTCGACCATGGTGCAGACGGTGTCGAGGTGCATGGTGGCCCGTTCCTGGGCGATGGGCACCACCAGCATGGTGTGCGCCAGGCCGGCGGCGAAGACCTGCCGGGCCAGCCGCTCGGCACCGGCCGGGGTGGTCCGCTCGCCCACCCCCACGGCGAGCACCCCGGGGGCGAGCAGCAGCACGTCGCCGCCTTCGAGATGCTCCAGACCGGGGTGGTAGACGGCCCGGGTGCCGACGAAACGGGGGTGGTAGCGGTAGATCGCGTCGGTCAGCGTGGTCTCCCGGCGGCGGGCCGGCATGGCGAGGCTGGTGACCCCGACCCGGTCGCCGATCCACAGTGACGAGTCCCGGGTGAAGAGCAGGTTGGGCAGCGGGTCGATGACGAACTCGTGCCGGTCCATCATCGTCCAGACCAGACCGCCGGGACGCTCGGCGCTGATCCGTACCTCCTCGTGGGCGAGGCCGGCGGTGAGCACGCCGGCGAGCCCGGCCGGGTCGAGGTAGGCGAGGTGGTCGGCGACCCGGCGGCGCAGGGTGTCGCCCAGCCGGGGCGAGCTGAGCACCTGCTCGGTGAGGTCGGCGCGGGCCTCGGCGACGGCGAGGGTCTCGGCGAGCAGGGTGGCGAGGTAGAGCACCTCCACGCCGCGCCCGCGCAGCTCGGCGGCGAAGGCGTCGTGCTCCTCCTGGGCCCGGCCGACCCATGGGATAGCGTCAAAGAGCAACGAGTCGTTGTTGCGGGGGGTGAGGCGGGCAAGTTCCGGACCCGGCCGGTGCAACAGCACCGTGCCGAGTCGACCGACCTCGCTGTCCACGTAGTGGGTCACCCCCGCAGCGTAGGGCAGTGGTGAACGATCTTCAGCGGAAGAACAGCGGATGAATATGGCATTCATCCGCACTCATTCCGGCGCTCCAACTTGCCGTACCCCCACAGTGGCGACGTAGGGTAGTGAGACCATAACTTTCGAGGGACCTTTTGCCGGAGGTCGCGATGACTGTCTTTCCCGCTCGTCGAGCCGTACCCACCCGGGCACTGCCGCCCGTGGCGGTGCCGCACCCCCGTCCCGACGGGTCCGCGGCACTCGATCCGGCCCGTCCGACCCCACTGGAGTGGGCGCGTCGACGCCGGGCCGAGCGGGGCGCCCGCCGGCTGGAGGCCGCCGGGGCGCGGGCGCTCGGGCAACTCGACCACCTGGGCCCCGCCTGGCACGTCATCGAGTGGCCGCGCACCGACGTCTCCGACGTCCTGCGCGACCACGGCCAGGACGAACGCGCCGGGTTCCTCGCCATCGGCCCCAGCGGGCTCTTCGCGGTCAGCATCGCCGACCACGGCCGGGCCCGGGTGCTGGTCGCCGGGGACGTGGTGCAGATCAACGGCAAGCGCCCGCCGTACGTGGCCGAGGCCCGCAAGGACGCCAAGCGGGCGAGTAAGGCACTCACCGCAGCGGTCGGGCTGCCGATCCCGGTGACGCCGGTGCTGACCTTCGTCGGCTCCGGCGTCATCAGCGTCTACGGCCTGCCCAAGGACTGCATGATGGCGACCCACCGGGAGCTGGACCGGCTCCTCGTCGCCGGGGGCAACCGGATCAGCCCGGCCACCGCCGAGAAGCTGTCCCGGGTCGCCCAGGCACCGCAGACCTGGCACAACGGCACCTACCGTCCCGCCGGCGACTACCGGTGGTACGACGAGGGCCGAACGGCCGCTGACAAGCCGGCAGGTCGCCGGTAACGTCACCGGCGACGCCCCGCGGTACCGGTCCCCCCGACATCTCCGGTCCGCGCCGTCGCCGGCCGCCCACCAGGGCACCCGATCCACACCGGCGGCCGGTGGCTCCAGCGCGGTCGGCGACCGTCATGAAGACCGGCTAGCGTGGACAGTCCGTCGGTGTACCTAGGAGGCGCGGTGGCCCACGTCGAACTCTCGCTCTCGGACGTGTTCGTGCCGGCCGCGCGGACGCCGACAGGGCCGGGGGGCGACAACGTCGGGCAGTGGTCGGCCACCGTCTCACACGCCGAGGAGCCCTGCCTCCTGATCGCCGCCGACACCCGGGTGGTGGCCATCTCCGCCGCCGGCTGCGAACTGCTCTGCCTCGGTGCCCCCGAGGAGGTGGTCGGCCTGCCGCTGCTCGAAGGGGGCCTGCGGCTGCTCGACTTCACCGCCGCCCGGCACGAGCTGCCCGAGCAGGAGACCGACAAGATCCCGCCGCTGCTCGCCCTGCACTCCGGTCGACTCGCCCGGGGGCTGCTGAGGGTGCAACCGGCCGGCGACGACACCACCTACGCCACCGTCGACGCCATCTCCACGCCGATGCTCACCGACGGGTCGGTCGCCGGTTCACTCACCTTCTTCTCCGCGATCTGACCGGCTCTCCCCGTCCCGCCGCCCCCGCGCGACTCCCCCGAGGATCGGCCCGTGCCGCCTGACCCCGCACACCGCCCCCCGCACCGCCGGCCGGTCACCGCCCGGCTCGCCGTGGTCCTGCTCGCCGTGCTACCGGCCACCGGATGCGCGGCCCCGCCGGAACGCCGGGTGGCGATCCCCGTCGCCCCGCCGACGCCCGCCGTGACCGCGCCGCCGACCATGCCGCCCACCCTCCCGCCACTGACCCCCACCCTGCCGTCGACCCCGACGCCGCCGGCCCCCACCGCCGCCGCGGTCGCCACGGACTGCGCCGGCCGGCCCACCGCCAACCGGGTGATCGGGCTGCTCCGCGACGACGTGCTGCCGGGAAACGTGACGGTACGGGCCGTCGACGGGCCGCTCTGCGCCGACGGCTGGCAGTACACCGTGCTGGCGGTCAGCGGGCACGAGGAGCTCCAGGCGGTCAGCCGGGGTGAGCCGGGGGCGCTGCGGTTGGTCACCGCCGGGACGGACGTCTGCTCGATCGAGGTGAAGGCGGTCGCACCGCCCGCCATCCGGACGTTGGCCTGCGACGCCGCGACCGGGCTGCCACCGGGTGCGTAGGCTGGTCGGCATGCCCGGAACACCGCCGACCCGATACGTCTACCTCGGCCCCGAGGGCACCTTCGCCGAACAGGCGTTGCGTACCGTCCCGGCCGCCGAGCACGGCAGTCGTACGCCCGCCCGCAGTGTCGGTGAGGCGTTGGAGAGCGTACGGGCCGGTGAGGCGGACGCGGCGCTGGTGCCGATGGAGAACTCGATCGGCGGCGCGGTCGGGGTGACCCTGGACGAGCTGGCCGAGGGGGGCCCGCTGGTGATCACCCGGGAGGTGATCCTGTCGGTGGAGTTCGTGCTCGGCGCCCGCCCCGGCACCGACCTCGCCGGGGTGCGCAGCGTGGCCGCCCATCCGCAGGCGTCCACCCAGTGCCGCAACTGGCTGCGCGCCCATCTGCCCGACGCCACGGTGATCGACGTGCTCTCCAACGGCGCGGCGGCGGCCGGCGCGGCGAACGGGGAGTACGACGCGGCGATCTGCGCCCCGATCGGTGCGGCCCGGCACCGGTTGACGCTGCTCGCCGACAAGATCGCCGATCATCCGGACGCGGTGACCCGCTTCGCCCTGCTGTCCCGCCCCGGCCCGCCCCCGCCGCCGACCGGTGACGACCTCACCTCGCTGGTGGTCTACATCGCCCACGACCGGGTGGGCGCCCTGCTGTCGGTGCT
Source organism: Micromonospora matsumotoense (assembly GCF_900091525.1). GTDB lineage: Bacteria > Actinomycetota > Actinomycetes > Mycobacteriales > Micromonosporaceae > Micromonospora > Micromonospora matsumotoensis. The sequence goes on from NZ_FMCU01000011.1 coordinate 73,675, forward strand.
GATGGAGTTGGCCGTCCGGGGGGTCAACCTGACCCGGATCGAGTCCCGTCCCACCGGTGAGGCGCTCGGCCGGTACGTCTTCTTCCTCGACTGCACCGGTCACGTCGCGGACGCCCGGCTCGGTGAGGCGTTGCAGGGGCTGCGTCGGGTCTGCGCCGAGGTGCGCTTCCTCGGGTCGTACCCCCGGCACCGGTGGACCGACGCGGTGGGTCACCGGCCGGTCCCGGCGCCGGCCGGCCTGTCGGACGCCGACTACACCGACGCGGCGGCCTGGCTGGCCCGGCTGCGCTCCGGCGAACTGAGCTGACCCCACCGCCGCAGATCTTCACGGCACACAGACGGATGGGGGCGGTCCCGCGCGGGACCGCCCCCATCCGGTGCAGGTCAGCTGAGCAGACCGCCGAGCAGGCCCTGTTGCTGCTGCTGAGTGCCGCTGCCCTGGACCGGCGGCTCCTCCGACGGCTGGACCACGACGAAGCCCTGGCCGGCGAAGCTCATGGTGAACGCCTCACCGGTGCTGCGACCGAGCAGGGTGCCCAGGCCGAGCTGCTCGGCCCGGTGGTAGCCGGTCTGGAGGTTGGCCGACCAGCAGACGGCGGCCTGCGGGTCGACGTAGGTGGGCGCGTCGACGTTGAGCACGACCGGGGTGCCCTTGGTGGTGATGGCGATCCGACCGTGGCCGCTGAACACGCAGTTGAACAGGCCGGACGAGGCCATCCCCGCGCCACCGACCATCTTGATGTCGTACGACAGGGAGGAGTCGAAGGCCAGCACGCTGGACCCGTTGATCGACAGGGCGTCGCCCGGCTCCAGGTCGATGATGTGCACGTCCTTGGCCAACTCGGCGAGGAAGACGTCACCGTGGCCGCTGAGCTTCATCAGTGGCACCCCCTCGCCGGTGAGCCGCTGCTTGATGAACTTGCCGATGCCGCCCGAGCCGAGCGCCTGGAACTGCACCTGCCCCTGGTAGGCGACCATGGACCCGACCCGGGCCATCGCCTCACCGTTGAGTTCGATCTTGAGCATCTTGGAGTTCTGCAGCCGCATGCCGGGCTGGGCGGACTCCTTCTCCAGGTTTTCTGCCGAGAACAGCGCGCTGCGCATGGGGTCTTCCTCCTGATCGGGGATGTGCTCGCCCCACGGTAGGCAGCCCCCGCAACTGCCGCATCAGCCGAGCGGCGCGCTCAGCCCCAGCCCAACGCGTGCAACCGCTCGTCGTCGATGCCGAAATGATGGGCGATCTCGTGCACCACCGTCACCGCCACCTCTTCGATCACGTCGTCCTCGGTGGCGCAGATGTGCAGGATCGGCCGACGGTAGATGAAGATCCGGTCGGGCAGCACGCCCGAGTAGCTCCAGCCGCGTTCGGTCAGCGCGTGCCCCTCGTAGAGGCCGAGCAGGTTCTCACCGGCGGGTGGGTCGTCCTCGACCAGGATGACCACGTTGCTCATCAGCCGGAGCAACTCCTCGGGCACCTCGTCGAGGGCCTCGCCGACCAGCTCCTCGAAGCGTTCACGGCTCATCTCCACGGGCACCTCACCCATTGTGCCCGACCCGCCGCCCGCCCACCGGTCCGCCGAGGTCCCGCCCGTACCCCGGTTGCCGCCCGGCCCACGTGCGGGCCGGGCGGCAACCGGGACGGATCAGGAGGCGAGGCGGGCGGTGAGGCTGATCTGCGCGCCGGGGGAGAGCAGCCGGGAGATCGGGCAGCCCTCCTTGGCGGCCTCGGCCAGCTTGGTGAACTGGGCCTCGTCCAGGCCCGGGGCCTGACCGACGGTCTCCAGGTCGATCCGGGTGACGGTCATCCCCGCGTCGGTCTTGTCGAAGTGCACCTTGGCGGTGGTCTCCACCGAGGTGTCGGACAGGCCGGCGTCGGCGAGCTGCTTGGAGAGCGCCATCGAGAAGCAGCCCGCGTGGGCCGCGCCGATCAGCTCCTCCGGATTGGTCCCCTCGCCCTCCTCGAAGCGCGACTTGAAGGAGTAGTTCCCCTCCAGGCCGCCCTTGCCGGTGCGGACGGTCCCGGCGCCCTCGGTGAGATTGCCCTGCCAACGTGCGGATGCGGTACGGATAGGCATACCCCGAACGCTAGTCGAACCCCCACCGCGCTGCCGACCTTCCGGGTGCCGGCTCCCGGCCGGTGGCGTTCCGACGTGGGATGATGCGGGTCAGGCCCGCGACGCGGAAGGTGGCCGATGTCCCAGGATCTCCCCATCCCGAGACAGGACGACCGCACGGACGACAGCGCCGTGCTGGAGTGGGGTGCCCCCGAACGACCGACCGGCCGACGGTTCGGGCACTGGCCCACCGCGCTGCGCCGGGACCGCCGGCTACCCCCGGTGCTGACCCTGCTCGGCGCGGTCGCCGCCACGGCGTCGATGGCCGGGGAGTGGCTGGTGATGACCGTCCCGAACGGTGGTCCGGAGGGCAGCGGCACCATCCGGGTGCCCGGTGGAGTGGCCGAGGTGGGCGGCTTCGGAATCGCGTACCTGATGGGATTGTTGCTGCTCAGCGTCGCGGTGGTGCTGACCCTGCGCGGGCGGGCGGCGGCCCGGCACGACGCCCGGCTGACCGGTCTGGCCGTGGCGGGCGCCCTGGTGGTCCTGCTCACCGTCACCGCGTTCTCGTTGGACGACTCCGGGCAGCGGGCGCTGTTCTACTCCCCCGAGGACGGGTTCCGGGTGGACTACGGCCGGGGCCTGGTGATGGCGTTCGTGGCCGTCGTGCTGGTCGGGGCGGCACTGCTCACCGTCGTCCCGGAGCCGGACGTCCGGCTCCGGGACGACGGTCCCGGTGACGGGGCCGAACCGGCCGGGGTCGATCCCGGCGGGGACGACCGACCGGCCGCGCCCGCCGACCTGACCGTCGCCCCGACGGTCCCGTTCGCCCGCCGCGAGTCCGACGCCTGAGCGCCGTCACCCGCCACGACCGGCCCCCGCCCCGGCACCGGCGCGGACCCGCGGTGAGCGGTCCGGCGGCCATCCGGCGTTGGCACCCGGTTCGCCGGGAAGCCGTGGTGGCGACCTGTTCGGCGAGGTACGGTTGCTGCCCGCCGTCACACCGGGTCGGATGACCGGTACGGACGGCGGCGGGCAAGGAGGAACGATGACCCGCCCGGGACTGCCGAAACTCATCGCCACCGACCTCGACGGCACGCTGGTGCGCAGCGACGAGACCGTCTCTGCGTACACCCACGGGGTGCTCGACCGGGTGCGGGCCGCCGGTATCCCGGTGGTCGGTGCCACCGGCCGCGGCCCCCGGTTGAAGGAACTCACCCGCAACGACATCCGGGCCGCCGACTACCTGGTGATGGCCGGGGGTGGCTGCGTGGTGGACCAGAGCGACCCGGCCGGCCCGGTGGTGCTGCGCGACGAGCGGCTGTCCGCCGAGGTGCTGGCCGCGCTGCTGACCGACCTGGAGGCCGCCGTCGGCCCGCTGACCGTCATGGTCGAGGGGTCCGACGAGCACGACGCGCCACTCTGGGGCGACTACCACCCGGCCTGGCCCTACCAGGACCGGTTCGAGGCGCGCACCCGCGCCGAATGTCTCTCCCACGACGTGATCAAGGCATTCGTCCGGACCGCCGACCACCACGTGGACGAGCTGCTGGAGACCGCCCGGCAGCTCGTCGGGCCCGAGGTGGCCAGCCTCACCCAGGCCGGCCTCGGCTTCGTCGAGATCTGCCCCCCGGGGGTGGACAAGGCCAGCGGCCTGACCGTGGTCGCCGACCGGCTCGGCGTCGACCCGGCGGACGTGCTGGTCTTCGGGGACATGCCCAACGACCTGCCGATGTTCGCCTGGGCCGGCTGGTCCCGGGTGGCCGTGTCCAACGCCCACCCGCTGGTGCGGGCCGCCGCCGACGAGGTGACCCTGCGCAACGACGACGACGGGGTGGCGGTCTATCTGGACCGACTACTCTCCCGGTGATGGGAGAGACACCACGGCTGGTCGCCAGCGACATCGACGGCACCCTGCTCGGCGACGACCGACGGCTCAGCGCCCGCACCACGGCGGTGCTGGAGCGGGTCGCCGCGGCGGGCACGCCGGTCGTACTGGTCACCGGCCGCCCGATCCGCTGGCTCCAGATGGTGTACGACCAGCTGTCCGCGCCGTTGCCGGCGATCTGCGCCAACGGCGCGGTGGTGTACGACCCGGACACCGACCAGGTGCTGCGGGCCGACCCGCTCGACCCGCAACTGCTCGCCGAGGTGGCCCGCCGGCTGCGGGCGGCGGTGCCGGAGGTCAGTTTCGCGGTGGAGATCGTGGACAGCCGGGAGATGCGGCACGAGGCGCACTACCCGCTGCGCTGGGACGCCGACCACGAGGCCATCCGGGCCGTCGAGTCGCCGGAGGAGCTGGCCTCGGTGCCGGCGGTGAAGCTGCTGGCCCGGGCCGGCACCCAGGACCCGGACGCCTTCGTGCAGGTGGTGGCGGGGGCGCTGGAGGGGCTGGCCGAGGCGACGCACTCGTCGTACAGCGGGCTGGTGGAGATCTCCGCCGCCGGGGTGACCAAGGCGGCCGGGCTGGCCTGGTACGCGGCCCGGATCGGCGTACGGCAGTCCGACGTGCTCGCCTTCGGTGACATGCCCAACGACGTGCCCATGCTCACCTGGGCGGGGCGGGCGGTGGCGGTGGCCAACGCGCACCCCGCCGTCCTGGAGATCGCCGACGAGGTGACCGGGGCGAACACCGCCGACGGGGTGGCGACGTACCTGGAGAAGGTCTTCGGGGTGGGCTGAGCGGACCGGGGCGTCGCCACGCGGCGACGCCCCGGCGCACGGCTCAGGGTCGACGGGTGGGGATCAGAGGTACTGGCCGGTGTTGTGGCCCTCACCGCCACCGGGCTGCGGCCCCATCCCGGGGATGCCGGGGATCATCCCACCGGGGCCACTGGGCAGGGCGGCACGGCCACCGGAACGCATCTGCTCCAACTGCACCCGGGCGGCCATCTGCTGGGCCACCAGGGCCGCCTGGATGCCGTGGAAGAGCCCTTCCAGCCAGCCGACCAGCTGGGCGTGGGCGATCCGCAGCTCCCCCTCGCTGGGGGCCTGGTCCTCGGCGAACGGCAGCGAGAGCCGTTCCAGCTCCTCGCGCAGCTCGGGGGCGAGACCGTCCTTCAGCTCGACGATCGACCGCTCGTGGATCTCCCGCATCCGGTGCCGGCTGGCGTCGTCGAGCGGTGCGGCCTTGACCTCCTCCAGCAGCTGCTTGATCATGCTGCCGATCCGCATCACCTTGGCCGGCTGCTCGACCAGCCGGGTCGGGTCCTCGCCGGCCTCGTCGGTCTGCACGGTGCCGACCGGGCGGCCGTCCGGGCCGACCACCACCACGGTGCCCGAGTGCCCGTCCTCGCGGCCCGGCTCGTCATCTTGTCCAGTCGAGTGCGCTTCGGTCATGCCACCCATCTTTACCCACCCGGTCCCGCCGCACTCGCCCGGACCACCAGCCGCCCGGCCCACCACCACCGGCGGACCGCCGGTCGCGCGTTCCCGCTGGTGGCGGGGGACACCGCCGGGCCGTCGACCGCGCTACCGTCGCCGGCATGACCGCCGACCCGCGGGCCGTGCTCACCCGGCCCGCCCCGCCGCCGGACCTGACCGTGCGCTACGGCGACCAGCCGGAGCAGCTCGTCGACCTGCGCCGGCCGGTCGGGGACGGTCCGGTCCGCCCGCTGGTGGCGGTGCTGCACGGGGGCTTCTGGCGGGCCGGGTACGACCGCACCCACACCGGCCCGCTCGCCGCCGCGCTGGCCGACCTGGGGTGGCCGGTGGCCCAGCTGGAATACCGGCGCACCGGTCAGCCGGACGGTGGGTGGCCGAACACCCTCTCCGACGTCCGGGCGGGGGTGACGGCACTGCCCGGGTTGGCGGCGCGCGCCCTGCCGGGGCAGGTCGCCGAGGGGCCGCCGGTGCTGCTGGGGCACTCGGCGGGTGGGCAGCTCGCGTTGCACGTCGCGGCGCACGCCCCACAGGCCGTGGCCGGGGTGCTGGCACTGGCCCCGGTCGCCGACCTCGTCGAGGCGTACCGGCGGGATCTGGATTCGGGTGCGGTGGCCGCGCTGCTCGGCGGCGGTCCGACCGAACACCCGCAGCGGTACGCGGCGGCCGACCCCCGCAGTTCGGTACCGCTGCGGACACGGACAGTGATTTTGCACGGGATGCAGGACCGCCAGGTGCCGATCGCTCTGAGCAGGTCATATGCTGCCACCGCACGAGCCGCCGGAGCCCCGGTCACCCTCGTTGAGCTGCCGGAATGCGAGCACTTCGGGTTGATCGACCCACTCTCGGCGGTCTGGCCACAGGTAAGAGCTGCGTTGCAGTCGCTGCTTGAAGATCAAGATTCATTGACGCAGGGCCGCCCACCAGGTAGAACGCCGGAGGGGCGGTGACGCCCGGCAATGCTCCCGGAAGGATTTCGGTGTCGCAGATGAACCGCAGGCGGGCCCTTCAGCTGCTGGCCGCGCTCGGTACCACCGGACTGGCCGCCGCCTGCGGCACGGACGACACCGAGACCCCGGTCGTGGGCAAACCGATCAAGGTCGGGCTGATCCGGCCGGAGAACGGCGACGGCAAGGCGATCGGCGAGGACATCGAGAACGGCTTCCAGCTCTTCCTGGCCATGAACGGACAGCAGCTCGGCGGGCACCCGACGACCGTGGTGACCGTCGACGAGGGTGACAACGCCAAGAGTGGCCAGGCCGCCGTCGACACCCTGCTCGCCCAGAACGTGCTCGCCATGAGCGGCGTAGTCAACTCGACCGTGATGTCCGGCATCCGGGACGCGGTGGAGAAGGCCCGGGTGCCGTTGATCGGGTCCAACGCCTCCCCGCCCAGCCTCCAGAGCGTCGTCTACATCTGGCGGACGTCGTACGTGCTGGACGAGCCGGGCCGCGCGCTCGGGTCCTACCTGCGGCGAACATTGCCCGCCGGCAGCCGGCTCGCCATCGTCGCCCCCGAGGGCACCGCCAGCCAGGACGTGATCAACGGTTTCCGGGACGGCTTCGGCGCCGACGACCCCCGGATCATCGGCGCACCGATCCTCACCACCGCCAACCCCACCCCGGGCGAGGGCGAGTTCAACGCGCAGATCACCGAGGCGCTCAGCCGCCAACCGGACGGCATCTTCTGCTTCTACTCCGGCACCGCGGGTGAGCAGTTCATCCGGCAGCTTCGCCGCAGCCGGTGGTTCGGCGACATCTACGCGCCCGGCTTCCTGACCGAGGGCAACATCCTCACCGACCTGCGCTCGACACTGGTCAACGCGGACGACAGCCTCAAGGCCGGCACCATCCAGACCTCGCTGAACTACTCGGCCGACCTGAACAACAACGCCAACCGGATCTTCGCCTCGGCGTACCGCAAGACCTACAACGTCTCCCCCACCACCTACGCGATGGCCTCGTACGACGCCGCGCAGGTGCTCGACAAGGCGATCCGGCTGGCCGGCGCGGAGCCCACCCCGCAGCAGGTCAACCTGGCGCTCGGCAAGATCGGCCAGATCGACAGCCCGCGCGGGCCGTGGCAGTTCAACCAGCCGCGTACCCCGCAGCAGAAGTGGTACCTGCGCAAGGTGCAGTTCGACGGCCGGCTGCTCTCCAACGTCCTGATCAACGAGATCGCCACCCTCGGCTGAGCCGTACCCACGAAGGGCCGACCCCGGACGGGGCCGGCCCTTCGCGATGTTCGGGCCCGACCTGTGGGCCCTTCGCGGTGTCCGGGTCCGGTCGGCCTTCGCGGTGTCCGGGTCGGTCAGGGGCGCAGCTCCGCGATGCAGCACTTGACGCTGCCGCCGCCCTTCTTCAGCTCGGCGAGTTCCACCGGCAGCGGGGTGTACCCGGCCGCCTTGAGCTTCCCGGCCAGCCGGGTCGCCTCGCTGTTGAGCACCACGTTCGCCCCGTCGCTGACCAGGTTCAGGCCGAAGGCCAGCGCGTCCTCGTCGTCGGCGAGCACCGCGTCCGGGAAGAGCTGGGTGAGCACCCGCTGGCTGGCCGCCGAGAAGGCCCCCGGGAAGTACGCGATGTTGCCGTCGTCGATCGAGGCGAGCGCAGTGTCCAGGTGGTAGAAACGCGGGTCGACCAGGCGTAGCGACACCACCGGGCGGCCCAGCGCCTCCTGTGCCTCGGCGTGCGCCGGCAACTCGGTGCGGAACCCGTGCCCGGCGAGGACCAACCCACCGTGCGCCTCGGGCAGGTAGGCGAAGTCGCCCTCCCCCTCGTTGGTCTCGCTCGGCGCGATGAAGTGCCAGCCGTGCTCCTGGTAGAACGCCCGGTGCGCGGCGGCCTCGGCGGTCCGCTGCGGATGCTTGAACTGCGCGCCGTAGACCGTCCCGTCCACCCCGAAGGCGCCGTTGGCCGCGAAGACCATGTCCGGCAGCCCCGCCTGCGGGGTCAGCACGTGCACCTCGTGGCCGAGCCCGACCAGCGTGTCCCGCAGCCGGTCCCACTGTTTGACCGCCAGCACCTTGTCGACACCGGTGGTGACGTCCATCCACGGATTGATGGCGTACTCCACGGCGAAGTGCTCGGGGGCACACATGAGATATGTCCGCTTTCGCGGGACGCGCTGCTGGTTCACGGTCACCAAGGGTAGGTAGCGTAGAACGTTGGTAACAGCCACAACCATTGCTTCCCCGAGGCGGAACGTTGCAGATAGACGCGGTCGACCAGCGAATCATTGCGTTGCTCGTGGCGGACGCCCGAACCTCGTACGCGGACATCGGCACCCGGGTGTCACTCTCCGCGCCTGCGGTCAAACGACGGGTGGACCGACTCCGGGCCACCGGGGTGATCCGGGGCTTCACCGCCGTGGTGGACCCGGCCGCCGTCGGCTGGACCACCGAGGCGTTCGTCGAGCTGTTCTGCGCCGGCCGGACCACGCCCACCCAGCTCGGGGTGGCCGCCCGCCGGCACCCCGAGGTGGTCGGCGCCTACACCGTCTCCGGGGAGGCCGACGCGCTCGTGCACCTGCGCGCCGCCGACATCTCCCACCTGGAGGAGGCGCTGGAGCGGCTCCGGGCGGAGCCGTTCGTCACCTCCACCCGGAGCACCATCGTGCTGTCCCGACTGGTCGAGTCACCCGGCGTCGGCCCGTCCACCCCCTGACCGCCCGTGCCGCCCATGCCGGTCGGGCCGCACCCGGCGGCGCGGCCCGCAGCGGCGGCAGCGACGGCGGCGCGGTTGTCTGGTGGGCGGTGGGCAGCACTGTCAGAGGTACATGCCGGTGCGGTGCTCGGTGTCGCCCCGGCTCGGCTTGTCGCCCTCACCGAAGAACCGCTTCCCGCCGAACTCACCGTGCAGCCGGTCGTCCAACTCGTCGGCGAGCCCGGTCATCACCTGCACCGCCAGCATCAGGTGGGTGGCCTGGAAGTTGCGGCCGAAGACCGGGATGGACGCCCAGACGGTGTCGTCGGCGCAGTACAGCCGGCCGATCGGCATCCGGTTGGTCAACTCGGAGAGCTTCACGTACAGCCGCTCGGTCGGCTCGACCTCGGTCAGCACCGGCGAGAAGACGTCGACCAACGGCGGATTGTCGCGGACCCGGACGAAGACCATCGCCGACCCGGCCCGGATGTTGATGTCCCCGTCGGAATCGATCTGGAGGTGTTCGGAGGTCGACTTCAGCATGGTCGACACCACCGTCCGGACCCGTTCGGGCAGGTCGAGAACCTCCTGCTCGCCGCTCTGGGCGTTCGCCGCGGCGGCCAGCGCCTCATCCAGGTCGGCCTCGACGTCCTGGTCGGGGCCGAACTCGCTGCGCGCGGTGCCGAGCGCCTCGATCGGCAACGACTCACCCTCGGCGTCCTGGCTGAGATAGACCAGGAAGGCCGGGTGCGGTGCCCCGTACACGTCCCGCAGGGTGCGGGAGAGCAGCCCGGCCAGCTTGCTGGCGTCGCCGGCCACCCCCTCCAGGCCGAAGTGTTCGCCGGAGCCCGCCACCACGCCGGGCGGCGACCAGCCGAGCGCGATCATGTCGGCCACCGCGGCGCGGTCCAGCCGGAAACCCTGCGGCAGGGTGGCGTTGCCGACCGCCCGCGCGGAGATCCGGCCACCCTCACCGGCGGCCACGCTGATCGAATAGACCGCGTCACCCGTGCCGGAGGCGGTCGGGTCCAGGGTGAGTTCGAGCTGCGCCCCGGTGGGCAGCTCGCGCAGCCGCGCGGCCAGCGCCCGCGCGAACTCCCGCCACGCCTCGGTGACCTTGGCCCGCAGGTCGGCCGTGCTCGGCTCGTCCAGCAGGATCGACTCGTGGTGATCGTGATGCGCCGGCGAGGTGCCGGGCTGATCACCGGTCGGCTTCGAGGGGTGGTCCGCCGTCATGATCGCCTCCGTCCGTCAAGGTCACCCTACCCAGGCGGGCCGGAGAACGAATCCACCGCGACCGGCATCGGACAACCGCCGCCGACGATCGTGGCGGCGAGAGATCACGGCACGACGGGATCACCGGCGGAGCCGGCCGGTCAGCCCGCCGGACGGCCACCACCCGGCCGCTCAGGGTGTCGGCGGTGCCGCCGGCCGACGTCTCAGGACCCGCCCGACGCCAGCCGATCGGGGCGCTCGCCACCCAGCTCGACCGGCCATTCGGCGGCCAGTCCGCTGAGCCGGGCCGCCGCCGCAGCCGGGTCCGCGCCCCGCCCGACCGCCACCCCCAGCAGGTACGCGGTGACCGGCGCGCCCGGCCGCACCACCTGGTGGGCGACGTCCCTGGCCAGGTCCAGCACGGTCGGCACCGACACCTCGGCCGGGTCGAGACCCAACTCGGCGCAGACCGCCGTCACCCAGTCGTCCAGCACGGTCATCGCGTCCACTCCTCCGCCCGGCGTACGTCGGAGTCAGTGTCGCAGTCGAACCACGGTGGCGGGCCGGCAGCGGACCATGCCAGCTCGCGCACGGTCAGCTCACTCAGGAGTTCCCGCATCGACGCCCCGGCCAGCGCCCCGGCCAGCGCCCCGGCCCGCCGGGCGGCCGTGCGGTCCAGCGCGGCGCGTAACGGCGGCACCCGCCACACCCCGCACAACGGCTGCCGCCGCCCCCGGTCGTCGAGGAGGCAGATGCCGTCCGACGCCCCCGGGCCGGACTCGGCGGCGAGCGCGTCGAGCAGCACGCCGACCGCCGGGCGGGTGAGCAGCGGCAGGTCGGCGGCGAGCAGGGCGACCACCGTCGTACCCGGGTGGAGCAGGGCCAGTCCGGCCGCCGTCGCGGCCACCGGACCACCACCCGCCGGCTCCTCCCGGGTCACCAGCACGTCGGCCGGCAGCGACCCGCCCGGCCCGACCAGCACCCGAGGTACGGCGTCAGCCACCGCGGCGAGCACCCGGTCGCGCATCGACCGCCCGTGCACCGGCACCGCCGGCTTGTCCCGCCCACCCATCCGGCGGGCCGCCCCACCGGCCAGCACCACCGCCGCGTACGCCGTCATCCGGTCACGGTAGCCGCCCGGCCCACCCGTGCGGGGCCGTCGCCGTGCGGTGGATCGGGTGGGCGGGGCAGGATGGCGGGATGGGACGGGCCACTGACCGGCGGAGCGTGCTCCGGATCGACCTCGACGCGACGGACGACGCCCGGGTGGCGCTGCGCCGGCCGGACACGCTCGCCGTGGAGGAACCGCTGGAGATCCGGGTCGGTCCGGGCGGCCCGGGTCGACGCCGCCCGCTGGCGGTGACCATGCGTACCCCCGGTGACGACCTCGACCTGGCCATCGGCTTCCTGCTGACCGAGGGGCTGATCCGCAGCGACGCCGACGTGCACACCGCCCAACTCTGCTCCGGGGTGGAGACGCCCAACACGTACAACGTGGTCGACGTGGTGCTCGCCCCCGGCGTGCCGGCACCGGCCACCGACCCGACGCGCAACTTCTACACGACCAGCTCCTGTGGGGTGTGCGGCAAGGCCAGCATCGACGCGGTGCGTACCCGGTCCCGCTTCACCGTCGCGGACGACCCGCTCACCGTGCCGGCGAAGCTGCTGGCGGAGCTGCCGGACCGGCTGCGGGCGGCACAGCGCGCCTTCGACCGCACCGGTGGCCTGCACGCGGCGGGCCTGTTCACCCCCGACGGCGAGTTGGTGGTGCTGCGCGAGGATGTCGGCCGGCACAACGCCGTGGACAAGGTGATCGGCTGGGCGGTCAGGCAACGGCGGCTGCCACTCGCCGGGCACCTGCTGCTGGTGTCCGGCCGGGCGAGCTTCGAACTGACCCAGAAGGCGTGGATGGCCGGGTTGCCGCTGCTGGCGGCGGTGTCCGCACCGAGCACCCTCGCCGCCGACCTGGCCGACGAGGCGGGGCTGACCCTGGTGGGCTTCCTGCGCGGCCGGACCATGAACGTCTACACCGGCACACACCGCGTCACACCCTGAACCGGCCCTGCCTCGGTCGGGGCGCGGATTGTGGAGACTTCTTGTCGCCAGGGCCGCAACAACTCTCCACAATCCACCGGCGACCGCTGCCGGCTCCGGCGGCGTCAGGTCGACTGGGAGGAGAAGAGTCAGCGGTCCGGCGGGCGGGCCCAGGTGAGGAAGCGGTCGGTCACGTCGATCTGGCGACCGTTGTCGAGCTGCGTCAGGTGTTCGGTCGCCTCCGCCGACAACCTGGCCAGCAGGGCGAGCAGGCCGGGCCGGTCGCCGTCATACCTGGCGAGGAGAGCGAGTTTCGCCTCCCCGCACGGCCACGGGTTCGCATCGACCCGGCACAGCCAGATCGGCCGCAGCGGCGTGTGCCGGCCGGGCAGCGGCGTGTGCCGGCCGGGCAGCGGCGTGTGCCGGCCGGGCAGCGGCGTGTGCCGGCCGGGCAGCGGCGTGTGCCGGCCGGGCAGCGGCCCGGTCACGGCGTCCCCGCCGACCTGCGCTCCCGCCCCCGACCGGGCCGAGCGCCCTGGGGGACCGTCGCCGCCCGCCGCGAGGTCGTCGCCCCACCCTGCCGGTCCGGCTGCGGGGACATCATCCCGGGTCGTGGTGGCGTCGTCCTTCGCTGCGCGTCGGCCGTCGCGGGCCGTGGGATCGTCGCCCGGCGCTGCGGGGCAGCTGGCCTGGCGTCGGGAGTCGTCGGGCCGGGCTGCGGGGTGAGCCGGCGCGCGCCCGCCGGCATGACGAACAGGGTCCGCCGCCGCACCGCGTCGCCGACGGCATTCAGCTGGTACGCGTCGATCCACACCCAACCGTCGTACGTGTGCCAGTCGGTCAGCACCCGGATGACCCGGACGGTGATCGGCCGGATGAACTGCACGCTGGCAGCGCGCGACAGGTGCAGCACCTCTCCCGACCTGACCTCCGGCGCGGTCACCGTGGCCCCTGGTTCCGGCTGACCGCCCACCGGTGCGTCGGCACGATGCCGGTCATCCGCCCCGGCCCCCGGTACGGCGGGACGAACGGCCCGATCGGTCCGGGCACGATCGGGCGCGCGGGCGGCCCGGGGTCCGGCGCGGGCTCCGGGCTGGGCGCGGGCTCCGGGCTCTTGTCGGGCTTCGGCTTCTCCCTGGGCACGGTGTCTCCTCTCCGTCGACGTGGAGGAGGGGTCGTCCCGCCCTCCCCCGGGACGGCCCCTCCGGCAGACGCCGTCGCCAGCTCTCGACAACTACCGACTGCGCCGCCCTGGTGACACTCTGATGTGGAGACCATTAGGCTCGAAAGGTGCGACGGGCGTCCGGGCACAGCTGGACGAGGAGCCGCCGAAGAGGTGGCGGCGTGAATAGTCGATCTTCAGATTGGGGCGCTGTGCATGGCTGACGTACCAGATCCGCTCGCCGACTTCGTCGTTGCCGAGATTCGTCGGGCTCGGGGTGCCGCCGGCATGACGCAGGAGGCGTTCGGGCGGGGTGCCGGTTTCAGTGCGTCGCACGTCAGTGCCGTCGAGGGTGGCACGCGGGCCCTGACCCTGGACTTCATCAAGGGGGCCGACCGGGCGCTCAGCACCGGCGGACTCTTCGAGCGCCTGGTGAGCAAGCTCGGCACCCCGTCGTGGTTCCTGCCGTGGCTCGACGCCGAACGCAACGCGACCCAACTCAGGTACTTCGAGCCGAACCTGATCCCGGGCCTGTTGCAAACCGAGGCATACGCCCACGCGGTGCTGCGGCTCGATCCGCGTCTGACTGATAGCGAAGTGGATCGCCGGGTGGCAGGACGCATTGAACGACAACATGTCCTGGGCCGAGATGACCCACCACAGCTTGTCGCGGTGATTGACGGTAGCGCGGTCCACCGTGCCGGTGAGGGCTTCGAGAAACTGATGGCCGAGCAAATCAACCACCTTGTAGCTTGTGCGGAACGACCGAATATCAGCATCCACGTCGTGCCTGTCGAAGTTGGTCTCTACGCCGGGCTTTCCGGTCCACTGTCGCTCGCGCACATGGGTGACGGCGGCTGGATTGGACACCTCGAAAGCCAGTTGGGCGGCGATGTGGTGAGCCAGCCGGCAGACCTGGCTACGCTCTTCGAACGGTGGGAGAGCATCCGAAACGAGGCGCTGCCACGACGGCAGTCGTTAAACCTGATCATGGGAGTAGCAGGCCAATGGACCTGACTGACGCGCAGTGGCGCAAGTCCACCCGAAGTGGCACCAGCGGTGGAAACTGTGTCGAGGTCGCCGACAATCTTCCCGGTGCGGTCGCGGTCCGCGACTCCAAGGACCCGGACGGGCCGGCCCTGACGTTCGCGCCGCCCTCATGGCGCACGTTCGTCACCGGGTTGGCCGATCGCGCCTGACCGACCTGCACGGTGAGGTGCCTGCTCCGAGTTCCGGGGCAGGCACCTCACGCCAGCCGCCAGGAACTATGCGCACCGCCGTAGACCGACGCCTGTAGTAGGAATAGCGACGAACGCTCTGGGCGCCCTCGGGCCACCAGAGTTCTGGCTTCATCAATGAATGGCACCCGCCCGGGGATCGGGCCGGTGTCATTCATTCTTCGCCTCGGCCCACCGGCATGCCTGGCACACTGGCCGCCCACCACGCCATACGCTGCGGCAGCACAGCCGGATCGTCACCCGTGACAGGTTCCGTAACTTGGCCTCGGCCCGTCTCGGCGTCCCCGGCGACGTACCGGTCAGACCCCAGAAGCGCCAAAGTGCCCCTCGGACCGCACGCGACGGGCTGACGGGGGCTCTCGGGGAGGTTCAGACGGCGGATGGCGAGCGGGGATCGACGCGGCGTTGGTCATGCGGCGGATCTCCTCGGCGTCGCGGGTGTTCTGTATGGGTCAGCCCGGGTCAGCTCCAGCCAGCAGGCGTACGTAGTTCGGATCGCTGGTACTCCAGCAGGAAGAGCCATCGCACACACGTTCTATCTGTCGGCGTGTCGGATCGGCGTTTCTAGCCTGCACCTTGCATGAAACGGCCAAATAGCTTTAATTCCGGCAGGCGGGAGGGTGGTGACGCGCCGGACACGCCGCCAACTTGACCGAAGCAGCCCAAGCGACTGCAATGTGAGAGCACATCTAGTAGTCACACGGGCGTAAGTTGCCTACAGGTTGGGTTCGACTACCCGCCCCAGCCGACCCCTGCTCCTTGGCCGGGGGCGACCAGCGGACGTTGGGCTCTACAGGTGACGGTAGCGGTGGGAACCGATACAGGGGATGGAGGGACTGACTGAAGCCGAAGTTCTTGACGGCTTACTAACCGGCTCTCTGCATGACCTAAGGGCTCGTCCCCCCGCGCGCGGGGACGAGACGGAGGCCCCGCAGATCTGAGGAGGTGGTTAGTGGCGAAGCACAGAGCACGGCCTTCGGGCCACGGTCCGCAAGCTGGCATTAGCCGGTGGCAGCGTGCGGGCGAGGGCACAGCAACCCTGCTGAAGGTCCTCTATTGGATGGCGATGCTGGTCAACATCCTGACCGGGATCGCCGGGGGCGGGCCCACCTGACCTAACAGGCCAGGTGAACCCACTCCAGCGTTGTCAAGCCGTCGCTCGGGCCTGGACAGTTGCGAGCGTCGGCCGCGTATCGCTCTGCATCGCGTTGTAACACGTTGTACGTGACAGCTCGATACAAAGCGAGTCTACGGCGAGACTGCCCGATGGGCTGGAATGAGTCAACACACGGTGTTGTGTGTCTCCGGCCTTGGGCGTCGCCCAGAGCGGGGCGGTGATCTTTCACCGCCCCGCTCTGTCTCCTCCTAGCTGGCGCGGTCCGTTGCCCAAGCGGTGAGGTCTTCGCGGGCGTAGACGTCGGCGGTCCCCCGCTTTTCTCGCGGCGTCGGAACGCTGCCTACGCGCCGCTGAAGACGTTCCTGGATGGGGAATCTGAGCCACCAGCCGGGACACCGGCATCTGGCCGAAAGCCTGCGAGAGGGGACAACCCGTGAGACTGACTGATGCGCGGTGGCGCAAGTCCGCCCGAAGTGGCACCAGCGGTGGAAACTGTGTCGAGGTTGCCGACAACCTTCCCGGTGCGGTCGCCGTGCGCGACTCCTAGGACCCGGACGGGCCGGCACTGACGTTCGCGCAGGCCTCATGGCGCACGTTCGTCACCGGGTTGGCCGATCGCGCCTGACCGACTTGCCCCGACGAAGCGCCTGCCCAGAGTCTCGCAGCAGGCGCTTCGCGTTGAGGACCAACTGGCAGGCCCACACCGTGTTGACCCGCCCTCGGCCGGTGGACCAACGCGGCGGCCGTCTTTCCCGCTCGGCGCTGACCGGGTCGACCGGACAACATCCCGCTGACAGCCTCATGCCCCTCAGGCATGAATATGACTGCTGGGCATACTCGCCTGAGGGAACACATGCTCCCGAGCACCCCTCACCGAACGTGATCTGCCGTCACCCCTCCCACGTCGGTCTTCTCCACCGACCGGTTACTGCACCCCCGACCCGCCGCAGCCCGCGCACCGACCCGGCCGCTCGAAGACGCAGTCGATCATCGACGGGAGTGGCGACGAGGCCAGCGCAGAGCACTCCAGGCCGGCGGGAAGCGACAGGCTGGTGCGCCGAACGTCGGTAGCCACCGACCACCCCCACGGGGTGCCGCCCGAAGGCCCAACCGGTCAGCGACGGCGGCGGGGACGACGACGGCGGAGGCGCAGCACTCCCGGCTCGGTCACGGCCGGCCACCCGTCCAGGTCGGACGGTGGCACACCGCGCCGGAGCAGGTCGTCGAGGATCTGGGCGAGGGTGTAGTCGGGGCGGATAGTCAGCGCCCGTTCCAGCGCCACGGCGGCGAGCGCGCCCTGGCCGGCCCGCCAGGCGGCGAAGGCGAGCAGGCAGGCCGGGGCGGGGACCAGCTCCTCCTCGGTGCGGCGCAGCACCTCACTCCAGAAGGTGATGTCCTCCTCGCGCCCGTCGGTGCGTTCCCACGCGTGGTCGCGTACCGGCAGGTGGGTCAGGAGCAGGGTCAGCCAGGCCACCTCGTCGTCGGTGAGCCGCTCACTGCGTCGGTGCCGGCGCTGCGCCTGCCGTACCGCTGCCACGCCGGACTTCCGGATCGTCCGTTCGCCGAACTCATCGGTGGCGGGGGCCGCTTCCAACTGTTGGAGCAGGCGTCGTTCGGCCCGGTCGCCGGCCCGGCGCAGCGCGACCCGGTCGATCCCCTCGGCGGGGGCGACCTGGGCGGTGAGCGCCGCCCGGTCGGGGAGCGCCACCTGACCGGCGTAGACCGCCGCCGCAGCGACCTGGCTGACGTCCGGGTCGTACGGGGTGCCGTCGGGTGGGCAGCAGTCCGGCGCTTCGCAGAGGTACGACCAGTAGCGGCGATCCGTGACGCGCAGCGCGTCGAGCACGGGCAGCCCGATGGCGACCAGCGCCGACCGGACGGCGTCCACCGTCGGGGTGACCCGTTCGGGCGGGCCGAAGCCGATGACGGTGGTGGATTCGGCGTCCTGCCGGCCGATGACGTCGCCGAGATGTCGCGCCGGCAGCGTCGGGTCGGCGCCCGGTTCGGGCAGGTCGGCACGGGCGGCGAAGACGATCCGCCGGCCCCGCATCGCCACCACCACGATGCTGTCGGTGGGATGGAAGCCGATCAGGTACGGCACGGCGGTGATCAGGTCGGCGGGGGAGCGGACGGTGAGCCGGGGGCGGTCGGTCGCGTTCATGTCCGGCAGCCTGCGGCGGGCGGTAATGCCCTCGACAGGCCCTGTGGACGACACGCGACTTATCCACAGATACGGAGAGTATTGGTGCAGGTAGCCGCGATTTCGGAGGTCACACGGCCCACCGGGGTCGGCGGGAGCGGCTACCTTGCGCTGATGGACCTGGCGTACCTGCGGGCGCACCCGGAGCACCTGCCCACCTTCCTGACCCACCAGCGCATCCGGGAGACCCCGGTGGCCGGTGGGGACAGCTGCGCGGCCTCCCGGTTGACCCTGGACGACGGCCACTCGGTCTTCACCAAGACCTGGCCGGAGCGGGCCGGCCGGCCGGTGCCGGCGGGCTTCTTCGACACCGAGGCCGCCGGGCTGCGCTGGCTGCGCGAGGCCGGCGCGCTGGCCGTACCGGAGGTGGTGGTGGCGCTGCCGGAGCTGCTGGCGCTCGACTGGGTCGACCCCGGCGAGCCGACGCCCGGGGCGGCCGAGCGGTTCGGTCGGGAGCTGGCCGACACCCACCGGGCCGGTGCGGCCGGGTTCGGGGCGGCCTGGCCCGGGTTCATCGGCACGCTTCCGCAGGACAACACCCCGGACGACGGGCCGTGGCCGGACTGGTTCGCCCGGCGGCGGCTCCTGCCGTACCTGCGGATGTCGGTCGACGGCGGTGCGCTCGACGGCGCGGACGCCGCGCTGGTGGAGCAGGTGGTGGCGCGGGTCGGCGAGTTCGGCGGCGACGAGCCGCCGGCCAGGGTGCACGGCGACCTGTGGCCGGGCAACCTGCTCTGGGGCGCGGACGACCGGGTGTGGCTGGTGGACCCGGCGGCGCACGGCGGGCACCGGGAGACGGACCTGGCCCAACTGGCGCTCTTCGGTGGTCCGCCGCACCACGACCGGATCATGGCCGGCTACCGGGAGGCGTGGCCGCTCGCCGACGGCTGGCCCGAACGGGTCCCGCTGCACCAGCTGCACCTGTTGCTCGTGCACACCGCGCTGTTCGGTGGGGCGTACCGCGATGCGGTCGTCGGTGCCGCCCGAACGGCGCTGCGGGGCGTCGGCCGCGCTACGGTCGACGGGTGACCGCCGCCCCGACGACCGCCGGCGTCCTCGTCGACCGGTACGGCCGGATCGCCCGGGACCTGCGTGTGTCGCTGACCGACAAGTGCAACCTGCGCTGCACCTACTGCATGCCGGCGGAAGGGCTGCCCTGGCTGGCCGGGCCGCAGTTGCTCACCGACCAGGAGATCGTCCGGCTGGTCCGGGTCGCGGTGCAGCGGCTCGGGGTGACCGAGGTGCGGTTCACCGGCGGCGAGCCGCTGATCCGGCCGGGGTTGGTCGGCATCGTCGCCGCCGTGGCCGCGCTCACCCCCCGGCCCCGGATCTCGCTGACCACCAACGGCCTCGGGCTGGACCGGCTCGCCCCGGCGCTGCGCGACGCCGGGCTGGACCGGGTGAACGTGTCGCTGGACACCCTGGACGCGACCCGGTTCGCCGCGTTGACCCGGCGGGACCGGCTGGGCGACGTGCTCGCCGGGCTGGCCGGGGCCGCCGCCGCCGGGCTCACCCCGGTCAAGGTCAACTCGGTGCTGATGCGCGGGGTGAACGACGACGAGGCACCGGCCCTGCTGCGGTTCGCCCTCGACCACGGCTACGAGCTGCGGTTCATCGAGCAGATGCCGCTGGACGCCCAGCACGGCTGGGACCGGGCCACGATGGTCACCGCCGACGAGATCCTGGCGTCACTGGCCGCCGAGTTCCCGCTCACCGCCGACCCGGCCGCGCGGGGTGCCGCCCCGGCCGAGACCTGGCTGGTCGACGGCGGCCCGGCCCGGGTCGGGGTGATCGGCTCGGTGACCCGGCCGTTCTGCGGCGACTGCGACCGGACCCGGCTCACCGCCGACGGTCAGATCCGCAACTGCCTGTTCGCCACCGAGGAGTCCGACCTGCGCGGCGCGTTGCGGGCCGGCGCGGACGACACCGAACTGGCCCGGCGCTGGCAGGCCGCCACGGTGGTCAAGCGGGCCGGGCACGGCATCGACGACCCGACGTTCCTGCAACCCGTCCGGCCCATGTCGGCGATCGGCGGCTGAGGTGGACCTCACCGTCCGGTACTTCGCCGGGGCACGGGCCGCCGCCGGCCGCAGCGAGGAGACCGCAGCTGCGGGGCAGTCGTTGGACGAACTGCTCGGTGAACTCGCCCACCGGCACGGCCCCCGGCTGGCCGCGGTGCTCCAGGTGGCGAGCTTCCTGGTCGACGGGGTGGCCTGCCATGATCGGCAGACGCCGTTGCCGGCCGGGGCCACGATCGACGTGCTGCCTCCCTTCGCGGGCGGCTGAGGAAGGGCTGCCGTGTTGGCGATTCTGGGGTTCGTGGGCACACTCGCGCTGGTCGTCGGCCTGATCCACTTCTACCTGTGGAAGCGGCTG
Source organism: Micromonospora matsumotoense (assembly GCF_900091525.1). Taxonomy (GTDB): domain Bacteria; phylum Actinomycetota; class Actinomycetes; order Mycobacteriales; family Micromonosporaceae; genus Micromonospora; species Micromonospora matsumotoensis. Next base: position 94,093 of record NZ_FMCU01000011.1, read on the forward strand.
GTCAAGGACACCACCGGCCCGGGGCGGCTGCGGCGGGTCGGCACGGTCGTCGCGGTGCTGCTGGCGGTGCTCGTCCCGGCCACGATGACCGGCACCCAGGTGGCCGGGGCGTTCTGGTTGGCCTGGCCGGGTTACCTCTGGCTCGCGGTGATGTTCTACCTGCTGATCGTGCTGCTGGTGCTGGAAGTGCCGATGGCGGTGACCCGGCTGGTGCTGCGTCGCCGCAGCGCCGCCGCCGAGGCGACCACGGCCGCCCCGGAACCGGCGCTGGTCGGTGCGGCCGGCAGCGCCGACCCGCCGGCCGTCGAGGCGGTGGACCGGCCCGACCACGACGAATCCCGCCGGTTGCTGCTCGCCCGGGGGGCGGCGATCTTCGCCGGGCTCACCGCCGCCGGCATCACCGGGTACGGGGTCCGCACCGCGCTGGGACCGCCACAGATCGACCGGGTACGCATCCCGCTGGCGAAGCTCCCCCGCAGCATGGACGGGCTGCGCATCGCCACCGTCTCGGACATCCACCTCGGTCCGTTGCGCGGTCGGATGCACACCGAGCGGATCGTCGAGATGATCAACCGGCTGGACGCCGACCTGGTCGCGGTCGTCGGTGACCTGGTCGACGGCTCGGTCGCCGAGTTGGGCGAGGCCGCCGAGCCGCTGCGTGACCTGCGTTCCCGCTACGGCAGCTTCTTCGTCACCGGCAACCACGAGTACTACTCCGGCGTGGAGGAGTGGGTCCGCGAGGTCGACCGGCTGGGCCTGCGGGTGCTCCAGAACGAACGGCAGGAGATCCGGGCCCGGGGCGGGGTGCTCGACCTGGCCGGGATCAACGACGTCACCGCCGACGGCACCGGCGTCGCCGGCCCTGCCGACTTCACCGCCGCGCTCGGCGGCCGGGACGTCAGCCGCCCGGTGGTGCTGCTCGCCCACCAGCCGATCGCCGCCCGCGAGGCGGCGAAGTTCGGCGTCGACCTGCAACTGTCCGGGCACACCCACGGCGGCCAGCTGGCCCCGTTCAACCTGGCCGTCAAGCTCCAGCAGCCGGTGGTCTCCGGCCTCGGCGAGGTCGACGGCACCAAGGTCTACGTCACCAACGGGGCCGGTTTCTGGGGTCCCCCGGTCCGTGTCGGCGCACCGCCGCAGGTGACCCTGGTGGAGCTGCGCTCCCCGTGACCTGCCCGGATGGATGGAAAACCCCGCTCATACCGCGTCCGACGGGTGGAGTCCAGCACCGGATTGCTCTCCTCACGCGTACGCGTGGCGGCAGGCGGGTAGTGGACCAGCCGTGACAGGATGCGGCGTGCCTCCGTTCAACGCCGCTCCCCCTGGTGGCGTCCCGCCGTTCGTCGCGGACCTGCACATCCACTCGAAGTACTCCCGCGCGTGCAGCCGCGATCTCACCCTGCCCAACCTCGGTTGGTGGGCCCGACGCAAGGGCATCGGCGTGCTCGGCACCGGGGACTTCACCCATCCCGCCTGGTACGACCACCTGCGGGAAACCCTCCAACCGGCCGAGCCCGGCCTGTACCGGCTCGGCCCGGAGGCCGAGGCGGACATCGCCCGGCGACTGCCGCCCCGGCTGGCCGACGCGGCGGAGGCGGACCCGGTCCGGTTCATGCTGAGCGTGGAGATCTCCACCATCTACAAGCGGGACGACCGGACCCGTAAGGTGCACCACCTGATCTACCTGCCCGACCTGGACGCGGTGGCCCGGTTCAACACCGCGCTGGGCCGGATCGGCAACCTCGGCTCGGACGGCCGGCCGATCCTGGGCCTGGACTCCCGGGACCTGCTGGAGATCACCCTCGACGCCAGCCCGGACGGCTACCTGGTGCCGGCGCACATCTGGACGCCGTGGTTCTCCGCGCTCGGCTCCAAGTCCGGCTTCGACGCGATCGCCGACTGCTACGCCGACCTGGCCGAGCACGTCTTCGCGGTGGAGACCGGGCTCTCCTCCGACCCGGCGATGAACTGGCGGGTCGGCAGCCTGGACCGTTACCGGCTGGTCTCCAACTCCGACGCGCACTCCCCGCCGGCCCTGGCCCGGGAGGCCACCGTCTTCTCCTCGGCCCGCGACTACTTCGCCATCCGGGACGCGCTGCGTACCGGTGACGGGCTGGCCGGGACGATCGAGTTCTTCCCCGAGGAGGGCAAGTACCACGCCGACGGGCACCGGCTCTGCGGCGTCAACTGGTCGCCGGAGCAGACCCGGGCGGCCGGCGGGCGCTGCCCGGAGTGCGGCAAACCGCTGACCGTGGGGGTGCTGAGCCGGGTCGAGGAGCTGGCCGACCGGCCGGACGGGCACCGGCCGGAGCACGCCCGCGAGGTGACCCACCTGGTGCCGCTGGCCGAGATCCTCGGTGAGATCAACAAGGTGGGGCCCCGGTCCAAGAAGGTCGAGGGGAAGCTCAACGAGCTGGTCGCGGCGCTCGGCCCGGAGTTGGAGATCCTGACCCGTACCCCGGTCGACGAGATCGGCCGGGTCGGCGGGGAGTTGCTCGCCGAGGGCATCGGCCGACTGCGCCGGGGCGACGTGCGCCGGATGCCCGGCTACGACGGCGAGTACGGCGTGATCACCCTCTTCGACCCCGCCGAGCTGCCCGGGGCCGGTGGGTCGGGACAGGAGACGCTCTTCGACGTACCGGTGCCGCCGCAGCGCAGGCCGACGGAGCCGGCGGCGATACCGAAGGCCCGGCGACCGGCGGCGGCGAAGGCCGAACCGAAGCCGAAGCCCGCGCCGACCCCGCCGCCACCGCCGATCGCCTCGACGCCGTCGCCGCACGAGCCGTTCGAACCGATGCTCGCCGGGATGGAAGAGGTCGGCACCGGCCTGCTGGACCGGTTGGACGCCATGCAGCGGGTGGCCGCCTCCGCGCCGGGCGGCCCGCTGCTGATCGTGGCCGGGCCGGGCACCGGCAAGACCCGGACCCTGACCCACCGGATCGCCTATCTCTGCGCGGAGCTGAACGTCTTCCCCGAGCAGTGCCTGGCGATCACCTTCACCCGGCGGGCCGCCGAAGAGCTGCGGCACCGGCTCGACGGGCTGCTCGGCCCGGTCGCCGAGGACGTCACCGTCGGCACCTTCCACTCGCTCGGGCTGAGCATCCTGCGGGAGAACGCCGGGGCGGCCGGCCTGCCGGCGGGTTTCCGGATCGCCGACGACGCCGAACGTGCGGCGGCGCGGGCGGAGGCCGGCGACGATCCGGCCCGCTACACGGCGCTGCTGCGCAAGCAGGACCTGGTCGACCTGGACGAGCTGCTGACCCTGCCGGTCGCGCTGCTCAAGGGCGACAAGAAGCTGGTCCGGGACTACCGGGAACGCTGGCGGTGGATCTTCGTCGACGAGTACCAGGACGTCGACGCCGTGCAGTACGACCTGCTGCGGCTACTCAGCCCCGCCGACGGCAACCTCTGCGCGATCGGCGACCCGGACCAGGCGATCTACTCGTTCCGGGGTGCCGACGTCGGCTACTTCCTGCGCTTCTCCGAGGACTTCACCGACGCCCGGCTGGTCCGGCTCAACCGCAACTACCGCTCGTCCGCGCCGATCCTGGCCGCCGCCGTCCAGGCCATCGCGCCGTCGTCGCTGGTCCGGGGCCGCCGGCTCGACCCGGCCCGGCTCGACCCGGAGGCCCCGCTGGTCGGCCGCTACCCGGCGGCGTCCGTCGCCGACGAGGCCGATTTCGTGGTACGCACCGTCGACGACCTGGTCGGCGGGCTCTCCCACCGCTCGCTGGACTCGGGGCGCGTCGACGGCCGGGCCACCACCCTGTCCTTCTCCGACATCGCGGTGCTCTACCGCACCGACGCGCAAGCCGCCCCGATCGTGGACGCGCTGGCCAGGGCCAACATCCCGGTGCAGAAGCGGTCCCACGACCGGCTCCGGGACCGGCCCGGCGTCCTCGCGATCGCCCGGGAGCTGCGGCACGCCGACGGTCTCGCCGGTGGGCTGCCCGCCCGGGTCCGGCTCGCCGGCCAGGTGCTCGCCGAACGGTTCGCCGCCCCCACCCTGGACGCCGCCGGCACCGTCCGCCCCGAGGACGTGCGTACGGCCGTCGACCTGCTCACCCCGCTGGCCCGGCGCTGCGGCGACGACCTGGAACTCTTCCTCTCCCAGCTCGCCACCGGGGCCGAGGTGGACGCGCTGGACCCGCGCGCCGAGGCGGTGACCCTGCTCACCCTGCACGCGGCGAAGGGGCTGGAGTTCCCGGTGGTCTTCCTGGTCGGCGTCGAGGACGGCCTGCTGCCGCTGCGCTGGCCCGGCTCGACGCCCGACGACGACGCGATCGCCGAGGAGCGCCGGCTCTTCTTCGTCGGGTTGACCCGCGCCCAGGACCGGCTCTATGTCAGCCACGCCGCCCGCCGGGTCCGGCACGGCACCGAACGCGACTGCCGCCCGTCGCCGTTCCTGGACGTCGTCGACCCGGGGCTGTTCGAACGGTTCGGCGAGGCCGAGCCGCGCCGCCCCAAGGACCGCCAGCTCCGCCTGATCTGACTGACGGGTCGCCGGCAGGTCGTTGCGGGTGACGAATCACACGGGTGACGGATAGATCTTGGTGGGAAATGGCCCCTTGGGGGCCGAAATCTCCCAAGATCTACGCCGCTCATGCCGATCCGCCGGTCTCGGGTGGGATGGGGACCGGCGAGGGGTGAGGGTCGGGTGGGGTCAGGCTAGGAGGACGGCCAGGTAGGCGCCGGCGAGCAGGGCCGGGCCGAACGGCAGGGCGGTGTCCCGGCGTACCCGGCGGGCGGCCAGCAGCGCCAGCACCAGCACCCCGTTGAACAGGTGCGGCAGGAGCAGGCCGAGCCAGAGGGTGGGCCAGCCCAGCCAGCCCAACGGCAGCCCGAGCACCGCCGCCAGCTTCACGTCACCGAAGCCGAGCCGGGACCGGGGCAGCAGCGCCAGCACCACGTACAGCAGGAGGGAGAGCGCGGCCCCGGCCAGCGCGAGCGCCAGTCGACCGGGCGTGCCGGTGACGACGGCCGCGACGGTCAGCGCGGTGCCACCGCCGAGCGCCGCCGCGCCGACCAGCGGGTCGGGCAGCCGCAGGCTGGTCAGGTCCACCACCGCCAACGTCAGCCCCACGGCCGCCACCAGCAGGAACGCCGGCAGCGCCGGCTCCGGCCCCCGCACGGCGGCCAACCCGCCGCAGACCACCGCCCCCACCACCGCGACCCCGACCCGCGCAGGAGCCGCGACCCCGACCGGCGCAGGAGGCACGACCCCGACCGGCGCAGGAGGCACGACCCCGACCGGCGCAGGAGGCACGACCCCGACCGGCGCAGGAGGCACGACCCCGACCGGCGCAGGAGCCGCGACCCCGACCCGCGCAGGAGGCACGACCCCGACCGGCGCAGGAGGCACGACCCCGACCGGCGCAGGAGCCGAAGCCCCGGCCGGCGGGGTACGGGGTGGGAAAGCGCGGGCGATCCGGGGTGCGGCAAGACCGGCCAGGACGCCGAGCAGCGCAGAGGCGGTCACCGGGCCGACGGGCACGGCCCTCGACGCTACCGCCGGGACAGCACGGCGGCTGCCCCGTCACCGGCGGTCCGCCGGGCCCGCTCGATGGTCACCACCAGCGCCACGCCCGCCACGATCACCGCGCCGCCGATCAGCACCTGGCCGGTGATCGGCTCGGCCACCAGCAGCGCGCCGAGCGCCACCGCCACCACCGGGTTCACGTAGGCGTAGGTGGAGACCAGTGAGATGGGCGCGTGGGCCAGCAGCCAGACGTACGCGGTGAAGGCGACCAGCGACCCCGCCACCAGCAGGTACGCCAGGGCGAGCCAGGAACGGGTCGTCACCTGCGCCGGGGAGAACCCGCGCAGTTCGCCCCGGGCCAGGGACAGCACGGCGAGCGCCACCGCCCCGGCGACCATCTCGTAGACGGTGGCGACGAACGGGTCGGCGGGCATCCGCAGCCGGTTGGACAGGAACGATCCCACCGACCAGCAGGTGGCCGCCGCGACCACGGTCAACGCCCCGACCAGTGGCACCACCCCCGTCCCGCCCCGGGGGAGCACCAGCAGCAGCAGCCCGAGAAAGCCCACCGTCACGCCGGCGAACGTCCACCCCGGGGGGCGGTCCCCGGTGACCGTACGGAGCAGCACCACCAGCAGCGGGACGGTGGCCACCAGCAGCGCGGCGATCCCCGAGGGCACCGCCACACCGGCCGGGCCGGACTCGGCGAGCACCACCAGGCCGTTGCCGCCGGCGAGCAGCAGCACCCCGACCACGGCGGCCGAGCCGAGCTGCCGGCGGTCGACCCGCAGCGCGCCCCTACCCCGCCGCAGCCGCAGGACCACCGCCAGCACCAGCGCGGCGCCACCGAAGCGGGTGGCGGCCGAGCCGAGCGGCGGCATCGACTCCACCACGACCCGGATACCGAGGTACGTGGAACCCCACAGCACGTAGACCAGGATCAGTGCGGTCCAGATCAGGGCTGGTCGGGCGGGTGTCGCGGCCGAGGAAGGTGAGGTCATCGCGGGACCACGCTACGGTGACCACGTCGGTGGCGTCCTTCCGGATGACCGGCATCTCGGCACGCGGGAGGACGGGCATGGCGAACTACGGACCACCGGGCGGTTCCCCGGACCCGTGGGGTGGACGACGCCCGGACGACCAGTGGCGTCAGCCCGCCCCGGATCAGCTCCACCCACCGACCGTGCCAGTTCAGCCAGCGGGTGGGCAGCCCCACCATCCGTCGTACGACCAGTTCCCGTCGGAGCCGTACGGGCCGGCGCAGCGCTATCCGGCATTCGGGTCGACGGAGTCCCTGCCGGAGCAGTACGGGCCGACCGAGCAGTATCCGCCGAGCGGGCCGCTCGCGTACCCGGGTAACCCGCCGTCGGGGCGCGGCCGGGGTCCGCTGGTCACGGTGCTGGTCGTGCTCGCGGTGCTGGTCGTCGGCGGTGGCACCCTGTGGTACCTGCTGGGCGACGACGACGAGCCGTCGACCACGACCGGTGCCCCACTGCCGACGGCACCGGTCGAGCCGGACGCGACCACCGCCGACCCGGCCGGGCCGACAGCCACCACCCCCGCTCCCGCCTCGTCGGCCGACCCGCGCTTCGTCAAGGCCGGGCAGTGCGTCCGCAACGAGGGCCCGGCCGGCGGCAAGCCCAAGCTACTGATCACCGAGTGCGCCCCGAGGACGTACGAGGTGTTACGTCGTTTCGACGGGGCGACCAGTGGTGAAAGGGACGCCGAGGCGAAGTGCGGCAAGGTGGAGGGCTACACCAACTGGTACTTCTTCGACAGCGAGCTGGACACCCTCGACTTCGTCCTCTGCCTGAAGCAGCGCTGAGCCCACCCCTGGGGGAGAGATTGTCAACCTTCGGCCCACCCGACTCCGGCCGCCCCGACGAGGGACACCGGCCCCCGAACCCCGACCCTGAGCCACCCACCGCGCCCCTCGCGCACCCCGACCCCGAGCCACCCACGAAGCCCATCGTCCGCGCCGAGCCGGAGCCACCCACCGTGGGAATTCCGTCGGAGCCGGAACCACCGACGGCCCCGATCCCGGGCGGATCGGACGAGCCGCCGACGGCTCCCCTCGTCCGCGACCAGGACGAAAAGCCGACGGCCCCGATCTCCCCGGCGGCTCCGGACGCCGCCGGGGAACCGGCGACCGCCGTCATCCCGCCGGCCGGCCCGCATCCGGTCGACGAGACGCCGACCGCGCCGATCTCCGCGCCTGCCCCGGTCGCTGCCGAGGAACCGGTGACCGCGCCCCTTCCGGGTGGCCCGGACGACCAACCGACCGCCCCCATCTCCGCCCGGCCGGCCGAACCCGATGCCGGCCCGGACGAGCCGGCCACCGCACCGATCCGGCCGGGAGACGTCGAGCCACCGACCGCACCGATCCCGTCGGAAGACGCCGATCCACCGACGGTGCCCGTGTCGCGGGAGGCGGGCGAGCCGGCCACGGCACCCATCCCGAGTACGGAAGAGCCGCCCACCACACCGATGGCCGCGTCCGCTCCGGAGCCTCCGACGGCACCGATCCCGGCCGCTCCGCCCGAACCTCCCACGGCACCGATCTCGGCCGCCGCGCCGGAACCCCCGACCGCACCGATCTCGGCCGCCGCGCCAGAGCCCCCGACCGCACCCATCTGGGCCGCCGCGCCAGAGCCCCCGACCGCACCATTCTCAGCCGCCGCGCCAGAACCCCCGACCGCACCGATCTCGGCCGCCGCGCCAGAGCCCCCGACCGCACCCATCTGGGCCGCCGCGCCAGAACCCCCGACCGCACCCATCTCGGCCGGCCCGCCGGAGCCTCCGACCGCACCGATCTGGGCCGGCCCGGCCGAGCCGCCGACGGCGCCCTTCGCCGCCGAACCACCGACCGCCCCGATCTCCACGCCACCGGAGCCGCCGACCACCCGGCTGCCGGTGTCGGGAGCCGGGCAGCCGGCCACCACGCAGCTGCCCGCGTCGGGCGGCGGATACTCGCCCACCACGCAGCTGCCGGCAGCGGGCGGCGGATACTCGCCGACCACCCAGATGCCGGCAGCGGGGGCTGACTACCCGCCACCGTCCTCCGGAGCGGGCTATCCACCGCCGTCCTCCGGAGCGGGCTATCCACCACCGGACACCTACCTCCCGCCGACGGGCACACCGGTGCCGTCCTCGGGGGCCGGCTACCCGCCACCGGGTCCCTTCCCGCCCGCCGGGCCGACCGCCGCACCGGCAGCCGGCGCATTCGGCGCACCGGCGTCACCGCCACCGGCTGGTTTCGCCGGCCAGGCCGCACCGCCCGGCTACTCGGGGCAGGCCACACCGGCACCCGGCTTCCCGGGGCAGTCGGCATCGTCGTCCGGCTTTCCGGGCCAGACCCCGCCCCCGTCCGGCTTTCCGGGCCAGGCCCCGCCGCCGCCGGGGTATCCGGGACAGCCCACGCCGGGCTTTCCGCCTCCGGCCGCACCGCCGGCAAAGGGTCGGGGCGGCCGGATCGCGCTGATCATCGGGCTGGTGGTGGTCCTGCTGCTCTGCCCGTGCCTCGCGGTGGGCGGCTGGTTCGTCCTGGCGTCGAATGACAGTGACGACCCGGCACCGACGGCGAGCGTGTCCGCCGCGCCGACGGAGAGCGGGCCGACCGAGCCGGCCGGGCCAACGGAGCCGGCCGAGCCGACCCTGGAACCGACGACGGCCGAGCCGACGCCGACGCCGACGCCGACCCGGGCGGAGCAGATCGTCCGGGGCGACTGCGTGGTCAACGACGGCACGGCCAGCGACGCCGACCTGCGCAAGGTGGCGTGCGGGCCGAACACGTACGAGGTGCTGCTGCGGATTCCCGCCTCCACCAACGGGGAGCGGTGCAAGTCGTTGGCACCGGAGTCGAACGCCAACTACGTGCACGACAACTCGGTGGACCTCTTCGACTACGTGCTCTGCCTGCGCAAACGCAACTGATCAGGCAAATATGGGGCTGTCTAGCGTGGATGCTAGACAGCCCCATATTCGTGTCGAGAGCCGCAACCGGCCCGGACCGGCAACACGCCGGTAGCCCCGTCTACGCATCTCTAGTCCGCAGGCTAGATCGCCCGATACTGTGCGATGCGTGGATCCGGTCCGCAACCCGTACGCGCCGGGCGCCGGTCAGCGCCCGCCCGAACTCGCCGGGCGGGGGCGGGAGCTGGACGTCTTCGACGTGGTGCTGGAACGGATCGCCCGGGGTCGCCCCGAACGCAGCCTGATGCTCACCGGCCTGCGCGGCGTCGGCAAGACCGTGCTGCTCAACACGCTCCGCTCACAGGCGATCAACCAGCTCTGGGGCACCGGCAAGATAGAGGCCCGACCGGACCAGTCGCTGCGTCGACCGATCGCCGCCGCGCTGCACATGGCGGTCCGCGAACTCGCCCCCCGGCACCGCGCCCCGGACCGGATCGACGCCTTCCTCGGCGTACTCAAGGCGTTTGCGCAGCGCAGCGCGCCGACCACCGGGCGGGCCGGTGCGGCACCCCGGTTGCGCGACCGCTGGCAGCCCGGCATCGACGTGCCGGCCAGCAGCGGTCGGGCCGACTCCGGTGACATCGAGATCGACCTGGTGGAGCTGCTCACCGACGCGGCGGCGATCGCCGGGGACGTGGGCACCGGCATCGCCGTCTTCATCGACGAGATGCAGGATCTCGGCGCGGAGGACGTCTCGGCGCTCTGCGCGGCCTGCCACGAGCTGTCCCAGCTCGGCGCACCGCTGATCGTGGTCGGTGCGGGGCTGCCGCACCTACCGGCGGTGCTCAGCGCCGCCAAGTCGTACTCCGAGCGGCTCTTCCGTTATCTGCGGATCGACCGGCTGGACCGGATCGCCGCCGACCAGGCACTGTGTGCACCGGCCGAGCGGGAGCAGGTCGAGTACGAACAGAAGGCCCTCGACCTCCTCTACGAGTCGTCCGGCGGCTACCCGTACTTCGTCCAGGCGTACGGGAAGGCGACCTGGGACCATGCTCCCCGGTCACCGATCACCGACGCGGACGTCCGGGTCGCCGCCCCGGAGGCGGAGGCGGAGCTGGCGGTCGGTTTCTTCGGTTCCCGGTTCGAGCGGGCCACCCCGGCCGAACGGGAGTACATGCGGGCGATGGCGACCCTCTCCCCGGTGGCGGGGGAGGCCGACAGCGGTGGTCGGGACGACATGGACGCCGCGGTGCCGACCGCCGAGATCGCCCGTGCGCTGGGGCGCAAGCCGGCAAGCCTCTCCCCGGCCCGGGACGCGCTGATCAAGAAGGGTCTGATCTATTCGGGGGAACGCGGCACGGTCGCCTTCACCGTCCCGCACTTCGGCCGCTACCTGCGTACCCAGCCGACCTGACAGCCCAACCGACCTGGGCGCCCGGGTGGGGGACGTCGACCGGCCGCCGGCACGAGTCGGGATCAGACCCGGGACCAGGGTGGGGGAAAGACCACCTCGCCGCGCGGAGGCGGCGGCGCGTCACTGGTCTCCGGCGGCAGCACCAGCGCCTGCCACGGCTCCCCCAGCCCCGACCAGGGACTGACCAGCCCCATCCGGTCCGCCCGGGTGAAGCCGAACCGTCGGTAGTACGCCGGGTCGCCGAGCACCACCACCAGCCGCTCACCCAGTTCGGTGGCGGCCTCCAACGCGGCCTGCACCACCGCCGTGCCGTGTCCGACCCGTTGCCGGTGCGGGGCCACCGCCACCGGGCCGAGCACCAGCGCCGCGACGCGGGCCCGGTCGGCCTCGACCTGGACCCGGGTGAGCAGCGCGTACCCGACCACCTCGCCGCCGTACTCGACGACCATCGCCAGTTCCGGCAGCCACGCCGCGCTGCCGCGCAACTCGTCGACGAGGGCGACCTCGCCCGGGGTGGTGCTGTCGGGGCGGGCGAAGGCGGCAGCCAGCACCAGACGGATCGGGCCGGCGTCGGCCGGGCCCTCGGGACGCAACCGCAGGGTCGTCACCGGCGCGACGTTACCGGTCGCGGCCGGTCCATCAGCGACGGTCGCTCTGTTCGGCGTGGCGTGCCACCGGTGCCCACCGGCACGACACGACCCCGGGAGCAACGGCGCGACCTGCTCCGGGACGGCGGCACGCAGAGCGCTCCGGATCGGCCGTTGCCCGGATAGCAGGGGTCCAAACGGGGTATGACTGAGCAATGAAACCCGTGCGCTCCCTCGCCCGTGTCATGTTGAGCGGCATCTTCGTGGTCAGCGGCGCCCGCAACTTCCAGCACCCCCAGCGGCTGGTGCCGGCTGCCCGGCCGGTCACCGACCGGGTCGCTCCGCTGATCCAACGGGCCGCGCCGCAGCTCCCCACCGATGCCGAGACGCTCATCCGCGCCAACGCCGCCGTGCAGCTCGCCGCCGGCCTGATGCTGGCCACCGGGAAGTTCACCCGGCCGGCCGCACTGGTCCTCGCCGGCACGCTGGTGCCGACCACCGCCGCCGGTCACCCGTTCTGGAACGACGACGACCCGGCGAAGCGGAACAACAACCAGGTCCACTTCCTGAAGAACCTCGGGCTCTTCGGTGGCCTGCTGCTCGCCGCCGCCGACACCGAGGGGAAGCCGGGCCTACGGTGGCGGGCCGGTCACCGGATCGGCCACTCTCGACGCTCGGTCGGTCGCGCGGTGCGTACCGCCCGGCGGGAGGCCCGGATCGCCGTCCGGTCGGCCGCCGCCGCCCGCCGACTTCCCGGCTGACCTGCATCGATTCGGCCACCACCCCCCGTAAGGCCGCGAATTACCTGAACCACCCGACACCCGTTAACGCGGTGGAAATGTCAAAAACTGGTGTGGGATCAGACACGGTCGGATAACGCGGGAGGCAGTAACGTGAGGCGCCGTTCTAGGCTCCCTACCGGACCTGGACCGGTAGGACGACCTTGGTATGGGGGTGGCCACGCCATGCCGACGACCGTCGGTAGACGTGCGGACCGCCTCGCCCCAGTCCGTCGCGCAACGCGTGGGATCGATCGTAGGACAGTCGTACGGACCGGCATCGTGGCCGCCGTCGCCTATGCCGCATGGCTCGCCATCGGTGCTTTCGGGCGGCCGTACAACTTCTTCGACATGAAGATCTACCACGGCGCGGTGGTGTGGTGGGCGAGCGGGCACGAGTTGTACGAGTTCATCGCGCCCACCACCACGCTGGGCTTCACCTACCCGCCCTTCGCCGCGCTGGCCATGCTGCCGATGGCCATGCTGCCGATCGAGATGGCCGGCTGGATCAACGCGGCCGGCAGCATCGCCGCGCTGGCGGTGATCCTCGCCGCGCTGCTGCGCCCGATCGTCGACCGGCTCGGCTGGCCGCTCTGGTACACCGTGGCCATCGCCACCCCGATGGCCACGGCCCTCGAACCGGTCCGGGAGACCCTGGGCTACGGGCAGGTCAACCTGCTCCTGTTCGCGTTGATCATGGCTGACCTGGTGGGCCTGCGCTGGCGTTCCCGGCGGGGCACCCACGGGCACGACACCGACGGCCCGTTCCTGCGGCTGCTCTACAGCGGGTCCTGGGCGGGCATGGGCATCGGCCTGGCCACCGCCGTCAAGCTCACCCCGGCGCTGTTCATCGCCTACCTGCTGCTCACCCGGCAGTGGCGGGTCGCCGCCACCGCCGTCGGCACCACCATCGGCGTCACCCTGGCCAGCTTCGCGCTGGTCGGCACCGAGTCGCGGGCCTACTTCGGCGGGGTGCTGTGGCAGACCGAGCGGGTCGGGGCCGCCGACATGACGCCCAACCAGTCGCTGGCCGGCCTGCTGGCCCGGCTCTACGACTCGATCGAGACGCCCGGCCTGCTCTGGTTGGCGTTCTCGGTGCTGATCCTGGCCGTCGGGCTGTCCCGGGCCGCCAACGCCCGTGCCGACGGCGACGAGTTGACCGCGTTCACGCTGGTCGGGCTGACCGCCAACGTGATCAGCCCGATCTCCTGGTCGCACCACCTGGTCTGGGTCATCCCGGCGATCGTCGTGCTCGCCGACGCCGCCGTACGCCGCCGCGAGGCGAGTCGGGGGCTGTCGGTGCGTACCGGCCCGCAGTCGTTCGGCGGACCGCCCGGGGTGAGCGGGCTGCGCCCACCGATCTGGTACCCCACGTTGACCGGGTTCCGGCACGGGGTGGCGGCGCTCGGGTTGTACCTGCTCTTCCTGATCTCGCCGATCTGGCCGTACGAGCACAAGCTGCCCGAGGTGTCCCACTACCAGAACGGTCTCTTCGGCGCGCTGATGGAGAACTCGCTCGCGCTGGCGTTGATCGTGCTGGTCGCCGCCCTGCCGTGGCGGCCCGGCGCCGAGCCCGCCTTCTATGCCGACCGGTCGGCCCGCGCCACCGCCACCATCGGCCGCCGTTGACCCCGCCCGGCCCGCGCCGCCGCGGTCAGCCGACCCCGGCCGGCCCGGCGGCGCTCCCGGCGGGCCACGACGCCACGCTCAGGGGCAGTTGACCCATTCCTCGGTGCCGTCGGCGAAGACCTGCCGCTTCCAGATCGGCAGCCGCGCCTTCACCTCGTCGACCAGCCGGGCACAGGCCGCGAAGGCCGCCGCCCGGTGCGCCGTGCTGACCGCCGCCACCAGCGCCACGTCCCCGATGTCGAGCCGGCCCACCCGGTGCGACACGGCCACCGCGTAGACGTCGGGATCGGCGGCGATCTCGGCGGCCACCGCGCGCAGCGTCTCGACGGCGCTCGGGTGTCCCTCGTACTCCAACAGGGTGACCGGTCGGCCGTGGTCGTGATCGCGGACCACGCCCTGGAAGGAGACCACCGCGCCGGCCCGACGGTCGGCGACCGCCGCCTCGTGCGCGGCCAGATCCAGCGGTTGGTCGGTGACCGCGAGCAGGGTCGTCGTGGGGCCGGCCGTCACCACGTGCGCTCCCCGGGCAGCAACGGCAGCGGTACGACGGGCACCCGCGCCCCGGCCTCGCCGGAGGTGCCCGGCCGGATGACCGCGAACCCGTCCGCGCCGGCCAGCCCGCGCAGCATCGCCGAGCCGACGTGCCGGACGGGGTGGGCGGTGCCGGCGGCCCGGTCCAGCCGGACCAGAGCCAGGTGGGTGTGGTCCCCCCGGCCGGGCACCGGCGCGGCGAGGGTGGCCTGCGGCAGCGCCGGCAGTGCACGGCCCTGGAGCCCGGCGAGCAGTGGCGCGACCAGCGACACCAGCGCGACGATCGCCGACTGCGGGTTGCCGGGCAGCCCGGCCACGAAGCGGACCCGCCCGTCGGCGTCGGCCAGCCGGGCCAGCAGCATCGGGAAGCCGGGCCGGACGGAGACGGTGTTGACCACGTGGTCGGCGCCGAGCGCCTCCAACGCGGGATGCAGGTGGTCGACCGGGCCGTGCATGGTGCCGCCGGTGGTGCAGACCAGGTCGGCCACGGCCAGCGCCCCGCGCAGGGCGGCCACGTGGGCGGGCAGGGTGTCCGCCACCGGGCCGACCACGTCGGAGGGCCGCACCTGGCAGCCGTAGCGGCGCAACCACGACGGCACGGCGGGACCGAGCGCGTCGCGGACCCGACCGGACCCCGGCGGGCCGGCGGTGAGCAGTTCGTCCCCGAAGACCAGCAGCGCGGCCCGGGGCTGACGGCGGACCCGGAGTTGGTCGTGCCCGCAGGAGGCGGCCAGCCCGATCAGCGCGGGGTCGACGGGGGTGCCGGCCGGCAGCAGTTCCTCACCGGCGACCGCCTCCTCGCCCGGCTCACGCCACTCCGGATGGGGACGCGGCGTGCCGGTCACCCGCCCGTCCGGGGTACGACTCGAGTCCTCGATGCGCAGGATGGCGGTCGTCCCGACGGGGACCATCGCGCCGGTGGCGATCTCGACGGTGGTGCCGTCGGCGGTCAGCCCGGCCGGGGTGTGTCCGGCGAGCACCCGCCCCACGACGTCCCACGGGCCGGCGCCGCGCACCGCCCAGCCGTCGACGCTGGAGGTGGGGAAGGCGGGCAGGTCGGTCCGGGTGGTCAACGGCTCGGCCAGGGTGTGCCCGTCGGCGTCGGCCAGCGCCCGGTTGACCGGGGGCAGGGCGGCGGCCAGGCCGACCGCGTACACCCGGGAGCGGGCCTCCTCCCATCCGGCCGGCGGCGGTGCGGCGACCTGGGCCGAGGTGGCGGCGGTTTCCGTGCTCACCGGGCGGGCCTCCGTTCGGACGGGACGCGGGGCTCCGCGTTCACCCCCTGCGAGCCTATCGCCGCCGTGGCCGCCGTGCGGTCAGTGGTCGCCCCCGTGCAACTGGTCGACCGCGTGGGCGAGGATCGGCCCCAGCACGGCCAGGCCGTCCTTCGCGCCGCCCCGCGAGCCGGGCAGGTTGACCACCAGCATCCGGCCCAGCACCCCGGCCAGCCCCCGGGACAGCGCCGAGGTGGGCACCCGGTCCCGGCTGTGGGCGCGGATCGCCTCGGCGATGCCCGGGATCTCGTAGTCGAGCAGCGCCCGGGTCACCTCCGGGGTGCGGTCGGTGGGGTTGATGCCGGTGCCGCCGCTGGTCAACACCACGTCGACCCGGTCGGCGTGGGCGGCCCGCAGCGCCTCGCCGACCGGCTCGCCGTCGGGCACCACCACCGGCTCGTCGACCTGGCAGCCCAGCTCGCGCAGGCCGGCGACGAGCAGTGGGCCGCTGGTGTCGGCGTACACCCCGGCGGCGGCCCGCTGGGACGCCACGATCACCCGGGCCCGGATCACGGCCGGTCCTGCGGGCGGACCCACTCGCCGGTCTTGCCGCCGGACTTGCGTAGCACCCGGACGGCGTCCACGGCGGCGGCCGGGTCGACCGCCTTGACCATGTCGATCAGGGCCAGCCCGGCGACGGCCACCGCGGTCAGCGCCTCCATCTCCACCCCGGTCCGGTCGGCGGTGCGGGCGGTGGCGGTGATCTCGACGGTGTCGTCGGTGAGTCGCAGGTCGACGGTGACCCCGTGCAGGGCGATCGGGTGGCAGAGCGGGATCAGGTCCGGGGTGCGCTTGGCGCCCATGATGCCGGCGATCCGGCCGACGGCCAGCGCGTCGCCCTTGGGCAGCCCGTCGCGGCGCAGCAGCTCCACCACCTCGGCGGTGGTGCGCAGCCGGCCGGTGGCCACGGCGACCCGGCCGGACACCGGCTTGGCGGAGACGTCGACCATGCGGGCCGCGCCGGCGGCGTCGACGTGGCTGAGCTGCGCGGGATCGGTCACGTCCGCGAGCCTAGCGTTCGGGTCCGACCAGGGGGTACGTCCCTTTCACCCCGGGCGGTGGGGATCAAGGGGGTCGACGCCGTACGGGACGATTTGCGATCGATAGCTCACCGTCGATTTCATCGGTCGCCACTAATACGTTCTGGGACCAGCGGGAGAGCGGGAAACACCATCGCATGGGAGATCGGACACTCGGCCGCCACCGGCGAGAAACCCTACGTCGCGCCGTGACCGCGAATCGCTACCGAGCAACTTCGACGACACTGGCACCATCGCGTCGACACGACTACGCTGCGTTCCGCAATCGGGTGATCCGTCGCACTCGCACGCCGGTCACCTCGCAGTTGCGGTAACCAGCACCCCTCGCCCGATGTCGTAAACCCGCTCGCTGCACCATTATCTAGCGTTAACGAGAACCGTCGGGAGCACTCAGCACTCCGTTTCCCCACGGAAACGGAAAGTCACCAACCCGCACTCAATTCTCACCTATCGCTCATAGTTACATTTATACCTCCAAAATCGTCCTTACCGCACTTAGGCTGTCCCCTGTCAGCACCCGACCGGAAGGGTCGGGCGCAACGACCAGGGGAGGGCGAACGCGATGTCCGCACACGAGTGGCTGTAGACGATTGTGGTGGCGGCGTGACCCCACGTAGCCTTGCCCTCTGCTCAGCGACACGGAGTGGTTGTCGAGGACACGATGGCACGACCGGACGAAGGCAAGACGGAGGCCGAGCGGCAGCTGACGCTGCACGTCGGCCTCGTCTGCGTGGTGGCCACCGCAGCGGCGGTCGTCGCCCTCTACCAACTGGTCCATCTCGACCTCACCGGCGGCGACCTCACCCGATCCATCGCCCTGGCCTTCACGGCCGCACTCGGCGTCCGGATCAACTGGCGAATTCGTATTCGGGCAACGGTCCACGCAATCTCCTGGAGCGAGACGGCGATCGTCCTCGGCCTGGCCGTCGCCCCGGCGCCGCTGGTCGTCCTGACCACCGGCACCGGCGTCGCGATCGCCCTGCTGTCCATGAAGCCCTCACCACTGAAGACCGCCTTCGGCATCGCCAAGAGCATGCTGCTGGCGGCCGGCGGTGGCGTCGCCCTGCACACCCTCGGCTGGTCGCCACAGGACACCGACCTCCGACACGTCATCGGCATGATCGGGCTCGCCTACGTCGTCGCGGTGGTCCTCGACGAACTGCTCACCCTGCCGGTCATCGCGATGGCCACCGGCACCCCGTTGCGCAGGCTCTTCTGGGACGACCTCGGGCTCCGCCTGACCAGCGCGCTGGCCCGGTTCCTCCTCATCGCCGTCACCCTGGTCATCCTCCAGGCCGACCCCCGGCTCCTGCTGGCCGTGCCACCCCTGGTGCTCAGCCTCCACCTGCTCTATTCCAACCAGGTCAAGTCCCGGACCGAGCAGCAGGCCTGGCAGCGCCTCGCCCGCACCACCGACGCGCTCAACGTGGTCGACCTGGACAAGGTCCTCACCACCGCCGTCACCCAGGCCACCGAACTCTTCTCCGCCGACGAGGTCGAGATCGAGCTGCGCGACGCCGGCCGCACCGTACGCGGAGCCAGCGGCACCATCACCTACGACGGCCCCGCCGGCACCCCGAGCGAGATCGAGGGCACCGTCCTGCCCGCCCGGCTCGAAGGCCACGACCGGACGGCCGACGTCGGGATGCTCCGCCTCCGGTTCCGCGGCCCGGTACGGCTCAACGAACGCGAGCAGTACACCCTGCGTACCTTCGCCTCCGCCCTGTGCACCGCCGTCCGCAACGCCCAGGCGTACGCCGAGCTGGCCCGGGTGGCCGACGAGCACGCCCACGCCGCCAGCCATGACGCGCTCACCGGCCTGGCCAACCGCCGGCAACTGCTGGACCGGGGCACCGAGCAGCTCGACGCCCGGCACGCCGAGGGGGTGACCGCCCTCGTCCTGATCGACCTCAACCACTTCAAGGAGGTCAACGACACCCTCGGCCACGCCGCCGGTGACCAGGTGCTGATGCAGGTCGCCGACCGGCTGCGCGCCGCCGCCCGCGACGAGGACCTGGTGGCCCGCCTCGGCGGCGACGAGTTCGCCGTGCTGATGCGCGCCCTGCCCGCCCCCGCCATCGCCGCCCACCGGGCCGAGACCCTGCTCGGCGCCCTGCACGAACCGCTCGACGTGGACGGCATGCGGATCAGCGTGGAGGCCAGCGGCGGTATCGCGGCGGCCCCCGCCAGCGGCGGCATGCCGGAGCTGCTGCGCCGCGCCGACGTCGCCATGTACCAGGCCAAGCGGGCCGGCCAGCGGACCGCCACGTACGCGCCGACCCGGGACACCGCCGACCTGCGCCGGCTCACCCTCGGCGGTGAGCTGCCCCGCGCGGTGGCCGACCACGAGTTCACCGTCAACTTCCAGCCGCTCGTCGACCTCGGCAGCGGCGAGGTGACCGGGGCCGAGGCGCTCGCCCGCTGGCACCACCCCCGGCACGGGGTGATCGACCCGCTGCGCTTCATCGAGGCGGTGGAACGCTCCGGCATGCTCCCCGCATTCGCCGAGGCCATCCTCGACCAGGCGCTCGTCGCCGCCGTCACCTGGCGGACCGCCGGCTTCGACCTGCCGGTCTCGGTCAACGTCTCCCCCCGCAGCCTGCTCGACGCCCGCTTCCCCGGTGCGGTGCTGGCCCGGCTCCAGGCCCACGACTTCCCCCCGGACCGGCTGGTCCTGGAGCTGACCGAGACGCTCACCCTCAGCCAGCTCGACGTGGTCGACCGGGTGCTGAGCCGGCTGCGCGACTCCGGCATCCGGCTCGCCCTGGACGACTTCGGCACCGGTTACTCCTCGCTCTCCCTGCTCTCCCGGATTCCGGTCCACGAGCTGAAGATCGACCGCAGTTTCGTCACCGCGATGGAGAGTTCCGCGGAGGCGGCGGCCGTCATCCGCTCCACCCTCGACCTCGGCCGCAGCCTCGACCTCGCGGTCGTCGCCGAGGGCGTGGAGAGCGAACCGCAGCGCCGCGCCCTCTGGTCCCTCGGCTGCGCCGCCGGCCAGGGGCACCTGTTCGCCCGCCCGCTGCCGGCCGGCGCGCTCCTCGCCGCCCTCCAACGCGGCTCCGGCGGCCGGCCCGGCACCCTCGCCACGCCACTGCACGACACCGGTTCGGTCATCCGACTCAGTACCCCCGGCCGGCGCCAGCCCGCCCGGAACCGCTCGACCGGTCTGCCACACTTGCCGGCGTGACCGCCGCCCACCGCGCCGCCCGCCGCTGGCGGACCGTCGACACCGCCGCCGGCGGGCTCGCCCTCGACTTCGGCCTCTACGCGGTCTCCGCCACCTTCGCCGCCGTCACCGCCGTCACCGCCTCCGCCCTGGCACCGCACCGGGCCTGGGGGAGCATCGCCGCCGTCGGCTACCTCGTCGCGACCCTCCTGGTCGCCGCCCAGTTCCTCAGCCGTCGCCAGCACCCGCGGCTGGCCGGCACCACCGCCCGCGCGGCGGTCACCGGCCTCGCCTGGGTCGGCACCGCACTGCTCCCCCTGCTCGTCCAGGCCGGGCAGCGGGCCGCTGGGCGGACCGACCGGGCCCAGGAGGAGGTGGTGGTGGTGGAGCACGCCGGCATCCGGCTCGCCGAACACGGCACCCCCTACCTCGGGCCGGAGGCCATCGCCGCGCTGCCCGCCGACGAACGACTGCTCGGCTACACCCCCTACCAGCCGGGGATGGCGTTGTTCGGGCTGCCCCGGGCCGCCACCGACGCCTGGTGGACCGACTCCCGCGTCTGGTTCGCGCTGGTCACCGCCGCAGCCCTGGCGCTGGCCGTGGTCGCCCTACGCCGCTCCACCCGACCCGTCGGAGGTCGGGCCGTCGGAGGCTGGGCCGGGGCACCGGCGGTGCTGCGCGGTGTGCAGGCGGCGACCGTCCTGCCGATCTGTGCGCTCACCCTGGCCACCGGCGGCGACGACCTGCCCGTACTCGCGCTCTGCCTGCTGGCGTTGGCCCTCGCCGCCGGCGGCCGACCCGGCCCGGCCGGGATGGCGGTCGGGCTGGCCGGCGCGTTGAAGCTCTTCGCCTGGCCGGTCGCGCTGGTCCTGATCTTCTGGGGGGCGACCCGGCGGGCCGGGCTGCGGGTCGCCGCCGGTGCGCTCGGCCTGCCCGCCCTCGCCCTGCTCCCCGCCCTGCTGGTGAATTGGGACGCGCTGGTGGAGAACGTGTTCCGCTTCCCGCTCGGCCACGGCCAGGTCACCAGCCCCGCCCAGTCCCCGTTCCCCGGCCACCTGATCGCCACCGCCCTGCCCGGTGGCCGGTTCGTCGCCGCCGCGCTGCTCGTCGCCGTGGGTGCCGCGATCGCCGTCCGGCTCGTCCGCCGCCCGCCGCGCACCGCCGTCACCACCGCGCTGATCTGCGGGTACGGCCTGCTCGCCGCGATCATGCTGATGCCCACCACCCGCTTCGGCTACCTGCTCTACCCGATCGCCCTGCTGAGTTGGGCACCCGCCCTGACCACCCGTCGGGCCCCGGTTCCGGCGAGTCCCCGGCACGCCCCGCCCGCAGGGCGTACACCTGAGAGCATGAGCAGCTATCGCGATCGGGAGGACGCCGGCCGGCGACTCGCCGAGCGGCTCACCGCCCTGGCCGGCCAACCCGATGTCGTCGTGCTGGGCCTGGTCCGTGGTGGGGTGCCGGTGGCCCGGGTGGTCGCCGACCGGCTCGGCGCGCCACTCGACGTGCTGGTGGTCCGCAAGCTCGGCCTGCCCTGGGCCCCCGAGGTGGCCTTCGGCGCGCTCGGCCCCGGCGGGGTCCGGGTCCTCAACGACCAGGTCGCCGCCCGGCTCGACCCGGCCGACAGCAGCGACGTGCAACGCCGCGAACAGGCCGAACTCGACCGTCGGGAGGCCCGCTACCGATCCGGTCGCCCCCCGCTCGACCTGACCGGACGCACCGCCCTGATCGTCGACGACGGCTTGGCCACCGGCGCGACCGCCCGCGCCGCCGTACAGGTCGCCCGGCGGCTCGGTGCCCGACGGGTCGTCGTCGCGGTGCCGGTCGGCGCGCAGGAGGCGTACGAGATGCTGGCCGCCGAGGCGGACGAGGTGGTCTGCGCCCAGCACCCCGTCGACTTCGGCGCGGTCAGCGCCTACTACGACGACTTCCACGAGGTCGACGACGACGAGGTGACCGAGGCGCTGATCGCCACCGCCTGAACGCTGCGCCGACCGGGTACCGTCGAACGATGCAGCTCACCTGTCCCAAGTGTCGTGGAGAAATGCGCCAGTACGAGCGCAGCGGAGTCGTCATCGACCAGTGCGGCGAGTGCCGGGGGATCTTCCTGGACCGTGGCGAACTCGAAAAGCTGTTCGAGGCCGAGGCGAACTGGAACCAGCAGCGCGGCGCACCTGCGCCCGGCCAACCGGGTCCCGTCCCCGGTCAGCAGCACGTCCAGACGCCGGGCGGTTACCCGCCGCCTCCGCCACCGCCCGCCCCGAGCCACCAGCCGGGCTACGGCGCCGTACCGCCGCCCCCGCCCCCGCCGGGCTACCCGCCGCAGCCCGCGTACGGCACCCACGGTGGCTACGGTCACCAGCAGCAGCACCACGGCTACCACGGCCACTACAAGCGCAAGAAGCACAAGGGCTTCCTCGACGAGATGTTCGGCTGACCGACCCGTCGCGGCCGGCCTGGCGCTCCACCGCCCGGCCGGCCGTCCCGACGCTCCGTGCGCCGCCAGCCGGCCCGTCGGCCGACCGCTCCCCGGTCGGGCCGGCCTGTCGCGATGCTCCCTGGCCGGCCGGTCGCCGACTGTCGTGCCGGACGGCGTCCCGCGTGCGACGCTGCACGGCATGACCTTCGTCCGGCAGCACACCGCGTTGGCGCAGGCCTACGACGGCATCACCCGGGTGGTCGCCGACCTCGACGACGACGCTCTGCAACGCCCCACCCGATGTCGCGGCTGGGTCGTCGCCGACCTGCTCTTCCACCTGCTCTGCGACGCCCAACGGGCGTTGGTCACGCTGGCCAGCCCCGCCGACGGTCCGGCCGACACCGACGACGTCAGCTACTGGCGGTCGTTCCCGGCGGGTGCCGATCCCGACGCCGCGGTCCGGCACGCGTGGTGGGCCCGCCGCTCGGCCGCCGCCTTCGACCGGCCCACCGGCGTGGTGCGGATCTGGGCCGACACCGCCCCGGCCGCCGTACGCGCGGCGGGTGCCGCCGACCCGCAGGGCTGCGTCACCACCCAGGGGCACGTGCTGCGGGTGCCCGACTTCCTGGCCACGCTGACCACCGAGGCCGTCGTGCACCATCTCGACCTCGTGCTCGACCTGCCCGACGCGCCGCGACCCGGTGCGCACGCCGTCACGGTCGCGGTCGCCACGATGGACGGCCTGCTCAGCGACGACACCGTCCGGCCCGCCGACTGGGACGGCCTGACGTACCTGGGCAAGGCCACCGGCCGGCAGCCGCTGACCGACCGGGACCGGGTGGCGCTGGGCGAGGCCGCCGGCTGGTTCCCACTGCTCGGCTGACGCTGAAGCGCGCAGAATGTAAACGCTATTACTGCCGGGCGATCATCTGTGCGGCAATTTCTGCCTTCCGCGCGAGAGCCGGTTCAGCATTCAGGTAGAGGAGGGAGGCTATTCCCTCAGCCGGTCCACAGGTGGTTCCAACAGCACAGATCCTCTTGTGTGGACGCACCGACAGGCCACCAATGCCGTCACTTTCGAGGAAAGCAACAAAGGCGGCCATGACATGCCACCTTCCGACCACTCTGAACTGAGAAAGAGTCCGACTACCCGGTGCCGCCCTTTCATAAATCCCCAACGAGCCGTCACCATCGACGACGCCACGCCAGAAGTCGCGCGGGAGAATCAACCGCTCGTCGATGGACTCACCGTATCTGCCCAATTCTATGAGCCGGTCCGCCAAGGTCTGCGACCGTACGGAGAATTGGCACGAGCCGTGAGTCGGACTTGTTTGAGAGATGCTGTTACCACAGCCCAGACAATCCCGTAGCGCGACCAGTTGACTCCGATCTCGTTCAGCCAGGCCTACCGATATCTGCGGCATGTGACCTGGTCGGTAGCCTGACGCATCCGTCGGCGAACAGGAGTCCGATCCAGTAGCAAGTCTCGGGTGTCAGGCCATCGAAGGCGTCATGTCGCAAGCCCTGCGAGACTGACGAGATCTTGATTCCTCGGCGGGAAATCAGGCCACGAACGGACGGCACCGTGACGCTGAAATCGGTGGCGATCTGCCCGAGGCTCGCTCCGTCGAGAAATCGTTCTATTACCTCCTCGCGCTGCGCATTCGTCAATTTCCCAGTTCGACGTGCAGGCACGCCACAACGACGGAGCATTCCTCGGATCGCTTGCCTTGCCACCCCGTCATGTAGGGCAATACTCGTGAGACTCTCCGCTTTCCGCACGTGCAACCATGTCGCTCCGCCGCCCAGCGGCCAGTCGCGTCCCAATACCGGTCACCCGATGGCCATATCGACGAACCGAGAGAGATGGAGCTGCGCTGCGACCGTTATACTGTCGGTCGGACCATTTCTGTGCTTGGCGACAATAAAGTCCGCCTCCCCGGCGCGCGGCGACTCCTTGTCGTAATAGTCGTCGCGGTGCAACAGAATGACGACGTCAGCATCTTGTTCGATCGAGCCAGATTCCCGCAAATCGGACAACTGCGGGCGCTTGTCGGTGCGTTGCTCGGGGCCACGGTTCAGCTGACTGACCGCGATCACCGGGCACTCGACCTCCTTGGCCAGCAGCTTGAGGCCACGGGACAGGTCCGCGACCTCCTGCTGGCGGCTCTCGGTGCGCTTCGGTGAGGTCATCAGCTGGAGATAGTCGACCACGATCATCTTGAGGTCGTGCTTCTGCTTGAGCCGGCGGGCCTTCGCCCGGATCTCCATCAGGTTCATGCTCGGCGTGTCGTCCACGAAGAGCGGCGCATCGCTGATCTCACCCATGCAGCGGGCCAGCTTGGTCCAGTCGTCGTCGGAGAGCTGCCCGCTGCGCAGCACGTGCAGCGGGACCCGCGCCTCGGCCGAGAGGAGCCGCATGACGATCTCGACCTTGCTCATTTCCAGAGAGAAGATGGCGGCGGCCTGGTTGGCCCGGATCGCCGCGTTGCGGGCGAAGTCCATGCTCGCCGTGCTGTTGTGGGTCGGGATCATCGACCGCCCGGCCAGGTAGAGGTGCGCCGGGTTGTCCACCGTCACGCACCGGACCGGCACACTGGCCACCGGCCGCACATCCACCACGTACCGGACGTCCGTACCGGTCCGTCGACGGGCAGGGTGGACGGCGGCCTTGCGCTCCAGCCGGAACACGGCGTCCCCGGTGGCGAAGGTGACCGTGTAGGCCGTCGACGACAGCGTGGTACGGCCGGGTACCGCCCGCTCGGTGACCGTGCAGCGGTAACCGAGACTCACCACGAGTTCCCGGACGTCTCCGACCAGCCGCCGCGAGGTCGAGGTGTACTGGAGGTCGCCGGTGGGGCTGACCGAGCCGGCGGCGTCGAACAGACCGGCGAGCAGCGCCCGGCGCTGCGCCTCGGAACCCCGCAGGTAGTCCCGGGGGATGTGCCGGTCCGGGCTGACACCGATCTGCCGGAGGGTCGCGCGGAGGGCTCCGGTGAGGCGACTCGGGTCAGCGCCGCCGTCACCGAGCCGGACGCCCAGGCTGTAGGGCGGGACCGGCAGCCGCCGCGCGGGCAACCGGAGGGGGGCGCAGTTGGTGACGGTGTGGTTGAGGCGGGCATCCGGGCCGGTACGCAGCGTCGCCGCGATCTCCGCCGTGGTGACCACACCCTCCCGTCGGGCCTGCGCGCCGCCACCGGCCGGGCCGACCGGCCCCCCGGCCTGCGCCGGCTCCAGGACCCGCGCGTGGGTGGTCTGCCACAGGTGGTCGGCGTCCGCGATGATCACGCTGCCGTCGGAGAACTCGACCGCACAGCAGGGTCGGCCGTCCATCACGTCGAAGGCGGCGGTGATCGTGGTCGGTGTGCCGTCCGCCGCGAGCAACCGGTCGCCGACCTCGACCTCGCCCATCGTGGTCCAGCCGTCCGGGGTGGGCAACGGCGTGTCCAGGGCGAGCGCCTTGCCGAGACCGGGTCGGCCGGCCACGATGATGAGCTGCCCCGGGTGCAGGCCGTTGAGCAGCCGGTCCAGATCGGTGAAGCCGGTCGGCACCCCGGTCATCACGCCGCCCTGCGCGCCGACCGCCTCGATCTCGTCCAGGGTGGGCTGGAGCATGTCGGCGAGGATCGCGAAGTCCTCGCTCACCCGCCGTTCGGTGATCTCGTAGACCGCCTGCTGGGCCAGGTCGACGACGTCGTCGACGTCCCGGCTGCCCCCGGCGGCGGTGCCGTAGCCGAGCTGCACGATCCGGGTGCCCGCCTCGACCAGCCGGCGCAGCACCGCACGTTCGCCCACGATCCGGGCGTAGTAGGAGGCGTTCGCCGCCGTCGGCACGGCCGCCATGCAGGTGTGCAGGTAGGGGGCACCGCCGACCCGGGCGAGGTCCCCCGAGTCGGCCAGGGCCGCCGCGACCGTGATCCCGTCGGCCGGCTCACCGCGACCGTAGATGTCGAGGATGGCGTCGAAGATGGTGGCGTGGACGGGTCGGTAGAAGTCGGTGGACTTGAGGATCTCGACGACGTCGGCGATCGCGTCCTTGGAGAGCAGCATGCCGCCGAGGACGCACTGCTCGGCGGCGACGTCCTGGGGTGGGGTCTTGTCGAACTGGCCGTCGCGGGGTGGCGGGGGCGACTGCCCCCCGGCCCGGGGCTCCGCCCGCATGTCGTCGGTGACCGACACGGTTCCCCCTCCACAGCGTCGAACCGGTTCCAGCAGTACGCCGGCGGTGTGCCATCTTCCGGTCGAGTCGATCGGGGGGCCACCGCGCGACCGGTCGGTGCCCCACGATACGGACCCCGAGGTCAGACCCTCAACCGCCGCGGTGGATGAGCCTCGGGACAACCTGTGGATGCGAGTGGACAACCATGTGCGCAGCGTGTGCACAGCCTGTGGAAAACTGTGGGGGAATTCCGGGCAACACGGCCCTGAACTGGAGGTTCACTATCCACACCCTGTGGACGAATAATTTCTGGTAAGGCTCTTGGGTCGGTCTTCCCGTACTATCTCTGCGAAACGGCTACACCTGGACAGCGGATTGCACTTTCGGTTGAGAAGGGTCACGCTCCGGCCGTGAGTTACCGGGACTGGGAGCGCGGGGAGGGCAGCCCGCGCGAGCGTCAGCCGATCGCCCCGTGGGACGACCTCGGCGACCCGGTTCCGTCAGCTTCTTTCTCCTCGACGGACCGCTACCGTACGCCGAGCCGCCGACGGGCGGTCGAGCGTGGCCAGCAGGAGCCCGTCGACGCCTACCTGCCTCGGTGGGCGGTCGAGTCGGGCATCGCGCACGCCGACGGTCGGGGTCGGCACGCCGCCCCGGACGACGACGAGGACGACGACGCCCGTCCGGTCTCCGGGTTGGGTAGGCGTGCGGCCAGGCGGCGGCGGGAGAGCGAGCGGCGGGAGCCCCGGGCGATCGCGGCAGCCCCCGAGTCCGACCACACCAGGGAGTGGACCTTCGACCGCCCGCAGGAGCAGGGGTACGTGGGCAGCCGGCGGGCGGACACCGACGAGGGTGAGCCGGTCTCCGGTGCCGCCCCGACGGCCCGCCCGCGTCGGTCCGCGTCCCGTCGTCCCGAGGTGGTCTGGTCCGGCGGTGACGACTCCGACCTGCCGGTGGAGGCCGTACCCGAGCAGCCGCCCCGGCGACGGCGACGCAACACCGACGATTCGTGGGCCCGTCCGTTGACCGACCCGGGGAGCCGCCCGGCGGCCGATCCGTGGAGCCGTGCCGCCGAGCCGGAGCCGGAGTACCGGCCGGCGGTCGACCCGTGGGACGCGTCCGGCGTGCACACCTGGCAGAGTCCGGTCGCCGACGACCGGTGGGAGCGTCCCGGCGGGGCGTCGCGGTGGGAGAAGAGCGACAGCACCGGCCAGTGGGACCGGTTCACCGACACCGCGCAGTGGGACCGGACGGACGTCGGCCGGTGGGGTCCGGTGACCGCGGATCGTGACGAGGCCGACCGCCGGGACACGGGCGGATTCGGCCGTCGGGACCGGGATGACACCGACCGGTGGGACCGGGGCGAGGTCGACCGCCGGGACCGGGGTGGGGTCGACCGGTGGGAACGGTCGGTGCCACCTCGGTCGTCCCAGCCGATGACGGAGGGTGAGGGCTGGCCGTGGGGTGAGCAGCCGGAGGGGTTCTGGTCGGGCACCCGGTTGGCCGGGGACGATCCCCGGTGGATGGACCCTCCGACCTCGGCACCCCGCTCTCCGGTGGTGGGCTACACGGCACCGAGGCCCCGGACGGCCCCCCGGCGTCGGGCCGAGCCGGCGTCCGGCCGGGCGGTGGCGACGGCCTCGCTGCGGGACCGGATCGGGTCGGTGGGTGCCGGGTCGTGGAACCGTCGCCTGGAGGACGACCTGCTCGACCCGGACCCGGGTGGCCCGCTGCGCCCGCTGGTCTACACGGCCGCCTGTTATCTGGTGCCGGCGGTGCTGGTGTTCCTGTGGCTGTTGACCCTGGACGGTCAGCCGCCGGCCGGCTGTGTCACGGACATCAGCGGCGGCGGGTGTGAGCCGCCCCGGGCGCACGCCTTCGGTTCACTGGTCGCGGCGGCGCCCCGGTTCGGGCTGTCGTTGCTGAGCAGTCTGGTGGTGGCGGTCCTGCTGCGCCGGGTGGGGACGACCTGGCGGCCGGCGACGGTGGCGCTGGCGGCGGCGGTGGTGGGTGGTGGCCTGTCCACCGTGTTGATCAGCGCGATCACCGGTCAGCCGATCGGCTGACGTGCGCGGTGCCGCTCCCGGTGCCGGCCGTTGTCGCGCCGACGGCCGGGGCGCGGGGCACCGACGCACCGGCGGCCGAGCCGACCCCGGAGGCCGGCACGGATGCTGCCGCGTCCGACGCTCCGGCGTCCGAGACCGGTGACGGCGACGGGCAGCGCGGCCCGACTCCCGCGATGTGCCGTCGACGGTGCCAGGGCGAACGCCGCCGCTGCACCTCTACGCCACCCACGGACAGCGCGACATGGCCCGCACCGGGTGCCGGTGCGGGCCATGTCGGGTGTTGCTGTGCGGTGAGGTCAGCCCTGGACGACGTGGAGGTCGAACTTGGCGGACACCTCGGGGTGCAGCTTGATCCGCACCGGGTAGGAGCCGGTCGACTTGATGTGACCGGGCAGTTCCAACCGACGACGGTCGAGGACCGGACCGCCGGCCGCCTTGACGGCGTCGACGACCTCGGTCGGGGTGACCGAGCCGAAGAGCCGGCCACCGTCGCCGGCGCGGACCTTCAGGTTGACCTTCAGGCCCTCAAGCTGGTCCTTGACCTCGGTGGCGTGGCCCAGGTCGCGGATCTCCCGGGCCGAGCGGGCCCGCTTGATGACCGTGACCTGCTTCTCCGCACCCTTGGTCCAGCTGATCGCGAAGCCCTGCGGCAGCAGGTAGTTACGGCCGTAGCCGTTCTTGACCTCGACGATGTCGCCGGGGGCACCGAGACCGGAAACTTCCTGGGTCAGGATGATCTTCATGTCGGTGCCTCCTCTCAGCGGGCCGTGGCGGTGTACGGCAGGAGCGCCATCTCACGGGCGTTCTTGACCGCACGGGCGATCTGCCGCTGCTGCTGCGAGGTGACCCCGGTCACCCGCCGAGCGCGGATCTTGCCGCGGTCGGAGATGAACTTGCGCAGCAGCGCGGTGTCCTTGTAATCGATATAGGCGATCCCGTCCTTGTCGAGCGGGTTCACCTTCTTCTTTGGTTTGCGAAGTGCCGCAGCCTTGGCCGTTGCACGTGCTCCTGGTTTGCGATCGCGGGCGCTCGGCGCCATTAGAACGGTGGCTCCTCATCAAAATTGGCGCCCGAACCACCGCGCGAGGAGGGGGCCGGAGCAGCAGAGGCCCACGGGTCGTCGAAGTTTCCTCCGCCGCCGCCCTGGTTGCCACCGCCACCGGAGCCGAAGCCTCCGCCGCCGCCACCGGAGCGCGACATCTTCTGCACCTTCGCCGTGGCGTAGCGCAGCGATGGGCCGATCTCGTCGACCTCGAGCTCGATGACGGTGCGCTTCTCGCCCTCGCGGGTCTCGTACGACCGCTGACGCAGCCGACCCGAGACGATCACGCGGGCGCCCCGCTGGAGCGACTCGGCGACGTGCTCCGCCGCCTGCCGCCACACGGTGCAGGCCAGGAAGAGCGGCTCGCCGTCCTTCCATTCGTTGGTGGTCTTGTCCATGAACCGGGGCGTCGAAGCGACCCGGAACTTGGCGACCGCCGCACCGGACGGGGTGAACCGCAACTCGGGGTCATCGGTCAGATTGCCGATGACCGTGATGGTGGTATCTCCTGCCATGACCATCTCCTCGCGCACTCATCGTTGCGTCGTACAGACTCGCAGAGCCCTACGACATCACCGACGAGGCTGATCCGGGCGAACCGGGGTTGAATGCTTAGCGCATCTCCGGTCGAATGACCTTGGTACGCAGCACGGACTCGTTGAGCCGCAGCTGGCGGTCGAGTTCGGCCACCGCCTCCGGCGTCGCCTGAAGGTCGATGACGGCGTAGATGCCCTCGGCCTTCTTGTTGATCTCGTACGCGAGGCGCCGGCGGCCCCATACGTCGGTCTTCTCGACCGAGCCACCCGCGGTCCGGATCACGTTCAGGTACGTGTCGAGCGAGGGTGCGACGGTGCGTTCCTCGAGGCTGGAGTCGAGGATCACCATTACTTCGTAATGACGCAAGACGTGCTCACCTCCTGTGGGCTAGGCGGCCACGGTCCTTCCGTGGCAGGAGGTCGTGCGTCGTGCCCGTCCCGACCGGGGGAACCCGACCGGACGCGGACAACCTGACCAGAATACCCGGCCCCGACGATCATGCCCGGGCAGGTCGACCCGACGGCGCGAGCCGGCCGGGCGGGAAAGGTGACAGGGGCCCACCGCGACACCCGAAGGCCGGCGGTGGACCCCTGTCCACGGGGCCGCGGGGCGTCCCGTCCGCATTCCTTGGGTGGGACCTGGGGAGGAACGACCACACCGATGAGGTTGGATCGAGGACACCCCGCGGAGCTTCATCCTGTTGTTATCCGACGGTACAACGGCAATCGTCACGCGATAGCCGAATTGCAACTATTCGTCCGACTGTCCCACCTCGGTCAACGATCGCCGGGGTCGTCGGGTGACGCCACCTGCCCTGCGGCGCGGCGGGCAGGGGCAGAGGAACGGCACGACTTGCCCACGACCGTCACCTGCCGGCGTCGGGGACGGGACGTAGGCTCGCCTGCATGCGTATCGGAGCCCACGTCGACCCGGCCGACCCGCTGGCGGAGGCGGCCACCCGTGCCGCCGAGGCGGTGCAGTTCTTCCTCTCCGACCCGCAGGGCTGGAAGGCCCCGGAACCCCGGGAGGACGCCGACCGGCTGCGCGCCGCCGACGTCGACCTCTACGTGCACGCCCCGTACGTCATCAACGTGGCCACCCTCAACAACCGGATCCGCATCCCCAGCCGCAAGCTCCTGCTGGGCCACGCCGCCGCAGCGGCGCAGCTCGACGCCCGGGGGCTGATCGTGCACGGCGGCCACGTCAACGCCGGTGACGACCTGGCCGTCGGCTTCGACAACTGGCGCAAGACCTTCGCCTACGCGGCCGACTCCGGCGGCTTCCCCGTGCCCGTCCTGATCGAGAACACCGCCGGTGGCGACAACGCCTGCGCCCGGCGGCTCGACGCGCTGGCCCGGCTCTGGGACGCCCTCGGTGACTACGAGGTCGGCTTCTGCCTCGACACCTGTCACGCCCATGCCGGTGGCGAGGAGTTGCTCGACCTGGTCGACCGGGTGAAGGCGATCACCGGTCGGATCGATCTGGTGCACGCGAACAACTCCAAGGGCGGGTTCAACTCCGGGCAGGACCGGCACGACAACCTCGACGGCGGCACCATCGACCCGGAGCTGCTGGTGGCGGTGATCCGAGCGGCGGACGCCCCGGTCATCGTGGAGACTCCCGGCGGCGCGACCGGTCAGGGCGCCGACATCGCCTTCCTCCGTGAGCAACTCGGCACGGAGGCCTGAGCGCCGATGACCACCAACGCGACGGGCGGCAGCCAGCCGCCACGGCAGACAGACGGCACGGACCCGACCTCCGGGGGCGGGGCGGGGTCGCCGCAGGGCCGGCCGGCACCCGACGCGCGGGACAGCTCGAAGCCGGGCAGGGACGAGCCACCCCCGACCACCGGACCCGACCCACAGCCCGGCGGATCGGGTGCGGAGCCCGCCGGACCCGACGGGCCACCCGACGGAGCCGGTGCGGAGCCCGCCGGACCCGACGGGCCACCCGACGGAGCCGGTGCGGAGCCCGCCGAGGGCGGCCCGGTAGCCGACGACGGCCGGGTTGGGGGCGGGAAGGCCGGAGCCGGCCCCGGGCCGACCGGGGCGAAAGCCCAGCCGGCGGGGACGTCGACGGAGAAGGCCGCAGCGATGACCGCGGTGACGGCCGACCAGGCCGGCACAACGACCGACCACGCCGGGAAGTCCAGGACCTGGAAAGACCGGCTCACAAGAAGGAGGGCCGGGAAGGACGAGGCCGGGAAGGGCCGGGGTGACGAACCGGCCGGGGGCGAAACGGAGCAACAGGAGCCGGCCGCCGAGGCCGATCCGTGGACCTCGTTCGCGCCCGCGCCCGAACCGGTGCCGGGCCGCCCCGGACGGGCGGCCCGCGCCACCGGCCGGTTCCTGGTGCACGAGTGGACGCTCGCCGTCCTCGCCTCGCTCGCCCTGGCCGTGGGGATGACCTGGCCGACCCTGCGGTACCCGCTCTACACGCTGCCCCAGGACTACTGGGACCCGAGCCTCCAGGCCTGGCAGATGGCCTGGTCCGGACATGCCCTGCGGACCAACCCGGGGCAACTGTTCCAGTCCAACACGTTCTTCCCCGAGCCCTGGAGCTTCGCCTTCTCCGACATGCTGCTCGGGTACGCCCCGGCCGGCCTGCTCGGCACCGGTCCGGATGCCGCCGTGCTCCGCTACAACATCATGTTCGTGCTGGCCCACGCGATGGCCACCTTCGGGGCGTACGTGCTGGCCCGGCAGTTGGGCGCGGGCCGGATCGGTGCGGCGGTCGCCGGGGTCAGCTACACCTACGCGCCGTGGCTGCTCGCCCAGGCCGGCCACCTGCACATCATCTCCAACGGTGGCATTCCGTTGGCGCTGGCCATGCTGGCCCGGGGCCACGGTTGGTCACTGCGGCACGGTTACCGGCCTGAGCGCCGCCGGGTCGGCTGGGCGTACGCCGGCTGGGCGGTCGCGGCCTGGCAGCTCAGCCTGGGCTTCGGCATCGGCCTGGTGTTCGCCTACGTCCTGGCGGTGACCCTGCTGGTCTCGGCAGCGGTGTGGTTCTGGCAGCGGCGACGACGCGGGCGGCGGCCCTTCGGGCGGCGGCTGTTCGTCGCCGACCTGGTCGGCGGGCTGCTCTTCGCCGCCGTCGGCGCGCTGCTGGCGGTGCCGTACTTCAAGGTCGCCGAGCTGCACCCGAACGCGGAACGGACGATCGGCGACATCGGCGTCTACTCACCGCCGGCGAGCGGCTTCTTCACCGCGCCCGCCGAATCGAGGATCTGGGGTGGGCTGCACGAGGGGGCGCGGGCGACGCTGCCCTGGCATCCGGAGATGACCCTGCTGCCGGGCTTCGTGCTCTACGCGCTGGCCGCCGGTGGGCTGTTCTTCTCGGTGTGGCGGCTGCGGCACCGGCTGTGGATGCTGGCCGGAGTCCTGGTCACGATGGTGCTGGCGATGGGCACCCGGTTCTTCGACGGCACCTTCACCTACGCGCCGCTCTTCGAGTACCTGCCGGGCTTCAACGGGCTGCGCACGCCCGGTCGGATGATGCTCTGGACGACCCTGCTGCTCGCCCTGCTGGCGGCCGGTGCGGTGAGCGCTTTCGCCCAGCGGGTCCGCGAGCTGAGCACCGAGCGGGTGCCCGCCCGGCCGTCACCGTGGCTGCGGGCGGCCACCCTGCTGCCACTGCTGCTGGTGGTCGTGGAGGGGCTGAACACCACGCCGCACCCGGTGGTGCCGGAGCAACCGGCGGCGATGCGCACGGTGGACGGTCCACTGCTGGTGCTGCCCAGCAGCCAGAACCAGGACCAGCCGGTGATGCTCTGGTCGACGAGCCGCTTCCCGCAGGTGGTCAACGGCGGCAGCGGATTCACCCCGAAACAGCTCGACGACGTCCGCCGGGTGACGGCGGCGTTCCCCGACCAGACCAGCGTCGACTACCTGCGCACCCTCGGCGTACGCAACGTGGTGGTGCTGCGGGACCAGATCGTCGGTACGCCGTGGGAGGTGACCGTGAACGCGCCGGTCGACCAGTTGGGCATCACCCGCCAACAGGTCGGCAACGCCGTGGTGTTCCGTCTCTGAGGCGGGTTGCGGTGGGGCGGGCGGGGGAGCCCAGCCGGCGCAGGGATCAAGCCTGACCGCCCGGAGCCGGCTGGGCTCCCCCGCCCCCGCCTGACGGACGCGGGGGCCGTCTCGGACTTGCGCGTCTGGGTGGGGTGCGGCTGTCAGGCGGGGGTGGGGGCTGGTTCTGGTTCGGGGGCGGGGGTTTTGCGACGGAGTTTGGTCAGCCAGGGGGCGTCGGGGGCACCGTCGAGGACGCCGCCGTCCGGGTCGTCGGGGTAGGTCCAGCGGACGGCGTCCCGCTCCGGGTGCAGGATGTCCTTGACGATCAGGACGCAGAGCACCACCACCGTGCCGAGCCGTAGCGACGAGGCCAGCACGAAGACGCCCTCGGGGAAGACCGGCCGGCTGGTGGCCGAGCCGAGCAGTTCGCCGTAGAAGGCGACGAAGTAGCACACCTCGGCGAACTGCCAGGCGAGGAACGCCCCCCAGCGGGGTCGGGCGAGCACCGCCAGCGGCAGCAGCCAGAGCACGAACTGCTGCGACCAGACCTTGCTGAAGATCAGGAAGGCAGCCACCACGAGGAAGGCGAGCTGGGCCAGCCGGGGCCGGCGGGGTGCCCGCAGGGTCAGCACGGCCACGCCGATGCAGGCCAGCCCGAACAGGGCGTACGACAGGTTGTTGAGGGTGGGGATGTTGCCGTTCAGCCACTGGAAGGGGCCCTGGTCGCCGGGGGCGCCGGTGTTCACCTTGCCGTCGAGGTACCGCCCGATGTACCAGAGGGTGCCCCAGTCGATGGGCCGGGTGGTGTTCAGCTCGAAGAACCGACCCCAGTTGTCCGGGTAGCGGATCGCCGTCGGCAGGTTCACCGCGACCAGTGCGACCAGGCCGGTGGCGACGGCGGTGAACGCGGCCCGCAGCCGATTCGCCCGCAGGCCGAGGATCAGGATCGGGCCGAGCAGGAACAGCGGCCACATCTTCGCCGCACCGCCCAGGCCGAGCAGGACCCCGGCCAGGACGGGTTGTCGTTTCGCCCAGGCGGCCAGCCCGAGAGCGGCCAGCCCGATGGCGAGGAAGTCCCAGTTGACGGTGGCGGTGAGGAACAGCGCCGGGGCCAGGGCGAAGAGTGCCGCGTCCCAGGGTCGTCGGCGGCGCAGGGCGAGGATCACCGCGGCGGTGGCGACGGCGAGCGCGCTGAGGGTCAACGCGTTGGCGTTGTAGAACCACCGGCCCTGGTTGATCGTCGGGTCGTCGACGCCGACGGCGTGCACCGGTAGGCCGAGCGCGCCCATCATGTAGCCGGTGAGCACCGGGTATTCCACCGGGTGGTCCCGGTAGGGGACCTTGCCCTCGTGCAGGCCCTCGGCGTAATAGAGGGCCAGCACGTCGGTGTAGCACATCCGGGTGTACTGGATGTTGTTCTGCCAGGCGCCGTTCTGGCAGGGCGCCTTCTGCACCCAGTGCAGGGCCAGGGTCAGGCAGGCCAGGGCCAGCACGATCCGGGCCGCCGTCCAGAACCGACTCTCCCGACCGGCGGGCCGGTCGACGGCGACGGCGTGGTCGCCGAGCGGCCCGCCGATCGCCTCCGAGACGCCCCGGACGAAGCCGTCCGATCGGGACGGGTGGTCGCTGCTCCCGGCGTCGTCGATGCCGGTCGTCGGCTGGGTGCTCATGAGAATGCATCCTGCCCTATGAATGGCTCTCGGACGAGCAGCATGTTCCACCGGAAGTCCGACGGGCCGCACCGCCGCAGGCTGCCCGAAAGACGCTGCTGCCGGCGACCGCAGGTTTGCGGGCCGCCGGCAGCAGCATAGATGCTCGTCAGTGCGGTGTCAGTTCAGTCCCGGGTACGCGGAGTCGGCAGGATGCCACCGCCGTTTCCGGCCCCGTTCGGCGGGGGCGGGTTCGGGTTCGGCGGACTGCCACCCTGGTTTCCACCTTGGTTACCGCCCTGGTTGCCACCCTGATTGCCGCCCTGGTTCCCACCTTGGTTGCCGCCCTGGTTGCCGCCGCCCAGCAGGCACTGCAGGTCGGTGGGGGCACAGTTCGGCCCGGTCGGGGCGTTCGGCGGCGGCGGAGGCGGCGGAGGCGGGGTGCCGTTGCCGGACTCCGGGTCGCCGACCTTCGCCGCCGGCGGGAAGTCCAGCTTGTCCTCGCCCTTGAGCGCGCCGTTCATGACCCGCTCCCAGATCTCGCCGGGCATGGTCGCACCGCTGATCTTGGTGCCGTCGTTCAGCTTGATCGCTTCCCGCTTGCCCTTGTTGCCCACCCAGACGGCGGTGGCGAGCTGCGGGGTGTACCCGATGGTCCAGGCGTCACCGTTCTGGTCGGTGCCCTCCTTGAGCTCCCAGGTGCCGGTCTTGGCGGTGGCCTTCCGGCCGTCCGCCAGGGTGTGGTTGATCTTGCCCGGGTAGTCCTTCAGCACGTCGGTCACGTCGGCGACCACGTCCGGGTTGATCCGCTTCTGCGGCTTCAACTGCTCGCCGCCGAGCTTCTCCCACTTGCCGGTCTCCTTGTTCTGCTTCTCGGCGGAGATCAGGAAGTGGGCCTTGTTGTAGATGCCCTTGTTGGCGAAGGTGGCGATGCCGTTGGCGTGGTCGAGCACGGTGATCGGGTACTGACCGTAGGCGACCACGTGGTAGAAGGGGTCGGGCGCCAGGTCGGCGGCCTTCTCCTTGGCCAGGTCGTGCCCCTTGGGCGGGCTCACGTTCGTCTGCCACATCATGCTGACGCCGGCCTTGGCCGCCATGTCAACGATCTTGTCGGGCCCGATGTCCAGGCTGACGTGGTAGAAGGGCACGTTCAGCGACTTCAGCGTCGACTCCCGCAGCGTGCAGGAGTCACCACAACTGGGGTTGTCGGTGCCGGCGTTGCTGACCCGGAACTTGTCGCCCTCCGGGGTGAACGCCCGGCCCTTCCACCGCGAGTCGACGGACTTGCCCGCCTCCAACGCCGCCGCCAGCGTGTAGATCTTGAAACTGGAGCCGGGCGAATGCCCGCCGGTGACGTTGCCGTTGGTGTCGGTGTTCGTGCCGGCGTAGTCGGTGCCGGTGCCGTCGTCCCCGCCGTAGTAGCCGAGCACCCGGCCGTTACGCGGGTCGATGGAGACCACGGCGGCCATCAGGTTCTTGCGCGCGCCGTCCAACTCGGAGCCCTTGGTGCTGCGCTGGGCGGCGGTGGTGACGGCCTTCTGCACCTTGTTGTCGATGGTGGTCCTGATCCGGTAGCCACCCTCGCGGAGCATCGCCGAGCAGCGCGGCTTACGCTCGGTCACTTCCGCGTCGTTGTCGGTGCAGAGCTTCTTCTCCCGCATCTCGGCCGAGACGTAGTTGATGACGTTGCCGATCGGGGTGTTGACGCCGAACTTGACGCCGGACCGGGACTCCTTCGGGGTCTGCAACGTCTTGTTCGGGTACTCCGTCGGGTGCGCCGGCCGGTTCGGCGCGTCGACCCAGCGCATCTCGATCATGTTCTTGATGACGTAGTCCCAGCGGTCCTTGGCTTCGACGGGGTTGAGCGCCGGGTCGAAACCCTTGTGCGTGGCGCTCGGTTCCGGCTGCTTGATCAGGGCGGCGAGCACGGCGGCCTCGGCCACGTCGATCTTCGAGACCGACTTGCCGAAGTAGGTCTGCGCCGCCGCCTCGATGCCGTACGCGTTGCGACCGAAGTAGATGGTGTTGAGGTAGTGCTCCATGATCTGTTCCTTGGTGAACTGATCATTGAGCTTGGAGGCGACGATCGCCTCCTTCACCTTCCGCGCGTACGAGTCGTCCTGGAGGTTCTCGTAGGCGTTGCGGGCGTACTGCTGGGTGATCGTCGAGGCACCCTGCTTGTCGCCGTTGGAGAGGTTGTTCCAGGCGGCCCGGGCGATGCCCTTGTAGTCGACGCCGGCGTGCTCGTAGAAGTTCTTGTCCTCCGCCGCCGCCACCGCATCCCGCATGTGCTGCGGAATCTGGTTGATCGAGACGAACGTCCGGTTCTGCTCGCCCACCTTGGCGATGACCGTCTTGTTGTCGGCCGCGTAGATGGTCGTGGCGAGCGGCAACTTGATCTGGGCGGGCAGCACCACGGTGGTGGAGTAGTAGGTGAACCCGACCACACCGAGGCCGGCGAGCATGATGAAGACCGCGAAGCCGGCGATCAGCAGGTTGATCCGCTTACGCCGCTTCGCCCGCGCCAGCGCGTCCGGGTCACCCGGCCCGCGCCCGCGCCCGCCGCCGGCACCACCGCCGTAACCACGACCCGGCCCGTTCGGGCCGCCCGGTCCGCCGCCGCCGCCGACCGGCGCGACGCCGGCCCGCGCCACCGAGGCCCGCCCGGCGGAGCCGACCGAGGCCGCGCCGACGCTGGCCCGACCGGCGGGAGCCGTCCCGACGCTGGCCCGCCCGGCCGGTCCACCCGCCGGGGAGACCGGCACGGAGGCACGACCCGCGCCGCCCCACCCCGACGCCGCCGGGGAGACCGGCACGGAGGCACGACCCGGCCCGGCCGGGGAGACCGGCACCGAGGCACGACCGGGGCCGGCCCGGCCGACCGGGGCCGCACCGCCTGTCGCGCGCGGCGG
The DNA here is from genome assembly GCF_900091525.1 of Micromonospora matsumotoense. GTDB lineage: Bacteria > Actinomycetota > Actinomycetes > Mycobacteriales > Micromonosporaceae > Micromonospora > Micromonospora matsumotoensis. The sequence goes on from NZ_FMCU01000011.1 coordinate 132,707, forward strand.
GGGCACCGCCGCCGAGGCCCGTCCGGTGGGCGCGGCACCGCCGACCGAGGCTCGGCCGGCCGGGGCTGCACCCCAGGCGTCACCGCCCCGTCGGGGGTACGCGTCGTCCGCCCCCGGTCCGGGGCCGCCGTTCGAACCCGGTACCTGGGCCCGCGCGCGCGGGGAACTGGGATCGCCGTACGAGTTCATTCCTCACACCCTGCCGGTCGCGGTGGGACGCGAGGGCGCCACCACCGGGTTGCCGTGAGTTGACACACGCGCCATGGGGCCGGCAAGGGGCCGGATGCGCGCTGCAATTTCCACATCATTCGGGCCAATCGGGCCGATGGGCCGCCGGTCGCGGTGTCTGTGTCCTACGACACCAGAGTCGACCGGAGCAGCCAGGTTCACCGTTGCGCCTCTCGCCTTCGCTCCTGCGTGGCAGCCGTGGCGGCCTCCGCCACACCCTGTTCCGGGCCGCCCTCGGCCAGCCCGTCCCGGCCGAGCAGGAACTGCTCGACGAGATGGTTCCAGTCACAGCCGAGGCACACCTCCACCACGAAGACCTGGAACTCACGCAGCGTCATCGCCAGCACAGGTAGCTCGGCCAGCGTGCGGGCCTGCCCGGCGGACTGCCTGAGTTCGTCCCCGTAAATGTAGTGGACGTGGGTGAGGTTCTCGCTCCGGCAGATCGGACACCGTTGCTCGGTCGGCTCCCCGTGGAAGCGGGCCGCGTTCTTCAGGTACGGCGAGGCGTCGCAGACGTCGTACGTGCCGACCCGGCCGGCGAGCACGTCACGCAGCACTGCTCGCTTCTGCAGCGAGTAGTCGACGACCTGACGAGACGTCCGCATGCGGCAAAGGGTACGCGTTCCGATCGGGTGGGGCGACCACCGTCACGATCCGTGCACGGGCTGGCGCGGAACGGGGGTTTGCCCTGACGGCAGACGAGGTACTAACGTGCGATGTATCGGTCCGATACATCGAGGCGGTTAACCTGCCGCTCCGAGGGTAAGGAAAGGGTGGCCCGTGCTCGAACTCGCCATCCTCGGCCTCCTTCAGGAGGCCCCGATGCACGGCTACGAACTCCGCAAGGAGCTCACCGCCAAGCTCGGCGCCATCCGGGCAGCGATCAGCTACGGCTCGCTCTACCCGACCCTGCGCAGGTTGCAGGCGGCGGGTTGGATCACCGAAGCCACCGACGCCCCGGCCACCGCCGAGGAGGTTCCCGCGCTGACCAGCCGACGAGGTCGGGTGGTCTACAAGATCACTGCGGAGGGCAAGGAACGCTTCGCCCAGCTGATCGCGCAGGCCGGGCCCGAGACGTACGACGACACGGGCTTCGGTGTGCACTTCGCGTTCTTCGCCCGCACCGACCAGGCGACCCGGCTGCGCATCCTGGAGGGTCGCCGCCGCACGATCGAGGAGCGTCGCGAAGGACTTCGGGACGTGCTGGGCCGGGCGGCCGAGCGTCTCGACGCGTACACCCTGGAATTGCAACGCCACGGCCTCGACGCGTGCGAGCGCGAGGTCCGCTGGCTGGAGGAGCTCATCGCCAACGAGCGCTCCGGCCGTGCCCCGACAGTCCCGCGACCCGGGACGGCCGGCGGTCCACGAGACAACAACAGCCCGCCTCCGCCTGGAGAGTCCAGGAATGAGCGGCCGTGATGAAGAAGAAGGAGGCAGACGCTATGGGCTCCGTCCGCGTCGCCATCGTCGGTGTGGGTAACTGCGCCTCGTCCCTCGTGCAGGGCGTGGAGTACTACCGCAACGCCGACCCGAACGACCGCGTCCCGGGTCTCATGCACGTCACCTTCGGCGACTACCACGTATCGGACGTGGACTTTGTCGCGGCGTTCGACGTGGACGCCAAGAAGGTCGGCATGGACCTCGCGGAGGCGATCGTCGCCAGCGAGAACAACACCATCAAGCTCTGCGACGTGCCGCCCACCGGCATCAGCGTCCAGCGCGGCCCGACCTTCGACGGCCTGGGCCAGTACTACCGCGAGATCATCGAGGAGTCCGACGCCGAGTCGGTCGACGTGGTCAAGGCGCTGCGCGACGCCCAGGTCGACGTGGTCGTCTGCTACCTGCCGGTCGGTTCCGAGCAGGCCGCCAAGTTCTACGCCCAGGCCGCGATCGACGCCGGCTGCGCCTTCGTCAACGCGCTGCCGGTCTTCATCGCCTCCGACCCGGAGTGGGCGCAGAAGTTCACCGACGCCGGCCTGCCGATCGTCGGTGACGACATCAAGAGCCAGGTCGGCGCGACCATCGTGCACCGCGCGCTGGCGAAGTTGTTCGAGGACCGGGGCGTCGAGCTGCTGCGCACCTACCAGCTCAACTTCGGCGGCAACATGGACTTCATGAACATGCTGGAGCGCACCCGGCTGGTCTCGAAGAAGATCTCGAAGACCCAGTCGGTGACGTCCCAGATCCCGCACGAGATGGTCAAGAGCGACGTGCACATCGGCCCGTCGGACCACGTGCCGTGGCTGGACGACCGCAAGTGGGCCTACATCCGCCTGGAGGGCCGCTCCTTCGGTGACACCCCGCTCAACGCCGAGCTGAAGCTCGAGGTGTGGGACTCGCCGAACTCCGCCGGTGTCATCATCGACGCCGTCCGGGCCGCCAAGATCGCCCTGGACCGCAAGGTCGGTGGCCCGATCCTCTCGGCCTCCTCGTACTTCATGAAGTCCCCCCCGGAGCAGTACGCCGACCACGACGCGCACGCCGCCGTCGAGTCCTTCATCAAGGGCGACATCGAGCGCTGACGCGCCGACCACCAGCACCACCGAGGGCCGGGTCCGTGCGGACCCGGCCCTCGCGTGTTCAGCCCGCCATCTCCAGATACGGCGACAGCCGCAACGTCAACTCCTCGACCGAGTCGACCTCGCCGCTGGTCAACGCATCGGTCAACGCCATCCGGTCCTTGGCCGGCATGGTGAGGACGAAGCCGGAACGTTCCAAGCGGATGTCCGCCGCCGTCCAGGCGAGACTGGCGTTCCACATGTCGAGCGGCCGCCAGATCATGATCGCGTGCAGGAGTGCCGCCGCCTGGTCCAGCGGTGTCGGATATACCCGGCCCTGCAGCAACTGGGCGTGGGGACGCGCCGCCGAGGCGAAGAGAATCCCACCGTCGCGCACGATGGTCCGGGGAGATGTGCTGTCCGCGAGCAGGAGCAGCAGATCCTCGGCGTCCGGCCAGGCCCGCGTCACCGGTCGCCCAGCATTTCGTAGAACTCGGCGTTCCGCTCGCGAACCCGGCGCGCGGCCTGGCGGGTCCACTCGTCCCGGTCGTGCCGGTCCAGGTAGGCCTGCACCGCCACCTCGACCGTCTTGTGCATCGACCGGTGCTCCGCCTCGGCGAGTTCCTTGAGTCGCTGCTCGACCTCGGGCTTCAGGTTCAGGGTGAAGGCCATACCAGAGTTGTATAACTCGCCCGTCGGCTGGTCAACCACGCTCGGCGTCACGTCTCCTCCTCACTGGGTAGTCCAGGACGATGGTGGCGAGGATCGCTCGGATCGGGGCGGACGGACTGTGCGATCAGCCGGTCGAGCAGATCCACTCGGCCCACTCCGACGCCCGACCCGAGCGCCGCCAGGAAGCCACGCTCCACGAGCCGCCGCGCCTGGCAGGGGAACGGTGCCCCACAGGTGCACCCGCCGTCGTCCGCGAGTAGATGACAGCGGTGCAGCCGGTGACTCCATCGCCAGATAGTCGGTGACACGCACTCGGCCGGCGGATCGACCGGCGGCTCCTCCGGATCGAAGCTGAGCCGCATCAGCCCACCGCCGACCCGAGTCGCCACCGCCAGGCCCAACTGAGTAGCGGTGCCGGCCGTGCTCGCCCACGCCGGTGCGGGGCGAGCCAGCGCCGCAGCGCGCAGCGCCGCTGCGGGGGTACCGGATCGAGCACCGGCAGACCCAGCTCCACCAGGCGATTCGCCGCCGCGTTGGCCGACGGACACGGGACGACGGCCAGGCAGACCCGGCACTGCTGGCTCTCGGGATCGGCGACGTGCGCGGTGATGATCTCGTGTGCGGCGCGGCTCTCCACCCGCGCCCGGGTTTCGTACAGGCCCACTGGCACCCCTTCGCCAAGGGGCGGACGCACGGTCCCGGGGTCACCACCACGAGGGGGATTCGCAGCGGGGTTCCGCACGTCCGCCCGGCTCGGGGCCGGTGGTGCGCCATCAGCTCAGCGCGTCACCGGCCCAGGAAACCGAGTGGGTACGCATCGCGAAGCGCGCCGGCACCCGCTCCGTGCGGGTACGACGTGGTAGACAGTCGGGGAGTCGTTCCCCGGGACGCCGGCCATCGCGTTGCGCCTCCCGTTCGGCTCGTTCCCGGACCGGGGTGGGCATGCCGCCAAGCCGTCCCACCCCGGTCCGTCCTCATCTCGACCTTCGATCACCTTCGATCACCTTCGGTAATCGCAGCCACACGCAGAATGCAGCATGATGGAACGTCATGCAAGCTTGCATCGGTGGAATGTTTTCGAGATGCTCTACAAGGTCGGAGGGAGGTGGGGAGAGGACATGCCGAACGAACATGCGTCCACGCTCCGCGCTCAATGGCTCGGTCAGCAGCTCCGCGAGATGCGGGAGAAGTCCCGGCTGACGCTGCGGGATGTGGGCGAATGCCTCAACCGCAACGCCAGCACTGTCAGCCGGATCGAATCCGGCATGCTGCCGGCCCGGGTACCAGAGGTGTTGACCTACCTCGACGTATGCGGGATCGACGACCCGAAGAGACGTGACGACCTCAAGACGATGGCGCAGGACGTGTGGCAGAAGGGTTGGTGGGATGGACTCGCCGCCAACGTCGCCGCATCCCTGATCGATTGGATCTGGCTGGAGAGTCGAGCCACCGCGATCGACTCCTTCCAGGATTCGGTCATCCCCGGCCTGCTCCAGACCAGGACATATGCCGAGACCGTCATCCGGGCCGCCGACGAGGATCTCGCGGACGATCAGCTTCACCGCTTCGTTGATCTGCGCATGACCCGTCAACAGCGGTTGAGTCAACCCGATCCGATCCGACTCTCGGTCATCATCGATGAAGGTGCGCTACGCCGGATGGTCGGCGGGCCCGAGACGATGCGCCCCCAACTCGCCCATCTCCGCGAGATGGCCGGCTGGCCGAACGTCGAGATCATGATCCTGCCGCTCACCGCAGGAGCCCACGCCAGCCCGAACGGCGCCTTCGACGTCTTCCGGATGCGCCGGCCCTATCCACCTGCCGGCTGCATCTCCACCGTTGTCGGAACAGTCGTGGTCGAAGGGGAGAAGGCCGATTCGCTGCACCAGCGCTACGATCGACTGCGTCGGACGGCGCTGCGCAACGGTGCCGTGCAGCGGGTTCTCTTCGATCTGGAAGCACGTCTGGAGTGAGCGCATGGCGATGGTCAACCCCCTCACCAACGCCGGACTCCCCGTGGCCTGGCATGTCAGCACCCGCAGCGGCAACGGCGACGGTAACTGCGTCGAGGCCGGGCCGGTGCTGGACGGCAGTGGCCGGTTCGCCGTACGCGACAGCAAGGACCGTGGCGGCCCGCTTCTGCTCTACCCCGCCGCCGGCTGGGCCGCCTTCGTCACGGACCTCCGCGCAGGTCGCCTCGCCCCACTCCCCTGACCCACCGACCCGCCGTACCTCCATGGTCAACTCCATTGTGCCGATACTGCGGTATCCGCTCACCGCCGACACCGCTACATCGGCCCAACTGCGAGGGCATAGGCGAGGGCTGGCCTTTACCCGATCAGGACCAGGCACGGCGCAGGGCGACGCCTGCCTCCAACTCCAACAGGGTCACCTTGCGGGGTAGGCCGCCACCGAAGCCGACCAGCTTGCCGCCCGCACCGACGATCCGGTGGCAGGGGACGATCACCGGCACCGGGTTGCGGTTGCAGGCCACCCCGACTGCCCGCGCCGCGCCGGGATCGCCGACCCGCCGGGCCACCTCGCCGTAGGTGAGTGTCTCCCCGTACGGGATGCGGGTCATCTCCCGCCAGACGGCACGCTCGAACTCGGAGCCGCGCGGCATGACCACCGGCACGGTGAACCCGGTCAGCTCACCGGCGAAGTACGCCCTCAGCTCCGCGACCACCCGACCGGCCAGCGTGTCGCCGGGCTCGTCGTCGGCCGACGTGACCCGGCCGAAGTGCGTGCCACAGACCGCCGTCCCGTCGGTGGCCACGGAGAACTGACCGATCGGCGAGTCCAGCACGGTCCAACGCATGCCGGCCATTCTTCCCGCCCCGCCGGGACACCGGCCGGTGACCCTAGCTCCCGTACGAGATGGTCCATCCCTTGCCGTCGAAGACGGCCTTCGCGCTGGTCATGCCGGCGGGGTACGACACCTGCGCGGGTGTGGTGAGTTCGGAAATGTCCATCACCTCGCTGCTCTCGAAGCTTCCGAAGGCGATCCAGTAGGTGGGCTTCGGGTCGAACTCGACCCCGGCGTTCGTCAGGGTCGGCACGACGAAGGTGCCGGCCCCCGACATGCCGATACCCACACTTCCCTGGTCCTGGTCGCCCGCCCCCGGGACAGTGGCGTCCTCCTTGATTATCAGACTGCCATTGTTTCCCGAGGAGTTGGTCGGCCCGAATTCGAAACCGCCGCCGACGTAGGAGAGGGTGACCAGGTTGTTCTGGGTCAGGTCCGCAGAAAGGGTCTGACCGGCCACGAACTGCGTTCCGGGGACAAGCGCCCCGACCTGACCCCAGACAAAGTTGTAGTCGATGTTCCACTGGTATTCGACGGTGGTCGACGGGTGGCACATCTTCGACATCCAGGCGAGCGTGACCGCGTCGCTCGGGAGGACGGGCATCTCCTGGAAGAGGATGGCGTTCATGCCGTCGAGCGCCGAATTGTTCAGGATCGTAATGCTGTACCCGACCGCACCCGGCGGGGCTGAGCTGGCCCGAGAGACGCCCTCGCGCGCCCCGGCCGCCGCCGCCCGGCCGGCAGGACCCGCACCGAGCAGTGCGGCACCCAGTCCTGCACCCAGCGCGACAAGCCCGTCCCGCCGACTGATTCTGAATTCCTTCATGAACCCTCCTCGCTCGCAAAGAACGCCCCTGCTGGCGCCCCCTGGAGAGGAGAGGTACGCGTCAAGACTCGATTTATCCGAAGCTTCATCTCGGATCAGCAATTTGGCGTTATCAATATGTTAGATAGGAGTTACCGCAAGCGCAAGGGATTCCCCCTCGCGCGGAACGGTCAACTCCCATCTGCCGATAGTTGCGCGGGAAAGTAGTTCTATTTAAGCGCCGTGCAGGGGAAGGCGCTTCAGGTGCGGTGCGGCGCAACGGGCCGCCGCCCCGATCCCGGGACGGGTGCCCGACGCCTCCCCGTCGGTCCCGAGCGGGACCCAGGCGGGAGCGGTCGGCAGGCGACGGCGACAAAAATGCGTCGGACGAGGCAAGGTTCAGCCGCCGCCGGGCGTCTTTGGTACGGAGGTGAGCGGTGACCGAAGGCACCGACGGGGAGTTCACCGCGTTCGTCAACGAACGGGGGGACGCGCTGCTGCGCGTCGCGTACGCGCTGGCGGGCAGCCAGCACGCCGCCGAGGACCTGTTGCAGAATGCGCTGGCCAAGGCGTACACCCGGTGGCCCCGGATCCGGGGTGACGCCGAGCCGTACGTACGCCGGATCCTCTACCACGACCAGGTCTCGGGCTGGCGGCGGTTGGCCCGGCGACGTGAGGTGCCGGTGGCCGTGCTGCCGGAGCGGCCAGGCGAGCGGGACAGCGGTCACGACAGCGAGCTACGGATGCTGCTGCGCGACGCGCTGCGGACGCTGCCGCCCCGGCAACGGGCGGTGTTGACCCTGCGCTACCTGGAGGACCTCAGCGTGGAGCAGACCGCCGCGATCCTCGGGTGCCGGGCCGGCACGGTCGCCAGCCAGGCATCGCGCGCCCTGGCCCGACTTCGAGAGTTGGTGCCGTCCTTCGATCCCGCCAGCAGTCCGGAGGTGAAGCGATGAACCGGCCGGCGGAGGATGCGCTGCGGGCAGCCGTACACGATCTCGCCGAGGAGGCCCGACCCGCAGGGGGGCTGGCCCTGGCGGCGCTGGCCCGGGGTCGGCGGCGGCGGGCCCGGCGACGGGTCGCCGCAGCGGGCGCCGCGGTGGTGGCGGTGGCCGTCGTGCTGGTGCCGCTCGTGCTGCTCCGGCCGGACCGACCGGTCCAACCGGCCCGACCCACGCCGAGCCCCACACCCAGCACGATGCTGCTGCCCACCCCCGGTGCCGACTGGTCGACCCGGCCGCTGGCGCTGCCCGGTGGCTGGGTGGTCACCGGCGGCGTGACCCGCGGCACCGGGTACGTGCTGGATCGCACCCGGTCCCGCTACGTTCGTGCCGGCGGATACGCCGAGGTGTGGCCGGCCCCCACCGGCACGGTCACCGCCGTGCGGGACGAGCAGCGCCCCGGCCAGCTCGGCCTCGCTGACGCGGCCACCGGGAAGCTGCGCTGGCAGCGGGTCCCGGGGGTGATCCACCACCTGCAATGGTCACCGGACGGCCGCCGGCTGGCGGTGACCGTCCTGCGGGGCCAGATGAAGCGCCTCGGCGTGCTGGAGGTCGGCGGGCGTTACCGGGAGTACCTGGTGGACCCCGTCAGGTACCTCTGCACCGACTACTGCGCCTTCACCTGGACCCGGGACGGCCGGGAGGTGACGTTGCCACTGACCGACAGCTTCGTGCCCCGGTCCGAGAGCAGCCGCCATCCGCGTTGGGGGGTGCAGTTCTTCTCCGCCGACGACGGACGGCCGACCCGGTTCGTCAAGATCCCCGGCGACCCGGCCGGCCCGTGGTCCTGGTCGCCGGACGGGAACCGGGTGGTGGTCCAGGGGCAGCGGGAACCGCTGCTGGTCGACGCGGTCACCGGCACGGTGCTCGGCCCGCTGCCGGTGGCCGAGGTCGCCTGGGTCGGCGACGACCGGCTGCTCTACCGGCGGCCCGGCGGTTACCGGGACGTCGTACTCGCCGACCCCGCCGGCCACGAGCTGCAACGGTTGCCGCTGCCGAGGGAGTTGGCCGAACGGACGGTGTCCATCGCCCCCAAATGATCACGCGGAACGTTGCGTCGGGTCGCTACCGTGCAGGTCGTGGCCACGGGGACGCTCATCTTTCTGATCATCGGTGGGGCGGGCGTCGGCGTGCTGGCGCTCGCCCTGCTCGGCGGCGAACTCCTGCACTTCGGTCATCCCGGCGTCGACGGTCCGGTCTCCGTCGAGGCGGTCGCCGGCTTCCTCGGCGCGTTCGGCTTCGGCGCGGCCATCGTCAACGAGCTGCTCGGCGGGCGTACCCCGGGGATGATCGCGGCGGCGGTCGGTGGCGGCGCGCTCGCCGCGGTGCCCACCGCGTGGCTGGCGGGGCGGCTGAGCCGGGCGGCGCGCGACATGCGCACCGACGCCACCCCCACCCGGGACGACCTGGTCGGCGCGCTCGGCCTGGTGGTCACCCCGATCCCGACCGGCGGCTACGGCGAGGTTCGGGTACGCGTCGCCGGCCAGCCGGTGAAACTCAACGCCCGTGCCGACGAGCCCATCCCGCTCGGCGCGCAGATCTTCGTGGTGCAGACGCTGAGCGAGACCAGCGTGCACGTCGAGACCTACTGACCCTCTTCTCGCAGAGACGGAACCCCCCATGCCTCTCCTCATCGCCATCGGTGGCGCGGTCGTCCTCGCCCTCGTCCTCGTGATGTTCGTGCTCTCCCGGATCAAGGTGGCCGGGCCGAACGAGGCGTTCATCGTCACCGGCCGCAAGGGGCGGACCACGCAGACCGCCGACGGCGGCCGGTCCACCGACAACTCCGGCCAGAAGGTCGTGCTCGGCGCGTCGGTCTTCGTCCTGCCGGTGGTGCAGAAGCTCCAGTCACTCGACCTGTCCAGCCGCCGCATCGACGTGGGCATCCGGGGCGCGGTCAGCAAGCAGGGCATCCGGGCCGACCTGCACGGCGTGGCCATCGTGAAGGTCGGCGGCACCGAGGACGCGATCCGCGCCGCCGCCCAGCGCTTCCTGCACCAGCAGGACGAGATCGACAACTTCACCCGGGAGGTGCTGGCCGGCGCGCTGCGCTCGATCGTCGGTCGGCTCACCGTCGAGGAGGTCATCCGGGACCGGGCCGCGTTCGCCAACGCGGTCGCCGAGGAGGCCGAGCACTCGATGACCAACCAGGGGCTGGTGCTGGACACCTTCCAGCTCCAGGACATCCTCGCCGAGGGGTCGTACCTGCAGGACCTGGGTCGGCCCGAGGCGGCCCGGGTGCTCAAGGACGCCGCCATCGCCGAGGCCCGCGCCCGGCAGCAGGCCGAGCAGGAGCGGCTGCTGGCCGAGGAGGCGATCGCCGAGGCGAACCGGAACCTGTCGCTGAAGCAGGCTGGCATCCAGGCCGAGATCGACGCGGCGAAGGCGAAGTCGGCGGCGGCCGGGCCGCTCGCCCAGGCCGAGCGGGACCAGGCGATCCTCTCCGAGCAGCAGAAGGTGGCCGAGCGCAACGCCGAGCTGAAGCAGCGCCAGCTCGACACCGAGGTGCGCAAGCCGGCCGACGCGGCCCGGTACAAGGTGGAGCAGGAGGCGGAGGCGGCCCGTAACGCGGCCGTGCTGAGCGCCGACGCGCAGCGGCAGGCCACCATCGCCGCCGCCCAGGCCTCCGCCGAGCAGGCCCGGCTCACCGGTGAGGGTGAGCGGGCCCGCCGGGCGGCGCTGGCCGAGGCGAACGCCATCGAAGGCGCCAAGGAGGGTGAGGCCGAGCAGCGGCGGCGGTCCGCCATCGCCGAGGCGGTCGAGCGGGAGGGTCAGGCCGAGGCCACGGCCATCCTGGCCCGGGGTCAGGCCGAGGCCGACGCGATGGCCCGCAAGGCCGAGGCGTTCGCCGCGTACGGTGAAGCCGCCGTGCTGGACCTGCTGGTCCGGGTGCTGCCGCAGGTGGTCGAGGCGGCCAGCGCCCCGATCGGCGCGATCGACAAGCTGACGGTGATCTCCACCGACGGGGCGTCCTCGCTGACCAAGTCGGTGGCCGGGAACGTGGCCCAGGGCCTCCAGCTCGGCTCCGACCTCACCGGCATCGACCTGCCGGCCCTGCTCGCCAAGCTGGGCTCGGCGTCGGCCGGGTCCCCGGCCAACGGCAAGTCGCCGGTCGAGGGCAGCGCGGTCGAGACCCGCTGACCCGACGACGAAGGGGGCCGTCCGGAATCCGGACGGCCCCCTTTCGGGTACGTCAGCGCAGGCCCTGGTCGTGGGCCCAGCGCAGCAGCTCCACCTCGGCCTCGTCGCGGTCGAGCGGGCCGCGTTCCAGGCGCAGCTCCTTGAGGTGCTGCCAGGCCCGGCCGACCAGCGGACCCGGCGGCACCCCGAGCAGCTCCATGATCGCGTTGCCGTCCAGGTCGGGTCGGACCCGGGCCAGGTCCTCCTCGGCGGCGATCCGGGTGATCCGCTCCTCCAACGCGTCGTAGTCGGCGGCGAGTTGGGCGGCCTTGCGCCGGTTGCGGGTGGTGCAGTCCGAGCGGGTCAGCTTGTGCAGCCGGTCCACCAGGTCACCGGCGTCGGTCACGTACCGGCGGACGGCCGAGTCGGTCCACTCGCCCCGGCCGTACCCGTAGAACCGCAGGTGCAGTCCGACCAGCTTGGTGACCTGGCTGGTGACGTCCTTCGGGTAACGCATGGCCTTCAGTCGGGCCTTGGTCAGCCGGGCACCGACCACCTCGTGGTGGTGGAAGCTGACCCGACCGTCCGCGCCGACCGCCTTGGTGGCCGGCTTGCCCACGTCGTGCATGAGCGCGGCCATCCGGAGCACGAAGTCACAGCCGTCCGTCTCGTACGACACCGCGTTGCTGACCACGGTCAGGGTGTGCTCGTAGACGTCCTTGTGCTGGGCGTGCTCGTCGATGGTCAGCTTGAGGCCGGTCAGCTCGGGCAGGAACCGGTCGGCCAGCCCGGTGTCGACCAGCAGCCGCAGCCCGGTGATCGGGTCGGTGCCGCAGAGCAGCTTGGTGAACTCGTCGCGGATCCGCTCGGCGGTGATCCGGTCCAGGTCGGCGGCCATCGAGGTCATCGCCGTACGCACGTCGGGGTGGACGGCGAAGCAGAGCTGGGCGGCGAACCGGGCGGCCCGCAGCATCCGCAGCGGGTCGTCGCCGAACGACTCGGCGGGCGTGCCGGGGGTACGGATGATCTTGGCGGCCAGATCGTCCAGGCCGCCGTGCGGGTCGGTGAACCGGTGCTCGGGGAGGCTGACCGCCATCGCGTTGACGGTGAAGTCGCGCCGCCGCAGGTCGTCGGTGAGGTTGGTGCCGTACTCGACCACCGGGTTGCGGCTGACCTGGTCGTACGCCTCGGCGCGGAAGGTGGTGATCTCCAACCGGAGGCCGTCACGCTGACAGCCGATGGTGCCGAACTCCCGACCGGTCTCCCAGATCGACTCGGCCCAGCCCTTGATGATCCGCAGCGTCTGGTCGGGGTGGGCGTCGGTGCAGAAGTCCAGGTCGTCGCCGAGCCGGCTGAGCAGGGCGTCGCGCACCGAACCACCCACCAGGTGCAGCTCGTGCCCGGCACGGGCGAACCGGCGGCCCAACTCGTCGGCGACCGGCGAGACGCGGAGCAGTTCGGCGACGGCGTTGCGCTGCACGGTGGTCAGCTCACGGCGTTCGGCGGCGTGGGGTGCGGAGGCTTCGGACATGGGATCGCCAGCCTATCGGGCGGGGACGGGAACCGATCCGCCGGGCGCGGGTATCGGGGCCGGGTTGACTATGGTCATGGCGTGCGGACCGGTACCGCGTCCGACGTATCCCTGGGAGGCTGGAGATGAGCGGCGGGCTCTACCGCAGCGCGAACGCCGCGCAGGGTGACGACGGGCTCCGGCCGTACGACGGGGCGACCTTCATCTCCGCCGAGCCGCTGAACCAGCCGGGGGTGGAGGCGACCGCGCCGCCGCAGGAGGTGGTCGCCGAGACCAGCGCGGCGGCGAACAGCGCGGTGATGGCGGTCGGCAGCCTGGTCAGCCGGGGCACCGGTTTCATCCGCAACCTGATGATCGGCGCCGCGCTGGGCAGCGCCGTCGGCGACGCGTTCACCACCGCCCAGTTCCTGCCCAACCAGGTGTACGAGTTCCTGCTCGGCGGCGTGCTGACCAGCGTGCTGATCCCGGTGCTGGTCCGCCGACGCAAGGCCGACCCGGACCGGGGCGAGGCGTACGCCCAGCGGCTGCTGACCCTCGCGGTGCTGGCCCTCGCGGTCACCGTGGTCCTCGCCCTGCTGCTGGCCTCGACCCTGACCACGCTCTACGCCGGCGGCAAGAACCAGGACTACACCGGCCTGGTCACGAACCTGTCCTACCTGATGCTGCCGATGCTGTTCTTCACCGGCCTCAGCGCGTTGATCGCCGCGGTGCTGAACACCCGGGGGCACTTCGCCGCCCCGATGTGGGCGCCGATCCTCAACAACCTGGTCGTCATCGGCACCTTCGGCCTCTACATCGTGGTGTACGGCGCGAAGGCGCTGGGTCCGGAGGGCATCGGTTGGGACCGGATCCTGCTGGTCGGCGGGGGCACCCTGCTCGGCGTGGCGGTGCAGGCCGCCGGGCTGCTGCCGGCGCTGCGCAAGGTGGGTTTCCGGTGGAAGCTGCGGTTCGACTTCCGCGAGCTGGGCCTGCGCGAGCTGGCCCGGCTCGGCGGGTGGATGTTCTGCTACGTCGCGGTCAACCAGCTCGGTCTGTTCGTGGTGGTCAACCTGCTCACCCGGGCCGCCGGTGGCGACGAGGGCAACGCCGGCCTGCTGATCTACAACAACGTCTTCCTGCTGCTGATGATGGCGCACGGCATCATCGCCGTCTCGATCATCACGGCGCTGATGCCCCGGATGAGCGCCGCCGCGGCCGAGGGCCGGTTCGCCGACGTCACCGCCGACCTGTCCCGGGGCACCCGGATGGTGACGGCGGTGCTCGCCCCGATCGCGGTCTGCTACGCGGTGCTGGCCGGCCCGGTCTCCGTGGTGGTCTTCCGGTACGGCGCGTTCACCGGTGACAACGCGCTGGCCACCTCGCTGGTGCTGCTGGTCGCCGCGCTGGGCCTGGTGCCGTTCGCGATCAGCCAGCTGTTCACCTTCGCCTTCTACGCGCTGCCGGACACCCGCACCCCGGCCCTGGTCAACATCCCGGTGGTGATCCTGCGGGTGGCGGTCCAGATCGGGGTCTTCGTCGCCTTCTCGGCCACCTTCGCGGCGGCCGGCATGATGCTCGGCAATGCCATCTCGTACGTGGCGGCGGCGGTGCTCTCGGCGATGCTGCTGCGGCCCCGGGTCGGCCGGATCGGGTTGGGCCGGATCATGCGGACCGTGGGCAAGGTCGTCGTGGCGGCGCTCGGCGCGGCCCTGGTCGGTCTGCTGGTGGTCAACCTGCTCCCCGGCGATCCGGGCAACCTGAGCTGGACGGCGGCGGCGGTGCGGCTGGTGCTCGGCGGTGCGGTGATCGGCGGGACCTACCTGGGTCTGGCCACGGTGCTGCGGATCGGTGAGATCACCGAGGTGGTCGGGATGGTGCGTCGCCGACTCGGCCGCTGATCCACCACCCACCGGGGTCCACCACCCACCGGGGTCCGCAGCCCACACCGGGGGTCCACCGGACAGGGGACACGCAGGGTGAACGAGGATCACCCGCCTGGGGACACGCCTGTGGATAACTTGGTTAACCCCCGCTCAGTCACCGTAAGGGCCTGTGGACAACCAACCGTACGGCTGAGCATGTACGGCCGTTCGGGGGGAACCTGACCTACCGCCGACGGGTTGTCACCGGTGGGTCGGCCCACAGGCCGGCGGCTTGCGGTCAGCGTCTAGATTGGCCAGTACATGTGCCAGCAACGCGGGCGAGAGTGGCGGTAAACGGACTTAACCCCTCATATACGACAGCCTGTTGAGCGCGGCGGGAAGATGACATGTCGGGATGACGGGCGGTCCGGGTAAGGTCGCTCTCGACGGGCACGGCAGGTGGCCGACGCCCGTGTCGACGCCGCCGGCCGGTTCCATCGACGGCGGAGCGGGAAGCCACATGCCCAGCAGCGCGGGTCCATCGATCGACACGATCACCGAGGGAGGACGGGTGACCCAGGTCGGCGAGGGTCAGGAGGCGGAGGAAACTGCTCCTCCGGTCATGACCTTCGGTGCTCCCACAGCCGGTGAGATCCTCGCCGAGCGGTACGAGCTGGTCGAGCACATCAACAACGACAGTGCCGGGCGCCTGGTCTGGCGGGGGGTCGACGTCATCCTGCGCCGGCCCGTGGCGGTCGTGCTCCGCTACCCCGGTGGCGACTCCGCCACCGAGATGCTCCAGGCCGCAGTTGCCGCCAGCCGGGTCATCCACCCCAACCTGGTCGGCGTCTACGACGCCATCGACGAGGACGTCCGGGCGTACGTCGTCCGGGAGTGGGTCGACGGTCGGTCCCTGCGTGAGCTGGTCGCGGATGGTCCGTTGGACCCGGCCCGTGCCACCGCCATCGGCAACGCGGTCGCCAGCGCCATCGCCGCCGTGCACGCCACCGGGATGGTCCACGGCAACGTGCACCCGGGCACCGTGATGATCAGCGACGACGGCCGGGTGGTGCTGGCCGACGCCCGCACCGACGGCGAGGACAGCCAGGAAGCCGACATCCGCGCGGTGGGCGGCATCCTCTACTTCGCCCTCACCGGGCACTGGCCGCACGCCGAGGCGCCGCTGCGCGGCGCGACCGCCGGCCACGGCCGGGCCGCCATCCCGGACGCCGTCCGCGACGCCAGCGGCGCCATCGCCGCGCCCCGGCAGGTCCGGGCCGGCGTGCCGGCGTACCTCGACGACCTGACCATGGACCTGCTCGACGCCGAGATCGCCCCGCCGTCGTCGGACGTGCTCTCGGCCGAGCTGGGCCGGCTCGACATCCCCGCCGAGGACCACTTCCTCGACCAGACCGGCACCATCCGGTTCACCGCCGACGGGGTCGAGGACCGCTCGCCGCTCGCCGCCGCAGGTGGTCGGAAGGTCGCCATCGGCATCGCCGGTCTGCTGGCGGTCGCCCTGGTCGGCCTGCTCATCGGCATCGCCACCCTGGGCAACGACGACCCGGAGACCGAGCCGGTGGCCCGCCCCTCCGCCAGCACCCCGGCCGGCGACGCCACCCCGGCCCCCGTCGTGCGCAAGCTGACCATCCAGGACATCCGGATCGTCGACCCGGACAGCCGGCAGCGCAACGAGCTGAGCGACGCCGAGAAGATGATGGACGGCGACGAGAACAAGGGTTGGGAGACCGACACCTACTACTCGGCCAACTTCAGCAACTACAAGAAGGGCATGGGGGTCTGGATCGACCTCGGCGCCCCGCACACCGTCAAGTCGCTCACCGCCACCCTGTCGGACTCCGGCGTCTCCGCCGCGCTGTTCACCGGCGTCGGTGACTTCCCGTCCAGCTCGCAGGGCGACAAGGACCTGGTCAAGGGCTTCAAGACGCGGATCGGGCAGCCGTTCGAGCAGCACGACGGCACCAAGATGGCCTTCGACGGCTTCGACCCCGAGCAGAAGTACCAGTACCTGCTCTTCTGGATCACCGAGCTGCCCTCCACCGAGCGGGGCTTCAAGCTGGGCGTCCAGGAGATCTCGGTCCAGGGATCGTGATCTGCCGGCCGCGACCCCGTCACCGCCTCCACCGGGCGTGGTGATGGTCGGTCGCGGCGGGCATCCACCCGATCCGGCGACCGGCAGGTCGTCGGCGAGCGTGGTGCCGCACACCGAGACCACCGACCTGGACCTGCTCCGTGCCCATGTCGCCGGTGACCGGGACGCCTTCACCGAGCTGTTCCACCGGCACCGTGACCGGCTCTGGGCGGTGGCCCTGCGGACCACGGGCGACCGGGAGGAGGCGGCGGACGCCCTCCAGGACGCGCTGCTCTCCGCCCATCGCGCCGCCGGCCGGTTCCGGGGCGACTCCGCCGTCACCACCTGGCTGCACCGGATCGTGGTCAATGCCTGCCTGGACCGGATCCGCCGTCGACAGGCCCATCCCACCGTCCCGCTGCCCGACGGGAACCACACCGACGACGCCCGTGGCACCGGCGGCGTCGAGCCGGTGGCCCCGGCCACCGACCACGACACCGCGCTGGTGGTACGCCAGGCGCTGGCCGGGCTGCCGGTCGAGCAGCGGGCCGCGCTGATCCTGGTGGACGTGCAGGGCTACCCGGTGGCCGAGGTCGCCCGCATCCTCGGCGTCGCCGAGGGCACGGTGAAGAGTCGCTGCGCCCGGGGCCGGGCCCGACTCGCCCGGGTGCTCGGGCACCTGCGCGCCGGCGGTGCCGACCCGTCGTCCCGCCCGGCCGGCACCGGATCGGCCGGCGCGACCGCACCGGGCGGGCACCTCCGGACGGGTCGGGACGTTTCCGACGTCACACCCGGGAACCGGCAGCCGGCCAACGGCGTCCGATCGGGGTCGGGGCAGGCCCGGCGGGGCGCCATCCAGGAGGAGACGTGACGGGCCGGGAGTTCAGGGAGGTCGACCACGACCTGCTCGCCGACTATGTGGGCGGGGCACTGGACGGCACCCCGGAGCAGACCGTCGTCGCCCGCCTGGTCGCCGAGGACGCGGCCTGGGCCGACGCACACGCCACGCTGGCCCCCGCCATGGCCCGGGTACACGACGAGCTGACGGGTTGGGGTGCCGCCGCACCGGAGATGCCACTGGCCGTGCTGGAGCGGCTCACCGCCGTGCTCGCCGGTGCCGGTCCGGCCACCACCGCGTCCACCGACGACGCCGAGGCAGCCGACCGCACCGACCGGCCCGCCGGGACAGGTGGCCCGGTGCCGGCGCAACCGGGCGGGCGGCGTACCCCCGGCGGTCGGTCCGGGGACGGCCGCGCCGATTCGTCGGGGCCCGGCCGACGGCGGCGCTGGGCACGGCTCGCCGGGCCGGTCGGCCTCGCCGCGGCGTCGTTGGCCGCGGTGGGATTCGGCGTGGCCCACCTGCTCGACGGCGCGGCCGCCCGGGACTCCGCCGCCTCGACGATGGCCGGGCCGGCGCAGGACAGCGCGGAGAACGCCGGCCGGGGATTCCGGTTCACCGGTCAGACCCAACGCAGCGGCATCGACTGGTCCCCGGCGACACTGAACGGTGCCTCGACCGCCCCACTGCCCCGCCCCGTCACCCCGCCGGGTTTCCAGCCCGGGAACGGGCCCGGCGTCACCACCCAGATCAGCCCCACCGCCCCCACTGCGGCCGAGAGCAAACGCCTGATGGCCCCCGGCGGGCTGGACCGGCTGACCGGCCGGGCGGCGCTCGACGCCTGTCTCGCCGACATCGCGGCCGAGCACAACCGGGGGCCGGTCGCCGTCGAGGTGGTCGACTACGCCACGTTCAACGGCCTGCCGGCGGTGGTGGTCCGCTTCACCGATCCCCGCGGTGGGCGGTGGGCGTGGGCGAGCGGTGCGGAGTGCGGTGTGCCGGGGTCCGGCGCGGACACCCGCTACCAGGCGCAGGTAGGGTGAGGGCCCGGTCACCGCTCGTCCCGCATCGCGTGACGTGACCCACCGGACGACCGGTCCGGGAATCCCCGGTTCGTACGATGACGTTCTGCAAGTCAGCCGCCGACGTCATTGAACCGTCGGCGCTCGGATCGACGTCGGTGCGCCGCCGATGTCGTACACACACATCGGGAGACGGCAGTGGACGAGGTCCGCAACCTGATCATCATCGGCTCCGGGCCGGCCGGCTACACGGCGGCGGTCTACGCCGCACGCGCCAACCTGAAGCCACTCGTGATCGAGGGTGTGCAGTCCGGTGGTGCGTTGATGACCACGACCGAGGTGGAGAACTTCCCCGGTTTCGCCGACGGCATCCTCGGCCCCGAGCTGATGGACAACATGCGCAAGCAGGCCGAGCGGTTCGGGGCGGAGTTCCTGACCGACGACGTCACCCGGGTCGAGCTGAAGGACACCGGCGACACCGGCTCCGGCGCGGTGAGCACCGTGTGGGTCGGGCAGACCGCCTACCGGGCCAAGGCCGTCATCCTCTCCACCGGCTCGGCCTGGCGTCCGCTGGGCGTGCCGGGTGAGCAGAAATACCTGGGGCACGGCGTGTCGTCCTGCGCCACCTGTGACGGGTTCTTCTTCCGCAAACAGCACATCGTGGTGGTCGGCGGCGGTGACTCCGCGATGGAGGAGGCCAGCTTCCTCACCCGGTTCGCCGAGTCGGTCACCATCATCCACCGGCGCGACTCGTTCCGGGCCAGCAAGATCATGGCCGACCGCGCGCTGGGCAACGACAAGATCAAGGTGGAGTGGAACAGCACCGTCGAGGAGGTGCTCGGCGACGACGGCAAGGTGACCGGCGTCCGGGTCCGCAACGTGCACACCGGCGACGTCAAGGTGCTCGACGTGACCGGTGTCTTCGTGGCGATCGGCCACGACCCGCGCAGTGAGCTCTTCCGCGACCAGGTCGAGCTGGACGACGAGGGTTACGTGAAGGTGCAGGCACCGAGCACCCGGACCACCGTGCCCGGCGTCTTCGCCGCCGGTGACGTGGTCGACCACACCTACCGGCAGGCGATCACCGCCGCCGGTACGGGCTGCGCCGCCGCCCTCGACGCCGAGCGGTTCATCGCCACCCTGAGCTGAACGCTCGCAACACAACAAACTGAGGAGGAGGGTCATAGTGGGAGCAACGAAGGTCGTCACCGACGCCAGCTTCACCGCCGACGTGCTGAAGTCCGACAAGCCGGTCCTGGTGGACTTCTGGGCCGAGTGGTGCGGGCCGTGCCGCAAGGTCTCGCCGCTGCTGGAGGAGATCGCGGGCGAGATGGCCGGCCAGGTCACCATCGTCAAGCTCAACATCGACGAGAACCCGGAGACCGCCCGCGCCTACCGGATCATGTCGGTGCCGACCCTCACCATCTTCAAGAACGGCGAGCCGGTGCAGTCGATCGCCGGTGCCAAGCCGAAGGGCGAACTGGTCCGGCTGATCGAGTCGGCGCTGTAACACCGGCGTACCACCGGAACCCCGTACCCCACCGGGTGCGGGGTTCCGGTCGTCCCGGCCGCTGACCTGCGCGAACCGTCGGTCGGACCGCACCGGTCACGGTACGCTCCGTAAGCGCTGGTCCGCCGGACGCACAGCGTGGCCGGCGTTGAGGTGCCCGGCAGCCAACCTCCGAGGGGGTCCTGCGTGCGTCCGATCCGATCCGGTGACCGCGGCCCGGCAGTGACCGAGATCCGTGCGGTCCTGACCGGCCTGGACCTCCTCGCCGCCACCCCCGGCGACGAGTTCGACGTCGCCACCGAACGCGCCGTCCGGGCCTTCCAACAGTCCCGTGGGCTCAGCGCCGACGGCCGGGTCGGCGCGGAGACCTGGCGGGCCCTGGACGCCGCCCGCTGGCGGCTCGGCGCCCGCACCCTCTACCACGCGGTGCCCGACCCGCTCACCGGTGAGGACGTCCGGTCCCTGCAGGAACGACTGTTGGAGATGGGGTACGACGTCGGTGGCGCCGACGCCGTCTACGGCGTGCGCACCTCCCGGGCGGTGGCCCAGTTCCAGCGCGAGGTCGGGCTGAAGCCCGACGGCTCCTGTGGCCCGTACACGATGGGCGCGCTGCGTCGGCTCGGCCGCAAGGTGGTCGGCGGACGCCCCCAGTGGCTGCGCGAGTCCGACGCGATCCGGCAGTCCGGCCCGACGCTGGTCGGGCGGACCGTGGTCATCGACCCGGGACACGGCGGCACCGACCCCGGCGTGGTGGTGCCCGACGGGGCGCTGCGCTGGACCGAGGCGGACCTGGTGCACGACCTGGCCAGCCGGCTGGAGGGACGGCTCGCCGCAGCCGGGGTACGGGTGCAGCTGACCCGTGGTCCCGCGCCCCGGGACTGCCTGCCGGACGTCGACCGGGCGGAGCTGGCGAATTCGCTCGGCGCCGACGTGTTCATCTCACTGCACACCGACGGCCACCCCGGCCCGGCCGCCGACGGGGTCGCCACCTACCACTACGGCACCGACAACGGTGTCACCTCGGCCACCGGGGAACGGCTCGCCGGGCTGGTGCAGCGGGAGATCGTCGCGCGGACCGGGCTGCGGGACTGCCGTACCCACGCCAAGGCGTGGGACCTGCTGCGGCTGACCAGGATGCCGGCCGTCCGGGTCGAGGTGGGCTACCTGACCTCCCCACAGGACCGGGCCCGGCTGGTCGACCCCCGGTTCCGGGACCGGGTCGTCGAGGCGATCATGGCCGCCGTGCAGCGGATGTTCTTCCCGATCGAACGGGACGTGCCGACCGGCTCGATCGACGTGAGCACGCTGCGGGCGGTGGTGGCCGCCGGCGCCGTCCGCGACTGAGCGGTCCCGCCCGACTGGCGGGACGGGTCGACCGGTGCGGCGCGGGGTGGTTCAGCCGGCGCTGGAGCGGGTCGCCGGGGCGGGGCGGACCGGGCGGAGCAGGCTCTCCGGGCTCATCGAGCCGAGCAGCTTCTCCAACGCGTACTCGACGTCGGACTTCCAGCTCAGCGCGGTGCGCAGCTCCAACCGCAGGCGTGGGTAACGGGGATGCGGACGGACCGTCTTGAAGCCCACCGAGAGGAAGAAGTCGGTCGGGGCGACGCAGGCCCGGACGGTGTCGTCCGGCTCGTCACCGAACTTCGCGTCACCGAACGCCTCGATCGCCTTGATCCCCCGCTTGGTCAGATCCCGGGCGACGCCCTGCACCAGCATCCGGCCCAGCCCGCCGCCGGCGAAGGCGGGCACCACGCTGGCGGTCATCAGCAACGCGGCGTCCGCCGAGACCGGCGAGGTCGGAAAGGCCATCGAACGGGGCACGTAGGCCGGCGGCGCGTACAGCACGAAACCGGCGGGCATCCCGTCGACGTACGCCAACTTGCCGCAGGAACCCCACTCCAGCAGTGTCTGGGAGACCCACGCCTCCTTCTCCAGCCCCGGGTCACCGTTGGCACAGGCCCGCTCGGCGGAGACCGGGTCCAACTCCCAGTAGACGCACTGCCGGCACGGGCGAGGCAGGTCCTCCAGGGTGTCGAGGGTCAGACTGACCAGACGTCGCGACATCAGCGCATCCCCACACTCAGGCTCGGAGGCGAGACCAGCCCACAGCGGCAGCAGCACCGGCTGCATCCCCGACGAGCGATCGTACGCCGACTGCCGACCGTACGGGAGGGGACGCGCGAATCGCCACCCGGGCCGGGGGACGGACGTCCGGGATGTGGACGGGGGCCACATCGTGACCGACGACCGGCCCGGCGGGGACTACGATCGACCGACCGGCGTCCCCGCGCCGCCATGGTCGTCGGCACCGCGGGTACCCCAGCGGGCGGGAGCCCGACCGACACCCGATCGAGGTGATGTCATGACCGGCACGACGCTCGACGACTACACCGACCGGTACGCCCGGCGGGTCCGGGGCATGACCGCCTCGGAGATCCGGGCCCTCTTCGCGGTGGCCAGCCGGCCGGAGGTCGTCTCGCTCGCCGGTGGTGCACCATACATCGCCGCGTTGCCGCTCGACGCGGTCGGCGAGATGCTCGGCAAGCTCGGCAGCGAGCACGGCGTCACCACCCTCCAGTACGGCATCGGCCAGGGCACCCTGGAGCTGCGCGAACGGATCTGCGAGGTGATGGCGCTCTCCGGCATCGACGCGTCCTGCGGCGCCTCCCCGGACGACGTGGTGGTCACCGTCGGCGGGCAGCAGGCGCTCGACCTGGTGGCCCGGCTCTTTCTCGACCCGGGTGACGTGGTGCTCGCCGAGGGCCCGACCTACGTCGGCGCACTCGGGGTGTTCCAGGCCGCCCAGGCGCAGGTCGTGCACGTGCCGATGGACGACGACGGGCTGATCCCGGAGGCCCTGGAGGTAGCGATCGCCGATCTCGCCCGCACCGGCCGGCGGGTGAAGTTCCTCTACACCATCCCCACCTACCAGAACCCGGCCGGCGTGACGCTGAGCGAGGAACGGCGGGAACGGGTGCTCGACATCTGCGAGCGGGCCGGCCTGCTGGTGGTCGAGGACGATCCGTACGGTCAGCTGGGTTTCGAGGGCGAGGCGCCCCGGCCGCTGCGGGCCCGCCGCCGCGACGGGGTGTTCTACCTGAGCACCTTCTCCAAGACCTTCGCCCCCGGGCTGCGGGTGGGTTGGATCCTCGCCCCGCACGCGGTACGCGACAAGCTGGTCATCGCCAGCGAGGCGCAGATCCTCTGCCCCAGCGGCTTCGCGCAGGCCGCCGTCACGACGTACCTGTCGACGATGCCGTGGCGCGAGCAGCTCAAGATCTACCGGGAGGTCTACCGGGAGCGGCGTGACGCGCTGCTCGGCGCGCTGCACGACCTGATGCCCGAGGGCACCACCTGGACCAGGCCCACCGGTGGGCTCTTCGTCTGGGCCAGCCTGCCCGACGGGCTGGACGCCAAGGCGATGATGCCGCGTGCCATCGCCGCCCGGGTCGCCTACGTGCCGGGCACCGGTTTCTATGCCGACGGCACCGGCACCGGCAACATGCGGCTCAACTTCTCCTTCCCCACCCCGGAGCGGATCCGGGAGGGCGTACGCCGGCTGGCCCGGGTCATGGAGCAGGACCTCGCCATGCGTCAGGTCTTCGGCACCGTCGGCCCGACCGGTAGCCGACGGGGTGGCGCGGACGCCCCCGGCCCTGACTTGGCATGATTCCCGCATGGCTGCCATCCCCGCCGAGCGCTCCCTCGTGACCGATTCCGCCGCCGCAACTCCTGCGGCCACCGGCTCTGCCGCCACCGAGCTGCACGTCCTGGTGCTGGCCGGCGGCCTGTCGTACGAGCGGGACGTCTCCCTGCGGTCCGGCCGGCGGGTCCTCGACGCGCTGCGCAGCGCCGGGGTGGAGGCGGAGCTGCGGGACGCCGACGTGGCGTTGCTGCCCGCGCTGGCCGCCGACCCGCCGGACGCCGTGGTGATCGCCCTGCACGGCGCCACCGGCGAGGACGGCTCGCTGCGCGGGGTGCTCGACCTGTGCGACGTCCCCTACGTCGGCTGCGACGCGCGGGCCGCCCGCCTCGCCTGGGACAAGCCGTCGGCCAAGGCGGTGCTACGGGAGAACGGCATCCCCACCCCCGACTGGGTGGCCCTGCCGCACGACCGGTTCTCCGAGCTGGGCGCGGTGGCGGTGCTCGACCGGATCGTGCAGCGGTTGGGGTTGCCGCTGATGGTCAAGCCGACGCAGGGCGGCTCGGGCCTCGGCGCCGCCGTGGTGCGGGATGCCGCCGCACTGCCGGCCGCCATGGTCGGTTGCTTCGCGTACGACTCGACGGCGCTGGTCGAGCGGTACGTGGCCGGGATGGACGTGGCGGTGTCGGTGCTCGACCTGGGCGACGGGCCGCAGGCGCTGCCGCCGGTGGAGATCGTGCCCCGCAACGGCGTGTACGACTACGCGGCCCGGTACACCGCCGGCCGGACCACCTGGCACGCGCCGGCCCGCCTCGACCCGGCCGTGGCCGGTGCGGTGGCCGAGGTGGCGTTGGCCGCCCACAGCGCGCTCGGGCTGCGCGACCTCTCCCGCGTCGACCTGATCGTCGACGGGGACGGCCGACCCCACGTGCTGGAGGTCAACGTGTCGCCCGGCATGACGGAGACGTCGCTGCTGCCGTTGGCGATCCAGGCTGCCGGGCTGGACTTCGGTCAGGTCCTCGGCACTCTGGTCGGCCAGGCCGCAGCCCGCCGCTCCTGATCCCTACGCACCACGTCTCCCTCGACCGGTCCGCCCGGCTCGATGCCCCGGCTTCCTTCCGGGACGGGTCGGTGCCGGCGCTTTTCCGCCCGGACAGGTGCTGCTGCTTCTGCCAGCTTGGTCGCCCGGAGCGAGCCGTGCTGGCTCGCACGGGGCGGCCCCCGTCAGCGCCGGTCGGGCTCCGACGCGACAGTTCCTTGGTCTCCGTCGTCGGTGCCCGCCCGGTTGTCGGCGCCGGCCGGGCCGTTGGCCCCGGTGCCCTCGGCATCCGCCCCCGCTTCGATGTCGCCGCTTCCCGACCCGGTGCCGGTCCGGTCGGACCTGTTGCCATCTGGGTCAGTCCCCGCGTCCGCGTCGGCGTTGGCCGTGCTGGCCGCGACCCCCGAATCGGTCCGGGCCGCCGCGTTGGTCCGGGGCGAGGCGGGTGCGGCGACGCTGTCGTTCTCGTCAGCACCGGCGGCACCGGTCCCGTTGATCCCGTCGTGCGGGGTGCCGTGGGATCCGAGGTCGAAGGAAGCACTGCCGGGCGCGTCGGGCGCGGCACCCTCCTCCGGCGCGATCCCGGTCGAGTGCTCCGCTGACGCGGTCTCGGTCTCCTCTGGTGCCGGCGGAGGAATTTCTTCCTCCGCCTCGATCACGGAGACGGCGTCCTCGGCCGCCGCCGCAGCGGCCTCGGCCGACGACTGCGCGGCGATGCTGGAGGGCGTCTGCCACTGAATGCGGGGCGGCTCGGCGAGGGGACGTCCACCGAACTCGGCCAGCCAGGCCGCGACGTGCGCCAGGTTTTCCCGCCACTGGGATTCGGAGATGGGCGGCAGGATCGAGTCCCAGAGCGACAGGAACGTGCCGCGCAACTGGAGCCGGCCGTACGGACGAGCCAGAAACCACATGTGCAGGTGGGCGGACCCGTCGCCCCATCGGTTCACATGCACCCGGGCGACGCCGTCCAGCGAGCGGATGGCGCGTTCCAGGCGAACGGTCATCACCCCGAGTTCGGCAGCGAGCAGGTTGGGCAGGTCGCCCAGGTCGAGATGCGACCGCGATTCAAGGATCAGCACCATCGGCAGGCCGGTGGGTCGGTCCATGGCCCGCACCCGCCAACGCTCACCGACCCAGATGTACGCATCGTCGGGCGCGTTGCAGGCGATGCACTCCCGCAGTCCTTCGCCCTTGCGGGGAGGTTCGACCGCCACCGGTTCGTCGAGATGCTTGACGCGCAGCTCGCCTTCGAAGGGGAACGACGGCCACTGGGTGAAGTCCGGAACTGAGGAGGGAGGGGTGTCGTGCACGACGCTGACCCTAACCGAGACCGGCACCGCTGTCCCTACCCCGAACGCCGCTGATCATGACGGGAATTCGGCCGATCGGGGTGGCTGACATCCGCGCACAGAGGGGGCGGGAAGATAGTTGTCCACAGGCTGATGAGATCACCACCACACCCCGTCATCCACAGGCTGGGGAGGGCTCTGACGCGCTGTTTCACGTGAAACGGGTCCTGCCTGTGGAAAACTTCTGTGGATAACTTTGGTGCTCGTCCACAGCACTGTTCACAGGGACAACGGGCCCGATTCTCTCAACGACCGAGGGGCTCCTCCGGCTGTCGGGAGGCCGGGACTTTTCCCTCGGAGCCCCGGTCTACACGAGCCGCCGTGAGGCCGGCGCGGCCCGTCCGCCCTGGCTGGATTCAAGAACCGCCAAGCTCGGCGGGCCACCCGCTGGGGGGCCTTCGTCGCTACCGCGGCCGCTGCCCACCAGGAGAACTGGCGCGGGTACTTGCTCAACGCGGACGCGGACGCCGGTGCTACGAGGTCGCTCGCGCGGCCTGGTTCCACGAGGTCGCTTTGAGTGCGCCTGGTTTCACGTGGAACCAGGGACTCCACCCGCCTACATGTCGTGAGGTTCCGCCTGGCGGGTGGCGCGGGTTTCACGTGAAACCGTCGAGTAGACCGGCTGCTCGGCTGGCCGTGTGGCACGGGCACCGACTGGGGATGGACGAGGGCTTCTTTGGCCAGCAACCCGATGCCAACCTGCCGCCGAGACCTTGGCTCCGATGGCGGAGTCCCACTTTGAGCGGGTCCAGATCCTGAGCACCGCCATGCAGAGATGTCTGAACTTGGCCCGGCCGGCGTTGGCCCGGCCGGCGTTGTTCACGATGGTCGGGGTGCTGGCGGTGGATGTCGTGGCGAATCTGCTGTCGGCCCGGTACCGCGCGGTCGCGGCCCGTCATTCTCCCGCCTGCCCGACCCTCGGCCGCCGCTCCTTTGCACCGGTCTCCCCGGGGTCCTCGCCGACAAGCGACCACGTGGCGGGGAGCGTGGCGGTGGCGGCGCAGGGGCCTTGGTCCGGACGAGCGAGACCGGGTCCCGTTCCACGTGAAACATGGCCGCATGTGGCGCGTGGGACTTGCCGTGCTGGCAGCGGTGGCCCATGCAGCCCTCGGCCGGGGGGATCGGCACCGCCGTAGCAGAGCGCCGCGATCTTCCCAGACCAGCCGCTACCGATATCCGCTTCCCGAGGCCCCCAAGGGCGAGGTGGCCTTCGTCGCGTAGGCCGCCCGGCTTGCTACCCCACTCCAGGGGGCCTCAGAGCGACTGAGCAGTCACCGGAACCTATTGGGCACCACCGGTGCGGGGTGCAACTCTCCGAGCGATCTACGGCGACGTAAGCGGCGGTGCGGGATCATCGAGAGGCGGGCCCAGTCCTCCGGAGATGAGCTCGACCGCTCAGCTCTCCCTGACGTCCCAGGTTTGGGCACGGCCTGCCCACCCGGCCGGGGCATATTCATTGCTGCGGTTCGCGCCGTAACCGTGCCCTGCCGTGCGTGCCGCAGTCGTGCCGCGCTGCGCCGTGCCGCAGTCGTGCCGCGCTGCGCCGTGCCGCAGCCGTGCTGCGCCATGCCGTGCGTGCCGCAGCCGTGCCGTGCCGTGCCCGGAACTAGTACCCCGCTTTGCCGAGGCGTCAGCCACCGCACAGCAGGGCCAGGGTCCTCCGACCGAACCGAACTCCGGTCACCGGCCAATCGGACCGCGCCCGATCCGATCCGCCGCCCGAACATCCCGGATTCCACCGCACAGCTGAGTCGCCGCCCCTTGACCGTGCCCCCGAACTCACCTGCTCGTCGTCCGGACACCGCCAGCAAACAGGCGGGCAGCCCGATCGGGCTCGTTCACCCGGGCCGAGGGCCCGCATCGGTCGTCGCCGTTTCACGTGAAACGGGGAGGCGCTCCGCTCGGTCACGAGCCGGCTGATGACTGACACCGAACTTCGGGGATCGCCGGGCAGGAGACATGGGTCGCCCGAGAGGAACGAGAAACAGCATGGGCACCTGACCGCGCCGAATTGCAGACCGCCGTCCGCCGGAGGGGCTGGCGGCCAGGGAGAGCCACGGCTCCGCAGGGCTCCGGAGGTTCCAGGGACCCGAAGGAGTCGCGCCCTCAAGGCCGCGCCAAACGGAGCCTTCTGCGGAAGGCCGGCGTCCGGGTGGGCCTGGAAACTCAGCAGGGCGTCGTTGACCGACGCAGGCGTGCTCGGCCCACCGCGCCAGGTCCTTCCACCCACGGTTGCCGGGGAGCAGCACCCCCAGCGCAGAACGGCCGCGTACCCGAGTCGGGTACGCGGCCGGGGGAAACGGCGGGGACGGTCAGTCCTCGGGCTCCGGCTGACCTTCCTCGCCGACCCCGATGATGCCGACGATCCGCTCCAGGTCGTCCACCGTGGCGAACTCGATCGTGATCTTTCCCTTGCTACGACCGATGTCCACCTTTACCCGGGTGTCGAACCGATCAGAGAGCCGGTCGGCCAGATCGGTCAATGCGGGTGCGTGCGGCTTGGAACGGCGCTTCGCCGCAGGCGTCTTCGCCGGGCCGTCGCTGAGCGCCAGGGCGACGATCTCCTCGGTGGCCCGGACCGAGAGCCCTTCGGCGACGATCCGGAGGGCCAACTGCTCCTGCGCCTCGGCCTCGTCGAGGCTGAGCAGCGCGCGGGCATGACCGGCCGACAACACACCGGCGGCCACCCGACGCTGGACCTGCGGGGGCAGATTCAGCAACCGGATCGTGTTCGAGATCTGCGGCCGGCTCCGGCCGATCCGCCGGGCCAACTCCTCGTGGGTCGCACCGAACTCCTCCAGCAGCTGCTGGTAGGCGGCGGCCTCTTCCAACGGGTTGAGGTTGGCCCGGTGGATGTTCTCCAGGAGCGCGTCGCGGAGCATCGCGTCGTCCTTGGTCTCCCGGACGATCGCGGGGATGGTCTCCCGACCGACCGCCTGGGCGGCGCGCCAGCGCCGTTCACCCATGACGAGTTCGTACTTCTCGCTGTCCAACTGTCGGACGACGATCGGCTGAAGGAAGCCGACCTCCTGGATGGAGGTCTTCAGCTCCTCCAACGCCTCTTCGTCGAAGACGTGCCGGGGCTGCTTGGGGTTCGGCATGATCGCGTCGACGGAGATCTCGGCGAAGCGCGCGCCGGGCACCGGGCTGAGTTGCGGTTCGTCCGGCTCCGGCGGCGCGAAGGCCACGGGAGCGGGCGGCGTGACGTCAACGGCCACCGGATCGGAGGACGTCTCGATCGCCGGATGTGCCGGGTCGACCTCCACGGGCATGGTCGCCGTGGTCGTGCTCTCCTGCACCGGCCCGGTCGGGATCAGCGCACCGAGCCCTCTACCCAGACCGCCCCGGGGACGGTTCTTCATACGACGCCTCCCAGCGACTCGTCCGCACTACGCATTCCGGCTCACCGGCTCCTTGGCACCGCGCTCGGCGATCTCCTGGGCAGCCTCGAAGTAACTCGTGGCACCCCGCGAACCGGGATCGTAGGTCATCACGGACTGCCCGTAGCTCGGGGCCTCCGACACGCGGACGTTGCGGGGAATGACGGCCTGGAGGACCTTGTCACCGAAGTGGTTCCGGACGTCCTGTTCCACCGCGTCGGCCAGCCGGGTACGGCGGTCGTACATGGTGAGCAGGATCGTGGAGACCTCCAGCTTCGGGTTCAGGTGCTGGCGAACCAGGTTGATGTTGTTTATCAACTGGTTCAACCCCTCCAGGGCGTAGTACTCGCACTGGATCGGGATCAGCACCTCCTGCGCGGCCACCAGGGCGTTGACCGTCAGCAGGCCGAGGGAGGGCGGGCAGTCGATGAAGACGTAGTCGAAGTGCCCCGGGTACGCGTCGATGGCCCGGTTCAGCCGGGACTCCCGGGCGACCACGGAGACCAGTTCGATCTCGGCGCCGGCCAGGTCGATGGTCGCCGGCACGCACCACAGGTTGGGGATGCCCTCGACCTCCTGTGCCACCTCCGCCAGCGGCACACTGTCGATCAGGCAGTCGTAGACGTCCGGCACCCCGGTGTGGTGCGGGACGTTCAACCCGGTGGAAGCGTTGCCCTGCGGATCGAGGTCGACCACCAGCACCCGGTTACCGTGCAGGGCCAGAGCCACCGCCAGGTTCACCGTGGTCGTGGTCTTGCCCACGCCGCCCTTCTGATTGGCAACGCACATCACCCGGGTCCGCTCAGGACGGGGCATGGTCACCTCGCCACTCGGATTAAGGATCTGCACGGCGCGCATCGCCTCCATAGCCAACGGTGGGTCATCCTCTTCGCGCGTCGGAGTTTCACGTGAAACGTACGCGGCGTCCGCCGAGGCCACGGCGACGACCCCGGGGGCGGGCCCGGGGGTGTCGAGCGTGGGCGTCGCATCGGGCACCGCGCCGGGTTGGGGCTGGGTGGGCACGGGTGGCGAATTGCCCTGCACCGGGAGCTCGAACCGAGACGGTGCCCCCGCATTCCGTCGTACTGAGGGCACCCGGCCATCCGGGGCATTGACCGGTCCGCCGTCGGGACCGGAACGCGCACCGGGCGGAGGTACGTACGACTCGGGTGCCGGGCGTGCGGCACCCACCGCCGGCGGCTCCCGCCGTAACCCGGGATCGTGCTCCGGTGGGCGGATCGTCGGCTGCCCGCGGGTGGCCCGGCCCTGAGGGTCGGTTTCACGTGAAACAGGGCCCGCGCCCGAGCCCGATCCCTCGGGACGGTTCACCCGTGGATCGTCGTACCTGTCGTCGTCATGCACCTGTCATCCCTACCCGCTCCGGATGGTCGGCCCGCACCCCGCCTCGCTTGCCCTACCCGCGCTCGCACCGCAGAGCGTACGGTCCGGCGGGGGCGATCGTGACCCGGTGCGCCCGACATCCGCCCGCCCCACACTATCGACGCGCGGTCAGCCTACGGGGGACGGGCGCGGCGGGTCCATCTTCGTTCTCCGGCGGTGCTGCGTCCGATCGGGTTGGCACCGCTCCACCGGACCTCCCGATGGAGCGGTGCGATCCGCAGCGACAGGAAAAGCTCAGCGGGCGCGCTTTCGGCTACCGTGCGACCGCTTCGGCGCCTTCTTGGCCCCCGGAGGTCTGACCACCCGCTCCCGCACAATCTCCACCAGGGTGGTCGGCGGGTCGAGGATGTCGGTGCCACACAGCTGCACCGTCGGCTCGCCTCCGCCCAGCTTCGCCACCGCCTCGGCGTGCTCGGTGATCTCGTCCCTCGCGGACGACCCCTTGAGGGCGAGCAGCCGGCCGCCGCGGACCACCAGCGGCAGGCTCCAGGTGGCGAGCCGGTCCAGCGGTGCCACCGCGCGGGCGGTCACCACGTCGGCCATGAACGGGCCGACGCCGTTCGCCCCGGTGGCCGCCTCATCGGCCCGACCCCGGAACACCCGGACCGTCCTGGCCAGCCCGAGCCGCTCCACGGTCTCGACGAGGAACGAGGTACGCCGGGCCAACGGCTCGACCAGGATGACGCTCAGGTCGGGGCGGGCGATCGCCAGCACCAACCCGGGCAGCCCGGCTCCGGAGCCGACGTCGATCACGCTGGCGCCCTCGGGGATCCGCTCGGCGACGGCGGCGCAGTTGAGTAGGTGCCGGTCCCAGATCCGGGGTGCCTCGCGGGGGCCGAGGAGACCACGCAGCACACCGTCGGTGGCGAGCAGTTCGGCGTAGCCGGCGGCCAGGTCGAGCCGGTCACCGAAGAGTGCCTGTGCGGCGCCGGCCAGCTCGGCCGGGAGCGCGGCGTCCTGCGCGGAGGGGACGGGACGCTCGGGCGACGGCCCGGGCGGCGTACCACCCGGGCCGGGACCGGCATCCGTCGTGAGGTCGTCGGGCGTCACCAGTTCAGTCCGCCGGCCGGACGACGATGCGTCGGGTCGGCTCGACACCCTCGGACTCGCTCTCCACCCCGCTCATCGCGTTCACCACGTCGTGTACGCACTTGCGCTCGAAGGCCGACATGGGCTCCAGCCGCACCGGCTCACCGTGCTCCTTGACCTTCTCCACCGCGTTCTTGGCGACGGCGGCGAGTTCCTTGCGCCGGGTGGCCCGGTAGCCGCCCACGTCGAGCAGGAGCCGGCTCGGCGAGCCGGTCTGCCGGAACACGGCCAGTCGGGCCAACTCCTGGAGCGCCTCCAGGGTGGCACCGCGCTGGCCGACGAGGTTCTGCAACCGGGCACCGACCACCTCGACGACCGGGCGGCCGCCGGAGACCAGCTCGTCGATGTCGCCGTCGTAGTCGAGGATGTCGAGCAGTCCCTCGATGTAGTCGGCAGCGATCTCGCTCTGCGCGAACAGTTCGCCCTCGCCGGCGGGCTTCCTCTCCTTGCCGCCCTCCTCGGGCTCACCCTCACCGGTCGCGGCGGTCGGGACGGTCTCCTCGTCGAGCGAGGCGTCCGCGCTGGGGATGCTGGTGTCCGTCACGGTGTCATCTCCGTACTAGCTCGGCCGGACCGTCGGGTCCGCTGGTCTCCCGGGCGACCGGCGGGAAGGGGGCCGGTTCGGTCACGGGCACGTCTCGTAGGGGCAGTCTCGCCCGCATCCGCGCGGGGCGCGGCGGTTCCGGCCCGGCGCCGACCGTCAGGTGGCTGCGCGGTGCCGGAGAGGCCGCCGTCGGTCGTTCCGGCGGCGGCCCGGTGGCTCAGCCCTGGCGCTTGGCCGGGCCCTTCTTCGGGTTGGCCGGCTTGGCGCCCGGCTTCGGCCCGGCGACCTTCGGCGCGGCCGGCTTGGCCGGCACCTGCGCGACGGGCTTGTTCCGGTTGAGGAAGCCGCCGGTCTTGGCCGGCTGCACCGGGCCCCGGCCGGCGGTGGTCGTCGCCTTGTTGCCGGCGACCCCCTTGTTGGTCACCAGCGGCGGGAACTTGCGGAGCACCCACTGCTGCTGGCCGAGGGTGAACAGGTTGTTGGTGACCCAGTAGATGATCACGCCGATCGGGAAGATCGAGCCGGAGACCAGCAGGGAGAGCGGGATGCCGTAGAGCATCAGCCGCTGCACCATCCGCTGCTGCGGGTCCTCCGCCCAGCCGGTCTTGAGGATCATCTGACGGCTGGTCAGGTAGGTGGTGCCCATCATGACCAGGACCAGGATGCCGGCGATCACCTTCACGGTGGTGCCGTTGGCACCGAGGCGGGCCAACTCGTCGGCGGTGGAGCCGAACTTGCCGGCGATCGGGGCGGTGAAGATCGTGGCGCTGGAGGCGCTGTCGAACTGCTCGGTCGTCCAGCCGTAGAGGCTCCTGGCCTCCCTGGCCGGGTCGAGCCGGCGCAGCACGTGGAAGAGACCGAGGAAGACCGGGATCTGGAGGAACATCGGAAGGCAGCCCATCAGCGGGTTGGCCTTTTCCTTCCGATAAAGCTCCATCATCTCCTTCTGGAGCGTCTCCCGGTCACCCTTGTGCTTCTCCTGGAGCTCCTTGACCTTCGGCTGGAGCGCCTGCATGGCCCGCTGAGACTTGATCTGCTTGACGAAGACCGGGAAGAGGATCACCCGGACGGTGACCACCAGGAAGATGATGGCGAGAATCCACGACCAGTTCGTGCCGAGAACCGTGCGGACCGGCACCCCGATGGCGTCCCACGCCGAGTGCCAGGTCAGCAGGATCCACGAGATCGCGTAGTAGATCCAGTCGAGACTCAATTCTCAGACTCCAGTCACGTCGGCGCGTCGGCGACCGCCCGGCTCCGGCACCGGGTCGTGTCCACCAGGGTGGAAAGGGTGGCAGCGCGATAGCCGCCGGACCGTCAGGCCGGCTCCCCGGAGCGCACCGTGACGGGTGACCGCCTCCAGGGCGTAGGCACTGCACGACGGGTAGAACCGGCAGCGGGCCGGCAGTGCCGGGCTTATCCAACGACGGTACGCGATGATGGGGCCACTGAGCATCCGGGCACCCATGCTCCGGCGTGCCGACACGGCGGGTCCGCTGCTCACCGCGACCGCCGTGCCCGGGGCGTCTGTGCGGCGGCGATCGCCGCGTCCAGGTCGCTGCCCAGTCGGGCGTACGGCGTCCCGGCCGCGGGGGGCAGGGCGCGTACCACCAGGGTGCTGCCGTCCGGCAGCGCGGCCAGCCGGTCGCGGACCAGGTGCCGCAGCCTGCGGCGGACCTTGTTGCGGACCACGGCGGGCCCGACGGCCTTGGACACGACGAAGCCGGCGCGGCTCGATCCGGAGCTCAGCTCCGGGTCGGTGCTCCGCGCCGGCTCCGGCGAGGTTGTCCCGAGGGGTGTGGTCGCTGGAGATGTGGAGGTCGCCGGCAACGTCAGGTGGACGACGACGGCACCACGACCGACGCGTCGACCACCACGGACCGCTGCGGCGAAGTCGGTGCTACGCCGCAGGCGCTGTGCGGCCGTCAGCACGACTGTCCACGTCCTCGGACCGGTCGGCCTCAGGCCGACAGGCGGTCACGGCCCTTGGCGCGGCGGGTCGACAGGATGGCGCGGCCGGCACGGGTGCGCATGCGCAGCCGGAAGCCGTGGGTCTTCGCGCGCCGGCGGTTGTTCGGCTGGTAGGTGCGCTTGCTCACGTCAGGCTCTCCGTTTTCGTACGTCCCCGGCGCGGGTTCGCCGGGGTCGTTTGATGGACCAGACCACCTCGGCGGTGGCCTCCGATCGGTGCTGCCCGGCGGCGCGAAACCTCGGCGATGCGGGGCAGCGACCACGGACAGCAAGCACCCATCACCCTAGCAGAGGGCGACAGAGCAGCCCCTCCACCCTACGCAGGGGGGCAATGACCGTCAAACCACCCCGGGCCGGCGGTCCGCTGGCCGGCACCCCGCCGATCAGGCGTTCTCCACCCGGGTCGGGGCAGGCGTCGGGGTGGCGGCGGTTGATGGCGGCCCGCCGTCGCTGTTACCGTGCGCGTTTGCGGTCAGCTTCGATTCCGGGTTGTCGGCGGAGGGCAAGACCGGACCCGGCAGTGAATCGTTCGGCACGGTGAACCCGCTTCAACGCCCTCCCCGGCAGGGGGCAGGTCCGACCCGCGTCCGGCGGGCGGCCACAATCGGTCGGTACACACAGGCTGTGGATAACTTGTGGACGCCGGCCGGTCAGCCGTCCGGTGGGTGAGTGGCACCACCCGCGCGTACGCGGTGGCGGGCCCGGCACAACCGCTGGACCACAGCGGCGGTCGGGAGCAGAGGCGAGGGGGTGGCACGACGGTGGCCGGAACAATCGACCTTGCCGCGGTGTGGACCGCGGCGACGGACGAACTCGCCGACGAGATCATCTCCGCCCAGCAGCGTGCCTACCTCCGACTGACCCGTTTGCGGGCGATCGTCGAGGACACCGCGCTGCTCTCCGTGCCGGACGCCTTCACCCGGGACGTCATCGAGTCACGGCTGCGACCGGCCATCACCGAGGCGCTCACCCGCCGGCTGGGCCGACCGATACAGGTCGCGGTCACCGTGCGGATCGCCGACGACGCCGCCGGCCGGCCGGCCGGCACCCTCTACCGCAGCGGACCGGAATCCGCCCCGGTGGAGACCGGCCCGGCCGTGGATGACTATCCCGGATTCCGGCCGCCGGTCTACGACGAGCCGCAGCCGTCGTACCAGCGCGATGCCGGGCCACCGCCGGAGCAGCCCGGGGAGCGGCCGCCACCGGAGCACGACGGACACCGTCCCGCCAGGGTCCCGGCCAGCCGGGACGGCGGTCAGGACACCCTGTTCGGTGCCGGCTTCGCCGAACCGACACGGATGGACCACCCCGCCCCCGAACGGCGCGGGTTCGAGGAACGCCACCGCCCCGAGCCGGACACCGATCCGCGCGGCTACGAGCCCGCGTACCGGGACCAGGGTCGGCCGCCGCGCGACCAGCAGGGTCCGCGCGGCCTGGCCCGCGACGGCGCCACCGACAGCGGGCCCGGTCGGGCCGGTGCCGACCATCGACCCGGTGGCGGTGACCGACGCGGTACGGAGGGCAGCGGCAACCGCCTCAACCCGAAGTACATGTTCGAGACGTTCGTCATCGGCTCGTCCAACCGGTTCGCCCACGCGGCGAGCGTCGCGGTGGCCGAGTCGCCGGCCAAGGCGTACAACCCGCTGTTCATCTACGGCAGCTCGGGGCTGGGCAAGACGCACCTGTTGCACGCGATCGGGCACTACGCCCAGACGCTCGGCAACGCCCGCTCGGTCCGGTACGTCTCGACCGAGGAGTTCACCAACGACTTCATCAACTCCCTGCGGGACGACAAGACCAGCGCGTTCCAGCGTCGCTACCGCGACGTCGATATCCTGCTGATCGACGACATCCAGTTCCTGGAGAACCGCGAGCGGACCCAGGAGGAGTTCTTCCACACCTTCAACACCCTGCACAACGCCAACAAGCAGATCGTGATCACGTCCGACCGCTCGCCGAAGCAACTGGCGACGTTGGAGGACCGGCTGCGGACCCGGTTCGAGTGGGGACTGCTCGCCGACATCCAGCCGCCCGACCTGGAGACCCGGATCGCGATCCTCCAGAAGAAGGCCGCCCAGGAGCGGCTCTACGCCCCGCCGGACGTGCTGGAGTTCATCGCCTCCCGGGTGTCGAACTCGATCCGGGAACTGGAGGGGGCACTGATCCGGGTCACCGCGTTCGCCAGCCTCACCCGGTCCACCGTCGAGCTGTCGCTGGCCGAGGAGGTGCTGCGGGACTTCATCCCCGACGGCGCCGGCCCGGAGATCACCGCCGACCAGATCATGGTCTCCACCTCGGAGTACTTCGGGGTGAGCCTGGAGGACCTGCGCGGGCACTCGCGCTCCCGGGTGCTGGTCAACGCCCGCCAGGTGGCCATGTACCTGTGTCGGGAGCTGACCGACCTGTCGCTGCCCCGGATCGGGCAGGCGTTCGGCGGCCGGGACCACACCACGGTGATGCACGCCGACCGGAAGATCCGGCAGCAGATGGCGGAGCGGCGCTCGCTCTACAACCAGATCGCCGAGTTGACCAACCGGATCAAGCAGAACACCTGAGACGTACGCCACTCCCACCGCTTCATCGACGCCCGGCCGACCATCTCGGCCGGGCGTCTTCGCGTCGGCACGCCCCCGGTGGGTTGACCCTGCACCGGGTCGAGGGCCCACGATCTGTGGATGACACGTCACGTTCGTCCACAGGACGACCCGGTTGTCCACACCCCCTGTTCCACAGCCGGTGGATAACCACGCTCTGTCCGGAGCCAGTTACCCACAGACTGTGGATAAACCCTGGGGACGATGCTGTGGACGGCTGGGGACAACCGGTGCGCGGTCCACAGCCGACGGAGGGCCTGTGGGCAACCTGTTGAAGGTTCTGGGGACGACCCGGCTCCGGGCCGACGCCGTCGTCCACAGCACTGGGGGTAAACCCGGTGGATAACCGGTGGACAACCGGTGGACGGCGGTGGACAACGCTGGGGACAGCGGGTGCCTGTGGACGGCCGACCGGGTTTACCCCCGGGTTCTCCACAGCGAACCCACCGGTGGATAACGTGTCTGACCTGCCACGACGCGAGTTACCCACAGTTTGCACAGGTGCGATGAAGACGATGTAGTTATCTCTTCTAAGAATCAAAAACCAATCATCACCGTTGGACTTCCTGTGGATCGGGCGCAGCACTGCCGTCGGCAGTCGGCCCGGCACCGGAAGCACGGGGTCGGGCGCACAGCCGATG
This sequence comes from Micromonospora matsumotoense, assembly GCF_900091525.1. Classification (GTDB taxonomy): domain Bacteria; phylum Actinomycetota; class Actinomycetes; order Mycobacteriales; family Micromonosporaceae; genus Micromonospora; species Micromonospora matsumotoensis. Next base: position 170,322 of record NZ_FMCU01000011.1, read on the forward strand.
CCCACGCGCCCTAAGGTGCGATGGGTACCCGCACGGTCGGGCGGGACGGTGGGCAGCGGTCGGCATGAGAGAGTTGTCGCTGACGTCGACGCGGAGGCATTGATGAAGTTCCGAGTAGAGCGCGACGCGCTCGCCGAAGCGGTGGCGTGGACCGCCAAGAGCCTGCCCAGCCGGCCGTCCGTACCGGTGCTCGCCGGGGTGATGCTGCGGGTCACCGACGGCAACCTCCAGGTCTCCGGCTTCGACTACGAGGTCTCCAGCCAGGTGACCGTCGAGGTGCAGGGCGATGCCGACGGCGCCGCCCTGGTCTCCGGCCGGCTGCTCGCCGAGATCACCAAGGCACTGCCGGCCAAGCCGGTCGACATCGCCGCGGTCGGTGCCCACCTGGAGCTGGTCTGCGGCAGCGCCCGGTTCACCCTGCCGACCATGCCGGTGGAGGACTACCCCGCCCTGCCGGAGATGCCGGAGAGCGCGGGCACCGTCGAGGCCGCCGCCTTCGCCGCCGCCGTCGCCCAGGTGGCCATCGCCGCCGGCCGGGACGAGACGCTGCCGATGATGACCGGCGTCCGGCTGGAACTCTCCGGGGGCACCCTGGCGATGCTCGCCACCGACCGCTACCGGCTCGCCCTGCGCGAGATGGAGTGGAACCCGGACGACCCGGACATCAGCATCAACGCCCTGGTCCCCGCCCGCACCCTGAACGACACCGCGAAGGCACTCGGCCCGCTCGGCGGTCAGGTGACCATGGCGCTGTCCCAGGGCGGCGCAGGCGAAGGCATGATCGGTTTCTCCGGCGGCACCCGCCGGACCACCAGCCGACTGCTCGACGGAGCCAACTACCCGCCGGTCCGCTCGCTCTTCCCGGCCAACAGCAACGCCGAGGCACGGGTCCCGGTGAGCACCCTGATCGAGGTGGTCAAGCGCGTCGCCCTGGTCGCCGAGCGGACCACGCCGGTGCTGCTCAGCTTCAGCTCCGACGGACTGGTCGTCGAGGCCGGTGGCACCGAGGAGGCCCGGGCCAGCGAGGCGATGGAGGCCACCTTCACCGGCGAGCCGCTGACCATCGGCTTCAACCCGCAGTACCTGATCGACGGGCTGGCCAACCTGGGGGCCCAGTACGCGCTGCTGCGGTTCGTGGACGCCTTCAAGCCGGCGGTGATTTCGCCCGCCGGTGAGGATGGCGAGGTCATCTCTGGGTACCGGTACCTCATCATGCCGATCCGCGTGTCCCGCTGATCGCGCACCGGCACCACCCAGACGCACGGAGGTAGGGGCAGATGCAGCTCGGCCTGGTAGGACTCGGCCGGATGGGCGGCAACATGCGCGAGCGGTTGCGCGCCGCCGGGCAGGAGGTGGTCGGCTACGACCGCAACGCCGACCGCAGCGACGTCGCGAGCCTCGCTGAGCTGGCCGACAAGCTGGAGTCGCCCCGGGCGGTCTGGGTGATGGTGCCCGCTGCCGTCACCGACGCGACCATCGACGCGCTCGCCGAGGTGCTGGGCGAGGGCGACATCATCATCGACGGCGGCAACTCGCGGTTCAGCGACGACGCCCCCCGGGCCGAACGGCTGGCCGAGCGGGGCATCGGCTACGTCGACGTCGGTGTCTCCGGCGGCGTCTGGGGCAACGTGAACGGCTACGCCCTGATGGTCGGCGGCGCGCAGGAGCACGTCGACCACCTGATGCCGATCTTCGAGGCGTTGAAGCCGGCCGGTGACTTCGGCTTCGTGCACGCCGGCCCGGTCGGCGCCGGCCACTACGCCAAGATGGTGCACAACGGCATCGAGTACGGCCTGATGCACGCCTACGCCGAGGGCTTCGAGCTGCTGTCCGCCGCCGAGATGGTGACGAACGTGCCCGGCATCATCAAGTCCTGGCGGGAGGGCACCGTCGTCCAGTCCTGGCTGCTCGACCTGCTGGACCGGGCGTTGGACGAGGACCCGTCGCTGGCCACGCTGACCGGTTACACCGACGACACCGGTGAGGGGCGCTGGACGGTCGACGAGGCGATCCGGCTGGCCGTCCCGCTCAACGTCATCACCGCCGCCCTGTTCGCCCGGTTCTCCTCCCGGCAGGACGACTCACCCGCGATGAAGGCGGTCGCCGCGCTGCGCCAGCAGTTCGGTGGGCACGCCGTGCACAAGCGCTGAGCGGCATCCACAGGCTGTGTACGTCCGCCGGCTCGAACTGGTCGACTTCCGCTCGTACGAGCGGGTCGGCGTCGACCTGGAGCCGGGGCCGAACGTCCTGATCGGGGCGAACGGCGTCGGCAAGACCAATCTGGCCGAGGCGCTGGGCTATGTGGCGACCCTGGACTCGCACCGGGTCGCCACCGACGCCCCCCTGGTCCGGCTGGGCGCCACCTCGGCGGTGATCCGCTGCGCGGTGGTGCACGACGGCCGGGAACTCCTGATCGAGCTGGAGATCGTCCCCGGGAAGGCCAACCGGGCCCGGCTGGGGCGCTCACCGGCCCGGCGGGCCCGCGACGTGATCGGCGCGCTGCGGCTGGTGCTCTTCGCCCCCGAGGACCTGGAACTCGTCCGGGGTGACCCGGCCGAACGCCGCCGCTACCTCGACGACCTGCTGGTGCTCCGGCAGCCCCGGTACGCGGGGGTGCGTGCCGACTACGAACGGGTGGTCAAGCAACGCAACGCCCTGCTGCGTACGGCGTACCTGGCCCGCAAGACGGGCGGGTCGCGGGGCGGTGACCTGTCCACCCTGGCGGTCTGGGACGCCCACCTGGCGCAGCACGGGTCCGAGCTGCTCGCCGGCCGGCTCGAACTGGTCGCCGCGCTCACCCCGCACGTGGCGAAGGCGTACGACGCGGTGGCGGCGGGCGCGGGGGCGGCGGGGATCGCGTACCGGCCGTCGGTGGAGCTGACCGGGCCGACCGCCGACCGCGCGGTGCTGGCCGAGGCGTTGACCGGCGCGCTGGCGGAGTCCCGGTCGGCCGAGATCGAGCGGGGCACCACCCTGGTCGGGCCGCACCGTGACGACCTCGTCCTCACCCTCGGCCCGCTGCCCGCCAAGGGGTACGCCAGCCACGGCGAGTCCTGGTCGTACGCGCTGGCCCTGCGACTGGCCGGGTACGACCTGCTGCGCGCCGACGGGATCGAGCCGGTGCTGGTGCTCGACGACGTCTTCGCCGAGCTGGACGCGGGTCGGCGGGAACGACTGGCCGAACTGGTCGGCGGGGCCGGTCAGCTGCTGGTGACCTGTGCGGTGGACGACGACGTGCCGGCGGCCCTGCGCGGCGCCCGGTACGCGGTGGGCGACGGGACGGTCCGCCGTGTCGACTGAGCCGGAGCAACCCGCCGGGCCCCGGAAGGGGACGGGCGGTGCGAGGCGCACCTCCTCGGGCGGGGCAGGTGGTGCGCGTACCCCCGGGGGAGCCGGTGGGGGCGCGGGCGGTGCCCGGGCCCGACCGGCCGGCACCGGTGCGGACGCCGCGCCGGGTGGGGGTACCGGCGGTCCGGCGACCGGCAGCGGTTCGGCCGGAGCGGGTGGCCCCGCGGGCGGTGCTGACGGCGCGGCGGGTGCGTCCGGACCGCAGCTGGCGCGGGCGGTGCTGGACGCGGCGAGGGCCCGGCGGGAGTCGGCGGCCCGCAACCGTCGCCCGGGGGTCACCGGCGCGGCCGACGGTGGCGGCCGGCGGTTGCGCGGCTATTCCGGGCCGGGGCCGGACCCGCGTGACCCGCAGCCGTTGGGTGCGGTGTTGGAGCGGCTGATGAAGGCGCGCGGCTGGCAGCAACCGGCGGCCGAGGCGACCGTCTTCGGCGCCTGGGAGAAGGTCGTCGGGGCGGAGATCGCCCAGCACAGCCGCCCGGTCAAGCTGGAGGACGGCGAGCTGACCGTGGAGGCGCGGTCGACCGCGTGGGCCACCCAGTTGCGGCTGCTCGCCGGTTCGCTGTTGAAGCGGATCGCCGGGGAGGTCGGCCACAACGTGGTCCGCAAGCTGCACATCCACGGGCCGGCGGCACCGTCCTGGTCCCGGGGCCCGCGCCGGGTACGCGGCCGCGGACCGCGCGACACCTACGGCTGACGGTCAGCGTTCGGCGCGGCGGGCCTCCCGCTCGGCGCGTTTGCGTTCCCGCTGGTCACGGCTCCACTGCTTGCGTCGTTCCAGGTCCTCCTTCCAGGCGTCCCGGGCCTGCCGGGAGCCGCCCTGCACCGCGCCCTGCACCTCGGGCGGGCCGGTCAGGTTCTTGAAGGCCCATGCCAGGAGTCGACCGCCCTCGCCCGGGGCCTTCGCCGCCGGCTTGTCCTCGCTCATCGGCACCGACCTTCCCTCAAGTTGCTTGGTGTACCAATCATTGGTACACCAAGCATTGCTATCATCGCAACGGTGACGAGGAGGTGCACGGTGGTGGACGGCCCGCCCGAAGGCGATCCGCTGGCGTTGGAGGAGCAGGTCTGTTTCGCGCTCTCCGTCGCCGCGCGCGGTGTCGTCGCGGTCTACCGGCCGCTGCTGGAACCGATGGGGCTGACCCATCCGCAGTACCTGGTGATGTTGGCGCTCTGGCAGCACGCGCCGCTGTCGGTCCGCGAGCTGAGCCGGCTGCTCCAGCTCGACCCCGGCACCCTGTCGCCACTGCTCAAGCGCCTGGAGGCGGCCGGCTACCTCCGCCGCGAACGGGACCCCGCCGACGAGCGCAGCCTCGCCGTGTCGCTCACCGGGAGCGGGCGGGCGCTGCGGGAGCGCGCCGAGCAGATCCCCCCGGCGATCGTGGCGCGGCTCGGGCTGCCGCTGGCCGAGCTACGCGACCTGCACGGGGCGCTGACCCGGGTGATCGCCGCCGCCAACGGCGCGGTGGCGGCCGGCCCTCCGCCCGCCGGGTCGGCGCCCCCGACGCCCGGCGGCTAGCGACACACGCCGCACGGCCGGGGCGACGACCAGGCCGGGGCGCGGGGTCGGCAACCTCAGATCTGCGGGAGGGGACGGCGACCGGGTTCGGCGTCGGCATAGACCGCGAAGCCCCGGTCGGCGCAGCGCCGGTAGAAGGCGGCCAGCACCCCCAGCTCGGCGCAGGTGAAGTCCCACTGCGGCGGGTCACCGTTCTCGTCGCGCAGCCGGTCGAGCCGGCTGCCCAGCCAGCGCAGCTGCTGCTCGGCGAGGCGGCCGTCGCCGAGCAGCGCGCCGAGCACGTCACTGACCGACTCGAAGGTCACCGTCTCGCCGTGCGGCCGGTGCTGGACGACGAACTTCTCCACCCCGCCGGCGATCCAGGCGCAACCGTCCGGGTCGATCACCGGGTCCTCGTCCTCGGCGGCGGCGTCGGTGGCGTAGAGCACATTCTCCAGCCCGAGGATCAGGTCGACCAGCTCGGTGTAGGCGGTGGCCCGGACCGTGCCCGTCTTGGCGATGTGCTCGGCGAGCGCGGCGGTCGGCGCGGAGATCCGGGGGACGTCCACGATCTCGCCGAAGTCGACGAACTCGGCCGGCGCGACCGGGTCGTAGAAGCGGCCGGTCCGCGGCCAGTGCACCGCGACATTGTCCAGCCCCATCGGGTGTCACCTCTCGAGAGCACGGGTCGGGTCGATCGGGTCCATCGTCCCGGTTACGGGGGGAAAAGATCAAGACGGGCAGCTTTGCCGCGCGCCGCAAAGCTACGGTACGGCCGCCTCCGGGCGCGACCCCCCGGCCGCCCGGCGAGCCGGTCGATTCCGTGGCGGTGGGCACGGAGGCCGAGCCGGGGCGTGTAGGGGGAGTCGCGGACAGCGAGATTCGGCCGGCTACGAGGGTCTCAGCCGCCTTCAAGGGGTGCCGAGTGGCGGTTCTGTCGTGTGCGCACAGTAAGATTGACGGTGAGACGACGACCTGACGCGGTGCGACGGACAGGGGCCTTCACCGGCCCTTGATCAACGTCCCGGGTCGGGTCTGGCCGATCGCGATCCGCGGGCAACCGCGGCGACCGGCGCGCACGATCCGCGGCCGCCCTCCGGGCGTCGCCCGTGTGCGCCGACGTCGTGTCCTGTCCGCCGAACCCGCGCTCCCGCGCCCCGGCGCGGATGGTGCGAGAAAGTGGCCGAGGGTGGCAGCGCAGGACAAGCAGGAGTACGGCGCAGAGTCGATCACCGTCCTCGAAGGACTGGAGGCGGTCCGCAAGCGGCCCGGCATGTACATCGGCTCGACCGGCGAGCGCGGTCTGCACCACCTGGTGTGGGAGGTCGTGGACAACGCCGTGGACGAGGCGCTCGCCGGCTACTGCGACACCATCGACGTGGTGCTGCTCGCCGACGGCGGGGTCCGGGTCACCGACAACGGCCGTGGCTTCCCGGTCGACCTGCACCCGAAGCTCAAGAAGCCGGGTGTCGAGGTCGCGCTGACCGTGCTGCACGCGGGTGGCAAGTTCGACGGCAAGGCGTACGCGGTCTCCGGCGGTCTGCACGGCGTCGGCGTCTCCGTGGTGAACGCCCTCTCCACCCGGATGGCTGTCGAGATCCACAAGTCCGGTTTCGTCTGGCGGCAGCAGTACCACAACTCCAAGCCCGACTCGCTGGACAAGGGCGAGACGACCGACCGCACCGGTTCGGCGGTCTCCTTCTGGCCGGACCCGGACGTCTTCGAGACGACCGACTTCGACTTCCAGACCATCTACCGCCGCCTCCAGGAGATGGCCTTCCTCAACCGGGCGCTCTCCATCCACCTGCTCGACGAGCGGGTCGCGGAGGGCGAGGAGGGCAAGCCCCGCGAGGTCACCTTCTACTACGAGGGTGGCATCGCCGACTTCGTCCGGCACCTCAACGCCTCGAAGAACCCGATGCACAAGACGGTGGTGGAGTTCGCCGCCGAAGAAGAAGGCATGTCGGTCGAGATCGCCATGCAGTGGAACGAGTCGTACGGCGAGTCGGTCTACACCTTCGCCAACACGATCAACACGCACGAGGGCGGCACTCACGAGGAGGGCTTCCGGGCCGCGCTGACCAGCGTGGTCAACCGCTACGGCGCGGACAAGAAGCTGCTCAAGGGCGACGAGAAGCTCTCCGGTGAGGACATCCGCGAGGGTCTGGCCGCGATCATCTCGGTCAAGCTGGCCAACCCGCAGTTCGAGGGCCAGACCAAGACCAAGCTGGGCAACACCCCGGTCAAGAGCTTCGTGCAGCGGGTCTGCAACGACCGGCTGGTCGACTGGTTCGACCGGAACCCGGCCGAGGCCAAGACGATCATCCAGAAGGCGTCCCAGGCGGCCCGGGCCCGGATCGCCGCCCAGCAGGCGCGCAAGCTGGCCCGGCGCAAGTCGCTGCTGGAGTCGGGCTCGATGCCGGGCAAGCTGGCCGACTGCCAGTCCACCGACCCGCGCGAGTCCGAGGTCTTCATCGTCGAGGGCGACTCGGCCGGCGGCTCGGCCAAGCAGGGTCGCGACCCGCGTACCCAGGCGATCCTGCCCATCCGCGGCAAGATCCTCAACGTGGAGAAGGCCCGGATCGACCGGGTGCTGAAGAACAACGAGGTCCAGGCGCTGATCACCGCGCTGGGCACCGGCATCCACGACGACTTCGACATGGAGAAGCTGCGGTACCACAAGGTGGTGCTGATGGCCGACGCCGACGTCGACGGCCAGCACATCCAGACGCTCCTGCTCACCCTGCTGTTCCGCTTCATGCGTCCGCTGGTCGAGTTGGGCCACGTCTACCTGGCCGCCCCGCCGCTCTACAAGATCAAGTGGAACAGGAAGGGCGACGACGCGCAGTACGCGTACTCCGACCGGGAGCGCGACGGGCTGATCGCGCTGCGCCAGCAGAAGAAGCCCAACGCCAAGCCGGACGACATCCAGCGGTTCAAGGGTCTCGGCGAGATGAACTACCCCGAGCTGTGGGAGACCACGATGAACCCGGCGACCCGGACCCTGCGTCAGGTCACCCTCGACGACGCCGCCACCGCCGACGAACTGTTCAGCGTGCTGATGGGTGAGGACGTCGAGGCCCGCCGCTCGTTCATCCAGCGCAACGCCAAGGACGTGCGGTTCCTCGACATCTGACGTCGTCGGCCGGCCGGTGGCTCACCGGCCGGCCCACGACCACCGGGTTATCCACAGCTTGGCCGCTTTCCACAACGTTATCCACAGCACGAACACGACTCTGAGTCTGATAAGGGTTAACAGTGACCGATACTCCCGAGTCCACCCCGAACGAGCCGGAGACCCCCGAGACACCAGTCGCGGCGGTCGTCCAGCACGACCGGATCGAGCCGGTCGGGCTCGAGGTCGAGATGCAGCGCTCGTACCTCGACTACGCGATGAGCGTGATCGTCGGGCGGGCACTGCCGGACGTCCGGGACGGGCTCAAGCCGGTCCACCGCAAGATCCTCTACGCCATGTACGACTCGGGTTACCGGCCGGACCGGGGCTACGTGAAGTGCTCCCGGGTCGTCGGCGACGTGATGGGGCAGTTCCACCCGCACGGTGACTCGGCCATCTATGACGCGCTGGTCCGGATGGCCCAGCCCTGGTCGCTGCGCTACCCGCTGGTCGACGGCAACGGAAACTTCGGTTCGCCCGGAAACGATCCGGCTGCGGCTATGAGGTACTGTTTGGCGGCAAATGTCCGTATTGGTACGGCTGTCGGCAGCGTGCGGATCGCCGACGTCGTGCCGGACGCCGCGCCGAACAGCGAGACCGACGTCGACCTCAAGGTCCGCGACCGCAACGGCGACCTGGTCCGCGCCTCGAAGTTCTTCCACTCCGGCGAGCACCCGACGTTGCGGCTGCGCACCCGCGAGGGGTACGAGCTGACCGGCACCCACAACCACCCGGTGCTCTGCCTGGTGGACGTGGCCGGGGTGCCGACCCTGCTCTGGAAGCTGCTCGCCGAGATCTCCCCGGGCGACCGGGTGGTCCTCCAGCGGACGGTGCCGGACGAGATCGGCTACCCGATGCTGGAGCACGTCGAGGCGGCCGTGCTCGCCGGTGCCTTCGTCAGCGAGGGCTGGGTGTCCGAGGGTCGGGCCGGCTTCAACAACGTGGACCGGGAGTTCTTCGTCCGGGTCCTCGCCGCCTACGATCTCGCGGTCGGTGGACCACGTCATGTGAGCGAGCGGACCATCGCCTCCGGCAGCGTGCTGCACGAGATGGACGTCCAGAACCTCTCGGCGTTGCGCGCCAGCGTCCTCGGCGAGCTGATCGGCGCCCGTAGCGCCGCGAAGTTCGTGCCCGAGTTCGTCTGGCAGGGACCTGCGGCGATCAAGCGCGCGTTCCTCCAGGCGTTGTTCGAGGGCGACGGATCGTCCTCGCTGCTGCCGCGCAACACCATCCAGGTCTCGTACTCGACCCGCAGCGAGCGGCTCGCCCGCGAGGTGCAGCAGTTGCTGCTGGAGTTCGGCGTGATCAGCCGGCAGACCCGGTACGACAACGGCGAGATCAAGGTGGTGGTGACCAACCGCCGCGACGCCCGGATCTTCGCCGCTCACGTCGGCTTCCTCGGCCGCAAGCAGGCCAAGCTGGAGTCCGAGCTGGCCTCGGTGCCGGCGAGCAGCACGGCGCTCTCCAGCGACCATGTGCCGCTGGTCGGTGACTTCATCCGCGAGCACGGCGCGCAGCGCTGGACGGAGCGGGACTGGCTGCGTCGGCACAACGTCGACCGGATCGAGCGTTGGGAGCGGGACCGCGACGAGATCGCCGCCCGGATCACCAACACCGAGGTGCTCGACGTGGTCGAGCCGTTGGTCGACGGGCGGTTCTACTACGCCGAGGTGGCCGAGGTCGCCGATGCGGGTGTGCAGCCGGTCTACAGCGTCCGGGTGGACACCGAGGACCACTCCTTCGTCTCCGACGGCTTCGTCAGCCACAACACCGAGTGCAAGCTCGACCCGTTGGCGATGGAGATGCTGCGGGACATCGACGAGGACACCGTCGATCTCCAGGACAACTACGACGGCCGGGCCAAGGAGCCCACCATCCTGCCGGCGCGCATCCCCAACCTGCTGGTCAACGGCTCCGAGGGCATCGCGGTCGGGATGGCCACCAAGATCCCGCCGCACAACCTGCGCGAGATCGGCGCGGCGGTGCAGTGGTGCCTGGAGAACCCGGAGGCCGACGAGGCGACCACCCTCGAAGCGCTGCTGGAGATCGTCAAGGGCCCGGACTTCCCCACCCACGGGCTGATCGTCGGTCAGTCCGCCATCCAGGACGCGTACCGGACCGGTCGCGGGTCCATCCGGATGCGCGCGGTGGTGGAGGTCGAGGAGGACAAGCGGGGCCGGCCGGCGCTGGTCGTCAGCGAGCTGCCCTACCAGGTCAACCCGGACAACCTGGCGGAGCGGATCGCCGAGCTGATCAAGGAGGGCAAGCTCGCCGGCATCGCCGACATCCGGGACGAGTCCTCCGGGCGTACCGGCATGCGGATCGTGCTGGTGCTCAAGCGCGACGCGGTCGCCAAGGTGGTGCTGAACAACCTCTACAAGCACACCCAGCTCCAGGAGACCTTCGGCGCCAACATGCTGGCGCTGGTCGACGGGGTGCCGCGCACGCTCAACCTGGCCCAGTTCCTCCGCTACTACGTCGAGCACCAGATCGAGGTGATCCGGCGGCGGACCGCGTTCCGGCTGCGCAAGGCCGAGGAGCGGGCGCACATCCTGCGCGGTCTGTCCAAGGCGCTGGACGCGCTGGACGAGGTGATCGCCCTGATCCGGCGTTCGCCCACCGTCGACGACGCCCGGCAGGGCCTGATCCGGCTGCTGGAGATCGATGAGATCCAGGCGACCGCGATCCTGGACATGCAGCTGCGCCGGCTGGCCGCGCTGGAGCGGCAGCGGATCCTGGACGACCTGGCCAAGCTGGAAATCGAGATCGCCGACCTCAAGGACATCCTCGCCAAGCCGGAGCGGCAGCGGAAGATTGTCTCCGAGGAGCTGAGCGAGATCGTCGCGAAGTGGGGCGACGAGCGGCGTACGAAGATCATCCCGTTCGACGGCGAGGTCTCGATGGAGGACCTGATCGCCCGCGAGGACGTGGTGGTCACCATCACCCGCACCGGGTACGCCAAGCGCACCAAGGTCGACCTCTACCGCTCCCAGCGGCGCGGCGGCAAGGGCGTGAGCGGCGCAACGCTGCGGCAGGACGACATCGTCAGCCACTTCTTCGTATGCTCCACACACGACTGGATTTTGTTCTTCACCAACAAGGGCCGCGTGTACCGGGCCAAGGCGTACGAGTTGCCCGAGGCCAGTAGGGTGGCCAAGGGCCAGCACGTGGCCAACCTGCTCGCCTTCCAGCCGGACGAGCAGATTGCGCAGATCATCGAAATCCCGAACTACCAGGTGGCTCCCTACCTGGTACTGGCCACGAGAAACGGCCTGGTGAAGAAGACCCGACTCGAGGAGTTCGACTCCAACCGGTCCGGCGGCGTCATCGCGATCAACCTGCGCGATGAGGACGAGCTGGTCGGTGCCGTCCTCGTGGCGCCGGAGCAGGATCTGCTGCTGGTCTCGAAGAAGGCGCAGGCGATCCGGTTCAACGCCTCCGACGAGGCGCTGCGCCCGATGGGCCGGGCCACCTCGGGCGTGATCGGCATGCGCTTCACCGACGACGACGTCCTGCTGGCCATGGAGGTCGTCCGGGAGGGTCTGGACGTCCTGGTGGCCACGAACGGGGGATATGCGAAACGCACCCCGATCGAGGAATACCCGGTCCAGGGTCGGGGAGGTAAGGGCGTGTTGACTGCGAAGATCACCGAGCGCCGCGGTGGTCTGGTCGGCGCGGTCGTGATCGACCCGGACGACGAGCTGTTCGCGATCACCAGCAACGGCGGCGTCATTCGGACTCCGGTGAAGCCTGTACGCCGCACCCGTGACCGGAACACAATGGGGGTCAAGCTGATGGACCTCCCGGACGGCGTGACTATCGTGGCGATTGCTCGCAATGCCGACGAGCCTGACGAACAGGACTAGTTGAATGACGGAGACACAGGCGAAGTCGGGGAACAAGGGGACCTCGGCCACCCCGGTCGACGAGGAGGCCGCCAAGAGCGGTACAACCCCCGCCGGCCGCGCCGCCGTGGGCCGGGCGACCGTCCCCGCCGACGCGCCTGCCCCGAAGTTCACCCGGGCACCCGGCATGGCACCGCCGCCGGACAAGCCCGGTGAGGACTCGGGGACGACCGAGCAGCCCCCGACGACGGGCACCGACGCGCCCTCCTCCGCCACCCAGGCGGTGGCCGCGGCGGCCAGGTCGAGCAACACGACACAGCCGATCTCGGTGGGGGCAGCCGCCTCACCGTCCACGACCGGCACCCAGCCGAAGGTCGGCGGCGGGTTCCGGCCGTCCCCGGAACCCGGGCGTCCCGCCGCAGGCGTGGGTAACGCCCGGCCCGCCAACGGCGGTGGGCTGCCACCGGGCCTCGGTGGCCCGGCCGCCGTCGGTGCCGCCCGGGTGGGTGACGCGGTACGCGCCGCGCGTACCTCGGTCAGTTCGGCCGCCTCCCGGGGGCCGCGCCGGGCCCGGCTGAACCTCAAGCGGATCGACCCGTGGTCCGTGATGAAGTTCGCCTTCGCCGTCTCCGTGGTCCTGTTCATCGTGGTGGTCGTGGCGACCTCGGTGCTCTACCTCGCGCTGGACGCGATGGGTGTCTTCCAGAGCGTCAACGACAGCCTGACCGACCTGGTCAGCGCCAGCGGTGGGCAGGGCGCCGACGGTGGCTTCCAGATCACCGCCAAGGGCGTCATCCTGACGTCCGCACTGGTCGGGCTGGTCAACGTGGTGCTGTTCACCGCGCTGGCCACCCTCGGCGCGTTCGTCTACAACGTCTGCGCCGACCTGGTCGGCGGGATCGAGCTGACGCTCGCCGAGCGCGACTGATCCGAACGGCGCCCGCCCGCCGGGCGCTACTGATCCGACCCGACGCCGGGGCACCGCGCACAGCGGTCGCCCCGGCGTCGTGCTTCCCCACCGACCCGCCGGACCGTCCCCGCGCTCATGGGCCGATCCAGGGGTGTCCGCGCCGGCGCGGACACCCCTGGATCGCGTTGATGGAGCGGATCTCCTACCCCGCCCCCGCCGGAATCGGCTCGCCCGTTCGCCGGGTGGCCGGTACGGTCGGGATGGCGCGGGAGCATCGGCCACCCCGATTTGGGAGCGGACGATGCGATGGGTTAACCTTGCTCGTCGCTACGCGGGGCTATAGCTCAGTCGGTTAGAGCGCAGAGCTGATAACTCTGAGGTCGCTGGTTCGATTCCAGCTAGCCCCACCGCACACAGTTCCGACGAGCAGTCGAGTCGAGCGCGAGGGGTCGCCCCATGTTCAAGAAGCTGCTGTTCCTGGTCGGCATCATCGGTGTCGCCGCCGTGGTGGCCAAGAAGGTCAAGGCCTCCAACGACGAGCGCGCCCTCTGGCACGAGGCGACCACCTCGCCCGATCTGCGCTGACCGGTCCGGCTCCGGCCAGCACCCGGCGGCCTGGTCCGCCCAGGGGCCCTAGCTCAACTGGCAGAGCACTGCCTTTGCAAGGCAGGGGTTAGGGGTTCGAGTCCCCTGGGCTCCACTCAGCTCCCGTGCAGGTCACGGGGCATTTCCCCCACCCTCGTCTTCCTCGTTTGATCGACCGTTGTCATCGGTCGTCAGCGAGTCGTCAGCAGAGGGCGCGAAAACACCTCGTACGAGTCGATGAAAATCGGCCGGCGTGTGCGTGTAGCGGTTGAGCGTGGTCGACGCCTGTTCGTGCCCCATGACCGCCTGGACGACGTTGACGGGTACGCCGCTGGAGACAAGCCAGGTGGCGTAACCGTGCCGCAGGTCGTGAAACCGCAGCCCTCCGGCCGCCTTAACCGCGACATGGGCCACCGCGTCCCGGTGTGTGGTGAACTCCGCCGACCATTCCGCGCGTTCGCTGTCGTGCCACGTCGCCCGGAACCGGTGCGGCCCGTCCTCTGCGACGCTGCCGAGCAACCCGGCACGCACGAGGGAGGGTCGCCACACCTGGCGCCGGAAGTTGCTCCGTAGCATCGGGTCCCCTGCCTGATTGGTGAAGACCCGACCGGCAGCGCCGGGGTTCGTCAGGGCACGGTGGCGACCCAGCTCGGCGCGCAGGAACGGCGGTACGGGAACGACGCGCCGGCTCTGCGCCGTCTTCGGGTACGGCTTGTCGGCCGGGTGCCCGTTGACCTCGATCACGACTCGCCGCACGGTCAGCGTGGCGGCCTGGTCGTCGTCGTCCGGCAGATCGATATCGGCCCACCGCAGCCCGAGGCACTCGCCCCACCGCAGCCCGGCACCGGCCGCCGCCGCGACGACGGGTCGGTGCCACTCCGGAACGCTCGGTAGAAGTAGCTCCGTCACCTGGGCGAGCGTCAGCAGGAGTTGCCCACCCGCCCGCTTGCGTTGTGCCGGCAGGCGCACGCCCTCGCACGGGTTGAACGCGATCAGCCGGCTACGCACCGCCGACGCGAGGATGGACGACAGCAGCGAGTGACACGAGGCGACGGTAGCCGGCGACAGTTCCCGACCGAGGCGAGTCACCCACTCCTGAACGGCCAGGTGGTCAATGCGGGCAACCGGCCAGGTTCCCCACTGCGGCAGCAGCCGCGCGCGTAGGCGGGACGTCCACCCGGCCAACGTGGTTGCCTCGACCGACCGCGAGGCAAGCCAACGCTCGGCATACGTACCGAATCGGGTTCTGCCGGCGGCGGGATCGACGTAGGTTCCCTGACTCACGGTCGTCTCCGTGGCCGCGAGGTACGCGGCGGCTTCCTTGCGAGTGCGGAAGGTCTTCGCCTTCTGACGGCCGGATGGGTCGCGCCAGTTGGCGCGGTAAGTCCCGGCGGGGGTCTTGATGATGTGTCCCACGGTTGTGGATCTCCTTGGGTTGGTGACGGTGTGTTATCTGTGGTGCGGCCGGTGGTCGGCTGTGCTAGCAGGGCTTGCGGGGGTGGTGATTCGGGTTCTGGTGGGGGTTCGGGGTGTTGGTGCTGGTGGGCTGCTATCTGCTATGCCGCTGGTGGGGCTGGCGATTGGCTGCTAGCACGTCTGCTAGCCCTAGCAGCGCGGGGTGCTAGCGATAGCAGCTCTGCTAGGTCGTCGGTCGCCGCGTGGTTGGTGACGGAGCGTGTATCTGACGGTGAGGCGTCGCGGTCGTCTAGCGCTGCTGAACCCACGTCGGTCGGTCGCTGTGGAGGGGTTCAGTCGTTCTGACCGGTGGTGCCGATAGGCGCTAGGTGCCAGGTGGGGGCGGGGTTGGGCCGCTAGCGGTGCCGCTAGGTCTAGCGGGTGGTGGCGCTAGACCTAGCGGCACTGCCGGCCGATGAGATGGCCCCTCCCCCGGGTGTGCGGCTCGGCAGGCACCGACCGGGGGGGGCCATCTCATGCGCCGTTGCGTCGGTGCTGGCGTTGTTCGGCGCGTTCCATGCGGTCCAGTTCGGCGGCTACGTCCTCGGTGCTGGCCTCGGGCAGGTCGTCAAGCCAGCGGTGGAGTCGGCCTTTGGGGATGAGCCACCGGCCGCCGAGCTTGATCGCGGGGATTTCGCCGGAGCGGACGAGGGCGTAGGTGGAGCCGAGGGACAGCGACAGGATCTCGGCGGTTTCGGCGACGGTGTAGACGGCGCTGACGACAGGCGCGCTGCGGGTGTTGGAGATGCCCCCCGCCTCGGTTGGGATAGGGCGCTGCGGGAACGGGATGACCGTGCTCACGGGTGCTTCCTCCTGGGTAGCGGTACTACTTCGCCGACTGCTGGTAGCAGCACTAGGCGACGTAGTAGGCGGGGTAGCGGTAGCGGCTGCTGGGGGTCGGTGGAGGGCGGTGGGGCGGGTTTTCGGGGTGTCGGCGGTGGGTGCCGCTACCCGCGACCCGGTGCCGTTCGTGCTGGCCGGGCAGGTCGCGGTGCGGGTCGCGTCGGCGCGACCGGTCGCGGGTGGGCCGCGACCTGGCGGCCGGGGTGACGGATGCGACCTGGCCGTGACGCAGCGCCCGCGCGGTCGAGCTGGGCGGCGCGGTGACAACCGGGGTTGTCGCCAGGTGGGTTCCGTCGCGGGTGACTAGGAGATGCCTGGTCGCCGTGCTGGCCGCTGGCGCGGGTGGGGCGGGTAGCGGTGGTGTGGGTCCTAGACCGCTAGTGCGCTGGTCGGCAGCGCTCCTAGGTCTAGAAGGTGGTCGGTCCTAGGGCTAGGAGGGCCGGCGGTCGGGTGACGGATGCCAGCCGGCGGGGTTGCATCACGCCCGCTGTGCGGCCCGGTGCCGACCGTTCCCGGTCCGTCTGTCCCTGGGGTGGAGGGCCGGCGGGGTGGTGGTGGCGCTGACACGTTGACACCCCCTCGTGATCGGCGGGTTTGTGCTGGTCGGGGCGGGTGTCGCGCTGTCAGCGCCGACCGTTGACAGGCGTTGACAGCGCTGACACCTGGCCGCGTCTAGTGGGGTTACGGAGCGTGAGGGAGTTCGGTCTGTCCGGCCAGTGGGGCCACAGTGCGGCCAGTGCGGCCAGCTTCTGGAACGTGGCCGGACTGGCCGGAGTGTGGCCGGACTGGCCGCGCTGCCGGTTGGTCGTCACGGACGGTGAGTTGCCAGAGGGTGCGTGCGGGGAAGCCCTGGCGGGTGGTGGTGACCCCGGCGCGGGTCTTGGCGCGGCGTAGCGTCCGTTCGGCGATGCCTTCGGCGCGGGCGGCCTTGAGCACGTCGGCGCGGGTCGCTTCGCCGCCCTGTTCGGTCAGCCAGTCGCGCAGCCACGCGGCGGCGTCGTCGCGCTCGCTGCGGTCGTCCCCTTCCGCGCCGGCACCCTCGCCGAGGATGTCTCCGACCGACCGGTCCGACTCGCCGGTGATGGTCAGCTTCCCGACGAACGCCGGCCCTTCGTCGGTGGGGATCTCGACCGACTCCACGACGTAGCGCAGCGAGGGCAGGTCCAGGGGGCCGAGGTTGTTCTTCGCCTGGCTCATGACGCACGATCCGTCTCCGGCTTCGTCGTCGCGGGCAATCGCGATCACGGCGCGGGCGACGGCCGAGAATGCCCGTGATCCGGTGATGAGGTTCAGGGCGTCCGGGCTGGCTGACTTGTTGAAGTGCGCCAGCCCGACCACCGCGCACCCGGTGCGGTCGGCCATGTTCACCAGGGGTTCCAGGGCGGTACGGAGATCCCGGTCCCGGTGGGTGTCGATTCCGGAGTGAATCAGCGACAGCAACGGGTCAGCGGCCAGCAGCGCCACGCCGAGACGGCTGATCTCCCGGCCCAGCGCCGTGCAGTCACGGGGCAGGGTCAGGGCGTCAAACCCGCCGTCGTGTTGCACGTCGACCCGGTACACCATGTCGAGATCCGCGCCGGCCGCGTAGAGGCGTGGGCCGATGGTCTGCGACCAGGAGTCTTCGGTGGCGGCGTAGATGACCGGACGCGGGGTGCCGTGGTGCCGACCGGGCAGGGTGCCCTGGGTGATCTGCGCGGTGAGCCACGCCAGGGTCAGGGACTTGCCGATGCCCTCCCGTCCGGGTATCACGGTCAGCGCGCCGGAGGGGATGCGGTTGGTCCACGTCCAGGCGACCGGTCGCATCCGGATCTGTGACGCCGGGGTCAGCAGGATCGTGCGGCCGTGCTCGGCGGGTCCGCCGGGCTCAACCTGACCGGTGCTGACCGGTTCATGGAACGGTTCACCATCCGGGGCGTGACCGGCGGCGATGCCGTCCAGACCTACCGGCGGCGGGGGCATCTCCGGGTCAGATCGGCTGAACCACTCGGCAGCGGGATCAGGTCCGCCCGTCGCTGCGCTGAAGGGTGTTTCAGCCGCTTGGGGTGGTCGGACACCCGGGTCCGAAGATCGGCCCGGCCGGGTCCGTGGTGGTCGGTTCGTGGCGGTCACAGGGTGACTCCCGTTCGGTTGGTGCGGGTGTGGTCTGGGTGGGCCGGACCCGGGTCCGGCCCTCGGTCGTCCGGTGACGCGCACCCGGTGACGTAAGCCACCAGGGCGCATCCGTCACCGGGCGGCGGTGACAACCGTGGTTGTCGTCGGGTGGCGCAGCTCGACGCGCGCCAGGCGGGCCGCCAGCGCGGCGACGGTGGTGACGAACGGGTGCGGCCGTCGCGGCAGCGGCGCGCAGCCGGCGGCGCGCAGCCGGCGGCGCGCAGGAACACCTGCGGAAGCTGGTCGGCCTTGGCCTCGTTGCATGGCCGGCAGGCAAGAACCAGATTCATCAGCGCCCACCCCGGCAGGGCACTCTGCGGGATCAGGTGGTCCACCGTCGCGCCCAGCAGCGTGGCGAACGGGTGACCGCAGTAGAAGCACCCCGCGCCGTCCCGGTCGGCAAGCGCCCGCTTGATCGCCCGCATGCGGGCCGAGTTCGGCCGGGCCATCACGCCACCGCCGCCAGGTGCGACACCAGCTCGGACAGACGGGCGACCTCCACGCGCAGCGCCACCAGCTCGGCGGTCACCGTGCCCGGCTTGGGCGCAGCCACCGGCGACGGGCCGTCATCCGGCGGCAAGTCGAACACCTCGGCCAACAACCCGTAGTAGAACGACGTCGGCTTGCTGTGCCCGTTCTCCCACCGGGAGATCGCCTTCTTCGCCGACTCCTCGGACGGGAACGGCACGCCCTGACGGCGGGCCACCGCCTCCATACGACGCAGCACGTCACGCTGCGACCAACCGCGCTCAAACCGCAGCCGCTTCCACCGCGTCTCCATCACGCCACCACCGCGAACTCCGCAGCGGCCCGGCGCTGCGGCAGCGTCCGGCCGATGAACTCCGCCAACCCGGCCCGGTCCATCTCCACCACGCCGTTCAAGCAGGTGCAGCTACCGAAACCATCGCAGTCCGGGCACGGCCCCCACACCGACACCGCGTGCACCTTCACACACGCCGACGACACACAGAACCGCGTCTCGCAGTAGAGACACACCTTGGCGAAGTTCAAGCGCGGGGGACGGAACATGTCCGCCAGCGCGGTCAACGTGTCACTGTCGGAGGCCAGCACGACCGGGATACCCTTGACCTGCATCTTCGTACTCCTTCGCTGGGAACGGGTTGATGCACTGGCCTCGGTGGGGGTGCCACCCCGCCGGGGCCGCTTGCATGGGTCATACGGTAGCCGGCTACCCGCTAGCTGTCTAGCCGTATCTTCGGTAGCTGGCTAGTCGCTACACTGCGAGGCATGGCGACCCTTGACGACCTTCAGAAGCTCGCTGCTC
Source organism: Micromonospora matsumotoense (assembly GCF_900091525.1). Taxonomy (GTDB): domain Bacteria; phylum Actinomycetota; class Actinomycetes; order Mycobacteriales; family Micromonosporaceae; genus Micromonospora; species Micromonospora matsumotoensis. Next base: position 189,414 of record NZ_FMCU01000011.1, read on the forward strand.
GCGTACGAGAGGCGAACCAGGCGCTCGATGACCTGCGGCAGAAGCGTGACCAGCTCATCCGCGATGTACGCCGGTCGACCGACCACACCGTTCCCGAGATTGCCGAGGCTGCCGGCGTGTCGCAGGCGACCGTGAAGACGGTCGTTCGTGGCTTGCGCTGAGAAACCGTTGTCATGCAACGAGAAAACCCGACGACACCGGGCATCGACACCATGTGAAGACCCGTGTGAAGTTCGAGGGTCCATGTGGGCGTATCCCTCCCCTGGTCGTAGCCGGTAGCGTCCGAGGTAGGCCCTGGGGAGGGACGGACCGTGAACGAACCGAACGATGCTCTTGCCGCTCTCGTCGGCGAAGCCGGCTACTCGTGGGCTGGGTTGGCTCGCCGCGTCAACGACCTGGGCGCGAACGAGGGTCGGGCGCTGCGGTACGACTACACGGCGGTGAACCGCTGGGTGAAGCGCGGCGAGAAGCCCCGTCCGCCCGTTCCGACCCTGCTTGCACAAGCCCTGTCCGAGCGGCTGAGCCGTCGTGTCAGCCCGTCGGACTTCGGTATGACCGAGGAAGAAACCCTGGCTGCGCGGGGGTTGCAGTACTCGAATGACACGCGCACGACAGTCGATACCATCATCGATCTCGGGAGAGCTGACGTGAAGCGCCGCGACATCGTGAAGGCACCGTTTGTACTGGCCGCGCTTGGAGCACCTAGCCGAGACTGGCTGCTCGCCATGCTGGACGAGACGGCGACGGAACGCGGGCCGCGCCAGGTGGGTATGCGCCAGGTGGCCGGCATCCGCGACATGTTCGCGCTCTTCCAGGACATGGACGTGATGCGCGGCGGCGGCCATGCCCGGACCGCCCTCGTGGAGTACATGCAGAGCTACGTACTGCCGCTGCTCAAGCGCGACCACGAACCTGCGGTGCAGCACGCGCTGTACGAAGCTGCCGCCGAGCAGTCCTACCTTGTGGGCTGGATGGCGTACGACGATGGCGAGCACGGTCTAGCGCAGCGATACCTGATTCAGGCGCTACGGCTGGCGCAAGCCGCTGGCAGCGCTGCGCTCGGTGCTCATGTGCTGGCCGGCATGTCGGATCAGGCGAACCTGCTTGGTCACCCTCGCGAGGCGCTGATGCTCGCTCGGGCCGGTCGCCGTGGGCTATCCGAGGGGGATTCGCCCGCCTGCCTTGCGGATCTCCACATCTTGGAGGGGCGGGCGCTCGCGGCACTCGGCGAGGGATCTGCCGCCGCTGCGTCGGTCGTGAAGGCTGAGCAGGTGTTTGGGCGCGTGGTTCACGACGACGAACCGGCTTGGGCGAAGTTCATCGACGCGCCGTACATCTTCGGTGAGGCTGCGCACTGCTTCCGTGATCTCGGCCAGCCGTCGGAGCTTGAGCGCTTCGCCAGCGAGTCCGCTGCTGGCGCTCGACGGCAGGGGCGTGCCCGGCGCGGCGCGCTCAGTGAGGCGGCGCTGTCGATCGCTGACCTTGACCGGGCCAACGTCGAAGCTGCCGCATCACGGGCGGCGCACGTCGTCGACCTGGCCGCGTCGGTCAACTCGTCCCGCGCCATCGAGACGGTGCGAGACCTGCAACGGCGCATGAAGCCGTTCGGCAACCTGCATGAGGTCCAGCGGTTCAACGCGCGTGCCGGGGCGCTGCTTGGCCTTGCCGCCTAGCGGCCCGGCGGGGGCAGGTCGTTGGGACTCCGCCCCCGCCGGGGCTCAGGCGACGAACAGTGCGACAAAGGTAGCGGCAGCGGCGACCAGCGTCGAAACCGCCGTTACCAGGGCCGTTACGGCTGTGAGGTAGCCGATACGGCGACTGTGCTGGTCATCGCTTTGCTTGGCCCGTTCATGCCGGGTTGCTAGCCTGGGCACTCGATCTCCTTAAGTCCGTTGCTCGCGGATCAACACGGAGTTCACTGCGGCACCCGTTCCTAAGGCGGGTGCCGCTCCGTGTCTCTAGAGGTTCTACACCGCTGTGACGACAGCCAGGTGGATCAGGTGAGCGATCGAGCGTCAGCTGTGTAGGTCCTCTGCCTGAGATCGAATCACTTGATCCGCGAGCAGCACAACAAGCGCGGTGGACGAGCGTGGAGACAGTTCGTACGCAGGGTAGTCGAATGTTGCGGAGGGTGATGCTCTGCTCGGCGCGGGACTGCAAGGTAGTAGAAACCTGCCGAACCGAAGCGGTGCTTACCTGCAGATATGCGGGCATTATGGGTGCTGTGAGCAATTCAACACTGGTGGGAGGACCTACTCGATGGTAAGGTCGAGTGCGAAGAATGTCCGTAATATACTAATAAGGCTTGCAACTCCGTCAGCGGAAAGTCAGCGAACGCCATGTGAGTCGTTGGTAACCGATGGCAAAGAGCGACAGGCGCTAGGTGGTCTGCCACAAGGGTTGTCGCTCGTTGACCTTGCTCAGCGCCTGTTATCCGCCTTTGCAAGGCAGGGGTTAGGGGTTCGAGTCCCCTGGGCTCCACTCCGCTCCCGTGCAGTTCACGGGGCCTTCTCCTCATTCTCGTCTTCCTCGTTCGATCGAACGTTGTCATCGGTCGCCAGCGAGTCAGTAGGGGCGCGAAATCACCTCGTACGAGCCGGTGAAGGTCGGCTGGAGTGTGTACAGCGGTTGAGGGTGGTCGACGTCCACAGCCGCTGGTGAGTTAGGGGTTCGAGCCCCCTGGGGCTCCACCCGCTGACGTGCGTCCGCACAATGCGCGAACCTTTGTCGGACCGTCATTCCGCTCGGCGGGCCGCGTTCCGGATGTTGTCGGGTGCCGGACCGGGCGGCGGCCGGTGCTCAGTAGCCGGCGAGCCGTGGCGCCAGTGCGATCGCGACGAAGCGGATCGTACGGCCCAGCAGGCACGTCGCCGCGAACGCGACCGGACGCAGCGGCGTGCGACCCAGGTAGACGCTGGTGGCCAGCAGCGGTGGAAATCCGGTTACCGCGCTGACCAACAGCACACCGATGGCCTGGCGGGGGCGTTCCATCATCTCGACGAGTCGTGCGCCGGCCGCCTTCGGGCGTGCGAGCATCGTCCCCCACCGGCCCGCTGGTTTCCGCCCGGTCGGGGTCCGCCTGCTGAGCCGGCGTCGCAGCCAGGGTGAGTGGATCGCGCCGCGCGTACCGAGGAAGATCAGGAACTTGCCGGCGGTCTGACCGGCTGCGGCGGCGACGCCGAGTGCCACGGGTGGCGTGGCGGTGGTCGCTACGGCCGCCATCAGGTACGGCTCGGCCGGGGTGAACGGCAGGAACGCCGACAGGAGCCCGACGGCCGCCGCCGCCAGAACGGCGATCATGGCCGGGTGGGCGGCGGGTCGACCGGCAGATTGGCGGCGGACACCAGCGAGACGGCCTTCACTGCGGCGACGCCGAGGGCGAAGGTGACGGCGACGGCGGTCGGCGCGAAGATCGCCAGAAGCACCACCGCTGCGGTGTTCAGTGCCTTCGCCGGCGGAGACCAGTTCCACCGGTAGATGCGGCGGTCGACGCAGGCGAAGTGGTTCGGGCTCAGCAGCGGCCAGCGCAGGAACATCAGGCTCAGCAGCTGATCGACGACCATGAACTGGACGAGGAACACCGCGATCGGCAGCGCGGTTTCGGGCCGCAGCACGACGAGTGCCGCAGCGCAGGCCGACGTGCAGGCCCGGTCGGCGACGATGTCGAAGACCGCGCCGGTGCGGGTTTCCTGCCCCAGGGCGCGGGCGGCGACACCGTCGAGGATGTCACCGACCCAGTAGATCAGGTAGGCGGCGACGAGCAGGTGGGCGTTGCGGTGGGTCAGCGCCGCCACCGCGAGCCCGAAGGAGCCGGCCGTCCGTGCGGCGGTGATGGCGTTGGGGACGTTGAGGAGGGTGACCGGCGGGGAGAGCCTGAGCGTGGTCATTCGGCGTCTTTGAGGATGCGTTGCATGTCGGCGGTACGCCGGTGCAGGTCCGCCAGTTGCGCGCTCATCTCGGTGAGCAGCCGCTGTGTCTCGGCGGCCTGCTCGGCGTACTGCCGCTGCAGTTCGCTCGACACCTCGGTCCGCTTGCGGACGCCCGCATACCAGACGACCGAGATGAGCACGGCGGCGACGACGATCAGGAAGACCGAGGCAGCGTCCATCTAACTGGTTCCCTTCGGTGGGGCGTCGCCGTCTCCGGCGGTGCTCAGGGTCGCGGCGGCAGCCGCCACCACGTCGGGCGTGAGGTGCAGCGAGAACGGCGTGACCTCGTAGTACTTGAGCGCCTTGCCGTCTCCGGACAACTCCAGATGGGCGGTGACCAACCCGGCCCGCTCCAGTTTCTTGAGATGCACCTGCAACAGCGCACGGCTGATGCCCAGATCGCGGGCGAGCTGTGAGACGTAGGCGCGTCCGCCGGTCAACGCGGCGAGGACGCGGAGCCGGTGCGGGCTGGCCAACGTGGCGAGAACCTCGACCAGCCGATCGCCGCTCAAGTCTCCCATAGCTCACCTTGGCTCATGCCAACTATTATTGGCATGAGCCAAGGTGAGCTGTCAACTTCGGAGTGCTGACGGGGCCGGTGGCTGCGGACCGGGCGGTCATCTGCCATCCTGGGATGTGCTGATCTACAAGATTCTCCTGCCCGCCGAGTGGGCCGAGTTCGAGACCGTCGGCCGCTTCGACGGCTCGCCGTTCGACCACAGCAGCGGTTTCATCCACTGCTCCTCCCGCGAGCAGGTGGGTGCGACCGCGCTGCGGTTCTTCGCGCAGGAGCCGGCGCTCGTGGTCGCCGCTCTCGACGCCCGGCTTCTCGGCGCGGCGGTGCGCTGGGAGGATGCCCCCGACGGCGGTTCCTTCCCGCACGTCTACGCGGCCCTACCGCTCGACGCTGTCGTCGGGGTTCATCAGGTGGCGGGGGCGTCGTCGGTGGACGATGCGCTACCGCAGGGTTAGGTGGTGGAAGGAGCTACCGGAACGTGCGGTGAGGACGGATCGGCAGCCAATCGGTCACGAAGCCGCGGGTGGCGGAACTGGTAGGTGGCACCCACCTGGCGGAGCACGCCCCGCCCGGCCGCGTCGCGGAGAAAGGCCATCGTCCGCCAGGGCAGCCGACCTCGCATCGCCAGGATGGCCCGAGCGATCGCAAACTCGGTCCAGGCACCGAAGCCCACCCAGCCGATCGCGAACGCGAGGATGGTGGCGGCCTGCGGCCACGATCCACCACCGAGCAGCAGCGCCGGCGAGGCCCCCATGAGGAGCAGTGCGCCGGCAGGTCCCAGCACCGATCTGCGGTCGGCCCGCAAGGTGGAGAGGGGGTTGTCCGCGCGGGCGGGATCCTCGGCGATCATGATCTCGCGGGACGGGTCGTAGACCCTGCGTCGATAGTGGTCGCAGACGGGAACGACCACGGCCGACAACATCAGGCCGAGCCCGCCGATGATGCCCGGCAGTGCGTCACCCGACAGGTGCCACACCACCGCTCCCGACCCGGCCAGCAACAACGCCAGCAGGAGGCTGACGGACGTCGTACGAACGAGGTGTCGCACCCTGCGTCCGCTGACCTGCACCCGGTAGATCGGTGCGGCTGGGACCAAACCGAATCGCGTACGGAGCCGCTCACTCACCACAACCGGCATGCTGATGGCCGCGAACAGGACAGCGACGACGAGATTGCCGTGTGCGAGCCATATCGACGCCCAGAACAGCAGAAGCGTCACCGCGTACTGGATCGGCCGGAGGAACCTCATCGTCCGGTGCAGCTGCCACCAGGCGATCTCGTGGGTGTCCGTGTCCTGCAGGTGCCGCGCGAGGAAGAGCAGCCATCGCCTCGCATCGTCGGGATGCCAGGTCTCGTCGGTGTCCCGCCGGCGGGCCGGCGTCGGCTGTCGTGGGTAGGCGACCGACAACAGACCGTCGAGGAGATGATTCTCGATGGCGGTCTGATCGGGGAACCGGCCCCGGTCGCACAACTCGCGCGGATCGGCGGCGGCGCCGGCGTAGGTGGTACGGGCCAGCCAGACCAGCAACGGCGTGCGCAGGGCGCTGGCCAGGGGTGCTTCGGGATCGGCATCCAGCTCAAGGAACGCCTGATGCCACCGTCCGTTCCCCCCTTCGGGGGCGAAGTACGCCCGGATGTCGGCGAAGGTGAGCGGCAGCACCTCGACCACCGCAGCGCGGGACAGCCCGCGTTCCGCGCTCTCGACCGCCTTCCGGTACGGCGCGACGAGGCTGGTCACCACCAACGGAGCCTCGGCTCCCCGCTCGTGCAACGCGTTCATCGTCTCTTCGCGCAGCCCGTCACCGATCATGTCCAGGTCGTGGATGATGGGCAGCACAAGGTTCCTGTCGACCAGGTAGGCCGCCAGCGTTCGGCGCTTGCGGAGCCCTGCGAAGTATCTCCACGGGCCGGGCAGGGGTGCTGACGCCCGCAGGTGCGGGTGGTCCCGGGCCAGTTGCTCCGCCATCCAATCGCGCAGCAGTTGCTTGCTCGGGTTCCACGACCCGGCGGGCAACATCACCGGAACCGGCTGACCGGCTAGCCGCTCCTTGAGCAGGAGGCCGACGAGCCGGGTGACCAGCACGGTCCGGCCCGACCCTGCCGTGCCGAGGATCACCAGGCGGCGGTGAGGCAGTTGGCGGGTGAGCAGGTCGGCGAGATCGTCGAGTCCGCCGGCGGGAGGCTGGGCCGGGGTCAGGCCGAGCGATGACCAGGTGACCTCGCCCATCGACGCCTCGGCCATCGCAGTTGCCGCCCATCGCGCCGGCAACGGACGGCTGAGCACCCCGCTGCGTTCCTCGTCCCGCTGGCGTCGTACCGCCACCTCGTCGGCCAGGGTCTCCAGAGCCTTCGACAACACGACGTCGCGCGAGTGGGTGGGCGGAACGCTCCCGTAGTTCACCTGGTTGATGGTGTTGCGGTAACCGATGGCAGTCGGCCCGTGGGAGGTGTTCCCGGAGTAGACGTTCACGGTGGCCGGGACGGGAGGCTCCGACTCCTCGTCAGCAGGGGGATCAATGGCACTCACCGCGATGACCGGCCCGGCTGTGCGTCGTCGGCGGAACCGTACGTCGTGACGGTGTTTCCGTTGCCGAACGCGGCCGGCCCCTGCGCCGTGATGTGCTGGAACACCTGCCCGACCGTCGGCAGTTGTGGCGGGTCGAGCTCCGCGGAGCGGTCCATCCGGTTCAGGTCGATCTCTCCCTGTGGGTCGGCGGGAAGTGCGTCCGGCACGGTCGACGCGGCGGCATTCTCCCCCGGTACGTAGATCCAGGCGGAGCTCTCGAAACCCTTGTCCGGCAGGCTGGCGTTGATCCGCAGGAACTGATCCTGCGGCAGGTCCTGGTACTCGCGAACGACGTCCTGGTAGATCAGGTCCGACACGACCAGCGCGACCTGCGCCCGGGGAAAACGGCGCAGCATGCTCTTGAGCTGCGGCGAGTCGACCAGTCGGCAGACGGTCACCACCGCGCTGCCGGCAAAGCCGTTCGCGCTGTCGAGATGGACCAGTCCGTGGTGGACGCCGAGTCGCATCCGGACCCGGGCCTCAGCGGACAGGCCCTGGTTGTGCTCCCGCAACAACCGGTCGAGAACCGACGCGAGCCGGAGGACCCGCCGTTCACTGGCCCCCGGGGGCAGGACCGCCAGTTGGCCGTCACCGCTCTGTTGGCGCAACGTCTCGGGCAGCACGATGCCCAACTCGTCCCAGGCTGCCTGCATGACTTCTGTCAGTGCTTGCTGTGCGCGGTGTTGGAGCACGTTGCTCCGCGCGCTGTAACGCTCGATGTCGACCATGAGGACGACGTGTCGGGTCGGGTTCCTCGCGTCAGCCACCATTCCACCCTTCGCTGGGAACGCTGCCCGGTCGCGGTATTCCTACCAGCCGAAAGCGAAGGGGAACCCGCCAAAATACGGGATGTCGTAGTGATGCTCCCGGTGCCTCCGTACGACACGGTGCCGGCGAGTCGGTCCTCAGCCGACGGAGCCTCGGGCCTGCCGCAGCAGGGCGAGCAGGCCGTGACCGTCATCGACCCGGGCGTCCGGGGTGACGGCGGGATGCGGCGGTTCCCGGTCGGTGCGGGGTGAGCGCATCAGGATCGCCGCGCCCGCCCCGGCGCGGCGGGCACACTCGACGTCCCGACCGAGGGTGTCGCCGACGAACCAGCAGCGGTCGATCGGCACCCCGACGGCCTCCGCCGCCAACAGCGCCAGTCGCGGGTTGGGCTTCCGGGGGCCGGCTTCGTCGCTGTAGAACTGGGCGGCGAACAACCCGGCGAGCCCGGCGGCGGCGAGGAAGTCCCGGTGCGCGGCACCGCAGAGGGTGTTGCTCACCACGGCCAACGGAAGGCCCGCCTCGGTGGCCGCCCGGAGCGCGTCGGGGATACCCGGGCGCACCGCCCAGTCCGCCCGCCGGGTCCAGGCGTACGCCAGGGGGGTCGCCTCCCGGTCGACGGCCTCCCTGGCCGCGCGGGGCCACGACCGGGTGACGAACTCCGCCCAGACCCGGGAGTGGGGCAGCTCCACCGGTTCGGCCTCCCGGCCCGCGCCGTCGCGCCAGGCCGAATAGCTCCGTGCGCCCTCGGCCAGGTCGGCGGCGAGTTGCCGCTCCGGCACCGCACCGCCGACGAGGTGGGACAGCCGCCGGACGAGCTCCGGTGGGGCGGGTGGCTGCGGGGGAGCATCGGCCAGGACGCCACCGAAGTCCCACAGGAGGGCGTGCGGCGAGCGGAGCATGCCCGCAATCCTCCCCAGCGGGACCGGCCGCGCGCAACGGACCGGGGCGGCGCGGTCGGCGCCCGTCCCCTAGCCTCTCGGCAATGGGAGCAATCAAACCGTGGCACCTGATCGTCCTGATGCTCTGCTGCCTGGTGCCCACGGTGCTGGCCTTCGGCGGGGGCATCTGGGCGCTGCGCCGGTCCCGTCGCCGTCGCTGAGCCACATGACGACCGAGGGTGCCCCGGGCAGCCGGCGTCTCCAACTCTATTGCCGGATCGACATCGCAGTGACCGACCCGGCCGCGCTGACCGGCCACGCGGTCGCCGAGCTGCGCGCCGCCGACATCGACTGGGCGCAGGAGGAGGACGACCTGCCGTCCGCCGACGCGGAGCTGCGCGGTGACCTCACCCTGGCGCTCGCCTCCGTCGCGGACCTCAGCCGGGTCGTCGACGGTGTCCCGGGCGTCGAGTTCCGGGGCGGCGTCTGCTGGGCGGAAACCGGTCCGCCACGCGCGTCGTTCGCCCCGACCGGCGGGCAGCCCTCGACGGCACCGGGCCCGACCGGATGACCGGCCCGGCCGGCGGGCGACCTCCGACGGCACCGGCCTGGCCGACGACGCCCGTGCGTGCACGACGACCCTTGCGTGGACGACCGCCACCCGCACCGGCCCCGGCCGGGGCGGCAGGCTAGCGTCGAGGGCGTGACCACTGCCGTCCCCCGTGTCCTGCCCGCCGCGCACGGCATCGCCGAGGCCGCCGCCGTGCTGCGGGCCGGCGGGTTGGTGGCCTTCCCCACCGAGACGGTCTACGGGCTCGGCGCGAACGCGCTGGACGCCCGGGCCGCGGCGCGGATCTTCGAGGCGAAGGCCCGGCCCGGCTTCGATCCGCTGATCACCCACCTGGCCGACGCCGCCGACCTGCCGGCCCTCGTCGGCGCGCTGCCCCCGCCGGTCGCGGCGCTGGCCGAGCGGTTCTGGCCGGGGCCGCTCACCCTGATCGTGGACCGGCCGGACGCGATCCCGCCGATCGTCACCTCCGGCCTCGACACCATGGCCGTCCGGGTGCCCGACGAGGCGTCCGCCCGCGCATTGATCAGGGCTGCCGGGGTGCCGGTGGCCGCGCCGAGCGCCAACCGGTTCGGGCAGCTCAGCCCCACCCGCGCCGAGCATGTCGTGCACGGGCTCGGCGCGGCGGTCGACGTGGTGCTCGACGGCGGCCCCACCCGGTGCGGGATCGAGTCGACCATCGTGGACGCGCGCGGCCCGCACCCGGTGGTGCTGCGCCTCGGGGCGCTCGCCGTGGAGGAACTCGTCGCGGCGGTCGGCCCGGTGACCGTCCGGCCGGGCAGCTCCGGGCAGCCGGTGGCACCGGGTACGTTGGCCGCGCACTACGCGCCGCGTACCCCGTTGCGGGTGGTGGCGGGCGCGGGGCCGACGCCGCACGACGGGGTCCGGCGGGGTTTCCTGGCCTTTCGGGAGGGCCCGGCGGCGGGTTACGCGGCGGTCGAGGTGCTCTCGCCCGCCGGTGACGTGACCGAGGCGGCCGCCCGGCTCTTCGACGCGCTACACCGGCTGGACGCGGCCGGGGTGAGCGAGATCCTCGCCGAGCCGGTCCCCGACGAGGGGGTCGGCCGGGCGATCAACGACCGGTTGGGACGCGCCGCCGCCACCTGGGCCCCGCCCGGCTGACCAGCGAGGCGACGGTCTAGGAGGAGCCGGAGTCCGACGCGGCCGGCCAGCGGACGGGTGGACCCGGCAGGTGCTCCACCAGGCGGGTCAGCGCGCCGTTGGCAAAGGTCGCGCCGAGCGCCGAACCGGCGGCGATGCCCCAGCCCACCGGGCCGAGCGGGGTGCAACCGAAGAACTGGCTCAACCCGGGTGTCTGCACCACGGCGGCGAGCACGCCGACGGAGGCGGCGGTCGACGCGAGCACCGTCGGGCTGGTGCCACCGGCGAGGACGGTCTGCCCCAGTTGGGTGCCGACCAGCGAGACCAGGGCCACCGTGCCGGCCCGCCGTTCCCGGCCCGTCCACCGGGCGGCCGTCCAGCCGACGGTCGCCCCCAGGGTGGTGGCGGCGGCGCGCAGCCCGATCTCCCGGGTCATGGTGCCGCCGAGGGAGGCGTCCGGCCCCTCGCGGAGCAACCCCTCGGCGTGGTCGGCGTCGGGGGGCCGGACCGCGATGGCCAGTGCCGGTGCCAGGTCGGTGAGCAGGTTGACCAGGAGCAGTTGCCGGCCGTTGAGCGCCGACCGGCCGGTGACGGCGGCGCTGAGCACGCTGAACGCGATCTCGCCGAGATTGCCGCCGACCAGGATGCTCAGCGCGTGGCGTACCGACGACCACATCGCCCGCCCCTCGACCAGGGTGGCGATGATGGTCTCCAACCGGTCGTCGGTGACCACCAGGTCGGCGGCGGCACGGGCGGCCGGGGTGCCCCGCTGGCCGAGGGCGATGCCCACGTCGGCCAGCCGGATCGCCGGGGCGTCGTTGGCGCCGTCACCGGTCATCGCCACGGTACGCCCGCACTTCTGCAACGCCTGGATGATCCGCACCTTGTGCGCCGGGGTGCACCGGGCCACCACGTCGGTGCGGCCCAGCCGCTCACCCAGCGCCGCGTCGTCCAACTGGTCCAGCTCGGAGGCGGTGACCACCCGTTGGCCGTCGGTCTCCGGGCTGATCGCCGACGCGATCGCCTCGGCGGTGGCCGGATGGTCCCCGGTGATCATGATGGTGTGCACGCCCGCCTGCCGGATCCTACGGACCGCCGGGGCGGCGCTCTCCCGTACCCCGTCGGCGAGGGCGAGGAAGCCGACGAAGACCAGCCCCCGCACCTCGTCGTCGGTGACCGCCTCGGCACCGGCCCGGCACTCCGCCACGGCGAGGATCCGGTGCCCCGCCCCGGCCCGGTCGGCGAGCACGGTGTGCAGCCGGTCCCGGCGTTCGGCGTCCAGCGGCTCGTCCCGGCCGCCCGGCAGCCGCCACGCACCACACCGGGGCAGCACCGTCTCCGGGGCGCCCTTCACGCTGAGCAGCAGCCCGTCGGCGGTCCGGCCGACGGTGGCGTGGTAACCCCGGGACGGTTCGAACGGCAACCCGCCGACCGCCGCCCAACCGGACGCGCCGGTCTGCTCGGTCACCCCGGCCTGCCGTGCGCCGTACCGGACCGCCCGGTCGGTGTGCTGCGGCAGTTCCTCCGGATCGTCCGCGTAGGGGGTGGCGCGCAGCCCGGCGGCGAGGACCCGGCGCAACCCGTCGTCGAGCCCGTCCAGATCGGCGAACCGGCCGTCGTCGCCGACCCCGGCGAGCAGCAGCTTGCCCTCGGTGAGGGTGCCGGTCTTGTCGAAGCAGAGCACGTCCACCCGGCCCAGCGCCTCGATGGTGCGCGGGTTGCGGACCAACGCGCCGTGCGCGGCCAACCGTCGCGCGGCGGCCAGTTGCGCCGCACTGACCAGGAACGGCAGCCCCTCCGGCACCGACGCCACGGCCAGGTTCGCGGCGGTCGCCGCCGTCTGCCCCAGCGGTACGCCCCGCAGCAGCCCCGCCCCGGCCACCGCGATCGCCGACCCGGCGGCCAACGGGATCGCCGAGCGGGTGATGGTGCCCAGCCGGGCCTCCACACCGCTCTCCGGCGGGGCCTGGCGGGCCAGCGCGAGGCTCCGGCCGGACTCGGTCTGCGCACCGGTCGCCACCACCACGGCGGTGCCGTGACCGGCGGCGATGGTGGTGCCCTCGTAGAGCATCGAGGTGCGGTCGGCCAGGGCGGCGGCGACCACCGGAGCGGCCCCCTTGGTCACCGGCAACGACTCACCGGTCAGCGACGACTCGTCGGCCTCCAACCCGCCGGCGGTGAGCACCCGGCAGTCGGCCGGCACCGCGTCCCCCGGGCCGAGGGTCACCACGTCGCCGGGGACCAGTTCCTCGGCGGCGGCCACCCGCTCGGCCCCGTCCCGCAGCACCCGTGCGGTGACCGCCGAGCGGGACAGCAACTCGGCGAGCGCCCGGTCGGTGTTGCGCTGGTGCACCGCCCCGACCAGCGCCGATCCGCCGACCACGCCGCCGACCAGGGCCGCGTCGACCAGTGAGCCGAACGCCGCGGAGAGGACCGCACCGGCGGCCAGCACCGGCGTGAGCGGGTTGGCCAGCTCGTCGACGAAGGCCCGGAACAGGCTGACGGGGCCGGCCGCCGCGTCCGGGTCGGCGCGGTGCCGGTGCTGCGCCTCGGCGCCGGTCAGCCCGTCCGGGGTGGTGTCCAGTTGGCGCAGCACGGCCGACACCGGCATCAGGTGCCAGGCGGTGGTGGCCGCCGCCGGTGCCTCGGCCGGGTCGGGCAGCCGGCGGGCCCGCCACACGCCGTTGGCGAAGGCCAGCGCCGCCGCGCCGTTGACGGCGGCGAGACTGCGGCCGGGCAACTGCGGTGTCGCGGCGGTGAACGCCCCCAACGCGCCGAGCCCGGTGCCGGCCATGGCGAGGCGGATGTTCTGCCCGGTCATCCGTCGGGCCACCCCGGCCGCCTCGATCAGCAGCGCGGGAATCCGCAGGTCGGTGCCGACGAGCAGGTGGGCACCCCATGGCGGCAGGTCCTCGGGGGCGGCCACCCCGAGCCCGCAGTCGGAGCCGGCCAGCGCGGCCCGGTCGCCGGACACCAACATCACCACCGCGCCGTCGCGTTGCAGCGTACGGACGGACCCGGCGAGCCGGTCCCCGCCGGGCAGCACCGCGTCGGCGAAGCCGTACCGCTGCGGGTCGTCGCCGCCGACCACCAGGCGCAGGCCGGCGTGCCGGGCGGCGGCGGTCAGCGCGTCGACGCCGGGAGCCGGTTCGGGCGCGACCCGGACGACGGCGGTGAGGCTGCCGTGGTGGACGAGACCGAGCAGCGGGCCGCCCGCCGCGCGCAGCCGCCGGCTGTCCGGGGTGTCCCCCGGGTCGTCGGCGTCGAGGTCGGCCAGGGGTCCGAGCCGCCAGCCGTCCGCCTCGTGGACGTCGTCCGGGTGGTCGGGGTCGAAGAGGGCGAACGCCCGCCCGACCACCTCACCGGTGTCCGTGTCGGACAGCGGGGCCAGGTCGGCGAGGACGCCCCGGGCCGAACCGAGCACGGCCGAGTCCAACACCACCGTGTCGATCCGGTCGAGTTCCCGCAGCACGCTACGGTCCATGGCGATCACGCCGCGCCGGGCCAACACCCGGCCGAGCTCGGCGGCGTACCCCTCACGGCCGCTGCCGGGGGCCTTGGGCAGTGCGGCGAGCCCGAGCGCGGCGGCCCGCTTCGGCCCGGCGACGGGCCACGCGGCGGCCCCGGCGGCAGCCCCGGTGGCGAGCATCGTCGAGACGTACCGTTCGACCGGGCCGTCGGGGCGGGGGCAGGGCCGCTGGGCCCCGGGTGAGCGGGCGACGGCGCGTTCCGGGTCACCGGTCAGCCCCGGCTCGGCCCGGGTCCAGGTGGCGAGCTGGGCGCGCGCCTCACCCCACTGCACGATCCGCTGCGCGCCGTCGAGGACGATGCCGGCCCAGCCGCCGGTCAGGCCCTGCACGACCGCCTCGACGAGCGGGAACAGCACCTCGGTGCGCGGGTCGGCGCGCAACCCCCGGCCGGCGAGGTCGTGCAGCTTCGGGTGCAGGTCGACGGCGGTGAGCAGGCCGGCCACCTCCCCCGGGATCGGGGTGAACGGCAGGATCCGGGTGGCGGCGGAGATGGTCAGGCCGAGCGCGTCGGAGGCGAGCGCGCCGAGGGTCCGGGGCGTACGCGGCCCGTCCTCCGGCGGATGCGGGGGCGGGATCTCCGGGTCCGGCTCGTGCGGGCAGACCCGCTCGATCCGGGCCACCGTGTCGATCAGGGCAGCCAGCTTCGGTCTCGGTTCCTCGACGGCCACCACCACCCGGCCGGAGGGGGCGTTCACCCGGGCCCAGGCCACTCCGGGGAGCTGTTCCAGCGCCGCCTCGACCTGACGGGCCAGCCGGTCGCCGCCGTCCTGGCAGACGCCGTGCACCTCGATGTGGTGCCGACCGTCGCGGGACCAGACCCGGCGGCGGGTCAGCCCGGCCACCCGGGCCAGCCGTCCGGCGGCCGAACCGGCGGTGCGGGACGCGTCGGCGAGCAACGGGGGGACCGGCACCGACGGGAGGACCCGGCCGGCGATCCGGCCCAGCGTGGTCATCGAGCGGTACGGCCGATGCGTCGGCCCCGCCCACTGCCGCCGTACGCCATCGCGCCTCCTGCGTTCGTCAGGCGGCCTGGCTTCCCGGTAGGGCATCCGTTATGCCCTCCGGGCGGGGGAAGTTCCCGCCGGTGGCGGGGCATGGACGGCGGTGCCGGTGGAATCCGGCTGACGACCCGACGAGTCGGCAGGAGGCCGGGATGAGCACGATCACGCGTCACCTCAGTGGCAGTCACGAGATGGTCCGCGCATACACCCGACGGGTGGAGGTGCCGATGCTGGGCGAGGTGGCGGTGCCACCGCCCGACAAGATCGCCTACTACGCCGGGTTGGGGGTGCTCGCCGCCCTCCAGGTCATCGAGTGGCCGCTCGCCCTGGTGATCACCGCCGGTCACCTGCTCGCCGACCAGCACCTGTCGGGGCTGGCCAAGGGGCTCGGGGAGGCGCTGGAATCGGCGTGACGAGACCAGGCTCACCCTTGACCTGAACCAGGGTGCAGGTCGCAGGCTGGGCGCATGCCTGACGTACCGCCCCGGGCCGGGGCCGTTCGGTGACCGCCACCCTCGCCCCGGCGGCCCGCCTCTACGATCCCCGGCTGCGGGCGATGACGGTGGGCAGCGTCGCCCTGGTGTCACTGCTCGCCTTCGAGGCGTTGGCGGTGGGCACCGCGATGCCCACGGTGGCCCGCGCGCTGGACGGGTTGGGGCTCTACGCGCTCGCCTTCGGCGGTTCGTTCGCCGCCGGGGTGCTGGCCATGGTGCTCTCCGGCATCTGGTGCGACGCCCGGGGACCACGCGCCCCGATGTGGGGCGGGGTGGGGTTGTTCGTCGTCGGGTTGCTCGTCGCCGGGAGCGCCGACGCGATGGGCACGTTGGTGATCGGTCGGGCGGTGCAGGGCTTCGGGTCCGGGCTGCTCTCCGTCGCGCTGTACGTGGTGGTCGGGCAGGCGTACCCGGAGCAGCTGCGGCGGCGGGTCTTCGCCGCGTTCGCGGCGGCGTGGGTCATCCCGTCGCTGGTCGGGCCGGCGGTGGCCGGGCTGATCGTGGAACACCTGGGCTGGCGGTGGGTCTTCCTCGCGGTGCCGGTGGTGGCGTTGCCGGCGGTGCTGCTGGTCGAGTCGGGCCTGCGCACGCTCGACCGGCCGACGCCGGCCGGGCCACCGGCGGGCGCGGCGGCCCGGATCGGCTGGGCGGCCGGGGCGGGGGTGAGCGCCGCACTGCTGCACCACGGGGGGCAGCAGCGCGGCGCGTTCGCCGT
The DNA here is from genome assembly GCF_900091525.1 of Micromonospora matsumotoense. Classification (GTDB taxonomy): domain Bacteria; phylum Actinomycetota; class Actinomycetes; order Mycobacteriales; family Micromonosporaceae; genus Micromonospora; species Micromonospora matsumotoensis. Next base: position 205,481 of record NZ_FMCU01000011.1, read on the forward strand.
GACCCTGGTGGTGGTGGCCCTCGCCGGCCTGGGGGTCTGCGCGCCCCGGCTGCTCCCGGCGGGGTTCCTGCGGGCCGCCCGGGGCCTGCCCACGGTGGTGGGTCTGCGCGGGTTGGCGGCGGCGGCCTTCGCCGGCGCGGAGGTGGTCATCCCGCTGATGCTGTCCCGGCAGCGGGGTTTCTCGCCGACCGCCGCCGGCCTGGTGCTGACCGTCGGGGCGCTGTCCTGGTCGGTGGGTTCCTGGCTCCAGGGGCGACTGCCGCCGCCGCGCTCCTCGGCGACCCTGCCCCGGTGGGGCCTGGCCTGCGTGGCGGCGGGCACGGCCACGGTCACCCTCGCCGTCTGGCCGGCGGTGCCGGTGGCGGTCGGGGTGGCCGGTTGGGCGGTGGCCGGTCTGGGGATGGGCCTGGCGTACCCGTCGCTGTCGGTGTTGACCCTGGCCCTGTCGACCCCCGACGAGCAGGGGCGCAACAGTTCGTCGTTGCAACTGGCCGACTCGCTGTTCACCGCCACGGTGCTGGCGTTGACCGGCACGGTGCTCGCCGCCGGGACGACGCCCGGTCCGGCCGGCTACGCGGGGACGCTCGCCGTGGCGGTGGGCTGCGCGCTCCTCGGCGCGCTGCTTGCCGGCCGGGTGGTGCCGGGCCGGGGGCATCCCGCCTGATCCATCGAATCCCGCCTGGTCGACCGGGGTGACCGGGAGGATGGTGGGCGATGAACTTCCTGACGATCCTGCCGATGGCCGTGGTGATGGTGGCCGGTACGCAGCTGGTGGCGGCGGTCTTCCTCGCCTCCGGCGACCGGCCCCGTCGGGCGTCGCTGGGCTTCCTGACCGGCGCCGCGATCGTGGTGGTCGTCGGCACGACCCTCGCCTGGCTGGTCTTCCGGGTGATCAAGGGCGCGGCCGGCGGGGGTGGCCGCAGCCCGGTCGAGACGGCCATCGACTGGGTGGTGCTCGGGCTGCTGGTGGTGCTGGCGGTGGTGGTGTTCGTCCGGCGGCACTCCTCCGGCGAGCCGAAGTGGATGGGCCGCCTCCAGCACGCCGGCTTCGGGTACGCGCTCCGGCTGGGACTGCTGCTCTTCGTGGTGATGCCCTCCGACGACCTCACGATGGTGACGGTGGGGGCGAGCGCGGCCCGGCACGGCCTGTCGTGGTGGCACCTGGTGCCGTTCATGCTGCTGACCCTGCTGTTGCTCGCGTTGCCGCTGCTGGCGTTGCTGCTGCTCGGTGACCGGGCGGACCGGACGCTGCCCCGGATGCGCGACTGGGCGGACCGGCACTCGTGGATCATCAGCGAGGCGGTGGTCGTCTTCTTCCTCGCGTTGACCGTCGTCGACCTGCTCAGGTGAGGCCGGGGGCCGGTGTCACGTTCCGGGTGGCCGGCCCGTCGGGCGGTCGGCGGAGGGAGACGGGATGCGGGTGCTGGTGACGGGTGCCGGCGGGACGTTGGGGCGGGCGGTGCTGCCCCGGTTGCGTACCGACGGATTCACGGTGCGGGCGATGAGCCGGCGACCCCGGCACGACCCGGCGGCGGACTGGGTGGTCGCCGACCTGGACACCGGGGCCGGGTTGGTCGAGGCGGTGGCCGGGATGGACGCGGTGCTGCACCTGGCCTCCCGGCCCGGTGGCGGCACCCGGACACACCGGGTGGACGTGCTGGGCACCCGCCGGCTGGCCCTGGCCGCCGGGTACGCGGGCGTGGCCCATCTGCTGTACGTCTCGATCGTCGGCGTGGACCGGGTGCCGATCCCGTACTACCGGCACAAGGAGGCGGCGGAGCAGGTGGTGGCTGCCGGACCGGTGCCGTGGACGGTGCTGCGGGCCACCCAGTTCCCGGTGTTCCTGGACCGGCTGTTGCGGGCGGCGGGCCGGATCGGCCCGGTACCGGGTGACCCGGCGGTGCTGGCCCAGCCGGTCGACCAGCACGAGGTGGCCGCCCGGCTCGCGGACCGCCTCGCCACCGGCCCGCTGACCGGGGTCGAGGAGTACGGCGGTCCGCAGGTGCTCCGCTTCGACGAGGCGGTACGGGCCTGGCGGGCGGCCCGGCGGTCCCGTGGTCCACTGCTGCCGGTGCGCCTGCCGGGGCGGCTGGGTCGTGAGCTGCGGGCGGGTGGGCTGACCACGACCGCCGTCCCGACCGGCCGCCGGACCTGGACCGACTACCTGGTCGACACGTACGGGGGACCCGGCCGAAGATGAGTCGGGCGCGGGTTCACGTTCTGCCTACCGTGACGCCATGCTGGTCTTCGTCGTCACGGTGCTGCTCTACGTGTTCGGTCTGGTCTTCCTCTACGGGGTGATCCGCCTCGCGGTGCGGCACGGCATGGAGGATCTGGAGGCCCGTCGGCCGCAGGTGCTGCGGGTCGGCCGGTCGGCGACGGCCGACGACCGGGCGTTCCTGCAGGAGAATTCCTTCCTCGGCGGCAACTGATCCGTCGGCCCTGTCGGCCCTGTCGGCTGGCCGTCGGTCGGCGTGCCCGGCGTCCTGCGGCGTGCCCGGCGGCCTGCGGCGTCCACGACGACCTGCGGGCGTGCCCCGGCGGGTGGCCTGCGGCGTGAGGTGCGAGGATCGCTGCCGTGATGGGAACGTTGAAGACCGAGCCCGCCCGGACCCGATCCGACCTGCTGGCGACGCCGGTGGCCGCCGCGCTGGCGCAGTGGTCGGCGGAGGCGCCCGTCGACGTCGACGACGTCCTGGTCGCCCCGATCGACGCCACGCTGGCCGACACGGCGGCCTTCTGTGCCGCGTACGAGGTGGGGCTGGACGTGTCGGCGAACTGTGTGGTGATCGCCGGCAAGCGGGAGGGCGAGATCCGGTACGCCGCGTGCGTGGTGCTCGCCACCACCCGGGCCGACGTCAACGGAGTGGTCCGCCGGGCGCTGGACGTCCGCAAGGCGAGCTTCGCCCCGATGGCCGACGCGGTCGAGGCGACCGGGATGGAGTACGGCGGGATCACCCCGATCGGGCTGCCGGAATCGTGGCCGATCCTGGTGGACGCCCGGGTGATCGCCACCCCGCACGTGATCATCGGCTCCGGCGTACGGCACAGCAAGATCGCCCTCCCCGGGCCGGCGCTCGGCGCACTGCCGGGCGCGCGGGTGGTGGAGGGCCTGGCCCGACCCGCCTAGCCAATCACGACCATCGATGTTGTTGCACGTGAAACATCACGATCGTCGATGTCTGATGGGGGTCGCCGCACCCTGCGCCAGCCCCGCTCCGCCCAGCCCGGTCGACCTAGCTCGGCCGGGCTAGGTCGTCCTGTGTGCGCGCCGGGCTGGGAGCGGGGACGCGTCAGCGGGTCGCGGCAGCAGCTTGGCCTCGGTGAGGTGCCGGTCTTGCGGTGTCAGCCGGCCGATTCGCGCTGGGCGACCTCGGTCAGCGCGGCGAGCAGGGTCTCCGGCTCCTGCGCTCCGGTGACGCCGTACTTGCCGGCGAGCACGAAGGTCGGCACGCTGCTCACCCCGAGTTGGTGGGCGGCGGCCAGGTCGGCGGCCACCTCGCGCCGGCCCGCGTTCGACGCCAGGTGTTCGCGCGTCTCCGTCTCGTCCAGCCCGACGGAGACCGCCAGCGCGACCAGCGCCTCGGGTGAGCCGACATCGACCCCGTCGGTGAAGTGCGCCCGGTAGAGCGCCTCGACCACGTCACCCGCCCGGCCGTGCCCGTCGGCGAAGCGGACCAGCCGGTGCGCGTCGAAGGTGTTGGCGCTCACCGCCCGGTCGAAGTTCAGCGTCAGCCCCACCTCGGCGGCCACCTGGGTCACCTGCCCGGCCATCGACTGGGCCCGCTCCTGGCCGCCGAACTTCGCGGCCAGCGCGTCCAGCAGCGGCTGCGGCGCGGTCACCGGCGTCGGGTCCAGCTGGAACGGCCGGTACCGGACGGTCACCTCACCGTCGTACGACGCCAGGGCCTGTTCGAAGCGGCGCTTGCCGATGTAGCACCAGGGGCAGACCACGTCGGCGTAGATCTCGATCTCCATGATCGGAGACAACCCCCAGCTCAGCCAGCTTGTTCCCGCACCTGCCGCTTGAGTCGGGCCAGGATCGCGGTGCCGCCGCGCACCCGCAACGGGCTGATCACCTGGGCCAGGCCCATCCGCTGGTAGAGGTCGTCCGGCACGTCCAGCACCTGCGTGGCGCTCGCCCCGGCCAGCCCTTCGGCGAGGATGCCGGCGAAGGCCCGGGTGGTGGGCGCCTCCGGCGGGCAGTCGAACAGGGTGGTCACCGTGCGGTCCGGGTTGACCTCGGCACGCAGGAAGAACGCCGTCTGACACTCGGGGACCTGCTCCAGGTCGTCGCGATCCACCCCGGCCGGCAGCGGCGGGATCACGTCGGCGTACTCCAGCAGCATCTCCAGCACCACGTCGCGGGGGGCGTCGGTGAACTCCCCGACGATCTCGGCCAGCCTCGTCGGCATCTCGGACATCCCGCCAGGCTACCGCCGCACCCCGCGCGGGTCTGCCACCAGACTGCCGTGCCGCCCGTGTGCGGGCTGGAAGGAGCCGGGACGAGGGAGTGCCGGGCGGGCGACCACACCGGTCGTGGGTCGCCCGCCCCGGGCGGGTCAGTTGTTCGGTGCGCCCTCGCTGATGTCGGCGAGCGCCGAGCTGGGGTCGAGCTGCATCGCCAGGTCGCCCAGGGAGACGATGCCGACGAGCTTGCGTTCGTTGTCGCAGACCAGGATGCGTCGGATGTTGCGCTCGCGCATCAACGTCACCGCCTCGCCGGCCGTGGCGTGCTGCTCGATCATCACCACCTCCCGGGTGGTGATCGAGCCGATCGAGGTGCTGGCCGGGTCGCTGCACTCGGCGACCGCCCGCACCACGATGTCCCGGTCGGTCAGCAGGCCCGCCAGCGTGGAGCCGTCGGTGACCACCACGTCCCCGATGTCGGCCTCCTTCATCACCCTGGCCGCTTCGTCCAGGGTGGTCTCCGCCGACAGATAGACCACTTGCTTCGTCATCACGTCACTGACCCGGTACATGAGAGCCCTCCGCACAACAACCACCCTTGGACGATCCCACTTCGATACCCCGTGGCACGTCCGCTACACCCCGTTGCCGCGAACCCGACGCAGAAGCTGGTCGACCAGGCCTTCCCAGGCGACCTCCTCGTGCCCGCCGGTAGCCCGCTCACGCAGCTCGACGTACCCCTCGGGAAGTCGGCGGCCGACCACGACGGCGCGGGGGATGCCGATCAGCTCGGCGTCGGTGAACTTCACCCCGACGGAGACGTTGGCCCGGTCGTCGACGAGCACCCGCAGGCCGGCGGCCGACAGCCGACCGCCGAGGTCGAGCGCCGCGTCGAGCTGCGGCCCCTTCCCGGCCACCACCAGGTGTACGTCGCACGGCGCGACCGCCGCCGGCCAGACCAACCCCCGTTCGTCGTGGTGCTGTTCGGCGATCGCGGCGACCGCCCGGGACACCCCGATGCCGTAACAGCCCATGGTGGGCCGGACCGGTTTGCCCGCCGCGCCCAGCACGTCGAGGGCGAACGCGTCGGTGAACCGGCGGCCGAGCTGGAAGATGTGCCCGATCTCGATGCCCCGCCGCATAGTCAGCTCGCCGCCGCCGCCGCCGTTGCTGCCGCTGCCGCTGCCGCTGCCGCTGCCGTCGCCGGCTCCGGTGGTCCCGGTGGTGCCGCAGGCGGGGCAGGGGTCACCCGGGCGCACCTCGGCGGCCTCGATGGTGCCGTCGGGCGCGAAGTCCCGTCCGCAGACCACGTCGGTGGCGTGCCGCCCCGGCTCGTTGGCCCCGGTCAGCCAGGCGGTGCCGGTGACCACCCGGGGGTCGACCAGATAACGGAGGCCGAGCCCGGCCAGCACCTGCGGCCCGAGGTAGCCCCGGACCAGCCCGGGGTGGGCGGCCCAGTCGTCGAAGACCGTCACGGCGGCCGGGTGCAGCGCTGCCGCGACCCGCTTGAGGTCCACCTCCCGGTCGCCGGGCAGCCCGATCACCAGCACCTCGGCTGCCTCCGCGCCGGGCCGGCGTACGGTCAGCACCACGTTCTTCAGGGTGTCGGCGGCGGTCCAGTCGTGCCGCCCGGCGAGCTTCCGGTCGTTGGCGAGCGCCACCAGGGCGGCGATGGTCGGGGTCTGCGGGGTGTCGTGCACCTCGGCGGGTAGGTGCGAATCCGGGTCACCGGCGGGCGGGCCGGGGGTCGTCACCGCCTCGGTGTTCGCCGCGTAGTCGCAGGCCGTGCAGCCGACGTAGGTGTCCTCACCGACCGGGGTGGTGGCCAGGAACTCCTCCGAGGCCGACCCGCCCATCGTCCCGGAGACCGCCTGCACCACCGTGTGGTCCAGCCCCAACCGGTCGAAGACCCGCCGGTACGCGGCCCGGTGCCGGGCGTACGACTCGCGCAGGCCCTCGTCGTCCAGGTCGAACGAGTAGGCGTCCTTCATCAGGAACTCCCGTCCGCGCAGCAGCCCGGCCCGGGGGCGGGCCTCGTCGCGGAACTTCGTCTGAATCTGGAAGATCGTCAGCGGGAAGTCCCGGTAGGACGAAACCAGATCCTTGACCAGCAGCGTCGCCATCTCCTCGTGCGTCGGGGCGAGCAGGTGCTCGGCACCCCGTCGGTCGGCGAGGGTGAAGATGTCGTCGCCGTACTCCGCCCACCGGCCGCTGGTCCGGTACGGCTCCGCCGGCAGCAGCGCCGGGAAGTGCACCTCCTGGTCGCCGATCGCGGCCAACTCCGACCGGACGATCTCGGTGACCCGGTCCAGCACCAGTTTGCCCAGCGGCAGCCAGGCGTACCCGCCCGGGGCGACGCGACGGATGTAACCGGCGCGCAGCAGGAGCCGGTGGCTCGGCACCTCCGCGTCCGCCGGGTCCTCGCGCAGGGTCCGCAGCAGGGTGGTCGACGTACGAAGCAGCATCCGGGCAGCCTAGAACCCGCCCACCCTCCCGGCGACCCGTTTCGCACCGCCCGCCCCTGTCGCGTTGATCAAGAGGTTTGCGTCAAATTTCCAGCTCGTAGGCCCACAAACTTCTTGATCACCAACGATGGGAGCCGGCGGCGGGCGGGGGCCGGCGGGGGCCGGCGACGGGCGGCCGGGGTGGGGGCGGTGGGGGGAAATCGGTGGACAGAGAGGGTGGGGGGTGGTGATTGTCGGTGTATGCGGCAGGAGGAGATCTGGGACGGGGAGGCTGCCCGGCGGTATGACACGCCGGGCACCGGGATGTTCGCCCCTGAGGTGCTGGGGCCCACGGTGGACCGGCTCGCCGCGCTCGCGGGTGACGGGCCGGCGCTGGAGTTCGCGATCGGCACCGGCCGGGTGGCCGTCCCGCTCGCCGCCCGAGGGGTGCCGGTCACCGGCATCGAGCTGTCCGCCCCGATGATCGCGCAGCTCCGGACCAAGGTGGACGCGCAGACCATCCCGGTGGTCGCCGGAGACATGGCCACCGCCGTCGCCCCCGGCGAATACTCACTGGTCTATCTGGTCTACAACACGATCGCCAACCTGCTCAGCCAGGCCGAGCAGGTGGCGTGCTTCCGCAACGCCGCCCGGCACCTCGGCGACGGTGGCCGGTTCGTCGTCGAGCTGTGGGTGCCCGAGCTGCGCAAACTCCCACCCGGGCAGCAGGCCGTCGTATGGCACTCCGAACCCGGCTACCTCGGCCTGGACACCTACGACGTGCTGGCGCAGCACGTGGTGTCGCACCACTTCAGGTTCGCCGACGGCCGGCAGGCGGAGCTGTTCCGTACCCCGCACCGCTACATCTGGCCCGCCGAGCTGGACCTGATGGCGCAGCTCGCCGGGTTCGCCCTGGAGAGCCGGCACGCGGACTGGACCGGCGGCGAGTTCACCGCCGAATCCCGCTCCCACGTCTCCGTCTACCGCCGGCCTCCGACGTAGCCGCCGGCCTCCGACGTAGCCGCCGGCCTCCGACGTAGCCGCCGGCCTCCGACGTAGCGGGCTGCCCTCGTCCGGGCCGGGACGGGTCAGCGGGTGCCGACACCGTTGCCGGTGGCGGTGACGAACGACCGCCAGGCCTGGCGGTCGAAGGTGAGGACGGGACCGGTCGGGTCCTTGCTGTCGCGCACCCCGACGACGCCAGGCAGGTCGTCGGCGACCTCGACGCACTCGCCGTTGCCGCTGCGGGTGGACTTGCGCCAGGTGGCACCGGTCAGCTCCATGACGTCATCACTTCCTTCATCAGCAGTGCCGACTGGTTGTGGGGCAGGGCCTCGCTGCGGACGCTCTCCCACCGCGAGATCAGGATAGTCAGCTCCCCGTCCTTGTCGATCGTGGTGCCATTGAGCTGGTTCTCCAGATGACCGACCCAACCGCTGTCGTTGCCGAGCGCCAGCGTGAACGGGCCGGCGAGACCCACGTGGGTGCTGACCTCGGCGGGTATCACGTGGACACTGACGTTCGGCTGGTCGACGCACTCCAGAAGGTGGGCGATCTGCTGGACCATCAGGCCCCGGAAGCTCTCGTCCGCGCGCCGGAGCACCGCCTCCTCGACCACCGCGATCAGCTTCGGCGGCTGCGAACGACTGAGCACGCTCTGCCGGTCCAACCGGACCGCGAGCCGCCGCTCCACCTCGTCGTCGCTGAGCATGTCGTCGGCCCGGATCACCGCACGGGCGTAGTTCTCCGTCTGCAACAGACCCGGGACGAGCGTCGGGTGGTAACACCAGAGCTGCTGTGCCTGGCGTTCGGCCTCCAGCCAGGGCCGGAACCAGTTCGGTTGCGAGTAGCGCTCGGCCAGCCTGAGCAGTGAGGTGAGCAGCCCGCCGGTCGTCAGGACCTCGTCCGCCCGTTTCAGGAACAGCCGGTCGAACGGGCGTTGGCCCAGCTCGATGGCGGAGATCTGGGAGCCGGAGAAGTGGACCAGCTTGCCGAACTCCTCCTGGCTCAGCTCCGCGTGCAGCCGCAGTCTGCGCAGTTGTGCCCGGATCAGCTCGGCGGTCGGTTCACTTTCCACACGTCCTCCACGGTTGTCCCGGCTGCCTCCCCGGTCTGACCGGACGGCCCTCGCCGTCGACCCGACCTCGCCCAGCCCGGCGTCGATGCCTTCCGAGAGTAGTGGTGTCATCACCAGAATGTCACCAGCGGGTCGCCTTCCGTCCGGCCCGCGCCGGGGCCGCCCGTGACCCCCCGTGCAGGGGCGGCCCCACCCCCACCACCACAGGAGGTCGAGACCGGTGAACTCCCGTTCGTTTCCAGTGCCACGCCTCGGCCCGTATGCCGACCGGCCGCGCGCCCACCCGCCGCGCGCCCACCCGCCGCGCGCCCACCCGCCGGGCGGCCGGCCGCACCTGCCGCTGCGACCGCTGTGGGTGTGCCGGGCCTGCGGCGGCCCGTGGCCGTGCGCCGAGGGCCGGCTACTGCTCCGCATCGAGTACGACGCACACCTCGTCGACCTGGCCGTCTATCTGTCCGGGCGCTCTATCACGAGGCGAGCCATGACCTGTTCCGGCTGAACCCGCAGGACGGGCCGACGCCGCGTGACCTGTTCGAGCGCTTCGTCGCTTGGGCCCCCTACCGCCGGCGACCGGGCGCCCCGCCCCCGCCGGGCTGAGCCGGCCGGGTCGAATCGTTCGGCTGGGTCGTTCGGGCCGGGCTGGTCGGGCTGGATTGGCCGGGCCGGGCTGGTCGGGCTGGGCCGGGCTGGTCGGGCTGGGCCGGGCTGGTCGGGCTGGGCTGGTCGGGCTGGGCTGGACTACTCGGGCCGGGCCGGGCTGGTCGGGCTGGGTTGCTCGGGCCGGGCCGGGCTGGTCGGGCTGGGTTG
>NZ_FMCU01000045.1:0-3856 GCF_900091525.1 Micromonospora matsumotoense
CCTACGTGGTCACCGACGACGACCCCGACACCGCAGTCGAGCAGGTCCGCCGCTACGCCGCCAAACGGCTCCCTGAGCACCTGCTGCCCACCGCTGTGGTCGTGATCGACGCCCTACCCCTGACCTCCAACGGCAAACTCGACCGCCGTGCCCTTCCCGAACCCGAGGCCCCATCGACCTCCGGCGTCGGCCGGGAACCCGCCAACGAACGCGAGGAACTGCTCTGCGCGGCCTACGCCGAGATCCTCGGCCTCGACCAGGTCGGCGTCGACGACGACTTCTTCGAACTCGGCGGGCACTCCCTACTCGCCGTCCGACTCATCTCCCGAATCCGCGCACTACTCGGCGTCGACCTCGAAATCCGCGCTCTCTTCGAGACCCCCACCGTCGCGGCTCTCGCCGCCACCCTCGCGGAACCCGAAACAAGCACCACCAACCGCCCCGTACTGGCCCCCCAGCCCCGTCCCGAGCACATCCCACTGTCCTCCGGACAACGCCGCCTCTGGTTCATCGACCGACTCGAAGGACCCAGTGCCCTCTACAACGTCTCGAACACCCTCGACCTGGACGGCCCGGTGGACCCGACGGTCATCGAGGCCGCACTGCGTGACGTGATCGGGCGGCACGAGGCGTTGCGCACCCTACTTCCGACCATTCAGGGGGAACCCGTTCAGCAGGTCGTGCCGGTGGACCAGGTCGACTGGCACCTGCAGCACGAGGTGACCAACGGCGACGGTCTTGACGAGGCGATCGGCCGACACCGGTCGTACGCCTTCGACCTGGCGGCCGAACTACCGATCCAGGCGTGGTTGCTCAGCGGCGACGTGGACCGGCAGTTACTGCTCGTGGTCATCCACCACACCGCTGCCGACGGCTGGTCCTGGACTCCACTGGCCCGGGACTTCGTCACCGCCTACACGGCCCGTCGCGCCGGAACCCCCCCCGACTGGGCGCCGCTGCCCGTGCAGTACGCCGACTACGCCCTCTGGCAGTACGACCTGCTCGGCGACAAGGGCAACCCGGCCAGCCTTCTGGCCCGACAGGTCGAATACTGGCGCCGGACCCTGGCCGGAGTGCCGGAGGAGCTGAACCTTCCGTTCGACCGGGCCCGCCCGGCGGTGCTCGGCGACCGTGGCTATCGGCTCCCGGTCCAGGTTTCCGCCCATGTGCACGCGAAACTGGCGCGGCTCGCCCGGGCCGAAGGCGTCACCGTCTTCATGGCACTGCAGGCGGCGCTCGCCGTTCTGCTCTCCCGCCTGGGCGCCGGCACGGACGTCCCGATCGGCACCGCGATCGCCGGCCGCAGCGACGAGAAACTCAACGACCTCGTCGGCTTCTTCGTCAACACGCTGGTCATCCGCACCGACCTGTCCGGCGACCCGGAGTTCACCGCGGTGCTGGGCCGAGTCCGGGAGAGCAGCCTGGCAGCCTTCGCCCACCAGGACGTGCCGTTCGAACGGCTGGTGGAGGACCTGGCACCGACCCGTTCCTTGGCCCGCAACCCACTGTTCCAGGTGATGCTCACCCTGCAGAGCCAGGAGGAGGCCATTCTCGACGTGGCCGGGATCGAACCCGCACCGGCCGACGATCGAGCGGTGGAGACGACCGCACGGTTCGACCTCGACTTCAGTCTTCAGGAGACGTTCGACGGTACCGGCAGCCCGCTCGGGATCCGCGGCGCTCTCACCGTCGCCGCTGACCTGTTCGATGTAGCGTCCGCGCGGCTGATGGTGGAGCGGCTCGCCCGGGTGCTCGAGGACGTGACCGACGACCCGGCGTTGCGGCTGGGCGCCGTGAACGTGGTAGACGCGGTGGAGCGGCACCGGGTGCTGGTGGAGTGGAACGACGTGCCGGCCGCATCAGTCGAATCAACGCTGCCGGAGCTGTTCAGCGCACAGGTGACCAGGACCCCGCAGGCACCGGCCGTGACGTCGGGTGGCACGACGTTGACGTATGCGGAGTTGGATGCGCGGGCCGAGCGGCTGGCGCGGGTGCTGGTGGCACGGGGGGTGCGGCCGGATTCGGTGGTGGGTGTCTGCCTGCCGCGTGACGTGGACCTGGTCGTGGCCCTGCTGGGTGTGTGGAAGGCCGGTGGGGCGTATCTACCGATCGACCCGGGACTTCCGGAGGAGCGGGTGGCCTTCATGGTGGGCGACGCGGCGCCGGTGGCCGTGGTGACCTCGCCGGAGACCGAGAGGGTGCTGCCGTTCGGGGTGGCCCGGGTGTCTGTGCACGACCGGCCGGTGGGCGACGAGCTGCTCGACCGGGCACCGGCGCGGCCGGATCACGGCGCGTACGTGATGTTCACCTCGGGTTCGACGGGCCGGCCCAAGGGCGTGGTGGTGGAGCACCGTTCGGTGGCGAATCTGGTGAGCTGGGCGGCCGACCGCTTCGGTGGCACGGCATTCGCCCGGGTGCTGGCCTCGACGTCGCTGAGCTTCGACGTGTCGGTCTTCGAACTGTTCGGCCCGCTCGTGTCCGGCGGCAGCGTCGAGGTCGTGGCCGACCTGCTGGCATTGACCGACCGGGATCGGGCCTGGGACCTGAGCCTGGTCAACGCGGTGCCGTCGGCGCTGGCGCAGGTCCTCCAGGCAGGCGTGCGGGCCCGGGTCGGCACCGTGGTGGTGGCCGGTGAGGCGCTGACGACGGGGACGGTGGCCGAGGTACGGGCAGCCCTGCCGGGTGTGGAGGTGGTCAACCTCTACGGCCCGACGGAGGCGACGGTGTACGCGACGCAGTGGAACGTCGACGGGCCAGCGGAGCAGACCCCGCCGATCGGGCGTCCGATCAGCGGTACGCGGGTCCACGTACTCGACCGGGATCTCGCCCTCGCGCCGGTAGGAGTCGCCGGAGAGCTGTACGTGGCCGGCGTGGGGCTGGCTCGGGGCTATCTGGCCCGGGCAGGGCTGACCGCAGAGCGGTTCGTCGCCAATCCGTTCCAGCCGGGCTCGCGGATGTATCGCACCGGCGATCTGGTGCGGTGGAACGCCGACGGCCAGATCGAGTACCTCGGGCGTACCGACGATCAGGTGAAGATCCGCGGGTTCCGCATTGAGCTGGGCGAGGTGCAGGCCGCGCTGACCGGGCACTCGGACGTGGCTCAGGCAGCGGTGCTGGCTCGGGAGGATTCGGGCGGGGACAAGCGGCTCGTGGCGTACGTGGTGCCGACGCCCAGCGTCGACCCGGACGGGTTGCCGGCGCGAGTACGGTCGTATGCCGCGACGGTGCTGCCGGGGCACATGGTTCCGGCGGCGGTCGTGGTGTTGCCGGCGCTGCCGCTGTCGGCGGCGGGGAAGCTCGACCGTGCCGCACTGCCGGCACCCGACTTCGCCGCGTCCACGCGTGCCGACCGCCTGCCCGCCAACGCGCGGGAGGAGTTGTTGTGCGCCGGGTTCGCCGAGGTGCTCGGGCTCGCGGCGGTGGGTGTGGACGACGACTTCTTCGCTTTGGGTGGGCATTCGCTGCTGGTGGTGCGGTTGGTGGAGTGGCTGCGTCAACGGGGTATGTCGGTGCCGGTGCGGGCGCTGTTCCAGACCCCCACGCCGGCGGGGGTGGCTGCCGCGGGTGTCGGCCGGGATCAGGTTCGGGTGCCGGTGAATGGTATTCCGGCGGGCGCCGATCAGATCATCCCGCAGATGCTGCCGCTGGTCGAGCTGACGTCGGAGCAGGTTGAGCGGGTGGTGGCCACTGTTGATGGTGGTGCGTCGAATGTTGCGGACATTTACCCGTTGGCTCCTCTGCAGGAGGGCTTGCTGTTCCATCATCTGCTGGCCGAGGGCGGTCGTGATGCGTACGTGTTGCCGACGGTGGTGCGTTTCGCCACCCGCGACCTGCTCGACCGCTTCCTCGACGCGCT
>NZ_FMCU01000045.1:3866-10010 GCF_900091525.1 Micromonospora matsumotoense
CATCTGCTGGCCGAGGGCGGTCGTGATGCGTACGTGTTGCCGACGGTGGTGCGTTTCGCCACCCGCGACCTGCTCGACCGCTTCCTCGACGCGCTCGGTCGAATCATCGATCGGCATGACATCTTCCGGACGGCGATCGTGTGGGACGGCCTCGACGCGCCGGTACAGGTGGTGTGGCGGCACGCCCCCCTCCCCGTGGTCGAGGTCACGGTCACCGACGCTGATCCGGTGGGCGAGTTGTTGGCCGTTGGTGAGACGGCGATGGACCTGCGGCGGGCACCGTTGATCCAGGTCCACACCGCGGCGCTGCCGCAGGGTGACGGGTGTCTGGCCCTGGTGCGGGTGCACCACATGGTGCAGGACCACATGGGCCTGGATCTGCTCATCACCGAGGTACGCGCGGTGATGAGCGGCGATGACAGCGCGCTCGCGCCGGTCGTGCCGTTCCGTGAATTCGTGGCGCAGACCCGCACCGGAATCTCCGACGCGGAGCACACCCGGTACTTCGCCGATCTGCTGGGCGACTTGGACGAGCCCACCATTCCCTACGGTGTGCGCGACGTGCACAGCGACGGCGTTAACCAGCGGAGCGTTCGGCAGCGGCTGGAACCTGCGCTGACCGCCCGGTTGCGCCAGGTCGCCCGTACTCTGAGCACCAGCCCCGCGACCCTGCTGCACGTCGCCTGGGCGCGTACCCTCGCGGCCGCGTCGGGACATGACGACGTGGTCTTCGGTACGGTCCTGTTCGGCCGGATGAACGCCGGCGTCGGCGCCGATCGGGCACCGGGCCCCTTCATCAACACCCTGCCGGTACGGCTGAACACCGGCCGCCACGACGTCCGAAACGCCGTCACTCGCATGCGTGACCAACTCGCCGCTCTCCTCGAACACGAACACGCGTCACTGGCCACCGCGCAACAGACCAGCGCGGTCCCGAACGAGAGCCCTCTGTTCACCTCGATCCTCAACTACCGACACAACGACAACCCGGAAAGCAGCGCGACCGAGACGGTCGAGGTCGGCGGCGAGGACGACATCGCGGTCGTCTTCTCCCAGGAGAACACCAACTACCCGCTGGCAGTCTCCGTCGACGACGACAGTGACACGCTCCACCTCACCGTGGAGGCGACGACCCCCATCGACGCCGAATCGGTGGTGTCGCTGTTGGCCACGACCACCGAGAACATGGTCGCCGCGCTGGAGGCCGATGGCGAAGTGCCGCTGACCCGGGTGCCGGTCCTCGACCGGGCGCAACGCTCGCTGGTGCTGTCCGAATGGAATGACACGGCGGTGTCCTACCCGGCCGGCGACACCATTGTGTCGTTGTTCGCCCGTCAGGTCGCCGCGACTCCGGATGCGGTGGCGGTCGTGTTCGAGGGTGTGTCGGTCTCGTATCGGGAGTTGGACGCGCGGGCTGGTGCCGTGGCCCGGCATCTGCGGTCGGTGGGGGTGGGCCCGGAGTCCGTGGTCGGGGTGCGGATGGATCGCGGTGTGGATTTGGTGGTGGCGTTGGTCGGGGTGTTGAAGGCCGGTGGTGCCTACCTGCCGATCGATCCGGAGTACCCACAGCAGCGGGCGGACGTGTTCGTGCGGGATGCGGGTGCGGTGGTCGTGCTGGATTCGGTGGTGGGGCTGGACGGCCCGGACGTGGGTGCGCCGGTCGAGGTGTCCTCGGGTAGTGCGGCGTATGTGATGTTCACGTCGGGGTCGACGGGTCGGCCGAAGGGCGTGGTGGTGCCGCACGCGGGTGTGGTGAACCGGTTGCGGTGGATGCAGGATCGGCTTGGGTTGGTGGTGGGTGAGCGGGTGGTGCAGAAGACGCCGTTCACGTTTGACGTGTCGGTGTGGGAGTTCTTCTGGCCGTTGATCGTCGGGGCGACGGTGGTGGTGGCCCGTCCGGGTGGTCACCGCGACCCCGCGTACCTGGCCGAGTTGATCCGCGAAGAACACGTGTCCACGGCGCACTTCGTGCCGTCGATGCTGGAGGCGTTCCTTCCGGTGGCGGCCTCATGCACGGGGTTGTCGCGGGTGGTCTGCTCCGGTGAAGCGCTTCCGGCGACGACGCAGGACAGCCTGATGGCTGTCCTTCCGGACATTGAGCTGCACAACCTGTACGGGCCGACCGAAGCGTCGGTGGAGGTCACCGCGACCCGGTGTGAGGCGGGTGTGCCCGTGACGATCGGGTCGCCGGTGGCCAACACCCGCACCTACGTCCTGGACAACACCCTGCAACCGGTGCCGGTGGGTGCGGCCGGCGAGTTGTATCTGGCCGGGGTGCAACTCGCCCGGGGATACGCGGGTATGCCGGGATTGACCGCCGAGCGGTTCGTCGCCAACCCGCATGAGCAGGGTGAGCGCTTGTACCGCACCGGTGACCTGGTCCGGTGGACCCCGCAGGGGGAGCTGGACTATCTGGGTCGCACCGACGACCAGGTCAAGTTGCGGGGTGTGCGGATCGAGTTGGGTGAGGTGCAGGCGGTCGTGGTCACGCACCCCCGGGTGACTCAGTCGGCGGTCGTCGTCCGGGACGACCGGCTGGTGGCGTACGTCGTCGGTGACGCCGATCCCGCCGAGGTCCGTGAGCACGTCGCTCGTCACCTTCCCGGCTCCTTCGTACCGGCCGCAGTGGTGGTACTGGAGGAGTTGCCGCTGACCAGCAGCGGGAAGCTTGACCGTCGGGCGTTGCCCGCGCCGGACTTCGCCGGGGCTGTCAGCGCCAGCCGGCCTCCGGCGAACCCGCGCGAGCAAGCGCTGTGCGAGGCCTTCGCACACGTCCTCGGGCTCGAACGGGTCGGCGTCGATGACAACTTCTTCACCCTCGGTGGGCATTCGCTGCTGGCGGTACGGCTGATCAGCCGCCTCCGCACCGTGCTCGGCGTCGAACTCGGTCTTCGGGACCTGTTCGACGCGCCCACCGTGGCCCAACTCGCCCTGCGCGTTCCCGCCGAGCAATCCAGTCGGCCGGCACTGCGGCCGATGCGCAACCGAAAGGGCTCCTGATGATCCCGTTGTCGTTCGCGCAGCGCCGGCTGTGGTTCATCGCCCAACTGGACGAAGCCGACACCACGTATACCCTGCCGATCGCGATGAGCCTCTCCGGCGGCGTGGACATCGCGGCACTCCGGGCGGCCCTGCACGACGTGCTGGCCCGCCACGAGGTGCTGCGCACGGTCTTCCCGACCACGGACGGGGAGCCGTACCAGCACGTCCTCGACAACGCCGAGCTGGACTGGGACCTGCAGGTGGCGGACGTCGCACCCACCCAGCTCGACGATGCGGTCACGGCGGCCGCCGCGCGCACCTTCGACCTGGCCACCGACGTGCCCATCTGTGCCACGCTGCTGCGCGCGGGACCGACCCAGGCGGTCCTGGTGGTGGTCCTGCACCACATCGCCGCCGACGGCTGGTCGATGGCCCCGTTCGGCCGCGACGTCTCCACCGCCTACGCGGCCCGGTCCGAGGGCCGAGCCCCGGACTGGGCGCCGCTTCCCGTGCAGTACGCCGACTACGCGCTCTGGCAGCGGGAGTTGCTCGGTGCCGAGTCCGACCCGGACAGCGTGCTGGCCCGACAGTTCGGCTACTGGCGGGCCGCCCTCGACGGCATTCCACACGAACTCGCCCTGCCGGCGGACCACCCCCGTCCGGTGCAGGCCACCTACCAGGGACATACCGTTCCGCTGCGGGTACCGGCCGACGTGCACGCCCGGATCGTGGCGGTGGCCCAGGCCGAGGGCGTGACGGTCTTCATGCTGCTGCAGGCGGCCCTGGCGGCGTTGCTGTCGAAGCTCGGAGCGGGCCTGGACGTACCCATCGGTGTTGCGGTGGCAGGGCGGACCGACGAGGCACTGGACGACCTGATCGGCTTCTTCGTCAACACGCTGGTGCTGCGCACCGACCTGTCCGGCGATCCGACTGTGGCCGAGCTGCTGACCCGGGTGCGCGAGACCGGTCTGTCCGCGTTCGAGCACCAGGACGTGCCGTTCGAGCGGCTGGTGGAAAAGTTGGCGCCGGTCCGGTCGATGGTCCGGCACCCGCTCTTCCAGGTGATGCTCACGGTCCAGAACAACGCCGCCGCTGGCGTCACGATGTCCGGTGTCACCACCGGCCGCATCAAGGCCGGCGGGGACTCGGCGAAGTTCGACCTCGACGTCGACGTGGCGGAGACCTTCGACTCGACGGGCAGACCGGCCGGGTTGCACGGCGCGGTCGTCGGCAGCGCGGACCTGTTCGAGCGGGCCAGCATCGAGCGGCTGGTGACCTGGTACGTCCGGTTGCTCGGCCTCCTCGTCGCCGACACCGGTCGCCGGTTGAGCACGATCGACGTGCTCGACGAGGCCGAGCGTCGGCGGGTACTGGTGGAGTGGAACCCGCCGCCGGTGACCGCGTCGGAGGCGGCGACTGTCGCCGGGCTGTTCGCGGCACAGGTGGCGCGGACGCCGGACGCGGTGGCGGTGGTGACCGACGGCGGGTCCCTGACATACACGGAACTGGACGCGCGCGCGGGTCGGCTGGCTCGGCTGCTGACCGAGCACCGCGTCGGCCCGGAGTCACTGGTCGGGCTGGTGTTCGACCGGGGTCCGGAGCTGCTGGTGGCGATGCTGGCAGTGGTGCGCGCCGGTGGGGCGTACGTGCCGATCGATCCCCGGTATCCGGTCGACCGGGTGACGTACACGATCGAGGACGCCGCACCCGTGGTGGTACTGGCCAGCTCGGCGACCGCCGGAGTGTTGGTCGACTGTGCCGCGCCGGTCGTGGTGGTCGATGACCCGGCGGTCGTGGCCGAGCTGGCCTCGCTGACGCCGGCTGGTCCGGTGACGGTGCGGGCGGCCCACCCGCTGTACGTGATCTACACGTCGGGGTCGACGGGACGGCCGAAGGGCGTAACCGTCACGCACGGCAACGTCGCGCAGCTGTTCACCGCCACCGCGGACCCGTTCGGCGGGTTCGGACCGGACGACGTGTGGAGCTGGTTCCACTCGGCGGCGTTCGACTTCTCGGTGTGGGAGATATGGGGGGCGTTGCTACACGGCGGCCGGGTGGTGGTGGTGCCGTTCGAGGTGTCGCGGTCGCCGAGCGAGTTCGCCGATCTCGTGCGGCGGGAGCGGGTAACGGTGCTGTCGCAGACGCCGTCGGGCTTCTACGAGGTGATGGACCTGCTCGACGCGCCGTCCCTACGGGCCGTGGTCTTCGGTGGGGAGGCACTGGACCCGGGCAGGTTGGGTGGGTGGTTCGCTCGATACGGCTCGGACGCGCCGGTGTTGCTGAACATGTACGGAATCACCGAGACCACGGTGCACGTGACGATTCAGACCGTGCAACCGGACGCCACGTCGAGTGTGGTGGGCCGGGCCCTACCGGGACTGCGCGTGCACCTGCTGGACTCCGCGATGCGGCCGGCGCCGCAGGGCGTGACCGCCGAGGTGTACGTGGCCGGCGGTCAGTTGGCTCGCGGCTACCTCGGCCGGCCGGGGTTGACCGCTGAGCGGTTCGTCGCGTGCCCGTTCGTCGCTCCCGGTGAGCGGCTGTACCGCAGCGGTGACCTGGCCAGGTGGAACGGCGAGGGTCGGCTGGAATACCTGGGTCGCGCGGACCAACAGGTGAAGATCCGCGGCTTCCGGATCGAGCTTGGCGAGGTCGAGGCAGCGGTGGCCGCGTGCGAGTCGGTGGCGCGGACGGCGGTGATCGTGCGCGAGGACACCCCCGGCGACGTCCGCCTGGTCGCCTACGTGGTGCCCGCGGCCGGGACGGACCCCACCGGCCTGCCTGCGGCCGTGCGGCAGGAGGTCGCCCGGCGGCTGCCCGGGCACATGGTGCCCGCCACCGTCGCCCTGCTGGACGCGTTGCCGTTGACGACGAATGGCAAGTTGGATCGGGAGCGGTTGCCCGCGCCGCAGCAGGTGGCGGGGGTGGGGCGGGCGCCGGTGAACCCGCGGGAGGAGGTGATCTGCGCGGGGTTCGCGGCGTTGCTGGGTGTGGACGCGGTGGGTGTGGACGATGACTTCTTCGCTCTGGGTGGGCATTCGTTGTTGGTGGTGCGGTTGGTGGAGTGGCTGCGTCGGCGGGGGATCGTGGTTGCGGTCCGGGCGTTCTTCCAGACTCCGACGCCTGCTGCTCTGGCTGCTGCCACGGGTGTCCGGCAGGCGC